>NZ_JBQBEL010000001.1:1657500-4718842 GCF_051919545.1 Aeromonas sp. 61P
GCGCCGTTGCAAACATGCTCTTTAACAATCTGGAAAGCTGATTTAAAAAGTAGTTCTCAAACATTTGTTACAAGTGCTTTGGAAACTTCTTGGCGAAAACCAAATTTTATTTGGTCCTTGTTGTACAGCAACTTGAATGCCGTTTCGACGACACTTCTTGGGGTTGTATGGTTAAGTGACTAAGCGTACATGGTGGATGCCTTGGCAGTCAGAGGCGATGAAGGACGTACTAACCTGCGATAAGCTGTGAGAAGTCGGTAAGAGACGCTATTACTCACAGATTTCCGAATGGGGAAACCCACCCGAGATAACTCGGGTATCTGTTACTGAATACATAGGTAACAGAGGCGAACCGGGAGAACTGAAACATCTAAGTACCCCGAGGAAAAGAAATCAACCGAGATTCCCTCAGTAGCGGCGAGCGAACGGGGATTAGCCCTTAAGCATCTTGGAAGTTAGTGGAACGGTCCTGGAAAGGCCGGCGATACAGGGTGATAGCCCCGTACACGAAAACAACCTTGATGTGAAATCGAGTAGGGCGGGACACGTGACATCCTGTCTGAATATGGGGGGACCATCCTCCAAGGCTAAATACTCCTGACTGACCGATAGTGAACCAGTACCGTGAGGGAAAGGCGAAAAGAACCCCTGTGAGGGGAGTGAAATAGAACCTGAAACCGTGTACGTACAAGCAGTGGGAGCCCTTCGGGGTGACTGCGTACCTTTTGTATAATGGGTCAGCGACTTACATTTTGTAGCGAGGTTAACCGTATAGGGGAGCCGTAGGGAAACCGAGTCTTAACTGGGCGTCTAGTTGCAAGGTGTAGACCCGAAACCGGGTGATCTAGCCATGGGCAGGTTGAAGGTTGAGTAACATCAACTGGAGGACCGAACCCACTAACGTTGCAAAGTTAGGGGATGACCTGTGGCTGGGGGTGAAAGGCCAATCAAACTCGGAGATAGCTGGTTCTCCCCGAAAGCTATTTAGGTAGCGCCTCGGACGAATACTACTGGGGGTAGAGCACTGTTTGGGCTAGGGGGTCATCCCGACTTACCAACCCCATGCAAACTCCGAATACCAGTAAGTAATATCCGGGAGACACACGGCGGGTGCTAACGTCCGTCGTGAAGAGGGAAACAACCCAGACCGCCGGCTAAGGTCCCAAAGTTCTGGTTAAGTGGGAAACGATGTGGGAAGGCTCAGACAGCTAGGATGTTGGCTTAGAAGCAGCCATCATTTAAAGAAAGCGTAATAGCTCACTAGTCGAGTCGGCCTGCGCGGAAGATGTAACGGGGCTCAAACCAGGCACCGAAGCCGCGGATTCACACTTATGTGTGAGTGGTAGGGGAGCGTTCTGTAAGTCTGCGAAGGTGTATCGAGAGGTATGCTGGAGATATCAGAAGTGCGAATGCTGACGTAAGTAACGATAAAGGGGGTGAAAAGCCTCCTCGCCGGAAGACCAAGGGTTCCTGTCCAACGTTAATCGGGGCAGGGTGAGTCGACCCCTAAGGCGAGGCCGAAAGGCGTAGTCGATGGGAAGCAGGTTAATATTCCTGCACGACTTGTAATTGCGATGGGGGGACGGAGAAGGCTAGGTGGGCCAGGCGACGGTTGTCCTGGTGAAAGTGCGTAGGTGGTGTTTCCAGGCAAATCCGGAGACACAACACTGAGACACGAGACGAACACACTACGGTGTGGAAGCCATTGATGCCCTGCTTCCAGGAAAAGCCTCTAAGCTTCAGATTACAAGTCATCGTACCCCAAACCGACACAGGTGGTCGGGTAGAGAATACCAAGGCGCTTGAGAGACTCGGGTGAAGGAACTAGGCAAAATAGAACCGTAACTTCGGGAGAAGGTTCGCTCTTGATGGTGAAGTCCCTTGCGGATGGAGCTGTCGGGAGTCGCAGTGACCAGATGGCTGGGACTGTTTATCAAAAACACAGCACTCTGCAAACACGAAAGTGGACGTATAGGGTGTGACACCTGCCCGGTGCCGGAAGGTTAATTGATGGGGTTAGCGCAAGCGAAGCTCTTGATCGAAGCCCCGGTAAACGGCGGCCGTAACTATAACGGTCCTAAGGTAGCGAAATTCCTTGTCGGGTAAGTTCCGACCTGCACGAATGGTGTAACCATGGCCATGCTGTCTCCACCCGAGACTCAGTGAAATCGAATTCGCCGTGAAGATGCGGTGTACCCGCGGCTAGACGGAAAGACCCCGTGAACCTTTACTACAGCTTGGCACTGAACATTGAACCTACATGTGTAGGATAGGTGGGAGGCTTTGAAGGCGTGACGCCAGTTGCGCTGGAGCCGTCCTTGAAATACCACCCTTGTATGTTTGATGTTCTAACGCAGGGCCCTGAATCGGGCTCGCGGACAGTGCCTGGTGGGTAGTTTGACTGGGGCGGTCTCCTCCCAAAGAGTAACGGAGGAGCACGAAGGTTGGCTAATCCTGGTCGGACATCAGGAGGTTAGTGCAATGGCATAAGCCAGCTTAACTGCGAGACGGACAGGTCGAGCAGGTACGAAAGTAGGTCATAGTGATCCGGTGGTTCTGAATGGAAGGGCCATCGCTCAACGGATAAAAGGTACTCCGGGGATAACAGGCTGATACCGCCCAAGAGTTCATATCGACGGCGGTGTTTGGCACCTCGATGTCGGCTCATCACATCCTGGGGCTGAAGTCGGTCCCAAGGGTATGGCTGTTCGCCATTTAAAGTGGTACGCGAGCTGGGTTCAGAACGTCGTGAGACAGTTCGGTCCCTATCTGCCGTGGGCGTTGGATGATTGAAGGGAGTTGCTCCTAGTACGAGAGGACCGGAGTGAACGAACCTCTGGTGTTCGGGTTGTCACGCCAGTGGCACTGCCCGGTAGCTAAGTTCGGAATCGATAACCGCTGAAAGCATCTAAGCGGGAAGCGAGCCCTGAGATGAGTCATCCCTGACCCCTTGAGGGTCCTAAAGGGCCGTTGGAGACCACAACGTTGATAGGCGGGGTGTGTAAGTGCAGCGATGCATTGAGCTAACCCGTACTAATTACCCGTGAGGCTTAACCATACAACACCCAAGAAGTGTTCTAAGGCTTGTAGCAAATACCAAGCGAACTACTAATTCAGTGATAACGACAAGCCACGAGCAACATCGTTATTCACGTCAGCTTTCTGGATTGAAGAATTTGCCTGGCGGCCATAGCGCCGTGGAACCACCTGATCCCATGCCGAACTCAGAAGTGAAACGCGGTAGCGCCGATGGTAGTGTGGCATTCGCCATGCGAGAGTAGGACACTGCCAGGCACTCAATACAAGAAACCCCGCTCATCGAGCGGGGTTTTTTATTGCCTGCAATTCAGTAAGTCGCCTGATAATTGCCCTGTTTTATTCCTCTCCCTTCCAATTCCTAGTCTTCCCCCGTCGGTTTTACTCATAAAAAACAGCCATGGCAGCGTAAAATAGCGCTTTATTTCGTCGGAGATAGCCCATGTTTTGTCCAAAATGCGGTGGTCAAACCTTGCAGAGCGTCAGCCCTAAAGAGTTTCTCTGTGGCTGCGGTTTTCATTTTTTCCAGAATGTGGCGACGGCGGTGATGGTGGCGCTTTGCTGGCAGGACGAGGTGCTGGTTGCGGAGCGTGCCCGCAATCCGTGCAAGGGGTTGCTGGATCTGCCGGGCGGATTTGTCGATCCCGGCGAGTCGCTGGAGGGGGCGCTGGTGCGCGAGTTACAGGAGGAGCTGGGGCTCGATGTCAGCGCCCAACCTTTTACCTATCTCGGTTCATTCTCCAATATTTACCCCTACGATGGCATCACCTATCACACCTGTGACACCTTTTTCGCTATCAAGCTGAGTGAAAAACCGTTCATCCAGCCGGCTGACGATGTGGCCGCCTGTCAGTGGCTGAAGATCAGCGATATTCCCTTGCCCCGCTTTGCTTTCGAATCGACGCGCACCGCGGTGGCGCGGCTGCAGCAATCCTCTTTGCAAGCCTGATCCCTGCTGATGACGATGGGGATTGGCAGCGACCATCCCTGTCTCATCCTTGTCCACTTTTGTCCCGCAGACGCCATTCGTCAGACGGTGAGTGGTATAGTCAGCAGTGGATCCGGATTCAAGGAGCATATCGTGAAGAAGATAGTTCTCATCTTGCTCGGCATCGCCGTGGCAGCCTTGCTGGCCATAGTGACGTTGATAAGCCTTATCGACCCCAATCAATTCAAGCCCCAACTGGCTGAACAGGTGCGCAAGAGCACGGGTCGGGAGCTGGTGATGGCGGGGGAGATTGACTGGCGTTTCTGGCCGAGTCTCGGGCTCTCGCTGGAGAAGGTCGCTCTGCGCAATCCGGCCGGTTTTGCCGAGCCGGATCTGGTTCGTTTCGAGCAGGGCGAGGCCTCGGTGGCCCTGTTGCCGCTGCTCTCCCATCGTCTGGAGATCGGCAAGGTGACCCTGAGTGGCGCCAATCTCTTTATCCAGACCAAGGCGGATGGCAGCTCCAATCTGAGCGGACTGCTCAAAGATGCCACTGCTGATGCAAGCGAACCGGTCGTCCCCGCAACCCCAGCGCCAACCGCTGATAGCAAGCCCTGGCAGATCAGCTTGCAGGGTGTCGCGCTCTCCCAGGCCAGTGCGCTGGTACAGGATGATCGCAGCGGCACGTCGCTGCGACTGGATCGCCTCGATCTCGATATGGGGCAACTGGCCACCGGTCAGTGGGTACCCGTGACGCTGGCCGCCAAGGGGAGTGCCGACAAGCTCGCTTTCGACGTTAAAGGGCAGACCCAGATCAAGCTGGCGCAGGAGGTGATGGCGAGTGAGCTGAAAGATCTGAGCCTCAGCGGCAGCCTGAGTGACCCGTCTCTGCGACTCGACAGTTTCTCCATCAAGGGAGACCGACTGGCCCTTGGTGAGTGGAGCAACCTCACGTTGGCGCTGAAAGGAGCCAAGGGTGAGGGGCAGCAAGCTTCACTGGCTGGTTCGCTGGAAGGAACGCTCAAGGGACGGCTCGATAAAGAGATGAAGCTTGCCGAGCTCTCCGATGTGCTGCTGACGGCTGCGCTGGAAGGTGATGCGCTGCCGCGCCCGCAGATGAAGCTGAAACTGGCCGGGTTTGCCCGTGCCGAGCTCGACAAGCAGTTGATTACCCTGAGCAAGCTGGTGATGAGTGCTGATGAGGCGCTGCTGAGTGGTGATGGAACCGTGCAGCTTGGCGCTGTTCCCTCGATCAGCTTCGATCTCAAGGGGGAGAAGCTGGATCTCGACAAATGGCTCGCCAGATCGGCACCGACCACACCAGCGCAGGCGAGAGAGGACAAACCAACGGTCGGTGCTTCCAATACCGCTGCAACTGGCGATAAAGAAGCAACCGGCAAGAGCGAAGCCCTCTCCGCGGTTGAACCGGATCTGGGCGCGCTCAAAGGTGTGGATCTGGATGGTCGGTTGCAACTCGGTAGCCTGCGCCTGAAAGGGCTGGATCTCGGTACTGTCGATCTGCAGGTGGTTTTGGCCAAGGGACTGCTGACGCTCAAACAGTTCAGCGCGACCGTGGCGGGCGGTCAGGTAAGCGCGAAAGGGGTTCTCGACGCACGCCAGCAACCCGCCACCTACAAGGTGCACAAGCAGGTGGCCGGAGTGAACATTCGTCCCTTGCTGCAGACTCTGGCCCAGAGCGATCTGCTGGAGGGTAAGGGCGATCTCGATGTGCAGGTGCAGGGGCGTGGTCTCTCCCCTCTGGCACTGCGCAACGGAATGCAGGGCAAGGTGACCTTGAAGCTGAGCGACGGCGCCCTGCACGGCATCAACCTAGCGGAAATGATCCGCGAGGCGCGGGCCACCCTCACCGGCAAGGGGGCCGAGCAGGTGAAGGAGGCGCGCAAGACCGACTTCAGCGCCCTCACCGCCAGCTTCCAGATTGCCGACGGCATCGCCCGTAGCAACGACATCCAGCTCTTTGCCCCCGCCTTGCGGGTCAAGGGCGAGGGGCAGACGGCGCTGGTGCTGGAGAGCCTCGACTTCCTGTTCCTCACCTCCATTGTCGAGAGCAGCAAGGGGCAGGGGGGCAAGGATGTGGATGAGCTGAAGGAGATCACCATTCCGGTGCGGATCGGCGGTCACTGGCAAGCCCCCAGCTACCAGCTCGATGTGAAGGCGCTGCTTAGCAACAACAAGCTGCTGGAGGATAAGGCGCGCAAGGAGGCCGAACGCGGCCTCAAGAAGCTGCTGGGTGACAAGGCCGAGAACGAGGCCGTCAAAGGGGTGGCCGACCAGCTGCTCAAGGGGCTGTTCAAATAGATGACGGTTCATATGGGCTGGCGGGAGCCGCGCCAATGCCGTTAGCGGTTGACCGGATGTCAGCGCCATTGAAAAATGGCGCTGACATTCTTTATGGCGCAGTGACCTGCTGTGCCTTGATCCGGAGTCCTCTCGAGTTGAACCCATGCGCCTGATCCTGCTGCTCTGCTCCCTGATCTGCTACGGCATGGCGTATCCCGTGCTGGCCGGGCCGCTGGCTGATCGCCTGGCGGGCGCGCTGGCCAGGCAGGCTCCCGAACAGGCGCTGCCTCTTGACGAGGTGCAGCGGCTCGATCGTCGCCTGATCGCTCCCGACTCCCTTCATCCTGCCTGGCAGCGCTATCCGCTGCGTCAACTGCAGGCCATCTATCGCTATCAGCAGGAGTGCGGGACAGAGAATGAGTTGCCCGCCGAGTGGCTGCCGCTACTGCAGGCGCTTTGTGGCCAAGGGGCTGTACCCTCGACCCGCTGGTTTGCCGCTCACCCCGTTTATCCGCTGGGTGGCTCCAGCGCTGCGCGCTGGCTGGCTGGTCATCCGGTGGCCGGGCTCGATGCTCTGCTCCATGTGCGGGAGCGGCGTGATCAGCTGGGGCTGCTTGGCGAGCTCGGCGATGACAACCTCGATGCCCTGCTGCGGGGTGAGCGCTGGCTGCTGCAATCGGGTCAGCTCTGGCTACTTGCCGATGGGCAGTGGCGCCGTTATGGCGCCGGGCAGTGGCAGCCGCTGGCCGAGCGGCTTGGTGTGACGCTGGATCGCCGTACCGATGGTCCCTGTCAGGAGCGAGTCGGAGCGATTTGCTTCAATGCTCTCCCCACGCTTGGCTGGCAGTGGCTGGCGCTGGCCAGCTCGTTTGGTTTTATCCTGTTGCTGGGGTGGGCCAGCTGGCAGCGCTGGCGCCTGCTGCGGGAGCGGCGCGTCGCATTGCAGATGCTGACCCACGAGCTGCGCACTCCCATCATGGCGCTCTCCGGCATCAGCGAGGAGCTGCGCCACGATTTCGACCGACTGCCCCCTTCCGCCCAACAGAGCGTGGGTCAGCTGCTGGGCAGTGTCGCCCGCCTGCATCAGCTGGCGCAGGCCAGTCGCCACTATCTGGCGGCTGAGACTCTGGAAGATGAGCGGGTGGCGGTCAGTCTCACCGAGTGGCTCACCCTGGCTTGCGAGCGGCATGACGCCACCTTCTGCCTTGAGCGGGAGATGACTCTGGCGCTCCCCTTCTACTGGCTCGATCTCGCCCTCGACAACCTGCTGCGCAACGCCAGCCAGCATGGCCGCGCGCCGGTTCGGATCTGTGCCAGCTGGCAGGCGGGGCGTTTGAACCTCGCAGTCAGCGATGGTGGCGAGCTGCCAAATTACCGGCTCGCCACCCTGCTGCGCCGCGGTGCCCGTGCCGAGGGTTTGGGGTTGGGGCTTGCCATCGTGCGCCATCTGCTGCGTCGTCTTGGCGGGCGCCTCACCCTATCCGGCCCGCCCACTACCTTTACCCTGACGCTGCCCTGCCAACTCTGGAGCGACCCCGAATCATGAAAACCATCCTGCTTGTCGAAGACGAGGCGCTGCTGGCGGAGAACCTGCAACGCTATCTGACCCGGGAAGGGTATCGCTGCCTCTGGTGCGACACTCTGGCTGCGGCGGAGCAGCAGTGGCTGGCGGCGGATTTGGTGCTGCTGGATCGTACCATGCCGGAGGGGGATGCTCTCGACTGGTTGCCCCTGTGGCTGGCGCGCAAGGCGCTGCCGGTGATCGTGCTGACCGCCCGGGTGGAGGTGAGCGATCGGGTGGCCGGGCTTGATGCGGGGGCGCGCGACTACCTGACCAAGCCCTTCTCCCATGACGAGCTGCTGGCGCGGATCCGAGCCCAGCTGCGTCAGCTGGGGGATGGCACTCAGGCGGTAGGCGGCTTGCAGCTTCATCCCGCCCGGATGCAGGCGAGCTGGCAGGATGCGGAGGTGAGCTTTACCCCCACCGAGTTTGCCCTGCTCACCCTGCTGGTGCGGATGGCGGGGCGGGTGCTGAGCCGGGAGGAGATCCTCAACCGGGTGTGGGGCTATCAGGCGTTTCCCTCCACCCGCACCGTCGATACCCATATTCTGCAACTGCGCCAGAAGCTGCCCGGGCTGGCCATCGAGACGGTGCGCGGCATCGGCTACCGGCTGGAGGTGCCAGCGTGAAGCGTGCAACGCTGGCTGGACTGCTGTTGGCTCTAAGCGTCGGCCTTCTGAGCCTGTGCCTTCTAAACGCAAGCTGCGTGATGGCAACCGATCGCCTCCTGGAAACCGAGCGCGCCGACCCGCTGCAACCGGCTACCTTGGCACTGTTGCAGGGGGATATCCGGCACGCCTGGCAATCTTTGCAGCAGGCTTGGCCCGCCCTCAACAGCGATGCCGAGCGCCGCAGCTGGCAGGGGATGCTGACTGCGCTGAGTGCCCAGCATTGCGGCAAGGATTTCCCGCTGACCTTGCCTGATGGGGTGAGCGAGCTGCGTCTTGAGCTGATCCAGCGCGATGCGCCGCTGCTGCGGGACTATCGGGTGCAGTTGACCGGGGAGGGGCCCATCACCGCCGCTGAACTTATCGATCCCGCTGGCCGTGACCGACTGGCAAGTGCCCAGTGGGAGGCGGAAGAGAATAAAGGGGTCAGGGTTGTCGGGGCCGATCTACCTACGCCTTTGCCAGCCGGACTCTATCTGCTGCGGTTGGCGGTGGCGGGCAAGGATTGGCAGGTAGCGCTGCCGCTGCCTGCGGTGCAGGATCTGGACTGGCTCTCCCGCTCGCCGCTGGCGGTGGCCAATCCCCCCGCCAATCCCGCTTCGTGCACTCCTCTCTGGCTCGAGCAGACGGTGCTGGCCCGCCCGCAATATTCCCTGCTCTGGTGGCACCGGATTGCACCCAATGAGCCGGTGAACTGGCCTGCCGCCACGCCTGATAGCTGGCGCACCCTCTCGCTGGTGCAAACCAGCCAGCGTGGCCAGCTGGTGTTGCAGCTAAGCCACAGTCAGGCGGGGCCGGTTGAGTAATGGTCGTCGTGATGGTCAGGTGCACGCAATCCTGACATTGGCCTGACAATCGCAGGCGGCCAATCTGCTGAAATGGCGATTCCCGTGTTTTATCAGGAATCACCGACCATGACTCTTCTTCCCGTGCTAACGAGCCGGATCCGCCCGCTCCTGCTGTTGGCGCCGCTGTTCTCCCTGCCTGCCGAGGCGCTGACCCTTGCCAACGATCAGTGGCGCATCGAGCTGGATCCCGCCACCCTGGCGGCCGAGGCTGTGCTGCCCTCGGGCAAGCACCTTGCCATCTCTTCCCCCGGCCCGCGCCAGCCGGTCACCGCTCTGCAGCAGGAGGGGGAGCGCGCCAGCTGGCTGACCCGCGCCGATGGTGAGGTGCGGGCCTTGGCTCGCCTTGCGGGCAACCGTCTGATCCTTACCCTCAGCCGTGCGAGTGCTGGCGAGCTGGTGTGGCCGCGGGTGCCGGCAGGGGCGCAGGCGCTGATGCTGCCGATCCACGAGGGTTTTCGCATTCCCGCTACTCATCCCGCGTGGCGCCAGGCGCTGGCGCAGGAGTATCAGGGGATCAACACCACCGAAAATCTTACCCTGCCGCTGGTCGGGCTGGATTACGGTGATCAGCAGCTGGCGATCCTCTTTGCCAACCCCTTCAACAACCGGCTCACCTTTGCCCCCAAGCAAGATGGTATTGCCCTGACGGCGACCCATAGCGTCAATCGCCTCAATCTTGCTGCTCCCTATGAGGTGGCGGTGTCGCTGCAGCCGGGCAACGACTGGCTAGCAGCGGCCAAGGCCTATCGCAGCTGGTTGCAGGAGCGGGGCGAGCAGGTCTCGCTCGAGAGCAAGCTGGCGGCAGTAAAGGATGGCAAGCGGCTGATCGGCGCCTCTCACCTCTACCTCTGGGGCGAGCGACTGCTGGTGCCACAGGATGTGAAGAGCTGGTCCGAGTTGCGTCGCCTGATCCCCGCCGACTGGCTCAAGGGGGAGAGCAAAACGGCGCTGCAGGCCCCCGATCTGGCCCGCAACCGCTACCTGCAAAATTTGGTGTTGGCCGGGGTAGAGCAGGCGCTGGCGCAGCGCCATCCCGGTCAGCAACCGGCCGATTTCGCCGCCCGGCGCACGCTGGCGGCCACGCAACTGGGGGCGGCGCTCAACGAGCCGCAGAGTTGGGGTGATGGCAGCTCGGCCAAGATGATCGCCGCTCTCAAGCAGGCTGGACTACCCAGACTCTGGCTGGGGCTGCCCCAGTGGACGGCGGGCTTTGCCGCGCCGCAGGGGATTGAACTTGCCAAAGCGGCGGGCTATCTCATCGCCCCTTACGACTCTTACGATACCGCGCTGCCGGAGGGTAATCGGCAGCCGAGCTGGCTCACCGCCCAGATGGGGCAGGATATTTACCTGCGCTGCGGCATCATGCAGGAGAACGGGCGGCGCAAGAGCGGCTTTCAAAACAGCGGCGTCTACACCAATCAGGCCTGCGTGCGCCCGGTGATGGAGCAGCGCGTACCCTGGTTGCAGCAGGCGAGCCACTACAACAGCTGGTTCCTCGATGTGGCGGCGACCGGCATGGTGTTTGACGATTTCGACCCGGCCAAGCCGACCACCCAGGCGCAGGATGCACAAAACCGGATGGCCGGGATGGCGTGGATTGCCAGGAGTCAGGGTGTGCTGGTGGGCTCCGAGGAGGGCGGTGCGGTTGCCAACCGCACCGCGGCCTTTGCCCACGGCCCCCAGACCAGCGGCTTTGGCTGGCAGGATCCCGATATGCGCCGCCCCTACTATCTGGGGGCCTGGTATCCCGACTATCAGCCTGCGTTCTTCTTTCGCCAGAGCCACCTCAAGCCCGGGTATCAGGGGCTCTACTTCGATCCGGCGCTGCGGCTGCCGCTGTTCCAGAGCGTCTTTCACGACAGCATAGTGACCACCCACCACTGGACGATGGACAGCCTCAAATTCAGGGAGAGCCGTCAGGTGACCGAACTGTTGCAGCAGCTCTACAACGTGCCGCCGCTGCTCAACCTCAGTCTGGATAGCGCCAGCGCGCGCATTCCCTATCTCAAGGGACTCGATGCCTTCTTCCGCCCGCTGCATGAGCGGCTCTACAACCAGCCGCTCACCGGTTTTCGTTGGCTCGACAAACGAGGAGTGGTGCAGCAGAGCGAGTTTGCTGATGGCACTCGACTGATTGCCAACTTTGGCCCGGCCACCGAGCAGGCGGGGATAAAACTGGCCGCTCAAAGCGTGTTGGCGCTGTTGCCCGATGGCAGTCAGCTGCAGTTTGTCTCGCAACCGGATGGCGCCCGCTAATCTGGCGTTCTGGCTTTTATTTCATCAGAGAATGATGTGGCAGAACTTTTCATGTATAGATGAACGTTCTGCAAAATAAACGAGAGGTAGTTCTGATGATTGAGAGTGAAGTGATTAGAGAGGTAAACCATCCGGCGTGGCCGCTGGTCTGGCAGATCTATGGCGAGAGTTTTCCCCGCTACGAGCAGCGCCAGTCACAGCATCAGCCCCAGAAGATGCGGGATCCTCGCTATCACTGCCAAATCTTTTATCAGGATGCCCTGCTGCTCGGTTTTATCTTCTGGTGGGCGTGCGGCGAGCAGATCTATATCGAGCATCTGGCCATCAATCAGGCGTAGCGCGGCCGCAACTACGGCAGCCGCCTGCTGGCTGAATTTTGCGAGCGGGCAGGCAAAACCGTCATTCTCGAGATCGATTCGCCAGAGGATGAGATTGCTATTCGCCGTCTGCGCTTCTATCAGGGGCTGGGCTTTTGTCTCAACGACTATGCCCATGTCCACCCGCCCTATCATCCTGACTATCAAGGTCATGCGCTGCGGGTGTTGAGCTATCCGGGGCTCCTTGAGGAAGAGGCCTATCAGCGTTTCAACAGCATGCTGGTGGAGACGGTGATGGATCACGGCTGAGCAACCGTAAGGATGCCGACTTGCCGATAATAGAGGAGCCCGCCTGAAGCAATTCAGGCGGGCCCTTTTTCATTGCCGCTGGTGGGAATCACTCCCCCAGCAGCTTGTGCCAGACGGCGAGCACATGGCTGCGCTCACTCTGCAGCTGATCGTCGCTCACCTTGCGGGAGATCTCCGAGAGGTTGAGGCGATGGCCTAGGTTGCGGATCTCCAGATAGGCCTGCTTCAGCCCCTCCGCCTGCTCCAGGGTCAGCACCCCCGCCATGACGCACTCATCGAAGATGCGCACGTTATCGGACCAGCGGGTGAGGGCATCGGGCTCGCCGCAGGCGTGGGCCAGCACCAGATACTGGGCGATAAACTCGATATCCACCATGCCGCCGGGGGACTGCTTGAGGTCGAACTCGCCGGCACCGGCTTTGAGCAGGTGATCCCGCATCTTGTGGCGCATCTCGCGCACCTCGCGGGCCAGAGTCGGCAGGTCGCGCTCCCTGGCCAGCACATCGCGGCGGATGCGGGCAAACTCGGCAACGATGGCATCATCGCCATAGATGGGGCGAGCCCGCACCAGCGCCTGATGTTCCCAGGTCCACGCCTCGTTCTGCTGGTACTGCTCGTAGGCCGACAGCGACGAGACCAGCAGGCCGGAGTCGCCGGAGGGACGCAGCCGCATGTCTATTTCGTAGAGGATGCCGGAGGGGGTACGGGTGCTGAACAGGTGCAGGATCCGCTGGGCCAGGCGCAGGTAGAACTGGCGGCTGTCGATGGGCTTGCGGCCATCTGTGTAGCTGTTGGGGTCGCCGCCGTGCAGGAATACCAGATCGAGATCCGAGCCGTAACCGAGCTCGATGCCACCCAGCTTGCCATAGGCCACCACCGCAAAACCGCGCTGGCCGCTTAACGCCACCTCGGGCGGCACCCCGTAGCGTTCGCTCATCTGGGCCCACGCCTGATTGACCACCTCTTCGGTGATCGCCTCCGCGAGCCAGGTGAGGTGGTCGCTCACCTTCATCAGCGGCAGGGCGCCGGCGATGTCGGCCGCCACGATGCGCAGCAACTGCACCTGCTTAAACTGGCGCAGCGCTTCCATCTGCTGCTCCACGTCCTCTTCGGGGATGCGCAGCAGGAACTGGCGCAGCTGGGGCTTGTACTGGTCGAGCGGGGTGGGGTGGTAGAGGTGCTGGGGATCGAGCAGCTCATCCAGCAGGATGGGGTAGCGGGCCAGCTGTTCGCTCACCAGATGGCTGGCGTCGCACAGCCGTACCAGCTGGCGCAGGGCGCCCGGGTTTTCCGCCAGCAGTTGCAGATAGGCGCTGCGGGTGAAGATGCGGGTCAGCAGCTCGCATACCCGCTCGAACAGGCGGGCGGGTTGCTCACTGGCGACCACCAGCCGCAGCAGCTCCGGCATCAGCCAGTCCAGTGCGATGCGCCCCTGCGGCCCCACCTGACGGCGCTTGTACTCCTCCTTGAAGCGCAGCAGGGCAGCGCAGAGCGGAGCGGGCTCGACGACCCCTTGAGCAGTCAGCAATTTTTCCAGCTCGGCGGCATCGAGCTCGGTGCGCCAGAGATCGAGCCAAAGCTGCTCCAGATGGGCGGGTGCCTCTTTCTCTTCCCCCACCACGGCGGCGAACTCCTGATGGACGGCAGCCATCTCCTCATCGAGATGAGCCATAAAGGCGCCCCAGTCGGCAAAACCGAGGGCGGCGATCAGCCGCTGGCGATCCCGCTCCTCGGTGGGCAGGGTCTGGGTCTGCTGATCGCCGATCTCCTGCAATATGTTCTCGACCCGGCGCAGGAAGCGATAGGCATCCAGCAAGCGATCGCAATGGGCGGATTCGAGGGCGCCACATTGGGCGATGGCGGCCAGCGCTTCGGGCAGGTGGCGCACCCGCAGCGCCGGTTCGCGCCCGCCGCGAATAAGCTGCAGCGCCTGGGCGATAAACTCCACTTCGCGAATGCCGCCAGCCCCCAGCTTGATGTTGCCCTCCAGCCCCTTGCGGCGCACCTCGGAGGCGATCATCGCTTTCATCTGGCGCAGGCCGTCGATAACGCCAAAGTCTATATAGCGGCGAAACACAAAGGGGCGAAGCATCTCGGCCAGCTCCACCGCGTGCTCGCACTGGGGCCCCAGTACCCGCGCTTTGACCATGGCGTAGCGCTCCCAGTTGCGGCCGTGGTGCTGGTAGTAATCCTCCATGGCGGCAAAGGAGATGGCGAGCGGCCCAGCGTCGCCAAAGGGGCGCAGCCGCATATCGACCCGGAACACCTGACCATCCTGGGTGGGCTGGTGGAGGGCGTTGATGATGCGCTGGCCCAGCTTGATGAAAAATTGCTGGTTGGCCAGCTCGCGCCGCCCGCCGACCGTGTAGCCGTTCTCGGGGAAGGTGAAGATAAGGTCGATATCCGAGGAGAAGTTCAGCTCGCCGCCCCCGAGCTTGCCCATGCCGAGGATCAGTAGCGGTTGCGGATTACCGTTGCCATCCATCGGGGTGCCCAGCTCGCCACACTGTTTGGCGTAGAGCCAGTCGCGAGCAGAGCAGATCAGGGCATCCGCCAGCTTGGTGAGGTGGATAAAGCTCTCTTCCACCGCCGCATGGCCCAGCAGCTCGCGCCAGGCGATCACCAGCATGCGGCTGCGGCGGAACTGGCGCAGGATGCGCTTGAGCGTTTCTTCATCGCTCACCTCGGCGAGCAGGGCAGTCAGATCTCTCTGGTAGGCGGGCCAGCGTTCGGAGCGCTCCAGATCTCCGGAGGCGATCAGCTCGGCCAGCAACTCGGGCTGTTTGAAAAGGGAATCGGCAACAAAATCGGAGAGACCGAGCAGGGTCAGCAGGGTCTGGTGCACCGGCTCGGGCTGGTTGCCATAGTCGGGGGCCAGCTCGACCAGTCGCTGCCACTGGCGCTCGGCCTGTTCTTGCAGCAAGGGGGAGAGGGCGGAGAAAGAGGGAGAATGCTGGGCCACGGTTGCCGTCCTTGTGGTTCACGACAGCGGGTTAACGACACGAGGTTAACAACGCTGCCGGTTCAAAATGGTGGCTGCCAATCTAGCACTGTCAGGCCCCCGCGTCACAGCGCAGGGGCGAGAAGCATGATCCAGAAAGGAAAATGGGTTGCTGGTGGGGATATGAAGAAAGGCCCCTCAGGGCCTTTCTGTCTATGCGCTGTGGTCACGCCAGCTTGAAGGACTGGATCTGGCTGTCGAGCTCCTTGCTGTGCTGCTCGACCAGCTCGGAGGCCTCTTGCAGCTCGCGCAGCACCACGACGGAGCCTTCGGCGATCTGCTTGACCTGCTCCAGATTGCCGCGCATCTCTTCGGCGACCGAGCTCTGTTGCTCGGAGGCGGCGGCGATGTGGCGGTTCATGTCGGCGACACCCTGTACCCGCTGCACTATGGTGGCGAGCTGGGTACCGGCCTGGGTCACCTGTTCCACCCCCTTGTCGGCCTGCTGTACGCTTTGGGCCATCAGCTCGCCAGCCTGATGGGCATTGCCCTGCAGCTGTTCGATCATCTTCTGGATCTCGACGGTGGCGGCCTGAGCCCGGTTGGCCAGCTCGCGAACTTCGGAGGCCACCACGGCAAAGCCGCGACCAGCTTCACCGGCGCGAGCCGCTTCGATGGCCGCGTTAAGTGCCAGCAGGTTGGTCTGTTCCGAGATGCCGCGAATGGTGTCGACTACCGAGCCAATGCGCTCGACCCCCTGCTCCACCTCGTTGACCACGGTGGCGGAGCGCTGGATGTTGCCGGAGAGGGTGTCTATGGTGCTAACGGTGTCGGCGACGCAGCGGCTCCCCTCTTCCGCCAGCTGGCTGGTTTCGGCGGTGGCATGAGAGGCCTGATCCGCATGGGCGGCCACTTCGCGAATGGCGCCGACCATCTGGCTCATGGCGCTGGCCAGCTGTTCGATCTGGGTGAACTCTTCGTTGATCGCTTCGTTGGCCTCTTCCATGCAAAGGGTCACTTGGGAGGCGATGTCGTTGAGCTCCTTGCAGGCGGCACGCTGGTTGCCAAACACCTCTTTGAGGTTCTCCTGCGAGTGGGAGACCGCCTTGGCGATGTCACCGAATTCGTCACGAGACTTGAGCAGTACCTTGTGGCTGAGGTCCCGCTTGGCGAAGCGCTCCAGCAGGCCCACCAGATAGTGCACTTGCTTGACCATCAGGCGGGAGCCGGTGAGCAGCAGGATCACGAACAGCAGCCCCATGATGGCGGTCTCCATCAGGCCGGTCCAGAGCAGGCGATTGGAGATCGCATCCGCCTTGGCGGGATCGAGCCCTTCGCTGAGCAGGGTCGCTTCCAGATTGTTGGCGTCAAACCAGAGTTTTGTCAGTAGCAGGAGGGTACTGAACACCATCAGCAGCACCACTTTGGGTACCAACCGGATGTTGCTCATTCTTTTCTCCAGCAGGTTCAGCTGCATTGTCATTCTCCTTTTAAAAGCCGTTTTTTCCTTTGCCCTCAGGACTATCGGCATTATCTTCTCTTTTATTAATTTGCACTGTGCTTAAAGTTGGAAAATGTATGCGACATCACTTAACTCATCTGCGGGCGATGGATCTGCTGATGGCATTTCTGTCGATTATCTCGGTTGTGCTGGTGACGGCCCGCTGGTGGGGCCATGAGAGCCTGACACCACAGACCCTGCAGCTCTTCTATGACCTCGACAGTCTGATCTGCTACTTCTTCCTCGCGCACTTTGCTTATGGCTGGATCCGGGCCTCTGATCGCAAGGCCTATTTCAAGGCCAACTGGATCTATCTGCCGGGTAGCCTGCCGATGGCGGAGCAGCTGCGCTGGGCGCGGTTGATCCAGCTGTGGCGGGTCTATCAGCTGTTCAAGGAGCACCCGGATCTCTGGGCCATGTTCCGTCGCGAGCGCAACGAGACCACCCTCTCCGGTATCCTGTTTCTGTTCTTTCTGCTGCTGGGGGTGGGCTCCGGCGTCATGTACTGGATTGAGTCAGGCCAGCCCGGCAGCCAGATTGAGACACCCTATGACGCGTTCTGGTGGACGCTGGTGACCCTCTCGACAGTGGGTTACGGGGATCTGGTGCCCAAGACCGAGGAGGGGCGGTTTGTCGCCAGCCTGCTGATCCTGTTCGGAGTCGGTCTGTTCGGTGCCATCAGCGGTTTCATGGCCAGCCTGTTTTTGCAGCCCAACAAGGGGGATGGCGAGACCGACAAGTGGCGTCATCACTACAACAATCAGCAAGAGGAGCTGCTGCGGGAGATCCGCGCGCTGCGCAGCGAGGTGCAGGAGCTGAAAAACAAGTGAGACCGTAGACGGGCAAGTTGCGAGGTGACTCGCAACTCTGCGCTCTTTAATCCGGGGGAGGTGCTTTTTCTTTGCTTGTCCTTTAACCTGCTGGCGGCTTAACATTCAACCTCTTGTCCAAACCTGAAAAAGAGAACCGATCGACCATGCGCGCCCTTCTCGGGATTTTGATCTGCTTGTGTGCCCAACAGGCACTGGCCGATACCCGTTATGTTTCAGACAACATCTTTACCTATATCCACAATGGCCCGGGTACCCAGTACCGGATCCTTGGCAGCGTCAAGGCTGGTGAACCGCTGGAGGTAAAGGCGGTGAACAGCGAGGCCGGTTTCACCCAGGTGGTGGACGGTCGTGGCCGCGAGGGGTGGATCAAAAACAGCGAACTGCAGAGCCAGATCAGCCTGCGCGAGCGTCTGCCCCTGGTGGAAAAAGAGCGCGATGAGCTTAAAGATCGCCTGCAGAACCTCAACGGTGACAACGAGAAACGCTTCACCGAGAAGGATGGCCAGATCGCTGCCCAGAGCAAGGAGATCGCCGCCCTCAAGGCCCAGCTGGTCAGTCAGGGTGAGGAGATGAGCAATCTCAAAGAGCAGAATGATGCCCTGACCCAGAGCTACGACAACCAGGAGCACGACATGCAGATGGACTGGTTTATCCGTGGTGGTGCCATGGTGGGGGCCGGTATCCTGCTTGGCATCCTGCTGCCCATGCTGCCCCGTCGTCGCAGCCGTGGCGATCGCTGGATGAACTGACAGCATCTGGCTGAATGAATTGCTGAGAAGGGTCGCCGTGGCGGCCCTTCTTTTTTGGGCGCATTGGGGACATCCGTTATTGGGCGGAATGCGTGACTGCTTTGCGATAGAGAGGCGGTGGCAGATCGTATACAAAATGAAGTCAGATGACCCTCACGCTTGCTGGCGTATTAGCTTCAAAAGGGAATTCATGGGGGGAATGAGCGATCTTTGTTAAAGAGTGGCAACAAATTCATTTCATATAGGGTGCAACATTGTATACATTATCGGCGTTTCGGCGGCGCGTCCGCCTTTGTCGATATCAGCCCTAGGGCGTACAGGAAGACCCCATATGTTCAAAGCTACACAAGTGCTTGCCGCTGACTATATCCCCTCCGATCTGGCCGCCCTGCGCGAAGCCATCACCCAGAACTATGTGGTGGATGAAAATGCCTATCTGGCCGAACTGTCGGCCATGCTGCCGGGGGATGGCGCCTCGCTGGAGCAGGTGACCCAGCGTGCCCGTACTTTGGTGACCAAGGTGCGCAAGGAGAGCGGCTCCGGTGACGGTATCGACGCCTTCCTCAGGAGTACAGCCTGGATACTCAGGAGGGGATTATCCTGATGTGTCTGGCCGAGGCGCTGCTGCGCATTCCCGATGCCGAGACCGCTGACGCCCTGATCAAGGACAAGCTCTCCGGCGCCAACTGGTCATCTCATTTCCGCAAGAGCGACTCTACTCTGGTCAACGCCTCTACCTGGGGGCTGATGCTGACCGGCAAGATCATCAAGCTCGATAAAAAGCTCGACGGCAACCCGGCCAACCTGCTGGGGCGCATGGTCAACAAGCTGGGGGAGCCGGTGGTGCGCTCCGCCATGTACGCCGCCATGAAGATCATGGGCAAGCAGTTCGTGCTGGGGCGCGACATGAAAGAGGCGCTCAAGGCGAGCCGCAAATCCCGCGAGCTGGGTTACACCCACACCTACGACATGCTGGGTGAGTCGGCGCTGACCATGCAGGATGCCGATAAATATCTGACCGATTACCGCAACGCCATCGAGGCGGTGGGCAACGAGCGGATCAGCGACGGCGGCCCGGCCCCCTCGATCTCCATCAAGCTGTCGGCGCTCCATCCGCGCTATGACGTGGCCAACCGCGAGCGGGTGCTCGGCGAGATGTGCGAGCGGCTGGTGGGGTTGGTACGGCTGGCCCGCGACAAGGATGTTGCCATCAGCATCGACGCCGAGGAGATGGACCGCCTCGAGCTGTCGCTGGACTTGTTCGAGCAGCTCTATCGCTCCGACGCCAACCGTGGTTGGGGCAAACTCGGCATGGTGGTGCAGGCCTACTCCAAGCGCGCCCTGCCGGTACTCTGCTGGCTCACTGCACTGGCTCGCGAGCAGGGTGATCTCATTCCGGTTCGCTTGGTAAAAGGCGCCTACTGGGACAGCGAACTGAAATATGCCCAGCAGGCGGGCCTGCCCGGCTACCCGCTCTTTACCCGCAAGGCGGGCACCGATATCTCCTACCTCGCCTGCGCCCGCTACCTGCTGAGCGAGCCGACTCGCGGCTTTATCGCTCCCCAGTTCGCCACCCACAACGCCAATACCGTGGTCAGCATTCTGGAGATGGCCAGTGAGCGCCAGTTTGAATTCCAGCGTCTGCACGGCATGGGGGAGGAGTTGCACAACGCCGTGCTGAACGACAATCCCGGCCTGCACTGCCGCATCTATGCGCCGGTCGGCGCGCACAAGGATCTGCTGCCCTATCTGGTGCGCCGCCTGCTGGAGAACGGGGCCAACACCTCCTTCGTTCACAAGCTGGTGGACCCCAACACCCCGGTGGATTCACTGGCCGAGCATCCGCTGCGCACCCTCAAGCGCTACTCCGGTTTTGCCAACGACCGCATTCCGCAGCCGGTGAATCTCTTCACCGACCGCAAGAACTCCAGCGGCGTCAACATGAACATCCTCTCCATCCAGCGCCCCTTCTTCGCCCGCTTGAAAGAGCTGGAGAGCAAGCAGTGGCTGGCAGGCCCCATCGTCGATGGCGAGACCCTCAAGCGCAGCGAGGCACGCACCGTGCTGAGCCCGCAGGATGTGAGCCTCACCGTCGGCAAGATCCACTGGGCCGACGAGCAGGCGGTGGAGCAGGCCTTGGCATCGGCCCACGCTGCCTTCCCGCGCTGGCGCGAAACCCCGGTGAGCGAGCGGGCCGCCGCGCTGGAGAAGCTGGCAGATCTGCTGGAAGCGAACCGCGAGCAGTTTGTCTCCCTCTGTACCCGCGAGTCGGGCAAGTTGCTGCAAGATGGTATCGACGAGGTGCGTGAAGCGGTCGATTTCTGCCGCTACTACGCGGTGCAGGCCCGCAGCCTGATGGGGCAGGCGACCCTGCTGCCCGGTTACACCGGCGAGCAGAACGAGCTGTTCCTGCAGGGGCGCGGTGTCTTTGTCTGCATCAGCCCGTGGAACTTCCCGCTGGCGATTTTCCTCGGCCAAATCGCAGCTGCGCTGGCCACCGGCAACACCGTCATCGCCAAGCCTGCCGAGCAGACCGGCCTTATCGCCCATCTGGCGGTGACTGGCCCATCAGGCCGGTATTCCGGGCGACGTGCTGCAGCTGCTGCCCGGTGACGGCGCCACCGTGGGGGCCAAGTTGACTGCGGACTCGCGCATTGGCGGCGTCTGCTTCACCGGCTCCACCGAGACTGCCAAGCTGATCAACATGACCCTGGCCCAGCGCGATGGTGCCATCCTGCCGCTTATCGCTGAAACCGGTGGTCAGAACGCCATGATCGTCGACTCCACCGCCCTGCCGGAGCAGGTGGTGCGCGACGTGGTGAGCGCCGCCTTCCAGAGCGCCGGTCAGCGCTGTTCGGCCCTGCGGGTGCTCTACCTGCAGGAGGAGATCGCCGAGCGGGTGCTGGAGATCCTCACCGGTGCCATGCAGGAGCTGAAAGTGGGCAACCCGGCCGAGCACAACACCGATGTCGGCCCGGTGATCGATGCCGATGCCAAGGCCGGTCTTGATGCTCATCTCGCCTACATGATCCCGCGAGCTCGCCTGATTGCGCAGGCGCCGATGCCCGCCGCGACCATGGAGGGACACTTCGTCCAGCCGACCGCGCTGGAGATCGGCTCCATCCGCGAGCTGGCCAAGGAGCAGTTCGGCCCCATCCTGCACGTGGTGCGCTACGCGACCCGGGATCTGGACAAGGTGATCAGCGACATCAACGGCACCGGCTACGGCCTGACGCTCGGGATCCACAGCCGCAACGAATCCCACGCGGAGGAGCTGGCGAGCCGCATCAACGTCGGCAACGTCTACATCAACCGCAACCAGATCGGCGCCATGGTCGGGGTGCAGCCGTTCGGCGGCCAGGGACTCTCCGGCACCGGCCCCAAGGCGGGTGGCCCTCACTACCTGAGCCGTTTCGTTACCGAGAAGACCCGCACCATCAACACCACGGCGGTGGGCGGCAACGCCTCCTTGCTGGCGATGGGCGATGCCTGATCCGCGTCGATAGAGGCCGGATACTGGATGCCGGATAACAGCGGGCCGCCTTCGGGCGGCCTCTGTTGCACCATCCGTTTTTTACGAATGGGACAATCGGCCACGGCGGGGTCGTCAGCGACTCGTG
Organism: Aeromonas sp. 61P; assembly: GCF_051919545.1. Taxonomy (NCBI): domain Bacteria; kingdom Pseudomonadati; phylum Pseudomonadota; class Gammaproteobacteria; order Aeromonadales; family Aeromonadaceae; genus Aeromonas; species Aeromonas sp. 61P. The sequence goes on from NZ_JBQBEL010000001.1 coordinate 1,679,366, forward strand.
CTGGTCGTAAGATGGGAGCCACTCGCGCGGCGTTTGCCCCTTGGCGGGCCCGCCGTAGCCAGGGTTTTGTTTTAACGAGAGTGTTTATCCGATGTCATTAACCGAACAAGCCCGCTGGTTCGTGCTGGGGGGCGATCATCTGGTACTGCTCGATCAGCAGGGAGAGGTGCCACAGGGAAGTAAAGCGTGCCTGCCCGCAGCGCTGGCTGACGCCCATTTCGAGCGTTTTGATGAGTGGCAGGGGCTGCCCTGCTATCTGCTCGATCTGGGGGCTGAGGCCGACACGAGCGCCATGAGCCCGCTGCGCCAGTTGATGGTAGCGGGGGATGAAGAGGGGTTTCGTCTCGCGGGCCGTGCCTGGCAGCTCGCCACCTTTCGGCGTACTCACCGTTTCTGCGGCGAGTGCGGCGCCCCCATGACCCCGAAGGCGGGGGAGTGGGCGCAGGTGTGCCACCACGGCCACACGGCCTATCCGCGCATTTCACCCTGCATTATCGTGGCGGTGCGCAAGGGGCCGGAGATCCTGCTGGCGGCCCATCGCCGTCACTATCAGGCGGACGATCCTATGTATACCGTGCTGGCCGGGTTTGTGGAGGCGGGGGAGAATCTCGAGCAGTGCGTGGCGCGGGAGGTGTTCGAGGAGAGCGGCATCCGGGTGCGCAATGTGCGCTATGTGGCGAGCCAGCCCTGGCCATTCCCCCACAGTCTGATGATGGGCTTTACCGCCGACTACGAGAGCGGCGAAATCCGGGTGCAGGATGACGAACTGGTGGCCGCCGCTTTCTTTGCCGCCGACCGGCTGCCGCGCTTGCCACCCCACGGCACCATTGCCCGGCGGCTTATCGAGTTGTCACTGGCTGGCGAGGGGTAACGGCGCTTATCTTTTCGCCAACCTTTTTGCACCTCTTTTTAAAAACGGGACGCTCTGGTTTGCGCCCCTTCACATCTTTGCAACCGCGAGCCTATTTGCCACGTTTTGGGCAGTCCGCTTGACTGGGCAAAGTGGTATTATGGCCGCCATTTTATGCGTGATATGAATTCAGGAACTGGGATGAAAGAGCTGAAGAACGATCGATACCTGCGCGCTTTGCTGCGTCAGGATGTAGACATGACGCCGGTATGGATGATGCGCCAGGCAGGGCGCTATCTGCCGGAATACAAGGCGACTCGCGCCCAGGCGGGGGATTTCATGTCCCTGTGCCGCAATGCCGAACTGGCCTGTGAAGTCACCCTGCAGCCGCTGCGCCGCTACCCGCTCGATGCCGCCATCCTCTTCTCCGACATCCTGACCGTGCCCGATGCCATGGGGCTGGGTCTCTACTTCGAGCAGGGTGAAGGCCCGCGCTTCGAGCGTCCGATCACCTCCATGGCCGACGTGCAGGCGCTGCCCATTCCGGATCCGGAAGATGAGCTGGGCTACGTGATGAATGCGGTGCGCACCATCCGCCGCGAGCTGAAGGGCGAAGTGCCGCTCATCGGCTTCTCCGGCAGCCCATGGACCCTGGCCACCTACATGGTGGAGGGGGGCAGCTCCAAGGCGTTCACCAAGATCAAGCAGATGATGTACGCAGAGCCGCAAACCCTGCACCTGCTGCTCGACAAGCTGGCCGACAGCGTGATTGCCTACCTCAACGCCCAGATCAAGGCGGGTGCGCAGGCTGTCATGGTGTTCGACACCTGGGGCGGCGTGCTCACCCCGCGCGATTACCGCGACTTCTCCCTGCAGTACATGCACAAGATTGTCGATGGTCTGATCCGCGAGCACGACGGTCGCCGCGTGCCGGTCACCTTGTTCACCAAGAACGGCGGTCAGTGGCTGGAGCAGATTGCCGCCACCGGTTGCGATGCGCTGGGTCTGGACTGGACCACCGACATCGCCGACGCCAAGCGTCGGGTCGGCGACAAGGTGGCACTGCAGGGCAACATGGATCCCTCCATGCTCTACGCTACTCCGGCTCGCATCCGTGAAGAGGTCGCCTCCATTCTGGCCGGTTTCGGTCACGGCAATGGCCACGTATTCAATCTGGGTCACGGCATCCATCAGGATGTGAACCCGGAACACGCCGGCGTGTTCGTCAACGCGGTACACGAGCTCTCCGCCCAGTACCACGGTCGCTAAGGCCGGGGCGAGAGAAGAAGAGTGTGTTTGATATCCGGGGCCGTCAGGCCCCGTTTTACATTAAAAAATGGCGCTACGACGACGAGCGCGTGGCGTCCGTGCAGGAGGCAAGATGAGCAGCAAGTCACTGGATTGGGGTATCGATCTTGGCGGTACCAAGTGTGAATGCGTGGTGCTGGATGGCGACGAGGTGCTGCTGCGCCACCGCATCCCCACCGAGCGGGCTGGCGGTTATGAGCACATGATCGGCCAGATCGCCAAGCTGGTAGCTGAGTGCGCCGAGAAGATTGGCCAGCGCCCGACCGTCATCGGCATGGGCACGCCGGGGGCGCGGGATCCGCAAACCGGCCTGATGAAGAACTGCAACACCACCGAGCTCAACGGCAAGCCGTTCAAGGAGGAGCTGGAGCGCCGGCTCGGCGTGCCGGTGCTGATCGCCAACGATGCCAACTGCTTTGCGCTGGCAGAAACCCATCTTGGTGCGGTGCGCCAGCACCATCCCGATGCGAAAGTGGTGTTCGGCATCATCATGGGTACCGGGGTCGGCTCCGGCATCGTCATCAACGGCCGCATTCTCAACGGTCATCATGGCATCGCCGGCGAGTGGGGTCACAATGTGCTCTCTCCCGATGGCCCCGAGTGCTACTGCGGCAAGCACGGCTGCGTCGAGACCCTGATCAGCGGCCCGGCGCTGGAGGCCTGGTACGAGGCCAAGGCCAAGCGTCGCCTCTCGCTGGCTCAAATCGCGGCTGCCACCGCCCACGATCATGTGGCCAGGCTCACCATCGACCGGCTGCATCTGCTGTTTGGTCAGGCGCTGGCCAACGTGGTCAACATTCTCGACCCGGATGTTATTGTCATCGGCGGTGGGGTGGGCAACGTGCAGAGCCTCTACAGCGTGGGAAGACAGACTATTTTGCCCTTCCTCTTTAATCCCCGTTTCAGTGCCCCCATTATTGCTCCAGCCCTGGGTGACAGTGCCGGGGTGTTTGGGGCCGCACTGCTGGCCCGTGGTGAATTCAAGGATGCCCTGCTGTCGTGAGCCGGGCCCAGGCAGCCGGTCGGCTGCTCTTTTCTCTAGCCCATGCGCTAGCAAATCTGTGGTAAGGAACTGGCTGCCAGATGATCAAGATTGCCATCAACGGTTACGGACGGATCGGCCGCAATGTACTGCGAGCCCTTTACGAGAGCGGGCGCGACAAGACCATCAAGATCGTCGCCATCAACGAGCTGGCGGCTCCCGAAGCCATGGTGCACCTGACCCGCTTCGATACCAGCCACGGCCGTTTTCACTATCCGGTGCAGCTGGCGGGCAACAGCATGCTGGTGGGGGAGGATCTCATCTCCCTGTTTGCCGAGCGGGATCCGTCGAACTTGCCGTGGCGGGTGCTGGGGGTGGATGTGGTGCTCGACTGCACCGGGGTATTTGGCTCGCGGGCCGATGCCGAGCTGCATCTGGCAGCGGGGGCGGGCAAGGTATTGTTCTCCCATCCGGCCGAAGCGGATGTGGACGCTACCATCGTCTACGGGGTCAATCATCAGGTGCTGACGGGGCGCGAGCGGATCGTCTCCAACGCCTCCTGTACCACCAACTGTGTGGTGCCGGTGATTGAAACATTGCATCGAGAATTCGAGATAAATTGTGGTACTATTACGACAATTCATTCGGCCATGCATGATCAGCAAGTCATCGATGCCTACCACAGTGACTTGCGCCGAACCCGCGCTGCCAGTCAGTCCATCATTCCGGTGGACACCAAGCTGGCAAAGGGGCTGGAGCGTATCCTGCCCCACTTCGCCGGCAAGTTTGAGGCGATCGCGGTGCGGGTGCCGACCATCAATGTAACAGCGATGGATCTCAGTATTACTGTTCGTAAAAAAGTGACAGTTACTGACGTAAATCAAGCCCTGCAACGGGCATCCAGAGGTACATTACACGGTATTCTGGATTACACGGAAGAACCGCTGGTCTCCGTAGACTTCAATCATGATGCACACTCCTGCATCATTGATGGTACCCAGACCCGGGTGAGCGATGCCAACCTCGTCAAGATGTTGATGTGGTGCGATAACGAATGGGGCTTCGCAAACCGGATGCTGGATACCACCCGGGCCATGATGGCCGCAGGCTGAGCCTGCCCCGGGCGAAAGGTTACTGTTTTTAACATTACCTGGAAAATATAGAGGACTGAATATGTCTGTTATCAAGATGACTGACCTGGATCTGGCGGGTAAACGCGTTCTGATCCGTGCTGACCTGAACGTACCGGTAAAAGACGGCAAGGTCACCTCCGATGCACGTATCGTTGCGACTCTGCCGACCATCAAGCTGGCTCTGGAAAAGGGCGCCAAGCTGATGATCACCTCCCACCTGGGTCGTCCGACCGAGGGTGAATACAACGAAGAATTCTCCCTGGCTCCGGTTGTCAACTATCTGAAAGACGCTCTGTCCTGCCCGGTTCGCCTGGCCAAGGATTACCTGGATGGCGTAGAAGTCGCTGCCGGTGAGCTGGTTGTACTGGAAAACTGCCGCTTCAACAAAGGCGAGAAGAAGAACACCGAAGAGCTGGCCAAAAAATACGCCGCCCTGTGTGACGTCTTTGTAATGGATGCGTTCGGTACTGCTCACCGCGCCGAAGGTTCCACCTACGGTGTGGCCCAGTTCGCTCCGGTCGCTTGTGCTGGTCCGCTGCTGGCGGGTGAACTGGAAGCGCTGGGCAAAGCCATGCTGAAGCCCGAGCGCCCGATGGTTGCCATCGTTGGCGGCTCCAAGGTCTCCACCAAGCTGACCGTTCTGGAATCCCTCTCCAAAATCGCTGACCAGCTGGTTGTCGGTGGTGGCATCGCCAACACCTTCATCGCTGCTGCCGGTCACAACGTCGGCAAGTCCCTGTGCGAGCACGATCTGATCGACACCGCCAAGAAACTGGCTGCCGAGACCAACATTCCTGTGACCACCGACGTGGTTGTAGGTGCCGAGTTCTCCGAGTCCACTCCGGCGACCATCAAGTCCGTCTCTGACGTGACCGACGGCGACATGATCTTCGACATCGGCCCGGATTCTGCCAAGGCCCTGGCTGACATCATCATGAACGCCAAGACCATCCTGTGGAACGGCCCGGTTGGTGTATTCGAGTTTGACCAGTTTGCTGAAGGCACCAAGGTTATCGCTGAAGCCATCGCTGCTTCTCCGGCCTTCTCCATCGCTGGCGGTGGTGACACCCTGGCTGCTATCGACAAGTTCGGCATCGCTGACAAAGTCTCCTACATCTCCACTGGCGGCGGCGCCTTCCTGGAGTTCGTAGAAGGCAAGGTACTGCCGGCTGTTGCGATTCTGGAACAGCGCGCTAAAGCCTAATTGACCCGGAACGGGGGGCAAAAGCCTCCCGTTTCGTTTATCATGTGCCCGCTGTGCCGGTTCATGATGAACCCCCCATTTTTTATTAACGGCATACGAGACAGGACGATTAAACATGTCTAAGAAAATTTTCGACTTCGTAAAACCCGGCGTGATCACTGGTGATGACGTTCAGAAAGTGTTCGCCATCGCTAAAGAAAACGGCTTCGCTCTGCCGGCCGTAAACTGCGTTGGTACCGACTCCGTTAACGCCGTACTGGAAGCTGCCGCCAAGGTTAAAGCGCCGGTTATCGTTCAGTTCTCCAACGGTGGTGCCGTGTTCACCGCCGGTAAGGGTCTGAAGCTGGAAGGTCAGAAAGCTGCCATCCTGGGTGCCATCTCCGGTGCCAAGCACGTTCACGCTGTTGCCGAAGCTTACGGCGTGCCGGTAATCCTGCACACCGACCACGCTGCCAAGAAGCTGCTGCCGTGGATCGACGGTCTGCTGGAAGCGGGCGAGAAGCACTTTGCTGAAACCGGCAAGCCGCTGTTCTCCTCCCACATGCTGGATCTGTCCGAAGAGTCTCTGGAAGAGAACATCGACATCTGCTGCGAGTACCTGACCCGCATGGCCAAGATGAACATGACTCTGGAGCTGGAACTGGGTTGCACCGGTGGCGAAGAAGACGGCGTCGACAACAGCCACATGGATCAGTCCGCTCTGTACACCCAGCCGGAAGATGTTGCTTACGCTTACGAGCGTCTGTCCAAGATCAGCCCGCGTTTCACCATCGCTGCCTCCTTCGGCAACGTACACGGTGTATACAAGCCGGGTAACGTCAAGCTGACCCCGTCCATCCTGGACGCTTCCCAGAAGTACGTTTCCGAGAAGTTTGGCGTTCCAGCCAAGTCTCTGGACTTCGTATTCCACGGTGGTTCAGGTTCCACTCTGGAAGAGATCCGCGAGTCCATCTCCTACGGCGTAGTGAAGATGAACATCGACACCGACACCCAGTGGGCAACCTGGGAAGGTCTGCTGAACTTCTACAAGAAGAACGAAGCTTACCTGCAAGGCCAGCTGGGCAACCCGGAAGGCGCCGACAAGCCGAACAAGAAGTACTACGATCCGCGCGTATGGCTGCGTGAAGGTCAGACTTCCATGATCGCTCGTCTGGAGAAAGCATTCTCCGACCTGAACGCCATCGACGTACTGTAATTCGTTACAGCACCTTGATTGCATGAAAAGGCGCCCTTCGGGGCGCCTTTTGCATTTCTGTGATCCGCACCGGTTGGTGAGTGGAGGAGGAACTGGGTATTATCGAAACAACTTTGCTTATTTTATTAAACAATTTGTAACCAAGGCAGGATGCTGAGTATGCAGGCAGGAAAGCACAACGGATATCAGGAGCACGTCGCCTCCTACTACGCGGCCACCCGCAACGACTCGCAACAGTGGCCCGAGCTGGAGGGGGAGCACAAGGCTGACGTCTGCATCATCGGCGGCGGTTTTACCGGTCTCAATACCGCTATCAATCTGGCTGATGCCGGTTACAAGGTCGCCTTGCTGGAGGCCAACCGCATCGGCTGGGGCGCCTCCGGGCGCAACGGCGGTCAGCTTATTCGCGGTATCGGCCACGATACCAGCCTGTTTGCCCGCTGGATTGGTGAGGAGGGGGTTCGCGAGCTCGACCTGATGGGGCTGGAGGCGGTGCAGCTGGTGCGCGAGCGGGTTGAGCGCTTCAACATCGAGTGCGATCTCAACTGGGGCTACTGCGACCTCGCCACCCGTCAGCGTCATCTGGCTGGCTTCGAGGAGGATCTCGACCATCTGGCGAGCCTCGGCTATGAGCACGAACTCAAGCTGGTACCGCGGGAAGATATCCATAGCGTGGTGGGATCGGATCGCTATATCGGCGGCCTTATCGACATGGGCTCCGGCCACCTGCATCCTCTCAATCTTGCGCTCGGCGAGGCGCGCGCCGCCGCCAGCCTCGGGGTCTCCCTGTTTGAACACTCCAGAGTGACCCATATCGATTACGGCAAGCAGGTCGAGGTGACCACGGCTCATGGCCGTGTCACTGCTGATTATCTGGTGATCGGCTGCAACGCCTATCTCAACGACCTCAATCCGGAGCTGGGGGGGCGGGTGCTGCCCGCGGGCTCCTACATCCTCGCCACCGAAGTGCTGGATCGCCGCTTGCGCCAGCGCTTGCTGCCGCAAAACATGGCCGTGTGCGATCAGAATGTGGCGCTCGACTATTACCGCCTCTCCGCCGACGGCCGCCTGCTGTTTGGCGGTGCCTGTAACTACTCCGGCCGGGATCCCCGCGATATCAAGGCCTTTATGTTGCCCAAGCTGCTGCGAGTCTTCCCCGAGCTGGCTGGCACAGCCATCGAGTTTCAGTGGGGCGGCATGATCGGGATCGGCGCCAACCGGCTGCCGCAGATTGGCCGCTTGAAGGAACACCCCAACGTGCTCTACGCCCAGGCCTATTCGGGTCACGGCCTCAATGCCACCCACATGGCAGGCAAGCTGGTGGCCGAGGCGATCCGCGGCGAGAGCCGGGGTTTCGATCTCTTTGCCAGTGTGCCCCATATCACCTTCCCCGGCGGCCCGGCGCTGCGCTCCCCGCTGTTGGCACTGGGTATGCTGTGGCACCGGATGAAGGATATCTTCTGACCCCCATTGTTAGCCTGCGCAGTGCTGGCTGAACGTGGCCCCTTTTTGCCAACCCCTTGTTTATAGCGGGTTGGCACTATCGTTCCGCCTGATAGACCAAAAGATGCATTCGCGCCAATCTCGTCCGGTTGGCGCTATCTTTTAGGTGTGAGAGCGGTTATCTGCCAAGGGGCAAGGGGTTGTCAGATTGCCGGAATATTTGCCGAGAAAGGGCCGAAGACGGGGGGAGGAGGACCAAGATGGAGATAAATGTGGTCGCGTCAGGTGGGCTCAGCCCGCTGTCGCAACGGCAGGGTTCTCCCGCTGTGCAGGCACAGGAGCGGGCTGCAACTTCACCATCAACGGGCAGCGACAGCCGGATGGTACGCGATCTTGGCGCTGTGCTGGATGAGCTCGGGTTGTCGCCGAAAGGGGAGGATCGCAGCGGGAGCAGCATCTTAATCAGAGATTCGCTGGAAGCATTCATCAACACCATGATGGGCTCCCTGCAACAGCAGCAGGAGCAACAGCTGGCATTGCAGCAACAACAGCGGCAAGAGCAGGAACAGCGCAAACTCGCCATCGCCGACAGCAGCGAGAACCCGCTCAAGCGGGATCTGGAGCGCCTGCTGGAGACGCTGGAGCAACAGGGCGGACAGGAAAAAGAGAGCGAGCAAGGAGCCGAGATCGAAGCGGTCAATCCCTTGCAGAGCCAGCTGACCAAGCTGCTGGAGAGCAGTGGTGCGGCAGAGAGCGGGGTCACCCTCAAGGAGGTGCTGTCAGGGTTGGCCAGCAAGCTGCCGAGCGAACCTGCAGAGCGAAAAGGGTATCGGGTCGATACCCAGGTTTGAGCTGGTTAGCAATGGCAGATCTGCCGTTGCAGACAGAAGGGGTTAGAAGCCCTTTATTGGGCCGGTTCCGCCAGCCGCCAGCCCTGTTCGTCCTTCATCATCCACACCACGGCCTCTTGTGGCAGCACCTGGCCCGCCTCGAACTCGCCATATTTGCGCTCGAGCTCCATCAGCCCCATCTCCTGCTGGAAGGGGCCAACCCGGTCGTAGACCAGGTCCTCGTCGTGCAACACCTGCAACTGATCGAGCCCCTGCTTGAAGTGGAGCTGGTAACTCACCTTGACCAGATAGACCCCCTCCATCCGCTCCTCCTTGCCGAGGATGGTGAAGTCGCTGATATCGAACAGGTTGGCGTCTGTCTCGGCCAGCAGCTTGGCGGTGACCTGCTGGCGGATATCCTCTTCACCGGGCCCTGCACTGCAGCCATAAAGCCAGAGGGCTAGCAGGGGGATGAACCACTTTTTCATCAAAACTCCGGACAAGTGCAAAACGAGAGGGGCGATTGTGCCACGCGAATGCGCGGCGGCAAACCTCGGCTCACGGTTCCAGTGAACGTTCCAGCACGATGGCCTCGGCTCGATAACCTGCCAGCTCGCGGCGATAGCACTCGGTGAACCCTCTGCGCAGCCAGAAGGATAGAGCACTCTCATTGCTGGCAATTACTGACAGGCGAAGCCGGGTAGCCCCCCATGAGCTTGCCAGCGTGCAGGCATGAAGATAGAGCGACTGACCACGGCCACTCCCTTGCCAGGGTTCCCCCACCAGTAACAGACCCAGATAGGCGGTGTCTGGATTGGGGTAGCCGCGCAGCAGATCAATGACAGCGGTGAGTTCTCCCTGCTCCCAGCGGCCGATGAGATGTTTGTCGAAGAGAGGCAGGCCGGATGGGCAGGCGACAAGTTCCTCTTCTCCTGCCTGTGCAGAGAGAGGGTCATTGCTCACCGCCGCCTGATAGGAGGGGGCCTGCTCGAACAGCCGCAGCAAGGCAGGTGCATCGCTTGTCTGCAGCCGACGCAACTCAGTGTGCATCACTTACCATCTCGAGATGTTTGGCAAAGGGGATAGGCCCCATAAAACCGGTGACCCGCTGGCCGGTCAGCTCCTTGCCCTCGCGGTCGAAGAAGATGAGGGTCGGCAGCCCCAGCACATTGAGGGTGTTGAGCAGCTCGATATCGGCATCGTCGTTGGCAGTGACGTCTGCCTGCAGCAGCACCATCTGGCCGAAGCGCTCCCGCACCGCCGGGTCGCTGAAGGTCTTGTGCTCGAACTCCTTGCAGGCGACGCACCAGTCGGCGTAGAGGTCGAGCAGCACCGGCTTGCCGCGGGCGGCGGCCAGCTGCACCTTGAGATCATCCAGCGTCTTGATGCGGATAAACTGAGGGGCGCTCTGGCTAGCGCCCGCCGTGACGGCAGCAGGGGTGGCCGGTTGCAGCAGATCCTTGCCCACCACCACGGCACTGATCATCACCAGCAACAGCACGAAGCCGCGCACGCTCTTGGCTACCGAGTGGGGCTGATGTTGGTTGTGGTGATAGAGATAGCCGCATAGCAGCAGCCCCCAGCCAAGCCAGGCGAGGGTAGTAACTTGATCGCACCAGAGCCGTGACAGCAGCAGGATCGGCACTGCCAGCAGGGCGAAGCCAAACAGCTGCTTGATCACATCCATCCAGGCGCCCGCTTTGGGCAGCAGCTTGCCACCCGAGGTGCCGAGCAGCAGCAGCGGCAGCCCCATCCCCAGTGACAGTGCATAGAGCGCCGCGCCGCCGAGCCAGAGATCGCCGCTCTGGGCCACGTAGATCAGCGCCCCCGAGAGCGGCGCCGTGGTGCAGGGGGAGCAGACCAGCCCGGAGATCATCCCCATGATGGCGACCCCGACTACCGAGCCGCCCTGCTGGCGGTTGGAGAGGCCGGAGAGTCGGGTTTGCAAACTACTCGGCAGTTGCAGGGTGTAGAGTCCGAACATGGAGAGGGCCAGCAGCACGAACATCACCGAGAGGCCGATCAGCACATAAGGGTGTTGCAGCGCCGCCTGGAATTTCAGGCCCGCCGAGGCCACTACCAGCCCCAGCAGGGTGTAGGTGACCGCCATCCCCTGCACATAGACCAGAGAGAGCAGGAAGGCGCGACCGGTAGAGAGGCGATGGCCGGCACCGGCGATGATGCCGGTCAGGATCGGGTACATGGGGAAGACGCAGGGGGTGAAGGCGAGCCCCAGCCCCAGCGCGAAGAAGGCGACGATGCTGAGCCAGAACCCCTGATGGCCGAGGGCGGCGGCGAGCTGATCCTGCTGGCTAACCGGTGCGACGCTTTGTGCCGTGTCAGCAGTGGACGCTGTGGTTGCCGTGACCAGCGGGGCCACATCGATCAGTTTGTCGGTCGGCGGGTAGCAGAGGCCGTCGGTGCAGCCCTGATAGCGCACCCGCAGGGTGGCGCCGTCGCCCACTTCTTTGAGCGGCACCGCGATGCTCACCTGCTGGTAGTAGACCCGGGTCTTGCCGAAGAAGTCATCCTCATGCTCGCTTCCCTCCGGCAGCGCCGGGTCGCTGAAGGTGAGGTTGGTTCCCTTGAAGCGCAGGCTGTGGCGATAGAGGTAGTAGTCGTCAGCAATGTTGAGGGTCAGCAGCAGCTGATCACCCCGCTGTTCGCTCTCGATCTGAAAGGCCTCATCGACCTGCAAAAATTTGGGTTTGGCATTGGCCTCAATGCCCAGCGAGCTGAGCAGATCGGCGCCGCTGGCGTGGGCTGGGGAGCTGCCCACCGCTGTCGTCAACAGGGCACAGAGCAGCAGCAGGGGAGAGAGCAAGCGGATGAACGTCATGAGGTCTCCCCATTGAGCCAGTCGAGATAGGCAGGTAGTCCGGCACTCACCGGCAGGGCCAGCAGCTCGGGCACCTCATAGGGGTGATTGGCTTGAATACATGTCTGCAACTCGGCAAAGCGCGATTGGCGGGATTTGATGATGAGCTGGATCTCGGTGGCGCGTTCCACCTTGCCTTGCCAACGATAGACGGAGGTAATGCCCGGCAGTTGATTGATGCAGGCGGCCAGCCGCTGGTTCAGCAGCTGTTCGCAGAGAAGGTCGGCACTGGTTTGATCTGGGCAGGTGCAGAGCACCACAATGGCGTCGGTCATAAAGCGGATCTTCACCTCGTTGGGGTAAACCGGGCAGGCGCCCTTGCCGTCTCATCCCTGTCTGCGGATGAAGGTGAAAAAAGCGCCTGAAAATCAGCGGCTACTATACCCCAGAGCCGCTTCAAATAGCATCTGTAGCCATTTGTGAGCCAGCGCCAAAAATTTGTGGGGGGCATGAGATAGACGCTGTCATGGGGACAGGGCAGAATGAGCGGGCTTGTTCCCAATTGACGTAAGGAAATGTATGACCCAACAGAATGAGCAGCAGAGAAACCGCATGTTGAGCCTGCTGCGCGAAGGTGAGCGCCGCATGTTGGTTCAATTGGCCGGGCTGCTGCGCACGACCGCCGATGAAATCAATGCCGAGCTGGAGAAAGAGGAGCTGATGGCCACCCTGGAGCAGCCCATCACGGTGGAGTATCTCAACGGCGTGGTGCAGCACCATCTGTTCGAGCGCAAACACAAGGGTGATATGGCGGTTGCCCAGCAGATCCTGAGCGATTATCAGAGCGAACTGGAAGCGCTGCAGGCCGCCCAGGCGCAGCCTGAAGAGGCTGTCGCAACTGACGAGAGCGGCGAAGAGCTCAAAGCCCAGGCTTGAGCGACGGGCAGGTTTGAATCCTTACCTCTGAATCAGCCGGCCTGCCAGCGCTGATCCCTGTTGCGGCCCCATCATGTCTGCCATGATGGGGCCGTGTCGTTTCTTCAGTTGCCTCCCCTTGTTGACCTTCACTTCTCGGTTTCAATCCAACGGATTCGTGCCTTAGCGCGCCTCTTGTGGCATGCCGTGCGGCACTTCGCGGGGGATGGGGAACACCTTGTCATAGCCCCAGTTGTAGACGAAGGCATAGATCAGGTAGAAGACGACGAAGCCCAGATCCAGCACCAGCGCCTCCAGCATGCTGACGCTCAGCCACCAGGACATGACCGGTAGCGCGACGATCAGCAGACCGCCCTCAAAGCCGAAGGTATGCAGCACCCGTTGCCACAGGGTCTTGTGGGTATGGCCCTGATATTTGAGCAGCAGCTTGTCGACCCCGATGTTGTAGATGTAGTTCCAGACGGTGGCCAGCACCGAGAAGAACAGTGCCAGCGGGCCCATATGGTTGAGCCCGACCCCGGTAACCCAGCTGGCCAGCGGGGCGGCAATCAGCAGGCCAATGAATTCAAAGCCAATGGCATGGCGCAGGCGATCGTTACGGGTACGCATAAGTCACTCTCTCAATCAGGTTCATTCACGAATTGCAGGTTAATCTATAGAACTTTAGCGATAGATTCATGTTGGTATCCATCGCTAAAATAGATGGATGAGAGAGCTTGCCGGAGGGCCATAAGATGACACCATCACTGGAACAACTGAGGATCTTGCTGGCGGCCGCCGAAACCGGCTCGTTTTCCGCTGCCGCCCGCAAGCTGGGCAAGGCGCAGTCGGTGGTGAGCAGCGCCATCGCCAATCTGGAGATCGATCTGGCGCTCACCCTGTTTGACCGCAGCGGCCGCTATCCGCAACTGACGGAGGCGGGGGCCCGCATGGTGCAGGAGGCGGGGATCCTGCTGGCGCAGAGTGAACGGTTGCAGTCCATTGCTGGGGAGCTGGCGGCCGGGGTGGAGACGCGCCTCACTCTGGCCATCGATGATGACTCCCACCTCCCCTGGCTCGGCACCCTGCTGGAGGAGTTCGCCACTCGTTACCCGACCGTGGAGCTGGAGCTGCTCTTCCCGCTGATGGAGGATGTGACCGAGATGCTGGTGACCGGCCGGGCCCAGCTCGGCATCAGTTATCAGAAGGTGCATCCCCAGCGGGAGATTGTCGCCCGTTCGCTGGGGGAGGTGACCATGCCGCTGGTGGTGTCACCGGATCATCCGCTGGCCCGCAAGCAGCCGCTGCGGGAGGTCGATCTGCAGGGAGCACGCCAGCTGATGGTGACCGGCCGACGGGAAGGGAGCGAGCGTCAGCGTTTTCGCATCTCGGCTCAGGTGTGGTGGGTCGAGGGGGATCTCGGGGTGCTGGAGCTGGTCAAGCGGGGCCTTGGCTGGTCCGCCATCCCGGAATTTCTGCTGCATCAGCCGCTGGCTCGCGGCGAAGTGGTGGTGCTGGAGCCGGACTTTATCGCCAGCCACGCGCTGGCGCTGGAGTTGCAGTGGCATCGCGCCCGCCCGCTGGGGCAGGCGGGGCGCTGGCTGAAGGAGGCACTGCTGGCGCGGGTGCCTCGCTAGCCGACCTTACTCGGTCAGGGCGTAAGGCAGGGGTTGCAGGGTGAGGCGGGAGCCTTCGTCCTGCTTGAGGCGGAATAGGGCGTCAGCCTCGGTATCTTTCGGCAGTACGGCGGTGAGCCACACCTGCCCGGCCTGTTGCCAGGCGTTGAGCACCATGCCGCTGCGGCGCCAGTTGTCACCCAGTTGCAGCTCCAGGGTATCGCCACTGGCGACCGGCTCGCCGGTAGTCCCCGCCAGCAGGAACAGGGCGCGGTTGTTGGCGCCGCGATACTTGGCGCGGGCCACCGTCTCCTGCCCCATGTAGCAGCCCTTGTTGAAGCTGATGCCATCCAGCGCCTGCAGGTTGAGCATCTGCGGGATGAACTCCCCCTGATGCACTGCCTCCATGTGTGGCAGGCCCGCCTTGATCTCGAGCCCCCACCAGAGTGACTCGTCCCCTTGCGGCAGGGCGTCGGCTTGCTGATTGCTCACCAGCAGCCAGCGATCCTGTTCAATCTTCACCGCCATGCCGCCGTCGATCAGACCGCTCTGCTCAAGGCCGAACTGGGCAGAGATCCAGCCATCGCTGCCCGTACCGGCGATCCCGGTGGCGTGACGCTCATCGGCGGCGATCTCGACCTTGGAGAAGACGGCAAATTTCTTCAGCTCCGGCAACTGACGCTCCAGTACAGAGGGGCTGGTCAGCAGCAGCAGACTGTCGTCGAGGCAGAGCAGGCGGAAATTGCTCCACAGCTTGCCCTTGGGATCACAGTGGCCACCCGGGGTCTGTTGCCCCGGTTGCAGGGCGTTGACATCACAGGTGACCTGACCTTGCAGATATTTGGCGCGATCCTGGCCGCTGATACGGGTGATGGCCAGCTTGGTCAGGGGGAAGCGGGTCGGCTCGGCAGGAAAAACAGGTGGTTGCAGGCTCACGATGGTATTCCAGAGAGAAAGTATGTGAGCTGCATGGTAAAGACGTAACTAATGTTTGTCAGCCGGAAAATCCAGCTGGTACCATCCCCCGGTCTTTGTAAGGAGAGTGCCATGTTGAGCCCAGTTGAAAAATCCCGCCTGAAGTGGGCCTGCCGTCGCGGTATGCTCGAGCTGGATGTGATCTTTATGCCCTTTTTCGAACACGAGTTCGACTCCCTGAGCGAAGCCGATCAGCAGACCTTTATCCGCCTGCTGGCGAGCGACGATCCGGATCTGTTCAAATGGTGCATGGGTCATGGTGTACCTGCCGATCCCGCATTTGCCTCCATGATCCCGATGATCCTGGAGCGCAATCAGGCGCGCCACGACCGCCAGGGGTAATACCGTGGAGCGGGTGCTCATGACGGTTCACCCCTCCCGCCATCAGCAATGTTTGCTGGTGGCCCTCTTTCTGTTGCTGCTCTGGCCGGTGGCTGGCCTGATTGCCGGTTGGCAGTGGGCGCTGTTGCTGCCCGTCTGGCTGGTGGCGCTCTGGCTGAGCTGGCGTGCGCTCGCCGAGCCCCCGTTCGAGCTTGTCTGGGATGGTCAGTGGTTGCAGTGGCAAGGTCGCCGCTATCAGCTTGACAAGAAAAGCCGCATTCTGCCCGGTGTGCTCAGGCTGGCGCTTTGTCCCGAACCGCAAGAGAGTGGAGCCGTGTCGCCACGGCAATTGTGGCTCTTCTCCGATGCCCTTTCCCCCGAACATTACCGCCTGCTGGCGCGAGCCATCCACTTTCTGCCGTCCCGGCGCTGATGCCTGCTTTCCGTGATGACCATGCGCTGATTTATCGTGATAAGCTGCTGCCATGTGGCTGATGACGGTACTCTTTTTGTGACTGAAAAGCGGTTGAAAACAAGTGACCCCGCCATGGCGGGGTCACTGATTGCTGCAACGCTTGGCAGGAAGGGGGATTAATCCCGCTCCGGGGTCAGTACGGTCGGTTTCGAGTCCGGCAGCATCTCCGGGTAATCGAGGTTGTAGTGCAGGCCGCGCGACTCCTTGCGCTGCAGGGCGCAGTTGACGATAAGCTCGGCCACCTGCAGCAGGTTGCGCAGCTCCAGCAGGTTGTTGGAGACACGGAAGTTGGCGTAATACTCCTGCACCTCCTGCTTGAGCAGGTCGATGCGGCGCTTGGCGCGGGCCAGGCGTTTGTTGGTACGCACTATCCCCACGTAGTCCCACATCATCAACCGCAGCTCGTGCCAGTTGTGCTGGATCACCACCAGTTCGTCGGAGTCTTCCACCTTGCTCTCGTCCCACACCGGCAGGCGCGGCGGCTCCACACTCATCGGCAGCTTGGCCAGAATGTCGGCCCCCGCCTGATGGGCATAGACCACACACTCCAGCAGGGAGTTGGAGGCCATGCGGTTGGCGCCGTGCAGACCGGTGTAGGTCACTTCGCCGATGGCATAGAGGCCGGGGATATCGGTCTGGCCGTTGTTGTCGATCATCACGCCGCCACAGGTGTAGTGGGCGGCCGGCACGATGGGCATCGGCTCCTTGGTGATGTCGATGCCGACCGCGAGGCAGCGCTCATAAATGGTCGGAAAGTGCTTGATGATGAAGTCGGCCGGTTTGTGGCTGATGTCCAGATACATGCAATCTGCCCCGAGCCGCTTCATCTCGTGGTCGATGGCGCGGGCGACGATATCCCGTGGCGCCAGCTCCCCCGCTCGTCAAACTCCGGCATAAAGCGGCTGCCGTCCGGGCGGCGCAGATAGGCCCCCTCGCCACGCAGCGCTTCGGTCAGCAGGAAGTTGGGGTCGTCCGGGTGGAACAGGCTGGTGGGGTGGAACTGGTTGAACTCCAGATTCGCCACCCGGCAACCGGCCCGCCATGCCATGGCGATACCATCGCCAGAGCTCACATCCGGGTTGGAGGTGTACTGGTAGACCTTGGAGGCACCACCGGTGGCCAGTGCCACGAAACGGGCGCGGATCACCTCGACCTGCTCGGCGTTGCGGTTCCAGACGTAGGCGCCCAGCACCTTGTTGCCTGGCAGGTTGAGCTTGCGGGTGGTGATAAGGTCGACCGCGTTGAAGCGCTCCATCAGCTGGATATTGGGGTGAGCGCGCACCTGATCGATCAGGGTGAGCTGCACCGCCTTGCCGGTGGCATCCGCCGCGTGGAAGATGCGGCGATGGCTGTGACCCCCTTCCCGGGTGAGGTGGTACTGGGATTCACCGTCGGCATTCTCCTCCTGATCGAAGGGGACCCCTTGCTGAATGAGCCACTGGATGGACTCGCGGGCGTGGCGAGCGGTGAACTCCACCACTGCCGGGTCACACAACCCGGCGCCCGCGTTGAGCGTGTCGCTCACGTGGGATTCGATGCTGTCGGTTTCGTCGAAAACGGCAGCGATGCCTCCTTGCGCATAGAAAGTGGCCCCCTCACTGATGGGCCCCTTGCTCAGAACCAGGACTTTGGCGTGGTCTGCCAATCGCAACGCGAGGGACAAACCAGCGGCACCGCTGCCAATGATCAGTACATCGCAAAGGTATTCAACACTTGCTTTCATAAGTATCATTGGCCTGGATTAAGAACTGGCACCATGGTAGCCCAAGCGAGGGCGAGGATGCAGCCTGCATCACATTTTTTTCAATTGAAGCGAACTTTCTCTGATTCTCCCTGTCTGAACTTGTGCGCTTAGGAAGGGCCGGAAAAGAAAAACGATAACCTGATGGGGGTTTTACGGCTCTGATGAGCGACCAGAATCTACTGGACGAACAGCTGGTTGAACGGGTCCAGCGCGGCGATAAAGCAGCTTTCAACCTGTTGGTAAAAAAATACCAGCATAAGGTGGTCAACCTGGTTGCCAGGTATGTCAACAATCCCGGTGATGTGCCCGATGTGGCGCAAGAGGCCTTTATAAAAGCCTACCGTGCATTGCCGACATTCCGTGGCGAAAGTGCTTTTTACACCTGGTTGTACCGAATTGCCGTGAACACGGCGAAGAATTATCTCACCTCCCAGGGGCGCAGGCCGCCCAGCAGTGATGTGGAGGCTGACGAAGCGGAGTCTTATGGTGGTGGTGAAGCCTTGCAAGAGGTCTCAACCCCTGAAAACCTGGCGCTGACTGACGAGATCAAACGCACCGTGTTTTCAGCCATAGAGGCATTGCCGGAAGACCTGAGGACAGCTATCACCCTTCGCGAACTGGAAGGGCTGAGCTACGAAGAGATTGCCGAAATCATGGATTGCCCAGTGGGTACGGTCAGATCCCGTATCTTCCGGGCGAGGGAAGCAATCGATAAAAAGCTGCAACCTCTGATCGAGAATTAACTGGGGAAAGACGGGTTAACTTATGGCAAATAAAGAGCAAATCTCTGCCCTGATGGATGGTGACCTGAGTGACGCAGAGGTACTGAACGAGCTGGAGATGGACTCCGACTTGCAAGATACCTGGGGTCGTTACCACCTGATCGGCGATGCCATGCGGGGTGACCTGCCGGTCAATCTGCAACTGGATCTCAGTGACAGCATCATGGCTGCGCTGGAGGATGAGCCCACCATACTGGCACCCAAGCCGGTCGAGACGGCTCCCGTGCTGCAACCTGCCGTTGCGCCGGTCAAGACTGATTCCAATGTGGTTCCGTTGTTCCGCCGTGTCGGTCAGCAGCTGGGTCAATATGCCATTGCGGCATCTGTGGCCGCTGCCGTTATCTTCGGGGTGCAGCAGTATCAGGGACAGGATGGCGTTCCGGCCAATCCGGTGCTCAATACCATTCCAATCGGTGGCAGTGCGGCACCTGTGAGTGTTCACTATCCGCAACAGGATGGCGCCCGTGCCCGTCAGCAAGGGCTGACCGAACAGCAGATGCAGGAGCAGCGGGAGCGGATCAACGCCTTCCTGCGTGACCACCAGTTGCAGCAGCGCCTGTTGCAAGACAGACAGATCCAACAATAACGAATTGTCAGGGATACAAACGTGCGCCAGTCCAGCCGTATTTTGCTGGCCTCTCTCCTGCTGATTAGTGCCAAGGCCTCGGCCGACGATAAGTCGGCCGAGGCCTTGTTGCAGCAGATGCAGAGTGCCGTGCAGCAACAGAATTTCGAGTTGTCCATGGTCAAGGCCCGTCAGGGGCGTCTTGAACCGATCCGGATCAGCCATGCCGTGATCAACGGCAAGGAAGTGGCCCACCTCAGTTACCTCGACGGCAAGGCGATCGAGTATCTCCAGCGCCAGAACGAATACACCTTCTTTGAAAACAGCCACGATCCCTACACCCTGAAGGATGCCCGCTTCCCCGGCATCTGGTCGACCCTGGTGAAGATGCCGCTGGCACAGGTGCTGGAGAGCTATGATCCTGTGCTGGCTGGCCGCAGCCGGGTCGCCGGTGTGGTGGCACAGGTGGTGAGGCTGGTGCCTAAAGAGGCCGATAAATATGGTTTCGTGCTCTGGATTGACGAGCAGAGCCACTTGCTGCTGCGGATCGACATGGTCGAGCGGGAAGGCAATCTGGTGGAGCAGGTGCTCGGTGTCGAGCTGGATCTGCAGAGCAAACCGGCCCCCTGGCTGGTGAAGCTGGCCAACAGCAAGCAGCCTCCGGCGCTGGCGTTGGAGGATGCCTATCCAGCGCCACAACAGCAGTTGAACTGGCAGATTACCTGGCTGCCCGATGGCTTCAAGGTGCTGTCGCAAGATCGGCACCAGCTGGTGACCACCAGTATGCCGGTGGACTACATGATGCTCTCCGACGGGCTGGTGGATCTCTCGGTCTACGTCTCCCGGGTCGATCCCAAGCAGGCGGTGCGCCAGCAGCTGATCCGCCAGGGGGCGACTTCGCTGGTGAGCTATGTCAATGAGGTGGGGGTCGAGATCACCGTGGTCGGCGAGGTGCCTGCCGAAACCGCCAAGCGCATCGCCGAGTCGGTCCAGCCGCTGGCCCGCAACGAAGCGGTGCAGTAACGGGGGATACGGGGTTGTCCCTCGCTTGCCGAGCGTGGCGAGTCGTGGTCAGATCCCCTGATTGTGTGAACCCGAGGTGTTGCCGTGAATGAGATGAGTGAAGAGCTGGCGACCGTGGTGGCCATTGAGGGTGACCATGCCTGGGTGGAGTGCGAGCGTCGCTCCGCCTGCAGTGGTTGTCAGCAACAGTCCAACTGCGGTACCGGCACCGTGGCCAAGGCGTTTCCCCTGAAAGCTCCCCGCTTGCGGGTCAGGCTGACCGCCGAGGTGCGGGTTGGCCAGCAAGTGAGGCTCGGTATCCCGCAGGAGAGTCTGCTGCGCGGGGCTGCGCTGGTCTATGTGCTGCCGCTTTTCTGTCTGTTGGCCGGCGCCTTGCTGGGGCAGCTCTGGCTGGCGCCGCTGCTCTCGGGCGGGGAGGGGATTACCATTCTCTGCTGCCTGCTGGGGGGCGTGCTGGGCTTTTTACTGGTTCGTTACTTTTCCAACCGCCTGGATCAGGGGCGTTACGGCCCGCAGATGCTCGGCGTCGTGGTCCCTGTCCGCATCCTCCCCTGACTGAACAGGCGCTATTTCACTGGCGCTGGCGACTAAAGAATGGCCGTCAGCCGGGTTATCCAGTAAAATCGCGCCTCCATAACTGACCTTAACTAATTTTGAGTGACTCTTGCTCGATGAAACACATTCGTAACTTTTCGATTATTGCGCACATCGACCACGGTAAATCGACCCTGTCGGACCGTCTGATCCAGACTTGCGGCGGCTTGTCCGACCGCGAGATGCAGGCTCAGGTGCTTGACTCCATGGATCTGGAGCGCGAGCGCGGCATTACCATCAAAGCACAGAGTGTGACCCTGAACTACCAGGCACAAGACGGTAACACCTACCAGCTGAACTTTATCGACACCCCGGGCCACGTGGATTTCTCCTACGAAGTCTCCCGCTCTTTGGCGGCCTGTGAAGGGGCGCTGCTGGTGGTGGATGCCGGCCAGGGGGTTGAGGCACAGACTCTGGCCAACTGCTATACCGCCATGGAAATGGATCTGGAAGTGGTGCCGGTGCTGAACAAGATTGACCTGCCGGCCGCAGAACCCGAGCGGGTTGCCGAGGAGATCGAAGACATCGTCGGTATCGATGCGGTTGATGCGGTGCGCTGCTCCGCCAAGACCGGCCTGGGTGTTGACCTGGTGCTGGAAGAGATCGTAGCCAAGATCCCGGCGCCGGAAGGTGACCCGGATGCCCCGCTGCAGGCGTTGATCATCGACTCCTGGTTCGACTCCTATCTGGGCGTTGTCTCTTTGGTGCGGATCAAGAACGGTTCCCTGAAGAAGAACGACAAGATCAAGGTGATGAGCACTGGTCAGGTGTGGGGTGTCGATCGTATCGGTATCTTCACGCCCAAGCAGGTGGATACCCAGGGTCTGGGTTGCGGCGAGGTAGGTTGGGTTGTCTGCGGTATCAAGGACATCCACGGCGCGCCGGTGGGCGATACCCTGACTCAGGCCAAGAACGGTGCCGACAAGGCGCTGGCTGGCTTCAAGAAGGTGAAGCCGCAGGTTTATGCGGGTCTGTTCCCTATCTCCAGCGATGACTACGAGTCGTTCCGTGACGCCCTCGACAAGCTCTCCCTGAACGATGCCTCCCTGTTCTTCGAACCGGAGAGCTCCACTGCGCTGGGCTTCGGCTTCCGTTGTGGCTTCCTCGGCATGCTGCACATGGAGATCATTCAGGAGCGTCTGGAGCGTGAATACGATCTGGATCTGATCACCACGGCGCCGACCGTAGTGTACGAGATCGAGCTGACCGACGGCTCCACCATCCATATCGACAGCCCGGCCCAGATGCCCGCCATCACCAGCATCAAGGAGATGCGCGAGCCGATTGCCGAGTGTCATATCCTGCTGCCGCAGGAGTACATGGGCAACGTGATCACCCTCTGTATCGAGAAGCGTGGCGTGCAGACCAACATGGTCTACCACGGCAAGCAGGTGGCGCTAACCTATGAAATCCCGATGGCGGAAGTGGTGCTCGACTTCTTCGACCGTCTGAAATCCACCAGTCGCGGTTACGCCTCGCTGGACTACGGCTTCAAGCGTTTCGAAACCTCCGACATGGTCCGTCTGGACATCATGATCAACGGTGAGCGCGTCGATGCCCTGGCCATCATCACCCACAAGGACAACGCCCAGTATCGCGGTCGTCAGGTGGTGGAGAAGATGCGTGAGCTGATCCCGCGCCAGATGTTTGATATTGCCATTCAGGCGGCCATCGGCAACCAGATCATCGCTCGCAGCACCGTCAAGGCGTTGCGTAAAGACGTAACCGCCAAGTGTTACGGTGGTGACGTGAGTCGTAAGAAGAAACTGCTGAACAAGCAGAAAGAAGGTAAGAAGCGGATGAAGTCCCTCGGCCGTGTCGACGTGCCGCAGGAAGCCTTCCTCGCGATTCTCCACGTCGGAAAGGATTAATAGATGGCAAGCACGTTTTCCCTGATCCTGGTGGTGGTCTGCGCGATCACCGGTGTTATCTGGTGTCTGGACAAGATGATTTGGTCCAAGCAGCGCGCCGCCAAGATTGCCGTGGCTCGTGCCCATGGCGGTGCCCACCTGGATGAGAAGACCCTGGCCAAGGTCGCCCCTGTGCCGGTCTGGATTGAACAGACCGCCGGGGTCTTCCCGGTCATCACCTTTGTGCTGATCCTGCGTTCGTTCATTTTTGAACCGTTCCAGATCCCGTCAGGTTCCATGATGCCCACCCTGCTGGTGGGCGACTTCATCCTGGTGGAAAAATTTGCCTATGGTCTGCGGGATCCGGTGACCAACACCAAGTTCCTCGAGACCGGCGAGCCCAAGCGTGGCGACGTGGTGGTGTTCAAGTATCCCCTTGAACCGCGCGTTGACTACATCAAGCGGGTGGTCGGCATGCCGGGTGATCGGGTTATCTATCGCAACAAGGAGCTGATGATCCGGCCCAAGTGCGAAGAGCAGGAAGGGAAAACGTGCCCGGGCTTCAAGAAGCTCGACGTCAAGTTTGAACAAAGAGGCGAATTTACCCAGATGGGGATCCCCCTTGACCGCTATACCGAGCAGTTGGGTGATGTCTCCCACGAGACCCTGCGCAATCCGCTGATGCCCGACATGGTTGGCCGTTACTATCGCCAGCCCGGCACCTATCCCGACGAGTGGGTGGTACCGGAAGGCCAGTATTTCGTGATGGGTGACAACCGCGACAACAGTACCGACAGCCGCTTCTGGGGCTTTGTGCCCGAGCAGAATCTGGTCGGCAAGGCGGTCGCTATCTGGATAAGTTTTGAATTCGAGCGCGAAGAAGGCTCCCTGCTGCCAAGTTGGGTACCGACAGGTGTGCGCTTCAACCGCATTGGCGGAATCAAGTAAATGAATATCAAGATGAACAGACTGCAGTCCCGTCTCGGGCATGTTTTTGCGGATCTGGAACTGCTGACCCGGGCGCTGACTCACCGCAGCGCCGGTTCCCGTCACAATGAGCGACTGGAATTTCTGGGTGACTCCATTTTGAGTCTGGTGATTGCCGACGATCTGTTCCACCGCTTCCCGCAAGCGGCGGAAGGGGATCTCAGCCGGATGCGCGCCACCCTGGTGCGCGAGAAGACCCTGGCCGAACTGGGCCGGGAGTTCGACCTCGGGGATCACCTGATCCTCGGTCCCGGCGAACTCAAGAGCGGCGGTTTTCGCCGCGAATCCATTCTGGCCGATACGGTCGAGGCGGTGATCGGTGCCGTCTATCTGGATACCAATCTTGAGACGGTGCGGACACTGCTGCTGAGCTGGTACGCCAGCCGCCTGGAAGAGATCAAGCCGGGCATCGAGCAGAAAGATCCCAAGACCCGTCTGCAAGAAATTTTGCAGGGAAGCCGCAAATCCCTGCCGACCTACACCGTGACCAACGTCAAGGGCGAGGCCCACAACCAGGAGTTCACCGTCCAGTGTGACGTGGAAGGTCTGGATGGTCCGATCAAAGGGGTCGGCACCAGCCGTCGCAAGGCCGAACAGGCCGCGGCGCAGCAAGCATTGGAAAAACTGTCATGACAGATACCACCTACTGCGGCTTTGTCGCCATCGTGGGCCGCCCGAATGTGGGCAAGTCCACCCTGCTCAACAAGCTGCTTGGCCAGAAGGTCAGCATCACCTCGAAGAAACCCCAGACCACCCGTCACCGGATTTTGGGGATCGACACCGAGGATAACTACCAGACCATCTATGTAGATACCCCGGGTCTGCACATGAAGAGAAACGGGCCATCAACCGCCTGATGAACCGTGCCGCCACCAGTTCGCTGGGTGATGTGGCCATGGTGGTGTTCATGGTGGACGGCACTCACTGGACCAAAGACGACGAGATGGTGCTGGGCAAGCTGCGCAATCTCAAGTGCCCTGTGGTGCTGGCGGTCAACAAGATCGACAACGTCAAAGAGAAAGAAGATCTGCTGCCCCACCTCGAGTGGCTGGGCCAACAGATGAACTTCGCCCATATTCTGCCTATCAGTGCCGAAAAGGGCACCAACGTGGAGAAGATCCGCGAGTGGGCCAAGGATCTGCTGCCGGAAAACGTCCACTTCTTCCCGGAAGATTACGTGACTGATCGCTCTTCCCGCTTTATGGCCTCCGAAATCATCCGCGAGAAGCTGATGCGCTTCACCGGTGAGGAGCTGCCCTACTCGGTGACGGTGGAGATCGAGCGCTTCAAGGTGGAAGAGAACGGCCTCTACCACATCCACGGCCTCATTCTGGTCGAGCGCGATGGCCAGAAGAAGATGGTTATCGGCAACAAGGGCGAGAAGATCAAGACCATCGGCACCGAGGCGCGCCTCGACATGGAACGTCTGTTCCAGAACAAGGTACACCTCGAGCTGTGGGTCAAGGTCAAGTCCGGCTGGGCTGATGACGAGCGCGCCCTGCGCAGCCTCGGGTATGGCGACGACTGATTGCTGACCCCGGCTTTCGTCATCCACAGTCGGCCCTATCGGGAGACCAGCCAGCTGGTCGAGGTCTTCACCCAGGATAGTGGCCGATTTACTCTGGTGGCTCGCGGTTCTCGCGGGCCACGCTCCCCTCTCAAGGGGCTGCTGCAGCCCTTTACCCTGCTCACCATCGCCTGGCGAGGCAAGGGCGATCTCAAGAACCTCACCCAGGTCGAATGCCCGGACCACTCCCTGCGACTCGGCGGCGATCGCCTCTTCTACGGCCTCTATCTCAACGAGCTGGTTTACTACCTGCTGGAAGCGCACACCCCGTTCCCCGAAGTATTCGACGCCTATGCCCGTGCCATCATGGCGCTGGCCGACGGCGAGACGCCGGAGCTGCCGCTGCGTCGCTTCGAGTTCCTGCTGTTGCAGGCGCTCGGTTATGCGGTGGATTTCGAATACACAGCGGACGATGAGTCGCCCATCGAGCCGACCCTGCTCTATGGCTTCGAGCGTGAATTGGGCTTTGTTGCTTGCGAGCGGGCGCCGGATCCCCGTACCCTGTTTCTAGGTGCCCACCTGCTCGCCTTTGCCGAGGGACGTTTCGATACCCCTCCCTTGCTGCAGGCTGCCAAACGTTTCAGCCGACTGGCATTGCAACCCTATCTGGGCAAGCGTCAGCTAAAGAGCCGGGAGCTGTTTTTAAAACGCAAAACCAGTATGCAAGGCTGACACAGATTACAGACATACGGATATTGGCGCGGGGTGATTCGCTGACCGCGCAGTCAACAGATGAAGCCTTTCAAGGAGTTCTCAATGAGTGAAATCTATCTGGGTGTGAACATCGACCATATCGCCACCCTGCGCAACGCCCGTGGTACCCAGTATCCGGATCCGGTACAGGCCGCATTCGTGGCCGAGCAGGCCGGGGCCGATGGCATTACCGTGCATCTGCGTGAAGATCGTCGCCACATCACCGACCGCGATGTGGAGATCCTGCGCCAGACTATCCAGACCAGAATGAACCTGGAGATGGCGGTGACCGAAGAGATGATCGGCATCGCCTGCCGCATCAAGCCCCACTTCGTCTGTCTGGTGCCGGAGAAGCGCACCGAAGTGACCACCGAGGGCGGTCTGGACGTGGCCGGTCAGCTGGACAAGGTGACTGACGCCGTTGCCCGCCTCTCTGCTGTGGGTGCCCAGGTATCCCTCTTTATCGACGCCGATCCCATCCAGATCGATGCGGCTGCCGAGAGTGGCGCCCCCTTTATCGAGATCCACACTGGCCGTTATGCCGATGCCACCACAGATGCCGAGCGCAACGCCGAGTTCAAGCGTATCGCCGCCGGTGCCTCCTATGCCGCTGGCAAGGGCTTGAAGGTCAATGCCGGTCACGGCCTGCACTACCACAACGTCAAGGCCATCGCCGCCATCCCCGAGCTCTATGAGCTCAACATCGGCCACGCCATCATCGGCCGCGCCGCCTTCGATGGCCTGGCCAAGGCCGTGAGCGATATGCGCCTGCTGATGCAGGAAGCCCGTCAGGGGATCTGAGTTGCAAAATAGGCCCGCGGCCTGAGACTGGCCGCTAGAAATAACAAGGGACGCCACGGCGTCCTTTGTTATTTCAGGTGTTGTTCAAGTGAGGACAATGGGCTGGCGGCCACCGAGCTGTAATAACCCAGCACAATCGGCTATAAGCAGTTGATGTCAAAAGGGTTACACTGGTTGACCCTGTGAGTTGGACGAGATTGTTATGGATCATCCCCTGTACCACCCCGATATCACCGAACTTGAACCTGTCGCCCGCGCGGCGGGGGCGGCCATCATGGCCATCTACAGCCAGCCCTTCGCTGTGGAGTACAAGAGCGACGAGAGTCCGCTGACCGCGGCCGACAAGGGGGCTCATGAGGTGATAGTGCAGGCGTTGGCACGGCTGACTCCTGATATCCCTGTGCTGTCGGAGGAGTCAGGGCCCGAGGTGATGGCGGTGCGTCATTGCTGGTCCCGCTACTGGCTGGTGGATCCCCTCGATGGCACCAAGGAGTTTGTCTCCCGCAACGGTGAGTTCACCGTCAATATCGCGCTGATTGAAGAGGGGGCACCGCGCTGGGGGCTAGTCTATGCCCCTGTGCTGGACAAGCTCTGGTATGGCGGAAAGGGTCTCGGTGCCTGGCGCATCGCCGATGGCAAGCGCGAGCCTATCCAGACCCGGCCTCATCGTGAAGGCGAGGCGTGGCGAGTGGTGGGCAGTCGCAACCACCTGTCGCAGGAGACCCTCGATTTCTTGGCTCCTTTTGGCGAGCTCGAGCTGGTCTCCATGGGCAGCTCCCTCAAGTTCTGCATCATTGCCGAGGGGGGGGGCGAGCTCTATCCGCGCCTCGCCCCCACCTGCGAGTGGGATACCGGCGCTGCGCAGGCGGTGCTGGAGGGGGCCGGTGGCAGCGTCACCCAACTCGATGGCTCGTCCCTTGTCTACAACAAGCCCGATATTCTCAACCCCTGGTTTGTCGCCAGGGCGTAAGCCTGATGTCGGGATGCAAAAAGGCCGGACTGGAATGAACTTCCAGTCCGGCCTTTTTTATTTCGCTATGCGCTTTGCGGTCAGAAGACCTTTTTGAACGGCTTGATGGTCACTTTGGCATAGACACCAGCTACCACATAGGGATCGGCATCGGCCCAGTCTTTGGCGTCAGCCAGCGAGGCAAACTCGGCGATGACGGTGCTGCCGGTAAAGCCTGCATCGGCCGGATCCTCTGCATCGATAGCCGGGTTGGGGCCGGCGGTCAGCAGCCGACCCTCATCCTGCAGGGCTTGCAGGCGAGCCAGATGGGCAGGGCGAACTTGCTTGCGCAGTGGCAGGCTATCGGGGACATCTTCGGAGTAGATGAGATACCACATGAGACAATCCTTTTCTGATGAGGGTTATTTTTTTGGTTCGTCTTTTTGCTGGGACAACTGCTCGGCAGGGATATGGCGGTAGAGGTAGACGCCGCTGAGCAGGGTAAAGACCAGCGTCATCCCCAGCAGGCCGAACACCTTGAAGTTGACCCACATCTCTTGCGGCATGTTGAATGCCACGTAGAGGTTGAGCAGGCCACAGACGGTAAAGAAGCCGACCCAGCCGAGATTGACTGTGTCCCAGACCTTATCGGGTGCTTGCAGCTCCTTGGCCAGCATCTGTTTGATCAGATTCTTGCCAAAGCCGTAGCGGCTGATGAGCAGACCCAGTGCGAACAGTACGTTGATGACAGTCACTTTCCACTTGATGAAGGTGTCATCGTGGAAGAAGACGGTGAGGCCGCCAAAGAAGCCGACCAGCAGGAAGGTAAAGAGCTGCATCTTCTCGACTTTGCGATAGCGGATCCAGCTATAGGCGAGCTGCAGACCGGTGACCACCACCAGTGCGCCGGTAGCCATGTAGATGTCGTAGAACTTGTAGACCGCGAAGAAAACGATAAGTGGAATAAATTCAATAAATTGCTTCATTGTTGGCGCCTAGTCCTCAAAGATGGCCTGCAAATTTTGCCCAGTCTACCTGTACGGTGGACAACGGCAAATGAATAAGACCGCTCATTTTTACGCCGGTTCCGCGCTGTCGCCAAACAGTTGGCGTGCAATCGAGATCCCCAGTCGCTGCTGATCGGCCAGCAGGTCGCGGATATGGCGCTCTTCGATAAGCGGGTTGAGCAGCACAGCGCGCAGCAGGGTGAGCGGTTGGGCACCGTAGCGTACCACCGCCCGCTGGGTACGGGAGACAAAGCTGTGTCCCTCGGCGCGCTGGGCTTTTTGCAGCGCTACGTTGAAGGCGTTGATCTGCTCGTTGGCTGCTTCATCCAGCACCTTGCCCTGCAGATGGGGCGGGATGCAGCGGTAGGAGAGCAGATTCATCACCGGAGCAGACATCAGCTCGAAGGCCGGATTGCTGGTAATAAGCTCGGCCATCAGTCGGGCCCGGTCGTAGTTGGCCTCGATGAGGTCGGCATAGCCTTGCTGGCCGAACAGCTGGAAGGCGGCATCCAGATAGAGGGCATTGGCCGGGCGGGTGCCCTCCAGGGTAAAGCGGCCCTGATCGAACGAGGTGGCACGAATGGCGTAGGGCGCCTCCCGCTTGACCGCCATCATCAGGTCCGGCTGGCGGCAGAGCAGCATGCCTGTACCAAGCGGCACCAGCAGTTGCTTGTGGCCATCGAGGGTGACGGTGTCGGCCTGCTCTATTCCGGCCAGCAAACCTTGATAGCGGGGGGAGAAGAGGGTCGGGCCGCCCCAGGCCGCATCCACGTGGAAGTGGATATGCTCGCGCTCGGCGATGGCTACCAGCTCCGGCAGGGGGTCGATGGAGCCAAAGTCGGTGCTACCGGCTACGCCGACCAGCGCCAGCACTTTCAATTTCTGCTCTTTGCACTGGATCAGCGCTTGTTCCAGCGCCGCCAGACTGAGCCGGTTCTGCTCGTCGGTTTCAAGGCGCCAGACGCTGCGGGCGCCCAGTCCCAGCAGATCCATCCCCTTGTCGAAGGAGTAGTGCATCAGGCGGGAGCCCAGAATGACGGCGCCCCGATAGCCCTGCTCATAGAGGGCGAACAGGTTGTCGCCACAGGCGCGGTTGCGGGCCAGCCACAGTGCCGTGACGTTGGCGATGGTGCCGCCGCTGGTCATGACGCCGAGGGCGGCATCCTTGGCATGCATCTGCTCGCCGTAGAAGGCATCGTCCCTGCCATAGATGAGGCGGTGCAGCTTGGCCAGCACCTCCCGCTCCAGAAAGCTGAGCAGCCGGGAGGACTCCATCTTCATCGGATTCTGGTTGAGCATCACCAGCAGGCGCGACAGCTCGGCGGTATAGGCCGGCAGTGGCGCCGTCATGTGGCCCATGTAGCGTGGCGAGGTGAGGTGCGAGGCGCCGGGTACCAGAGTAGCCAGCCGCGCCAGATACTCCTCGATAGGTTGGCCGACTGCCGGCATGCGGGATTGATCGAGCTGGTGGGTGAACAGGTCGCGCTGATAGGGGGCCTGACTGTCGTCGGAGTGGTGGAAGCTCTCCAGCAAGGTGTTCATCGCCTCGCCAAAGGCGGGATCCGCTTGTGCAAACAGCTCAGTCAACTTCATCAGGTTCTCCAGACCAGGTCACCGGGGTAGGTGTCTATGCCGCTTGTCTCGGGCATCGGCGGCAGAGCATACACCAAAGGGGGGCAGGTGACAGCCACTCCAATTTTTAAGCGAACACTTGTACTCCGAAATGGCGCTGGGTAGAGTGAGCCACAGTTATTGTGGAGTCGATGTTATGAGTGGTGTGATGGATTACTCCCCTCGGGAGGAGCTGGCAAACCGGCTGAGCCACGGTGCGGGATTTTTGCTGGGGATTGTCGGGCTGGTGCTGTTGCTCATCAAGGGATGGGGACAGGGTACACAGGCGCTGGTGAGCTACAGCCTTTATGGCGGCAGTCTGGTGCTGCTCTATCTCGCCTCGACCCTCTATCACAGCATGGCGGAAGGGCGGGCCAGACGTTGGTGCAAGGTGTTTGATCACTGCGCCATCTATCTGCTGATTGCCGGCACCTATACCCCCTTTCTGCTGGTGGCGCTCGACACGCCGCTGGCGAAGGGCTTGATGGTGGTGATCTGGGCCCTGGCGCTGGCTGGTGTGGTGTTCAAGCTGGTGTTTATCAATCGCTTCAAGAAGTTGTCGCTCTTTACCTACCTGATGCTGGGCTGGCTGTCGCTGGTGGTCATCTATCAGCTCTACATCCATCTGGCCGGTGAGGGGCTGCTGCTGCTCGGGCTTGGTGGCCTTATCTACAGCTTCGGGGTCATCTTCTATGTGGCCAAGCGGATTCCCTATAACCACGCCATCTGGCATCTCTTTGTGCTGGGTGGCAGCGTTTGTCACTTTATGGCCATTTACGGCTACGTCGCCTAACGTCTTGCAACTAGCCCTTAATTGGTATTTTTAGCGCGTAAAAGGATAAATTCGTGCGGTATCACACAGTTGGCATCAGCGTTTGCTGACAAGCTAGGGCCAGTTCAATTCGCAAAGGATGCACGAAATGAGTGAAATCGCGCTTTCCATCAGCATGTTGTCGCTGGTGGCAGTGCTAGGACTCTGGCTGGGAAACTGGCGAGTCTATGGCGTTGGCTTGGGAATAGGGGGGGTGCTGTTCGGCGGCATCATAGTAGGTCACTTTGCAGGCGCCTCCGATCTCGCGCTGGATGCACAAACGCTTCACTTTATTCAAGAATTTGGCCTGATCCTGTTTGTCTATACCATCGGCATCCAGGTCGGGCCGGGTTTCTTCTCGTCATTGCGCAGTTCGGGTCTCAAACTCAACGCCTTTGCCGCCTTGCTGGTCATCCTTGGCTGCGTGGTGGCCGCTGGCTTGCATCAATTTTTCGATGTGCCGTTGCCGGTCATTCTGGGGGTCTTCTCCGGTGCCGTCACCAATACGCCATCCCTCGGTGCGGGCCAGCAGATCCTGGCCGAGCTGGGCGCCGCGCCCGGTTCTACCGGCCTGATGGGGATGGGATATGCGGTTGCCTATCCGTTTGGTATCTGTGGCATTTTGCTCACCATGTGGCTGGTCAGGGTCTTCTTTCGCATCAAGATCGACGATGAAGCCGCCCAGTTCGAGCTACAAACCGGTAAAACCAAGGAGAGCTTGCAGACCATCAACATCGCGGTGCGCAACCCCAATATGCACGGCCTGATGCTGAGCGAGATCCCGAGTCTCGACGAGTCTGATGTCATCTGTTCACGGCTCAAACGGGGCGACGAGCTGATGGTGCCACGGCCGGAATCCCGTATCGAACTGGGTGACTTGCTGCATCTGGTGGGTGAGCGCCACGCGCTGCACAAGGTGTTGCTGGTGTTGGGGGAGGAGGTGGAGACCTCGCTCTCGACCCGCGGCACCGATCTGCGCGTCGAGCGGGTTGTAGTGACCAACGAGCAGGTTCTTGGCAAGAAGATCCGCGATCTGGACATCAAACAGCGCTATGACGTGGTGATCTCCCGTCTCAACCGGGCTGGTATCGAACTGGTGCCGACCAGTCAGACTAGCCTGCAGTTTGGTGACATCCTCAACCTGGTTGGCCGTCTCGACGCCATCGAAGCGGTGACCAATGTGGTCGGCAACGTGCAGCAAAAACTGCAGCAGGTGCAGATGTTGCCGGTATTTATCGGGATTGGCCTCGGTGTATTGCTCGGTTCCATCCCCTTCTACCTGCCCGGTTTCCCGGCCGCTCTCAAATTGGGTCTGGCGGGTGGGCCGCTGGTGGTGGCGCTGATCCTGTCGCGGATCGGCAGCATCGGCAAGCTCTACTGGTTCATGCCACCCAGCGCCAACCTGGCGCTGCGGGAGATCGGGATCGTGCTGTTTCTGGCGGTGGTCGGCTTCAAGTCCGGTGCCGGCTTCGTCGATACCCTGATCAACGGTGATGGCCCAGCCTGGATGCTCTACGGTATGGCGATTACCCTGATCCCGCTGCTGGTAGTCGGTGTGCTGGCGCGCCTCTACGGCAAGATGAACTATCTGACCCTGTGCGGCTTGCTGGCCGGCTCCATGACAGATCCTCCCGCGCTGGCCTTTGCCAACGCCATGCACCCGACCAGTGGCGCCAGTGCGCTCTCATACGCCACTGTCTACCCGCTGGTTATGTTCCTGCGGATCATCTCGCCACAGCTGCTGGCTATCATCCTCTGGGCGGGGGCCTAGGGTTAATCCTGACGGGAGCATGCTTTGTCATGCTCCCGTCATCATTCTGTAATTTATTGATAATTTTGGTTTTTGCCATTCTCGCAACCTCGTTTTACACACTTCTGTCTGGCTGAACAGTTCAGCCTCAAATCGGTCTATCCTTTCGAATTTTCGAGCTGGTTATTTTTTCCCTCAGTCTGCAAAGTAGACTGTGGCTTATTGCATGCAAATCAGGATTCAGGAGAGAACATGATTACCAATGCCGTTACCTTGGAACAGGGCGTAACCGTAACCCAACTCAAAGGACAAATTTATCTGGTGGCCGCAGATGGCAGCCGGAAGCTGTTGGCTGAAGGTGATGTGCTGCCGAAAGGGGCGGTGATCATGTCGCCGGATGGCGCCAGTTTCATGGGTGGCGGACAGTCGTTCACTGTGCAACCAACCAGCGAGCAGAGTGAGCCTGCCGAAGAGGGAGATGCTCCCCAGCTGGCGCAAAATGGAGTCGCTGGCACTCCTGATGATATCAGTGCCTTGCAACAGGCGATCTTGGGTGGCGCTGACCCGACCCAGGCCTTTGAAGCCTCTGCAGCAGGCGGTGCACCTGCTGCCGGTGGTGGCGGTATTGGGGGCGTAGCCGGTGCCAGTGGCAACGGCGGTTTTGTCACCATCGACCGTACCGGTTCCGCAACCATTGCTGAAGCCACCTTCGATACCACCTACAACACCGATGGCGAGCCGCCGCTTGAAGCCGTTGGTGAAGATGATCCTCTTTTTACCTCCGCCAACCTTGTCTTGAGTGCGGATGCACAGGTGAATGAAGGTGGGTTTATCACCTTTACTGCGACATTAGATGAACCTGTTTTTGGTTCTGACTTGGTTATTCAGCTGTCAAATGGTGCAGTGATCACCATTCCCGTCGGCCAGAGTTCCGGTTCAGTCACTGTTGCTGCTCCAGCAGACAGCCCTTATGTCGACCCGTCAACGATCTCCGTTTCGATTACCGGTACTCAGGGTGGTGGTTTCAACCAGATTATCACTGGACCTTCAACGACTACCCAGATTAACGACACTGTCGACACCACCACCGTGACCCTGGGTGCTCCGGCGCAGGTCAACGAAGGTGGGCAGATCACCTACAGTGCCAGCGTCAACAACGCCCCGCAGAGTGACCTGGTGCTGACCCTGTCCAACGGCGCCAGCATCACCATCAAGGCGGGTGAGTTGAGCGGCAGTGTGACGGTCGATGCCCCGAGTGACGACGTTTACAAAGATGGCAGCAGCCTGACGGTGAGTATCACCGGCAGCAGCGGTGGCAACTATGAACAGCTGGACACCAGCAGCAAGGTGACCACCGACGTGGTCGACACTGTAGACACTACCACCGTGACCCTGAGCTCGGCCACCAACGGCCAGACCGTGATCGAGGGCGGCAGCATTGTCTACACCGCCAGTGTCAGCAACCCGGTGACCGGCAGCCCGCTGGCCGTGACCCTCTCCAACGGGGTGGTGATCACCATTCCGGTGGGCAGCAGCAGTGCCAACAGTGAACTGGTACCGGTTCGTGGAGATGACATATATCAGCAAGGTGAAGAGTCACTAAGTGTCACTATCGACAAGACCAGTGGTGGCAATTACGAGAGCGTTGTTACCACTGGCACCATCACCAATAAAGTGGTGGATGATCAGGATGCGCCGACCCTGACCCTGACCGGCGATGCCAATGTGGTCGAGGGGGGCAAGGCCAACTACACCCTGAGCATCAGCGACGCCCCGAAAACGGATCTGACCGTCAAGGTGGTGGTGGGTCATATCACCACCGACAACGGTGATGTCCAGGCGGTGACCCGCGACGTGGTCATCAAGGCGGGCACCACCTCGGTGAGCTTCGACGTGGCGACCCTGGATGACGTCTATGCTGAGCCGGCCGAGCAGTTCCAGGTCAGCGTGAGCGAGACCAGTGGCGGTGGCTACGAGAAGGCCCCGGTGTTGCCGGGGGCGGTGACCACCAAGGTGACCGACGAGCCCAACGGGGAAGGCGACAAGGTTTCGGTGACCATCGAGAGCAACGGTGATGTGACCGAAGCTGACCAGCCGGTGTTCACCATCAAGGTGAGCCAGGTACTGGATCGCGATCTGACCGTGACCCTGAGCGATGGCAAGAGTGTGACAATCGCGGCGGGCCAGACCAGCGTGACCTACAGCCCGGCGGCGCAGGGCGATGACGTGTTCAAGGATGGCGATACCCTGACCGTGGGGATCGACAGTGCCACGGTGGTGGGCAAAACCTTCGAGAACCTGGAGCTTGGTGGCGATGCCACCGTCACCATCAGCGATACCGAAAGTGAAGTGGTTGCCACCCTGAGTGCAGACAAGCCCACCGTGTCCGAAGGTGGCACGGTGACCTACACCGTGACCCTGACCAATAAGGACGGCCTGCCGGTGAGTGGCCACAACGGTCTGAGCTTCACCCTGAGCAACGGCCAGACCATCACCATCGCAGCGGGCCAGACCAGCGGCAGCGTGACCGTGACCGCAGGGGATGATGTGTACGTCGGTGGCCAGAAAGACCTGAGCGCCACCCTGACCGGGGTGAGCGGTGGTGACAGCTTCGAGAAGCTGACGCTGGGCAAAGAGACGGTGACCACCAAGGTGACTGACGAGCCCAACGGGGAAGGCGACAAGGTTTCGGTGACCATCGAGAGCAACGGTGATGTGACCGAAGCTGACCAGCCGGTGTTCACCATCAAGGTGAGCCAGGTACTGGATCGCGATCTGACCGTGACCCTGAGCGATGGCAAGAGTGTGACAATCGCGGCGGGCCAGACCAGCGTGACCTACAGCCCGGCGGCGCAGGGCGATGACGTGTTCAAGGATGGCGATACCCTGACCGTGGGGATCGACAGTGCCACGGTGGTGGGCAAAACCTTCGAGAACCTGGAGCTTGGTGGCGATGCCACCGTCACCATCAGCGATACCGAAAGTGAAGTGGTTGCCACCCTGAGTGCAGACAAGCCCACCGTGTCCGAAGGTGGCACGGTGACCTACACCGTGACCCTGACCAATAAGGACGGCCTGCCGGTGAGTGGCCACAACGGTCTGAGCTTCACCCTGAGCAACGGCCAGACCATCACCATCGCAGCGGGCCAGACCAGCGGCAGCGTGACCGTGACCGCAGGGGATGATGTGTACGTCGGTGGCCAGAAAGACCTGAGCGCCACCCTGACCGGGGTGAGCGGTGGTGACAGCTTCGAGAAGCTGACGCTGGGCAAAGAGACGGTGACCACCAAGGTGACTGACGAGCCCAACGGGGAAGGCGACAAGGTTTCGGTGACCATCGAGAGCAACGGTGATGTGACCGAAGCTGACCAGCCGGTGTTCACCATCAAGGTGAGCCAGGTACTGGATCGCGATCTGACCGTGACCCTGAGCGATGGCAAGAGTGTGACAATCGCGGCGGGCCAGACCAGCGTGACCTACAGCCCGGCGGCGCAGGGCGATGACGTGTTCAAGGATGGCGATACCCTGACCGTGGGGATCGACAGTGCCACGGTGGTGGGCAAAACCTTCGAGAACCTGGAGCTTGGTGGCGATGCCACCGTCACCATCAGCGATACCGAAAGTGAAGTGGTTGCCACCCTGAGTGCAGACAAGCCCACCGTGTCCGAAGGTGGCACGGTGACCTACACCGTGACCCTGACCAATAAGGACGGCCTGCCGGTGAGTGGCCACAACGGTCTGAGCTTCACCCTGAGCAACGGCCAGACCATCACCATCGCAGCGGGCCAGACCAGCGGCAGCGTGACCGTGACCGCAGGGGATGATGTGTACGTCGGTGGCCAGAAAGACCTGAGCGCCACCCTGACCGGGGTGAGCGGTGGTGACAGCTTCGAGAAGCTGACGCTGGGCAAAGAGACGGTGACCACCAAGGTGACTGACGAGCCCAACGGGGAAGGCGACAAGGTTTCGGTGACCATCGAGAGCAACGGTGATGTGACCGAAGCTGACCAGCCGGTGTTCACCATCAAGGTGAGCCAGGTACTGGATCGCGATCTGACCGTGACCCTGAGCGATGGCAAGAGTGTGACAATCGCGGCGGGCCAGACCAGCGTGACCTACAGCCCGGCGGCGCAGGGCGATGACGTGTTCAAGGATGGCGATACCCTGACCGTGGGGATCGACAGTGCCACGGTGGTGGGCAAAACCTTCGAGAACCTGGAGCTTGGTGGCGATGCCACCGTCACCATCAGCGATACCGAAAGTGAAGTGGTTGCCACCCTGAGTGCAGACAAGCCCACCGTGTCCGAAGGTGGCACGGTGACCTACACCGTGACCCTGACCAATAAGGACGGCCTGCCGGTGAGTGGCCACAACGGTCTGAGCTTCACCCTGAGCAACGGCCAGACCATCACCATCGCAGCGGGCCAGACCAGCGGCAGCGTGACCGTGACCGCAGGGGATGATGTGTACGTCGGTGGCCAGAAAGACCTGAGCGCCACCCTGACCGGGGTGAGCGGTGGTGACAGCTTCGAGAAGCTGACGCTGGGCAAAGAGACGGTGACCACCAAGGTGACTGACGAGCCCAACGGGGAAGGCGACAAGGTTTCGGTGACCATCGAGAGCAACGGTGATGTGACCGAAGCTGACCAGCCGGTGTTCACCATCAAGGTGAGCCAGGTACTGGATCGCGATCTGACCGTGACCCTGAGCGATGGCAAGAGT
This sequence comes from Aeromonas sp. 61P, assembly GCF_051919545.1. Lineage (NCBI taxonomy): Bacteria > Pseudomonadati > Pseudomonadota > Gammaproteobacteria > Aeromonadales > Aeromonadaceae > Aeromonas > Aeromonas sp. 61P. The sequence continues at coordinate 1,716,887 of NZ_JBQBEL010000001.1, forward strand.
GTGACAATCGCGGCGGGCCAGACCAGCGTGACCTACAGCCCGGCGGCGCAGGGCGATGACGTGTTCAAGGATGGCGATACCCTGACCGTGGGGATCGACAGTGCCACGGTGGTGGGCAAAACCTTCGAGAACCTGGAGCTTGGTGGCGATGCCACCGTCACCATCAGCGATACCGAAAGTGAAGTGGTTGCCACCCTGAGTGCAGACAAGCCCACCGTGTCCGAAGGTGGCACGGTGACCTACACCGTGACCCTGACCAATAAGGACGGCCTGCCGGTGAGTGGCCACAACGGTCTGAGCTTCACCCTGAGCAACGGCCAGACCATCACCATCGCAGCGGGCCAGACCAGCGGCAGCGTGACCGTGACCGCAGGGGATGATGTGTACGTCGGTGGCCAGAAAGACCTGAGCGCCACCCTGACCGGGGTGAGCGGTGGTGACAGCTTCGAGAAGCTGACGCTGGGCAAAGAGACGGTGACCACCAAGGTGACTGACGAGCCCAACGGGGAAGGCGACAAGGTTTCGGTGACCATCGAGAGCAACGGTGATGTGACCGAAGCTGACCAGCCGGTGTTCACCATCAAGGTGAGCCAGGTACTGGATCGCGATCTGACCGTGACCCTGAGCGATGGCAAGAGTGTGACAATCGCGGCGGGCCAGACCAGCGTGACCTACAGCCCGGCGGCGCAGGGCGATGACGTGTTCAAGGATGGCGATACCCTGACCGTGGGGATCGACAGTGCCACGGTGGTGGGCAAAACCTTCGAGAACCTGGAGCTTGGTGGCGATGCCACCGTCACCATCAGCGATACCGAAAGTGAAGTGGTTGCCACCCTGAGTGCAGACAAGCCCACCGTGTCCGAAGGTGGCACGGTGACCTACACCGTGACCCTGACCAATAAGGACGGCCTGCCGGTGAGTGGCCACAACGGTCTGAGCTTCACCCTGAGCAACGGCCAGACCATCACCATCGCAGCGGGCCAGACCAGCGGCAGCGTGACCGTGACCGCAGGGGATGATGTGTACGTCGGTGGCCAGAAAGACCTGAGCGCCACCCTGACCGGGGTGAGCGGTGGTGACAGCTTCGAGAAGCTGACGCTGGGCAAAGAGACGGTGACCACCAAGGTGACTGACGAGCCCAACGGGGAAGGCGACAAGGTTTCGGTGACCATCGAGAGCAACGGTGATGTGACCGAAGCTGACCAGCCGGTGTTCACCATCAAGGTGAGCCAGGTACTGGATCGCGATCTGACCGTGACCCTGAGCGATGGCAAGAGTGTGACAATCGCGGCGGGCCAGACCAGCGTGACCTACAGCCCGGCGGCGCAGGGCGATGACGTGTTCAAGGATGGCGATACCCTGACCGTGGGGATCGACAGTGCCACGGTGGTGGGCAAAACCTTCGAGAACCTGGAGCTTGGTGGCGATGCCACCGTCACCATCAGCGATACCGAAAGTGAAGTGGTTGCCACCCTGAGTGCAGACAAGCCCACCGTGTCCGAAGGTGGCACGGTGACCTACACCGTGACCCTGACCAATAAGGACGGCCTGCCGGTGAGTGGCCACAACGGTCTGAGCTTCACCCTGAGCAACGGCCAGACCATCACCATCGCAGCGGGCCAGACCAGCGGCAGCGTGACCGTGACCGCAGGGGATGATGTGTACGTCGGTGGCCAGAAAGACCTGAGCGCCACCCTGACCGGGGTGAGCGGTGGTGACAGCTTCGAGAAGCTGACGCTGGGCAAAGAGACGGTGACCACCAAGGTGACTGACGAGCCCAACGGGGAAGGCGACAAGGTTTCGGTGACCATCGAGAGCAACGGTGATGTGACCGAAGCTGACCAGCCGGTGTTCACCATCAAGGTGAGCCAGGTACTGGATCGCGATCTGACCGTGACCCTGAGCGATGGCAAGAGTGTGACAATCGCGGCGGGCCAGACCAGCGTGACCTACAGCCCGGCGGCGCAGGGCGATGACGTGTTCAAGGATGGCGATACCCTGACCGTGGGGATCGACAGTGCCACGGTGGTGGGCAAAACCTTCGAGAACCTGGAGCTTGGTGGCGATGCCACCGTCACCATCAGCGATACCGAAAGTGAAGTGGTTGCCACCCTGAGTGCAGACAAGCCCACCGTGTCCGAAGGTGGCACGGTGACCTACACCGTGACCCTGACCAATAAGGACGGCCTGCCGGTGAGTGGCCACAACGGTCTGAGCTTCACCCTGAGCAACGGCCAGACCATCACCATCGCAGCGGGCCAGACCAGCGGCAGCGTGACCGTGACCGCAGGGGATGATGTGTACGTCGGTGGCCAGAAAGACCTGAGCGCCACCCTGACCGGGGTGAGCGGTGGTGACAGCTTCGAGAAGCTGACGCTGGGCAAAGAGACGGTGACCACCAAGGTGACTGACGAGCCCAACGGGGAAGGCGACAAGGTTTCGGTGACCATCGAGAGCAACGGTGATGTGACCGAAGCTGACCAGCCGGTGTTCACCATCAAGGTGAGCCAGGTACTGGATCGCGATCTGACCGTGACCCTGAGCGATGGCAAGAGTGTGACAATCGCGGCGGGCCAGACCAGCGTGACCTACAGCCCGGCGGCGCAGGGCGATGACGTGTTCAAGGATGGCGATACCCTGACCGTGGGGATCGACAGTGCCACGGTGGTGGGCAAAACCTTCGAGAACCTGGAGCTTGGTGGCGATGCCACCGTCACCATCAGCGATACCGAAAGTGAAGTGGTTGCCACCCTGAGTGCAGACAAGCCCACCGTGTCCGAAGGTGGCACGGTGACCTACACCGTGACCCTGACCAATAAGGACGGCCTGCCGGTGAGTGGCCACAACGGTCTGAGCTTCACCCTGAGCAACGGCCAGACCATCACCATCGCAGCGGGCCAGACCAGCGGCAGCGTGACCGTGACCGCAGGGGATGATGTGTACGTCGGTGGCCAGAAAGACCTGAGCGCCACCCTGACCGGGGTGAGCGGTGGTGACAGCTTCGAGAAGCTGACGCTGGGCAAAGAGACGGTGACCACCAAGGTGACTGACGAGCCCAACGGGGAAGGCGACAAGGTTTCGGTGACCATCGAGAGCAACGGTGATGTGACCGAAGCTGACCAGCCGGTGTTCACCATCAAGGTGAGCCAGGTACTGGATCGCGATCTGACCGTGACCCTGAGCGATGGCAAGAGTGTGACAATCGCGGCGGGCCAGACCAGCGTGACCTACAGCCCGGCGGCGCAAGGCGAGGACGTGTTCAAGGATGGCGATACCCTGACCGTGGGGATCGACAGTGCCACGGTGGTGGGCAAAACCTTCGAGAACCTGGAGCTTGGTGGCGATGCCACCGTCACCATCAGCGATACCGAAAGTGAAGTGGTTGCCACCCTGAGTGCAGACAAGCCCACCGTGTCCGAAGGTGGCACGGTGACCTACACCGTGACCCTGACCAGCAAGGACGGCCTGCCGGTGAGTGGCCACAACGGTCTGAGCTTTACCCTGAGCAACGGCCAGACCATCACCATCGCAGCGGGCCAGACCAGCGGCAGCGTGACCGTGACCGCAGGGGATGATGTGTACGTCGGTGGCCAGAAAGACCTGAGCGCCACCCTGACCGGGGTGAGCGGTGGTGACAGCTTCGAGAAGCTGACGCTGGGCAAAGAGACGGTGACCACCAAGGTGACTGACGAGCCCAACGGGGAAGGCGACAAGGTTTCGGTGACCATCGAGAGCAACGGTGATGTGACCGAAGCTGACCAGCCGGTGTTCACCATCAAGGTGAGCCAGGTACTGGATCGCGATCTGACCGTGACCCTGAGCGATGGCAAGAGTGTGACAATCGCGGCGGGCCAGACCAGCGTGACCTACAGCCCGGCGGCGCAAGGCGAGGACGTGTTCAAGGATGGCGATACCCTGACCGTGGGGATCGACAGTGCCACGGTGGTGGGCAAAATCTTCGAGAACCTGGAGCTTGGTGGCGATGCCACCGTCACCATCAGCGATACCGAAAGTGAAGTGGTTGCCACCCTGAGTGCAGACAAGCCCACCGTGTCCGAAGGTGGCACGGTGACCTACACCGTGACCCTGACCAGCAAGGACGGCCTGCCGGTGAGTGGCCACAACGGTCTGAGCTTTACCCTGAGCAACGGCCAGACCATCACCATCGCAGCGGGCCAGACCAGCGGCAGCGTGACCGTGACCGCAGGGGATGATGTGTACGTCGGTGGCCAGAAAGACCTGAGCGCCACCCTGACCGGGGTGAGCGGTGGTGACAGCTTCGAGAAGCTGACGCTGGGCAAAGAGACGGTGACCACCAAGGTGACTGACGAGCCCAACGGGGAAGGCGACAAGGTTTCGGTGACCATCGAGAGCAACGGTGATGTGACCGAAGCTGACCAGCCGGTGTTCACCATCAAGGTGAGCCAGGTACTGGATCGCGATCTGACCGTGACCCTGAGCGATGGCAAGAGTGTGACAATCGCGGCGGGCCAGACCAGCGTGACCTACAGCCCGGCGGCGCAAGGCGAGGACGTGTTCAAGGATGGCGATACCCTGACCGTGGGGATCGACAGTGCCACGGTGGTGGGCAAAACCTTCGAGAACCTGGAGCTTGGTGGCGATGCCACCGTCACCATCAGCGATACCGAAAGTGAAGTGGTTGCCACCCTGAGTGCAGACAAGCCCACCGTGTCCGAAGGTGGCACGGTGACCTACACCGTGACCCTGACCAATAAGGACGGCCTGCCGGTGAGTGGCCACAACGGTCTGAGCTTTACCCTGAGCAACGGCCAGACCATCACCATCGCAGCGGGCCAGACCAGCGGCAGCGTGACCGTGACCGCAGGGGATGATGTGTACGTCGGTGGCCAGAAAGACCTGAGCGCCACCCTGACCGGGGTGAGCGGTGGTGACAGCTTCGAGAAGCTGACGCTGGGCAAAGAGACGGTGACCACCAAGGTGACTGACGAGCCCAACGGGGAAGGCGACAAGGTTTCGGTGACCATCGAGAGCAACGGTGATGTGACCGAAGCTGACCAGCCGGTGTTCACCATCAAGGTGAGCCAGGTACTGGATCGCGATCTGACCGTGACCCTGAGCGATGGCAAGAGTGTGACAATCGCGGCGGGCCAGACCAGCGTGACCTACAGCCCGGCGGCGCAAGGCGAGGACGTGTTCAAGGATGGCGATACCCTGACCGTGGGGATCGACAGTGCCACGGTAGTGGGCAAAACCTTCGAGAACCTGGAGCTTGGTGGCGATGCCACCGTCACCATCAGCGATACCGAAAGTGAAGTGGTTGCCACCCTGAGTGCAGACAAGCCCACCGTGTCCGAAGGTGGCACGGTGACCTACACCGTGACCCTGACCAATAAGGACGGCCTGCCGGTGAGTGGCCACAACGGTCTGAGCTTTACCCTGAGCAACGGCCAGACCATCACCATCGCAGCGGGCCAGACCAGCGGCAGCGTGACCGTGACCGCAGGGGATGATGTGTACGTCGGTGGCCAGAAAGACCTGAGCGCCACCCTGACCGGGGTGAGCGGTGGTGACAGCTTCGAGAAGCTGACGCTGGGCAAAGAGACGGTGACCACCAAGGTGACTGACGAGCCTGACGGGGAAGGCGACAAGGTTTCGGTGACCATCGAGAGCAACGGTGATGTGACCGAAGCTGACCAGCCGGTGTTCACCATCAAGGTGAGCCAGGTACTGGATCGCGATCTGACCGTGACCCTGAGCGATGGCAAGAGTGTGACAATCGCGGCGGGCCAGACCAGCGTGACCTACAGCCCGGCGGCGCAGGGCGATGACGTGTTCAAGGATGGCGATACCCTGACCGTGGGGATCGACAGTGCCACGGTGGTGGGCAAAACCTTCGAGAACCTGGAGCTTGGTGGCGATGCCACCGTCACCATCAGCGATACCGAAAGTGAAGTGGTTGCCACCCTGAGTGCAGACAAGCCCACCGTGTCCGAAGGTGGCACGGTGACCTACACCGTGACCCTGACCAATAAGGACGGCCTGCCGGTGAGTGGCCACAACGGTCTGAGCTTCACCCTGAGCAACGGCCAGACCATCACCATCGCAGCGGGCCAGACCAGCGGCAGCGTGACCGTGACCGCAGGGGATGATGTGTACGTCGGTGGCCAGAAAGACCTGAGCGCCACCCTGACCGGGGTGAGCGGTGGTGACAGCTTCGAGAAGCTGACGCTGGGCAAAGAGACGGTGACCACCAAGGTGACTGACGAGCCTGACGGGGAAGGCGACAAGGTTTCGGTGACCATCGAGAGCAACGGTGATGTGACCGAAGCTGACCAGCCGGTGTTCACCATCAAGGTGAGCCAGGTACTGGATCGCGATCTGACCGTGACCCTGAGCGATGGCAAGAGTGTGACAATCGCGGCGGGCCAGACCAGCGTGACCTACAGCCCGGCGGCGCAAGGCGAGGACGTGTTCAAGGATGGCGATACCCTGACCGTGGGGATCGACAGTGCCACGGTAGTGGGCAAAACCTTCGAGAACCTGGAGCTTGGTGGCGATGCCACCGTCACCATCAGCGATACCGAAAGTGAAGTGGTTGCCACCCTGAGTGCAGACAAGCCCACCGTGTCCGAAGGTGGCACGGTGACCTACACCGTGACCCTGACCAATAAGGACGGCCTGCCGGTGAGTGGCCACAACGGTCTGAGCTTTACCCTGAGCAACGGCCAGACCATCACCATCGCAGCGGGCCAGACCAGCGGCAGCGTGACCGTGACCGCAGGGGATGATGTGTACGTCGGTGGCCAGAAAGACCTGAGCGCCACCCTGACCGGGGTGAGCGGTGGTGACAGCTTCGAGAAGCTGACGCTGGGCAAAGAGACGGTGACCACCAAGGTGACTGACGAGCCTGACGGGGAAGGCGACAAGGTTTCGGTGACCATCGAGAGCAACGGTGATGTGACCGAAGCTGACCAGCCGGTGTTCACCATCAAGGTGAGCCAGGTACTGGATCGCGATCTGACCGTGACCCTGAGCGATGGCAAGAGTGTGACAATCGCGGCGGGCCAGACCAGCGTGACCTACAGCCCGGCGGCGCAGGGCGATGACGTGTTCAAGGATGGCGATACCCTGACCGTGGGGATCGACAGTGCCACGGTGGTGGGCAAAACCTTCGAGAACCTGGAGCTTGGTGGCGATGCCACCGTCACCATCAGCGATACCGAAAGTGAAGTGGTTGCCACCCTGAGTGCAGACAAGCCCACCGTGTCCGAAGGTGGCACGGTGACCTACACCGTGACCCTGACCAATAAGGACGGCCTGCCGGTGAGTGGCCACAACGGTCTGAGCTTCACCCTGAGCAACGGCCAGACCATCACCATCGCAGCGGGCCAGACCAGCGGCAGCGTGACCGTGACCGCAGGGGATGATGTGTACGTCGGTGGCCAGAAAGACCTGAGCGCCACCCTGACCGGGGTGAGCGGTGGTGACAGCTTCGAGAAGCTGACGCTGGGCAAAGAGACGGTGACCACCAAGGTGACTGACGAGCCCAACGGGGAAGGCGACAAGGTTTCGGTGACCATCGAGAGCAACGGTGATGTGACCGAAGCTGACCAGCCGGTGTTCACCATCAAGGTGAGCCAGGTACTGGATCGCGATCTGACCGTGACCCTGAGCGATGGCAAGAGTGTGACAATCGCGGCGGGCCAGACCAGCGTGACCTACAGCCCGGCGGCGCAGGGCGATGACGTGTTCAAGGATGGCGATACCCTGACCGTGGGGATCGACAGTGCCACGGTGGTGGGCAAAACCTTCGAGAACCTGGAGCTTGGTGGCGATGCCACCGTCACCATCAGCGATACCGAAAGTGAAGTGGTTGCCACCCTGAGTGCAGACAAGCCCACCGTGTCCGAAGGTGGCACGGTGACCTACACCGTGACCCTGACCAATAAGGACGGCCTGCCGGTGAGTGGCCACAACGGTCTGAGCTTCACCCTGAGCAACGGCCAGACCATCACCATCGCAGCGGGCCAGACCAGCGGCAGCGTGACCGTGACCGCAGGGGATGATGTGTACGTCGGTGGCCAGAAAGACCTGAGCGCCACCCTGACCGGGGTGAGCGGTGGTGACAGCTTCGAGAAGCTGACGCTGGGCAAAGAGACGGTGACCACCAAGGTGACTGACGAGCCCAACGGGGAAGGCGACAAGGTTTCGGTGACCATCGAGAGCAACGGTGATGTGACCGAAGCTGACCAGCCGGTGTTCACCATCAAGGTGAGCCAGGTACTGGATCGCGATCTGACCGTGACCCTGAGCGATGGCAAGAGTGTGACAATCGCGGCGGGCCAGACCAGCGTGACCTACAGCCCGGCGGCGCAGGGCGATGACGTGTTCAAGGATGGCGATACCCTGACCGTGGGGATCGACAGTGCCACGGTGGTGGGCAAAACCTTCGAGAACCTGGAGCTTGGTGGCGATGCCACCGTCACCATCAGCGATACCGAAAGTGAAGTGGTTGCCACCCTGAGTGCAGACAAGCCCACCGTGTCCGAAGGTGGCACGGTGACCTACACCGTGACCCTGACCAATAAGGACGGCCTGCCGGTGAGTGGCCACAACGGTCTGAGCTTTACCCTGAGCAACGGCCAGACCATCACCATCGCAGCGGGCCAGACCAGCGGCAGCGTGACCGTGACCGCAGGGGATGATGTGTACGTCGGTGGCCAGAAAGACCTGAGCGCCACCCTGACCGGGGTGAGCGGTGGTGACAGCTTCGAGAAGCTGACGCTGGGCAAAGAGACGGTGACCACCAAGGTGACCGACGAGCCCAACGGGGAAGGCGACTCAGTGTATGCCCAGATTGAGGTTGATAAATCGAGCGTGGCGGAAGGTGGCCAGCTGAAGTTCACCATCAGCTTGGTTGATAAAAACGGCAATCTTGTTGCCTTGCCTGCAGGTAAAGAGGTGGTTCTCAACCTTAGCTGGGGCGGTGCTGCAGCTAATAACAGCGACACCAACGGTCGCCCGGCCAGTGTGACAATCGGTGCAAATGGCAAGGCTGAGTTCACCGTTACGACAGTCAATGACACGATTTATGAAGGCAATGAGAAGTTAACCGCTTCAATCAGCGGTGTGAAAACCAACACTGCGTTTGAAGCTATCGAGATTAACGCTGTTAAAGGCAGTACCGAGTCAATTATCACTGATGAGGCCGATCTGCCGAAGGTTAGCAGCGTGGTGGGCGACAGCGTGGCGGAAGGCAGTGCCAACACCTTCAGCGTGAACCTCTCCAACGCCAGCACCACAGCCACCACCGTCAACCTGACCTTGGCAGGCGACAGCGCCACCAAGGGGGTAGACTTCACCGGCACCACTGTGACCGTGGTGATTGGTAGCGTGAGCCAGAGCGTGGCTGTGGCTGCCAATGGCAGCTTCAGTGTCAGCGTGCCGGCGGGCCAGACTGGCTTCCAAGTCAAGGTCAACACGATCGATGACACTCAGCAGGAAAGCTCGGAGCGCTACAACCTGACGGCTACGGCTAATGGTTATGGCACGACCGGTACTGCAACCATTATTGACAACGATGCGCCGCCTACCGTGGTGATCAATAAACCTGCTGTGGTGTCTGAAGAGGGGCTGGCCAACGGGTTGCCTGATACCACAGGTAATACTGATACCACCAATGCGACCATCGCTAGCGGCACTATTACAGTGGGGGATATCGATAGCAGTAGCGTGACGGTCAGCCTCTCTGGCCCGTCTGGGCTCAAGTCTGGCGGACTAGATGTGAAGTGGAGTTGGGATGCGTCAGGCAAGGTGTTGACCGGGTATACCGGTACCTTGGGTGGTGCGGACTACAAGACTGTGTTGGATGTCAAGCTGACTGCACCAGCAGGTAGTACCAAAGGAGATTGGGGTTATGACGTTACTCTGAAAGGAGCCCTCGATCATCCGGTGACTGGTGCCGAGGACGCGCTGAGCTTCAACGTCGGAGTCTCTGTTTCTGATGGTCAGAGTACTACGAGTGCTTCGCTGCCTATCACTGTGGAGGATGATGCCCCCATTGCTGGCGATGCTGCAGCGGTTTCGCTGGTGAAAACCAGTATTCCTGATGTATTGACCGGCAAGTTCAGCATGACCGGCTATAACGGGGATCGTTCCAGTATTGATGGTGGCAAGTTCACCATTACGGCTAAAGGGTTCCTCTCTTCAATGTCTACGGCTCTGACTGATGCACTGGTTAATGGCTCGGGCGAAGGCATTGGTGTCAAAAGCTCGACAGCCCCTTACCACAATATTGAGAACGAGGTCGATTTCCGCAAACTGGCCGACGGCTCAGGGGTATCTGAAGAGCTTGTGATCAAGCTGGATGCCGGCACTGTGGCTTACGGTGCCAAGATCGAGTTCAGCAAGATGTTCGGTGGTGAGCTGGAGAGCGGCGTGGTCGAGTTCTACCGTGACGGAGTACTGATCTCAACACTTCCCTTTAGGTCGGATGCAGCGGGGGGAGAGTACAACCAGAACTTCCAAGTGCAGCAGGGTGGTTTTGACACCATGGTGATCAAAGCAACCGATAACGGCAATTCGTTCAACGTCAAGGACAACAGCGACTTTACCGTCAAGTCTATCGAGTTCCTTGGCTCCTCTACTCCGCAGGCAATTGCCTATGGCTCGGGGACAGTGGCACCGCAATGGGGAGCTGATGGTAAAGGGCGTCTGGAGCTGGTTACCGGCACCGTTGAAACGGGTCTGAAAACGGCTGCTGGTCTGGCAATTACCATTACCGCAGAAGGTGCCAACAGCATGGTTGGCAAGGCCAGTGATGGCAGCTTGATATTCAAGATGCAATTCACGCCTGCAACGGGCAAGTGGGAGTTCTTCCAGTATGCAGAGATGCAGCGCCCGGTTGGTGATGGCGACATTGACTTCACCTTCAAGGCCTATGATCGGGACGGTGACGGCTCGCAAGGCAGCTTTGCTGTCAACCCGCTGGCGCGCCCTGATGTAACCGGCGTATCGAGTGCCACTGTGGTTGAAGGGGCCACCTTGCAGCATGTTGTGACCTTGAGTGGTGCGACTAATGTGGCGACTGAGTACAGCCTCTCAATCGCGGGCAGTGGTACTTATGCTGCATCTAACTCTGACTGGGGAACTCTGCAATTCAGTCACGGTGTTACCTATAACAGCAGCACAGGCAAAATCTCAGTACCAGCCGGTGTGACGAGCTTTACCGTGTCAGTGCCTACTGTGAATGACAAGCTGGTAGAACAGACTGAAACCTTGTCTCTGACTGTAGGTGGTGCGACCGGAGTCGGAACCATTACTGACAACGATCTCTCTGTGCGACTGGGCAATGGTCTGGTTGATGAGGATGGTTTGTCTGGCGGAAATGCACACTTGCCTGAGCCTGTGGGTATGCCTGCTAGCGGCCCGCTTTCTGTGACTCAGTCGCTGCAGGTGACTGATGGCAGTGGTGGCAATGTCTCTGGCGTACAACTCAAACTTGTTGGCATCACGGGTCTGAGCGGGGTGACGGGTATTGATGGTCAGCCGGTCAATGTTGTTCAGGATGGCGCCGGGCTCAAAGGGTACTTTGGCAACAACCCTGCCAATGTGGCGTTTACTGTGACGGTGGATAACAGTGCTAATCCACCGAGCTACACCTTTAATCTGCTCAAGCCGCTTAGCCACACAGTAGATGGCCAGAGCACAGTGTTGACCAGCCAGGATGAACTGCGTTTTACCGTCAACTATGAGGTAAGCAAATCTGGAGCTGAGACTGCCACTGGCTCGTTTGACTTGGCTGTGCGTGACGATGTACCGGTTGCTGGCCCGATCTTCCATGCCGTGGAGTCAGAAACCAAAGTTGGTGCCAACGTACAGCTGGTTTTGGATGTTTCCGGTTCTATGGGCTTTGCAGCCGGTAATGGAAAGACTCGCTTGGAAGTTATGAAAGAGTCTGCTAACCAGTTGCTGGATCAATATCTGGCGCAAGGGCAAACCCGGGTGCAGTTGGTATTGTTCAGTTCTGAAGCACGTATTGTGAATCAGGGAACAAGTGGTAGCCCCATCTACTGGATGACTGTTGAGCAGGCCAAAGGATGGATTAATGGCTTGACTGCAAATGGTGGAACGGATTACGACGACGCCATTAAATGGGCTGAGAGTTTTTGGAGTGGCAATAGTAATGCAAGACCGTTAACCGGAGCTTCCAACGTAAGCTATTTCCTCTCTGATGGTGTACCGGAAGGTAGCGATGGCAGCAATCCCAACACCATTGAGGCGAGTGAACTTGCTGCGTGGACGAAACATCTGCAAAACAATAAGGTGACTGCGCTTGCATACGGCATGGGGAACAGTGTGCCAGCTGGCGAGCTGGACAAAGTTGCATTTGATGGTTACTTGAATGTGGATGGCAATGCGGTAATTGTCCCGGACGTGACCAAGTTGCCACCCATTCTGTTGCAATCTGTGGTGCAGCCGATAGGCGGTAATTTGTTGAGCGGTGTTGAGGGATATGGAGTTGGTGCTGATGGTGGTTTTGTTGGCCAACTTACGATCCGCGGCGTGACGTATAACTTTGACGGCAGCACAGTTACTACTGCAGGCAGTTCGAGCGCGCTCAGCCATAGCTTTGATGCAGCAACCAAAACGCTGACTATCTACATCGATAACAAGCATTCGTTGATTGTCGATCTTGATAACGGCAGTTATCAGTTCTTTGGTGCTGCAGTGTCGCCCTCGGTCAAGCTTGATTTCGGTTACACCTTGAAAGATCTCGATGGTGACACCAGTGCAAGCACGCTGACCTTTGTTGTGGGTTATGACATCAAGTCAACGGGCGATATGATCGACTCTGTACAGATGTATGACCCCACAGCCAGTAATCAGAAAGTGCAATGGTCGACATCCGGAACTGGCACCCCGATCGACAAGACGCTGCAGCACGTTGAAAACGGCATAGTTGTCGATGTGGGTGTCGGTGGCGACAAGGTCTACCTGGGTAAGGGTAACGATATTATCTATCTGGGAGACAGCCATGTATCCGGTTTCGATAGCAATTCCCAGCAGAAACAGGATGCAGCAGAGCTTGCCGTGGATAACTTCAGCCGTGGAGCAGATTCGCTTCTGCTGCAAGACCCCAACAATGAAAACAGCGACCTGAAAATCACTGCAAACAGCAATGCCTATCTGGATATTGCTCATGGTGGTGGTGGTGGTGATGACCGCATCTATGGTCAAAATGGCTCTGATGTCATCTTTGGTGGTTCGGGTAACGACCATCTCTACGGTGGTGACGGTAAAGATGGGCTGCGTGGAGGGAGTGGAAGCGATGTGCTGGATGGTGGAGCTGGTAATGACTATCTGATCGGTGGTTTGGGTAATGACATCCTGATTGGTGGGGAAGGGGCTGATACCTTTGTCTGGAACAAGGGAGATACAGTATCCGGCTCCCTGACCAAGGATTACATCATGGACTTCAACAAGGGGTCAGGCACCATCAACCGTTTGGAAGGTGACAAGCTGGATCTGAGCGATCTGCTGGATCACGATGGCTCTCACAGTACGACCGATCTGAAGAGTCTACTCTCGGTGTTCCAGGACAATGAAGGGGTGCACCTGCAGGTCAAGGAGAGCAGTACTGCGCCGGTGACTCAGGAGATTGTGTTGATGAACCATACCTTCGACAGTCTGACGGGCGGTTCTGGCACCACGGCCAACCAGGTGATCGATTTCATGTTGACCAACAACATGCTCGATATCGACAAGTAAGCCCAACTCGGGGCAATAAAAAGCGGCAGAGCAATCTGCCGCTTTTTTTATCTTTGCAGGGAAGCGAAATCAGTTGCCGAGGGTGGCGAACAGGCTCTGCTCCAGGGTACCGCGGGAGACACAGACCGGCTTGATGGACGGGGCCGGTACGCGCTCGCCTGAGGATTCAACGAAGAACAGCTCGGTGTTGCCCTTGACGTTGACGGTGGCCACGCTGCTGTTGCCGCTCTGGGTGATGATCAGGTTTATCTGCAGGTTCGGGTTGCCCAGTGCAACTTTGGAACCCATGGTGCCGCAGTCCAGCCACTCCAGCCCGTCGGCTGACTGGTTGACGTTGGCAGTCATCAGGCCGGAGCCACGCTGGCTGTTTTCGATGGTGAGGCCGTGATCGGTGAACCACTTCTCGGCGCGAGCCCACACCAGATCCACCGGGATCGCCATTTCCTGAGTGTTGTTGGTTGCCTTGGCAATTGGCGGGTTGTAGCGATACTCCTCACCGCCGTTATTGTCACCAGCACAACCAACCAGCAGCAGCGCCAATGCGCTCCCCATCATCTTTTTCATCTTGTTTCTCTCGTCCATATCACCAGGCCATTGGCCAACCGGCGCCTATTATCGCCGGAGCGACAATCTCTGTCAGCAACCATCCAGCGTTTGGTGTTATGGGGAGGTGATCGGGATGCTTTACAAAATTGGTTTGCTATCATAGATTTGCTCGAAATTCCTCCATAAGCGCCCCTGTGAACAACATGCTCACCTCGGATCTGCTGCAGCAGATCATCGACCAATTGCCAATGAGTATCTTCTGTCGGGATAGTCATGGGCGTTACCTGTTCGCCAATCGTGAGTTCGCCCGTGAAGCCAAACTGGAGTCGCCTGCCGAGGTTGTCGGCAAGACAGATGCAGAGATGCCCTGGGGCGATCTCTTTCGCAGTGAGGATGAGCAGCTGCTTGCCGGAGGCGTGCCGATGCTGTATCAGCAGCTTCATTGCAACCGGGGCGGGAATACCTGCTGGATGGAGGTGCACAAGGTGCCTCTTTACACCCCGCAGGGGGAAGCTTGCGCAGTGTTTGGCGTGGTTAACGAGATTGCCCAGCGCAAAAGTCTTGAACAGACGGTCAAAAAGCAGCAGTTGTTGCAGCGTTTTCTGCTCGATGCCATTCCTGACCTGATTCGTTTCGATGATCACAACGGGGTGTTGCTGGAGTGCAATCAGGCGTTTCTCGACTTTATCGGCCATGGGGCCGATGAGGTGCTGGGTCAGCAGCTGCCGTTCCGGTTGGCGGCGCCGCAGGGGATGGGTCATGGCGAGTGTTGTCTGCTGGATGCCAGCGGGCAGGGGCGACACATGGAGATTACCCGGGTCGATGTCCCCGATGGTGATGGTCACTCTCTCGGGATCCTGACGCTGGGGCGTGACATCACCGGTCTGCGCACCACTCAGGCGCAGTTGCAGCAGGAGCAGCACTACGACAGTCTGACCGGACTGCTCAAACTCTCCCGGTTCTTGCAGACCAGCCGCCATCTTGGGGGACGCAGTGCCACATTGGTGCTGGTCGATCTGCACCATTTTCGTGAAATCAACGATCGCTTCGGGATCCGGATTGCCGACCGCCTGCTCAGCCAGGTGGCCAAGCGGTTGCAGCAGCTGGTACCGCCGCGTTCCCTGCTCTGTCGGGTCGCTGCCGATGACTTCAGCCTGCTGTTGCCCGACTTCAACGAGCCATTGCAGGGGTGGAGCCAGCATCTGCAGCAGCAGTTGATGGAGCACTATCAGGTGGAAGATCATCGCATCCAGATACCGGTGTTTCTGGGGCTGGCCCAGGGGCGGGCAAGCGATGCCGAGCGGTTGCTCAGCCATGCCGAGGCTGCGCTGGCGCAGGGCAAACGGCAGCAGCAGTACTGCACCCTGTTTGATCCCGAGCTGCATGCCCGGCTCAAGCGGCGTCAGTTGATCGCCGCCCAGTTGCCGCTCGCTATCAAGTCCGCCCAGCTGGTTGCCGTCTATCAGCCCATCATCTGTACCCGCACCCACCGGCTGCATGGCGCTGAGCTGCTCTGTCGCTGGCCCCATCCCGAGCTTGGGATGATCTCCCCCGACGAATTCATTCCGTTGGCGGAAGAGATGGGGATCATCGGTCAGCTTGGCCAGTTGATGCTGGAGCAGGGGTGTGCTCAGCTGGCGCAGTGGCAAACTGCGCAGCCGGATATGGTGCTATCCATTAACCTCTCGCCGCTGCAGTTCCGTGATCCGGCGCTTTGTGAGCGGGTCTCTGCCTGCATCGCTCGCCATGGTCTCAAGGCCAGTCAACTGGAGCTGGAGATCACCGAAGGGGTACTGATGGAGAACGCCGACGAGATTGAGACCAACCTCGACAACCTGATTGCCGCCGGTTTTCAGTTGGCCATCGACGACTTTGGTACCGGTTACTGTTCACTGGCCTATCTGCCGCGTTTGCAGGTGGCGACCCTCAAGCTGGATCGCAGCTTCACTCAGGGGCTGGCCAGCAATAGCGCGACCACCGCTATCGTGCGTTCGGTCATCGGGTTGGGCCATGAGCTGGGGATCCGGATCACGGCCGAAGGGGTAGAGACACCCGAGCAGCAGCTGTGGTTGACCGAGGCGGGGTGTGATCGGCTTCAGGGCTATCTGTTCAGTCGCCCACTGCCGCCGGCGGAGTTTGCTGCCAGCTATCTGGTGTGAGAGATCGTCAGAAACAACAAGGCCACCGCAAGGTGGCCTTGTTGTTTTACGATGGAGGCAGGATCAATCCTGGAAGTAGGTGCCCCAGCCATCGTAATCCACCCCATATTTTTCCAGGATGGGCAGCATCTTGGCGATATCGGTGACGATCGCTTCGACATTCAGCTTGCACTCGATGGTGGCATCGAAGCAGAAGATAGTGGCGCCGTCATCCAGCTCCATCTCTTCGGCATCGGTCACTTCAAAACCGGCCTTGAACAGGTCAACCGCTGCTTTTTCCAGACGGTCGAAATCCTGGCAGGCGAAGTGGTGCTCGATGTCGTAATCCGCATCGGGATTGCTGCCATCGGCCAGCAGTTCGTTGACGATCTCGGTGGTCTCATCACGCCACTCTTGCATATTCAGACTCATGTTGCCTCCAGGCGGTATCATTGCGGCAAAGCATACTCGCAGAGTGGATTCGGCTCAATGCGGCGGACCCACTGAACCTCGAATTTCCATCATATTGGCACAGCCTGCAGGGCGTGCAGAGGCCAGCAAGTATGGCAAACAGGACTGAAATGGATAATAAATGGTCGCTTCGTTCGGTTGTTGAGCGAACGCGCTTTTTATCGTGCCATCATGGTTGACACTCTGCGCTGGAAAGGGTTTAATGCGCGCCGTTGCCCAGATAGCTCAGTCGGTAGAGCAGGGGATTGAAAATCCCCGTGTCGGCGGTTCGATTCCGTCTCTGGGCACCATAATTCCTCCTTAGTTCAGTCGGTAGAACGGCGGACTGTTAATCCGTATGTCACTGGTTCAAGTCCAGTAGGAGGAGCCAAATTCGAAAAGCCCGCTCAATCGAGCGGGCTTTTTCATTTCTAGTTGCTGTTGCATGCTGCCAAAAAGAGCGTCGCGCCACAGGTGGCACTGAACAGCAGCATTCCGGTCTGCAACATGCTGCCAGGGCATGGCTTCTTCTCTCTTTTTCTGGCCCTGATCCACTTCGGTTTCATCACATTCCCTTATCCATTTTGTCGGCCTGAATGGCTGCACTCCTGTGCAGGCGAGCCATCTTTGTTGAATGGCGCCATGGCGTCAATCTCCCCTGCAAAACAATTAATTCAGCACTGTTGAAGAGCGGCTTGTCGGGTGATGTTTCGAGCTTTAAGCTATTGTTAACATTTTGGAAAACCGGAGTGACCCTGTGGCCGGGCGGGGATATGATGGGGTCAATGATGTTCCCATCCTGACGGAGAGATCCCAGATGAACAGCCCCTTGAGCTATGTACTGGACGGTATTCATTGCGAGCCGCACTTTTATACCGTTCCCCTCGATCATGATGAGCCGGATGGCGACAGCATTACTCTGTTTGCCCGTACCCTCTGCCGTAAAGACAAGCTCGATGAGAAGTTGCCCTGGCTGCTTTTTCTGCAAGGGGGGCCGGGATTCGGGGCTCCGCGCCCGACGGCCAACAGTGGTTGGCTCAAACGGGCGTTGCAGGAGTTCAAAGTGCTGCTGCTGGATCAGCGTGGCACCGGGATGTCGAGCCCCATCCATGGGCAGATTCTGGCCAAAATGACACCGACCGAGCAGGCGGAGTATCTCGGCCATTTTCGCGCCGACAGCATAGTGCAAGATGCCGAGTTCATCCGGCAGGAGCTCAGCCCCAAGCATCGCTGGAGCCTGCTGGGTCAGAGCTTTGGCGGCTTTTGCTGCCTGACCTATCTCTCGCTCTTCCCCGATAGCCTGCGGGAGGTCTATATCACCGGCGGCATCGCGCCGATTGGCCGCAGCGCCGAGGAGGTTTACCGCGCCACCTATCAGCGGGTGGCTGACAAGAACCGAGCCTTCTTCGCCCGCTTCCCCCACGCTCAGGGGATTGCCAACCGGTTGGCCAACCATCTGCACCAGCACGATGTGCGGCTGCCCAACGGTCAGCGCCTGACGGTGGAGCAGTTCCAGCAGCAGGGGCTGGATCTCGGTGCTACGGGTGCTTTCGAGGAGCTTTATTACCTGCTGGAAGAGGCCTTTATCGGTGACAAGCTGAGCCCGGCCTTTCTCTATCAGGTGCAGAGCATGCAGCCATTCAATACCAACCCGCTGTTTGCCATTCTGCACGAGGCTATCTACGCCGAAGGGGAGGCGACTCGCTGGGCGGCAGATCGGGTCAGAGGGGAGTTTCCTGCGGTGAACTGGGCGCCAGGCAAGGATTTCGCCTTCACCGGCGAGATGGTTTACCCCTGGATGTTCGAGCAGTTCCGCGAGTTGCTGTCCCTGAAAGAGGCGGCTCATCTGCTGGCCAACAAGGCGGACTGGGGGGCGCTCTATGACCCGGCACAACTGGCCCGCAACCAGGTGCCGGTAGCATGCGCCGTCTATGCCGAGGATATGTATGTGGAGTTTGACTACAGTCGTGAAACCCTGCGTGGCCTTGGCAACAGTCGCGCCTGGATCACCAATGAGTATGAGCACAACGGTTTGCGTGCCGATGGTGAAGCGATTCTTGATCGTCTGATCGCGTTGAATCGCGACCGTTAATTGCCATTATCGGCAACCATCGCGGGAGCTCGGATTCCCGCGATGGTTGTGATGGATGGTTGTTATGAAAGCGTGACACCCTGAACCTTGACCCGTATCCGCCAGACGATGAGTGGATAGCCGGCTGATTAATTTCCCCCTCTTTCACTGTCTCTGTCGATCCCTCACCATATACTTGCCAAACGACTCTGTATTGAGCCGCTGTCAAACCGATTGACCAACCCGTGCTCGTTACCATTAGAAAGTCGCTCCGATGCTCTGTATTCCGCGTATCAGATATGCCATCTCTGCATGCCCCGCTATCCGGGGGAGGGGATGGTCGTGCTTTTCAATCAAGATAAGGATGTATGATGAGAAAGTCTCTGTTGGTCTGCTCCCTGTTGCTGTGCCCTGTCGTGTTTGCTGCCACCCCCCATTGGGAATATAGCGGTGAGGCGGGGCCTGCCCACTGGGCCAAGCTGACCCCGGAGTTTGGCCAGTGTGCGGGCAGCAATCAGTCGCCGGTTGACCTGAGCGGATTGGTCGAGGCCAAACTGGCCCCGCTGGTACTCCACTATCAGGCGGGTGGCAACACAGTGGTCAACAACGGTCATACCGTGCAGGTCGGTTATGCCCCGGGCAGCACCTTGCAACTCGATGGCACCACCTTTGAGCTCAAGCAGTTCCACTTCCACGCCCCGAGTGAAAACCTCATCGAGGGCAAATCCTATCCGCTGGAAGGGCATCTGGTGCACGTCAGTGACAAGGGAGAGATCGCCGTGGTGGCGGTGATGTTCGAGGCTGGCAAGGCCAATCCGGTGCTGGCGGCTGCCTGGGGTGAACTACCTGCCAAGGTGGGGGAGACCCAGGCCCTCAAGGCGCCGCTCTCTGCTGAGCAACTGCTGCCGGAAAGCCGTGACTACTATCGCTTCAGCGGTTCCCTTACAACGCCACCCTGCTCGGAAGGAGTGCGCTGGCTGGTAATGAAGCAGCCGGTTGAGGTCAGTCAGGCCCAGATCGACGCCTTCAAGGCGGTGATGCACCACCCTAACAACCGGCCGGTGCAGCCCCTCAATGGGCGCGTGGTACTGCAATAACACAGCGTTGCAATAGCGCTGCAGATAGCAAAAACAACAAGAGGGCCGCGAGGCCCTCTTTTACATGGTGAGGTATCGGTGTGCAATTAAAGCGCGGCAGCGATCCGGGCGCCAAGTGCCGCGTTGTTCAGTACCAGCTGGATGTTGGCGGCGAGTGAGTTGCCGCCGGTCAGCTCGCAGACGCGGGCCAGCAGGAAGGGGGTAGACGCCTTGCCCTTGATCCCCTGCTCATCGGCTTCACGCAGCGCTTGGGCAATGGCTGCGTCGATATCGGCTTTTGGCATGGCGTGTGCGGTCGGGATGGGGTTGGCCACCACGGCGCCGCCCGCCAGTCCCAGCTCCCACTTGAGGCGCAGCGCCTCGGCGATGGCTGCCGGGGTATCGAGGCGATAATCGACCTTGAAGCCGCTCTCGCGGGTGTAGAAGGCGGGCAGCTCCTCGGTTTGATAGCCGATCACCGGTACGCCCTGGGTCTCCAGATACTCCAGCGTCAGGCCGATATCGAGGATCGACTTGGCACCGGCACAGACTACGGCTACCGGCGTTTGTGCCAGCTCCTGCAGATCGGCCGAGATATCGAAGGTCTCTTGCGCACCGCGATGTACCCCGCCGATACCGCCGGTGGCAAAGACCCGGATCCCCGCCATGGCGGCGATGATCATGGTGGAGGCGACCGTGGTGGCCCCCATCCCCTTGCGCGCCAGTACGAACGGAATGTCGCGGCGGCTGCACTTGGTCACGCTGTGGCCTGCCCGGCCGAGCGCTTCCAGTGCACCCGCATCGAGACCCACCTTGAGGCGGCCGTCGAGGATGGCGATGGTGGCCGGAATGGCGCCGTTATCGCGCACCACCTGCTCCACCTGACGGGCCGTCTCCACGTTCTGCGGATAGGGCATGCCGTGGGAGATGATGGTGGATTCGAGGGCGACCACCGGTTTGCCAGCGGCCAGTGCGGCAGCCACTTCCGGTTGGATATCGAGGTAAGCGTTCAGCATGAGTACTCCTCCAGTATGCGGTCAACGGCGGTCTTGCTCAGACCGGAAAAAACGGTATCGGAACAATTGACGGTGAGGGCGGCGCAGCCCAGGGCAAAGCGGGTGGTTTGGGCAATGTCGAGCTCTTGCAGCCAGGCGTGGGCGAGGCCAGCCATAAAGGCATCCCCGCCGCCGGTGACGTTGAGCACCGGACTGCCCAGCACCGGCAGGTGGCCCTGCTGCTCGCCATCGCTGTAGAAGATCCCCTGTTCACCCAGACTGAGGAACAGTCGCTTGACCCCGGCGCGGTGGAACCAGGCGGCCACCATGGGCCAGGTTTCGGGCCCGGCGATGGTCATGCCGCACAGCTGTTCGGCCTCGCTGCGATTGGGTTTGAGGGTGTGGATCTTGCCGAGCCAGGGGCGGATCTTCTCCACCTTGGCCACCGAAACGGTATCGACAAAGATGGCGTGCTCCCCCTGTCGCTCGAACAGCCAGTCGAGGGTGTGGATGGCCAGATTGGTGTCGAGTACCCAGAGCCGGGCACCGCCGAGAAAGCCTGCGAGGGGGGTCAGGCGGGCAGGGGTGAGCTGCTCTATGATGGCCATGTCGTTGATGGCGCAGCTCATTTCGCCGCTACCATCATGCAGGCTGAGATAACAGGAGGTGGCGTGACCATCGAGCACCAGAGTCTGGCGCACATCGACGCCAGCACGCTGGCTCACTTCCAATAGATGGTGGCCATACTGGTCGTTGCCGACCGCTGTCAGCAGCCGGGTGTCGCTGCCGAGCCGCGCCAGATTCTCGGCGATATTGCGGCCAACGCCGCCCGCCGAGGTGCGTACCTTGCCCGGGTTGGAGTCGCCAAGCAGCAGGTTGTCATGGCTGGTGCCGCAAATATCCATATTAGCACCGCCGATCACCACTACGTAGGGGCCCTCTCGCAGTACATAACCTCTGCCTTGCACATATCCCTGCCGGATCAGGCTGGAGATGTGGCTGGCCAGCGCGGAGCGGCTGATGCCGAGGCGATCGGCCAGCTCCTGCTGGGCAATCATGGGATCCTGACGCAGCAGGGCGAGGATCTCTTGTTCACGCTCAGTCATAGACAAACATCCATTTTCAAACGTTTGTCCATTATTGCTGGGAAACGTTTGCTGGCTATCGGCTTGTACAAAATTTGTCGGCTTGCGCACAAAAAATCGACATTCAAAGCTGGGTTGGCAAGCGGTTTAGCCGGGGAGGGGACTTTTAACGGGTCGGTGGCCCTGCAACGGCTTATAATGGCCGCCGCAAGATGAGGAGAGATGATGGAAAAGAGTGCATTCTGCTGCGTGGGGCTGGTCAATCCCAAGTCTCCGGAAAATGTCGGCTCCGTGATGCGGGCTGCGGGTTGTTACGGGGTGGACGAGGTCTACTACACTGGCAACCGCTTCGAGTTGGCGCGCCGCTTTGCCACCGATACCAAACAGATGGTGGAGAAGATCCCGCTGCTCGGGGTGGATGACCTGATGGCGTTTATCCCGCAGGGATGCGTGCCCGTGGTGGTCGATCTGATCGATGGCGCCACGCCGCTCCCCGACTATGTCCATCCGGAACGCGCTTTTTATATCTTCGGGCCGGAGGATGGTACGCTCGATCCCGCCCTCTATGGCGCGGTGAAAGATGTGGTCTATGTGCCGACTAAGGGCTGCATGAATCTGGCTGCCTCGGTCAATGTGATCCTCTATGACCGCTTGGCGAAGGGGTTCCGGCAACCCTGAGTTGTGGCGTGGCTACGGTGACTCAAACCACAATGGAAAGGTGTTGCTCATGGACAGGTTGCTGGCGGTGGCCGCGGTTGACGGGGCAGCGGTATCCTTCTCTTTCCCCTATGGTGGGATCAGTTTTCGCTGGCCTTGACCGCCTGCTCCTCGAGAAAGTCGCGATAGTAGTCATAGAGGTGATAACGGCGATATATCTCGGCCAGCGTGCCGCGACGGATCAGATTCACCATCTCCTGATCCCACAGCTGCAATAAGCGCTCGCCCTGCTCGGTATCGGTAAAAATGGGGTAAGTCGGGATCCAGCGCAAAATGGTGCGGTACATATTGGCCGGGGTCTCATCGGCTGCATGGAGCACGCCAGCGGTCAGGTAATAGCGATAGCGCCCCTTGCCAATCAGCTGCAGTGCCATCTCATGGTTGTCGATTTCGTGCCACCGCATGGTGACCGGAAGATATTTATCCAGCACCCATCCTCGTCGCCAGAGCACGGTCTCTCCCTCCAGACTGCGTTCTCCCCGCCATTGTGGCTGCCACTGCTTGAGCATGAAGACGGTCACATCATCGGCGGAGGCTGGCTGGTGGGGCTGTTTGACTCCCTTGAGCTCGTCCCGATAGACACTCATCGCCATATCCCCCTCTTGCCTGGCTACCATGGCGACGGCGCGTTTGTAGGGCACGATATGGGGCACGATCTGATAGCCGTGGGGTTGGTAGATGGTTCGCACCAGATCGAGATAGATACCGCGGCCATCCGGTTGGCAGAAACCGGGCCAGCCATCGCAATAGACGTGAATATCGGCTGTGCGAGCGTGGGTGATCGCACACAGAGAGCAAAGCAGCAAACAACCGATGCGCAGCATGGTCAGCATTATCCTCGCAGGGGTGAGGAGAGCATTTATCACCTGATTTATACCATGCCATTGATCGCGGCGGGCGGAGAAAACATCTCGCATCTCCATTTTGCGACAGGGTCGAGGGTTATTTGCGGTCGGATCGTTATGATCGAGTAAAGATTCAATAGCACCCCAATCAGTAGAGGAGACTGCATTATGCCATCGATCAAGACTCTGCTCTGTCCAGTCGATTTTTCCCAAATGTCTCGCGCGGTACTCGACTATGCCGTTTTCATGGCACAGAGCCATCAGGCCCAGCTCAAGCTGATCCACGTGGTTGATCAACTGCACGGTTTTGATAGTTACAAGATCCTTCATATGACGGCCATCGAGATCACTCACGAGATGGAGCGTCAGGCCAGAACCCAGCTCAAAGAGCTGGTTGCCACCCTGCCGATCCCGGCCACCTTTGATATTCGCTTTGGCCGCGCCGCCGATGAAATTGTCATTCAGGCCAAGGAGGATGAGGTTGAGCTGATCGTGATGGGTAGCCACGGCCGCTCCGGTATCAGCCATCTGCTGGTAGGCAGTGTCGCCGAGTCTGTGGTGCGTCATGCACCCTGTCCGGTACTGGTGGTGCGCCAATAACGCGCCACGTTTAGTGTGAAAAGCGTAACAAACAAGGCCAGCGATTGCTGGCCTTGCGTTTTCTGGTGTTGTGCCCGCTAGCCGTGGGCGTAGATGACACTCCCCCCCTTGATGGTATCTATGATGGCTCTGGCCTGCTCTTTGGGCAGGGCGGGGCAACCCCAGCTGCGGCCCAGCTTGTCATATTTGCGCAGATGGGTCGGGCTGGCATAGGCGGCGCCATGTACCACAATGGCGCGCTTGCGGGCATTGCTGTTCTTGCCGGGGCTGAGCCCGTCCAGCCGCAGGGAGTAGCCATGTTTGCCCAGATAGGTTTCTGCAGTGCGATAGACACCGAGGGAACTTTGGCGGGAGTTGAGCTGGTTGGAAAAGCGCTCTGCAGCCAGTTCACCTGAGTTGCGGCCATGACTGACCCAGGTGTGATAAAGCAGCTTGTGGCGCTTCATATCGATGACAAACAGTCTGCGCTGGGTAGATGGCTTGCTGTAATCGATGATGGTGAGAATGGGTTTGCGTTTGTGGCGCACAGTTTGATAACTGTTGAGGGCCTGACGAAAGGTCTGTTTATCCAGCTTGCCGGCCAGACCCAGTTGACGATAGAGGCTCTGATCCCAGCTGGCATCTGCCGTGCTGCTCCAGATAAGCGATATCAACAGCAGTGGCAACAACAGCCATCCGCGTTGCCAGTCTATGTTTCCGCGCGCTTGTCTCATCCGTGAATATCTCCTTGTCACTCCCTGTCAACGGCGCGGATATTGCCATCAATCCGCTCGATAGTTATATGCAAGGTGCTGAAAAGGCGCAATAAAAAAACCGGCCGCAGAGCGGCCGGAAGTAATTCAAACAGTAGACATTGGTATCACAGGGTATAACTGACTTCCAATTACTTAGAAGTTGTACTGCAGGGCAACCGCGACTACGTCGTCGGTGTTCTTGCCCAGAGAGTTGGTGGACTTGCCATCTACGGAGTCCAGCAGGTTCAGCTTGTAATCAACGTAGGCGTTGAAGTTGTCGGTGAAGTTGTACCAGGCACCGATAGATACGTACTCGGTGTAGGTATCATCGATACCGCGAGCGGAGTCTTTCACGTCAGTGCGCAGGTAGGCCAGAGAAGGCTTGAACTTGCCGATGGTGTACTGGGCAACGGCTTCGTAGCCATCCATCTTCTCGGCGTAGCCGTTGTTGACGAACAGGTGGTCTTCACCGTGGGAGTAGGTTGCAGCCAGGTAGAGGTCGCCAGTTGCATATTTGGCGCCGAAGCCCATCAGCTTGGCATCCTTGTCGCCACCGAAGGCGGCGTAGCGAGCTTGCTCGTCAGTCTTGCCAGCCTGGTTATAGGCAGCACCCAGGCTCAGGCCCATATCGAAATCGTAGTTGGCAGATACTGCGAAGCCTTCAGCAGAACCTTTGCTATTCCAGCTTTCGCCGTTGTAGGTGTTGCCGTTGAAAGATTCAGTGATTGCACTGCGACCGGCGTTTTGCGGATCGTTGTTACCGGTGAACTGGGCACCCAGAGTCAGACCCTGGTAGTTATAGATGTACTGGGCCAGACCGTTGGTACGGCCGGTACCGAATACTTCAGTATCTTTGCCCAAGCCGTCACCGCCCCACTCAGGCAGGACGTCGGTATAGTTGTTGACGGCCTTGGTGAACAGGCCATCCTGACGACCATAGCTGAATGCGCCGAAACGGTCGTGCTTGATGCCGGCATAGGCATAACGCAGCTCGTCGTTGTCAGAACCGGAAGTCGGCAGGTTGTACTCGGCAAAGCCGAACGCCTTCATTTCGGGGGCGATCTTGGTTTCACCGCGCATGTTTACACGGAAATAGCTCTGGTCGCCTTCGGAACCGTTGTCGTCAGTACCGTAGTAAGCACCTTGTGCACGGCCGCCGATTTCCAGCTTGGTATCGTTCTGGTTGTAAACGGTAGCAGCATGGGCGCCGCTCGCCAGCAGCAGGCTGGAGATGGCAATAGTCAGTGCAGACTTCTTCATATGCGTTATTCCTCTGATGTAAACACTTCCGAACTTGTTGTCGGTTCTGTGAAATCGGAAATAGTCCGATAGCCACACGGTAGGCGTCCCAACCTTGACTGGGCCTGAATCCATCGTTGTTTAATTGAGGTGGCGAGGTCGTTATCAAGACTGGATGTGACGGTTTTTGACAAGATAAAAAGAGATTAAATTCAATGAATTATTTTCTAGTGACTTTTTTGACATCAAGACTGTTCTAAGCAACAAGGTCGATGGCTCAAGTTGTGAGCTATATCACACAGGGGAGAATGGGGCGGGGCGGGAAAAACGGGGGGGGGGGAGCCTTGCAAGGCTCCCCCCAGTGATCAGATGGGCTTTTGCCACAGGGTCAGCAGCAGATCCTGTTCCAGTTCATTCGGGCCTTGTTGAGCGAAAGCGTGACGCTGCTCACCGGTTGCCCGCCAGCCAAGACGGCTGGTCTCCAGAATAAAGCTGCGCATGGCCTGATCCATGGTGAGGCTGAACTGGCAGCGCTGTTGAGCCACCGAATTGAGGCCGCCGAGGGTTGGCCAGCTGAGGGGGTGTTCCATGCTCACCGGATTGAGGCTGACCCGCAGTTGCCACTGATGGCGCGGGCCTGGCTGCAGATAGAGCAGATAGCCACCGGGGGCCAGCCAGCTGACTAGCTGTTCGGTCTTGACCTTGAGATCGTTGACCAACAGCACCTGAGCAGAACCCGTTTGCAACGGCGCGCGAGCGGGATCGGCAATGACAAACTGGCCGTCCGGCTGCGCTTTTTTGGCGGCAAAGATGGTGTTCTTGGCGATATCAACCCCAGCAAACTGCCAGCCGGGCAGGCGCTCTGCCAGCGCGCGGCAGTAGTAGCCTTCACCACATCCCAGATGAACCAGCTCTTGCGGGGCCAGCGGAGCGAGTAGGGCGGCCATGGCCTCAACCAGCGGCAGTTGGTGGCCGGCTTCCAGGAAATGGTGTTTGGCGCGCATCAGGGCCCGGCTGTCGCTGTCTTTGGGGTTTTTCTTGCCGGGGATGAGATCCAGATAACCTTCCGGTGCCGGATCGAAGTGATGCTTGTTGTCGCAATAGCGCCCCTGGGAGGCTTCATGAAGATGGAGCGGACTGCGGCAGCGGGGACATTGAAGGTGCATAGTAACTCTCTGGGCGAATGCCGGAACAGTGAAGGGCGTTCGGGATTATAGGGGAGAGGATCAAAAAAGGCTGCCGTAGCAGCCTTTTTTATCCCAAGGCCTCAGTCAGGCCTGCGGACGGGTCATCAGCGAGTG
This sequence comes from Aeromonas sp. 61P, assembly GCF_051919545.1. Classification (NCBI taxonomy): domain Bacteria; kingdom Pseudomonadati; phylum Pseudomonadota; class Gammaproteobacteria; order Aeromonadales; family Aeromonadaceae; genus Aeromonas; species Aeromonas sp. 61P. Next base: position 1,744,436 of record NZ_JBQBEL010000001.1, read on the forward strand.
CCAAATACCACAATGGTCTTGCCGTGAGCAGAGATGAGCTCCTGCTCTTCCAGCATCTTCAGGATGCGGCCCACGGTTTCACGAGAGCAGCCGACGATCTGGCCGATCTCCTGACGGGTGATCTTGATCTGCATGCCATCTGGGTGGGTCATGGCATCCGGCTGTTTGGCCAGGTTGAGCAGGGTCTGGGCGATCCGGCCGGTCACATCCAGGAATGCGAGGTTACCCACTTTCTGGCTGGTGTGTTGCAGGCGCTTGGCCATCTGGCCAGAGAGACGCATCAGAATGTCCGGGTTGACCTGGATCAGCTGGCGGAACTTCTTGTAGGAGATCTCTGCCACTTCGCAAGAGCCTTTCGCGCGAACCCAGGCGGAGCGCTCGGGGTTCTCGTTCTCCTCGAACATCCCCATCTCGCCCAGGAAATCGCCCTGGTTCAGATAGGAGAGGATCATCTCTTTGCCCTCATCGTCCTTGATCAAGACGGCCACAGTGCCCTTGACGATGTAGTAGAGGGTCTCCGCTTTTTCACCCGCATGGATCAGGGTGCTCTTGGCGGGATACTTATGAATGTGGCAGTGCGACAAGAACCATTCCAGGGTGGGATCGCTTTGCGGTTTGCCAATGACCATGAGAATTCCTCTGTAGTGTCTTTTTATGGACTTGTGCGTCCGGGCAAGCTGCCAATCTTGCCATTCCTTGTATTGGTCGCAGTAGGATAAGAGCCTTTGCCTGTGCTGACAAGGCTTTGCGGGCTTTTGACAGAGCCCTTTGAGTAATGCCTGCTGCGCCGCTTCGGCCATTCTAGGGAAGATAGAGGTCGGAGATGTTGATTTTGATCTATTTCCATCCCAACTCCCCCTGTTCGGCAGAGATAAGCGACTGGGTTATGCTAGGGATCCATCATCATGATTAACAGGAGAGAGTGCGAGATGAAAGCCAAGGTCAGCTGGGTGGAAGGGATGAAGTTTGTGGGTGAGAGTGAATCCGGTCACAAGGTGATCCTGGATGGTGCCAACCCCGGTGAGGGGGCCAGCCCGATGGAGATGATCCTGCTGGCGGTCGGTGGCTGCAGCTCCATTGATGTGGTCTCCATCCTCGAAAAAGCGCGCCAGTCGGTGACCGCATGCCATGTTGATGTCAGTGGCGAACGGGTCGATAGCGTGCCCCGGGTTTTCGAGAAGATTAATCTGCACTTCGTGGTGACGGGCAAGGGATTGGCAGAGAAACAGGTGGCCAGAGCGGTCGAGCTGTCGATGGAAAAATACTGTTCTGTTTCCCTGATGTTGGAAAAAGCGGTACAAATTACCCATAGTTATCAAATTGTTGAAGCTTGATAACGATTGTTTCGTTGGTACCCTGGCATAAGGCCGTTACGTAAGGCCACTGCACAAGGCCATGACATAAAGCCATTACATAAGGAAAGTGCAATGAAAAAATTGATCGCTCTGCTTCCCCTTTTGGGTTTGGCGGCGTGCAGCAGCCCGCAACCTACCCAGTATCAATACAGCCAATACCAGTGTGGCGAAGAGATGCTGGCCGTTACCTATGATGCTCAGGCCGACATGGTGCAGTTCCCCTATGCCGGGGTTTATCACAAGCTGGCGCGCATTGAGTCAGAGTCTGGCGCCAAATATTCTGACGGCCTGACCACCTTCTGGAATCAGGAGAAACAAGCCCTCCTCACCCAGAAAGGGGTCACACTGCTGACCTGTACGCTTAAATAAGTGACCACAGATAGCTGAAGGTGTGCAGCTTTGTGCCCGGGTCTGGCCTAGGCTGGATTGGGTCAAGAGGTTGAGACCACAAAAAACGGCTTGCCGGGAGGCAAGCCGTTTTTCTATCCATCCGTTATCACTAAACAAGCGCTAGTTGGTGGGGACGCGATTGAGCAGCTCGGCCGCGAGCTGCTGGCTGAGTGCCTGGCGCTGGCTGTCTGCAATGCTCACATCGCTGGTCAGCTGGATGATGCTGCTCCAGACCGCTTTCTGGGTTTTGCGATCGAGCAGCACGATGGCCAGCGACCCTTTGCGCTGGTTGGCCGAGGCATATACCCCGGGTGTCATGCCAAGACGTGCGAAAATCTCGCCATCACTCATATCCTTGCCGCCCGCGACGCCGATGGCGACCCACAGATCCGCCTCGTCGAGCGGTGCACTCTGCCATCCCTTGCCATTGAGCTCCCGGCTTACCGCCTGCTGCATCGGCTCCAGCCACCCTTCCGCCAACTCACCGGCAAATTGATACTGTTCGGCCAGGGCGTAGCGCGGGGTTGCACCATAGGTCCAGTTGCCCATCGGGCGAACCAGCATGGTGCCGGACTCCAGCGTGGGGGCCGCCGGCCCGCTGCTGCAACCGCCAAGCAGGGCGAGCAGTGCCACAGAGAGATAAGCAAGCCGCATCGTGAACTCCTTTGAATCAGGTTATTTTGCCGGTTTCGATCAATTGCTGGATGAGCGGGCGCAGGATCAGCTCCATCGCAAAGCCCATCTTGCCACCCGGCACCACTATGGTGTTCATCCGCGACATGAATGAGCCATCGATCATCGACAGCAGGTAGGGGAAATCCACCTGCTTGATGCCGCGAAACCGGATCACCAGCATACTCTCGTCCAGACTCGGGATCACCTTGGCACTGAAGGGGTTGGAGGTGTCCACCGTCGGTACTCGCTGGAAGTTGATATGAGTGCGCGAGAACTGCGGGGTGATGAAGTTGATGTAGTCATCCATGGAGCGAACGATGGAGTCGGTCACCGCCTCGCGGGAATGCCCTCGCTCCGAGGTATCGCGAATGAGCTTCTGGATCCACTCCAGATTGACGATGGGCACTACGCCTATCAGAAAATCCACGTGGCGGGCTACGTTGTGATCCTCGGTTACCACTCCGCCGTGCAGCCCTTCATAAAACAGCAGATCGGTATTGCTGGGCAGATGCTGCCAAGGGGTAAAGGTGCCGGGCATCTGGTTGAAGGGAACCGCCTCGTCAAAGCTGTGCAGGTAGCGGCGATACTGGCCATTGCCATCCTGTCCATAGCCCTGAAAAAAGCTCTCCAGCAGCCCGAAGTCATTGGCCTCAGGGCCAAAATAGCTGATATGACGCCCCTGTTCGCGCGCCTTGCGGATCGCTACATCCATTTCCGGTCGGGTGTAGCGGTGAAAACTGTCACCTTCCACCACCGCCGCGGTATATCCCAGTTGATGGAACATGGAGCGAAAGGCGTTGGTGGAGGTGGAGGTGCCGGCACCGGACGAACCGGTAACGGCAATAATGGGGTGCTTGGCCGACATGGGATTCTCTCTTCCTTGGGAATTCCGTTATAAGGTCCGGATTGCGGTTGGGTCAAGACTGCTCGATGAAGCGGTCTTTCATCACGATATTCACCGATTCGTGCAGCTCGCTATAGACGATGACAGCTTTGCCTTGCTGTAATTGTTCTCTCACTGCATCGACTTTGACGCCAAGCGGTACATCCTGCTCTCCATATTCGGTTCCTTCCTGCAACACAAAGTGTTCGATCAGGTTGGTCAGGGTGTCGCCGTCCAGTTCTTGCCAGGGAATGATCATTTAAAGGTCTCACAGCAAAAGAGGTGATCGTCAGGCTATTGTTGTGTTGAATCCTGCGAATGCAATCACTTTTTACCTTTTCACCGGAGTCTGAGAGATGTTGTCTGAAGCGCAGCGCAGCGCGCCGTTAACCCTGACTGAGCATCTGGACAGCGCACGTCGAGAGGCGATTGCCCGAGGCATGGTGTGGTTCTGGTTGTTGAACTGGCTGGTGGTGTTGTTTCTTTCGATACGCTACGAGGTTTACAGCCAGGTCGGGCTTGCCAGTGATGACAGCTTGCCCTGGCGCTTTCAGAGTGAGCTGGCCCTGGTCATGGTGGTGCTATTGCTGCTACCTGTTGTCAGCCTGTTTTGTGACCATATGCAGGACCGCCTCTGGTTACGGATGGCTGCGCTGATGATGGTGCTATGGGGCGGACTCTGGACGCTGCACATCTACACGATTGGTCAGGTGGAGCTGCGGGGAGGGGTCAGCTATGCCAACGGGATCATGCGGCTCAACCTGCTGGCTGCGCTCATTGCGTTTTATCCCGATCGCAAGGTGTTCTATGGCTATCTCTTGGGCCCGATGACGGTGGGTGTGGGGTTGGAACTCTTTTTACGCGTCGATTTTCTCCAGATTTACCTGCTTGGCGTGTTGTTTGGCGTGATTGCGCTGGAGGTCGGCCGCCGCATGCTGCACCGCTGGTTTGAGCTGGCGATCATGCGGGAGCATGAAAATCTGATGCTGCTGCGCCAACTTGATCAGCTCGCCAAGCAAGATCCTCTGACCGGTGTCGCCAACCGGCGGCATTTCAATATCGAGCTGGATCGCGCGTTAGCCCATAGCCAGGAGAGCGGCGCTCCGCTATCGCTCATCCTGATCGATGTGGACTATTTCAAGCGCTTCAACGACCACTATGGCCATCAGGTGGGGGATATGTGTCTCAAGGAGGTGGCACAAGCGCTCAACCATGCGGTACGCACGCCATCTGATCTGGTTGCCCGCTATGGCGGGGAAGAGTTTGTGCTGCTGCTGCCCAATACCGACCGTCAGGCGGCGGCCAGCGTGGCGCAGCGGCTGCAAGATGGCTTGGCCAGCCTGCGGCTGGAGCATCTGGCGTCCGAGGTTGCCCCCTGGGTGACGGTGAGTCAGGGGATTGCCAGCAATGTGTCCGGCGAAGGGGCTAGCCAGTTGCTGGAGCGGGCCGATCAGGCGCTCTATCGGGCCAAGGAGTCGGGACGCAATCAATTCTGTGTTGCGGAGTGACTCTGTTCGGCAATCCAGCTGCTGATCCGCTCATCCAGCCAAAACCGTGGCCGCCAGGGCGTGCCGTGCAGAAAGCCGACATGGCCGCCACGCTGGCTCAGCTCATAGCGCACCGTGGGCGAGAGTTGCTCCGGCCGGGGAATGACCGCGTGTGACATAAAGGGATCGTCGGCGGCGTGCAGGATCAGGGTAGGGATGGGGATTTGAGCCAGCAGCGGTAGCCCCGAGCAGCTCTGGTAGTAGTGGCTGGCGCTGTGAAAGCCGTGCAGTGGCGCGGTGACCAGCTCGTCAAAATCGCGCAGGGTGGCAATCTGCTCCACTTGTCGAGGTTGCCAGCATTCACTCGCTTTCTGCTGCTGGCTGATCTTGTTGAGCAGGTTGCGGCGCATGGTGCGCAGCAGATAGTTCTGATAGACCTTCGAGAAGCCCTGATTGACCCGCTCGGCGCAGCTCGCCAGTTGCAGAGGGGCCGAGACCACCACCGCTGCTTTCAATGCCGCAGGACAGCCCCGCGCCAGCAGATTGACCAGCATATTGCCACCCAGTGAAAAGCCGATGGCGATCAGCGGCTTGCCCGGGAAGCGCTGGCTCAGCTCGGCAATCAGCTCCTGCGCATCACCGATGGCGCCGGAGTGATAGGCCTGCAGGTGGCGATTGGGCTCGCCGCTGCAACCGCGAAAGTGCATCAGCACAGCCTCTCTGCCCTCTTGCTGCAGATGGGCGAATAATCCCTTGGCATAGTGGGAGTGAATGCTCCCCTCCAGCCCGTGAAACACCACTATCAGCGGCCGTTCATCAAGGCTGACTTTCCCGCTCCAGGCGAGGTCGACAAAGTCCCCATCCTGCAGTTCAAACCGCTCCGCCACAAAACGGGCTGGGGGGCGGCGCAGCCATTTGGGCAATATGGTCTGCAGATGAGGATTGCGTGCCCACCAGGGGGCGTGGAAGTGGCTCTCGGTCAGCATGGGGTCAGTCGGTCTGGGTCGAAGATAAGGAGGACGGGAGGCGTGTTCCTCCCGCCAGTCATTGGCTTATTTCAGCAGGCGATCGTGATGTTCGGCACCGCGCAGCATGGCCTGGATCAGCTCATTGGCTTCGAACTTGGTCAGCGCCTCATGAGCACCCACCTGATGGGCTCGCTCCACACTGATCTCGCTGGAGAGTGAGGTGTGCAGGATGATGTAGGCCCCCGCCAGTTTGCTGTCGCTCTGTACCTCGAAGGCCAGCTCGTAGCCATCAAGCCCCGGCATCTCGATATCGCTAACCAGAATGTCGATCGGGGTCTTCTGGCTTGCCCGCGTCTGCATCAGGGTCAGTGCATCCTTGCCATTGGTGCAGACCTCATAGGGGATATTGATGTAGTCGAGGGCAGCCATCAGCTGACGGCGGGCGACCGAAGAGTCATCGACCAGCAGGATCCGCATCGGCTTGATCCGCTCCCGCTGCACATCGGTCAGCACCGGATAGAGGTGGCTCGGATCGTCCGGATAGACCCGGGAGAGGATCAGCTCCACATCCAGCAGCTGGATCAGCTGGTCATTGACCCGGGTCACGCCGGTTACGAACACATTGTGGCCGAGGGAGGCGGGGGGCGATTCGATATCGCGCCAGTTGCACTCGGTGATCTTGTCGATGCCCCGTACCAGAAAACCCACCAGAGTGCGGCGGCAATCGGTAATGATGATGAAGCAGTGGGGCATCTCCTCCTTGCTGATGGGGCGATAGCCCACCGCCATCGCCATGTCGATTACCGGAATGGTGGAGCCGCGCATATTGGCAGCCCCCAACACGGTCGGGTGCGAGTGCGGCATTGCCGTCAGCTGGGTGTAGGGCACTATCTCCTTCACCTTGAGGGTACCGATGGCAAAGGATTGTTTGGCTGAAAGGTGAAACAGCAACATGCCCTGGGATTGATTGGCTTTGCTCGTCATGGCAGATGTCCTGTTGGTCGAAACGTTGGCAGTCACTTCAGGCCTCTAGCATAAAGGATTACGGGGGGAATGGCCCTTCCTTGTTAACGACCATCTGGCAAAAAACTGGACTCATTCAGCCAATTTCGTTGGCACACTCACACCGGCGTCCGGTTATTGATCACCATCCTCGCCAACGCCCCACTGTTGGCAGGCAGCTTGCAATGCGGCCTCATCGGCATAACCCAGCTTGCTGGCCACCTGTGCGGGCTTGCTGCCGCCCTTGAGCAATCTGAGTGCCTGCAGCAGTTGCCACTGTTGTTGCAATTCACTCCCTTCTACCGGCGCATCGGCTTGTTGTGCCCACTGTTGCTGAGACTCCGGTTGGCCATTGGCCAGCGCTTGCCAGCAGGCTTGCAGCTCACCGTGACCCTGCTGGCTGATGGCGCACTGTTGCAGCTCATCCAGGATCACCTGCAGTCGCTGACCATAGGCTCCTTGCCACTCTTTCGGACGTTGCCACCGGGCCAGCGAGTCGAGCAGGGCATCGAGCAGAGGCGTGGCCTGCAGCCAGCCAGCCAGCTGCGGCTGAGCCACGCGCAAAGAGACGCTCAGCTGATCGTACTCGCAACCGCTGAGGGGGCTGAAGGCCGCGAGGGCATCGGCGCAGAGCCAGAAGCTGCTGCCTGCCGGCAGCAACAGCTCATGTTGGCCCAGTCTCAGCAGCGCCGCGCCCCGGGTGATCCGCAGCAGTTGTCCGACCGGCGTGCGTTTGCGGTTGCCAGCCTGCAGGCCGTGACAGGAAAAATGGTGATACTCGATGGCGTGATGCATGTAAAAACCCTGATATGATGCTGCCTGGAGGTAACAAATATGGAAACCAGACGTAAAAAACGCTTCATTGCCGGTGCGGTTTGCCCAGCGTGCGGCAAGTTGGACAACATGATGCTGTATATGGAGCATGGAGTCGAGAAGGTGACCTGCGTCGCGTGCGGTGATACCCAGGTGCAGACGCCGGAACAGGTGGAGCGGGTAACCCGTGAAGCCGAAGAGGTGATCGGCGTATTTCGTCCCTGATAGCCCTGAAGAGTGCAGGGCGTTGTTGCCCAAACTGGTGGTATCGCCGATTTTTTCATCGCCCGCTGACGGGGCATGGCATATGCGTGGCCCGCTTTTTAGGTTATTCTGGGCCCGTTTTTTTCTATCCGCAGGATCCTGACATGAAAGTAGCTCCTCTGAGCGTGGTTACGCTGGAATACACAGTCACCGACGAGCACGGTGAAGTCATCGACAGCACTGTCGGCAAAGAGCCGCTGGTCTATCTGCACGGCACCCGTTATCTGGTTTCCGGCCTTGAAGCCGAGCTGGAAGGTCGTGCGGTAGGTGAAGCCTTCGAAGTGACCCTGACCCCGAGCCAGGCCTACGGCGAATACGACGAGTCTCTGGTGCAGGAAGTGCCGGGCGAGCTGTTCGACGGCATGGAAGTCTCCGAAGGGGATACTTTCGTGGCTGAAACCGACGATGGCCATCGTCCGGTGACAGTGGTTGAAGTGTCTGAAGAGTTCGTCAAGGTAGATGGCAACCATCCGCTGGCTGGCGTGACCCTGGGCTTCAAGGTCGAGATCAAGGACGTGCGCGCTGCCACTGCCGAAGAGCTGGCTCACGGCCACGTTCACGGTGCCGGCGGTTGCGGTCACGACCATGGTCATGACCACGATCACGGCCATGGCGGTTGCTGCGGTGGTCACGGTCACGACCACGACGAAGAGCACGCTCACGGCGGTTGCTGTGGCGGTGCCGGTCACAGCCACGAGCATGACCACGGCGACGACCATGGTCATGGCGGCTGCTGCGGTGGTGGCGGTTGTGGTGGCAAGGGCCATCACCACTGATCACGGCCACGCCGATGATAAAAAACCCGCGATTTATCGCGGGTTTTTTATTGGCTGACAGCTGTGCCAAGCCATGTTGCCTGACCGGAGATAGCGCCGGTTCAGTAGTGCGGCGGCGGGGTCTCTTCGGCCATGCTGGCAATCTGGCTGGGCTGTACGCTTTGCAGTTTGTCGATCAGCAGCTGGATCTGGTATTTGAGCCGATCGAGTTCACGGCCCTGAGTGGTTACCTCGTCGTTGAGCTGCTCTATGGTGTACTCCGCATAGGCGAGACGGGTTTCCAGGGTTTCGATGCGATCGTTAAGTTGCTGACTCATGGGCCTTCGGGTCCTTACTTGATTGTCCAGATTTCGGCCAGACCACTGGAGCTGGCACTGACAAGGTGGCTATTGTCGCGCAAAGCGACGCCGTAGACCACTGCGCTGGGCGGTTTCACCTTGGGTTGCGGCGAGACGCGCCAGCTCTGCAGCAGGGCACCATCGCTCACTTGCCACAGGGAGAGCTGACGGGAAGGGGCGCCAGTGATGAGCCACTTGCCATCGTTGGCAAAGCGGGCGCTGGTGTAGACCTCGAAGCGGTGATCATATTGCAGCTGACTCACCTCCTTGCCAGTTTTCAGATCCCAGATGCTGGCCCGGCTGCTGTCGGCGGTGAAGGCGTAGCGGCCGCTCGGCTCCAGTCTGGCCATGATCACCCGGCCACCATGGTTGAAGCGCCAAATTACCTGCCCGCTGTGGGTGTCCCACAGATAGGCGCTGTAGTCGTTGCCGCCGGTCAGGGCGTAGCGACCGTTGGCGGAGAGATCCACCGTATTGACCTGTTCGGTGTGCCCCAGAAACTGCAGGCGACGGCCGCTTCGGGTGTCGAGCCACTCGGCCTTGCCATCTTCCCGCCCGATCAGCACATAACGACCGTCGGCAGAGAGCGCGATGTCCCTCAGCCTGGATTCAGGAAGTGAGTAGTAGCCTTGTGATTGCCCGTCGCTCAGCCGCCAGGTTGCAAAGGTATCGGGGGTAGCGGTGACGGCATGGCTGTTGCCTTCGGAAAAACGGGTAATGAATACCAGCTCATCCGCCGAGTCGGATTGCTTCCAGCGCCAGCGTTGACGGTTCTGTTCCAGATCCCAGACGATGATGCCCTGGCTGATGCTGGAGACGATGGCCTGCTTGCCATCACTGGAGAGATCTGCGGTCAGCAGACCCGTGCTGGCGAGAGTCATTTGCTGGTTGGGTTGGGAGCTCTGCTCGCAACCGGTGAGCATTAAACAGAGGCTCACCAGATAAATGGCACTTTTTATCATTTTTGCGGTCTCACGCTTTTGTTACCTGCGATCACGGCGTTAGTATAAGGCGCTTATCACGATAAACCTCTCATTTCACGATGGAACCGAGAGCGGTATTTGGAGTTTGGAGAAACTGATGAACAAATTTCTGAAGGTGTCCCTGTTGGCGGCGGCCGTTGCCGTCGGTCTGACTGCTTGCCAAAAAGACGAGAAGCCTGCTGCGGCCAATACCGCCGAAGTGAAGGCAGAAGCCAGCAAGCCGGCAGAGGCGACCAAGGCCGAAGCCAAGAGCTTTGAAGAGCAATCTGGCTACGCAATTGGCCTCTCCATGGGTCGTTACATCGCCAATACCCTGGAGCGTCAGCAGGAACTGGGCATCAAACTGGACAACGCCGTGATCCTGAAAGGGGTGACTGACGGTCTGGGCAAAGAAGCCAAGATGACTGATGAAGAGATCCAGAAGGTACTGCAGGATTACGACGCCAAGATCAACGAGCTGACCAAGGCCAAGGCCGAGAAAGACGCCGTTGAGAATCTGAAGAAGGGCGAAGAGTTCCTGGCTACCAACGCCAAGAAAGAGGGTGTGAAGAGCACTGAATCCGGCCTGCAGTACATGGTCGAGAAGATGGGCACTGGCGCCAAGCCGAAATCTACCGATATCGTCAAGGTTCACTACACCGGTACCCTGACCGACGGCACCAAGTTCGACAGCTCCGTCGATCGCGGCGAGCCGGCTACCTTCCCGCTCAACCAGGTTATCCCGGGTTGGACCGAAGGTGTTCAGCTGATGCCGGTTGGCTCCAAGTTCAAGTTCTTCCTGCCGTCCAAGCTGGCCTATGGCGAGCACGGTGCAGGCTCCATCCCGGCGAACGCCGTGCTGGTGTTTGACGTTGAGCTGCTGGCTATCGAGAAGCCGACTGCAGACGACGCCAAGAAGTAATCCCTTCTTGTAGTTAAAAACGGCTCCTTGGAGCCGTTTTTACTTGTGTATTCCCTGCAATCGCGGGATAACAGAGCTGTCTTGGCGTTGGGTTTGCGCGCGAAAATAAGGCAAAATAGATCGCAGAATCAAATACAAGGATGAGTCCAGTGGCTGAAAATAAATCGCGTGTCCTGCTGGTGGAAGATACCCGTAGTCTGGCGGTGGTCTATGAACAGTACCTGCGCCAGGAGGGGTATGAGGTGGTGCTGGCCGATTGCGGTCAACAGGCGTTGGCGCAGTTGCTGGCAAGTCCTCCCCCCGTGGTGCTGCTGGATCTGGAGCTGCCGGATATGTCCGGTATGGATATTCTGCAAATGATCACCGAACAGCAGTTGCCCTGCTCTGTGGTGGTGATCACCGCCCACGGCTCGGTGGATGTGGCGGTGGAGGCGATGCGCCTCGGTGCCTTCGATTTTCTGACCAAGCCGTTTGACAGCAAGCGGCTCTGCGCCACCGTTCGCAATGCCTTGAAACATCAGCAGTTGAGTTCGCTGGTTGCCCACTATCGGGAGAACTTCGAGCGCAGCTCCTTCTTCGGTTTTATCGGCGCCTCTATGTCGATGCAGGCGGTCTATCGCATCATCGAGAGCGCGGCGCCCAGCAAGGCGACCGTCTTTATCACTGGCGAGAGCGGCACCGGCAAAGAGGTGTGTGCCGAGGCGATTCACCAGTGCAGTCCCCGCAGCGAACAGCCCTTTATTGCCCTCAACTGCGCCGCCATTCCCCACGATTTGATGGAGAGCGAGATCTTCGGTCATGTGAAGGGCTCTTTTACCGGTGCGCAGGGGGATCGCAAGGGGGCGGCCAGTCTGGCCGATGGCGGTACCCTGTTTCTCGACGAGATCTGCGAGATGGACCTGGATCTGCAGAGCAAGTTGCTGCGCTTTATCCAGACCGGCACAGTGCAGCGAGTCGGCAGCGGCAAGCTCGAGACGGTGGATGTGCGCTTTATCTGCGCCACCAACCGGGATCCGCTGGTGGAGGTGAAAGCGGGCCGTTTTCGCGAGGATCTCTACTATCGGCTCCACGTCATTCCCCTCACCCTGCCGCCGCTGCGGGAGCGGGGCGAGGATATACTGCTGCTGGCGCGCACCCTGCTGCAGAGCTACGCCAAGGAGGAGAACAAACGCTTCAAGGATTTTGACGTTGAGGCGGCGCGAGTGCTGCTCGACTACCCCTGGCCCGGCAACGTACGCGAGCTGCAAAACGTGGTGCGCAATATCGTGGTGCTCAATGACAAGGAGCTGGTGAGCCCGGATATTCTGCCGCCACCGCTCAATGGGGTGCGCCCCCAGCTACCGACTGCGATTGCGGCAGCGGTGGCATCGGCTCCGGCCGCCACTGGCGTGGCCAACGGGCCGATTCGTCCGCTCTGGCTGGTGGAGAAAGAGGTGATCGAACAGGCCATCGCCAGCTGTGACGGCAATATTCCCAAGGCGGCGGCCCTGCTCGAGATCAGCCCCTCCACCATTTACCGTAAAAAGCAGGGGTGGGAGGAGTCCAATCGGGCCTGAACCATCTTGTCAGCAGAAAGGGCGGCTAGCGTGCCGCCCTTGCTATTTTGGGGATCAGAGTTTGGCTAGGCGCTTGAGGCGGGCCAGTCGCTCTCCCTCGTTGGCGCTGAACCAGCGGTCCTGTGACAGCAGAAACCAGGCGCGGGAAAAGTATTCCGCGGCCAGCGGATCGTCCAGCACCAAGGCATTCTCCCCCAGCTCCTCGAACAGATAACCATCCTCAGGTTCGCCTGCCTCGGCCATATCAACCTTGAGTTGGTGCAGCTCTGCCAGTGCCTGCTGGTGCTGACCCTGGGCCCGGGTCAGGCGAGCCAGACTCCAGCGAGCGATAAACGCCTTGGCCGGCTGGTTATGTTGCAGATGCCAGGCCAGACACTTCTGTTGCTGGATTTTCGCCTCATCAAAGCGGCCCAGTTCGAACAGGGTCCAGCCCTGATTGTTGTAAAGGGGGGCCAGCCAGCCACGCACCTTCTCGTCACTGCTGCGTTCCGCCAGCTCCATCGCCAGTTGATGCCAGCGGCTCTGCTCTTCCAATGGTGCGGCGATGGCGATCATGTGAGCGGCGTCGATGGCGAGATAGGTTTCTTTCTCCTTGAGCCCCCATTGCCAGGCTTGTTCAAACAGCGGTTTGGCACTGGCTTTGTCGCCCGCCGAGTTAAAGGTGCGGCCTCGTTCCAGCAGAGCCCGGATCCGTGCTCTGGGGGTTGTATCTGTGAGGCGAGGATCTATCTCGTCGAGCAGCTGATGGGCTTCGGCAAACTGGCGCTGCAGTGAATGGGTGCGGGCAATTTGGGTCAGCAACTCCAGTTCGAGTTGCAGGTCGGCGGCGGCGCGCGCTTCGGGAAGAAGGGTGTGAAAACGAAGGGCACTGGCGGCGGGATCCTGATAATCCCACAGCGCCATGAAATCGGGCGGATTGTCCATTTGGCCTCCTTGCTGGTTATCCTGTCACCAAGATGCCTGCAGGCCATTGTTTGTACAAGGGGCGCCCGTCACAGAGCGCCCCTTGAGTCATGTTAACGGCTGTGGCCAGTTGCTCAGTAGACCATAGCCAGGCTCATCAGCATCAGACCGAGGGCGGCAAAGGCCCCCTCTTTGATGGCGAGCCGTGGTACCAGCGCCTTGGGCAGGGCCGGAAACAGGCTCAGGGCAAAGCCAAGGCCCGGCATCAACCAGTGGAATGCCGGATCGCGCAGGGCGGGATCGGCGGCACTGTTGATGATGATCAGCAAAATAAACAGGGTGAAGGCCGGCAGGATAAACCAGCGTACCCCACCGGCGGCGACCGCCCGCAGCGGCGAAATGCGATAGAGCAGCATGGTCACAAGGAACAGAACAAAAGGGGCCAGCAGATAGAGCGGAGCGGGGTTCATAACATCTTTCCTGAAAACTGATCGTCAAAAAACCGGTTATCCGGTGCAAGAGGCGCGGGATTTAACCACTCTTCGCAGGTAATCACCAGCAGCCCGGGCCCGGGCTGTGAAGAGGATACCGGATAAAGGTTTGCTAGCGCACTCTTAGTGCAACCAGAACCAGGCTGCCGCAAATCCCAGCCAGCTCAGCACCAGCAAGATCCAGGGCAGGGGATGCTGATGGCTTACTTCAACCAGCTCCAGCTGATCGTCTGGCTCTTCGGTTTGGGGCGCGCCCTGTGGCTGCCTGGCTTTGGCCTGCAATTTTTTCTGGCGGCTCGCTTCACGGGCCCGCGCCTTCATCTGTTTCTTGTATTCGTCGATGCCTTTCTGGATCCCTTGCGCGATAAGCTGGGTCTGTTCCTTGCTCTGCCCCGGCTTCTGGTTGGCACGGGCAATTTTCATCGCCTCCTGCTTAGTCTCGGGGGAAATCTTGTCGTACTTGGCCATCAAATCATCTCCTCGGGCATGGCTGGCTGGGGAGTATGCCATAAAGGCGCGTCCGGGTGGCGCCTCCTTGGTGCGGGAGGGGAGCAAGTGAGTGACTGCTCAACAAAAAACCTGATAAATCAGCAGGAAGCTGGATGTTGGGCCGAAGATCACATTTAGCAGAATTTGTGAGTCATCGATGAAAAACGGTCATCTGTTGTTTGTTATATTGGCGCCCGACCCGCTGGACAGGGTTGATAAATAACAAAACAATCAAGGTGATATGGAAATGAATAATAACTTTATCAAAGGCGGCGTGGCACTGGCCGTGCTTGCTGCACTGACTGGCTGTAATACCTCGACCAATGACACCGTTGCACCCTGCACCGAAAATGTCTGCAAACTGACTATCCTGCACACCAACGATACCCACGGCCGTTTCTGGCACAACGCTGAAAATGAGTATGGTATGGCTGCCCAGAAGACTCTGGTCGAACTGCTGCGTGCGGATGCCAAGGCTGCTGGCAGTGACGTACTGGTTCTCTCCGGTGGTGATGTGAATACCGGCGTGCCGGAGTCCGATCTGCAGGATGCCGAGCCTGACTTCATGGCGATGAACAACATTCGCTACGATGCCATGGCGGTGGGCAACCATGAATTCGACAACCCCCTCAACGTACTGGAGAAGCAGCGCAAGTGGGCCCAGTTCCCCATGCTCTCGGCCAACATCTACGACAAGGCCAGTGGCAAACACTACTTTGACCCCTACAAGGTGTTCAAGTTGGAGAGCGGTCTCAAGGTTGCCGTACTGGGCCTGACCACCGAGGATACCGCGCAGCTGGTTGATCCCAACAACGTGCAGACCCTGGAGTTCCGCGATCCGACCAGCGAGGCGGCCAAACTGGGCCAGCAGATCCGCAGTAACAAGGAGGCCAATCTGGTCTTCGCCATCACTCACATGGGCCATTACGAGAATGGTCAGCACGGCAGCAATGCGCCGGGCGATGTAGAGATGGCTCGTGCACTGCCGGCAGGGACTCTGGATGCCATCATTGGTGGCCACTCCCAGAATCCGGTCTGTATGGAACCGGGTACCACCAACAAGTACGCCAATTTCAAACCGGGTGATAACTGCCAGCCGGATCAGCAAAACGGCACCTGGATCATGCAGGCTCACGAGTGGGGCAAGTATGTGGGCCGTGCCCAGTTTGAGTACCAGAATGGCAAATTGACCCTGACCAGCTATGACCTGATCCCGGTCAACCTGATCAAGCGCAACGCCAAGGGCGAGGCGATCGATGCCAACGGCGCCGTAACCAAGGATCCGGCCAAGATGCAGTTCGTACAGGACGAGATCACCAAGGATCCCGAGCTGTATAACACCCTGCTGGGTTATCAGGAGAAAGGTCAGCAAGAGCTGAATGTCGTCATTGGCTCGGCAGATGGCTTGCTGGTTGGTGATCGCAACTCGGTTCGCAACAAGCAGACCAACCTGGGTCGCCTCATCACCACGGCGACCAGCAGCAAGCTGGGTGTCGACTTTGGTATCGTCAACTCTGGCGGCGTCCGTGACAGCATCCCGGCCGGTGATATCACCTACCGCAGCGTGTTGCTGGTGCACCCGTTTGGCAACACGGTCAACAAGGCTGTCATGAAGGGAAGCGATCTGGCGACCTATCTGGGCCAAGTGGCAAGCAAGACCCGCAATACCGGTGGTTATGCCCAGTTTGGCGGTATCAACATGGCGGTGGATTGCCAGGCCAAGAGCGTCAATATCACCAGTATCGGTGGCAAGGCGTTTGATCCGGCAGCAACTTACAGCTTCGCGATCCCGAGCTTCAGCGCCTCCGGTGGTGATGGCTATCCGAAGATCGATACCATCAATGCCGGTTTGGTCGATGCTGCCGTGCTGAAGGAGTACATCGAGATCAAGAAGACCATCAACGTGGCCGATTATCAGCCAGGCAATGAGGTGAGCTATCTGAACTCAACATCTGCCGAAGGGTGCAACTGATTCGTCAGCGGTGCGTTTAGCTCCAGATGTGATCCCCAAGGGCAGCCGGTGGCTGCCCTTTGTCGTTGTTTGGGTGGCGGTTACAACTCTTCAATCATCAATGACGATAGCAATCGCCTGTATGAGGTCAGGTGAGGGGATGAAATGAAAAGAGGCGGCCCGTTGGCCGCCTCTTGCGTAGTGACAATCTAAACCTTACAGCTGCTCGATACCGACGATATGCCAGGGGGCATTGTTCTTGGCCAGATCGCGCTCGAGGTGCCACACCTCTTTGATGTCTTCTTCGACCTGCTCCTGACGGTCCATGTAGCGGCCGCTGAAGCGCACGCTCACCTGGGCCCAGTCGCTGCCATAGTCAGCACGTACCAGCTGGGTGTCGACATACATTACTTCTGTGTGCTGGTCGCCAGTCAGTTCGGCGCGCTCGGCTTTGAGCTGCTCAAATAGCTCGGTGCTGACGTACTCGCGCACCTTTTCCAGATCGTTCTTGTTCCACGCCTCTTGCAGGGTGCGATAGTGATCGCGGGCACCGGCCAGGAAGCTGTTCATGTCAAAGCCCGGCGGCAGGCGGAACGGCACGTCGCTGTCGGCAAAGCCGGTGGCTTGCGGTGCGCTGTTGCTCTGCTCAAACTGTTGCGGGGCAGCGGATTGTGGTGGCTGATAGCCCGCATAGGCCGCCTGTTGTGGCTGTGGCGTTGCGACCTTGCCCTTGCGCAGGGTACGGATCAGGAAGACTGCCCCCAGCGCCAGCAGGGCGATCAGCAGGAAGTCCATTCCTTGCAGACCTTCAAAGGCACCGCTGCCCAGCAGGTAGGCAAACAGGCCGCCAGCCAGCAGGCCGCCCAGCAGGCCACCCATCATGCCGCTCTTTTTCGGCGGAGTCTGGGCATTCAGTGTCGGATTCTTGTTGTCGACCGGTTTGGCCGCAGGCTGGGCCGGCGCAGTTTTGTAACTTTTACCAAAGGATTTGCCGCCGCCAAATTTCTTGGCTTCGGCGTGAGGTGCCCCCAGGCCAATGGCCAGGATCACGGCAAACAGGGTCAGCATCTTTTTCATTTTGACTCTTTTCACTCTCGTCTGTGGGTGGGGCATGCTCCGCTTTGGCAAGCTCAGCAAGGCGCATGGCAGGCTGCCTGTCCCTAATTGTGTCGCAGCTTGTATTCATCAATATCACCTCTGGCATGAATTATTCATGAACGAGGTTGCCGCGATGCGGCGTGAAACAAGAGGAGTAAACCGGATGAAAAGCAGAAGATTGAGTCGCAAGGAGCGCAAAATGCGAAGCAAAATCAAAATGGTCAAGGTAGAGCAGACTCTGGTTTGGCCCTTTATGATGGTATGAGCCGCCAGATAGGGCTCGCCGTAGTTGGCTTTCTTTTGTAAAATTCCCGTCCCCTTCCCGCTGCGGTTTTTATGTGTATGGCAGAGCAAGTGACGGCGAAAAAAGACGCCAAGACACAACAGCTGAAAGTTCCTCCCCACTCTTTTGAGGCCGAACAGTCCGTACTGGGCGGCCTGATGCTGGATAACGATGCCTGGGATCGGGTTGCCGAACGGGTTATCGATCAGGATTTCTACAGCCGTCCGCACCGGTTGATCTTCCAGGCCATGACCCGCCTCTCCAACGCGGGCAACCCCATCGACCTCATAACCCTGCAGGAGGAGCTGGAGCGCTCCGAACAGCTGGAAGAGGCGGGTGGCTTCGCCTATCTGGTGGAGATCGCCAAGAACACCCCGAGTGCCGCCAACATCAACGCCTACGCCGAAATCGTGCGCGAGCGGGCGGTGGTGCGGGAGATGATCTCGGTCGCCAACGAGATAGTCGAAGCAGGCTACGAGCCACAGGGCCGTACCTCCGGCGATCTGCTCGATCTGGCCGAGAGCAAGGTATTCAAGATTGCCGAGCAGCGTACCAGCGCCAACGAGGGGCCCCAGCCCCTGAAGCTCATCCTCGAGCAGACCGTCGACAAGATTGAAGAGCTGTTCAAGACCCCCCACAACGGGGTGACCGGGGTATCGAGCGGTTACAACGATCTGGACAAGATGACCGCCGGTTTGCAGCGCTCGGACTTGATCATCGTGGCGGCCCGTCCTTCCATGGGCAAGACCACCTTTGCCATGAACCTGTGCGAGCATGCGGCCCTCACTGCCGACAAGCCGGTGCTAATCTTCTCGCTGGAGATGCCCTCGGAGCAGATCATCATGCGTATGCTCGCCTCGGTGGGGCGTATCGACCAGACCAAGGTGCGTACCGGTCAGCTCGACGACGAGGATTGGGCGCGCCTCTCCTCCACCATGGGATTGCTGCTCGAGAAGGGCAAGATGTATATCGATGACGCCTCCGGCCTCACCCCGACCGATGTGCGCTCCCGTGCCCGTCGGGTGGCGCGCGAGCATGGCGGCCTATCCATGATCATGGTGGACTACCTGCAGCTGATGCGGGTGCCGGCGCTCTCTGACAACCGTACCCTGGAGATCGGCGAGATCTCCCGCTCCCTCAAGGCCTTGGCGAAAGAGCTGCAATGCCCTGTGGTGGCGCTCTCCCAGCTGAACCGAAGCCTGGAACAGCGGGCCGACAAGCGCCCGGTCAACTCGGATCTTCGTGAATCGGGCTCCATCGAGCAGGATGCGGACTTGATCATGTTTATCTATCGTGATGAGGTTTATCACGATGACAGCCCGGACAAGGGGATTGCCGAGATCATCATCGGCAAGCAGCGTAACGGCCCTATCGGAAGAGTGCGCCTCACCTTCCAGGGGCAGTTCTCCCGGTTCGACAACTACGCCGGTCCGGCGTTTGACGACGATTATTGATGTAAACCCAAGGTGATGGCGGTTTCGTCATTACCACGACTGCCCTGATCGATCGCCAGTCATTGGCTGCTGCTCAGGGCCTGTTTTCCCGGTTCGACAATTATGCCGGTCCGGCCTTCGACGACGATAAGTGAGTGGCGGTCTTCTGCCCGATGAGGGGGAGACCATTTGTGCCCTCGTAAGGGAAAACCATGAAAGCGGCTACTGCCCAAATCAACACTGCGGCCTTGCGCCACAACCTCGCCGTGGTCAAGCGCCACGCTCCCGCTTGCAAGATCATCGCTGTGGTCAAGGCCAACGCCTATGGCCACGGACTGCTGCCGGTCGCCCGCACCCTGGTGGATGCGGATGCCTATGCGGTGGCCCGGATCGAAGAGGCGCTGATGCTGCGCTCCTGCGCCGTGGTCAAACCCATCGTGCTGCTGGAGGGCTTCTTCTCCGCCGATGACCTGCCGGTGCTGGCGGCCAACAACCTGCAGACGGCGGTTCACACCTGGGAGCAGCTCGAAGCGCTGGAGCAGGTCGAGCTGCCAGCCCCCGTGGTGGCCTGGCTCAAGCTCGACACCGGCATGCACCGCCTCGGGGTGCGTGCCGACGAGATGCCCGCTTTTATCGAACGACTCGGCAAGTGCAAGAACGTGGTGCAGCCGTTCAACATCATGACCCACTTCAGCCGTTCCGATGAGCTGGAGCAGCCTACTACCCGCGAGCAGATCGACTTGTTCAGCAAGTTGACCGCACCGCTGGCGGGCGAGCGGGCGATGGCCAACTCGGCGGGCATTCTGGCCTGGCCAGACTCCCACTGCGACTGGGTTCGCCCCGGTGTAATCCTCTATGGCGTGTCGCCCTTCCCCAACACGGTGGCGGCCGATTACGACCTGCAGCCGGTGATGACCTTGAAGACCCAGCTGATTGCGGTGCGGGATCACAAAGCGGGCGAGCCGGTGGGCTATGGCGCCAACTGGGTGTCAGAGCGCGATACCCGGCTCGGGGTGATCGCCATCGGCTACGGTGACGGTTATCCGCGCATGGCGCCCAATGGCACTTCCGTGCTGATCAACGGCCGCATCGTGCCGCTGGTGGGGCGTGTCTCCATGGATATGAGCACGGTAGATCTTGGGCCCGGCGCCACCGACAAGGCCGGTGACGAGGCGGTACTGTGGGGCGAGGGGTTGCCGGTGGAGCGGGTGGCCGACGAGATTGGCACCATCCCCTACGAGCTCATCACCAAACTCACCTCCCGCGTCTTTATGGAGTACGTCTGATGTGGCAGCAGTGCCTGCTGACGTTGAAGCCCCGTTCGCGGGGCTTTCATCTGGTGACGGACGAGCTGGTGGCCAAGCTGCCGATGCTGGCGGATTACCGGGTAGGCATGGCGCACCTGCTGCTGCAACACACCTCCGCCTCGCTCACCCTCAACGAGAATTGCGACCCCAGCGTGCGCAGCGATATGGAGGCCCATCTGCACCGGCTGGCGCCGGAGGATGCCCCCTACTATCGCCACACTTATGAGGGGGCGGATGATATGCCCGCCCACATCAAATCTTCCCTGCTCGGGGTGAGCCTGCAACTGCCGATCCGCGATGGTCAGCTGGCGCTCGGCACCTGGCAGGGGATCTGGCTGGGCGAGCATCGCGTTGATGGCGGCGCCCGCAAGGTGCTGGTGACTCTGCAGGGTGAGTAATCAGGCTGCAACCAGCTGAAAGATGACGATAAAAAAGAGGGATGGCATTGAGCCATCCCTCTTTTGTTTTTACCGTTTCGCGAGCTATCTGCTTGCCAGTAGTGAAGCGCTCTGCGTGGCTTAGCCGACCTTGAAGGGGGTCAGCTCGGCCAGCGAGGCTGCGTCCATAAAGGCTTGCGGCTCCTGACCGTGTTTGAAGATCTTGAAGTCCTGATCGCGGGCGCTCCAGTACTCCAGACGCTCGCTGCCGTTTTCTCCGGTGATTTGCAGCAGACTCGCTTCGCGCAGGGCCACAACGTATTCGCTCGGGTTGATGGCGCAGAACTCGGCCAGACGCTCGTCGCGGGTTTCGCCCATGTGCCCGCTGATGCTGGCATCCAGATAGTGCGGGTTGATCTGCAGCGGGAACAGGCCCAGCGCGGGCAGCACGGCGGCGTTGCAGACCGGCATGTCGTTGGTGGTGCGGATGCTGGGGGTCGCCACGTTGCAACCGGCGCTCCAGCCCACATAGGGGACACCCCGCTCGCGCACTGCACGCTGGATCGGCACGATCAGGCCATTTTCATGCAACATCTGGTTGAGGCGCCAGGTGTTGCCGCCACTGATAAAGATGGCATCGGCCTGATTGACGGCCTCGACCGGATCATCGAAGTGATGAATGCTGATGGTCTCGATCCCGAGGCTCTCGGTAAGTTCGTTGGCGCGGGCATCCCAGTCGCTGCGGATCACCGCGTAGGGGATGAGCAGGATGCGCTTGACCTGTTTGCGCGCGAGCAGGCTTTGAACCCGATCGCGGGCCCAGCCGAGCAGACCCGGAAATTCGTTGGCTTTACCGTTGCTAAGCAGAAGCAGTTCCATCAAATCGTTCCTCAAAAAGTGAAAGCGGAGGAGGGAGGACCACCGGAGCCGCCGTGCGGCCGGATGGCAAGAGGAGGCAGCTACCACCATTGGCGTGGCGGTTCTGTGATCGCGAGGCCCATTCAACGGCTATGGAGGAGTTATGGATGGATAACTCAATGCCAAGCGGTGGATTAATGGGCCGTGGTCAACTCGCCACCCATTGCCAATAAAAGACCCCGCCGCAGCGGGGTCATGGCAGAGTTAGTCGAGTTTGAGATCGACCCACACCATGCGGTGATCCGAGCTGACCCCTTTGGCGATGCCGAGTTTCGCATCATAGACCAGGTGATAACCGGCCTCGAAGCTGGCAGGCCAGAAGACGCCGCTCTTGACCGCGTTGAGGTTGGCGGAGGGGATGACGTGATCCAGCTGCAGCACGCTGCTATTGGTGATGCGTTCCGGGTTGGGGCGATTGAGGTTGCGTTTGCAGTCGGCCCCTTTGCTGACACACTCCAGGCCTCCTTCGCTGACCGGGATCAGGGTGCCATTGGTGATGGCCTGATTCATCAGGGCGTTGTCCAGTAGCGCCTGAATGGCGGTCAGGTCACCGTCGCCAGTGAGCGGATCGGCGTTGAGATCCCCGGCGATGACGAACTTGGCATTTTTGGCCAGGCCACCCTTGGTGCCCTTGTCATCGGTCATGTAGTTGAGCCCCTTGACGTAGTCGTTCCAGAAGGCGATCTCGGCGCGGTTGTGCTTGATATTGTGGCGAGCCGCATTGTTTCCGATAGGGGGCGTTGGGTGGGAGATCAGGAAGTGGATCACCTCCTCACCCTTTGCAGTCTTGATCCGCAGCGGCACATCGGCGTGGTTCTTGGAAGAGAGTGGGAACTGTTGCCACACCTCATCGGCATACCAGGCATCGCCACATTCACGGTACGGATTTTTGATACCGTTCTTGTCGAAGAGTTTTTTGCAGTCGTCAATAATGGGGTTCTTCTCGCCAGGCATATCCTTCCACTTGAAGTTCTGGAAGGTGCGGATCTGCTTGGTGTCGATAGGGTATTTCGACATCACCGCCATAGCGTACTGACCGTGATATTGGCCATAGCCCCAGGCATCTTCTGGTCCACTGTTGACCTTGCCATCCAGATTGAGGTCATAACCGCTCATCAGGCCGGTGTTGGTGGCGAAGTTCTGCATCACCGGATAGCTGATGGCGGTCACTTCGGCATGCTGGGCGTGGGCCAGATAGTTGTCGTTGAAGGCTTTCAGATCGGCGGTGCTCTCGCCTTTGCCGTCGTTGTCGAACTCGTTGAGCAGGAACACATCCGGACGGGTGCGCTGGATGATTTCCGCGACATTGCGGATCTGCTGTACATGTTCAGCTTTCTCTTTTTCCGTACCTTTTAGGCTCCCTTCGGCGAGGCGGGCCAGCAGGGCATCCTGCTCGGTGCGGGTCAAGGCCAGCTCACCGGTCAGCATACCGGCGGCAGTGCGGTCAAAAGAGAGGTTGAAGGTGGCAAAACGAACCATGGGATCAGCTGCCTTTGAGTCGTTGTCGCTGTTGCAGCCAGCCAGCATCCCGAGGGAGATGGCGGCAGCCAGTAGGGTTTTGTTGATATTTTTCATTGTAATTGTTCCGTAGCATCAATGAGTTATGCCTTCTGTGAGGCGGCGCCATTATAAGGAGACGGTGATGCTGCGGGGATTTTGCCTGAGCAAAGTGTGAGGATATTCACACCACATATCTGGCGATGATGAATATTAGCAGGGCGATATGGGGTGTGAAAAACCGGTTTATACGCTGCAGTTTCCGGGATGAATGGCGCGCTTCCAGCCGTTACCGCACTCTGAATTTGTCACACCACCATCGGCAGGCCGCTCTCGGGGTGGTGGATCACCTGTGCCGGATAGTCATAGAGACGGGCGATGAGCTCAGGGGTCAGCACTTCGGCTGGTGTGCCATCGGCCATCAGTTTGCCCCGCTCCAGCATCACCAGCCGATCGGCATAGCGCGCCGCCAGATTGAGGTCGTGCAGCACCACCAGCACAGCTGTATTGCGGCTGGCGAGGGCGCGCGCCATGGTGAGCAGCTGATGCTGGTATTTCAGATCCAGCGCCGAGGTGGGTTCGTCGAGCAGCAGCAGGCGGGGTTGCTCGGCCTGCCCGGTCGGGGAGGGGGCCTGCCAGATCTGCGCCAGCACCCGGGCAAACTGCACTCGCTGCCGCTCGCCGCCAGAGAGCCCGGGATAGAGCCGCTTGGCCAGATGCTCGACCCCGGCATGGGTCATGGCCGCTGCCACTATCTCGTCACGCCGCGCCGCCGGTTCACTGTGGGGCAAGCGCCCCATGGCGACCACCTCTTCGCAGAGAAAGGGGAAATTGAGGGAGGAGCTTTGCGGCAATACCCCGAGTCGGTGGGCCAGCTGGCTGCTGTCCCACTGCTGGCGATCTGCGCCAAACAGGGTGATGGAACCCTCATATTCCAGCTCGCCGGTCAGGCACTTGAGCAGCGAGCTCTTGCCCGCCCCGTTGGGGCCGAGCAGCGCGGTGAGGGTGCCGCTCTCGAGACTAAGATCGAGCCCATCCAGGATCTGGCGCTGGCCACGGCGCAGGCTGAGTTGGCTGCAGCTTAACAGGGGAGAGGAGAGTGAGGATGAGAGTGGTTGCATAACAGTCCGTATCACAGGGCGCGGCGGCCTTTTACCAGCAGCCAGATGAAGAAGGGGGCGCCGAGCAGGGCGGTGATGATGCCCACCGGCAGCTCGGCCGGGGCCAGCAGGGTGCGTGCCAGCATATCGGCTGCCAGCAGCAGGGCTGCGCCCAGTAGGGCCGAGAGCGGCAGCAACCTGACATGGTTGGGGCCCGCCAGCAGGCGCACCAGATGGGGCACCACCAGCCCGACGAAGCCGATCATCCCCGATACCGCCACCGACACCCCGACGCCCGCGGCGGTGAGCAGAATCAGGCGGCGTTTGAGGGGTTGCACATTGACCCCAAGATGACGGGCCTCCCCTTCACCCAGCAGCAGGGCGTTGAGGGGATTGGCATCGCGCATAAAGAGCCACAGCAGGGCCGCCAGGGTGAGCAGGGCCAGCGCCACATCGGCCGGTTTGCCTGCCGCCAGCGTTCCCATCTGCCACAGGCTCAGGTTGCGCAGCATCTGATCGTCCGCCAGATAGGTGAGCAGGCCGATCACCGCACCGGAGAGCGCCGTGATGGCGACCCCGGCCAGCAGCATGACGGTGACCGAGGTGCCGCCCTCACGGGTGCCGAGCAGATAGACCAGGGTGGTAGTGAGCGCGCCGCCGAGAAAGGCGAGCAGCGGCAGCAGGCCAACCCCGATGGTGGCTTGCAACTGCTGGCCGAGGGGGGCCAGCAGCACGATGGCGAGCGCCGCACCGAGCGCCGCGCCGCCGGAGACACCTATGATGCCGGGGTCAGCCAGAGGGTTGCGAAACAGCCCCTGCATCACGGCGCCACAGAGCCCGAGGATCCCCCCCACTGCGATGCAGAGCAGGGTACGAGGCAGGCGAATTTCCTGCACGATCAGCAGCTTGTGTGACTCAATCCCGCTCTCCTGCCCGGCAAACAGCGCCCGCAGACTCTCGCCCAGGGTGAGGGTCATGGAGCCGGTTGCCAGCGAACCGAGCAGCAACAGTGCCAGTGCGGCCGTGGTGAAGGCCAGCAGCCAGGAGAGGGGTAACCGCATCATGACCCCTGCTTGATCCACTGGGCGATCTGGTTCGCCTGTTGCAGGGAGTTGAGGCTCAGGCCCCCTTGCAGGGCGTGGCCGTCGATGGCGTGAATGGCGTTACGATTGCCAGCCGGGGTAGCGGCCAGTGCGGGCACTTCGGCCAGCACCTTGGCCGGATCGGCATACTGCTGCCAGTCACGACCGCTGACCAGCACCAGATCGGGCTGCATCTCGATGAGGGATTCGGCGGATACCGGCTTGTAGTTGCGTAATTCGGCGACCGGATTGATGCCGCCTGCCAGCGAGATCAGCGCGCTGGCGGTGGTGTCACCCCCGGCGATGCTGGTGGGTTGCCCCTTGTGCAGCAGCAGGAAGGCGACCTTGAGCGGTTTGTTCTGTTTGGCTTGCGTCGCCAGCTGATCGGTCTGAGCCTGGATCTCTGCCTTCAGGCGATCGCCAGCGGCTTTGTCGCCCAGCAGGCTGGAGAGGGTGTCGATACGCTGGTTGAGGTTGGCGAGAGTCGGCGCGGTATCCAGCACCTCCACCTTGACCCCGGCACGGCGCAGCTGATCCAGGGTCGGGGCCGGGCCCATCTCGTCGCTGCCCACCAGTCGGGTGGGGGAGAGGCTCAGGATACCTTCGGCGGCCAGTGCCCGGTGATAACCCACCTTGGGCAACCCTTTTGGCAAGGGGCTGCTGACATCGGTGGCGATCAGGCTCGATTCACCGCCAAGTGCCAGAATGAGTTCTGTAGTGGCCGGGCCGATACTGACGATACGCTCTTTCTGGCCGTCGGCGGCAACGGCAGAGAAGGGAGAGAGTGAACTGCAGAGCAGGGTGATGGCGAGGGCAAGACGACGGCCCATGCTAACCTCCGAAGGGGTGAATGAAACGGGTGTGCCGCCGAGAATATCAAGGCTTTGGAAAAAATGCACTGATAATGATAGCAATTATCAATTGCATTGGTTTCGGTGCTTTATTAGAGTAGCCGCCATGATAAACAGCGGGACAATATGGTCCCGCAGAGGGAGAAAACATGAGCATTGCACAACGCATTCACGCGCTGCTGGAGCAGGATCCGGCGCTCATCCGTCCACCCTGGCGGCCCAGCTTGCCATTAGCGAATGGGAGGTGGTTCGCCATCTGCCCGCCGAGCTGGTGACCCTGCTGCCCGCCGATCGCGCCCAAGGTCTGCTGGAAGATCTGGCCGACTGGGGCCCGGTGACCACCATCGTCGAATCAGAAGGTTCCATCTTCGAGGTAAAAGCCCCCTTCCCGAAAGGCAAGGACGCACGCGGTTACTACAACCTGATGGGCCGTGACGGCGAAATGCATGGCCATCTCAAGCTCGACAACGTGGCGGGGATTGCGCTGGTCAGCAGGCTGTTCATGGGCAAGGAGGGGCACTCCTTCCAGTTCTTCGGTCACTCCGGCCGCTGCATTTTCAAGGTCTATCTGGGTCGCGACGAGAAACGCCAGCTGCTGGCCGATCAGGTCACCCGTTTTATGGCGCTGCGCCACAACTCTCAAGAGGAAGTCAAAGCATGAGTGAACGTCAGGAGCGTCTGCAAAACCGCCTGCAACCGGAGATCCGCGAGTTTCGCGACAGCTGTCGCACCCTGCAGCTCGCCACCGTCGATGGCGAAGGCAATCCCAACGCCAGCTATGCCCCGTTCGTGCTGCAGGAAGATGGCTACTATGTGCTGATCTCCGAGATCGCCCGTCACGCCCGCAACCTGCAACAGGTGCCCCGGGTATCCCTGATGCTGATCGAGGATGAGAGCGGTGCCCGCGAGCTGTTTGCCCGCAAGCGCTTGACCTTCGATGCGGTGGCTGAAGTGGTGGCCCGTGACGACGCCCGCTGGAGCAAGGCGGTGGCGGCACTGGAAGGTCGTTTTGGCGAGATCATCAAGGGTCTCTCCAACCTCAAGGATTTCAAACTGTTCCGCCTCAAGCCGGAGCAGGGGCTGTTCGTCAAGGGCTTCGGCCAGGCGTTCGCGGTCTCCGGTGACGAGCTGGTGGATTTCGTCCATCTGGTGGAAGGGCACAAGCGCATCGATAACGGTGCCGAGCTCACCAGCCCGGCCGATGCGCCGGTCTGACGATCCCTGTCGACCACGACAGCCGCATAACAAAACGGGCAGCCACTGGGCTGCCCGTTTTTATTGCGTTATCTCATCCGCCAGTTCAATCCTGCCAGCTGGCCTTGTTGGGAAAAGCGCGACGATCGGCGTCGGTGGCCGTTTCGTTGCACTCTCCCCGCACCTTCCAGGAGGTCTGGCTCAGTACGATGTAGCCCTGGCGGCAATACTGCTTGGTCGCCAGGGTCTCGGTCAACAGGTTCTCCTGCAACGCCTCCCGCTGCTCCAGCAACCGTTGACTCTGGGCCGCCGAGAGGCCGCGTGGCAAGGTGTCGTTGGGCGCAGCTTCAAAGGTGAACCGCTTGCTCCCCTCCTCGTTGATGTGGGTCAGAAACAGGGGTTCCGGCCCGTCATACTTCTGTCCGGGCAAGCTGGAGCAGGCCGACAGCAGGGGAACAATCAACAACAGGGTGGCAGACAACAGGCGCACGACAGACCGGTGAGAAACGAGACGAGGCTCGCAGATTAGCACGGCTGCAGTGCGGGTGTTACTGCCAGCAGCTCGTCGGTGGTGAGCAGGGTCACACTGCGCCCCTCCGGCAGGCTGAGGTGGCGCCACATCCAGTGATGGTGCTCGGTGATCTGGGCCGCGCTCAGGTGGGGGCGATCGGCGGTGGTGTGACCATCGCTCAACACCAGCACCTCGTACCCATGGGAGGCGGCACTGCGCACCGTGGTATCGACGCAAAAATCGGTGGCGCAGCCACAGAGAATGAGTCGATCGACCGGCTGCTCGGCCAGCAGGAAGGCAAGCTCGGTGTCGAGAAAGCTGTCACAGGCTGTCTTGCGTACCCGGCTATCGCTCTTGGCTGGCTGCAGCGCACTGTGCAGTTGCCAACCCGGGGTGCCGGGTTCCAGTTCGCCACCCGGTAGATCATCATGCTGGATATAGATGACTCGCCCCTGTTGTTGCCTGACATGGGCCGCAGCCCGATTGATATTTGCCAGCACCTGCTCCTGGCGGTAACGGGGCTCGTTGAACAAGCCTTGCTGCACATCGATGATCAGTAACACATCCATATTTTACCCGCCGTTTCCTGGAAGATTAGGGTTGCAGCCACTGGCTGCAGTCACGACTGCGGGATTGATGCAGCGCGCCCATATCTTGCTTCATCTCGTCACTGTTTTGCCAGCGCTTAGGCAGCGGCATGATGGTTACCTGCACATCGGCTGCGGGATCTGCAACAGAGGTCTCATCTGTGCGGGGCACGACCAGCGCCACCTTGAGGGCAGGATTGCGGCTGGCGATGCGACTGGCGAGCCCAAGCCCCCCCTCGACGTGGAAATTGCCGGCGATATGCATGATCTGCTGGCCCGGGTGCTTGGCGAGATAATCCACCATGCTCTCGGCCATGGTGTCATCCCAACTGGTCTGGGCGGCGAAGCGGCGGGCGTTGCTGTCGGCATCGCCGTGGTGCATGGAGGCCATAAATTTCTGGCGATAGGGATCATCCCCCAGCGTCAGCTGGCGGGCCAGCTGGCTGCGACGCGACGCGGGCAGTTTGTCGAGCCACTCAGCCCCCTCCTGACCGACACAGCTCACCAGCGGCTTGGGGGCGTTGGCGGCGATCACCGGCATCCGGTGAGCCTTGGCAAACTCTACCAGTGGGCGGTAGTCGCTCGGATAGTTGGGCCAGGCGTTGCTTTTGCGGATCAAGGCCGCTTCACCAATCTGGTTCGCCAGATAGGCATCCAGCGTCTTCTGATCGGCGCGGCTGAACTGCTCCATGGAGAGGGCCAGTGGCCGCCCGTGCTGCTGGCCAGCGGTGTAAAGCCCGCTCAGCAGGCGCGATTGCAACAGATGCACGGCGGGATGGCTGTGCAGCTCACCCACCAGAATGATGTCGGCGTCGGCAATGCGCGCGATCGCCTGCTCCTGCGTCAGGTCTGCGTCTCCCTCGCTGCTTAGTCGGTAGTCATAGAGCGTCTGCAACTGTGATGACTGGGTCGGTTGGGTGGGGGTGGCACAGGCTGCCAGTAGCAGCGGCAGGGCGAGCAGGGGAAGTCGTCTAATCATGGGATCTCACGGCTGATATGCCCGGATGCCGGTGCATCTCGGGGGGCTAATAGAGAATAAGGGCAACACAGGGCGACAGTGTAAAACCAATTTGGTTCAAAACAAATGAGAATGATTTCGTTTCTTGTTGATCTTTGTCGAGAGCCGGGTAATATGCGGCCTGTTTGATAACAGTTCTCAATAAGGATTCGCTGTGACCCATCATAACGCACTCTCTCTGGTTGCCCTCGCCGTGGCGGCCGGTCTCTCCTCCCAGGTCTTTGCTGCCACCCAGAAGGCGGATGAAGTCGTGGTCGTCAGCGGCTCACGGATGGAGCAAAAACTGGAAGATGTCTCCGGCCCCATCTCGGTGATCACCGCCAAGCAGATTGAAGAGCAGGTTGTCACCAATGTCGCCGACCTGTTCCGCTACGAACCCGGTGTGACTGTGAATGGAGGTAGCCATAATGCTACTGATGGTCAAACCTTCTCATTGCGTGGTATGGGTGGAAATCGCGTCAAAGTGGTGAGCGATGGTGTTCGTCAAAACGATGCTTATAGCGAAGGTGGTGTAGGACAGAACTACTTCGATACTGACATGATCAAGCAGGTTGAAATTGTTAAAGGACCTGCTTCAACTGCGTATGGCTCAGATGCTATTGGTGGGGTTATTGCAATTACGACCAAAGATGCATCGGATTTTTTGCGTAATAAAAACAGCTATGTTGATGTGACCAGTGGTTATGCATCCGAAAACGGTCAATGGATGGGCGGTTTTACAACCGCATTGCGTACCGGTGATTTTGAGCATCTATTACGCTATACAGAGCGTAATGGCGGCGTCAAACAGAACTATAAATCAAGTTTGTATGACTTTGATATTGTTGACCGTTCCGTTCTGCTCAAAAGCAAATGGCATATATCAGCAGTACAGCAGGCGCAGCTGACATTTGATTATTACGATCAGGATAAAGAATCCGATCCGTTTGATAACGCTAAAGATTTGAGGCTGAAAGATGAGAAAAGTGAAAACTATCGCATCATGCTGGATCACCAGCTTAAAGTAAGCTCGGTGCTAACAGATCGAGTATCTTCGAAGGTTTATATCAGTAAATTTGACCAGAGTAATAATAAAAATACTGGTAATACAACCAAAGGAAGTTCAGAACATAATACGTTTTTACAAGACGCCTTGGGGGCACAGTTACAGTTTGACAAGCGTTTGGGGGCAAACAGCATTGTTTGGGGTCTTGAGTATGAGAAATCAACCACAGAACGTGAGAAGACGAAAACCAGTTACCCGAGTGGCGCAATAGCGAACCGAAGCCCATTCCCGGATAGCGATACGCGGCGTGCTGCAGTGTGGTTCTTTGATAATATCGCGATTAATGATAAATGGCAGCTAACTCCGGGCATGCGGTATGATCATTATGAATTGCAAGCTACTTCCAGTAACGGTAAATCATCATTTGGAGAGATCAAGGAAGGTGAACTATCTCCAAAGCTTGGCCTTGTATATAAGGCCCATGAGCTGGCAAATATATATGCGCAATATAGCCATGGTTTCAGGGCTCCTACATATAGTGAGTCTTTAGCATCTGATAGTTATAGTGTGCCAGGTTTTACTCATGTCTTTATCCCTAACTCTGACTTACGTCCAGAAAGTAGTGATGGTATTGATCTCGGTGCTCGCGGCCAGTCAGATACAATTGACTATGATATTTCTGTGTTCAGGGCAAAATATAAAGATTTTATTGATACAGAAAACACATCATCCTTTGGTCGTACAGGTATGACAATGGTGACTAAGTATGTCAACAAGGATAAAGTTAATATCAATGGAGCTGAGTTGAAACTTGGTTACTGGTTCGATGATGATATATATACTTGGGGTGCTCTGTCATACATCAACGGAAAAGATCAAAATGGGAACTACATTAGCTCTCTGAACCCTTTGAGTGGAAATATCGGTGTGCGTTTTGAACAAGCGCTCTGGAATTTCAATACCGCGCTTCGCTTTGCTGATGATATGGATAAGGTCGGTAAGGATGAAAACGGTAAGGAGTTTATGAAGTCAGCTGGTTGGGTGGCGGTGGATATGTATGCCCAGTTTAATCCTTGGTCTGAGTTGCAACTCAACGTCGGGGTCTTCAATCTGTTTGATCGGGAATACACCACATATAATCGTCTCGCAGGGAAAGATGCTGCTGCAGATGTCAGTACCTTTACCGAACCGGGCCGCAACCTGAGTGCACGGGTCAAATACGTATTCTAAAAAGACAACACACGCAGTGATCGCGGGCAGTTGCCCGCACCGGATCCCCGCCCTGACAGGCGGGGATTTTTTATACATGTAGCCAGGCGTGAGGTGACCCGCTCACGCCATGTTATTCGTTGGATTCGCCTTTTCTTTATGTTGGCGAGATATTATGCTACTTGGTTCATTGTTAATGATATTTAGTAATTCTTTACAATGGGTGCGACTCGCCTTTGACTTCGACATCGAACTATTTTCTCGACACCGCCGATGCACTTGAGCTGATTACCCGCTTCAATGAGGCCCCTGACGAGCAGACCATAGTGACTCTGTTGCGAACTCTGAGTCAGCAGATGGGATTTGACCACTTCCGGCTGGGATTCATCTTTCCCAGTTCGATTCAACGTCCTGATGTGAGGATTTTCAACGGCTGTCCTGCCGAGTGGGTGCAGGCCTATGACAAACAGCGTTTCTTTGCGGTAGATCCCGTTGTGCGCAAAGGAATGAAGCAGAGCACCCCAATCCTCTGGGCCAATCTGATCACCGAGTGTTGCGATCAGCAGGACATCGCTGGGTTGGAAGTGATGCTGCAGGCACAAGAGATGGGGCTGCGCGACGGGATCACGATTCCCTGGCACGGGGCGAATGGCCATGTTGGCTTGCTGTCATTGATCACTCGTACGTCACGAACCGAACATCAGTGGCTGACGACTATTCCCTTTTTGAGCTGGCTGGCGGTGCATGTCTTCGAGGCGGTGACCCGTGTTTGTCTTGCCGTGAAGTTTCCTCAGGAAGATCTGACGCTACGGGAGCTGGAGGTGTGCCAATGGGCCGCCGAAGGCAAGCAAGTGAGCGATATTGCCCAGATCCTGGGGATCAAGCCCAGAACCGTCACTTTCCATCTTGAGCGGATCGCGGAGAAGCTGGGGGCAAGCAGCAAAAATCAGGCGATATCCTGGGCACTGATGCAGGGGATTGTCAGGCTGAACATTGACACGGCACAAATCGAAAATGTGGATGATAACAGTGCATGATGCTGCCCAACGCAAAAGCTTGCTCATTACGTAGATGAAATTACTGAAAAGGTCAGTTTTGCCAGTGAGTGTGATGATATTGCGCAACTTATTGCACCCATGTGCGTTGGGCGAGAACTGGTGGATGGTAATTGTTTGATAAATAAGGAATAAAAAAATGGCATGGACGCTGCTAAAGGTTGGTCGAGTGCTATCTCGTTTAACCAACCTATTTAGGAGCATACACATGCCAACTCCATGTTATATCAGCATCGAAGGTAAAACCCAGGGCAATATCACCGCCGGTGCCTTCACCTCCGATTCCGTCGGCAACATCTTCGTACAAGGTCACGAAGACGAGATGCTGGTACAAGAGTTCCAGCACGTTGTCACCGTCCCGACCGACCCGCAATCCGGTCAGCCTGCCGGTCAGCGTGTCCACAAGCCGTTCAAGTTCACCGTTGCACTGAACAAAGCCGTGCCGCTGATGTACAACTCTCTGGCTTCCGGCGAGATGCTGCCGAAAGTGACCCTGAAGTGGTACCGCACCTCCGTTGAGGGCAAGCAGGAGCACTTCTTCTCTACCGTGCTGACCGATGCCACCATCGTTGACATCGACTGCCAGATGCCGCACTGCCAGGACCCGGCGAAGTCTGACTTCACCCAGCTTATCCAGGTCTCCATGGCTTACCGCAAGATTGACTGGGAGCACACCGTTGCCGGTACTTCCGGTGCGGACGACTGGCGCGCGCCCATCGAGGCGTAAGCCTTGCTTCGGTACTTTGGTATTCCTTGTAAGTAGTAATGTGTCTTTGAGCCGGTTGTTCAACCGGCTTCTTGTACTGTGCATTTTCTCCAGCCTGGCCAACGGGTTGGCTGGAGCTTTTCTGTTTTGCCATCCCCCTGCCGGGGTTTGATGCCCTGCCGGTGAGTGCGGAGGGATGGCAAAGCACTAAAGGGTGTCCTGTGATGCAGACCCGAACCGCTCGTAACCTGTTAACCCCTTTATCTTTGGTGGCCCTTGCGGCACCGGAGAGGGCGGTAGCGTGGCTGCGCGGTGAGGGATTGTATGGGCGCGAGAGTTGGCAATGGCTCAGGCACTGCTTGGCCGTGACAAGAGGGGAAAGCCATGGCTAATCAAACCGGATTGCAATTTACCGTCAAGGTGGGGGCGTTGCCCGAGAGCACCTTCGTGGTGGCCAGTTTCCAGCTGGATGAGGGGCTGAATCGGCCGTTCAACCTGCAGCTGGAGGTGGCAAGTAGCCAGCCTGATGTTGACTTTGGCGCCGTGCTGGACCAGCCATGCGAGCTGATAGTGTGGTACAACGGTGAGCTGCAACGCCGCGTCTGCGGGGTAGTGAGCGAGTTTGCGCAAGGGGATAGCGGTTTTCGTCGTACCCGCTATCAGTTGCAAGTCAAACCTGCCCTGTGGCGGTTGGGTCTTCGCCAGAACTCCCGCATCTTTCAGGCGCAAAAGCCCGACGAAATCCTCAGTATCCTGCTGCAAGAGCACGGCATCACCGATTACGCCTTTGCGCTCAAGAATGAGCACGCCCAGCGGGAATATTGCGTTCAGTATCGCGAGACCGACCTCGATTTCGTGAATCGCCTCGCTGCCGAAGAGGGCTTGTTCTACTTCCACGAGTTTGAAGCAGGCAAGCACCGCATCGTCTTTGCTGACGATGCGGCAGCCCTGACCGCGGGCCCCGAGCTATTTTTCAACCTCGGCAACCGCTCGCTGGAACAAGGTCCCTACGTGCGCCAGTTCCACTACCGCGAGGCGGTGCGCCCCTCGGATGTAGAGCTGAAAGATTACAGCTTCAAGACGCCAGCTTATGGCCTCTCCCACAAAAAGCAGGGTGCAGAGCTCGAGCACCAACGGGATACCTACCAGCACTTCGACTATCCGGGTCGCTACAAGCAGGACCCGAGCGGCAAGGCGTTTGTCCAGCATCGGCTCGATGCCCTGCGCAATGACGCGGTGGCGGGCAGTGGCAAGTCCAGCAGTGCCGCCTTGTTGCCGGGCCAGCACTTTTCATTGACCGAACATCCCAATGGTAGCCTCAACACTGACTGGCAAATCGTTCATATCCGCCACACCGGTGAGCAGCCACAAGCCTTGGAAGAAGAAGGCGGCAGCGGCCCGACCGTCTACCACAACGAATTTGGCGTAGTGAAGGCGAGTACCACCTGGCGCGCCCGTATCGGCAGCCCCGAAGCACCTCACAAGCCGATGGTGGACGGCCCGCAAATCGCGATAGTGGTCGGCCCCGAGGGGGAGGAGATTTACTGCGACGAACATGGCAGGGTGAAGCTGCAGTTCCCGTGGGACAGATATGGCAGCTCCAACGACCAGAGCTCCTGCTGGGTGCGGGTGAGTCAGGGCTGGGCCGGTGGCCAGTACGGCATGATGGCGATTCCGCGCATTGGCCATGAGGTTATCGTCTCATTCCTCGAAGGTGACCCCGACCAGCCCATCGTCACCGGTCGCACCTACCACGCCACCAACCGGCCGCCGTATGAGCTGCCAGCCAACAAGACTCGCACCGTGCTGCGCACCGAAACTCACCAGGGCGAGGGTTTCAACGAGCTGCGTTTTGAAGACCAGGCGGGGCAGGAAGAGATTTATATCCACGGTCAGAAAGACCTGAATGTGCTGATTGAAAACGATGCAGCGTGGCATATCAAGCACGACCAGCACACCGATATCGACAATGAGCGGGTCACTCGCATCAGAAAGGTGCCGGGCAAGGATGGCGCTCCGCCCAGCCTCGGTAATGACCACCTGACAGTTGAGGGTGAAAAACGCGACCACATCAAGGCGGACTATTCGCTGACGGTGGATGCCTCCATGCACCAGAAGCTGGGGCAGTCACTGCTGGTTGATGCAGGCAGTGAAGTGCACCACAAAGCGGGGATGAAAATCGTGATGGAGGCGGGCGCCGAACTGACCCTGAAAGTCGGCGGCAGCTTTGTGAAGATTGATGCCGGTGGTGTCACCCTCTTTGGCGGCTCCATCAAGATGAACTCTGGCGGTAGTCCGGGTTCTGGCTCTGGGTGGGCGGGTCAGATGCCCGGCCTGCCGGGTGTGGTCAAGGTGCCACCCGCGCCACCAGCCACTATCCCAGCGATTGCCATTCAAAAGAGCATGGAGTCAATGGCCCCGCTGGTGAAACCCTGCCCCTTTGCCCAGGGAGGTAAGGCATGACTTTTCAAGAGTGGCGCAGCCAATATCCCGGCCAGTTGTTTGCCGTCGTCGATGCTGCGCTCGATACCACCGCTGTGGCGGACTACTGCAACCAGGGCGGTGCCAATGCCATCCCCTTGTTTGCCGGTACGGCGTATGCGGACCAAGCCGAACAAGGCCCTTGGCTACTGCCCAACCCAGCTCCCGAGTTTATCGCGGCTCACCCGCAACTGGGCGGCGTCTACGTCTCAAGTGATGCCTCTGTAGATACAATCCAGCAGCACTGGCAAAGCCTGATAGAAGTGGCCTTCGAAGGAGAGGTGATGTGGCTGCGCTATGCCGATAATCGGGTCTTTCCCAAGATGCTGGACACCATGAGTCAACAGGAGCTCGATGATGTGCTCGGCCCCTGCTCAAGCCTCTGGGCCAACGATAGTGTGTGGCAGCGAACGTCTGATGCTGAATTCACGCACCGCCAAGCGCCTTGGTTTCGCATTCAGCCTCACCACCTGATACCGCTGTATGACGAAAGCCGTCACGCCTACATCCTCTCTCGCCACTTCTGGCAACGGATGGAGGATATGATGGCGCGTCATCCCAATCCGGAAGCCGCCATTACCACCGCCCTCAAGCAGGCTAATCAAGCTGGGCTGACAGGTGACGTCCTTGATGGCGTGGTAGCTGGCGCTCTCACGCTGCAGGCAAGCATGACGCTGGATGCCATCAGAGCGCCGTTGATGCTGACCGATGATGAAATGGCTCAGGTGAATAACTGGCTGAACAAACACCCTGATTTGATAGGAGCTGTGTAATGGCTATCAGCGCCCACTGCATCCCCTGTGAAAAGAACAACTGCTGGATTGAGATAGACGTTCGCGACGAACAGAACCGCTCGTTCAAGGGGCAAAAGGCCACCTTGACCGATGCCACGGGCACCAGCAAAACCGTGACCCTAAAAGATGGACCAACCCTGGTACAAGGCTTTGCGGTGGGGCCGGTGACGATCAAGCTGGAGACCCAACCCTGGCTTAAAGCAGCCCAATCTCGTGAAGCCCTGAAAGAGGGCGAAACCAGCCAGGTTCCCGCTTATACCGACAAACTTTTCGGTCACGACGATGTAAAGCGCGAGCATGTCAAAGTAACTACTGGCGACCTTTGCCTCACTGACCCAGAACAACCGCTATCGGAAGGACATAAAGCCGGGCAAGCCCAACCGCCGCGCTTTATCACCAAGCACTCCTACGTGATTGAGGTGAAGGGCTATCAGCTCACCACCCTGCGTATCGGGGTGTTCTTTGATGGCACTGCCAACAACACCTTCAAGCACAGGGAAGGGAAAAGTGCATTGGAGACCGCCTTGGCGCAATGTAGCCTGGAAGAGCAGCAGGTATTGCTGGAGCAGTGTTTTGAAGGGGCGTTGCCTGATGATCTCAATAACAGCGAGAAGAACGATATCACCAATATTGGCAAGGCTAGGGAGCTATATATAAGCTGCCGACAAAATCCGAATTGAATGTAGCTGTTTATGTTGAAGGTATTGGCACCACCGAAGGGCAGAACGATGCAAAAGCCGGTCTAGCCGCAGACAAGGGTGATACCTCTAGTGCTGTTCGGGTTGAACAGGCCTGTCAAACCCAAATTGTGGCAGAGGTCAAAAAACAACTGGAGCGAATACTGCCCACAATCGAATGTATTCATAAGGTCGAGTTCGATGTTTTTGGCTTTAGCCGGGGCGCTTCTGCTGCCCGCCAGTTTGTAAACCGTATCGACCAGAAGGGCGATCACCCTCTGGTGGAAGCCATGGCCGCCGACCCCGATATCCCTCTGAAGAAGGGCTTTGACTGGGCCAGTCGTGATGATGTGCGGATCCAGTTTGTCGGGCTGTTTGATACCGTGGTCAGCTCCTATCTGTGGGGTAAGCGTAATGTGGCGCTGGCCCCTGATTGTGCCGAACGAGTAGTGCATATCGTGGCGGCTGACGAGTGGCGCTATCACTTTGACTTGACCCGTATCACCGACGATGCCGCAGGCACTGCACTCGCGGAGAATTTTACCGAAGTGATTATTCCCGGCGCCCACTCCGACATCGGTGGCGGCTATTACAGCCGCTGGAGTTTGCGTGACCCCAATTATGCGTCACCGCTGATCACTGAAAACAGTGTGATCGCAACCTTCAGCTCCAATGAGTTGCCGCATGTCCATCCAGCTGATGCACAGGCATATCGGGATGCCAGTGCCTATGCAAAAATGCGTGCTGGACAAGGCTGGGGCAAAGGTGCCGTGTCTCTGGCTAGCTATAGTGATGCAACTCGGCTTGGCTATCTCAATGTGCGCCCTAGGTCACTGGGTCCGATCACGGGCAGTCAATCTGGGGGGCTTAGAAACATCAGCGTAGATGTGGTACTGCACCGGGTGGTGGAGGGGGAATATTCACGTATACCGCTGCACATGATGGTGGAAGCGGCGCGGGATGCTGGAGTGCCTTTTAAGAAGTGGGTATCACAAGGTGACAATGCCTACCGCCTAGATAGTGCGCTCTCGTATCCCACTGTGAACTTAGCCAAACTCGATGAGCTATGGGTTGATGTGGCCCAACGGCGCGGAGAGGTGATCAACTTGGCTCGTAGCTTACCTGATGAGGTGTACCAAAAGTTGCGGCTGAGTTATTTGCACTACAGCGCAGATACCGGGCTAGTCAACAAGCCCAATAGGGTTGGTGACAAAGAGATCCGCAAGCTGACGGGTAATCAAAAGGGAGGTTATTAATGCGCTGGATACTCTTACTGGTTTTGTTGCCACTAGTCACTGCTTGTCAGGCCGCGTCTTCCCCATCCCAAAATTTGGAGTGGTGGCATATGGTCGGTTCTAACTCAGATGAACTATGGGTGACCGAGGTACTCTTTTATCGCCAGGGCAAATTGGTTGATGCCTCGACGAATGGTTCCGCCGGATTTTTTGGGGCTGAAGGGTTAAAAGAAAAAGACTATCGCTGGAGTATTTCAAAAGGGAGCCACACCACACGACCAATTCCAGATCGGGTGGAACTAGAGTGGATTTCATTCCACGACAAAAAACGCTATCGCATTAGCCTGGCATTGCCAGCAGAGCTGGAAAGCATGATTGCACAACCTTATCGCATCAAGGTGAAAGATGATTGGCGCGAAGAGCGTCGAGATAACATTGGCTTAGGCATGGCCACTGGTGGATATGTGGAAGCATTTTTAACCAGTGTCAGAGTGACACCTGATATCCTGCTGGCCAGGGGGATTGCTAAGGAAATTCAAACCTCGCAAGACAAGGAAAATCCTGTCACCAAAGTATACAAAGAGTGGTTCGACGATTTTGATAAAGCATACGGTGATGCCTATCAACAGTACCCCACCCCCAGTGGTATGGCTTGGGCTCCGATCATGGACGCTTACCGCGCCGCCCAACCCAAGACAGATACTGACCCAGTAAGGTAACACCATGGAGCTTGAAAGTGCCGGCTAAGGGTTCCAAACCAACATCACCAAATATCCTCCCGCGGCAGCTCACGCTAGAGGCAATTACAGCTCTGCGCCAAGATATGCGCCGCCGATACATTGATAATATGAAGGCGCTTGAGACCATGGATCTCTCCCATCTAGAGCAGGATGTACCAACGCAGAGATGAAATCTATCGTCGCATTATCGGTTTTTTGCCTTTCATTGATGGCCTGCGCGGCGCCACAACCTTTGCCTCAATTTGCTTGGGATTATGGTACAGGCAGTAATATAGATCTTACTAAGAACACCAAGACCGAGTTCTATCTTAGAGGGAAACAAGTTTATGCCGACCGTTTGGCCGGTGGCGGAGCTGGAGGTCTACTTGCCGATAGAATCAAGGTGCAACGTTATTATTGGGCGGGTGGTGGTGGCCTGCCTACCGACGGTGTTCCCATCCCCGATAAAGCTGTGATTGAGATGGTTTCCTTCCATGATCGCAAGCGCTACCGTATAAAGGTGGACTTGCCTGCCAATCTGGAGCAACAGATGCGCCAGGTCTACTCTGTTGAGGGGCGTTATGACCGCCGTAGCTGGCTCTATTTTGGCCTAGCGCCAGGCGGCTATTTTGAGGTGTTGCTCAAGGGAGATAGGTTAAATGTTAAGCCAGATATTCTGCTTGCTCGTGGTATTGCCGAAGTTGTGACTGATGATTGGTATGACAAGAAAGTAGCGATAGATCGCCAATATGGAATGGATGATTTTGACAAGAAATATGGCGCGTTATTCAAGCAATACCCAGTTCCCAATGGCATGGCCTGGGCGCCTATCATGGATGCTTACCGCGCAGCACAGCCTAAGACTGATATAACTCCGGTTCAATGATGATATTAACACGCTGGATTTTTATACTGACGTTCCTGCTATCAAAGTCTGCATTGTGCGATGACGATGGCCCCAAATCCATGGACTGGTCATATATGGTAGGGTCCAATGCTGATGAAATTTGGCATGCCAAGGCTAATTTTTATCGTGAGGGGAGTCTGATTCATGGTTCTTCAAATGGTGATGCAGGGTATGTTGGAGTAGAGGCATTACAACGAAAAGATTATCGGTGGCGTATAGGTGGAGGACGAAAGCTATATAACAAACCAATTCCAGATAAAGTGGATATTGAGTGGATTTCATTTCATGACAAAAAACGCTATGGCATTACTTTAACCCTTCCACAGGATTTGAATACACAACTCGCTCAAAACTACTTGATTGTCAATGCAGAGAAACGCCAAAAAGCACGGAGAAATATTATCGCTCTTGGGCTAGCGCCAGGAGGTTATGTTGAAGTGTTTCTAACTAAATTCAATGTCAAACCTGATGTATTGCTCACAAGAGGCCTTGCTACAGAAGTACATCCTTGGCAAGACACTAAAGTTCCACTTACTAAACAGTTCCATAATCCTTTTAAATCGTTTGATGATAGCTATGGAGCGAGTTACCAACAGAACCCTGTCCCTCTTGGCATGGATTGGGCCCCCATCATGGACGCCTATCGCGCTGCCCAACCCAAGACAGATACTGACCCAGTGCAGTGATGACTTGTATGCGCTGGATAAACTTTGGGCCTTATCTGCTATCGAACTGAAGGTCGCCAAGAACTTGGCTCATCAATTATCACCTGATGTTTACCGCGCCTTGCGTCGTGACTATCTCCACCACAGTGCCAGCAACAAGGGCATTGCAAATCCGGCCCATACCAATAAAGACGAAACGAGTATTAGTAAAGAGAGGCGCGAACTGATAGGGAACAAGGTGTCATGATGTTAAAACGATGGATATTAGTGCTTGGCCTGCTTTTTCCTCTGTTGGCTTGTGCTGCGAATACAAAGATCAAACCTTTTTCTTGGCGTTATGGTACAGGCTCTAATGTTGACAGTTTTTGTACAACCAAAGCAGAGTTTTACTGGCAAGGTAAGAAGGTGGTGGGTTATCCAGGAGGGGGCTGCAACGCTGGCATTCTTCAGAGTAAACTTATCAATAAAAAGTATTACTGGGCTGGTGGTGGAGGACTGCCGACAGACGGTGTACCGGTACCCGATAAAGCCGTGATTGAGATGGTTTCGTTCCATGATCGAAAACGATACCGCATCAAGGTAGATTTACCGATCGATCTAGAGCAGAAAATGCGTCAGGTGTATTTGGTTGAAGGGCGTTATGATAGACGAAATCGCCTCTATTTTGGTTTGGCTCCTGGTGGTTATTTCGAGGTCATATTAACCGGAGGAGGATTGCAGCTCAGTCCTGACCTACTGCTTGTCCGCGGCATAGCCGAAGAGGTAACCGATGATTGGTATGACAAGAAAGTACCGGTAGTACGCCAATATGGAATGGATGATTTTGACAAGAAATATGGTGAGCTATTCAAACAATACCCAATTCCCAATGGCATGGACTGGGCCCCGATCATGGACGCTTATCGCGCAGCACCGCCCAAGACGGATACCGATCCGGTCAATTGATTTGGATTGCGGTTTAAGAGGTATCAATGAAGCTGTACCAAAACCTGTTTGCCCTGCATCTGCTTTTTCATCGTGATAATGACCATATTATGACCGCCGAATTGGTCGAGAGCACTAGGCAGGAAAGGCTAATGATCAGGGAGGATTCGCATTCACTTGATGGCCATCAGATGGTTGTGTAGTACAACGGGCCTGTTGGCAAGATAGGCGCGATTTATCCGTA
Organism: Aeromonas sp. 61P; assembly: GCF_051919545.1. Classification (NCBI taxonomy): domain Bacteria; kingdom Pseudomonadati; phylum Pseudomonadota; class Gammaproteobacteria; order Aeromonadales; family Aeromonadaceae; genus Aeromonas; species Aeromonas sp. 61P. The sequence continues at coordinate 1,786,518 of NZ_JBQBEL010000001.1, forward strand.
ACATTTTCACTCTGAGTAGATTTTTCCATGAAATTTAACGCTTTATGGCTGGCGCTGGCTACCGGCCTGCTCGCAGCCTGCTCTTCCACAACTTCACTCACTGACGCCGAGTTATCCCAAGCCGCAAAGCAGGGGGATGGCCGAGCCCAATATGAGCTGGCCAAACGTCTGGCCAGCCAACCTGATTACCCCAACGCCATGCACTGGATGCAGCAGGCCGCTGAGCAGTCGGGCCCTTTGGCTGCCGATCAGCAGGTCCGTGCCAATGCTGCCTGGCAGGTAGGGGAGTGGTATCAGGCTGGACTCGGTGAGCCAAAGAATCCAGCACTTGCTACTCAGTGGTGGCAGCGCTCTGCTCGCCTTGGCAACAGCAATGCCAGCTATCAGCTGGGCCTGATGTGTCAGGAGCAGCATCAGGGCAAGCTGGTCAGTGAATGCCTCGACTGGTTCGAGAAAGCCGCCAAACAGGATCATGCAGAGGCGCAATTGATCCTTGGGCAGTGGTATGCCAAGCAGCAGGGGGCGGATGAGGATGCCGTCAAGTGGTTGGAAAAAGCGGCAGAGCTGGGCAATCGTGACGCTCAGTATCAGCTGGGCAAGCGCTATGAGCAGGGGAAAGGGGTGATCAAACGCCCGGATATTGCCCTGCGCTGGTTTGAGAAGGCGGCCGCCCAGCAGCAGCCGGATGCCTTGTTGTTGCTGGCTCGTCAGGCTACACCAACTGATGCTTTCGCGGCTTATCAGCGGGCTGCCAATGCGGGTTCTGCCGAAGCTGAACTATGGCTGGGTGTTGCTTATCTGGCGGGAGAGCAAGTGCAAGCTGATCCTGCGTTGGGCAGATATTGGTTGGAGTTGGCGGTGACTCATGGCTCGCATGAGGCGGAGTACCAACTGAGCTTGCAACAAACAGATGGCGTAGCCAGGCAACATTGGTTGACTCTGGCTGCGGAAGGCGGGATCACCAAGGCCAGTTTCGAGCTGGCGCAGTTGCAGCAAGAGCAGGGTGAGTTGGAGCAAGCCAGAGCCAGCTATGCCAAAGCTGCTGGACAAGGTCATACCCAGGCTCAATATGCTTATGGCGAGATGCTGCGGCAGGGTTTGGGCGGTAAAGAGGACTATGTGTTGGCACTCAAGCAGTATCGTCTGGCTGCCCAGCAGGGTGACCGGATGGCTCAATACCGTATGGGGACCATGCGTGAAGAGGGACTGGGGGCTCCGCGCAACCGGGTACATGCCTATGCCTGGTTATCTATGGCGGCAACAGAAGGGATGCCAGAAGCCGTGCTGGCTCGTGATGAGCTGGAAGCAGCGATGACCAAGCCGGAAGTCAAACAGGCGCAAAAGCTCTCTGAGCACTGGTTTGGCAAGATCGCCACTATCTGGCAAAAAGGCTGATAGCTTGACAGGCAAGTGGCCCTTAAGGGCCACAGTGTTATCCCATAGCCCCTGGGTTTTGAGCGCATGATGGGGTAATACGACGCTCACAAGCACGCCAGGGCCAAAAACAACCAAGGGGTTGGCTCCATGATGATGCCAACCCCTTGTTTTATATGGCGCTCCCGACTGGAGTCGAACCAGTGACCTGTCCCTTAGGAGGGGACCGCTCTATCCTGCTGAGCTACGGGAGCTGTGTGGCGGGCATTATACAAGAAGCAATTCCCTTTTAAACCCTTGATTCTTATTCCAATACTGCCAAATCCCCATTCTGGATGTTAAACGGCGAATATTTGTTCTGGCTGCTGATGATGGCGCCATCGTCGAATACCTGTACTACCTCAAACAGGCCGTCGGCTGGGTTGCGCATCATGCGCGACTTGCCGTAGGGGTCGATAAAGTCGGCGTTGTGCTGGATGCGGAACTGATCGCCAAGCTTGACACCGTTGCGCCGCCCCAGATTGATGTAGGGGCCTCGTTCGTTCTGGCCAACCACCCGGGCGGTGACCGGGGCGCAGGTGAGCTGGGCTACCAGATCCTGAGCCGCCTGCTGCAACTGGTAGTTGACCTCCTGGCCATAGCTTGACTGCCAGAACTGGCCGCTGCTGCTGCCCACCTGTTCCCGCTTGCCAAAGGTCCAGGTGGCACGCCCTTCGTAGACCTTGCGGTTGACCAGACTGCCGTTGATGCCATCGAACAGGTAGAGCTGCATGCGAAAGTTGCGTACGGGATCCTCATACCAGCTGGTCAGCTGGTTGCCTTGCGGCTCTATGGAGAGATCGTCGATGCTGCCGAGCACCAGATACTGGCTGTCGGTACGCAGGCTGAGCGCCTTGATCTCTTCGAGGGCACTGCGATCCCCCTGTTGCAGGTGAAGCGGGTCGATGCGCAGGTTTTCATCCAGCCACTGGCGCACCGCGACCCCTTGCGGCGCGTTGGCGAGAGTCTCGAACAGTCGTCGCGAGAGGTTTTCCGGCATGTCGTCCATGGCGCCGTAGCTGGCTTGGTCCGGATAGCGCATCCGCAGCCTCACCAGTGTCAAATCCTTGGCGAAGTGCTGGGTCTGGCAGATCTGGCGCTCGGCCTGAATGTCGGCCACTAGCGTGATATACATGCGGCCGTTGCGCACCTCTTCCCGCTTGAGCCGGTACTGGCGAATGTCGCCGCCGGAGCGGATCTGGATCTGCTCGGAGCGAAGGCTGCCATTTTCCAGACGCTGGACGCTGGAAACGGCCGCGCCGCTGGCCAGCAGCGCCTGACGCAGGGCGTCGCGGGTCGCCTGCTCGCGGGCATAGACCTCATCGCCCCCCAGAATGGCGGCGCTGCCCTGCGCTTCTATAAGCTCGGCTCGGGCGCTCAGGCTGGCCAGCAGCAGGGTCAACAGCAGCGGTAATTTCATAGCAGATACCTTGAGTTGGCGGGCAGCCGAGCCATTTTGAGGAAATGGCGCTTGCTGGCCGACATGGATCACAACACGTTCCAAGTGGCAGCGCACGTTGGCGCTGACGATGTCCATTAAAAAGCAAGAATCATGCCTCATTCCCGGCTCAAGCTTTGTCCGGCGCGTCCGATAATAAGTCAGGTGCAGATACAGGAAAGGTATCCATGAACAAACTCATCACGGCGTTGGCGCTTGCCCTGGCATTGACCGGGTGTGGCTCCGACCCTATCAATCGGGATCAGGGTGACCCCCGCCAGGCGGCGCAGGGGATGGAGCTCAACTGGCTGGTGGCGCGCATGACCGATCAGCTGATGGAGCGCAAATCGCTGACCACTCTGACCGAACCCATCGCGGTGGCCTCTTTCGTCGATCTCGACACCCTGCAGGATACCAACTGGATGGGGCAGCAGATTGAGGAGAGCTTTATCTACGAGCTCAACCGCCGCGGCGAGGTGGTGGTGGACTTCAAGCTGACCGGCAGTATCAAGGTGACGCCGCAGGGGGACTTCGTGCTGAGCCGCAACTACAAGGAGCTCTCTTCCCGTTTGCCGATCTCCCGCATTCTGGTCGGCACCTTCAGCCGCAACAGCAAGGGGATCCTGGTCAACGCCCGTGTTATCGACATGCGCACCAAGATGGTGGAGACCACGGCCCAGAGCCTGATCCCGCAAAAATATCTGTTCGGTGCCAACAACTCGTTTGGTCGGGCATCGATCAATCGCGGTTATCTGATGCGTGACAGTCAGGCCCGGCCGGGCGGTCATCTGGTCAACCTGACCCCGTGAGGAGCGAGTAATGAAGATCCTGTTTGGTTGCCTGTTGGCACTCTTGCTCACCGGTTGCAGCTACAACCGGGTGGTGGATTACACCCAGGGTGGCAAGCCCGATGATTTTCCGGTGCTCAAGGCGGTGGGCTATGCGGTGATCGACATCCAGCCTGGCCCCTCCCAGTCGGAGAAGATGCTGCAAGCCATTCGCGCTTCCAAGATGGATGCTTATCGCGAGCTGGCAGAGCAGCTCAATGGTCAGCAGGTGCGCGGCCAGAGCAGCTATCGTGACCTGACCCAGACCTCCAACTCGCTTGATGTGTCGGTCGCCGGTGTGGTGCGTGGTGCCCGGGTGGTTGCCTCTTATCCGCGCGGCAATACCTATGCCACCGAGATGGAGCTCGATACCCGTGCCCTCTACAACATCAACCAGCTGATGGCCGGTCAGTTCTGAGTTGATGGGCTTACCGTGAAAATCGGCATCAAAACAAAAGGCGAGCAGGGTGCTCGCCTTTTGTCGTTGTGGGCTGGTTAGCTCCCCATCAGCACCGGCGGCACTGCGGTGGGTTTCACATCCTCGCTCGGGTAGCAGCCAAGCACCTTGATATAGCGGGTGATCTTGGTCAGCTCCACCAGTGCGGCCTGCATCGCCGGGGTTTGCAGGTTGGCGGAGACATCGAGGTAGAACATCTCTTCCCACGGGTTGCCCTGTACCGGACGGGATTCGAGCTTGGTCATGTTGATCTCGTGGTTGCGCAGCACCAGCAACGCCTCGACCAGCGAACCCGGCTTCTGGGAGGTGGACATTATGAGGGTGGTTTTGGCCGGGATCTGCGGTGCCACGTCGATTGGTTTGCGCGCCACCACGATGAAGCGGCTGTAGTTCTCTTTCTGGTTGGCAAGCTGCTCGGCCAGCACATCCAGACCATACAGTTCGCCACCGGCGGCGCTGCCGATGGCGGCGGCCTCCGGGCTGGCCAGTTCTTTCACCTTCATCATGGCACTGGAGGAGGAGTCGCAGATCTCGTGACGCGCCCCTTCCAGCTTGCTCAGATAGTGGGAGCACTGCTGGAACACCTGCGGGTGGGCATAGAAGGTTTTGATGCGACTCAGCTCGGTCGGTACGGCGGTGAGGATACAGTGCTCGATGGGGTAGGTGAGCTCGCCGACGATGGAGAGGCTGGTATGCTGCATCACGTCATAGACTTCGTTGATGGAGCCCGAGCTGGTGTTCTCGATGGGCAGCACGCCGAAGGCGGCGCGGCCTGACTCCACCGCATCCAGCACTTCGCGGAAGTTCTGGCAGTTCACCTCGATCACCTGATCCTTGTAGCGCGCCAGATATTTGCGGGCGGCCAGGCTGGAGTAGGAACCGCGAGGTCCCAGATAGGCGACGCTGGTCATCGGCTCCTGCTGCTCCGGGTTGAGCAGGCTCTGCAGATAGGCCTGCTGGGAGAGCACAGAGTCTTCGATGATGGTGTGATAGATGCGGGTGATGTACTGGGCATCCAACCCCAGCACGCGCCCTTTCTGGATCAGGGCGACCAGCAGCTCCTGCTCCCGCTGGTGGTCACGAATGGGGCGCGGGTTGGCTTGCTTGGCACGGGCGACCTCGATGCTGAGGGTCTTGCGTTTCGCCAGCAGGGCAAGCAGCTCCTGATCCAACCGGGTGATGTCTTGTCTGATCTCGTCGAGCGTTGCCATGATTGTTCCCTATCCAAGTAATCGATTGATATTAATGCAAAAAAAAGCCTCCGCTAGGGGAGGCTCGATTCGTCTTTGCTTTCTGTTCACACGACGACAGGCCTTCCCTCAAGCGGGCCGGATAAACGAGAAAGCAAAGAAGAATGGTGCGTGCATAGGTGTGTCCTTGAAGTAACGTCATAACCATTAAGGGATTTGCCGGTCTGATGCAAGTAAAACTTGCCCGCAGGCGGGGATGGGGGCAGGGTATCCGGTTAAGAAAATGGCGTATGAGCGATGTTCTATTGACTCTGTTTTGATGACTGACACCCAGTGGGGGAGGTAAAGACGATGGCGATTATTTTCGATCTGGGACGGGTGGTGGTGAGCTGGGATCCGGTAGGCATAGTGCGTTCCGTGCGTGGTCCGCAAGGGGCCGAACAGTTGGCCGAGCTGCTCTTTAACCACCCAGATTGGCTGGAGGTAGACAGAGGCACCATGTCGCTCCACACCATGGCCCGGGAAGCGCAAGCGCGCACCGGCCTCTCGATGGCGGAGAATCTGGCCATTTTACAGGCAGTTCCCGCTTCCCTGCTGCCAGATCCCGCTATGCTAACCCTGATAGCCGAGCTGCACGGGGCGGGGCACACTCTGTATGCCCTCTCCAACATGGGTCATGCCAGCATCGACTGGTTGGAGCAGCATCAGGATTTCTGGCGCTTCTTCAGCGGCAAGGTGGTCTCGGCTCGGGTGCGGATGATGAAGCCGGAGCCGGATATCTACCGCTATCTGCTGGTGTCGTTCGATCTGAAACCGGCAGAGTGCATCTTCATCGATGACAGTCCTGCCAACATCGCGGCCGCCGAGGCCCTCGGTATCAGGGGGATCGTTTTTACCGACGCGGCGAGTTGCCGCCAGCAACTGGGTGAGCTGGGCTGTTTGCCCGCCACCGGCAGGGGATGATGCCCCTCTAGGAGCACTATGGAGCATGGCCGGTTTCGCAATTGGCTCAGTCACTATCCCGAGGCGACCCTGATCATCGCCTGCAAGGATGGCAGCGGTTATCAGCTCTGTGTTGAGGCAGAAGGGGAGTGCCTCTGCCTGACCGACAGTGAGGGAGGGCGCCTGACCTTCACCTCGCTGGATCAGGCGCAGGGTTTCTTGCGAGCCCATCGGGTTCACCAAGCAAGATTACGAATTTATGACGCCCAAAATGAAGATTTAGCAGCAGAATCACAGGAAATAATCATCAAGTTTTAATTTTAACCAGACTCTTTAAGGGTCTATTCAGTTTGTTTGCCGCACAATACTGCACCTGTTCATCATCCGGAGCTGTTTAATGGGTGCCAATGTAGTTGTACTGAATCAGGGATATGATCACTCTTTTCAAGCCAGGGAACAGCTGCTGATTGAGCGACTGGCAAGTTTTGACGAGCTGGTTGTCTCTTTTTCGGGACGGTTGGAATCCTGCTACAGCATCGAGCTGTGCCGCGCTGCTGGTGTGAAAATCCACGCAATTACCCTCGATAATCCGACCCGCAGTCGCAGCGAAGTGGCCCGAGCCCGCCGTTATTGCCAGCGTTATGGCATCGATCACTGGGTCATCAAGAGTGACGAGATCGTCTTTTGCGATCGCCTGCCAAATATTGAAGGGCTGATCGACCCGGTTCGCCGCATTGGTGAGTATGTGCAGACTCGTCCGGAGTGGACTCATCTGCCGTTGCTGGTTCCGGCAGCGGTGGAGGAGCGTGATGATTATCTTGCTCAGTTCGGGTCTCTGCCTGCCAACTCAATCTGGTTTTTTGCCGACAACGGATTGATGCGCCGCGATTATCGTTACGGCTTCAACAAGCGTCAGCTCGGTCGTTGGGGCAAGGGGAGCAACGGTTGCCTCAGCAATCGCTTCACCAATCCACGGCAGCTTGAGCAGCGTTATCTGCGAATGGTGGATCAGGCCGAGCAGATGCTGGCCGACATGGGGCTGGACGAGGCACAGGTCTTTTTCCATACCCTGTGCGACTGCTCCACCACCCTGGCCCGGGTGCGTCTGCCCGAGCATCAGCGTGCGCAGGCCTTTGATATGCAATCGGATATTTTGTCCGCCCTCAAGGGGAGCAAGTTCGATCTGGTGACCCTGGATATGGCACAGAAAGAGCGGCACGATCTCGCCATCTAGCCTGCGGGCAAGCGATGCGGGTGCCAGAACGTGAGTGCTGTCATAGGCAAGGGGCGACGGGACTGTTTATACTGTCGCCCTTTCACCCGTTGCCGAGCTTCGCCCTATGAAACCCTTCTCCCGTCTGCTGATTGCCCTGTGCCTCTCCCCCGTACTGGCGCAGGCTGCCCCTCTTTCTCAGGTGACGCTGCCCGATGGTCGGCAGGTTCAGCTCAACGACGACTTCACCTGGGAGTATCTGGTGGTCAAACCGGCCGAGCCCGTACAGGGCGTGGCTGCTGATGGGAAGGCTGAGCCCGTGGTGGCCGTCGCTGCTCCGGTGCTGACCGATCAGGCCAAGGCCAATCCGGAACTGCTTGCCCAGATGGCGCGTGACGGTGTGGTGGTCAAGCTGGACAAGATCGAGGGATCTGACCCGCTGGTGCTGACCTTTATGGTGAGCAATACCGGCACCCGCAATGTGGTCGGGGTACGTGGCATGGTGACCCTGTTCAGTGCTGACGGGGTGCAGCTGAGCCGTCAGGAGGCCCGCTTCTGGGTTGCCGAGAACCGCCTGCCGGAGACCTATCTGCGCAAGGGGCAAGCCCGTCCGTCGCTGGCCCTCGAGATCCCCCGTCCTGCCGGATTGACCGGTCAGCCGCTGGTGCGTGTCGAAATTGACGAGGTGGTCTTCCGCTGATTTGGCGTTGTTCCGGCCCATGCAAACCGTGTGGGCCGGCAACTTGTTGCCGCTGACACCCCCTGCAATATCTGCTTACATCTGACATGGTTCTGCAACAGCTTGCAGCTCGGCAAGTCGGGAGCCTGATCGCACAATGACTCCATACCAGCTCGCTAGCAACGGGCCCAATCACATGGAGTTATCATCATGAAAAAAGCAACTGTCTCTCTTCTGGTTCTGGCCGGGTTTGCCTCTACTTCCGTCATGGCGCAGGATGCCTTCAGCTACGCCAAGGGTTCCGCCACCTGGGCTCACACCAAGTCCGACTATCTCAGCGGTACCTTCAGCAATGACAGCAAAGGAACCCGTGATTTTGGCGGTCTGAGCCTGGATCTCTCCAAGAGCTTCGGCTCCAATTTCTATGGTCGCGGCAGCACTGAATACACCTCTCGCAGCAACGGCAACGACAGCATGTCGATCTCCAGCATCGGTGTTGGTGTCTTTACTCCGCTGAGCACGGGTCTGAACCTCTATGGTGAAACCGGTGTGACCGGCTACATGCTGGAGCGTGAACTTGCCAGCGATATCGCTAACAAAGGGTGGGATGCTGTTGCTCGCAAAAGATAGCGGCAGCATGTACGGTGAAGTGGGTCTGCGCTACGACATCGGCAATGTCGAGCTCTCCACCGCTTATCGCTACGCCAACATGACCGACGATATGCACGACTTCAAGGTGGGCGGTGCCTACAAGCTCAACCAGAACTGGGCGCTGACTGCCGATTACACCTATCGCAACTGGGATCTGCAAAAAGGTTCCATCTCCAGCCTGGGTGTGAAGTACAGCTTCTAATCCCCCTTCCCGTAGTCCGTAGTGTCTTGATTTTTACCCATGGCGTTCGCCATGGGTTTTTTCTTTTTCCGGTGATCCTCTTTTTCTCCTTGTGTCGTATCAGTCGCAAATAGTTATACAACTTTCATTTTTTTGTATAACTGCTATAACTGAATCAATGCTTATACAAGGAGTGTCATCATGTACAAGATTAAAGTCGGTATCAGTGCCTGCCTGCTGGGACAAGAGGTACGTTTCGATGGGGGCCACAAGCGCTCCAGCTTCTGCGAACGGGATCTTGGCGCTCACTTTGACTATCACCCCGTCTGTCCCGAGATGGCCATTGGTCTAGGGGCGCCTCGCGCCGCCATCCGGCTGGTCAAGCGCAACGGCGAGATCCGTGCCGAGGCGAGCAACGGTAGTTTCGATGTCACCGAAAAGCTGATTGCCTTCAGCGAGCAGAAGACACGCCAGCTCGACTTCATCTCCGGTTATATCCTCTGTGCCAAATCACCCAGCTGCGGTATGGAGCGGGTCAAGGTCTATGGCGCCAACAACGAGGGGAGCGCCAAGGAGGGGATCGGCCTGTTTGCCAAGGCGTTGATGGAGGCCAACCCCCTGCTGCCGGTGGAAGAGGATGGCCGCCTGTGCGACCCCATCCTGCGGGAGAACTTCGTGCTGCGGGTCTTCGCCTACCATGACTGGCAGCAACTCTGCGCCCGCGGCATTACCGCCTCTGCGCTAATCCGCTTCCACTCCCGCTACAAGTATCTGGTGCTCTCCCACGCCACCACCCACTACCGGGCGCTTGGCAAGCTGCTCGGCAATCTGGGCAAGTCCACCAATTTGCAGGAGGTGGCCGACAACTACATCAAGGGATTGATGACGGCGCTGACCCTGCGGGCCAACCGTCGCAGCCACACCAATGTGCTGATGCACCTGCAGGGCTACTTCAAGCGGGTGCTGACCCCGGCCCAGAAGCAGGAGCTTGCCGATACCATCGACAAGTACCGCACCGGTATCTTCCCCTTGCTGGTGCCGCTCACCCTGATCCGTCACTACCTGCGCGAGTACCCCAATCCCTATCTCGCCGAGCAGGTTTATCTCAATCCGCACCCCGATACGCTGAAATTGCGTTACGGGCTCTGAATCCGTTCTGTTGCCCCGGCGCATGGTTTGCGCCGGGTAGCCTTACTCCTTTGTTTGATGGACGTTGTCATGTCTGATTTATCGCAAGAAGTTGCTCCTCTGGCTGATGAGGGGATCTACCCCATTCGCGAGGTCTCCCGTCTCACCGGCGTCAACGCCGTGACCCTGCGCGCCTGGCAGCGCCGCTACGGTCTGGTGCAACCGGCCCGCACCGAAAAGGGCCACCGCCTCTACAGCGAGCAGGATATCCGCCAAATCGGCGAGATCCTGAGCTGGCTGGAGCGGGGAGTGAGTATCGGGCAGGTGAAGGGGCTCTTGAGCGAACCCCATTCAGAGCCGGTGAGCGATCACTGGCAGCAGACCCTGGAGCTGTTCAGTCAGGCACTGCTCGCCTTCAACCAGCGCAAGGCGGAGGCTGAGCTCAACGATTTGCTGGCTAGCTACCCGTTCGAGCTGGTGCGCAGCCGGATACTGCAACCGCTGGTGGAGCGGCTGCTGGGGCTGTGGCGCGAGCGGCCGGATGGCGAGCTGCTGCAACAGGTGTGGCTGGGCTGGCTCCATACCCGCTTCGCCCGCCACCTGATCGAGCAGGAGAAGGGCGTGCCGATCACGCTGGCGAGTTGGGGGCAAGTCGGCCCCCTCGATCTGGTCTGGGCCGCCTACGAGTTGATCGGTCAGGGTTATGAGGTGCAACTGCTGGGGGCGGTCGAGCCGCGCCATGCCAGCTTGCTGGAGGGGCGTGCCGTTACCCCCTGGCTGGTATTGCTGGGGGCAGGGCTTGGCAAACAGGAGCTGGCCGCCGAGTGGCCCGCAGGCACGCGCCTGTTTGGCGAACTGGGTCGTCTCTACGACGATGAGTGGCTGAAAGCACACGGCTGGCAGGCGAGCCTTGCCGAGCTGATGGCGAACGCACCTGCTGCGGCTGGCGCCAGCGGACGCGGGAGGAAAAAATCATGAAACTGGTCTGGTTTCGCAACGATCTGCGCCTTGCCGACAACCCGGCGCTGCGGCATGCCTGCGCCGGTGATGGACCGGTCGCTGCGCTCTTTATCATCTCTCCTACCCAGTGGCGGCAGCACAAAATGGCCCCCATCCGTCAGCGCTTTATGTTGGCGCAGGTGGATGAGTTGGGCCGCGAGCTGGCGGCGCTCGGCATCCCGCTCCATCTGCTGCGAGTGGAGACCTTTGCCGAGGTGCCCGCTGCGTTGGCAAACCTCTGCCGCGAGCAGGGTGTGACCCAGCTCTATGCCAATCAGGCTATCGAGATCGATGAGCAGCGTCGCGACCATGCCGTCAGCGCCGCGCTGGCTGATCAGGCGGTGAGCTGTCACTGGTTCAACGGCTGTTGCGTATTGCCGCCGGGGCGGGTGCTGACCGGCTCGGGTGAGATGTTCAAGGTGTTCACCCCCTTCAGCCGTGCCTGGCTCAAGGCCCTCGATGAAGAGGGGTTTGTCATTCATCGCGCCCCAGCGCCCCGTGGCGAGTCGTTGCCGTGGCAGCCGCTGGCCGAACGTGCGTGGGTTGATGAGGCGCTCGGCGAGCTGACGGCGGATCCCCGCTGGCCAGTGGGGGAGGCGGAAGCTCAGCGTCGTTTGAACATTTTTCTGGAGCAGGCGGTGCTCGACTATGGCGAGACCCGCGATTTTCCTGCCATCGCGGGCACCTCTGTGCTCTCCCCCTATCTGGCGGCGGGCATCATCAGCCCGCGCCAGTGTGTGGCGGCGCTCCAGCAGCGGCTCGGCTATCGGCCCCAGTCCAAGGCTCAGCCCGGCTTTGTCTGGCTAAACGAACTTATCTGGCGCGAGTTCTATCGCCACCTGCTGGTGCTGATCCCGACTCTTTCGATGAATCGCCCCTTCAAGCCCGAGACGGCGGCCTTGCCGTGGAGCTGGGATCCGGATGCCTTCGCCGCCTGGTGCGAGGGGCGCACCGGCTACCCCATCGTCGATGCGGCGATGCGTTGTCTCAACGCCACCGGCTGGATGCACAACCGGCTGCGAATGATAGTGGCGAGCTTTCTCACCAAGGATCTCCATATCCACTGGCGGCTCGGGGAGGATTACTTCATGAGTCGACTCATCGACGGGGATCTGGCAGCCAACAATGGCGGCTGGCAGTGGGCTGCAGGCACCGGTGCCGATGCGGCCCCCTACTTTCGGGTCTTCAACCCCACCACTCAGGGGCAACGATTTGATCCACAAGGGGAGTTTATCCGTACTTGGGTAACTGAACTGGCCGATATTCCTGCCGCTTATGTGCATCAGCCCCACGACTGGCTACGACTCAAGGGGCGACAGGATTATCCGGCACCCATGGTGGATCACGCCGTTGCCCGGGTGAGAGCCATCGAGATGTTTCGCTCTCTGGAGAAATAGGATGAACGAGCCGCTGGCCCGCTTTATTGGCCTCTATCAGCAACTGGACAAACAGCAGTTGCACCGCTTGCCCGAGGTCTATGCCGAACAGGTGGTCTTTACCGATCCGGCCCACCGTATCGAGGGGCTGGCGGCCCTTGGCGACTATTTTGCCGCCCTCTATCAGCGCCTCGCCTACTGTCGCTTCGTCATCACCAGTCAGCAGCAGCAAGGGCCGCAGGCCTGGCTCGGCTGGACCATGACCTTCTCTCACCCCAGATTGCGTGGTGGTGAGCCGGTGACGGTGGAGGGGGCCACCTGCCTCGAATTCGACGAGGCGGGCAAGGTGTGCCAGCACAGGGACTATTTTGACCTGGGCGCCATGCTCTACGAGCAGTTGCCGCTGCTCGGGCCCGTGGTGCGCACTATCAAGATGAGGCTTGGCGCATGAGCGGCCGAGTGCTTATTACAGGCGCGACCTCCGGCATCGGCCGTCAACTGGCGCTCGATTACCTGCGGGCAGGCTGGCAGGTGTGGGGTTGTGGCCGCGATGGCGAACGGCTGCAGGCGCTGGGGCTGGATGGCGTCACGCCGCTGCAGTTCGATGCCCGGGATCTGGCCGCTATGAACGGGGTGGCTGCTACGCTGCCATTCCTCGATCTGCTGATCCTCAACGCAGGCAACTGCGAGTACATGGATGTCGGCGATGGGTTTGACAGCGAGCTGTTTGCCCGTGTCATCGACACCAATCTGACCGCTACCGGCCATGCTTTGGCCGCCTTCTTGCCGTTGCTCGGGGCTGGGTCACGGCTGGCCATCGTCAGCTCGTCGGTGAGCTGGCTGCCGCTGCCGCGAGCCGAGGCATATGGCGCCTCCAAGGCGGCCCTCGACTATCTGGCGGATACCTTGCGCCTCGATTTGGCCAGCAAAGGGATCGGGGTGACCCTGATCCGCCCCGGCTTTGTCCAGACGCCGCTCACCGCCAAAAATGATTTTCCCATGCCCTGTCTGGTGACGGTGGAGCAGGCCTCCCGCGCCATCATGGACGGGCTGACCGCTGGTCGTCACCAGATCCACTTTCCCCGCCGTTTCATCTGGTTGCTGCGCCTGCTTGGTGCGCTGCCGGTGGGGCTCTGGCTGCGCCTTGGTCGCGCACTCGTATCGAAAGGAAGCCATTCATGAAGAAAAAGATCGCCATCGTCGGTTCAGGGATCTCGGGGCTCACCGCCGGTTTTCTGCTCCACAAACTCCATGACATTACCCTGTTCGAGGCGGCGCCGACTCTGGGGGGGCACACAGCCACTGTCGATGTGAATCAGGCTGGCCGCAGCTATGCCATCGACACCGGCTTTATCGTCTTCAACGATCGCACCTACCCCAACTTCTTGAAGTTGTTGGCACGGATCGGCATGGCGCGCCAACCGGCCGAGATGAGCTTCTCGGTAAAGAGCCCGGAGGGACTGGAGTATAACGGTCACAACCTCGACACCCTGTTTGCCCAGCGCAGCAATCTGCTGAGTCCGCGCTTCTACGGCTTTGTCGCCGAGATTTTGCGGTTCAACCGGGAGGCACGGGCCTGGCTGTCAGATGGGCAACATCAGGGGGCTGGCCCCGAGCTGACGCTGGGAGACTTTCTGCTGGCGGGGGAGTTTAGCGACTACTTCGCCCGCCACTACATCTTGCCGATGGGAGCGGCGATCTGGTCATCGACCCTGGCCGATATGCGCGCCTTTCCCCTTGGCTTCTTCCTGCGCTTTTTTGCCAACCATGGCCTGCTGGATGTGGCCAATCGCCCCCAGTGGTACGTGATCCCGGGCGGCTCGCGGGAATATATCGGCCCCCTTACCGCCGGATGGCAGTCGCAGATCCGCCTCGCCTGTCCGGTGCAGAGCGTACGGCGGGACGCGGACGGCGTGGTGATCCAGAGCAGTTACGGCGAGGAGCAGTTTGACGAGGTGATCTTCGCCTGTCACAGCGATCAGGCGCTGGCGCTGCTGGCGGATCTCGGCGAGCGGGAGCAGGCCATCCTCGGCGACATGCCCTATCAGGCCAACGATGTCTGGCTCCACACCGATGCTAGCTGCCTGCCCACCCGTCGCAAGGCATGGGCCAGCTGGAACTATCAGCTCGATGGCAACGACGAGGCGCGGCCGCTGGTGAGCTACAACATGAACATCCTGCAGGGGGTGAACTCGCCAGAGCCTTTCTGCGTCAGCCTCAACCCCAAGGGCAAGGTGGATGAGAGCAAGGTGCTGCGCCGCTTCGTTTACCACCATCCGGTGTTCAATCAGACCTCCATCGCCGCCCAGCATCGCCGCGCAGAGATCTGCGGCCAGCAGCACACCCACTTCTGTGGCGCCTACTGGTACAACGGCTTCCACGAGGATGGGGTGCGCAGCGCGCTGGATGTCGCCAGGCGCTTCGGAGCCGAGCTATGAACGGCGCCACCGTGGCCACTGAACATGAGCGCACAGACGAACTGGCTGGCGTCACCAGCGCCATCTGGCAGGGCTCGGTGCGCCACCGCCGTTTTGCACCGCGGGCTCACGCCTTCTCCTACAGCCTCTTTATGCTGGGACTGGATCTCGACGAGCTGCCGCAGCTCGATCAGGGGCGCTGGTTCGGTGTGGAGCGCTCAGGGCTGCTCTCATTTTACCGCCATGACTATCTCAAGGGGAGTGAGGGAAGCCTCAAGCAGGCGGTGTGGCAGAAGGTGAGCGAGCTGGGTGGCGATGCCGAGCCTGAGGGGCGGGTGCTGCTGCTCGGCAATGTGCGCTGTCTGGGGTTCTACTTCAGCCCGGTCAACTTCTACTTCTGCTACCGGCAGGGCGAGGCGCGCTATCTGCTGGCAGAGGTGTCGAACACCCCCTGGAACGAGCGTCACTACTACCTGCTGGATCTGGCGGCGTTGGTGCCCCATGACAAGGATTTTCACGTCTCCCCCTTTATGGGGCTGGCGATGCGTTATCACTGGCGGATCAGGCCGCCCGCGCAGGAGACACTGATCCACATCGAGAGTCATCCCGTATCCGGTGAAGCCAAGCTGTTTGACGCCACCCTGGCGCTCACTCGCGAACCCTTGTCGCGCAAGGGGCTGGTGGCCCTGCTGGCCCGCTGGCCCTGGATGACCATGAAGGTGCTGCTCGGGATCTACTGGCAGGCCCTGCGTCTATTTATCAAACGAACCCCGATATTTACCCATCCGGAGAGCCGCTAATGGAACTTGCTCAATCAACCCTCTCTGCCTCTTTCATCGACAAGGGGGCAAGGCAACTGCTGCTCAATCTGCTGGGTCGCCTCGAACATGGCCAGCTGCTGCTGCGGGATGGCGGTGAGCGCCACAGCTTTGGCGTCGCGGGTACCGATCTGCATGCCGAACTGGTGGTGCAGGATCCTGCCTTCTATCGTCGCCTGTTGCTGGGGGGCAGCATTGCCGCTGGGGAAACCTGGGTGGAGGGGCTCTGGACCAGCCCGGATCCGGTGGCGCTGGTGCGGCTGCTGGCCCGCAATCTGACCCTGCTCGATTCCCTCGAACGGCGCCTCGGCTGGCTCAGCTTCCCCTTCAACAAGGTGCGCCACTGGCTAAACCGCAATACTCTGACCGGTTCGCGCTCCAACATCGCCGCCCACTACGATCTCGGCAATACCCTCTATCAGGGGTTTCTCGACAGCCATATGCAGTACTCGAGCGCCATCTATCCGAGCGCCGAGGCCACTTTGGAAGAGGGGCAGCAGGCCAAGTTGCGCACCATCTGCGAGCGGTTGGCGCTGGGGCCTGACGATCATCTGCTGGAGATCGGCACCGGCTGGGGCGGCCTCGCCGTCTATGCCGCCCGCCACTATGGCTGCCGGGTGACCACCACGACTATCTCCCGGGCCCAGCATGACTATGCCAAGGAGTGGATTGCACGGGAGGGGCTGGGGGATCGCATCACCTTGCTGCTGGAGGATTACCGCAAGTTGGAGGGGACCTATGACAAGCTGGTCTCCATCGAGATGATCGAGGCGGTGGGCCACGCCTTCCTGCCCGACTATTTCCGCCAGCTGTCGCGGCTGCTCAAACCCGGTGGCCGTCTGCTCATTCAGGCCATCACCATCGCCGATCAGCGCCACGCCCAGTATCTGCGCGGGGTCGATTTTATCCAGCGTTATATCTTCCCCGGTGGCTGCCTGCCCAGCGTCTCCCAGATGGCGGGGTTGCTGGCGCGGGAGACTGACATGCAGCTGGTGCGGTTGCACGATCACGGCCATCACTATGCCCGCACCCTGGCTCACTGGTGCGAGCGGTTTCTGGCGCTGGCGCCCGAGCTGCCCAAGCTCGGTTACAGCCAGGATTTCATCCGGCTGTGGCACTTCTACTTCGCCTATTGCGAGGGGGGATTCTGGGAGCGCACCATCAGTCTGGTGCAGCTGGAGGCCGCCAAGCCGGGGCCCGCTGGCTGGTCGGGTGATGTGCCAGTAAGCGGTCACTGACCATGTGGCAGTGGGCTCACCTGCTGGGGTTCAACCTCTACTGGTTGCTGGCGGTGAAGTGGCAGCAGCCGGGCCCGCTGCTGGCAATGTTGCTGCTGCACTTTCTCTTCTCGCCCAGCCGCCGGCGTGACTGGCGGCTGCTCCCCATCGCGGTGGCCGGTTGTCTGCTGGATGTGCTGCTCTGGCAGCTCGGCTTGTTCCGTTTCCCGTCCGGTTTTCCCCTCTGGCTGGTGCTGCTCTGGCTCGGTTTTGCCCTGACGCTGGCCCACGGTATGCGCTGGCTGCTGCGCTTGCCTCGCTGGCAGCAGGCGCTGTTTGGCGTATTTGGCGGTGCCTCCTCCTATGTGGCGGGGGCCGCCATGGGGGCAGTAAACTTACCCTGGGGCATCTGGATCAGCACGGCGCTGCTGGCAGTGATCTGGATGTGGTGGTTACCCGTACTCCTGTGGGTAATGGTCAAGCTGGAGGGTGAGTCATGACAAACACCTTTTCGACCGACTCGTTGCTTTTTTCCAAATGGACCAAAGAGAGCCAGCATGAGCTGACTGATCGCTTCTATCTGGTGGTTGCCTGCCAGCGGGATGCGCAGGGGCAGTTGGTGCAGGTGGTGATGCAGGATATCAACACCCTGCAAGAACAGGAGATGGACTGGCATGAACTGGAAGACCCCAACCACTGGCATATGGGGTGGAATTAACCCGCTACTGCTGGCGTTTACGCTCTTTGCTGCAACCGCGGTGCAGGCTTCTGCAGCCCCCTGGCAGCAGTTGCGCCCGGTCGGGCAGGGGGAGATGAACTGGCTCTGGTTCAAGCTCTACGATGCCACCCTCTACAGTGCGAGCGGGCGCTATCAGCCCGGTCACTATCCGCAGGCACTGACCCTCACCTATGCCAGAGCCATCGAGCGGGAAGATCTGCTGAGCGCCACTGCCGCCGAGTGGCAGCGACTCGGTCTTGGCTCTGATGCCGAGCGTCAGCGCTGGCTCGGCCAGCTCGCAGCACTCTGGCCCGATGTGCAGGCAGGCGACAAGCTCACATTCTATGTCGACAAGGGCGGGGCAGGCCACTTCTGGTGGCAGGAAAAACCCCTCGGCACTCTGGCCGATCCGCAATTCTCGGCCGCTTTTCTCGCCATCTGGCTGGCTGACAACAGCCGCGATCCCGCCCTGACCCGCCGCCTGCGTGGCCAACCCTGAACATGGAGTCTCTGATGTCTTTCTATCGTGCATACCGCTGGTTGCTGTTGCTCCCCTTTTTGCTGCTGAGTGGCTGTGGTGCCAGTCTCGATGACTATCGGGGGCAGGGGCCAAACTGGGATCTCGCCCGTTTCTTCAACGGCAAACTGGTGGCTCACGGCCTGGTGACCGACCGCAGCGGCGAAGTGACCAGTCGCTTTCGGGTCGAGATGGTGGGTCGTTGGAAGGATGGCAAGGGAGAGCTGTTCGAACAGTTTTACTTTGATGATGGCCGCCAGCAGACCCGTACCTGGTATCTGAGCAAGGGGGTTGACGGTCACTGGCGAGGTACTGCTTCCGATGTGGTGGGAGAGGCGGTGGGTAAAAGCCAAGGGTTCGCCCTCAACTGGCGTTATCAGCTCGATCTGGCGCTACCGGATGGCGAGGTGGTGCGGGTGAGCTTCGATGACTGGATGTACCTGCTGGACGAAGATCGTCTGATCAATCGTGCCGAGATCAGCAAGTTCGGTATCCATCTTGGCGAGGTGATCCTCTATATCGAACGTCAGCCCTGACCGTTAACGCAAGATAACGGCCAGTAAAAAGCGCGCCGATGGCGCGCTTTTGTTTACCGAAAAACCAGAGTCATCAGATGATGCGGTTCTCTTCCAGCATCTTGCGACGGGCCTCTTCCTTGGCCATCTTCTTCTTGCGGTTGTCGCAGGGTTCCGGGCAATCGCACTCTTTCTCGATGCCGACGCTACCCAGACCGCCACAGGAGCCGGAGATGGTCTTCTTCTGGAAGATGTAACCGATAGCCATGGCGGCTATCACCAGCATGAATACCCCGAAGGTGATCAGAAAAATCTGCATCTCTACCTCTTACTTCTTGACCAGATAGGGCTTGAAGGCATCGGAGTAAGCCTCTTCAAAGCCGTTGTCCGTCTTGGTGATCACGAAGATCGCCAGGCCGCGCTCGTTGGCATAGGCCAGGCTTTTCTCGGTCCCCATCACCATAAACACGGTGGCCAGCCCGTCTGCGGTCATGCAGGAGGGGTGGATCACGGTGACCGACACCAGACGGTGCTGGATCGGCTTGCCGCTGCGCGGATCTATGGTGTGGGAGAAGCGCTGACCATCCAGTTCATAGTAGTTGCGGTAATCGCCGGAGGTGGCCACCCCGTTGTCACCGGGCACGATCACCTCTTGCACCGTGCCGGTGCCTGCGGTGGGCTTCTCGATGGCCACGCGCCAGGGGTGACCCTTGCCGTTGACGCCATTGATCCGCAGCTCGCCGCCAATCTCCACCAGATAGTTGCGCGCACCCAGTGACTCCAGATACTCGGCTACCTTGTCCACACCAAAGCCCTTGGCGATGGCGGAGAGATCGACGTAGAGGTCCGGAATATCTTTTTGCAGGGTATCGGCATCCACCGAGGTGATGACGTGCAGGTTGCCCAGACCGGTCTTCTGGCGAGTCTGGGTGATCAGCTCGTCGGAGGGGACCTTGGTCGGCTTCTTGTCCGGGCCAAAGCCCCACAGATTGACCAAGGGGCCAACGGTGACGTCCAGCGCCCCCTGGCTCTCACGGCCAATGTGAATGGCCTCTGTGACGACCCGTGCAGTATCGCGGGAGACCACTACCGGTTTGTTGTCACGGCTCTGGTTGAAGCGCGACAGTTCGGAATCGGGGCGATAGGTCGACATCTGGTCGTTGACCCGCTCCAGCAACACATCCACCTCAGCTTGAAGCTTGGCCGGATCGCTGATGGCGCTGTCCGCCACCTTGATGGAGTAGTAAGTGCCCATGGTGCTACCGGTGATGTGGATCTCCGGCTTGGATTGGACCGTCTCCTGACCGCACCCAGTCAAGAAAAAGGCTAGCCCGAAGGCTAGCCAGGTCTTTACAACACTGTGCATGGATTAACCACCAAAGTCATCCAACAGGATGTTTTCGTCTTCAACGCCCAAGTCTTTGAGCATGTTGATGACGGCAGCGTTCATCACCGGAGGTCCACACATGTAGAACTCGCAATCTTCCGGTGCTTCGTGGTTCTTGAGATAGTTCTCGTAGAGCACGTTGTGGATGAAGCCGGTGTAGCCGTCCCAGTTGTCTTCCGGTTGCGGATCAGACAGCGCGACGTTCCAGGTGAAGTTCTCGTTCTCGGCGGCGAGCATGTCAAAGTCTTCGACATAGAACATTTCGCGCTTGGAACGGGCACCGTACCAGAAGCTCATCTTGCGCTTGGACTTCAGGCGACGCAGCTGGTCGAAGATATGGGAACGCATCGGTGCCATACCCGCACCACCACCGATGAATACCATTTCGGCATCGGTGTCTTTGGCGAAGAACTCACCGAACGGACCGGAGATAGTCACCTTGTCGCCAGCCTTCAGGCTGAAGATGTAGGAGGACATCTGTCCCGGAGGGGCAGTCCAGTTGCTCGGGGGCGGGGTCGCGATACGCACGTTCAGCATGATGATGCCGAACTCTTCCGGATAGTTGGCCATGGAGTAGGCACGGATGATCGGCTCATCGACCTTGGACTCCAGCTCAAAGATCTTGAAGCGATCCCAGTCACCGCGATACTCCTCGGGAATATCGAAGTTCTTGTAGTGCACGTGGTGAGCCGGGGCTTCAATCTGGATATAACCACCGGCGCGGAACGGTACGCTCTCGCCATCGGGGATCTGCAGCTTGAGCTCCTTGATGAAGGTGGCCTTGTTATCGTTGGAGATAACAGTACATTCCCACTTCTTCACCCCGAAGATCTCTTCCGGCAGTTCGATATCCATGTCGGAGCGAACGGTAACCTGACAGGCCAGACGCTCACCATGACGGGCTTCGCCCTTGCTGATGTGATCCAGTTCGGTCGGCAGAATGTCGCCGCCACCGGATTTCACCCGTACCTTGCACTGGCCGCAGGAGCCACCGCCGCCACAGGCGGAGGAGACGAAGATACCGCTGCCAGCCAGCACGCCGAGCAGCTTGCCACCGGCCGGGCTGGTCACAGCCTTGGCCGGGTCACCATTGATGCTGATTGTCACGTCGCCCGCGGTCACCAGCTTGGACTTGGCGAACAGAATGACTGCCACCAGTGCCAGCAGGATCACGGTAAACATGACCACACCCAAAATAATTTCCATCTATCGTTCCTTTCTGATTGCAGGAAAGCCGATTACAGGGAGATACCAGAGAAGGACATGAAGCCCAGCGCCATCAGACCGGCGGTGATGAAGGTGATGCCCAGACCGCGCAGGCCTTCCGGAACATCGGAATACTTCATCTTCTCGCGGATACCAGCCAGCGCAACGATCGCCAGCATCCAGCCTGCCCCTGAACCCACACCGTAGACCACAGACTCCATGAAGTTGTAGTCACGCTGCACCATGAAAGAGACGCCACCGAAGATGGCGCAGTTCACGGTGATGAGCGGCAGGAAGATACCCAGCGCGTTGTAGAGTGCCGGGAAGTACTTGTCCAGCGCCATCTCCAGGATCTGTACCAGTGCTGCAATCACACCGATGAAGGTGATGAAGCTCAGGAAGCTCAGATCCAGACCGGATACCAGAGCGCCATCTTTAAGCACGTAGTTGTAGATCAGGTTGTTGGCAGGAACCGCGATGGTCTGCACCACAATAACGGCAATACCCAGACCCATGGAGGTCTTTACCTTCTTGGACACCGCCAGGAAGGTACACATCCCCAGGAAGAAGGAGAGTGCCAGGTTTTCGATGAAGATCGATTTAATCAACAGACTCAGATAGTGTTCCATACCTTAATCCTTCGCCTCCACCTGCTTGGGATCCTTGGTGCGTACGCCCCAAATGATCAGACCAATGATGAAGAATGCACTCGGCGGCAGCAGCAGCAGGCCGTTGGGCACATACCAGCCACCGTTGTTCACCAGCGGCAGCAACTCGATGCCGAACCAGGTGCCGGAGCCCAGCAGTTCACGCACGGTCGCGACGCTCAGCAGAATGGCGCCATAGCCCAGACCGTTGCCGATACCATCCAGGAAGGAGGGCAGCGGGGCACTCTTCATGGCGTACGCTTCAGCGCGGCCCATTACGATACAGTTGGTGATGATCAGACCCACGAAGACCGACAGTTGCTTGGAGATGTCATAGGCGTAAGCCTTGAGCACCTGGTCAACCACGATAACCAGTGAGGCGATGATCGCCATCTGCACGATGATCCGGACGCTGTTCGGGATCTGGTTGCGGATCAGGGAGATGAACAGGTTTGAGAAGGCGGTGACCGCCATGACCGCGAGGGTCATTACAAACGCAGTTTTCATCTGGCTGGTAACCGCCAGTGCAGAACAGACGCCCAGCACCTGCAAGGCGATGGGGTTGTTGCCCAGCACAGGCGTCAACAGCAACTTCTTCATTTCGCTCTTGTCAGCCATTGTTGATTTCTCCTGCACGAACCTTGGCCAGGAAAGGACCGAAGCCCTTGGGACCCATCCAGAAGTCGAAGGTATGCTGTACGCCGTTACCGGTCAGAGTGGCACCGGAGAGACCATCGATCTCGTGCTCGGAGCCCGCCGGAGCATGGCCCTTGATGACGCGCAGCGCCGGCATGCCATTCTGGTCGAACAGTTTCTTGTCCTTGAACAGCGCCTGCCAGGCCGGGTTTTCGATCTCGCCACCCAGACCCGGGGTTTCACCGTGGTCATAGTAGGTGATGCCCTTGATGGTCTGGCCATCAGCGGCAACGGCCACGAAGGCATACATGGTCGACCACAGACCCTGACCGTAGATGGGCAGGATGATGCTGTCGATCTTGCCTTCGGCATCCTTGGCGAAGAACACCGGGATCTGCTTGGAGATCTGACGCAGGCTGGCCTTGTCGTCAGCGGCGGCAAGACGGATGCTGCGGGCCGGATCTTTGGCTGCCTGCTTGGTGTCGAAGTTGTCGGCATCGCCGTCAACAAAGTCACCGGTCGCCAGATCCACCAGACGCGCTTCGATCTTCTCGCCGTACAGTTTGGCCAGGTCGCGCTTGGCCACTTCGCTCACATCCACACCGGCTACGGCGAGAATGTTGCTTTGCTTGTCCAGCGCCTTGTTTTCCTGCTGGGTAGAACGCAGGCCCACAGCGGCAACGGATACCACGATGGAACAGGCCAGACAGAGGCCGGTGACCACGCTGACGGTGCCGAGGGTTGAATCTTTATTAAACGCCACGAGCAATCCTCCGCTTGATGTTTGCCTGAGCGACGAAGTGGTCAAACAGGGGAGCAAACAGGTTCGCAAACAGAATGGCCAGCATCATGCCTTCCGGGAACGCAGGGTTGACCACGCGAACCAGCACGACCATTACGCCGATCAGGGCGCCATACCACCACTTGCCTTTGTTGGTAAAGGCTGCGGAGACAGGGTCGGTCGCCATGAAGGCCATACCGAAGGCGAAGCCACCCAGTACCAGATGCCAGTGCCACGGCATGTTGAACATGGGGTTGGTATCGGAACCGATGACGTTGAACAGCAGGGAGGTGGCGATCATACCGATCATCACGCCGGCGATGATGCGCCAGGAGGCGATGCGCATGTAGACGATCATGGCGGCACCCAGCAGAATCATCAGGGTAGAGACTTCACCGATGGAACCAGGCAGGTTACCCAGGAAAGCGTCCATCCAGCTGATAGCCTGGCCGGTTGCACCGTTGATCAGCGCCATCTGGCCGCCTTGGGCCCACTGGCTCAGGGCAGTCGCGCCGGAGAAGCCGTCAACGGCAACCCATACGGCGTCACCGGAGATCTGGCCCGGGTAGGCGAAGAACAGGAACGCACGGCCAGCAAGCGCCGGGTTCAGGAAGTTCTTGCCGGTACCACCGAACACCTCTTTGGCCATCACCACACCGAAGGTGATACCCAGTGCAGCTTGCCACAGGGGCAGCTCGGGCGGCACGATCAGGGCAAACAGGATGGAGGTTACGAAGAAGCCTTCGTTGATCTCGTGTTTACGCACCATGGCGAACAGCACTTCCCAGAAACCACCGACAAAGAAGACGGTGATGTAGATCGGGAAGAAGTGGGTGGCGCCAATCAGCATCTTGCTGCCGATACCGGCAACAGCCGGATCGAGGGAGGCGCCCAGCATGGTAGCCAGGGCATATTGCCAGCTGCTGGCACCAGCAGCCGAGCCCATGTGGGCAATGGCGGCAATCGCCTGGTTACCAACGTTGTACATGCCCCAGAACATGGCCGGGAACACGGCTAGCCACACCATGATCATCATGCGCTTCAGATCGAGCGCATCACGAACGTGGGAGGCGTTGCGGGTAACGCTACCCGGGGTATAGAACAGGGTGTACGCCGCTTCGAACAGGGCATAGTACTTGGCGTACTTTCCACCCGGTTCGAAGTGGTGTTCCATATTTTCAAGAAGTTGCTTGAAACTCATCGCTTAACCTTCCAGTTCAATCTTGGTCAGGCACTCACGCAAGATCGGGCCGTACTCTGTCTTGCCGGGGCAGACAAAGGTACAGAGCGCCAAATCTTCCTCATCCAGCTCCAGGCAGCCCAGTGCTTGCGCACCGTCGGTATCGCCGGAGACCATGTCCCGCAGCAGCAGGGTCGGCAGGATGTCGAGTGGCATCACCCGCTCATAGTTGCCGATAGGCACCATGGAACGGTCACTACCGTTGGTAGTGGTGGTGAAGTTGATCAGCTTGCCCTTCATCAGATGAGAGAGGGTGGTACGGGTGATAGAGAACTTGTTGGCGCTGGGGTTGATCCAGCCCAGGAACTCTTTCTCGCGACCTTCACCCAGCACGCAAACCTGATTGTGGTAGCGGCCCAGGTAGTCGTGAACACCTTCGGCTTTGGCACCACTCAGGATAGAACCGGAGATGATACGGTTTTCGTCGGCACGCAGCTCATTGTTGGTGAGCTGGCTGATGCAGGCGCCCAGACGGGTACGCAGCAGACGCGGCTTGAGCACGTTCGGGCCAGCCAGGGCGATCACCTTGTCAGTGAAGATCTGACCGGTGGTGAACAGCTTGCCGAATGCAATCACATCCTGATAGTTGATGTGCCACTGCACCTTGGTGCTGCTGACCGGATCCAGGAAGTGGATATGGGTACCCGGCAGACCGGCAGGGTGCGGACCAACGAAGATCTCTTCCTTGACCTGAGCCAGCGGAGAGTGGGGCAGACTGCCTTCGCCTTTACAGACGTAGACGGCGCCGTCGGTCAGGCGGGTCAATACGGCCAGACCATCGAGGAAGGCCTGCGGCTGTTCCTTGATAATCAGCTCGGCATCGGCTGCCAGCGGGTTGGTGTCCATTGCAGTCACAAAGATGGCGCGCGGGGCAGACGCTACCGCGGGGACTTTGCTGAACGGACGGGTACGCAACGCAGTCCACTGACCTGATGCGACCAGGATCTCTTGCACCTTGCTGCGCTCGAGCTTGGCCAGCTCGGCAGAGGCAAAATGCTCAAACGTCACCTGTTCATCGGAACCGTCCAGGTCGATGACCACAGACTGGAGAACACGTTTGGCACCACGGTTGATCTCTGAAACCACACCGGTGGCAGGAGCTGTGAATTTAACGCCCGGATTCTTCTTGTCTTCAAAAAGATCCTGACCTTTGATGACGCGATCACCTACTTTGACGAACATAGTAGGTCGCATCCCCACAAACTCCTCGCCCAGTGTCGCAACACGGGTGATGGCGGGGCCATCGTAGATTACTTGCTCTGGCGCACCCAGCACGGGGATGTCCAGTCCTCTTTTGATTGTAATCATACTTACTTGCACTACCGTTACGGGAGAGGTTGGTTAGCGCCGAGAAATACATCACGACGGGTGGTTGAATGAGTCGATGTTGTGGTTGCGCCAGGTGGGCAGGCTCAACAATTATTCAACATGCAGGCTCACTCAAAAGCGCTTGAGTTTACCACTTAAGGTGCATTTTCTGCCATGCCAAATGGGCAAAATCCCCGTGCCATCACAAAATTAACCTGCAATGAATAAGCCCCTGACACCTTGTAAGTAGTGGTTTTAAAGGTTTTTTTATTTCGATACCTCGATGGGGGTATTTGCCGTTGCCTCCACTATCAGCAAAAACGCCTTGATGCCGAAATATACCCCCTTGGATGTAGCCTTTTCGGGGCCAATGGGGGAAATTTGTTTAATTTTTGTTGGCAGGTTCTTGAGGGAAATCCTGTGGTACAACCGGTTTCAGGAGAGTGACGGTTTGCCAACGCAGCTCGGGGTGCGCGGGGCGTGGCCTTTTTCCCGCCACTCGGTCTCTGTGTAGGTATGCAGTGCCAGTGCATGAACGGCACCGGCCAGCTCGTCGGCCAGCACAGCATTGACCTGACGATGACGGGCCAGCAGCCGCTGCCCTGTAAATTGCTCGCTGACGATCACCACCTTGAAGTGGCTCTCAGATCCCGGTTCCACACGGTGCATGTGGCTCTCGTTGATCACCTCCAGCACGGTGGGGGAGAGGGCGGCGGTCAGCTTGGCTTCAATCAGTTGTTGGATGGTCATCGGATCGGCTTCCAGAGTGAATGTCGGGCCATTCTATCGGCAGTCGCGGGATGGAATAAGCCCCCGTAAGAGGGAAATCACCCGCCAGTTGCTCTCTTGATGCGCATCGAACTGGTGAAATTCCTGCTCCTCGCTAGAATAGCGCCACTTTGCGTCGCCCCTGGCGCCTGTATACACGAATCAAGCCGAGGTTGGACTCTTCCTATGCAAACCCTTCTCGACACTCCCCATTGCCAGCTCACGCTCTACCGCTATCCGCGCCAGAGTCAGGAGACCCTGCAAGCCTGGGATGCGGCTGACGAATATCTGATCAATACCCTGGCGGAGTCTCCCCTCGAGCAGGCGGGCCCCGTCATCATCATGAATGACGGTTTTGGCGCGCTGGCCGCCTATCTGCATCCGCACTCCCCCTGCTGCGTCACCGACTCCTACATCAGTGAGCGGGCGACCCTGGCCAATCTGGCCGAAAACGGGCTGGATGCAGGCGGGATCCGCTTGCAGGATGCGCTGGCGCCGCTGCCCGATGCCCCTGCGCTGGTAGTGATCAAGGTCTCCAAATATCAGGCTCTATTGGAGCAGCAACTGCTGGCATTGCGTGCGGTGGTGACACCGGCAACCCGCGTTATCGCAGCCGGCAAGGCGAAGGATATTCATACCTCAACTCTCAAGTTATTCGAGAAGTATCTGGGGCCTACCCGTACCTCGCTGGCCTGGAAGAAGGCGCGCCTCATTCACTGCGAGCCGCAGGCTGAATGTCCCGCGCTGGCCAACCCCTTCCCGACTGTCTGGCCGCTGGAGGGGAGTGGCATGCTCATCCACAACCATGCCAACGTCTTCTCGCGCACCAGTCTCGATATCGGTGCCCGCTTTATGCTGGACAACCTGCCCATCCACAGTGCCCGCAAGGTGATCGATCTGGGCTGTGGCAACGGGGTGCTGGGTCTGTCGCTGCTCGCCAAAGACAGCGAGGTGGAGGTGACCTTTATCGATGAATCCTATATGGCAGTCGCCTCGGCACAGCTCAACGTCGAGCACAATCTGCCTGATGCACTGCCGCGTGCCCGCTTTATGGTCAATAACTGTCTCGACGGGGTGGCGGTCGGCTCGGCGGATCGGATCCTCTGCAACCCTCCTTTCCATCAGTTGCAGGCGATCACCGATCATATCGCCTGGCAGATGTTCAGCGATGCGCACCGGGTGTTGCCTCAGGGGGGGGAACTCTGGATAGTAGGCAACCGTCATCTGGACTATCACAACAAACTCAAGCGCTTGTTTGCCAACGCACAAGTCGTTGCGTCGAACAGCAAATTCGTTATTTTGAAAGCCATCAAACGCTAAAGCCAAAGGAAACCATGATGAAAAAGTCACTCTTGCTGCTGGCCGCCCTGATGCTGGGCGGGTGTGCCACTCATTGGCCGGAGACAGCGCTGCTCAATCCGCAGGTGATCCCCGCCAACCAGCAATACTACTCTGGCAATCGCATCACCATGGAAGGGGTAGACAAGCGTGAGGCTGCCTACGTCTTCTCCATCAAACATAAAGAGAAAGCGCCCGTGCTGGTCAACAGCGAGCGTCCGCTCAACCTGCTGATGGCCGAGCGGCTGGCCGAAGGTCTGCGCAGCCAGGGTCTCGAAGTGGGCAACAGTGGCACCACCAACCTGACGCTGGTGATCTCCAACGCCGCAGTCAATGTGGAAGAGAAGACCTTTACCTATGTCACCAAGTCCCGCGTCAGCCTGCAGGTGATCGCTGATTTCCAGGGTAACCGTCTGACCAAGCAGTTCAACATGTCTTCCAGCAAGGAGAGCCCGAGCGAGCCAAGCATGGCCGATCTGGAGTCTACACTGAACCTGCAACTGGGTAGCGTGCTGCAGCAGATCATGGCGGATGATGCGCTGCGCGGTTACCTGAAAGGTCAACCGAACGGTGCAGGGGTCTGATGATGAAAAAACTCTGGTTGCTGGCCATGCTGATCGCCCCGCTGGCGTTCGCGGGCCCGAAAGTCAGAATGGAGACCAACCACGGCAATATCGTGGTGGAGCTGGCGTCCAAGCAGGCGCCCCAGACGGTGAAGAACTTCCTGCGTTACGTGGCTGATGGCAGCTATGACGGCAGCATCTTCCACCGGGTGATCCAGGATTTCGTGGTGCAGGGTGGGGGCTACAACCAGCAGTTCCAGCAGCTGCCGACTTATGAGCCTGTGGTCAACGAGTCGCGTGGCGGTCTGCCCAACAAGCGTGGCTCCATCGCCATGGCTCGCACCCAGGCGGTCGACAGCGCTACTCGCCAGTTCTACTTCAATCTGGTCGACAACAATAACCTCAACGCCGGTGGCTCTGCGGGTTATACCGTGTTCGGTCAGGTGGTTCAGGGGATGGAGGTGTTGGACAAACTGGCTCAGGTACAGACCGGTTACAGCCCCATTCTGCGCGCCAACGATGTGCCGACCAGTCCCATCATTCTGAAGAAGGTGGTCTTGCTGGCAGAAACTCCGGCAGACAAGAAAGTCGACAAGAAAGCGGGCAAGTAACTCTCGCCGGACGCGGTTCGTCACCTCGTCCTCGTCAGGCCACAATACAAGGCTCATCCCGTTCGGGATGGGCCTTTTCTCTATCTGGGCTTCTTTTGCCTATCTCTTTGCTTGCCTTGGCTATCTGCCATCAACCTGCCAAAATGACGCACTTTTCCAAATTCGTCAGGTAGTTGAACATGATCCGCAAACCAAGCTGGAGAGAGTCCCTCGCCGTCTATCTCGAATTTCGGGTGTTTATTCTCTTTGCCATGGGGTTTTCATCGGGTCTGCCGCTGCTGCTGGTGTTCGGTACCCTCTCATTCTGGTTGCGCGAGGCCGATGTCAGCCTGACCGATATCGGCTATATGAGCTGGGTGGCGCTCGCCTATGGCTTTAAATGGCTGTGGTCGCCGCTGGTGGATCGCATGCCGCTGCCGTTGCTCTCCACGCTGCTGGGGCGTCGCCGTAGCTGGATGTTCTTCTCCCAGCTGCTGATTGCCGCCGCGCTGGTCGGCATGGCGTTCTGCGATCCCAAGACCGAGCTGGCCCAGCTGGCGATGTTTGCCCTGCTGGTGGCCTTTGCCTCGGCGACTCAGGATATCGTCATCGACGCCTATCGCATCAATCCGCCCCCGAGCGGCTACAGGCGGCGATGGCTGCTTCTTACATGACCGGCTACCGACTGGCGATGATCATGGCGGGCGCCGGTGCGCTGGCGCTGGCGGCGTGGTTTGGCAGCAACAGCGGCTATGACTATCGTGGCTGGCAGATTACCTATCTGGTGATGGCGGGTCTGATGTCACTCGGGGTTATCACCACGCTGTTTTGCCACGAGCCGGATATCGATCTGGCCGAGCAGGGCAAACAACAGGCCGAACGCAAGGCGCAGCTCCTGGAAAAAGGGTGGCCTGCGCTGCTGGCGAGTGCGGGGGCCTGGGGCTATGAGGCCGTCTGGTGTCCGTTTGCCGACTTCTTTCGTCGCTATGGCAGCTCGGCGCTGCTGATCCTGGCTCTGATCGCCTGCTATCGGGTTGCCGATGTGGTGATGGGGGTGATGTCCAACAGCTTCTATGTGGATATGCAGTTCAGCAAGACCGAGGTTGCGACTATTACCAAGGTGTTTGGCGTCATTATGACGCTAGTGGGGGCTGCGCTGGGGGGCGTGCTGGTGATGCGCTTCGGTACGCTGCGCATCCTGTTCTTGGGGGCGCTGCTCACCGCCAGCACCAACCTGCTGTTTGCCCTACTCAATCAGGTCGGTCACAACCTGGAACTGCTGACGCTGATCATCTCGCTGGATAACCTCAGCGCCGGTATCGCTACTGCGGCCTTCGTGACCTATCTCTCCAGCCTGACCAATGTGGCATTTTCGGCCACTCAGTACGCCCTGTTCAGCTCGGTAATGTTGCTGCTACCCAAGTTGCTGGCCGGTTTTTCCGGACAGGTTGTGGAGCAGATTGGCTACAGTGCCTTCTTTGTCGGAACCAGTTTATTGGGCTTGCCCGTGTTGTTGTTGATTGTGCTGGTCGCCAGAAAAGGGAGTGAGTTGCTCTCAACGGCTGACAAATAGCAAGCGTTTGCGTAGAATCGGGGGTGATTAGATTCACACTTCCGGATAAAGTTCCCGAGAAGTTGTTTCACCCCCAATTTTATTTGATTAGAATCCCTCTCGCTCCTTGTGGGCAGGCTACGGAAAACCTCAACTAACGCACAAGAGACCAATAAAATGGCCAAATTTACCAAGACTCTGATCGCTGCCGGTCTGCTGGCTGCTGCCGCTACCCCGGCCTTCGCTGCTGACTACAGCGGTGATATCCACAAGAATGACTACAAGTGGATGCAGTTCAACGTAATGCAGAGCGTTGATGCTCGCATTCCTTTCAACAATCAGAACACTACTTATTTCGAAATGGAGTTTGGTGGCCGTTCAGGTCTGTTTGATTTGTATGGTTACGTTGACGTATTCGACTTGCTGGATCGTACTCATGATGACCGTCACAATGGTGACAATATGTTCATCAAGTTTGCTCCGCGTATGTCTTTGGACGCCCTTACTGGTGCAGATCTTTCTTTTGGCCCAGTTAAAGAGCTGTATATTGCCACTGTAACTAACGTAGGCGACAAAGGTCTGTTTGAGCACTACATTGGTTTGGGCTCTGATGTTGAAGTGCCTTGGTTTGGTAAAGTGGGTTTCAACACTTATGCCCGCTATGTGCGCGAAAACTACGGTGCAGAGAATGAGCGTGAGTGGGATGGCTACATGGTATCCACTAACTGGTTTAAGCCATTCTATACATTTAGCAACGGTTCTTTTATCTCCTACCAAGGTTATCTCGACTACAAATTTGGCGCCGATAAGATTGCTGATAACGGCTTCAATGCATCCAATTCTCTCGAGTGGTTCAATGGTATCTATTGGCACTCTGACCGCTATTCTGTTGGATATGGTTTGAAAGTATTCAACAATATGGCTTTGATTCGTGATAACGAATCTAATAACCCGATGACTGATACTTCCGGTATTGGCCATTATTTTGCCGCTACCTACAAGTTCTAATAAAACTTGGGGTACAAAAAAACCGGAGCGTTTGCTCCGGTTTTTTTATGGCCGCGATTTAGATAGCGTGGCGCGAGTAATCAAGTGCGCCACGGCTGAGTGGATAAATCAGTCGCGGAAGTTCTGGAACTGCATCGGTTGACCCAGTTCGGCGCCACGGACCAGTGCCATGGTCTCTTGCAGATCGTCACGCTTCTTGCCGGTGACACGTACTTCATCACCCTGGATGGCGACCTGTACCTTGATCTTGGAGTCCTTGATCAGCTTGACCAGCTTCTTGGCGATCTCTTTCTCGATCCCCTGTTTGAACTTGACGGTCAGGTGGAAGCGTTTGCCGGAGTGAACGGAGTCACCCACTTCCATGGAGCTGTTTTCGATGTTGCGTTTGAGCAGGGCACCGCGCAGGATTTCGACCATCTGCTTGAGCTGGAAATCAGCATCGGCTTCCAGCTTTACCTCTTCCTTGTTCAACTCGAAGCTGGCTTCTACCCCACGAAAATCGAAACGGGTGGCCAGTTCACGATTGGCGTTGTCGACTGCGTTCAACACCTCGTTCATTTTGACTTCAGAGACAATATCGAATGACGGCATAGCCGGAGCTCCTCATGTTGCGTTATCGGGGGGCAAATCTACCAGAAAACGGGCAAATTTGCTGATTTTGATGGGGTTGCTCTGCTAGAATCCCCTGCGCACAGGACGGGTGGACCCGTTAGTGTCCACCAGCGACATCTTCACTTATCCCCGGTAACAGGTTGAGAGGATTGCAACCCTTACCCTGACAGAGTCACACCATGCCAAGCGGATTAAAAAATTCCCGACAGCCCGTTATTCCACCCGTTACTCCGAAGTGGTCACTGTTGGGTTGTGGCGCCCTCGGCGGCGTTTTTGCCTCCCTGTTGACCCTGAGTGGTCAATCCACCCGTGTCTTGTTGCGCGAACATCATAAGTCCACGCTCCATCCGGGGATCGATTTCACCTCGCTGGAGGGGCATGTTCAGCTGCTCAATATCGAGCGCGGGTTTGTCAGCAAACCCGGCAAGATCCAGCGTCTGCTGGTGATGACCAAGGCCAGTCAGGTGATTGCCGCACTGACGCCGCTGGTGGGTAAGCTCGATGCCAGCGTGCCAATCGTGCTGCTGCACAACGGGATGGGCATTGCCGAGCAGGTGGTCGAGATGTTCCCGCACAATCCGGTGATTGCCGGTGTCACCAGCCATGGCGCCATGCAGTGCGGCCATTTTGTCTTCCGTCATACTGGCAAGGGGGAAACTTGGCTTGGCCCGATCAACGATGCCGCCAAGGCCCATGCCGCGCTCGCGGACGAGCTGGCGCTGGCACTGGGTCAGGCTGGTTGGGATGAGCAGGTATTGACGCGCCAGTGGCAAAAGCTGGCCATCAACTGTGCCATCAATCCCCTGACGGCCCTCTACAAGCTGAAAAATGGCGAGCTGGCTGGCCCCCGTTTTGCCGATGCCCTGCAGCAGATCTGCGTGGAAGTGGCGGATGTGATGTGTGCCGAAGGAGTTGCGACCACGGCAGAGGAGTTGCAACGTCGGGTGATGACAGTGGTGGAACTGACCGCTGACAATTACTCCTCCATGCATCAGGATATGGAGCTGGGACGCGAGACCGAGATTGAGGCCATCACCGGCTTCCTGCTGGCCAAGGCAGCCCGGCATGGCATCGCCGTACCGGTCAATCAGGGTCTCTATCAGGCGATCAAAGAGAAGAGTCAGGCCGTCTGATCTTCTACATGGCAGAGCAAGCTGCAAGGAGGCGAACGTGAGTGTACTGGTGCTGGTGGCCCCCGGGTCGGAAGAGATAGAGACGGTCGCCATTGTCGATACCCTGGTGCGCGCCAGCATCGAGGTGGTGCTGGCCTCTTGCTGCCCTGCCGGATCCCGGCAGGTAAAAGCGTCGCGCGGGGTACAGCTGGTGGCCGATTGTCATATCGACGAGCTGACCCGTCGGGACTTTGAAGCCATCGTGGTACCCGGTGGTCTGCCCGGCAGCGAAGTGATCCGCGATACCCCGCTGGCCATCGATCTGCTCAAAGAGCAGGCCGCTCTTGGCCGCTGGCGCGCTGCCATATGCGCCGCCCCTGTGGTGCTCTTGCAACATCACGCGCTGCTGGATGGTGCCATCGTCACCTGTCATCCCGGCTTTCAGTCCCGACTACCGACATCGCAGCTGTCACGTGAGCGGGTCGTCAGGGATGAGGCTCATCGCCTTATCACCAGTCAGGGGCCGGGCAGCGCCATCGAGTTTGCGCTTGAACTGGTCCGGGTGCTGCGTGGGGATGAGGTGGCGGCCACTGTCGCTGGCCCTATGGTGCTGCCTTGAGCGCACTCTGCTGCAGAATCAAGCTGGCCATGCTTTGAAAACGGGCCCCGGTCATCTTGATCGGGGCCCGCTTGTTATCTGCCGTTGTCGGTCACGCCATCTTGTCCGGCTCAGTAGTCGTACTGTGAGCACTGTTTTTTGTTGTACTCAGTTTTCCAGCGTGCCAATTCTTGCTCTGTGCCTAGCTTGTCTCCTTTCTTGATAGCCTGTTCCAGTATCTCAATCCGGTCGTACAGCCAGCGGCACTCTGCCGTCGGGTTGTTCTTGCCGATGCCGGTCAACGGTAGCAAACAGAGTCCCAACCAAAGATATTTCATCCCGAACGCTCCTTGTCATTGTGGTAGTAAAGGTCTCCTTGGAGTCTACTATTTTAGCCGCAACGAGAGAGATAGAGCTGGGGTTATCCTTGGGGTAAGATGGTGCCATGTCTGTTTATTTATACAGTAGTATGCGCAAGATCATCCATATCGACATGGACTGCTTTTTTGCCGCGGTGGAGATGCGGGACAATCCGGCGTTGCGGGAGGTGCCGCTCGCCATCGGTGGGGCCTCCGAGCGGCGCGGCGTCATCTCGACCTGCAACTATGTGGCGCGCCGATTCGGGGTGCGCTCCGCCATGCCGAGCGCACTGGCGAAAAAACTCTGCCCGCCGTTGGTACTGATCCCTGGGCGAATGGCGGTGTACAAGGATATCTCCCGTCAGCTCAGGTCCATTTTCCTCCGCTATACCGATCAGGTTGAACCACTGTCGCTGGACGAGGCTTACCTCGACGTGACCCACAGTCGCTGTTGTGGCGGTAGCGCCACCCTGATGGCGCAAGAGATCCGGCAAGCCATCGTCACCGAACTGGGATTGACCGCCTCGGCCGGAGTGGCTCCCAACAAGTTTCTCGCCAAGCTTGCCTCGGAGCAGCGCAAGCCTGATGGTCTGTTTGTCATTCGTCCCGACGAAGTGGCCGAATTTGTCTGCCAGTTGCCCCTCGGCAAACTGCCCGGGGTGGGGCGCAAGACTGCCGAGCGGCTGGAGGCTCAGGGGCTTTACACCTGTGAGGATGCGCGGGCCTTGTCGGCACAAGAGCTGTGCAGCCGTTTTGGCAAGCTGGGGGAGATGTTGACGACCCGGATCTGGGGGCTGGATGAACAGCCGGTGCAGGCGCACCGGATCCGCAAAACCATCGGGGTGGAGACCACCCTGGCGAGCGATGTTTGTGACGAAGCCGCCTGCCTGACGGTATTGCAGCAACTGTTGCCGGAGCTTGAGCGGCGATTTCAGCTGGCGTGCCCTGCCGAGCAGGTGATGGGGCAGGGGATTAAACTCAAGTTTGCCGACTTCCACCAGACCACCGTCTATCGCAGTCAGGGTGGCTATCAGCCAGCCTTGTTCGTTCCCCTGCTCAAAGAGGGGCTACAGCGGGCACAAGGGCGTTCGGTTCGCCTGCTGGGCTTGGTGGTGGGTTTGCCAAAAGAGGGTGAAGTTAATCAACTCTCGCTGGATTTGCTGTGAGGGAGTTAAGTTTTTGTTTATAAAGTCGATAATCTATCCATATCTGTATGACGTAGGAATATTGGCATGAGCGCTCTTTCTGTCCAGGGTCGGATTACCCTGATCGCCGGTTGCTGTCTGTTGGTGACAGCCGCCGCTCTGGTTGCCTCTTCGATTTACAACGCGAACAAGATGCAACAGCAGGTGCGGCAAGCCACCATGCACGAGGCGCAGCAGTCTGCCGAAAACTGGATGAAGGCGATGGGCTCGGAGCAGGCGGCCAAGGTAACCAGCTATCTCGATGAGGCCTATTTCCGCGCCAGTTTGCTGGCAGAGAGCGTGTTGTTCCAGCGCAAGAATGCGGCCGAGAACTTTGTCCATTCGGAGGCGCTGCGCAGCGCCGTCAATCAGCAGCTGCACGATGCCGTTGCCTCATCGACCAATCTGCTTGGTGTCTATGCGGTGTTCGAGCCTGACCAGCTGGATGGGGAAGACAGCAATTATCAGGGCTCAACGGCGCTGGGTTCCAACGACAAGGGGCGTTTTTCCAGTTACTGGGCCTATGACAACGGCAAGATAGAGCCGGAAGTGCAGAATGAGGATGTACTGGCCGATGAGAGCCCGACCGAGGCAGGTGGAATCGAAAACGAGTGGTATCGCTGCAGCATTCGCACCCGTGCCCTCTGCCTGCTGGAGCCCTATCTGGACGATGTGGGCGATAAACAGATATTGATGACCTCGGTGACGGTCCCGCTACTGGAGCAGGAGACCTTGCTGGGGATGGTCGGGGTCGATATCTCGCTGGCCACTTTGCAGAGTCTGGTCAGCACCATGGACAAGGAGCTCTATGAGGGCAAGGGCAGAATCTTGCTGGTCAGTCACGAGGGGCGCGTGGCGGGAGCCGATGAGTTCGATGTGACCATGGGGCGTGGGCTGGATCAGAAGTATCAGGGGCTGGCCAGCGAGCTGAAAGGCTGGCTCAGTCAGGGTCAGGAGCTGACTCGTTGGAGCAGCGATGGCACCCTGTTGCAGACCTTTGTCCCGGTATCCATGCGTGGCACCGACCGTAAATGGGGCATCTACATTGAATTGCCACGGGCCGTAGTGCTGGCCTCGGCCCAGCAACTGCAAGATGAGCTGGCCAGTGAGGCCAATCGCAGCGTGGTTTCGCAGTTGTCAATCGGGGTGCTGATCTCGCTGGTGGCCCTGAGTTTTATCTGGTTGATGGCGCGCCAGATTGTGGCGCCCATCCGCGCTGTAGTTGCCCGCCTCAAGGATATCGCCAGTGGTGAGGGGGATTTGACCCAGCGTATCGAGATCCAGCGGCAAGACGAGATCGGCGAGCTGGCCAAGTGGTTCAACAGCTTCCTCAACAAGTTGCAATCCACCATCAGTCAGGTGATTGATACCGTCTCCGGTACGCGCAACAGTGCCGAGCGAGCCGCGCAAGTGGCCGAGCGCACCAGCAGTGGCATGCAGGCCCAGTATCAGGAGATCGATCTGGTGGCGACGGCATTTGAGGAGCTGAGCGCCACGGCGTTGCAGGTCTCCGGTAATGCCGGCTCGGCGGTGGCGGCCGCCAACACCACTGACGCTGCAGCGCAAGAGGGCAAATATGTCGTTGCCGACACCCAGGAGGCGATGCGCAAGCTGATGACCATCATCAACGATGCCCAGCCGGTGGTGGAGCGGCTCTCGGCCAACAGCGACAACATCAACGATATTCTCACCGTGATTCAGGGTATTGCCGAGCAGACCAACTTGCTGGCGCTCAATGCGGCCATCGAGGCTGCGCGGGCCGGTGAACAGGGTCGTGGCTTTGCCGTGGTGGCCGATGAGGTGCGTAATCTGGCCGGTCGCACCCAGAATGCCATCGTCGAGATCCAGACTCTGATCAGCCAACTGCAATCCGGTACCGGCGCCGTGGTCAAGGCGATCCGAGATGGTCATGGTCAGGCTGACGAGACGCTTGCCAAGGTAGATCTCTCGGTACAGGTGCTGGAGCAGATTATCCAGTCGGTCTCCACCATCCATCAGATGAACGAGCAGATTGCCCGGGCGGCGCAGGAGCAGAGCCGGGTGGCGGACGAGATCAACCGCAACGTCAGCAACATTCGCGATGTGAGCCACACCATTCGGGCCGAGGCGGCGACCTCCGCCGAAAATGGTCGCGAGCTCTCTGCGCTGGCGGACAAGCAGCAGCAGCTGGTGGGGCAGTTCAAGGTATAGAAGGGATGAAAAAAGGCGCCATCCAGCTGGAGGCGCCAAACACATTCAGATGACAGACTGGGTCAAACCGGTGAGATTTGAGCCCCTCTTCCCGCAGAGGAAGAAACACAACACCACAATCGCAGTCGAAAGACTCACTAAAAACACATGTAAACCAACACGTAGTAGAAAATGTGAGCCATATGACGACTGATTGCTGGGCGAATTATGTTTATTCACTGGTCGACCTGCAACCGACAAATTATAATGCGCCCCATTAGAAAAACTCATCGTCGGCTGGTGTCATGTCTCGTCGTTTACCCCCGCTCAATGCCCTCAAGGCCTTTGAAGCAGCGGCTCGTCACTTAAGCTTTACCCGCGCAGCAGAAGAGTTGTTTGTGACTCAGGCTGCCATCAGTCACCAGATCAAGGCGCTGGAGGAGTATCTTGGCATCAAGCTGTTCCGCCGCAAAAATCGCTCCTTGTTGCTGACCGAAGAGGGGCAGGGCTATTTCCTGGATATCAAGGACATCTTTGCCTCCATCTCTGAGGCGACCGACAAGCTGCTGGCCCGCAGTGCCAAGGGGGCGTTGACTGTCAGTTTGCAGCCGAGTTTCGCCATCCAGTGGCTGGTGCCGCGGTTGGTCAAGTTCAGCGAGCGCCACCCTGATATCGATGTACGGATCAAGGCGGTTGACCTCGATGAAGGGTCGCTTACCGACGATGTGGATGTCGCCATCTACTACGGCCGCGGCAACTGGCCGGGTCTGCGCTCGGACAAGCTGCATACCGAATACCTGATCCCGGTCTGTTCCCCTTTGCTGCTGACCGGGCCCAAACCGTTGCGTACGCCGCAAGATTTGACTCTTCATACCCTGCTGCACGATACCTCCCGCCGCGACTGGAAGGCCTGGTTCCGCCAGCTCGATATCGATGCACCCAACGTCAATCAGGGGCCCATCTTCAGCCACTCCACCATGGTGATCCAGGCGGCGATCCACGGCCAGGGGGTGGCGCTTGGCCACAGCGTGCTGGCACAACCCGAGATTGAGGCCGGCCGCCTTATCTGCCCATTCGAGCAGGTGCTGGTGAGCAAAAATGCTTTCTATCTGGTGTGTCAGGAGCAACAGTCGGATCAGGGCAAGATCGTTGCCTTCCGCGACTGGATGCTGGAGCTGGTGGAGCAGGAAGAGGCGCGTCGCAGGGCAAGGCTCGCCGATGCCTGATGTAATCCGCGAGGGGGCAATTGATGCCCCCGTTCGCATTTTGCTGGCCCACGGGGCAGGCGCGGGGATGGATCATGCCTTTCTTACCGAGTTGTCACGTCTGCTGGCTGGCCCCGACATCGAAGTGGTGCGCTTCAACTTTCCCTACATGACAAAGCGTGCACAGGATGGCAAGCGCCGCCCGCCGGACAGAGCACCTGTGCTGCTAGCCCATTGGCGCGACATGATCCGCGAGTTTGCCCATCCACGGCTGTTTCTGGCGGGCAAGTCGATGGGCGGGCGGATGGCGGCCGAGATCAGTGACGAGATCTATTGCGAGATGAATGCTGCAGGTTTGCTCATTCTCGGGTATCCTTTCCACCCCCCGGCTCGGCCCGACCGTTGGCGGGGCGAGGTTCTCAAGCAGATCAAGACGCCGACCCTGCTGCTGCAAGGGGAGCGCGACACTTTCGGTTCTCGCGTCGAACTGGCCGATTTTCCTTTCTCATCCGCCGTATCGGTCCACTGGCTGACCGATGGTGATCATGGTTTCAAGCCGAGAAAGAGCAGTGGTCTTTGCGAGCAGGATAATCTGCAACAGGCCGCCAGCCGGATACGGCAATTCGTTGGTGTTGTGCCGGTGCCGGTTTGACGTATCGGGGAATTACAGAAGGAGAGTCAGGATGAGTATCCATCGACATTGGCTGATACTGGCCGGTCTCTTCGGGTTGACGGCCACCATGCTGGGGGCTTATGGCGCCCATGGATTGGCGGCGACCGGCATTACGCCCGAGCGTCTGGCGGCATTCAATACCGCCGTGCAATATCAGTTTTTTCACGCATTGGCCCTGCTGGTTCTGGGCTGGTGTGGTGTGCGCAGCAAGGTGATCCACCTGGCTGGCACCGCTTTTGTGCTGGGGATCATCGGATTCTCCGGCAGTGTTTACGCCATGGTGCTGCTTGGCAGCAAGGGGCTGGGGTTGATTACCCCGGCCGGTGGCCTCTGTTTTATGTTGGGATGGGCGGCCCTCTGCTGGGCTGGCTGTCGTCTTGGAGGAAAAAATGAATAATCTGCTGCTTTATTGCCGCCCCGGTTTTGAGAAAGAGGCGGCTGCAGAGATCACCGAGCGTGCCGGTAACATGCAGTGCTACGGTTTCGCCCGGGTCAAGGACGACAGCGGTTATGTGATCTTCGAACTGTATGACGAGGAGCAGGCGGACCTGCTGGCTCGCAAGCTGCCATTCCGGGAGCTCATCTTCATCCGTCAGATGCTGGTGGTGACCCATGAGCTGAAGGATCTGGATGTCGCGGACAGGATCTCCCCCATCCTTGAGGCGGTGAGTGACTACACCATTTGCGGCGATCTGCGGGTCGAAACCGCGGACACCAACGAAGCGAAAGAGCTGTCGGCCTTTTGCCGCAAGTTCACCGTGCCGCTGCGTCAGGCGCTGCGCAGCAACGAGATCCTGACCAAGAAGGAAACGCCGAACCGTCCGGTGTTCCACGCCTTCTTCATGGCCAATGATCATGTCTTGCTGGGTTACTCCTACTCGTTCAACAACTCCGGATTCCACATGGGGATCCCGCGCCTGCGCTTCCCGGCCGATGCACCGAGCCGCTCCAGCCTCAAGCTGGAGGAGGCGTTTTACGTGTTCGTGCCGCGGGAAGAGTGGGATGTGCGTCTCTGCTCAGGCATGAAGGCGGTGGATCTGGGCGCCTGCCCGGGTGGCTGGACCTATCAGCTGGTGCGTCGTGGCATGATGGTGACGGCGGTCGACAACGGCATGATGGCCCAATCCCTGATGGATACCGGTCAGGTCAAGCATATCCGGGATGACGGTTTCGTCTGGCGTCCGAGCAAGAAGAACACCTACTGGCTGGTGTGCGACATGGTCGATAAACCGGCGCGGGTCGTTCACATGATTGCGGACTGGTTCCGTGAGGGTGACTGCCAGGAGGCGATGTTCAACCTCAAGCTGCCGATGAAGAAGCGTTATGCCGAGTCGGTGCACAATATCGAGGTATTGCGCGAGATGCTCAAGGAGATCGACAACGCGTTCGTGATCCAGGCCAAGCAGCTCTATCACGATCGGGAAGAGATCACCGTGCATGTTTACAACAAGTACTGGGTCTCCAAA
Organism: Aeromonas sp. 61P; assembly: GCF_051919545.1. Classification (NCBI taxonomy): domain Bacteria; kingdom Pseudomonadati; phylum Pseudomonadota; class Gammaproteobacteria; order Aeromonadales; family Aeromonadaceae; genus Aeromonas; species Aeromonas sp. 61P. The sequence continues at coordinate 1,827,616 of NZ_JBQBEL010000001.1, forward strand.
CTCGAGCCCAAGGCGTGATGTAGCAGTTCTGCCCGTACGATAAATACCAAGGCCGACAGGGAAACCTGTCGGCCTTTTGCTATTCGGCTGCCGGAAAATATCAGAAACGGTAATCGAGGCGCAGAGAGGATTCGTCGTCGGTCACCTTGATCTCGATCTGTAGCGGGATGGTTTTGTCGACCGGATTGAATTGCATCTTTATCCCGTCTCCTCTCAGCCTGAGGGCGGTGTTCATTCCGCCAGCCTTGAACTTGACCTTGGGTCTGAAGCGTTCAACCGACAGACTGACGCTCTTTTCCGGGGTCAGATTAAGCTGCGGGTAGGAGGTGATCTTTTGATTACCAAAGTTGTCGGTGGAGACTTCAATACCAAACGACAGGGGTTTGGGTGCCTTGAGCAGGTCGTTGGTATTCAGGCTCGAGCGCCATACCTCGGTGGCAGTCCGTTTTTCCTGCTGTGGCAGTTTGGCGGTTTGGGTCTGTTGATCCTGCTCGAAAGCACTGGCAGTACCACAAACCAGCATCAGACCCGAAACCAGATAGCACCCGTATCCCTTCATGAAAGACACTCCCTGTTCTTCTTCTCTATTGAACATAGTTGCTGTTCGGGGAGTGGCAAAGGATTCGGAAATATAAAAAAGGGAGCAGATGCTCCCTTTTAAAATCAATGAATTAACTCACAGACGATCGATGATGGCCTGGGTGAATTCGCTGGTGGAAGCCGTGCCACCCAGATCGCGGGTGACCCGATCACCGGATTCGATGGTGGCTCGTACTGCTTCGCGGATCCGCTCTGCTTTATCCTGCATGCCGAGGTACTCCAGCATCTGGATGGAGGCTAGGATCACCGAGGTCGGGTTGGCGATATTCTTGCCTGCGATATCCGGTGCCGAGCCGTGCACCGCTTCGAAGATGGCGGCGCCATCGCCGATGTTGGCGCCGGGCGCCATACCAAGGCCGCCAACCAGACCGGCGCAAAGATCCGAAAGGATATCGCCGAACAGGTTGGTGGTGACCATGACATCGAAACGCTCCGGGTACATCACCAGGTTCATGCAGGCGGCATCGACGATCATCTCTTCGCTCTGGATATCTGGGTAGTGGCTGGCGATTTCACGTGCCACTTCGAGGAACAGGCCGGAGGTCGACTTGAGGATGTTCGCCTTGTGGATGATGGTGACCTTCTTGCGCCCTTCCTGACGGGCCAGCTCGAAGGCGAACTTGACGATGCGCTCGGCCCCTTCGCGGGTGATGATGCTCATCGCCTCGGCACTCCTGTTGTCATCGCTGCGCTTCTGACCTGCTCCCGAGTACATCCCCTCGGTATTTTCGCGTACCGTGATGATGTCGATGTTGTCGTAACGGCTTCTGGTGCCCTTGAAGGAGATGACCGGACGCACGTTGGCGTAGAGGTTGAATTTCTTGCGCAGGGAGACGTTGATGGAGGTAAAACCGCCGCCGACCGGGGTGGTCAATGGCCCTTTCAGGCTCACCTTGTTCTTCTCAATCAGATCCAGGGTAGCCTGGGGCAGCAGCTCGCCATGCTTCTCGAGGGCAACCAGACCCGCATCAGCGTATTCGTACTCAAAGTCACAGCCCGCATGGGTCAGGATCTGGATGGCTGATTCAATGATGCTGGGGCCAATGCCGTCGCCGGGGATCACGGTAATTTTTCTTTTGGACATGAGAGGGTTCCACTTCCAGGGTATAGGGGAGGATGGGGCTGCTTTATAGCATTTACTCAGCAAACCAACCACATTCCTTTACATTCTACTCACTTTTATCAACAGCGAGGGTGAGTCTCGTCATGGTTCACGCCCTTGCCTGCATTTTTGTTCGGCACTTTAGTCTGGCTGGGGCGGGTAGCGGATGTCCCGCAGGTTGAATCCCAGCGGAATATCCCGCTGCAAGCGCACCAGCCGCTGGGCCAGCAGGGCCTCATCCTGATGTTGGCGCAGCTTGATCAGTGGCTTGGCGGCGTCCTCTTGCTGGCAGGCTCCGAGCATGGCTGCCAGATTGCCATATTGCTGCAACAGCTGGGTGGCGGTCTTGGGGCCGATCCCCGGAACCCCCTTGATATTGGAACCGCTGATACCGGTCAGGGCCCAGAAGTCGACCAGCTGAGCAGGGGCTACCCCATATTGCTGCTGGACGAAGGCGGCATCCAGCCAGCGCTTGTTGAAGTAGTCGCGCACCCGGATCTGCGGGCAGATCAGTTGGCAGAAGCCCTTGTCGGTGGAGATGATGGTCGCCTGATGGCCGTGGCTGGCGATGCCGCAGGCGAGGGTGGCGATAAGGTCATCCGCTTCATCTGTCTCGGAGAGCAGGGCATCGACCCCGCACTCCCAAAAGGCATCCTGCAGGGTCGCCAGCCCTTCACGCAGTTCGGGGGGCATGGGAGTTCGCCCCTCCTTGTAGGCCGGATAGACCTCCTTGCGCCAGCTATGCACCTCGCCATCAAACACGGCAATGACATGGGTCGGCTCGCTATTGGCCAGCAGCTTGCGGCAGGTATTGATAAGGTTGGCGCGGGTTGCAACCAGCGCCTGGGCAGGGGTCAGTGCCTGCTGGGCCTGTACCGCGTGCAGACGGCGAATGAGGTTGAGGGCATCGATGATGAGCAGGTGTGGCCGGATAGTTGACATGGGGCACTCTTGGCGGTCGGGACGCCCCATTGTAACAAACCGCTCGCCTTATGGGGGATTGATGGCGGTTGGGAAGGCATAGCGCCAATCAAAGAGGGGCGCCTATGCGCCCCTCTTTCGATGATGTATCTGTACCCTAGCGGACGATTTCGTAGCAGGGCACATACTGGCTGCCCGGCAGCTTCATCCGCTGCTGCTTGACGAAACTCTCCAGCAGCTTGTCCATCAGGTGCATCAGCTCCTTGTCACCGTGCAGCTTGAAGGGGCCCTTCTTCTCGATGGCGCGAATGCCCCCTTCCTTGACGTTGCCGGCCACGATGCCGGAGAAGGCACGACGCAGGTTGGCGGCCAGCAACTGGGGCGGCTGGTTGCGGTGCAGATCCAGACTGGCCATGCTGGCGTGATCCGGTTCGAAGGGGAGCTGGAACTCCGGCTCAATCTTGAGGGACCAGTTGAAGGAGTAGGCATCGCCGACCGATTTGCGGTATTCGCGGATTTTCGGCATCGCCTCTTTCATCACCCGGGCCACTTCCGGCGCATCGCCGACAATGATCCGGTAGAGCTTGGTCGCAGGTTCACCGAGGGTCGCCTTGATGAAGTCGTCGATGGCACGGAAGTAGTCGGCACTCTCTTTCGGGCCGGTCAGAATGATGGGCATCGGCTGCCGCTCGTTGGCCGGATGCATCATGATGCCGAGCAGATAGAGCAGCTCTTCGGCGGTGCCGACCCCGCCCGGGAAGATAATGATGCCATGGCCCAGACGCACGAAGGCTTCCAGCCGTTTCTCGATATCCGGCAGGATCACCAGCTCGTTGACGATGGGGTTGGGCGGTTCGGCCGCGATGATGGAGGGTTCGGTCAGGCCGATGTAGCGCCCGTTGCGCACCCGCTGTTTGGCATGGCCGACGGCGGCCCCCTTCATCGGGCCCTCCATGGCACCCGGGCCACAGCCGGTACAGATGTTGAGCTCGCGCAGACCCAGCTCGCTGCCCACTGCGCGGGTGTACTGGTACTCGATCTCGTTGATGGAGTGGCCACCCCAGCAGACGATCAGGTTGGGATCGGCGCCAGGCAGGATCACCTTGGCGTTGCGCAGGATGGCGAACACCACGTTGGAGATATGAGTCGAATTGGTGAGGTTGACCAGCCGGTTCGATTCAAGCTGGTTGGAGACATAGAGAATGTCGCGCAGCACCGAGAAGAGGTGCTCCTGAATGCCGCGAATGATCTCGCCATCCACAAAGGCGTGCTCGGGGGCATTGAACAGTTCCAGCTTGACCCCGCGCTCGCGCCGGATCACATGAATATCGAACGATTTGAAGCGCTCCAGGATCTCCTTGGAGCTGTCGGTATGGCTACCGGAATTGAGCACTGCCAGCGAGCAGTTGCGAAACAGTTGATAGATATCGCTGGAGGCAGTCTGCTTGAGGCGATCCACCTCGAGCTGTGACAGCAAATCCATGCTGCCAACGGGATTGATGTGCGTAATCATAGGTTCCCCTTTACTCACTTGTTATCGTTGTGTTTTTCCCTGGGGAGAAAAGGGGACGCTATGTTGCATCCCCTGAGATCGATAGTAGTGGTAACAGAGGGTGGAGGGAAATAGGGCGATGACTGTTCGCTGTTTTTTTAGCCGCTTGTCAGGCCAGTGTCACTTGATCCCGACCGGTGTGCTTGGAGTGGTAGAGCGCCTTGTCCGCCCGCTCGAACACATCTGATGGGTTGTCCCCATCCTTGAACAGGGTTGCACCGATGGAAATGGTGATCTCCACCTTGGCATCGCGAAAACGGAACGGGATGCTCTTGATGGTCTGGCGCAGGGTCTCCAGCGGCTTCTGGAACTTGTCCGGGTTGATGTTGGGCAGCAACACCACGAACTCTTCTCCACCAAAACGGGCGATGAAATCAGTGTCACGCAGCGCGCTCTGCAGCGCCTTGGCGACTACTTTCAACGCCTTGTCACCCGCCATATGGCCGTAGTTGTCATTGATGTTCTTGAAGTGATCGATGTCGATGATCGCCATGCAGAGCGGAGTGCGGTAACGAAGCCAACGTTTGTACTCCTGCTCCAGCCGTTCATCGAGGGCAGCCCGGTTGTGTACCTGGGTCAGGCTGTCGAGGAACAGCTTGTGTTTTTGAATGGTCAGCCGCTTCTTGTACTCGGCGGTCTCCTCCTTCATCAAGCGCAGCTTGGACTCCATGGTGGAGAGGCGGGTGAGCAGGTGACGTTCCCGTGCTGCGGTACTTTCCCGTTCTTGAAGCAGCAGGTTGATGGCGCCCATATGGCCGGAGATGGCGCGCTTGAGCGCATCGATGGAGTTATGGCTGGCCAGAGAGTGATCGATCGCCTGCAACTCGTTGACCAGTGCCTCGCGGGTCTCTCGGGTTTCGTTTTGCAGCGCACGACCCTCATCGAGGGATTCGGTAAAGCCGACATGTACCGCGGAGAGGCTCTCGTTGAGGGAGCTGAGGAAGGCGCGGGAGGCTTTGCGCTCCTCACGGGTGCCTTCGATGATGAGCTCGATCACCTGCAGGCAGGTTTCCGCCAGCAGGGCAGGGTTGATCCCGATCAGCAGTTGGCGGCGAATATCGCTCAGGCTCTCGCCGATGGCGCCTGCAAAGTCGAGTTCGGTGATAAGCCGCTGCAGCTCATCGGCGATGCGAGCGTGATCCTTGAGATCAAACGGGTCGACATCGGGCTGGCCATCGTTGCTGGCAGTATCGCTTTCTTGTTGAGTTGCACCTGACGGTGCCAACAGGGGCTGACTTGGCAGCAGCTGGATCTTGATCGCCTGCTGGTAGAACTCCAGCAGCTTGATCACCTTCTTTTGGTGATCGGCAATGCCGTAACCGGCGGGACTTGCCAGAAATTCCTTGAGGGACTTGCGGGTCTCTTCCGGGAAGCCCTTGATGTTTTTCAGCTGTTTGGAACCAAGATCGATGGCGGTCTGGGTCAGGGTGATCGACTCTTCCAGCGCATTGCTGTGCTGCTGCAGCAATTTTTCAATGGCCAGCAGGTCGGCGTCCAGCGAGGTAAATGCGGGATTGTTATCCAGTTTCTGCTTGAGCTTGGCGAAGCGATTGTCCAGCTCGCGGTCGAAGCCACGGCAGGAGAGCATCAACTTGTTGATAAACTGGATGCCGCGAGCACGCTCTGCATCGGAAAACGACAGCACGCCGTCGAGTTCCAGCTGTTTCTGCTGAAGGGATTCCCTGAGTCTTGCCAATTGTCCTGCTACGGCAGCGATGTCATTCATTATCAGGTCGCCCTGTTGTCATTATTGTTTTTGGTGTTGGATAGCAACAGTGGTCGAACCTGGTTTCGATCCTCGCCTGTTATCTACATTATTTCCTGATGGTTATCGGCTGCCGGCTTCCTTGCAAGGCTGGGCCAATTAACCCATTGCTTTTCATGAGAAGAATTGACTTTTACCAGTCCCTTGTCAATTGCCATCAGGCCGCATTGCCACACATCTCCATTAAAAAATGCCGCTTGTTGGCAATCGATCGCCGCCAGCTCCAACCAGGCGTTTTGCTGGCATTTTTCACTGAGCTGAATGGCTCCCGACAGGGCGAGATAGCAGAGGTCAAACAGGCCATTGTGATCGAGCGCGGTCGCCGCTTTCGGCAGGAAGGGGTGACTGACAATCCCGAGGCTGATCCGGCGATCCAGCGGATAGTTGCAAGGGAAGGCGGCGATGGCGGTCAGCAGGTCTCCCGCCAGTTGATGCAGGTTGGTCACGTGGCGCTGTGGCACCACATAGAGCATGTGTCCTTCACGCAAGTCATAGATACGGCCATCTTGCGGGGTCAGGGTGTCCATATAGGCACCAAAGGCCTGCTCGATTTCTCTGCTGGCCTGATAGCCGTGGCGCTCCAGCGTGTTGACCAGAAAGGGCACCCGGAACAGCAGATAGTGCAGCTTGTCATCGAACTCGCTGGAGGGCTGTTCACTGAGGTACCAGCGATCCGATTTCAGCTGGCGCTTTGCCATCTCCCTCGGCCAGCGGTTCATCAGACGCTGCCAGTTGGCTAGCCCCGAGCGTGGCTCGATCAGCAGGGCCTCATTGGTCCGTTTCAGTTGCAGGCGGGCAGTACGCAGCTTTAGCCAGAGGGTGAAGAAGAGGTAGATAAAGAGCGCCAACAGCAGGCTGGTGGTGATACTCGACCAGAGATAGCGCTCCTGCTGGTGCTGGCTGTTGTTAAGTCGCTGCTCCAGCTCCTTGATATGTTGCACCCGCTCGACCTGGACATAGTTGTCGCGGATCGCCGCCTGCTCCATGGCTTGCTCCTGCTGGCGCACCTCTTCGCCAAGACGGTGGAAGCGCTTGTAGCTGTCGAGAGCCTGACGCAGATACCCCTTCTGCTCGTAGGCCAGCGACAACAGGCGGAATACCTCGTACTGACGGCGGGTATCACCGAGCTGATTGGCCAGCGCGCGGGCGTTCTCCAACTGCAGGATGGCGATGGCGGCCTCCTGCTTCTTCAGATAGAGCTCGCCGAGCAGCAGCAGGGTATCGATCAGCGGCTCTTTGGCATCGCTCAGTTCGTGAGACTGACGGGCCGCATTGAGGTAGTTGCTGGCCAGCGAAAGGTTGCCGCTTTGCAGGTAGGTTTTGCCAATTTCATATTTGAGCAGGGAGGCTTGTGGTCGGTTGCTCCCCTCATCGAGCAGGTCCAGCGCATTGAAGAAGTAGACCAGCGCCATATTGAGGTCGCCCTGCTCGCGGTTGAGTCGTGCCAGCACCATCAGGGAGTCGCACAGCAGGGAGGGGTTGCCGATGGAGTGGAAGTAATTGGCCGCCTCATTGGCATACTGCAGCGCTTTCTGGGGCTCCTGCTCCTGCTGGTAGAGTTTGACTATCTGGTTCGACAGCAGGCCGAGAAAGAGCGGGTCATTGAGGCTTTTGGCCTGTTGCTGGGCATCGATATATTCCCCCAGCGCCAGTTGTGGCTGCTGCAGCGCGCGATAAAGATCGCCGCTGATGGCGCTGACCCAGGCACTGGCGAGAGGATTGGGGGTCTTGGCGGCCCAGATCCGCGCATCTGCCAAGTGGGCCTTGGCATCATCGAAGTGCTGGTTCTCGATGTCGTAGCTGGTGCGTTGCAGGCGGCCATAAATCTGCAGCTGGCTCTGCTTGAGCGTGGGGACGGCCAGCTGTTCGTCCAGTTGATCCATCAGGGCGCGGCTGGTGCTCTGGTTATCCGGTTTGAGGGCCTGACTGCGGATCTTGAGATAGAGGCCGTGGGCCTTGAGTTCCGGTTGCCGCTCTTTGTCTGCCAGCGCCATCGCCTTGTCGAGCGCTTGCTGGGTGGCCTGATATTGACCCAGTTGCAGCAGACACTCCCCTTTGAGCAGATGGGCGCCTATTGTCTGGGCCGCCGTGCTGTAACTCAGGATGGGTTCGCGATAACCGAACTCCTGGCGATTGCTGATGATTTGCTGGGGATTATTGGCTGCGCGCGTCAGGAAGGCGGTGGTGATCTGGACGCATCTGGCAGGATCGGTCAGTACCATCGATTGCGCTTGTTGCAGATCGATGAGAGTTGCTCCTTGTCCAGATCCAGATTCGGAGCTGACAGGGAGGACATCATCATGGCCAGAAAAAACAGTTGATTCATTGGATTAAGGACGGCGCAGAGGTGTTGGCATGTTATCCAAGCCCCCCCCTGCGAGTCCAGCGTTTACTGTGGTTTGCTGGTGGCCGGCAAGTGGGTTTCGTCTGGATTTTATTATCCAGCCCCCTTATCCCAGCTGCATAAAGCATCGATTGAAACCTTTTTGCCAGTCATGGAGGGCAGTGCGACTGCCCTCTCTGTCGCAACTCGACTTTATTGGCGGATCAGACGCAGGTTGGCGGGCACGGCTTCGAAATCGGAGCGGAACGGGTTGATGTCGAGGCCGCCGCGGCGGGTATAGCGGGCATAGACGGTCAACTGCTTAGGCTGGCAATAGTGCTTGAGGTCGATAAAGATCCGCTCGATGCACTGCTCGTGGAACTCGTTGTGCTGGCGAAACGAGATGAGATAGCGCAGCAGCTTCTCCCGATCGAGTTTCGGCCCTTTGTAGCGGATCACCACAGAGCCCCAGTCCGGCTGGCTGGTCACCAGACAGTTGGATTTGAGCAGGTGGCTGTGCAGGGTCTCTTCTACCTGATCGCTACCGGCTGCCCCTTGCAGCAGGGACGCATCAAATTCGTAATTGTCTACCTCGATATCCTGCTCGTCGATGCACTCGCCGGGCAGCTGGGCAATCTGGTGCGGCGCCTTGTCGAGTGGGAACAGGGTCACCTTGACGGTTTCACCGGCACAGGCGCTCAGATCCTTGGTCAGCATGGCGGCGACTGCCTCTATAGAGTCGCAACGGGTCTGGTTGAAGGAGTTGAGGTAGAGCTTGAAGGATTTGGATTCGATCAGGTTCGCACTGGTGGCCGGAATGGCTACTTCACCCACCGCCACCATCGGCTTGCCCTTGGCGTTGAGCCAGGAGAGCTCATAGAGGGTCCAGACATCGCAACCGCTAAAGGGCAGGTCATCGCCCAGCTTGAGATCATCACGGTTCAGGCTACGTGGAACCGGCTGCAGCAGGGCGGGGGTGTACTGGCTGATGTAATCGGATTGCTGGCCCAGACTCAGGCCGGTCAGGGCGCTGGCCCCGGCGTATCTATCTTGTTTGCTCACAGGGTTGCTCACGTAATGATGAGTGGAATGAAACGGGCCATTGCTGGGCCGGATGGTTGCAGCCGTTTGGCTTGGGCGTCGGCCTCTCTGTATCCCGGGTTCTGTTTCCCGGGTCACTAGGTCGGCTAGCAACCTTGTCTGTTACCGGGTTTGGTGGTGCAATAGCGGACTTTGCCAGCAATTGTGGGGATTTTCGATGTCGGATCAAGTTTTGTCTGCCCTGGAGCACTTTTTTGCCCGCTGGCAACGGGATGGCGAGGCCAGACGAGGCCTGCCCCTGTGCGAGTGGGAGGCGGACTGGCGTTCCCCCAGCCTGCTTGGTGAGCCCGCCGATGGTCGGGTTGCCTGGCGTCCTCACCATCGCCCCGAATCCGCCGATTTTACAGCCATGGCCGATGCCCTCGAGCTGACAATTCATCCCAGCGCTATCGCCCTGTTCGGACACTGGTTCAGTCGCCCCATCCCCTGCCTTTTCAAGGGGCTGCGCCTTGAACTGATCCTGCCATGGAACGACACAGATCTCGACCTGCTCAAGGAGAACCTCATCGGCCACTTGCTGATGCTGCGCAAGCTAAAACGAACCCCCTCCATCTTTATTGCCACCACCCGCAACGAGATGACGCTCATCTCGCTGGATAACGAGAGTGGTCAGGTGTGGCTGGAGTGGCTCGATTCTGGCCGCCGTCTGACGCTGGCTCCCTCCCTACCGGCGTTTCTGGAGCGGCTGGAGACGTTGCCGCAATAGCACCTGTTCGAGCCATGGTTACCCATCGGAACGAAAAGAGCCTTGCCATGCGGCAAGGCTCTTTTTTATGGCATCGCGTACAGGGAACGCGATTAATCCTTGAAATCCCAGGAGAGGTTGGAGACCAAGCGACAGCTGTCGCACTTGAAGTCGAAGATCTCGTGCAGCGGCTCTGCCAGCGCCCACTCACCGCCACAGCTGGGGCAGGGGCGCGCCTTCTCCTCGGCCGCGCTCAGCCCGCCCACCCGGTAGAGGTAGTAGTAGGTAGGGATGCCGCTCAGCACTTCCAGCCGTTTGGCCAGATCGCTGCCGCGCCGGTAGAGGCGGCTGCCCACTTCGCCGATTTCGTGCAGCGCCGCATGTTCGGCGATGGAGCCGTTCATCTGCAACTGATCACACGCCTCCCAATCCTCCTGCCACTTGATGATCTGCTTCTGATCGCCGTTGGCGACTGCGGGCAGCTGGTAGAGCGGAATGGGGGCGAAGTGGTCGCCACAGCGCAGCGGCGAGCAGGTGTGCAGGAAGCTGGTGTAGAGCATCATCCAGCTCGGCCGCTCGCCCTGCTGGCCGCAAGGATCTGTGCTGTCGGATAGTAGATCCGCCCCCTGCAGCTGCAGTTTCGGCCGCCAGCAGCCCGGCCTGGTTGAGCTGCTGCTCAGCCAGTTTGACCTGATCGCTCTGGTTGTCCGGATGCAAACTATCCTGCTCCGGACAGACCACCCGACTGACGAAATAGCCTTCATGCATGCTGGTGGGGAACTCCCGCCCGAGGATCTGGCCCTGATAACGCAGCATGTCGAGGTAGTTGACGATGGCCCGCTCGGCTTCGCCAAGGGAGGTATCGCGGTAACACTCAAAGCAGAGTTCGACGATATACATGGCTCAGCCTTGTCCCTGCTGGAGGAGCAGGTCGGTCAGACGATCCACCTTCTGTTCGATGCGTGCGAGCTGCTCGGCGAGTTGCTGCAGGGTGAGCGCCGGTGCTGGTTGGGGCGCCGCTTCGGGCAGACTTTCGCTCTCGGCGGTCGCGACGGGCTGCTGCTTCCACTGGCTCAGCACTTTCAACAGCTCGGCCATCGGCACGGGCTGGGTGAGGCGGGCCTTGATCATGGCGGTGGTGGGCGTCAGGCCCTTGGCGGCCAGCTCGTTGGCAATTCGGATGATCTCGTGGGCGGACATAAGCATGCTCTGGGTGAGAAGGGGGGATCGATATCGGGGCGGGATCTTAACCAAAGCCGGCAGGGGAGGAAAGGGCGGCTTAGCGGGGCTGGCGCAGCATCACATCGAGCTGGTCGATCGCTTCACACCAGTCGGAGTCGTTCCACAGGGCGTCGCGCAGAAAGCTGGCCTGGGCGGCGTTCCAGAAACCGGCCTCCGGCAGCAGGGTCTCATTGTCGAGGTGATGGTCGTGCACAAAGCGGTGCAGGCTCAGCTCGTCGTTGGCCATCCCGAGCTGGGCAAACAGGGCTGGCAGATCGTGGACAAGGGGTTCCATCTCGTCTCTCCCTTTGTTTAATCCCTGAGATTATAGACAGGCACAGCCATCGGGCGCAGAGACGAGATTGGGGATCAGGCAGAGGGGATGCGATGGGGTGGCAGATCAACGCCCACGACGTGCAGCCCCTGCATCTTGAGGGTGCCCTGATAGTGGCTCTCGCCATCGCTGGAGAATTCAAACTGATAGTGGGTCAGCAGCCGCAGGGGATTGCGGGCCAGCTCCCGCCGGTTGCGGGCCAGTGACAGCAGTTGCAGATCATGGTGCTGGCAGTAGCGGCGCATGTATTGCCAGGCCACTTCTGCCTGTTGGCGTTGCAGCCAGAACAGGCCGGCTACGGCAATCAGCAACAAAATTCCGAGCATCTCTCCCATAGGCGGGCTTCCTTATCGTGATGTCGATAACCGGGAGTCCTGCTCGGCACTCCCGATCTCCTTTTCTATTTCCCGCCGTGTTGCCTCGTGGCGTGAGGGGGAGGCGAGGGATCAGGCCGAGGCAAACAGACGGCCGATGGCCTTGCCCAGCGCATCGCTGCGGTTGGGGTCACGCAGTCTGGCCAGCATATCATTGCGCAGGGCCGGTAAAGTGACCAACTCGGCAAAAACCTGATTGAAGAACTGGTCGGTTGCAGTGCCAGTTGTTCCAGATAGTGGCTGAGCAGATTGGCATCTTTCAGGTCGGGCCAGAGCCGGCCCGCAATGGCGAGCAGCAGCGCCGGGCTCGGCTGGGTTTGCAGCAGGGTCAGCAGCTTGTTGGTGCGCAAAGAGCTGCCGGGACAGGAGGCCATGGCGCGGCAGAGGTAGGCCAGGGTCTCCGGGTTGGGGGCGGCGCACTCCTGCTCCTTGCCGATCCGCTCGAGCAGGGCGCCTTGTACTGCTGGCGGCAGCGGGGCGTTTTCAAGGCTCTGGCAGAGGGCATAGAGCGGCTCTTGCGGTAGTTTGGGCAGCGCCTTGCAGATCAGCGCCAGATTGCGCTCATCATGGAGTCGCTCGGCCAGATCGGCAAAGCCCTGCAGCCCCAGCGTTTGCCAACCGGTGTCGTTGGGGGCGGCCAGATAGTGGCAGAGGGCATCGTAATAGGCGGAAGGGGCCTGCTCCAGCTGGCGCGCCAGCTTGGCGTGCAGACTGGCCATTTTTGCCTCCGCCGGGCGGAAGGTGTAGGGATTGTCGGCCAAGCGCTGGGCCTTCTCTTCATCCAGATCGCCGGTGAGCTTGTAGCCCAGGGTCTCCACCACCTGATCCATGAACAGCTTGGGGCCATTTGACATCAGCAGGCCGCGCTCATCGAGGGCAAACTTGAGGAACCAGAGGTAGTGGCGAGACTCGCTCGGCTGGAAGAAGTGCACACCCAGCCAGGCGTGCTGCTGCAGCGGCCAGGGGTAGGGCTCCTGCTGCTGTTCGATGCGGACAAAGGTGTCGCTTGCCAGTGGCCGCACCTGGCGGCCCATGTCAAACAGCTGGAACTGGGTGCCAGCCTGAGTCAGAAATTCGGTCAAGGTATTGATGGCAGTAGGCGTCGCAGACATGGTGAGATCCGGCTAATGGTGATGCGGGCCGATTATAAGGCCCTTGCCGAGGATAGCCAGTGGCAGCAGACGCACGTTGCGGCAGATATCAACATGGCAGCCATGCGGGGGGAGGTGTATAGTATCGCCCTTTTTTAAAGGCGGCAGGCTGCGCTGGTTGCCGTGTATGTCGATGAGTCGGCTGAATCGCCGGTGCTGCGCGATTGAATGTATCGGCATCCTGGCTGACCCTGTCGGGTCGGCGGATCAATTTGTGGTTATGAGGAAGAGAGCGAGATGAATCAATATTTGCTGGTAGCTGGCCTGTTGGGGGAACTCACCGCCGAGTTGCAGCGCCTTGAGCGCTGGCAAGCTGACCATCCCGGTGACGAAGCCCTGGCAAGCACCCTGCCTTTTTGTGTCGATACCCTGAGCTTTGATCAGTGGCTGCAGTTCGTGCTGATCCCGCGCATGGAGCAGCTGGTGATGTTGCAGGCGCCGTTGCCCACCAGCGTCTCCCTCTATCCCATGGCCAGCGAAGTCTACAAAGAGGATCTGGCCGAGGCAGAAGCGCTGCTGCGCCTGATCGCCCGCTTCGATCTGCTGCTTTCCGGCAAAGTGATCGAACAATGATGCCTGCGCAAACTCGAGAAGAGAGTGACCTGAAGCTGACTCTGCTCTATCAGGATGAGTGGCTGGTGGCGGTCAACAAGCCGTCCGGTCTGCTGGTGCATCGCAGTTGGCTCGACAAGGGCGAGACCCGTTTTGCCATGCAGATGACCCGGGATCTCATCGGCGGTCGCCATGTCTATCCGGTGCATCGCCTCGATCGGCCCACCTCCGGGGTGCTGCTGTTTGCGCTCGATCCGGTGATTGCCCGCGCGCTGACCGAAGCCTTTACCCAGCGTCAGGTGCACAAGGAGTATCTGGCATTGGTGCGCGGTTGGGCACCCGAGCAGGGGGTGATCGACTATCCCCTCAAGGAGCAGCTGGACAAGATTGCCGATGCCATGAGCAACCCGGATCGCCCGGCGCAGGATGCCGTCACTACCTTCCGGCGCTTGCATCAGGTCGAGCTGCCCCATGCAGTCTCCAAGAAGCACCCCACCAGTCGTTACAGTCTGGTCAGATTGTTCCCGAAGACCGGCCGCAAGCATCAGCTGCGCCGCCATATGGATCACCTGTTCCACCCCATCGTCGGGGATACCACCCATGGGGATGGTCGTCACAACCGTTTCTTTCGCGAGCACTTTGGCTGCGAACGGCTGCTGCTGGTGGCCCGCACCCTGAGCTTTACCCATCCGGTGCTCAAGGTGCCGATGCGGATCCAGGCGCCACTCGGTCAGGATGTGCTGCGCCTGTTTGCCGAGCTGGGCTGGCCCGCCAGCGAGAGCGACTACTAAGCGCCTGAGCCTCAGCCTTGAACCGGTGGCATCTGACGCCAGCTTGCTGATAGAGTTGCTCAAAAGAGTGACTCAAGCAGGGAGAGGAAAATGGCGCAGATTGATATCGTGGTAGGAACTGTCTATGGCGCAGCCATGCTGGTGGCCGAGACCTTGGCAGATGAGCTGGAACGCAAGGGGCATCACTGTTCTCTGCACGAAGAAGCACGGCTGGCGGACATCGACCCCGGCCGTTTTTTATTGCTGGTCAGTGCCACCACCGGACAGGGGGACATTCCTCCCAATCTGCAGCCCTTTGCCAGCGAGCTGGCTGACAAGGCGCCCTGGCTCAAGGGGCTGCGGTATGCCTTGATTGCCATGGGCGACAGCAGCTATGACCATTTTTGTGGCGCGGGCCGTCGGCTGGACGGATTGCTGCAAGAGCTGGGCGCCACGCGAGTGATGCCCCCGCTGGAGCTGGATGCCACCGTGCACGATGAACCCGAACAGGTGGCACTCAGCTGGCTGAAAAAGTGGGATATTCAGCCCTGAATATTCTCTGAAATAGAGCCATATCAATCCCCTGCTCCTTAACCGGCAGGGGATTGTTATTTGCACAAATGTCATCTCACTCAGCAAGCATATTTTCCACTCTTATTGTCGATAGTGGCGGAGGGATATTTTCCCCTTTTGGCATTCCATCGGCGTAATGGTTTCAAGCGTACCGCAGACCCGTCGTCCAAATAAAAGTTCAATCTTGAAAGCGATCTCAGTCATGTTTTTGTCATTCGATCGTAAAATAATGACTTTGGTTCAGTCGCAAATTAATTGCTGGTAACGCTTTCAGGTTTGCTATAATTGCTTGTCTTGTGGTTTTATTGGTTTTCTATTGCTTATCAGGTCGGTTTTTTGCTTTCTGGTGTTGTAGAGATCGTTTGCCGAGCGATTTGTCGCCATTTTGTGAGTCGCTTCATATTTGTCGTGAAATACGCTCCCTATAATCAACCTCGGTTATCACCAACAGGATTACATGGTGATAAGAAGTTGAATATTCAGGATCACACTCCTCACTGCGGGAAATAAGGAATATGACAATGAAAATGAAGTGGCTCCCGATTGCAGCAGCTGTTACTGCCGCCCTGGCTTCCCAAGCCGCCTTTGCCGTAGATTTCCACGGTTATATGCGTGGTGGTTTTGGTGTTTCTGACAATGGCGGTCAGCAGACCCTGAGCCAGCAAAAAGTTGGTCGTCTTGGTAACGAGAAAAACGTTTTCGGCGAAATTCAGCTTGGCCAAGAAGTATACAATAAAAATGATATTTCATTTTATGTTGACTCAATGATTGCTTTTGGTGATGACGATTCAGCCAAGAGCACATGGAATGACAACATTGCAGGTCGCCAATTTAACGTTCAGGCCAAGAATCTGTTTGGTGGTGGCGAGACCCTTTGGGCTGGTCAGCGCTACTATCAGCGCCACGATATTCATCTTAGTGACTTCTACTACTGGGATGTGTCTGGTATCGGTGGTGGTCTGGAAAATGTGAACATTGGCCCTGGTAAGGCATCTGTTGCGTTGATTCAATCTGATACCAGTGCTGAGTTCAAAGCAGGTAAAGAGCGTGTTGATACCAACACTTTGGATGTTCGTTATGCTGGTATCCCGTTGTGGAAAGACGCCAGCTTGGAACTGGGTTACGATTTTGCGCAAGCAAATGTCACTGACGATCAGAAAGCTCGACTTGGTTATGATGCAGAAGATGGGCAAATGGGTACGGCAGAGCTGACTTGGGGTCTGTCTGGCGGCTTTAATAAGACAGTTCTGCAGTACATGAGTGGCGGTTTGGCCAATCAAGCTGCTGGTTACGGTGCTGGTAACGGAAACGGTTTGGTTATCGAACAAGGTGATGGGAAAGGTTTCCGTGCAATCAACCACGGTGTCATCGCTTTGGGCGCAAGTAACTTCGAAGTTGGCCATCAACTGGTCTATGGTGAAGCCAATGACGTTTACGTTAACAAAAAACTCGCAGACATTGATACCTTCTCTGTAGTTGTTCGTCCTGCCTATAACTGGACTGATACCATGAAGACCTACCTTGAGCTGGGTTACTTCAAGGATAATGAGAAGATTAAAAATAGTGCAGAAAAGTCTACCGAAGGTAGTAAATACACTATCGCGCAGGCATGGTCTGCTGGCCGTGGCTACTGGGCTCGTCCGGAAATTCGGGTTTTTGCTAGCTACCTGCAGCAAGACGGTGCACTTGAAAAAGACTCCAATGGAGTTCCGCAAGATGATGCTTTCACCGTCGGTGTGCAAGCAGAAGCTTGGTGGTAATAGGTGTATTAAATGCTTGTATAGTCACGCCCCCGCTTGTCGGGGGCTTCTTTGTTTATTCTGTTAATGGATGCGTCGAATCATGTATAACACCAAGCTCGCAGTCGTTTTGCTAGGCTCTTTGTTGTTGGGCGGGTGTGCCTCGCTCGAAGCACAGCTCTCTCCAACCAAAGGGTTCAAAGCAGCCGTTACGGATCGAGAACGTGCCATGCAATCTCTGGATTTGGCTAAAGCGTGTTGCAAGGATTTTGCGAATATCCCGTATGTTGATATGGTGCCTGGGACATCTCAGCTAGCCGCCATTGATGCAAATTCTCCCGTGTATGCGTTTTCTGAAGGCAAGAGTTATTTTGCTGCTTATCGTCTCCCTACTCATTCTGGTGACCTCAGTATCACTGTCGAAGGGATCATCGATCAGACTATGTTTGAGCCAGTCGTGGTTATGTTGGACTCGCGTTTTCAGGTCACCCGAACGATGGGTCGGAACGTTTTTAGGTATGACCCAGCGAGATTGATCAGTGGGAATGCTGTTAGTGGAACCTTTACCGTCGACCGTAGTCACATCGGTAATCCGAACAATGAGAGCTACCTGCTTATCTATACAGATGAATCGCGATTGAGTGAGACCCTAACGATCCCCAGTGATGCCAAGTTGATGGCCAAAGCAAAGGTTGTCAATGATTACGGCATCAAGGACCCAGTTATTCCACATTCGCCTTGGGGGGTTATCCGTTTCTCTGTTGTAGACCTTAGCGCAGGAAAAGGAGGTGGAAATGTGTACAAACCAGCGTATGCAATTGGTACTGATGAGATAAAAGAGCAAGCGAGACGCTCAACTGTGGAAGTGGTTCCTAATAAGCTGGTCGTCCCTGCTGCAACTGCGGTTGTCGCAACCAGTGCCTCGGTAGTTGCCAAACCTGCTCCTGCCATGTTGAGTGAAACTGAAACCTTCTATCAGAGTCAGATCGAAAAAGCGGTCAAGGCGGGGGATATCGACAAGGCGATGAAGCTGGTGAACGAGGCTGAACGGGCTGGTTCAACCAAAGCAAAAAGCGTGTTTATTGATGCGGTCAAGCGGTCGCAAAAATAGAGTAATACGACCATTTACTGGTCAGATATATTTATTGAGGCCTCCCTTGTTGGAGGCCTTTTTAATCGGTAGACTGTAATAAGTAAAAATAACACCGTTACATTTGGTTACAATGAGTTGCCGTTTGATGTGAATTGTATTATTAAAATACAAAGTGAAACTGCTATTTATATGTTTTTGTAATAGAGTGATAATGCACATTTTTAACTTATATTAGATGCGTTTTTTAGCCGCTAAACAAGTTGTGATCTTCCCTCCAAATTCAATATTCCCCCGCCTTCGAAAGCAGCAATTTATGACCCGCTGGGTTATATTCTGATGGTCAAAATAAACAAGCCCGACTCGAAGATATCTGAATGAATCAGTGCTTATTTCATCCAGATAGATCGTTCAGGGACGACAATCCATTCAGGAGCGCACACAATGTTCAAAAATGCTTTCTCTAATCTGCAAAAGGTTGGTAAGGCGCTGATGCTGCCAGTATCAGTCTTGCCAGTCGCAGGTATTCTGCTGGGGGTGGGTGCTGCCCACTTCAGCTGGATGCCGGAAATTGTCTCCCAATTGATGGAGCAAGCCGGTGGTTCTGTATTTGGCCAGATGGCCCTGCTGTTCGCAGTGGGTGTTGCTCTGGGCTTTACCAATAACGACGGTGTATCCGGTCTGTCAGCCATCGTTGGCTACGGCATCATGGTCGCAACCCTGAAGGTCATGGCACCTGTGATGGGTGTTGAAACCATCGAAACCGGCGTGCTGGGTGGTATCCTGGCCGGTGGTATCGCTGCCTGGGCCTTCAACCGTTTCTACAAGATCCAGCTGCCAGAGTACCTGGGCTTCTTCGCGGGCAAACGTGCCGTACCCATCATCACCGGTTTCCTCTCCATCGGTCTGGGTGTGATCCTGTCCGTGATTTGGCCGCCAGTGGGTGGCGCCATCGGTGCCTTCTCTGACTGGGCTGCCAACCAGAACCCGGTACTGGCCTTCGGTATCTACGGCGTGGTTGAGCGCTCCCTGATCCCGTTCGGTCTGCACCACATCTGGAACGTACCGTTCTTCTATCAGGCGGGTACCTGTGTCAACGGTGCCGGTGAAACTGTTCACGGTATCATGACCTGCTTCCTGACTGCTGATGACGCGTCCCGCGCTGCCGGTAACGGCTTCGGTCAACTGGCTGGTGGCTATCTGTTCAAAATGTTCGGTCTGCCTGCTGCTGCGTTCGCCATCGCTCACGCTGCCAAGCCGGAAAACCGCGCCAAGATCGTTGGTATCATGGCCTCTGCTGCCCTGACCTCTTTCCTGACCGGTATCACCGAGCCGATTGAATTCTCCTTCCTGTTCATCGCTCCTGTTCTGTACGCAATACACGCTGTACTGGCTGGTCTGGCTTATGTGCTGACCAACTCTCTGGGTATCGTACACGGTCACACCTTCTCCAACGGCTTCATCGACTTCGTGGTGCAATCACCGCGTGCCGACAACATGCTGCTGCTGGTTGGTCTGGGTCTGGTTTACGCTGCTATCTACTACGTGGTATTCAGCTTCGTTATCCGTGCCATGAACCTGAAAACCCCGGGTCGTGAAGACGAGACTGCTGAAGAGGCCGTTGGCCAAGGCAAAGACGAGATGTCTGCTGCTCTGGTTGCCGCCTTCGGTGGTAAAGAGAACATCGCTTCTCTGGATGCCTGCATCACCCGTCTGCGTGTTGGCGTGAAAGATGTTGCCAAGGTTGACCAGGCTGGTCTGAAGAAGCTGGGTGCTGCCGGTGTGGTAGTGGCTGGTTCCGGCGTTCAAGCCATCTTCGGTACCAAGTCCGACAACCTGAAAACCGACATGGACATCTGGATGAAGAGCAACTAATCCTGTTGCCTGAATATCAGCGTGTTTGAAGAGGGAGGCGAAAGCCTCCCTCTTGCTATTTGTGGTTATGGAGCGTGCGAGTCGCTGTAGATCGATCTCGGCAGGAGTCTCGTTGCCCAAGGGGCGATATGTAACGGGATGCCCTATGTTGGCGTTGTGCCTCGCTAGCCTTATCGCACACCATCACCAGATCAACCTTATAGCCAGATAAAGTCATCCAGTAATCAGCCAATAAAAAGAGCGCCACCTGGGCGCTCTTTTGTCGAGTCGGGGGGATTAGAGTTTCTCCAGATCCCGCTCGATTTCGCTGATCTTGTTCTGCACCACTTTTTCCAGATGGCGCAGGTCGCGCAGGATCTTCTGCTTGATGTCCGGGTCGGCCTGTTGATGAACGCCCTGGGTCAGGTTGTCCAGCTCATCCACCACATACTTGAGGTTGGCGTTGATCTCGGTGACATCCTTGTACTCATGGGTACCGGAGTCGACCAGCATGGTCTTGCGCTGGCGGGGATACTTGAATTTGACACTCTTGGCGAAGAACTCGCCCTTCTGCTTCTTGAAGTAGATCTTGAGGATGTCGTGGTTGGCCTCCTGGCGCAGGGTGTAGCTGTCGACGGAGGCGGGATCCTGGATCCCCAGGCTCTTCAGATTCTCGTACATCAGGCTTCCTCGGTTTGAAACGATCCTGTCCCATCCATCTTAACCGATGCCTCATGGCTTGCCTGTGACAGGGGCGCCAAAATCAAAAGGGCGCCATCAGGCGCCCTTTTCATCACAGCAATGCTGATTACTCGTCGATGGAGCGCAGCAGGGCGTTGATGCCGACTTTGGCGCGGGTCTTGGCATCCACCTTCTTGACGATCACCGCCGCGTAGAGGCTGTACTTGCCGCATTTGGAGGGCAGGGAGCCGGAGACGACCACGGAGCCAGCCGGTACGCGGCCGTAGTGGATCTCGCCGGTTTCGCGGTCATAGATGCGGGTGGACTGGCCGATGAAGACGCCCATGGAGATGACGGAACCTTCCTCGACGATCACCCCTTCAACCACTTCGGATCGGGCACCGATAAAGCAGTTGTCTTCGATGATGGTCGGGTTGGCCTGCAGCGGTTCCAGTACGCCGCCGATGCCGACGCCGCCGGAGAGGTGGACGTTCTTACCGATCTGGGCGCAAGAGCCGACAGTAGCCCAGGTATCGACCATGGTACCTTCGTCAACGAAAGCGCCGATGTTGACATAGGAGGGCATCAGCACGGTATTGGGGGCGATAAAGGAGCCTTTGCGGGCGGTCGCCGGCGGCACCACGCGTACACCGGCAGCCTTGAACTGCTCTTCGGTGTAGTTGGAGAACTTGAGGGGAACCTTGTCGTAGTACTGGGCGTCGTCGCCCTTGATGATGCCGTTGTCGTTGATACGGAACGAGAGCAGTACCGCCTTCTTCAGCCACTGATGAACAACCCACTCACCGGCGATCTTCTCGGCAACCCGGGCCTTGCCGGAGTCCAGCAGCTCGATGACTTGCAGGATGGCGGATTTGGTAGCGCTGTCCACAGTGCTCGGGGTAATGGTGTCGCGGCGCTCGAAGGCCGCTTCAATGATCTGTTGCAACTCGGTCATGACAGGTTTCCTTTAAAAAATTCTGTTTGTTGTATCACACTTTTCCGACTGTTTTTAAGTGGCTGACCGGAATTCTTCCGGCCAGCGACCATTTCTTTCATATTTCCCAGCCAACCATTTGTTTGGTATGGGAAAACGGAGGTGAAAACAGCCTCTTTCGAATCAGATTGCACTCACTCCATGGCAAATTGCTGCGGATTGAGCTGATGCACCAGCCGCTCTTCCAGCTGCAGTTGCTGCTCTGCCGTCAATGGCTCGCCATCGAGGCTGGTCAGACTGAAAAAGTCCTCGACCCGTTCGCCGAAGGTGGCGATCTTGGCGGCGTGCAGCGACAGGCCGCACTGCTGGAACACGGCGCCGATCCGCGCCAGCAGGCCGGGAGTATCGAGGGCGGTCAGCTCCATCAGGGTGTGGCGGCTTTCCCCTTTGTGCGGCAGAAAAACGACCCGGGTCGGCACGCTGAACTGGCGGTGGCGCCGTGACAGCGGCTTGTTGCGCAGCACCAGCTTGCCCGGCTCCTGCAGCGCCTTCTCCAGCGCCTTCTTGATGGTGGTGGTGCGGTTGGGACTGATGGGTTCGCCGTTGGGCTCCAGCACCACAAAGGTATCGAGCACGAAGTTGCTGCGCGAGTTCATGATCTGGGCATCGTGGATGTTGAGGTTCTTCTGATCCAGTGCCGAGGCGACGGTGGCAAACAGATTCGGGGTATCGCGGCAGTAGATAAACACCTCGCTGCCGCCACGGGTAGGGTGTTTGCCGATGATCACCAGCGGAGCCGGATTGTCACCATGCTCAATGATGTGGCGGCAGTGCCAGGCGATCTGCTCCGGGCTGTGACGCAGGAAGTAGTCAGCCTTGAAATCGGCCCAGAGCTGATTGATTGCCTCTTCCGATACATCCCGTTGCGCCAGCAGTTGCTTGGCCTGACGCTGGTTTTCGCGAATGCGCAGCCGCATGTCGGGCGGGTTCTCCAACCCCTGGCGCAGCGCCTTCTGGGTGGCGAAGTAGAGCTCCCGCAGCAGGGTGCCCTTCCAGTCGTTCCACAGGGTATCGTTGGTGGCGCAGATATCGGCCACGGTAAGGCAGTAGAGCAGGTCGAGATGCTGCTCGTCGCGCACCTTCTGGGCAAAGTCGGTGACCACGTCGGGATCGTAGATATCGCGGCGCTGGGCGGTGACCGACATCAGCAGATGGTGGCGCACCAGCCAGGCGACCAGTCGGCTCTCGTAGCGATCCAGACCGTGCAGCTGGCAGAACTCCAGCGCATCGACGGCGCCGAGTTCCGAGTGATCGCCGCGCCGTCCCTTGGCGATGTCGTGGAACAGGGCGGCGATGCTGAGCAGCTCCGGTTTGCGCAGCCGGGTGAACACCTCGTGGCAGAGCGGGTGGCTCTGGCGACTGGCCGGATTGGGGAACTGGTGGATGTTCTTGAGCAGCCGGTGGGTGTGCTCATCCACCGTGTAGGCGTGGAACATGTCGAACTGCATCTGGCCGACGATCAGGTTCCATTGCGGCAGATAGGCGGCGAGGATGCCGTACTTGTGCATCAGGGTGAGCGGCAGGCCGATGCCGTTGGGGTGGCGCAGCAGCGCCATAAAGAGGCGACGGCAGTCAGGCAAGTCCTGCAACCAGCAGTTGAGTTTGCGGCGTGCCTCGCGCAGCTGGCGCAGGGTGGCCGAGTGGATGCCCGCAATCTCGGGATGCTGGGCCATTTGATAGAAAAGGCGCAGGATAGCGGCCGGTTCACGGCTAAACAGCTCCGCATCCACCGCATCGATGAGGCGGCCACGGAGCTGGAACTCGTCGGAGAGGCGGCGCACATCCATGGCGGTGTTGCCGAGGATCGCCTCGTCAAACAGCTGCAGCAGCATCTCGTTGAGCTCGGAGACCCGCCGTACCGTCTGGTAGAAGCGCTTCATCATCTGCTCGACCGGAGTGTTGCCTTCCCCCTCGAACCCCAGCATCTGGGCCACGGTGCGCTGGCGATCGAACAGCAGGCGGTTATCTCCCTTGTTGATGGCCATATGCAGGGCAAAGCGCACCTTCCAGAGAAAATTCTGGCAGTCGAGCAGCTCACGATACTCGGCGCGGTTGAGAAAGCCGTGGCTGGTCATCTCGAACAAGGTGGTGGCGCCAAAGTGGCGGCGGGCGACCCAGGCGAGGGTTTGAATATCCCGCAGGCCACCCGGATTGCTCTTGAGATCGGGCTCCAGCTTGTAGGCGGTGCCGAGAAACTGCTGATGACGCTCCGCCTGCTCCTGGCGCTTGGCGCGAAAGAAGGCTTCGCTTGGCCAGAAGTGCTGGGGGCCGGTGGCCTCTTTGAGCTGCTTGAATCCCTCCTGGCGACCTGTGATGTAGCGCGCTTCGATCAGGTTGGTGGCGACCGTAATATCGGCGCGCCCCTGCTCGAGACACTCCGCCACGTTGCGCACCGCCTGACCCACCTCCAGCTTGAGATCCCACAGCAAGGTGATGAACTCGCCGATCCGCAGCCCCAGCACCTCGTCCAGCTCGTCGCCGTCATAGAGGATCAGCAGGTCGATATCGGAGTGGGGGTGCAGCTCGCCGCGACCATACCCCCCCACCGCGATCAGGGTGAGGTCGCTCTTGTCGAAGCCGAACTTCTGCCACAGCCGGCAGAGCAGCTGATCCATGTACTCGGAGCGGGTGGCGACCAGCTCGATGATGTTGTCGCCGGCATCAAAACGGGCGTGCAGCCAGCCGAGAAAGCGGCTCAGGTACTCTTTGCAGTTGTCGCGAGTGAGCTGGTCATCGGGTAACAAATGGGGGGAAAGCAGGCTGGCGTCCATGGCATCTCACACACAGTGGCAGGCAAACGGCTGAAACAACAAGTAAAAACCCCGGCGCTTTGGAAGTTCAGGGCCGGGGTTCGATGTTAGCTGTGTTTGATGAAGCGGTCGATAGTGTCATCGGGGCGCAAGGTGAGCACCTCGCAGCCATCCTCGGTCACCAGCAGGGTGTGTTCCCACTGGGCGGAGTCGCCGCCATCCTTGGTGGTCACGGTCCAGCCATCCTTCGGATTGACCTTGCAGTGATACTTCTTGCTGTTGACCATGGGCTCGATGGTGAAGCACATGCCCGCTTTCAGCTCCAGCTTGCCGCTGTTGCGGTAGTGGAGGATCTGCGGCTCTTCGTGGAACTCGGCACCGATACCGTGACCGCAGTAGTCACGCACCACGGAGAAGCCGGCCTTCTCGACGATGGGCTGGATCACTGCGCCGATTTCGGTGATACAGGCACCCGGACGCACCTTCTTGATGGCGGCGTAGAGGCTCTCTTGCGCAACCTTGCAGAGCTGGCGGCGCAGCGGGGTGGTTTCCCCCACGATGAACATGGCCGAGGTATCGCCGTGGTAGCCATCCTTGATGACGGTGATATCCAGGTTGATGATGTCGCCATCACGCAGCTTCTTGTGATTCGGGATGCCGTGGCAGATCACATCGTTTACCGAGGTGCAGATGGATTTGGGGAAGCCGTGGTAGTTGAGCGGAGCTGGAACCGCCTGTTGTACGTCAACAATATAGTCGTGGCAGAGGGTGTTCAGTTCGTCAGTGGTGACGCCAGCTTTGACATGGGGCGCAATCATGACCAGCACATCGGCGGCCAATTGGCCGGCAACGCGCATCTTTTCAATCTCTTCCGGTGTCTTGATTTTAATGGACATGGGATCTCTCTTGCGGCCTGCCGCTGGGCCTGCGAGGGCAGACAGGACAGGTAATGAAAAATAGATGCGTTTGCAATCAGGGCAAAATTTTATCCGCAACCCCCGCGTACTTCCAGTGTGATTGTCATCACAACGTCAAATCGGCGTCGCAGCATCCTCTGGCGGGATTCATATTTACACCTGTTTAGGGTGTCGGCCGGTGGTGTCCTGAACAAAGTTATGGTATAAAGCGCGCCGGAATGGGGAACTTGCGTCCCGATTTCATCACCCTTACTTAAACAACACACACACATCGACACATATGCCGGGGTGCCTTAACGGGTCGGTTATATGGGATGTGTGGAGGCCTAACCCCAATACAGAGGTATAAAATGGCTAAAGTTTCTATGCGCGACATGCTGCAAGCCGGCGTTCACTTCGGTCACCAGACTCGTTACTGGAACCCGAAAATGAAATCCTACATCTTCGGTGCTCGCAGCAAAGTTCACATCATCAACCTGGAAAAAACCGTTCCGATGTTTGACGATGCCATGAACTTCATCAGCTCCGTAGCTGCCAAGAAAGGCAAGGTACTGTTCGTAGGTACCAAGCGTGCCGCGTCTGAAGCCGTAAAAGAAGCCGCTGAGCGTTGCGACCAGTTCTATGTTAACCACCGCTGGCTGGGCGGCATGCTGACCAACTGGAAAACCGTTCGTCAGTCCATCAAGCGCCTGAAAGATCTGGAAACCCAGAGCCAGGACGGTACCTTCGACAAGCTGACCAAGAAAGAGGCGCTGATGCGTACTCGCGAAATGGAAAAGCTGGAGAAGAGCCTGGGTGGTATCAAGAACATGGGCGGCCTGCCTGACGTTCTGTTCGTTGTCGATGCCGACCACGAGCACATCGCTATCAAAGAAGCCAACAACCTGGGTATCCCGGTAGTTTCCATCGTTGATACCAACTCCAACCCGGACGGCGTTGACTATGTCATCCCGGGTAACGACGACGCTATCCGTGCCGTACAGCTGTACCTGAATGCTGCTGCTGACACCGTACTGGAAGCTCGCGCTCAGGACATCGTTGTTCAAGCCGAACAAGATGGCTTCGTTGAAGCTGAGTAATTGATAAGGACTGTAAAGCCCTTATTAACCAAGCTGATGTAATTGGTTAGCAGGGGCCCTGTGGCCCCTGTTTCTTGTCAATTCAAGACCGAGGATACTGGACATGGCTAACGTTACTGCCGCCCTGGTAAAAGAACTGCGCGAGCGCACTGCCGCTGGCATGATGGATTGCAAAAAAGCACTGGAAGAAGCTGCTGGTGATATCGAGCTGGCAATTGAGAACATGCGCAAATCCGGTCAGGCCAAAGCCGCCAAGAAAGCTGGCCGTATCGCCGCTGAAGGCGTTATCTTTGCTCGTACCGAAGGCAACGTTGCCGTCATGATCGAGCTGAACAGCGAAACCGACTTCGTCGCCAAAGATGCCAGCTTCATGGCAATGGGCCAGAAGATCGCTGACATCGCTGCGACCCAGAAAATTGCTGACGTTGACGCGCTGAAAGCCGCTGACTTCGGTAACGGCGAATCCGTCGAGCTGACCATCACCAACCTGATCGCCAAGATCGGTGAGAACATGAACCTGCGTCGCGTGATGCTGGTTGAAGGTGACAACCTGGGTACTACGTTCACGGTTCCCGCATTGGTGTTATCACCAAGCTGACCGGTGGTTCTGCCGAGCTGGCCAAAGATCTGGCCATGCACGTTGCTGCCAACAGCCCGCAATTCGTCAAGCCTGAAGACGTGTCTGCTGAAGTCGTTGCCAAAGAGCGCGAAATCCAGATCGACATCGCCATCAACTCCGGCAAGCCGAAAGAGATCGCCGAGAAGATGGTTGAAGGCCGCATGAAGAAGTTCACCGGTGAGGTTTCCCTGACTGGTCAACCGTTCGTGAAAGATCCTTCCATGACCGTTGCCGAGCTGCTGAAGAAAGAAGGCGCTGACGTTGTCTCCTTCACCCGTTTCGAAGTGGGCGAAGGCATCGAGAAGCAAGAGACCGATTTCGCTGCTGAAGTTGCAGCCCAAATCGCGGCCGCTCAAAAGGCCTAATCGAACCGGTTTTTCCGTTTCCCCAGACCGCGACTTATGTCGCGGTCTTTATATGACCAGGAATCAGTGACATGAGTACCAATCCCAAACCTGCATACAGACGTGTTCTTCTGAAGTTGAGTGGTGAAGCCCTGCAAGGATCCGAGGGTTTCGGCATTGATCCGGCGGTGCTGGAGCGGATGGCCCAAGAGATCAAAGAACTGGTTGAGTTGGGTGTTCAGGTCGGTCTGGTCATCGGTGGCGGCAACCTGTTCCGTGGTGCCGGTCTTGCCAAAGCGGGCATGAACCGCGTGGTGGGCGACCACATGGGTATGCTGGCAACCGTGATGAACGGTCTGGCCATGCGTGATGCCCTGCATCGTGCTTATGTGAATGCCCGTCTGATGTCTGCCATCTCTCTGCAAGGCGTCTGCGACTCCTACAGCTGGGCCGAGGCAATCAGCCAGCTGCGTGCTGGCAAAGTCGTTATCTTCTCTGCCGGTACCGGCAACCCCTTCTTCACTACCGATTCTGCGGCTTGCCTGCGCGGGATCGAGATCGAAGCTGACGTGGTGCTCAAAGCCACCAAGGTTGATGGTGTATACAACGAAGATCCGGTCAAGAATCCGGATGCCGTGCTGTATCATGAACTGAGTTATGATGAAGTTCTTGAAAAAGAGCTCAAGGTGATGGATCTTGCTGCCTTTACCCTGGCACGTGACCATGATCTGCCGATCCGCGTGTTCAACATGAACAAACCGGGTGCCCTGCGCCGGGTTGTCATGGGTGAACCGGAAGGCACTCTGATCCACCACGTTGGTAAATAAGATAAAAGTGAGCCACCTGGCGCTCTTATCCTATCCATCACGTCAGTAAATAAGATAGACACGGGCCGTGTAGCGGCTCGTTCGCCAAAAGGAAAACCACTGTGATCAACGAGATTAAAAACGACGCCAAGGACCGTATGGGCAAGAGCGTAGAAGCGCTCAAGACTCAAATGTCCAAGATCCGTACCGGCCGCGCTCACCCGAGCCTGCTCGACGGCATCCAGGTTGAGTATTACGGTGCTGCCACTCCGCTGAAACAGTTGGCCAACGTCGTGGCAGAAGATGCTCGCACCCTCTCCATCTCCATTTTTGACCGCTCCATGATCCAGGCGGTAGAGAAGGCGATCCTGACCTCCGATCTGGGCCTGAACCCGTCCAGCAATGGCCAGACCCTGCGCGTGCCACTGCCGCCGCTGACCGAAGAGCGTCGTCGCGACCTGACCAAGATCGTCCGTGCCGAAGCGGAAAATGCCCGTGTTGCCGTGCGCAACATCCGTCGTGACGCCAACGCCGATCTGAAAGCGCTGCTGAAGGACAAAGAGATCTCCGAAGACGACGACCGTCGCGCCCAGGAAGAGATCCAGAAACTGACCGACTCCTACATCAAGCTGGTCGATGAGGCCCTTGCCGTAAAGGAAAAGGAGCTAATGGAAATCTAACCGTCTGAAAGGTATATTACGAGCGCCGTGTAGTGCCCCTGCACGGCGCTTTTGTCTTTGTGGGAGAATTACATGTCGCTTTTGGCTGCGTTGGGTGATTGTGCCAACTCGTCTTTACCCCGTCACGTCGCCATCATCATGGATGGTAACGGTCGCTGGGCCCAGAACCGAGGCAAGATGCGGGTTTATGGCCACAAGGCGGGCGTCAAGTCAGTGCGCGAGGCCGTTACCTTTGCTGCGCGTGCCAAGATCGAGGCATTGACCCTGTTTGCATTCTCCAGCGAGAACTGGCGCCGCCCGGAAGGGGAGGTCAGTGCCTTGATGGAACTGTTCATCACAGTGCTGGGTCGTGAGGTGCAGAAACTGCACAACAACGGGATCCGGCTCAAGGTGATTGGCGATACTGCTCGCTTTAGTGAGCGGTTGCAGGCCAAAATCGCCAAGGCGGAAGCCTTGACCGCCAATAACAAGGGGTTGACCCTGAACATTGCGGCCAACTATGGCGGCCAGTGGGATATCGCCCAGGCGGCCCGCAAGCTGGCTAAAGCAGTGGCGGCCGGTGAACTGGCCGCTGACGACATTGATGAATCCATGTTGACCCGTGAGGTTTGCATGGCCGATCTGCCACCCGTGGACCTGTTGATCCGCACCGGTGGCGATCATCGCATCAGCAACTTTGTGTTATGGCAGCTCGCCTATGCCGAGCTCTATTTTACCCCGGTATTGTGGCCCGATTTCAACGAGGCCGAGTTCAGTGAGGCGGTTGCCTCTTTCGTTGCCCGCGAGCGTCGCTTCGGTTGCACGGGTGAACAGATACGGGAATTGATCGCCGAGCAGCAGACCGGCTAAACCCCGCTCCCAAGAGAGAGGTTTCTTTTGCTAAAACAACGAATTATTACTGCTTTGATGTTGATCCCCCTGGTGTTGGGGGCGCTCTTCTTTCTGCCATTGAAATTTTTTGCCCTGTTGGCTGCGCTGGTGTTTTTGTTGGCCAGTCGCGAATGGAGTGGGTTTGTCTCTGCTGCTCCGCAGCAATGGTTACCCATCGTATTTTGTCTGTTGCTCGGTGCCAGCCTCTTTTGGCTGCCGGTGGAGCAACTCTGGACGCCCCACCTGCACCCCCTCGTGATGGGCGTGCTCTGGACCGCGGTAAGCTGGTGGTTGCTGGGTCTGCTGCTGGTGCTGCGTTATCCCCAAAGCGCCAAGCTGTGGAAAGAGTCTATCTGGCTCAAGTCGCTGTTTGGTCTGGTGACCCTGGTTCCCTTCTTCTGGTCGCTGGTCGCCATCCGTGGTTACAACTTTTACCATGACCCCATGATGGGCGCCTGGATCCTGTTGTTCGTGATGGGACTGGTCTGGGCGGCAGATTCTGGCGCGTATTTTTTCGGCAAGGCGTTCGGTAAGCACAAGCTGGCACCGGCTGTGAGTCCGGGCAAAACCATCGAAGGGATGTGTGGCGGCCTCTTTACCGCCAGCCTGCTGGCCATCGGCGTTACCTGGTCGATGGGATTTGTTCCTGCCAAGATGATCACCGTGCTGTTTTGCTCCCTGCTGGCGGTGCTTGCCTCCGTACTCGGCGATCTGACCGAGAGCATGTTCAAGCGCGAAGCGGGCATCAAGGACTCCGGCACCCTGTTGCCGGGTCATGGCGGCATTCTCGACCGGATCGACAGCCTGACCGCCGCCCTGCCGGTGTTTCTGCTCAGTTATCTGCTACTCAGTCAGGAGTTTTGATGCACAAGTCACTGGTTATTCTGGGGGCCTCCGGCTCCATCGGTCAGAGTACCTTGAAAGTGCTGCGCCATAACCCGGGCAGTTGGCAAGTGTTGGCGTTGACCGCCGCCCGCAACGTGGATGCCATGTTGCGGGACTGCCTCGAATTCTCCCCCCGTTTTGCCGTGATGGTCGATGAGGATGCCGCCCGTGAACTGGCTGCCCGTCTGAAAGCGCACGGCAGTGCGACCCGGGTCATGTCTGGTGCAGCAGCCCTTTGCGAGGTTGCCGCTCACCCCGACGCCCATAGCGTGATGGCCGCCATTGTGGGCGCGGCCGGACTGGCCCCGACCATGGCCGCGGTACGTGCCGGCAAGCGTATTTTGCTGGCCAACAAGGAGGCGCTGGTGATGTCCGGTGCTTTCTTCATGGAAGCCGTGCGCGAACATGGCGCCGAGCTGCTGCCCATCGACAGCGAACACAATGCCATCTTCCAGTGTCTGCCGACCGCCGTGCAGCGCCAGCCCGGTTTTTGCGATCTGGCGGCGGCGGGGATCAGCAAGATTTTGCTGACCGGCTCCGGCGGCCCGTTCCGTTACACCGAGATCAGCGAGCTGGCGAAGGTGACGCCGGCGCAGGCCATCGCTCATCCCAACTGGTCGATGGGGGCCAAGATTTCGGTCGATTCCGCCACCATGATCAACAAGGGGCTGGAGTACATCGAGGCGCGCTGGCTGTTCAATGCGGCGCCCGAGCAGATCCAGGTGGTGATCCACCCGCAGTCGGTGATCCACTCCATGGTGCAGTACAAGGATGGCTCCGTGCTGGCTCAGCTTGGCAATCCGGATATGTGTACCCCCATTGCCCATGCGCTGGCTTATCCCAATCGCATCCCCTCCAGTGTGGAACCTTTGGATTTCTTCAGTGTCGGAGAGTTCAGCTTTATCCGGCCTGATTATGATCGCTATCCCTGTCTGGCGCTGGCCATCAATGCCTGCCAGAAGGGACAAGCGGCGACCACTGCGCTCAATGCGGCCAACGAGGAGGCGGTTGCCGCCTTCCTGGCCGGGCGCATCGGCTTTATGGATATTGCCCGGATCAACGAGGCAGTGATGCTGGCGCTGGAGAGCAGCGCCGTCGGCTCGCTCGATGATCTGTTTGCCCTGGACGGTGCGGCAAGAGCCCGTGCTCACACTTTGATTGAGGAGCTTGGCTGATGGGCGGTGTGTTGTGGAATATCGGTGCCTTTGTTGTTGCGCTGGGCCTGCTGGTCGCGGTGCACGAGTTTGGTCACTTCTGGGTGGCCCGTCGTTGTGGCGTCAAGGTTGAGCGCTTCTCTATCGGTTTTGGCAAGGCGATCTGGCGCCGGATGGGTAAAGATGGCACCGAATATGTGCTGGCGCTGATCCCGCTCGGTGGTTACGTCAAGATGCTCGATGGCCGGGTCGATGAACTCAAGCCCGGTGACGAGCAGTATGCCTTCAACCACAAGAGTGTCTGGGCGCGGATGGCGATTGTCGCCGCAGGTCCCATGGCCAACTTCGTCTTTGCCCTGTTTGCCCTCTGGCTGATGTTTATCATCGGGGTGCCGAGCGTCAAGCCGGTGATCGGTGAGGTGCGTCCGGCATCCATAGTTGCCGAGGCGGGTGTGCTGCCGGGGATGGAGATTGTCGGGGTCGGCGATGAGCAGACCGGTGACTGGGAGAGCGTCACTTACGCCCTTATCAGCCATCTGGGTGACGATGCTGTGACTCTCAAGGTGCAGGCACCCAATACCAGCTATGCCACCGATAAAACCTTGTCGCTGACCGGCTGGACCTTCGATCCGGATAAAGAGTCGCCCATCGGCAGCTTGGGGATCGTCCCCCTGAGTGGCAAAGTGCTGCCCGTCGTGGCTGCCGTGGTGGCCAAGAGTGCCAGTGAAAAGGCGGGGCTGCAGGTTGGTGACCGTATCAAACAGGTCGGCGATCAGCCTATTACCGCGTGGGCCCAGTTTGTCGAGCTGGTGCAGCAGGCACCGGGCGAACCCCTGCAAGTGGTGGTTGAGCGCAACAACAGTGATCTCAACGTGACCCTGACCCCGGATAGCCGCAAGGTGCAGGGCAAGCTGGTAGGATTCGTCGGTCTATCGCCACAACTGGTTCCATTACCGGATGAATATCGAATTCTGTTACAGTATGGGCCTTTGCAGGCGCTGTGGCATGGCGCGGACAAGACCTGGAGCCTGATCACGCTCACCTTTGACATGATTGGCAAGTTGATCGGTGGCATCGTGTCGCTGGACAACCTGAGTGGCCCCATCTCCATTGCCAAGGGCGCCGGCAGCAGTGCCGACTATGGTCTGGTCTATTTCTTGAGTTTTCTGGCGCTGATCAGTGTCAACCTGGGGATTATCAATCTGTTCCCCCTGCCGGTGCTCGATGGTGGCCATCTGGTCTATTTCCTTATCGAAGCGGTCACCGGCAAGCCGGTATCAGAGAAAATACA
The DNA here is from genome assembly GCF_051919545.1 of Aeromonas sp. 61P. Classification (NCBI taxonomy): domain Bacteria; kingdom Pseudomonadati; phylum Pseudomonadota; class Gammaproteobacteria; order Aeromonadales; family Aeromonadaceae; genus Aeromonas; species Aeromonas sp. 61P. The sequence continues at coordinate 1,860,393 of NZ_JBQBEL010000001.1, forward strand.
GGAAGTGGGTTTCAGGATCGGCGCCGCCATTCTGATGTTATTGATGGGCATTGCGCTGTTTAACGATTTCGCTCGCCTCTGAGGCCAGAGCATCAACAAGGACACATAAGAACAAAATGGCTGTTAAAAAAGCATTGGTGTTGAGTTGCCTGCTGGGTGCCAGTTTCCTGGCCCAGGCGGCCCCTGCCTCTTTTGTGGTGCAAGATATCCAGGTCGAAGGTCTGCAACGGGTGACCCTGGGTGCCGCACTGTTGAACCTGCCGATCCGGGTCGGTGATACCGTCGACTCCGTGGCTCTGGCCAGCGCCATCAAAAAGCTCTATGCCTCGGGTAACTTCGAGGATGTGAAGGTTTACCGTGACGGCCAGGTGCTGCAGGTGATGGTCAAGGAGCGTCCGACCATCTCCAGCATCGAGTTTGCTGGCAACAAGGATATCAAAGAGGAGCAACTGACCCAGAGTCTGGAGTCCTCCGGTATCCGTGTGGGCGATCCGCTGGATCGCACCGTGCTCACTTCCCTCGAGAAGGGACTGGAAGATTTCTACTATGGCGTGGGTAAATACTCCGCCAAGGTCAAGGCGATCGTCACCCCGTTGCCGCGCAACCGGGTCGATCTCAAGTTCACCTTCGTGGAAGGGGAAGCGGCCAAGATCCAGCAGATCAACATCGTCGGCAACAGCGTCTTCCCTGAAGATAAGCTGATTGCCCAGCTCTCCCTGCGCGACGAAGTGCCCTGGTGGAATTTCACCGCCGATCAGCGCTATCAGAAGCAAAAATTGGCGGGTGATATCGAGACCCTGCGCTCCTACTACATGGACCGCGGCTATATCCGCTTCCAGCAGGAGTCTACCCAGGTCTCCATGACCCCCGACAAGAAGGGCGTCTACGTCACCCTCAACATCAAGGAAGGGGATCAGTACAAGGTCTCCGGTGTCCAGCTCAAGGGGGACCTGATCGATCGCGGTGGCGAGATGAAGGGATTGATCCCGATTGCTGCCGGCAGCACCTACTCTGCCAGTCAGGTGACTCATACCGAAGAGGTGCTCTCCAAGTTCCTCGGCCGTTACGGCTACGCCTATCCGAAAGTGGTCACTTTCCCGCAGATCAATGACAAGACCAAGGAAGTGGAGCTGATCGTCAACGTTGAGCCGGGCCCCCGTGTCTATGTACGCAATATCAACTTCAGCGGTAACGCCACCACCGAAGATCAGGTACTGCGTCGCGAGATGCGCCAGATGGAGGGCACCTGGCTCTCCTCCGACAACATCGAGCAGTCCAAGAGCCGTCTCAACCGCCTTGGCTACTTTGAGAGCGTCGAAGTGGACACCAAACGGGTGCCGGGCAACGATGATCTGGTTGACCTCGACTTCAAGGTCAAGGAGCAGCCTGCTGGCTCCATCAACGCCGGTATCGGTTACGGCACCGAATCGGGTCTGAGCCTGCAGGCGGGGATCTCTCAGGACAACTTTATGGGTACCGGTAAGAAGGTCTCCATCAACGCCAGCACCAACGACTACTCCAAGAACGTTGACCTGAGCTATAACGACCCCTACTTCACCGTGGATGGTGTCAGCCTGGGTGGTCGGGTCTACTACAACCAGTTCCGCGCCGATGATGCCGATATTGTCGATTACGAGAACGAAACCATCGGTTTCCGTCTCTCCAGCGGCTTCCCGGTCAACGAGTTCAACCGTCTCGACTTCAGTACCGGTATCGAGAGCACCAAGCTGAGCCGTCCGTCATTCAATGCCCAGAACTATCAGGAGTGTCTGAAGGACAATCCGGATACTGATGGCAATACCTACTGCTGGGATCAGTGGAATGATAACCGCCAGTCGGTACAGATGGATCAGTTCTGGAATGCCTATTCACAGGATGGTTCCAACCTCGACTTTGTGACCGTCGATGTCACCGCTGGCTGGACCCGCTCTACCCTGAACAAGGGGATGTTCCCGACTTCTGGCGATCGTCAGCGTATCAACGCCAAGGTGACCGTACCGGGCATGGAGCTGCAGTACTACAAGCTCTCTGCCGAAGATGCCCACTACTTCCCGCTCGATGCGGATCACAGTTGGGTAATGATCGGCAAGGGTCGTGTCTCCTACGGTAACGGCTATGGCGATGACTCCATGCTGCCGTTCTTCGAGAACTACTATGCCGGTGGTTTCGATACGGTACGTGGCTTCAAGAGCAATACCATTGGTCCCAAGGCGATCTACAAGACCTACAACAAGCCGGGTGCTGGCAGTTGCACGGGTTCTCAGCCGTGTGAAACTGGCTACTACGAAGGTTCCGACACCTCGGTGGGCGGTAACGCTCTGGCCGTCGCCTCACTGGAGCTTGTCTTCCCGACCCCGTTCGTCTCCGAGACCTATCGTCCGCAGATCCGTTCAACCGTCTTTATGGACGCAGGTACCGTATGGAGCACTGATTTTGCCAACGGGGCATATCCTTGCGCCGCCGGTTCTGATTGCAACTATCTGAGCCAGGACTACTCCAACCCGGGCAATATCCGGGTCTCTGCCGGTGTCTCCCTGCAGTGGCTCTCGCCGATGGGCCCGCTGGTGTTTGCCTTGGCCAAGCCGATCAAGAAATACGAAGGGGATCGCACCGAAGTCTTCTCCTTCAACATCGGTCGTACTTTCTAAGCAGAGTTTCGCCCCCACCCATGCGGTGGGGGGCTTCAATGATGGGACGCGCGGTATGCGTGCCTCACCAGGTAACAAGACGGTCCTAACGCCGCTTGCATAATCGGGTAAATCAGGTAGCCCTCGCCATGAGGGAACAAGGAGTAAGTGTGAATAAAGCGTTGAAAGTAGCTGGTTTGAGCTTTGCACTGATGGCTGCCGGCATGGGTTCTGCCTTCGCTGAGACCAAGATCGCCGTGGTGGATATGGGCGAAGTCTTCCAAAAGCTGCCCCAGCGTGAAGCCGTTGCAGCCAAGCTGAAAGGTGAATTCGAGCCGCGCATGCGTGAGCTGCAGAAGTTGGAACAGGAAGGCCAGAAGCTGGTCGAGAAGTTCCGCAAGGATGAAGCCTTCATGAGCGCCGAGCAGAAGAAGCAGAACCAGGAGAAGCTGGCCAAGCTGCAGATGGAGTTCAACCAGAAGCGTCAAGCCTTTGAGCAGGACAACGGTCGCCGTCAGTCCGAAGAGCGTAACAAGATCCTGACCAAGGTACAGGCTGCCATCGATTCCATCGCCAAGAGCAATGGTTACGATCTGGTGCTGGAGCGCAATGCCGCCCCGTATGCCGCCAGCAAGCTGGACATCTCCGGCCAGGTTATTTCTCAGGTAAGCAAGAGCAACTAATTGATGGCATTCACTCTCGCACAGCTGGCCCAGCAACTGGGGGCCCAGGTCCATGGCGACGGAACCCTGGAAATCCGCAAGGTAGCGACACTGGAAAAGGCCGGGGAGGGGGATATCACCTTCCTGTCCAACAAGAAGTACCGGCACTATCTGGAGCAGAGCAAGGCGACCGCCGTGCTCATTACCGAAGCGGATCTGCCATTTTGTCCCACCAATGCCCTGGTGCTCAAAGACCCCTATGTGGGCTTTGCCCGGGTAGCCCAACTGCTGGACACTACCCCGCAGCCGGCCACGGATATTCATCCGAGCGCCGTTATCGCGGCTGACGTGCAACTGGGCGAGAGAGTGGCCATCGGCGCCAATGCAGTGATCGAATCCGGCGTCGTGCTGGGTGACGATGTACGCATTGGCCCGGGCTGTTTTATTGGCAAAAATACCCGGCTGGGAGCACGCTCCCGGCTCTGGGCCAACGTCACCCTCTATCACAATGTGACCATGGGTACCGACTGTCTGGTTCAATCCGGCACAGTGATCGGCGCCGATGGTTTCGGTTATGCCAACGAGCGTGGCGAGTGGATCAAGATCCCCCAGCTCGGCGGTGTGACCATTGGCAACCGGGTCGAGATCGGTGCCTGTACCACCATTGACCGCGGTGCGCTGGAAGATACCCGCATCGCTGACAACGTCATCATCGACAACCAGTGCCAGATCGCCCACAACGTGGAGATCGGCTACGGCACCGCCGTAGCGGGCTCTACCGTGATGGCTGGTAGTCTCAAGGTCGGCAAATACTGTATCATTGGCGGCGCTTCCGTCTTTAACGGGCATATGGAGATCTGCGACCAGGCCACCGTTACCGGTATGGCCATGGTGATGCGACCCATTACCGAGCCCGGTGTCTACTCTTCCGGCATCCCTCTGCAAACCAATAAAGAGTGGCGCAAGACCGCCGCCCGGGTGATGCGTATCGAAGAGATGCACAAGCGGTTAAGCAAGCTTGAGAAGAAGCTGGATCAAGAATAATCACGATTGGTATAGGGTACTGTTTTGACTACTGAAAAGAAGAGCCTGGGTATCCAGGAAATCATGGATCTGCTGCCCCACCGTTATCCGTTTCTGATGGTGGATCGTGTAGACGACTACGAGATCAGCGATGAGCGCAAAACCCTGCGCGCCATCAAGAACGTCTCGTTCAACGAGCCGATCTTCCAGGGGCACTTCCCGGCCAAGCCGGTGTTCCCGGGCGTACTGATCCTGGAAGCGATGGCACAGGCCACCGGTATCCTGGCCTTTACCATGGTGGGCAAGCCGTCTCCCAACGAACTCTACTATTTTGCCTCAATCGACAACGCTCGTTTCAAGCGCCCAGTCGGCCCCGGTGACCAACTGGTGCTGGACGTGGAGTTCCTGAAAGAGCGTCGCGGTATTGCCAAGTTCACCGGTGTCGCCACCGTCGACGGTGAAGTGGTCTGTACCGCCGAGCTGATGTGCGCCAAACGCGAGGTTTAACACACGTGATCGACCAGACTGCCATCATTCACGATACTGCCATCGTCCATGAGTCTGCCGTGATCGGTAAAGGGGTTGAAATCGGCCCCTTTTCTGTCATCGGCGCCGAGGTGGAAATCGGTGACAACACCTGGGTAGGTTCCCATGTGGTGATCAAGGGCCCGACCAAGATTGGTTGCGGCAACAAGATCTTCCAGCACACCTCCATCGGTGAGGATTGCCAGGACAAGAAGTATGCCGGTGAGCGCACCTTCCTCGAGATCGGCGACAACAACGTCATTCGCGAGAACTGCACCTTCCACCGTGGCACCATTCAGGATCAGAGCCTGACCAAAGTGGGCAGCGGTAACCTGTTCATGGTCAACGTTCACGTTGCCCATGACTGCATCATCGGTGACAACTGTATCTTCGCCAACAACGCGACCCTGGCGGGCCACGTGGTGATCGGTGACTTCGTGATCTTTGGTGGTCTCTCCGCCATTCACCAGTTTGGCCGCGTCGGCTCCCACGCCTTCGTCGGTGGCTGCGCCGCCCTGAACAAGGACGTGCCGCCTTACGTAATGGCCGCCGGCAACTACGCCAAGCCGTTCGGGGTCAACTCTGAAGGTCTGCGTCGCCGCGGTTTCAGCGCCGAGGCCATCTCTGCCGTCAAGCGTGCCTACAAAGAGATCTTCCGTTCCGGCAAGACCATCGAAGAGGTGCTGCCGGTGCTGATCGAGATGGCGCAAGCCGAACCGGCCATCCAGCTCTATGTGGACTTCCTCAAAGATAACGAGCGCGGGATCATCCGTGCCTGATCAGGTTCGTATCGGTATCGTCGCCGGAGAGGTCTCCGGCGACATTCTGGCTGCCGGTCTGGTGCGCGAGCTGCAAGCCCGCTACCCGGATGCGCAGTTCGAAGGGATCGCAGGGCCGCGGATGCAGGCCCTCGGCGTCAAGGCGCTGTTCGAGATGGAAGAGCTCTCCGTCATGGGGATCACCGAGGTGCTGGGCCGTCTGCCGCGCATCCTCAAGGTCCGTCGCGAACTGCTGCGCCACTTTATTGCCAATCCGCCCGATATCTTCATCGGCGTGGATGCACCGGATTTCAATATCGGAGTGGAGCTGAAACTGCGCCGCGCCGGTATCAAGACGGTTCACTATGTCAGCCCCTCTGTGTGGGCCTGGCGCCAGAACCGCATTCACAAGATCAAGGCCGCCACCGACATGGTGCTCGCCTTCCTGCCATTCGAGAAAGCCTTCTACGACCGCTTCGACGCCCCTTGCCGTTTTGTCGGTCACACCATGGCGGATGATATTCCGCTGGTGCCGGATCAGGCCGCCGTGCGTCGCAATCTCGGTATCGATGCCAATCGCCGCTGGCTGGCGGTGCTGCCGGGCAGCCGCACCGCAGAAGTGGGCTTTATGTCCCCCCTGTTTCTCGAGGCGTGCAAACACCTGACGGTGCGCTATCCGGATCTCGGCTTCATCGTGCCGCTGGTCAACCAGAAACGGCGTGAGCAGTTTATGGCCATCAAGGCCGAGGTAGCGCCGGGTCTCGACATGGTGCTGCTGGAAGGGCAGGGCCGCGAGGCGATGATCGCCGCTGACGTGGTGATGCTGGCCTCCGGCACCGCAGCGCTCGAAGCCATGCTGGTGAAAAAGCCGATGGTGGTGGGTTACAAGCTCAAGCCCTTCAGCTACTGGCTGGCCCAGCGACTGGTGAAGACCGAATTTGTCTCTCTGCCCAACCTGCTGGCCGGTCGCATGCTGGTGCCGGAACTCATCCAGCACGAGTGCACCCCGGAGAATCTGGTGGAAGAGGTGAGCAAGTACTTCGAGCACGACAACAGTGCGCTGGTCAACACCTTCACCGAGCTGCACCAGCTGATCCGCTGCAATGCCGACTCGCAGGCCGCCGATGCGGTGGCGGATCTGCTCGGCAGATAACGCTATTTCGGACCGTCGATTGCGCCGCGCTACCCGTTCATTCGTTTTCGAGCGGTAATGCCGCGCCAGTCGACCCTTGTCAGGCCCCACGGGGCCTGTTTTGATTCAAGGCTACAAGATGATGATCGATATTCCTGACGACAAGCTGGTTGCCGGTGTGGACGAAGTGGGTCGTGGCCCCCTGGTGGGTGACGTGGTCACCGCTGCGGTCATTCTCGATCCCGCCAATCCGATCGCGGGGCTCAACGACTCCAAGAAGCTCTCCGAGAAGAAGCGCCTCGCCCTGTTTGACGAGATCAAAGAAAAAGCGCTCGCCTGGGCCATCGGTCGCGCCACTCCGGAGGAGATCGACGAGCTCAACATCCTGCATGCCACCATGCTGGCGATGCAGCGCGCCGTGGCGGGGTTGAAGGTTACCCCCGAGCTGGTCTTTATCGATGGCAACCGCTGCCCGGCATTGCCGATGGAAGCGCGTGCCGTGGTCAAGGGCGATAGCCTGGTGGCCGCCATCAGCGCCGCTTCTATCCTCGCCAAGGTGACACGAGATGCGGAGATGACCGAGCTGGACAGCCGTCATCCCGAGTATGGTTTTGCCCGCCACAAGGGTTATCCGACCGCTGAGCACCTCGCCATTCTGGCCGAACGGGGCCCGTTGCCCGAATATCGCAAGAGCTTCAAACCGGTGCGCCGCGCACTGGGGATCGAGTAGACCATGCCATTTAGTTTGAGCAGCGAGAGGAGATGACGATGGCTGAACCCCGTTTTATCCACCTGCGAGTCCACTCCGACTTCTCCATGGTCGATGGCCTGCAGAAGATCAATCCCATCGTCGGGGCGGCGGCGGCCAACAACATGCCGGCGCTGGCGCTGACCGACCAGATGAACATGTGCGGTCTGGTGCGCTTCTATGGCGCAGCTCACGGCAAGGGGATCAAACCCATCGTCGGGGCCGACTTCTGGGTGCAGAGCGATGAGCTCGGCGACGAGCAGTTCCGTCTCACCCTGCTCGCCATGGATAACGACGGCTACCAGAACATCACCCTGCTTATTTCCCGCGGTTACCAGCGCGGCCACGTGCAGGGGCGTCCGGTTATTGACAAGAGCTGGCTCGCCGAGCATGCCAAGGGGGTGATAGTCCTCTCTGGCGGGCGCGAGGGGGATGTGGGCAAGTTCCTGCTCAAGGGCAACCGGCAGATGACCGAGCAGTGTGTCGCCTTCTATCAGACCCACTTCCCGGATGCCTACTACCTCGAACTGCTGCGTACCGGTCGACCCGACGAAGAGGTCTACTTGCACATGGCGGTGGCCATCGCCACCGAGTTCGAGCTGCCTGTGGTCGCCACCAACGAGGTGGTGTTCCTCAACGCCGATGACTTCGACGCCCACGAGATCCGGGTTGCCATCCACGATGGCTATACCCTGATGGACAAACGCCGCCCCCGTCGCTACAGCCCGCAGCAGTACCTGCGTAGTCAGGAGGAGATGGCGGAGCTGTTTGCCGACATTCCCGAAGCGCTGGAAAACACGGTGGAGATCGCCAAACGCTGCAACGTGACGGTGCGTCTCGGCGAATACTTCCTGCCCAACTTCCCGACTGGCGACATGACTACCGAAGATTTTCTGGTGGCCAAGTCGAAAGAGGGTCTGGAGGAGCGTCTCGAGTTCCTGTTCCCGGATCCGCAAGTGCGGGCCGAGCGCCGGCCCGAGTATGACGAGCGTCTCGACATCGAGTTGAAAGTGATCAACCAGATGGGGTTCCCGGGTTACTTCCTCATCGTGATGGAGTTTATCCAGTGGTCCAAGGACAACGGCATTCCCGTTGGCCCGGGCCGGGGCTCGGGGGCGGGCTCTCTGGTGGCTTACGCCCTCAAGATCACCGACCTCGACCCACTGGAATTTGACCTGCTGTTCGAACGTTTCCTGAACCCCGAGCGGGTATCCATGCCCGACTTCGACGTCGACTTCTGCATGGACCGACGCGATGAGGTGATCGAGCACGTCTCCGACATGTACGGCCGGGACGCGGTCTCCCAGATCATCACCTTCGGTAGCATGGCGGCCAAGGCGGTGGTGCGGGACGTAGGCCGGGTGCTGGGCCACGCTTACGGCTTTGTGGATCGCATCTCCAAGCTGATCCCGCCGGATCCGGGCATGACGCTTGCCAAGGCATTCGAGGCCGAGCCCAAGCTGCCCGAGCTCTACGAGCAGGATGAGGAGGTCAAAGACCTCATCGACATGGCACGTCGCCTGGAAGGGGTGGTGCGCAACGCCGGTAAACATGCCGGTGGCGTGGTGATCGCACCCACCAAGATCACCGACTTTGCGCCGCTCTACTGCGATGACGAAGGCCATCACCCGGTCACCCAGTTCGACAAGAACGACGTGGAGTACGCCGGTCTGGTGAAGTTCGACTTCCTGGGTCTGCGGACCCTCACCATCATCGACTGGGCGCTCGGTATGATAAACCCGCGTCTTGCCAAAGAGGGCAAGCCGCCGGTCGATATCGCCGCCATCCCCATCGATGACAAGAAGTCGTTCGACCTGCTGCAGCGCTACGAGACAACAGCGGTATTCCAGCTGGAATCTCGCGGCATGAAGGATCTCATCAAGCGGCTGCGCCCCGACTGTTTCGAAGACATGATCGCACTGGTGGCCCTGTTCCGACCGGGCCCGCTCCAGTCTGGCATGGTGGATAACTTCATCGACCGCAAGCACGGTAATGAAGCGATCTCCTATCCGGACGAGAAGTGGCAGCACGAGAGCCTGAAACCGATTCTGGAACCGACCTACGGTATCATCCTCTATCAGGAGCAGGTGATGCAGATTGCCCAGACCCTGGCGGGTTATACGCTGGGTGGCGCGGATATGCTGCGCCGGGCGATGGGCAAGAAAAAGCCCGAGGAGATGGCCAAGCAGCGGGCCGGTTTCGAGGAGGGCGCCGTCAAGAATGGCGTCGACGGCGAACTGGCGATGAAGATCTTCGATCTGGTGGAGAAGTTTGCGGGCTACGGCTTCAACAAATCCCACTCCGCCGCCTACGCGCTGGTCTCCTACCAGACCCTCTGGCTCAAGACCCACTTCCCGGCCGAGTTCATGGCGGCGGTGATGACCGCCGATATGGACAACACCGACAAGATCGTGACCCTGGTGGATGAGTGCCAGCGGATGGGGCTCACCGTGATCCCGCCGGATGTGAACACCGGCCGCTATCGCTTCTCGGTCAACGAAGATGGCCATATCGTCTACGGGATCGGGGCGGTGAAAGGAGTCGGTGAAGGCCCCATCGATGCGATCTTGAGCGCCCGGGATCAGGACGGCCCGTTCCGCGATCTGTTCGACTTCTGTAACCGGGTCGACATCAAGAAGCTCAACAAGCGGGTGATGGAGAAGCTGATCCTCTCCGGCGCCATGGATCGGCTCGGCCCCCACCGCGCCGCCCTGATGGCGACGCTGGAGGAGGCGATGCGTGCCGCCGAGCAGCACGCCAAGGCGCAGGCGGTGGGGCAGGTCGACATGTTCGGCGTGCTCACCGAAGAGATTGACGACGTCAAGAAGGCGTTTGCCAACGTGCCGCACTGGCCTGACAAGGTATGGCTGGAAGGGGAGCGCGAGACCCTCGGACTCTATCTCACCGGCCACCCCATCAACCAGTACAGCAGCGAATTGCGTCGTTATACCTCGGGTCGCCTGTGCGATCTGCATCCCACCTCCCGCGATACCGTAACCACGGCGGCGGGGCTGGTGATTGCGGCCCGCAGCATGGTGACCAAGCGTGGCAACAAGATGGGGATCTTCACCCTGGACGACCGTTCCGGTCGCCTCGATGTGACCCTGTTCAGTGAAGCGCTGGAAAAATATGAAGAATTGATGCAAAAAGACCGCATTTTGGTGGTTTCTGGACAGGTCAGCTTTGATGACTTCTCCGGTGGCCTTAAAATGTCGGCTCGAGAATTACTGGATATCAACGATGCGAGGGAGCGTTTTGCCAGAGCAATCCGCATCTCCCTCGATGAACAGCGGATTGATGATCGCTTTTTCCCGCGTTTGTGCGAGATTTTGGAGCCCGCCCGTGCCGGAGTCTGTCCGGTTCAGGTAAACTATCGTCGCCCCGGCTCCCGGGTGCGATTGACGCTCGGTACCGAGTGGCGGGTGACGCCCACCGATCAACTGATAGATGACTTGCGAGTCCTGCTTGGACGAGAGCGGGTTGAATTGGTTTTTGATTAGAGGTTCTAAGGCCCTATGAGTCTTTTTCTGGATTTTGAACAGCCGATTGCCGAGTTGCAGGCGCAGATTGATGAACTCAAACATGTGAGTGAAGGCAATCACGCCGTGGATCTGAAAGACGAGATCCGCCGGCTGGAGAAGAAAAACGAAGAGCTGACCAAGAAGATCTTCGGTGATCTGGGTGCCTGGCAGGTATCCCAGATGGCGCGTCATCCCCAGCGCCCCTACACCTTTGACTATATCGAGCATATCTTCACCGATTTCGACGAGTTGGCTGGCGATCGCGCCTATGCCGATGACAAGGCTATCGTCGGTGGCATCGCCCGTCTCGACGGTGAGCCGGTGATGGTGATTGGTCACCAGAAGGGTCGCGAGACCAAAGAGAAGATCAAGCGCAACTTCGGCATGCCGCGTCCGGAAGGGTACCGCAAGGCGCTGCGTCTGATGGAGATGGCCGAGCGCTTCAAGATGCCGATCATCACCTTTATCGACACCCCGGGCGCTTACCCCGGCGTCGGTGCCGAAGAGCGTGGTCAGTCCGAAGCGATTGCCCGCAACCTGAAAGTGATGGCCGGTCTGACCGTGCCGGTGGTCTGCACCGTGATCGGTGAGGGTGGCTCCGGTGGCGCGTTGGCAATCGGTGTGGGTGACCGCGTCAACATGCTGCAGTACTCCACCTACTCCGTCATCTCGCCGGAAGGGTGTGCCTCCATCCTGTGGAAGAGCGCAGACAAGGCTTCTGTGGCTGCCGAAGCGATGGGTATCACTGCCCAGCGTCTGAAAGAGCTCAAGCTGATCGACCACGTGATCGACGAGCCCCTCGGTGGTGCCCACCGCGATGTGGAGAAGATGGCCAAAAACCTCAAGGCCCGCATCAAGCAGGATCTGGACGCACTGCGTCCGCTCGATACCGAGCAGCTGCTGGAGCAGCGTTACCAGCGTCTGCTGGGCTACGGCTACTGCTAAGCGCAGCCGACAGCCCCGAGTATTCAGGCCCCCGTCAGCGACGGGGGCTTTTTATTGCTGATGACATGTCTTGCGGTGATTGCCCCAACGCGCCCTGAAACGGCGCAGTTCAGTCTTCGCGGGTGAGGTGCATGGTCTTTATGCCATGCCGTTGGTGATGGCTGTCAGTAGCCTACAGCATCCTTTGGCATCGCTGGCGATGGCATGACAAGCCACGTGATCATCCGATTGCGGCAGAAAAAAGCGCCCCGACTGTGCGGAGCGCTTTTACAGGTGTCTGGCAGTATTACAGTTCAATCTCGTCTGTAAGACCTTCATAGGCGATATCGATGGATTGCAGCTCCTTCTGCAGGCGATGTTTGTCTTTCAACGCCTCGATTTCACGCCATTTACGTTTTTTTCCCGTTGTCCCGCGGCTACGCGAACCGAGTTCAACCACCTCGTCATAATCGAAGTTGAACATTTCCATGGCTCCCTCCTTGGTTTTTATCGTTTTCACCACCCGTATAACATAACGAATCTGAAATTAAAACGTTTTCGTGACGACTCTATGACAGCGCTAAAAAAGCCCATGAAAAAAACCGGGCCCCTTGGTAGGGGCCCGGTTTTTATCAGAAAAAAGAACTGATTACAGACGGCTTGCCAGCATGGTTTCCAGCTTGCCCTGGTCGATGGCGAACATGCGGATGCCTTCGCCCAGCTTCTCGTGAGCCATGGCATCCTGGTTCAGTTCCCAGCGGAATTCGGTTTCGGTCATCGGAGTCGGTTTGGCCTTGCGCTCACCGGTGTAGTCCAGTTTGCGTACCACGGCGCCTTCGGTCTTGCTCAGCTCTTCCAGCAGGGCCGGGCCAATGGTCAGGCGGTCGCAACCGGCCAGTTCCAGGATCTCGCCGGTGTTGCGGAAGCTGGCGCCCATCACCACGGTCGGGTAGTCGTGCTGCTTGTAGTAGTTGTAGATGGAGGTGACGGAGACCACGCCCGGATCTTCGCTGGCGGTGTAATCACGGCCATTTTTGGCCTTGTACCAGTCGAGGATACGACCCACGAACGGGGAGATCAGGAAGGCACCGGCTTCGGCACAGGCACGGGCCTGGGCGAAGGAGAACAGCAGGGTCAGGTTGCACTGGATACCCTCTTTCTCCAGAACCTCGGCGGCACGGATCCCTTCCCAGGTGGAGGCCAGCTTGATCAGAATGCGGTCGTTGCTGATACCCGCTTCGTTGTAAAGACGGATCAGCTTGCGGGCCTTGGCGATGCTGGCTTCGGTATCGAAGGAGAGACGGGCGTCCACTTCGGTAGAGATACGGCCCGGAACGATCTTCAGCACTTCCAGACCGATGTTGACGGCCAGCTTGTCGCCCGCGTCGATGATTTGCTGTGCCTTGTCCTGGCTCTGGGCTTTGGCCCACTTGATGGCGTCTTCGATCAGCGGAGCGTACTCGGGGATCTCGGAAGCCTTCAGAACCAGAGAGGGGTTGGTGGTGGCATCGATGGGCTGATAGCGTTTGATGGCTTCGATATCACCGGTGTCGGCAACAACAGTGGTCAGGGCTTTCAGCTGGGTTAATTTATCGGCCATAGCGAATATCATCTCTTAATGAGGGAGTAATCCCTGGGTTGCGGGCTTGAGACGGTGGTTCTGAAATAAAATTACAGGATCTTGGTGCCTCAGGCTCAGAAAAGCGCGATGGGGGCGGCCCATCGTCATTGCCTGCCTAATTAATACTGATGTGCTGCATCCTGCAATAGGGGCGCTTGGTTGTTAAACATTCAGGCTGTTGAGTTATCCCGCTTTATGGCGTGAAACTATATGATTAGTAAGGTTTTTTACATTTCATCCTGACCTCGCTCCGGTTTGCTTTCAGCTGAACTTTTTTAGCCAATATCCATATTTGTGTCGTCGATCACATAAATTATCTCACTACGTACTTGAAATTTAATTACAGCGAAAACGTTTGGCGAAATGTTTCCGTTTGAAAGCCATTTCATGCAAGCGTTTGCGTTTTCGGATAGCTCATCAGGGATATATCAAAATGGTTCTCTTATGGGGCTTAATGGTGGCCTGTCTGATTGAATTATTGAGTTTGTTGAAAGTTTGCGATTTAAATGGAGCTTTATGGGCTTTTACCGTTCGTTTTTTGTGTCTCGCGTGACCGGGATCACTATTCCGGGCTCTCCCGCTGTGCTAGATTCCGCCCCTTTAGCGAAACGCTAATTAAACGACAGACAGAAAACGGTCAGCGCAGACTGACCATGGATGTGAATAACAACGAGAGAATTATGGACACCTTGATTGCGATGCTAAACGACCTGATGTGGGGAGCCGTGCTCATCTACCTGCTCATCGGGGTCGGTATCTTTTTCACCTTCCGCCTGGGTTTTATCCAGATCCGTCACTTTGGCCACATGTTTTCCGTGCTGAAAAACAGCCGTAAATCGGACAACGCAGGCATCTCCTCCTTCCAGGCCCTCTGTACCAGCCTTGCCGCCCGTGTCGGCACCGGCAACCTGGCCGGTGTGGCTGTCGCCATCTATCTGGGTGGCCCCGGCGCCATCTTCTGGATGTGGCTGATTGCCTTTATCGGCATGGCGACCGCATTCGTCGAAAGCACTCTGGCCCAGCTCTACAAGGTCAAGGATGAGGATGGCAACTACCGTGGTGGCCCGGCCTACTACATGGAGAAAGGCCTTGGCATGCGCTGGATGGGGGTGGTGTTTTCGCTCTGCCTGATCCTGGCATTTGGTCTGGTGTTCAACGCGGTGCAGGCCAACTCCATCAGTCTGGCGATGAAGGTGGCGTTTGGCATTCCTGACTGGGTCAGCGGTCTGGCGCTGGTGGCGCTCTCCGGCCTGATTATCTTCGGCGGCATTCGTGGCATTGCCCGTTTTGCCGAGCTGGTGGTGCCCTTTATGGCGCTGGCCTACATCCTGCTGGCGCTGGTGATCGTGGCGATGAACATCACCGAGTTGCCCCATGTCTTCATGCTGATCATCAAGTCCGCCTTCGGGATTGAGCAGGCAGGCTCGGGTGCGCTCGGTTATGCCATCTCCCAGGCGATGATCAACGGTATCAAGCGCGGTCTCTTCTCCAACGAAGCGGGGATGGGCTCTGCGCCCAACGCTGCGGCGACTGCCACTCCCTATCCGCCGCACCCGGCCTCTCAGGGTTATGTGCAGATGCTGGGGGTCTTTATGGACACCATCGTCATCTGCAGCTGTACCGCCGCCATCATCCTGATGTCCGGTCAGTTTGAGCCGGGCTCCGGCGTGACCGGTGTCGAGCTGACCCAGCGGGCGCTCTCCTCCCAGATTGGCAGCGGTGGCAACATCTTCATTGCGGCGGCCATCTTCTTCTTCGCCTTCACCTCTATCGTGGCGAACTACTCCTATGCCGAGACCAATCTGGTGTTCCTCGAGCACAACCACAAGGGTGGCCTGATGCTGTTCCGGGTGTTCGTGCTGGGGATGGTGATGTTCGGTGCCGTGGGTGAGTTGCCGATTGTGTGGGCGATGGCAGATGTCTCCATGGGACTGATGGCCATAGTCAACCTGGTGGCGATCCTGCTGCTCTCCAGCGTTGCCATCAAGCTGGCGAAGGATTACAACGACCAGCTCCGGCTGGGCAAGGTGCCCACCTTCGATGCCAACAAATACCCCGAGATCCGCTCCCAGCTGGAAGAGGGGATCTGGGACAATCCGACCAAAAAGTAACAAGCGGTAAATCAAACCTCTTGATTAAAACCTGAAGGGGGAGCCGGTGGCTCCCCCTTCTTTTATGAGCCGCTCTTCGGCGGCTGATCCCAGTGCTGGACGAGCTGTCTGACACGCCGTCGCAACTGGCGCCAGCAGCGCCCTTGTTGCCGTTCGCTGAGGGGGGCATAACGCCAGAGTCGATAGAGCCACGCACTCTTTAGCAGGGAGTGGGCAAGGTCGGGACGCAGCCGTGCCAGCCGCTCGCACCATGTCCCATGCTCTCGGCTGGCTGGGGTGGGTAGCCACTGCGTTTGCCCCGTTTGAGCAGGGGCTGCCAGATACGCCGCTCTGACGGCAGGCGGGCGGGCAACAGCAGGGGCAGGCTCACCAGCAGGGCGACCAGCATCAGGCTGGCGAGGATCAACCAGGGAGTGTGTCCCGCCAGTGCGGGCCAGCGCAGGCCGATTTGTTGCCAGAGCTGACCCGCATCGTAACCAATCACCCAGCGACTCCACTGGTAGTCGATATTGTTGCCCCACCAGCGTAGTTTATTGAGCAGGGCCCAGTTGCGATAACGCTGCAAAGCAAGCGGGTCGGCAGCGGTAAACTCGTCGCTCAGCGCTTCCCTCACGCCGCCTTCAATACGCTCCGGTGCCACTGCCGCAGTGGGGTCGATTCGCCGCCATGATCCCTCTTCATCGAGATACTCTACCCAGGCGTGAGCATCGAACTGGTGTACCGCCAGATAGTTGCCCCTTGGATTCCACTCACCGCCGAGATAACCGGTGACCAGCCGTGCCGGAATACCGGAAGCGCGCAGTACGAAAGCGGTCGCCATGGCGTAGTGGCCGCAAAAGCCGCGCTTGGTATCGAACAGGAACTCATCCACCCCGTCACTGCCAAGCCGTGGCGGGGTCAGAGTGTAGTAATAGGATTGGCTGCGAAACTGCGCGAGCAGGGCGGCGACCAGCGCGCTGCGATCCGGATAGCGTGCCGCAAGCTCTTTGCCATAGGCTCGCGCTCTTGGGTTGCCTCCGGCTGGCAGTTGCTGGTTGCGCTGGGCGGCTTGGCTATCGTCCTCTGGCTGCGCTTCGCCGCGGCCAATGCGATAGCGGATCGCCACCTCACCGCTCCCCTGACGATAGAGGGTGTCGATGGGGGTGATCAGCACTGGTCCAGTCAGAATAGTCGGTTCACTCATGGCAAAGGCCCAGCGGTGGCGCTGGGGCTCGGCGATCACCTCGTAGCTCCCGGCGGGTAACGGACTATCTGCCAGCTGATTGCTTGCCCGTGAAGATGATGCCAGAAGGGTGAGCCCGGTTTGCACCGGCACTGTCCGTTGCCACGTTTTTACCTCGGGGCTCAGCAACCAGCGTTGGCCATCGAAAACCTCTTGGCGCATTACCGGAAAGTAGCGCTCGCGGGCCGGGGGCGGGCCATCGGCAAAGGTGACCCGAAAGGCCAGTTCCGAGGAGTTGACCAGTTCGCTGATATCGCCGGGTGCCAGCTCTTCCGAGAGGCCCGACAGGGCACGGCTGGTGGTGGGCATCTGCCAGAGGGGCGGGAGCCTTGGCAGCAGCAAAAACAGGGTGATAAGCAGTGGAAGCGCCTGCAGCAGGGTACCACCCGCACTGCGCCAAGGCCGTTTCTGTTCGGGGGCGACGGCGGTCACCAGCGCGGTTACTGCCAGCCAGAGTGCTACTGTCATTCCGGCCGTCCAGCCGATGCTCTGTCGCTGCACCAGCGCCAGCGCGATAAGAAAGAAGGTGAGCAGCAGCACCAGCTCGATATCCTGCTCGCGCCGTACCTCGATCATCTTGAGGCTATAACCGAGCCAGAGCAGATTGATCAGGGCGGGCAGGGTGCCCAAGCCACGCCACTGTAGTCCCAGCAACAGCACAGTAGTGATGGCCAGCAGCGCCAACCCGCGGGCAGGCAGGGGCTGCCAGCCGCGCCACAGCATCATGGCCCGGACGCCGAGGGTGATGGCGCCCACTGTCACTACCCAGAGTTGCAACTGGGGCCAGAGCGCAGCGACCAGCAGCAGCTGTTGCAGGGCGATGAGTGGCAGCAGGCGGCGGTTATCGAGCAGCATCGGGCGTGCTCTTCGGTGGTGTGGCATCGAACTGGGCTAGTGCCAGCAGGCAGCGCTGCACAAAGGTGGCGCCACTATCGGGCCCCAGCGTCTGGTTTGCCAGCGTCAGGGTGAAGGGGATGCCCCGCTTGCCGTAATCGGCGCACCACCAGGCCAGCACCGCCAGCCGCTGCTCCAGATCCCCGCCTGCGACCCGCGGCAATGTGAGGTGAGTGTCATCCTGCTGAGGTTCATGGAACTGTTTGGTCAGCAGGCCGCGCCCTTGGGCAAGTTGCTTCCAGGCGACTCGGCTCAGTGGCTCACCGGCCTGATGTGTCCGCAGGGTATCAAAGTCACCGAGGGGAGCTGGCGCGGGCTGGCCCTGATGCCCTTCGCTTTCGGTCGCATGTTCCCCTCTTAGCGCCCCGAACGCCGGTTTGGGGGCGAGCCAGCCCTCCAGTTGCAAGTCCAGCAGAGACCAGCAGCGAAACAGGCCGAGAGGGTAGCGGCTCTCAACCCGCAATCGACCAAGGTGCAGTGGCCCACGGCGCGAGCCCGATACTGGCAGGATAACTGTGCTGGGCACAGCGTCGGCCTGTGCCAGCCAGAGGGTGCCTTCGTTGAGGCTAAACCGGAGCGCCTGCACCGGGCGCGGGCTCTGCACCAAGATACGGATAGGTAGCTGGCTACCCGCTTCCCCAGCACCAGCGGCCCACCCAGCAGTTCCAGCCCCAACAGGTTGCGGTGGGTGAGCCACATGGCGGCCATAAACAGGCTGCCGAGGCAGTAGGCCACCAGCAGCACCAGATTGTTCTGGTAGTTGGTGCCGAGCAGATAGATGGCGAGCAGCACCAGCAGATAGAGCAGCCCCATGCGGGTGGGGAGGATAAAGAGGCTGCGGGTAGCCAGCGTGATCTGGCGGGCCGGGGGAATGCGACGGTCGAGCCAGCGTCGTTGCCAGCGGGCTCGCCACTGCTGCCAACGGTTTAGCCATTTTCTCATCAGGGATTGTCCGGATCGACCTTGGCCAGCAATCGCTGGCTCAGGGGGCAGGCTTCGCCGTGCTGTACGCCAAAGCTGCCCCGCAGCCGATGCTCGGCCACATAGGGGAAGACTGCCTGCACATCCTCTACCGTGACAAAGTGCCGCCCCGCCACCAGCGCCCAGGCCCGGCTCACCGCCAGCAAGGTCTGGGCTGCACGGGGGGAGAGGGGCTGTGGCAGATCCCCATCAAAGCGGCTCTGGTGCACCAGCGCCAGCAGGTAGTCGAGGGTGGCATCGGAAACATGGATAGCATCACCTTCCGCTTGCAGGGCAGCCAGCTCGGCGTCATTTAGCATGGCGGGCAACGGGTCAGTCGGTTGGTTGCCCCGCAGTAGCTGGCGCTCCGCCTCTCGCGGCGGAAAACCCAGCGAGAGTCGCACGGCGAAGCGGTCGAGTTGGGACTCCGGCAGTGGATAGGTGCCCGCCTGATCCGCCGGATTCTGGGTGGCGATGACGAAAAACGGATCGGGGAGGGGATGCGTATTCCCCTCAATGCTCACCTTGCCCTCGGCCATCGCCTCCAGCAGGGCGCTCTGTACTTTGGGGCTGGCGCGATTGATCTCGTCCGCCAGCAACACCTGGGTGAAGATGGGGCCGGGGTGAAAGTGAAATGTTTGCTGCTGGGGGTCAAAGATCTGCAACCCCAGCAGGTCGGCGGGGAGCAGATCTGCGGTGAACTGCATCCGCCTGCATGCCAGCCCCAGCACCTGCGCCAGCGCGTGGGCCAGGGTGGTTTTGCCCATGCCGGGCAGATCCTCGATCAGCAGATGACCGCGCGCCAGCAGGGTCACCAGCGCGATTTTCAGTTGCAGCGGCTTGCCCAGAATGACTTGCTCCAGTGCCGCCAGCAGCCCGGCAATCTGCTCTTCTCTCTTCATTCCCTTCATACACATTTCCTGTATTGCGTCGCACCTACAGCTTATACGCCCGCAAGGGCGAAGGCGGATAACAGACGGGTGGTAAAAGTGCAGTGCAGGGATGGTTATGAGCGGGAGGTGACGCGGTTTATTAGTGAGTCTGCTCGATTCAATATGGCCGCTTAGGCACGCAACTTAATATGATATTTCCTGATTGGAATGTACCGATCGCCATCTCTTCACTAGGTGAGGGCGGTGGGCACCCATATAGTTGCCCCATTGCGACGCGCTGCGTTGCTACCTTTGTCACCACCTTGCCCCGCCATTGTTCGCCTGTCGCTGTGATCTGGCAGGCATCGGCACGCCAATCTGTTATGGAGCATCCATGCCTGTATTCCTGTTGTGCACTTTTCTGATGATCATTCTCTATCCGGTCGGGATCGATCTCTATCTGGTGGCGGTGCCCCAGATTGCCGATGCCCTGCAGGCGAGCGAGGCGCAGATCCACACCGCCTTCTCCATCTATCTGTTCGGCATGGCGGCCACCGTGCTGCTGGGCGGGATGATTGCCGATCGCTTCGGGCGGCGCTGGGTGGTGCTCGGGGGCGCCCTGATTTTTGTCCTCGCCTCGCTGGTGGCAGGCAGCGCAGAGGGGATAAGTCAGTTCTATTTCGGTCGTTTCTGGCAGGGGGTTGGGGCCGGTGCGCTCTATATCATGACCTTTACCGTGCTGCGGGACGTGCTGTGTCAGGAGCGGCTGGCGATGGCGCTCTCGATGATCAACGGGGTCATCTGCGTGATCCCGGTGCTGGCGCCGGTGCTCGGTTACCTCATCCTGTCACATTTTGATTGGCGCGGGATCTTCGTGGCGATGGCGCTGGTGGCGGCCGTTAGCGGTCTGGTGAACTTGCTTCTGCTCAAGGAGACCCGCCCGGCGCGGCAACCGGGCAGTGGCGCGGCGCTGCCTTTTGCCCTGCTGCGCTCGCCGCGCTTTATGCTGCTCTCCCTGCTGACCAGTGCCAGCGTGACCGCCATTCTGGTCTATGTCAGCGTCTCGCCGCTGATCCTGATGAAGGAGTTTGGCTTCACTACCGAGCAGTACTCCATCGTGATGATGGTGATGGCTGGCGTGAGTATGTCCACCTCCTTCCTGACGCCGTTGCTGTTGCGCTGGCTGGGCAAACAGAAGGTGCTGGCGGTGTCTCATCTCTCCTATCTGCTGGCGGCGTGCTCACTGATCGGCAGTTGGCAGACGGGGGGCGATATCCATCTGCTGCTGCCGGGGTTTGCGCTGGTCTGTGTCGGCTTCTCCTGTGGCTTCGGGGTGGCGATGGGGGAGGCGCTCGATGGTTGTCAGCATAACGTGGCCTTTGCCAGCGCGGTGCTCTGCATCATGCAGATCAGCCTCTCCGGCCTCTATATCTGGCTGCTGGGTCAACTTGGCTTTACTCCGTCCGAGATGCTGATCTGCGCCCTGCTGCTGGCATTGCTCAGTTACCTGGCTGTCAAAGGGCTGTTACCATGGCTCGCGCTTCGTGAAGCGCGGTCGCAGGGCTGATGGAAGATGAGAGGGAATATGCGCAATCTGGGTGAACTCGATTTGAACCTGCTGGTGGTCTTCAAGTACCTGATGCAGGAGCGCAGTGTGGCAGGGGCGGCCAAAAAGCTCTGTGTCACTCCGTCGGCGGTGAGCAAATCTCTGGCCAAATTGCGGGAGTGGTTTGACGATCCCCTGTTTGTGCGGGTGCGGCAGGGGTTGCAGCCCACCAACCTCTCCCTGACCCTGGAGGAGGAGCTGAAGGTCTGGTTCCAGCTCACCGACAGCATCACCTCGCTCAATAGCGAGGCGATCCCCGACGGTGCCCGCTTCACCCTGGTGATGGAGTCCCCCTTCTACATCAGCTTCCTGAGCGATCTGCCCATGACCATCTACCAGAAGTACCCCAACTCGGTGGTCAGGATGCTGGGGTGGGATCACCACTCCCTCAACGACATCGTCAATGGCGATGCGGATCTCGGCTTCTGCGCCCGCGAGACCCATGGCCGCTCCCAAGCCAAGGTCAACCGCTTGCCCTACTACATCGATCACGAGGTGCTGTTCACCGATCGCCCGGTGGTGTTCCTGCGCAAGGATCACCCATTGCTCGGGCAGAAGTGGTCGCTGGAGAACTTTCTGGCCTGCCCCCAGATCAGCATGGTGTGGGAAGCGAACGATACCTGGGCCCTCGACAGTCTGCTGGAGGACGAGGGGCTGAAGCGGGAGGTGCCCATCATGGTCTCCAGCTTCGAGCAGGCGCTGCATATTGCCTCCCAGTCGAGCCATGAGCTGATTGCGGTGGCCCCTTCCTACTGCGGTGGTTATGCCAGTCGGCATCATGGCAATCTGATCGCCATGCCGCTGCCGTTACCGGAGAAGCTCTACGCCCAGCTGGAGATCGCCTTCATCCTGCTGTGGCACAAGCGGCACAATCAGGATGCCAAGGTGATGTGGCTGCGCAACGAGATCCGGCGGCTCTACAACGACGAATCACCACGCTAATGTGAGCGTGACGGTGCCCATCGATCAGCCGGA
This sequence comes from Aeromonas sp. 61P, assembly GCF_051919545.1. Taxonomy (NCBI): domain Bacteria; kingdom Pseudomonadati; phylum Pseudomonadota; class Gammaproteobacteria; order Aeromonadales; family Aeromonadaceae; genus Aeromonas; species Aeromonas sp. 61P. The sequence goes on from NZ_JBQBEL010000001.1 coordinate 1,882,574, forward strand.
GCCATCAGCTTCGGCTTTTTGTTGTCGCATCGCCCTGATGAGTGGGCTTTGGCACGACTTAAGTGCCGAGTTCGGGTTCAAGCTGTGTGCCATTCAACTATCTTTATGCACATATTGGCCTTGGTTGCACGTCTCGAGTGAAGCTCTTTTCACGAAAAAAATTCATGTGGTTTCATTAGAAAACTTCACTGATGGTCACTTTTAAAGTGTGATCGACCATTAAGTTCCTGTATTTGCAGTGATATAGCATGACACCCCTTGGAATGGCGGGGTTAGATAGCGCCTGTGTAGTGTGATAGCCAGTAGAGCGCGGAGTGAGCCAGCCCCACAGGTCGTCTGTGGCCATATCATGCCCCGGCTATCTGGCCACCAGCCATGAGTGACGGAGCAGAGGGGAATAAGCATCAAGGTTGATAAACCGGCTTGAGTGAAGGGATGCAGCAAAGGTAGAACCCGGAGCCGGTAACTGTACTGGGAGACGCCACTCACCATCCCCCGATAACCCCTAATTGAAACTGGCTAGATGAAAAACACCTTTCATCGAACGGGGCGCGTGCACCCAAAATAGCCAGATTGGCAGGCTGACTGTGCTCCCCGTTATGGCAATGGCGGGCAAAAAATAGTGCGGCAGCCACCACCAGATTAATAAAAATAAATCTCAGCAAAGGCAGGTTGATATGCGTCCAGCAACAGCACCCACCGGGTTGTTACAACAACCAAAACCCTTCTTTATGATATTTTTCGTCGAACTCTGGGAGCGCTTCGGTTATTACGGCGTGCAGGGGATCCTGGCGGTTTTCTTTGTGCAGCAACTGGGGTTTTCCCAAGAGCAATCCTTTATTACCTTCGGTGCCTTCTCGGCGCTGGTATATGGTCTGATCTCGGTCGGTGGCTATGTCGGCGACCATGTGCTTGGCACCAAGCGCACCATGGTGCTGGGGGCCGTGGTGCTGGTGATAGGCTACTTTATGACCGGCCTCTCTATCTACAATCCCGACCTGATTTTCTATGCGCTAGGCACCATCGCGGTCGGTAACTGTCTGTTCAAGGCCAATCCGGCCAGCCTGCTGTCAAAATGCTACCAGCCAAAAGATCCGCGGCTGGATGGGGCGTTTACCCTGTTCTATATGTCGATCAATATCGGCTCCCTTATTTCCCTCTCGCTCGCGCCGGTGATTGCCGATCACTACGGCTATACCGTGACCTATAACCTGTGCGGGGTGGGGCTGATTATTGCGCTGCTCACCTTCTTTGCCTGCCGCAATATGGTCAAGGATATTGGCTCCGAGCCGGATCACCTGCCACTTAATTACAGCAAGTTGCTGCTGGTTATATTGGGTTCGGTAGCCATGGTCTTCTTCTGCGCCTGGCTGATGCACCACGTGGTGATCGCCAACATGGTGCTGATGACGGTAACCATCGCCGTGGTGATCTTCTTCTTTCGCGAGGCGTTCAGGCTCGACACCGTGGGCCGCAACAAGATGTATGTGGCCTTCGTGCTGATGCTGGAGGCGGTGCTCTTCTATGTGCTGTATGCCCAGATGCCGACGTCTCTGAACTTCTTTGCCATCAACAACATGCACCACGAAATGCTGGGCATGAGCGTCAACCCCATCAGCTTCCAGGCGCTCAACCCCTTCTGGGTGGTGGTGGGCAGCCCGGTACTCGCGATGATCTATACCCGGATGGGCAGTAAGGGGCGGGATCTCACTATGCCGCTCAAGTTCACCCTCGGGATGTTCTTCTGCTCGCTGGGGTTTTTGACGGCGGCAGCATCCGGCTGGTGGTTTGCCGATGAGCAGGGGCTGACCTCCCCCTGGTTTATGGTGCTTATCTACCTGTTCCAGAGTCTGGGCGAGCTGATGATCAGTGCGCTGGGGCTGGCGATGGTCGCCGCGCTGGTGCCGCAACGCCTGATGGGCTTCATTCTCGGAATGTGGTTCCTGACTCAGGCGATGGCGTCCCTGCTGGGGGGCTATGTGGCGACCTTTACCGCCGTGCCGCAAGGGATGACGGATCCGCTGCAAACTTTGCCCATTTACACCGGCGTATTTGGCAAGATCGGGATGGCGACCCTGCTGATTGCGGTGGTGATGGGGCTGATGGTGCCCTGGCTCAACCGGATGATGAATGCGAACCCGACAGAGGCCGAAGGGCTGGTAGCGGGACAATCACAGGCGTAATGAGGGGATTGTGCGAGACTAGGCAAGGGCGGCGACCCTTGCCTTGCTGTTGATGGCTTAGTTGTACTGCTCTTCCATCCAGGCTTCGACGATCAGCTGCGCCGATACCCCGTCCACACTGCCTTTTTCCAGTGCGCGATAGCCGCCTCGCTCAAACAGCCGGGCGCGGGCATCGGTGGTGGTGAGTCGTTCATCCTTGAACTCCACCGGCTTGCCGAAACGGCCATGCAGCCGGTTGCCGAATTTGCGGGCCCGTACCGTGATCTCCTGATCGGTGCCATCCATGTTCAGCGGCAGACCGACCACCAGCAGGTCCGGTTGCCACTCCTTGAGCAGCTTCTCAATCTCGTCCCAGTTGGGGATGCCGTCGTTGGCCTTGAGGGCGCGCAGAGGCTGGGCTGTGCCAGTCAGCTCCTGACCGATGGCGACGCCAATGCTCTTGGTGCCATAGTCAAAGCCCATGATGCTGCGTGATGACATAACTGATAAATCCTCGAAATAGAGAGCGGAGCGGGCCAGCCGATCAGCTGTGGCCGATATCGCTGGAGAGGTGAACCGGGTTCACCCCTATGCTGGCGGCAGCTTGCTGCCAACGTTTGTGAATGGGGGTCTTGAACACCAGAGCCGGATTGGGGGGGATCACCAGCCAGGCGCCATCCACCAGCTCCTGCTCCAGCTGCCCGGCGCTCCAGCCGGCATAGCCAAGGGCCACCAGCCAATGGGCAGGAGCCTCGCTCGTACCCAGAGTTTCCAGAATATCCTTGGAGGTGGTCACCATCATCTCATCCCCCACCTGCAGGGTGGAGTTGAAACCGGGTCGGAAGCTGTGCAGCACGAAGCCGCGATCGGCGTGAACCGGCCCCCCTTGCAGCACCGGCTGCTTGAGTTCCGGGTTGTTGGGCGGATTGAGCTGGAGCTGGGTCAGCATGGTTTCCAGCGACATCTCCACCGGAATGTTGACGACCAGTCCCATGGCGCCCTCTTCGTTGTGCTCGCACAGATAGACCAGCGAGCGCTCGAAGTAGGGATCCGTCAGGCTTGGCATGGCAAGCAGGAAGTGATTTTGCAGTGTTTGCATAGAGGCCAAATAGTGCAAAGGTATTTGAGGTCAATTATGGCAGTTGATCCCCATGGGAAAAACCGCTTTTTGGGCTGGGCGAGATCCCGCCCCTTTCCGGATTGTCTTGAAACAGAGAGGGTGGCGCCGGGCCACCCTCTCTTTTTCCGGGCTTGTCGGGGGCGGTTACCCCTCAACAGGCCGGTTAGCCTTCCTGGTGATTATTTGCCCAGCCGACGCTCGATGGCATCCATCAGCATGCCGGTGATGTGCACATCGAAGGCGGCTTCAATCTCGCGAATGCAGGTCGGGCTGGTGACGTTAATCTCGGTCAGCCGATCGCCGATGATGTCGAGACCGACGAAGATGAGGCCCTTCTCTTTCAACGTCGGGCCCACCGCGCGGGCGATAGCCCAGTCGGCTTCGCTCAGGGGGCGGGCCTCGCCACGGCCACCGGCCGCCAGGTTGCCACGGGTCTCACCTTGCGCCGGAATGCGTGCCAGGCAGTAGGGTACCGGTTCGCCGTCCACTACCAGTACCCGCTTGTCGCCATCCTTGATAGCGGGCAGATAGGTCTGCGCCATGCAGTACTGGCTGCCGTGGGCGGTCAGGGTCTCGATAATCACGCCGACGTTGGCGTCATCTTCCTTCATGCGGAAGATGGAGGCGCCGCCCATGCCGTCCAAGGGCTTCAAGATCACGTCTTTGTGCTTCGCGTGGAAGGCGCGTAGTTTGTCGGCGCGGCGGGTGACCAGCGTGGTCGGGGTGTGCTCGGCAAACCAGGCGGTGTAGAGCTTCTCGTTGGCGTCACGCAGGCTCTGCGGCTTGTTGACGATGAGGCAACCCTCATCCTCGGCCCGCTCCAGCATGTAGGTGGCGTAGATAAATTCGGTGTCGAACGGCGGATCCTTGCGCATCAGGATCACATCGAGGTTGGAGAGGGGCAGATCGACCACCTCGCCCAGGGTGTACCAGTCGGCATAGTCATATTTGACGGTTAGCGGGCGCATGGTGCCAAAGGCGCGACCGGCTTCCATGTAGAGATCCTTCATCTCCAGATAGAAGAGTTCATAGCCGCGCTTTTGCGCCTCTTCGAGCATGGCAAAGCTGGAATCTTTCTTGATGTTGATGGCCGAGATGGGGTCCATCACGATGCCGAGTTTAATGGTCATCCGCTGTTCCTTTTTAATGGCTCGATAGGGTTGTAGGGGCGATTAGCGCAGCGTAATCGTCCGCTTGAGGCTGCGTCGATGCAGCCTATTTTATCAAGCGAGATCGCCAAAGCGGCACTGCAGCGCAGTAATCGCGGTCAGGGCGGCAGTTTCGGTGCGCAGCACCCGCGGCCCCAGCAGCATCTCTTTGAAATCTTCCTGCACGGTACGGGCGATCTCGTCGCTCGACAAGCCCCCTTCCGGGCCAATCAGCAGGCGCACACCGTGCTCGGGAACGGGCAGGGTGTTGATGCTGTACTCGGCGCGCGGGTGCAGGTTGAGCTTGAGCTCTTTAGTCTCTTCCGCCAGCCAGGCGTCCAGCTCCATCGGCATGCGCACCTCTGGCACCACGTTGCGGCCGCACTGTTCGCAGGCGCTGATCACCACCTTCTGCCACTGTTCGCGCTTCTTCTCCAGCCGGTCTGCCGGCAGCTTGACGCCGCAGCGCTCGGAGAAGAGCGGGGTGATGCAGGTGACGCCCAGCTCAACCGATTTCTGGATGGTGAAGTCCATCTTGTCGCCACGGCTGATCACCTGACCCAGATGAATGGCCAGCGGTGACTCCACCGATTGGACGTCGCAGCTGTCGATGGTCACTTCCACCGACTTCTTGCCGACGCTGGCGATGGTGGCGGGATATTGATTGCCATCGCCGTTGAACAGCTCGAGCTGCTTGCCCGGCTGCATGCGCAGTACCCGGCCGATATGGTTGGCGCCGTCTTCCGACAGGGCGATGGTCTGGCCAACTTGCAGGGTGGCCGGTTCATAGATACGTGGAATGCGCATGGCTGCTTGTCAGTCTCTTGCTTGGAAACCCTTCATATCCTGCTGCGAGCAAGGCTCACGCGGCAGTGGGGAAGGGCCTCATGATAGGAGGGGCGATCCCCCTCCCTGGTCAAATGGGGTTATTGGCACTGCTTTTCAATAAAGGGATTGGTATTGCCCTGCAGTTTGCCGATGCGGCGATTGCGCTCGCACTCCCAGCCCTCTGCCGGGTACTGGCGATCCCAGGCTTCAAACAGTTTACGCTGTTGCGCTGCCAGACGCAGCCCATACTGCTGGCTCATGTAGAGGTAGGCGCGGGCAATCTGGCCCCGTACCGGCCCCTTGGGCGGCTGCACCCGACGATCCTTGAAATCCACCAGCATCTGGCACTGGCCATACTGATCCGGCTTGCCGTTCCAGTCGGAGAAGCGGTAGTTGGCTCGATCGCCGTTCACCTCGCCAATGGCGGGGAAGAGGTTGTGCATGTCCCCCTCCATCTTGTTGAACTCGGGGCTCGCTTTTTCGCAGTTTTTGCGACCGCCATCCTGCCAGCACTGCAGCTGGTGGCCGAACTCCCAGGCTGGTACCACGTGTTCCCACTCGATGCGGGCGGCGCGTTTGGCCTGCTTGCGCGGCTCATAGCCGCAACTGGCGAGATCCGGGCTCATCTTCTTGCCCTGATAGTCGATGTCACAGCCGCAGTAGAAGGTGGTGACCGCAGGCTGGCTGCGATAGAGCTTCACCAGATCCTGCTTGGCTTCGCGAAAGGTCTGGGCGTGCAGGGGGGCGCTGAGCAGCGGTAAACCGGCCAGCAGGGTCAGGGCGAGGGAGGAGATAAAACGCATGGGATTCCTTGCAAACGGGGTGATTGACGAACGATGGCGGGCACCCTACCACAGGGGCGCGACACAAGCTGGCTTACTGCTCTGACTCCGGCCGTTCCCGCTCCAACGGCTGCTTGCAGCGGCGGCAGTGGTAGCGGGCCTCGCCGCGCACCACCTTGTTGTGGCGGCGTATCGACAGTTGATGCTGCTGGCAGTGACAGCGATAGGGCACGGTGCGCTGGGCCAATACTGCCAGATCGAAGCTGTGGGTGGTTCTGGGCTCAAGGCCGAACACCTCCCGCATCACCGATTGCCACTGACGGCCGTGGGGCAAGACCCGGTTTTTGCCACGCCCGTCACCCCATAGGGCGTAAACCAGCAGATGGGCCACCTCGTGGGGCACCACCTCATCCAGAAACGCCTGCTGGTTGGCCTGATAGAGGGCGGGATTGAAGCGCAGCTCCCAGGTTTGCAGCCGCGCCGATCCTGCCGCCCGGCCCCGCATATTGCAGTAGATCCGTGGGCGGGGGAAGGTGCGGCCAAGGCGCGCCTCGGCCTGCACAAAGCAGGTTTCTACGCGTTGTTGCAGCAGGGTGACAAGCTGGGAAGGGGTGGCAGACATCAACATCTCGTCAGATAGCGGATAAGCAAAAGGGGAGCCAGGCTCCCCTTTTATCACAACAGCGAGCCTTACAGGCCAGCGGCAGAACGCAGCAGTTCGGCCTTGTCGGTCTGCTCCCACGGGAACTCGTCGCGACCGAAGTGACCGTAGGCAGCGGTAGCCTGGTAGATCGGGCGCTTCAGATCCAGCATTTCGATCAGACCATACGGGCGCAGTTCGAAGTGCTCGCGCACCAGCTTGACCAGCAGCTCTTCGGCGACCTTGGCAGTGCCGAAGGTCTCGACGCTGATGGAGGTCGGCTCGGCCACGCCGATGGCGTAGGAGATCTGGATTTCACAGCGATCGGCCAGACCGGCGGCAACGATGTTTTTGGCAACGTAGCGGGCGGCGTAAGCTGCGGAGCGGTCAACCTTGGACGGATCCTTACCGGAGAAGGCGCCACCACCGTGACGAGCCATGCCGCCGTAGGTGTCGACGATGATCTTGCGACCGGTCAGACCGCAGTCACCCATCGGGCCGCCGATAACGAAACGGCCGGTCGGGTTGATGAAGTATTTGGTGTCTTTGTTGACCCACTCGGCCGGCAGCACCGGCTTGATGATCTCTTCGCGTACCGCCTCAACCAGATCCTTGTGGCTGATGGATTCGGCGTGCTGGGTAGACAGAACAACTGCATCCACACCGATGATCTTGCCTGCGTCGTCGTAGGCGAAGGTCAGCTGGCTCTTGGCATCCGGACGCAGCCACGGCAGGGTGCCGTTCTTGCGCACTTCAGCCTGACGCTTCACCAGCAGGTGAGAGTAGGTGATGGGGGCCGGCATCAGCACGTCGGTTTCGTTGGTGGCGTAGCCGAACATCAGGCCCTGGTCGCCAGCGCCCTGCTCCAGCGGATCGCTGCGGTCAACGCCCTGGTTGATGTCCGGGGACTGCTTGCCGATGGCGTTCAGCACGGCGCAGGAGTCAGCATCGAAGCCCATGTCGGAGTGGGTGTAGCCGATTTCACGTACGGTATCACGCACGATCTCTTCGATATCAACCCAGGCAGAGGTGGTTACTTCGCCGGCCACCATGACCATACCGGTCTTGACCAGGGTCTCGCAGGCAACACGGGCCTTGGTATCTTGCTTGAGGATGGCGTCCAGTACCGCATCGGAGATCTGGTCCGCAATCTTGTCGGGATGGCCTTCGGAGACCGACTCGGAAGTAAACAGCTTTGCCATGATAAGAGTCTCAGCTTGTCTGGGTTATCGCCACGGCAATAACCGGATGAATGGGATGGTGTAGAGGTATCTACATCTGGACGTCTATTTTAATTAGCGCCCCCCCCGATTGCCAGCACTATTTTGTCGCGCAGTGTCCAATGGGTCACAAGCGGTGCTCTCCTATCCCGAAAGGGATGGAAATCAAACGTTTTTCTCTGGTTGCTTTGGTCAATAGAGGGCAAGAAAAGCGATTGTCCTCCCAAAGCCACTTTATTCATCCAGATAATATTTGCACGCCGCGCGCCCTGCTGGGACAATAACGCGCCTTAATCTTGGCCATCAAATGAAGCAATCGCAGGAGATTCAGATGCCTTCTCGTAAAGAGCTTGCCAATGCCATTCGTGCATTGAGTATGGATGCCGTTCAAAAAGCCAACTCCGGTCACCCGGGCGCCCCCATGGGAATGGCGGATATCGCCGAAGTGCTGTGGCGTAGCCACCTCAGACATAACCCGAACAACCCCAAGTGGGCCGACCGCGACCGTTTCATTCTCTCCAACGGCCACGGCTCCATGCTGCTGTACTCCCTGCTGCACCTCTCCGGTTATGACCTCTCCATCGACGATCTGAAAAACTTCCGCCAACTGCACTCTCGCACCCCGGGTCACCCGGAGTACGGCTATGCACCGGGCGTTGAAACCACCACTGGCCCGCTGGGTCAGGGCATCACCAACGCCGTGGGTATGGCGATCGCCGAAAAAGCCATGGCTGAGCAGTTCAACCAGCCGGGCCACGACATCGTTGACCACTACACCTACGCCTTTATGGGCGACGGCTGCCTGATGGAAGGTATCTCCCACGAAGCGTGTTCCCTGGCAGGTACCCTGCAACTGGGCAAACTGATCGCGTTCTGGGATGACAACGGTATCTCCATCGACGGTCACGTTGAAGGTTGGTTCACCGACGACACCGTCAAGCGTTTCGAAGCCTACGGCTGGCACGTAATCCCGGCTGTTGACGGTCACAGCCCGGAAGCTATTAATGCCGCCATCGAAGCCGCCAAGGCCGAGACCGGCAAGCCGACCCTGATCTGCTGCCGCACCATCATCGGTTACGGCTCCCCGAACAAATCCGGTTCTCACGACTGCCACGGCTCACCGCTGGGCAACGACGAGATCGCCGCGGCTCGCGCCTTCCTGAAGTGGGACCACGCGCCGTTCGTTATCCCGGCCGATATCGCTGCCGAGTGGAACGCTCAGGAGAAGGGTGCTGCACTGGAAGCCGACTGGGCTGCCAAGTTCGCCGCCTATGAAGCCGCTCACCCGACGCTGGCTGCCGAATTCAAGCGCCGCACCGCTGGCGAACTGCCGGCCAACTGGGCTGCTGAATCCGCCAAGATCATCGAAACCCTGCAAGCCAACCCGGCCAAGATCGCAACCCGTAAAGCGTCCCAGAACTCTCTGGAAGCCTTCGGCAAGCTGCTGCCGGAGTTCATGGGTGGCTCTGCCGACCTGGCTCCGTCCAACCTGACCATGTGGTCCGGCTCCAAGTCCCTGACCAACGACGATGCCTCCGGCAACTACATCCACTACGGTGTACGCGAGTTCGGCATGTCCGCCATCATGAACGGTATCGCCCTGCACGGTGGTTTCATCCCCTACGGCGCTACCTTCCTGATGTTTATGGAGTATGCCCGCAACGCCCTGCGCATGGCCGCCCTGATGAAGCAGCGCGCCATCTTCGTTTACACCCACGACTCCATCGGTCTGGGTGAAGATGGCCCGACTCACCAGCCGGTTGAGCAGATCGCCTCCCTGCGTCTGACTCCGAACATGAGCACCTGGCGTCCGTGTGACCAGGTTGAATCCGCCATCGCCTGGAAACACGCCATCGAGCGTACCGACGGCCCGACCTCTCTGATCTTCTCTCGTCAGAACCTGGCCCAGATGGATCGTACTGCCCAGCAGCTGGCCGACACCGCCAAGGGTGGCTACGTGCTGAAGGATTGCGCCGGTACTCCGGAGCTGATCCTGATCGCCACCGGTTCCGAAGTGGAACTGGCCGTTGCCGCCTATGAGCAGCTGACTGCCAAGGGCCGTGCCGTGCGCGTGGTCTCTCTGCCGTCTACCGACGTGTTCGACGCTCAATCTGCCGAGTACAAAGAGTCCGTCCTGCCGTCCTCCGTCACCAAGCGCGTGGCCATCGAAGCTGGCATCGCCGACTACTGGTACAAGTACGTCGGTTTTGGCGGCAAGATCATCGGTATGACCACCTTCGGTGAGTCCGCACCGGCCGAGCTGCTGTTCAAGGAATTCGGCTTTACCGTGGAAAACGTGGTTGCGACCGCTGAGTCCCTGTAATAGCTGAATATTGGGCCTGACAGGCCCAATAACTTGAATAAGAAACGCCTCCCATTGCAAGATGGGGGGCGTTTTATTTAGCTATTAATGTTAAAAATGTTTATCTGATTCAAGAGTTAATACCAGGGGCGTTTTATGCAGGCAGAAACAGAAATCATTGAACTATCTGAATTTCTGTTGGAGTTCAATAAAGAGAGTGACCGAGGGGCTGTGCTTAATGCAGCCGCAGTGTTAGATGACTGGCTAAAAAATATTCTTGAGTCATTTTTTGTTAAAAACAAATCAGGTAGTGAACTTGTGAGTGGTTTCAATGCACCACTTGGAACGTTTGCCGCTAAGGTAACTGCTGCTCATGCGCTCGGTCTTATTGAAGAAAGTGAGTATCATGAGATAACTATAATCCGTAAGATTAGAAATGAGTTCGGTCATAGTTGGAGGGGGGTTGATTTTTGTTCTGGTAAGGTACTAAATCTTGTGAGCCAGTTACCTTGGTGTGGCCCAGATGAGCTGGAATCAAATTCAACACCAAGAATGCGCTTTAATTTTTCTATAGCAATATTACTGTCAGATTTAATGTGGCGTTCAAGATTGGTTGAAAAAGAACGTAGAAAGATTAAGTCGTGGTCAAATAAGTCAAGAAAGTCTGTAGGTTCGATTAGCGAAGCGTAATCGGACGTTCGCGTTCTTTAAGACGATGCCATAAAAATAATATCCCTTCCTGTTACCAAAAAAGAGACCGGTATATGGCCGGTCTCTTTCTTATTTCAACAAACCTTACGCCTGCGGCGGGGTACTGTCCGCATTGGATATCATCGCATCCACCTCGGCCTGCTCCACTATGGGCTTTATCAATCTGACGACAACGGCGCCATGGTTAATACCAGCTTGCCGATATGACGGCCTGAATCCAGCAAATGGTGGGCGGCGGCGGCCTCATGCAGCGGGAAGGTCTGGTAAACCTGCGGTTTGACCTCGCCGCGTTCGATAAATGGCCAGCTCGTAGGTTCGATTAGCGAAGCGTAATCGGACGTTCGCGTTTTTAAGACGATGCCATAAAAATAATATCCCACCCTGTTACCAAAAAAGAGACCGGCTATCAGCCGGTCTCTTTTTATTTATCGCACCCCTTACGCCTGCGGCGGGGTGCTTTCAGCACTGGACATCGCCACATCCCACCTCGGCCTGCTTCACTGTGGGCTTTATCAATTTGACGACAAGGGCGCCATGGTTAACACCAGCTTGCCGATATGATGGCCTGAATCCAGCAAATGGTGGGCTGCGGCGGCCTCATGCAGCGGGAAGATCTGGTAAACCTGCGGTTTGACCTCGCCGCGTTCGATAAATGGCCAGACATGAGTTTGCAACTGGGCAATCAGTTCGGCTTTTTCTTGCGGAGTCCGCGAGCGCAGGGTGGATCCGATATGGGTCAGCCGCTTTTGCAGCATGGGAAACAGATCCAGATTGGGGGCGGCGCCCGCAATAATGCCGATCTGGACTATGCGGCCATTGATGGCGGCCGCCGCATAGTTGCGCGCGACATACTCCCCGCCAATGATATCGAGAATGATGTCGGCGCCATGCCCATCGGTGGCTGCATGCACTGCCTCGACAAAATCCTCCTCCTTGTAGAGCACGGCCACATCCGCGCCCAGCTTGATGCTGGCGGCCTGCTGCTCGGGTGAGCCGACCGTGGTGATGATTTTGGCGGCGCCAAATGCCTTGGCCAGCATGGTGGCGGTCGTGCCGATACCGGAGGCGCCGCCATGGATCAAGATAATGTCCCCTTTTTTAAACTGGCCCCGTTCAAACATATTTGACCAGACCGTCATAAAGGTTTCCGGCAGCGCCGCGGCTTCGACAAAGCTCAATCCGGGCGGCAGGGGCAGGACATTGCTCTGGTGGGCGACGCTGTACTCGGCATAGCCGCCACCCGAAATCAGCGCTGCGACTTTGTCGCCAACCTTGAGATGCTCCACCTGCTCCCCCTTGGCGACCACGACCCCGGCGACCTCCAGCCCGGGAATATCCGATGATCCTGCCGGAGGCGGGTAGAGCCCTTTGCGCTGCATCACATCCGGCCCATTGATGCCGGTCGCATAGTGCCGGATCAAAACCTCATCGGGCTTGGGCGCAGGTGTGGCGCGGGTGGTCAGTTGCAAGACATCGGGGCCACCTGGCTGGGTAATCTCTACCGCGCTCATGGTGGCGGGAATGGAATAGGCGTTATGCATCAGCGGCTCCTTGTAACGAGGTGATATGAGGTTCCCCGAGTGGGATGAGCACCAAGATAGTGGAGATTACTGATGAATAAACGCAGTATTATCCCTCACCTGTAATGCAAAAATGCATTTCAATCGGGAGTCGTGATGAACTGGGATGATGCGAAAATTTTTCTGGCGTTGCATCGGGAGGGGAGCCTGAGGGGCGCCGCCCGTGTGGTCGGGGTCGATCAGGCCACCATTGGCAGGCGGATTGCCGCACTGGAGCATCGTCTGGCGGCCACGTTGTTTCTCCGCACATCCAAAGGATATGTGCTGACTCATGTCGGAGAGATAGTGCTGGCCAGCGCTCAGCAGATGGAGCTGGCGGCCATTGATTTTGTGCGAGCGGCGCAAGGGGTCGACAACCGCCTGGTTGGGGAGGTCAGCGTGGCGACCACAGACACCCTGGGGATGGATTTCCTGATACCAGCTCTGACCGAGCTGCATCAGCGTTATCCCGATATCAGGGTCATCCTCAATACCTCGACCCAGGTGGTCAATCTGTCGCTGCGGGAAGCGGATATCGCGATCCGGACGGTGAAGCCGGACAATCCCGACCTGATTATTCGCAAGCTGGCCTCCTGGCCGGTCGGGTTGTATGCCTCCGCTGACTATCTGGCTCGCTATGGCATTCCCGAAGCGGGCACCGGTTTTGCGGGCCATTCGCTGGTGGTGTATGAGCCCCACTGGCAGAGCGCTCGCTCGCCAATGATGCTCGAAGAGGCGGCCGAGGGGGCCACGGTCGCTGCGGGAGTCAATACCAGCCTGATGCTGCGTCAGGCCCTGTTGATGGGGCTGGGGCTTGGCGAGGTAGCGGTTCCGCTCGCAGAGCAAGCCGGGCTGGTGCGGGTCTGGCCCGAGCGGCAGTTACAGCAATCCTACGATGTGTGGTTGGTGACCCATCAGGATGTGCAGCATGCCGCGCGGGTCAGGGCGGTCATGGATGCCATCGTCAGGGCATTTGCCGCGATGGCCTAAGTCTGGCGGGGATTCTGTTCAGGTTTTGTCGCAGCGCTGTCACATCCCTTGCCATAGTCATAGCGGTTGAGGGAAAACCCTCATTTACTTGGTCTCTGACAGTCAATACTGTGAGACCGAGTCCACCACTACTGGAGCCTGACCCATGACCGACATGCTTGTTGACGATAAACAACCGACCCCGGATCCGGCAGAGCAGAATGCCTTCTTCCCATCGCCCTACTCCCTGAGCCAGTTCACCTCGCGCAAATCTGACCTTGCCGGGGCCGACTATCCCTCTCCCTATCGGGAGGGGCGCTGGAAGATCCTGCTGATCGGTGCCGATGAGCGTTATCTGCCCACCGACAACGGCACCCTGTTTTCCACCGGCAACCATCCGGTCGAAACCCTGCTGCCCATGTATCACCTCGACAAGGCGGGCTTTGCCTTTGATGTGGCCACCCTTTCCGGCAATCCGGTCAAGTTCGAGTGGTGGGCCATGCCCGGCGAAGACGAAGAGGTGCTGGGGCTCTATGGCAAATATCAGGCGCAGTTCCGCCAACCGGCCAAGCTGGCCGATCTGCTGAAAGAGGCGCTGGCCGCCGACTCGGACTATATCGGCGTCTTTATTCCCGGCGGCCACGGCGCCCTGATGGGGCTGCCGGAGAGTGCCGAGGTGAAAGCGCTGCTGGAGTGGGCGATGGCCAACGATCGCTTCATCATCTCCCTCTGTCACGGGCCTGCTGCGCTGCTGGCGGTGGCCAATCCAGAGACCTTCGCGGGCTACAAGATCTGCGCTTTCCCCGATGAGCTGGATGCCCAGACCCCGGCAATTGGCTATATGCCTGGCCACCTCACCTGGAAGTTTGGCGAGAAGCTCAAAGAGATTGGCTTCGAGATCGTCAACAACGGCATCTCGGGAGAGGTGTGCCGGGATCGCAATTTGCTGACCGGTGACAGCCCGCTGGCAGGCAATAACCTCGGCAAGCTGGCCGCTACCACCTTGCTGGAGGCGGTTGCCAAGCGATGAGGTTGTCGTCATCGCCAGCGAATGCATTGCAGGTCGCGGTGGCGCTGGAAGGCTGCCAGCGGCTGGAGGAGATCCAGCAGCTGGTGCGCGCTTTTGCCACCCCGCTGGGGTATCACCGCTTTGCGCTCTTCTCCATCAGTGCCAGCGAGGAGGGGGTGGTCGAGCACCTCTATTGGCTGGAGGGGGAGTGGCTGGAGAGCGGCGAGGCGGTCGACCTGCATGCCTATATGCGCGAGTGTCCGATGGCGATGCATATCAGGGAGCGAGACCAGCCCTTCTTATGGAGCAAAACGGTTGGTGCCGTTGGCGAGCAGTACCGTATCGTTCGCCAGCCTGAGGGGCCGGGCCGACATGGCTTGCAGGTACCCGTCTATGGGCCGTTGGGACTGGAAGGGGCGATGAGCTTTGGTGGCGATCAGATCGATGCCAGCTCCCACACTCGGGTTGGCCTTGCGCTGATCGCGGCGGCGGCTTTTCATGCAGCTCGTCGGCTGATGGAGATGCCGGTAGCGGGTCACGAGCGTGGGCTCACTGGGCGCGAGCGCGAAGTGCTGGAGTGGGTCTCCCGGGGTTGGCGCCATGCCGATATCGCCACCACCCTGAAACTCTCGGTGCGCACGGTTGAGAACCATCTGCGCAGTGCCCGCCGTCGACTCGGTGTGGCCACCACGGCAGAGGCGGTCAGAGTGGCGATCAGGAACCGCGATATCGAGGGCTGAGGAGCCATCCCTTTGTCAGGCATGTAAAAAGAGACCGGCATATAGCCGGTCTCTTTTTTATTTACCGCAACATGACACCTGCGGCGGGGTGCTTTCCGCGTTGGACATCACCGCATCCATCTGCACCAGGGCACCGGCGGGCAGTTCGCTCACGCCAATCACGGTGCGGGCAGGCAGATAACCCGGGAAATATTTGGTGTAGATGGCGTTGACCGCATCCAGATCCGCGATATTGCCGAGCTGGATATTGACCTTGACGATATCGTCCATCACATGGCCGATGCTCTCCACAATCGCCTTGATATGGCTGAGGCACTGGGCGGTCTGCTCTTTGACACAGCCAGCCAAGATCTTGCCGGTGGCGGGGTCTATCGGCAGTTGGGCAGAGAGATGGTTGTAGTGGGAGAAGGCGACGGTCTGGCAATGGAGCGGGCTGCGCGGTGCCTTGTCGGTATTGCGCGGGCGGATCACCAGATTGTGTCTGTTTTCCACCAGTTGCGGCGGGGTGCCGTCACCGTGGGAGATGACCGCATCCATCTGCACTAGCGCCCCCATGGGCAGGGCGGCGGCACTGACCACCGAGCGGGCAGGCAGATAGGCCACGGCGCGGGCGATGGCGGAGTCGGGGAAGAAGGTGGTGTAGACCTCGTTGACGGCTTCCAGATCGGCCAGATCGGTCAGATAGACGGTGACCTTGACGATATCGTCAAACGGCACGTCGATACTCTCCAGCACCGCCTTGATATTGCGCAGGCACTGGCCCGCCTGCTCCTTGATGCCACCGGCGACCAGTTGGCCCGAGGCTGCATCGACCGGCAGTTGCGCACCGATATTGTTGTAGTGGGAGAAGGCCACGGTATGGGTGGAGAACGGATTGTGCGGCGCCTTGTCACTGTTGCGGGCGAGCTTCACCAGCGGGCAAGGATCTTGCGGGAAGGTACCTTCGCCGTTGGAGATGATGGCATCGATCTGCACCAGCGCACCCAGCGGCAAGGCGGCGACGGCGAGGGTGGTGCGGGTCGGCAGATAGCCCGGGAAGAATTCGCGATAGACGGCGTTGACCGCCTCCAGATCGGCCATCTCTTTGAGGAAGATGGTCGCTTTCACCATATCGTCCATCACATGGCCGATGCTCTCGATGATCGCCTTGAGGTTGCTCAGGCACTGTCTTGCCTGCGCGGTGACATCGCCACTCACCATCTTGCCGGTGGCCGGATCGACCGGCAACTGGGCCGAGATATTGTTGTAATGAGAAAACGCCACCGTTTGGGTGCAGGGGCCCAGATCCTGGGGTGCATGGGGGGTATTTCTTGCCGACTTGATGATGGTGCCACTCATAGATATTCCTCTTTTTAATATTTGTTGTTTATTCAGGTACAGGTTTACCCCATCTCGTTGTACGCCACGGCCACTGCGCCAACGGCGGCATCCCCGGTTATTATTTGTGATCCACTCAATTACTGAGAGGAATAAGGGAGAAGAGGACAGGGTAGATATTTCAGACGCTGCGATTCTATGAGTGGCTATCAGGGGTTGCAAACCGCTGATTGCATTTCTATGAGATGGCTCAATGGGCGCAAATTTAATCATATTGCTATTCAATTCACCCGAAATAGGAGCCAATTTGTGCGCAAATGGTGCCGAACCGGCGGACAGCCTTGCCCTGACTGGGTTTGTTCTCCCCCTCTTCGGGATATTGGCGTGTGAATAAAGGGTTAATATTATGCGCCGATGTGCAAATAATGCATATTATGGTGCATGGATATCTGTTTTCAGCTCTTTTAAGGGGCTATGAAAATTCCCGTGAATATGCATATCCACCTTATTAAAGATACCTCTGGAATATAATTCACGGCTTTTGCATTCCTCTCTGTTAACGATTATTCCGGCATACTCGATGATGCCTTACTGGCAGCCGGGATCTGTTATTAACGCCATAAAATTCTATGCCATTAATTTGCACGGCGGATCTGCTCCTGCTGCACAGGAGTGGGGAGCATGGCGTTGGCGTTGGCGTTGGCGTGACGGAGTGCGGGAGCTGTGGTGCTGGATGAGGGTGGGGAGGTGGTGGCAATCCGCTTCTCTTCACGCCGGTTGCATCCCCCGATGGGTGGGGTTGCCCCGCGTCGTCGCTTTTTCCACTTTTTGTGGCTTTGTCTGATCTCCCTCTTATCTTTGGCTGGTTGTGATGATTGGGATGGTTTTCAGGGCTCGAGAACAGTTCAGATGATTTCGCAGGAATAAAGTTCAATGTGCTGTTTTTAAAGGGAAATGCGTCAAAAAATGGATTTATCGACCGCTTCTTATTGTTTCTTGATGAAACTGTTAATTAGTGGCGTGATTGCGAGTCAGGTCGCTTTTTTCAAACGCTATTAATCGTATGATTAATAAGGTGATCAAGGAGCCCTGACGGAGAGCATCGATGCACCGGCAGGCCATTGCCCAGGATTGGCAAACGAGATCGCGTCGCGATCATCATTACCTGACTGTGGAGGATTTATGCTGGGTTTCGTTCTGGGCGATATGTATTGTCAAACATCTGGGCAGCGGTTACCTCCTCGCCTGGGAAAGAGCTTTCCCATTCCTGCCGATTACCGACTGCGCGGCCGGGTATCCGCCGCCATCATGACCATCGAGAGCCTGCTCGATACCCCTTATCCGCAAAAGCAGTTTCGTGATTTGGTCTTTGGCGCCTTTATCGAGCGCCAGCGTCGGCTGTTTGGCGAACATGTGATTGTGGCCCGCATGGAAGGGGAGGAGGGGCTGGAGCTGTCGATTGATCTCTCGTTTGTCAGCACCGCCGTACCTGTGGGCCTGCTGGCTATCTCTGAAGAGCTGGCCCTCGCTACGGCGCCGCGTCCCAAGAAGAGCCATCCCCACTACGAGGCGCTGTGCAAGGCGATCGACTGTATGGTGATGCTGATGTTTTATGGCAAGGTGATCCGCCAGCGGAATACGGTGTTGGAAAATATCGGCCATCAGTTTGGTTATCAGCCCGCGGCGACCCTGACGGCGCGCGTTGGCAAAGGTGGGGAGGATGATTACGACGCCTTCATAGTCAATATCATGACCTGTATTGCTCACTCCAACTCGCTCAAGGAGGCGCTGGAGAATGCCAGCCGGATGGGAATTCAGGAGCCCGCTTTCTTCTGCATCGTCGGTGCGATTGCCAGCACTCTGTGGGGCGTGCCCAGACTATGGGCGTATCAGGCTTCACAGCTGATCCATCGCTCCCACCATCACTACATCCAGAATCTGCTTCGCTGTGAAACCCGTGCCGGGCGGCGCCATATCAATCTGGAGCCGCCAAAGCCCCCGCTGTTTGCACCGTTTCGGCAACAGGTTGTGCGTCTGTTCAAGGGGGCACACTGATCCGCAGCCCCCTTGTCATCACTCAGGCGGGATAAAGCGCCCCCAGCACAGCCGGACGGCTGGCACCGGTGACGGCGGGCAGGTTGCCCGGCTTGCGGTGGACAAAGCACATGGCCAGCCAGGCAAAGGCTGCGCCTTCCACCCAGTCGGGGGCAAGGCCCAGCTCGGCGGTGCTGGCGATGCGCCATACGGGCAGCAGGCTGGCCAGCTCCTTCAGCAAGGGGGCGTTATGGGCACCGCCGCCGCAGACAAACAGCTCGGCTTTCGGCTGGCTGGCACCGACTGATTCGGGCCGGGCGGGTAGTTGGCGGGCGATGCTGTGGCAGGTGAGTGCCTGCAGGGTGCGCTGCACATCCACGGGGGCGTATGAAGTGCCTGCCAGCTCCCCATCGAGCCAATCGAGGGTGAACATCTCCCGTCCGGTGCTCTTAGGGGAAGGGGCGGCGAAGTAGGGGTGAGCCAGCAGTTTTTCCAGCAGGGCCGGGATGGGCTTGCCACTGGCGGCCCATTTGCCACCGGCGTCATAGCTGCCGCCGTGGGGTTGATGGCGGCGATACCAGCCATCGAGCAGAGTGTTGGCCGGGCCGGTATCAAAACCATATACCCCGCCCGGATTGCCAGGCAGCACCGAGATATTGGCGATGCCGCCGAGGTTCAGTACCACCCGCAGGGCGCCGGGCTTGGCAAACAGCGCCTGATGGAAGGCGGGCACCAGCGGCGCCCCCTGACCGCCGAGGGCCATATCCATGGTGCGAAAATCGGCGATAACGTCGATGCCGGTCAGGGAGGCCAGCAGGGCGGCATTGCCGATCTGCAGGGTAAACCCGAGCTGGGGGCGATGGCGGATGGTCTGGCCGTGACTGCCGATGGCGCGAATATCTTTGGGCTCAAGCTTCGCCTTGGTCAGCAGCGCGTGGGTGGCGGCGGCAAACTCTCGCGCCACCAGATTATCGGCCACCCCCATGCGGTCGATTTCGTTGTCGCCCGGGGTGCAGAGGGCATGCAGCGTGCGGGCGGTCTCTTGCGGCCAGGGGTGGCAAAGCGCCGCTTCGACCCGCAGTTCATCCCCGGCGATCATCACCAGCACGGCATCAATGCCGTCCATGCTGGTTCCCGACATCAGACCGATATAGCGTTCAGCCATATGTCTCCTTACATTGCTGCTTGAAAATGCGGTGTGCAGAGAGGGTGAAGAGGGGAACGGCTTTCATCCCATGCCACATGGCGTGGTCTTTGACATCAGACCGATATAACGCTCAACCATGGGGCATCCTCAATGCGGACCGGAAAAAGAGTGAGAGAGACAGGATAGATAAGCCCTTACGCCTGTGCCACATGCCGCTCCCGGTGATCCATCTCATCTTATGTCCGAAAGCGGACTCATTTCAATCTGGTTGCCTGGTGCGGGTTCAATAAAAGGGGCTGGCAGGGCCTTCACCCTGCCAGCCCTGATGGCTTAGTTGCCGCGACTATCCCGCTTGTTCTGGGCCAGCTGCAGCTCGGGGTTGTCGAGCTTGGCCAGTTGCGGCATCGCCAGCTTTTTGAAGTTGGCCAGCTCGCGTCCGCTCAGGGTCTCTGCCTGCGGCAGGGTGAGGGTGCGCGGGTTCTTGTGAATGCCGCCCACCACGAATTCGTAGTGCAGGTGCGGGCCGGTGACGCGGCCGGTGCCACCCAGAGTGCCGATGGTCTGCCCCTGCTTCACCCGCTGTCCCTTGTTGACGGTGCGCTTGGAGAGGTGCAGGTACTTGGTCACATAGTTGCCAGCATGCTTGATAAAGACGTAGTTGCCGTTGAACTGGTTGTAACCGGCGGCCACCACGCTGCCTGAGCCCGCCGCCATGATGGGGGTACCCACCGGCGCCACATAGTCGATGCCGTTATGGGGGCGGATCTTGCCGGTTACCGGATGGAGGCGGCGCGGGTTGAAGTTGGAGCTGATGTATTTGAAGTTGACCGGCGCGCGCAGGAAGCTCTTGCGCATCGCCTTCCCTTCCGGGGTGTAGTAGTTGCCATCTTCATTGAGCACGGCGCGGTAGGCAGTGCCCTGGTTGACGAACTCCGCCGCCAGAATATCGCCGGAGGCGACCCGCTCGTCGTCGCGGAACTTGTCTTCATAGACCACCCGGAAGCTGTCTCCCGGCTGCAAGTCCTGGGCAAAGTCGATGTCCCAGCCGAAGATGGCGGCCAAGTCCATGATCTGATCTTCGGTCATCCCCGCATCCACCGCTGCGCCCCAGAAGCTGGAGCGGATCTCGCCTTTGCTCACCTGTTCGCGGGTGTCGAGGGCGATCTTGACGTTGCGGGCGACAAAGGTCTCCTCCTTGCGGCTCACCTTGAGCGCCTGCTCCAGACTGTGGGGGTAATAGAGGCTGTGCAACTGGCCATCTTCGGTCAGCTTGAAGGTGAGCTCCTGCCCCGGTTGCAGCATCCGCAGGGGATCGCTGCCCTCGAGCTGATCGATCAGGTGCAGATCCGTGGTGCTCAGGCCAATGCGCTGGAAGATAACCCCCATGTTGTCGCCACGGCGTACCTTCACCTGCTTGGTGATGTAGCGCGGCTTGGGCGGGGTGACAGGCTGGGCGGCTTCGGCAGTCAGCTCGTCGTTCAGCGCGTTGTCGTTGGCCGGTTCCCGCAGGGCAATCTCGTTGCCGTTTTCATCGACCCGTGTTGCCACCGCCTGTTCGCTTGGCCAGGCAGCCAGCATCATGATCATGATGCTCAAGATCAGCACCATCTTGCGGTGCCAGTGGGGGAGTGCGTTGAAGGCGTGCCAAATAACCATGAGAAGCAGATGAAGTCGGGCAGAATGGACGGATTTTACAGCCTTTCCAATTGGCCCGCCATTCCAGTAATATGTTTGGCCCTGTGGAATCGTGATGGAGAGTCAAAAAATGTCCCAGCTCGAGGTGGCGCTAGCCGAGATCAAGCGCGGAGCGGAAGAAATTCTGGTTGAAGAAGAACTTGTCGCCAAGTTGAAGGAAGGGCGCCCGCTGCGCATCAAGTTGGGCATGGACCCGACCGCCCCCGACATTCACCTGGGTCATACCGTGATCCTCAACAAGCTGAAGACCTTCCAGGATCTGGGCCATGAAGTGATCCTGCTGATCGGTGACTTCACTGCCATGGTGGGTGACCCCTCCGGCAAGAACGCCACCCGTCCGCCGCTCTCCGAAGAGGCCATCAAACACAACGCCCTCACCTATGCGGAGCAGGCGTTCAAGATCCTCGACCCGGCCAAGACCCGCATCGAGTACAACTCGACCTGGCTGAGCGAGCTGGGGGCGACCGGCATGATCAAGCTGGCGGCCAAGCAGACCGTGGCCCGCATGATGGAGCGCGACGACTTCAAAAAGCGCTACACCGGCGGCCAATCCATTGCGATTCACGAATTCCTCTATCCGCTGCTGCAAGGCTATGACTCGGTCGCGCTGAAGGCGGACGTCGAGCTGGGTGGTACCGACCAGAAGTTCAACCTGCTGATGGGCCGAGAGCTGCAAAAAGATGCCGGCATGGCGACCCAGTGCGTGCTGATGATGCCGCTGCTGGTGGGTCTGGATGGCGTCAAGAAGATGTCCAAGTCCGCAGGCAACTACATCGGCGTTCACGACGCTCCGGGCGAGATGTTCGGCAAGATCATGTCCATCACCGACGATCTGATGTGGAACTACTACGAGCTGCTCTCCTTCCGTCCGCTGGCCGAAATCGAAGAGTTCAAGGCAGGCATCGCTGCCGGTACTCTCAATCCGCGCGACGTGAAGATCTGGCTGGCCAAAGAGATCATCGCCCGTTATCACGACGAAGCGGCGGCGGAAGCGGCTCACGAAGATTTCACCCAGCGCTTCTCCAAGAACGCCATTCCGGACGAGATGCCGGAAGTCGAGCTGGCACTGGAAGGCGAAGGGCTGGCCATTGCCAACCTGCTGAAAGAGGCCGATCTGGTGGCCACCACCTCCGAAGCGCTGCGGATGATCAAGCAGGGTGCGGTCAAGGTGGATGGCGAGAAGCTGGAAGATGGCAAGGCACTCATCGGTGCCGGTACCGCCGTCTATCAGGTCGGCAAGCGCAAGTTTGCCCGCGTGACTGTCAAATAAGCAGTACCGTCAAATAAGCCGTCGCATCAGGCAAGCTGGCCATCAAACCGGTTCAAGCTTGTTCAACAGGGCCTCCTTCGGGAGGCCTTGTCGTATCTGGGCGGCACGGATCTGGGCGATAAAGTGCCGCAGCACGGCACTACCTGGATGCGGCCGTGTCGCCAGACTGATACTGGTCATCATGCCGTTGCCCTCAATGGGGTGATAACTGACCCCGAGCGGGCGCAGCGCCGCCACCGAGCTTGGCACCAGAGTCACGCCAAAGCCCGCCTGCACCATGCCGACGGTAGAGATCACCTGCGGGCATTCGGGCCCCAATATAGGCTCGAACCCCGCCTCCCGACAGAGACCCACGATGCCGTCATAGAGCCCGGGCCCGATGGCGTGGGGAAACAGAATAAAACTCTCATCCTTTAGGCAGGCCAGTGGCAAGGGGCCCGGCTTGGCTTTTGGGTGGCTGGTGGGCAGGGCGATCAGCAGCGGCTCCTGCTCGATAAGGTGATGGGCAAAGCCCTCGCTACCGCGGCAGGGGAGCCGCAAGATGGCGGCGTCCAGCCGATCGTTGCGCAGCGCCTCCACCAGTGCCGGCATGGTGCCCTCCTGCGGGCTGAGGGCTACCTCGGGGTAGCGCTCCCGATAGTCGTGCAGCAGGGTCAGCACAGCGGGGTGAAGCACGGTGGAGCCGGCAAAGCCGATCCGCAGCGCCCCCTGCTCGCCCCGGGCAATCCGCTTTACCTTCAGTTTTGCCGCATCGGCCAGCGCCAGGATCTGCGCCGCATCCCGATAGAGGCTCTCGCCCGCCTCGGTCAGTTCGACACTGCGGGTCAAACGGCGCAGCAGCGGGGTGCCCAGGGTCTCCTCCAGCTTGCGGATCTGCTGGCTCAGGGGCGGCTGGGCCATGTTGAGTGATTCGGCTGCGCGGGTGAAATTCTGCTTTTCAACAACGGCCATGAAGTAGCGGAGCGTACGAAGTTCCATATCGATTGAGTCTCAAAGTCATGGGATCAGCGTATTGGTGTTGAAATGTGAACCAAGTCACCATTGGATCCGAACGCTAACAGGATTCACGGTGGAGGTGAAACCCGAATGGAACATATTGCAACATCTGACAGTGCCGGGTGCAGCTGTGCCCTCGAAGTGAGCCAGCAGTTTTCCCGCTGGCGCAGGCAGCATGACGGTGGCGAGATCTACCAGAGTTCCCTGATGAGCGCCCTGCTGGCGGGGGTCTACGAAGGGGAGACCACCATGAGCGAGCTGCTGCGCCACGGCGACTTTGGCCTCGGCACCTTCAACCACCTCGATGGCGAGCTGATCGCCTTCGAGCGCCAGATCCACCAGTTGCGCTCCGATGGCTCGGCCCGGCCCGCCCGCGCCGATCAGAAGACCCCCTTTGCGGTGATGACCCATTTTCGCCCCTGTCTGGAGCGTCGCTTCGATCACCCCCTCAGCCGTGACGAGATCCACCAGTGGGTGGATCGGCTGGTGGGCTCCGACAACGTCTTCGTCGCCCTGCGCCTCGACGGCCAGTTTGAAACGGCCAAGGTACGTACCGTGCCGCGTCAGGAGCCCCCCTATCGCCCCATGCTGGAAGCCATCGAACAGCAGCCGCTGTTCCGCTTTGCCGCGGTGGCGGGGACTCTGGTGGGTTTTCGCTGCCCGCCGTTCGTGCAGGGGGTCAATGTAGCGGGCTTTCACGAGCACATGATCACCGCCGATCGCAAGGGGGGTGGCCATCTGCTCGACTACACCATGGCCCACGGCACCCTGCGACTTTCTGTGGTGCGTCACCTCAATCTGGCCCTGCCATCGGATCCCGCTTTCCGGCAGGCCGACCTCAACCCTGCCGATCTCGATCGTGCCATTCAGGCCGCTGAAGGCTGATAGACAAGGAGCAATATCATGGAAAACAGACAGTGGAAGTGCGGTGCCGAGCTGGTGGTTCGTCATCTGGAGGCGCAAGGGGTCAAGCAGGTGTTCGGGATCCCGGGGGCCAAGATTGACCGGGTGTTCGATGCGCTGGAGGACTCTCCCATCGAGACCATAGTGGTGCGCCACGAGGCGAACGCCGCCTTTATGGCGGCCGCCGTGGGGCGCCTGACCGGCAAGGCGGGGGTGGCGCTGGTCACCTCGGGCCCCGGCTGCTCCAACCTTATTACCGGGTTGGCGACTGCCACCTCGGAGGGGGACCCCATGGTGGCGCTGGGCGGTGCGGTGCGCCGTGCCGATGGCCTCAAGCTCACTCATCAGAGCATGGATACGGTCAACCTATGCCGTCCGGTCACCAAGTTCAGCGCCCAGGTCAATAGCGGGGCGGCAATTTCGGAAGTGATGGCCAACGCCTTTCGCGCCGCCGAGCTGGGACGGCCGGGGGCGGCGTTTGTCAGCTTGCCGATGGATATCATCAACAAGCCGGTGCAGGGCAATGTGCTGGTGCCCCGCGAGGTGCCGGAGCCGGGCTGCGCCGATGAGCAGAATATGGAGCAGGCATTGACCCTGCTGCGCAATGCCCAGAATCCGGTGGTGCTGCTCGGCCTGATGGCGAGCCGGCCGGAGAATGCCGAGGCAGTGCGCGCCTTCCTCGACAAGGCGCGGCTGCCGGTGACCGGTACCTATCAGGCTGCCGGGGTGGTGGACAGCTGCCACTTCGATGACTTTGCCGGGCGGGTGGGGCTCTTCAACAACCAACCGGGGGATCAGCTGCTGGCAGGGGCCGATCTGGTGATCTGCATCGGCTATAGCCCCATCGAGTACGACCCCGTGCTGTGGAATGGCGACAGGGAGCGGCGCATCCTCCATATCGACGTGCTGCCTGCCGATATCGACAGCAGCTACTGCCCGACCGCCGAGCTGGTGGGGTCGATCCGCGCCAACCTGTTGCAGCTGACCCGCATCATGGGCAATCCGAAAATCCGTCCCCCCGAGGTGGATCGGCTGCTGCAAGGTGTTCGCCAGCAGCGGCTGCGACTGGCGATGCGGGCCGACGATCTGCACGGCAATCCGGTTCACCCCTTGCGTATCGTGCGCGAGCTGCAGGATCTGGTGCGCGACGACATGACCCTCTGCGTCGACATGGGCAGCTTCCATATCTGGATTGCCCGCTACCTCTACAGCTTCCGCGCTCGTCAGGTGTTGATCTCCAATGGTCAGCAGACCATGGGGGTGGCACTGCCGTGGGCCATCGGTGCGGCGCTGGTGCGGCCGGGTGAGAAGGTGATCTCGGTATCGGGGGATGGCAGCTTTATGCAGTCGAGCATGGAGCTGGAGACGGCGGTGCGGCTCAAGAGCAATATCGTTCACATCATCTGGGTCGATAACGGCTACAACATGGTCGCGATGCAGGAGCAGCAGAAGTATTGCCGCACCTCCGGCGTCTCTTTTGGCCCTATCGATTTCAAACGCTATGCCGAATCGTTCGGGGCGGCCGGTTTCGCGGTGCGCTCGGCCGACGAGTTGCGCGCAACCCTGCGGGCCGCACTGGCGGTGGAGGGGCCTGCGGTGGTGGCGATCCCGGTGGATTACTCCGACAACCCGGGGTTGATGGCCCAGCTCAGGCCAGAAGTATTGGCATAAGTGTGGGCAGCAGTGCTGGCCTGGCTTGTTGTGTCAGCGCAAGCAGACCCGCCCATATAGCAAAAACCGGCATCAATGGATGCCGGTTTTTTATTGTTTTGCGGGATGGGTGGCCTTAACGGGCCAGCTGTACGGCGGCGCGTGCGCGGGCCGGTTGTGGGCGCTGTTTGGCTTTTGGTGCGCAGGCTATCTTCAGGCGCAGCCACTCGCGCCACAGCAGCCAGCAGAGCGGCAGGGTGAGCAGCAGCACGGTGGCGGGCTGGGCCATCAGCACCCCATCACGCCCCCACAGTTGCGGCAGCAGGAAGATGAGCGGCAGCAGCAACACGGTTTTGGCGATGGAGATGACCAGCGCCTGACGGGTACGTGCCATGGATTGCAGCAGCACGATGCCGAACATGATGATCCCCTCCAGCGGAATGGCGCCGAGGTTGAGGGTCAGGCTGCTGATGGCGGCGGCCAGCAGTTCGGGATCTTTGTCGCCGGTATAGAGCATGGCGACCTGTCCCGGTAGCAGCTGGATGGTGAGCCACACCAGCATGCCGTAGATAAAGGTGAACTTGAGCCCCATCTCCATCAGGTACTTGAGGTTGCGGTGGCGTTTGGCCCCCGCCGCCTTGCTGATGAGCGGCTGAATGCCGAACGCCAGCCCCTGCAGGATGACGATAAAGACCGCTTCGGTGTAACCGGCCACGGTAAAGCCCGCCAGATCCTTCACATTGCCATACACCATCAGCTGGCTGTTGTGCAGCATCAGCAGCAGGCCGAGGTTGAACTGGGCAATCAGGCTCGGCAGGCCGGTAAAGAGCAGGTGCGGCATGGCGGGGAGGTTGGGCACCAGATCCCGCCAGCTGAGGCGAAGCCGCGCCCAGGGGGTAAAGAAGTAGCCAAGGCCGATCAGGCTCACCGCACCCTCTGCCATCAGGGTGGCTTGCGCGGTACCGATCAGTCCCAGCCCCAGCCGACCCACCATGATGTAGTTGAGGATGATATTGAGCACGGCGCCGCTGCTCACCAGCACCATGGCCAGTTTCGGGCGGCCATCGTTGCGCAGCAGATAGGGGACCGCCAGATTGCTGGCCAGCAACAGGGTGCCGCCGCCAATCCAGGTGAGGTAGTCGCTCGCCTGCTTCCAGGTCTCGGTGCCCTGTTCAATCCCCAGCCCGAGCAGGATATCGGTGTGGGTGTAATAGAGCAGAACCGGCGCAACGCCCCCGAGTCCGGCCAGCAGCCAGAGGGCGTTGACCAGCGCCTGACGGGCCAGCGTGTCGTTTTTCGCCCCTTGCTGGAAGGAGATGGCGGTGGCCGCCCCCATGCTGATCATGGCGGCCAAGCCGATCAGCACCATGATGACCGGATAGACCAGGTTGATCCCGGCGAGGCCTGCGGCGCCGACATAGTGGCCGACGAAGATGCCGTCGATGAGGTAGTAGGCCCCCGAGACCAGCATGGCAAGAATGGAGGGGAGGGCGTAAGCCCAGAAGCGACGGGTCATGGCCCGTTGCCGCAGTGTTAAATAGGCAGACATATCTGTTCTCTCGGGGAGTTCGATTATCGAACAGCTAGTCTAGATTAATACTTATTTGGTGATAATCAGGGTTTCACTTGATGAATTGCTGAGTATTACTCACTAATCCGGGGTTTTGGTAGTGGGCCTTGAGCATGTCGATCAGGATGCGCAGCCCGCTGCCCAGCTGATGCCGACTGGGATAGAAGAGATAGAAGCCGGCAAAGGTGGGGCACCAGGGCTCCAGCACGGTGAGCAGTTTCCCTTCCGCGACTTTTTGGCTCACCTCCTCTTCCAGACAGTAGGCGAGCCCCAGCCCCGCCTCGGCGGCGCCCAGATAGAGGGCCGGGGTGCTGGTGGTGAGCGGCCCGGTTACTTCGATCTCCAGCATGGTGCCGTCGGCAGCAAAGGCCCAGCGATAGTGGTGGTGCGGAGTGAGGCGATAGCCGATGCAGGCGTGGCGGCTCAGCTCGCTCGGGTGTTCCGGCGTGCCGTGCTCCGCCAGATAGGCCGGGGAGCCCACCACCAGATAGCGCTGGGGCGGGCCGAGGGGGATGCCGATCATCTCCTTGGGCAGCAGATCCCCATAAAAGAGCGCAGCATCGTAACCATCTTCAATCAGCCGGGGCATCAGCTCCTGCTCCACTACCTCCACCTGCATCCGCGGATAACGGGCCAGATAGTCGATGAGTACCGGAGCCAGCAGGCTGTCGATGGCGCCGCGCGGAGCGCAGAGCTTGAGCCTTCCCACCGGTTCATCGCTGTTGCGGGCCAGCTCGCAAAGCGCTTCTTCAAGAGTATTGAGGGTGGGGAGCAGCTGCTTGAGCAGCCGCTGGCCCGCTTCTGTCGGCACCACGGCGCGGGTGCTGCGGTTGAGCAGTCGCACCCCCAGACGGGCTTCCAGCCCCTTCAGGCTATGACTGAGGGCGGAGGCGGAGACCCCGAGTTCGAGGGCGGCCTTGCTGAAACTGCGGTGACGGGCGACGGCGGCAAACACCGCCAGTTCGGCGAGATCGGTACGGGTAATGGTCATCATCAATCAACAAAAAGGCGTGAGTCACAAGGGTACGCCAAGGCCGTGCTGCACACAATCCGCGCTAAACGGGTGGCTTGTTGCAAATATGTAGCTGCTCGCAGGCCATTGATTCCAGTGAAACTAAGTTGAATTGTTAAAAAAAACTCACAATAAGGCGCTTTGAGTGTGATCTTGGTCGTCCGAAAGGCGACCAAAATCAAACTTTGGTTGATTAATTCAAAAAAACGCTGTGATTAATAAGGGCATTTAATTAAAGTCAGCCCATCAAGAGTGGCGCACGTTAATCGGTTGTTAAGTGAGACGGGCGCCGACCCTCAGGGTCAAAATCTCGCACTGTTGTTTGTTGCAATCCTGTTGTCACAAGGAGTGATGGCCAGGTTGCCGGGGGGCGAGAGGTTAATATCAAGGACGGACAGCAGGCGTTCCAGGGAGATGGAACCGGGCCAAGGCCCGACCAAACAAATCCCATTTTCCTAGATGACAGGAACAACGTATGTCTGACATGAATATTGCAGCTGATGGTCGTTTAGCCAGCAACACCTCCCGCGGCGTCAACAAGGCCGATGTGGTCTGGATGCTGGGTCTGTACGGTACCGCGATCGGTGCCGGTGTGCTCTTCCTGCCAATCAACGCCGGTGTAGGTGGCCTGTGGCCGCTGGTTGCCATGTTGATCCTGGCGCTGCCGCTGACTTTCTTTGCTCACCGTGGTCTGACCCGCTTCGTGCTGTCCGGCTCTACCCGTGATGGCGACATCACTGAAGTAGTAGAAGAGCACTTCGGCAAGACCGCAGGCAAATTCATCACACTGCTCTACTTCTTTGCCATCTACCCGATCGTGCTGATGTATTCAGTCGCCATCACCAACACCGTCGAGAGCGTGATTGTTCACCAGCTGGGCATGTCTGCACCTCCCCGTGCCGTTCTGTCACTGGCCCTGATCCTCGGTCTGATGGCGGTTGTTCGTCTGGGCGGCCAGGTTATCGTCAAAGCGATGAGCGTGCTGGTATTCCCGTTCGTGCTCACCCTGATGGGTCTGGCGTTCTACCTGATCCCGCACTGGAACGGTGCCATCATCACTGAAGCTCCGGCCCTGTCCGACGCCTTCAACGGTGACTTCATCAAGACCCTGTGGCTGGCTATCCCGGTAATGGTGTTCTCCTTCAACCACTCCCCGATCATCTCCTCCTTCGCGGTGGACAACAAAGGTCGTTACGGTGAAGGTGCCGAGAAGAAGTGCAGCAACATCCTGCTGGGCGCCCACGTCATGATGGTGATGACCGTTATGTTCTTCGTATTCAGCTGCGTACTGAGCCTCTCCCCGGCTGACCTGGCTGCTGCCAAAGAACAGAACATCTCCATCCTGTCCTACCTGGCCAACCACTTCGATAACCCGGTTATCGGTACTGTGGCTCCGCTGATCGCCATGGTTGCCATCAGCAAATCCTTCCTGGGTCACTACCTGGGTGCGCAAGAGGGCATGAACGGCCTGATGGCCAAGGCGCTGCGCGAGAAGGGCAAGAATGTTGACACCAAGCAGCTGAACAAAGTCACTGCCGTGTTCATGATCCTGACCACCTGGGCCATCGCCACCATCAACCCGAGCATCCTCGGCATGATTGAAGACCTGGGCGGCCCGATCATCGCAATGCTGCTGTTCCTGATGCCGATGTACGCCATCACCAAGGTTCCGGCTATGCGCAAATACGCTGGCAACATCAGCAACGGCTTCGTGACCATCATCGGCCTGATCGCCATGTCCGGTATCATCTACAAGCTGATTGCCTGATAACTCCGGTTACCAAGTTGTCTAGTCCTGAAATAGGTTTACACATTTTCAACTAGCATTTCTCTACTCAGAACCCCCTATGTACCGCATCGGGGGTTCTGTATTTCAACGCATGATGCGGCCGCTCCGCGTTGTAAATATCCACTGCTTCACGCACCATTTCCCGCGCTTGCGTTAAATCTTGCGGGCTTTGCAACAATAACTCTCCTTTCAAAATCCCGTTCACCCGCTCCGCCAACGCATTCTGGTAACAGTCATACCCATCCGTCATCGAGCATTTCACCCCGTACCGTTCATGTAGTGACTGATACAGCCCAGAACAATACTGCACGCCGCGGTCCGAGTGATGGATGAGTTCACCGCTGCCACGTCGTTGCTTCAGTGCTTTCTTGAACGCCATCGCCACCGATTCGGCATGCATTCCTTCGTGCACGTGATGGCCCACTATCTTGCG
Organism: Aeromonas sp. 61P; assembly: GCF_051919545.1. Taxonomy (NCBI): domain Bacteria; kingdom Pseudomonadati; phylum Pseudomonadota; class Gammaproteobacteria; order Aeromonadales; family Aeromonadaceae; genus Aeromonas; species Aeromonas sp. 61P. The sequence continues at coordinate 1,913,580 of NZ_JBQBEL010000001.1, forward strand.
TGAGTAGGCATCCGTCACCAGGCTCAGGTACAGTGGCCCGCTCCTGGCTGGCAGATAGGTGATATCTGCGACCCAGACCTGCTCCGGGGCCACCGGCGTAACCTGCTCTGGTCCCGCCTTGAGCAAGTTGGGATGACGGTAGAAACGGTGAAAACTGTGGGTAGTCTTGTGATACGCCCGTCTGGGCTGCACCAGCAGGCGGTGCTCGGCCAATATCTGAAACAGCCTGTCACGCCCTACCTTGAGCCCGCCATCATCCTGACCCTGCAGCAGATAATGCAGCTTGCGCGTGCCCACCCGAGGTTGTCGCAGTCGAACCTGACGCACAAAGCGCACCACCTGCAATCCCTGGGCATGGCGCTCGTCGGCGACACGATTGCGCTTGTAGTAAGCCTGCCGGCTTATCCCCAGAAACAGGCAAGCCCTGACAATGGTCAGCCTCTCGACTTGCCGCTGCGAGAGGGCTTGCCGGGTCGCTTTTTTACGATAGAGACGCCGTAGTCATTCTTCAGTACATCGACGACGGCCTCAAAGAACTGGGCCTTCTGGCTCATCAGCGCCAGCTGCTGCTCGAGTTCCTTGATGCGCTGTTCGGGCGTCTGGTTGTCGGGGTCAGGCATGGTGATGCTCCTGCCGGTGCGCACAGAAGCCCCCTGGCTCCAATCTTGCCGACCATGTTTACGCAACCATACCAGAACGGTGGAGCGGCCCTGAATGCCATAACGCACCTGAGCCTGTTTGTAGGTGAGCTCGCCTTTTTCAATCTGCTCGACCAGTGCCAGTTTAAAAGTCAGCGAGTAATCGCGCTGTGTCCGTTTCACACCTTGTCCCATCGGGTTCTCCATTTATTGGGGGGAAAGGTGTAAACCATATTCAGGACGGGACAATAAAGAGAAAAAAGGCGCCATCAGGCGTAATGCCAGTCAGTTAAGCCTGACTGGCATTGTTTTTATTGGCTTTTTTCACCGCATACTTTTGTGGTCTTGCCTTCACACTGCGGGGTAACTTCGCACCCTTCGCTCCGGCAATACAAACTGGCCCGATTGTTTCTCCAGCTCTGCCACCCGCTTCGGGATACTCCCCGGTGATAGGTACGGCATGCAGCTCAGTTCATGGATAAGATAGACCGACGCCATGTGAAAACTCAGCTGACTCGCTGTGTATCCCTTTAGACTCGCCGCCATCTTCACCATCTGGCTACGCAGCAGGTTGTACGCCAACAACACGCCCCACAGCTCTTGCCGTATCCCCGCAGCCTTCTTGCTGCGCAGGGTCAGCCGGTGTTGTTGCAGGCTGTGCTTCATCTCCCGATAGCCCAACTCGATTTCCCGGCGGTGGCTGTAGAGCTCAACGATGTCGGCCCCCGGGAAGCGCATCGGGTCGACCATGGAGGTCAATACTTGGCGCTCCTTGCCGCTGGTGTTGCGGGTCAGCAAACGGGCTTCTAGTGTCTCTGGCAGTTGCGACCACGTCTTCCTCGCCTGTGGACTGGTTTTGAGACGCACCAGCACATCCTGACGCCCCAGCTTGCGCACCACCTCGTATTGTGTGCCCTTTTTGAGTGGCAGCAACCAGTGCCGCTCGCTGCCAGTGGTCTGCCAGGTATGGAGCAAACCGAGGGAGTAAAACCCCTTGTCGAACAGGGTCAGTGAGTGGTCCGGCGTGCGCGCGACCAGCCGCTCGGCCAACACCATCTCGTTGACGGCGCAACTCTCCATGACCGCCTGAACAAGCAGGTGGCTGGTCAACTCCATCTGACAGAGCATGCGCACCTGCGGATAGGCGGTCTCCCCATGCTGAGTACCGGGCTTGGCAAAGGCCGTGGCATTGTCCGGGGTATCGTGTGTGCGCCACATCACGCCATCGACGGCAAGCCGTTGCAGCCCGCCCAACCGGGGTGGTTGGCCTGCTGGTGCCAGAGAGAGGCGGTCTCGTGAAACAGCCGCTCGATGCTCTTGTCCCCCAGTTTTTGGCGAGCTTGCAGGAAGGCGCTGGGGGCGACAAAGGGGCGGTCGCCGGGCAACAGGATATCGAGCTGATTGACGAGCTGGGTCATGGGGACGTGGCGGAAGATGGCCATGCCGATGATGGCCCAGACCAGACGCTCCATGGGCATACGGCGGCGACGCAGGGGCACGACATCCTCTTCGGCGAGCAGCGTCGTGATGAGCTCGGGAGGAATGAGGTCGGAGAGTGACTCAAACTGAGCGGCATTGCTGGCGTGGAGGAAGTCGAGAGCGTGAGCGATACGCATAAAAAATCCGAAACCAATCAACAGGTTTCGGATTTTCACACAACAGAAGGATCGGTCAATGGATCCTTAACTGATCGGCATTACGCCATCAGGCGCCTTTTTCTTACTTGCAGGTTTCGTCGGGGCGTTTACTTGCCTGCGACGGAGAGGTCGCCAAAACGGATAAGCGGGGCGTAGAAGCCCTTGCCATCGTTGTGGTGCAGGGTATCCCCGACCGCTTCCAGCTCGCCCAGCAGGCGGTAGAAGTTGCCCGCTACCGTGATGCCGCGCACCGGCTGCAGGCGAACTCCATCGCGACAGAGGAACCCTGACGCGCCAAAGGAGAAGTCACCGCTCACCGCATCGGCTCCCGAGTGCAGGCCATCCAGCTTGACCAGCTCCAGATAGTCGCCGCTCTGCACTTCCGCTTCGCTATGGGGGCCCGCGCCAAACACCAGATGGCGAGCGGTCACATCAAGGGCGCTGCGGGCACCGCGGGCGGCCGATCCGTTGCTGGCGACGCCAAAGTGGCGGGCAGTGGTGCTGTTGTGGAGCAGGGTTTTCAGCTCCCCTTCGCCAATCAGCAGCAGATCCGAGCTGGCAGCTCCCTCGCCATCAAACGCCTTGATGTTCATGCCGCCCGGCATATAGACCCTGCTCTCCAGAGTAAGCCAGCGTGACGCTACGCTCTGGCCGACCTTGCTGCGCCAGGGGTTGATCCCCTGCTGGGCCCACTTGCCCGACAGCACACCCTGAAAGCAGCCAAACAGGCTGGCGAAGCAGTTGGTGCTAAAGATGACGCTGTAGTGACCGCTCGGCACCGCTTCACCGGGCAGCAGACCATCGGCGATGGCGTAGATCTGCTCGATCAGGGCCTGACTGTCCAGCTCGTCGAAGCGGCGGCCATACTGCCCCTGCGAGTGCATCGACTGGCGGCCATCCCGTTCCACCAGCGCCGAGGTGTAGCAGCCGACGCTGAACTCGCCGTGCTGGCAGAGGGAGCCCTGACTGTTGGCGAGCCAGAGCTGGCTCTCCCCTTTGAAGAAGCTGTTGTAGGGGGCGCCGCTCACATCGGGCATGGCCAGCATGTCAGATTCCAGACGCAGGGCCAGAGCGATCTTCTCCTCAACCGGCGTGGTATCGGGCTGGTTGATCTCGGCGCAATCTGTGGTGATCCGGCTATTGGCCACCGAGATGCGCTGATCCGGGTCAACCTTGGCAAAGCGGCTGGCATCAAGCGCATCCTGCAGCATGGCATCCAGCGCCAGCTCATCGAGGGATTCCGAGTAGGCGATGCCGACCCGACCCTCTTTTATCAGGCGAATACCGAGTTGCTGGCTGCTGGTGACCTTGTATTCACCCAGCTCGCCCTTGTCTGCCTTGAGGGAGAAGGCCTTCTCCTGATTGGCGATGATGTCTGCCTCGGCGCCGAGGTCGGCCACTTTATCCAGCAGGCGGGTGAGCAGTTGGTTCATGTCGAGTTGGCTCATCAGGCGTTCCCTCCCACCAGGATATTGTCCACTTTGAGGGCCGGCTGGCCCACCGAGGTGGGGACCGAGCCCGAGACAGAGCCGCACATACCGGCGGCCAGCGCCAGATTGCGGCCCACCATGGAGATCTCTTTGAGCACCTGCGGGCCGGTGCCGATAAGGGTGGCTGACTTGAGCGGCTTGGTGATTTTGCCGTGCTCGATGAGGTAGGCCTCCTGCACATTGAAGTTGAATTCACCGGTGCCGGGCTGTACCGAGCCGCCCCCCATCTTCTTGGCGTAGATGCCGTGCTCCACCGTGGCCAGCATATCGTCGAGGCTGTGGTTGCCCGGTTCGATATAGGTGTTGCGCATGCGCGAGGTGGGGGCGTACTTGTAGGATTCGCGCCGCCCGGAGCCGGTGCGGGCGTAACCCGTCTTGAGGGCGCCCATTCTGTCCACCAGAAAGCCGGTCAGAACGCCGTCCTTGATGAGCTGGGTATGCTGGGTCGCCATCCCCTCGTCATCGACGTTGATGGAGCCCCAGGCGTTGCCTTGCAGTCCCTCGTCCACCGCATTGACCACCGGATTGGCGATGAGCTGGCCCATCTTGTCGTGGAATACCGACGCCTTCTTGGCCACCGAGGTGGTCTCCAGCAGATGACCGCACGCCTCGTGGAAGATGACGCCGCCAAAGCCGTTCTCCATGATGACCGGCAGGGTGCCGCTCGGGCAGGGAGCCGCGCCCAGTTTCACCAGTGCCTGACGGGTGGCGGTGAGGGCCAGCTCGCGCGGATCGATGCGATCGGCATGCTCCCAGCCCATCAGGGCGCCGGGGGCCTCGTAACCGACGCTCTGCTCGCTCCCTTCCATGGCGATGGTCTGGGCCATGATGCGGTTGTAGTGGCGGCGATCGGCGACTTGCAGCCCTTCGCTGTTGAAGATCTCCACCTCCTGCTCCCAGCCCAGCACGTTGCCGGAGAACTGGCTCACCTTGCTGCTCTCGGCGCGGGCCACCGCATCCATGGCGTGCAGGTAGGCAATCTTCTGCTCCAGCAGCTTGTCGGCCGACAGGGGCAGCGCGACCGGGTTGCGATCGCTCAGGCGGGTGAAATCGAAGGCGGTGGCGGTCACCACGGGGTCGCGGCGGTCTTTGGCCGCCAGCAGGGTGACGATGCGCAGCAGCTCGTCGCGGCTGGCCAGATTGGTGTAGCCGTAGAGCACCTTGTGGCCGTAACAGAGGCGCACACCGATGCCGAAATCGAGGCCACCGCTGATGTTCTCTATCTGGCTGGAGAGCAGGCTGAGCTGGCTGCGGCGCTTGCGCTCGACAAACAGCTCGGCAAAATCGGCACCTAGCGCCAGCGCGTGATCGAGCACGTCACGGGCGATGGAGGGGGCCAACAGGGAGAATGGAGTCATAGAATATCCTTTTCTGGTCTGTCCGTTTGCTTCCGACATCCGGCTCTGATTGTTATGGGATGTCGAGTCCATTGTTGCAGACCAGCACAAAAAAGTCGCTATAGCGTCATGCGATGATACCGATTGAGAAAATCGGTGCGATAACTGCGCCCGGCGGCCAGGGCCAGGCGCTCAGGGTCGTTTTGCTAAAACGTGGGAAAGATCAGAGCAGGGCGTGGATTTCGCTCAGGATCTGCTCGACCCACTGCTCGATGCGCGGATCGGTCTGGTCATATTGATTGGCATCGTCCAGCGCCAGCCCGACGAAGTGACGGCCATCGTCGATCAGTGCCTTGGAGGCATCGAATTCGTACCCTTCGTTGGGCCAGTAGCCCACCAGCTTGACCCCTTTTGGCACCAGCTGATCGTGCAGCATGCCGAGGGCGTCCTGGAACCATTCACCATAACCGAGCTGATCGCCGAGGCCAAACAGGGCGACGATGCGTCCCTCCAGATGGAGATCGGCGATATCTTCCCAGCGGGACTCCCAGTCCTCCTGCAGTTCGCCAAAATCCCAGGTGGAGATGCCGAGGATCAGGATCTCGTAATCCTCCATCCGGCGCAGGGAGACATCCTTGATATTGTGAATATCCACCAGCTCGGGGCCGATGAGGGCGCGGATCTTCTCGGCAGCCATCTCGGTGTAGCAGGTGGTGGAACCGTAAAACAGACCAATCTTCATCGCTCTTCTCTCTGTTGGCGCTTTCTCGCTTGCTGTTGGCGCGTTCTCGCATGCTCGTGTGGGCTGCGCCATGTTGGCAACACGATGGGTAACGTAAGGGGAGGGCGCCAGTCTAGCAGATTGCCATTCGACCTTCACCGCCCGGCAAGGGGGGTGGCAAACGTGCCTTATCTTTCCAATGAAAGTGCCTTGTCTTTCCAAGGAGTTGGCGCGTTACAATGGGCCATCTTTCCCCTGATTGCAGCGCACCATGAGCAAGCCTGACCCCCATCCCCTGATTGAACCCTTCCTCGATGCCCTCTGGCTGGAGCGGGGATTGTCTGACAACACGGTCAGCTCCTATCGCAGCGATCTGGAGAAGTTCTCCCTCTGGCTCGACGAGCAGGGGAGCTCGCTGCTGCTGGCGGGGATGGACGAGATCCAGCACTACCTCGCCTGGCGGGTCGATCACCAGTTTGCGGCCAGCAGTACGGCCCGCTTCCTGTCGGCCCTGCGCCGTTTCTATCAGTATCTCAACCGTGAGAAGCTGCGCAGCGATGATCCGACCGTGCTGCTGGAGGGGCCCAAGCTGCCGAAAAAACTCCCCTCCGATTTAAGCGAAACGGAGGTGGATGCGTTGCTGAGTGCGCCGCTGGTGGATGACCCGCTGGAGTTGCGGGACAAGGCGATGCTGGAGCTGCTCTACGCCACCGGTCTGCGGGTTTCCGAGCTGGTGGGGCTCACTGCCGAGCATGTCAGTTTGCGTCAGGGCTTGGTGCGCGTAGTGGGCAAGGGCAACAAGGAGCGGTTGGTGCCGATGGGCGAGGAGGCGATGCACTGGCTGGAGCGTTACTACCGCGAGGCCCGCACCCTGCTGCTGGGGGGCACCAGCTCGGATGTGGTATTTCCCTCCAAGCAGGCCCGGATGATGACCCGCCAGACCTTCTGGCATCGCATCAAGCTCTATGCCCTGCGGGCCGGGATCAACGGTGAGCTCTCCCCCCATACCTTGCGCCACGCCTTTGCCACCCATCTGCTCAACCACGGCGCCGACCTGCGGGTGGTACAGATGCTGCTGGGCCATGCGGATCTCTCCACTACCCAGATTTACACCCATGTGGCCAACGAGCGACTCAAGGCCCTGCACGGGGAGCACCACCCCCGCGCTTAAGCCCGTTGCAGCCGATTTTTGCCCGCTTGTTTAGCTTGATAGAGGGCTGCATCGGCGCGGGCCATCACACTGTCTGGCGCATCATTCAGGGATTCGGCAATGCCACCGCTAAAGGAGACGCTTAAGCCCTTTTCACGCCAATCCTGTTGCCCCATGCTGATACGCCACTGCTCCATCAACTTCTGCGCGTTGGCAATATCCGTCTCTTCAAAAATAGCGACCAGCTCTTCCCCCCCAAAGCGGCACAGGGTTGCCTGTTCCTCCAGCAATTGGCTACCGAGCTGAGCGGTGCGCTTCAAAACGGCATCACCGATGGGATGACCATAGGTATCATTTATTTTTTTGAAGTTATCAATGTCGATAATTGCCAATATGTATTGGCTATTTTCTTTATGTAGAGTGGCGAGCGCCTCTTCCAAATGACGGCGGTTGTACAAGCCGGTTAATGCATCACGCAGCGATTTTTCTGTTTCGGCCTGCATTTTGTCTGAAATCAGCACAATTTCATCCTCCAGCTCCTCTATGCCTGCCAGCTTGGGGATAATAATCTGTTGCCCTGGAGGAGTGATACGCAATTGTCTAACAACTTGTACCAATGTGCTGATGGTATGCTCCAGACGTTGCCTGAAAATAATGGCCACTAGTGTGAATATCGATAGTGACAATACAAGGGTGATAAATATGTTCGGGAGGATTTCTCCAATCAAAATACTGCTCTTGAAAGGGAAAATAGTGATAACCAGCCATGATGGATTTTTGTGTAGAGCATGAAACGAAATGAGGTCCCCGTCGTTATCCATCAGTGTACCATTTCTACCTTTTATTTCTGCTAGCCAAGGTTTTGTCAGCGTCTTGCCATTTTCCAGCGGGTCGCTGTGTGCGATGATCATCTGGCTTTCTCTATCAAACAGCATGTAAATAACCTTGTCACTGCTCTCAAGAATACGCCCAATTCTTGCAGAAAATACCTGAAGGTTAAGATCTATACCTATCACGCCAAGAAACTCCCCCTGTTGATTCAAGACTGCATGGGAGAGGGTAACGACTGGTGTTTTTTCTACTGCATCAATATAAGGGGCGCTCCAGACACTTGTGCCAGGATGATTAATCGCATTACGGTACCACGGTCTTTCAGCATGATTTATTGTCTCTGGTAATGGGTGAAGAGAGAAGCTGAGTTGTTCATTGTTGCGTAATGAATAATATACGGTTTTCACGGGACCTTCTGGGTAAAGCATATACTTCCATATGTCATGATAGCGAGATTTTAGGGCTGGTGGTAAGTCACCTGTATTCTTGTCGATATCACTAATAAATATATTTATTTGGCGTTCGACCGAGGCGATAGAATTATCCCATTGCTGGCCAGTGCTGTCGTTGAAAAATCGCATTGTATTCAGCAAGGTATTTTTCTGCATGACGGCAAAAAGGTACGCACTACCCAATGTGGTCAAAACAAGTGGCAGCGCAAGCAGCAAAAGAAAACGGAGAATAAAGCTGTGATTGGAGTTTGCAGCAGTGGAGGTTTGCATAGTCAAGACGCCTATATAACTTTACGCCATCTAACCATAGCCCATGGGCATCGTGACACACATACACACCAGTCTGGGGAGTCGGCTTAACGCTCCTGTTGAGATTTCAGCAGATCACGGATCTCGGTCAGCAGCTCCTGATCCTTGGTCGGGCCTGCCGGGGCGGCGGCTTCCTCTTCCTGCTTCTTCTTGAGGGTGTTGATGGCCTTCAGTCCCATGAAGATGGCAAAAGAGATGATCAGAAAGTCGATGATGGTCTGGATGAACTTGCCATAGGCGATGACCACGGCGGGTGTTGTACCTTCTGCGGCCTTCAGGGTGACCGCCAGGTCGCTGAAGTCCACGCCGCCCAGGATCAGGCCGATGGGCGGCATGATCACGTCACCGACAAAAGAGGAGACAATTTTGCCGAAGGCGGCACCAATGATAATACCGACCGCCATATCGATGACGTTGCCGCGGGCGGCAAAGGCTTTGAATTCTTGAATCAGACTCATTATTTCCTCCGAAATTAAACAAGATAGCGCGTTGATTACCCTTGCCAAAGGGCGAACTCTTGTCAGGAAAAACAGAGGCTAAGCCGCGTTGTTCCTGTCGTCCTGACTAGCTTGCGGGCGTTATGAGTCCTTGGCAATCGGGGGGAGCCATTTTTTTGGTACAAAGTGATATTAATTTTTTGGTAAGTAGCTGGTTGAATGATGAGCTGTGCTGCTGTAGTTTGCTGAGTCGATTCATTCATACCACGTGAGTAAACAAGTGAAGTATTTACTACTGGGAATGATGCTTTTGTGCACATTTGCTGCCAGAGCGGGGATGGATACCCAAGCCTTGAAACAGACCATCACAGCCCGGCTGGGGGTCCCCGTCTATCTGGTTGAACCGACCCCGATCGCGGGGTTGTATATGCTGGGCACCTCGCAGGGGGTGCTCTACAGCGATGCCAAAGGGGATTATGTGGTGCAGGGGGTCATGCTGGATATGACCCGCGACATGAAGAACCTGACCATCTCGGGTATGCGCGAGCAGCGCCGACTTGGCTTGGCACAGGTGGCCCATGCCCCCATCGTGCTCAAGGCCCGGGATGAGCGTCACCGGGTTGCGCTGTTTCTCGGCGAGCAGGACGCAAAGCGCCGTCAGCTCTCCGGCACCTTGCAACACTTGCAGGCATCCGGGGTGAGCGTGGCACTCTATCCGGTGATTGATCACGCCGAACGGGCCGCCGACTGGTGCAGCGATCCCCTGCTGCAAAATGATCCGTTAAAAGCCTATTTGCCTCAAACGGCATGTAGTGAGACCCTTATCCAAAATATTGGCCTGAGCCAATGGTTGGGGGTCAAGGTACTGCCGGCCTGGGTCTCCTCCGACGGGGATCTGGTGCGCGGGTATCAGAGCCCCGAACAGCTGCTCAAGATACTGGATCATATTGATGTCCCTGCAAATCCGTCGTCGTCCGCGAGTTGATGATTCCCATCTGCCTGCCGCCTTGCATCCCCTGCTTCGCCAAATCTTCGCCAGCCGTGGCGTAGAGGATCCCGCCCTGCTGGAGCGCAGCGCCAGCCAGCTGTTGCCGCCCCAGCGCCTCTATGGGATGGAGCAGGCGGTGCCGCTGCTGGCGGATGCCCTGACCGCCCAGAAACGGATCCTGATTGTCGGTGACTTCGACTGCGACGGCGCCACCAGTTCGGCCCTGTGTGTGCTGGCCCTGCGCGCCATGGGGGGTCGCCACATCGATTTTCTGGTGCCCAACCGCTTCGAGTTTGGCTACGGCCTCACCCCCGAAATTGTCGAGCTGGCGGTGGCCCGTGGCGCCGAGTTCCTGATCACGGTGGATAACGGTATCTCCAGCATCGCCGGGGTGGCGGCAGCCAAGGCGGCGGGCATGCAGGTACTGGTTACCGATCACCATTTGCCGAGTCAGGAGCTGCCTGATGCCGATGCCATCGTCAACCCGAACCAGCGCGGTTGCGACTTCCCCTCCAAGTCGCTGGCCGGGGTGGGGGTGGCCTTCTATCTGATGGCGGCCCTCAACACCCATCTGCGTCAGCTTGGCTGGTACGAACGGCAAGGGTTGCGAGCCCCCAATGTGGCGGATTACCTCGACCTGGTGGCCCTCGGCACGGTGGCCGATGTGGTGGCGCTCGATGGCAACAACCGCATTCTGGTCCATCAGGGCTTGCAGCGGATCCGGGCCGGGCGCTGTCGCCCCGGCATTCAGGCGCTGGTGGATGTGTCGGGCCGCGATGGTCGCCGCCTCACCGCCGCCGATCTCGGTTTTGCGCTGGGGCCACGCCTCAATGCGGTGGGCCGTCTCGATGACATGTCCCTCGGGGTCGCCTGTCTGCTCTGCGATGATCTCAATCTGGCGCGCCAGCTTGCGGCCGAGATGGACAGCCTCAATCAGGAGCGCAAGGAGATTGAGCAGGGGATGCAGCAGGAGGCCCTCGCCACTCTGGAGCAGATCCGTTTTCGCGATGGCGAGGTGCCGTCGGGCATAGTGCTGCACCGGGACGAGTGGCATCAGGGGGTGGTGGGGCTGGTGGCCTCCAAGGTGAAGGAGAAGTACTACCGCCCTGTCATCGCCTTTGCCGAGAGCAGCGAGACCGAGCTCAAGGGCTCCGGCCGCTCCATCCCCGGCGTGCACCTGCGCGATGCACTGGAACTGCTCGATACCCGCCATCCGGGCCTGATGGGCAAGTTTGGCGGCCACGCCATGGCGGCGGGGTTGACCCTGCCCAAGGCCAACATCGAGGCGTTCGGTCGGGCCTTTGAGGCGGTCATTAGTGAGCTGGTGACACCGGAGCTTTTGACCGGGGTGTTGCTCACCGATGGCGAGTTGTTGCCAGACGAGCTCAACCTCGAGCTGGCGGAGCTGATTCGCGCCTCCGGCCCCTGGGGTCAGGCCTTCCCCGAGCCGCTGTTCGACGGCGAGTTCGTGCTGGTTCAGCAGCGGCTGGTGGGGGAGAAGCACCTCAAGATGATGCTGACAACCGATTCCGGTCATGCGGTGGATGCCATCGCCTTTGGCGTCGATCTCAAGCGCTGGCCCGATGCCTCGGTCAAGCGGGTGCGGCTTGTCTACCGGCTTGACGTCAACGAGTGGCGCGGCAACCGCAGCGTGCAGCTGCTGGTGGAGCATCTGGAGGCAGCCGGTCTCTGAGTCAAGAGCATCGCAGCCCTATCGCTGACAACGGCCACCCTCGGGTGGCCGTTTTTGTTGGCGGATTTCTGGAAAAGGGCGTTGACCTGTCTATAGCTTCACAGTTTAAGCTCGTCTCTATCGGGTCACCTGAGGGCCCGCACCGTGAGTGATTGCCATGAAAATATCCGAACTGGCCCGCCGCTGCGGTCTCGCCCGCTCCACCCTGCTCTATTACGAGAAGCTGGGGGTGATTGTCGGCACCCGGGCCGCCAACGGTTATCGCCACTATGACGAGGGGGATCTGCAGCGACTGCAGATGGTGCAGGCCCTGCAGGCAGGTGGTCTCAGCCTCAAGCAGTGCCTCGCCTGTCTGGCTGGCGAGATAGATCAGGCGGCATTGCAGGCCCGGGTCAGGGAGCTCGATGAGGAGCTGGCGCGGATGCAGCTCGCCCGGGATCTGTTGGCGGATCTGGCAGGGCTGCGCCCGCGCTCCGGTGAGGAATTCAAGGCCTGGCAGCTGCAACTGCAGCGCGAGGCACCGGAGGCCTACTTCGCGTGGGTGATGAAACAGGGTTTTAGCGAGAAAGATCGCTACCACTTGCAATGGTTGAGCAAAGACATGAATGAACATGAGCGTTACATCAAGGACTTTATCCAGCTGCTGGATGGCATGAGTTACTGGGGGCCGGGGGATCGCGCCTTCACCCAGCAGCAGTTTGCCGCCTTGCCCATCCGGCCGCGCCGGATCCTCGACATGGGCTGCGGGCGCGGTGCCTCGACCATGGCGCTGGCTCAGGTGACTGATGCCGCCATTGTGGCCATCGATCTGGAAGAGGAGGCGCTGGCCGCCGTGGCGCACTCCGCCCGTGCTGCGGGCTTTGAGCATGTCTCCACCCTCTGCGCCAACATGGCGGCACTGCCGGACGATCTGGCCCCGGCCGACCTCATCTGGGCAGAGGGGAGCGCTTACGTGATGGGGGTTGCCAATGCACTGAAGGCGTGGCGTCCGCTGCTTGCGAGCCCACAGGCTTGCATCGTGCTCAGTGATGCGGTCTGGCTGACCGATAACCCGCCCGAGGAGGCATTGGCATTCTGGCAGCAGGATTATCCCGCCATGCAGACGCTGGCGGGCCTGCTTGAGACGGTACAAGCGGCAGGCTACCGCTGCCTGTCACACACTCCCTTGCCGATGAGCGCCTGGAACAACTATCTGGACCCTATCGAGGTCAATCTGGTGCGCTATCGAGACGAGCTGGGGGAGAGTGCTGCCTGGCAGGACTTGAGCCGGGAAGTGGCCATCCACCGCCAATATCTTGGCAGTTACGGCTATGTGATCTGCTGCCTGCAAAAAGATGCGTGATTAGCTGTCGTAAAAAAAACGAGGCGCCTGTGGGCGCCTCGTTTTTTATCGGGGATTGCGGATTGGCGTTACAGCTCGCGGGCCCAGGGGTGAGCCTTGGGGCGCAGCGCCAGCGCCAGACCCAGCAGCAGCACGGTCAGACCGTAGAGGGGCCAGCTGCCAAAGCGCATGTAGGGGGTCTCGCCGTGGGCGGGACGCACCTCGCTGCGCAGCACACCCGCTTCAAACTGCGGGATCTGGCCGATGATGCTGCCATCGATCTCGGTAACGATAGTGATACCGGTGTTGGTGTCCCGCAGCAGCGGACGAGCCAGCTCCAGCGCGCGCATCCGGGCGATCTCCATATGCTGCCAGGGGCCGATGCTGGTGCCGAACCAGGCGTCGTTGGAGACGGTCAGCAGGAAGTCGGTATCGGCATTGACGTTGCGGCGCACCTCCTCCGGGAAGATGATCTCGTAGCAGATGGCGGCGGCAAACTTGAGCCCTTTGGCGATCAGGTTTGGCTGCACTTCGTCACCCCGGCTGAAGGAGGACATCGGCAAGTTGAAGAAGGGGGCGATGGGGCGCAGCAGATCTTCAAAGGGCACGAACTCGCCGATGGGCAGCAGGTGGTACTTGTTGTAGCGGTTGGAGTGGTTGTAGAAGTAGGACTCCTTGCCATCCGCATCCTGCACCCCCATGCCGAGCACGGTATTGTAGAAACGCTGTTGCTGCTCGTCGTAGTGGATGATCCCCGCCAGCAGGCCGGTATCGTTCACCTTCATCGCCTTGTCCAGATTCTCCAGATAGGGGCCCATCGCCTTCTCGATGGCCGGGATCGCCGACTCCGGCCAGATGATGATGTCGGCATCCTGATTCTCGCGGCTCAAGTCCTGATAGGTGCGGACCGTGGGGGCCAGCGCCTCCGGATCCCACTTGAGGGACTGGGCGATATTGCCCTGCACCAGTGCCACCTTGACCGGCTCGCCACGGGTCACCCAGTTGAGCTGCATCAGTCCGTGGGCACCGGCAACCAGCAGGGCAGGCACCGCCAGCCAGAGCGGGGAGCGGGATTTCCACACCAGCCAGATAGCGGAGGCGGACAGCAACAGAGCAAGGGTGATGCCCTGTACCCCGAGAATGGGGGCAAAGCCCTTGAGGGGGCCGTCGATCTGGCTGTAGCCAAACCAGAGCCAGGGGAAGCCGGTCATCACCCAGCCGCGCAGCCAGTCAGCCACCAACCACAGTGCCGGGAAGGCGAGCAGCCAGCGGCTCCAGTGACGGCCGCCAAAGAAGCGGGCAAAGATCCAGCATGCGAGCGTCGGGTAGAGGGCCAGATAGGCGGAGAGCCCGGCCAGCAGCACGAAGGCGACCGGCAGCGGGATGCCGCCAAACTCGGTCATGCTGACATGGATCCACCACAGCCCCGGTAAAAAGAGTCCCATGGCGTAGCCAAAACCGCGCCAGGCCGCCTGTTTCGGCGTTGCTTTGTCCAGCAGGGCGTAGAGGCCAAGCAGGGAAGGGATCACCAGCGGCCAGTAGCCGAAGGGGGAGAAGGCCAGCACTGCGATGGCACCAGAGGCCAATGCACTGAGGCTTAACAGAATTTTGGAAGTAACAGGGGATAATCTCACGGGCGATGGTGCTCGTCTTGGTGTGCAACTGGGGTCGAATGGCCGGTATCTTAACCTGTAAGCGGGGCAACGGCGAGCCTCGATGCCGGTGGCAGAGAGCACAACGCCCCGAGGTCGGGGCGTTGTTTCACACATCGAGCGGATCTGCCTATTGCGGCTCGGATTGCGCCGCCGCGTGGTGCTCGGGGATCTTTACCTGCAGCTGCTGCAGACGACGCCGGTCGGCATGCATCACCTTGAACAGGTAGCCGTCCAGCTCGATCTCCTCGCCCTTCTTTGGCAGGTGGCTGAATGCGTGCATCACCAGACCGCCTACCGTATCCACCTCTTCATCGCTGAATTTGGTGCCGAAGAAGTCGTTGAAATCCTCGATCTCGGTCAGGGCGCTGATGGAGAAGACCCGCTTGCTGAGGCGGCGGATTTCGTCCGGCTCATCCTCGATGTCGTCAAACTCGTCGTCGATCTCGCCAACGATCAGTTCCAGTATGTCTTCGATGGTCACCAGACCGGAGACGCCACCAAATTCGTCGACCACGATGGCCATGTGGTAGCGCTCTTCACGGAACTCCTTGAGCAGACGGTCAACCCGTTTGCTTTCCGGTACGATCACCGTGGGGCGCAAGATTTTCTCGAGCTGCAGCGGCTCGCTGGCGTGATGGCCGCCAAACCCGAAGGGGAGCAGGTCCTTGGCGAGCAGAATGCCCTCCACATGATCCTTGTCCTCGTTGATCACCGGGAAGCGGGAGTGGCCGGACTCGATGATCACCGGCAGGATTGCATCCACCGGTTGGGACTTCTCGATGGTCACCATCTGGGAGCGGGGGATCATGATATCGCGCACGCGAAGATCGGCGATCTCCAGCACCCCCTCGATCATGTCCTTGGTGTCCTGATCGATGAGGTCGCGCTCTTCGGCATCGGCTATTACGTCTACCAAATCATTGCGGTCTTTTGGCTCGCCCTGGAAGAGTTGGCTGAGTTTGTCGAGCCAGGTTTTCTTCGGCGAGCCGGTACTAGGGTGATCGTCGGTCATTTTCTCTCTTGGTTACTCGTATGAACACACTTGAAATAGTTCGGGTTATATAAGGATGGTCATCTGCTGTTTCAAGACGATGACCGTCCGGCGTTTTACTCTTCGTCGTTCAGATAAGGATCGGCAAAACCGAGCTCCTGCATGATGTCGCGCTCAAGCGCTTCCATCTCTTCGGCTTCCTCATCCTCGATATGGTCATAACCTAGCAGATGCAGACTGCCGTGCACAACCATGTGGGCCCAGTGTGCTATGAGGGGCTTGCCCTGCTCCTTGGCCTCGCGCTCTACCACCTGACGGCAGATCACCAGATCGCCGAGCAGCGGCAGCTCCAGACCGGGTGGCGCCTCGAACGGGAAGGAGAGCACGTTGGTGGGCTTGTCCTTGCCGCGATAGGTGAGGTTGAGCTCGTTGCTCTCCGCCTCGTCGACGATACGCACCGTCACTTCTGCCTCCTGCTGGAAGCCGAGAATGGTGCCGTCGAGCCAGCCTTGCAGCTGGGCTTCGGTGGGCAGGCCGTCAGTGCTGGCACTGGCCAGCTGCAGATCCAGGGTTACGCTCATTGCTCGCTCTCTTTGCTGGAGTTTGTTTGGCCGGCCACCTTCTCGGTTGCCTGTTTGGCGTCGAACGCCTCATAGGCCTGCACGATACGGGCCACCACCGGGTGGCGCACCACGTCTTTGGACTCGAAGAAGTTGAACGACAGACCATCGACCCCTTGCAGCACTTCCAGAGCATGGCGCAGGCCGGATTTGGCGTTGCGCGGCAGGTCTACCTGGGTGATGTCGCCGGTGACCACCGCCTTGGAGTTGAAGCCGATGCGGGTCAGGAACATCTTCATCTGCTCGGTGGTGGTGTTCTGGGCCTCATCGAGAATGATAAAAGCGTCATTGAGGGTTCTTCCGCGCATATAGGCGAGCGGCGCCACCTCGATGATGTTGCGCTCCATCAGCTTCTCGACCCGCTCAAAGCCCAGCATCTCGAACAGTGCGTCGTAGAGCGGGCGCAGGTAAGGATCCACCTTCTGGGAGAGATCGCCGGGCAGGAAGCCCAGTTTCTCGCCCGCCTCCACCGCCGGACGGGTCAGCAGAATGCGGCGGATCTCCTGACGCTCCAGCGCATCCACCGCCGCCGCCACCGCCAGATAGGTCTTGCCGGTACCGGCCGGGCCGATGCCGAAGCAGATATCGTGGCGCACGATATTGGCGATGTACTGTGCCTGATTGGGGCTGCGTGGCTTGATGAGACCGCGCTTGGTCTTGACCGTCACCTCCTTGCCATAGGGGATGCTCGGCGCCGGCTCGTCATCCTGCTCCAGCACTCGCGACTCCTGAATGGCCAGATGGACCATGTCGGGAGTGATATCGGTCACCTTGCCACCCTTGAGGGGCTGGGTTTCCACATAAAGGTGCTTGAGGATGACGGCGGCGGCATCCAGCTGGGCCGGTTTGCCCACCAGCTGGAAGTGGCTGTCACGGTAGCTGATCTCGACGCCGAGGCGGCGCTCCAGCTGCTTGATGTTGTCATCGAAGGGGCCGCACAGGCTGGCAAGGCGCTGGTTGTCGGCGGGCTCCAGATGCAGATTCAGGGTCGAGATGTGTCGGCTCAAAATATCCTCGTCTCAAGGCGCTCCCCATCCGCCGGGCGAATGGGGAGGAGGGGATTAATGGGGAGTGAAGGCGGCAACGCCCAGCTCGTCCGGTACGTTATCCGGGCGACGGGCCAGGATTTCGCTCGGTGCGGTGGCGATCCGCAGGTTCATCTCGCTCTCGCCGCGGATGAACTTGCCGCGCAGGGAGTTGGGACGTACCTCGGTGATCTCCACGTCGGCAAAACCGCCGATCAGGGTGTGCTGGCCTTCGAAGTTGACCACCCGGTTGTTCTCGGTGCGACCACACAGCTGCATCGGGTCGAGCTTGGAGGGCCCTTCCACCAGGATGCGCTGGGTGGTGCCCAGCATGGCGCGGCCAATCTGCATCGCCTGGTTGTTGATGACGTGCTGCAGGCGGGCCAGACGGGCTTTCTTCACTTCCATGTCGACATCGTCGGGCATGTCGGCGGCCGGGGTGCCCGGGCGCGGGCTGAAGATGAAGCTGAAGCTCATGTCGAAACCCACATCCTCGATCAGCTTCATGGTCGCTTCAAAGTCCTCGTCCGTCTCGTTCGGGAAGCCAACGATGAAGTCGGAGCTGATGGTGATGTCGGGACGGGCGGCACGCAGGCGACGGATCTTGGATTTGTACTCCAGGATGGTGTGCGGGCGTTTCATCATGGTCAGAATACGGTCGGAGCCGCTCTGCACCGGCAGGTGCAGGAAGCTGACCACTTCCGGGGTGTCTTTGTAGACTTCGATGATGTCGTCGGTGAACTCGATCGGGTGGCTGGTGGTGTAGCGAATGCGATCGATACCGTCGATGGCGGCCACCAGACGCAGCAGCTCGGCGAAGGTGCAGATGCCGCCATCAAAGGTCGGGCCGCGGTAGGCATTGACGTTCTGGCCGAGCAGGTTCACTTCGCGCACGCCCTGCTGGGCGAGCTGGGCGATTTCGTAGAGCACGTCGTCCAGCGGTCGGCTCACCTCTTCACCGCGGGTGTAGGGCACCACGCAGTAAGTACAGTATTTGGAGCAGCCTTCCATGATGGAGACGAACGCGGTAGCCCCTTCGGCGCGCGGTTCGGGCAGGCTGTCGAATTTTTCGATCTCGGGGAAGGCGATATCAACCTGGGCACCACGGCCCTCTTGCACTTCCTTGATCATGGCGGGCAGGCGATGCAGGGTCTGCGGGCCGAACACGATATCCACATAGGGAGCGCGCTGGCGGATGGCATCGCCCTCCTGAGAGGCAACGCAGCCACCCACGCCGATCACCAGACCGGGCTTGTTGGCCTTGAGCTTTTTCCAGCGTCCCAGCTGGTGGAACACCTTCTCCTGCGCCTTTTCGCGGATGGAGCAGGTATTGAGCAGCAAGACATCTGCCTCTTCGGGCTCTTCGGTAAGGGTGTAGCCATTGCTGGCATCCAACAGGTCGGCCATTTTGGACGAGTCATACTCGTTCATCTGGCAACCCCAGGTTTTAATGTGAAGTTTCTTGCTCATTGCTTCTCTTGACTTGTTTTGAAATCGGCATGGTCAAAGGACCGCGCATTTTACTCCGCAATCTGGATACTGCCTAGCTAATATCCAGCTGGCAATGATGCTCACCCGATACCTGTTGCCAGCAAGCTCAATAAGCTTTCTCCTTGATTTGACGCAGCAATTCCCCGTTTGTCTCACTGTTTATCAGTCGCCCTTGCGCTATCATGCTGCCATCCGGTTCACGTCCGGGCGCTGTCGCCGGACGCACCCTTTCAGGAATAAATGTATGGAACAGTGTGATATCGCCATCGTCGGCGCCGGCATGGTGGGCGCCGCCACCGCCTGTCTGCTGGCGGCTCAGGGCCTCTCGGTGCGGGTCATCGAGACCCAACTGCCGGAGCATTACGCGCCAGAGCAGCCGCTGGATCTGCGGGTCTCCGCCATCAGTCAGGCTTCGGTGGCGCTGCTGGAGCAGGCCGGTGCCTGGCACCATCTGCAGCAGATGCGGCTCTGCCCCTATCGCCGGCTGGAGACCTGGGAGCTGGACGGCTTTGCCACCCGCTTCAATGCCGCCGATCTCGGCTTGCCCCAGCTCGGCTACATCATCGAAAACCGGTTGGTACAGCTCGCCCTGCTCAAGCGGATGGAGGATTTTCCCACCATCCAGACCCACACCCCGGCGGCGGTGACCAGCCTGCGCCAGAGTGCAGATGAAGCTGTGCTGACTCTGGACGACGGCATCGAGCTGGTGGCCCGCTGGGTGCTGGCTTGCGACGGCGCCGAATCCCACACCCGCAAGCTGGCGGGTATCGGCGTATCGCGCTTCGAGTACCGCCAGCACTGTATGCTGATCAATATCGACACCGACTTTGCGCAGGAAGATATCACTTGGCAGCAGTTCACCCCGAGCGGTCCGCGCGCCTTCCTGCCACTACCAGGTCAGCACGGCTCTCTGGTGTGGTATGACAGCCCGGCCCGGATCCGGGTACTCACTGCCATGAGCAACGAAGGGCTTGCCGCCGAAGTGCACCGCCACTTCCCGAGTCGGCTCGGCGGGTTCACCGTCACCGGCAAGGGGAGCTTTCCGCTGGTGCGCCGCCACGCCAACGACTATTACGCCGGTCGGGTGGTGCTGCTTGGCGATGCTGCCCACACCATCAACCCGCTGGCGGGGCAGGGGGTCAACCTTGGCTTCAAGGATGTGGCCTGCTGGACTGATCTGCTGCAAGGAGCTGGCGCCGACTGGTATCAACTGGCGTTGGCCGAGCGTTACGAGCGGCGCCGTCGTCCTGACAACCTGCTGATGCAGTCGGGGATGGATCTCTTCTACGGGGTGTTCAGCAACGAGATTGGCCCCCTCAAGCTGGCCCGCAATCTGGCCCTCAATCTGGCGGACAAGGCGGGCCCGCTCAAAGAGATGGCGCTGCGCTATGCACTGGGGCTGGTTTGACAGGTAGGAACCAGATAACACGGGCTGAATGCGCGAAGGAGCAAAGGTGATGAACAAGGCACTGCTGGTGATCGATTTTATCAACGATATTGCCCATCCCGATGGGCGCATTGCCGCCTCCGCAGCCCATGTGCTGGAGCAGGATGCCATCGCGCATGCCAATCAGGCGCTGGCCCATGCCCGCGCCCACGGCTGGCTGGTAGTGCTGATCAAGGTGGGCTTTGACGGCGGCTATCAGCTGCAACCCAAGGGGTCTCCCATGTTTGGTCGCGCTCACCAGTTGGGGGCGCTCTCTTTGGCTGACAGCGGCACCGACTTTCATCCTGATCTGGATGTGCAGCCCGGCGATCTGGTGCTGACCAAGCCCAGGGTCAGTCCCTTCTATGGCACGGCGCTGGAGCCTGCGCTGCGGGCCAATCACATCGACCACCTCTATCTGTGCGGGGTGAGCACCAGCTGGGCCATTCAGGCGGCAGCGCGGGATGGTCACGATCGCGACTACGCCATCACCATTCTGGAGGATGCCTGCGCCGCCGCAGATGCCACCGAGCATCACACCTCGCTGCGGATGCTGGGTCGCATCGCCGAGATCATCAAGGTGTCCCGGCTGGCTTGATCCTTAACGCAGGCTGCGCCCGATCACCGTGTTGAGATTGACTCAGCGGCTCCCTGTCGGGCCGCAGCGCTTTTGGGCAACATGATTGTCAGGCAAGATAGTGCTCACATGGATAACAACAAGGATGGACAGATGCGTTATCAGGGACGGATCGCGAGCTGGAACGAGGCGCGCGGCTTTGGATTTATTACGCCGGAGCAAAATGGCGCCGAGCAGGCAACCAATGGATCACGCAGTGCGGGGCTGTTTGTGCATGTTACGGCGCTGCAATCAGATGGCCGGGTGCCAGAGCCGGGGGAGCGTGTCACCTATCTGATCGGCAGTGGCCAGGATGGCAAGCCAAGGGCGTTACAGGTCTTTTTCCCCGATCGCCCGCTCACGTTGGCGGATGCCGTGCCGTCGGCCGCATCATCAGCGGCGTCATCGTTTCGGGCGGCAAGTCAGCCGCCACGACCCACTTCTACCAGAGAGCGGAGTAACCCCTATCGACGTCGCAAGAGCAGCTGGAGTGGCAAATTGATCCCTCTGCTGGTGCTCGTCGGCCTCTTTTCCATCTATTCCCGTTTCTCGACCGAGTCGATGGCGCCATTGCCGGTCTCCTCTTTCAATCAGGAGGAGGTCAGCACGCCACAGGCAACGACCTTTATTCGCCAGTGTGATGGTCGGCAGCATTGCTCCCAGATGACCTCCTGCGAGGAGGCAACCTGGTTTTTGCAACATTGCCCGAACACCAAAATGGACGGAGAGGGCGATGGCATCCCCTGCGAAAATCAGTGGTGTGGTCATTAAATGTGATTTATCAAATACATATGCTCATGATGTGCTCTTGTTATCCGGAACAGGGAAACTG
The DNA here is from genome assembly GCF_051919545.1 of Aeromonas sp. 61P. Lineage (NCBI taxonomy): Bacteria > Pseudomonadati > Pseudomonadota > Gammaproteobacteria > Aeromonadales > Aeromonadaceae > Aeromonas > Aeromonas sp. 61P. Next base: position 1,935,240 of record NZ_JBQBEL010000001.1, read on the forward strand.
GCCTGAATCCTTGCCGGATGGTGTTCGATGGTGAAATTTGGTCTCAGTTGGCTAAGTGGAAATTGGGTGCTTTACTCTATCTGCTGACTTTATTGTTAATAGATGGCGGTATGCCACTTTTGCCACAGGATGGCCATCATGGTGGATGATATACAGAGGCCGCGAAGTCACTTCTCCGAGCGGGCTCATTATCTGGCTGCGCTGCTGGATTCGCTGGAAGACCAGATATCGGTGATAGACCGGGATGGGGTGATTCATTACACCAATCTCGCCTGGGAGCTGTTTGGTGAACAAAACGGCATGCCCAAGGGATATAACTGGCTCGGAGTCAATTACATGGGGGCTTGTGACGATGAAGCCGAGCCCTCGGGATTGGCTGCCGTTGAGGGGATCCTCCGGGTTATCCGTCATCAGCAGGATAAGTTCTATCTGGAATACCCCTGCCACAGCCCCGACACCCAGCGCTGGTTTATGATGCGAGTAGCGCCGGTACCCGGGCTTGATGCCGAGTATTTTTCCATCGCCCATATCAATATCACCGAGCGCAAGCTGCTGGAGCTGGAAGTTGCCAGCCTCTCCCAACATGATCCCCTGACCGGACTGGCCAATCGGCGGCTGTTCAACAGCTTTTTGCATAACGAGTGGCGGCGCAGCATGCGTGAACATACCCCGCTCTCCCTCATCATGCTGGATCTGGATAACTTCAAGGCGTGCAATGACCATCTTGGTCATCAGATGGGGGATGGCTCCCTCCAGCTGGTGGGCCATCTTCTGCAATCCTTCTGCCAACGTCCGGCGGATCTGCCCTGCCGTTTTGGTGGTGACGAGTTTGCCCTGATCCTCGGCAATACCGATCGAGATGCGTCCCAGCGGATTGGAGAGGAGATCCGCCAGGCCATCAACGATCTCGACATCGTGGTGGCAAATAATATTCAGCTTAGCGCCAGCATTGGCATTGCCACCTACACGGCAGAGCAACCGCTGGAGGGGGAAGGGGCGTTGCTGGCCGCGGCCGATGCGGCACTTTATTGCGCCAAGGGGGCGGGTAAAAACCGTAGCCACTGCGCCAGCTGTTGAGCCGTATTGCCGCTTTTGTCCTGCATGCGCCCCCTTGATGGGGGCGCACTGTTTTGACGTGGCACGATGTTAGCTACCAGCGAGCGTTGGTTTCAGCGCTCGGGCGTCGCCGACACCGGTAGGGGATGGCTGGCGATCACCTGCCTGACGAAGTGATCCCGGATGGGGTCGGCAAAGTCCGGATTCCATACCATGCTGACTTCCCACTCGGAGCTGGGACCAGAGAGAGGATAGAGGGTGACATCGGGCCCTGCGATAAAGCTGACGCTGCGTGGCAGGATGGCGTTGCCGATGCCCGCCGCAACCAACGCCACCAGCGTCTGGATATCTTCGGCCTCCTGGACCATGCCGGTCAGCCGATTGGCGCCGAGAAAACCGGCGATCTGCTGGCTGAGCCCGGGGCAGCGGTGGCCCACCATCTGCAACAGGGGTTGACTGGTCAGTGCCTGCTGGACGTCGAATGCGGCCGGTTCTGGCTCGGTCATCCGTGTCGGCACCGCCAGCACCAGCCGGTCGATCAGCAGTCTGTGCTCCTGTAACTGCGGCACCTGAGGTCTGCGCATAAAGCCAACTTGTAACTGGCCGGAGAGCAGCTGCTCCTGCTGGATCGCGGAGGGCATATCCTGCAGATGGACCATCACGTCCGTGACCTGCTGCTTGAAGCGGGCCACCAGTGAGGGTGCAAGCGCAAAGCTCGACAGACCAAAGCCAATCTTGAGCCGACCGGCTACCCCGCTCGCCACCGCCAGTGCATGGCTTTCGAACTCCCGACCGTGCTCGACCAGCGCACTCGCCTGAGTGAGCAGCTGGGCACCGAGTGCTGTCAGCTCGGCACCGTGGCGGCCCCGTTTGAACAGGGTGCAGCCCAGCGTCTGCTCCAGCCCCTGGATCTGCTTGGTGAGGGCCGGCTGGGTGATAAAGAGGCGGCTGGCCGCTTCCCGGTAGTTAGCGGTGTCGGCCAGCGTCACAAACGCCTGCAGTTGCCTCAAGTCGAATCTCATTCCAATTGGTTATCCAAAGTGGCGATTTATTGATTATAAATTATCTAATCGCCTTGTTCTAATGGCTCTGCAAGGGGGGAATAGCCCTCCTCTGAACCGGAACAAGGAGCCATATCATGTCCACTCAACGTTATCTTTTTTTGGTCAAGGGCACGCTGGTGCTGGCCCAGCCATTGGCGGCCCCGGAGACGGGGGAGCTGCTCGTCAGCCTGCTGCAACAGGGTTTTGTGGTCGGCCCCTTGCAGGTGTGGGCAGGCAGTACCGAGCAGGCACTCGCCTGTTATGAGCGTGCCGCCCAGCAGCAGACCTTTGCCGATGCGCTCTCTGGCTCTCTGCCCGAGCTGGCCGGGGTGCCTGTATGAGTGGTGGCATGAACACGATCACCCTGTCGGTATCCGCCCTGCTGCTCGATATGGATGGCACCCTGGTCTGCTCTACCTGCGATGTGGAGAAGGTGTGGCGGTTCTGGTGCCAGCATCATCAGCTTGCCCCAGAGCCGGTGTTGGCTATGTGCCACGGTATGCGCTCACGTGAGGTGATCCGGGCGTTGGCCCCGCAGCTGGATGTGGAGCGGGAGGCGGCGCGGCTCGACGAGCTGGAGATGCTGCATACAGGCGGCGACGCCATCGCAGGAGCTGGCGAGTTGCTGCGCCACTTGCCGCCAGAGCTTTGGGCCATCGTGACCTCCGCCAGTGAGCAGGTTGCCCGCCATCGCCTGAATTGTGCCGGTTTGCCGCTGCCGGCTGTGCTCGTGGGGGCCGAAGCTGTGATCAATGGCAAGCCCGATCCCGAGCCCTATCTGCTGGGGGCTGAACGGCTTGGCGTCTCGCCCGATCGTTGCTTGGTGTTCGAGGATGCCCCGGCCGGTATCGAGAGCGCCCTGCGTGCAGGTTGCACCGTGGTGCAGGTAGGGGGCGATGCGCCGCTCAATCCGGCGGTGGTGGCGGTGATCCGCGACTGGTGCGAGGTGAAGGTGGAGTCGGGGGAAAGCGAGTCCCTGCTGGTGATGCTGTCGATGCAGGGCGCCAACAAAGAATGACGGCGCGAGAGCTCTGGGAGTTGAATTAGGGGGCTGAGCCTGATGGCTGGCGGTCAGTTACTCAGGCGTATGTGGCTCTTGGTCGCAAAAGTTATAGACGGTCCACACCGATTATCTTCCGGGCGCTTACCTGTAGTGGGTTCCCTTTCAACCGGGGATAAAAAACCGTCTACAGGCGACCGGATTGATCGCCTGCAGATGGAGCGGGTTTAGCTGAACAGCAGGTAGGAGAGGGTCATGCAGCAGATGATGCCCGAGATGATGGGCACTGAGGTGCGCTTGATGATCTCGATGGGGTTGCTGCCGGTGATCGAGGCGATGACGATGATCACCGCGGCGACCGGCGACATGGAGCGGATCAGGTTGGCGGTGAGCTGCATCGGCAGGGCCACCGCGACACTGTTGACGCCGACCTTCTCGGTGATCTCGGGAATGATGTTGATAAAGGAGTAGAAGACCGCCAGACCGCTGCCGCTGATAAAGCCGATCAGCGCTGCCGTGCCGGAGAAGAAGAACATCAGGATGGAGCCAACGCCGTCTATGTGCTTCACGCTTTCCACTAGGGTATCTATGATGCCGATGGCTTTCAGTCCCTCCACCAGCATGCTGGCCGCTACTATGAGCGAGACCACCTGAGCCAGACCTGTTCCCATGCCGGTGAAGAAGATGGCGAACTCCTTGCTGGTCTCCTTGATATTGCCTTTGCGCAAGAGTTCTACCCCTATGGTGAGCAGCAGGCAGACGAAGGTGATCTCAACCAGCCCGAGGGAGATATGGGTGAAACAGATGCCGAACAGCAGCACCAGCACCAGTGGTAGCACCGGGAAGAGGCCGTAGTAGGCGGGTGGCAAGCCGGTGGGCACGGCGAGCGACTCCTCTTTTTCCTCCAGTCCGCCGCGTGCCTGCTGGCGCTTGTCCATCGCCTTCTGCCAGAAATAGTGCACCACCGCCATCAACGCCAGCGTCGGCAGCGAGATGGGAGCGTGGTAGGAGACGATGTACTCCACCAGCGGGATCCCCAGTTTCTGGGCGGCCAGCACGTTATCGGCCCCCAGCGGGCTGGGCATGATGGTGGCGGTGGTGGCAATGACGGCCCCCGCGGTGAGGGAGGACATGTTCGACGCCTTGAGCACCGGATAGAGGGTCGCCATCAGCAACACCGCCAGACTGGCAGCGCTCGGCACCACCAGCGAGAGCAGGTTGCCCAGGAGGAAAATCACCGGCACCAGCAGGTAGGGGGAGCGGATGCGGCTCAAGGGGCGGGTCAGCAGCATGACGGTGACGTCGTTGGCGCCGATGTGGCTCATGTAGCTGGAGAAGCCGAACAGCACCATGATGGTGAGCCCGACATTGCCCATCTGGCTGATGAAGATCTGCTTGATCTGGACGAAGGGATCAAGCCAGCTGAGGCCGCTGTTCTGCGCCGCAGGCAGCAGGGGGTGACCCAGTCCGACGGCGGCAAACATCAGCAGCAGTCCAGCACCAAACAGCACTATCTTGGCATCGTAGTTTTTGGCGATGAGATAGCCGCAGATGACCAGGATCAGGGTGCTGACAAGTATTTCCAGCATGTTTCCAACACTCTCTTCTTGATGTAAATGGGCCAGCGAGCTGGCGGTTCGGGATCAGATGGCGCGGGCAAGGGTCTCCATGCACCAGGCCCTGAATCCGGGCACGTCGATATCGAGGCACACCTCGGCGTTGGGCGCTCGCTTGAGCCGGTTGTTGATATCCACCGAGGTGGTGCCGAGGGTGTGTTCACCCCAGGTCTCGATGGCCACATGGCAAGCCCGGATGATAAAGAGGTCGGGGCGTACCAGATAGGCGATGGCGCAGAGATCGTGCATCTTGAGCCCGGTCTGCATGCTGCCGCCGCGATAGTGGCCGAACAGGGCGTGGAGCATGGCGCCGGTGCGGTTGAGGGCGGGCAGCGCCGCAATCATCTCGCCGGTCAGGGTGGCCCGGCTGGTGACATCGAGCCCGCACATCACGATGGGCAGACCGCTGCTGAAGACGATGTGGGCCGCCTCGGGATCCACGTAGATATTGAACTCGGCATTGGGGGTGTGGTTGCCCCGACCGGCCGAGCCGCCCATCAGCACGATCCGCGCGATCTTCTCCCGACACTCGGGATGCAGGGTGAGCAGCAGGGCGATATTGGTCAGCGGCCCGATGGGCACCAGCGTCATGGGTTGTTCGCTGGCGAGCAGGGTGGCCTTCATGGCTTCGACGGCATGCATCGGCATCGGCTGTTGGCCGGGCTCGGCAAACTCGTAACCATCGAGACCGGAGTGGCCGTGGATATGACTGGCATTGTCGAGGGGGCGCACGAGTGGCTGGCTGGCCCCCTGTGCCACCGGCACCTCTTTGCCGAAAAAGTGCAGCAGGCGCAGGGCGTTGCGGGTGGTCTTGCTGACATCGACATTGCCGGCGACCGTAGTGATGAGCGCCAGCTCGATCCCGGGGTGAAACAGGGCGGCGGCGATGGCAACGGCATCGTCGATGCCGGGGTCGGTATCCAGAATAATGGCGACAGGGTTCACGCTGTTCTCCTCGGTGTTAATCGGCTTGGCTGGCATCGTGGGGCCAGCAGCAGATGAAGGGATCGACAATCTCGCGGGTCAGCCCATCGGTGAGGCCGAGATCGGTCAGATGGGGCCCCGCATTGCAGGCAAGGCAGGTTCCCTCGATGGCCTTGAAGACACGGTAGGGGGGCTCCCACTCCACCACCTTGCCGCTCACTTCGCGCAGAGCGTGAAAGCTGGCGGCCAGCTCGCTGGCCGGCAGGTCGGAGAGCATGCCGGCGATGGGCATAGCAACGTGGGCCAGCACCTCACACTGTTGGACTACCGCCATGCCACCCCCGCTGGTGATCAGGGTGTTGGCGGCCAGCATCATCTCTTGCGGGTCGCGCCCCAGCACCACCAGATTGTGGGAGTCGTGGGAGTAGCTGGTGGCGATGGCTCCTTGCAGCTCGCCCCACCCCTCCAGCAGTGCCAGCCGGGTTCCCGCCTGATGGCGACCATGGCGGTGTTGCACCGAGATGAGGCTAAATCCCGCTGGCACGATGACCTGACCATCCCGAACCTCAACCTCGGTTTCACTCCACTGGGTGAAGCGGGCCCCCTTGATGGTCTTGAAACGGGCACGCCCCGCAGTCAGTCCGGGCACCCGAATGACAAAGTCTTCCAGCGTGCGCAGGGGGATCTGCATGGTATCGCGCGGTGTCTGGCAGCCAGCGGCAGGCTTGGAGGGGGGAGAATGGCGCCATGGCGGGCAACCCGCTGGCCACGGCTGTAGACCCAGAGCGGGTTGAGATCGGTGAGGTTGTCAAACACCACCAGATCGGCGCAGCGGCCCGCAGCAACCAGCCCCAGATCGTTGCGTTGCAGACGGATGGCGGCATTGAGGGTGGCCATTCGCAGCACATCGGGCACCGCCAGCCCCAGCTCAGCCAGCAGCTTGACCAGCGCAATCATGCCCCCTTTCTCCAGCAGCATGTCGGGCGGCACATCGTCGGTACAGAGGGTGATTTGGGAGGAGAGGTGGGGCAGCTGTTTCAGCGCCGCGACGATCTCCGGCAGTAGGTAGGGGTGGGAGCCGCGCAGCTGCAGGGTGAGCCCGGCGCGCAATTTTTCCAGCGCATCGGCAGCCGAAGTGAGTTCGTGATCCGAGCTAACTCCGGCGGCCAGATAGGCTTGCAGCCGGTGACCACTAAGGCCCCGGGCGTGTCCCTCAATCAGGGCATTGCGTTGCAAACCGGCGTGCAGAATGCCGGTCATCCGCTCGCTGCCGCCCAGCACCCCCTGCATGTCCATCACCTCGGCGATCCCCGCCACCTCCGGCCACTCCAGCATGGTGGCCATCTCGGGGCCGTGGAAGTCGGCGCCCGACATCTCGAGACCCGGCGTCGAGGGAACGCTGGAGGGGGCGGCGCAGATGACCCGCAGCGGCAGATTGCGGCTGGCGTCGATGGCATAGCGTACCCCCGCCAGCCCGAGTACATTGGCCAGTTCGTGGGGATCCCAGAAGATGGTGGTGGTGCCCTGCGCGACCACCACATCGGCGTAGCGCTCCGGCGTCAGGTGGGAGCTCTCCACATGGACATGGCTGTCGATAAGACCGGGCGAGAGATAGGCGCCGGCCAGATCGTGGGTCTCGCGTGCCTGTTGGAAGGAGCCGACCGGATGGACGCTGGCGATCAGCGGGCCGACCAGCCCCACGTCGACGGGGCGGATCTCGCCGGTCACCATGTCGATCAGGTTGGCGTTGGTCAGCAGCAGATCGAAGGGTGCTTCGCCGAGGGCTGCCTGCACGGCGCGGCGGCGCAAGTTGAGGGATGCATCTTGTTCACACATGAAGGAGATGGCCTGACAAGGGGAATAATGGGCCCACTTTAGGGAGGGGATTGGCCCGTGCATAGCGCAAAGAATTTATAACTGGATAAGAAAGGGTTATGCTGCTGCAAACGTTTTTCTCCGGTTGTCGATTTCATGTCCGAACCCTGGCGCCGTCTGCCTGCGCTCTCTCTCAAGCAGATCCAGTATTTTGTCACGCTGGCCCAGCTGCGCCACTTCACCGAAACGGCCAATCAGATGGCCATCAGCCAGCCTGCTCTGAGCAGTGCCCTGCGCCAGATTGAATCTGTACTAGGCGGCAAACTGTTTCACCGCACCGCGCAGGCGGTCACCCTGACCGAACAGGGGGAGGCGATTTTGCCTCACGCCAAGGGGCTGCTCAATGTGGCCCATGCCGCTTTTGCCGATATGCAGCAGGTGATGGTCGAAGGGGGCGATGGCACCCTGCGAATCGGTCTGATCCCGTCGGCCTGCACCCTGATGTTTCCGCTGGCGGCCGCCCGTCTGCAGCAGCAGTTTCCGGGATTGCGGGTTGAATTTCAGGATCACACCAACGACGGTCTGCTGCAGGCGCTGGCCGAGGGGTCTCTGGATGCGGGAATTGGCGTTCTGGATGGCGAGTTGCCCGATTCGCTGGAGGTGACGCCGCTGCTGGACGATGCGCTGGTGGCGGTGATCAACCGGCAAGATCCGCTGGCAACGGAGGATGTCATCAGTTGGCAGGAGCTGACCCGCCGCGACATCGCCCTTTTTGCCAGAGGCAACGTCAGCCGGCAGGTCAACGGACTGGCGCAGAGCCAGTTGCCCGGGCTCAAGCCCAGATACACCACAGATTATGTCGAGACGCTTTACGGCTTGGTGCGCTCAGGGTTGGCAGTTGCTATCCTGCCCGGACTCTATGCCGCGAACCAGCGCGATCCCCAGCTGAAAGTCGTGGCGCTGCACGAGCCAGTGCTGAGTCGCACGTTGGCGCTGATGTGGGCGAAAGGACTCTCCCGATCAACTCGCATCGACGAAGGGAGAGCCCTGCTGCGCGGCACCATTATCGAACAGCTAAGTAGCCAACACGGCTGAGGCTGGCACGAGTTGAATGTGGAGCCGGGGGAGGCGTCCCTGCTGGTGACGCTGCTCGCCTGAGCGGTGGATAGAGCGTATTACGACCGCAGATTGCGGTATGAACCATCGCCATCAACACTGTATGCCGCAATAAAAACGCCCTCGAGATGCGGGGGCGTTTTGCTTTCTCAACGGTTATTTGAAAACGCGGAAACGGGTAGCGTCGTCGATAAAGGTCTTGTCGCCGGCCGGTTGCTTGATGCTGCCAAAGGGCATTTGGGCACGCAGCAGCCAGCTGGCGGGCAGGTTCCACTCCTTGCGTACCGCCTCGTCGATCAGCGGGTTGTAGTGCTGCAGGGAGGCACCGACTTTCTCCTGTGCCAGCGTCGTCCAGACCGCAAACTGGGCGATGCCAGTGGCATGTTCCGACCAGATGGGGAAGTTGTCTGCATAGAGGGCGAATTTTTGCTGCAGATCCTTGATGACGTCGGTGTCTTCGAAGAACAGCACAGTGCCGAAGCCTGCGCGGAAGCTGCCATCCACCTTTGCCTCACTCTGGGCGTAGGCTTCCGGCGGCACAATCTTTTTCAGCTCGGCTTTGACGATATCCCACAGCTTGTGGTGCTGGGCGCCAAACAGGATGACGGCGCGGGAGCTCTGGGAGTTGAAGGAGGAGGGGCTGTGTCTGATGGCATCCTGGATCAGGGCCGTCAGCTGCTCCGGCGTATGGGAGACCTGGTCGCCCAGGGCATAGATGGTACGACGTGCTTTGATCTGTTCGATAAACGGACTGCTCATAACATCTCCTTGTTCTGCTTGGCGTTGCAGCCGGTGATGGACGGTTTGTCCAGCGCCTGCCGAATCAGGTATAGACTATAACACCCGCAATGCAGAACGAGGTTAACCCGGGGTAACTAGCGTTTTTCCTGTCAGTTGATATTCGTTTGCGAACCCTGACGTTTCGTTAATGTTGGAAATGCCATTTAAGGGGCGCGAAAGTGATATTAATCAATGATTTACTCTCCTTTCTCTCCCACAATCCCCGTATGTTTTCTTGGTTCGGATGTGATGTGAGCCGTTCGTATCTCAATAAACGCTACTATGTGCTTGTCCCCCTCTCTGCATTGATTGGTTTGATGATCCTGATAGTGACGATCATCATGGCTATTGCCAGCTATCTGAGGGATATCGACATGACGGTATCCGGTTTCGGCCACATGGCATCCTCCGTTGAAGCGTCCCTGATCCACGAGATGGTGAAGGTCAATGAGCGGCAACTGGCGGTGCTGGAGGCCTCGCTCGACAAGGAGAAGATCGCTCGCGGCGGGCTGGCCGACTCCCCCATCTGGGCCATTGCACACAAGATCAAACCAGGCAACCACTACATCTACTTTTACAACCTGAACGCGGATCGTATCGACAGCTACCCGGACTGGCTACCGCCCCCCGGTTATCAGGCGGCGCTGCGACCCTGGTATCAGGTGACCACCATGCCGGGCGACGAGCTCGTCTGGTTTGGCCCCTACCCTGAATACAATACCAATGAACTGATACTCAGCCTGATCAAACGGGTGCGGGACGATCAGGGGCAGCTGCTGGGGCTGCTGATGGTCGACATGTCGTTCGACTCGCTGCAGCAGGCGCTACAGCGGACGGTTGGTGGCAATCAGGCTGCACTCTATCTTACCTTGCGCGACAGCGGCCAGCTGGTGGTGGGCAGCAATATGGATCTGCTGGCAGATCACCCCATCGAGCAGCATCAGGGCCAGCAGTGGCTCGGTCTGGATGTGTTGTGTCATGGCACTTTCCTTAAGCGCGAGCTGGCGGATATTGGCTGGGATCTCAATATCTATCTGCCGCCCGTGCTGTTTCGCAACAGCCTCTATGAGGCGCTGCAGATGGTGGTTTTGCCATTGATCTCCCTGTTTGCCATCTGGTGTTGCACGCTGAGTCTGCTGGTGCGGATCTTCCGCCAGGAGCAGGCGCTGGTGTCGGGTTCACTGACCGGTATCGTGCGCAATCTGGAGAGCTCTCCCCCCATCACCAAGGCCAATACCTGGTTTGTGCGACGCAGCCTGAACGAGATCGATCAGGTCAGGGCCAGCTTCCTCAAGGGGCAGGATGCGCTGTTGCGGGACCCTCTGACCGGTATCATGAACCGGCGAGCCTTCGAGCAGCACAAGAGCGCGCTGGAGCTGAGGGGGGAGCACTTCTGGCTGCTGTTGTTTGATATTGATCACTTCAAAGGACTCAATGACAGTCGGGGTCATGCCTTCGGCGATCAGGTGCTTTGCCGGGTGGCAAATTGTCTTGCTGATGTGCTGGGGGTGAGCACAGTTTACCGGATTGGGGGCGATGAGTTTGCCGCTCTGCTGCAACAGCCACAGGATGAGCTTGCGGAGAAGCTCAATTGTCTGCTTGACGTGGTGCGACATCAACAGTGGCGTGAGCACAAGGGGCAGGTCACCTTGAGTATCGGCGGCGCCTGCCATTCACCCGTTGCCGACCCCATCTTCGAGCGTGCTGATGCAGCCCTTTATCGTAGCAAGGAGGCTAGCCGGGACTGCTGGCATCTGGCGGATGAGGCTGCTGACTGACAGCTTTTGTCCCAGCGCGGCGGGCCTGTGCCGGGACACGACAACCAGATTGTGGGTCACCCTGCCGTAATAGTTTGGCTTTTTGATGATTTTAATCTTTAAATTCAATCGCTTGATTTTACTCTTCCATTTTTGGCAGTAGCCGTGCGGCCATTGACTGTCGCATCCCTCATTTCTACCGGCTGGCGAACCCCGTGGCACTTTGTATAGTGCCGCTGAATATTAATCAGGTTTGACAGGAGTACCCATGGAGATGAATTCGCGTGCTCTTCGCGCACTGGCACTGCTGGGCACCTTGCTGGCTGGCAGCGCGACCGTGCACGCCTCCGAGACCCTCAATACCATTCTGGGTGGAGGTGCAGGTGGTGTGGCGGGCACCATGATCGGCAAGGAGCTGGGTGGCGATACCGGTGCGCTGGTGGGGGCTGCGTTGGGCGGTGCTGCCGGTGGGGCTGCGACGGCCAACAAGGGCAACAAGAATGAAGCGGCCCTTGGCGGCGCGGTGGGGGCGCTGGGCGGTGCCGCCATCGGCAAGAGTGTCGGTGGTGATACCGGCCAGCTGATCGGCGCCGGGGTCGGCGGGGCGAGCGGTTCGGCCATCGGTGCCAAGACCGGCGATGGCCACAAGAGCCAGGATCGCTATTACGATGATGACGACGATCATCACCATCACAAGCACCACAAGAAGTACAAAAAGCATAAAAAGCACAGATGGCACGACGACGATTGATGTGCGCGCAGTGAGTGCGGAAGATGCAAAACGGGGCCTGTTGGTCCCGTTTTGCATGGTGTGGTCACTCGATTTTGCGGTGACTCGCTCGTGCGGTTACACCAGCCGGTGCTGGCGACGACCGGCGGCAAAGGCGTTGATGTTGTCGATAAGCTGGTCGGCCAGTCGCTGCATCGACTCTTCGCTGGCCCAGGCCACATGAGGGGTCAGAATGAAGTGAGGGTATTGCAGCGCCTTCATCAAGGGGTGGTCGGGGGGCGGGGGTTCGACGCTCGCCACATCGAAACCGGCACCGCCGAGGCGGCCGTTGGCCAGCGCTTGCAGCAGCGCCTCCTCATCCACCAGCCCACCGCGGCCGACGTTGATCAGCAGAGCGCCCGGTTTCATCAGATCCAGCTCCCGCTCGCCAATGAGGTTGCGGGTGTAGGGGGTGAGCGGGCAGTGCAGGCTGATCACATCCGAACTTTGCAGCAACTCGTCGAGGGGTAGGCGATCCTCGTCGTGACTGGTGCCGACCTGGCTCTGGGCGTAACGCACTGTCATCCCCATCCCTTTGGCCCGCTCGCCGAGCGCCTGACCGAGTGTCCCTTTGCCGATGATGCCAAGCTGCTTGCCGTGCAGATCCATGATGTTGTGGTCGAAAAAGCAGAACTGGCCGCTCTGTTGCCAGCGTCCCTCCAGCAGCGACTGGCGCCAGCAGAAGAGGTTGCGTGACAGGGCCAGCATCAGCGCCATGGCGTGCTCCGGCACCGAGGGGCCCGAGTAGTTGCGGATATTGCACACTCCGACGTTGGCGGCGCGGCACGCTTCCAGATCCACGTTGTCGCTGCCGGTTGCGGCCAGGGCGATGAGTTTGAGCTCCGGCAGCTGGGCCAGTTCGGCGGCGCCGATCCGTACTTTGTTGATGATAGCGATGCTGGCATCTTTGAGCCGTTCCACCACCTGTTCCGGGGTAGTACTTGGATAGCTCTGCCAGTGGTGGGGGAAGTCGGGGTGATGCAGGGTGATGCCCGCATCCAGGGTATCGCTGTCGAGAAACACAATCTGCTGCATGGGCCTTCCTGCCATTGTTCAGGTTCGAGAGGCCATGATGCCAAAGAGGATGCAGTCAGAGCCAGTCCATCGCCGTGTCATGGCAGGGCTTTATCCGGCAGATGTGATGTTGCGCGCGCTTTGTGGCCCGAGGTCAGAGCCAGCCCAGATGGTTGAGCCAGCCCTGAATGCGGGTGGGGGTCTCCTCCAGCTCCATCAGGGCGTAGGGGCGATAGTTGAGCTTGTTGCTGCGCCGGCTCTCGCTTCTGCGGGCCTCGGCGGCCAGCAGTGGCCAGCGACCGCCATCCTCCTGATAGAGGTCCAGGGTGGGGATGGCCGCCTGAGCCACCTGTTTGGCCAGGGTCTGGTTGCTCTGCTGATTGGGGAAGAAGCCATCGAGCAGCACCAGCGCGTCGGGGGCGGGCAACTGTTCGCTGGCGATGAGGTTGGCAGTCCAGGCGGCGCCGGTACCTTGCGCCAGGATCAGCTTGAAGCCCCCCTCCTGCAGCTTGGCATCCGCCAGCTTGCTGATCCGCTCGGCAAACTGCTTGCGAAATGCATCGCTGTTTTTCGCTTTTTTCTCGGCGGCTGGGTCCAGTTCGGTCTGCTGGGGGGAGGGCAGCAGCAGCAGGGTATCAAAGCCCAGTCGACCGAGGGCGCGAGTCAGTTGCCAGAGCTGGCCGCTGCGCTGCCAGTCGGGCAGTAAAATGGCGAGCCCCAGATAGTTTTCACTGTCGTGTTTGGCGAACAGCACCGTCTGCTTGTCGATCTGGGTGGCATCGGGTAGCCCTTTCCAGTCGCTCGCTTGCCAATGGTCGAGGGGCATTGGCTCGGCAACGGGGGGCGCGACCTCGCTCGCCTCTGCCCCATAGCCAGCCAGCAAGGTCAATAACAGCAGTGATAAGGATAATCTGGCCATAGTGTGCTCCCCCGGTTATCTGGGTTAGCGGCGGCGGCGGGATTTTCTGAAGGCGGGCGGTGTGATGGCAACCCGGAGGCAATAAAAAAGCGAGCCGTTGGCTCGCTTTTTTGTAATCAATGTCCCGTCCTGAATATGGTTTACACCTTTCCCCCCAATAAATGGAGAGCCCGATGGGACAAGGTGTGAAACGGACACAGCGCGATTACTCGCTGACTTTTAAACTGGCGCTGGTCGAGCAGATTGAAAAAGGCGAGCTCACCTACAAACAGGCTCAGGTGCGTTATGGCATTCAGGGCCGCTCCACCGTTCTGGTATGGTTGCGTAAACATGGTCGGCAAGATTGGAGCCAGGGGGCTTCTGTGCGTGCCGGCAGGAGCATCACCATGCCTGACCACGACAATCAGACGCCCGAACAGCGCATCAAGGAACTTGAGCAACAGCTGGCGTTGATGAGTCAGAAGGCCCAGTTCTTTGAGGCCGTCGTCGATGTACTGAAGAATGACTACGGCGTCTCCATCGTAAAAAAGCGACCCGGCAAGTCCTCTCGCAGCGGCAAGTCGAGAGGCTGACCATTGTCAGGGCTTGCCTGTTTCTGGGGATAAGCCGGCAGGCTTACTACAAGCGCAATCGGGTCGCCGACGAGCGCCATGCACAGGGATTGCAAGTGGTGCGTTTTGTGCGTCAGGTTCGACTGCGACAACCGCGGGTGGGCACTCGCAAGCTGCATTATCTGCTGCAGGGTCAGGATGATGGCGGGCTCAAGGTCGGGCGGGACAGGCTGTTTCAGATATTGGCCGAGCACCGCCTGCTGGTGCAGCCCAGGCGGGCGTATCACAAGACCACCCACAGTTTTCACCGTTTCTACCGTCATCCCAACTTGCTCAAGGCGGGGCCAGAGCAGGTCACACCGGTGGCCCCGGAGCAGGTCTGGGTCGCTGATATCACCTATCTGCCAGCCAGAAGCGGGCCGCTGTACCTGAGCCTGGTGACGGATGCCTACTCACGCAAGATAGTGGGCCATCACGTGCACGAAGGGATGCACGCCGAATCGGTGGCGATGGCGTTCAAGAAAGCACTGAAGCAACGACGTGGCGGCGGTGAACTCATCCATCACTCTGACCGCGGCGTGCAGTATTGCTCTGGGCTGTATCAGTCATTACATGAACGGTACGGGGTGAAATGCTCGATGACGGATGGGTATGACTGCTACCAGAATGCGTTGGCGGAGCGGGTGAACGGGATTTTGAAAGGAGAGTTATTGTTGCAAAGCCCGCAGGATTTGACGCAAGCGCGGGAAATGGTGCGTGAAGCAGTGGATATTTACAACGCGGAGCGGCCGCATCATGCGTTGAAATACAGAACCCCCGATGCGGTACATAGGGGGTTCTGAGTGGAGCAAAGCTAGCCGAAAATGTGTAAACCTATTTCAGGACTAGACACAATTCAAAGCGGTCAATTAGTTGACGCGACGCTTGAATTCACCGGTGCGGGTATCGATCTCGATCTTGTCACCGATCTCTACGAAAGCGGCAACAGCCAGCTCGTAGGTAGTGCCTTTCAGACGGGCAGGCTTGGTCACTTTACCGGAGGTGTCGCCACGGGCTGCCGGTTCGGTGTACTCAACTTCGCGCACGATGGTGGTCGGCAGTTCTACGGAGATGGCTTTCTCGTTGTAGAAAGTTACTTCACACAGATCTTCCATGCCGTCTACCAGGTAGTTCAGCACGTCACCCAGGTTGTCTTTCTCTACGTCGTACTGGTTGTACTCGGTGTCCATAAAGACATACAGGGGATCGGAGAAGTAGGAGTAGGTGCACTCTTTACGTTCCAGCTGAACTACGTCCAGCTTGTCGTCGGCCTTGAAGACGGTCTCGGTAGCGCTGCCGTTCAGCAGGCCCTTCAGCTTCATTTTGACCACGGCGGAGTTACGGCCGGATTTGTTGAATTCAGCCTTCTGAACCACCATCGGCTCGGTGCCGATCATGACTACGTTACCAGCGCGGATTTCCTGTGCGGTTTTCATGTAAAAAATTCCTGTTCGTGAAACGGACGGATAAAAACTGCCAGATTATATACGGCTTTCTAAAAATTTCACCAACCGTGTGACGAGATCCCCGTCCCGGAGCAACTTCTGTGACCAGCTTCGCCCATGTTGCTGCCAAATGGCGCTATATCGGGGCCATTGAGCCCAAAGTTCGCCGCAATCTTCGCCACGGTTGAGAGCCAGATTAAAGCGGCGTAGCCATTGAGCGCACTCGGCGGGCAGATCGGATAAGTAGTGGTCAAGGAACTGCTCCAGCTTGACCAGATGGGCTTCCTCCTCCTGCTGGTAGATGTGCCAGAGGAAAGGACGAGCTGCCCACTGGGCCCGCACGAAGGAGTCCTCCCCACGCACCAGATTGAGATCGCAGCTCCACAGCAGTCGATCGTAACCGGCCTGATCGGTCATCGGCAGCAGCTTGATGGTGAGGTTACCCGAGTGGAGCAGATCCCCCGCTTTGGCCGCAGGGATGGCATCAGTCAGACCGGCACCGGTGAGCACATCATTGAGAGAGCGCCCCAGCGGCAGCAGCAGGGTGACGGGCGTGGCGCTATGGCACCAGCTCTCGACCAGACTCTTCAGCGCATCGCTCTCGTAGGTAAAGAGGCTGACCCGCAGCTCGTTCTCTTGTTTTGGCGGCAAACCGAGGCTGGCCCAGTAGGCGGTAAGTCCCGCATCATCTTGCTGCCACAGCTCCCGTTCGGCGATCAGGTCGTGCTCGCACAAAAGGCCGCCGGTTTTAGCGGTAAAGCCCGGGAAGAAGAAGTATTTGTTGAGGCTTTTATTGCCAACACGCTGGGGCGAGGCGAGGCCGTGGCAATCCTCGACCCAGCTCTCCGCCGAGAGGTACTCCAGATTGATCCAGCATGGGGGGCTGGGTTCGCTCGCCATCTGCTCGGCTATTCGTTCAATGAAGGGGGTGGGCAGCTCGCAGGCAAAAGCTTCGATCACCACCCTGGCTGGTGTCATGTCGCTCGGCAGGGACTCATGCCAGTGCTGGATATAGATGCCATCGACCCACTGGCCATCCTGCGCCGGGTCGAGACCTGGACAGATACGGGCGAAACTTGCCAGGTCATCCACCCAGAGCCGCACCTGAACCTCATTGCCATGTGCCGCAATATTCCCCTCCCGTTTTAGCTGGCGGGCGAGTCGCCAGGTGACACCGATGTCGCCGAAGTTGTCGACGACGCAGCAGAAGATGTCCCAGTCAAACGGGGGCAGGGGAGTGGTCATGGCTCGGGATCCCAGATGCAAAAAAACCGGTGCGCAGGGTAGCACACCGGTTGACTGGCTTCTAACCGTCAGCGTGTGACGGTGGTCTGTGGCAGGTTACTCTTTGCCGTAGACGTTGTTCTCTTGCTCACGTACCCGGATAAAGGTGGTGCGCTTGGTGAGCTCTTTCAGCTGGCTGGCACCCACGTAGGTACAGGTGGATCGCACGCCGCCCAGAATGTCGCGCACGGCGTTCTCGACCGGGCCGCGGTAGGGCAGCAGTACGGTTTTACCCTCGGAGGCACGGTACTCGGCGACGCCGCCGGCGTGCTTGTCCATGGCGCTGGAGGAGCTCATACCGTAGAACTTCATGAAGGGTTCGCCGTCTACATCGACGATCTCGCCACCGCACTCTTCGTGGGCTGCCAGCATGCCGCCCAGCATCACGAAGTCGGCACCGCCGCCGAAGGCTTTGGCGACGTCGCCCGGGCAGGTACAGCCGCCGTCACCGACGATCTGGCCGCCGAGGCCGTGGGCCGCATCGGCACACTCGATGATGGCGGAGAGCTGCGGATAACCGACACCGGTCTTGACGCGAGTGGTACAGACGGAGCCCGGGCCGATGCCGACCTTGACGATGTCGGCGCCGGAGAGGATCAGCTCTTCGACCATCTCGCCGGTCACCACGTTGCCCGCCAGAATGACGTGGTTGGGGCAGGCTTCACGAATCTTGCGTACGAACTCAACGAAGTGTTCGGAGTAGCCGTTGGCCACATCGACACAGATGAAGCGCAGCGCTTCGGACATGGCGAGGATTTGGCGGGTCTTGGCGAAATCTTCAGCCGAGGTGCCGGTGGAGACCATCACATGGCCCAGCAGCGCCGGGTCGGTCTCGTTGACGAAAGCTTGCCACTGCTCAAGGCTGTAGTGCTTGTGTACCGCTGTCATCATCTCGAAACCGGCCAGCGTGCGCGCCATGGCGAAGCTGCCGACGGTATCCATGTTGGCGGCGATAACGGGTACGCCTTGCCATTGGGTCTGAGTGTGTTTGAAGGTGAACTGACGGGTCAGGCTTACTTGGGAACGGCTCTTGAGAGTAGAGCGCTTGGGGCGGAACAGGACATCCTTGAAACCGAGCTTCAAGTCTTCTTCGATACGCATTACAAATTCCTTATTGAGCCTTGTTGAAAGTCACTTTTGCAGTGGCAAATTTTCGGCAGGCGCAAAAAAACCGGTGGTTTTCAGGCCCTCCGGTTTACAACAGTGTAGGCAAAAATCCCTTCAGAACAAGACTGATAATTTGTAAATCCTTGTGGTAGCCTTTGGCGTCACAACCTGAGGTTAACCACCAGTTTCATCCAGCACCGTTCGGTGCCTTGCTCTCCTTCGATATTCCCGCCCGCTTGGGCCGCCGTTCGGCCACCCCTTGTCGTCTCTCTCCTGACCCGATCAGCATTATCCAAGTAACTGAAATAAATCGGATTGACCCACAATGGGACTGTGGTAGATCTGGGCGCAGGATTGACAAGGCAGGGCAGTAAAATGGGCAAGATGATGGTGGGGATCACCCTGATGCTGGCACTGTGTGGCAGTGCGCTGGCTGAGACCCCGACCAGCTATGGCTGGATCGAGAAGGGGCTTATTTTGCCTACCGGCGTGGCGGTGAAGATGAAACTCGACACCGGTGCGCTCACCTCTTCCCTCGATGCTCGCGCCATCACCAGATTCAAACGGGATGGCAAGCCCTGGGTGCGCTTCATGCTGGTGGTAACTGATGCCGACAGCGGCAAACTGGTCAAACAACATTTCGAGCGGAGGGTCGAGCGCAGCGTGACGGTGCGCGGGGCGGGCGGTATGGAGCAGCGGCCAACGGTGACCATGTCCATCTGTCTGGGGGACAAGGTGTATGAGGAGTGGTTCACCCTGCGGGATCGCAGCAAGATGATCTATCCGGTGCTGCTGGGCCGCCGGCTGCTGGCCGAGCTGGGCCCGGTGGATTCCAGTCGAACCTTTACCGTACAGCCCGCCTGCCGTTAGGGGCAATTTCGGCGTGAATCTAAAAAACGCCGTTTCACAGCTAAATCCCCGTGCCTCTACCAGAGGTAGCATCTCCACCATACCCTGAAGCGTGCGAGCTCGTTCGCCAGCAAGGGCTTGAGCGTGGAGTGCATCATAGTGAAACCCTATCAACAAATCGTATCTGAATGGCTATTGCTCGCGGGCGAACAGCAGGGCGTAGCCTTGAGTCTGGGCAGCGATGGCCACTGCCGTGTGCCATTCGGTCTGGATAGCGAGTGCCTGGTCGAAGTGCCCGATAACGATGAGCTGCAGGCATGCTACCTCTATATCCCCTTGCTAAGTCTGCCTGACGATGCGGTCAGTCAGTTGCAGCTGACCCGCTCGGCCCTTGAGCTGAACATGTTTGGTTTGACCACGGGGGGAAGCCAGATCAGTCTGGACAGTCGCAGCAACCATCTGGTGCTGACCTTTTCCTCTCTTATCGAAATGCTCGATAAAACTCTGTTTATGCAGACCTTGGGCGAATTTCTTGATCTCGGCGTCACCTTGCAGACGCAATTGCAGGCGTTGAACGCCCGGCAGGAGACAGCTGCCATTCCCTCCCCGTTATCTGGCGTCATGATCCCGTGTTGATGGATCGTCATTGGTATTAATCAGGAGTAGAAGATGTCTATTCAAAGCATTGGACAACCCCAGCGTGCTAGCGCTGTAGCCTCTCATGAGCATGGCGATGTGCAATCCTCATCGCGCCAGCACTCGGTTCATCACAATCTGGCCTCTCACTATACCAGTCTCGGCTTCGGCTCCCGGGTTCAGCCGGGCAAGGTCTTGAATACCTCGCTCAAGTGGTTGACCCTCAGTGCCCCGGCTCGCAAGATTGGCATCGCCATCCAGGGCGGCCATGATTCCCATGTCCAGAGTGCCAAGGGCAAGGCCCGTTACTGGACGGGCGCCATCATCAAAGGGCTGGCCAATATCACCGGTGGTGTCAGCAGCGTGGCCAGCGGTGCGGTGACGGCCGGGGTGGCCGGGGTGAAAAACCTTGGCGAGTCAGCGGCGCGTCTGGTGGCCTCCTCCTCTCTGGGGTTGGCGGGGAGCGTGATGAAGGGGGCCTCCCATCTGCCGCTCGGTATGTCAGAGCGGTTGCAACAAGGCTCACAGCAGGCCTTGAGTGCCGCCAAGGGGATCATCAAACCGGCCTTCGTGGCGAAGGCGCAGCAGGAACCACTGACTGCCGAGGGGGCGAGAGCGGTGATGGATGCGGCCCAGCTGGCGCGGGTCAGCTGCTCCAGCAGTTATCGGGAGATGCCGGCAGGCTACAGTCACGCCACGCTGGCAGATATTCCCCCTTCGATATTGGCCCGCCGTGAAGATGGTTCCGGTGGCACCGGGAGTGCCCTGACACTTCATGTCACCCCGAGCAAGAACGAGAATGACCCCTTTATCCTGACAGGTGATGCCTGGTCTGCGCTCAGGTCGCCGTTTACAAGCGTGGCGATACCATGGTGCTCTCGTTTGTGGGCACTCAGCCTGCCAAACGCCCCGGCACCCTGAAGAGCGATGCTGGCGCGGCCCTTGGCATCAAGGACAGCGCGTTTCAAGATGCCGACCGGCTGGTCAAGGCCTTTGCCCAGCAGTATGGCGGCAAGGTCGAGGTGCTAGGCCACTCATTGGGGGGCGGTCTGGCGCAATATGCCGGCATCAAGCACGGGCTCAAGGTCACGGCGTTCAACAGCATGGGGCTGCATGTCGGGTTGCGGGATCGCCTCGCTCACAAGCTGGACGATGCCAATGTCACCCACGTCAACACCAGCGGGGATCCGCTGAGCCAGAAGGTGGAGCACGGTGTGTTCGGGCTGGATGCCTCTTCCCAGGTGGGCAAGCGTTATGTGATTGAACACTCTGGCGGGCATCGCATGGAGGCGGTGACGGCAGGTCTGGATGCGCTGCTTGCCTGATCTACGGGTGATGGCGCCGCAACAAGTCGTGTAGCGTCAGCGTGCGAACTATCCATGAACAACGCCTCCCTCGGGAGGCGTTGTCATTTTCGGATCAGGGCTGGGAGTGGGGGGGGGGCGGTAGCCAGACGCTCACCTCCAGCCCCCCTTCCGGCCGGTTGTGGACATCGAGGTCGGCGCCGTGCAACTGGGCGATGCGTGAGACGATGGCCATGCCAAGGCCGACGCCATCCCCCTGCTGGGGATTGACCCGAAAGAAGCGTTCATACAACCGGGGCAAGGCACTGGCGGGAATGCCGGGGCCGTTGTCACTTACATCCACCCTCACCCGGTTGCCCTCTCGCAGTACCCACACCTTGATCTCGCCCTCCGGCTGGGTGTAGCGCAGCGCATTGTCGATCAGGTTGCTAAACAGCAGTTCGAGCAGGGTGGCCTGCCCCATCACCAGTTGCGGCAATTCGCACTCCAGCGACAGCTGCTGATCCTTCTTGAGCGCGATGGGTGCCAGGGTCGCCAGGGTGCCTTGCAGCAGGTGGCCTATCTCCAGCTCGGTCAATACCAGTCCCTGCTGGTTGTCGATACGGGCCTGGGTCAGCAGTTGGCGGATCAGCCGATCGCTGCGATCGAGGGCCTGCAGCATCTTGTGCAGGGATTGCTGGCGGCTCACTTCATCTTCGGCAGCCAGGGCATTTTCACTGTGGATCCGCAGCACCGCCAGCGGGGTGCGCAGCTCGTGGGCCGCCTCGTTGGTAAACTGTTTCTCCCGCTCTATGGTCTCCGCCAGCGCCTGCATCAGCCGGTTGATCTCGTTGGTGAGAGGCGTCAGCTCCTGAGCGCTTATCTTGAGGCTGAGGGGGCTCAGGTTGGCGGGGTGACGTTCGCTGATGGCCTGGGCCAGCTGGCGCAGGGGGGCCAGCCCGCGAGTGATGAGCCACCAGAGCAGGGCCAGCAGGAAGGGGAGAGTGATCAGCAGCGGCAGCATGGTGAGGGTTGCCATCTTGCTGGCCAGTTCGCTGCGCTCGTCGTCCCGCTCGGCTACCACCAGCCAGGTCTGCTCCTGCTGGTTGTAGAGAGTGAAGGTGCGCCACTGGTGGTTATCTTTTTCGACCGTGTCAAAGCCGATGGCCAGGGTGACCAGCGGCTGATCCGGGGCGCTGGGGGCGCGCAGCAGCAAGCCGCCCTTTTCATCGAGCAGCTGGAAGTAGAGATTGCGTTCGAACTCGTGGCCGTAGGGAGTGATCTCCCGATCCTCGCCGGTCAGATTGAGGCTGGGGTCTTTTTGCCACTCATCGGGATTTTGCGCCTCCCACTCCTGATAGACGGTGCCGTTGGCGGGCAGTTGCCCCTGCTGGGCCATGTAGCGAGCCAGCAGCTGATTGGTGATGCGGGCCGACTGGGCGAGGCGGGCATCAAACAGCTCCTCCATCTCGTGGCTCGCCTCCATGTAGCCGATAAAGGCGCTGATGGTGAGACTCAGGCTCACCAGCGTCAGGATACCGGTGAGCAGAAAGCGGCGAATGGAGCGGGGACGTTTCATCGTGCGGGTGTCCAGCTTGGCTGTTCGAGCTGGGGAATGATGTAACCGACCCCGCGAATATTGCGGATGAGGTCGCTGTAGAACTTTTTGCGCAGATGGTGGATATGCACCTCTACCGCGTTGCTCTCGGCACCTTCATCCCAGCCGTAGAGGCTCTGTTGCAGCTGATCCTTGCTCAGCACCCGGCCGCTCTGGCTGATCAGCTCCTGCAGCAACTTGTATTCATGGGGGGTGAGTTTGACCGCCTCGCCCTGATAGGTGACCTGCTGGGATTCTGGATAGATGAGGATGTCGCCATACTCCAGCACCGCTTGCGCCTGCCCCTTGCTGCGGCGAACCAGGGCGCGCAGGCGGGCGTTGAGCTCCTGCAGGGCGAAGGGTTTGACCATGTAGTCGTCGGAGCCGGCATCGAGGCCGACCACCCGATCATCCAGCGCATCGCGTGCGGTGAGGATAAGCACCGGCAGCTGGTGGCCATCCCGGCGCAACTTGCGCAGCAGGCTGAGGCCATCGATGTCGGGCAGGTTGAGATCGAGGATCAGGGCGGCGAACTCGTCGCTCTTGAGGGCTGCCAGAGCAGGCAACCCCTGTTGCAGCCAGTCCACCGTGTAGCCGCTATGGCGCAGTGCATCCTGCATACCATCCCCCAGCATCACATCATCTTCCACCAGCAGGATCCGCATTCTTTTCTCCCTGTTTGTTGGGTGTGGCGATCTGGCTCAGCGCCAGGGTGTGCCGTGGCATAAACAACCCTGCCCACCAGTATGCAAGCTGGTGGGCAGAGTTTAAATAGTTCTTTGATCCATCAGGGTTTTATAGCTTGGCCAGCCGATCGCGGATCTCCATTCTGCGCCCTTCATCGGCCACTTCGCGACCCGGGCGGGCCGGGGCGGCCAGCGCCTTGTCGAGGTAGGTTTTGGCCTCGGCCTTGCGACCCTGATCCAGCAGGAAGTCACCGTAGAAGAAGTTGGGATCGATGCCATCCGGATTGATGGCCAGCGCCTGCTTGAGCAGTTGCTCTGCCTTTTCGTCATCGCCAAAGCCGACCGGCCAGCCGGGCACCTGATAGTAGAGGGAGCCCAGACTGGTATAGGCGGAGCCGTCCAGCGCCTTGGGATCCTGTTTGAGTGCCAGCTCCAGCTTGGCTTTGGCCTCTTTCACCAGACCCAGTGCCCCCAGCCCCCCTTTGGCCCCCGCCCAGGTGCTCTTGACGATGGCCGACCAGATCAGCAGATCGGCGCGAAAAGGCTCCTTGGCGCTGGCCGCTTCGGCCTGGGTGCTCAAGGTTTCGAGGCAGCTCTCTTTCGCCTTGCCGCTCTGTTGATACTGGCAGGCGGCCCACTGTTGCTGGATGGGGATGAGGACATCATCCGCGGCCATGACTGAGGTGGATCCCAGCAGGATGGCGATGGCACAAGAGGTCACGGATTGACGGAAAAAATTCATATTAATGCTCCTTCTTGGTCGGGATCGGGCGGGACAAGTCTGGTTGTGGCGCACTGTTGGCGCCGGCATCAGTCGTCCCTGGCTGAAGATGACGGGCATAACGTTTGATGATCGGCAGCTGTCTGGCCAGCGCTTTGTCGACGATACCGGGCAGCAGGGCATTGAGCCGCACGAACAGTTTTTCCGGCCAGCCGAGCCAGCTGCGGCGGGTTTCGTTGCACAGGGCGATGACCGCCTCTTCGGCCACTTCCTGCGGGCTGTCGGTCTGGGTGCCGAGCGCTGCATTCATCTCGTAAGCGGCCTCGGAATTGAGTTTGGTGCGGGTGGCGCGTGGGGCGAAATGCAGCACCTTGATGCCACTCCCCTCCAGCTCCCGTCCCAGCGCTTCGCTAAAGCCGCGCAGGGCAAATTTGCTGGCGCAGTAGACGCTGTAACCGGGGTAGCCGATGCTGCCCAGGCTCGACCCCATGTTCATGATGATCCCCGGCTTGCGCATGGTTGGCAGCAGGGCTCGGGTGAGCTGGATGGGCGCCTCGATATTGAGCAGCAGCTGGCGCTCCACCTGCTCGAAGCTCTGATCTTCCAGCCAGGCAAACTGGTTGCAGCCAGCGTTGTTGATCAGGATGTCGATCCCGTCCTCCAGCGCCGGGTGTTGCAACAGCTTGGCCCGCTCCTGCGCAGAGCCGAGGTCGGCGAGCACCACCTGATGGCGCTCGGGATGGGGCAGTGACTTGCACAGCCGCTCCAGTGCCGGGCCGCGACGACCGTGCAGCAGCAGGTGTGCCCCTTGGGCCGCCAGCTCCTGTGCCAGCTCCTCACCTATGCCACCGCTGGCGCCGGTGAGCAGCACGAGTTTCCCTTCAAGGTTCATGGTGTGGGTTCCCTTTTTGCTGTCTGCTGATCCGCTGCCAACTTACGGTGTGGCGGTGAGGTTGTAGAGCATCTCGCCATAGAGGCGGTAGACCACCTTGGCCCCGTGGATGATGGCGGCCTGATCCGCCGGGCTCTCGACCTTATCCATCAAGGATTCAAAGAACTTGAGGTGCTCCTGATCCAGGGCGCCGTGGGAGCTCAGGTAACTCATCGCCTGCGGTGGCAGGCCGAGACCCTTTTTCAGCTGGTCGGCGACGGTGAGGGCGATGGCCACGCTGGTGCCTTCCAGCACCTGTACCATGCCGAAGAAGCCCATGGGGTTGCCGCGCTGGATCTGGTCGTAGAGGAAAGCGACCATCAGCTCGATGGGCAGCCCGGGCTGGCCGTGGCGCACCGCCTCGGCATCACCGCCACAGGCGCGGATATCGTTGAGGATCCACTCCTGATGGCCATACTCCTCGTCGATGTACTCGGCAATGGCGCCACGCACCCACTCGTACTCCTGACCCAGCTTGCCGCCGGTTGCCATCAGCAGCGGAACTGTGTGGCGCACGTGGTAGTAAGCCTGCGCCAGAAAGGCGAGATAGGTGTCACGGCTGATATCGCCACGGCGACAGGCTTCGATAATGGGGGCGTTGAACAGATGCTCGCGCTCACTGGCAGTGGCTTGTTGCAGAGTCTGGTAGAAGCTCATGACGATTCTCCTGTAAGGCATTGGCTGATTTGCCGGGAAAAGTGTTGGTAAATCTCGTTGCGACGGGGGCGCCCGTTGGCGGTCAGCAGGCCGGGATGCTGGTCGAGTGCCACCGGCAACCAGTGGTGCAGCCGGGCATAATCGGGCAGCCGCTGGTTCAGACCGGCGATCTGGTGGGGCAGATCCGCCTCTTTGCCCGGCAAGGGCTGGATCAGCGCCACGTTGGCAGGCTGACCATCGCCAAACACCACGATGCGGGCGATGGCGGGGCAGAGCTGGGCTTCGGCCTCCACCCACTCGGGGGAGAAGTTGCGGCCAAAGGCGGTGATCTGGACATTCTTCTTGCGCCCGGTGATATGGAGGTAGCCTTCATCATCCAGATGACCCAGATCGCCTGTGGCGATCTGCATGGCAGAAGGTTCGCCGGTGGCGATCTGTTCGGGAGTCGGTTCGTTGCTGCCGAGATAGCCCAGCATGGCACTGCCGCTCACCATAATTTCGCCATCGCTGGCGATGGTGACCTGACAGTGGGGCAGGGGGCGGCCGACGCTGCCTGGCTTGTCAGCATCCGTGCTGTTGAGCGCCACCACGGAGCCGCACTCCGAGAGGCCATATCCCTCATACACCGGCAGGCCGAGCTGGCGGGCATGTTTGATCAGGTCGGGTGCTACCTTGCCGCCACCGACGGCAATAAAGCGCAGGCTCTTGAGCTGCTGGGCCAGCGTCGGTGTGCTGGTGCAGAGCGCCAGCAGCAGGCGCAGCAGTTCGGGCACCAGCACCAGACTGTGGGTCGGCCAGCGCAGCAGGCCTTCCCCCAGCATGGCTGGATTGAGCGAACTGGATCCGGTGAAACCGAGCTCCCCGAGGGACGGAATGCGGCTGCAGGCGCCGGTCAGCAGCGGTACATAGAGACCGGTGATGTTCTCAAGCAGGGTCGCCAGCGGCAGCAGGGTGAGGTGTTTTTCCACCTTGGCTGGCGCGACACGCTCGGCCAGCGCATGGCTTACCGCCATCATCTGGGTCAGTGACAGGCAGACGCCCTTGGGCTGGCCCGTGGTGCCGGAGGTGTAGGTGATCTTGGCGGTGACCTTGGGCAGCTCCGGTCGATTGGCTGGTGCGTGGCGCCAGAGCGGCAGCTCTCCGGTGATCAGCGAGAGCGGCTCGGCGGCATGCCACCCCTGATGATGTGGGCCCATCAGCGCATCGGCACCGCTGCTCTCCAGCAACCAGGCCTGCTGGGCCTGACTGAAGAAGTGGGGCACCGGAATGACCACGATACCGGCGCGGGTGCAGGCGAGATCCAGCAGCGCCCAGGGCAGGCCGTTGTCCAGTTGCAGCGCCAGACGGCTGATGTCGAGCTGTTGCAACTGGCTGGCCAGACGCTGGATCTGTTGCCACAGGGTCTGGTAATCGAGACGCTGCAGGCTGCTCAGCAGCGCAGGGGATTGCGGAGCCTCGTGGGCATGTTTGGCGATCGCGTCGAACAGGCTCATTGGGCGCACCTTTTTTGATGGGTCAGGTTGTCACCGCTCTCGCTGGCAGCGTCAAACAGGATCGGCATGGGGGCCAGCAGAGTGAGCAGCAGGCTGCTCTGGGCCAGCACCTCGCGCCCCTGATTGATGTCGCCCACCATCACCTTGGGTTGGCAACGGTAGTACTCGCCCCAGGCATCGGCGTCGGCACCCACCTGATGGGCCTGTGCAGGGGCCAGCTCCACCGGGTTGAGTTGCAGGCGGGCAAAGCTGTTGCGCAGCTTGGCAGTGCCGGTAAAGACCACGTAGTCGAGGGCGTTTTCACACAGCAGGCGACACAGGGCTGCGAACATCAGGCGGGCATTGCCCGGTTCGCTGCAGGCCAGATTGCCCACTTCGATAATGCGGTTGCGTGCCGGATAGACCCCGAGGCGGGTGTTGATGGCGGCCTCGATGGGTTGCTCCAGATACTGTTCCAGATAGAGAGGCCCCTCACTGGCATGATTGAGACCACAGGCACCGACCAGCGTCCCGTCCGCCCGATAGAGCCCCAGCAGACAGGGGAGGAAATGGGGGATGCGGGCGTTGAACTCGAGGGTGTAGGCGGCCTGGATATAGGTTTGCAGCGCCATGACCTGCTGCGGGGACTTTGCTAGCAGCAATCGGTAGGGGGCCTGGATCTCGATGGTCATGGGTGACTCCTTCTCTTGCGATGGTTTGAGAGTAAAAGGGCAAACTTAAGAAACCCTTAATGAGCAAAAAAAGTTGTCAGCGAGGCAGCGGGCAGGCAATCTGCGTCGCTGTTATCCAACAGGAAGCCCCCAAGAGGAACCGCCATGTCATCCACCGTCAGCTGCCCCCTGTGTGCCAGCCATCGCAGTTATCCCCTGCCGGTGGCGGGCAAGCGCTATCATCGCTGCCTCGCGTGCGAGCTGGTCTGGCTGGATGAGGCGGATCATCTGGATGAGGCGGCGGAGAAGGCGGTCTATGACGGTCACGACAATCGGGTGGATGATCCCCGTTATCGCACTTTTTTGATGCGGGCATTTGGCGAGGTACTGAGTCGGGTGCCAACTCCTGCCTGCGGCCTCGATTTTGGCTGCGGTCCCGGCCCTGCGCTGGTGGCGATGGGGCGCGAGGCGGGTTACCAGATGGCGGGGTATGACAAGTTCTACGCCGATTTTCCCGAGTTGCTGACGCGTCAGTATGACTTCATCACCAGTACCGAGGTGATCGAGCATATCGCCGAGCCGCGCACGGTGCTGGCGCAGTTGTGGGATTGCCTCAAGCCCGGCGGCCTACTGGTGTTACAGACCCAGCGGGTGCTCAGTGACGAGCGGTTTAAAAACTGGCGTTATCGCCACGACCCGACCCACATAGTCTTCTTTGCCGAGGCATCGTTTCGGGTGGTGGCCGCCAGCTGGCAGGCCGAGCTCAGCTTCCCCCACGCCGATGTGGCGGTATTGCAAAAAAGCACGCCCTGAGGCGTGCCTTCGTCTGTTACTCGTCGGATTCTTGCTCGGCGCTACTCCTTGTAGCTCTTGTCCTGCCACTGGTAGTACATCAGGGTAGATTTGACGCCGATTGACTTGAACGGCTCTGGCGGCAGCCACATCGGCAGGGTCTGCTCCGCGTGGTTGAACCAGGGATGCTCCTTGCCTTGATAGAGGCTGGCCACGATGTCGCCAAACAGGAAGGAGAGGTTGATGCCGTGGCCGTTGTAGCCGAGGGCGTAGTAGATGTTCTTGTGATCCCCCATTACCCCCACCGCTTCAGTGCTGTCGCCGGTCATGCCGAGTACCCCGTCCCACACCTGTTCAAATTTGATCCCCTTGAGGGCCGGATAGAGGGTCACCAGCTCGGTCATCATCATTTCGCTGACCCGGTTAAGATCGCCCTTGTAGTTGAGGCCGTCGTTGAAGACGTACTCGGCATTGCCGCCGCCGATGACGATGCGGTTATCCGGGGTTAACACCAGATGGAACAGGATGTTGCGGGTGTCGTAGTAGGGTACCCGGCTCTGCCATTGGATGGCGGATAGCTGTTTTTTGCTGAGCGGCTCGGTTACGGCACTCTGGGCGTGCACCGGAAAGACCCGTCCGCTGAAGTAGCCAAGCTTGGAGGTATAGCCGTTGGTCGCCAGCACTATGCTGTCGGCGGTCACCTTGTACTTGTCGGCCACATTGAGCTCGATCTGCTTGCCCTCCTTGATCCCCATTACCGGGCTCTGCTCGTAGATGGTGACGCCCGCCTGCTCCACCGCCTTGCGCAGGGCATTGACCAGTTTCATGGCGTGTACCTGACCGCCATTGGGGTCGTAGACCGCCCCCACGTAGCGATCGGTGCCGAGTTTTGCCTCTGTGGTATCGGCGTTCCAGTACTGGAGCGGGATGCCGAGGCGATTGGCGGTTTTCACATAGTCGCGGTACTCGGCGATATCCTCCTCATCGAGGATTGCCTCCACATAGCCATCGAGCTTGAGGTCAGCCTCGACGCCGGTTGATGCGACCAGCGCCTGCAGCTTGCGCATGCTGGCGACGGTGAGGTCGTAGTGGCGCTTGCTCGCTTCCCCCTCCTCGTAGAGATCCATCACCTCTGAGCCCGGCAACACCATGCCGCCGTTGCGGCCCGAGGCGCCGCTGCCCACCTGTTTGGCTTCGAAGATGGCGATCTTGAGCGACGGATTGGCCTTGGCCAGATGCCAGGCGCTGGAGAGGCCGCTGTAGCCGCCACCTATGATGGCGATATCGACCTTCAGGTCTTGTGCCAGCGGGGCGCTCTCCTCTGTCGGTTTCTCCTTGAACCAGTAGCTGGTGTTGGGCTCAAAGTCGCTCATCTTGGGGCCGCAGGCGGCGAGGAAAAAACAGCTGATGCACATGGTCAACGCTCGTTGGCAAAGGGTGGTCGGATTCATCTTCTACTCCGGTTACAGATACAAAATATCAAATCATTTCATCGGGTTGGGCGGTGTTGACCCGGCGGCCTATGTCTCTCAGCCGGGCCAGCTGATCGGCAAGACCGGGCCCCTCATCCAGGCTGGTGACAAAGTTCCAGAGGTAGGTCATCACAGCATAGACATGGCCTGCGGAGACCTGGGGCTGGGCCATCAGCATGGTGATGGCCAGCAGGAACAGCAGGGAGGCGCTGACGCCGACTGCCAGAAAGGCGAGCGCCTCCCGATCCGAAATCCGGATGCGGATCCAGGCCAGCGCGCGGTAGTGGCGGGCGAGGCTGGCTGACTGGGCATGAGTGACCAGCTTGACCTCGTGTTCCAGCCGATCGTTGAGCCGCTCGTGCAGCAGCTGGTTCTTGCGCGAAAAGCCGGGCAGCAGCAGGCCGAACAGCAGCAATATCCCCATGCAGGCGATGCCGACCCAGAACTCGATCACCATCAGCATCACGGCCGCCCCGACGATGGAGATCAGGCTGGTAGCCAGGATCGGGATATGTTTCTCGAAGAAGTCGACAAACTCCCGCGCCAGGGTAACCCGCGCCACTATAGTGGATTGCCCCTCCTGCTGCTGGCGCTGGGTCAGGATCACCGGCACCGCCAGTGCCGCATAGATATGGGTAAAGGTGCGGGTATCGACCGCCCGGCGCAGGGCGCCGATGAGCCAGAACAGCAGCACGATCAGGGCGTAGCTTGAAGCCTGCAGCCACTGGCCCTTGACGATGGCGTCGATGGCAAAGCCGGCAAACAGGGGATAGACCACCAGCAGGATGTTTTCGAGGGCCACCAGCGAGAAGGTGCCTGCCAGCTTGAGGGGATTGGCCCGCGCAATCGCCCCCAGCGAACGACCGGCCGAGTGTGGCAACGGCGTGGCCTGCTCGTCGCAACTGGCTGCCGAAGTGGTTGGTGTTGTCATGGGTTATCTCCTAAGATGTCGGAAACGCTAAGTTTGAGCGAGCGCTCAAAGTTTGTTTGAGCGACTGCTCAAAGTCAAGCAGATCGATTGATATCGCAGGAGGTCAGATGGCACGCCCATCAGCAGAACAGCGCAAAGAGATGATCATCGAGGCCGTATTGGCCCTGTTTCGAGAGAAGGGGATGGCGGCATCGTCAACCCGTGATATTGCCGAGCGCACCGGTCTGGCGCGCAGTCACGTCTACCACTACTTCAAGGATTGGAAGGAGCTCTGCCTCTGCGCCGTGGAGCGCTTCACCTATCAGGAGATCGCCGAGCAGCGGGAGTGGCTGTTGCCGCTGCCGGCCCGCGAAGCGTTGCCGCTCTTTGTGCGGGACAACCTGCCGACCAGTCAGGATGCCTCCTGGGCCATCTATCTGGATGCCTGGAACGAGTCACTGCGCGACCCGGTATTTGCCGAGAGCTACCGCAAAATCATTCTGGCGTGGCGCGAGGTGCTGGAGCAGATCCTGCAAAAGGGGATCGACAGCGGCGAGTTTGTGGCGGGCGATGCCCGGCGACTGGCGCGCCAGATCACCTCGCTCATCAACGGCTATGCCGATGACCTGATTCTGGAGCCGACTCCCGAGACGGTAGAGGCCACTTATCAAGAGATCATGCTGGTGGTGAATCAGCTGGTCTTGCCCCCGGCCCACTCATAGCGGCGCTGGCACACAGGGAGGGGAGGCATACCAGCGTGGTACCTCCCCCGTTTTTGTTGGCCATCCGCCGGGCGCGCGATGGTCAGATACCAGGGAGCGGTTGTTGATGTCGATTACCCATTTGTCACTGCAAGATGCCCGTCATCTGCAACTGGCGGCGCAGGGGCTGCTTGCCCCCCGTCGCAGCAAGGCGACCCCGGCCGATCTGCTGGCCACCATTCGCCGCATGGCGCTGCTGCAGATCGATACCATCTCGGTGGTGGCACGCAGCCCCTATCTGGTGCTGTTCAGCCGGCTTGGCCAGTACGAACCGAGCTGGCTGGAGCAACTGCTGGCTGACGGCGAGATCTTCGAATATTGGGCCCACGAGGCCTGCTTTGTGCCCCGCGAAGATTACCGGCTGTTGCGCCACCGGATGCTCGACCCCGCCGCCATGGGGTGGAAGTTTTCGGCCAACTGGCTCGCTACCCATCAGCAGGAGATCGGTCAGCTGATCGAGCGTATTCGTCAGCACGGCCCGGTGCGGGCGGCTGACTTTGAACGCACAACCGGCAAGGGGAATGGCTGGTGGGACTGGAAACCGGAGAAGCGCCATCTGGAGGTGCTCTTTACCACCGGTCAGCTGATGGTGCGGGAGCGGCGCAACTTTCAGCGGGTCTATGACCTGGCCGAGCGGGTGCTCCCCGAGTGGTGTGATGAGCGGGATCTGCCGAGCATCGAGCAGGCGCAGCGGGATATGGTGCGCGCCAGCTGCCGGGCGCTGGGGCTGGTCAAAACTGGCTGGGTGGCGGACTACTATCGGCTGCGACGCGGCAAATACGACGCCCTGCTCCATCAACTGGCGGACGAGGGGGAGCTGTTGCCGGTACGAGTGGAGGGGTGGCAGCACGGTGCTTTCGTGCACGCATCTCTGGCCGATGAGCTGGCAAGGGCACAGGCGGGCACCCTCAAGGCAACCCATACCACCGCCCTGTCGCCGTTCGATCCGCTGGTATGGGATCGCAAGCGCGCCAGTGAGTTGTTCAACTTCGACTATCGCATCGAGTGCTATACCCCGGCGCCCAAGCGTCAGTACGGCTACTTCGTGTTGCCGCTGCTGCATCGTGGCAAGCTGGTGGGCAGAATGGATGCCAAGGCCCATCGCCAGCAGGGAGTTTTCGAGATCAAGAGCCTCTATCTGGAAGCCGGTGTGAGAGTGACCCGCACGCTTGCACAGGATCTGGCGAAAGCCCTGCAAAAGCTGGCTGACTGGCACCAGACGCCGCAGCTTCGTTATGGTGCCATTCCGGCCAATTTGCTGACGTTGTGGCATGAAAGCGCCCCTGCAAAGTGAGCACTATCTCTTCTGGGCTAAGCTGCAAGAGGGATAAACAGTTCGGGAGAGGGAGATGAGACGAGCGGCAACATGGTGGGCGGGATTGGCGATGGCTATCTTGTCCCCCGCGCTATGGGGGCAAGAGCCACCAGTGAAGATCTGTCTGGGGGAGGGCAACGAGTGGGCCCCCTTTACCTACTGGGAGCGCAAGGACGGTGTGCCCGATACCAGCCGCCTGACCGGTTCGGCGACGACGCTGGTGCTCGATGCATTGCAACAGAGCGGGCTCTCGCACCAGATCCGCTATCTGCCCTGGGCGCGGGTGCAGCAGGAGCTGGCGGATTATCGCCAGAATGGTCTGTGCGAGCTGACCTGGGATGCCAGCTACAAGCCGGAGCGGGCCGAGTTTGCCTTCTACAGCGTTCCCCTCTACTACACCCACCTCGGTTTCTTCTATCTCAAGCGCCGCTACCCCGAACCGCCGGATCTGCAGACGGTCAATCGTTCCCGGGTGTGCGGGGTGATTGGCTACAACTACACCCCCTACGGGCTTGCGCAGGAGCCACGCCGGGTCAAACAGTTGCAGCAGGCGCTCGACATGCTGGAGCGGGATCGCTGCGACTTTCTGCCAAGCGAAATCGAACCTCTGGTGGCAGGCATCAGCCTTGGCATCTACCGCAGCGAGAGCGGGTTGCTCAATCTCGCCCTGCCCAGCCGCAAGGGATTTTATCTGCTGGTGAGCAAGGGTTCCCCCCGCGGCCACCAGCTGGTGAACATCCTCAATCAGTCGCTGGTGGCATTTCAGGAAGGGGGGCATACGGATGAGGTGATGCGCCGCTTCTTGCCGCCAATGGAGTAATAGCGAAGGGTTGCTGTCATTCAGGGGGAGCAGATAAAAAGAGGGCCAGCCGGTGCAAACCGGCTGGCCCTCTTTTACGTGAGAGCTTGTCAGGCTGCCAGACGGGTCAGTACCTTCACCAGCAGCTCGATGCGCGGGGCAATGCTGGCCAGATCCAGATACTCCTCGTCACTGTGGAAACCGGCACCGATGGGGCCCAGACCATCCAGAGTGGGAATGCCGAGGGCGGCGGTCAGGTTGGCATCGGAGCCGCCCCCCACCTCCTGCCAGCTGATCGGCAGTCCCAGTTCTGCGCCACACTCTTCCACCAGCAGCATCAGTGCCTGAGCGCCCTCTGACGGCACCATGGCCGGTTTGTGGGCCTCGCGGGTCAGCTGGATGGTGACGCCGTCCAGATGGGGCCGCTCGGCCAGGGTCAGCAGATGATCGTCGATCTGGTGGTACTCCTGATTGTCCCAGAAGCGGACGTCTACCACGGCGCTGGCATGGGCCGGCACTATGTTGGCACCATTGCCCCCCTCGACAATGCCGATGTTGAGGGTGGTGCCGCTCTCGAAGTTGGTCAGGGCGTTGATGGCCAGGATCCAGTGGCCCAGCTCGGTGATGGCGCTGCGCCCCTTCTGCGGTTCGTTGCCCGCGTGAGTCGCCTTGCCGGTGAAATCGATGCGATAACGGGCCATCCCCTTGCGCGCCTTGACCAGCGAGCCATCGGCGCGGGCAGCTTCGGCCACCAGCACCTGTTTCGCCTGTTTGGCCACCGTTGCCAGCCAGTCGCTGGAGTGCAGGGAGCCGATCTCCTCATCCGGGTTCATGCAGACGCAGATGCTCAGGCGATCGCGCACCTCGCGGGGCAGTTCACGCAGGGCATAGACGATGTTGAGCAGGCCGGATTTCATGTCGGAGACACCGGGGCCGTAAGCGCGCTCACCATCTACGCTCATCGGGCGGGCGGCGGCGGTGCCGAGGGGAAAGACGGTATCCATATGGCCGATCAGCATTACATCGATCTGCGTCGCATCAGGCTGGTTGCGGATCTCCAGTCCCACACCGGCTGCGCCACAGTCGACCCGCTTGATCTGCCAGCCGCCCATCGCCTCATATTTGGCCGCCATCAGGTCGGCCACTGCCGCAATGCCCGGTTGGTGCAGGGATCCGCAATCCAGATTGATCAGCGGGGCCAGTTCGGTCAGGTATTGATCCAGAGAAAAAGTCATTGCTTGCTCCACTATCAGGTTCGGGTCAGAGAAGGATGTTCATCACCAACATGGCGCCGAAGGCGTTGAGTACCGAGATGGCGACCATGATGGGGATATAACGCCCTTCGGTGCCGATACAGCCGAGGATGCGGCCCATGTACTGCACCTGGGAGCCCATCAGGTAGATGGCTGGCGCCAGAATGGCGATGTGGGTGCCGTTGAGGATCCCCTGATCGAACAGGGTAATGACCACACCGACCGCACCGCCCATCGACATCCAGGCGCCGATCAGCACGGCTGCCGCCTCACCGGGCAACCCGAAGATGGCCATGACGGGGGAGAAGATGGCGCCCATGGCATCCAGCGCGCCGGTGATCTGCAGCGCCTTGATGATGACGAAGGCCATCAGTACGTTGGGTACGGTGGAGGTGGTGGCGATGACCCAGCCCTTCTTGGCCCCTTCGACGAAGATATCGGTGACGATGGGTTTCTTGATGTTGGCCTGGCTCATTTGGCTTGCTCCTGAGTGTTGAGGGTCTGCTGGGTGTTGTTATCGGTCTGCTTGCCTTCGCTCATATTGAGGTAGACCCGGAACAGGTTTGCCCCGACAAATTTGAAGGCGAACATCACGATGACTGCCAGACCGATGGAGGAGCTGACCGCAGGGCTGCCATCTGCCAGTGTCAGAGTGAACAGCACGGCGCCGGAGGAGAAGAAGTTGACGATGGTGGCACCAGCGGAGAACTGGAACATGGTGAACACGTCGGTTTCACGTTTGGTGATGAGCCCTTCATCCTTGAGCTGGCGGGTCATGGCAGCACCGGCATCGGTACTCTGCAGGGAGGCGATCAGCGCCAGACCTGTATTGCCCGGGATCCCCATCAGCGGACGCAGCAGCGGGGTCAGCAACTTGCGAGCCGCTTCCAGCGCGCCGTAGTGCTCCAGCACATTGATCATACCGAGGGCAAACATCACGGTGGGGATCAGGGTCAGGGCAAACAAGAAGCCATCGCGAGCGCCGTTGCCCCCCTTGCCGCGCATGTCGGTCATGGCGGTCTTGATGCCGTCACCATTCTCGCTGACGCTCTGGACCATGGTGCCGAACGAGCCGTTCAGCGTGGTGAAATCGAATACCCCGTACCACTCGCCGGATTGCAACAGTCCAGAGAAGAAGACCACGGCGAAGGCCAGTGCCAGGTAACTGCCTATGCTCACCGAGTGTGTATTGTCTGTCATTAGCTAGCTCCATATGAATAATTATTTAATCTGAATAATTATAATTGATATGGATGTCACTAAATTGATGGTGGTCAAAATGGTTTGCTGCAAATAACGAATGTATTGGGGTTATGTGACTGTGATCGCCATATGATTGGACGATAATCTGGTTTTTATCGAATTGTTTGAGTGAATAAAAAGCAGGGGCGGGATAGCGGGGCAATAAAAAACCGGGCACCAGGCCCGGTTTGGTCAATCAGTCAGATGTGATTACTGGAGTACCAGTACCATCAGCAGGCCGACACTAATGGCAGATACCAGGAAGGCAAAGCCATAGAACACATAGTGGTGCAGCTTGGTGGTGTGGATCCCCAGATCGTGCAGACCGTGGTAGATACGGTGCATACCGTGCCAGACTGGCAGGGCGATGATCACCAGCAGGATGCAGGCACCCCACCAGGAGCTGGCGAACGCGTGCACGCGGTCATAGCTCATGGTTTCCACGTCCATGATGCCCATGGGCACCAGCAGACCGGTGATGAGGACAATGACCGGCAGCAGCATGGCAACGACCATGCCACCCGCACCAAACAGACCCCAGTAAATTGGTT
Organism: Aeromonas sp. 61P; assembly: GCF_051919545.1. Lineage (NCBI taxonomy): Bacteria > Pseudomonadati > Pseudomonadota > Gammaproteobacteria > Aeromonadales > Aeromonadaceae > Aeromonas > Aeromonas sp. 61P. The sequence continues at coordinate 1,972,073 of NZ_JBQBEL010000001.1, forward strand.
CGTCAGAACGTCTCATTGTTTTCTCCTCAGGCCACGATGATCAGGACAAGCAGGGACACCACCGCCAGCGCCACATACTGGGCGAGAACGATCGGCTTCTCCGGTACCAGGTCTTCACCACGGAAGATACGCATGGCTTTCGGCGCCAGGGCGAACCAGGTTTTGGCATGGAACAGGCACGCCGCCAGAGCGACGACATGGAACAGGATGGCGATCGGGCTTTGCAGGGATTCCAGCCAGCCGTTGAACGCTTCCTGACCCTGAACCAGGCGCATCAGGCCCCACATCAGCACAACGGCGTAGATGGAGACGAAGATACTGGTGCCTTCACGGATCATGTAACCGGTGTAGAAGGCGTTCTTCAGCCACCAGTCTTTCTTCATTTCGCGGACGTAAGGTTTACGTTTGCTATCAGTGTTGTTCATGGTCTCAATCCTGCTCTCAATCTGGCTTGAACATGGCGATCATGTAGTCCTTGGCGCTTTCGACCTTGCCAAGCTGGATGGCCGCCGCCGGATCGACGCCCTTCGGGCACACTTCGGAGCAGTAGCCCACGAAGGTACAACCCCAGACGCCTTCGTCCTGGCTGATGATGCGCATACGCTCTTTGGCACCAGCATCACGGTTATCGACGTTGTAGCGATAGGCCAGAGCCAGTGCCGCCGGACCGGTGAACTTCTTGTTGATGCCGTACTGCGGGCAAGCCGCGTAGCAGAGACCACAGTTGATGCACTGGGAGAACTGCTTGTACTGCGCCATCTGGGCCGGAGTCTGGATGTACTCGCCATCACACAGGCTGCGCGGCTCGCTCGGGATGATGTACGGCTTGATGCTTTCCAGCTTCTCGATGAAGTCGGACATGTCGACCACCAGATCGCGCTCGATCGGGAAGTTGTTGAGCGGCTCGACGGTCATCTTGCCCGGCAGGTAGTCGCGCAGGAACGCCTTGCAACCCAGCTTGGGCACACCGTTGACCATCATGCCGCAAGAGCCGCAGATCGCCATCCGGCAGGACCAGCGGAAGCTCAGGGTAGAGTCCAGGTGATCCTTGATGTACTGCAGGGCGTCCAGCAGAGACATCTCTCTCTGGTATGGCACCTGAAAGGTTTGCATCCAGGGCTCGTTATCCTGTTCCGGACGGTAGCGCAGGATTTCAATTTCAATCATCTCAGCCATTCTTCTTAGCCTCGTCTTGTTTCTCACCCTCGGAGCCGTACACGCGTTTTGCCGGCTGGGACTTAGTGATCTTCACATCGGAGTAATCGATGGAGGGCGTTTCGCCATTTTGGTAGAACGAGAGCGTGTGCTTGAGGAAGTTCACGTCATCACGCTCTTCGTAACCATCCAGACGCTGGTGGGAACCGCGGGACTCTTTACGATTGATGGCGGAGTGAGCCATGGCTTCTGCCACGTCCAGCATGTAGCCCAGTTCGATGGCGTACAGCAGGTCGGTGTTGAAGACAGAGGACTTGTCGTTGATCTTGACCTTTTTGTAACGGGCTTTCAGCTCGTTGATCTTGTCGATGGTGCCCTGCATCAGCTCTTCGGTACGGTAGATACCGACACCGGCTTCCATGGACATGCCCAACTCGTTGCGAATATCGGCCGGGTTCTCGGTGCCATCGATGTCGAGCAGGGAGAGGTGCTGCTTGATGAGCGCCTCGGCCTTGGCAGCCAGAGCTTCGGTGTTGCCGTGTTTCTGAGTCTTGGCGAATTCACCGGCCTGTTCACCCGCCAGCTTGCCGAATACCACGATCTCGGACAGGGAGTTGGAACCCAGACGGTTGGCGCCGTGCAGACCGACGGAGGCACATTCGCCAGCGGCGTAGAGGCCGGCCAGACGGGTGGCACACTTGTTGTCAGTCTCGATACCACCCATGGTGTAGTGGGCAGTCGGACGTACCGGAATAGGCTCTTTGGCCGGATCCACGTTGACGTAGGCTTTGGCCAGTTCGCAGATGAACGGCAGACGCTCTTTCAGGTACTTCTCGCCAAGGTGACGCAGGTCGAGGTGAACCACATCGCCCATCGGGCCCTGAATGACGCGGCCTTTCTGCTGCTCTTGCCAGAATGCCTGGGAAACGCGGTCGCGCGGACCCAGCTCCATGTATTTGCTCTTCGGCTGGCCAATCGGGGTTTCCGGGCCCAAGCCGTAGTCTTGCAGGTAGCGGTAGCCATCCTTGTTCAGCAGGACGCCACCCTCACCACGACAACCTTCGGTCATCAGGATGCCGGTGCCCGGCAGACCGGTCGGGTGATACTGGACGAATTCCATATCACGCAGCGGTACGCCGTGACGGTAGGCCAGTGCCATGCCGTCGCCGGTGACGATGCCACCGTTGGTGTTGTAGCGATAGACACGGCCAGCGCCGCCGGTTGCCACGATCACGGATTTGGCCTGGATGAAGCGGGTGATACCGTTCTGGATGTCGAAGGTCAGTACGCCCTGGACACGGCCGTCGTCCACGATCAGATCAAGACAGAAATGCTCGTCGAAGCGCTTGATGCTCGGGTATTTGACGGAGGTCTGGAACAGGGTGTGCAGAATATGGAAACCGGATTTGTCTGCGGCGAACCAGGTACGCGGAACCTTCATGCCACCAAACGGACGCACGTTGGCTTTACCATCCGGCTTGCGGCTCCAGGGGCAACCCCAGTGCTCCAGCTGGATCATCTCTTTGGTCGCGTTGTTGACGAAGTATTCCACTACGTCCTGCTCGCACAGCCAGTCACCACCGGAGACGGTGTCGTTGAAGTGGTTTTCGAGGGAGTCGTCATCACGGACGACACCGGCGGCGCCGCCTTCGGCAGCAACCGTGTGGCTGCGCATCGGGTAAACCTTGGAAATCAGGGCGATGTCCAGGTCTGGCTGTGATTCGGCTATAGCGATAGCGGCGCGTAAGCCGGTACCGCCAGCACCGATGATGGCCACATCGGTCTTGATAATATCCACATCTGCCTCCTTAGGGATAGATTTGCTGGGCACGATTTTGCTCTATGAAAAAAATTCAGGCTTGATGCAAGTCAAACTGCTAGGTTTTATTCCCTTTTTATTGGTTATTTTTCTATAAAACACCCAAATCCCTGGATGAAAATGTCGTTATTATCGTCATTTTTTGGTGTTACTGAGCAGTTGAACACCTAGCTACGAGTACTTTAACTTCTGGATTGTACGTAGTTTTCTTTCAATAAAATGCGAATCACCTCTCTTTTTAGGTACTCGCGAAAAAAATTTTAAGTTTTTTATTGTAATTTTTTAATGAGAATTATTGGCATTCATCTATTCGGATAGAAATAGGTAATCCGAAATGCTGCGGTGATCACGGCGGTGATCTGATAATTCCAGACGAATTACAAGGATTTCAAGGCGGGGTATTTGGCGGGTAATGTAAGATTACTCACTGAAAATTAAGCGCTATTTAGGAAAATAAAAGGGGCCTGTACGGCCCCTTTTGCTCATGCTCAAATGCGGAACATGCCGACCTGATTGCTCAGTTCACCCGAAATATTTTTAAGTTGTTCAGAGAGATGGCGTGAGCTGTCTGCATCTACTGCCAGTTCGTCCGAGACATCTTTCACCGCCTGAATGTTGCGGCTTACCTCGTCGGTGACGGCCCGCTGCTCTTCAGCCGCGCTGGAGATCTGGGTCGCCATGTCGGAGATCTGGTTGATCGAGGTGGTGATCTGCTCCAGCGCATGGGTGGCGTTGTTGGCGTCATCCACGCTGTTCTGGGCCAGCAGCTGGCCTTCGTGCATGGTGCTGACCGCTCCCTGGGTATTGCGTTGCAGGGTTTCGATCATATTGCGGATCTCGACGGTGGAGCTGTGGGTACGCTGTGACAGGACGCGCACCTCGTCGGCTACCACTGCAAAGCCGCGGCCCTGTTCACCGGCACGTGCCGCTTCGATGGCGGCGTTGAGTGCCAGCAGGTTGGTCTGCTCGGCGATGCCCTGAATGGTGGAGAGGATGGTGTTGATCTCCTGGGCGTTTTTCTCCAGTTCCTGAATGATGTTGGAGGCCTGTTCCACCTGGGTGGCCAGATCGGTGATGGAGCGCTGGTTGCGGGCGATCACCTGCTTGCCATGCTCGCAGCTGCTGGAGGAGCTGCGGGCCGCTTCGGCGGTCTGCTCGGCGTTGCTGGCGACCTCGACTGCGGTGGCTGACATCTCGTGTACCGCAGTGGCGATCTGGGAGATCTCGTTTTGCTGGCGTGCCAGCCCCTGATTGGCCTTCTCCGCCATGCTGTGAGAGGACTTGGCCTGCTGGTTGAGCTGGCCGGAGGAGTTGGAGATATCCTGCACCATCACATGGATCCGCTCGATGAAGGTGTTGACGTGTTTGGCAACCGCGCCCACCTCATCCTCACGTTCAATCTTGATCCGGCGGGTCAGATCGCCGTTGCCACGGGAGAGATCGGCAATCGCTTCGCCCAGGGTTTTCAGAGGGGCCAGCGAGCTGTTGATGGCGACATAGGAGAAGCCTGCCACGATCAGTATGGTGATAAGCCCCTGAATGAGGGAGGAGGTAACCATGCGGCGTACCGACTGGTAGGCGATCTCTTCATCCACCATCATGCCGTAATACCAGTTGGTATTGGGAATGGCATTAAAGTCGTAGACCTCTTTCTTGCCGCTGATCACCAGCTCGTTGATCATGCCGTCATGGGCGACCTGATTGATGTAGGCGGCAGTCAGCTCCGGTGCCAGAGCGGTAGCGGATTTCAGGCTCAGGGAGGCATCGGGGTGCGCGATGATGGTGCCATTGCTGTCCACCAGCATGGCGTAGGTGCCCTCGGTGGTGACCGCCAGAATGTCCGAGATCAGTGAGCTGATGGAGACGTCACCGGCGATGACCCCCTGGGTATTGCCACGCTGGAACGGCTCGGCAATGGTGACAATCAGCTGGCCGGTGGAGATGTCGGCATAAGGGGAGGTGATGGTCATCTTGCCAGCAGCCATTGCGTCTTTGTACCAGGGGCGTTGACGGGGGTCATAACCGGCGGGCAAGTCGGTTGGTTTGCTCTGGATCATTTTGCCGTCTGCGGTACCGGCATAGACCAGGTCGAAGCCACCGGCATTCATGGACTGGGCCAGATGACTGATGGGCTCATCTTCTTTGGCGAATGCTTCCTTGGTGGTGCTGACCATGCTGATCCGGGCGTCGACCCAGCGGGAGATCCCCTTGACGTTGGCCATGGAGCTTTCGTCGATGATGTTCCAGACCAGTCGCTGGGTCTCGCTGCGCAGTTGCGAGGTGTTGTACCAGACCTGCAGGCCGGTGATCACCAGAATGATGACCCCGATAGCCAGAACAAGCTTGTTTTTAATGGATAAGTTCATAGTTACATCCTTGATGAGCGTCAGTCTGAAGTGTGTGGCATCTGATTATTGTTATAGCCTTGTTACTATCGGCCGTAGTCGAACTTTTTTTACCCCGGTCAACAAATTAAAGTTAGTGCCTAAATGGGGGCTTATCCATACGCGTATCGTCCCATCATGGTGAGATAAAGCGATCCGGTCGATTGGTGAAGATTCCATCGACCCCCATGCTAGAGAGCGTTTCATAATCTTCTGGATAATCAACGGTATAAACTAGAACTTTGAGCCCCCGGCGATGTGCATCATCGACCAGCGCGGCGTCGATAAAATCAACATCGCAATTGATGGACCAGGCTCCCAGCTTGTCGGCAAACTGCGCCAGGTTGAGCGGCAGGTTGGCGGTCAGGGCTCCGAGCCGGATATCGGGCCGCGAGGCGGCAAATCGGGCCAGCTCCGGGTGATGGAAGGAGGAGACCACCCACTGGCCGGGAGTAAAGCCCAGCTCGGCCTCTGCCCGTCGGGTCAGGGCTACCACCGCATCGGCGGTATGGGCGCCCTTGAGCTCGATATGCAGCTCGCAGCGTCCGGCGATGATCTCCATTACCTGCCACAGGGTCGGGATCACCTCTCCTTCACCGGCATCGAGTTGCTCCAGATATGAGCGGGATTGTTCGGTCAGCACCCCCTTGCCATTGGTGCAGCGCTCCAGCCGCCGGTCGTGGAAGACCCACAACTCGCCATCGGCCGCCTGCACGTCGATCTCGATGGCTGATGCTCCCAGCTCCAGCGCTTTGGCCATCGCCTTGAGAGTGTTTTCGGGGGCCAGGCCGCTGGCGCCACGGTGGGCAATAATCTGCATGTTCTGCTCCTTTTACCTCGCGGATCAGCCGCGGCTCAGGTGAATGTCGATCTGTTGATGGGGCAGGGTAAGTCCCTGCTGCTGCATCTTCTCCAGCACCAGCGAGTGAACCTCGTGAGTGATGGGCATCCGGTGATCCATGTTGTTGACGTAGAGGCGGATCTCGTAGATCAGTGCTGAGTCGGTGAATTCGATCAGGAAGACCTCTGGCGTCGGCGTCTCCAATACCAGGGTCGATGCCTGGATGGACTCTTCCAGAATGCGCTGCACCAGTTTCGGATCCCGGGTCAGGCCGATCCGGATCCGCAGTTTGACCCGGGTGATGGCATCGGAGAGCGACCAGTTGATGAACTGCTCTGTGATGAAGGCCTTGTTGGGCACGATGATCTCCTTGCGATCCCAATCCACGATAGTCGTCGCCCGGGTTTTGATCTTGGTGACGGTGCCGGTGAGATCGCGGATGGTGACGGTGTCACCGAGCCGGATTGGCTTCTCAAACAGGATGATGAGGCCGGAGACAAAGTTGGCGAAGATCTCCTGCAGACCGAAACCCAGCCCCACAGAGAGGGCGGCGACCAGCCATTGGGTCTTCGACCAGTCGATGCCGAGCATGGAGAAGCCGGTGAGGGCGCCGATCAGGATCACCAGATACTTGCTGGTGGTCGTGAGGGCAAAGCCGGTACCCGGGGAGAGGCTGAGGTGTTGCAGCAGGGTCAGCTCCATCAGCCCCGGCAGGTTGCGGGCTGTCACCACGGTCAGAATGAAGACGAAGGCGGTCAGCATCAGATCCTGCAAGGTGATGGCCGAGAGCTGCTCGATGCCGCCAATCTTGCTGCTCACCTGCCACACCTCGATATTGCTGAGGAAGCTGAAGGCGGAGTTGAGATCCGACCATTGCACCACCACCAGCATGGTAAAGCCCAGCATCAGCAGGGTGCGCACCAGTCCCAGCGACTGGGCGCTGATGGTATCGAGATCCAGCTCAGTCTCTTCCACCACGTCCGGGGTCTCGGAGCTGAGCTCGTCATGCCCCTCTTCCCGGCCGCGCTGGCCAGGATCTCGGCCCGCTTGCTCTTGGCGCGCTCGAAGGCGAGGCGGCGGCGCTGGATCAGCATCCAGCGTCTGGCCAGATAGTAGACCAGCAGGCAACCCAGCCCCATCAGCAGGCTAAGCTCCAGCTGGCGCAGCAGGGTGCGCGAGGTATAGAAGTAGCCAAACAGGGCGCCAATCACCGCCAGCAGCGGCGCCAGCATCAGGCTGTTCCAGATGAAGTGGTGCAGCAGATGGGGCTTGGTCATGTCGGTCTGGCCCCAGGTGAGCGGCAATCGCTCCCGGTTGAGACGGGCAAAGAAGAGCAGCAGCCAGAGTGCACCGATCATGAAGGCCATCCGGCCGAGGGAGTCGTAGAAGGCGTGCTCCTGATAGCTGTTGGCCATCCCCTGCACGAAGAAACTCGGGATCAGCACCAGCAGCAGGGTGCGAAACTGCCCCCACACCTTTTGCACCTGTTCCCGGGGCCAGCGGAAGTGGTGGATCAAAATCCCCCTCTCCAGTGTCAGATGGCGGGCCATCACCAGCGCCAGTAGCAGAAACCAGATCTCGCCAAGACCGCGCGCCACCGCCACCGCAAACGGGTATTGCCAGGCCCCTTCGAGCAGGCCGCGCACCATCAGTACCATGGCGGGCAAGGGGAGGGCGGCAAGCAGGGAGCGCAGCAGCAAGCGGCTGGTGAGGCTGAATTTGTCCTGGGTCACCTTGCCGATCCGCGGCGCAATATGGTCGCAATAGAGGCTCAGGTGACGGGCCAACTTGAACCAGCTCCAGGCCAGCACCAGCAGACCAATACCGGCCAGCGTGAGGCTCAGCGGGCTGTTCTCGGCGATGGCGTAGGGCAGTTGCAACCAGTTGTCAGGGTTGAAGGCCAGGGTCAGCGCGGCGGGAATGCCGAGCATAACCTGTGGGGTAAAGGGGCGCACATCCGGCATCCAGAACAGGTGGCTGGCGCTTATTTCGCGGATCTCGTCGATCTTGCTGTTCTGACGGCTGTAGAGCAGCTTGAGACGGGTCTGCTCCTGAATGAGGGTGTCGGAGGCGTCGTTGAGCCGGGTCAGCAGCTGGCGCCGGGCCTTGAGCAGGTTGTCGAGCACCGCTTGCTGTGGCCGATCGAGCGTCACCTCCTCTTCGGCCATCAGCTTGTCGCGCAGCTGGCGGGTATCCTTGAGCCCATCCTGCTCGCTCTCGTACTGGTACTTGGCCATGCGGGCGCTGACGATGGCGGACTCCAGCTTGTCGAGGGGGAACTGGGGAGGCAGATCGGAGAGTTTGCTGCGCAGGTTCTCGCCGTAGGCATTACTGATCTGCAGCCACTCCAGCTGTTCGCGTACCGAGTTGACCAGCTCATTCAGTTCAAACAGATTCTTGTCGACGCTGCGTTGTTCGTCCTGCACCCGCTCAATCTGATCTTCCAGTGTGCCGAGCTGGATGGAGAGCGCCTGATTCTGCTGTTGCTGCTCCAGCAGCAGCGGCATGTCGGTGGTGAGCTGCTTGCGCAGCCGTTCGCTCTCCTCCAGCGCCTGCTCGGTCTTCTCCCGCCGCAGCTGGTTCTGCTGGGTCAACAGGCTGGCTTGCCACTCATCCTCGTCGGCGATGGCCAGATTGAGCTCCTGCAGCCTCAGCTTGCCGAGATCGTTGCGCTGCTGGGCCGAGAGCTGCTCCAGCTCCAGCATCTGGATCCGGTCGGAGAGGCTCTGCTCTTTCATTCTGGTCAGCAGCAGTTGTGCCTCCTGCTGGCGATCCGATTCGCTGCTGAAGCTCAGTCGCTCCAGCTGGCTGCGGGTCAGTTGCAGCTGTTTGCGCAGATCATCCACCCGCAGGTGATACTCCTGCCCGGTGCTCTCCAGCTGGTTGAGGCTGTCCATCACCCCCTGCCGCTCCTTGCGCAGGTTGAGCTGGCGGTTGCTGCTCAAGCCTATGGCCTGACGCAGCGCCTCCTCCTTGAGGCTCGCCAGCGGCGGGCGAGCGGCGGGCTGATAGTTGTGCAGGCTCTCCTTGAGGCGTGCCGACTCCTTGGGGTAATCGATGAGGATCTGCTGATAGGCTTTGCTCTGTTCCCGGTAGCGCTCGGCCTCTCTGGCAAATTGCAGCGCCTGCTGATAGCTCTCCCGCAGCTTCTGGTTTTCCGGGGTATCGCTCTTGGGCACGCTCTGCAACAGGGATTCGGCCTGGGCAATGGCATCGTCGGCGCGCACGGCTGGCGGCAACAAGATAAGGGAGAGCAGCAAGAGGGTGAGCAGGCGTTGCAACATGAGGCTCGTTTCCGTTCAGAAGAGGTGGCCCTAGCCTAAAACAGGGCAGGGAGGCGGGTAAAGCAGTCTATATTAATGATTCATAACACAAATAGCAGGAAGTCGTGCTGCCGTTTCGCTATGATCCCGGCCGCTTTCTCTCCACCGAGTCGAATATGTCAGCTGTTGATCTGGGCACAGCCCCGCTATCTCGCCTTTTCTGGCGTTACGTAACCCCGACCGTGGCGGCCATGCTGATCACCGGCATCTATGTCACCATCGATGGCATCTTCGTTGGTCATGTGCTGGGTCAGGATGGCATGGCCGGTTTGATGCTGGCTTATCCCATCTGCGCCGTGCTCTATGCGGTGGGGGCCCTGATCGGCATGGGGGCCTCGTCGCTGGTCTCCTTCTATCTGGGGCAGGGCAACCCGGCCAAAGCCCGCCATATCGTCGGCAATGCGCTGGTGATGGTGTTGCTGGCCTCGGCACTGCTCAGTTTTATCGGGATCCGTTATGGCGAGCCCATGTTGGCCTGGATGGGAGCGGAGGGGGAGATCTTCACCGCCGGGCTCTCCTACCTGCAGGCCTACGCCTGGCTGGGCGTCTTTGCGGTGCTGTCGATGGCGTTCAGCTCGCTGCTGCGCAACGATGGCCGCCCCGGGTTTGTCACCCTCATCATGGTAGTCGGGGGCCTGCTCAACGTGCTGCTCGATTATCTGCTGATGGTGGTGTTTCCGTTCGGACTGGCCGGGGTGGCGACGGCCACTATGCTCTCCCAAGCAGTGACGGGCCTCGCCTGCCTGTGGCACTTCTTCACACCGCGTAGCCAACTGCGGATAAGCTGGGACACCTTGCGCCCCGATCTGCGGCTGATGGGCGAGACGGTGCGCCTCGGGGTCTCCAGTTTTCTAATGTACCTCTATCTCTCGGTAGTGCTGGCGCTGCACAACAAGGCGTTGCTGGCGGTTGGCACTTCGCTGCATGTGGCGGCCTACGGGGTGATCAGTTACACCGAGGCCTTCTTCTATCTGGTGTTCGAGGGGATCGCCATGGGTATCCAGCCCATCGCCAGCTTCAACGCGGGCGCCGGTCACTGGCGGCGGGTGCTGCGGATCCGCAATCTGGCACTCGGAGTGACGTTGGGGATCGCCCTGTGCGCCATGTTCCCGCTTTATCTGTGGCCGGAGGCTGCGGTCTATCTGTTTGCCGGCGACAATGCCACCCTGCTGCCGGTGGCGAGCCTCGGGATCTGGCTCTACTTCTGGGGGTTGCCGATGGAGGGCTTGCTGCTGGTGGGGGCCACCTACTTCCAGGCCATCAATCGGGCCCGCATCGCCTCCCTGCTCACCGGTGGCAAGCTGGTGCTGATCGGCGGTTTCTTGTGGGGATTCTCGACCCTGTGGGGCGTGCCCGGGGTCTGGCTGGCATTGCCAACGTGCAGCTCGCTGCTGGTGTTGGTGATGTGGCGGGCGATGCGTCGGGAGTCCGGTGCCCACGCGCTGGCCGGATAGGTAATCAGGTTCGACGTGCAGATAGCAGACAGGCAGCCATGGGCTGCCTGTTTTGTTAGAGGATGTTTTGTTAACGGGCTCTGCCGATTCAGGGCTTGAAGGCGCCGATAAAGATAGCGGGATCGACCCGGGTGTCGTTGAGGCTGACGTTCCAGTGCATATGGGGGCCGGTAGCGCGGCCGGTCGAACCGACTCGTCCGACGATGCCGCCACGCGGCAGGCTCTGACCGAGCTTCACATCGATCTTCGACATGTGGCAGAACATGCTGATGAGCCCCTGACCGTGGTCGACAAAGACGGTATTGCCATTGAAGAAGTAGTTGCCGATCAGGATCACCTTGCCTGCGGCGGGGGACTTGATCGGGGTGCCGGCGCCGACAGCGAAGTCGAGGCCGGAGTGGGGATTGCGCTCCTCGCCATTAAAGAAGCGACGCAAGCCAAACGGGCTGGAGAGGGGGCCGTTGACCGGCTTGTCGAACAGCAGGTTGCTTGGCTGGTTGGGGCTGAAGGTCTGGTAAGCCCGGGTCTGCTCCGCCAGCTCGCGGTTGATACGTGTCATATCCTCGGCAAGCGGATTGACCTGACGGCTGTTCTTTAGCTTGATGTGCTGCTCGCGGTAGTGCTTGGGGGTCACGGTGAAGCCGAGAGTACGGCCATCACCTGTGGTCAGTTGCTGGGCGCCGGGCGTGCTTTTCAGAGAGATGCCGACGATGGCGATCCACTGGTTGTCTTCGCGCACCACCAACACGGGTTTGTCGTGATAGCGGGCCGTGGGGGCAGTGGGTGACGCGCCAAGAGGGATCACCGCAACGCCACCCGGCACCGGATGGTTGAGCTGGCGACTGATAAAACCCTCGGCCAGGGCTGACTGGCTGGCCAGTAACAACAACAGACAACAAACAACTCTCATGACGATACCACTCGATGTTAAAGCGCCCGGGATGGCGGGATGACAACCCTTGTCCGGCATTCGTCGATCACTAAAGGGTGACCACGGCACGCTGGCCACGACAGGTGCGGCTGGTGGAGGGAGCAGATTGTGCCTCGTTATGGTCGAGGCAGCCAGAGGCGGGGCGTGGCTGACGCCCCTTTTGTGCATCGCTGCGTCAGGTTTTATGTCGTGGTCGGGCCGCTTCGCCATTGAGTCGCCCCCGCCCTGGCTCTAGAATCGGCTTCCGGCACTGATGCCACCGACACTCCGAGGAGACGATATGAACGGATTACCCCCTTTGCGCACCACACCGGCCCGGTACACGACAGGTCGTGGCTGGCTCTGGGTTCGCAGCGGGTTCGATATCTTCAACAAGGGGATGGGGATCAGCGTAGCCATGGTGCTGGTCTGGTTTATGGTGGGCATGCTGCTGGAGCAACTGCCGGCAGGGGGCCTTATCTCCCAGCTGCTCTACATGGTGTGGGGCGCGGGTTGGGTGGCGGTCGCCGCTCGGGGTTATCGGGGGGAGCCGCTGCAGTTTGCCGATCTCTTCGCCGGTTTTCGCCACAAGCTGACCCCGCTGATGCTAGGTGGTCTGCTGGTGTTGCTGCTGTTTAGCCTGGTGGGCCTCGTCTGTCTCGGTCTGCTCTCCATGTGGGGGCTGCTCCCGCTGCTGACGCAGGATCCCGAAAGCATGGTGGTCTCTGCGAGCCAGTTGCAACAACTGCTGCTGGTATTGCTGGTGGGGATGCTGCTCATCATTCCCGTGCTGATGGGGGTCACCTTTGCTCCGGCGCTGATCTACCACCACGATATCGGCATCATCCAGGCGGTACGGCTGAGCTTCGCTGGCTGCTGGCGCAATATGTGGCCTTTCTTCTGGTGGGGGCTGCTCTCAGCTATTTTGTTGCTGTTTGGCGCTGTGCTGTTACTGGTAGGTCTGCTGGTGGTGATCCCGGCGCTCAACTACTCCATCTATGTGGCTTATCGGGATATTTTCCTGGACGAGAGTGCGCAGCCGGAAGCGCCGCACTCAGAACCATTCGGATTTGAAGCCTGATCAAGGGATCAGATTGAAGAAGGGGCCCGCAGAGGCCCCTTCTTCATGATCGGGTTTGAGGTGTGTTCACTCCTGCCAGATGGGATCCGCCGCCATGCGAGCCAGCAGAAAATCGAGGAAGCTGCGCAGCAGTGGCGACATCTGCTTGCGGGTGGCATATACCCCGTATACGCCGAGCCGCTTGGGCTGCCAGTCGGTCAGCAGGGGTACCAGTTCCCCGCGCTCCAGATAGGGTTGTGCCGAGTAGCGGGGTTGCAGGCTGATACCTGCGCCTTCCAGCGTTGCTTCCAGCAGCAGGTTGGAGATATTGGCGCTCAGGTTACCGCTGACCGGCACTGACTCGGGACCGTCTGGTCCATTGAACTCCCACAGGCTCTTGCCAAAGTAGGTGTAGGTGAGGCAGTTGTGCAGCGCCAAATCCTGCACCTTGTGTGGCATTGGATGACGGGCCAGATAGGCCGGGCTGGCACAGACTACCGAGTGGCAGGTGCCGAGACGGCGTGCCACCAGATTGGGGTCGAGGTCGTTGGTGATGCGCACCGCCAGATCGATCCGCTCCTCCACCAGATTGACGGTTCTGTCGAGCAGCAGAATGTCGATGGCCGTCCCCGGGTATTGCGCCAGATAGTCGTTGGCAGCCCCGACCAGCAAGGCTTCCGACAGGGAGTAGCTGCTGGTGATCCGCAGTTGTCCCTTGGGGGCGTCATCTCCCTTAACAGCGATCTGCTCCATCTCTTCGCCGAGCGCCAGCATGGCGCGGGCCCGGTTCAGCGCCTCCTCTCCTGGCCCTGTCAGGCTCAGACGACGGGTGGTGCGGTGCAGCAGGCGGGCACCCATCCAGCTCTCCAGCTCGGCCAGATAGCGCGACACCATGGCGCGCGACATATCCAGTTTCTCTCCGGCGCCGCTCAGGCTCCCTTGTTCGACTACGCTGACAAAGACCCGCAAGGCGGTCAGTCGATCCATGTATGGCTCTCTATATGTTCGATATGTGCAACAGTGATGCGCTTTTTATGCTGTATTTGCACCTTAAGTGATCCAATACACTGTGTCCATCAAATGAACCCCCGAATACTTAATGAGGAATAGATGATGAACAACACCCTGATCCGCAACCTGACTCTGGCGACCACCCTGCTGAGTGGCGCCGCACTGGCCGCCCCCCTGAGCGTGACCGTCTACAACCCTGGCGAGAAGGCGATCTTCCCGGTCTCCTCCTCACTGGTGACCGGTGACAAAGAGGCCATCCTGATCGATGCCCAATTCGATGTGCAAAATGGTCAGGCGCTGGTCGACATGATCAAGAAGAGTGGCAAGAAGCTGACCACTGTCTATATCAGTGCCGGTGACCCCGACTTCTACTTCGGTCTGGAGCCGGTCATGGCGGCGTTCCCGGATGTCAAAGTGCTGGCCGATCAGCATGTGGTTGACCACATCAACCAGACCAAGGATGCCAAGCTGAGCTACTGGAGCCCGATCCTCGGCAAGGGCGCACCGAAGAGCCTGACCGTGCCGCAAGTGATGACCGCCAGCCACCTGACGCTGGATGGCGAGAAGATTGAGATCAAAGAGATGAACACCCCGAATGCCTACCTCTGGGCCCCTTCCATCAAGACTGCTTTTGGTGGTGTGCCGGTTTACCACGGGGTGCATGTCTGGATGGCGGACAGCCAGACCAAGGCGGCCCGCAGTAACTGGGTCAAGGCGCTGGATAACCTGCTGGCCCTGAAACCCGAGCGCGTGGTACCGGGCCACTTCCTGGGGACTGCTCCCAAAGGCACTGTTGCTGTGACCTTTACCCGTGACTATGTAGAGCGTTTCGAACAGGAGCTGGCCAAGGCGAAAAACTCCGGTGAGTTGATTGAGGCTCTGAAGAAGGCCTATCCGGCACTGCCGGTTGACGATGGTCTGGCCATCGGTGCCAAGGTCAATACCGGCGAGATGAAGTGGTAAGCCACTGAGCCTGCTTTCCCTGTGTTTTTTACCGGGCCTAAGGGCCCGGTTTTTTATCCGAGATTGAAGTGAGAATGAAGATGAGCGAACAACAAACCACCCTCCATTATGTCTATGACCCGCTCTGTGGCTGGTGCTACGGTGCCGCCCCCCTGTTGCAGGCGGCAGCCACCATTGCTGGGCTCAAGATCGAGCTGCATGCGGGCGGTCTCTGGATGGGTAGTCGCCGTCAGCCGATGGGCGAGGCATTGCGTGATTATGTGCGCCCCCATGATCAGCGGATCGAAGCGCTGACCGGCCAGCATTTTGGCGAACGCTACTTTAACGAACTGCTGCTGCGGGAAGGCTGTCTGCTGGACTCCGAGCCGCCGATCCGTGCGGTTTTGGCCGTCACGGCGTTGGGGGGCGATGGGCTGGTCATGTTGCACCGGATCCAGCAATCCCACTATCGGGACGGGATCTGGATTGGTGAGCCGGCATTTCTCGCCACGCTGGCGGCAGAGCAGGGGATTGCAGCCGAGGCATTCCAGCAATCCTATCTGCAGGCGCCCTTGCTGCAACATCTGGCAGATAGCCAGGGCTGGATGAAACGGCTGGGCGGTCAGGGTTATCCCACCCTTGGGTTGATGCACAACGGTAAGGTGAGTACTGTGCGAGTGGCTGACTTTTTGGGCGATCCTGCCGGGTTGCGTCAGCATCTTCTTGAGTTGATGGAATAGTTATTAGAATGTGGACGGACAAGGTCTCTTTAGAAGTGGAGTGAACGGGCCGATATTCCTGTATGCAGAAGCGATATGAAAGCCTTCGACTTTCTGCTTGCAGACTATGCTCTATGTGACCATTCCCGGCGGATGTTGCGGGAGTGCAGACTCATTTCAAGGAAGCCCCCATATGTTCAAAAACATGTCTATCGGCCAGAAACTGAGTGCCGGATTTGCCATCCTGGCACTGCTGGTACTGGGCTTGGCCTGGTTTTCCATCAGCCAGTTGGCAAAGCTCTATGGTGATACCGAAACCATCACTGACAACCTGCTGCCGTCAACCCGCTATGCCAGCCAGATGCATGTTGCCATTCTGGATGCGCGCCGCTCAGAGCTGGCCCAGGTCATCGGTGGTCTGAACAAGGATGATCAAGAGGTAAGCGATCGCACCCTGACCTTCAATAAGGCCAGGCAGGAATTTGAGCAAGCAGCCCAAAAATACGGTGCTTTAGCTTTCACTACAGG
Source organism: Aeromonas sp. 61P (assembly GCF_051919545.1). NCBI lineage: Bacteria > Pseudomonadati > Pseudomonadota > Gammaproteobacteria > Aeromonadales > Aeromonadaceae > Aeromonas > Aeromonas sp. 61P. Next base: position 1,988,219 of record NZ_JBQBEL010000001.1, read on the forward strand.
TGAAGAGAAACAGGTTTATGAGCAGGTGGTTGCGGCGGGGGCCAAGTATTTTGCGGTGCATGACCAACTGTTGAGCGCCTTCGCTGCTGGCGATCTGGAGCGAGTCAGAAGTCTGCGCAAAAACGAAACCCGGGTCGCGCTGGAGGAGGTGGGAGCAAAATCCTTCCGCCTGCGGGAAATCAATAACGAGATTGCGGCCCAGATGACAAAAGATGTGGAGGCGCTCTACAGCAGTGCCAGAACCATGAGCGTCATTGTCAGTCTGGTGACGCTGGGTTTTGTTGTGGCAATTGCCTGGCTGCTGACCGGTCAGATCCGCAATCCGGTGATGGCGTTGCTGGAACAGACCCGGCGGGTCTCCTCTGGTGATCTCACCTCCCGCATCGATATGCAGCAGTTCAACAATGATGAACTGGGAACCCTTGCCAAAGGGTTTGGTGAAATGCAGACCAATCTGCGCACTCTGGTGAGTGAAGTGTCGGGCTCTGTGGTGCAACTGAGTTCCGCCGCGGAGGAGATCAGCTCTGTTGCCAGCCAGTCAGCCAACAACATGAATGCTCAGCAACATGAGTTGAATCAGCTGGCAACGGCGATGAACGAGATGCAGGCTACGGTGCAGGAGGTCTCTCGCAACACCAGCGATGCGGCCAGTGCTGCCACCTCGGCCAGTGAAACGGCTGAACTTGGTGCGCAAACGGTGAATGACTCCATTCAACGTATTGAACGGGTCGCCGGTGCCATCGAGAGTACCGCGGTGGTGATCCGCCAACTGGGCGATGACAGCCGCAATATCGGTATGGTGCTGGAGGTGATCCGCGGTATTGCCGAACAGACCAACCTGTTGGCATTGAACGCCGCCATTGAAGCGGCCCGTGCCGGTGAGCAGGGGCGGGGGTTTGCGGTGGTGGCCGATGAGGTGCGTACTCTGGCCAAGCGCACTCAGGACTCCACCTCTCAGATCAATACCATCATTGCCGAGTTGCAGCAGCGTGCCGAACAGGCGGGCAGTACCATGCAACAGAGTCAGGAGCTGATGAATACCACGGTTGCTACCGCGCGGGAAGCGGGCGAGTCCATCTCCCAGATCAGTGGCTCGGTCAGCAGCATCTCCCACATGAACATCCAGATTGCGACAGCCACCGAAGAGCAGGGGGCGGTGAGCGAGGAGCTCAACCGTAACGTGGTCAATATCAGCCATGCTTCCGAAGAGGTGGCCGCCGGTGCCACCCAGATGGCTCAGGCGTGCAACGAGCTGAACCATCTGGCTACCCAACTGCAGGATATGGTGCGCCGTTTCAGGGTGTAATCCCTCGGCGAGTCAAACAGCCCGATTACCGCGAGCTGATCGGGCTTTTCTGTTTTGAAGGGGAAGTCAGAGAGGGTCACTGCGAGTTGATGACTTGTCCCGCCGGACGATATTGTGCATGCTGATGGCCCATTTTCCAGGCAGGACTCTTGCTGTATGAATCTTCGCGATCTCGAATATCTGGTGGCGCTGGATGAGGAAAAACATTTTCGCAAAGCCGCAGAACGCTGCTTTGTCAGTCAACCTACCCTGAGCGGCCAGCTGCGCAAGCTGGAGGATGAACTCGGGGTCATTCTGATCGAACGTACCTCGCGCAAGGTGCTGTTTACTCCGGCTGGCGATGCCATGGCCCATCAGGCGCGTCGGGTGCTCAAGGAGGTGCGCGAGCTCAAGAGCATAGGTCAGCACTTCTCCGAGCCGATGTCAGGGGAGATCCATATCGGTTTTATTCCGACCGTGGGCCCCTACCTGTTGCCCCGCATTATCCAGACCCTGCGTGAGCGTTTTCCCCAGCTGGAGTTCTACCTCTATGAGGAGCAGACCCAAACCCTGCTCAAGCGGTTGGAAGAGGGGGAGCTGGATTGCGTCATTCTGGCCGAGATGCCGGGGATGGAGGGGTTTGGTTCAATCCAGCTCTATCATGAGCCGATGTGGTTGGCTGTGCCTTGCCATCACCCCGAAGCACAGGCAAGGCAGGTGCCACTCGGCAATCTCAAGGGCAAGAAATTGCTGATGCTGGCCGATGGCCACTGTTTGCGGGATCAGGCGATGGGATTCTGTTTCGCTGGCGGGATTGGTGAGGATCAACGCTTCAAGGGAACCAGTCTCGAGACCCTGCGCAACATGGTGGCCGCCGGTAGCGGCATGACCCTGGTGCCAAAGCTGGCCGTACCTGCTGATCATGATGAGGGAGGGGTGAGCTATCGACCTGTGGTTGACCCTGTGCCGGGGCGTACCATCTCGCTGCTCTATCGCCACTACTCGGTGCGTCGCCCCTGCTTCAATGAGTTGGCGGCCTCGATCGCCACGCTGATGAGCAAGCAGTTGGCCCAATAAAAAAACCGGCAGCCAAGGCTGCCGGTTTTGCTTCTGCCGCGATAACGACTTAGAAGATATCGTCGGTAGAGACAGGCCCTTCTACATCGGGGTTGTCACCGCCGTAGACCTGATTGCCATCCGAGCTCGGTGCTGCGTAGCGGGTCGGCTCGGTACCTTCCTTGAAGTATTCGTCGGTGCCGCCACTGGTTGCCAGCAGGCCGGTTTCGCTATCAATCTTCACCGTCATGATCCCTTCGGGAACCGGCATCTTGTGCTCCGGCAGCTTTTTGAGGGCGACTTTCATGAAGTCGATCCAGATAGGCTGCGCGGCGCCACCACCAAACTCGGCACGGCCAAGGCCACGCTGGTGGTTGTCAAAACCGATCCATGAGGTAGCAACGATGTCCGGGGTGTAGCCGGAGAACCAGGCATCCCGCGATTCGTTGGTGGTACCGGTTTTACCGGAGATGTCGTGACGTTTCAGGTCGCGGGCTGCACGCCAGCCGGTACCACGCCAGCCGTTGCCCCCCCAGATGGCTGTGCTCAGGGTGTCGGTGATCAGGAATGCACTCTGGGCACTGATGGTATGCGGGGCGATAATTGGCGCGAGAGGGGTCTGCGTGCCATCTTGTGCGGCTCCATCAACAGTTGTCTGCGGCAGTGTGCTCTGCTCGGGCGCAGCCTGCTGTTCGCAGGTGGTGCAAGCAATAGCAGGATTGGCCTGATAGATGGTGTTCTCCAGGCTGTCGGTCACTTTGTCAATGAAGTATGGGGTTACCAGGAAGCCACCGTTGGCCAGTACCGAGTAACCACGTACCACTTCGAGGGGGGTGAATTCGGCAGCGCCCAGCGCCAGCGACTCATGGGGAGAGATGAAGTCGCGAGGGAAACCAAAGCGGGTCAGACCGTCGATATAGGTATCCAGACCGATGGCGCGCATCAGTCGAACCGACATCACGTTCTTGGACTTGGCCAGTCCCAGACGGAGCGGAGTGGGACCATCATACACGGCCGGGGAGTTCTTGGGCTGCCACATGGGCCCTTTTGACGGATCCCACTGGTTGATCGGCGCATCGTTGATGAGCGACGCCAGGGTATAGCCATGCTCCAGCGCGGTCGCATAGAGGAAAGGCTTGATATTGGAACCGATCTGGCGACGCGCCTGATCGACCCGGTTGAATTTGGAGAGTTCGAAGCTGAAACCACCGACCAGTGCTTCCAGTGCGCCATTTTTCGGGTCATGGCAACCAGCGCGGCGTTGACGTCCGGGATTTGGGCCAGCAGCAACTCTTCGCCCTCTTCCCGCACCCAGATCTGGGCGCCGACTTTCAGCACATCGCGCGCCGATTTCGGGGCATAGCTCTGGCGGTCGTCGGTAATAAAGGAGCGGGCCCATTTAATACCGTTCCAGCCGAGCTCTGCTTCCTTGCCATTCTTCAGTACCAGCGTGGCGCTGCGATCACCGAGCTTGGTCACGACCGCCGCCATCAGCGGGTCGTAAGTGGGCTGTTTGCCAAGGTGAGCGACGATCTGCTCGTAATCCCAGGCTGTCTCGCCAGCCTTCCACAACTGAGCCGTCGGGCCGCGATAGCCGTGGCGCATGTCATAGGCAAAAACGCCATCCAGCAGTGCCTGTCTTGCCGCCCGCTGACGTTCGGCAGAGACGGTCGTGTAGACGTGCAGGCCCATGGTGTAGGCATCTTCACCGAACTGCTCGACCATCTTCTGGCGCACCATTTCCCCCAGATAGGGGGCGTGCAGGGTCACTTCGGCGCCGTGAAAACGGGCCTTGATCGGCATCTTGGACGCTTCGTCAAACTGAGCCTGGGTGATCTTGCCAGTTTCCAGCATCCGGCCCAGCACCACGTTGCGGCGAGCAAAGGCCCGCTCGGGGGAGCGGATGGGGTTGAGCATGGACGGGGCTTTTGGCAGACCGGCAATGATGGCGATCTCGTCCAGTCCCAGATCCTTAACCTCTTTACCAAAGTAAACCTGTGCCGCAGCACCGATCCCGAAGGAGCGATAACCGAGGGGGATCTTGTTGAGGTAGAGTTCGAGGATCTCATCTTTTGAGAGATTCTGCTCGATCCGCCAGGCAAGGAAGACCTCCTTGATCTTGCGGATGATGGTCTTCTCATTGCTCAGGAAGAAGTTGCGGGCAACCTGCTGGGTGATGGTACTGGCCCCCTGACGGGCATGGCCGGAAACAGCCCAGACAGATGCGGCTCGAATGATACCTATCGGGTCAATGCCCGGGTGCTCATAGAAACGTGCATCTTCGGTCGCCAGTACGGCATCGATCATGGGTTGCGGAATTTCGTCCAGACGCAGCGGAATGCGACGAATTTCGCCATATTGGGCGATCAACTCCCCATCCCGGCTGTAAACCCGCATCGGGGTTGCCAGCTTGACGTCACGCAGTGCGGTGACATCGGGCAGTTGGGGTTTGATATAGAAGTAGATACCGATGAGGCTGGCAACACCCAGCACTGCACCCAGCATCATGACAATAAACAGGCGAACGAGCCATTTCAGCATGGAAGAACTACCAATCGTCTTAAAATTAGCCAACGGGCGCAGAGTATAGCCCTTTTGCCATCGGGAATTCGAGGTTTTCCTGTGGCGAGCCACCCACCTCAAAAGGATGCGAGAGGTTAGCACTACGGGGAGTAATAACCAAGGAGGGCCACTTGCCATGAAGAAAGCGAGATGGGTCACTTTTCGACATAAACTTTATGACATTGATAGTTAGAGCATTTAGGATGAGTGAAGCACTCCTCTGATCGGGTGTCCTACACTCTGTTCAGGAATAAAACCAAATAACGCATGGATGTGTATATGTTTGGGCTTTTTAACAAGGGATCCCTCCTCCCTCTGGTGGGCATTGATTTTGGCAGCCAGACCATCAAGGCCGTTACCCTCAGTGGCCGACCTGGCAAGCTTCATCTCGAATCGGTCGCCGATATTGCCACCCCGAAAGGGACGCTGGTTGACTATCAATTGCAGGATATCGAGCGCGTCAGCCAATCTCTCAAGACCCTCAAGCGTCTTATTCCAACTCACAGCGACTATGCCGCCACTGCGGTGACCGGTTCCAACGTGATTACCAAGGTGATCCAGATTGATGCCCGCCTCAGCGACAAGGAGCTGGAGAATCAGGTGCAGCTGGAGGCCGAGCAGATCATTCCCTTCCCCCTCGATGAAGTGAGTCTCGATTTTGAGGTGCTGAGCACCAACAACAGTGAAGATCGTCAGGATGTGCTGCTGAGCGCAGCCCGCACCGAGAGTGTCAACGGCAGGGTCAGCGCCCTTGCCGAAGCCGGTATTGCCGTCAAGGTGGTGGATGTGGGGGCCCATGCGTTGGGCCGTGCCGTGGTGGCCTGTCTGCCCGAATTGCAGGAGAGTGAACGGCCGATCGGGGTGATAGATATCGGTGCCAGTGCCATGACCTTTGCAGCGCTGGTCAAGGGAGAGGTGATCTACTCCCGCTTGCAAAACTTCGGCGGCGATCAGTACAGCCAGGCGCTCTCCTCCTTTTATGGCATGACGCTGGATGAGGCTGAGCAGGCTAAAACCAAAGGTACCTTGCCTGTTGACCATGAGCTGGATGTGCTGATGCCCCACATCAACTCGCTGCTGCAGCAAGTGCGGCGCAATATCCAGCTGTTTTGCAGTTCATCCGGTTATCGCGACATCGCAAAACTGGTGCTGACGGGGGGAGGCAGTCTGCTGCCCGGTTTGTTGGTGCAGGTAAAAGAAGAGGTCAATTGCGAGGTATTGCACCCGGATCTGTTCGCTCTGTTTGGCAAACCGAAAGGAGAGGCCGAGCTGGTACATGGTGCTAAATATATGACGGCATTCGGGTTGGCTCTGAGGAGTTTCACACCATGTCAAATATAAACCTTCTACCCTGGCGTGAAGCCCGGGCCCAGCGCCAAAAGAAACAGTTCGGGGCCTTGCTGGGGATTTTTGTGCTGGCCACGGTCGCGCTGGGATTTTTTGCCAACTGGCTGGTTGATCGCCAGATCGTCGCCCAGCAGCAGCGCAACCAGCGGCTGGTTCAGGAGATGACTATTCTGGATGCCCAACTGGGGGAGATCCGTCTGCTCAAAGAGCGTCGCAAGGAACTGATCGATCGGATGCAGCTCATCGAGCAGTTGCAGATGCGACGCAATGTGCCCGTCCGCCTCTTCAATCAGCTGCCTTCACTGGTGCCCAACGGGGTTTACCTCAACACCTCGATGCAGAACAATATTATTGATGTAAATGGCAAGACCGAAGCCTATGGTCGGGTGGCCAGCATGATGCGGCGGATTGATGGTTCCGGCTGGCTGGGTCAGGCAAAGATAAGCACTATTTTTGCGGCTGATGTTGCGCCAGTGTCATTGAGCCAGTTTTCCATGATGTTCCTGATCGCCAACAATGCTGCGGCTGCAGGGAATGTGGCCAAGGAGCAACAATGAACCTTCAGCAACTCAACGAGTTGGATATCAATGACATAGCAAGCTGGCCAAAATGGGCAAAAGGGGTCTTCATCTTTTTCTGCTGCGTGTTGACCGGCGGCGCCATCTACTACTACGTGATTGCCAACTCACTGACCAGTTTGACCCAGGAAGCGGGGAAAGAGACCGAACTGAAAGCCCAGTTTGAAAGCAAGGCGATGCTGGCTGCCAACCTGGGGGCATACAAGGCGCAAATGGTTCAGCTTGAGCAACTGGTCGATACCCAGCTCAAGCAGTTGCCCAATACCCATGAGGTCGCCGGTCTGCTGGACGATATCAGCTTTATTGCTACCGACAACGGCTTGAAATTGAACCGGATCAACTGGGAACCCGAGGTAAAGCACGAGTTTTCAACCGAGCTACCAATGCGTATCGAAGTCGTGGGCACTTACCATGAAATTGGCAAGTTTACCGCTGACATGGCTGCCTTGCCCCGTATCGTCATCCTTGACTCCTTCACTCTGGGTCAGAGCAAGGATGAAGGGGAGCTGATTTCGATGTCGATGCTGGCCAAGACCTACAAGTACAACGGTAAAACAGTGGAGCCGAAACAATGAGACGCATCTGCTGGTTATTGCCTGCCCTCTTGCTGGCGGCCTGTGGTGGTCAGGAGGACATGGATAGCTATGTCGCCCAGACCAAAGCAAGGCCACCCATACCTATCGAGCCCTTGCCCGAGCTGAAGCCTTTTGCCCCTATGCACTACCAGCAACGCGAGTTGCGCAGCCCCTTCATGGTTCCCCAGCCTGAGGCGACGGTCGGAAGTACAAGTACTGCCAAGGCCCAGCCGGATTGTGCACAGACCCTGATGGATCGTGAGAAAGAGGTGCTGGAAAATTATTCGCTGGCCAGTCTGTCGATGCATGGTTCTTTAGGTAAGGCGGGTCAGTTATGGGCCTTGATCAGCACCCCGGATGGCAAATCGATGCGGGTCGGGCTCAACCAGTATATGGGGCTTGATCAGGGCCGGGTCATCAAGATCACTGACACTGCCGTGGATTTGCTGGAAACCATTCCGGACGGGAAGGGGTGCTGGGTAACAAGAGAAACCCAGTTGGCGATGGCCAATGTGCAAGAAAAACAATAATCAGGGACGAACAGCAATGAGAACAACAATAGAGAGTGTATCCAAAGTGGCTTTGCTGTTTTGCGCCAGCGCCCTCAGTCAGGCGTGGGCAGTGGCAACCCTGCAGGAGATCAAGGTCAATCCGCTGCTGGCCGATCAATTGCTGGTCGAGCTCAGTTTTAGTGAGCCGGTCACGGGCTTTACCGATCGTCTCTCTTACCAACCCAATCAGCTGTTGTTGCATGTTCCCGGTGCGGCAGGGGCGCTGAAAGTGAACCCGCTGCCGATCCAGCGCCTGGGGGTTGATAATATCAAGGTTGAGGGTAAGGGCGCAGGTCTGGATATCAAGATCGCACTCGATCAGCTGGCCCCCTATCAGGTTCAGCAACAGGGGAACAAATTACTGGTGTCATTGGGCGAGGGGGCCTCTTCCGGGCTCATCAATGGTGAGAGCGCGCTGATTGCACCCGCAACCTCGGCTACTCCTGTGACAGCACCCTCTGCGATGGTGGCCACACCCTCTCCCTCGGCACTGCTCAATCCTCAGGTCGTCGCCCGGTCGATGCCTGTTGCGCCCGTGACTACGCCGGTAGCAACACAGCCTGCCAGCAAGCCGGTGCTTAACAACTATCAGAGCAGTGGGGGCGGCGCCTATTTCAACTTGGTTACCGGTGTGGATTTTCGTCGTGGTAAAGATGGCCAGGGGGAGTTTCTGGTCACGCTGGATAACAGCTCGGCCGCCGTCGATGTGAGCAGCCGAGGACAGACCGTACTGGCCAAGTTTCATGGCACTCGGGTGCCGGATGGCTTGCTTAATCTGATCAACGTGCAGGATTTTGCAACGCCGGTCTCTCAGGTTGAAGTCTCCCGGCAGGGGAGCGATACCCTGTTTGAACTGTCGATCAATGGTCAGTTTGATTACCGTTACGATCAGGCAGACAAGCTCTTCATTATCGAGGTGAAAAAGCGGACGACGGCCACGGCATCCAAGCAGTATCAGGGAAAGCCCATCTCATTGAACTTTCAGGATATTCCAGTCCGTACCGTGTTGCAGCTGATCGCTGACTTCAACAATCTCAACCTGGTAACAACAGATTCGGTCGCAGGCAATATTACCCTGCGTCTGGACGGGGTGCCGTGGGAGCAGGCGCTCGACATTATTTTGAAGGTGCGGGGTCTGGATAAACGATTGGACAACAACATTCTGCTGGTGGCACCGGCGGAAGAGATCGCAACACGCGAGAAGCAGCAACTTGAGAGCCGCAATCAGGTCGCAGATTTGGCGCAGCTCTATACCGAATATCTGCAGATAAACTATGCCAAGGCCTCGGAAGTGGCTGCCCTGCTCTCTTCCGAAAGTACCAAGTTGCTGTCACCCCGTGGTGCGGTGAGTGTGGATGAACGGACCAACGTGCTGGTGGTCAAGGATACCGCCGATGTCATCAGCAGCATCAAACGGATGCTCGATATTCTCGATATTCCGGTCAAGCAGGTGGTTATCGAGGCGCGGATGGTGACCATTGATGACGGCTTTGATGAAGCGCTCGGGGTGCGGTGGGGTGTGACCAAAAACGATGGTCATGGCAACAGTACCTCCGGCTCCATCGAGGGGAATGATGGCTCTGGTAACAACAACGGCAGTTCTGCGATTAATCCCAGCTCTCGGCCATCAGCAGACGATCGGTTGAACGTCAACCTGCCGGTGACCAATGCGGCCGGTACTTTGGCCTTCCAGGTTGCCCGTTTGGCTGATGGCACCTTGCTGGATCTCGAGTTGTCGGCGCTGGAAAAAGAGAGCAAGGCCGAGATTATCGCCAGTCCGCGCGTGACCACGGCGAACCAGAAACCGGCATTGATAGAGCAGGGTACCGAGATCCCCTATGTGGAGTCCTCTTCCAGTGGCGCTACCTCGGTTACCTTCAAGAAGGCGGTATTGAGCCTGAAGGTTACTCCGCAGATCACCCCTGACAATCGGGTGATTCTCGACCTGACTGTGACCCAGGATACCAAGGGTGAAACGGTACCGACCGGTACCGGTGATGCGGTTTCCATCAACGCCCAGTCCATCACCACTCAGGTGTTGGTGAACAATGGCGAGACGCTGGTACTGGGCGGCATCTATCAGCAGACCATCAAGAGCGATGTGACCAAGGTGCCGCTGCTTGGCGATATCCCCGGATTGGGTGCCCTGTTCCGCAAGACCACCAGCGAGAACAAAAAGCGAGAGTTGTTGATTTTCGTGACGCCCAAGATAGTCACCGACGCCTTCTGAATGCTTTACATGTGAGGGTAAAACACATATAACCTTACGCCCCAATGAGGCTGGGGCGTAAGGGCTGCGGTTGCCAGTCCCGATATCTATTGAGATAATCCCCCTCCTGATCCATCGCAAGATAAGGTTCATAGGTACCCCGATCCAGTATTCATCGGGGTCGTACAGTTTGTAATTACTAACGAAAAGACATGGCTGAGAAACGCAATATTTTCCTGATAGGTCCCATGGGTGCGGGCAAGAGCACCATAGGTAGACATCTGGCAGAACAACTGCATATGGAGTTTTTCGACTCAGATCATGAGATTGAGCGCCGCAGTGGTGCTGATATCGGCTGGGTGTTCGATGTTGAAGGCGAAGAAGGTTTCCGGATTCGCGAAGAGAAGGTGATCGGCGAATTGTCAGAGCAGCAGGGTATCGTGCTGGCGACGGGTGGCGGTGCCATCAAGAGTCGCGAAACCCGCAACAAGTTGTCTGCTCGTGGCATCGTGGTCTACCTCGAAACCACTATCGAAAAGCAGCTGGCGCGCACACAGCGAGACAAACGCCGCCCTCTGCTACAGACCGAAGAACCGGCACGCGAAGTGCTGGAACGTCTGGCACAAGAGCGCAATGCCCTGTATGAAGAGGTTGCCGACTTTGTTGTGCACACCGATGACCAGAGCGCAAAAATCGTCGCCAATCAAATTGTAAAGCTGATCGGTATGTAATCTAGAGGACGTCCATGGAACGGTTGAAGGTCGAACTGGGTGAACGCAGCTATCCCATCGAGATAGCTGCAGGGTTGTTGCAGCGCCCCGAGGCGCTGGTATCGACCATCAAGGGCAAGCGGGTGATGATAGTGACCAACACGGTCGTTGCTCCGCTTTATCTTGAACGGGTAACCGCGTTGCTGTCGGGTTTTCAGGTTGAACACCTGATCCTGCCTGACGGCGAGGCGTACAAGAACCTGGCGACCTTTGAGCAGATCATGTCTGCTCTGCTTGAAACCAACCATGGGCGCGATACGACACTGATCGCTCTGGGGGGCGGCGTGATTGGGGATGTGGTGGGCTTTGCGGCAGCAAGCTATCAACGTGGCATTCCTTTTATCCAGATCCCGACCACTCTGCTCTCCCAGGTTGACTCCTCTGTCGGCGGTAAAACCGCTGTCAACCACCCCCTCGGCAAGAACATGATTGGGGCTTTTTATCAGCCCAAACAAGTTGTTATCGATACCGAATGTCTGAGTACCTTGCCCGCCCGCGAATTTGCCGCAGGGATGGCCGAGGTGATCAAGTACGGCATCATTTGGGATGCTGATTTCTTCAGCTGGCTGGAGCAGAACATGGTGCGTCTGCAACAGCTGGAACCTGCCGCGCTGGCCTACGCCATCAAACGTTGCTGCGAGATCAAAGCCGATGTGGTCGGTCAGGATGAGACCGAGCACGGCGTCCGTGCGCTGCTCAATCTGGGTCACACCTTTGGTCATGCCATCGAGGCCGAGCAGGGGTATGGCAACTGGCTGCATGGTGAAGCGGTATCCGCCGGCACCATGCTGGCAGCCTGGACTGCGCAGGCCCGTGGCGATATGAGCGAAGAGGACGTTGCGCGTGTGCGCGCTCTGCTGCTGGCCGCCAATCTGCCCATTCATGCGCCTGCCGAGATGGATTTCGCCGCCTTTATTCGCCATATGCGCCGTGACAAGAAGGTGCTGGAAGGCAAGCTGCGTCTGGTGTTGCCGGTTGGCATCGGCCATGCGCAGGTGGTGGGGGATGTGTCCGATGCCGAGTTGCTGGCGGTGATCGAGTCTGGTCGTGACGAATAAACTGCTAAAACTTCCTTCCCAGCGGCAGCTGGTTGACCGGCTGCTGCATCTGATTGAATTCAATCACCCTTTCATTTTTCTCTCCGGTAAACCCGGTTGTGGTCGCGGTACCCTGTGCGAATCCCTGCTCGGCGTGTTGCCGGAAAAAGTGCGGGTGGTAAGCCTGATTGGTACACCTGCCATGAAGATGGTGGATGTGCGCCAGTTGTTGCTGCCACAGGTGGTGGCGCGCCCGCTGTTCAATCCACAGGATGCGCTGGCGGAGAGCTTCTTTCGCATGCTGGAGGGGAGCAAGCCAGCCACCCTGTTGCTGCTGATAGAGCGGGCCGACCAGTTGCCGGCCGAATTGCTGGGAGAGTTGTGGGCGATCATCCGTCATAACGATACCCTGGCGGCGCCCCATCAGCTGGCCATTATTGTCTCGGGCAGTGACGTTTGGTGTCGTACCCAACGGCCGCAGCTCAAAGGACGTGCCATGCCAGCCCTTGAGCTGGAAGTGCCGCCACTGAGCCCGCCCGAGCAGCGCATCTTCTTGTATGAGAAAGCCAAAGAGCTCAAGATCCCGGCGACCCTCTTGCCCAAGCCGCAAGTCGAGGAGATCCTGAAAACGGCGAACGGACATCCGTCCACCATCATGCAGTTACTGGAGGATATCATGACCGACAGAAGGCCCAAGAAGCGTCAGGCGGAGTTGCCTGTCAAGAAGATTGCCACCGCTATCGCGCTGGTCGCTGGCGGCCTGCTGGCTTTGAGCTACCTGCTGCCTGCGCTGTTTGACAATGAAAGCAAACCGGCACTGCAGGATCCGGCGCAAAACACGGCATTGCCGATCCCGGTAGCGGGAGGCGATCCCCTCACCGCTGGCGGTTCGAATACAGATTCCGCTGCACAAGGCGCGCAAAACAGCGATGCAGCCAGTAATCCCAATGGGGTTGTGAAAGATTGGCAGCCGGAGGCGAAAGTGCTGCCCAAGTCGGTGGAGAGCGAAACCGTGACCACCGAATCAACCAATTACGAAGGGCGTCGGGTGGTGATCTCTGACGAGGTCGTGCAAAAGCTGATGACCGAACCCAAGGTGAGCGGCGCACTGCCTACTGACGTGGTGGACGAGCTGACCGGCAAGAACCCGAGTGGCACAGCCCCCAGTGGTGCAATCGCAACCACGGCGCCAGCCAGTACCGCCAAGGCACTGAATCCGGCGACAACCGCAACGCCTGCGGCCACCACCAAAACCGCCAACAGCGAGCCGGTTACCGCGCCAGCACCCAAAGTGGCCCTGACACCGGTCGCCACCTTGAACAAGAAGCCGCGCAACCACTATAGCGTTCAGCTGATGGGGGCGAGCAACACCAAGGCGGTGGATCAATTTGTTGCCGAGCATGGTCTGGCGGGCAAGGTATGGGTCTATCAGACCAAATTCCGTGGCAGCCCCTGGTATGTGGTGCTGCAAGGGGATTATGCCGGTCTGACCCAGGCCAAGAGTGCCATTCGCAAGCTTCCGCCAGCCTTGCTGAAAGGTCAGCCCTGGCCCAAGTCGTTTGCACAGGTACAAAAAGAGCTGAAGCAATAGCCTTGATACCGGATAAGGGGGTAGAATCGTCCCCCTTTTTGGGTCTTGCCTTCTTACACACCGGATTTCCATGAAAAAAACACGCGCTTTTTTAAAATGGGCCGGGGGAAAATACTCCCTGGTTGAAGAGATTGCCGAGCGCCTGCCGGCCGGGCGTGTGTTGCTGGAGCCCTTCGTCGGGGCCGGGTCAGTGTTTCTCAACACCGACTACGACGCGTATGTGCTCAACGACATCAATCCGGATCTGATCTGCCTGTACAACCACCTCAAGCTGACGCCGGACAGTTTCATTGCCGAGGCGCGCAAGCTGTTTGTGGCAGAGCACAACCACAAGGCGGCCTATTACCGGCTGCGTACCCAGTTCAATCAGACCGAGACCACCTTCGAGCGGGCACTCTTGTTCCTGTTTCTCAACCGTCACGGTTTCAACGGACTGTGCCGCTACAACAAGAAGGGCGGCTTCAACGTGCCGTTCGGTTCCTACAAGAAACCCTATTTCCCGGAAAAAGAGCTGTGGGCCTTTGCCGAAAAGGCGCAGAAGGCGACCTTTATCTGCGAGAGCTACGCCGACGCCATCAAGCGTGCCGAAGAGGATTGGGTTATCTACTGTGATCCACCCTATGCGCCGCTCTCCACTACGGCGAGCTTCACCACCTATGCCTCCGGCGGGTTTACCCTGGATGATCAGGCGATCCTGGCGCGACTGGCCCGTCACACAGCCGCTCACAAAGGGGTGCCGGTGCTGATCAGCAACCACGATATTGAGCTGACTCGTGAGCTTTATCGCGGTGCCCGCCTCGACGAGATCCTGGTCAAGCGCACCATCAGTCGCAACGGCGGCACCCGCAACAAGGTGGCCGAATTGCTGGCGCTCTATCCGCCCGGCATCGAACCTGAGCAGGGCTACTATCCCAGCGACAGTGAACTGCTGCCGCTGACGTAACAGACCATGCGGCGCCCAGGGGCGCCGTTTTTTATTGGCGCGCCTGGGCCCGTGCCGATGCCGCAAAACCCGGGTGGCTGGGGGAGGGGAGGCGATTGCCCCATTTACCCCGCATTCGAGTCGTTTTCGCCCGCCTTTTACGTTAAAATTGCGCCGCTTTTTCTCCCTGGCTGCCAATGGATGATGCTGATGAAAGACTTTCTGATTGCCCCCTCGATCCTCTCTGCCGATTTTGCCCGTCTGGGTGACGATGTAGCCAAGGTACTGGCTGCTGGTGCCGACGTGGTTCACTTCGACGTGATGGACAACCACTATGTCCCCAACCTGACCATTGGCCCCATGGTCTGTCAGGCGCTGCGTGACTACGGTATCGAGGCCCCCATCGACGTGCACCTGATGGTCAAGCCGGTGGATCGCATCATTCCTGATTTTGCCAAGGCCGGTGCTTCCCTCATCACCTTCCATCCGGAAGCCTCTGACCACGTAGACCGTTCTCTGGGTCTGATCAAGGAGATGGGCTGCCAGGCGGGTCTGGTGCTCAATCCGGCTACCTCGCTCTCCTGCCTCGAGTATGTGATGGACAAGCTGGATGTGATCCTGCTGATGTCGGTCAACCCGGGCTTCGGTGGCCAGAGCTTCATCCCCGGCACCCTCGACAAGCTGCGTCAGGTGCGTCGCCTGATCGACGAGAGCGGCCGTGACATTCGCCTCGAGATCGACGGCGGGGTCAAGGTCGACAATATCCGTGAAATCGCCGAAGCGGGTGCCGACATGTTCGTCGCCGGCTCTGCCATCTTCGGCAAGCCCGATTACAAAGCGGTGATCGACCAGATGCGTGCGGAGCTGGCTCATGTCAAACGCTGAGCGCGCATTTGATCTGGTGCTGTTCGATTTGGACGGCACCCTGATCGACAGCGCCGCCCAACTGGCGCTGGCAGTCAATCTGACTCTGGCTGATCTGGGTCTGGAACAAGCTGATGAAGCGGTTATCCGTACCTGGGTCGGCAATGGTGCCGACAAGCTGATCCAGCGGGCGCTCGCCTATCGCGAGGCCGATCCCGAGCTGTTTGCCAAGGCCAGACCGATTTTTTTCCAGCACTACAACGCCTGCCTGCTGCAAGGGCTGGCGATGTATGAAGGGGTGGCACAGAGTCTGCGTCGCCTGCAAAGCCTGGGCTACAAGCAAGCGATCGTTACCAACAAGCCGAGCGATTTCGTGGCACCCATCCTCGATGCCCTTGGCATCAGCGATTGTTTCGAACTCTGGCTTGGCGGCAACTGCGTGCCGGTCAAGAAGCCGAGCCCGGAGCCCTTGCTGCACGCTTGCCAAGAGTTGGGGGTGAGCCCGGCTCGCACTCTAATGGTGGGCGACTCAGAAAATGACGTGCTGGCGGCCAAGGCGGCTGGCATGAAGGTGGTGGGTCTTACATACGGCTACAACTATGGCCGCCCCATCGCCGACTCCCATCCAGACTGGGTATTCGAGCAGTTTGCCCAGCTCGATGCACTTTTGGTCTAATAGCGCAGCTGGGCTGGCTGAATAACAAGGATTAACACTCTCATGACTAAACCAATCGTATTGAGCGGAGCGCAACCCTCCGGTCAACTGACCATCGGCAACTACATGGGGGCCCTGCGTCAGTGGGTCAACATGCAGGATGAGTTCGACTGCCTCTACTGCATCGTCGATCTGCACGCCATCACCACTCGCCAGGACCCGGCTGCCCTGCGCAAGGCTTGTCTGGACGCGGCCGCCCTCTATCTGGCGGTCGGTATCGATCCCAAGAAGAGCACCGTCTTCATCCAGTCTCACGTGCCGCAGCACGCCGAGCTGGGCTGGATCCTCAACTGCTACACCCAGATGGGTGAGCTGTCGCGCATGACCCAGTTCAAGGACAAGTCCACCCGTTTCGAGAACAACGTCAACGTCGGCCTGTTCGGTTATCCGGTGTTGATGGCTGCTGATATTCTGCTCTATCAGGCCAATCAGGTGCCGGTCGGCAACGACCAGAAGCAGCATCTGGAGCTGACCCGTGACATCTGTACCCGTTTCAACAACCTCTATGGTGACGTGTTCACCATGCCGGAGCCCTTCATTCCGACCGAAGGGGCGCGGGTGATGAGCCTGCAGGATCCGACCAAGAAGATGTCCAAGTCGGATGACAACGAGGCCAACTTCATTGGTCTGCTGGAAGATCCGAAGAAGATCATGAAGAAGATCAAGAAAGCTGTGACTGATTGTGATGAGCCGGCGGTGGTGCGTTTCGACCCGGAAAACAAACCGGGTGTTTCCAACCTGCTGACCCTGATGTCAGGGGTGACGGGTCGCTCCATCCCCGAGCTGGAGCAGCACTTCGAAGGCAAGATGTACGGTCACCTCAAGACCGAAACCGCCGAAGCCGTAGTTGCGCTGCTGGAACCGATTCAGAGAAGATATAACTTATTGAGGGAAAATGAAAAATACCTTGAGTTGATCTTGGCTCAGGGGGCATTAAAAGCCCAAGCTCGGGCTTTAAGAACTCTGAAGAAAGTGAAAAAGTCCATCGGATTTGTGAAAAAGAGCGCATTTAGGAAAAAGGCCTTTTCAAATGATTTCGCTTGCTTTTATGGTGATCTCCCACCTTTGGAACCTGTTGAGTTAAATCAAGGTCAATCAGCCTAAAGGGAGCGATGACGAAGTTTGTTGCTGAAAAAAACCTGACCAGCGTATATGATGTAGTCGGCTTCGTTCCTCGAGCCTGACATACTGGGAAGGTGTAGTAGAAGAGAGCTGGGTATTTGCCTGGCTTTCTTTATTTTCTGCCTAGCTATTTTGTTTAATTTCTTTATTTCAACCTGGGTAATATCCCCAAGAGAAAGCATGCCTGTTCAACCAACTATTTCTGCTGAAGAGCTGAGTGACAAAGGTCACTGGCTACGTAAATTTCGCAAGGCGAAAAACCTAAATACCCTGCAGTTGATGGTCTCCAATGCCATCGACAAGCACCATAAAACCCCTGCCGTTGCTGCCGCCATCTATCTGGCCGAGTGTCAGCGTGAACGGGAAATGGAACAGGGTCGTTATCTCGATCGTTAATTCTCCGCTGTTGGTTATCTCATGCTGTTGTTGATCGATAACTACGACTCTTTTACCTGGAACCTGGTGCAATATTTCGGCGCCCTGGGACAAGAGGTTGTGGTCAAGCGCAATGATGAACTGACGCTTGATGCCATAGCGCAGCTCTCCCCCCGTTTTCTGGTGATCTCTCCCGGTCCCTGTACGCCCAATGAGGCGGGGATCTCTCTCGATGCCATCAGCCACTTCGCTGGCAAGCTGCCCATTCTCGGCGTCTGTCTCGGTCATCAGTCGCTGGCGCAGGCCTTCGGCGCCCGCATAGTGCGTGCCCGTCAGGTAATGCACGGCAAAACCTCGCTCATCCGCCATCGCAATGAGGGGGTGTTCAAGGGGCTCAACAACCCGCTGAGGGTGACTCGTTACCATTCACTGGTGGTGGAGCGCGATACGCTGCCCGACTGCTTCGAGGTCACCGCCTGGAGCGAGCATGCCGATGGCTCGTTTGACGAGATCATGGGGTTGCGCCACAAGACGCTCCCTGTCGAGGGTGTTCAGTTCCATCCGGAGAGCATTTTGAGCGAGCAGGGCCATCAGTTGCTGGCCAACTTTCTGGCGCGTTCATAAAAAGTTGTGATCGCCTTCTCAAGTTCGAGAGAAGGCAAAAAAAATTTCCCTGACACTTTATTCACCCCCTCTCCTGCCCAAATTATCTCTTGCCAAGCCCCCCTGAGTCGTTATGCAATGCGGTTGCCTAAAATCTCAAGAGCAATCGAACATTGTTCCTTATAGGCCGTCTTGTTACAGACTTTTTACTTTATTTCTGTGATAATCCCGTCACGTTTACACGGATTTAACTTTTGGGCGGTGGATTATTCTGTCGCCGAATCGAAGGAGAGCTATATGTCAGAGTTGTTGGCAGTGACACGTGAAGTGTTTGATGAAGTGATGGTTCCCAACTATGCGCCCGCCAAGATCATCCCGGTGCGTGGTGAAGGGTCACGTGTCTGGGATCAGGAAGGGCGCGAGTATGTCGACTTCGCCGGTGGCATCGCCGTCAACGGTTTGGGTCACTGTCATCCCAAGCTGGTCGAGGCCCTGAAAACCCAGGGCGAGAAGCTGTGGCACCTCTCCAACGTCATGACCAACGAGCCGGCCCTGCGTCTGGCAAAGAAGCTGGTCGCCGCCACCTTCGCCGACAAGGTCTACTTCTGCAACTCCGGCGCCGAAGCGAACGAAGCCGCTCTCAAGCTGGCTCGCCGCTATGCCATCGAGAAGTTTGGCGAGCAGAAGACCCAGATCATCGCCTTCAATCAGGGCTTCCACGGTCGTACCTTCTTTACCGTCAGCGTCGGTGGCCAGGCAGCCTACTCCGATGGCTTCGGTCCCAAGCCCGGTGACATTACCCACGTACCCTACAATGATCTGGCGGCGCTGGCCGAGGTGATCTCCGACAACACCTGCGCCGTGGTGATGGAGCCGCTGCAAGGGGAGGGGGGCATCATTCGTCCTACCGACGAGTTTGCCAAAGGGGTGCGCGAGCTGTGCGACAAACACAATGCCCTGCTCATCTATGACGAAGTACAGTCCGGTGTCGGTCGTACCGGCGAGCTCTACGCCTACATGGGGCTTGGCGTCACGCCGGACATCCTCACCAGCGCCAAGGCGCTGGGTGGCGGTTTCCCTATTGGCGCCATGCTGACTACCAACGAAATCGCCTCTTACCTGAAAGTGGGCACTCACGGCTCTACCTACGGCGGCAACCCGCTGGCCTGTGCGGTCGCCGAGGCGGTGATCGACGTGATCAATACCCCGGAGGTGCTGGCTGGCATCAAGCAACGCGAACAGCTGTTCCGCGAGGGGCTTGAGGCGATCAACGCCAAATACCACTGCTTTAGCGAGATCCGCGGCAAGGGGCTGCTGCTGGGCGCTGCCCTGAGCGATGCCTACAAGGGGCGTTCCCGTGACTTCCTGCTGGCCTCCATCGATCAGGGGCTGATGGCACTGGTGGCTGGTACCAACGTGGTTCGTTTTGCCCCTTCACTGGTGATCCCGGAAGCGGACATCAAGGAAGGGCTGGCCCGCTTCGAGAAGGCTGTTGCCCAGGTGGTTAACGCCTGATTCCAAATTGAGGTGGGGAGCTCTCCCGGCAGGAGCCGGGACCCCACCTGTCGTCAATGAAAGGGAGTTGTCATTTATGTTGGTTATCCGTCCCATCGAGCAAAAAGATTTTGCCGGGCTCAAGACCTGCGCCATCGAGTCCGGCACCGGCATGACCTCGTTGCCCGTCAACGATGAGCTGCTGCAGCGCAAGATTGATGCCTCTACCCAGACTTTTTCCGACAAGCCCGCCGGCAAGGGGGACTGCCTCTACTTCTTCGTGGCCGAGGATCTGGAGACCGGCGAGATGGTCGGCACCTGTGCCATCGATGCCGCGGTTGGCCTCTCCCAGCCGTTTTACAACTACCATATCGGCAAGGTGGTGCACTCTTCCCCCAAGCTCGGCATCTACAACGTCGTTGAAACCCTGACCCTCTCCAACGACTACACCGGCAACTCCGAGCTCTGCACCCTGTTCTTGCGCGAATGTGCCCGCGAGGGGCTCAACGGCCGCCTGCTCTCCAAGCACCGCTTTCTGTTTATGGCCGAGCACCCCGAGCTGTTTGACGAGACCGTTTTCGCCGAGATGCGCGGCGTCTCCGATGCCAACGGTCACAGCCCCTTCTACGAGTGGCTGCAAACCCATTTCTTCTCGATGGATTTTCCCACCGTCGACTATCTGACCGGCATCGGCAAGAAGCGTTTTATCGCCGAGTTGATGCCAAAGTACCCCATCTACGTCAATTTGCTGAGCAAAGAGGCGCGCGCCGTTATCGGCCAGACCCACGAGAAGACCCGCCCGGCCATCAAGATGCTGCAGGACGAGGGCTTCGTGAACCGTGGTTACGTCGATATTTTCGATGCGGGCCCCACCGTCGAGTGCGACGTGAAGAATATCCGCAGCGTGCGTCGTAGCAAGAAGCTGCGGGTGCTGGTGGGCGAGCCCATTGGTGGCAAGACCCACCTTATCTGCAACAGCCGTTTCGAACATTACCGCGCCTGCTACGGCAATATCCGGGTCGATCTCGACAAGCACGAAGCCATCATTACGCCCAAGATGGCGGCGGCACTCAAGGTGCAGGATGGCGACATGGTGCGGGTGGTTGACCTCGACTGAGGCAAACAGGACAAGCAAACCGATTATCAGACAGGCAGCCGAGGCTGCCTGCCAGCGACAGGGAGTGAATGGATGAGCCAGTTAGTGCAATTTATCGACGGTCAGTGGCTTGCCGGTGAAGGCAAGCCGTTCGAGTCAACCGATCCGGCCAAGAACGAGGTGATCTGGCAGGGGGCTGCCGCCAGTGCGGCGCAGGTGGATGCCGCCGTCAAGGCCGCCCGTGCCGCCTTCTACCATTGGGCGGACATGAGCCTTGAGGATCGTCTGGCCATAGTGCGTCGTTATGCCGACCTGCTTGGCGAGCAGAAAGAGGTGCTGGCCCTGACCATCGCCCGCGAAACAGGCAAACCGCTGTGGGAGACCCGCACCGAAGTAGCCGCCATGCAGGGCAAGATTGCCATCTCCATCCGTGCGCACGACGAGCGTACCGGCACCGTTGAAAATGCCATGCCGGGCGCCAAGGCGTTTGTCCGTCACAAGCCCCACGGCGTGGTGGCGGTGTTCGGCCCCTACAACTTCCCGGGCCATTTGCCCAACGGCCATATAGTCCCGGCGCTAATTGCGGGTAACGCTGTGGTGTTCAAACCCTCCGAGCTGACACCCATGGTGGCCGAGGCCATGGTCAAGGTGTGGCAGCAGGCCGGATTGCCCAAGGGAGTGCTCAATCTGGTGCAAGGGGAGGTCGAGACTGGCAAGGCGCTGGCGGGCAACCCCGATATCGACGGCCTCTTCTTCACTGGTTCATCCCGCACCGGTCATTTCCTCCATCAGCAGTTTGCCGGTCAGCCGGGCAAAATTTTGGCGCTGGAGATGGGCGGCAACAACCCGCTGATCGTGAAAGACGTGAGCGACATCGACGGCGCCGTCCATGCCATCGTCCAGTCTGCCTTCATCACCTCAGGTCAACGTTGCACCTGTTCCCGCCGCCTGTTTGTCGAGCGCGGCGAGCGGGGCGATGCCCTGGTCAATCGACTGGTCGAGGTGGTCAGCCAGATCAAGGTCGGCCTCTATGACGCCGCAGAACAGCCGTTTATGGGGGCAATGATCAGCGAGAAAGCGGCGATTGGCATGGTCGAAGCGCAGGCCAACCTGCAACAGCTGGGCGGCGAAAGCCTGCAGGTGCTTGAGCACCTGAAAGCGGGCACCGGCTTTGTCTCCCCGGGCATCATCGATGTCACTGCGATCAGCGCGCTGCCGGACGAAGAGTACTTCGGCCCGCTGCTGCAGTTGATCCGCTATGACGATTTCGATGCGGCCATCGATCTGGCTAATGCCACTCGCTACGGCCTCTCGGCCGGTCTGTTGGGTGACAAGGAGGCGGACTGGAATCACTTCTTCAAGCGGATCCGTGCTGGCATCGTCAACTGGAACAAACCCATTACCGGTGCTTCCAGTGCCGCGCCTTTTGGCGGTATCGGCGCTTCCGGCAACCACAGGGCGAGCGCCTACTACGCCGCTGACTACTGTGCGTATCCGGTTGCCTCCGTCGAAGACAGCAAAGCCGCCATGCCGGATCAACTGTCGCCCGGCCTGCGCTTCTAATAACGACACGGGGCATCCAGCGGTGCCCCCATCTGTACCCGCAATCAAAGGAAAGAGAGATGCAAAAGGATATCGACACCCTGTTCAGCCATCTGTGGGACAACTACATCAAGGTGACCCCGAGCGCCCTCAAGGTGCACACCCTGCTGGGTGGCGGCGAGCCCATCGTCAACGATCACGTGGCGTTTCGTACCTACAACCTGCCCAAGCTGGGGCTGGAGAAGCTGGCCGCCCACTTTCTGGCGCTCGGTTACGAGCAGAAGGGCGAGTATGTGTTCAAGGCCAAGAAGCTCTACGCCAAGCACTTCGAGCACAAAGATCCGGACGCGCCCAAGGTCTTTATCAGCGAGCTGAAGGTCGAAGAACTCTCCCCGGCGGCGCAGGCTATCATCCATAAACTGGCGGATCAGGTGCCCGATCATCTGACCGATACCCCGGCATTTCTCTACACCGGCGCCCCCTGGCAGGTCTCCTATGCCGATTATCAGACCCTGCTGGCGGAGAGCGAGTACGCGGCATGGATGGCAGCATGGGGCTATCGTGCCAACCACTTCACGGTCAATATCAACAAGTTGAAGGATTTCGACACCATCCATCAGGTCAATGCGGCGCTCAAGGCGGCGGGTTTTGTCCTCAACAGTGTGGGTGGCGAGGTGAAGGGGGATCCGCAGGTGATGCTGGAGCAATCCTCCACCATGGCGGACAAAGCCGAGGTTCCGTTCAGCGATGGGGTGCGTACCATCCCGAGCTGCTTCTACGAGTTTGCCCTGCGCTATCCGCAGGCCGATGGTGTGCTCTATCCGGGCTTTGTCGAGGCCTCGGCGGACAAGATCTTCGAATCGACGAATGCCATGTAACGGGAGCGACCCTGTTTCAGTCGCAACGCCTCCTCGTGGAGGCGTTTTGTTTGGCGCCGAGTGACGGTGGCGAGTGTTGTCTGACGCCGCGTGGGAAGGGGATTTGTACGGAGCCCAACCGGTAAATGTGTGTTGATAAAAATGTGAACGAGATCACTTGAGACGACACAGATTGACGCTGGCGGTGGAGCAAAAAGGAGTAGAATGGCGCTTTATTTTTGCGGGGCCAATCGATGCCTAACTATCACTTTTTCAAGCAGGGTCAGGCGCTTACCTATCTAGATGCCAATGCACCTAGCTATAGCGATGAGCGTCGTCAACTGGTCGAACAGGGATTTTCCGCCATCGCCGCTCCCACCTTTGCAGATACTCCGGCCGAAGCCCTTGAGCTGCTTCGCACTCATCAGGCACTACAGGATGAGGCCAACGCCAACGCCCTTTGTTTGACAGTTGCCGCTATTCCGGCAGCGATCGCAACTCTGTCCGGGCACTGACGCTACCGCCATGTTCACGTAAACAAAAAATGGTGCCACTGTGATGGCACCATTTTATCGGTTTGCCTGCTTGCCCCTGAGCCGTTTAGCGCTGGTGCAGGTCACCTTCGATAACCAGCACGGTATCCATCCCTGCCGCCTTGCCAGCCTCAAGCCCGATGCGGGTATCTTCAAACACCAGACAGTTGGCCGGATTGGCGCCGAGCAATTCGGCCACCTGCAAGAAGGTATCAGGGTGCGGTTTGTGGTTGGTGACATCATCGGCACTCACCACCACAGAGATATAGGCATCGAGCCCGGTACTCTTCAGGATCGACTCCGCCTGATTGCGCGGTGAACCGGTGCCAATCCCCATCTTGACCTTGCCGTGATAGTGCCTGACCAGCTCCCACATTTTGGGAAAGACGCTGACCTTGTCGATATGTGCCATATAGAGGGCAATCTTGCGGCGGGTAAAGGCCTCGACATCCACCGTCAGCCCCTGCTGCTCGGCCAGCATGGCGATGATCTTGCGGGTGGGAATGCCGCCGTACTGATAGAGCTGATCCCGCTCGAAGGGGATGCCGAACTCGGCGCAGGTGAGCTCCCAGGCATCCAGATGGAGGGGCATGGAATCTACCAAAGTGCCATCCATATCGAAAATCAGGGCATCGTAGTGATCAAACCCGTACTGCTCACGCTCGCTCATGGGGGCTCCTCGAATCAAATAGAGCAGGCTAGCAGAAACGGTCGGCGTTTTGTGGGATCGGCCTCATGGTTGGGCATATTGTGGCCGCCGTTTTTTCTATCTCTTGCTGATTTGTGAGACAATAATCCGTTCATTGCCGGATACTTTGGCATATCAGATCTGCGAGTCCGCTTATGACCTCGAAAATATCCCCCAAAACCATTTTCTCCAGTGTGGCGCTGGTGATCGCGCTCGGTTCACTGGAAAAGAGCATAGTCACCACCCCGCTGCCCATGATTGGCGCCGAACTGCATGCCGGTGGCGCCCTCACCTGGGTGGTCACCGCCTACCTGCTGGCGGCCACCGCCGTGTTGCCCCTCTACGGCAAGCTGAGCGATCTCTTTGGTCGGGTGCGGATGCTCAATATCGGCATCGGCCTGTTTCTGGCAGGCTCGGTGGCCTGCGCCCTCTCCCAGGATCTGCAGACCCTGCTGGCAGCGCGGGTGCTGCAAGGGCTGGGGGGCGGCGGTCTGATTGCCCTCGCGTTTACCGTGATTGCCGACACCATTCCGCCACGGGAGGTGGGCAAATATCAGGGCTACATTTCGGCGGTCTATGCGGTCTCCAGTATCGCTGGCCCCTTGCTTGGCGGCTACTTCACCGAGCAACTCAGCTGGCGCTGGATCTTCTGGATCAATCTGCCGCTCGGGGCGCTGGCAGTCTTTCTCATCAACCGCAACCTCAAGCAGCTCAACGTGCGTCGCCACAGTCGCTTCGACTGGAAGGGCGCGGGTCTGCTGATTACCGTCACCACGCTCACCTTGTTGCTGCTCTCGCCGGAGGCGGCGCTGCCCGCCGTCTGGCTCTCGGCAGCGCTGGGCGTTGCACTGCTGTTGCTCATTCTGATTGAGCGGCGTGCCCACGACCCCATTCTGCCCGCCCATCTGGCCCGGCTGCCCGGCTATTTGGTGAGCGTGCTGCTGGTGATGCTCTCCCAGCTGCTGATGTTTGCCGTGCTGGTCTATCTGCCGTTGCAGATGCAGTGGCAGAAGGGGATGAGCGCCAGCGAGAGCGGCGCCATCATGGTCATCTTCATGATTTGCATCACCGCCGGCGCCTTTGTCGGCGGCAAGCTGATTGGCCGTACCGGTCACTACAAGAGCTTTGTCGCGGTGGGCTTTGGCCTCGCGGCAGTGGCGCTCTGGCAGATCCACTTCGATGCCTGGGTCAGGCTGGCGCTCGGGTTTGCCGGTATCGGTCTCGGTCTGGTGCTGCCTGCCCTCTCGGTAGTAGTGCAAAATGCCCTGCCACGGCAGGATCGCGGCATCGGCATGTCGCTGTTCAACTTCGGACGGGAGCTCGGCGGTGCCGTCGGCGTGGCCATTTGCTCCATGCTGTTCCACTTCCGCCTGCCAGCCGGCAGTGATGGCGATCTGAGCCGGCTCGCCCCCGATCTGCTGGCTCCGGGCTTCAGCGCGACCTATATTGGCATGGCACTGATCGCCACGCTGGCGCTGCTCATCACATTGCTGGCGTTGAAGCGCCACGAGCTGGCCTCCATCAGTGCCTGATCAGGCCTGCGCCGACATTGGCTCACCATAGATAGCATCAGGGCTCCCCGCGGGGAGCCCTGATTGTTATTTGGCGAATAGAGTGGCTGCTGCCATCAAGCCATACGTGGCTTACTCCTGCACCGGACCCTCCTTGCCCGCCAGCTGGCTCAGCCAGGCGAAGCGGCGATTGGCCTCCTGCTCCGCCTCTTCATAGAGCTGGCTGGCCACTTCCGGCAGCTGGCGTTCCAGCCGCTGGAAGCGGGGCTCGTGGCGCAAGGTCTCGGCCAACGAGGCATTGGGTGCCCGCGAGTCGAGTGCCAGCGGCAACTTGCCCTCGTCAGCGCGGCGCGGATCAAAGCGGTAGAGCGGCCAGAAGCCGGTGGCGGTCAGCTGTTTCATCTGCTCGTGGCTCTCGGCCATGTCGTAGCCATGCTCCTCGCAGGGGCTGTAGGCAATGATGAGTGAGGGGCCCGGGTAGGCTTCCGCCTCCTGAATCGCCTTCACCGTCTGGTTCATCTGGGCGCCGAGGGAGATCTGCGCCACATAGACGTGGCCATACATCATCACGCTGGCGCCGAGATCCTTGCGTGCCTTGCGTTTGCCCTGCTCGCCAAACTTGGTGATGGCACCGAGTGGCGTCGCCTTCGACTGCTGGCCGCCGGTGTTGGAGTAGCACTGGGTATCGAGCACCAGCACATTGATGTTCTCCCCCAGACTCAGCACATGGTCGAGCCCGCCAAAGCCGATGTCGTAGGCCCAGCCATCGCCGCCGATGAGCCAGACCGATTTTTCCACCAGATAATCCGCATCGCGAGCCAGTTCAAGGGCCTCCGGAGTCTTGCTCTCCTGCAGCAACACTCGCAACTGCTGGATATGGGCCCGCTGCTCGGAAACCGGCAGGGTGGTATCGCCGAGCGCCTCGCGCAGCGCTGCCGGTATGGTGTCGCCCAGGCTCGCCAGCAGACGGCGCACCCGCTCCCTGTGCTGATCGACGGTGAGACGGAAGCCCAGTCCGAACTCGGCGTTGTCTTCAAACAGCGAGTTGGCCCATGCCGGCCCGCGCCCCTCGGCGTTGGTGGTGTAGGGGGTGGTAGGCAGGTTGCCGCCATAAATGGACGAGCAGCCGGTGGCGTTGGCAATCAGCAGCCGATCGCCATAGAGCTGGGTCAGCAGCTTGATATAGGGAGTCTCGCCACAGCCGGAGCAGGCGCCCGAGTATTCAAACAGCGGCGAGATGAGCTGGGAGGTGCGAATATCGATGCGCTCCAGCTGCTCGGCGCTGCGCTCTGGCAGGTCGAGGAAGAAGTCGTAGTTGGCCTTCTGCTCGTCGAGGTGATCGAGGCGTGAAGCCATATTGATCGCCTTGCGATCCGGGTTGCTGCGATCCTTGGCCGGGCACACCTCGACGCAGAGATTGCAGCCGGTGCAATCCTCCGGCGCCACCTGCAGCACGTACTGCTGGCCGCGCATGTCACGGGATTTCACATCCAGCGCATCCAGGGTAGCGGGAGCAGCGGCCAGCGCATCCGGTTCCACCACCTTGGCGCGAATAGCTGAGTGGGGACAGGCTGCGACACAGTAGTTGCACTGGGTACAGAGCTCCGCCTCCCAGATGGGGATCTCCTTGGCGATGTTGCGCTTCTCCCAGCGGGTGGTGCCGACTGGCCAGGTGCCATCCGGCGGGAAGGCGGAGACCGGCAGGCTGTCACCCAGCCCCGCCAGCATGGCGGCGGTGACGGTCTGGACAAAATCGGGGGCCTTGGCCGAAACCACCGGCGGGCGCGGGCGGCTGGCGGGATCCAGCTCACCCAGCGGCACCCGGGTCAGGGCGGCGCAGGTTGCCTCCAGTGCCATCCAGTTGCGCTCGACCAGTATCTGCCCCTTGCTGCCATAGCTGGTGGCGATGGCCTGCTTCAGCAGGCTGGTGGCCTCCTCGGGGGGAATGATGGCGCTGAGCTGGAAGAAGGCCATCTGCATCACGGTATTGATGCGATTGCCGAGCTGGCAGTCGCGGGCAATCCTGGCGGCGTTGATGATGTAGAAGCGCGCCTCTTTCTCGCGCAGGGCGTGCTGTACCTCGCTGGGTAGGCGTTGCCAGATATCCGCTTCGCTGTAGGGGGTGTTGAGCAGGAAGATGCCGCCCGCTTTCAAGCGTTCCGCCATCCGGTACTTGTCGACAAACTGCCACTGATGGCAGCCGATAAAGTCCGCTTCTTCCACCAGATAGGCCGATTGGAGTGGCCGCTCGCCCACCCGCAGGTGAGAGACGGTAAGTCCCCCCGCCTTCTTGGAGTCGTAGACGAAATAGCCCTGCGGATAGAGGTCGGTGTGGTTGCCGAGGATCTTGATGCTGTTCTTGGCCGCCGAGACGGTGCCATCGCTGCCAAGGCCGTAGAAGAGCGCCTCCAGCTTGTGTTGCTGGCTGTGGATGGGGCTTTGCGAATCCAGTGCGGCCAGCGGTAGCGAGAGACCTGTGATGTCATCGAATATACCGACGGTAAAGCGCGGGCGCGGGTTCTCCTGCGCCAGTTCGGCAAACACCGCGAGCGCGCAGGCGGGGCCGAACTCTTTGGAGGAGAGGCCATAGCGACCGCCGATGACCCGCGGTAGGCTTGCCCGTTCGCCCCGGCTGACCGCTTCGGCCAGCGCCGTCATCACGTCGAGATAGAGGGGCTCGGCCTGTGCGCCCGGCTCCTTGGTGCGATCCAGCACGGCGATGGTGCGGGCACTCTCAGGAATCGCGGCCAACAGGTGCCCGGCTGAGAAGGGACGGAACAGCCGCACCTTCACCAGACCTACCTTCTCCCCTTGGGCCAGCAGGCGCTCGATCACCTCTTCACAGGTGCCAATCGCCGAGCCCATCAGCACCACTATCCGCTCCGCCTGCGGGTGGCCGACATATTCAAATGGCCGGTAGTGGCGGCCGGTCTGCTCGCCAAAAGCCTGCATCGCTTCGCTCACATGGCCATAGGCGGCGTCATACCAGGGGTTGCTCGCCTCCCGACACTGGAAGTAGGTGTCCGGGTTGGCTGCGGTGCCGCGAATGACCGGTTTGTCGGGGGTGAGCGCTCGGTCGCGATGGGCACGGATGGCATCTGCGGGTAGCAGGGCACGCAGGGTGTCGTCAGCGAGCGGCGCTATCTTGGCGATCTCGTGAGAGGTACGAAAGCCGTCGAAGAAGTGGATAAAGGGGAGGCGGCTGTTGAGGCTCGCTATCTGGGAGAGCAGGGCAAAGTCCTGCGCCTCCTGCACATTGCTGGCACAGAGCATGGCACAGCCGGTCTGGCGCACCGCCATCACGTCCGAGTGATCGCCAAAGATCGATAGCGCGTGGGTCGCCACGGTGCGCGCCGCCACATGCAGCACGAAGGGGATAAGCTGACCCGCCAGCTTGTAGAGGTTGGGGATCATCAGCAGCAAACCCTGCGACGAGGTAAACGAGGTTGCCAGCGCACCGGTCTGCAGGGCGCCGTGGACGGCAGCGATGGCGCCCCCTTCCGACTGCATTTCGACAACCCGGGGCACATCCCCCCACAGGTTCTTGCCCCGTTCGCTCGACCAGGCCGACGACTGCTCAGCCATGGCCGAGCTGGGGGTGATGGGGTAGATGGCGATGACTTCGCTGGTGCGGTACGCCACCGAGGCGACTGCGTTATTCCCGTCTGTGGTGATCATCTGTTTTCCACTTTGCTATGCCAGTTTGAAGGCCGATAGTTGCATCGGCAATGGATAGGTCGCAGGCATAGTAAGAGGGGCAATAAGAGCGTATCAAACGGGATAAATAATCAATTAATAAGTCAGTAATAGTGGTTAATTTAATTCCGTTACGTAGGGGCGTGATTTTCTGCTAGTAGCCGGTGGGGTGGCGATTGACGGGCCATTGGCATGGCCCGTCAGCACGGGGTTAACCCTGCTCCACTTGCAGCCAGATGGCGCACTGATAAGGGGCGAAGAGTGGCAGTGGTTCGCCTGGGTAATTGGCCAGCAGCAACCGCATCTTGTCTGTCACCTTGTCGAAGTGGGGCATCGGCAAGGGGTTCGCAGTGAGATTGGCGAGCAGCAGCAGGGAGTGCTGCTCTCCGCTGGCCGGATCCTGCCAGTGGCGGCGATAGCTGATGCGCTCGGGATCATCCCCATCCAGCAGCTCGAAATTGCCGTGGCGAATGACAGGGTGAGCCTTGCGCAGGGCGATGAGCAGGCGATAGCAGTGAAACGGCGAGTCGGGGCGGGTCAGCTGTTCGTCAGCATTTATCTCGACGTGGTTTGCATTGAGGGCAATCCAAGGTGTGGCCGTGCTGAAACCGGCGTGGGGGCCGGCATTCCACTGCATCGGGGTGCGGGCGTTGTCGCGGCCGATGGCATCGAGCCGCCGACTCAGCTCGGCAGGATCCAGCCCTGACTGGCTGGCGCGGTAGTTGATGGCCTCCACATCGCGCAGCTCGCCCGGCTGCCAGTGGCGGTTGGTCATGGCGAGCTCCTCCCCCTGATAGATGAAGGGAGTGCCCTGCATCAGGTGCAGCACCATGGCCCACAGTTTGGCGCTGGTTTCCCGCCACTCGGGCCTGTCATCGCCAAAGCGGGAGACGGCGCGGGGCAGGTCGTGGTTGTTCAGAAACAGGCTGTTCCAGCCCTGACTGTGCAGCCCTTGCTGGTGGCGGGCCATGGCTCGCTTGAAGACGAGGGGATCGAAGCGGGATGACCACTTGTCACTGCCGAGCCCCAGATGCTCGAAGTTGAACACCATGCTGAACTCGCTGCCGTCGTGGTTCGAATAGTTCTGCATATGGGCAAGATCGGCTCCCCAGGTTTCCCCTACCGTGATGATCCCTTTGCCGCCGAAGCTCGCGGCATTGAGCTCGCGGATATAGTCGTGCAGGCGCGGGCCATTGCTCATGGCCAGTCGGTCCCACTCCTTGCTCACCATATCGATCACATCGAAGCGAAATCCCTTGATCCCTTTGCCCAGCCAGAAGTTGATCACCTCTGCCATCTCGGCCCGCACCGCCGGGTTGTCCCAGTCCAGATCGGCCTGACTCGCATCGAAGTTGTGCAGGTAGTAGCGATCAAGCGCCGGCACATACTGCCAGCCGCTGCCGCCAAAAATCGAGGTAATGGGGTGAGCATCGACAAAGGCTTGATCCCGGAATACGTAATAACCCTGATAACGGGGATCCCCGGCCAGTGCCTTCATAAACCACTCGTGCTCGGTGGAGGTGTGGTTGGCGACGATATCCATCATGATGCCGATGCCGTGAGCGGCTGCTTCGGCTATCAGCAGCTCCATCTCGGCCAGGGTGCCGAAGGCGGGGTCGATGGCTCGGTAGTCCGCCACGTCGTAACCGTTGTCCCGTTTGGGGGAGCGATAGATGGGGGTGAGCCAAAGCATATCGACCCCGAGGGTGGCCAGATAACCGAGGCGCTGACGGATGCCGTTGATGTCGCCCATGCCGTCGCCATCGCTGTCCTGAAAGCTCATGGGGTAGATCTGGTAGATGACACAGCTATCGAGGTCGATATCGGGCGTGTGGAGGGGATGCGGGTTCATCAGCTTGGCCGGTTGGGGAGGAGGCTTTCCATCTTACGCAGATGCGCGGGCCCTCGACAGGGCGGGGGAAACCTTGAAAAGGGTTCCATAGTTAGCTGATTGCCAAAAGTGCGGGAAGGGTCACAAAGGTGCCATCCCAGGCCACGGCTGTGGTCGGGATGGCACGGCACTTAGCGCTGATGCACCGCAGCGATACAGGCTATTGAGCAGTCTTGGCCTGTTCGCTGAGGTGCTCCTGCTGGCGTTCTGCCTTCTCTTGTTGGCGCTCCGCTTGTGCTTCCAGCTCCTTGCCGAGGAAGTAGTTCAGGAAGGTGCGGATCACCGCGATGATGGCGAGGCGGATCAGCTCCTCCTTGCTCGGCGCGACCGTAGTGGCCAGGATGTCGGCGGCCAGCTGGAACTCCAGCGCCAGAATGAGCCAGCTGCCAAAACAGAGGCGAATGCGCGGAAAGCCGGGTTGGTGATCCCGCACTCTTGCCGCCAGCCAGAGGGTCTTGCCAAGCCCTATCACCACACAGGCGATGGAGATGATCTCCAGCAGCAGCTGGAACAGCTCGACCCCGTGCATCATCCCCTCTTTCAGGCTCGCTATCTCAAACACTCGGGTCACCTCCCTGATTCAAAAGAGGACACTATTAACACATCGATCGGCAAAGGCCAAATCAGAGTCTCCTGATAAGCAGTGAGAGCTGTTCAATGAGCTGACGCGCCGCGGGGCTGACTCCAGCCAGTTGGAAGAAGCCGTGTATAACCCCCAGTTGCCGCTGACAGGTAGCCGTGACACCGGCTTGCAGCAGTTTGCGATAGAAGGTTTCCCCCTCATCGCGCAGCGGATCATATTCCGCCGTTACGATATGGGTCGGCGGCAATCCTGACAGGGCATGATGGTGGAGAGGGCTAGCTTCGGGGTGAGTGACGGGTAGCTCGCCCAGATAGGCGTGAAAACCGCTTAACAGCATGTCGCGGGTGATGAGGTAGTCATCCCCTAGCTGCCGATAGCTGTCACTGTCGCCCGCAGCATCGAGCATCGGATAGATGAGCAGTTGGGCGGCAGGCAAGGAGGCGCCTCGCTCCTTGAGTCGCAAGGTGGTGATCAGGGCGAGGTGGCCGCCGGCACTGTCGCCCGCAAGGGCAATCCTTGCCGGATCCCCATGCCATTTCTCCACATCGGCCATGATGGCGAGCGTGGCTGCCAGTGCGTCGTCGTGTGCTGCAGGATAGGTGTGTTCAGGGGCAAGGCGGGTATGTACCGTGAACACCAGTGCTTCGGTGCGATTGCACAGCATCCGCATCTGGCGGTCGTGAGTGTCGAACTCACCGCTGACAAAACAGCCGCCATGAAAGTAGATCAGGGCCGGACGGCTTGCACTTGAGGTGGACGCTGGCTGATAGAGGCGAACGGAATAATGGCCGTTTTGCCACTCTTCGACAGCGCCAACCTCCTCATGTTCACCACCCAATATGGCTGAAGCAAGATAGCCTTCACGCCGCTCCTGCCAGCTCAGGCTGCTCGCCTTGGGGCGGCCTGCGGCAATGAACTCTGCCACCATGGCCGCAATGGCCGGTTCAAGTTGTATATCCATAACGCACCAATAACTGTATATAAAAACAGTTATTTTGCGCCTTTAGCCAGAGAGCGCAACCGGCGTTAGCTGAGGCAGCTCACAAAATCAGACTTCAAGCAGCAGGAATTCAATCACATAGAGCGGCGGCAGATCGGGGTAGATATCGCGGATCACCTGTTTGAGCTCGGGGAGGGTCATGTTCTCCTGACGGGCGTGCTCGTCATTCAGTTCATCGAAGGCCACTGCGTTGACGGAGATCACCTCGATGGTGCCGAAGGGCTGGTGCTCCGGGTTGGTGAACAGGGTCAGCCGCTGGCCGGGCTGCCAGTTGGCCTCGCTCTCGTCGCGGATGGTGATGGTCTTGCGGCCCGCCTGAATATCGGCAACGAAGCGGCTGAAGAAGGTGAATTCGGGATAGGGATGGGCAGACATGGTGACTCCTGACAGGGTGAATCGAAATGAGGTGAATGGAAATCAAAGATCGAGGTAGGCGCGCAGCCTGGCCAGATCGGCGATAATGGGGCCGTCACTGCCGTCGGCAACTATACCCTGTTCGACCAGCTCCTTGAGGGCGCGGCGGTAAACCCGCTCGGTGGTGCCGAAGCGCGCCGCCTCGTGGGCCCGCTTGCGTGACCCCAGCATGGGGGTGCGCTGGCGTTCTCGCCACAACTCGTAGGCGATGTTGTAGGCGATGGGGTGGAGCAGTCGGCTGGTGGTGATCTCCAGGGTATCGAGATAGTCGCTGGCAAGCGCCGCGGCAAAGAACAGGGTCAGCTCGGGCTCGGTCAGCAGGCGCTGGGCCAGTTTGTGAGCACAGATGACCCGGGCGTCCAGTTCGGTCTCGGCCACCACGTTCCACTGCACCGGGGTGGCGCTGAAGAACTCCATTTCGCCGAAGATCTGGCTGTGACACTCAATCTCGCCGAGCTGGAAGCGGCGGCCAGAGTGTACCGTGCTGTTGAGGGAGACCCGGCCACGTTCAACCAGATAGAGCTGCTCGCTCAGCTCCCCCTGCCGCATGATCAATTCGCCCGGCAGGTAGCGACGCATAAACAGGGTGCACGCTTCCAGCGCCGCGGCAAAGCGGGGTTCAAGCTGCTGGAGTTCGGCGTGAAAACGGCCGAGGGGGTAGGGCTGTTGCTGCATGACTTGCCTGTCGCACCGGATGACGAGGGCCATGAGGCTAGCAAGAGTGCGGGCCGGATACCAGCCCGCACGGTAGCGGATGTGCCGCAGTTAACGGTTTGCTATTTATTGCGCTAGGGCGTGAAGGGCGGCGGCGATGGCGTGCTGTTCACCGGCCATCATTGCCTGTTCGGCGCTGGCGTAGTCCGCCACCCCTTGCTGCACATCCTGCTCGAACAGCACCACGTTGCAGAGCACGGCGGCGACCCGCACCTTGCGCAGGCGACCAACGGTCAGCAGGGAGGCGGTCTCCATGTCAGCGCCGAGCACGCCACGGGCATGCCAGTAGCGGCACACCTCCTGCTCGTCATCTCGATAGAAGCTGTCGTGGGAGCGTACTAGCCCGTGCCAATGAGGCTGGCTACCGGTCGCTACATGGTTGAGCAAGGCGGCCTGCAGCCAGATATCGGCGCAGGCGGGGTACTCGGCGGGCAGATAGGCCTGTGAGGCCCCCTCATTGCGAACCGCCCCTTCCACCACGATAAGGTCGCCGAGCCCGATGTCGTGCTGCAGGGCACCGGCGGAGCCGACCCGAATAAGCGAGCGGGCACCGGCTTGCACCAGCTCCTCCAGCGCGATGATGGCTGAGGCGCCGCCGATGCCGGTGCTGCAGACCGTGATGGGCAGCCCCTGATAGCGGCCGTTGATGAGGCGAAACTCCCTGTTTTGCCCCAGCACTTCACACTGTTCGAGCTGGCTGGCGATGCGATCGACCCGGGCCGGGTCGCCGCACAGTACCACCCGCTCGGCAATCTGGTCGGGGCGGCACTGGAGATGGGGTAACAGACTCATGGCTTACAGACCTTGTGGCTGGCGCTTGGCGGCAATCACCCAGAGGCGGGTGCCGTTGGCGGCGATAAACAGCAGGATCAGGTACTCCAGCGACATGGCGTAAACGCCCTGCGCGGCATAGACACCGATGCTGATGATGTTGATGACGACCCAGAGGATCCAGTTCTCCACGTATTTGCGGGTC
This sequence comes from Aeromonas sp. 61P, assembly GCF_051919545.1. Taxonomy (NCBI): domain Bacteria; kingdom Pseudomonadati; phylum Pseudomonadota; class Gammaproteobacteria; order Aeromonadales; family Aeromonadaceae; genus Aeromonas; species Aeromonas sp. 61P. The sequence goes on from NZ_JBQBEL010000001.1 coordinate 2,023,376, forward strand.
ATCAGGATCTGGGCGACCACCGAGAGCACCGTCATGCTGGCATCCCAGAAGGGGAAGGCATCGGGGGAGGGCTCGGGGATGGCAAGGTTGGCACCAAACAGGTTGAGCAGGGAGACCGAGGTGCGCGCCAGGGTGGCGAAGACCGGGTCGATATAGCGGGTCAGCAGGGCGATGGCCAGCACGCTCACCACAGCAGTGACGATGAGCTTGGATTTGCTGAGCCAGCGGATCTGCAGGGTATCCCCTTGCTCGTTGGCGGGGCGGGTCCAGGCGTACCAGCCGTAGACGTTGGCGCAGAAGAAGAACAGCTGCAGCATCAACAGCCCGTAGAGCTGGATCTGGAAGAAGATGATGGCAAACAGGCTGACGTTGATCAGACCAAACAGGTAGTTGATGGTCTTCTCCTGACTGGCGAACCAGATACAGGCCAGCCCGAACAGGGTACCGATGGCTTCAATCCATGACATGGCATAGCCGCCACCCAGCGGTATGGTCACTAGCGTGTTATTGATGCTGAACAGCTCGAATATGCTCATTTTCTGATCCTTGGGCATGAGGGTTAGTATGCGAGGGGGCCATTCTAAGGGGTGAGGGGGAGGAGGGGCAGGACTTTTGTCGGCTCCGTACTTGGCCCATATCAAAGAAATCGCCGCTGCTGCCCGGTTATTCCAGCAGTGATGGGTTATGGGGTCCCGATGGGCCGGACTTTATTGATATGTAGCAAGATGATAGCGCCATGACTGTGGTCTGATAGAGTCCACTCTCCGGGAGGAGAATCACGTGATAAAAGGAGGTTGTATTGAATTCTGAGCTTGTCTGGGTGCTCTGTCTGCTGGCTGGCGCCATCTATCTCTTTATGACCAACAAGGTGCGGATGGATGTGGTCGCCCTGTTGATCATTATCCTCTTTGTGCTGAGCGGCACCCACCCTGCCAGAGGCGCTGGCGGGTTTTAGCGATCCCAACGTCATTCTGATTGCCGCCCTGTTTGTGGTGGGTGAGGGGCTGGTGCGTACCGGCATCGCCTATCAGGTGGGGGATGCATTGGTGAAGGTGGCGGGTAGCAGCGAGACCAAGCTGCTGGTGTTGCTGATGGTTGCGGTGGCGAGTCTGGGGGCGGTGATGAGCAGCACCGGAGTGGTGACCATCTTTATCCCGGTGGTGCTGAGCGTGGCGAACCGGATGGGGATTCCGGCCGGTCGCCTGATGATGCCGCTCGGTTTTGCCGGGCTGATCAGCGGCATGATGACGCTGGTGGCCACGCCCCCCAACATGGTGGTCAACAGCGAGCTGATGCGTCACGGCATTCACGGCTTCAGCTTCTTCGATTTCACCCCCATGGGCCTGCTGATCCTGGGGCTGGGCATCCTCTACATGCTGTTGGTGCGCGGCTCCTTGGTGGGCGAGGGAGAAGAGGGCAAAGGCAAGCCGACCGGGCGCCGCACCCTGCGCGACCTCATCCGAGACTACCGACTGGCTGGCCGGGCCCGTCGTCTGGCGCTGCGGCCGGACTCCCCGTTGATTGGCCACACTCTGGACGAGCTGAAACTGCGCGCCCGCTATGGCGCCAACGTCATCGGGGTGGAGCGCTGGCGTAAATTTCGCCGGGTGATGGTGCCGGTGTCGGGGATCAGTGATTTTCAGGCCAAGGATGTGCTGCTGATCGACATGTCAGATCCTGCGGTGGATGTGCGGGAATTTTGCAGCGAGGCGCGGCTCGAACCCATGATCCTGCGCGGGGAGTATTTCTCCGATCAGGCGCGGGAGGTGGGGATGGCCGAGGTGTCGCTGATCCCTGAGTCCAAGCTGCTGGGTAAAAGCGTGCGTGAGGTGACCTTCCGCTCCAGCTATGGCCTGAGCGTGGTGGGGCTGCGCCGCGACGGTGAGGCACTGGCAGGCAAGCTGGTGGATGAGCCGCTGCAGATGGGCGACACCCTGCTGGTGGTAGGGAATTGGAGCCACATCAGACAGTTGCAGACCCATAGTCGCGACTTTCTGCTGATGGGGCTGCCCGCCGAAGTGGACGAGATGGCCCCCGCCCGCAGCCAGGCCATTCATGCCCTCTTCTGTCTTGGTGTGATGATCCTGCTGATGGTGACCGATCCGGTGCCCAACGTGATTGCCGCGCTGATCGCCTGCCTGCTGATGGGCAAGTTTCGCTGCATCGATATGGAGAGTGCCTACAAGTCGATCCACTGGCCGACCCTGATCCTCATCGTCGGCATGCTCCCCTTCGCGCTGGCGCTGCAAAAAACCGGCGGGGTGGATCTGATCGTCGGTGGTCTGATCAATGCGGTAGGGGAGATGGGGCCGCGGGTCATGCTGGCCAGCCTGTTTGCCCTCTGCGCGGTGATCGGGCTCTTTATCTCCAACACCGCCACCGCAGTGCTGATGGCGCCCATTGCGCTGGGCACGGCGCAACAGATGGGGGTATCACCCTATCCGTTTGCCATGACCATTGCCATCGCCGCCTCGGCCGCTTTTATGACGCCGGTCTCGTCACCGGTCAATACCCTGGTGCTGGGGCCGGGCAACTACAAGTTCGCCGATTTTATCCGCATCGGGGTGCCCTTCACCCTGCTGGTGATGGCGGTGAGCGTGGTAGCGATCCCCTGGTTCTTCCCGTTTTGATAACCGGGATGATGAATGTGTGCACCAGCGGCCTGCGGGCCGCTTTTTTATGGCCGGGAGACAAGAGTGGCAAGGCGTGCTCGGAATCAGTGAAGAGTGATATGGACGGGAATTAACGTGGAGCTGGGTTAATAGAGGAGCGAGAGAAAAACTGGGGAGAGGCAAATTTCAGATACAAAAAAACCAGCGTGAGCTGGTCTGTTTGGTACTGCTATTAATGGTGCGGAAGGAGAGACTCGAACTCTCACGCCTAGGGCGCCAGAACCTAAATCTGGTGCGTCTACCAATTTCGCCACTTCCGCAATATTAATGGTGGCTATGACGGGATTCGAACCTGTGACCCCCGCATTATGAGTGCGATGCTCTAACCAACTGAGCTACATAGCCGTTTGTTATCGACCACAGATGTGGAAGAGAACAGAAAAATGGCTGGGGTACTAGGATTCGAACCTAGGGATGGCGAGATCAAAACCCGCTGCCTTACCGCTTGGCGATACCCCAACAGAAATAATGGTGGCTATGACGGGATTCGAACCTGTGACCCCCGCATTATGAGTGCGATGCTCTAACCAACTGAGCTACATAGCCGTTTGTTATCAACCACTGATGTGGAAGAGAACAGAAATATGGCTGGGGTACTAGGATTCGAACCTAGGGATGGCGAGATCAAAACCCGCTGCCTTACCGCTTGGCGATACCCCAACAGCGCTCCTCAACAGTCATGAGACTGGCAAAGAACTTTTAAAAATGGCTGGGGTACTAGGATTCGAACCTAGGGATGGCGAGATCAAAACCCGCTGCCTTACCGCTTGGCGATACCCCAACAGCGTTCCTCAACAGTCGCGAGACTGGCAAAGAACTTTTAAAAAATGGCTGGGGTACTAGGATTCGAACCTAGGGATGGCGAGATCAAAACCCGCTGCCTTACCGCTTGGCGATACCCCAACTAGAGATGGTGGCTATGACGGGATTCGAACCTGTGACCCCCGCATTATGAGTGCGATGCTCTAACCAACTGAGCTACATAGCCAACCTTGCTTCCGGTGAGTCGTTACCTCGTCACCGTGCGGGCCGAATTATGCGTATCTGGCTCTGGGGCGTCAACCCTTTTTTTGCCAGAAAAACGCAATTTGAGTGCGTTTGACCAGTTATTGGTCTCTGTTGCGCAAAAGCCCAACAATCTGCTTTTTTTTAAGACATTGCCATGATTGCCCGAGCAATGGCAGATAAAAAACAGGCCAGCAAATGCTGGCCTGTCATGGGATTAGACGTTGAACAGGAAGTTCATGATATCGCCATCTTTGACGATGTAATCTTTCCCTTCAGCGCGCATCTTGCCCGCTTCCTTGGCGCCTTGCTCACCCTTGTAGTTGATAAAGTCTTCAAAGGCGATGGTTTGGGCGCGAATAAAGCCTTTTTCAAAGTCAGTGTGGATCTTGCCAGCCGCTTGCGGGGCTGTGGCACCGACCGGAATAGTCCAGGCGCGTACCTCTTTCACACCGGCGGTGAAGTAGGTCTGCAGGTTGAGCAGCTGGTAGCCGGAGCGGATAACGCGGTTCAGGCCCGGCTCTTCGATGCCTAGGTCTGCCATGAACTCGGCGCGATCTTCATCGTCCAGTTCGGCGATGTCGGCTTCGATGGCGCAGCAGACCACGACCACGACCGCGTTCTCGGCGGCGGCGATTTCACGCACCTTGTCCAGATAGGGGTTGTTCTCGAAGCCATCTTCCGCCACGTTGGCGATATACATGGTGGGTTTGAGAGTCAGGAAGTTGAGGTGGCTGACGGCGGCCAGCTCTTCCTTATCCAGCTTCATGCCGCGGATCATCTGGCCGTTTTCCAGCGCGACCTTGATCTTCTCAAGCACTTCCACTTCCAGCTTGGCATCCTTGTCGCCGCCTTTGGCACGCTTGGACTGACGGTGAATGGCGCGCTCGCAGGCGTCCAGGTCCGACAGGGCCAGCTCGGTGTTGATCACTTCGATATCGTCAGCGGGAGAGACCTTGCCGGCAACGTGAATGATGTTCTCGTCATCGAAGCAGCGCACAACGTGGCCGATCGCTTCGGTTTCACGGATGTTGGCCAGGAACTGGTTACCCAGACCTTCACCCTTGGAGGCACCGGCAACCAGGCCGGCGATGTCGACGAATTCCATGGTGGTCGGCACAACGCGCTGCGGATTGATGATGGCCGCCAGCTGATCGAGGCGGGGATCCGGCATCGGCACCACACCTGTGTTCGGCTCGATGGTGCAGAACGGGAAGTTGGCGGCTTCGATACCGGCCTTGGTCAGCGCGTTGAACAGGGTGGATTTGCCTACATTGGGCAGGCCCACGATACCGCATTTAAAACCCATGGATTGTTACCTTACTTGATGGATGCTGTTGGGGGTCGCCCGCAGGCGGCCCATGTCATGCTTGTTCTGGTCGTTGCTCATGTACCGGCACAATGCCCGTACAGGGTCAAACCGACCTAACCCTTTTCCGCCTTGAAGCTGTGCAAGCGATTCATGGCCTTGGTCATATCTTGTTTGAACAGGATGTCGGTGGCGCGCAGGGATTCGTCCAGCGCGGCGTCGATCAGGTTCTGTTCACTGCTGGGGGCCTTGGTCAGGACGAAGCCAGCCACCTGCTCTTTGCTGCCGGGATGGCCGATCCCGAGACGCAGCCGGAAGAAGTTATTGTTGTTGCCCATCTTGGCGATGATGTCCTTGAGGCCGTTATGGCCACCGTGACCACCACCCTGCTTGAACTTGGCGATGCCAGGCGGCAGATCCAGTTCGTCATGGGCCACCAGAATCGCTTCCGGCTCAATCTGATAAAAACGCGCCAGTGCGGCCACCGCCTTGCCAGAGAGGTTCATATAGGTGTTCGGGATGAGCAGCCGCACATCCTGCCCCTCGACCAGGATGCGGGCAGTATGGCCGAAGAACTTGGGTTCTTCACGCAGGCTGACATTGTGCCAGCGGGCCAGTTGCTCCACATACCAGGCGCCCGCATTGTGGCGGGTCTTGGCATATTCCGGGCCGGGGTTGCCCAGTCCGACGATCAGTTTGATTTCGCTTGTCACGCTTGATGTCTTCACTCGCAGCTGCCGTGGGCACACTACCCAGGGCAATAGGACGCAATATTCTAGCCGCCGAGTGGCGATCACTCAACCAATGCGCATGTTATGGCGGGATTTGCAGCATTATTGCGGCCAATGGGTGGCTAACGGTGGGCAAACGGGCCTCTTGCAAGAGGCCCGTTTCAGTTTACCGATGGATTGTGCCCGGTTGACTACCGTCGTTATTTGGTACGCAGCAGGGTGACGGTCTCTTCATCCAGTGCGGTCAGGGTGGGACGGGCATCGCGCACATACTCCACGAAAGAGGCTGCATCGGTGCCGCAATCCACGCCGCTGGCTTTGCAATCGAGGGGCTGGCCCGGGGCATAGACGGCGCTCAGCAGCTCGCCGTTTTGTGCCACCTTCAGCACCGGGAAGGCGGTCAGCTTGCCATTGACGCTGGCGATATCGACCCGCTCGCTCTTCTGACGCTGGGCATTGGCCAGTGCTTGCCAGCCATCGTTGCCGTTGGCGCTGTAAGCGTTCATCACCACCCGATAGCGCTGGCTATCCACCAGATCCTGCCACTCGCCGCTTGCGGTCTTACGCTGCAATTGGGTCAGGGTGCCCGCTTTGCCTGCCTCGGTCTCCTGGAAGGTGTAACGCAGGTGGCCGCCATAGGGGAACTTGCCGGCATGGGCGCTGGCGGGCAGGGTGGCTGTGATGGTCTCGGTCAAGAGGGCGCGCACCTCGGCGCCGGTCAGGGTCAGCACCGCGAGCTGGTTTTTGAACGGCAGCAGGGTGAGGGAGCTGTCCCCCTCGCGCCACTCGCCGGCCGGCAGCTCGGCGCGCACGCCGCCCACCGCCACCAGAGCGAAGTCGACCGGGCCGCCGGTCAGATCTTGCACTGCTGGGGTATTGGCCCAGTAGAATTCCCCTTCGGCAACCAGCGGCGCTACATCTGAGCCGTGGCTGTCGCTGCCGTTGTCGCCGGGGCGACGGGCATTTTGCAGTTGCTCGGGGATGGTACCGATCACTGGCCCGTAGGCTTTCTCCAGCGCCGGTTTGTAGTGGCTGTCGATGATGCCGCGCAGGCGCGGATCTTCATCCACGGTCACCAGATTGGGCTGGTTGTCGACAAACTGGCTCGCCTCTTTGCTGCGGGCGTCGTCGAGCGCTTGCTTGCGCGCCGCATCGGCGAAGAAGTCGCGGCTGGCCAGCAGGCTGTTGTGGCCCTGGCAGTCGGTCACCTGACCCTGGCTGTCAAAGGTCACCTGTGCCAGACCGATGGCCTGGGCGTAGGAGCCTGCCTGCACCACGCAGGTTTTGCCGATGCCATCCGGATTGGTCACCAGCTTGGCGTAATCGCCGGTCTTGCCCCAGCCGATATTGCGAAAATCGCCGAGCAGGCTGTGGGAGTGGCCACCGACGATGGCATCGAGACCGTTTACCTTGGCGGCCAGCGCCAGATCCCGCTCGTTGCCGATGTGGGTGAGCGCCACGATCTGATGGATCCCCTTGGCTTGCAGCATGTCGACCGTGGCCTGAGCCGAGGCGACCTCCTTGCCAAAGCGCAGCTTGCCGACGTTGGGGGCGATATTGCCCATGTCTTCCAGTACCAGACCTATGACGGCGACCAGCTGCTTGCCTTGTGGCAGGTTGTCGAGATCGGTGACCGGGCTCTTCTGGTTGCCGTCAAAGGCGTAGACCACGAAGGGTTTGAGGTTGTCAGCCTTGCTGAGTGCCGGATCGGCCTTGGTGTCGAGGTTGGCGGCCAGCACCGGGAAGTTGACCCCCTCGATGAAGCGGGCCAGCTTCTGATTATCCAGGTCGAACTCGTGGTTGCCCAGCGCCATGGCATCGAGGCCGAACTGGCTCAGCAACTCGGCGTTGGCCATCCCCTCGTTGAGTTTGAAGTAGCCACTGCCCTGCCAGGCATCACCGCCGTGCAGCAGCAGCAAGGGCTGGTTTTTGGCCAGCGCCTCGGCCTGATAGGCTTTCGCCATGGTCAGCAGGCGCGGGTAACCGCCAAAGCGGGTATAGAGGGTGTCCGTCTCCCCCTTCTGGGCAAAGATCTGCCCTTTGATCTCCGCATTGACCGGATCAAACTGGGAGTGGGTGTCGTTCATGTGAGCCAAGGTCAGCACGAAGGGCGGGTTCTCTTTGGCGGGCTGACAGGCGAACAGGGCGGAGGTGAGGGTCGCGAGCAGGAGGGGACGCAAGCAATTCATGGGTAAATCCTTAAGCCTGCCGGGGGCAGGGTCGTACCAGATAGCAGAAAGTTGGAAAGAGAAGGTCCAGAAAGACGAAAACCGCCTGATGGCGGTTTTCGTTATTGCTGAATCTATCAATGCTCAAACATGGCAGAGATGGACTCTTCGTTGCTGATGCGACGAATGGCTTCGGCCAGTACAGTTGACAGCGTCAGCTGCTTGACCTTGCCGACCGCTTTCATCTCCGCAGTGAGCGGGATGGAGTCGGTGATGATCAGTTCATCGATCACGGAGTTCTTGATGTTCTCAACGGCAGAACCGGAGAAGACCGGGTGAGTGGCGTAAGCGAATACACGCTTGGCACCGCGCTCTTTCAGGGCCTCTGCGGCTTTGCACAGGGTGCCGCCGGTGTCGATCATGTCATCAACGATGATGCAGTCGCGGCCGGCAACGTCACCGATCAGGTGCATGACCTGGGAGACGTTCGGGCGGGGACGGCGCTTGTCGATGATGGCGATGTCGGTGTCATCCAGCAGCTTGGCGATGGCGCGGGCACGCACGACGCCACCGATGTCCGGGGAGACGACGACAGGAGACTCGAGGTTCTTGGACTTCATGTCTTCCAGCAGCACCGGGCTACCGAACACGTTGTCTACCGGAACGTCGAAGAAACCTTGAATTTGCTCGGCATGCAGGTCAACGGTCAGCACGCGATCCACACCAACGCTGGAGAGGAAGTCAGCGACAACCTTGGCGGTGATGGGTACACGGGCGGAGCGGACGCGGCGGTCCTGACGGGCATAACCAAAGTAGGGGATAACGGCAGTGATACGGCCAGCTGAAGCACGACGCAGAGCATCCACCATGACGATCAATTCCATCAAATTGTCGTTGGTCGGGGCACAGGTGGATTGAATGATGAAGATATCGCCACCACGTACATTCTCATTGATCTGTACGCTGATCTCGCCGTCGCTAAAGCGACCTACGGCAGCATTGCCGAGTTTGATAAACAGGCGATCTGCGATCTTCTGGGCTAGTTCCGGCGTTGCGTTACCAGCAAACAGCTTCATGTCAGGCACGGTTTGAAACCTCGGGGTTGCATCCAGTATGTGGGGGAGTCTGAAATCAGACCCTATCGTTTTGGGGCAAACGATTTATCAAGATAACGTACAAGGTGTCTGCTGCCCAATGATTGTGATGATACCGGTAACCCGAATCCGAGCGCAAAACCGGCCACGTTAATCATCATCAATACTGTTCGGTAAAATTGGCTGGGGTACTAGGATTCGAACCTAGGAATGGCGAGATCAAAACCCGCTGCCTTACCGCTTGGCGATACCCCAATCATTTGAACTGTTGCAATGTGGAGAAGAGAGGTGATATGTTCTCGCCCTTGGCGACAAACCCATCAAGTCCCTTCGGCACGCAGGCCAACACTTCCCGAGCAGTCACTTCGTCTTCAAATTGAGCAAAGACGCAGGCTCCTGTGCCCGTCATTCTTGACGGCGCGTATTCTAGCAACCAGCCGAGCGCATTGGCAACCTCGGGGTGGCGCTTTTTCACCAGTGATTCGCAATCGTTTTTCCACTCGCCTTCCAGCAAGTTGTCCAGCGCCATTTTCGGCGTGGCTCTCGGCAGGTCCGGATCCTGGAATACGGCCGCGGTCGCCACATGGCAATCGGGCTTGAGCACCAGATACCAGGCATCGGGCAATTCGACCGGTTGCAGCCGCTCGCCCACTCCTTCGGCAAAGGCCGCCTTGCCACGGACAAACACCGGCACATCGGCCCCCAACTGGACGCCGAGCGCTGCCAGTTCATCTTCACTCAAACCCGCCTGCCAGAGGTGGTTAAGCGCCACCAGCGTGGTCGCTGCATCGGACGAACCGCCGCCAATACCGCCCCCCATGGGTAGCACTTTCTCCAGCCGGATATGGGCACCTTGCGGGCTCGGCAGGTGTGCTTGCAGCAGGCGCGCCGCCCGGATAATCAGATTCTGCTCATCCGGCACCCCGGGAATGGCCGGGCTCAGGGTGAGTGTGTCGCTATTCGGTATCACCTCGAACTCGAGCCAGTCGCTGTGGTTGAGGAAGATAAACAGGGTCTGCAGCTCGTGATAGCCATCGGGACGACGGCCATTGACGTGTAGAAACAGGTTGAGTTTGGCCGGTGCCGGCCAGCGTGTGGAAGCCATTAACGTGCAAGAGTCCATTGGTTGATCTGAAGCTTGAGGCGGCTGTTCTGGCCGGTCATGGTCAGCTGGTGTGGCAGGCGGTAGCCATCCTGATCCCGATAATCGCCATAGACGATCTGCCACTGGCCGTCGCGCACGCTGGCCAGACTGCTGTCGGGGTTGAGTTCAAACTCCGCCTGACCCGGCAGCCCCTTAATCCACTCTGGCAATCCCGCAACCGGAATATTCCAGCCGGTCAGTTGATAGATGAGCGCTTCGGCATCCTGGCTCTGGTGGCGATTGCCGTCGCTGTCGAGCAGGGTGATCTCTCCCTTGCTGCGGGAGAGCTCCAGAATGCTGGTGCCAATCAGGCTGGTGAGGTTGAGGCGATAATCCTCCCCATCCTGCTGCCAGTTGAGACGGGCGCTGCCCTTTTGCTGTGGCGTGATGATGGCCATCTTGCCGGATAGCTGCCAGTGGGTCAGTTGCTCGAGACGGGTCCGCTCCTGGTTCCAGTTCACCTGGTCACGCTGGGGCTGGGTGGTGGCACAACCGGCCAGCAACAGCAGGCAGGTGAGGGTAAAAATACGTAGCAGCAAGAGACGGCTCCAGAGAGAGGAATTTGCCACAGTATACGGGGCGGCCGTATTGCTTTTAAAGACTTACCCTTTCTCGTACAATTGGCAGCCTTTGCACCCAGCGTATGAAATGATCGTCGCCCACTCATGAGTTTGCTTGCCCTCGGAATCAACCACAACACCGCCAGTGTCGCCTTGCGGGAACGGGTCGCCTTTGGCCCGGACTGCATCGATCGCGCCTTGCGTGAGCTGGTGAGCCAACCCGGTGTCAGCGAGGCGGTGATCGTCTCCACCTGCAACCGAACCGAACTCTATTGCAATCTGGAGGAGGAGCGGCAGGAGCAAGTGCTGCGCTGGCTGCAGCAGTTCCACGGGCTGGACGCGGCCGAACTGGTCACTGCCATCTATCAGCATCACGATGAAGAGGCGGTGCGCCACCTGATGCGGGTGGCGTGCGGGCTCGACTCGCTGGTGTTGGGGGAGCCGCAGATCCTGGGGCAGATCAAGCAATCCTACGCCCATGCCCAGCAGGCGGAGTCGGTGAAGGGGGCGCTGGAGCGGCTGTTCCAGAAATCCTTCTCGGTGGCCAAACGGGTGCGTACCGATACCGAGATTGGCGCCAGTGCCGTGTCGGTGGCCTTTGCCGCCGTCAGCCTGGGTCGACGGATCTTCTCCGATCTCTCCCAGACCAAGGTGCTGCTGGTCGGTGCGGGGGAGACCATTGAACTGGTGGCCCGTCATCTGCGCGAGCAGAACGTGACCCAGATGATGGTGGCCAACCGCACCCTGCAGCGCGCCCAGACCCTGGCGGCCGAATTCGGCGCCCAGGTGATGACGCTCGAAGAGATCCCCGACTATCTGCACGAGGCGGATATTGTCATCAGCTCGACGGCCAGTCCTTTACCCATCATCGGCAAGGGGATGGTGGAGCGCGCGCTGAAGGCCCGCCGTTTCAAGCCCATGTTTCTGGTGGATATTGCCGTGCCGCGCGACATCGAAGCCGAAGTTGATGAGCTCTCCGATGCCTATCTCTACACGGTGGATGATTTGCAGGGGATCATCGAGCAGAACCTCGAAACCCGTAAGCGGGCCGCCGCACAGGCGGAAGTGATCGTGCAGGAAGAGCGCGACGAGTTTATGGGCTGGTATCGCGGCCAGAGCTCGGTCGACCTCATTCGCGATTACCGCCATCAGTCACAGCAAGTGGCTGATGAAGAGTTGCAACGGGCCCTGCTGGCATTGGCGCAGGGCGAGAGTGCCGAACAGGCGCTCAAGGCGATGGCGCATCGCCTCACCAACAAATTGATCCACGCGCCGACCCAGGCGTTGCGCCAGGCTGCCTCCCAGGGGGATCAGAGCGAGCTCTCCCGCTTGCGGCAGGCGCTGGGGTTGTCACAAGAGCCATAATTTTCGGGCAACCTGCCGGTTGTCCCGTCCTCCATTGAGAATGCAAGAGTTATGAATCCGTCACTGATCAGAAAGCTGGAAGGCCTCATCGAGCGCCACGAAGAAGTACAGGCCATGCTCGGCGAGCCGGATGTGGTCTCGGATCAGGATCGCTACCGCGCCCTGACCCGCGAATATGCCCAGCTGGAAGATATCGTTCACGCCTTCCAGCGTTACCGTCAGGCGCAGGATGATCTGGAGACTACCCAGATGATGCTGGAGGAGGATGATGCCGACCTGCGCGAAATGGCGCAGGAGGAGCTGCCGCTGGCCAAGGCCAATCTGGAGGCGCTGGAGCAGGAGCTGCAACTGATGTTGCTGCCCAAGGATCCCAAGGATGACAACAACTGCTATCTGGAGATCCGCGCCGGTGCCGGTGGCGACGAAGCGGCCATCTTTGCCGGTGACCTGTTCCGCATGTATTCACGGTTTGCCGAGCGTCAGGGCTGGCGCGTCTCCATCGTCAGCTGCAACGACGGTGAATACGGTGGCTACAAGGAGGTCATCGCCAAGATCGACGGCGAGCGGGTCTATGGCCGCCTCAAGTTTGAATCCGGTGGTCACCGGGTACAGCGGGTGCCGGAGACCGAATCTCAGGGCCGGGTGCACACCTCCGCCTGTACCGTCGCCGTGCTGCCGGAAGTGCCGGAAGCCGAGCAGATCGAGATCAACCCTTCCGATCTGAAGATCGACACCTTCCGCGCCTCTGGTGCCGGTGGTCAGCACGTCAACAAGACCGACTCGGCCATCCGCATCACCCACCTGCCGACCGGTCTGGTGGTGGAGTGCCAGGACGAGCGCTCCCAGCACAAGAACCGCGCCAAGGCGATGTCGGTACTCTCTGCCCGCCTGCAGGCGGCCGAGGATGAGCGCCATCGCGCCGCCGAGCAGAGCACCCGCCGCAATCTGGTGGGCTCCGGCGACCGCTCAGAGCGCATTCGCACCTACAACTATCCGCAGGGCCGCCTCTCCGAGCACCGCATCAACCTGACCCTGTACCGCCTCTCCGAAATTTTGGAAGGGGATCTGGACTGCGTCATCACACCGCTGGTGCAGGAGTATCAGGCCGATCAGCTCGCCTCGCTGGCCGAGAACAACTGATGCAAATGGTGATCCGGCAAGCTCGCATTAAGTGTTGTGCCCATAAGGTGGAGTGGCACTGATGCAGATCCAGCAGGCCCGCGCCCATATCATGACCGTGCTGGCTGGGGGAGAATCCCCCCGCGCCGATGCCGATGTACTGCTCTGCCATCTGCTCGGGTGTCGTCGCAGCTATCTGATGACCTGGCCCGAGCGTGAGCTGGATGCCGTCCAGCAGGCCACTCTGCAGGGGTGGCTGGTCCGTCGTCTCAACGGCGAACCCATTGCTCATCTCGTTGGAGAGCGGGAGTTCTGGTCGCTGCCCCTCAAGGTGAGTTCGGCGACCCTGATCCCGCGCCCCGATACCGAGGTGCTGGTCGAGCAGGCGCTGACCAGAATCCCGCAGGGGCCCTGCGCCGTGCTGGATCTCGGCACCGGCACCGGTGCCATCGCGCTGGCGCTCAAGTCCGAGCGGCCCGAGCTCGATGTATGGGCGGTGGATCGGATGGTGGACGCTGCCGCGCTGGCCCGCGAGAACAGCGCCGCGCTGGGATTGCCCATCGAGGTGCGCGACGGCAGCTGGTTCGAGCCCCTTGGCGAGCCGGATCGCGACAATACGCCACGTTTTGCGGTGATTGTCTCCAATCCCCCCTATATTGATGGCGCCGATCCCCATCTCGAGCAGGGTGACGTGCGCTTTGAACCCCGCTCGGCGCTGGTTGCCGATGACGCCGGGCTGGCCGATATCCGCCACATCGTGGACCATGCCCCCGCTTATCTGTTGCCTGACGGCTGGTTGCTGCTGGAGCATGGCTGGGATCAGGGGGAGGCGGTGCGTCAGTTGCTGCGTGATGGCGGCTACCGCGAGGTAGCCACGGTGCGTGATTACGGGGATAACGACAGGGTGACGCTGGGCCTCTGCCCGCTGCGCTGACAGCCCCTTACTGTTACACGGCGGGTTGCCTGTGCGCCCCCATGCAAGGATTGAATATGATTTTTGTGCTCAAACACCTGCACCTCACCCTGATTGCCGGGGCCGTGCTGATGTTTATGCTCCGTTTCTACTGGGTACAGACCGCCACTGGCCGAGCCTACAGCGCGCCGGTGATGAAGGTCAGCGGCTGGCTCAACGGTCTGGTGGTGCTCTCCGGCGTATTGCTCTGCATGGTGCTGGATCTCAACCCGCTCAATAACGGAACGCCCTGGCTCAGCGAGAAGCTGATGGCCATTCTGGTGCTGGTATTTCTGGCGGCGATGGCGCTGCGGCTGGCCAAAAGCAATCTGGTGCGCTGGTGCTCCTTTCTGGGGGCGCTCGGCTGGATCTACTTTATTGCCAAGTTGGCAGTGCTCAAACAGACGAGTGTGTTCGGCTAAGGCATGAAGAGAATGTTACACATAGACGAATGGACCGATTTCGAAGCCCACGACATCACCGAGCTGGCGTTGTCAGTCAGCGACGAGATTTATGGCTCGGTCGAGGAGGGGATGCGCGAGTTGAACCTGCTGGACGAGTGGCTGGATGAGCAGATCGAAGAGGGCACCTGCGACGAGGTGCGCCAACAGTTGCTGCAGGGCTTCTACCACAGCCTCGGTTTTCATGGCGACTGGCAGGATTATTTCTCTGCCAACAACTGCGATCTCAATCAGGTGCTGGTTCAGCGCAAAGGGATCCCGGTCAGCCTCGGTATTCTCATCATCCAGCTGGGGCGCAAGCTCGGTCTCGATGTCGAGGGGATCTGCTTCCCCGGCCACTTCCTGGTGAGCTTTGCCGGTGGCGAGGGGGAGGTCTATGTCGACCCCTTTACCGGCGACGAGCTGAGCCTGGCCCGCATCGAGCTGCTGCTGCGCGGTGCGTTGGGGGACTTGGCTACCCTGACCCCCGACTACCTGCAGCCCTCCGGCCAGTGGGAGATCATCGAACGGCTGCTCAACGTCAGCAAGGGGGCCCTGCTGCGGGAAGACCGCATGCCCGAGGCGCTGCGTTGCAGCGAGCTGTTGTTGCGGATGAAGCCCGGCGATCCGCTGGAGACGCGGGATCGCGGCTTTATCTACGAGCAGCTCGATTGCCCGCGCCAGGCCGCCGACGATTTTGAATATTTTATTGAACAATGCCCGGACGATCCGGTCGCCGATGTGCTGAAAGTGCAGCTGGCCGCGCTGGATCTGAGCCCCAAGCCCCTCCATTAAGGGCGGCTTGAAACTGAAACAGAAGAATATCAAGACCGCTGCGTCCGGTCGCAACGGATTAACTAGGCTTCAGGCCCTTTTATTAAGGATGTCTTAGATGGAACAGAAGAATATCAAGATCAACCAGATCGACGTTGCCAACGACAAACCGTTCGTGCTGTTTGGCGGCATGAACGTGCTGGAATCCCGCGACATGGCGATGGCGGTGTGCGAGAAGTACGTGGAAGTGACCAGCAAGCTGGGCATCCCGTTCGTGTTCAAGGCGAGCTGGGACAAGGCCAACCGCTCCTCCATCCACTCCTACCGCGGTCCGGGTCTGGAAGAGGGGATGAAGATTTTCCAGGAGCTGAAAGCGACCTTCGGCATGCCGGTCATCTCCGATCTGCACGAACCCCATCAGGCCAAGCCTGTCGCCGAGGTGGTGGACGTTATCCAGCTGCCCGCTTTCCTGGCGCGCCAGACTGATCTGGTGGAAGCCATGGCCCGCACCGGCAACGTTATCAACATCAAGAAGCCGCAGTTCCTCAGCCCAAGCCAGATGAAGAACATCACCGACAAGTTCGAGGAGTGCGGCAACGACCAGCTGATCCTGTGCGAGCGCGGTGCCAACTTCGGCTACGACAACCTGGTGGTGGACATGCTGGGTCTGGGCGTGATGAAGAAGAGCACCGGTGGCTATCCGGTGATCTTTGACGTGACCCACTCCCTGCAGTGCCGTGATCCGTTGGGGGCGGCCTCCGGTGGTCGTCGCGAGCAGGTGACCGAGCTGGCGCGTGCCGGCATGGCGGTCGGTCTGGCCGGTCTCTTTATCGAATCCCACCCGGATCCGAAAATTGCCCGCTGCGATGGCCCGAGTGCCCTGCCGCTGGAGAAGCTGGAAGGCTTCCTCAAACAGATGAAGGCCATCGATGACCTGATCAAGGGCTTCGAACCCCTCGATACTTCGGCCTGATCCCGACGCTGTCATGCCTGATGAAAATGCCCCGCAATGCGGGGCTTTTTTTGATAATGATGAGGTGACAAGCACGCATAAAAAAACGGCCGATTGGCCGTTTTTTGTGCCGATACAGCGAGTATCAGCTCTTCACTGCAGGGCGCTGATTACAGGCTCTGGGTGAAAGTACGGGTAACCACGTCACGCTGCTGTTCCGGGGTCAGGGCGTTGAAACGCACTGCGTAGCCAGATACACGGATGGTCAGCTGCGGGTACTTCTCCGGGTTTTCGATAGCATCTTCCAGAGTTTCGCGACGCAGCACGTTGACGTTCAGGTGCTGGCCACCTTCAACAGCAGGCTCAGCCTGAACCGGCAGTTCGCGGTATTCGAACTGACCCAGGTCAGCCAGTTGCACTTCTTGATCGGCAGCGAAAGCATCGCCTTTGACGCAGATGCAGCGAGCTTGTTGCTTCTCTTCGTCCAGCAGCCAGAAAGAGTTCAGCAGAGCGGTGTTGGCGGCCTGGGTGATTTGAATGCCTTTGATCATGGTATGACTCCTCAATGGGAACGCGAATCCAACTGTAAGGAAATTACCCTGATGTATTTAAGCTACCGTCGATGGCGATGACTTAAAGGGCCCTTGCCTTACACCTTTTCTTTGATGGGGTCATATATACCACGGTGGTAATATTACCAAAATTGATCTGGATCAAGAAAATCCGACAAAGCGCCATTTCAATGGGATTAAATTCTTGAGTTGAATCAAAAATAGGTCATTTTTCTGATTTTGTAAGATATCCAAATTATGCATCTTTTATCTCGTTAATCTAGTAATTTAACTACATCTTTTCGGCTTTTTCTGAGGTTAATTGAGGGGTTGGCTAAACTCAGCAAAAAAGCGAGGAGAGTGCCGGGTGAATAATGGGTGGCGAAAGTGGGCATGGCTGGCCCTGTTCTGTTGCTGGGCAAGCAGTGTTGCGGTACGGGCCGAGACGGTGCGTATTGCTGTGGGCGAGTGGCCACCTTATATCAGTGAGGCGCTGCCCAATCAGGGCTTTCTCTGTGAGGTGGTGCGCCAGGCCTTTGCCGAAGAGGGGCTCGATGTCAGCTTTCACTTCTATTCCTGGGCCGAGGCTTACCGACTGACTCTGGAGGGGCGCTATGTGGTCACCATGCCCTGGTTTCGCTCCCGTGAGCGGGAGCAGCTTTTCTATCTCTCCGCCTCGCTCGGCCATTTCACCACTCGCCTGATGACGCTGACCGGTACGCCCGCGGTCAATCTGGGTGAGCTGAAACACGAGCCGGTCGGGGTGACCCGTGGCTATTTCTATGGCGATGGTTTTGCCGCTCGCCAAGCCGGGCTTACCCTCGAGTGGTCAGATTCCGATGAGGAGAGCATGGGCAAGCTGCTTGACGGGCGGATCCACTATCTGGTGATGGATGAGCAGGTGGCACAGACTCTGTTCCAGCAGGCGCTCGTTCGTCATCCCCAATCGCTGTCACTGACCGGTGCCGCCGACCCCATCTGGTCGCAACCGGGATACCTGCTGATGCGCAAAGCCGATCCCGAGGCGCGCCGTCTGATGCTGCTGTTCAATAGCGGCCTGCGCAAGCTGGAGCGCTCGGGGCGCCTCGCAGGCTCTGGAAAGCGTGAGCCACGGTTGCGTCTTGCGGGCTGGCCCCCTATCCTGAGCCCTTCGCCGTATCAAGTGAGGAGGCCGGGGTGCTGACCTGGAGTGATGTGATTGGCTCTGAGAAAGAGCAGGACTATTTCAAGAGTACGCTGGCAACTGTCAGAGCCGAGCGGGAAGCGGGCAAGGTGATCTACCCGCCAGCTACCGATGTGTTCAATGCCTTCAAGCTGACCGAGCTGGATCAGGTCAAGGTGGTGATCCTGGGGCAGGATCCCTACCACGGCCCCAATCAGGCGCACGGTCTCTGCTTCTCCGTTCTGCCCGGCGTGCGTACGCCTCCCTCACTGGTCAACATCTATAAAGAGATGCAGCGTGACCTGCCAGGTTTCGTCACACCCAATCACGGCTTTCTCGAATCCTGGGCCAAACAAGGTGTCTTGCTGCTCAACACTGTTCTGACGGTGCAGGCCGGTCAGGCCCATTCCCACGCCCATCTGGGATGGGAGACCTTTACCGATCGGGTCATCGAGCAGATCAATGCCAGTTGTCAGGGGGTGGTGTTCCTGCTGTGGGGCGCCCACGCCCAGAAGAAGGGACGTTTCATCGACCGCCAGCGCCACTATGTGCTGACCGCGCCGCACCCGAGCCCACTCTCTGCCCACCGCGGTTTCATCGGTTGCGGTCACTTTAGCGAGACCAATCGCTTGCTGGAACAACAGGGCAAGAGTCCGATAGAGTGGAAATCTGTCTGCATCCCACTTGATTGAGTGCAAAGTTCGGGCGACAAATGACCGTATACTCAGGGACATAAGATTAATTCAGAGCCAAGGAGTGCCCATGTTATCCAGTCTGCACAAGGATCATCTCAACATCGCCCGACTTTTGGAGCTGCTCAAGCACAAGCTGGCAGCCATTCGTGCCGAAGAGCCCATCAGCTATTTTCTGGTGCGCGATGTCATCGACTACCTGCGGGAGGTCTCTGACAAGTACCACCATCCCAAGGAAGACCTCATCTATGACTACTACCTGAAATATCGGGTGGTGGAGGGTGAGGTCGCCAACCGCCTGCAGGAGGAGCACGTCAAGCTGCTGGAGGCCGGGGCCGATCTCAAGGAGATGGTGGAGATGATCCTGATGGATGCTGTGATCCCCCTCGATCAGTTCACCACCAAGCTGGAGCGCTTCGTGGAACTGCAAGAGGCGCACATGAACTATGAAGAGGGGGTGATCTTCCCCCATCTGCGTGACTCCCTGACCGAGGATGACTGGCGTCATCTGGAGCAAAACTGGCAGAACCGCGCCATTGGCGACCCCCTGTTCGGGGCTGAGGTGAGCCAGCACTTTCAGGCACTGGCCAAACGCCTATCTTTGCCACTCACGAACGGCTAAGACGAGCCCGTACCCGCCGCGTGGCAGGTATTGTGTGAGTGCAACTTGAGTGAAAACAGAAAGGCCTCCATCCGGAGGCCTTTTGCATTATGGATGTTGCCATCCATTGCGCAGCCCAAGGATATACAACTGCTGGCAGCAACTCTCTTCGGAGAAGTTACTTATCGACTATCTGGCGTGACTGAGCAGGGTGGATGGGCAGGTGTGCAGGTATTGGTGGGGCGTCAGGCCGAACTCCTGTTTGAAGCGGGCGGCAAAGCGACTGGGGGAGTCATAACCGCAGGCGAGGGCGACTTCCAGCGGGGTCAGGCCCTGTTGCAACAGGTTGAGGGCGTGGCTCATGCGTACCTGGGCCAGCAACTGGCGAAAGCTGCGACCTTCGGCGGCCAGCTTGCGCACCATGGAGGCGCGGCTCATGGAGAAGTGGGGGGCCACCGCCTCCAGGGTGTGGTCGATGCCGGGTTCCACCGCCAGGTAGCGTGCCAGCCGCTCTGCGAGGGTCATGGTGCTGGCGGGAAAGAGCAATCCGAGGGCGTTGGCGGCCCGCAGCTCGGCATAGAAGCCGCGCAGCAGTTCGGCCTGTGTTGCTTCGCTCAGTCCCCGTTCGGCCATGGTGCTGATGAGTTCAAAGCAGAAGGCGAGCCCGGGGGTGACCTTGACGGCGGGTTCCTCCAGATCGGCGTGGGAAGGGGCTGACTCGGCCAGCCACTCCGGCGGTGGTGGAGTCAGCAGTGTGATGGCGTGGGAGCGAAATTTGCCCTGCTCCGGCTGATTGACGAAGGTGAGCTGGTGGCCTGCCGGGATCAGCAGCCACCGCTCCCTGTCAAACGACAGACGTCGCTCGCGCCACCACAGTTGCTTGCTCCCCTGGGTGACCCAGATGAGGGTCGGGGCGTAGATGAGCACCCGGTGCAGGGGCTGCTGGCGGATCCCGAGATAGTGGCTCTGTTGCAGCAGGGGAGTGCTCATCCGGTTGGCTCCTAGGGGGTGACGAAGGTGGCGGTCAGGGTGGCCTTGCCGAGCGCCATGCTGTTGAGCATGTAGCCTACCATAGCCGGCGGGGTATCAGCCTTCACCTCTAGATCATGGGACAGGGCCCAGGCGGTGAACTGATAGCGGTGCATGCCGTGACCAGCGGGCGGGCAGGGGCCGCCGTAACCCTGGCTGCCAAAGTCGGTGCGGATCTCCAATCCCTGCATGAGCTTGCCGGAGGCATTGCTGGCCAGTTCGCTCTGGGTGGCAGGCAGGTTAACCACCAGCCAGTGCCACCAACCGCTGCCGGTGGGGGCATCGGGGTCATAGGCGGTGATGGCAACACTCTTGGTGCCTGCCGGCAGATCCTGCCAGCTAAGTTGGGGCGAGTGGTTGTCGCCGCTGCAGCCAAAGCCGTTGAAGCTGAACTGTTTGTCCATCAGCTGGCCTTCGTGAATATCTGTGCTCTTCAGGGTCATGGCAAAGGCTGGCATGGCCGTCAGGCAGAGCAGTGGCAACAGGGCACTCTGTTTTAGCAATTTCATCGGGTGACTCCTCGTGTGGTAACGGGTTCACTTTAGCGAGAGCAGGGCAAAATAATATTGCAGAACGGCTCAATGTGAGGTCGATTGGTGAGTTAATTGAGCCTTTTGGTGGTTTTATGGCAAGAAGGTAAACAGCAGCCATAAAAAAACCGGCATCAGGGATGCCGGTTTTTTGTTTGACGATGAGAAATGCGGCTTAGCGCAGGATCATCTCGTCACGGCCCGGGCCGACGGAAACCATCGGAACCGGTACGCCGAGCAGCTCTTCGATGCGCAGCACGTACTGCTGGGCAGCGCGCGGCAGCTCTTCGAAGGTGCGGCAACCGGTGATGTCTTCGCTCCAGCTTTCCATCTGCTCGTAAACCGGCTTCAGGGCTGCGGTTTGCGGCCAAATCGGGTTCTCGGTGTGGGCACCTTCGTAGGCTACGCAGATCTTCAGATCCGGCAGACCGGTCAGGCAGTCCAGCTTGGTCAGAGCCACTTCGGTGGCGGCTTGCAGCTCGACACCGTTCTTGGTGGCGACGGCGTCGAAGTAACCGACATCACGGGGACGGCCAGTGGTAGCGCCGAACTCATTGGTGATCTTGCGGAACTCGTCCTGGTTCTCCATGGCGGTCAGCAGGGTGCCGGTACCGACAGAGGAGCTGAATGCCTTGGCCACAGCGATGACGCGCTCCGGGCGCAGACCCGGCAGACCGCCACCGATACCGGCGTAGGCGCCGGATACGTGGGAGGAGGTCACCCAGGGGTATTCGCCGTAGATCAGGTCACGGCCAGCGCCCAGCTGGGCTTCGAACAGCAGGGTCTTGCCTTCTGCCTGCAGCGCTTTGAGCGGCATGCTGACGTTGCAGACGGCGTCGATCCAGGGTGCAGAGACTTCCAGCAGCCAGTCGGCCATCTCTTGGGCAGTCTGGGTGAATTCGAAAGAGGGGTAGATAGCCTTCATCTGCGGCAGTTTCCAGTCCAGCATGAACTGGATGCGCTCGACCAGCACGTCCGGCTGTTTCAGCCAGCCGACCAGGATCGCTTTTTTCATGACGCGATCGCCGTAGGCAGGGGCGATGCCCTGACGGGTGGAGCCATAGGCGCCGTCACCCAGACGTTGCTCTTCCAGGGTATCTTCCAGTGCGTGCAGCGGCAGGCAGAGGGTTGCGCGGTCAGAGATGGCCAGCTTCGGAGTCACGCCGGAGGCTTTGACTTCCTCGAGCTCGACGGTCAGTTTCTCGGGGCTGATCACCATGCCCGGGCCGAGGACAACCAGGCAATCCGGGTTGAATACGCCACTCGGAACCTGGTGCAGTTTGAAGGTGCCAAGGTCGTTGACCACGGTGTGGCCAGCGTTGTTGCCGCCCTGGAAGCGAATGCTGGCGCCAGCTTGACCTGCCAGATAATCCACGATGCGGCCTTTGCCTTCATCACCCCAGTTAGCACCTACGACTACGATAGACGACATGACTCTTTCTCCTAAGACGTTAGGCGTCCATCCTAGGAGCCTGATGCGGATTAGAAAAATTAATTATCTTTATAATTCCTATAAGAGAATCATATAATTATGACCAATTAAACGGCAAACCGTCCGATTTTGCCTGGCAAGCCCCGCACATCGCGGGTTGAGGGACTCTTATGCTGGATATTCACTGGCTGCAAACCTTTGTCACCCTGGCCCGATTGCAACATTTTGGCCAGACCGCCACCGAGCTGCACATGACCCAACCCAATGTCAGCCTGCATATCAAGCGGCTGGAGCAGGCGACCCGGGTGCGGCTGATCGAGCGCAGTCCGTTTCGCCTGACGCAGGCGGGGGAGCGGCTGCTGCAAAGCGCCGAGCGCACCATTGCCGAGCTGCAGCTCTGCCAGTCCGATCTCAATGCCCTCAACCAGCTCAGCCAGGGGACGCTGGCCATCGCCGCCAGCGACATCATCTCCCGCCTGCTGCTGATCCAGCCGTTCCAGCGCTTCAAGCGGGAGTTCCCCGGCATCGACCTTACCCTGTTCAACACCACTTCGGATCAGGCGGCCGAGCTGGTCAAGGCGGGCAAGGCGGATCTGGGCTTCGTGATGGCGCAAAAGCGCAGTGAGCCACTCTTCTATACCGAGCTGCAACAGGTGACCTGGTGCGCGCTGGGTCACGGCCTTGCCCGCTGGCAGGCACGGGCGCTGGCGGGAGAGAGCGACCCCCTCGACGAGCCGACCCTGATCCTGCTCGGTCACGACACCCGCACCCGGGCGTTGATCGACCCGTCCCTGCCGCTGCTGGCCTTGCCCCCCTGCCGCATCATGGAGGTGGGCAGCGTGGACGCCCAGCTCGATTGGGCCGAGGCGGGCTTTGGTGTCGCCATCGTGCCAGACTTCTCCCTGCATCCGCGCCTCAACCTCACCGCGCCGGTCACCAGCCTGAGCGACTTTCCTGGTACCAGTCTGGGCTACGTGGTGCGCCAGAATCAGGTGTTGTCGCGGGCCATCAAGCAGTTGCTGCACTGGGTTGAGGAGGAGATCCAGAAGCCCAATCCCTATCTGACCCGGGTGATAGAGCCGTAGCGGGGCGGCAAGGTGAGCAGGCCTATCGGGGTGACTGTGCCGCTCTCAATTGCGTCACTATCGAACGCGCGTAAACAATCAGGGCAGCAGAAGCTGCCCTGATGCATTTGTTGGCGCTGACCACTCAGTGCTGCAGCTGTGTGGCTGCGCTGGTGGCAGGGGAGGGCAGTGTATCGGTTTTATCCTGCGGTGGGGTTTCGTCAGCAACCGCGCTGCTGGCAGGCTGGGTTGCCTGCTCTTGCGGCGAAGTTGCCGCAGAGGCGCTTTGTGGCCATTGAGTCGAAATGGCAGCCGATGGTGCTGGCGCCGTTGACGCTGCGGCCGAAGGGGACACGCTCTCATCCTCGGTGGTCGGCGTGGCAGTGAGCTCGGGGGTGATCTCGAGCGCCTCTTCGGGCAAGGGATTAACCTCTGTGGCTTCTGTCGCCACGGCGGCACTGCTGGTGGCAGTCGCGTCGGAGGGCGCCTCAATGGGCGCAGTCGTCCCGTTGGCGGCGCTCACCTGCTCTGTCGTGGGCACCGTCTCCGAGGCCGATGGCGCTGGTGTGAACGGCTCCGGTGTCAGCTGTTCCGCTGTTAACTGCTCGGGAGTCAGTGACAAGGGAGCACGCGGTTGAGCCGACATTCCCGCATGGAGGGGCAGCTCGGTGTGGGCCTGCAACTGCTCGGGGGTCACCTTGCTCAGGGCGGGATGCAGCCGGCTGAACTGCTTGACCCGGGCCAGCAGGGTATCGCGCACGGTACGGACGATGGGGTCCGGCAGGCTGGCCAGCGCCACCAGTTCGGCACTCATCCCGATATTGTTGATGGCGGTGGTCTGTCCCGGATAGAGGTTGGCGGTGATGCGGCTGCGCTGGTAGTAGGGGTGTTGTTTGAGCAGCGTGTCGATCTGCTCCCCTTCGATGGGGATGAGGCGCACCTTGCAGCGGCTGATCAGATCGCCGACCGCCAGACTGGGGTGACCGGCTACCACAAAAGCGGCATCCAGCGAGCCATCGCACAGCCCTTCCAGCGGTTCGCTGTCCGACTTGAGTTGATAGGCAGCAAACTGCCCGGGTTGCCATCCCATGGCCGCCATCAGGGCCTGGCTGGTGATCTGCTCACCGGCGCCCTTGTTGCCCGGATAGACCCGCTTCCCTTCGATATCTGCCAGGGTGGTGATGTCGCTATTGGGGGCGGCCAGCAGGGTCAACGACTCCTGATAGAGGCGAAACAGGCTGCGCAGCTCATTGTTGGCCCCCTGCCCGCTGAAGGGGCCGGTGCCGTGCAGGGCGTGGTGCAACACATCGGATTGTACCAGCGCCAGCTGTACGTCCCCCTCGTCGAGTGCCTTGAGGTTGGCCATCGAGCCACGGGTGCTCTGCACGGTGCAGCTGTCCCCATGCAGGGCATGGCCGGCATTGAGCACCCGGCAGATGGCGCCACCGGTCGGGTAGTAGACCCCGTTGAGCGGGCCCGTTCCGATAGTCAGCGCCTGGCTGCCAAAGGGGAGCAGCGCAGAGAGTGCACAGAGGGGGAGCAGAAGGTGATGCAAGATCCGTAGAGACATAATTGACCGTTGACTGAGTTGACCGCTGGCTGATGACACAGGGAAAAAGGGATGGGGCTTGCCCATCCCGTTGCTGGCTGATCAGGGCTTGTTGTGGTTGAGGATTGCCCGCTCCATCCGCGCCAGCGCGTCGGTCAGCCGTGCCCTGGTGCAGCCGAAGTTGAGCCGCACGAACTGACCGTCGCCAAACTGGGCGCCGGGGGAGAGACCAACGCCGGCCTGCTCGAAGAAGGCGATGGGATCGGCAAGGCCAAGGGCGCTCACATCGATCCAGGCCAGATACGTCGCCTGATGACTGGCCAGCTTGACGCCGGGCCAGCGGGTAACCGCTTGCTGGATCAGGGCCAGATTGGCTGTCAGATAGTCGAGTTGCTCGGTCAGCCACTGTTCGCCCCCCTCATAGGCCGCTTCGGCGGCGACAAAGCCCAGCAGGTTGACGTCGGCGCTGATGCCGCGCATCGCCTGCTGTAGCCTGAAGCGCAGACGGGGGTTGGGGATAATGGCGAAGGAGCAGCAGAGACCGGCGATATTGAAAGTCTTGCTCGGGGCCATCATCACCGCGCAGCGCTCGGCTGCTTGTGCACTGATGGCGCCGTAGGGAATGTGGCGGGCGTTTTTATCCAGCAGCAGATCGCAGTGGATTTCATCGGAGCAGATCACCAGATTGTGGCGCGCGGCGATGGCATCGATGGCCAGCAGCTCGTCACGGGTGAAGATGGTGCCGCCCGGGTTGTGGGGGTTGCAGAGCAGCAGCAGATCTGCGGCGGGGGCCTGACGCTCCAGCTCTTCAAGATCCAGCACCCAGCGACCGGCTTCCTCAATCATCGGCACGGTGAGCAGGGGACGATCATTGAAGCCCGGCGCCTGCAGGAAAGGGTAATAGACCGGCTTGGGGGTGATGATACCGCGGCCATGCTGGCTCCACGCCTTGCAGGCAAGGTTGAGCCCCGGCACCACGCCGGGCAGGAACACCAGCCATTCGGGCTCGATTGCCCAGCCATAGCGGGTCGCCATCCGTTCGATAATGAGTTCGATCAGGCGCGGCGAGGGGCGTGAATAGCCGAAAATGCCGTGGGCGACCCGTTTGGTCAACGCCTCAATCACGGACGGGGGGAGACAAAGTCGGTATCGGCAACCCACATGGGCAGCACATCCTGACCCTTGTACTTGTCCCATTTCAGGCTCATGGTGCCACTGCGGTCTACTTCCTGATCAAAATCAAACATGCGAACTCCTTGTGCTGGCAGGATGGGCTTTCACTCTACGGGGTCGCGGCCTCCCTCGCAAGGCGCACACCTGCTTATGCCATCCTTGAGCCCGCTCTTGATAGTGACATAAGATAGGCGCCGAATTTTCATACGGCTGCCGCCCGTTAGCCCGTATCGTCCTTCCAATCAGTGGTAACCCTATGAGCTTGTCGATAGCGGCGGTCAAACGCCCGGACCCCGTCTCTCTTTCGTTTCTTGCCGTGACCTTTATGACCGGCGTCGCGGTGGCACTGCAGGTGCCTACCTTAAGTCTGTTTCTGTCCGAAGAGGTGCAGGTGCGCCCCTTTCTGGTCGGACTCTTCTATACCATCAACGCTGTGGTGGGCATTCTGGTCAGCCAGTGGCTGGGCCATCGCTCCGACAACAAGGGGGATCGCAAGCGACTGATCCTGCGCTGCTGCTTTGCCGGGGTGGCGCTCTCCTTGCTGTTTGCCTGGAACCGCAACTACTGGCTGCTGGCGAGTCTGGGGGTGATGCTGGCGGCACTGGCGGCCACGGCCAGTCCCCAGCTGTTTGCGCTGGCGCGGGAGTATTCCGACAGCCGCAACCGGCGGGCGGACATGTTCAGCTCGGTGATGCGGGCCCAGTTTTCGCTGGCCTGGGTCATAGGCCCGCCCATCGCCTTCGCGCTGGCCATCGGCTACGGCTTCGAGCTGATGTACTTGGCCTCGGCACTGGCCTATCTGCTCTGTGCCCTGGTGGTGTGGCGCTGGCTGCCCTCGCTGCCGCTGCCCAAGATGGCTGAAGAGACAGAGCGGGTCAGCAGCTGGCGGGATCCGGCGGTGCGGGCACTCTTTATCGCCTCCACCCTGATGTGGACCTGCAACAGCATGTACCTCATCAATATGCCGCTCTACATCACCCGGGAGCTCGGGATGGATGAGAAGCTTGCCGGTATCCTGATGGGCACGGCAGCGGCGCTGGAGATCCCCTTCATGCTGCTGGCGGGTTACTACACGGCGCGCTTTGGCAAGCGCCCCATGATGTTGCTGGCGGTGCTGGCTGGCGCGGCCTTTTACACAGGTCTGGTGACCCTCACCGACCAATACGCCCTGATCGCCTTGCAGCTGTTCAACGCCATCTTCATCGGTATCGTGGCGGGGATCGGCATGTCCTACTTTCAGGATCTGATGCCGGGGCGAGCCGGGGTGGCGACCACCCTGTTTGCCAACAGCATCCGCACCGGCTCCATCATGGCAGGGGCCATCGCCGGTGTGGTGGCGGAGGTGTGGAGTTTCCACGGGGTCTTTATGGTGGCGCTGGGATTGGCACTGGTGGCACTGGCCGCCAGCTGGCGGGTGCCCAACGTCTGACGGGGAGCTGGCTGTTATTTACCGTGCTGGGGCTGGGCGTGCGGAAGCGGCGCTGATTCGCCCTGATATTCGTTGCGCAGGCAGCGCAGCAGCAGCTCGGTCGCAGGGCCGAGGGATTCGGGGGAGAGGGTCAGCAGATAGGTGTAGAGGTGGCGCTCGTTGCCGCTCTCCAGATCCAGCTGTATGAGTGACCCTTCTGCCAGCTCCCGCTCTACCAGATGGCGCGGCATCCAGGCATAGCCGAGGCCAAGGCGCAGCATGGCGAGCACTTCGTGGTAGTGGGTTGCCTTCCAGCCGGTGTCATCCGCATCGTTCCAGTCCACCGAGCGGTGAATGGGGGGATGAAGGCTGATCTGGTTGTGACTGGTCAATACATCGCTGCGGATCGCCCCCTCCTCTTGCGCCAGCGGATGGCTGGCGGCGCAGAGGGGCAGCAGGCATACCTCGTCCAGCAGCAGACCGGTGCGATCGCCGGGCAGGTGCTCGGAGAGCATCAGATCCCCCGGTTGCAGGGCGTTGAAGTGGCAGTGAATGCGTTCGTGCAGGTTGACCCGGCAACCCCGACTGCGAGGATAGAAGCTGGCCAAGGCCCGATAGAGGCGATCCCTTGGCTGCAGCGCCGAGACATAGAGGTTAATCTGCGGCTCCCACTGCCGCTCCAGGTTGTTGGCCAGATTTTCCAGCTCTTCCACCTGCTGGCTCAACTGACGGGCCCGCTTGAGGAAGATCTCGCCCGCTGGGGTCAGCACCGCCTTGCGGCCGCGCACCTCCAGCAAGGGCACCCCCAGACTCTGCTGCAACTTCGCAACCGCATGATTGAGGGAGGACTGGCTCTTGTTCAGCGCCTCGGCCGCCTGGGCGTAGCCGCCGCAGTCGACCACCGCCTGAAAGATCCGCCATTGCTCAAACGTGCTCTTGGGACGAAACATAGTTCAACCTGATTGGAGATAGGATGGTCAGTGGTTCGAACAGGGAGCCTGTGCCCCCTATTCAATTTAACCCCTGCCGCACAACACTCTGGGTATTTTATTGATTTATTTGGGCTGAGCCGCCTGTTTATTTGGGCTGAGCCGCCTGTTTATTTTGGCTGAGCCACAAAGGTCTGGCCGGTTTTGCCGCGGCTGTCCGACCCCATCAGGTAGAGGTAGAGCGGCATCAGGTCGGCCGGAGTCTTGAGGTTCATGGGATCTTCCGCCGGGAAGGCGCTGGCGCGCATCTTGGTACGGGTACCGCCCGGATTGAGGGTATTGACCCGCACACCTGTGTTCTCAAGCTCGTCGGCCAGCACTTCCATCATCCCCTCGATGGCGAACTTGGAGATGGCATAGGTGCCCCAGTAGGCGCGCCCCTTGCGTCCCACACTGGAGGAGGTATAGACGATGGAGGCATCTCCCTGCGCCTTGGCAGTCTGGCGCAGCAGCGGCAGCAGCGCCTGGGTCAGCAGGAATTCCGATTTGACGTTGACCTGCATCACTTCGTCCCACTCCTTCTCCTGAATATGTTCAAACGGGGAGAGGGTGCCGAGCAGACCGGCATTGAATAGCACGCCATCGAGGCGGCCAAACTGCTGGGCGAAGGTTTCGGCCATGCCGCGGTAGTGGGCAGCGGTGGCCCCTTTCAGATCCACCGGCACGATGGCGGGCAGCGGATAACCGGCCGCTTCAATCTGGTCATACACGGCTTCGAGTTTGGCGCTGGTGCGGCCGAGCAGGATCACGGTGGCACCATGAGCGGCGTAGGTGAGGGCGGCTTCGCGGCCGATCCCGTCGCCGGCACCGGTGACCAGAATGACTTTATCCTTGAGCAGATCGCGGGGTGCCTGATAATCGAGCATGACAACTCCTGTTAACAAATTCCGGCCATAAGTGCATGGCAATCGGCGCCAAGTGTACTGATCCGCGCGCCTGTTTGACCAGCCAGCGGCAAGAAAAATGTGAAGAAAATAGAGAGGTTGTGATGCTCGGGTTGGTTTTTCCGGGCTCTGGCTGCGATTTTTTGCGCGCCTCCATCAAACTCCCTAGAATGTGACGAAAACCGATCCATTCTGGAGTCCATCGTGACATTTCTGACCGAATATGGCCTGTTTTTGGCCAAGACAGTGACCTTCCTGCTGGCCATCGGCGCCATCATCCTGATGATCGTCAGCACTCGCCAGCCGAAAGCGCGCAAGGGTGAGCTGGTGGTGACCGATCTCTCGAGCGAGCTGGAGCAGGGGCAGTTTGCGCTCAAGAGTGCGCTCGTAAGCAAGGCAGAGCGCAAGGTACTGGAAAAGCAGCAGAAAGAGGAGCAGAAAAAGCGCGCCAAGGCGGGGGATGAGCGCAGTCGACTGTTCGTGCTCGATTTCAACGGCAGCATGGATGCCAAAGAGGTGGCCTCCCTGCGCGAGGAGGTGAGCGCGGTGATCGGCGTCGCCCAGCCCGGCGACGAGGTGTTGCTGCGACTCGAATCCGGTGGCGGCGTGGTGCATGGCTATGGCTTGGCCGCTTCCCAGTTGCAGCGACTGCGCGATCGTGACATCAAGCTCACCGTGGCGATTGACAAGGTGGCGGCGAGCGGCGGCTACATGATGGCTTGCGTGGCGGACAAAATCCTGGCGGCCCCCTTTGCCATCGTCGGCTCCATCGGGGTGATCGCCCAGATGCCGAACTTCAACAAGTTGTTGAAAAAGCATGACATCGAATTTGAGATGCACACCGCCGGTCAGTATAAGCGCACCATCACCATGTTCGGCGAGAACGACGATCTGGGGCGCGAGAAGTTTCGCGAGGAGCTGGCAGCGATCCACGAGCGCTTCAAGGCCTTTGTGGCCGAACACCGCCCGCAACTCGATATCGATCAGGTCACGACCGGCGAGCACTGGCTGGCGAGTCAGGCCAAGGGGCTGGGATTGGTGGATACCCTCTGCACCAGTGATGACTATCTGCTGGCGCAGGCCAGCCACCACAAGGTGATCGGCATCAGCTATCGCAAGCCTAAAAGTCTGACCCAGAAGCTGGGACAGCAGGGCGCTCAGGCGCTGGAAGCCGGACTGGGGCGTCTGTGGCAGCAGAGCCCTTGGCGCTAGCCCGAGGGAAATCCCGCGATAAAAAGGCCAGCCGATGCCCATCGGCTGGCCTTTTTGCATCCGGTTGCACCTTGTCGGTGAGCGAGGGTTGTTTCTATTGAGGCCCTCTGTTACAACTGAATGCTTTCCCCGTTTATGACAGGATCTTGTGGTAAGAGCTGCGGGGCATGGAGCATAGCGATGTCATGGAGCACCTTCAGGCAATTTACCCCGCTGGTCTGGATCGTCATTCTGGGTACCTTTATGGTGCGCACCAGCTACTACATGGTGTGGCCCTTCCTCTCCATTCTGCTCTATCGGGAGTATGACCTTTCGGCCACCTTCATTGGCCTGTTGCTGGGTGGCTCGATGGCCCTCTCTACCCTGGTCAGTTTTTACGGCGGCTGGCTCTCTGATCGCTTCGGGCGGCGCAGCATACTGCTGGGCGGTTGTCTGGTGGCGATGCTCTGTTTCGGCCTGCTCGGTTTTTCGCACGAGGTGTTCTGGCTCGGGGTCGGGGTGATGGGCAGCGGCCTCTCGTCGGGGCTCATCGATGCCCCCGGCAAGGCGTTGATGGCCGACAGTCTGGCCTCGGCCAAGGCGCGGGAGCTGGCACTGCACCTGCGCTATTTTTTGCTCAACCTGGGGGCGGCGCTGGGGCCTCTGCTCGGGGTGACCCTCGGGATTAACGCCCAGCAGGAGACCTTCCTGTTTCTGGTGGTGAGCTATCTGCTGCTGGCGCTGGCCTTTGGCTGGGGATTTCGCCGGGCTGGCAGCACAGGCAAGCCGGGTGCTGCTGGCCCCGGACTGCGGGATGCCATCAAGGTGTTGCTGGCGGATCGCGCCTTCCTGCTGCTGGTGATGGCCAATCTCCTGATGGTGCTGGTCTACTCCCAGTTTCACTCGCCGCTGGTGCAGTACCTGACCCGGGCCGGTATGCCGCAGGTGGCCGAGCTGGTTGCTCTGCTGGTGGCGACCAACGCCCTGACCGTGGTGCTGCTGCAGTTTCCGCTGCTGCGGTTGTTGTCACGCTGGCCGGTGCGGGTGCGTCTTCATATCGGTATGGCGCTCTTTCTGGCGGCCCAGCTGCTCTTCGCGCTGGGGGACCCGATGGTGCGCAGCCACTGGTTTGGCGCCGTGCTGCTGCTCAGCATCGGCGAGACCATCCTCTTCCCCCTGCTCAACGTGCTGATCGACCAGATGGCCCCCACCCACCTCAAGGGAAGCTATTTTGGCGCCAGCGCACTGGCCGGGTTGGGAGGGGCCGCAGGTGCCCTGCTGGGAGGCTGGATCCTCGAGCAGTGGAGCGGTCAGTGGCTCTATGTGCTGATGGCGCTGCTTTGTGTGGCGATTTTTGCGCTCTATGAGTGGGGTGCCAGAGTACAGCGTCCCACTGCGGCCACGTCTGTGGTTGAGCGGAGCTGACCCGGTTAATGCGGGGATCTGTGATGCTGAATGTTCAGTGCGTGCTACCCGGCGTCTTCTCTTTGAGCGCCTTCTTGGCTGCGTACATCCTCTCGTCGGCGAGCCGGATCAGGTTTAGCCCGTCGTCGTAGTGCTCCGGCCCGGTCTGCACGATGCCGATACTGAGGGTGAGATCGCCCAGCTGCTCCTTGACGGTGTTGACCAATCGTTTGAGATAGATATCCCGCGCCTGACTCTCGTTGCAGTTGGGCAGGATCAGGCAGAACTCATCTCCGCCATAACGAAAGCAGCTGTCTTCGGCGCGAAAGACCTGACGGATGCAGTTGCCGACGATGCGCAGGATCTCGTCTCCGCGCTGGTGACCTTCTGTATCGTTGATTTGCTTGAAGTTGTCGATATCGAGATAGGCGATGGCCATGGGTTCGGCACGGCGCTGACAGGTGCGCAGGCTCAGCAACAACAGCTCGTTGAGGTGGCGAACGTTGAGCAATCCGGTCAGAGCATCGGTGCGGTTCAGCTCCTCCAGTTGTTTGGTACGCTCGCGTACTTTCTGCTCCAGACTCTTGGCATAGTTCTCCGACTTCTCTCTGGAGGACTCTATTTCCGACACCAGACTGCGAATGTAGGTTTCGAAGACCAGGGTGATGTCAAACAGAAAGAGTTTGTCCAGTGCGGCCAGCATGACGAGGCGCTCCGGTTCATCGTGGATCTGCTCGAACATATCCTCGATCAGCAGGGCTTTGAGGGTGTTGATGGCGGCCAGATAGAGCTTGGGTTCGACCCCGATCCGCTTGTGAACCAACCCGATCCGCAGCCGGTTGTTGACGTACTCCAGATCGTAATGGCCGCTGAAGAGATCGAGCACATAGCGCCGTTGCGCGGTGCGCAACCGTATGAGGGTATCGGCATCCCCGATCAACAGGGCGATTTCGGTGATGGCCGTCTGCTGCTGGTAGAAGCGATCCACCAGGGCGTCGATCCGTGGTTCTATCTTGCTGCAATAACTTGCCAGCCGCGCCACATCCTGTTCATTGAGCAGCAATAACTCCTTGCGATGGGCAATTTCAAAGTCGGTGATCCTCATCTGCTCAAGCAGGGTCTGTTCGGTCGGATTCATCGTCGTCCTCGGTTTATTACTGGGTGTTACGCTGTCCGTGAGGTGGGACAAACAAGCAGGTGTGGCAATTGATAGTGTAGTCAGTTGGACAGGGGGGCGCGCAATGCCCCCGCGTGGCGGGGGCTATGGAGGGTCAGGTGAAGGCTAAAGGGGCAAGAGATCCGGAGGGGGTGATCAGAACGTCAGCACCTTGTCGGCAGCCAGGGTCCATTGGGCCAGCATCGGCAGGGTGCCGACCTCAATCCCCTCGATCAGCGGCAGGGCGGTAATGCCACGGGCATCGGTGCAGGTCTTGCACAGGCGAATGGTGACGCCTTGTGCCAGCAGGATCTCCAGCATCTGGCGCAGGTTGTACCCCTCGGCCGGTGCCTGACCGGCCAGCGCCGCGCTCACCGCATCGGACATCAGGAACAGCTTGAGGCTGGCTCCACCCCGCTCCTTGAGGGCGATAGTGAGACGCAAGGCGTTGAACAGGGATTCGCTGCCATAGGGGGCACCGTTGGCAATGACCACAATTTGTTGATTCATAACAGACTCCCGATTGGAAAGAGCGCCATTGTAGAACCAACAGGGTGGCAATTGCGTGATGTTGCACAACTTCTGTCGCACCTTTTTCCCGCTTGCTTGACCCTGCTGCCGATCGAGGTTTTTATGGTCAGCTCGCAAACAAGACCGGATGAATCGAGATGTGGAAAGTATTGGGAGCCGGCTTGCTGCTGTTGGCGGGTCAGGCCTTTGGCAGTGAGGCGGTCGGTTGCAAGGCCCGTCTGCAGGCCGTCAACGACCAGCTGGTGTTTGCCAAAGCACACAACAACGCTGGGCAGATTGCCGGGCTGGAACAGGCCGCGCGCAATATCAAGGCCAACTGTACCGATGAAGGTCTGCTTAAGGAGCAGAAAGAGCGGGTTAACAAACTGCGTGGCGAGGTGGATGAGCGTCTGCTCGAGCTGCAGGAGGCGAGAGTCAGTGGCAAACCGGAGAAGATTGCCAAGCGGCAGGCCAGGCTGGAGGAGTCCCAGACCCGGATGCTGGAGGCCCAGCGGGAGCTGGACAAACTGATCCGGCTGGTCGGCAAGTGATGGCCAGCCGCTGCACGCAGGATCAAAAAAGGCCGATTGCTCGGCCTTTTTTCGTTTTATTGCCTGTGCATCCGCACAAACTTCTCCATCAGCTGATCTTCGGTCTCCACATGAGCTGGATCCCAGATGATGCAGTCGATAGGGCAGACACTGATGCAGGTCGGCTTCTCATAGTGACCGACGCACTCGGTGCAGCGACTGGGGTCGATCTCGTAGATCTCCTCACCCAGGCTGATAGCCTGGTTGGGGCACTCGGGATCGCACATGTCACAGTTGATGCACTTGTCGGTGATGAGCAGCGCCATCTCAGGCCGCCGTGTGCGGGTTGCGGGTATCCTGGCTGTCGCCCAGATTGCGCAGCAAAATGCCGTAGTTCACATCCAGATCTTTCGGGACTGGCACATAGACCACGTGACCGTTGCCCGGCGCGGTATCGATAAGCTCGCCCTTGCGGTTCTCCATCTGCTCCAGATTGAAACGGACGTTGCCCTGCGGGGTCATCAGCTCCAGGTTGTTGCCCACCAGGAACTTGTTCTTTACCTCGACCTCGACCATGTCACCTTTGCGACCGGTGATCTCGCCGACAAACTGCTGGGTGTCGGAGACAGAGTAGCCGTAGTCGTAGTTCTGGTATTCGCTGTGGTTGTGACGGCGCAGGAAGCCCTCGGTGTAGCCGCGGTGGGCCAGATTTTCGAGGGTGCCCATCAGGCTGCGGTCGAACGGACGACCTGCCACTGCATCGTCGATGGCCTTGCGGTAAACCTGAGCGGTACGGGCGCAGTAATAGAAAGACTTGGTGCGCCCTTCGATTTTCAGGGAGTGAACGCCCATCTTGGTCAGTCGCTCGACGTGCTCGACGGCGCGCAAGTCCTTGGAGTTCATGATGTAGGTGCCGTGTTCGTCCTCGAACGCGCTCATGTACTCGCCCGGGCGGTTGGACTCTTCCAGCAGCACCAGCGCATCGGTTGGTTTGCCAAGGCCTAGCGTGTTGTCCGGACGCACTTTGATCGGCTCCTGACGGTGAACGATCTGGCCCACATCATCTTCTTTACCTTCATGCACCTTGTACTCCCAGCGGCAGGAGTTGGTGCAGGTGCCCTGGTTGGGGTCACGCTTGTTGATATAGCCGGAGAGCAGGCAGCGGCCGGAGTAGGCCATGCACAGCGCGCCGTGAACGAACACTTCCAGCTCCATCTCCGGCACCTGCATGCGGATCTCCTCGATCTCGTCCAGCGACAGCTCGCGGGAGAGAATGGCGCGGGTCAGGCCCATCTGATGCCAGAATTTCACAGTGGCCCAGTTGACCGCGTTGGCCTGCACCGAGAGGTGAATGGGCATATCAGGAAAGGCTTCACGCATCATCATGATGAGACCTGGGTCAGACATGATCAGCGCATCCGGCTTCATCTCCACCACAGGGCGCATGTCGCGGATAAAGGTCTTGAGCTTGGAGTTGTGGGGCTGGATGTTGGCCACCACATAGAACTGCTTGCCCAGCGCATGGGCTTCGTTGATACCCAGCTGCAGGTTTTCGTGATCGAATTCGTTGTTGCGCACCCGCAGGCTGTAGCGGGGCTGGCCGGCATAGACGGCATCGGCGCCATAGGCGTAGGCGTAACGCATGTTCTTGAGGGAACCTGCGGGGGAGAGCAATTCTGGTTTAAACATGGCGGACTCTTTATATCTGATTGCAAATCAGGACGATGCCACCTGATGGCATCGTAGTGGTTGAGTTGCGGTGCAAGATGCCCTCCGAGAGGAGGCTCAATGCAGCGCGACCCGATGACGGCATATCCGGGGTTATCTAAAGAAGATGCGCCGGATATTCGGGGTGCGAGATTGTACTCGCCCCCACGTCATCATGCAATTTGGCAGGATATTGTTGGCTGCGCGAGCCGATAGGATGCCGAAATGAAGCCGCCGCTCAGGCCCAACGGGAGAGGGGGGAGGGCATGGCGTAGACGTAACCCTGTTGATAGTCACAGCCGAGCTGATCGGCAATCTCGATATGGGTCTGGTTTTCCACCCCTTCGCACACCACCTTCATGCCGAGTCGCTGCAGGTACTCCACCAGTCCGGTCAGCATGCGTAAGGCATGGCTACTCTTGGTCGCTTGCAGCAGCAGGGAGCGATCCAGCTTGATGATCTCGTAGGGGAGCGCCATCACTCGCTGAAAATTGCACTCCTGGGTGCCAAAGTCATCGCAGGCGATATGGGCACCGTGGCTGCGCAGTACCTCGATCAGGGCCAACTCCTTGCGCTAGCGGGGCGTACTCCACCACCTCGAACCAGATTGCGATATCCAGCTTGCGGGCCTGCAGCAGCACCAGCAGCAACAGGTTCTGATAGGTGGCGCTGCTCAGTGTGGGATTGAGGTTGATGGAGAGCATATATGACCTCCCCTTCGCCAGTGCTGGCAGGTCGCGTAGAATGGCTCTGAGCATAACGATATCCACATGCAGGGACTCGTCATCGCTGAGAGAGGGAAAGTCTATTCCCTGATAGCGCTGCTGGCGGGGTTCCCAGCGTCTGGCCAGCGCCTCAAAGCCGATGATCTGGCGATCCCGGTTAACGATTGGCTGATAAAAGGGCACGGCAATGTCCGCTGTCGTCAGGGATGCCACGTCACCGACCGGAAACTCTTCTTTAAACGCAAACATGTCACTTCCCTGCTGACTGAGATGATTTCGGATAATAGGGGAGGATGTTGAAAGCTGGCTGTAGGAATTGTCTGATTGTTTGCAGAAAAAATACTTTGGCAGTATCAGATTATTCCGATTAAGTCCGGTGCATGGATTATCTAGACTGGCCTCAATGACGAGTCGCTGAGCCAAATATGATCATTGGGCGATTTGCATATATGGAATGCATATATTTTCGGAGCCTGCAATGAAGGCGTCACTTTCTATCGTTTTTACAGTGTGATCATTATTCATGAATAAGATTTTTGCTGTGTTGCTGATTATATTCAGCAGCAATGCCATGGCGTCGCCGGATATTAGCGTTGGCACCTTATATGACTATATGTCGGCAGAAAAAACTACGCTGCTCAAGCGGGTTAGAAATCTTGGTAATGAGACGGCCTTTGTCAAAATAACGCTGGCCGAGATTATATATGGTGCCGATGGCGTGCCGAAGGAGCGGGAGTTACCGGAGGAGGGCGTTCGCCAGCTGGTGACAAGTCCATCTCGGTTGATTATTCCTGCAGGTGGAATCCAGGCTACCCGTTTTATTTATATGGGTGAGAGGGAGCGCGAACGTTATTTTCGGGTGCGTTTTGTGCCAGTCAAACCACAGGATGATGAAATAACCGAATTGCCACCACAGCAGCAAATTAGCGCCGGTGTCAGCATCATGACCGGTTATGGCACCATTTTGTTTGTTGCCCCCAAAGTGCCCCGTTACGACACGCGAATAGTGCGTGAAGATGGAGTCCTTTATGTGCAGAACCTCGGCAATGCCACCGTGGTTCTCGATTATCTGGAGGTGTGTGACAAAACGTCATGCAGCCAACCGGAGAAGCTGCATCTGCTGCCCGGCGTTAAAAAACAGGTCAGCCAAGATGCCGCCAGTACGGTTCGTTTTGAACTGATCGAAGGAAAGCAATCGGTATTCAAGGAGTTCAAGGTCTGAATAGCGATATGCCATATGAATATCATCAAAGAATAAGGAGTGGTTATGAAGAGGTTATGGTTCGCCCCCGCACTACTGTTGGTAAGCGGTACCCTGATGTCAGCCGAGCGAGTCGAGCATACGGTGACGGTGACGGCGCAGATCCCGACGGACAAGTTTTATGTGCAGCCGGTCGGGGACTGGATGAATACCCCGCAGAAGCTGACCTTTAACCCCTTTAGCCAGAAGCTGGATCCCTTGGCCAAACAGCTGGAGATGAAGAGCACCCTGGGCCCCATCAAGGGCTATCTGGTCTATCCTGCCACCATGGCCAGCGGCAAGGAGAGCATCGACCTGACGGTCAAGGTGGCAGGTACGGCACTGACGACCGCGTCTCAAGATTTGTTGAACCAGGCGGACGCCAGTACCGGCAAACAGGTCGGGCTTGAGATCATCCCCGCTACGGCGCCAACCGGCGGCTACAAGCCCGGCAACTATCAGGGGATTGTCAGCATGATGTTTGAATCCGAGGCCCCGCCTGCCCCACCCGCTACCTAAATTCATTACAAATCAAGACCCAAGGGGCCGCGAGGCCCCTTTTTAGTGAGGCATCTATCTATACAGGTTGAACACCATGGTTCGAACTCCTCTTCTCTTGCTTGGGTTGTTGCTCTCGGCCCCTGTGATGGCGGCAGAGCCAGCACTGTTGCTGCAACAGGCACGGCAATTGCCGGAAGGGTTTGAAGAGCACTTTTTTGGGGTGCCGCTGATGGTGCGGGTGACCGTCGATGGCCGCCTGCTGGGGGATGGCGAAGTGCTGCTCGGTCGTGATAACTCGGTGCAACTGCTCTCGCTGCTGGAGGTGCAGGAGAGCGAGTTTGACGAGGGGACGCGTGAACGCTGGTTGAACAAACTGGGTACAACACTGCCCCTTGGCGAGTGCGACCCGCGCTGCCCGGAGGGGATCCTTGGGCTGCAATACAGCCTGGAGGAGTCCCAGCTGTCTGTATTGACCAGTGAGGTGGAGCAGGCGGCGCGGGATCAACGGTTTATGGCACTGCCAAAAGGGAGCAAGGGGCTGCTGGTTCAGAACCAGCTGAACCTGGTGCAGGGCAGCCAGCGCAGCGGCCACTACAACCTGCAGCTGGAGGGTAGCTGGGGGCAGTGGACCCCCTTTATGGAAGGGGATGCCACCTGGCAGGAAGGGGAGTCAACCGAGCTGGGCATGGCCCAGATCTATGGCGAGCGGCTTCATGAGGCCCAGTTTTACCGCCTGGGCTTCTTCTTTCCCACGGCGCAGGGATTGGTGCGCCAGCCGAACTACTACAGCGGTGCGACGCCCACCGTGCTCGGGGTAATGTGGGGCAGTTCGGATCTGCTGCGCCGGGAACGCGGGGTCGCCAGCATGGTGCCGATCCAGGTGGCGCCGACGCGGCCCGGCCTGGTGGAGATTTACCGGGACGGGCGCCTGATCCAGTCCCAGCAAGTCGTCGCGGGTCTGCAGGCCCTCGATACCCGATCCCTGCCAGGTGGCATCTACGAGGTGGAGCTGCGATTGCTGGAAGATGGTCAGGAGAGCCGCCGCTGGCGCGAGATGATCTACAAACCCGCCAACTGGCAGACGCCGGAAGAGCCGTGGCGCTTCAACCTGTTTGCCGGGCGCCAGACCCGCTGGCTGGTGCGCCAGGGAGACAGCGACCTGGAAGGGGCCAGCGGCGGTATTGCGGTGAACCACCTGCTGCTCCCCTCGCTGGTGGTGGGAGCGGGGAGTCAGTATGTGGACAGGCGGGCCCAGCACGCCTTGTCGCTCGACTGGCAGGCCACCAGCCAGCTTCAGGGCTTTGCTTCCGTGAACCAGAGCGCAGGCTCGGGCTGGGGATATGATCTGCAAGGGATCTACTGGCAGGGTAACAGCAGTCTGGTGGCGAGCCATTCGCGCAACCAGCGCAAGCAGGGGGAGGCAAGTCGTAGCTCCAGCCTGTCGCTGCAGCAGTCGCTGGATCGGTGGGGAACGCTCGGTCTCTATGTCTCTCATCAGTCTGGCCGCGGCAATGGCGCCGATCTGGGATGGCACTACAGCGACAGGTTGTGGGGGCGCTGGGTGACCTGGGGGCTGACCTTGTTCGATCGCCCCGGCAGCGAGAGCACGGCGCAGCAGCGGGATCGCGGCAGTACGCTCAGTCTCACCGTCAACCTGGGAGGGGACGATCGCCAGTTGTCGCTGGGGCTGGGCAGCAATACCTCCCGCTCGGGCGGTGCCCAGCGCAGCGCCTATCTCAACTACCAGCAGGAGGTGGATTGGGGGCCGCTGCGTCAGGTCAGCGTGGGCAGCACCCATGACAGCTATGGTACCGGTCTATCCGGCTATGGCCGCTTCGGGGCGCCCTGGCTTGGAGGGGATCTGTTTGCCCAGCACTCCTCCTATAACGGTGAGGTGACCGGCGGCATCAACTTGGAGAGCGTGGTGGCACTGGGGCGGGAGGGGGAGATGGCGCTCGGCTCCCGCGAGATGGGCGCCATGGGTAACGAGGCGGCGATGATCCTGGATATCGACGCCGATGACGAGGCGGCGCGAATTTGGGTCAGCGACGATCAGGGCGGTGTGCAGACCCTGGGGCCCGGTCGCCATCTGGTTTCGGTACCCGCCCTGCAAAGTGGCGCCTTGCAGCTGGAGATGGCCGATCAGGATGGGGCGCCGCTCACCATCAAACCCGCCGTGCTTCCCTACCACCTTAATCGCGGTGGGGTGGGGTATGCCCAGGTCAATGCCATGAATACCGTCACCGTAATTGGTCGTCTGCTGAATAAAGAAGGTCAACCATTAAGAGGGGCTGTGGTGCGCAACCATATTGGTCGCACCATGAGTGAGAATGATGGTTTTTTTGTCATGGATATGAGTAAAAAGAACCCAAGTTTACAGGTTGAGCGTGATGGCCGATTACAATGCCAGATGCTCTTGAACCAAGATGATAATAAGTGGGGACAAGATACATGGTTTCTTGGTGATCTCGTTTGTCATGAACAGCTACTGGCTAGAAAGTAATTTAAGGATATTCAATGTTGCTCAAATTTTTTTTGAGGTGCCTATATGTTGCAATGTTTATATTTTGCCTTTCAGCAAATGCAGCAACAGTGGATGTGACCGCCGAATATAAACCAGCCGTTTATGAAGATGCTCGTGGTACATTTAAAAGCACCACGGTATGTAAAAATCAGCTGCCTGGTGCGTCTATTGACGAGTGTTATGGAAATATAGTGTCGCTCGATAGCTTACTGTTTTCGTTTAAAACGACCATAAAAAGAGTCGTCGTCAAGGATTTCAAGGATAAGAAAGATGCATTTGTTTTTTTTGGGTTATCAGGAAGGAAAATGATGACTATCAAATCAGAAAATGGAAAAGAGTTCCCTGTTGATGTTATTCCAGAGCAGTTAGGTGCTGATTGGGAGACAGGTATTAAATATGTTGATGGGGCCAAAGATGTTTATGATGGTATGACAAAGCCATTTGGGGGGTGCAGATATGTAAATAGAGCTTATGCATCTTACCCCAATCGTATTTCCAGATGGGTTCTATTGTGGGGAAATCTAGACGGAAAATCTTGTTATACAGAGAAATCAGCAGAGCCTTATGATGGATTATATAGCATCAATATGGTTATGTTTGGCTTTAAAATAAAACCACCATCACCATTGGATATGCCTAACGGTACTTATCGCGGCTCATTGACACTTTCGATGGGGAATAATGGTGATATAAGTTTGGGTAATGGAGAGTACTCTGATAATCAACTTGTCATTAATTTAACGCTGACAGTCAGACATCAGCTGAAAGTATTGTTCCCATTAAAAGAACAGCAGCTGGATTTACAGCCACCTGGCGGCTGGACCAATTGGATTCATCGCAATGATCGTAGTACGCCAGCATCATTAACTGCGACCTTGGCGACCAGAATATGGGCCTCTGCACCCTATAATGTACGACTGAAATGCCAATATATAAATAGTAGTGGAGATCGCTGTTTTATTAAAAATGAACGAGCAAACCACTCTGTCCCTGTTGATGTCTATGCTACCGGTATGCATAATATTCAATATTTAATATATCCACATAAAGATGAAAATTATTATGGTCACTCCATTCTATCGGGTGATGATCGGCCATTCAAATTTGAAATAAAGGGTGCACAGGTTTCAGAAATGATGAAGCACCCTGGTGGGCGTTACAAAGGAGATATCACGATCATAATTGAAGCGGCAATCTGACCATTACCAATTCACCACGAGTGCTCTAATATAATACATTGCAAACTAAATCAACTGCTTTTTAATATAGGCCATGAATTTTTGCATATTCAAAAAGGGCACTGTCACTGGTAATTCCCAACCTTGCCATGGCATTTTTCTTCTGGGTGCTGATGGTCTTGACACTGCGATGAAGGTATTTCGCTACTTGGGTGACTGACATGCCGCTGGCCAGCAGGCGCACTACTTCACTCTCTTTGGGAGTGAGCGGGTTGATACTGTCTGGATCCGTGATGCCAGCATTGGCTAGCAGCATTTGTACTGTCGGGCCAATATAGTGATGGCCGAGCAATATCTGGCGAATAGCATCAGCCAATTCATTAATAACCGATTTCTTTAGTATCAGTCCTTTTACCCCAGCCAGAATAAGGGATTGCAAGATGGCACTGTTCTGGATTTGGGTCAGCACGATAATGGGAAGATTGGGATAATCCCGACGTAACTGCTGGATCATTACTATGCCATCGCTACGGGTATCGCCCGGCATGCTGAAATCGGTGATCAACAGATCACAACGATGTTGTTGCAATAATTTCAGCAAGTCAGATACCTGATATGCCTCGGCGACCACTTCACAATGGGGTGTTATCTGTTCAATCAGGCTACGGATCCCGGTCAAAATCAAGGGGTGGTCATCGGCAAGAATAATCTTGAAGGACATGGATGAGCCTCTTATAAAGCAGTGAATAATATTCAGACTATCAAAGCTAACATTTCTATACTACCGTGCGCACCCCATTTTTTCAGGAGCATATATCTTTTGATAAATATATTTGAATCGTTATGTATATATATTGTTTGCTTATGTCATTAATCAAACGATTCATAATTATTGTCTCTGTTTTTTCCTTGACGCCTTCCGTATTTTCGGCAGAGGGGCATTCTGTCCCAACGATTGAAGTGGGCATATTGGCCGGAGGATGGGGCCCTTTTCAGCAGTGGGACGGTAAGGTCGCCGCCGGCTTTAGCATTGAATTGATGGAACAATTAGCCAAAAAGCTGGACTACCGGATCGCCTGGCAGGTCTACCCCGACTGGGAGGCTATGTATAGCGATGCCTGCCGTGGCAAGCTGGATATCCTGCTCGATGCTTTTAACTCTGAAGTGCGCCAGTGTGTCACCTATAGCCTGCCTTACTACACCTCGCCGACCGTGGTGGTGGTGCGCCAGGACAGCGCCCTGTTTCGGGATGTGAGCCGGTTGCAGTCCGCCAGCATTGCCATCGAAAAAGGCTTTCTGACCGAGAAGCTGGTCAAGCTGCATTATCCGAATGTCACACCCCGGCTCTTTGTCGACACCCGTAGCGCACTACAGGCTGTTGAACAAGGGCGTGCAGATGCCTATATCGGCAACCTCCATGTGGCCAACCTGTTTATCGAGCGTCACCCGGCGTTGGCGGTGGTTGCCCAGTCTCCCTTGTTGATGGAAACCCTGCATCTTGGCGTCGCCAGCCAGAAACACTCTCTTGCTATCCGGCTTGATACTGCCATTCAGTCGCTGACAGTCGAGGCGCGCAGTGAACTGGAGAAACGCTGGCTAGGGGAGAGTCTGGAGCCCAATTTTATGGGGCACAGTCATTTTTTACTGCGTCCTGATGAGCGAGCATGGCTCTCGATGCTGCCGCCGTTAAAGTTGGGATTGATCCCCGGCTGGGTGCCCTTCTCTTATCACGATGAGGGGGGCAATCCGGTCGGCTTGATGGCGGATTATCTGGACGTGCTGCAAGAGAAGTTGGGGCTGGCATACAGCCGTGTGCCAGTGCAGAGCTGGCCCGATCTGCAGCAGTTGCTGCTGCATCACGATGTGGATCTGGCGGTATTACCCACCCGCATCATTGAGCGGTTGGTGGGTTGGCATGCCAGCGAGCCCTTTGCATCATTCCCGATGGTGCTGGTGACGGCGCGCGGTAGTATTCCGATCGGGGATCTCTCTGATCTGGCCGGTAAAAAGTTGTTGTTGACCGACAGTATGCTGATCCCCCAGCTAAGGACACTGGTGCCTGACCTGAAACTGATCACGACCAAGAGTGCCAACGAGGGGCTCGCTCGTGTTGCAGCAGGTGAGGGAGATGCCTATATCGGCAATCTGGTGGTGGTCTCCCGTCTTGTCACCGAGCAGTTTGATGACCGACTTCATATTGCCGCGCCCACCCCCTTCAAGGATGAACTGGCTGTGGCAGTACGTGAGCCTTACACCCCCTTGCTGCCCCTGGTCAACCGGGTGCTGGCCAGCATGAGCGACAAGGAGAAGCGCCAGATCCGCAACAGCTGGTTGGCGCTCAATTACAGCGAAGGGATCCCCAGAGCGAAACTGGTGCGTACCCTGCTGCCCGCCGGGGTGGCGATTACGCTCTTTATTCTGGTGCTGTCGGTGGCGTACTGGCGGCTGCGTCAGGAGATAGTCCGTC
This sequence comes from Aeromonas sp. 61P, assembly GCF_051919545.1. Lineage (NCBI taxonomy): Bacteria > Pseudomonadati > Pseudomonadota > Gammaproteobacteria > Aeromonadales > Aeromonadaceae > Aeromonas > Aeromonas sp. 61P. The sequence continues at coordinate 2,067,858 of NZ_JBQBEL010000001.1, forward strand.
GTCATCAGGTTGAGGTTGCATTGGCCAGAGCCAAGGCCAAGGCGGAGTCTGCCGCCACCCAGAAAGGGGAGTTTCTGGCCACCATGAGCCACGAAATTCGCACGCCCATGAATGGCATTGTCGGTATGGCGGAACAGCTCACCTTTACCGAATTGACTCAGGATCAGCGCCAGATGGTGGAGGTTATCAACCGCGGTGCCCAGGGGTTGCATGCGCTGATCGACAACGTGCTCGACTTCGCCAAGCTGGAAGCGGGCAAGATGCAACTCGAAGAAGCGCCGTTTCTTGTCCGGGAGCTGCTTGACGGCGTGCTGACCATGACGGTGAGCGAAGTACATCGCAAGGGGTTGCGCGTCTATCTCTGGGCGGATGCCGGAGTGGCGGTTCGGGTTAGTGGTGATGCGCTGCGTCTGCGCCAGATCCTCTTCAACTTTGTCAGCAATGCCATCAAATTTACCGAGCGGGGCTTTATCGAGATCTCGGTGCAACTGCTGTCGCAGGGGGAGGGGCAACAGCAATTGTGCTTCGGTGTGCGCGACAGCGGCATCGGTATGAGCCCAGAGGCGCTTGGCCGGATCTTCAATGCCTTTGAACAGGCAGAGAGCTCCACCACCCGCAGTTATGGTGGTACCGGCTTGGGCCTGAGTATCTGCCAGACCCTGGCCACCTTGATGGGTGGCGAGATCCGGCTGGAGAGTGCCCCTGGGCTGGGCACTTTCATCAGCCTGACGGTCACGTTGCCAGTGCTGGCACAGCGAGAGCCGGATCCTCGTCTCAATGGCGTGCAAGCCCACATCGATCTCCATGACGAGAAGTTGTGCCACACCCTGTTGTTGCAACTTGATGCGTTGGGAGTAATACGAACGTCGGAGTCTGGTGATGCTCAGCTGCGTTTCACAGACCATGAGTTGGCGGGCAACAGGGTCATCCGGGTGCTGCCGCTGGCAACCCCCCTCGGCTTTCGCTGTGATGAGGGGGGTTACATTCTCAACAGCAATCCCATGACCTGGCATGCGGTGCGGGAAGTTTGCTATCGCCAGCTTGGCTTGAGCGATGGGACGGCAACGAAAGCGATGCGAAAGAGCGCACCCATGCAGCCCTGTCGGGTATTGCTGGTGGAGGATAATCCCCTCAACCAGTCGCTGGTAATACGCCAGCTCAGGCAACTAGGGATGAACTGCGATGTGGCAGAGCATGGCCAGCAGGCTCTCGAGATGGTCGCGCAGCATCCCTATGAGCTGGTGCTCTGTGACTGTCAGATGCCGGTGATGGATGGTTATGAGTTCACCCGCAGGATACGGGCTGCAGAGAAAGGCGAGCGGCAGCTGATCATCGCCATGACGGCCAATGTGTTGCCAGAACAGGCTCAGCGCTGTTTTGCCGCGGGCATGGACGATCTGCTGGGCAAACCGGTGCTGTTGGATACTCTGCGCCAGATGTTGCAGAAGTGGCAGATCTTACCCGCGCCTACCTTGATTGATATTGCAGCCATGGAGGCATTTTTTGGTCATGGTGAGAAGTTGCGGCAGATGTTTCCGCTTTTTCGCCAGGAGCTTGAACAGTCGATGACACAGGCGCCACCTGATGACAATGCATTGGCCAATTGGGTGCATCGTCAGGCGGGGACCATCAGCATGATGATGGCGCCGGAATTGGCGGAACAGGCATGGCGATTGGAAGAAAAAATCCGTCAATTTGGATCGCCAGCTTGTACTGATGAGCTAACAAGGTTTCGTGCCCAATTACAGCAAATCATCGGTGAGTTGACGTTATTGAGCGAGCGAGATGGGCACTCAGTTATCGAGGGAGAACTGGAGTAAGGGGAACTGTTCACTCATAAAATTGCGGGGGCTGTGGCCATTGCCTGCGGTGGCCAGCCACTCCCAATCCAGTTTTGGCGAGCCGGCTTTGAAGCGCTGATAGGCAACACCTTGATGGATGGTCAGAAAGAGGGTCGTGGGGAGTCCCAGCTTGTTGCTGTAGCGCACCATCAGATCACCCTGATAGTCGTTGCTGATTCTGACTTTGAGCGCCTGCAGTGTCAGACCGGTGGCGTGACCATGCTCGTCCCAGACTTCAAACATGATGTGAACACTCTGATGTCGATGATGCCACGATGAGCAAGATGGGATGCAATTGCAACTGTCAGATCTGACAATGCCGAAAAAGTGTGAGGGGGATAGCAGAAAGCGAAAACCCGGCGCGAGGCCGGGTTTTCTTGAATGATGGTGGAGGGAGAAGGATTCGAACCTTCGAAGGCAGAGCCGTCAGATTTACAGTCTGATCCCTTTGGCCGCTCGGGAACCCCTCCACAGGGGCAAAGCAAATTGTATTCAGCCATTGCAATCAGGGAAATGGTGGAGGGAGAAGGATTCGAACCTTCGAAGGCAGAGCCGTCAGATTTACAGTCTGATCCCTTTGGCCGCTCGGGAACCCCTCCACGGGGTATTTCCTGATTGTCACTACTTTTGCACTTGAATGGTGGAGGGAGAAGGATTCGAACCTTCGAAGGCAGAGCCGTCAGATTTACAGTCTGATCCCTTTGGCCGCTCGGGAACCCCTCCCCAAGTGCGAGGCGCATACTATCAGATCCAGAGGCTTTGTGAACCCCTTGATGAGGCATCTGGCAGTAAAAAATGACTGTTCGTCGATTTTTTGATACATACAGCTCAAAATTCAAGCTTATCAGCAAGTTGTGCGCTGCTTTTCTGCACAAAACAGCATCCGTGCAAGTTGGCTATCGCGCTGAAGAGAAGGCCGATAGCAGAAGACCGCCAGCGTTGGCGGTCTTCCCGGGCATCACATTTAGCGCTGGAACGGGTAGATCGAACCCAGTTTCAGGATCTGGGTCAGTTCGTCCAGTGCGCTGCGGGACTCCTGCACCAGTGCCGGATCCCGCAGGTCGTCGAGGGTCAGCCGGTCACGGTAGTGGCGATCGACCCAGCCATCGAGACGGGCAAACTGGCTGTCGTTGATAAGGCAGGCCGGATTGACCGCAGCGAGTTCCTGATCGTTCATGGCAACCCGCAGTCGCAGGCAGGCCGGGCCGCCACCATTGCGCATGCTCTGTTTCACATCCATATAGTGGACTGCCTTGATCGGGGTCTCCTGCGTCAGCAGCTTGCCGAGATAGGCTGACACCGCCGGATTGTCGCGGCACTCGGTGGGGGCGATGATGGCCATCTCGCCGCTCGGCAGGGTGAGGATCTGGGTGTTGAACAGGTAAGATTTCACCGCATCCAGCACGGATACCTCGGCAGTCGGCACTTCGATAAAGTGCAAATCCCCCTCGCCAAACTTGCCGCGGATTTCGGTCAGCACCGCTTTGGTGTTGAGGAACGCTTGTTGGTGGAAGAAGAGCACGTTCTGGTTGCCCACCGCGATCACGTCGTTGTGGAACACCCCCTGATCGATCACATCCGGGTTTTGCTGAATAAACACCACGCTCTCCTCGCCAAGGCCATGCAGGCGGGAGATGGCCTGGCTTGCCTCCAGAGTCTGGCGGGCCGGATAGCGCTTCGGCGCCGGGCGGGAGTAGTCAAAGGCGCTGCGGCCATAGACAAACAGCTCGACCCCCGCCTCGCCATAGGCGCGGCAGAGCCGGGTGTGGTTGGCTGCCCCCTCGTCGCCGAAGTGGTCATTTTCCGGCAGATGGAGGTGGTGGCTGAAGTGGCGATCGTTGTTGAACACGGCGCGCAGGATACGGCCCGTGACGTCGGGCTCCAGAGAGCGGTGAAACTTGTTGGTCAGGTTGGCGGGGGTGAAGTGAATGCGGCCATCTTGGGTATCGGCACTGGGAGAGACGGTGGCGGCGTTGGCGGTCCACATGCTGGAGGCCGAATAGCAGGCAGCCAGTACGGCGGGAGCCTGTTTGGCGGCCTGCTCCAGCACCCGGGCATCGTTGCCGGTGAAGCCTAGGCGGCGCAGGGTGGCGAGATCGGGACGCTCTTGTGGCGCCAGTACCCCCTGGGTCATGCCAAGCTCGGTCAGCGACTTCATCTTGCGCAGTCCCTGTTTGGCGGCCTCTTTCGGATTGGAAGCCTCCTGGGCATTGCTCTGGGAGGCAACATTGCCGTAGGAGAGGCCGGCGTAGTTATGAGTCGGGCCGACCAGACCGTCGAAATTGACCTCGAAGTGCTTCATTGAGTACATCCTTTCGATTTTTATGATGGGTAGCGGTTCCTTCCGCGCACAATGCGTCGGGGTTGGGCCATTATAAAGAGATTTTATGTTTTTGTAACAAGCCGGTAACCAGCAGACGTTTTTATGTCGTTTCAGATATAAAAAGAGGGGCGGTATGGCAGAAAATTGAAAAAGCGGTTGCGTCCGGCCTGTTGCCTTCGCATTAATAAATAAAGAAGCAATAAAAGAAGCCGTGTGGTTCGGGCTGGTCAGGCAAATTTGCTCACAAGATTGCTTTTTCGCGCCAAATCTCTTATACAGCCCCACAAAACCGCACACCAACCCCGTCGGGTGCAATGAGGATAATAGTTACAGCATGGGCAAATCACTGGTCATAGTGGAGTCTCCGGCCAAGGCCAAGACGATCAACAAATATCTGGGCAAGGACTACGTGGTGAAATCCAGCGTTGGTCATGTTCGCGATCTGCCCACCAGCGGCAGCGCCAGCACCGAGCCCAAGAAACCTGTCATTCGCGGCATCAAGTTGAGCGAATCCGAGAAGGCTGCCAAGGATCGCAAGGCCCTGTTTGCCCGGATGGGTATCAATCCGACCGCTGGCTGGCAGGCCAACTACCAGATTTTGCCCGGCAAGGAGAAGGTGGTCAGCGAGTTGCAAAGTCTGGCCGAGAAAGCCGACACCATCTATCTCGCAACCGACTTGGATAGAGAAGGAGAGGCGATCGCCTGGCACCTGCGCGAGATCATCGGTGGCGACGACAGCCGCTACAAGCGCGTGGTGTTTAACGAGATCACCAAGAGCGCCATCAAGGAGGCGTTCGCCCAGCCGTCCGAACTCAATATTGACCGCGTCAATGCCCAGCAGGCCCGTCGTTTCCTCGACCGCGTGGTGGGTTACATGGTCTCCCCGCTGCTGTGGAAAAAGCTGGCCCGCGGTCTCTCCGCCGGTCGGGTGCAATCCGTTGCGGTGCGTCTCATCGTCGATAAAGAGCGCGAAATCAAGGCGTTCGTACCGGTCGAGTTCTGGGATCTCAATGCCGACCTGCTGACCGCCGACAAGAGCGATCTGCGGATGGAAGTGGTCAGCCGCAATGGTGCAGACTTCAAGCCGGTGACCCAGGCCGAGACCTTTGCCGCCGTGGCGGCCCTGGAAGGGGTCGACTACAAGGTGGTGAACCGGGAAGACAAGCCGACCGGCTCCAAGCCGTCCGCGCCGTTTATCACCTCTACCCTGCAGCAGGCGGCCTCTACCCGGCTGAGCTTCGGGGTCAAGAAGACCATGATGATGGCCCAGCGTCTCTATGAAGCGGGTTACATCACCTATATGCGTACCGACTCCACCAACCTCAGCAAAGAGGCGGTTGAGGCGGTGCGTGAATATATCGGCGAGCAGTATGGCGCGGCCTATCTGCCAGCCGAGCCGAATCTGTATGGCGCCAAGGCCAATGCTCAGGAAGCGCACGAAGCGATCCGTCCCTCCAACGTACAGGTGACTGCCGAGATGCTGGAAGGGATGGAGCCGGATGCCATGCGTCTGTACGATCTCATCTGGCGTCAGTTCGTTGCTTGTCAGATGACCCCGGCTCAGTACGACTCTTCTACCCTGACCGTCAAGGCGGGTGAGTTCGAGCTCAAGGCCCGTGGCCGTACCCTGCGCTTCGCCGGTTGGACCAAGGCTCTGCCGCCTATGGGTCGCAAGGGCGAAGATAGTCAGCTGCCGGCGGTCTCCGTGGGCGAGGTGCTGAAGCTGATCAAGCTGGATCCGCGCCAGCACTTCACCAAGCCGCCTGCTCGTTTCACTGAAGCAGCGCTGGTGCGCGAGCTGGAAAAACGCGGTATCGGCCGTCCGTCAACCTACGCCTCCATCATCTCCACTATCGTCGATCGCGGTTATGTACGGGTCGAGAGCCGCCGTTTCTTCGCCGAGAAGATGGGCGAGATCGTCACCGATCGTCTGGTGGAGAACTTCGTCGAGCTGATGAACTACGAGTTCACCGCCAAGATGGAAGACAAGCTCGATGGCATCGCCGAAGGGAGCTTGGAGTGGAAGAAGGTGCTGGACGCTTTCTACGCCGAGTTTACCCAGGAGCTGGAGAAGGCTGACAAGGCGCCCGAAGAGGGCGGCATGCGTGCCAACCAGATGGTGATGACCGACATCGACTGCCCGGATTGCGGCCGCAAGATGGGCATTCGTACTGCCACCACCGGTGTTTTCCTTGGCTGCTCCGGCTATGCCTTGCCGCCGAAAGAGCGCTGCAAGAAGACCATCAACCTGGTCTCTGCCGACGAGTTTGTCTCCGCCACTGACGGCGAAGAGGCGGAAACCGAAGCGCTGCGCGCCAAGCACCGCTGCGGTGTCTGTGGCACTGCGATGGATGCCTACATCATCGATGACAGCCGCAAGCTGCACGTCTGTGGTCGCAACCCGGATTGCGATGGCTACGAGATCGAGAAGGGCCAGTTCAAGCTCAAGGGCTACGAAGGGCCGAGCATCGAGTGCGACCGTTGCGGCAGCGAGATGCAGCTCAAGAACGGCCGTTTCGGCAAGTACATGGGCTGCACCAACGAGACCTGCAAGAACACCCGCAAGATCCTGAAAAACGGCGACATCGCGCCGCCGAAGGAGGATCCTGTGCCGCTGCCGGAGCTCAAGTGCACCCAGTCCGATGCCCACTTTGTGCTGCGTGACGGGGCTGCCGGTCTGTTCCTGGCGGCCAGCAACTTCCCCAAATCCCGCGAGACCCGCGCGCCGCTGGTGGAAGAGCTCAAGCGCTTCAAGGATCGAATCTCGGCCAAGCACAAGTATCTGGCGGGAGCCCCGCTCACCGATCCGGACGGAAACCCCGCTATCGTGCGCTTCAGTCGCAAGACCAAGGAGCAGTACGTGATGAGCGAGGTCAACGGCAAGGCGACCGGTTGGACCGCTCACTACGACAACGGTACCTGGCAAGAGAGTTTGCCAAAGGCTAAAAAAGCGTGATGAAAAGAGGCCCCGACAAGGGGCCTCTTTGCTTATGGATAGCGGTATACTGAGACAGCTGCAAGGAGTGCAGCTGTCGTCAATCGCGAAGTAGACAAGGAGGTTGAGATGGAGATTAACGAGATCCGGCCGGGCATGAGCTGCATGACCCGGGAAGGGGCGGCCTATGTGCTGGAGGTTGACCGGCAGAGTCTGCTGGTGCTGCTGCAGCGCGCGGACGAGACCATACCGGTGCAGGTGCGCAGCGACGAGATCCTGGCGCCGCTGGAGTGATCCGGCTGTGATCCCCTCAAAACGGCAGTAAAAAAAGCAGCTCGGCCAGATCGGGCTGCCATTGCCACTCCTTCAATCTGACCCGTCCACCAATCACGGGCACGCCCTCTTCCTGCAGCAATCCCGTCTGTCTGTCGAAGCCCGCCGACCCTTTCGGTAACGAGATGGTGCCCGCCGCGCCCAGTACCCGATGCCACGGCAGTAACTTGTCGGTTTCCCGCAGCACCTTGCCTACCAGTCTTGCCCGTCCGGGCAGCCCCGCCAGATCGGCCACCTGACCATAGCTGACCACCCGGCCTGCCGGGATCAAGGCGATGATCGCTTCGATACGGGCAGCTTTGTTCAATGGGGACGGACTTGATTCAATGCTCATAAACCCGATTCGTCAAAAACAACAGATGCGCCATTGTGGCGCTTCTGTCATGGGGCTGGCAATGATTCAGCCGAAGGTCTGGCTAAGCCCCTTCAGTTGCTTGGCCCGTTCCAGCAGAGCCTGACTGGAGTGATCGACATCCAGCATCTTCTGACTGTTGGCGTGGGAATACTCGGAGATCTGGTGGATGCTGCGGCTGATCTCCTCCACGACCGCTTGTTGCTGCTCTGCTGCGGTGGCGATCTGGGTGGAGTGTTCGGTGACCAGCTCTATCTCTGCCAGCACGGTATGGAGGCTGCTGGCGCCCTGGCGGGTCATCTCGGCACATGTGCGGGTCTGTTGCAGGTTCTCCTGCATCATCCCCTTCCAGCGTCCCAGAGTGTGCTGGATCTGCTTGATGCTGCCCTGGATCTGCTCGGTCGCCTTGTGGGTGCGGGTCGACAGGGTACGCACCTCGTCGGCCACCACTGCAAAACCACGGCCCTGCTCCCCGGCGCGAGCGGCTTCGATGGCCGCGTTGAGGGCCAGCAGGTTAGTCTGCTCGGCGATGCCCTGGATCTCGCCCATGACACTGCCAATCCGTTCGGATTCACTGGCGAGCTCTACCGCCGAGTTGAACGCCAGCTCTGCCTGTTTGGCGAGCTGTTCGATCTGCTGCTCGGTCTGGTTCAACTGCTGGTTGGTTTGTTCACAACGATTGCGAGCTTCGTTGACCTGACCGTTGGAGTCCTGAATGTTGCGGGCGATCTCGTGAGCTGTGTTGGCCATCTGAGTCATAGCCGTAGCCATCTGCTGGGTCTGGGCATCTTGCTCGTTGATATCGAGACAGGCTTGATGAGAGGCCTGCTTCAGATTGATGGCCAGGGTTTGCAGAGGTGCCGTGGCATCGTTGATCCGTCCCAACACGGTTCGGATGCGGGCTTGAAGCATCTTGATATGAAAATCGGCAATGGCGCCGGGGTTGTCACCGGAGTAGACCAACCGGGTCAGACTGTCATATTCACGGCCCAGCTGCTGCAGATAGTGGGGCAGGGCAAAGAGCTCGCGCCAGTAGGCTCCGCCAATAAGCAACAGGGGCAGCAGCATCAGCAGGACGGTCATGGCCCCTTGGCTGGCGAAGGTCCAGCCCATCAGGCCGAGCAGCAGCAGGGTAATGGCCGGGGTGCGTACTTTGGCAAGAGAGGGTAGGTTGCTGCTGTTGCCGCGCTCGGCCTTGAGCAGGGCTTGGTAGGTCTGAGCGGCGATGCGCTTGAATTGGGGCTCGGGTTTGCAGCGTACCGACTGGTAGCCGCTGATCCTGTTGCCTTCATAGATGGGGGTCACATAGGCATCTACCCAGTAGTAACGACCATCCTTGCAGCGATTCTTGACGATGCCGCGCCAGGGTTTGCCCTCCTTGAGGCGGGCCCAGAGATCGGCGAAGGCGGCCTTGGGCATGTCGGGGTGGCGTACCAGATTGTGGTTGTGACCGACCAGCTCGTCGGCGCTATAGCCGGCGATGGTGCAAAAAGCCGGATTGGCATAAGTGATCACCCCGCGCAGGTCAGTGGTGGAGACCAGTTGTACGTCGGCAGGAAACTCCACTTCGCTATCCAGGGTATGGACATCTCTGCGGGCCATAGGAATACGCTCCGATGTTCTTGTTGATAATGTTGTCGTTGTTATTGTGGCAGATCTGGAGGTGGCCGCAGGCTCGCGCCAGCAGGAGGCAGACCAGCTTCATTGGGGGCTGGATTTTGCCAATAATGGCGGATGAATGGTAGGGGGAAGTTGATGTTTTGTTGGCTAATCGTAAAAAAGGCGGCCGATTGGCCGCCAAAGTAGAGACAACATTACCTCTGTGGCATCCGGTAGCGCACCTGCAACTGATCGAGGATCTGCAGCTGACCCGGCAGGCGGGCGGCGAAGTGCTCCCAGCCCTTGTGGGCGGGATCGCTCCAGGCCACCTCGGCCGTGGCCAGCATACGCGGGAACAACATGTAGTCGAGACGATCACGGCTGGTGATCAATTCTGACCACAAGGGGCTCAGCACCCCGAGGATGTTATCGTTGGCATGGAAATCGGCTGGGGCAGGATCGCAAGCATAAACCTGCTCCAGATTGAGGGTCCCCGCCCAGTAGAGGCCGGGTTCATGAATATCGGCGCTCCAGGCGAGATCGAGATAGAGGAACTGGGCGGGCGCCATCACCACCGGATAACCGGCCGCGGCAGCATCCAGCCCCGCCTGAAAGCTGGTCCAGGCACAGATGGCCGCTTTGCGGCTCACCTTGTCGCCATGCAGGATCTCCTCCCAGCCGATCATCTGTTTGCCTCTGGCGGCCAGATAGCGCTGGCAGTGGCGCAGCAGACGGCCCTGCAGCTCGCGGCAGTCGGCGTAGCCCTGCTCGACCATCAACTGCTGGCAGGCGGGGCTGTCGGTCCAGACCCCGGTCGGCACCTCGTCACCCCCCATGTGGATCTGCGGGCCGGGAAAGAGCTCGCATACCTCGTCCAGCACCGCCTCCAGAAAGCGGTAGGTGCCGGGCAGGGCGGGGTTGAGCACGTTGTCATCGAAATGCTGAACCGAGCGGTAGCGGGAGTGATCTGCCGTTTCGATTAGCAACTCGGGCAGCGCCTTGATGGCGGCGTGGCAGTGGCCCGGAATGTCGATCTCGGGAATGACGGTGATGCCGAGCTCACTGGCATAGCTCACCAGCTCCTTCACCTCGCTCTGGGTGTAGTAGCCGCCATAGGGTTCGGCACCGCCGCTGAGCTGGGGGTCGATCGCCAGATCGTGGCCGCGCCAGGCACCCACGTCGGTCAATGCCGGGAAGGCCTTGATCTCGAGTCGCCACCCCTCGTCATCGGTCAGATGCCAGTGGAAGCGGTTGAACTTGTAGAGGCTCATCAGCTTGAGCAGGCGCTTGATGGTGGCCGGAGTGTGGAAGTGGCGGGCGCAGTCGAGAAAAATGCCGCGAAAGCCAAAGCGCGGGGCATCCTCCAGCGTGATGCAGGGCAGGCTCTCCCCATGTTGCAGATACCACTGGGCTAGCGTGACCAGCCCATGACGCCAACCCGCTTCGTCGGCGGCGGCAATCACCACCTCCTGCGGCGTGATGGTGAGTTGGTAGGCTTCGGGGGCCAGTTTGGCCTCGGTCAGCCGGATTTCTGCGTCGTGATCCTGCTCCAGCGCCAGCGACGTCAGCTCGTTAAAGTGGGCCAGCAGCTTCGGTACATCGCGGGGGGCGCTGACATGGGCCCGCTCGGCCAGCCGGAAGTTCCCCTCCAGCAGCACCTGATGGGCCGGTTGTGGCACTATGCCAAACAGGGGCTCGACTTCGGGCAGGTCGGGGCGGGTTACCGGCGGGTTTTCAAGTCCGAGATCCTGCGCCGCCAGCGTCACCGGTAGCAGCTGGGCACCTGTGGTCGCCTCCGGCAAGCTGAGGAAAAAGCCCTGCGGCATGTCGGAGAGCTTCTTGATGGGCGTCTGGCGGCAGCAAAAGCGCAGCTCGCAGCTGCCAGCGTTCGGGACAATCACCTTGTAGCTGCCGCTCTGGCGCTCCAGCTCGCCCCCTTGCAAGGAGTCGGGGTCGATATGGCGAGCCAGACAGAAGTGCAGCTTCCACCGGGTATCCGGCATGCGGGATAGGGTGAAGGTGAACCAGACATCCTCGCCGTCACGTCGGGCGACCTGGGTGTGGATCAGGGGTGTAGACATGGAAAATCCTCTGATTGGGCAAACAGGATGGCGCCATCGAGCGCATCTGCCTGGGGGGGGATCAGGTTGAGCTGGCCGAGACGGGGGGCAAGGCGGGTGCCAATCCCCCCCAGCAGGGCGATCTGTCTGGCACCCAGCTGGGTCATCCCCTCCAGCAGGATCCGCAGTTGTTCGCAGGTTTCGTCCAGCAGCTGATTGGCGAGCTCGTCGCCATCGCTGGCGGCATCGAATACCCAGGGGGCAAAGTGGCCATAGTCCGCCGGAATGGCGCGGGCGGCCCAGCGTACCACCTCGGCCTGATCCCGCTTGAAGCGGTCCATCAGGCGGATTGCGAGGGTGCTGGGGGGCAGAATGCCGTCGTGGCAGAGCAGAGATTGCTGGATGGCGCGCAGCCCGAGCCAGGCGCCGCTGCCTATGTCCGAAATGGGGAAGCCGCGGCCGGAACAAGTACGGATCTGCCCTTCCTGATAGATCAGCCCCACCGAGCCGGTACCGGCGATCAGGATGGCCCCCTCACGGCCACCAAAGGCGCCGAGGCAGGCACCGAAGGCATCGGAGGTGAGCCTGACGCTGGCAAAGGGGAAGGGCATCTCGAGCAGGGCGTGATAGCAGTCGGCCAGCTCGGCGGAGGCGAGCGCCAGCCCGACCCCCATCTGCTGTTCGCTCTCGATAGCGATCCCGGCGGCAAGGCGGGCGCTGGCGATGGCGGCCAGCACATTGGCGTGGGCATGGGGAATGCCCAGCTCCAGATTGGATCCTGCCGCGCGCCCCTCTCCGAGCAGTTTGCCCGCCCGATCCCGAATGCGGGCGCGGGTGTGGGTGCCACCGCCGTCGACACCGACCCAGTATTCAATCATGGCGACCTCCATTTCCCTGCGCACTCTGCCAAGTGATGGCCAGGGCAAACCAGGCAGCGTGGGGGATCCACTGCTCGCCCCAGCGCCAGTTCTGATCCAGCCGTTCCCTGTACTCCTCCGGAATAAAGGCCACCTCATTTTCGTCATCAAACCCTGAGGTGATGCCGTTGCAGATGCCCCCCTGCGCATTGGGATACCCGGCGGTATAGGCGGGGTTGTTGATGCCGTGGCCCGCCAGCATGCAGGCGTTGAAGGGGTTTTGCCCGAGGACCCAGTCGAGTTGGCGCTGACCGTAAGTGATGAGCGGCTGGCTCTGGCGGGGGAAGTGGCGGGCGCCAGCAAAGGCCATGGTCGCCAGAGACGCGAGGCGGGCGTTCTCCCCCTGCCACCAGTATCCGGATTCGTTATCGTGGGGCATAAAGAAGCTGATGCGCGGCGCTTCATCTACCCCTTTCACATATTGGCGGGCGAGGGAGAAGGGGTTGCCCGCGCGGGCGCAGAGCGCCAGCTCGGCGGCCAGCGCCTGCTCCACCACGGTTTGTACCCTAGCCTTGTATTCCTGATCCGGCTCTACCCCCAGATATTCCAGCAGCGCCAGCACCGGCAGACCCGCCTCAGCGGCGTGGTAGTAGGGGCGCGAGCCATCCTCGTTGGCCGACCAGTAGTGACCCAGCTCAGGATGAGGGCGCTGGCGGGCACAGAGCTTGCTGGCACGGGCTCTCGCCTCATTCAGCCACTCGTTGCCGAAGGTGCGGGTCAGCTCCACCGCCGCGAGCAGGGCGCAGTAATCGTCGATGATGTTCTCGACCCCGTCATCAAGGTAGGCAAGGTTGTGTTCGCACAGATGCAGGTAGCCGCGTTTGGCGGCCTCGGCGTAGCGGCTGGCATCGAAGTCGCCACTGACGCTCTCGCGGGCGGCGCGGGCCAGCGCGGCGATAGCCATGCCGCCCCCTTGGCGAAAACCCGCCTGCCAGTTGGCGGACTTGATCCCCTGCTGGGTGGCATAGGCGCACAGCTCGCGCTGGGCGGGATCCTTGCTCCACTTGTCGAACAGGGTCATGTAGAAGAAGCCCGACTCATCCTGCATCCGGCAGAGGAAATCGGCGCCGTGCAGCGCCTCGTCATTGAGCCGCTTGCAGAGGTTCACTCCGTCGATATCGCGGCGTGGGGCCAGCAGTTCCCGGCACTTGAGCAGGGCCCACACCACCATGGGGGTCTGCTGGGGGTTGAGGTAGTTGGCGTAGGAGAGGTGGCTCAGGTACTTGCTCATGTCGCCGCTGGCATCGAACCAACCGCCGTGCACATCTTTGTGCTGGTCGGTGCCAAACAGGCGGGCGTTGCGGTCGGCCCGATCGAAGGTGCCGCTGGCGCGCTGCCCCTTGAAGTAGTGGATAACGTCCGAGAGGCAGCGGCTGGCCAGCAGATCCTGGCCGATGGCAAAACGGGTCGAACGGACAATGCCTTGGGCAGTGATCGCCTCCAGCCGATAGTGGCCGGGCTCCTTGAAGGTGGAGAAGTCGGCACGCCAGTAAGCGCGGCCCTGCCAGCCAGGGACGCTGCCAGCCGGTTGCAGCGGGGTTTCAAACAGGATCTGGCCATCGTCGAGGCGTTGCAGCCTGACATAGCCGCCGAGATCAGGGGCGGGGGAGGTTTGCAACAGGGCGACCTTGTGTCCGTCGCACTCGTAGCCCACCTGATTGATCAAGAGTTCCATCAAGGTATTACTCCTGTGGTTCACCGCCGGGCGGTGAGGCACATCACGGGGCTGTGGCCGCCCCGTATCGAGGCATGGCCGGACAGGGTTGTCCGGCCGGTATCGGGTTCACCTTCACTCGTAGAGGTAGCAGCGCACGAAGTGGTTGTCGGCAAGCTTGGTGATGGGGGGCAGCGCCTCCTTGCAGCGGGGCATCGCCTGATTGCAGCGCCCGGCAAAGGGGCAACCGCAGGACTCCGGCGTCCAGAGCGGGATCTCCCCCTTGCGGCCACCCTCCAGCTCGGCGTGGATGCTCTTCTCGGGGTCGGGCACCGCCGAGATAAGCAACTGGGTGTAGGGGTGCTGCGGGTGGTGCAGGATCTCGTCCACCTCGCCCCACTCCACCATGTGCCCTACATACATCACCGCCAGATCTTCCGCCACATAGCGGGCGGTGGCGATGTCGTGGGTGATGTAGAGCATGGAGACGCCGAGCTCGTTCTTCATCTGTTCCATCAGGTTGAGGATGCCGATGCGAATGGAGACGTCGAGCATGGAAGTGGGTTCGTCCGCCAGCACAACCTCCGCCTCCACCGCCAGATTGCGGGCGATGTTGACCCGCTGGCGCTGGCCGCCGGAGAGCTGGTGCGGATACTTGGCCGCCGTTGCCTTGGCGGGGGTGAGCCCCACCTTCTCCAGCAGGGCGTAGACCATGTCTGGCAGCTCTTTTTTGTCGATCACCTTGCTGTGCAGCAGCAGGGGGCGGGCGATGTGGTGATAGATGGTGTGGGTCGGGTTGAGCGAACCGAACGGATCTTGCCACACCATCTGCACGCTCTGGCGATAGTCCAGCAGGGCGGTGCCTTTGTTGAACTCCTCCAGATCGTGGCCGCGATAGAGAATGCGCCCGGCACTGAGCTTGTACATCTTGGCGATGATCTTGGCGATGGTGCTCTTGCCGGAGCCCGACTCCCCGACCACCGCCAGGGCGCGGCCCCGGTGCAGGTTGAAGGTGATGTCGGAGAGCGCCCGCATCTTGCCACTCTTGATGGCATTGGAGTTGATGGGGAAGTCCTTGTAGAGGTGCTGGACTTCGATGATGGGTGCATCGGTTTTGGCGATTTGCATGACAGACATCCTTAACAGCCAGCGGCCTTGTCCAGATAGATCACGGAATCTTGTTGCAGTCCCTGCTCCTCATAGAGGTGGCAGGCGGTCTGTTGCCCGGGGCGGATCTCGGCCAATCTGGTGTACTCCTGACGGCAGCGATCGTGCACCTTGCCGCAGCGGGCCTGAAAGCGGCAGCCGACCGGCACCTCCAGCAGGTTGAGCGGGGTGCCCGGGATCCCCTCCAGCACCTTCTTCGGCCCGTGCAGGGGCGGGAAGGAGTTGCCGAGCCCTCTGGTATAGGGGTGTAGCGGCGCAGTCAGGATCGCCTTGGAAGGAGCCACCTCCACCAGTTCACCGGCATACATGATGCCGATGCGATCGCAGAACTCCACCATCAGGGAGAGGTCGTGGGTGATGAACAGAATGGAGAAGTTGAACTTCTCTTTCAGGGCATAGACCTTCTGCAGGATCTCCCGCTGTACCACCACATCGAGCGCCGTGGTTGGCTCATCCATGATCAGCAGCTCGGGGTTGAGCGCCATGGCGATGGCAATCACCAGCCGCTGGCGCATGCCGCCGGAAAACTGGTGCGGGTAGTCCTTGAGTCGGCTCGGGTGGATATCGACGATGGTGAGCAGCTCCTGGGCGCGCTTGATCGCCTCGTAACGGGTCATGCCGGGGTTGTGGGCCAGCAGCACGTCGCAGAACTGCTCCTCCATCCGCAGTACAGGGTTCAGGGCGTTCATGGCGGACTGGAACACCACCGACACCTGTTGCCAGCGATAGGAGCGCAGCCGCTCGTCGTTGTAATGGAGGATGTTCTCCCCCTTGAACAGGATCTCGCCACCGCTGATGTAGGCGGGCGGCTTGTGCAGCCGGGCCACCGAGAAGGCGACGGTGGACTTGCCGCAGCCCGACTCACCGGCGAGACCGAAGATCTCGCCCTGTCTGATATCGAAGCTCACCGAGTTGACGGCGCGCACGTCGCCATTTTCGGTGATGTAGTCGACGCAAAGATTGCGTACTGACAGCAGGGGATGCTTGTTCATGCTGTCTTCTCCTGTGCTGTGGCAACCGGTGTGGCCAGTTTCTTCCAGCGGTTGAGCCCTTTGTGGGAGCGCAGCTGCGGGTTGGCAATCTCGTCGATGGCGAAGTTGAGCAGGGCCAGACCGGCACCCAGGGTGGCGATGGCAAAGCAGGGGGCCAGGATCTCCCACCAGGCGCCGACCAGAATGGCGCTGGAGGTCTGGGCGTTGTAGAGCATGATGCCCCAGCTCACCACGGTCGGGTCGCCAAGCCCCAGGAACTCCAGGGTCGCTTCGGTGACGATGGCGTAGATGATGGAGCCGATAAAGCTCACTCCGATGATGGAGATGAGGTTGGGCAGGATCTCCACCAGAATGATGCGCCAGGCCGGCTCGCCCAGCACTTCGGCGGCGATGACGAACTCCTTCTCGCGCAGGGCCAGGGTCTGGGCCCGGATGACCCGCGCGCCATAGGCCCACGAGGTCAACCCTATTATCACGGCAATCACCGCCGGTGACGCCTCCCCGATAAAGCTCGCCAGCACCAGTAGCAAGGGGAGGTTGGGGATCACCAGCACCACGTTCATCAGGAAGGTGAGGCACTCATCCACCAGACCGCCGAAGTAACCGGCGGTGATGCCGATGGCGACGGCCAGGGTGCAGACCAGCAGGCCTGCGCTGAAACCCACCAGCAGCGAAATACGGGCGCCGTTGGTGAACTGGGCCCAGATGTCGTGGCCCATGCGGGTTGAACCCATCACGAACTCGGCACTGGGCGGCTGGTGCGGGCGAGCCACCCGTTTGGTCGGCTCGTTGCTGGCCAGAATGGGGGCAAAGAGGGCCATCAGTACGAAGGCAACCACGATGGCGAGGCCACAGGCAGCCTTCTTGTTGCCCAGCAAGATTTTGAGAATGGTCGGCATACGCATCTTATTTGCTTCCTGTACGCAGACGGGGATCCAGGAAGACGTAGAGCACGTCGGCCAGGAAGTTGAAGCTGAGCATGGTGATGGTCATGATGAGCAGCTGCCCCTGAATGAGCGGGTAGTCGCGGGCCAGAATGCCCTGATAGAGGGTCAGGCCCAGGCCGGGATAGTTGAAGATCACTTCGGTGATGAGAGATCCACCGATAACGAAACCGAGCGCCATGGAGAGGGCGGTGACGCTGGGCAGAATGGCGTTGCGGGCGCCGTAGTTGAAGATCACCCGGTTGCTGGAGAGCCCCTTGGCCTTGGCCATGGTGATGTAATCCTCGCCCAGCAGGTTGATCATGTTGTTGCGCATGGTGATGAGAAAGCCCCCCACCTGCACCACGGCCAGAGTCAGCACCGGCATGATGGCGTGGGTCATGATGCTCTTGATGTGCTCCCAGCCCCAGTCAGCCTTGATCTCCGGGCTGTAGGCGTAGCCGATGGGCAGCCATTCGAGGCTGACCCCGAACAGGAACAGGGCGAGCAGGGAGACCACCACCGGCGGAATAGCCTGCATCACCAGGGTGAGCGGGGAGAGAATGCTGTCCATCCGGCCGCCGCGATACCAGGCGGCAAAGATGCCGACGATGGAACCGATGGAGAAGCTCAGGATGGTGGAGGTGCCGACCAGAAACAGGGTCCAGCCGATGGCACGGCCCAGCACGTCAGAGACCTGCTGCGGGTAGAAGCGCACCGAGGTGCCGAGATCCCAGGTGAAGACACTCTTCACATAGGTGAGAAACTGGGTGCCGATGGGGCCGTCGACAAAGCCGAAGGTGGCTTTGAGGGCTTCCAGGGCGGCGGGTTCCATCATGGCGCCAGCGCGGGCAAACATCACGGAGACAGGATCCCCTGGCATGGCACGGGGTAACAGGAAGTTGATGGTGGCGGCTACCAGAAAGGCAACCAGATAGAAGGAAAAGCGTCTCAGTATGAATCCCATGATAGTACCTTTTACTGCAAGTCTGCCCCGCGTCGGGTATAGCTACCCCAACCCCGGCGGTGCCGGGCAAGAAGGGGATTAACGGGGAAGATGGCCCCCCGCAGGGGGCCGGGATTGTTTAGCTGTTTGGCTTGAGGGACAACACGTGCAGCAGACGCTCAGGGGTGTCCGGGTGGAGCTGAGGTTTGGCTACCGGGTTATCAGCACTGAACCAGCCGTTGAAGCGCTTGGTGCTGTACTCATACCAGGTCGGGTTGTTGAAGACCGGAATGATGGTCTGGTTGGCTCCAACACGATCCTGGATGGCGAACATGATCTCCTTCTGCTTGGCCGCATCGGCGGTCTGGGTGAAGTCATCGATCAGCTTGTCGAGCTCGGGATCCTTGTAACGGGGCGCGGCGAAGCGGTTGCCACGGTCACCCATGTTGCGGGAGTGGAACGCGGTCTCGAAGTACTTGTGCGGGTTGGCACCGGCAAAGTAACCCTGCAGGGCGACATCGAAGTCACCGGTGATCAGGTTCTCGGTCCAGACGGTCGCTTCCGGGGTAGCGGTCTTGGCGTTCAGGCCCAGCGCCTGCAGCCCTTCTACACCGATCTGAACTGTGTTGACCCAGTCGGTCCAGCCGTTCGGTACCAATACCTTGAACTCGATCTTTTTGCAGCTCGGAGTGTCGAGGAACTTGTCGCCGTCACAATCCTTGTAGCCTGCCTCTTTCAGCAGGGCCTTGGCCCCTTCCAGATCGAACTTGTTGTACTTGCCGTACTTCTTGTCCACTTCCGGGTTGTTCCAGGAGTCAAAGGCTTTGCCCAGACCTGACGGGTACTCGTTGACGGTGGGGTAGCCGTAGCCCGCGATATCCACCATGGACTGGCGGTCCATCGCCATGGAGAAGGCGCGGCGGAAGTTGATGTCGTTGAAGGCTTCGTTATTGCCCGGGTTCTTGGTCTGGAAGTTGACGTTGAACGCCACGGTACCGGAGGCCGGGAACCAGTATTTGTTGTTCTTCGGATCGTTGCCGACGTAGAGGCGCTCGATATCCGGCACGAAGGAGCCGAACCAGTCGATGTCACCCTTCATGACAGCCGCCAGCACCTGGTCGTTGGTGGCCATCTGCGGCATGCGGATACAGTCGATGGCGAGGTTGGCGTTATCCCAGTAGTGCGGGTTGCGGCACTGGGTATAGAGCTGGGCGGAGAAGTTGTCCACTTCGGTGAAGGGGCCAGTACCAACCGGCTTGTCGTTGGTGAAGGCAACCGGATCTTTCACCGATTTCCACTGATGCTCCGGCACGATAGGTACCAGCACCAGGTCATTCACCACGTTGGTGTTGACCTCGGTCAGGTCGAATTTGACCTTGTTGGGGGCCAGCTTCTCGACGCTCTTGATCTGGGTCCAGATTGAGCGCTCATCCAGCGCCTTGTTGGCCTTGACCAGATTGAAGGAGAAGATGATGTCATCGGCATCAAAGGCTTCGCCGTCAGACCACTTCACGCCGTCACGCAGATCGAAGGTGACGGATTTCAGGTCATCGCTGAACGCATAGTTGGTGGCCAGACGATAGACGGGTTTGCCCCCTTGCATATCGTTGAAGATCACCAGCGGTTCATAGATGAAGTGACGGGTGGTGTGCAGCAAGCCCGCTTGCAGGAAGGGGTTGAAGTTCTTGACCCAGGCGGTTTCCTGCTGTGCGACCATGGTCAGCACGGTTTTGTTTTCTGCGGCCATGGCGTTACCGGCGGTACCGGCAAGCATCATGGTTCCCAGCATTACAGCGGTAGAGATTTTGGATACTTTGGCAAGCATATGTTTTCCTTTCTTATTTTTTGGCATTCCCGAGGGTTCGCCTTGTTTTGTGTGAGCACCGGTTTCGCATGCTGATGAAATCGGCCCTCTGTGTTGGTCAGGTGTCTAACCTTTGTCGTTCTGTTTTCCAACGCCCTAAGCAAACCAGAATTAACAGGAAAACAACAACTATTGATTTCGTTGTTTTCGTAAAAATTGACGGTGTTACGTCAATCTCGTCAAAATGCTTTTTTATCTGTTTAGAATCATTAGTTTGCGTTATTTGCTCTCGCGTAGAAAGTGGCTGTGAAAATGGCGTATATGACAAATTTGTGAATTGGATCTGCTCTCGGTTTCGGGGTCGGGCGGGGCTTTGTTTTGCATAAAAAGAAACCAGATTGCCAATTGTGATCCGGCGCCCGTTTAGGGCGCCGTGTCACGGCTTGCGGTTGGCGAGTTGACGCAGGGTCTGGGCGCTGTGCTGCAACTGCTGGCGCTGGTGGTCATTGAGCGGGCAGTGGCCCAGCACATACTCGGTGGTGGCCACCACCGTCTTCCAGCGTGGTGACTTGGGCAGGGTGTCCAGACTCAGGTATTTGTCGAGGGTGCGGGTCTGCGGACTGGATCTGTCCATATAGACCCGCCACAGCTTGCTCTTCTCTGCCAGCACGATTTTGCCCTTGCCGGTCCCCTGCTGCCAGGCATCCAGGGTGAGCTGCATGGTCTCTACCAGCGCACGGCGCAGCGGCTCGTCATCCTGCTGGCGAATGAGGTCGTCGGCCAGCGAACGGAACTCGCCACCCAGGCGGCTCAGCTCGCCCAGCAGCTGTTCATCTTCGATGATGGCTTGCCGCGAGAGGTTCTTGAGGGCGTTCTCCAGCGCCATGACCCGGTTCTCATCCTGACGCAGCTCGGTACTCAGGGTGAGGGCGAAAGCAGCCTGTCCTCCGAGCGTGATAGGCAGGGCGCGGGCGTTGAGTACATCTTTTTGCCCGGCCACCAGAAATTCCAGATTGTGTTCCCGCTCGCTGGCAAGGTCGGGCCACTGCTGTTGCAGCGGGGTGGCGAGCCACTCATTGAGGGGCTGCCCCTCCAAGGCTTCCGGCTCCTGTCCCAGCAGGCGCGCTAGTACCCGGGAGGCAAACAGCACTGTGCCCTGCTCGTCGATAAAGATCATGGGGTCGGCCCCTTCGCCGAGCAGGGCCAGCAGCCGCTGCTGATCCTGATGCAGCCGATCCTGCAGGGTGAGGCGATGTTCGATCTCCTGCTTCAATAGCCGGTTCTCTACCAGCGAGGCGCGTCCGGCCTTGGCCTCCAGCAGTGCCTTGACCCGGGCAAACAGCTCTTCTTTGCAGAAGGGTTTGACCAGATAGTCGTTGGCACCGGCCCCGAAGCCCTCCTCGATATCCTTGGGCTGGTTGAGGGCGGTGAGCAGCAGCACCGGCAGCATATCTTTCGGGCGTTGCTGGCGCAGGCGACGGCAGACGTCAAAACCGGAGAGGGTCGGCATCATCACATCGAGCAGGATGAGATCCACCGGCTCCTCGGCCAGCTTGGCCAGCGCATCGTGGCCGTCACTGCTGGGCAGGATGCGGTAGCCGCAGGGCTGCAGCAGATGGCGCAGGATGTGCAGGTTGATGGGCTCGTCATCCACCACCAGAATGAGCGGAGCATCCTCGGGGGAGGGGGCAGATCGTCGCTCTCCCAGTCCGGCAGGATCAGCGGTTGCTGGCGCACCAGCTGATGCTCGATCTGGCGGCTGTCGAGAGTCAGATTGGCCGCTTTGCCGGTGGCAAGGGGCAGGGTAAAGGCGAAGGTAGAGCCGACGCTCGGCTCGCTCTCGACAAACAGCTCGCCCCCCATCAGGTGCACCAGCTGGCGGGTGATGGAGAGGCCAAGGCCGGCCCCCTGCTTGCTTACTTCCGGGCTCATCTGCACCAGCGGCTCGAAGATGTGCTCCAGATGATCGGGGGCGATGCCGATGCCGGTGTCGGTGACCTTGATGCGCAGGAAGTTGTTCTCGACGATGGCACTGAGCACCACCTTGCCCTGCGGCGTGTACTTGATGGCGTTACCCACCAGGTTGTAGAGCACCTGTTCGAGCCGCTGCTCGTCGGCCAGCACCGGCGGCAGTTCGGCCGGGCTGATATCCACCAGAGTGAGGGGTTTGGCCTGCACAAGATGCTGGCAGAGATCCAGCACCAGCCGGATAACCCCTTTTGATGAGACGGGTTGTGAGTGGATCTCCAGCTGGCCGTAGCGCATCTGGTGGTAGTCCAGCAGATCGTCAACCAGACGGGCCAGTCCGTCGGCGCTCTTGATGATGAGGCCGAGCTGTTTTTGCTGCCCTTCGGTCAAATCCTGCTGGCTGGCGAGCATCGACTCGGCCATCCCCTTGATACCGTGAATGGGGGTGCGCAGCTCGTGGGAGGTGTTGGCCAGCAGTTCATCCTTGAGTTTATCCGCCTGCTGCAGGCTAAGGTTCTGCTTGTGGGTCAGCTTGACCTGCTGTTGCAGCTCCTGGGTCTGCTGCTCGATGAGCTCGATCTTGTCCTTCACCGAGCGCTGCATATGGCGAAACGCCTCGGCCAGCCGGTCGATATCATCACCGGTGCGCTCGATGGCGATAGGGTGATCCAACGCGCCGTCGGCCACCTGCTCGGCTGCTTCGGTCAGGGAGCGCAGCGGCGCCGTGATGGAGTGGGAGAGCCAGCGGGAGAAGAGGATTAGCAGCAGTACCGAGCCTGCACCCAGCACAATCACCAGAGTTTCCAGCTGGCGGATCGGGGCATAGGCTTCCCGGGTGGAGATCTCGGCGATAAAGGCCCACTCGGTATCGAACACCTTCACCTGGGTGTAGGCGGCCAGCACCTCGTCATCCTGATAGGAGTGGAACAGCCCGACCCCCTGCTCGCCAGAGAGCGTCTTGGTGATGAGGGGCGTTTGCAGTGGACGGAAGTTGGGGCTGAAGCTGTTCTCGACGCTGAACTCCGGCGCCAGCCAGGCATCGGCGCGCATCCGCTTGTCAGGGCCGATCAGGATGGTCTCGCCGGTTTCGCCCAGCCCCTCCCGCTCCGCCATGATCTGGTTGAGCTTGTCCGGCAACAGCTCGAAAATCACCACACCGCGCACATAGTCGTATTGCATCACGGGGGCTGCCATGTAGGCGACCACCTGCCCGGTCAGCTCGTTGCGGCCAAAATCGGTGAACTCGAAGATCTGCTGTGGTTTCTGGCCGCCATCAAGGCGGCGTTTGATCTTGGCGAAGGTCTGGCCCAAGCCACTGCCCTGGTAGGGGCCGGAGAGCAGATTGGTGGCAAAGTTAGGGTGCTTGGTGACCGAATAGACCACATCACCGTTGAGGTCCACCAGAAAGATGTCGCTGTAGTTGGACTTGCGCACCATGTCGGCATAGCCGCGATGAAAGCGCTGGTGCACCCGGCCATACATCTCGTCGGCGAGGATAAGCGCCGTGATGGAGGGTTCGATCTCCACCTGACTGTCCGGTTTGCGCAGTTGATCCCAGGAGCCGGGCAGATAACGGGCCTGGGCACGGCTGCGGGCCTCCTGCGGTGTGGTGCCCAATTTCTCGAAGGCGCCGGTAAAGCCATAGAAACGGCCGATACTGTTGCCGGCAAAATCCTGCTGGGAGAAGTTGATGATCTGCTCTTTGAGGTTGTTGAAGTAATCCTCGAGCTGACTCTTCTTGATATTACGAACGGAGACCAGATGGTTGGAGGTCTGGGTGGTGAGATCCTTGCCGTGGCTGTATAGGAAGAAGAGGGTGATGACCAAAAAGGGCACCATGCCCAACATGAAAAAAGCCAGCATTAACTGCGGCCTGAGCCCACGAAGCGTGAAGATCCATTTCATCTTGTGATTTTCAATTGAGAATCCGGTTATTAAGCCGCTCAAGTCTCGAACGAAAGCGTAATCATTTCAACGACTTTATCCCAAATTCGCTTGGTGGGTCACAGCTGGCTGGAGAAAAATGCAGCAAGGCGTTTAAACCCTGAGCAAACAGTTTGCATCAGGGCTTAAATTGCGAAAAAGGGGTTGTGCTGGCGCTCGTGGTACGTATAATGCGCCTCGTTGTCAGGCAACTGGCACGAAAGCAGTAACGCGGGAATAGCTCAGTTGGTAGAGCACGACCTTGCCAAGGTCGGGGTCGCGAGTTCGAGTCTCGTTTCCCGCTCCAATTTTCCATCGCACCAACGATGGAACTCACTTTCAAGACAATCAGTCTTGTCAGCATGGCGCGTTAGCAAAGCGGTTATGCAGCGGATTGCAAATCCGTTTAGTCCGGTTCGACTCCGGAACGTGCCTCCATATTCTCTCTGTTCATCTCAATCATCACTCTTCGAGTCTGAGCCTTGGTCAGTATCCTTGCTGTACCAGTAACTGCTCGCAGCCAGCCTGTTTCCACTCCCGCTCGAGATAGTGGCCCACATCCGCCATGTTTTGCCCCCGATATTGAAACTGCACCTCGGCACTGTGCTGGTTGAGATCCGCAATCCGTTGCTTCAGTGTGCCGCATTGCCACAGGCTGACGGTGGGCACGCCCCGTTCGGCCAGCACGATGACATCTTCCCGATTCAGTTGCCACTCCTCCAGTTGTGCCCGTGTCAGGGCAACCATCAGCACCAGCAGTGCCACTTCCGGCAGTTTCATGCGTGTCTCCCTACTGCATGTTTTTCCCCTGATAACTGTGGCAAAGCGCACGATTTTCGCAAGTTTGTTAACTGTTGGTTAATGACGTAACCCGTTTTCAGTATTTCCCGTTTTTCACCATTTTTTTATAAAAAAAATGCGTTGGTGATGTAGTAATCCTACATGGAGTGGGGTAATCTTTGCTCAGTGGTCTTACCAGTAAGGAGTTACATCATGTTTCATCCCTTTTCCCTGACTCAGATTATTCTTCGTCGCATTTATGTATTGCTGGTGGGCATTCTGGCTTTCCCCGTGATGCTGTTTCGCAGCGATCGTGCCCGCTTCTACAGCTATCTGCACCGGATCTGGAATAAAACCAGCACCAAACCTGTGTGGCTCAAAATGAGCGAGCGTGGCGAGCGGATCTTCTACTAAACCCCATTCGCACCATGTGCAAAAAGAGACAGCCAAAGCTGTCTCTTTTTTTATCTGTTTGCCGCAACTCCTGGCTCCCAATACCACTCAGATTGTTGGTTTTTTGTTTCTTTAAGGTTGCGTCCAGCCCTGCCTTTGGCGGGGCTTTTTTATGTCTGACGCATCTCTTTTGATGGAACCAGTGAAGAAGATTAACGGGATGAAAGCACCATATGGCACTTTTCTCGTTCATAAATTGGTGGTCGTCGAGAAATTTTCAATGATGAAATAGCTTTTTAAAATCAATTGATTGAGTGTTTGCCTTTGGGTTTTTTAACTATTTTTGTGTTTTTTTGAAAGGGAATATCCCGTTTGCCGGTTCTATTGCAGGTACCCGGTTGCGACAAATCGGGGATATCAGCAACATCCAACGACATCAAAAGGAACATGAACATGAATGTTAAAAAAAGCACTGCTATCGCCTCCGCCATGACCGGTCTGCTGGCGCTGGGCGCCCAATTTATCGCGGCGCCAGCCATGGCTGCCGATGAAAAGGAGAAGTGCTACGGCGTGGTCAAGGCCAGCAAAAATGACTGTGCGACCAAGAGCAGCTCCTGCGCCGGTACCGCCAAGGAAGATGCTCAGGGTGATGCCTTTGTGGTGATGCCCAAAGGGCTGTGCGAGAAGCTGGTCGGCGGTTCGCTGCAACCCAAGTAAGAGACATCGGGCAGGGGATGGCCAATGGGTCGCCCCCTGCATCTTCTCTGATTGGCGAAAGCGAGTCTTGCGATGAACCCTTTGATTGGTATCGGATTACGCACTCCCCATTACGACGAGATCCGGCAAACCCTGCCGGCAGTCGGTTGGCTGGAGGTGCATAGTGAAAATTACTTCGAACGGCACAGTCACGGTTTTCAGGTGCTCGCCGAACTGGCGCAGCACTACCCCGTCAGTCTTCACGGTGTTGGCATGTCCCTCGGTTCTGCCGACCCGCTCGATCCGCACCATCTGCAGCAGTTGTCGACACTGGCCGCGGCGATCAAACCGGTACGGATCTCCGAACATCTCAGCTGGGGCAGCATTGGCGGGCGTTACTTCAACGATCTGCTGCCGGTGCCCTATACCCGCGCCTCCCTGCGCAACATGAGCGACAAAATCCAGCAGGTACAACAGACCCTGGGTTGCCGCATGTTGATTGAAAATCCCTCCTCCTATCTGCAACTGCCCGGGGAGATGAGCGAGTGGGAATTTCTGGCCGAGCTGCAGCAGCGCAGCGAGTGCGGCATCCTGCTCGACCTCAACAATCTCTATGTCAGTGCTTTCAATCACGGTTTCTCTTGCGATGAGTATCTGGCGGCGATCGATCTCGCCACCGTCGGGGAGATCCATCTGGCCGGTTATACCGAGAAGCAGCTGCCGGAAGGCTCCCTCTATATCGATACCCACAGCGCCCCTGTGGTGGAGCCGGTCTGGGAACTCTATCGCCAGATCTGCCGCAAGCAGGCCATTCCCACCCTGATTGAGTGGGACCTCGAATCCCGCCGCTGCCGGTCTTGCTGGCAGAGGCGGCGCAGGCCGGCGCCATTCTGGATGAGGCGCGTGCCATGAGTGCACCACGGGAGGTGGCCCATGGCTGAACTGGCACAGCTGCAACAGCACTTTGCCGATGGTCTGCTGGGGGCGCCTGACGCCATTTCCCCTCACATCAGCTCCCGGCTCTTTCCTGCCGAATCTGTGCTGCAGGTCTATCGCAACCACTTCATCCTGAGCCTTGGCGAGGTGCTGGCGAGCAGTTATCCCGCCGTCAAGGCTATGGTCGGGGATGACTTTTTTGCAGCGGCGGCCCGTGGCTTCGTATTGGCCGAGCCGCTCAGGGAAGGGAGCGTCATGCACTATGGCGCCGGGTTTGGCCAATGGTTGGCCCGCTTGCCGACTACAACCGGACTGCCCTGGCTGGAGGAGCTGGCTCAGTTCGAATGGCAGCTTGAGCGTGCCAGTCTGCTGCCGCTGGAATCACGCTGCTGGCCAGCCGAGCGTCTGGCCGCATTATCGCCGCAACAATGGGAGCGGCTGCGGCTGTTGCCAGCCACGGATCTGCTGCTGGTTGCTAGCGATTATCCGGTACTGGCCCTGTGGCAGATGGCGCTGCACGGTGGTGAAGCGGTGGACGCGCTTGATGCCCCCGTCTGGCTGGCATTGAAGAAACAGCCGGATTGCCGGGTTGCCCCCTTGCCCCTGACGGCGGGTGAGTGGGCGCTGCTACAGGGATGTCTCGCTGGTACGGCGCTGGTCGATCTGCTTGCGGCCGACCCTGCGGCCAGTGAACATCTCACTCGCCTGATAACCCTTGGTCTGCTGGTGGATATGGAGGTAATGCCATGATGGCAAACAAATGGCTGGCGCTGGCCAGCTCGAGTGGTGATTTGCCGCGCTGGAGCCGCGCTTGTGTGCTGTTGCTGGCGCGGCTGTGGGTCGCCTCGGTTTTTATTACTTCAGGTTGGCTCAAGCTGACTGCGTGGGATTCCACCCTCTATCTGTTTGAATCCGAGTATCAGGTGCCCCTGCTGCCCTGGTTGTGGGCTGCCTATCTGGGGACGGCCGCCGAGCTGCTGTTGCCGCTCTTCCTGCTGGCAGGGCTTTTTACTCGCCCGGCCGCCTTGCTGCTGTTTGGCTTCAATATCATGGCGGTGATCTCCTACCCGACCCTCTGGGCGGGTGGCTTTTACGATCACCAGCTGTGGGGCTGGATGCTGCTGACCCTGATCATCTGGGGCGGCGGTGTGCTGAGCCTGGATTATTGGCTGACACGTCGCAGCCATTGATTTATCAGTGATTTCCCCAATGACAAAGAGCGCCACAAGGCGCTCTTTGTCATAATGACGGCCGGCGAAATTTCCCATGAGAGAAAAGGAGCAGCCAATGATCATTCGTCAGGCAAGGGCCGCAGATATTCCCGCACTGGTGGCGCTGCGCATGGAGCTGTTTTGTGAGGTCGGTGAGCTGGTGACACCGCAGGCAGACCCGGCCTTGTGGCAGGCCACCCTTGACTATTTCACCCGGGCGATGAGTGAAGAGAGTGCTTTATCCTGGCTGGCTGAGGCCGATACGCAGGAGGGCTGCAAACAGATCGTGGCAGCAGGGACGCTGGCATTGTTTGAACGGCCACCCTATCCCGGCAATCTGGCGGGGATGGAGGGGTATCTGCTCAACATGTATACGCGGCCACAATGGCGCCAGCAGGGGATCGCTACGGCGCTGCTCGATGCCATAACGGCCTTCGCCAGAGCGCGTCAGCTGGGCAAGGTGTGGCTCCATGCCAGCGAGCAGGGGCGCCCCCTCTATGAGCGGATCGGCTTTGTCGCCAATCCGGCCTATCTGGAGTGGCAACCGGCGGTGGAATAAGGGTTGCAGCTCTGCATCAGTGGTGCTTGGTCGGTGAATTTGATTTACAGCAATAAATATGGCGTCAGATGGGATCGCGGCAACGCCGCCAACTATGCTGATGGAGCACGCCACCATTATCTTATTGATCCACTGCGTGGTTTGGCCATGGTGGGTGCCAGTCTGGAGGATACGTTTCGATGTTCAATAGCAAACTGAAAGCCGAGTTGCAGCAGTGCCAGGATCAACTTCTGGAACAGCAGGGATTTTTTGACGCAGTGCACGGTAGCGTGGCGACCATCACCTTTACGCCGGATGGCACTGTGCTGGCCGCCAATGATCTCTTTCTCAACGTGGTGGGCTTCAGTGCGCCCGAGGTTATCGGCCAGCATCACCGTATCTTTTGCGACAAGCTTTATGCCCAGAGCAGCGACTATCAGCAGTTTTGGGCGGACCTGAAGCAGGGGCGCTCCCGTACCGGGGTGTTCCAGCGCTTCAACAAACGGGGCGAGGCGATCTGGCTGGAAGCGACCTATTTTCCGGTCAAGTTGCGGGGCGTAGTGACAAAGGTGATCAAGATCGCGGCCGATATTACCGAGCACCACCTGCAACTGCTCAGCCAGCAGGCGGTGGTGACGGCGCTGGATCGGTCGCTGGCGGTCATCGAGTTCACCCCCGACGGGGAGGTGATTGCAGCCAACGGTAATTTCCTCCATACCATGGGCTATACCCTGGCTCAGGTGCAGGGCAAGCATCACCGCATCTTCTGCGACGATCAGTTCTATCGAGACCAGCCCCACTTCTGGGATGAGCTGGGCCGTGGTCAGTTCAAGTCCGGTCTCTTCTGTCGTCAGAACAGTCACGGTAGCAAGGTGTGGCTGGAGGCGACCTACAACCCGATCCTTGATGAGCATCGCAAGGTGGTGAAGGTGATCAAGTTCGCTAGCGACATCACCGAGCGGATCAACAAGAGCGATGCGGTGCGGGAAGCGGCCATGTTGGCCCACGATGCGGCCCGGGAGACCCTGAACTGCGCCGAGCGTGGCGCGGGTCTGCTCTCCTCGGTGGTCGATACCTCCAGCCTGATTGCCAGCCAGCTGACTCACAGCATCGGCCTTATCAATCAGCTCAACGAGCAGTCGCGCAGTATCGAGGCGATCGTCTCCACCATCAGCAGCATCGCCGACCAGACCAACCTGCTAGCCCTTAACGCAGCGATTGAGGCGGCGCGGGCGGGGGATCAGGGGCGTGGTTTTGCGGTGGTGGCCGACGAGGTTCGCCAGCTGGCGGCCCGCACGTCTCTCTCTACCGACGAGATAGCCAAGGTGGTACAGAACAACCGGGAGCTGACCGCCAAGGTCACCTCCGAGATGTCCGACGTCGCCAGCAGCGCCGAGCTGGGCAAGCAGCAGGTGGGCGAGGTGAATGAGGTGATGAGCGACATCCGCCGGGAAGCGAACAACGTCTCCAGCACCGTCTCTGGTCTGGCAATCTGAACCCCCTGACTTCCTGCCATGCCGGGGCATTGACTCATATTTGAGCAGTCAGTGCCCCAATCTGAACCCCTCCTGTATCGTCCCGCCATTGTGAATTGTCCTCTTCTGGCCCCTTGATTAGGCTTGCCGCCTCATTTATTTCAGAGCAGGAACAGAACACGATGGCATTACAACAGAAGGGGCGGGCAATGGCCCTGCTGGTTATGGTCGCGAGCATGGGTCTGGGCGGCTGTATGGGGCAGATGGGGCTTTCCGGCATGGTCACCAAGGGCAACCTGAGCGTGGTGGATAACCGCTACGCTCGTGCCGGGGTCTTTATGCTGCTCTCCCCTGTCTACGGTCTGGCCGCGACCGCTGACCTGTTTGTGTTCAATACCATCGAGTTCTGGTCTGGCAAAAACCCCATCACCGGCAAATCTCCGGCGGTGGTGGACATGAAAGCCGATCCGGTGATCAAGGTGAACCAGCATCTGGATCCGGCCCTCAAGAAGGTGCCGCTGGCCATGCTGCCACAAGGGGTGCGCGAGGTAGAGATCAGCTACCCGGACGAGCATACTGCCCAGATGGAGGTGCACTATCTGGATGGCCGCCGCAGCATGATGCGTGGCGAGAAGCGTGGCGAGTTGATGGATATCTACTTCGATGGCCGCTTTGTCTCTACCCTGAGCCGTGCGGAGCTGGAAGAGCGGGCTAATCAGGGCAAGGCTGCTGCCTAAATTCAACTGAATCCAGATCGATCCTGCTTCAGATGGGGTATACCTAATCTGCTGGCAAAATCGCCATGATGTCTAAGGGAGTAGACTATGACGGTGAATGGATTGCGATTGGCGGAGTTGATTGGTTCCCTCAGTCATGCTCTCGACATGACCGAGGGGCAACCAAGAGGACACTGCATTCGCTGCTGCTGGATAGGTTCCCGTCTGGGGGAGCGGCTGGGACTGGATGCCCGGCTGCGCCATGACCTCTACTACACGCTCCTGCTTAAGGATCTTGGGTGCAGCAGCAATGCTGCCCGTATCTGCGAGCTCTATCTCACCGACGATCTTCACTTCAAACGCGATTTCAAACTGGTGGATGGCTCCCTCTCCGAGGTAGTCAACTTTGTGCTGGGCCACACCGGCTTGCAGGCGGATCTGCTGGGACGTTTTCGCAGTCTGTTTCATATCTTTCGCAACGGTGACCAGATTGCCAACGAACTGATCCAGACTCGCTGTCATCGGGGGGCGGATATCGCTCGCCAGCTCCGTTTCAGTGACGAGGTGGCCGATGGCATCCTCTCCCTTGATGAACACTGGAATGGCAAAGGTCGGCCCCTGCAACTGGCTGGCGAGGCGATCCCGCTCTTCTCCCGCATTGCCCTGCTCTGTCAGGTGGTGGATGTGTTTCACGCGGCTGCAGGTCCGGATGCGGCGCTCAAGGAGTTGCGCGAGCGCAGCGGCAGCTGGTTTGATCCGGCACTGGTTCGCGAATTTGAAGCGCTGGCCGACGAAGAGTTCTGGCAAGGGCTGGCTGATCCCCGACTGACCGAGTGGGTGCTGGTCCACCCGGCCGGGCAAGGGGAGGTAGCGCTGGATGAAGATTATCTGGACGAAATCGCGGCGGCCTTCGGGCAGGTGGTGGACTCCAAAAGTCCCTACACCGCGGGTCACAGCGGCAGGGTGGCGCTCTATACCGACATTCTTGCCACCCAGATGGGCTTGTCCGAGCCGCGTCGTCGCTGGCTCAAGCGGGGTGCCCTGCTCCATGATGTAGGCAAGCTCGGGGTGAGCAACGCCATTCTCGACAAGCCGGGCAAGCTCGATGCGCAGGAGTGGGCGGCGGTGCAGATGCATGCCGCCTACACCGAGGAGATCCTGAGCCGTATCGGTGCCTTCGAGGAGCTGGCGCAAGTGGCGGGAGCCCACCATGAGCGGCTCGATGGCAAGGGCTACCCCAAGGGACTGAAGGGGGACGAGATTACCCTTGAGACGCGCATCATTACCACAGCCGACATCTTCGATGCCATCACCGCCAAGCGCCCCTATCGCGGCGCCATCCCTGTGCCGCAGGCGCTGGAGATGATGGCGGAGAATCTGGGCACCGCGATAGACCCCGACTGTTTTGCCGCCCTGCAGGCGGGTATTCAGGATTTCTCCCTCTACCTCACCACCGAGCAGCCGCTGGCCAATGCCAGTTAAGATTTGCAGCCTTCATGGCCCAAGAGCAAAACGCCCCGCCACTGCGGGGCGTTTTGCATTGGGTCTAGTCCGGCTGCTTGCGATGGGGCGGGGTGAGGATCAGCCCCAGCAGGCGGCGCAGGTGGGTGAGCTGCTCGGTCAGCTGGACGTTGAGCCAGAGGTAGCCATTGATGGCGGCCTCGGTATTGGGGGGGAGCGATACCTGGGTCGCCACCTCGTGCAGGCGGGCGATGGCGGCATCGGCCCCGCGCCCGTCACCGGTTTGCATCATCAGGGCAAGCTGGTTGATCGCCTCCTCGGTGGCCAGATGGCAGGATTGCAGCGCAGCCGTGCTCTGCATCAGGAAGTGGCTCTCCCGATCGTTCCAGTAGGTGTTGGCCAGCATCTCAAGAGTGCAGAGGGTGTTGCGCATGGTGACCTGCACCGCATCAAACAGGGCGACGCTGTGGCGCGTCTCCTTGGCCGCAGGGGCCAGCAGGGCCCGCAGTTTGCCGGTCTGTGCCAACAGCTGGGAGAGATTGTGCTTGAGGCGAGGGCGCTCCAGCACATTGGGGGAGAGGTGAGTGTGATAGAGCCGCCCCGACTGCTGCAGGATTTGGTGCAGTTGCAGCCGCCAGTGGCTGTAGGCCCGCTGGGGATAGATGCTGCAAAAGAGCAGCGCAAGCAGGGAGCCCAGTATCACGTCGGCACTGCGCCACAGCGCCGTCTCGATATCCCCCGGCATGGCCCCCATGGTGACCCCCAGGGTGATACCGATCAGCAGCCCCACATAGGGGCGCTTGCCGAGGGCCAGATAGCCGCAGAGGAACATGATGCACCCGCACCAGATCAGGGTAAGTGGTAGAGAGTAGATTTCGAGATAGAGCGCTACCACCCCGCAACTGGCACCGAAGATGGTACCCACCACCCGCTGCAGGGCGCGGGAGAGCACATTACCCCAAAACGAGATGGGGCCCATCACCACCACGAGCGTGATCAGTGGCCAGGTGCTCTCCGGCAGTTTCAGCTCGCGGGTCAGCAGAAAGGTGAGCATAAAGGCGAGCGCAATGCGCAGGCCATGGATGATCCGGTAGCGGCCATAGACCAGCAGATCGAGTCGGGAGAGGGGGGCATCAAGACGCACGGTCTGCCTCCTGTCAGGTGGGTGACGGGGCGCCGTGCATCCGGCCGACGCCCCGTCGGGATTTAGGCCAGTCGTCCCTGCAGGGGGTGGATCCAGACCCGCTCGCCAACGGCGATCCCGGGTTGATCCGGTACGATTTCAATCAGGCAGTTGGCCTCGGCCATGGAGCTCAGAATACCCGAGCCCTGTGGCCCAGTGGTGCGCACCCGCAGCTGGCCGTTACGGTCCTGATGGAAGATGCCGCGCAGAAATTCGGTGCGACCCGGGCGGCTCTTCATCTTCTCGTCTGCCAGTGCCGAGAGGCGCAGCGGCTGCCACCGCTTGCCTTGCAAGCGGGCGATAGCGGGCTCGACAAACTGCAGCACGCAGATCATCGCCGCCACCGGATTGCCCGGCAGGCCGAAGAAGGGGGTCTGCCCCAGCTTGCCAAAGGCGAGCGGGCGGCCCGGGCGCATCTGGATGCGCCAGAAATCGATCTGGCCGAGCTCTGCCAGCACCAGCTTGATAAAGTCGGCGTTGCCTACCGAGACCCCGCCGGAGCTCAGCACCAGATCGGCACTGGCGGCGGCCTGCTCCAGCTGCTGGCGCAGGATGGTCTTGTCATCGGGAATGATGCCAAGGTCCATCACCTCGCAACCAGCGGCGCGGATAAGGGCCATCAGGGTGAAGCGGTTGCTGTCGAAGATATGGCCGGGGGCGAGCTGCTCGCCCGGCGCCTGCACCTCGTCGCCGGTACTGAACAGCGCCACTTTCAGCGGGGTGCGCACCGTGAGACTGGCTTGACCGAGTGATGCCGCCAGCCCCAGCTGGGGGGCACCAAGCCAGGTACCGGCCGGGATGGCGACCGCACCTTTGGCGAGATCTTCGCCGGCCAGGCGCACATTCTGTCCCGCCTGGATCGGTGCGGTGACCGTAACCCACTCACCTTCAATCTGCGTCTCTTCCCGCATCACCACGGTATCGACGCCGGGGGGGAGCGGGGCGCCGGTCATGATCTGCACCGCCTGACCGGCCAGCACAGGCTCGTGGCGCTGCTGGCCCGCCAGCACTTCCCCCACCAGTTGCCAGCGACCGGCGGCGAGATCGTCGCTGCGAAGGCCAATGCCATCCATCGCCGAGTTGGCGTGGGGAGGCACATTGATGGGGCTTATCAGATCGGCGGCCAGCACAGCGCCGTGGCACTGGGCCAGCGGTTTGTCGCTGCAGGCAGTGCTCGGGGTGAGGGCCGCCAGAATGGCGTTGCGGGCCGCCTCGACCGAGAGAAAGCCCTTGCCCGCCTCCGGCTCCTTGCTCTGGCAGCCGTCAAGCCAGCGGCAGACGAAGTCGGCGATAGCCGCCAGATCGTTGATATCGAGTCGGGGCAGGCTTGTCTGCTGTTGTTCGCCACTCTGTTGTGGCTGATCGCTGGCCAGCGCGATGATGTCGCTGTCTTCGGGGAAGAGCAGCGGCTTGCCAATCTCGGCGCGGTGCAGCTCGATTTTCGGGAAGTGCTCGTGCTTGAACCCCTCGACCAAGAGCAGGTCGAGCTCTGTCTGATCGAAGCTGGCCAGCAGCTGGCGAAAATCGGCTTCGGCCAGCTCGGTTTCAATGATGCGAGCATGACGGCGGCGGGAAGCCACCATCATCTGCTGGGCACCCGCCTTGCGCAGGCGATAGCTGTCCTTGCCCGGCTGGTCGATATCAAAGTCGTGGTGGGCGTGCTTGAGCACCCCGATGCGCAGGCCGCGATCCACCAGCAGGGGGATCAACTGCTCCAGCAAGGTGGTCTTGCCGGTGCCGCTCCAGGCGGCGAAGCCGAGCAGGGGAAGAGTGGGGGCCGGGGTCATGAGGTGACTCCTTGTTGGGGGTCGATAGCCGGGGCAAGCAGACGGGCCTCGTAGGCGGCCAGCTCGTCCGGGCTATTGAGATTGATAAAGGCATCCGGCTGATCGGCAAAGCTCACCACCGCCATATGGTGGCGGGCAAACCAGATATCGATTTTGCGCTCTCCCTCTGCCAGCGCAGCGGTGAGGGAGGGGAGCAGGGATTTGTGCAGCAGGGCCACCACGGGTTGCAGCCAGTCGCCATCGTGGGCTACCACCAGCTCGGTATCCGGGGTCAGGGCGGCGCGAAAGCGGCTCATCAGATCCAGCGGCAGGGCGGGGCCATCGCAGGGGACAAACAGCACCCAGTCGTGACGGGCGGCAGCAAGACCTGCCTGCATGCCCGCCAGCGGGCCGAGATAGTCGTTGTTGTCATCGCTGATGACCGGGGCCAGCGCCTGATAGCGGGGCTGACTGCGGTTGGCGTTGATCAGAACCTCATCCACCTGGGGGCGCAGGCGCGCCAAAACATGGTCGATCAGAGGGCGTCCCGCCATGTTACCCATCCCTTGTCTTCGCCCCCCATCCGGGTGGCGCGGCCTCCTGCCAGGATCACTGCTGATACGGCAACGGGATCAGAGTGGCTGTCGCTTTTTGAAGTCATGTCGCTCGATGATTTTTAAAGGGGTCGTCTCTTGCAGCTGGCCACGGGCGAGGGTCCATTGCCGCTCGCACAGGGAGGTCAATGCGTTGCTCTGGTGGCTGATGACGACCAGGCCGCTGCCATGTTCCCGCAGATCTTGCGCCAATGCGGCCATCAGGGCAACCGAATGTGTGTCCAGATTGGCGGTGGGCTCATCCATCAGCAGAAAGGCCGGTTGCAGCGCCCAGGCACGGGCCATCGCCAGCCGTTGCCGTTCGCCACCGGACAAAATGCTGATGTGCTCCCGCGCCAGCCCCTCCAGCTCGACCCGGCGCAGCGCCTCGAACACCCGGATCTCGCTGCCGAGCTGTTTATCGAGCGCCCAGGCCACGTTGTCGTGCACCGTGCGATCGAACAGATAGGGGGTCTGGTGCAGATAGGTGACCCGGCCCGGCCCCAGATCCCGCTTGAGCAGCCGGTTGAGCCGCTGTTGCCAGCGCCCCGGCAGATTGGTGTGGCCGCGGGTGGGGGCCAGCAGCCCCGCCAGGATCTTGAGCAGAGTGGTCTTGCCCACCCCGTTGGCTCCATGCAGCCAGATGGCATCCCCCGGTGCGATGGCGAGCCGGTCAATCTGGAACAGCTGGCGCTCGCCAAAGCGCATCGTCAGCTGGTGGGCGGTCAGGGCCATGGGGTACTCCTGTTGATACACAGTGGGGGCATGGTCAGTTCTTCAGATAGCTGTGGCCGCGGCACGCCGTCAGCAGCAGGTTGAGCAAGAGGGCGAGGGTGAGCAGCACTATGCCGAGGGCCACCCCCTGAGTGAAGGCCCCTTTCTGGGTCTCCAGCGCGATGGCGGTGGGGATATTACGGGTGAAGTGCAGGATATTGCCCCCCACCATCATGGAGCAGCCCACCTCGGTGACGATACGGCTGAAGGCGCCGATGATGGCGGCCAGCAGGCCAAAGCGGCACTCGTGCATCAGGCCGATCAGCGCCTTGGGCCAGGAGACCCCCAGGGTCAGGGCAGTCTCCCAGGCGCGCCGGTCACTCTGGACAAACGCCGCGTGAGCCATGGTGGCGATCACCGGAAAGGCGATCAGCATCTGCCCCACCACCATCGCCTGCTGGGTAAAGAGCAGCTTCCAGTCGCCAAAGGGGCCGGCCCGCGACAGCAGCATATAGAGCATGAGGCCAATCACCACGGTCGGCACCGATTGCAGGGTATTGATGCAGGAGAGCCAGAGCCAGCGGCCGGGCAGCGGCAGATAGGCCAGGGCAAAGCCCAGCAGCAAGGCGGGCAGCAGCACCAGCAGCAGGGCGATGCCGGAGACGGAGAAGGAGACCCCCACCACCTGCCACAGTTCGGTGTCACCACTGAACAGCAGGGCGAGGGCCGCCAATGTCGTGTCGATCAATGTCGGCATCAGACCTCTCTCTCATCGTGCAGGGCGAGGGCCGTCAATAAGGTCGTGTCGAGCAGGGTCGGCATCAGGCGCCTCCCTCAGCGAACCGGGGGAGGGCCATCAAGGTCATCGCAGGGGTCAGGGTTGCCATTATTTCCCGTTGGCATCCGCTACAAAAAGCGCCTGACCCGCCACCTTGAAGTCGCCGATCAACTTCTGGCCATGCTCGGAGACCAGCCAGTTCTTCAGAGTGCGGGCCCCTTCGGTGTTGAGATCCGGGTAGCGCTTGGGGTTGACCAGGATCACCTGATAGGGGTTGAACAGGCGCTTGTCACCCTCCAGCAGTACGGCGAGATCCAGCTTGCTCTGGTAGGCGAGCCAGGTGCCGCGGTCGGTCAGGGTGTAGGCACCAAGCTCGGAGGCCATGGTCAGGGTCGGGCCCATCCCCTGGCCGATGGATTTGTAACCGGCAAACTCGGGTTTGACGTCAGCCGCCTGCCACAGGGTCTTCTCCTTGATGTGGGTGCCGGACTCGTCACCACGGGAGATAAAGGTCTGGCCTTTATCCTTGATGGCTTGCAGCCCCTTGGCCGCGTCGTGCAGCTTGGCCAGACCCGCCGGATCTTTGGCCGGGCCGACGATAACGAAGTCGTTGTACATCAGGTGCACTGGCTCGATGCCAAAGCCTGCGTCGACAAACTTCTTCTCGGCAGAGGGGGCGTGGGTCATCACCAGATCCGCGTCGCCATTTTCGCCCATCTTCAGGCTCTGGCCGGTACCGGCCGCCATCACCTGCACCGGATAACCGGTCTCCTTGGTGAACTGGGGCAGCAGCCAGCCCAGCAGACCGGACTGCTCGGTGCTGGTGGTGGTGGCGAGGCGGATCGGCGCTTTTGTGGCATTAGTATCCGCTTCGGCGTGGGCCGCACCGGCGATCAGCAGGCTGGCGGCGAGGGAGAGGGCAAAACGTTTGAGGCTGGTTTTTATCGTCATCGTGATGCAACTTTTTTCAGGGTGGCTGAGGAGAGGGCAAGAGTAAGCAAGCAGGGTGCCAAACTGTTCCTTTGCCGCTGTATTCACGGTTTGCCGTTTAAAAACAGAAGCTTATTAGAATCAATTAGGTGAGCTTGTTATCGCTTTTAATAATTGGTGTTGGTGCTTTTGATACGGTAAGGACAAAATGTCCCACTAAGGTTCCGGTTATCGGGACATTCACCGACCGTACGTGCATCCGAGGTACTTTTTTCCATGACACTCCCTCCCAGCCGCTGGTCTGCCCTCTCCCTGCTTATCGTTGACGATGAGCCCGGCATGCGCAGCTTTCTGGCCAAGGCGCTGGCCAAGCGTTTTGCCCAGATTGAGACTGCCGCCAGCGTGGAGGAGGCGGAAGCCCTGCGCTGCCGCCTTCACTTTGACCTTATCATCGCCGACATCCGGCTGCCGGGGCGCTCCGGCATCGAGTGGCACGAGGCCATAGACCCCGCCACCCGCCGCAGCGACATCATCTTCATGACCGGTTTTGGCGATATGGAAACCGCCCTCAAGGCGCTGCGCCTCGGCGCCAGCGACTTTATCCTCAAGCCCTTCAACCTCGATCAGATGGTGCAGGCGGTGGACAGAGTCATCGAGCGCCGGCAGATGGAGCGGGAGAACCTGCTGCTGCGCCGGGAGGTGAGCAAGCTGTTCCCGCCCACCCTGATTGGCGACAGCGCCAAGACCCGCGAGCTCAAGACGCTCATCGCCAGAGTGGCCCCCTCCAATGCCGCCGTGCTGGTGGAGGGGGAGTCCGGCACCGGCAAGGAGCTGGTGGCCCGCGCTCTGCATCAACTCTCCGGCCGGATGGGGGCCTTTGTGCCCCTCAACTGCGCCTCCATTGCGCCGGAGCTGCTGGAAAGCGAGCTGTTCGGCCACGTGCAGGGTGCCTTTACCGGCGCCCGCAAGGGGCGCGACGGCCTGTTCCGGGTCGCCCATCAGGGCACCCTGTTTCTCGACGAGATCGGCGAGATGCCGCTTGCCATGCAGGCCTCGTTGCTGCGGGCACTGGAGCAGAAGGCCATCCGCCCGGTGGGGGCCGAGCGCGAATTGGCGGTGGATGTGCGTATCGTCGCCGCCACCAACCGCAACCTCAAGGCCGAGGTGGAGGCAGGCCGCTTTCGCGAAGATCTCTTCTATCGCCTCAACGTGGTGGCGCTGCCGGTCGCCCCGCTGCGGGAGCGGATCGACGATATCCCCGCGCTGGTGCACCACTTCACCCGCCAGCTCACCGCCGAGATGGGGATGGGCTCTTTGAGCTGGACCCATGAGGATGTGGTAGCGATGCAAGCCTACCCCTGGCCCGGCAACGTGCGGGAGCTGCGCAACCTCATCGAGCGCTGCCTGCTGCTGGGCAAGCCCCCGGCGGATTACTGGCTGAGCAGCAAGCCCGCCGAACCGGGGGCGAGCGAGGAGGGCTACCCGCTGGCGTGGCCGCTGGCGGAGGTAGAAAAAGCCCACATCCTGCAAGTGGTGGCCAGCCATGATGGCAACAAGTCGGCCGCCTCCCGGGTGCTCGGGGTGGCGCGCAAGACGCTGGATCGCAAGTTCAAGGAGTGGGCCATCGAATGAGGAAGGCTGACTGGATGGGGTGGCGATGAAACTGACCCTGCTCTCCCGCTGCATGCGCGCCTTGCTGCCCCGCTGCGTGCGCACCAAGGTGCGCTGGCGCCTGCTGCTGCTCACCTCGGTACCCATCATGCTCACTCTGGTGGGCATGATCGCGCTCACCCTCTACTGGACTCTCACCTACAGCTGGCAGAACCTGCTCACCACGGTGCGCAGCGATCTTGGGGTGGCCCACCACGCCATCACGGTGCAGCAGCAGCGCCAGACCGAGCATCTCGAGCATCTGCGCGATGCCTGGGCCTTTCAGCTGCGGCTGCGGGAATCGCCGGATCAGCTGCATGACTGGGTGATGCCGCTGGCGGCCAACTATGGTCTCGATTTTCTGCGCTTGCGCCGTGGCCCCGAGCTGGATCAGCTGACGGCGCAGGAGCGCGCCGCCCTCACGGCCGGACGCAGCGTCAGCCACTTTGTGGTCTGGTCACAGCAGGAGATGCTCGCCCTCTCCCCGCAACTGGCCAAGCGGGCTGTGTTGTGGCAGCGGGATGGCACCAGGGTGGTGGAGAACAGGGGGCTGATCAGTCTGTCACTGACCCCTGTGATGGGCCGCGACGGCTCCCTTTGGGCCGTGCTGGAGGGGGGCGAGCTTGTCAACGGCAGCACCCGGCTGGTGGATGAGCTCAAGGGGCAGGTGTTTGCCAAAAATACCCTGCCAGATGGCAGCGTTGGCACCGTCACCCTGTTTCTCGATGATCTGCGGGTGAGCACCAACGTGCCGGTCAGCAGCAGCCGTCAGGTGGGGCGGGCGGTGGGCACCCGGGTCTCGCCGCCAGTGCGCGAACAGGTGCTGGGGCGAGGGGAGATGTGGGTTGACCGCGCCTTCGTTCACGACGCCTGGTATGTCTCGGGTTACGAGCCGCTGCTGGGAGCCAGGGGCGAGCGGATCGGCATGCTCTATGTGGGCTTTCTCGAGTGGCCCATTATCCGCACCTACCTCACCAATCTGGTGGAGCTGGGCTCCGGCGTAGTGCTGCTGTTGCTGCTCTCCGGCCTGCTGGTCTATCGCGGCGCGCGGGATCTCTTCTCCCCCATCGAGCGGATGCACAAGGTGGTGCGGCAGGTGCAGGCCGGGGAGTCGGCTCGCATCGGCCCGCTGGCCCTCGACCCTGACCACGAGCTGGCCCAACTCGGTCGCCAGTTCGACGCCATGCTGGACAGGCAAGAAGCGCATCAGCAGCAGATGGCTCGCAGCGCCGACGAGCTGGAGCAGAAGGTGGCCGAGCGTACCCAAAGCCTCGAGCTCAAGACCGCCGAGCTGGAAGATCATATTCATATGCTGACCGAGGCGCGCCAGCAGCTGCTCATCAGCGAGAAGCTGGCAGCCCTTGGCGAACTTTCGGCCGGTGTGGCCCACGAGATCAACAACCCGCTGGCGGTGATCCTCGGCAATGTGGAGCTGATGAAGCTGGAACTGGGAGAGGCGGCCGAGCCGGTCAGCGAGGAGCTGGCGCTGGTGCTGGCCCAGATCGAGCGCATTCGCGCCATCACCCGCAGCCTGCTGCAATATTCGCGCCCCGGCGACTACGAGACGGCGCCTGTGTGGCAGCACCTCAACCCCATCATCGAGGAGAGCCTGACCCTGGTGCGCTCCGCCCTGCGCCAGCAGCAGGTGGAGCTGGTGGCCGATCTCAGGGCCCAGCAGCCCATCGAGGCGGATCGCCAGCAGCTATTGCAGGTGCTGATAAACCT
The DNA here is from genome assembly GCF_051919545.1 of Aeromonas sp. 61P. Classification (NCBI taxonomy): domain Bacteria; kingdom Pseudomonadati; phylum Pseudomonadota; class Gammaproteobacteria; order Aeromonadales; family Aeromonadaceae; genus Aeromonas; species Aeromonas sp. 61P. Next base: position 2,109,140 of record NZ_JBQBEL010000001.1, read on the forward strand.
CCTGGTCAACGCCAGCCACGCGCTGGGGGAGCAGGGGGAGATCCGGGTCGAGAGCCGCGACTGGGTCGATGAACTGGGTCAGCTGCGCGGGGCAGAAGTGCGGGTGATCGACAACGGCAGCGGCATCGAGGCGGCCATTATCGACAAGATCTTCGACCCCTTCTTCACCACCCGCGCCACCGGCACCGGGCTGGGGCTGGCCCTGAGCCACCGCATCATCAGCCGCTGGGGCGGCGAGCTGTTGGTGGACTCCACCCCGGGGCAGGGGAGCTGCTTTACCGTACGGTTGCGCAGCCATGCTCTGCTGCCCAGCGGCAGCGAGCCTGCGAAACTGGAAGGGTGGCGCATCGCCCTCAATGCCGAGGGGCGTGAGACAAGCGATTGATGCTGTTATAAAAAGGCCCGTGATAAAAACAGCCCGTCAACATGGTTGGCGGGCTGTTTTGTCTTTGGGTGAGTGGTTCTTTACTGCGGGCTCCACACCAGCTTGCCGCTTTGGGTCAGGTCATAGCCGCCGAGGCGGGCCGCCAGCTCGCGTCCCTCGGGGGATTGCAGCCAGCCGATCAGCTGTTGCAGCAGGGTGCGAAAGAAGACCCCCTGCGGCATCACCAGATCGAAGCACTCCTGCGACAAGGGCATAAAGCCGAGGCCAAACTCGGTGGCGGTACTCTGGGCGCCGGGCCCGACATCCGCATCGCCGCGGCTGATGGCGGCAGCCAGTTCCCGCTCGCTATTGACCTCGAGGGTGCGCTCCAGCCGGGTCAGCGACTCCCCCTGGGTTTGCAGCCACTCCTGCAGGGCGCGCTGGCTGCCAGCGCCTTCCTGACGCATGGCCCAGCGCCAGTCGAGCGCCTCTTTCGCCTCTTTGGGTTGCAGCCCCTGGCCCAGCACCAGTCCCTGCACTCGGCGAAATCCATGAACGATCACCCATTGCCGGTGGCCCTGATACTGCTGCACCAGCGCCGGATGGCGCAGGTGGGCCTCTTCGGCCTGCCCCCAGTGGATGGCGCAGAGATCCACATGGCCGCGCGCCAGCATCGCCAGCCCCTGACGGGTGCCGCACGGGGTGTAGCCCACCAGTGCCTGGGTGCCGAGCTGCTGGGCCAAGCGGCTGCTGGCGTAGTGGAGCAGCACATCGTCCGAGCCTGCCAGCAGCAGCCGGTCGTTCATCACCCCCTCGTGGCAACTGCCGAGCAGCCAGCGGTCGAGTAGGGAGCGGGGAAACAGCCACTTTCCGGTCGCCTTGGTGGCGGGGATGCGCGCCTCGTTGGCGAGCTGGTAGACCTTCTTCTCGTTGAGATCGAGGTACTCCGCCACCTGCTTCACGTTCATAAATTCATTCATGGCTTAGTCCCGCATCCCGCGACTGGTTGAACCGGGCGCCAGCACCGGCGGCTTCTCGTCCAGCACCATATGGTCGTGGCCGCTAAAGACCTCGAAATGGCGCCCCTTGGCGCGGGCAATCATGGTGATGCCGAGCTGGCGGGCCAGATCCAGCCCCATCTGGGTGACGCCGGAGCGCGACAGCAGCACCGGAATGCCCATCTGCGCCACCTTGATCACCATCTCCGAGGTGAGCCGCCCTGTGGTGTAGAAGATCTTGTCGTGGCCAGCCTCGCCGCGTATCCAGAGCTCGCCCGCCAGAGTATCCACTGCATTGTGGCGCCCCACGTCCTCGACAAAGGAGAGGATTTCAGCGCCGCGGCAGATGGCGCAACCATGCACCGCACCCGCCATCTTGTAGGTTTCGTTATGGGCCGACAGCGCCTTGAGCAGGGCGTAGAGGGTGCTCTGTTTAAGCTCGGGCGCGGCCAAGACTACCCCTTCGAGCTTCTTCATCACGCTGCCATACATGGTGCCCTGACCACAGCCGGAGGTGACCGTCTTCTTCTCCAAGGATTTGTCGAGATCTTCGGCCTGCTGGCTGCTCACCACGGCGGCAGCCTCGCTCTCCCAGTCGACGATCACCGACTCGATGGCCGCAATATCCTCGATAAAACCTTGATTTTTCAGATAACCCAGCACCAGCGCCTCGGGGCGGGCCCCCAGCGTCATCAGGGTTACGATCTCCTTCCAGTTGAGGTAGACCGTCAGTGGCCGCTCACAGGCGATTTGGCGGGTTTGCAGCGTGCCTTGCTCATCCATCACCTCGACGGCCATGGTGAGCTGGGCGGCAGCATTGCTTTTGATAAAGGTCGGTGTCATGGGCCCCTCGCGACCGGTTGCCGGGATCTAAGGGGAGGGACACAGCAAGTTTTGTTCCAGATTACGCTATAGATAATTGATGTAATAAGAATCCTCGTTTGAGGCATGATCAGTGCTAGACAAAGAGCTTTAATTTCATAAAGATAGGCACATCGAGTCTGTGTTCCAATCTGAAAATTATGTGTTTTAACTTGAAGTAAAAAACTGAGTACTAATTCGTAAGTAGGTAAATGGATGAACGAAAATAAAGTTAATGTCTTTGTAAGGGTTTTAATAGTAGGCTTGATAGGGTTTATCATCTGGCTTGTTACGTATAGTTTTATTTTTGTCGAGCCTAAAGGAACAATATCCACTGGTATTACAACTCTTATTGTTTTATTAATTGTTATTGCACTTAGCGAGAGTTTTGATAACTTTAGTGTAGGTAAAATATTTACCATGTCTAGAGAAATCAAGGAAAGAAAAATCTCTCAATAAACTTGATTCTGAAAATGCAGATTTAAGAAGACAATTAGTTAACGTAGTCACATCTATATCTCAAAATCAATCAAGTACAAATATCATCGGACTACCTGACTTTGCTAAACAAATAGGGGTGGAAATAGCGACGCATGATGAAGTTAACAAAAAGCGCGATGAAGAAAGTGAAGAATCTACGGAACTTGTTCGCCCTATCAGGAAGCTAATTAACCACCAACGATTAGAAGATATTGCTTTTTCTAAGTTTTTAGAAAAAAGAAATCTCACAGATACTGTTTTAGTTAAAGAGGCTAAGTTAGTCACGCAGTTTAGTGGTATTGATGCAATTAGCAATATACAACCAATCTACGATGGTTATATCAATACTGGAGAAAGCGAAATTTTTGTTGAAGTTAAATTATCAAGACTCTCATCTTTTATGATGAGAGAAAGAGTCTATCTAATGCTTAATAAAATATTTTTATATAACAAAATCAGAGGTGCAAATGCACATTTAAATTTACTGTTGGTTGACATCGACATTGAAGAAAATGAAAAGCATAAAAGTAGAAAGAATGTTGAGCGTATAAAGGATTTTTTTGAACCCTCAATAATTAATGGGCTTTTACGAATAGAACTAATTGAGTTGACGGAAAAAGAAATACCTCAACTTTATTCAGATAAATAGATTTGGTTTTCCGTGTCATATATCCATGAACTATTTTAAATAAACTGATGTATATTCCTGTAGAGGTAGGTTAACACTAAAGGATTTGTTATTTATTAATGTGAAACCTAATGTTTACTTAGTGCAATCTATTAGGGCAATAATCGGATAATTCAGAGTTATTCGATTATTGCCATCTCCTCGTTCATGCGCTGGCGGATTAGTCTTGCTCCGCATGTTGGGCTTCGCTGCGCTCAGCACCAACCTACGCCCGCAACCTACGCCCGCGCCAACCCGCATCAAAGCCCCCATCAACCACCAAACCTGCCTTGGCCCCACTCTTGCTAAGTCTTATCCCATTGATGGCCGTGGCCGCCATAAATCTCCTGCCGTGATCCGCCCCGAACGGGGTGGATTACGGGGGAGGGCGGCCCGGCAGAGACCTTCTGATGGGAGCCGTGACAGTGCAAGAGACAACCAATACCTTGCCCCCGCAGCGCTGGCTGCAACTGGAGTTAAAGGCCATCGACAGCCAGGTTGGCCGCTGGCAGAGCCGCCGTTTCGAGATTGCTGCGCTCCACCCCGCCGAACCTGAGGCAGCCGGTGCCTTGCCCCTTACCCTGTTTCGTGACGAGCGGGGGGATTATCGCTTCAATTTGAGCTCCGGCTCGCCCCGCCTGTTTGTGACCGGAAGCCGCGTGGACAGTGGCTTTGTGGCCGATGGCCTGACCCTGAGCCAGACCGTGGCCGCCGCCTATATGGATGGCGAGCGGCAGGTGCTCTCCTGCCCGCTACCCGAGGCGCTGCAAGCCTGGGTGGAGGCCTTTATCGGCCGTCACGGCGAGCTGCTGGAGGCCCGCCGCAAGGGCAAGAAGGGCAAGGGTCGGGCGCAGGATCAGCTCGGTGTCGATAGCCAGGATCAAGCCAGCTGTGGCGCCGTGAAAGCCACCGGCCCCGATGGCCGCGAGCGTGGCAGCGACGCCGGAACCTGTGCCGTAAACAAGGCCGGAAACAGCGCCCATGAGTGAGTTCCTCAAGCGCTGGTCGTCTCGCAAGAGTGAGGCGCGCAAGCATCAGGCATTGCAGCCGAGGGAAGAGGTTAGCCCCGAGGCTGTTGCCACCCCCATAGAAGGCAGTGGCGAAGGTGAAACTCCAGATATTGCGCTGGATAGCCCCGTAGTCAGCACTGACAAGGGGAGCAGTGAACCCCTTGCCGTTGAGGGGGCTGGGAGTGGCGAACCGCCGCTAATAACGGCTCAGCCGGACAAGGCCAAACTCCCCGACAGGGAGGCGCTGCGGGCCATGTTTCGCACTCACAAGCCGGATGGGCTCGACGACTACACCCAGGATTTCAGCCAGCCCGAATTGCTGCCTGCGGCCCTGACCGCCGGGCTGCGCAACTGGCTGGTGGATCAGGTAACCGCCCCGGAGAGCGAATCGACCAATCCGCCAACCGGATCCGCTGAACTGGTGGCGCTTGCCAGCGAACCTGCCGCCGAGCCGCCCGAGCTGGCTGATAACCATTCTCAAACCCACACCGACGATCGGGACATTTTGGTTTCCTCTGGTGGACAAAATGTCCCAACCAAAGGTGGGGGAATGGAACCCTCAGGATCCTGACTCCCTGTCAGTCACTTTTTTTCCGGGGGAGTTGGCTCGCCTCTTGCTCTCTCGGCTTACCAACAAGCGCCCATCCCATGAGGTGGCGCGCACAGGAGCGTATGTGAGCACTGAACAAACATTGCCAAATCTGACCCCAAATCTGGCCTCCAATCTTGCCCATGGGGCGGGGGCGGCCGAGCATAACGCGCGCGCTCGCGCCTATGCCCTGCAGCATACGGTCAAGACCGACAACCTGATCCCGGCCACTGTCTCTTACCAGAGTCAGGGGCGCCTGCTGCTGGTCGGCCCGGAAGATCGCATTCGCCGCGCTGCCAGCCTGCTGCCCGCCGGGGTGAAGCCCACCCTGCTGGTGAGCGAAGCGGTCCACGATGCCGAGGCGGCCGATCTCGAATCTATTTTCGATGACACTGCATCCCTCGCGGCCCTGACCCTGCGCGAACCGGGCCTGACAGGGTATCTGGGGCAGTTCCAGCTTACCGGCCTCAATGGTCAGGGGGAGCGGGTTAATCTGGCGGCACTTTGCTTCCCACAACAAGGCTTTCCACAACAAGCGGCTGCTGTTAGTGAACAGCCACGGGAACCGCGCTTCGATCTGGTGGCCGATCTGGGCCGCACCCCGCTCTTTGCGCTGGAGCGTCCGCCGGTGGGTTATCTGCATCTTGCCGATGATCAAGGGCTTGCCGAACGGCTTGCCGAGCTCTGTGCGCTGACCGGTATCTTCGACAAGCCGCGCTACTTTCGCCTCGACCCCGAGGCCTGCGCCTTTACCGCCCGTGGCGTGCCCGGTTGCAGCCGCTGCCTCGATGTCTGCCCGACCGATGCCCTCAAGCCCATCAATGGTCGCATCCAGATCGATCCCCATCTCTGTCAGGGCTTTGGTAGCTGCGCCTCGGCCTGTCCGACCGGGGCGATTGCCTATCACCAGCCCGACGCCAACACCAGCGGCGACTATCTGTTCAGATTGCTCAAGCACTACCGGGATGCGGGCGGCGAAGCGCCTCGACTGCTGATCACCGGTGAAAGCGAGCGCGAATGGGTGGAAGCCGAACTCACCCGCCTGCCCGCCAACTGGCTGCCGGTCTGGGTGGAGGAGAGCGCGAGTCTAGGTATCGAGAGCTGGTTCGCCGCCCTTGCCTATGGCGCCAGTGCGGTGCGCATCGCGCTCGGTGACGATGCCCCCGCAAGCGTCCGTGCGCTGGTTGAGCGGGAGCTGGCGAGCGCCGCCGTGCTCTTGGCGGGCGCGGGTCTTTCTGCCGATCGTATTGCCCTGTTTAACCCGGATGCTGGTGAGCCTGTTTCCGGCCAGCCAGCCGTTGCCCTGCTGGAGAAGCCGCTCAAAGGAGACAAACGGGAGAACCTGTTTGCCGCCTTCGATGCCCTCTGGCAGGCCAACGAGGGGAGCCGCGAGCCGCTGGCGGTGCCCCACGGCGCCCCTTACGGCAGTGTGGAGCTGAAAGACGCTGACTGCACCCTCTGCATGGGCTGCGTGGCGGTCTGCCCGAGCCGCGCCCTGCATGCGGTGGGGCATGCGCCCGGCCTCAACTTTATCGAGCAGGACTGCATCCAGTGCGGTATGTGCGAAAAGGCGTGCCCCGAGCAGGCCATCGTACTGGTGCCCCGCCTGCAACCCGTGCCCGAGGCACGCCGCGCCGTGCAGAGCCTGAAAGCCGAAGAGGCTGCCTGCTGCATTCGCTGCGCCAAGCCGTTCGCGCCCGCCTCGATGATCCGCCGCATCCAGCAAAAACTGGCCGGTCACTCCCACTTCCAGAACGAGGCCGCCCAGCGGCTCCTGATGTGCGAGGACTGTCGAGTCAAGGATGTGTTTGCGGCGCTGGCGGCGGATCCCGTCTCCCAGCTCAAGGTATGAGGGGTCAGTGATGAGTGAACAACATAACGAAAAGGCTGGCGAACTGACCATGACCGAACTGGAACAGAGCAGCGTCGATCTCTACGCCCTGCTGGCAAGCCTCTGGCGCGCCGCCCCCCGTGGCGAACAGCTCGCCTGGCTGCAAGGGTTGCAGCCGATGCCGGGCCCCTTTGCCAGAGGGCTGGGGCTGGTGCAGCTGGCGGCCAGCGGCCACCACGAAAACGAGCTTGCCGAGGAGTATCAGGATCTCTTTATCGGACTGGGGCGCGGAGAGATTGTGCCGTTTGCCTCCTGGTATCTCACCGGCTCCCTGATGGAGCTGCCGCTGGCGGTGCTGCGTGCAGATCTCCAGTCCCTCGGTTTTGAGCGCCAGAGCGGAGTGTGCGAGCCGGAAGATCATCTCGCAGCCCTCTGTGAGGTGATGGCGGTACTGATTGGCGAGCAGCATCCAGAGCGCAACCGCTTCTATGAGCGCCACCTTGCCCCCTGGGTACTCGCCTGCTGCCGCGATCAGCAACAGGCGAAAGGGGGCAGCTTCTACCGGGCGGTCGGCGCCCTTGCCGAAGATTTCTTCAAGCTGGAAAACGAATTGCGCCTGCCGTTTGGCGCCTGCGTGGTGCCGGGCTGAACGCCCTATCCACCCACAACAAACGAGCAGACGAGATATCCCATTGGACGCGAAGCTGGCGCGCAGGCGCCGGCAAGAACAACAACAGAGGTCACAAGAATGAGCGATGAACAGCTGAAAGACCCGTCCCGCCGCAATCTGATCAAGGGAGTTGGCGTGGTCGCCACCATAGGCGTATTGGCCGGTGCCACCGGTCGGGTGGTGGGCAAAGGTGCTGACCCACGACACCGAGCCTGACAAGGGCTATCGGGAGACCCCCCATGTTCACGACTTTTATCGCACCCTGCGCGGCACCGACTGAGCCGGATCAGTGAAGGAGAACTCATGAAACTGACAAAACGTGCCGAGCAGCCCCAAGTGGGCGAGCAGGGCAATGAGGCCATTCGCGGTCAGGGGCTGACCCGCCGCGCCTTTATGGTCAACTCGGGTCTGGTAGCCGGTGGCGCTGTGGCCGCCGGTTGGCTGGCCCCTGCCATGATGCAGCGGGCCGAGGCCAAAACTGTGGCGGCCGGGGTGCCGGTCGAGGTGAAGCGTACCATCTGTTCCCACTGCTCGGTGGGCTGTGGCGTCTATGCCGAGGTGCAAAACGGCGTCTGGACCGGTCAGGAGCCGGCCTTTGATCACCCCTTCAACCTTGGCGGCCATTGCGCCAAGGGGGCGGCCCTGCGCGAGCACGGCCACGGTGAGCGTCGCCTCAAGTACCCGATGAGGCTGGTGGGTGGCAAGTGGCAGCGCATCAGCTGGGATCAGGCCATCGAAGAGGTGGGCAACGAAGTGCTGCGCCTGCGCAAGGAGTCCGGCCCCGACAGCGTCTACTGGCTCGGCTCCGCCAAGCACTCCAACGAGCAGGCCTACCTGTTTCGCAAGATGGCGTCCTTGTGGGGCACCAACAACGTGGATCATCAGGCGCGCATCTGCCACTCCACCACGGTCGCTGGCGTCGCCAACACCTGGGGCTACGGTGCCATGACCAACAGCCTGAACGACATGCACAACAGTAAGTCGATCATGTTTATCGGCTCCAACCCGGCGGAGGCCCACCCGGTCGCCATGCAGCACATCCTGCTGGCGAAAGAGCGCAACGGCTGCAAGATCCTGGTGGTCGACCCGCGCCGCACCCGCACCGCCGCCAAGGCGGACATGTACCTCTCCCTGCGCCCAGGCACCGACGTCGCCTTTATCTGGGGCATGCTCTGGCACATCTTCAAGAACGGCTGGGAAGACAAGGAGTTCATCCGCACCCGCGTCTACGGCATGGACGAGGTGCACAAAGAGGTGGCGCGCTGGACTCCGGCGGAAGTGGAGCGGGTGACCGGCCTCAATGAACAGCAGGTCTATGGCGCCGCCAAGCTGCTGGCCGACAACCGCCCCGGCTGCGTGGTCTGGTGTATGGGCGGTACCCAGCACACCACAGGCAACAACAACACCCGTGCTTACTGCATCCTCGAACTGGCCCTCGGCAACGTGGGCAAGAGCGGAGCGGGTACCAACATCTTCCGTGGCCACGACAACGTACAGGGGGCCACCGACTTTGGCGTCACCTCAGACTCCCTGCCCGGCTACTACGGGCTGGAAGAGGGCTCCTGGAAGCACTGGGCCCGGGTGTGGGACGTCGATTACGAGTGGATCAAGGCACGTTTTGACAACAAGGCCTACAACGGCAAGCTGCCGATGAACAACAACGGCATTCCGGTCTCCCGCTGGGTGGACGGGGTGCTGGAGAACGCCGATCTGATCGAGCAGGGCTCCAACATCCGCGCCATGTTCTACTGGGGCCATGCGGTCAACTCCCAGACCCGCGGCCCGGAAATGAAGAAGGCGATGCAAAAGCTCGACATGATGGTGATTGTCGACCCGTATCCCACCGTTGCCTCAGTGATGAACGATCGCACCGACGGCGTCTACCTGCTGCCGGCCACCACCCAGTTCGAAACCTATGGTTCCGTCACCGCCACCAACCGCTCCATGCAGTGGCGCGATAAGGTGATTGAGCCTCTGTTCGAATCCAAGGTCGATCACGAGATCATGTATCTGCTAAGCAAGAAGCTTGGCTTTGCCGACCAGCTGTTCAAGCACATCAAGGTAGAGAACAATCAGCCACTCTTGGAAGACATCACCCGCGAATACAACCGCGGCATGTGGAGCGTGGGCTACACCGGCCAGAGCCCGGAGCGGCTCAAGGCGCACCAGCAGAACTGGCACACCTTCCACAAGACCAACCTCAAGGCCGAAGGCGGCCCGGTCAGTGGCGAAGTGTACGGTCTGCCCTGGCCCTGCTGGGGCACCCCGGAGATGAAACATCCCGGCAGCCACATCCTCTACGACACCAGCATTCCGGTCTCGGAAGGGGGCGGCGGTTTCCGCGCCCGCTTCGGCATCGAGTATCAGGGTGTCTCGCTGCTCGCCGAAGACTCCTGGCCGAAGGGGAGCGAGGTGGAAGATGGCTATCCCGAGATCACTGCCGACTTGATGAAGCAGCTCGGCTGGTGGGATGAGCTGACCGAGGCCGAGAAGAAAGAGGCCGAGGGCAAGAACTGGAAGACCGATCTCTCTGGCGGCATTCAGCGCGTCGCCATCAAGCACGGCTTTGTGCCCTACGGTAACGCCAAGGCGCGCTGCGTAGTGTGGACCTTCCCGGATCAGGTGCCCAAGCACCGCGAGCCGCTCTACACCCCGCGCCGGGATCTGCTGGCCGACTACGCCACCTGGCCTGATTCGAAGAGCCTGTGGCGCCTGCCGACCCAGTACGCCTCGGTGCAGGAGAAGGATGTCAGCAAGGAGTTCCCGATCATCCTCACCTCCGGCCGTCTGGTGGAGTACGAGGGGGGCGGCGACGAGACCCGCTCCAACCCCTGGCTCGCCGAGCTGCAGCAGGAGATGTTCGTCGAGATGAACCCGGCGGATGCCAACGACGTTGGTGTGCGCGACGGTCAGGATGTGTGGGTCGAGGGGCCGGAAGGGGGCCGGGTCAAGGTGAAGGCGCTGGTGACCCCGCGGGTCAAACCGGGGCTCGCCTTTATGCCGTTCCACTTCGGCGGCCACTTCGAGGGCCAGGATCTGCGAGCCAAATATCCGGAAGGGTCTGACCCCTATGTGCTGGGGGAGTCGGTCAACATAGTCACCACCTATGGTTATGACCCGGTCACCCAGATGCAGGAGACCAAGGTCACCCTGTGCCGTTTTCGCAAAGTAGGAGCCTGATCCCATGGCCAGAATGAAATTCATGTGTGACACCAAGCGCTGCATCGAGTGCAACGGCTGTGTGACGGCGTGCAAGAACGAGAACGACGATGCCCTGGAGTGGGGCATCCAGCGCCGCCGGGTGGTGACCCTCAACGACGGCCTGCCGGGGGAGACCTCCATCTCGGTGGCCTGCATGCACTGCACAGATGCCCCCTGCATGGCGGTCTGCCCGGCCGACTGCTTCTATCACACCGACGACGGCATAGTGCTGCACAACAAGGATCTCTGCATCGGTTGCGGCTACTGCCTGTTTGCCTGCCCGTTCGGGGCGCCCCAGTTCCCGAAAACCGCCGCCTTTGGCGATCGGGGCAAGATGGACAAGTGCACCTTCTGCGCCGGCGGCCCGGAAGAGGATCACAGCGAAGCGGAGCGCCAGAAGTACGGTGCCAACCGCATCGCCGAGGGCAAGCTGCCGATGTGTGCCGAGCTTTGCTCCACCAAGGCACTGCTGGCGGGGGATGCGCAGGTGATCTCCGATATCTTCCGCGAGCGGGTTGCCTATCGTGGTGCTCCTCACGCAGCTTGGGGGGCTGATGAACAGGCGCTCTATCGCGACGCCAGCAAACCTCACGATGGCAGAGGCAAGGGGCTCAAGCTTGGCAAGCAGGAGGATGGCCAATGAGACACTGGCTGACAGCGCTGCTGACGGCCTTGCTGCTGTTCAGCGCGCCCGGCTTCGCTGATGCGCAGAAAGAGGCGGTCGGCTTTGCCGGCGCCGATTATTGGCGGGCGGTGAAGGATGGGCAGGAGGGGGTGACCACCTCCCGCTCGCCGGAGCACGGGGTGCTGATCTCGGTGCCGGGCCAGCTCTGGTTCGAGGTGAAGACCAAGTGGGTGTCGCCGCTCGGCGCCATCGCCATTTTCGGGTCGCTCGCCATGTGTGGCCTGATGTATCTGGTGGTGGGGCAGACCAAGCTCTCCAAACCGCGCACCGGGCGCAAGCTCAAGCGCTGGAGCAGGCTGGATCGGGCGCTGCACTGGACCACGGCAGCCATGTTCCTGACCCTCTCCGGGTCGGGGCTGGCCATCATCTACGGCAAGTACTTCATCAAGCCGGTGGTGAGCCTCGGGGTGTGGGAGAACTGGATATGGTTTGCCAAGGTGTTCCACAACTATGTGGGGCCGCTCTTCTTCCTCTGCCTGATGGGGGTACTCATCAAGTGGTTCCGCCATAACATCGTCAACATGGTGGATGTGCAGTGGTTCATGAAGTTTGGCGGCATGCTCGGCAAGCACAAGGGGAGTCACCCCTCGGCGGGCTTCTCCAACGGCGGCGAGAAGGCGATCTTCTGGCTGCTGATCTGGTTTGGCGGCATTGTGGTGGCGACCGGGTTGTTCCTCGACTTCCCCATCTTCGGCCAGCTGCGCCGCCAGATGGAGTGGGCCAGCTTTATCCATATCGTAGGCGCCTTGATCCTTATCTGCGGCTTTATCTTCCATATCTACATGGGTCTGTTCCAGTTGGAAGGGGCGCTGGAGGGGATGGTGACCGGCGAGGTGGACGAGACCTGGGCCAGGGAGCACCACGACCTCTGGTATGAAGAGGTGAAGCACACTCTCGATGAGCCCAAGGCGGGCAAATCAAGCTGATGGTCGACAAAGAGTAAAGAGAAGGGGCGCTGCGGCGCCCCTTTTGATGGCGGGTCGATCGTGATGGCAAATTGATTGAGCTATACCGCGAACGGCGATGGTTTTTTGGGCCACCTTGAGCAACAGTAACAGGGGTTCCATTCACACAAGGGATGACAAATGATGAGAAAAGCATGGCTGGCAGCGGTATGTGCATCTGCGCTCTTCGGTGGTATTGCGGGCGTGGCGCAGGCGGCTGACGGGATCAAGACCCAGCAGGTGCAGTTCAAGAAGGGGGAGTCAGGGGCAACCATCAACGGCACCATTCAGGGTAGCCAGACCCTCGATTACAAGCTGACGGCCAACAAGGGCCAGAGCATGGTGGTGATCCTGACCGGCAAGCCCTACTTCAATATTTTGCCGCCGGGCAGCAAGGGGGAGGCGATGTTTATCGGCTCTACGGAAGGGAACAACTTTGAGGCGACCCTGCCTGCCAAGGGCACTTATACCATTCGGGTCTACCAGATGGGGGCGGCCGAGAGCAGCAAGGCCAAGACGCCGTTCAAGCTGGAGGTGGGCATCAGCGGCTAATGCCAGCCGCTGACAAGCATCACAGAGGTGGCGGCCACAAAGGGCCGCCACCGTTGTTTTATCCCCTCTGTTTTTGCCTCGCTAAGGTTAATAGCCCCCCCGGGCCAGCCGTTCGAAGTAGCGCTGATAACGTCCGCTGGCGATGGCCTGCTGCAACTGCTGATTGAACTGATCCCGCAGTTTGGCTGAATCCGGCATCTTGCGTGGGAACATCACGAAGCTGTCGTTGCGCAGAAAAGGGGTCTGACTGTGGGTGATGAGTGCCGCGCTGGCGGGGTCGAGCTGGCTCTGCAACTCGGCCAGACCGACTCGCAGCTCTTGTGGATAGAGGTCGATCCGCCCGCGCAGCAGCTTGCCGAAATTCTGCTTCACGTCGGTGACTTTCTGTTGGATTACCTTGCCATCGGTCACCATCTTGTCCAGCTCGGGCCCGTAGCTATAGGCGATATCGCCCCCCAACCGCATGCCGATGATCTGCTCAAGGCGCTCGGCTTGCAGCTGCCGTGATTTGAGGGAGAAGAAGACAAACTGCTCCTGCAGCACCGCTTCGCTGAACAGAAAATCCTGCTCCCGCTCCGGTTTGTGCATCCAGACGGCGGTGGCATCGTAGAGCTGGCTGTTGGCCGCCAGCGAATAGACCCGACCCCAGGGGGCGAAGTGGAACTTCACCTCATAGCCCGCCTCCTTGAACAGATCGCTGATGAGGTGGGCCACTGGCCCGTGCTGTTTTGATTGCTCGGAGACGAAAGGGGGCCATTCACCCACGATGATGTTGAGCACCCGGCCCGGTGCGGCGAGAGCCGACTGGCAGGTCAGAAATAGCCACAGAGCAAGCAGCGAGATCAGGCGCATGGCAGAAAGAAGGGGACGCAGGCTGGCAGAGGCGAGGGCATCAGGTCACTCCCGGCTGTGATGCGGTGAAAGGGGCTGGGTTGCCAGCAATGCTAACATGAGTCTCATTCCTTGCCGTGGAAATTTGTCTCGCCGGGGCCGCCGGGCGCCTATTTTGGCCGCAGGGTATGCCCAAGCTCACAAAACCGATCGAGTAAACGTCATATGATTGATTTCATTATGAGTCTTGCTCTCCTGCCGAACGGCAATTTCACGTAAATCAAAGAGAATGACTATGGCTACCGGACAATATCTGCTGTGGAAAGATGCACAGGGACAGGATTTTCGCCCCGTTGCACTGACCGGCACTGATCTGCTTAACAATCGATACCTCAACAAGGGCACAGCCTTTACCGAACAGGAGCGGGCCGATTTTGATCTCGATGGTTTGCTGCCGCCTCAGGTGCAAACTTTTGAAGCCCAGCTCGAGCGAGTGTATGAGGGGTTCAAGAGCGCTTGCAGCGATATCGAGAAGTACCAGAACCTGCGTGCTCTGCAGGATCGCAACGAAACCCTGTTTTATGCCCTGTTGTCACGCCATGTGGAGGAGATGACTCCCTATATCTATACCCCGACCGTGGGCAAGGCGTGTCAGGAGTTCAGCCACCGCTTCCAGAAGCCGCGCGGCCTCTACATCACCCCGGACAACGTGGATGACATGGGCAGTCAGGCCCGTCACTTCGATGCCAAATCGATCCGCATCATAGTCGTCACCGACAGCCAGGGCATTCTGGGGATCGGCGACCAAGGTGTTGGCGGCATGGGCATCCCCATCGGCAAGCTGGCGCTCTATACCCTGGGGGCCGGTATTCACCCCGCCTGCTGCATGCCCATCGCGCTGGATGTGGGCACCGATAACCAGAAACTGCTCGATGATCCCATGTATCTGGGCCGCCCGCACAAGCGCATTCGCGGCAAGGAGTATGAGGAGTTCATCGACAAGTTCGTGCAGGGGGTCAAGCGTCACTTCCCCAATGCGGTGCTGCAGTGGGAAGACTTCAGCAAATCCAATGCCTTCAATAATCTAGCCCGCTATCAGCAGGCACTGCCGTCATTCAACGATGACATTCAGGGCACCGGTGCCGTGGTGCTGGCCGGTATCATCGGCGCGGTCAAGGTCAAGGGGGAGACCCTGGGTCAGCAGAACTATCTGGTCTACGGCGCTGGCGCCGGTGGGGTTGGCGTCGCGGATCAGATCTGCGCGGGAATGATCCGCGAGGGGATGGATCCGCAGGCGGCCCGCGATCGCATCTACATTCTGGATACCCAGGGGCTGGTGTGCGACAACCGCGAGGGGCTTGACGAGTACAAGCGTCGCTACGCCAAACCGGGGCTGCTGCTGGCAGGCTGGGATACCGAGGTGCCCGGCAAGGCCAATCTGGCCGATGTGCTGCGTCATGTGCCCATTACCGTGTTGCTGGGTACCAGCGGCTCGGGCGGTGCCTTCCAGGAAGAGCATATCCAGCTGATGCTGCAGCATTGCGAGCGCCCCATGGTGTTCCCGCTCTCCAACCCGACCGCCAACTGTGAAGCGCTGCCGGAAGATATCTACCGCTGGAGCAAGGGCAAAGCCATCGTTGCAACCGGTAGTCCGTTCAAGGATGTGAGCTACGAGGGGCAGGAGTTCCGGGTGGGGCAGGGCAACAACGTCTTTATCTTCCCCGGTGTAGGTCTGGCGGCCATCGTCAGCCAGATCCGCGAGATCACACCCGATGTCTTCACGACCGCCGCCTTTGCGCTGGCCGAGTGCGTGAGTGAGGTTGACCTGGCGAAAGGGGCCGTCTATCCACGCATTCGCGAGCTGCGCAGCATCTCGGTGCATGTGGCGACCGCCGTGCTCAAGGATATCGTGCGTCGGGATCCCTCCCACCCGCTGATCGGTCAGGATCTGCAGCAGCATATCCTCAACCACATGTGGGAGCCGGTTTACCTGCCCTATCGTCGGGTATAACCGCGTATTCACCGCCCCGATAAAGGGTCGGTAAAGATGACAAGGGGGTAGCGCTGCTACCCCCTTTCGTTTGGCTATGTCCCAATTACGTGTTGAATGGGGCGCCCCAGCGCCTCATGCAAACATGCTTTGATATTTACGCCTTTTCCGTAACGCTCCAGCATCCTGCGCCAACCCAGGTAGTTCTTCAGGTAGTGCGTCGCCACGCCATGGAACCGCTCCATCCACTCTTTCAACCGATGGTGATATCCGTTCACATGCTGGATGTGATACGCACCGACTACCCGTTCGCCTTGACGATTGCGCACCACCTGATGGGTTATACCCTGTTCCTTGCTGAAACAGGCATACACACCCGCCCCATCGCTACACAGCACCGCATCCGGTGACACCAACGGCTTCAACACCGCGATGACCGTCTCGGCATCTATTTTCTCCAACTGGAAATCCGCATGGTGGCCTGCACGGTCTTGTACCACCATCACCGGGATGTAATCTGGCCCGGTTCCACGAGTTCGACCTTTACCACCGCGATGACGTGGTGGACGCAGCAGTCCCCGCTGCCCCTTGAACGATTCAAGGAAAAAGGTCTCATCAACCTCAACGATGCCCTCTTCCCGGGTGGCCTGATGGGTTGCCATCGCGCGCAAGAAGCGGTGACGCCAGAGGAACGCGGTGTTTTTGCTGACCCCACAGCGCCGCGCGGCCTGGCGGAGAGTCAGTCCTTCGATGAGGGCTTGCGCGTAGTCTTCCCAGCACTGTGCTTTACGCAATCTGGCCAAGGGCGTCTTGGTCAGAACGGTGCTGGTGCGCAGACACAGTTTGCAACGGTAGCGGCGCAGTCCCCGACTCCATCCCCAAGGCGCCAGCTGGGTGACATCAGCCTGACAATGGGGGCAGCCACTGCATGCCGGTAACTGAGTATTGAGCGAGGTAATGGTGTGGGGTGCAGTGAGCTCCTGCTGCGCAACACGGCGCTGGCGCAGGGTCAACTGGGGAAAAAGGGACAACAGGTGTTGAAAGGCTGGGGTATCCATGATGGTAGACCTCAAGGTGATGGCCTACTTCAAGATTAGCCTTTCAACACGTAATTGGGACAGAGCCTTTCGTTTACCCTGTGGCATTCACTAAGTTCGCAATGGCCGCCAGCGCCCTTGCTGATTGCGACAGGCGGTATCCTGCCACTGCTGGCTCGCCTTGCCGATATAGAGTTGCTCGCGATAGTCGCGACACCACTCCCCGCTGGTATGGCGGAAGGTGCGTAGCGGGGTGACGCTACCCGAGTGACGATTAGCCGGATTGAACCAGGTGAGGCTCTGCCCTTTGGTGCGGGTTTCCAGCGCCTTGGCAAGGGCCTGATTGGCCAGTTGAACATCTGCCTTATCCATCTGATGGTAAAGCGGCGGAGTGTCGACCGTGGCGCAGCCTGCGAGGCCGAGCAGGAGGAGTGTTAGCAGATAACGCATCATGGTTGCCCCTGTTGGCGAAAACCGTTGTTGAGCAGCGCCCGCTCTTGCTCATCGGTAAGCACTTGCTGGCGATCATCGACCGTGCCATCACCTCTTAGTTTGTTGCCATTGGCATCGACGGCATCCACACCGTTGTCATCGACCGTGCCATCGCCCCTGAGCTTGTTGCCATTGGCATCGACGGCATCTACGCCGTTGTCATCGACTGTGCCATCGCCTCTGAGCTTGTTGCCGTTGGCATCGATGGCATCCACGCCGTCGTCATCGACTGTGCCGTCACCTCTGAGCTTGTTGCCGTTGGCATCGACGGCATCTACGCCGTTGTCATCGATGGTGCCATCGCCTCTGAGCTTGTTGCCATTGGCATCGACGGCATCTACACCGTTGTCATCGACAGTGCCGTCACCTCTGAGCTTGTTCCCGTTGGCATCGACGGCATCCACACCGTTGTCATCAACGCCATTGCCAAATCCGCGGCCACCCCCATGGCGTTCTCCCCCTGCATGTTTTTCTCCACCAGCATGCCGTTCACCTCCACCATGCTGCTCTCCGCCGGCATGCTCGCCTTGGCCGCCACTGTCATCGCTGCCCCCATCGCTGTCGCTGCCTCCGCCGCTGTTGCTGCCACCACCGCTGTTGCTGCCACCACCGCTGTTGCTGCCACCGCCGCTGTCGCTGCCACCGCCGCTGTTGCTGCCCCCACCGCTGTCGCTGCCCCCACCGCTGTCGCTGCCACCGCCGCTGTTGCTGCCCCCATCGCTGTCGCTGCCACCGCCGCTGTCGCTGCCTCCGCCGCTGTTGCTGCCTCCGCCGCTGTTGCTGCCTCCACCACTGCTGCCCCCACCGCCACCATCGCCATCTTTGTTGTGAACGATCAGCTCATTGGCGATGTAGCTGTGGCTGCCATCGAGCAGCAGATTGAAGAGTGCGGTAGTGGGAGATGCCTCGATCCAGCAGAGTGACTCAACCAGCAGTAATTCCGGCTGGGGTTGCAGGGCCAGATTGCCCGTCACCATGGCAGGTGCCGGGCGACACATTATCTGCATGCCGGTAAATAGCGGCAGCACCGCCAGTTGCGGGTTTTCGGTTCGGGTCATGGCCGGTGAGATGGCCGCCCAGCCCCGAGTGGTCAGCAGAGGGTGCTCTGCGGTAAAGAACGGGGGCAGATCATTGATCCCGTAGAGTCTGCGCTTGCCCAGTATGACCCGCTCGATCGCCAGGATCCGGTTACTGCCGCCGTGCTGATCCAGCACCTGTTCACCGACCCGGAGCGTCTCTATGGGGCGGGTGGAACCATCGGCCATCGTGATGCGAGTGCCGGCGATAAAGCAGGACTTGGCATAGGCCTGATTCATTTGCCACTCATTGTGGGCGAAATCATAACTGAACGGGTTCGCAAACAGGGCGAGTGCGATGGCCGAGCCAATAAGCAATCTGCGCTGGCTGGCCTTGAATGGGGGCTGTGACATGGGGACTCCTTGTCCATCTTGATTCACAGGATCCATTATAGAGCGCGCCCCTGGCGGCGGCATTTTTGACCATGAACACAATAAACATGATGGAAAAACGATTGGCGTTCGTCACAATAATGCGTAAAATCACATACTCGATGCTTGTAGCAACGAATCCCGCCTAAAAAGCCAGTTTCATGCCCTTCCCAAGCAGTAAAAGGCAACAAGTGACGTATTTGTGTTCATTTTGTGCCTTGGAAAAGTCTTGTGATAACTGAAAAGTGATAAATATCCCCATCAGTTATCAAAAAATTAAGGACATCCATGTTTTCCTTAGTCAAGCAAAGTGTCGCCGGGCTGCAAATCCTGTTTGTCGCCTTCGGTGCCATGGTTCTGGTGCCCCTGCTCACCGGACTGAACCCCTCCATGGCCCTGCTTGGCGCCGGTGTGGGCACCCTGTTGTTCCAGCTCTGCACCCGCCGCCAGGTCCCGATTTTCCTCGGTTCCAGCTTTGCCTTCATCGCCCCCATCATCTACGCCACCCAGACCTGGGGATTGCCATCCACCATGTTTGGCCTGTTTGCCGCCGGTTTCATGTATTTCATTCTGGCTGCGCTGATCCGGGCAAAAGGGATGGGGTTTGTGCACAAATTGCTGCCCCCGGTGGTGATTGGCCCGGTGATCATGGTGATCGGTCTTTCTGTGGCGCAGGTTGCCTGCAACATGGCGATGGGCCGCGCCGGTAGTGAGCAGGTGGTTCCTGCGGGGACTGCGCTGACGCTGGCCGGTATCTCGCTGGCGGTCACCCTGATTGCAGCTGTGTTCTGTAAGGGGTGGATCAAGCTGATCCCCATCCTGTGCGGCGTGATTGCCGGTTATGTCTCGGCGGTGTTCATGGGCCAGGTGAGTTTCGATGGCATGGTGAACGCCCCCTGGCTGGCGCTGCCCCACTTCGAAACCCCGGAGATCAACTGGGCTGCTGCGTTGTTCATGTTGCCGGTAGCCATCGCCCCCTGTATCGAGCATATCGGTGGCGTGTTGGCGATTGGTGGCGTGACAGGCAAGGATTACACCAAGGATCCGGGTTTGCACCGTACGCTGGCCGGTGACGGCATCGGCGTCTGCTTCGCCGGTTTCATCGGTGGCCCACCCGTGACCACCTACGCCGAAGTGACAGGTGCCGTGATGATCACTCGTAATTTCAATCCGGTCACCATGACCTGGGCTGCGGTGTTTGCCATCATTCTGGCCTTCTTCGGCAAGTTCAATGCGCTGCTTACCTCCATCCCGATGCCGGTGATGGGCGGTATCATGCTGCTGCTGTTCGGATCCATCGCTGCCATCGGTCTCAAGACGCTGGTGGAATCCAAGGTGGATCTGGGACTGTCACGCAATATCGCCATCGTCGCCGTGACTCTGACTGTCGGTGTCGGTGCGCTGGAGATGAAGATTGGCGACTTCGCGCTGGCCGGCGTTGGCCTGGCCTCTGTTGCCGCCATCCTGCTCAACCTGATCCTGCCTGCGCACTCCGAAGAGGGTGTGATGGACGCGGCCAAGGACTGAGTTCCACCAGACGTTTATCGTTGATTTGGAGAAGGCCACCTTGCGGTGGCCTTCTGTTTTTCGGGTATCTAGCGCCACTTTTCGGCTCGGCGGAGCTCATCTGGAATCTAATCTGGAAGCAGATGAGGGGGTTAGCATTCTCATTTGACGTATCTCTTTTCGTGACCTTAGCTAAAGGACAGGTTTGGCTCTGAGGTCTTCTCGAGCAGTATGGGAAAATGGATGTTGGCGTTTTATATCATTTCTCTCCCAGACCCCTGTCATAAAACGATGCGCTTCTTCTTTGCCACGGCGCTGTTGTATGGCAGAGGCTTATCCGCCCCACTCCGCACACCCCTTATGCTGCCCTGGCATGTTTCCACCTCGATTTGGTGTGAGCCTCCCTCGCCGGTTGCGTTTCGTTACGCACAGGCAAAATCCGGATCTGTTTGCTGCTGCACATGGGTGGGCGGCGAGCCGTGAAAGCCGGCATGACCCCAGCGGGTCAAACGTGCACCGCCATCGGTAACGGCGGATGTTCAGGGATGAATGGCAAGCAAAGCGAGGTTGCAATGAACTATCAACTGCTGTGGAAAAGTGCAATTTTTTCAGTCTCTTCCATGATGGCGATAAGCGCTGTTCAGGCTGCGCCACTGAATGTGATGACCGAGGATTACCCGCCATTCAACATGCAGGGAGAGGGGGGCAAGATTGTCGGGCTGTCGACCGAGGTGGTCGAAGAGCTGTTCAAGCGTGCTGGGGTCGAATACAAACTGACCCTGATGCCCTGGAAACGGGCGTACGAAGATACCCTCGGTACTCCCAATACCGCCCTCTACTCCACGACCCGCACTCCGGAACGGGAAGCACTGTTCAAGTGGGTAGGGCCGCTGGTCAATAACAACTGGGTGTTTTTCTCCAGTTCGACCGCCAATATCACGGTCAAGTCGCTGGAAGATGCCAAGCAGTATTCGGTGGGTGGCTATAACGGTGATGCGGCCGCCGAATATCTCAAGGCCCAGGGATTTGCCAAGTTGCAGCTTGCGGCCAACGATACCGCCAACGTGAAGAAACTGGAGGCCGGCCGCATCGATCTTTGGGCAACCGGCCAGTATCTGGCGCCCTATCTGGCCAGCAAGGAGAAGGTGGCCTCACCCAAGCCGGTCTTCGTGTTCAAGGAAACCCAGATGAGCTTGGCGTTTAACAAGGATACGCCCGATGAGCTCATCACCAAGCTCAACGAGATCCTCGCTGCCATGAAGGCGGATGGCACCATCGACAAGATCAATGCCAAGTACCAGTAACAGTACCAATAGCAAGTGCCGCTCAATGGCACTGCGCCGGCTGCCGTAAAACCGGGAGGAAACCATGGATTGGAAAAGTCTGACGTTCAGGATTGCCGTGTTGACCTCCTTGTCGGTGAGTCTGCTACTGGTGTTGTTTGGCGCTTACAACTACAACGCGGTCAGGGCGGAGAGCTACAGCAAACAGAGTGCGCTGGTCGAACAGGCCATCGGCCGGCTGCAGCTCTCCCTGCCTGGCCCGCTGTGGAATTATGAATCGGCCTTCATCGAGGCATCGCTCAAGTCCGAGCTGGCGGCCGATATCCTGAGTGCTTTGCTGGTGGTCAACAAGGACAAGCTGGTGGCCGGGTTTGCCCGTGACACGGCGGGGAGCATTGCCCCCGTGACAGCCATGCCTGCCGATGTGTCTGCCTACGGGGGGTATGATCTGGTCTATGACGACAGCGGCCAGAAAAACACCGTGGCCCGATTGCTGGTGCAAACCAGTGATGCTGCCATTCAGGCCCAACTGCGGCAGCAGTTGATCACCACCGTCTGGCAGATCCTTGTGCTCGATCTCTGCATCATCGCGCTGCTGATGGTGCTGATTCATCGCAATGTGCTCAGGCCGCTTCACCAGATGAATCAGGCGGTGTTCGATCTGGCCAAAGGAGAGGGGGATCTGACCCGGCGTCTGAAGATCAGCCGTCAGGATGAGATGGGCGCGTTGGCCACCAACATCAACCACTTTATTGCCAAGTTGCAGGAGATGGTGGCGGAGATCAACGAGCTCTCTGCCGGTGTGTTGCAAACCGCTGAACTCTGTGACTCCCTCTCGGCAGATACCCGGGTAGGCAGTGACGCCCAGCAATCCGAGCTGGATCAGGTCGCTACCGCCATTACCGAAATGAGTCAGGCAGTGCAGGAAGTTGCTGGTAACGCGGTGAAAACCTCTGGCGCTACCGATGAGGCCAACCTCTATGTGGAGCAGGGTTACAATCTGGCGGGCCATGCCAATGAGGCCATCCATCAACTGGTGGGGGAGGTGGAGCGGGTCGCCACCCTGATGCGTACCCTTTCGACCGAAAGCAGCAGCATTGGCACCATCATCGAGGTGATCAACGGCATTGCCGAGCAGACCAATTTGCTTGCCCTCAACGCGGCCATCGAGGCTGCGCGGGCGGGTGATCAGGGGCGCGGTTTTGCGGTGGTGGCGGATGAGGTACGCACCTTGTCGGGCCGTACTCGCCAGTCGACAGAGGAGATCAGTGCCAGTATCAAGCGGTTGCAGCAAGCGACCCAGAATGTCGGGGCCGGCATGCAACAGAGTCAGGAGAAGGCATCCCGCGCCGGCATCGAGGCGGCAGATGTGCAGATATCGGTGGAGAAGATTAAAAATCAGGTCAGCCTGATCCGCGAGATGAACATGTATATCGCCCAGGCATCGGAAGAACAACACTCGGTGGCGGAGGCGGTCAGCCACAGCGTCAACCGGATTGCGACGCTCAACAGCGAGAGTGCGGCCAGAGTGGCACAGGTTGCCGAAGCCAGCAGCGATCTGCGGCAGCTGTCGGCCCAGCTCGACACCCTGCTCAAGCAGTTTCGGGTCTAGTCAGTTCACTTCGCCCCGTTGGATCATCCTGCGGGGCAGGTAAGGTTCCCTTTATTGTGAGCGCTGCGAGATGTTGTGAGGGGCAAGGGGCCTTGTCCAGCAGCGCTTTTCGTCATACCCATGTCACTGTTCAGCTGAGATTGGCGTGACCGTGATACGCGAAACTCGCAACATCATGCTCTGCCCGATATGCTGTCCGACAGCGCTGGACGCATATTTTCATTTTCCCCGCTCATGCCTGCCTGCATCTATTGTGCCGCTGATCCCGACCCTTTAGAATTTCGTTTAATTACAGCGAGTCCTGAGCCGCCATCTGGCTTTATCAGGTGTGGAATCCCATCTTCTTCATGATGAATGCAAATAACAGGTGGTTGGTATGACGGGGGTTGCGCCAGGCAATAACATATCAGCCTATCACTTCGGTGATTATGTCTTTGATGTCAAAAGGCGAGAGTTGATCTTCTGTGCCGACAAGGACAACTTGCAAAGCGCCCGGGTGGTGCGCTTGTCATCGGCAGAGAGCCTCATTTTCAGCTATCTGCTCGATCACCATGACGAGGTGTGCGACAAGGATCTGTTGCTCGATATCGGCTGGTTGGGTCGCCCCATCAGCCCCAACTCCCTGAACGTGGCTATCGCCAATATTCGTCGCCACTTCACCTCATCCCCCCAGACGCTGGATATCAGAAGTACCCCGAAAAAAGGGTACTCTCTGCATCTGAACTGCAAGATGAAGAGCTATTACGGCAAGGCACTGCCAACAGAGAGTGAGCCCTTGCCCGAGCCGATGAGCGAGCCCACGCCTGCAGCTGCTGCGCAGCCACCGTCGACACCATCAAGCTCCGACCACGAGGTCATCAAAGATCCTGCTGCCGCCGCTCCCAGTTCTTTTGGTGAGCGGGCCAAACTTGCCTTTCTCAGCGGTATCGGGCGGCCAATGTTGGTCAGGAGCCTGATATACGTCAATCTGCTACTGGTTGTGCTGGTGGCGTTTGTCGCCAGCTATCTCCATTTCGAGTGGCTCCATGTGCACTGCACCGACTCGCCGACCGGCGTTGTTTGCCAGATGGAGGCACGGAGCGATGTGCTACCAGTCAAACCAGCATCGCTGGTGCTGGTCTCCGGCCACCAGGTTCGCGTGTTTTCCTATAAAGAGCTCGAAAAAACGCTGTAAGGGATCTCTGATGAAACGAACGCTGAAAAATACCTTGCTGCTGTTGCCACTGCTTGTCGTGCTGCTGTTTGTGGTCGGGATGTTTATCAACAGTCTGGGCTGCCATTACGACCTGAAAATGTCGGCCAATGGAGTCAACTATCACGGGGTGTGCCGCTGGGGCAAAATCACCGTGATCGAAGAGGAGGAGGCGACCAGGGAGAAGTGGCGGGTGACCGGTTTTCAACTTACCTTCTTCAACCAGCTTGTTTACCTCATCGACAGTCGTACCCAACTGCACGAATCGGGTAACGATGACTCCTATCTCAATGAGTACAACCTGATCCAGTCGCAATATGCGTTGGTCAACTATGCCTGGGTGCCGCTGACTGAAAACAAGGTGGCGATCTTCCAGCGCGATCCGGTGCATGAGGTCGTGATTGCCCAGCGAGATGGCTGGTTCGATCTCTACCGCTGGTTCTTCCCCCCGGCACCGCTGGTGCCGGTTCAACCACAAAGCGCAGGTGCCGGGCGTCCCGCTAGTTTCTAAGCAACTTGCACCAGGGGCCGGTGACCTCGCAGTGGCCTGTCTCATCACTGTTTTGCCAGCCCAGACGATGGTAGAAGGCTACTGCCGCCGTGTTGCGGGTCGCAACCTTGAGCGAGCCGTGCGGCGAATCAGCGAGGCCCCGCTCCAGCAGGGCGCGCCCTATCCCCTGACCGTGCCAGTCGCTTGACACATAGAGGTGATGGACGAAGTGATCGGGCTGCCAGATGGCGATAAAGCCGCAAATATTGCCCCCCTGTTCGGCCACCCACACCTGTTCACCTTTGGTCTGTTCCTCGAAATCCTCGAGTTGGAAACGGGCGGGATCAACCCAGTGAAAGGTGTGGCGGCGGCTCTTTAAAAACAGCCGGGCCAGTTGGGGAATGTCGTGTTCTTCCATGAGCCGGATCATGATGCCCTCCCGAGCCAATGTTCATTAAGGCAGCTGCACAGAGGCAGGTTAATCGATGCAAATGACAAGGGTGTGATTAAGCACTGTCCATTGTATTTGCCATGGGGCTATACTGCCGGAGTCCCTTGTATGGATGGCTTGAGGATCGCTGATTTATGGACAATAAACTGATTGAAGGCAACATTTTTGTTCCGGCGCACATAGACGATGTCTGGCACGCCTGGACTACCGAAAGCGGTCTGCGCAGTTTTCTGGCTCCCGAATGTTTGATGGTGGCCGAACCGAATGGTCCTTTCGAGATCTACTTCAGGCCTGATGCCCCGCTGGGTGAACGTGGCAGCGAAGGGTGCCGGGTCATGGCCGTCATGCCCTATGACCTGCTCAGTTTCAGCTGGAATTTCCCGCCCAGTCTGCCCCATATCCGCCAGCAAAAAACCCAGGTTTGCCTGCGCTTTGTGCCAGAAGGGCAGGGCACTCGCCTCTACTTCCTGCAGAGCGGTTGGGCCAATGATCCGGATTGGGATCAGGGTTATGCCTATTTTCGGGAAGAGTGGCTGGAGACCAGCCTGCCACGGTTGCAGTACCGTTTTACCCACGGTCCCATCGACTGGAACAATCCGCCAGACAAGGCGCAGTTGAAGGCGTTGGCCCAGTAATCCCGGATATCAGACATAAAAAAAACCGGCCAAAAGGCCGGTTGAAACAGTTCAGGCTTGTCAGGTGACAAACGTATCCAGCGGATGAGAGTCGCTTTCCACTCCTTGTGAAGCACAACACTCTTGGTTACGTGCGGCTACTTTATGCCATTCACACTGAATCGAGGCTGAACCATGGTTCATCCCGCCTCGTTCCCCTCTTCAATCAGATAGTGATCCCCATCGACTGGCGCAAGTAAGCACCCGCACCGAGCAGCCCCGGCCCTTCATGGGTGATCAGAAACACCGGGATCTCCTTGAGGTAGGACTTGAAGCGCCCCTTGTCTTCAAAGGCGACCCGGAAACCGGAACCGGTAAAGAACTCCTGGAAGCGCGGCACTATGCCGCCTGCGATATAGACGCCGCCAAAGGTGCCCATATTGAGGGCCAGATTGCCGGCAAAGCGGCCCATCAGCACGCAGAACAGGCTCAGGGTGCGACGGCAATCGAGGCACTCCCCGGCCAGTGCGCGCTCGGTAATGTCTTTGGGGGCAAACGGTTCGGGCTCACGGCCATCGGATTTCACCAGCCCGCGATAGAGATTGACCAGACCCGGGCCGGAGAGGAACCGCTCTGCCGATACATGGCCCAATTCGCCTCGCATTACTTGCAGCACCGCATCTTCCTCTTCGGTGTTGGCAGCAAAATCCACATGACCACCTTCACCCGGCAGGCTCAGCCACTGCTCACCCGCCTTGACCAGATGGGCGACCCCAAGGCCGGTGCCCGCACCATAGATGGCGATGGGCTTGCCCGCTACCGGCGCGGCGCCGCCAAGCTGTATGCGATCCGATTCAGCCAATACCGGCACCGCCATCGAGACCGCAGTAAAGTCGTTGATCACTTGCAGGCGTGCCAGCCCGAGATTGCTCTGCATCTCGCTGATGGAGAACTCCCAGCTGTGGTTGGTCATGGCAACCCAGTCACCGTTGATGGGGCAGGCGATGGCGATGCAGGCTTCAGCCACCTGTACCTTGTGTTCCTCCAGATAGAGGCGTACCACGGCTTCAAGGCTGGGATGGGCCAGACCTGAGTAGGTCTTTGCCTGAGAGATAGTACCGGTGGCCAGCTCACACAGGGCCAGACGCGCATTGGTGCCGCCGACATCGCCGACCAGCGCATGGGTATGCTGCATAACAACTCCTTCGTTACAGGATGGGGACGACTCTGGTGTCCCGAGATTATTGTTGGATTATGACGGCCCATTCTATCCGAGCTCAGGCTTGCTCACCCGCCGGATCGATACAAACGTGCGCCTGCTCACAGTGTTGTTGCTTTGCAACATTTGTAAGCGCTTTCATGGCAAGGTGACGTTTTGTAACGAAAAGTACGAAATAATTAGAGATGAGTCATACTTTGTATGGCAGGCGTTAGTTGCGATAACCGCTTGTCTTGTATAGTCCTTAGCTTGAATGGAAACTTGCTTAGCCGTAGATTGAGTGCAAAGACACTGAAGCTAAATTACAAAAACGCCTGGTGGTGATGATGAATACCCTTGATAAAATTACGAACAACTTGGAAAGTTTCAGTAAATCAGAACGCAAGGTTGCCGAGGTGATCCTGGCGTCTCCCCAGACCGCCATCCACTCCAGCATCGCCGCTCTGGCCAAGATGGCCGACGTCAGTGAACCGACAGTCAACCGCTTTTGCCGCCGTCTCGATACCAAGGGCTTTCCTGATTTCAAACTCCATCTGGCCCAGAGCCTGGCCAATGGCACCCCTTACGTCAATCGTCATGTGGAAGCGGAAGATGGGCCGGATACCTATACCGCCAAGATCTTCGAATCCACCATGGCCTGTCTGGATGCCGCCAAAAACAGCCTGGATATCTCTGCCATCAACCGCTGCGTCGATATCCTGACCCAGTCCAAGAAGATCAGCTTCTTCGGCCTTGGCGCCTCCTCCGCCGTTGCCCGCGATGCCCAGAACAAATTCTTTCGTTTCAACATTCCGGTAGTGAGCTTTGACGATATCGTCATGATGCGCATGAGTTGCATCAACAGCAGTGAAGGGGATGTGGTGGTGCTTATTTCCCACACCGGCCGCACCAAGGCGCTGGTCGAGATCGCCGCGCTGGCTCGCGAGAACGACGCCACCGTGATCGGCATGACCGCCAAGGACTCCCCGCTGGCCCGCGAGTGCAATCTGGTGCTCTCCATGGATGTGCCGGAAGATACCGATGTCTATATGCCGATGGCATCCCGCATCGCCCAGCTGGCGCTGGTGGATGTGCTGGCGACCGGTTTTACCCTGCGCCGGGGGATGAAATTTCGCGAAAATCTGAAGAAAGTGAAAGAGGGATTGCGCGAATCCCGCTTCGAAACCCCGCACTCTTCCTGAACCGTCGGGGGCTCCGGCCCCCGACTGTCTATGCCACCCGCCTTGGTGTAGTATTGTAATTTAATAACAAAAACCACCCAGATGGTTTGTAAACGGGTGCATCGAGCCATGGGCTTGATGGGGCAGAATCTCAAGTCATATCAACTTCATATTGGAGTCTTTCATGCCTAGACGTACAAAGATTGTAACCACACTCGGTCCGGCTACCGACCGCGAAGGGATCCTCGAAGGGATCATCCGCGCCGGGGCCGACATGGTGCGGATGAACTTCTCTCACGGCACTGCTGAAGACCATATCCTGCGCGCCAATCAGGTGCGTGACATTGCTGCCAAGCTCGGTCGTCACGTCGCCATCATGGGTGATCTGCAAGGCCCGAAAATCCGTGTTTCCACTTTCAAGGATGGCAAAATCTATCTGGCCATCGGTGACAAGTTCATTCTCGACGCGGCACTCGGCAAGGGTGAAGGTTGTCAGGAGCAGGTCGGTATCGACTACAAGAGCCTGCCAGACGATGTGGTGCAGGGCGACATCCTGCTGCTGGACGATGGCCGTGTACAGCTGAAGGTCGAGCAGGTTGAAGGCACCCGCATTCACACCACGGTGACCGTGGCCGGGCCGCTCTCCAACAACAAGGGCATCAACAAGAAAGGGGGTGGTCTCTCCGCTCCGGCCCTGACCGAGAAAGACAAGGAAGACATCAAGACCGCTGCCCGCATGAATGTGGACTATCTGGCTGTCTCCTTCCCGCGCTGTGGCGATGACCTGCGTTACGCCCGCGAGCTGGCCCGCGAAGCCGGTTCCAATGCCAAGATCGTGGCTAAAGTTGAGCGTGCCGAAACCGTCGCCACCGATGAGGCGATGGAAGACATCATCCTCGGTTCCGATGCTGTGATGGTTGCCCGTGGCGATCTGGGTGTCGAGATCGGTGACCCCGAGCTGGTTGGCGTACAGAAGAAGCTGATCCGCCACTCCCGTCGTTTGAACCGCGTCGTGATCACCGCGACCCAGATGATGGAGTCGATGATCAACGCGCCGCTGCCGACTCGTGCAGAGGTCATGGACGTGGCCAACGCCGTGCTGGATGGTACCGATGCGGTGATGCTCTCCGCCGAGACTGCCGCCGGTCAGTTCCCCATCGAGACAGTGACCTCCATGGCGAGCGTCTGTGTCGGTGCCGAGAAGCATCCGAGCCTGAACGTCTCCAACCACCGTATGAGCTACACCTTTACCTCGGTAGAAGAGGCGGTGGCCATGTCCACCATGTATGCGGCCAACCACCTGGAAGGGGTGAAGGCGATCGTGGCGTTGACCGAGTCCGGCACCACCCCGCTGCTGATGTCCCGTATCAGCTCCGGTCTGCCGATCTTCGCCATGTCTCCCCACAACAAGACCCTGGCCTGGACCAATCTCTACCGTGGCGTCACTCCGGTGATGTTTGACGGTGACGAGACCAAACCGGTCTACGAAGTGTGCCGCGACGCGCTGGCCGTGCTCAAGGATAAGGGGCTGTTGCAGAGCGGTGACATGGTGCTGCTGACTCACGGTGACAAGATGGAAACCGTGGGTAGTACCAACACCTGCAAGGTGATGATGGTCGAATAAGCCCGTCCGGTTTTACTGTGCTTAACAAGGCTGCTCCTCTTTGATGAGCAGCCTTTTTGTTAACCGCTGTCGGGCTGTGGCGGGATAAACAGGGCTCAATGATTGCTTAACCGGATTCCCCTTCCGATAATGCGGGAGTGATTTTCAGCGGGTAGCCTGTTGTAGGTGATCGCCCCAGGTAACCCAGACACTCGACAATACGGGAGTGAAAAAATGAACAAGCGTAACTGGTTGCTGGCCTTGTCACTGAGTCTGGCCTTCTCACCCTGTTATGCCGACTGGGCCAAGCTCAAGGCCGCAGCGTCCGATCTGGGAGCGGCAGTGAGCGAGACCAGCAAGGAGGTGTGGCAGGATGTCAGCGATTTTTCCAAAAAGAGCTGGGCTTCCATCTCGGCCTGGGGGGAGGATGCCTTCAATACCGCCGGGGTCTGGACCGACAAGAGCATCGCGACCGGTAAGGAGTGGCTGAAGGCGGCCGACAAGGAGCTCAACGAGATGCTCAACCCCAAGACGGCGAAAGAGGCGAGGATCGCGCTCAATACCATGGCCGACACTGCGCTGATCCGGTTATTCAACGAGCAGCCATCAGCCAAGTTGTTGTTTGACAAGGCTTATGGCTATGCGGTGTTCGATTCGCGCAAGTTCTCCCTGATGCTGCATACCAATCAGGGGGCCGGGGTGGCTGTCAATCGCAAAACCGGCAAGCACACCTATATGAAGATGTTTGGTGCGGGTCTGGCGGCCGGGATTGGCGGCAAATTCTATCAGCAGGTGATCCTGTTTGAAGACAAGGCCAGATTCGATGCCTTCGTGACCCAGGGGTGGGAAGCCACCTCCGAAGTGGGCGTGGTGGCCGGCAAGGAGAGCGCCGAACTGACCGCCAAATACAACGGCGGCATGGCCATCTACCAGATTGGCGAGAAGGGCTTGCTGCTCGATGCCAATATCTCCGGCTCCAAGTACTGGATTGACAAGGATCTGACTGAAACGAGCCGCTAATCCCGCCGTTATCGGTTGCTCACTGCACGTCATGCGCTTGTCGTGATCTTGCCAACAGGCCCGCAGTACGGGCCTGTTTGTTCTCTCGGCGTCAGTGGGCTGAATAGATCTGCTTGCCCTTGAACATGGTCCAGAGCACCTTGGTCTCCTTGAGCTCTTCGCTTGCTACCTGTTCCAGATTGCGATCCAGCAAGATCAGGTCAGCACTCTTGCCCGCGCTGATGGAGCCAATCTCTTTCTCCCGTCCAATTACCTTGGCGGCGTTGAGGGTATAGGCCTGCAAGATGGCCTGACGGCTGATCTGCTCGCTGGCGGGGGGCAGCAAGCCAAGCTCCCCTTGGCGAGTGATCGCGGTATACATGGCGAGGAAAGGGTTGGGGCTGGAGACCGGCCAGTCACTGGCACCGGCGATAATGGCGCCGCTTTGCAGCAAGCTGCCTGCCGGATAGAGGCGGGCTAGCAGTGCCGGGGGCACTTTTCCTTCAAGCAGCAGGGTGGTCGCCACGTTTTTACCGGCCCACAAGAGTTGCATCGATGCGGCCACATTGAGCGGTTTGAAACGGGCAATGCTGGCCGGGCTCACCACCTCCAGATGGGTGATGCTGTGCAGCAAGCGGTGATCCTGATTGTGGGCCCGGGCATGATTGTGGGCCCGGGCATAGGCGATGGCATCGAGGGATTCACGGACGGCCCGATCGCCGATGGCATGAAAGTGAGCGATAAGTTGATGGGCATCCGCGGTGCGGATCAGCTCGTTAAAACGCTGTTTGTCCAGATTGTCCTTGCCGCTGTAACCGGGACGGTTGAGGTAGGGCTCGCTCAACTTGGCGGTCTGGGATGGATACTCGATGACACCATCTTGCAGGATCTTTATCCCCACCAGTTTAACGTCCGGGGCATCTTGAAACTGCTGTTGCAGCGCCAATACGTCATCAATGATGGCGGGTGATGCATGTATCCCCACCAGTGCCAGTACGGACACATGTCCGGTCAGCTTGCCTTCCCGGGAGAGCATGCTGTACGCCGGCAGCAGGCCGGTATCGCGGCGATCCGGCTCGGCGTTGAAGATGGGCGCAAGGGGGCGAATGTTGCTGATAGGGTCCATCCAGGCGGTAATGCCCACCTGATTGAGCTGTTTGGCGGCGGTCATGATGGCTCTGGCAATTTTCTCGTCGCTGACGGGGGGCAGCGCCTTGAGGATGGCATCCCAGCCGCCTTCCGAGGCAAAGCCATTGAGCTTGCCGGATGGGGTGAGGCCAAAATTGCCTTTCAGCGGAGCATAACGACCGGCAAGGGTGTCGGCATCAATGCCAGCCTTGCGCAGCATGGCCTGATTGGCCCAACCGGTGTGGGCATCCGAACCGGCAAGCACTACCGGGATCTGCCGGTATTGCGGGCCATTGAACACCTGATCGAGCAGGGAAAGCTGATGCCAGTAGTCGAGGGAGACATTGCTGTATAGCTCTACATCGCCCAGTGTCAGGCGGGGATCATCCTTGCTGAGGGTCAGAAATTGTTGCACCTGCTCAACCTCACTCATGGCGTCAGGAAAGTTAACCGTCATCCCCTGAAAACCGGCAAATGCCGCATGAACATGGCTGTCGATGAGCCCTGGCATCAGGTACTTTCCTTTCAGATCAAGACGCTTGGCATGGTTGCCGAGGCGGGCGCTGACCTCCTGATAGCTGCCGACTGCCACTATCTTTTTACCTTCAATGCCGACCGCTTCCGGGTGAGGGTTCGCCGGATCACCACTGTAGATGGTGCCGCCAAAGATCAGCGTCTGGCTCTGTGACTGGGCATTGGCGGCAGCGGGAAGCGTTACCAGCAGGCTGGCGAGAAACAGCGTTTTGATATTCATGGGCATGACTCCGTCGCTTCGGTGCCCGAAGGCACCGAAGTGGGTAAATGGAAATGAGGTATCGGCTTATCGGTTGATCAGCGGGATACAGATATCAAACACGTAATGATCCCGGTCGGAGTCCGTGCCTGCGTGGTATTGCTCGTAACACGGACGATCGTCGCAGTTCAGCCCTTGACCCACTACCCAGCGAAACGCCGTCTCCCAGCAGGCAACCAGTTGATCGCCGCGAGCGATAAACTGACAAACCGCATAGAGGCCCGCTGCGATGGTCTGGGTGGTTAACTGGCGCCCAGCGGGGATCTCTGGCCCCAGCTCGATGCAGACGTCAGTACGGCAACGGGTCTCATCGGTGATATCGGGGATATCCCAATAGAGACTCAGTGTACCCGCCGGTGTCATCGCCTCGTCTGAGGCGAACAGCGCGAGCAAATCCCGATGAGCTTGCTCGCAGGTCTCTTTGCCATAGGGGCCCAGGCGGCGCATGTACGCCACGCGCCGGGCGGGCATCTGCCTGACGCTTGCCCCCTGCAACAGACTCGGGTGTTCGGTGACCGGGTGCATGACCAGGCCATCATAGGTGTCAAAGGGAAGGGGATCGTTTCCAATCTTGCTTTTCCAGTTTCCCCCCTGCTGCTGGCGGTATTCGGAGGGGCTCATCGCGAAGTGCAGGCGAAAGGCCTTGGCGAAATTCTGCGAGCTGGAGAACCCGGCGGCCAGTGCGAGGGTGGTGATGTCGCTCTGGGGGGAGGCGAGCAAGCGACGGGCTGCGCGCTCCATACGCAGGCGCCGGGTAAATCCGGCAATGGTCTCGCCGACCATCGTCTTGAAAATACGGTGGAAGTGGAAGGTGGAGATGGCCGCCGCCGCTGCGACCTCATCCAGGCCCGGATTGTCATCCAGATGGTGGCTGATGTAGTCCATCGCCTTGAACACGGGTTTGCGATAATCCAGAGCGGACTCCTTGCCAGCCAGCAAAAGTGGGCGTCAGAGTCGGATTTAATCAGAGCCACCTGCCGTTGTCGAACCCGTCCGGCCTGGTCTGGCCACTCATTCGCATCGCGCTTTTAACGCATTGGCACTCTAATTGCTTGTTGCATGCCTGCGTCAATGATTTGTCTGGGGATGGAAAATGGAAATTAGTGCAAGCAGCCTGATGCAAGAGATGCAGGCGCTCAAGATCGAAGCAGGCGCAACGCCGCTGGCACAACCCGGTCGTCAGGTAACCTCCGACTTTGGTCTGCTGCTGCAACAGGCGCTTGGCAACGTCAACGAGCTGCAAGGGGCCGCCAATGACCTGCGTACCCGTTTCGATATGGGTGACAAGTCGGTGGATCTGGCCGAGGTGATGATCGCGGGCCAAAAATCCTCCATCGCCTTTGAAGCCACGGTACAGGTGCGCAACAAGATGGTCGATGCCTACAAGACCATCATGAACATGCCGGTATAAACGACGCCAATAAACCATGACGACTGAACATCATGAACATGTCAGCAATAAGGACATAAATCGTGGCTACTGACCAAAACGGCGATCTGCTGATAAACGATGAGGGCACCGCCGCCCTCGATGAAAATGAGCAGAAGAGTTCGGCGCTGGGCTTCCTGTCCAACACCGATGTGCTGCGGCAAATCACCCTGATCCTGGGGCTTGCCATCTGTCTGGCCATTGCGGTGTTTATCCTGCTGTGGGGCAAGGAGCCGGACATGCGTCCGCTCGGCACCTACACCACCCAGGAGCTGGTGAAGACTCTCGACTTCCTCGATCAGCAGAAGATCCCCTATGAGGTGGATGGCAAGAGCGTGCTGGTCAACGCCGAAAGCTACCCCACTATCCAACTGGCCCTGACCCGTGCCGGTCTTGCCAATGCCACCGATAGCAACATCGGTGGTGAAGATATCCTGCTGAAAGATTCCAGTTTCGGCGTCAGCCAGCGGATGGAGAGTGAACGTCTGAAGCTGAGCCGCGAGCGCCAGCTGGCGAGCGCCATCGAGCAGTTCCAGAATGTGGCCAAGGCCCAGGTGCTGCTGGCCATTCCGAAAGACAACGTGTTTGCCCGCAACGAACGCAAACCCAGTGCCACCGTGGTGCTCAACCTGAAAGGGGCGGCGCTGGGGCAGGGGGAGGTGGACTCCATCGTCGATATGGTCGCTTCCGCCGTACATGGCCTTGAGCCGACCCGCGTCACCGTCACCGACCAGAATGGCCGTCTGCTCAACTCCGGCTCGCAAGACCCGATCTCGGCCCAGACTCGCAAAGAGTTTGCCATGCAGCAGAAGCAGGAGCTGGAGTACAAACAAAAAATTGACGCCATCCTGATCCCGGTGCTAGGGGCCGACAACTATACGGCGGAAGTGGATCTCTCCCTCGACTTCTCCCAGCAGGAGCAGACCCGCAAGACTTACAACCCTGACTTGCCTGCTGTGCGCTCCGAGATGACCATGGAAGAGAACAGCGCCAGTGGCAGCAACGGTGGTGTGCCTGGTGCACTCTCCAACCAGCCCCCTGCCGCCTCCAATATTCCCGAGGAGGCGACCGGTGGTGATGGTGCCAGCGCTGCCGCTTCGGGCCGCTCCCGCAAAGAGGCGACCCGCAACTTCGAGCTGGATACCACCGTCAGCCATACCCGTCGCCAGATGGGTGGCATTCGCCGCATGACTGTTTCGGTTGCCGTGGATTACAAAGCGGTACCCGGTGCCGACGGGGCCGTGACTCGTGAGGCGCGCACCCAGGCAGAACTCGATACATTGCGTCGTTTGCTGAGCGGTGGCCTTGGCTTTGATGTGACCCGGGGTGATACCCTTGAGGTGGTCGCGATTCCGTTCAATCGCCCAGAGCTGGATACCGTGGCCGAGGTGCCGCTCTACGATCAGCCCTGGTTCTGGCGTGCGGTGCGGATTGCCGCCTCGGTACTGGTGATCATCGTCTTGATCGTCACCGTGGTTCGCCCCATGCTCAAGCGACTGCTCTACCCGGATGCCAAACCGGAAGGGGAAGTGGATTTCGACAACCACACCGTACTGGGTGGCGACGACGAGTTGAGCCTGCTGTCAGCACAAGTCGAGAACGATCAGGTATTTGGTGTCCGTGATGGCCAGCTGAAACTGCCGGATCTGCACCGTGACGAAGACTTGCTCAAGGCGGTACGTGCGCTGGTGGCGAACGAGCCGGATCTGGCCGCTCAGGTCATTAAAGAATGGGTAACGAACAAAGATGCCTGAAGAAAAGAAGAGTCAAGTCACCGGCAATGACATCACTGACAGTCAGCGCCAGATCCTCGACCAGATGTCGGGGATGGAGATGGCTGCGGTGTTGATGCTGAGCCTCAATGAAGAGGATGCCGCCCAGATCTTCCGTCATCTCGAGCCCAAGCAGGTGCAGCGGCTCGGTATGTCGATGGCCTCCATGTCTGACTTCAGTCACGATCGGGTGGCGGCGGTGCACCGTCAATTCATCGACGATATCCAGAAGTACACCAACATCGGTATCGGCAGCGAAGACTTCGTGCGCAAGGCGTTGGTGGCGGCCCTTGGCGAGGACAAGGCGAGCAACCTGGTGGACCAGATCATTCTCGGTTCCGGCGCCCGCGGCCTCGATTCGCTCAAGTGGATGGATGCCCGTCAGGTGGCCAGCATCATCCAGAACGAACACCCCCAGATCCAGACCATCGTGCTCTCCTATCTGGAGCCGGAGCAATCCGCCGAGATCCTGAGCCAGTTCCCGGAGCAGGTGCGCCTCGATCTGGTGATGCGTATCGCCAACCTCGAAGAGGTACAACCGGCGGCACTGCAAGAGTTGAACGACATCATGGAGAAACAGTTCGCCGGTGCGGCCGGTGCCCAGGCAGCCAAGATGGGCGGCCTGAAGGCAGCCGCCAACATCATGAACTATCTGGATACCAATATCGAAGGCCAGTTGATGGATTCCATCCGCGAGTCGGACGAAGAGATGAGCCAGCAGATCCAGGATTTGATGTTCGTGTTCGAAAACCTCATCGATGTGGACGATCGCGGCATCCAGACCATGCTGCGGGAAGTGCCTGGGGATCTGCTGCAACGTGCCCTCAAGGGCTCCGACGATCAGATGCGCGAGAAGATCTTCAAGAACATGTCCAAACGGGCGGCCGAAATGCTGGCAGACGATCTGGAAGCCATGGGGCCGATCCGGGTCTCCGAAGTGGAAGCAGCCCAGAAAGAGATCCTCTCCATCGCCCGTCGTCTGGCGGATGCTGGCGAAATCATGCTGGGTGCCGGTGGCGGCGAGGAGTTCCTCTAAGCCATGGCCCATAAACAGAACCGCGATGCCAAGCCCGCATCAGGCAGTGGTGAGGAGCCGCGCAAAGCATGAACAACAAACTGCGTGGGTATGTGCGCCCCGAGGGCGATGATGCCCGGGTTGAGACTTGGGGCTGGCCCGAGATGGAGGTCGAGATAGAGGCGGGGGCCCCCACCAATGCTCTTGGCCTTGCCCCTGACTGGTATCAGCAGGAAGAGGAGGTGGTGGAGCCGGAGCCCGAACAGGAGCCGACCCCCAGCATCACCGCCGAGGAGCTTGAAGCGATCCGTCAGGCCGCCTGGGAAGAGGGGATGGCCGAGGGACGCGAGTCCGGTTATGCCAAGGGGATGGAAGAGGGCAAGCTGGAAGGATTGCAACAGGGCCACTCTGCCGGTCTCGAACAGGGGCGCGAGGAGGGGCTGGCCATGGGCCGCGAGCTGGTGGAGCAGGAGATCGCCCACTGGCAGGGGCTCGCCGCGCGCCTTGCCAATCCGCTTAACGAGATGGATCAGGCGGTGGAGCAGCAGTTGGTCTCGCTGGTGATGCAACTGGCCCGCGCGCTCATTCGTCACGAAGCGGAGACCTCTCCTCGCATTCTGCTGGAGGCGCTTAAAGAGGGGCTGGCCTTGCTACCTGCCGCCGAACAGGGGGTGACTCTGATGTTGCATCCCGACGATATCGCGCGAATCGAGCAGGCATTTGGCGCCGACGAGTGCGCCAAGCGCCACTGGCGATTGCAGAGCGATCCCACCCTCTCCCCCGGCGATCTGCAACTGGCGACCGAGCTCTCCAGCATCGATTTGACCCTCTCCGGGCGCATCGATCAGTTGCTGCGCAACTTCTTGCGGGACAATGCGTCGCAGAAACCGGCTTCGCAGGACTCACGCCCATAACCGATGCCGGACGTTGCCGTCCGGCTGCACTTTTTAGCTCTCAGGAGGCCAGATGAGCGGCTCGCTACTGAACCGGTTGCAAGGGTACAAGGTACGCGACAGCGCCCCCAAACCGCCGGTCGCCGGCAAATTGACCCGGGTGGTGGGGCTGACCCTCGAAGCCATCGGCTGCCGTGCCGCCATCGGTGCCCTCTGCCGCATCGATACCCTTGATGGGACGCTGGAGGCTGAAGTGGTCGGTTTTTCTGGCGATCGCCTCTATCTGATGCCGAGCGAGCAGCTCAAGGGGGTGATCCCCGGTGCCCGAGTGGTGCCCATCACCGAAGAGCACGGCATTCCGGTCGGCATGAACCTGCTAGGTCGAGTCATCGACGGCATCGGCCAGCCACTCGATGGGCTCGGCCCCATTATCTCCTCCCAGACCGTGCAGTTTGCCCAGCACCGCATCAACCCGCTCTCTCGCCGCCCGATCCATCAGCCGATGGATGTGGGGGTGCGCGCCATCAACGCCGTGCTGACGGTTGGTCAGGGCCAGCGGATGGGGTTGTTTGCCGGTTCCGGTGTCGGTAAATCGGTGCTGCTTGGCATGATGACTCGCGGCTCGGTGGCGGATGTGGTGGTGGTCGGCCTCATCGGTGAACGGGGCCGGGAAGTGAAAGAGTTTATCGAAGACATTCTGGGAGAGGAGGGGCGAGCCCGCTCCGTGGTGGTAGCGGCTCCCGCTGATGCCTCGCCGCTGATGCGGCTCAAGGGGTGTGAAACGGCGCTGGCCATCGCCGAGTATTTTCGCGATCAGGGGCTTAATGTGCTGCTCTTGATGGATTCGCTGACCCGTTATGCCCAGGCCCAGCGTGAGATCGCGCTGGCGGTGGGCGAGCCGCCGGCGACCAAGGGTTATCCGCCCTCGGTATTTGCCAAATTACCGGCGCTGGTGGAGAGGGCGGGTAACGGCAGTGACGGCCAGGGCTCCATCACCGCCTTCTTCACCGTCCTGACCGAGGGGGATGACCTGCAAGATCCCATTGCCGATGCGGCGCGGGCGATCCTCGATGGCCACATAGTTCTGTCGCGCGAGCTGGCCGATGCGGGCCACTATCCGGCTATCGACATCGAGAAGTCCATCAGCCGGGTCATGCCCATGGTCACTTCGCCGGAACATATGGATCTGGCGCGCACCCTCAAGCAGTTCTACTCCCTCTATCAGCAGAATCGGGATCTCATCACCATCGGTGCCTACAGTCAGGGTTCCGATCCGCGCATCGACCGTGCCATCATTCAAAAACCCTATCTGGATCAGTTCTTGCAGCAGGGGATGCGCGAGGTCATTCACTACGATGATGGCCTGCAAGCCTTGCAGATGGTGGCGATGCCATTGATGCGCTGATGATGGTCGGTAACAGAGAGGTCGACGATGAGTAAAGGGCTGGTATTGTTGGCCGATCGGCTGGTGGAGGCGGAGCAGCAGTGTGCGCTGGCGTTGGTGAAGGCGCAGCAGGATCTCAAGCTGTTCATGGATCAGCAAAATGCCCTCAACCAGTACCGCCAGATCTATCACCAGCAGTGGACCGATCGCGGCCTGCAGGGGATTTCGCCTCAACAAAATACCCAGTATCACGCCTTTATCAACAAGCTTGAACAGGCAGCGACCCAGCAGTACGAAGGGGTGTTGCAGGTGCGTCAGGCGCTGGAACAGCGTCGTGAAGAGTGGCTGGCAGCCCAGCAGCGGCGCAAGGCGGTAGAGCTGTTGCTGGAGAAGCAAGCGAGCCGCGAGCAGCAGAAAGCCCAGCGTCAGGAGCAGAAGATGCTGGATGAGTACGCCATGTTGCGGCGCTTTCATCAATCTGGCCTGTAACTTGCTTTGATATGGACATTGTCGGCGGCCATCTCTTTGGGGGCCACCAGAATTCAGGGATCCCATCATGATGCAGACACTGTTGACACAAACGCCTTCGGCTCCGGCCAACGGGTTGGACAAAGCGCCTCTGAGCGGTTCCGTCGAGAGCAAAAGTATCGATGGGGGAACCGGCAGCGACAGCAAGGGGGATTTCGCCACCCTGATTGCCAAGGCCCGGAACAGCGAACAGGGCGCCGCCGAGGCCACTCAGGGCGGTAACCATGTCCGATCAGCCAAATCTTTGGCGACCGAGAGCGCCTCTCCCAAAGA
The DNA here is from genome assembly GCF_051919545.1 of Aeromonas sp. 61P. Taxonomy (NCBI): domain Bacteria; kingdom Pseudomonadati; phylum Pseudomonadota; class Gammaproteobacteria; order Aeromonadales; family Aeromonadaceae; genus Aeromonas; species Aeromonas sp. 61P. Next base: position 2,149,134 of record NZ_JBQBEL010000001.1, read on the forward strand.
GGAGACCGGCAAGGAGCAGGCTTCTGACGCCGACAACAAGGTGGAGGAGGTCCCTGCCACCGACTTTCTGCTGCGCCTGCAAGACTCCCTCAAGCTCGATACCTCGCTAGTGACTCCCCAGCTGGCTGTGGCGGCCCAACAGAGCGCCACTGTGGTAGACGGCAATCCGTTGCCGCAAGAGGGTGAGCTGGAGGGGATTGCGCTTGATGAAGGCGAGCAGACTCCTGCCGCTGCCAGAATTGTCCAACAGCTTGCAGGTCAGACCGGGGCGCAGTCGCCGCTGGCGACGACCGCCAATTCGACTTCAGAAACCACCGTATCGTCTTCAGCGGCGCGAGTGGTGGCGAAGGGCGATGCCTCTGCTGCCGTTCTCTCCTCTGAAGGTGAAGATGCCGCCACTACTGCGGATGGGCAGGCCGGGGAGAAAGCCTTTGCCAAGGGCGAAACCCTCGGAGCAGATGGCAAGCAGACCAAGCCTCTCACGGGGGCAGAGCGAATGGCCCAGCTGGCCAAGGTGCTGCCGGTCGATGAGTCGGCAAGCACCGCCAAATCCGCTGAGTCACTCGCTGCAAAAGAGGCTGGCGACAGCAAATCCGATCTCGCCGCCAGCAATGCTTTGACTAACAAGGGGCAGGCAACGCAAGCCGCGACTCAGGGGGCCGCCCTCAAGGCCTTCAATGAGGGGCTCAAGCAGCCTGAAGCGGGCGCTGCAACCACTTCAGCAACTGCGGATGGAAGTGGGGTAGCTGGCAAGGGGACAGAAAAGGGTGCCGCCGAAGGCAGCCAGCAACCAGCCACCGCCGCCAATCAAGGTTCGGCGCCCGTGACGACGGCGCAAAGTGCCGTAGCAAGTGCCGCAGCCCAGGGCAGCGTGACGGCAAATGCGACGGCTCAGACCGATAGTGCTGCCGCCCCAGTGATGGTGGCGCCGCAGCAGGTGTTGGCACAGGCCGAATCTCAGGGGCCGCAAGCGCCGTTGTCGACCATTTCAGCCGGCATCAAACAGATGGAAGTGACCGGCACCGACGAGGTGCGAAAAGCGGTTTCGCTTGAGGTAAAGCCGAAGGCCGGTGAGGCGGAGAAGAGCCTGGTTGCGACGACATCTAGCAGTGAGATCAGCCCGAGCCAGACCGTTCAGCATGGCCAGAACAGCCAGACTCAGCCACAGGTAGCCGATAGCCGGGCGCCCGCCGCTGAGACGACGCTGCGCCGTGAGCCGCAGAATTTACCCCATTTGAAACTGGCCAGTCAGGAAGCGCCTGCCGAATTGCACCAGAAGGTCAATGTGATGCTGGCCGAAAAACTGCAACAGGCGGAAATTCAGCTCGACCCACTCGGCCTTGGCAAGATGAAGATCCAGATCCAGATGGGAGCCGACAGCCAGGCCAACGTCCATTTTGTGGTACAACATGGACAGACCCGCGAGATGCTGGAGCAGGCGATGCCCCGGCTGCGTGACATGCTGGCAGGGCAGGGGATCCAGCTTGGTCAGACGCAGGTACAGCAGCAGTCGCAACAACAGCAGCAACAGCAGCAACAGGGCCAGCCCACCTTTAACGGGCAGGGGCAGCAAGGTCAGAGTAGTGGTCAGCCGCGGTCCGGTAACGGGCTGGTTGAAGGGGAACTCACCACATCCAACCCCAGTTTGCTGGTGGAATCGACAAACGGTTCCGGAATTGATTTCTATGCTTGATGCAATCCCGAGTAAGTTTATGATATCGAACAAGTTTGAGACTAGGGTGGACAAGGGATGGCTGACGATAACGAGTTGACGCTAAAAGACCCGGCTGCGGGCAAGAAAAAGAAGCTGATCATTATCATTGCCCTGGCGGTAATTTTGCTGGGCGGAGGTGGTGCTGGCGCCTTCCTGATGCTCTCTGGCTCCGATAAACCGCCCGCTGAAGCGGCGGAAGGTGCCGAGGCTACACCCAAGGAGGAAGCGCCTAAACCTTCCCTCTATGTCGGTATGCCGCGCCCATTTGTCTTCAACGTCGCAGGTGCCCAGCGAGATCGACTGGTGCAGATCAAGATCCAGCTGATGGTGCGCGGTACCGCCGACGAGACGCTGGCCAAACAGAATATCCCCCTGATTGAAGGCACCTTGCTGCGGGTATTCAGCGCAGCCAGTGCCGAACAGCTGATGACCTTCGAAGGCAAGGAGAAGCTGCGCAAGGATTCACTGGAAGAGTGCCGTCGGGTGCTCAAGGACCTGGTCTCTTCCCCCGTTATCGAACAAGTGCTGTTTACCGGCTTTGTAATGCAGTAGGTGAAGCGTGAGCGATCTGTTAAGTCAGGACGAAATTGATGCCCTCTTGCACGGTGTCGATGATGTCGAAGAGGAAGAGATAGGCGGCGCTGGAGACCCCGGCGTAGCCCAGTTTGACTTCTCCTCCCAGGACCGCATCGTCCGTGGTCGCATGCCGACGCTGGAGCTGGTGAATGAGCGTTTCGCCCGCCATATGCGGATCAGTCTGTTCAACATGATGCGTCGTACCGCCGAGGTCTCGATCAACGGCGTGCAGATGCTCAAGTTTGGCGAGTATGTTCATACCCTGTTTGTGCCGACCAGTCTCAACATGGTGCGCTTCCGCCCGCTCAAGGGGACGGCGCTTATCACCATGGAGGCCCGATTGGTCTTCATCCTGGTGGAGAACTTTTTCGGTGGTGATGGCCGTTATCACGCCAAGATTGAGGGGCGCGAGTTCACCCCGACCGAGCGGCGCATTATCCAGATGCTGCTCAAACTGGTGTTTGAGGATTACAAGGATGCCTGGGCGCCGGTGATGGACGTGGGGTTCGAGTATCTCGACTCCGAAGTGAACCCGGCAATGGCCAACATCGTCAGCCCGACCGAGGTGATTGTGGTCAGCTCGTTCCACATCGAGCTCGATGGTGGCGGCGGCGACTTCCACGTGGCGATGCCCTACTCCATGCTGGAGCCGATCCGCGAGCTGCTGGACGCTGGTGTGCAGAGCGACAAGGGGGATACTGACGTACGCTGGAGCAAGGCGCTGCGTGACGAGATCATGGACGTCAAGGTGGAGCTGCGCGCCAAGCTGCTGGAGACCGAACTCACCCTGCGTGAACTGATGGAGCTGCGACCCGGCGATATCATTCCGGTCGATATGCCGGAAAATCTGCTGGTTTTTGTCGAGGACTTGCCCACTTTCCACGCCAAGATGGGCCGCACCAAGGATAATGTGGCGCTCAAGATCACCGACAAGCTCAAACGTCCGGAAGGGGTCAAGACGGAGATGCATCTGGTGACCCGGGGCGGGGTACGAATTGATGGCGAGGCCGAGCTGGAAGAGCTCGAGCGCAGTATCGAAGATCAACAGCGATAATTGACGGTTTATTACGGTAAACGGTCACGAAGTAGCATAAGGAAACAAGATGAGCGGAACTGAGGAAGAGGATCTGATGGCTGATGCCTGGGCTGCGGCTCTGGAGGAGCAGGTGACGGCGGAAGCCAAGCCAGCCCCGCTGGAAGAGTTGAAAGATGATGCCCCCATCAGTGCCGAGGAGCGTCGCAAGCTCGACACCATTCTCGATATTCCGGTCACTATCGCCATGGAGGTGGGCCGCAGCCAGATCAGCATCCGCAACCTGTTGCAGCTGAACCAGGGCTCGGTGGTGGAGCTGGATCGTGTTGCAGGCGAGCCGCTGGATGTATTGGTCAACGGTACCCTGATCGCTCACGGCGAGGTGGTGGTGGTGAACGACAAGTTCGGTATCCGCCTGACTGACGTCATCAGCCAGATTGAACGGATCAAGAAGCTCAAATGATGCGCCTCCTGTTGTTATTGCTGCCTGTTCCGGCCTTTGCCGAGACAGCGGCATCTGCCAACGTGCCTAGTCTGAGCTCCTGGTTGCTCTCCAGTCTGATGGTGATCGGTCTCATTCTGGTGCTGGGCTTTCTGCTCAAGAAGAGCAAGCTGGCGACCGCCATGGGGGGCGGCCAGATGCGGGTCATCGCCTCGTTGCCGGTGGGTTACAAAGAGAAGCTGCTGGTGGTCAAGGTGGGCGAACAGCAACTACTGGTCGGCGTAACACCGCAGCAGGTTAACTTTCTCTACCGGCTGGAGGAGCCGCTGGACGAAAACCAGCCTCAGGCGTTTTCCCAGCAGCTTGGCAAATTGATGGGCAAGCATGAAAAAAGCTAACGGCTTATGGCTGAAAACGGGGCTGCTGGTCAGCCTGCTGATACCACTGTTTTGCTCCTGGCCTGCGTTGGCACAGGACGCCATGTCGGCGGTGACCGTCAAGACCATGGGGGATGGCTCTCAGGAGTACAGCCTGACCCTGCAAGTGCTGGCGCTGATGACCGCGCTCTCCTTCTTGCCGGCCATGGTGATCATGATGACCTCGTTTACCCGCATCATTGTGGTGTTGGGTATCTTGCGCCAGGCTATCGGTCTGCAACAGAGCCCATCTAACCAGGTGTTGATCGGCATTGCCCTGTTCATGTCGTTTTTCATCATGTCGCCGGTGCTGGATCGCATCAATGATGAGGCGCTGCAGCCCTATCTGGCCGAGACCATTCAGGCAAAAGAGGCGCTGGAGCGGGCCGAGTTGCCCATCCACCAGTTCATGTTGGCCCAGACCCGGATCAAGGATCTCAACACCTTTATGGAGATCGCCAACGTGCAGGTGGAGAAACCTGCCGATGTGCCGCTACGGGTGCTGATCCCGGCCTTTGTCACCAGCGAGCTGAAAACCGCCTTCCAGATTGGTTTTATGCTGTTCTTGCCGTTCCTGGTCATCGATCTGGTGGTGGCCAGTATCCTGATGGCGATGGGGATGATGATGCTCTCGCCGATGATTGTCTCGCTGCCCTTCAAGCTGATGCTGTTTGTGATGGTGGATGGCTGGAACCTCATTCTGGGGTCACTGGCCAACAGTTTCGGACTGGGTGCCGGTTAGCCGGTCGAGCGCAAGGAGCCCGAACATGAGTCCTGAAACCTTTGTCGACGTCTTTCGCGAGGCGCTCTGGCTGGTCAATATCATGGTCAGCGCCGTGATCCTGCCCAGCCTCGCTATCGGCCTGGTGGTAGCCATTTTTCAGGCGGCCACCTCCATTAACGAACAGACCCTGAGCTTTCTGCCTCGTCTCATCGTGACACTGTTTGCGCTGGGGGCTGGCGCTCACTGGGGCTTGCAGAGTCTGATGGACTTCTTCGTGCTGATGGTGAACCAAATCCCCGAGGTGGTGGGATGACCTACACAACCGCTCTGATCATGGAGTGGTTGTCTTCCATCCTCTGGCCGCTGGCGCGGGTGAGCAGTCTGCTGATGGTGATGGCGGTGTTTGGCAGCCGCCTTGCTCCTGCGCGGGTACGGATGGGGCTGGCTTTGGCCATCACCTTTCTGATAGCTCCGTTGCTTCCGAAAATGCCCCCTATCGAGCTCTTCTCTGCTGGCAGTTTTCTGGTATTGGGCCAGCAGTTGCTGATCGGAATTGCCCTCGGTCTGATGACCCAGTTTCTGATGGAGAGCTTCGTGATGGCCGGTCAGGTCATCGCCATGCAAACCAGCCTCGGCTTTGCCACCCTGGTGGATCCGATGAATGGCCAGTCGGCCCCCGTGGTGGGTCAATTCTATCTGATGCTGGCGACCCTGGTATTTCTGGCGCTGGATGGCCATCTGGTGATGCTGCGGCTGGTGATCCTCAGCTTTGAAACCTTGCCGGTGTCGGACGCTGGACTCACTTTACCGGCCATCCGTACCCTGATCGGTTTTCTCGGAGTGATGTATCAGGCCTCACTGGTGATGGCCCTTTCTGCCATCGTCGCCCTGCTGCTGATCAACTTCGCTTTTGGCGTCATGACCCGGGCGGCGCCGCAGCTCAACATTTTCAGTATCGGTTTTGCGGTCAGTATGATGTCGGGTCTGCTGATCCTCTGGCTCACTATCGGCGGGTTCCTCGGTCACTTCGACATCATGTGGGAGCGGGTGCAGGAGGTTAGCTGCGAGCTGATCAACACCCAGTGCTTCGGGGGCGCTCATGGCTGATACCGACCAGGAACGTACCGAACAACCCACGGGCAAACGACTGCAACAGGCCCGTGAAAAAGGGCAGATTGCACGTTCAAAAGAGCTGGGGACCGCCAGCGTTCTGCTCTCGGCGGTCTTTGGCCTGTTGATGCTCAAGGGCTCGCTGGCGACCGCCATGGTCAAGGTTGTCACCATGGGCTTTACCCTGGACAGGGAGCAGGCCTTCGATCCCAATGCCATGATCGCTATGGTGCCGGCGCTGCTGGGGGAACTGGTGCTTCCGCTGGGACTCTTGTTTGCGCTGGTGGCGATTGCCGCTTTTATCGGCAACACCCTGATGGGGGGGATGAACTTCTCCACCGAAGCCATGATGCCCAAGATGAGCAAGCTGAGCCCGCTCAGCGGCCTCAAGCGAATGTTCGGGGTGCAGTCGCTGATTGAGCTGGTCAAATCCATCGCCAAGGTGGTGTTCATCACCCTGTTTGCCTGGTGGATGTTATCAAGTCAGTTTAATCATCTGCTCAACCTATCCATGGAGGGTTTCCCCGGCGGTATTATCGATGCGCTGGAGTTGTTTCTCTGGATGTTGATCATCCTCTGCTGTGCCCTGCTCCCCATCGTGGCCATCGATGTGCCGTTCCAGCAGTGGAACCACATGCGTCAGCTCAAGATGACCAAGCAGGAGGTGAAGGACGAGTTCAAGGACAGCGAAGGCAAGCCCGAGGTAAAAGGCAAGATCCGTCAGCTGCAGATGCAGATGGCTATGCGCCGGATGATGGGGGATGTGCCCAAGGCCGATGTGGTGATCACCAACCCGACCCACTACTCGGTAGCGCTCAAGTATGATGCGGGAAAACCCGGTGCCGCGCCCAAGGTCGTAGCCAAGGGCACCGATGAAATTGCAATGAAGATCAGGGAGATCGCCAGAGAGTACGAGATCCCCATCATGCCGTCACCGGCTTTGACCCGGGCTATTTACCACTCAACCGAGCTGGGCCACGAGATCCCGGAAGGGCTGTTTGCTGCGGTTGCCCAGGTGCTCGCCTATGTCTTCCAGCTCAAGAAATTCCGTCGTGGTCAGGGGCGCCGTCCCCAGCCACTGGCTAAAGATCTCCCCATTCCGACCGAATATCGCAAATGACAAAGTTCTGACGTAGTCAAAATAAATCCATTGCATTTCAATGTCTTGTATTGTTGGCCTGATGTTTGCTTTAATCTGGCACCAGCAGGTTGAAATTGAGAAGCGCGATGGAATTCAAGGCAGTATTGGGCCAGTTCAAAGAGTACCGGGGAGTATTGGGCAAAGGCCTTGGTACCCCTCTGCTGGTATTGGCCGCGCTCGGCATGGTGGTGTTACCCATCCCGCCGCTGATGCTGGACGTGCTCTTCTCCTTTAACATTGCCCTCTCCATCGTGGTGCTGCTGGTATCCGTCTATACCCGCCGCCCCCTCGAATTTGCTGCCTTCCCGACCGTACTGCTGCTCGCTACCTTGCTACGGTTGGCGTTGAACGTTGCCTCGACCCGGGTGGTGTTACTGGAAGGTCATAATGGCAGTGCGGCGGCCGGCCATGTGATCGAGGCGTTCGGTAACGTGGTGATCGGCGGCAACTATGCGGTCGGCATCATCGTTTTTACCATCCTGATGATCATCAACTTTGTGGTGATCACCAAGGGTGCCGGGCGGATCGCGGAAGTGAGTGCCCGTTTTACCCTTGATGCGATGCCAGGCAAACAGATGGCCATCGATGCCGATTTGAACGCTGGCCTCATCAATCAGGAAGAGGCGAAGAAGCGTCGCCAGGATGTGACCCAGGAAGCCGACTTCTACGGCTCCATGGATGGTGCCTCCAAATTCGTCAAAGGGGATGCCATTGCGGGCATCATGATCCTCTTTATCAACATCATCGGCGGCTTCATCATCGGGATGATGCAGCACCAGCTGACCTTCAGCGAATCGGCCGAGATCTATACCCTGTTGGCCATCGGTGACGGTCTGGTGGCGCAGATCCCCTCCCTGCTGCTCTCCATCGCCGCCGCCATCATAGTGACCCGTCAGAATACCGATCAGGACATGGGAACTGCGGTGCTGGGTCAGCTGTTTGACAATCCCAAAGCCCTGATCATCTCCGCCGGTATTCTGCTGATGATGGGACTGGTGCCGGGGATGCCCCATTTCGCCTTCCTGAGTCTGGGGGCTCTTGCCGCCGCTGGCGCCTGGTGGTTGCTGCGCCGCGAGAAACTGGCGGCCGCCAAAGCGGCCAAGGGTGAGCTGTTGCCTGCCACAGCCGAGCAGCCTCATGAACAGAAAGAGCTGAGCTGGGACGATGTGATGCCGGTGGACATCATCGGGCTGGAAGTGGGTTATCAGCTGATCCCGCTGGTGGATCGCAATCAGGGTGGCGAACTGCTCAACCGGATCAAAGGGGTGCGCAAGAAACTCTCGCAAGAGCTTGGCTTTCTGGTCCCTGCCGTCCACATTCGCGACAACCTGGATCTGGCGCCAAACCAATACCGCATCACCTTGATGGGGGTCAGTACCGGCGAGGCCAATGTCTACCATGATAAGGAGATGGCCATCAATCCGGGGCAGGTGTTCGGCCAGATCCAGGGGATAGCCACCCGGGATCCCGCCTTCGGACTGGAAGCAGTCTGGGTTGCCAAGGAGATGGTCTCTCAGGCACAGACACTGGGGTATACGGTGGTGGATACCGCGACCGTGGTGGCTACCCATCTGAGCCAGATCCTGACCAACCATGCTGCTCTGCTGCTGGGCCATGACGAGGTACAACAGCTGCTCGACATGATTGGCAAACATCAGAGCAAGCTGGTCGAAGGGTTGGTGCCGGAAGTGATCAGCATGGGTAACCTTGTGAAGGTATTGCAGAATTTGCTCAATGAAGGCGTGCCAATCCGCGATATGCGCACTATCCTGCAGACCCTGGTTGAATACGCGCCGCGCAGTCCGGATCCGGAAGTGCTCACGGCCGCTTGCCGGATTGCCCTGCGTCGCCTGATTGTGCAGGAGATTGCAGGTCCCGATCCCGAGCTGCCGGTGATTACCTTGGCACCGGAATTGGAACGTATATTGCATCAATCCCTGCAGGCAGGTGGCGGTGATGGTGCCGGTATTGAACCGGGTCTGGCTGAGCGGATGCAGCGTTCGCTGGTGGAAGCCACTCAACGACAAGAATTGGAAGGCCAACCGGCCGTGCTTCTGACATCGGGGATCTTGCGCAATACCTTGGCGAAATTTGTCAAGAATGCCATTCCTGGATTGCGCGTTCTGTCTTATCAGGAAGTGCCCGACGACAAGCAGATCCGCATCGTCAGTGCGGTAGGGCAGAACTAGTTAGCGGAGACGACGGGTGAAGATTAAGCGGTTTTTTGCCAAGGATATGCGAACGGCTCTGGCCGAGGTCAAGGAGACTCTCGGGCCTGACGCCGTCATCATGTCCAACAAGAAGGTTACCGGAGGGGTAGAGATAGTCGCCGCAGTCGATTATCAATCCCAGGTTCCGGGGCCCAAAGATGCGCCGGTTCGCCGTCAGCTGAACGATGAGAGCGTCAATATTTCGTCTGCTGCACGGCAGATGATCCGCCCCGAGCCGTCGCCGGCGAAGGAGCAGAACGAACATTATGCCGATACCCTGGCCGCCTTGCTGGCGCGCCAGCAGAAGCTCAAGCCGGGCAATGGGGCGCCAATGGGTAATACCCAATCGGCCGGTCTGGCCGCTGCCAATGCAGCGCCCAGAACATTGGCCGAGCAGGGGCAGTGGGGCGCAGCCCCCGAACCTGCCAAGCCCAAGGCCCGGGTTGCCTCCGGCCAGCGCGCCCCTCAACCTGCCCAGCGGGATCAGGAGATGGAAGGGATGCGCAAGGAGATGGCCAGCATCCGTAAATTGCTGGAGCATCAGATCTCCGGGCTGATGTGGCAAGAGGTGGAGCGCCGCGAGCCGATGCGGGCACTGCTGATCAAGGAGCTCAAGAAGCTGGGCTTTGACGATGCGTTTGCCGATCAACTGGCGGGACTGATCCCCGAAGATATGTCCATCCATCAGGCGATGGCCCAGTTGGCCGAGGTGCTGACGGCTCAGCTCAAGATCAGTGAGGACGAGATCATGCGTCAGGGCGGCGCGGTGGCGCTGCTTGGCCCGACCGGGGTGGGCAAAACCACCACCATCGCCAAGCTGGCGGCCCGTTTCGCCATGAAGTATGGCGCCGAGCAGGTGGCGCTGATCACCACCGACAACTATCGGATTGGTGCCCATGAACAGCTGCAGACCTATGGCCGCATCATGGGGTGTCCGGTGCGGCAGGTGCGTGATGCCGAAGAGCTGGCCAATGCCCTTTATCAGTTTCGCCATCGTCGGCTGGTACTTATCGATACGGCCGGGGTTGGCCAACGGGATATCCGGTTGACCGAGCAGCTCGATACCCTGGTCAAGAATGCCAAGGTGCGGATCCGCAGTTATCTGGTGATGTCGGCAACGTCCCAGCGTCGGGTGATGCAGGAGGCGGTTGACCATTTCCGGCGTATTCCATTAAGCGGCTGCATACTTACCAAATTGGATGAAAGTCTGAATCTGGGCGAAGTGATTAACGTGTGTATCCAGAATTCATTGCCCATCAGCTATATCACTGACGGACAAAGGGTTCCGGAAGATATAGGTTGCCAATGCGGCGCAGCTCGTCGGGGCTGCCATGGGCTCGCTGGAGCGAGAAACAGAGGAGCCCTATTTCTGGGGCGCAGGCTTTGGCGAGGCCGAAGATTCGGAGTTTTATGAGTAACATGTATATGGATCAGGCGAGTGGTCTGCGCAAAATGCGTCAAAACAATCGAGTAAAAGTAATCGCCGTTTCCGGTGGTAAAGGTGGCGTGGGCAAGACCAACGTGACCCTGAACGTGGCCGGAGCCATGGCTGCCCAAGGCAAGCGGGTGATGGTGCTGGATGCCGACCTGGGTCTGGCCAACGTCGACGTCATGCTGGGGCTGCGGGTTCATCGCAACCTCTCTCACGTGCTGGCGGGTGAGTGCACCATCGACGACATCATTGTCGAAGGCCCTTACGGCATGATGATCGTGCCTGCGACCTCGGGCACCCAGTCCATGGTCGAGCTTTCTCCGGTGCAGCATGCCGAGCTTATCCGCGCCTTCAGCGAGATGAACCCAGGTCGACATCCTGCTGGTGGATACGGCTGCGGGGATCTCCGATATGGTGCTGAGCTTCACCCGAGCAGCTCAGGACATCATGGTGGTGGTTTGCGATGAGCCGACCTCCATCACCGATGCCTACGCCCTCATCAAGATCCTCTCCAAGGATCACGGTGTGTTTCGTTTCAAGGTAGTGGCCAATATGGTGCGCAGTCTGCGCGAAGGGCAGGAGCTCTTTGCCAAACTGACCCGGGTCACGGATCGTTTCCTCGACACTTCGCTGGAGCTGGTCGCCTGTGTACCTTATGACACCAACCTGCGTGCCGCCGTGCGTAAGCAGAAGCTGATTGTCGAGGCGTTTCCCAAGTCGCCGGCCGCACTGGCGTTCCGGGCCCTTGCCAACAAGGCGGCGAGCTGGCCGGTTCCCAACCAGCCGGGCGGCCATCTGGAGTTTTTCCTGGAAAATTTGTTGCAGAAACCGGCCACAACACAGGAAGGTTCCCGTGAATAAAGCCCAAGCGTACTTGCGTCATCAGGATTCCTATGTGCTGGTGGAGCGTCATGCTCCCCTGGTCAAGCGAATTGCCCAGCATTTGTTGGCTCGCCTGCCCAGCAGTGTCTTGCTGGATGACCTGATCCAGGCAGGTATGATTGGGCTGCTTGAAGCCTCCCGCAACTTTGACGGTAGCAAGGGGGCCAGCTTCGAGACGTATGCCGGGATCCGCATCCGAGGCGCCATGCTGGATGAGATCCGGCGTGGTGACTGGGTACCCCGCTCTGTGCATCGCAACAGTCGGGCTATTGCAGAAGCGATCGAGAATGTCGAGCAGACGCACGGTCGTGACGCGCGAGATACCGAGGTTGCTGCCGAGATGGGGGTCTCCATCGCTGATTACCATGCGATGCTGCAAGACGTCTCTTGCGGCAAAATTATCGGTATCGAGGATCTGGGGGTCAGCGAGGATGTGATCGGTAACCCCGATGATGCTCCTTCAGGCTCGGGATTCGATGAATTGGCTGCCGAGCGATTTCAGATTCAATTATCCGAGCAAATTGGTCGTCTACCAGAGAGAGAAGCTTTGGTTCTCTCTCTTTACTACGATGAAGAGCTGAATTTGCGTGAAATTGGCGAGGTTTTGAATGTCAGCGAGTCGCGTGTGAGCCAGATCCACAGTCAGGCAATGCACAGATTGCGTGCTCGTTTGAGAGATTGGCATCTATAAGTGTTTGTACTGGCTACACTGAGATGAAACTCTAAGGCATAATCCGCACGACACAACCCGTTTTTAGCATCATGTAAGTGAGCCACTCTGGTGGCTATTTAGGAGGGAATTTTGGACAAGAACATGAAAATCCTCATTGTTGACGATTTTTCAACGATGCGCCGGATTATCAAGAACTTGCTGCGCGACTTGGGATTCAACAATACCCATGAGGCGGATGACGGCAATACAGCGCTGCCGATGCTGAAAAATGGTGATTTTCAGTTTGTAGTTACCGACTGGAACATGCCTGGCATGCAAGGTATTGACCTGCTTAAAGCCATCCGTGTCGATGAGAAGCTCAAGCATCTGCCGGTACTGATGGTAACCGCTGAAGCTAAACGTGAGCAGATCATTGAAGCCGCCCAAGCTGGCGTCAACGGTTACATCGTCAAGCCCTTCACCGCAGCAACGCTCAAAGAAAAACTCGACAAAATTTTCGAACGAATTGGCTAAGGAGCTGCAGGGATGATGGCCAAAACGAGAGCAATGATTTCGCTCGACCAGGCAAGGATGCTTGTTGCTCATCTGGAGCAAGGCGAATTTGAGCTGGCCGATGAACTGCTTGCCGAAGTATGTGCCCCCAACGCAGCCGATCTGTTTGAAAAAGTAGGTCAGCTGACCCGACAACTGCATGATTCACTTCAAGAATTTCGCCTCGATCCCCGTATTCCCGATTTGGCTACTCATGATATTCCCGATGCTCGGGAACGCTTGAGCTACGTTATCGATATGACCGACAAAGCGGCCAATCGCACAATGGATGCGGTGGAAGCCAGTTTGCCGATAGCGGATCGCCTGAATGACAATATCCAGCTGGTGATGCCGAACTGGAATGCCCTGATGTCTCGTGACATGAGCGTGGGGCAGTTCAAATCCTTATGTCACCAACTTGATGATTTTATTAAGGCTTCAGAGTCTGATGCCGATAAATTACGGCAACTGCTGACAGAAATCCTGATGGCGCAAGATTTTCAGGATTTGACAGGTCAGATGATCCGCAAGGTCATCAAGCTTGTTCAGGAAGTTGAAACAAAATTAATAGAAATGCTGACCATGTTTGGTGAGGCTTCTGCTGAGCATTCAACTCGTAGTATTCCTGTCAACGGGATTGAAGCAGAGGGCCCTATCATGAACCCCGAGGCTCGTGCCGATGTGGTCAATGGTCAGGATGATGTGGACGATCTGCTGTCTAGCTTGGGATTCTAATGGAGTGACGCATGGCCTTCGAAGTTGATGAAGACATACTGCAAGACTTTCTGGTCGAAGCATCCGAAATATTGGAACAGTTGTCTGAACAACTGGTCGACTTGGAAAAGCGGCCCGATGACAAGAACCTGTTGAATGCCATCTTTCGCGGTTTCCATACCGTGAAAGGGGGGGCTGGTTTTCTGTCGCTCGGTGAACTGGTTGATGTATGCCACGGTGCGGAAAACGTGTTCGATATCTTGCGTAATGGCAAGCGAACCGTTACTGCGGAGCTGATGGATGTAATCCTGCAAGCGCTGGATGCCATCAATGTCATGTTCGCCCAGGTTCAAAATCGCGAAGCACCCAGCCCTGCGTCAGATGATTTGCTTCATGACCTCCACGAGTTGTGCAAGCCGGAAGGGGAAGAGCAACTGCGCACTGCTACCAGTGCTGCTGCGGCTGTAGAATCTGAACCTGCAGTACCGGTAGTTGTTGAAGAAGTTGCTCCAGAAGTTGTTGAACCCGCAGCCATCAGCAGCGAACCTGCTCCTGTCAATGGCGGCGGCTCGATCGATGAAATTTCTGCAGACGAATTCGAGCGTCTGCTGGACGAGCTCCACGGCGTGGGTGGGGCTCCGACCAAGACGGCTGCAGCAGCCCCGATAGCGGGTGGCTCTGGCGATATCACCGATGATGAGTTTGAGGCCTTGCTGGATCAGCTGCATGGTCAGGGACAGCACATGGGGGCGCCAGAGGTAAATCCTCTGAAGTCGGTGCAAAAAGAGGTGGACGAGCTTATCGATGATGATGAGTTTGAGCGTCTGCTTGATGAATTGCATGGCCGTGGCCAAGGGCCTCAGAGTACTCTGGCACCTGCCGCACCTGCCGCACCTGCCGCACCTGCCGCACCTGCCGCACCTGCTGCGGTGACTCCGCCCAAACCGGCCACTCCTGTAGCCAAACCTGCACCGGCTGCTCCCGCAAAACCTGCCGAAGCAGCCAAAGCACCAGCGCCTGCCGCCAAGGCGGCGCCTGCGCCAGTAGAAAACAGTGCCGTGTAAAGCGATACGACGGTGCGGGTGGATACCAAGACTCTCGATGTCATCATGAACATGGTAGGCGAGTTGGTACTGGTTCGTAATCGGCTGGTGAGCCTGGGTATTGCCAGCAATGATGAAGAGATGTCAAAGGCGGTTGCCAATCTGGATGTGGTAACGGCTGACCTGCAAGGTGCGGTGATGAAAACCCGCATGCAGCCAATCAAGAAGGTATTTGGTCGTTTCCCGCGCGTGGTGCGTGATCTAGCCAGAACCCTCAAGAAAGAGATTGAGCTGGTGATGGTGGGGGAAGAGACAGATCTGGATAAAAACCTGGTGGAGGCGCTCGCCGATCCTCTGGTTCACCTCGTTCGCAACTCCTGCGATCATGGGGTCGAAATGCCGGATGTGAGGGAGAAAGCGGGCAAGCCGCGGCAAGGGACGATCACCCTTAGCGCCTCCCAGCAAGGTGACCATATTCTGCTTTGCATCGAGGATGATGGGGCAGGGATGGATCCTGAGAAACTCAAGTCCATCGCAATCAGTCGCGGTGTTCTGGATGCAGATACTGCCGCTCGCATGAGCGACAACGATGCCTATAACCTGATCTTTGCTCCGGGCTTTTCAACCAAGGCCGAGATCTCCGATATATCTGGCCGTGGTGTCGGAATGGACGTGGTTAAAACCAGCATTGTCAGCCTCAATGGGTCAGTGCACATAGATTCCACTTGGGGGAAAGGTACCCGTCTCGAAATCAAGGTTCCGTTGACGCTAGCCATTCTGCCGACTCTGATGGTTGAAGTGGGTGAGCAGACCTTCGCACTTCCCCTTGGTTGTGTAAACGAGATTTTCCATCTTGATCTGAAAAAGGCCAACATGGTTGATGGCCAGCTCACCATCATTGTGCGCGAGAAGGCGATTCCGCTCTTCTATCTGCACAAATGGTTGATTCGTGGCGCCAACAAGCGTTCACGCCAGGATACCGGACATGTGGTGATCGTGCAGATTGGCACTCAGCAAATCGGGTTTGTGGTAGACAGTCTGATTGGTCAGGAAGAGGTGGTGATCAAGCCACTCGATAACCTGCTGCAAGGTACGCCTGGCATGGCCGGGGCGACGATTACCAGTGATGGCGGAATTGCTCTTATTTTGGATGTGCCGAGTCTGCTCAAAGCATATGCGCGTAGACATTAATAGCTCAGGCCCAAGGAGTTAGAAAAACAACAATGGCAGTCAAGGTATTAGTTGTCGACGATTCGAGCTTCTTTCGCCGTCGGGTGAGCGAGATCATCAATCAGGATCCCATGCTGACGGTGATTGATACGGCCCAGAATGGACGTGAGGCGGTGGACAAGGCTATGTCGCTGCGCCCTGATGTGATCACCATGGACATAGAGATGCCCGTGATGGATGGCATCAGTGCGGTGCGGGAGATCATGGCCAAGTGCCCAACCCCCATTCTGATGTTCTCCTCCCTGACCCATGAAGGGGCCAAGGCTACGCTTGATGCGCTGGACGCCGGTGCACTCGACTTCTTGCCCAAGAAGTTTGAGGACATTGCCAGAGACAAAGATGAAGCGGTCAGACTGTTGCAACAACGGGTGAAGGAGATCTCTCGCAAGCGCTTCCTGATGACATCCACTGCTCGTCCCAAAGCACCTGAACCGGTTGCTCGTGCTCCTCTGGGCAGCATAGCGCCCAGAACTCCTGATCGTCAGCCTGACCTGCAACGCACTGTGCCAAGTGCTTCATTCAAGCGCAGTGGCAAGAGTTATCAGTTGGTGGCGATCGGTACTTCTACCGGCGGACCTGTTGCTTTGCAAAATGTGCTGACCAAGTTGCCGGGGGATTTTCCCCATCCCATCCTGCTTATCCAGCATATGCCAGCCACTTTTACTGCCGCGTTTGCTGCTCGTCTCAACGGGTTATGTCAGATTGGCGTCAAGGAAGCGGAAGATGGCGATGTGCTTAAACCAGGGCATGCCTATCTTGCTCCAGGTGGCAAACAGATGCTGCTGGAAGGTCGTGGTGCAGGGGCCCGCATTCGCATCGTGGATGGCAACGACAAGGTAAATTACAAGCCTTGTGTGGACATCACCTTTGCCTCTGCGGCCAAGACCTATGCCGACAAGGTATTGGCGATTGTGCTGACCGGTATGGGGGCTGATGGCCGTGATGGCGCCAGACTGCTGAAAGAACAGGGATCAACCATCTGGGCTCAGGATGAGGCTTCCTGCGTGGTATATGGGATGCCCCAAGCAGTAGCCAAAGCGGGAATTGCCAGCGAATCACTCCCTCTGGACAAGGTGGCCCAGCGTATTCTGGTTGAGTTGGGGCGCTAATCATGGGCTTGCTCGGTCTGCTCCTGGCATTGGGGGCTATTGCCATTGCCCAACTGTGGCATGGCGGCTCCCTGTTGACGCTGGTGGACGGGCCTGCTTTTCTGATCGTGCTGGGCGGTACTGTCGGTGCCGTCACGTTGCAGACTCCTGCCAAGTACATTCTGCTGGCGTTGCGCCAGCTGTTATGGATTTTTACCCCTCCCCACCAAGATCTCGCGGCGCAGGCCGAACGGTTGCAGTCATGGGCCGTCTTTGCGCGCCAGCAAGGGCTGCTGGCCCTTGAAAATCAGGCCGAGCAGGAGGAAGACAACTTTACTCGCCAAGGGCTTGGCATGATTGTCGATGGGGTCTCCACGGAGGATATTCGCATGTTGCTCGAAGCCGATATCGATATCGAGCAGGAGCGCAATGAACATGCCGCCAGGGTATTTGAAGCTATGGGGGGGTACAGTCCGACTATCGGGATCATCGGTGCCGTGCTGGGGTTGATCCAGGCCATGTTTCATCTCGAAGATCCATCAGCGCTGGGGGCGGGGATCGCAGTGGCATTTGTTGCAACCATCTATGGAGTGGGGTTTGCCAACCTCATCTACCTGCCTATCGCCAACCGGCTACGCGCATTTCACTATCACTATGCACTCTTTCAGGAGATGACCCTAGAAGGGCTGCTGGCTATCGCTCATGGTGAAAACGGCTTGCAGGTTGAACGCCGGCTTAGGGCCTATTTGAAAGGAGAGTAGCCATGCGCAAGCGCTATCGGTTGCACTTGCAGGGGCGCGAGCATCTTGACCGCTGGCTGGTCTCCTATGCCGATTATATGACGCTGATCTTTGCCTTGTTCGTGGTGCTTTACTCTGTTGCGCTGGTGAACAAGGACAAGTATCGCGCGGTGATTGATGGTATGAGCCAGGCGTTCAGTGTCATGCAGTCTGGCGGCAATGGCTTGCTTGAAGGGCAGGGTAATTCCCTGCTGGATAACCCGGTATCTGCCTCTCCATCGTTGCTGGAAAGCCCAGCATCCCCCTCTCCTTCACTTGCTCCCATTTCTGGAGTGCCAGTACTGCAAGATGGCACGACACTTGCGAAACTTGATATGCAGTTGCAACAGAGCATGGGCTCGCTGGTGGATGCCGGTATCGTCAAACTGATGCAAGATGAGAACTGGCTGACGGTTGAACTCAGTTCAGGCTTGTTGTTTGGCAGCGGCAGTGCCTTTTTGGGACCAAACGCTGCACCGGTCATTAATACTCTTTCAAGTATTCTTAAACCGGTCGATAACTATGTAAGGGTTCGGGGTTATACCGATAACCAACAGATAAATAATGAAATTTATCGTTCTAACTGGGCGCTTTCTGCTGCTCGGGCCGAGGCGGTACTCAATGGCTTGATTGCCGATGGGATAGCCCCTCAGCGTCTGGCGTTCGAGGCATATGGCGAGTTTTCCCCCTTTGCTGACAACGGCAGCGAGCAGGGCAGACTGCAGAATCGCAAGGTTGTGGTCGCTATCTCCAAATTTGCCTGGGTGCCGCCGGCACCTGTGGTTGCAACACCGACGATAGTTGCTGAACCGGTTCCTGCTGTACAGCAGGCGGTGGATGCAGGAGAGATAAAGGTGATCACCTTGCCCGGTGGTGGCATACGCATAACAACAAGGCAGGATTGATACAGTGATTGTTTGGACGGTTGCCAACCAGAAAGGTGGTGTGGGTAAAACCACCACAGTGGTCTCGCTTGCGGGGATCCTGGCCCAGCGTGGCCAGCGGGTGCTGTTGATTGATACCGACCCCCATGCTTCGCTGACTGCATATCTTGATTTTGATTCAGATCGCCTGGATGGAACCCTCTATGAGTTGTTTCAAGCTGTCAAACCGACAGCCGAGCTTGTCAATAAACTGACGCTCAAGACCAAGTTTGAAAATATCAACTTACTGCCAGCATCTATTACTTTGGCGACCCTTGATCGGGTGATGGGCAATCGTGAGGGGATGGGACTGGTACTGAAGCGGGCACTGCTGCGCATTCAGGATCAATATGATTACGTGCTGATCGATTGCCCGCCAGTGCTGGGGGTGATGATGGTCAACGCGCTGGCTGCCTGCGATCGCATTCTGGTGCCTGTCCAGACCGAGTTTCTGGCCCTCAAGGGGTTGGAGCGGATGATGAAAACATTCGAGATCATGCAGCGTTCCAAGCGTGACAAGTTCCGTTATACCGTGATCCCGACCATGTTCGACAAGCGCACCCGTGCCTCTCTGATGACCTTGAAGTCGATCAAGGATCAATATGGAGATTCAGTGTGGAATGCGGTGATCCCTATTGATACCAAGTTTCGGGATGCCAGCTTGCTGCATATCCCCCCGTCTATCTATTCTCCCGGGAGTCGTGGAACCTATGCATATGAAACGCTGCTCAACCATCTTGATGCCCTTGAGCGGCAACGGGTTCATGAGGTGACGGCATGAGAGATACCATTCAAGTACGGGCGATGGATGACTATTTCCACTCCCTGCTGCTCGATGAGCCACTGGTGCTGGATGAAGTGGAAGAGGTTCAATCTGCCCCGGTTTTACAGTTGCAACGTCAGCCTCAAAGCGTCCCTGAGGTAGTCGCCGCACCATACCTCGAAAGCGATCCACGGCTTGCCCAGCTCGGTGAGCTATTGGCTCAGGTGGGACAAGTCCAGTTTGAGAATGACGCCTTCACCCAGGAGATAACACTCACCGCACCTCTGGAGATTGTGGCGGAGGAGTCACTGTTGCCGGTGGAGCCTGAGTGGCCTGCGGAGGTTCTGCTCCCCGAGGTTGCGGAGCCCCATACCACCATCTTGACTGAAACTGCGCTGGAGGTTGCTCCGGTAGAGGCCATTGAACCTGTTGCCTGGGAAAATATCGATACCGGCAAAGAGTTTCAGGCCCTTTTCTTTGAAGTCGCGGGTGTGACGTTTGCGGTGCCGTTGACCGAGCTGGGTGGTATTCATCAGCTGGGCGAGATCACCTCCCTGTTTGGCCAACCGGGTTGGTACAAGGGGATCATGACCTCCCGCGAGCAGAAGATGAATGTGGTCGATACTGCCCAGTGGGTCATGCCGGGTCAGCATCTCGAGATGGATGATTACAAGTATCTGATTATGCTTGGTGAATCGCCGTGGGGATTAGCCTGCCATCATCTCAAAGGGACTGAATTGTTACACCGTGACCAGGTGAAATGGCGCCATCAGGAGGGCAAGCGCCCCTGGTTGGCTGGCATGGTCAAAGAAAAAATGTGTGCCCTGTTACACGTCCGCGAACTGCTCCTGTTGCTGGAGCGTGGGGTTAACATAGAAGGTCGCTGATAACTTCTGCAATCGAGCTGTTTTATTGCTAGTTTTAGCAGTAGACGTTTTCATAAAAGGAATAAAAACATGACAGAAAAGCGCAATATTGCACAGAATCTGGCCGAAGATGAAGTGCTGCAATGGGTAACCTTCCAACTGGAAAACGAAACCTATGGCATCAATGTGATGCAGGTTCAGGAGGTGTTGCGCTACACCGAAATTGCACCGGTGCCGGGGGCGCCTGAGTACGTACTGGGGATCATCAACCTGCGTGGCAATGTGGTGACTGTCATCGATACCCGTTCCCGTTTCGGTCTGCCTTCCGGTGATGTGAGTGAAAACTCCCGGATTGTGATCATCGAGGCCGAGAAGCAGGTGATCGGCATCATGGTAGACAGCGTGGCAGAAGTGGTTTATCTGCGCTCTTCCGAGATCGATGCGGCACCAGCGGTCGGTACTGAAGAGAGCGCCAAGTTTATTCAGGGGGTGAGTAACCGCGATGGGCAACTGCTGATCCTGGTTGACTTGAACAAGCTGCTCTCCGATGAAGAGTGGGAAGATATCGGTTCCCTCTGATAAGTAAGGTGATGTTTTGATAATCGAGATGGTTGCCTTGGGGATGTCCCTGATTGCCTTGGCGTTTGCCTCTTATATCTGGTTCAAGAGCAAGCGCAGCAAGCAGGAGTCCGAGGCCAGTGTGGCAACCCTGCAAGGTCAGTTGGAAAGCTTGCGCAAGCAGATGATGGAACTCCATACCGGTGCTATTGGCATGGGGCAGCGTCTGCAGTCGGTGGAAGGGGCGATGCAGCAGGTCAATGAGCGCCAGCAAGAGCTGACCATGCAGGATCCCGAACGCAGGCTCTACAGCCGAGCGGCAAAGATGGTCGAACTGGGCGCCGATCTTGATGAAGTCATGAGTGAGTGCGAGTTGCCAAAGGCAGAGGCCGAGCTCTTGATATCGTTGCGAAAAGGTCGCTCTTGATGATTCAGGAAGGCAATTGCCTTCCTGAATTTTATGGCGTGCAGCCGCTTTTCCCCCAGCAGCGTTGAGCGAGTAGTTTCTACCGTATTTTCTTTGTGATCCTGGTCGCCAGTCAGTTCAATTGTTGCATCTTTGAAAAGACGTATTCCAATACTGTGTTAAGATGCAGACCGCTTCATTTTCTCTGAAAAAATCCCCATGCTGCTTCAAGTTAACAATCTGAGCTGCGTGCGCGAAGATCGCACTCTGTTTGAACACCTCTCTTTCTCTGTTGCGCCCGGCGATCTGGTGCAAATTGAAGGGCCCAACGGGGTTGGCAAGACCAGCCTGTTGCGATTGTTGACTGGGCTGTCGCAGCCGTTTGCCGGTGAAGTGTGCTGGAATGGGGAGAATATTCGTCACTGTCGCGATGAGTATCATGCCAATCTGCTCTATCTCGGCCATCAGCCGGGCGTCAAAGCGGCGCTGACCCCTTTTGAAAATCTGAAGTTCTACCAGCAGTTGCATCACCCGCAGCAGACAGAGACGGACTTGTGGCAGATATTGGCCCGGGTAGGGCTTGCCGGGTTTGAAGAGAACCCGACCGGGCAACTCTCTGCCGGTCAGCAACGCCGGGTGGCTCTGGCCAGACTCTGGCTGTCACAAAAAGCGGCACTCTGGATCCTCGATGAGCCCTTTACCGCCATCGACAAGCAAGGGGTCAAGGTGCTCGAGCAGCTCTTTCTGGAACACGCCGAGCGGGGCGGCATGGTGATCCTCACCACCCATCAGGATCTGACCCTGATGCAGGGACGGCTGAAGACTATCTCGTTGACCCCCTTCGCCTCGACATTGCAGGAGTAACGCCATGTTGCGCGCTGTTATGCACCTTATTCACCGTGAACTGCTGATGGCTCTGCGCCAGCGTTCCGATATTCTCAATCCGCTCTGGTTTTTCCTCATCGTCATCACCCTGTTTCCGTTAGGCATTGGCCCGGAGCCCAAACTGCTGGCCCGTATTGCCCCGGGGATTATCTGGGTGGCGGCGCTATTGGCGGCCATGTTGTCGCTGGAGCGGCTGTTTCGCGACGACTTTGCCGATGGCGCGCTGGAGCAGATGATGCTGATGCCACACCCGCTGGGCTTGCTGGCGCTGGCGAAAGTGGTCGCTCACTGGCTGCTGACCGGCTTGCCGCTGCTGCTGATCTCTCCCTTGCTGGCGATTTTGCTGTCGCTGGATATGAACACCTATTTGGCTGTCGTCGCGACGCTGGCACTTGGCACTCCGGTATTGAGCCTGCTCGGCGCGGTCGGGGTCGCGTTGACGGTGGGACTGCGCAAAGGCGGGGTGCTGCTTAGTCTGCTGATCCTGCCGCTCTATATTCCGGTACTGATTTTTGCCACCTCAGCCATTGATGCCGCGGGGATGAGCTTGCCCTATGTCGGGCAGCTTGCCATTCTGGCAGCCATGCTGGTGGGGGCTTTGACACTGACGCCGCTGGCTGTGTCGGCAGCGTTGCGGGTCAGCCTCAACTGATGGCCGTGAGCTGAACCGAATTTGGCTCCGAACGGAGTCTTTTTACAAAAAATAATGTTGCGATGGATCAAGGAGAGTGCCGCTTATTGCTTTCGGGGTATTTGATGCTGCCCTGCGGTCGGTATGGTAGGCCTCGCCAAACGATTAATAACAAAAAGGTTTTGTGAGCTATGTGGAAATGGTTGCACCCTTATGCCAAACCGGAGCGTGCCTATCAGCTGGCAGGCACGCTGTTGCCCTGGTTTGCGGTGATTAGTCTGCTCTCGTTTGTGATCGGTACTGTCTGGGGCCTCGCGTTTGCGCCAGCGGATTACCAGCAGGGAGATTCGTTCCGGATCATCTATATCCACGTGCCTTCCGCCATTCTCTCCATGGGAGCCTACTCCACCATGGCGGTGGCCGCCTTTATCGGCTTGGTGTGGCAATTGCGGATGGCGGACATGACGGTTGCAGCCATTGCACCGGTCGGCGCTGTATTTACCTTTATTGCCCTCTTTACCGGTGCCGCTTGGGGCAAGCCGATGTGGGGAACCTGGTGGGTGTGGGATGCGCGGCTCACCTCTGAACTGATCCTGCTGTTTCTCTACCTCGGCGTGATTGCTCTCTACAACGCCTTCAGCGACAAGGTGGTCGCTGGCCGTGCTGCCGGTATTCTGGCACTGGTTGGGGTGATCAACCTGCCGATCATCCACTACTCGGTGGAGTGGTGGAACACCCTGCATCAGGGGGCCACCATCACCAAATTTGACAAACCCTCCATTTCACCCGAGATGCTCTGGCCGCTGCTGATCATGATCCTGGCGTTTGCCGCGTTTCTCGGTGCCCTGACCCTGATGCGTTTTCGCAATGAACTCCTGATGCGGGAGTGGCATCGCCCCTGGGTCAAAGAGATTGCAGAGCAGGAGAAGTAAGCATGTACTTTGCCTCTTTCAGTGATTTTATGGCGATGGGAGGTTACGCCTTCTATGTCTGGCTCTCATTTGGCCTGACGCTGGTGTGTCTGGTCGGCATCATCATTTCTACCCGCATGAAAACCCGCAGCCTGCTCGCCGAGTTGCGCAGCAAACAGGCGCGTGAGGCCCGTCGCAAGGCGGCCCAGCAGATGGAGAACACCCTATGAACCCGAGACGCAAAAAACGCCTCACCATCATTCTGGCCATTACCCTGGGTCTGGCTACCGTCAGCGGGCTGGTGCTCTACGCCCTCAGTCAGAATATCGACCTCTTTTACACCCCGAGCGAGCTGGTGGAGGGGAAGGGGCCGGACAAGATCAAGCCGGAAGAGGGGCAGCGCCTGCGCATCGGTGGATTGGTCGTGCCGGGGTCGGTACAGCGGGATCCCCAGAGCCTCAAGGTTGCCTTCAAGCTGGTGGATAACGGCGGTCATCTGGTGAAGGTCGAGTTTGACGGCATCCTGCCGGATCTGTTCCGTGAAGGGCAGGGGATTGTTGCCCAGGGCACCCTCAAGGATGCCACGACCGTAGAGGCGTTCGAGGTGCTGGCCAAGCACGATGAGAACTACATGCCGCCGGAAGTGGCCGATGCCACCAACGGCATGCACTTCAAGCCGGAGTATACCGAGGCGCAGTTGAAGGGAGCCAAGCAGTGATCCCTGTGGTGTTTGCCTTTTCCGCTTTGCCTGCCGTGCGTGGTGCGGCTGTTGTCACCGTTCAATTGAAAGGAATGCCTTCATGATCCCGGAATTAGGTCAGTTTGCGCTGATCCTGGCCTTTGCCACTGCTCTGCTGCTGGGGAGCTACCCACTGCTGGGCGCCAGTTGGGGGCGTCTTGGCATGATGTCGGCGGCCCGTCCGCTCGCCTATGCCCAGTTCTTGCTGCTGCTGCTGTCGTTTCTCTGCCTGACCTGGGCCTTTATCGACAACGATTTCACCGTGCAGTATGTGGCCACTAACTCCAACAGCCTGCTGCCGCTGGCCTATCGCATCTCGGCGGTGTGGGGTGCCCACGAAGGTTCCCTGCTGCTGTGGGTACTGACCCTGGGTGGCTGGACTGCGGCGGTGGCCATGTTCAGCCGCCGTCTGCCGCTCGATGCTGTCGCGCGGGTACTCGGTGTGCTGGGGCTGATCTCGGTCGGCTTCACCGCGTTCGTGCTGTTCACCTCCGATCCCTTCACCCGTACGTTGCCCTATTTTCCGGTCGATGGCCGTGACCTCAATCCGCTGCTGCAGGATCCGGGTCTTATCTTCCATCCGCCGATGCTCTACATGGGTTATGTGGGCTTCTCGGTGGCGTTTGCCTTTGCCATTGCTTCGCTGATGACCGGCCGTCTCGATGCGACCTGGGCTCGCTGGTCGCGCCCCTGGACCATGGCGGCCTGGGTATTCCTGACCCTTGGCATCGTGCTCGGCTCCTGGTGGGCCTACTACGAGCTCGGTTGGGGCGGCTGGTGGTTCTGGGATCCGGTAGAAAACGCCTCGTTTATGCCTTGGCTGGCGGGTACCGCTCTGCTGCACTCGCTGGCGGTGAGCGAGAAGCGCGCCACCTTCAAGGCGTGGACCGTGCTGCTGGCCCTCTCTGCCTTCTCGCTGAGCCTGCTGGGTACCTTCTTGGTACGCTCCGGCGTGTTGGTGTCGGTGCATGCGTTTGCCTCCGATCCGACCCGCGGCCTGTTTATTCTCGGCTTCCTGCTGGCGGTGATCGGCTCATCCTTGCTTCTGTTTGCCTTCAAAGGCTCGCAGGTGAAGAGCCACGGCAAACACGAGCTGTGGAGCCGCGAGACCCTGCTGCTTTGCAACAACATCATGCTGGTGGCGGGTCTGCTGACCGTGCTGCTCGGTACCTTGCTGCCGCTGGTGCACAAGGAGCTGGGGCTGGGGAGCATCTCTATCGGTACTCCCTTCTTTAACCACATCTACAGCTGGCTGATCATCCCGTTTGCCCTGCTGCTGGGGGTTGGCCCGCTGTTTCGCTGGCGTCGTCAGGAGCTGGGGGAACTCAAAAGCAAGGTGGTCGTGGCACTGGTGCTGAGTCTGGCCGCAGCCTTGCTGTTGCCGCAGCTCTTTGCCGAAACCTTCAAGCCGTGGGCGGCGGTAGGGATTGGGCTGGGTGCCTGGATCATCGTCACCAGCGTGCAGGAGACCTGGGCGCGAGCGACCCACAAGCACAGCTTTGCAGTCGGTGTGCGCAAGCTTGGCAACAGCCACTGGGCCATGATTCTTGGCCATGTGGGGCTGGCAGTCAGCATCATAGGTATCGCCTGCACCCAGAACTACAGTATCGAGAAGGATCTGCGGATGCAGGCGGGTGATCGGGGGCACTTTGCCGATTACGAGTTCGTCTTTGCCGGGATCAAGGAGAAGAACGGCCCCAACTACGATGGCTTCAAGGGCGTGCTGGAAGTGCACAAGAATGGCAAGCAGGTCGCCCTGCTCAAGCCCGAGAAGCGGATGTACAAGGTGAGCCGGATGCCGATGACCGAAGCGGCCATCGATGCCGGTATCACCCGTGATCTCTATGCGGCGCTGGGGGAACAGCTCGATAACGGAGCCTGGGCGGTGCGGATCTACTACAAGCCGTTCGTGCGCTGGATCTGGTTTGGCGGCGTCTTTATGGCCATCGGTGGCGTGCTGGCGATGCTCGACAAGCGTTACCGTTTCGGCCGTCGTGAGGAGGAGGCCAAGGCATGAACAAAAAGACCTGGTTGTTTTTAATCCCCTTTATCGTCTTTTTGCTGGGGGCGGTGTTCCTGTTCAAAGGGCTCTACTCCGATCCCACCAAGCTTGAGTCCGTGATGGTGGGCAAAGAGGTGCCGGTGTTCACCCTGCAGGACATTTACGATCTGAACAAACAGCACGATCGTAGTATCCTGACCGGTCGCCCCATGCTGCTCAACGTCTGGGCCACTTGGTGCCGACCTGCTACGGTGAGCACACCTACCTCAAACAGCTGGCGGGGCAGGGTATTCCCATCATCGGCATGAACTACAAGGATGAGCGCGACAAGGCGATCAAATGGCTGGCGGAGCTGGGCAACCCCTATCAGGTCAACCTCTATGATCCGGACGGCATGCTCGGGCTAGATCTCGGGGTATATGGCGCGCCGGAGACCTTCTTTATCGACAGCAAGGGGATCATCCGGTATCGCCACGTGGGGGATATCAACCCCGAGAACTGGGCGTCGACCCTCAAACCCATCTTTGATGCCATGAAGTGAGGGGAGTCTTGATGAGAGTATTTATTGCTTCCCTGCTGCTGTTGCTGGGATGGGTGGTGCAAGCGCCGGCCATGGCCGCTATCGATGTCTACACCTTCGACAACGACAATCAGGAGCAGGTCTTTCGCGAACTGACCAAGGAGCTGCGTTGCCCCAAGTGTCAGAACCAGGATATCGCCGACTCCAATGCGGGGCTGGCCAAGGACTTGCGCGACAAGACCTACCAGATGGTGCGCGAGGGTAAGGATAAAGAGGAGATCGTGGATTACATGGTGGCCCGCTACGGCAACTTTATCCTCTATAACCCGCCCCTGATGGCCTCCACCCTGATCCTCTGGCTCGGCCCGCTGCTGGTGATCCTGATCGGTGGCGCCGTGGTCGTGATGCGCAGCCGCCGACCCCCTGCGGTGAAAAAACAACTGGATAACGCCTTGAGCGAGGAGGAGCAGCGCCGACTGGCCGAGCTGCTCAAAGAGGAAGAGAAACAATGACCGCTTTTTGGATAGTTATTGCGGGCTTGCTGGTGCTGGTGAGTCTGGCGCTCGTCGTGCCGCTGTGGCGTGGTGAAGGCAAACAGAGCATCAGTCGCTCGGCGCTCAACAAACAGCTCTATCGCCAGCGGCTGCTGGAGATTGGCGAAGAGCGCGAGCAGGGTGTCCTGGCTGAGGAGTCCGACTCGCTGGTCGAGCTGCAACGAAGTCTCTTGGATGATATCCCTGATGTGGAGCAGACTGCCCGCAGTGGCAAGAGTCTGATCTGGATCCCGGGTGTGCTGGTGCTGTTGGTGGTGAGTCTGGGGCTCTACTACAAGTTGGGCTCTTGGCAAGAGGTGAGTCGCTGGCAAGATGCCAGCAGCCGTCTTGGCGAGCTGAGCAACCGCATTCTGGTGGAACGCGATGCCCAGGTGACCGAGCAGGATCTGCTGGATTTCACGCTGGCACTGCGTACCCGCCTCAAGGATGAACCGAACGACTACCGTGGCTGGCTGCTGCTGGGACGTTTGGCGCTGGATGGCAATGATCCTGAAATGGCCAGCGAGGCGCTGGAGCGGGCCTACACGCTGGCTCCCCAGAAATCGCTGGTGGCGGTGCCCTATGCGCAGGCGCTAATGATGACGGGGGATGAGGCGCAAGCGGATGCCCTGTTGCAAGCGGCTATCGCGCAGGATCCGGACAATATCGAAGCACGCTGTCTATGCCTTTATGGCGCTGCAAAAAGAGGACTTCCAGACCGCGCTGTCTCGCTGGCAGGCGATGTTGCCACTGATGGAGAAAGGTACCCCCCGTTACGTGATGGTCGAGCGCTCCATGGAGTACGCCCGCGCGCAGCTCAAGCAGCGCGGCATCGAGGTGACGAATTCAGGCGCAGCCAAAGCGGGCGCAGTTGAGGGACAACCGCTGGCGGTGAAGGAGGGGGAATTCCCCATCCACGTCACGTTGGCGGCGGGCATTCAGATGCCGGAAGATGCCCATCTCTTCGTCTTTGCCGTGGTGCCCAACGGGCCGCCCATGCCCATCGCTGTGAAGCGTATCGCAGGGCCAACCTTGCCTGTTACCCTGTCACTCGGGGATGGCGATGCCATGATGGAAGGCAGCAAACTGGCGGCCTATCCGGAGCTGCAGTTCAAGGCGCGTCTCTCGCGCGGTGGCAATGTGATGAACAAGGAAGGAGCCTTCGAAGGGGTATCCGTGCCGGTCAAGACGGCCGAGATCCCTGCTGCTCCGATTGACATCCGTATCGATCACGCCCTCTAATATGCCTTTGGATAACCCGGCTCCTGGATAGGAGCCGGGTTATCTATACTTCTGATAAATCAAAATAAAACGTCAGGACAATCATATGTATCTTCGTTCAGGGGCCATACTGGCAGCCCTCTTGCTGGCTGGCTGTGCCGGTGGTCCACCCAAGCCTGGCCCAGAGAGTCTGGATCTCAATCCCGGCATGAATAATCCGGGTGCCACCAGTACGGCGGCCGATCCGCGCGATCCCTTCCAGGGGGCCAACCGGGCCATGTGGGCGGTCAACTATGATGTGCTGGAGCCCTATGTGGCACGTCCTGTGGTACATGCCTATGCCCGCTACATTCCGGTTGGGGTGAAGGATGGCATTGCCAACTTTGTTGCCAACTTTGATGAGCCAAGCAGCATGGTGAACCATCTGATCACCGGTGATTTGAAGGGGGCGGGCACCAACCTGGGGCGCTTTACCCTCAACACCACGGTCGGTCTGCTGGGTATCTTCGATGTGGCCAAACATGCCGGCCTCGAGCGTAACAAGCTGGAAATGGACACAGTGCTGGGCAGGGCCGATATCGGTAATGGTGCCTACATCATGGTGCCTGTCTACGGCCCGACTACCACCCGGGAGCTGGTTGGTGACACCATTGATACCATCTATTTCCCCTATGCCTTGCTGACAATCCCGCTGAGGGTTACCCATTGGGTGCTAGATGGCTTGGGTAATCGCGCCAAGCTGATCGATCAGGAGCGGATCATCGACAACTCCCTCGATCCTTATGCGCTGACCAAGGACTTCTACCTGCAATATAACCAGGGCAAGGTGACGGGCAAGCAGACCGAGCTGAAAGCGTCTCAGCAAGAGCAGGCCGACGATGCCAATCTGGATGAATATATGGACGAGTTGGACCAGTAAACTGGCTATCTCGATATGTAAAAGGCGCCTGCGGGCGCCTTATTCATTTACGCTGTCCCGTCCTGAATATGGTTTACACCTTTCCCCCCAATAAATGGAGAACCCGATGGGACAAGGTGTGAAACGGACACAGCGCGATTACTCGCTGACTTTTAAACTGGCACTGGTCGAGCAGATTGAAAAAGGCGAGCTCACCTACAAACAGGCTCAGGTGCGTTATGGCATTCAGGGCCGCTCCACCGTTCTGGTATGGTTGCGTAAACATGGTCGGCAAGATTGGAGCCAGGGGGCTTCTGTGCGCACCGGCAGGAGCATCACCATGCCTGACCCCGACAACCAGACGCCCGAACAGCGCATCAAGGAACTCGAGCAGCAGCTGGCGCTGATGAGCCAGAAGGCCCAGTTCTTTGAGGCCGTCGTCGATGTACTGAAGAATGACTACGGCGTCTCTATCGTAAAAAAGCGACCCGGCAAGCCCTCTCGCAGCGGCAAGTCGAGAGGCTGACCATTGTCAGGGCTTGCCTGTTTCTGGGGATAAGCCGGCAGGCTTACTACAAGCGCAATCGTGTCGCCGACGAGCGCCATGCCCAGGGATTGCAGGTGGTGCGCTTTGTGCGTCAGGTTCGACTGCGACAACCTCGGGTGGGCACGCGCAAGCTGCATTATCTGCTGCAGGGTCAGGATGATGGCGGGCTCAAGGTAGGGCGTGACAGGCTGTTTCAGATATTGGCCGAGCACCGCCTGCTGGTGCAGCCCAGACGGGCGTATCACAAGACTACCCACAGTTTTCACCGTTTCTACCGTCATCCCAACTTGCTCAAGGCGGGACCAGAGCAGGTTACGCCGGTGGCCCCGGAGCAGGTCTGGGTCGCAGATATCACCTATCTGCCAGCCAGGAGCGGGCCACTGTACCTGAGCCTGGTGACGGATGCCTACTCACGCAAGATAGTGGGCCATCACGTGCACGAAGGAATGCATGCCGAATCGGTGGCGATGGCGTTCAAGAAAGCACTGAAGCAACGACGTGGCAGCGGTGAACTCATCCATCACTCGGACCGCGGCGTGCAGTATTGTTCTGGGCTGTATCAGTCACTACATGAACGGTACGGGGTGAAATGCTCGATGACGGATGGGTATGACTGTTACCAGAATGCGTTGGCGGAGCGGGTGAACGGGATTTTGAAAGGAGAGTTATTGTTGCAAAGCCCGCAAGATTTAACGCAAGCGCGGGAAATGGTGCGTGAAGCAGTGGATATTTACAACGCGGAGCGGCCGCATCATGCGTTGAAATACAGAACCCCCGATGCGGTACATAGGGGGTTCTGAGTAGAGAAATGCTAGTTGAAAATGTGTAAACCTATTTCAGGACTAGACACGCAGCCATATCGAGATAAAAAAACGCCCCGCAGTGCGGGGCGTTTTGGCAAGCGAGGCTGATTAGGCAGCCAGATTCTTGGCCACGAATTCCCAGTTAACCAGAGCCCAGAAGGTTTCCATGTACTTCGGACGCAGGTTGCGGAAGTCGATGTAGTAGGCGTGCTCCCACAGGTCAACGGTCAGCAGCGGGGTGGTACCGGCTTCAGTCAGCGGGCAGCCAGCGTTGGAGGTGTTGACGATAGCCAGAGAGCCGTCAGCTTTCTTCACCAGCCAAGTCCAGCTGGAACCGAAGTTGCCGATGGCTGATTTGGTGAAGGCATCTTTGAACTCGGCGAAGGAGCCGAATGCCTTGTTGATGGCATCAGCCAGGGCGCCAGTCGGCTCGCCACCGCCATTCGGAGAGAGGCAGTGCCAGTAGAAGGTGTGGTTCCAGATCTGGGCGGCGTTGTTGAAGATGCCGCCGTTGGAGGTCTTGATGATCTCTTCCAGAGACTTGCCTTCAAACTCTGTACCCGGCACCAGATTGTTCAGGTTGACCACGTAGGTGTTGTGGTGCTTGCCGTGGTGATATTCCAGAGTTTCCTGGGAGATGTGCGGTTCCAGAGCGTTGATTGCATAGGGCAGAGCGGGAAGTTCGAATGCCATTTTCTACTCTCCATTGGCTGGACCGTGCGAAGGCGACGGTTGCAAGACATTGCGTACTCTTTTCTATATTTGAAAAGAGTTGTTTTTAAAATGATGGGGCTGGGTAGCCCAAAGCCAAGGGATTGTAGCAGTATCAAAGATGGCCTAACAACTCTTGATTGGCGCCATGATCGCGATCAATCCTGTGTGGGTTCTTTGCGCAATTCGAGCCGGGTCACCCCTTTGTCAGTTTGTGCTCGGGCAAGATTGCAGTAGAATGGCCGCCGAAATCGCTCTAGTGAGGCACCTATGGAAACTATTGAAAAGATTAAGCAGCAGCTGGCTGACAACCCCATCATCATCTACATGAAGGGCTCCCCCAAGCTACCCAGCTGTGGCTTCTCTGCCCAGGCCTCCCAGGCTCTGATGTCCTGCGGCGAGCCGTTTGCATACGTTGATATCCTGCAAAATCCGGATATCCGCGCTGAATTGCCAAAATTCGCCAACTGGCCGACCTTCCCCCAGCTGTGGGTTGAGGGTGAGCTGATCGGCGGCTGTGACATCATGATCGAGATGTTCCAGGCTGGCGAGTTGCAGGCTCTGATCAAAGAGACTGCTGCCAAGTACAAGAAAGATGATGCTGCAGCCGAGTAATCGGTTCTGTGTTGTCGAGAGGGAGCCTTATAGGCTCCCTTTTTTATTGTCCCGGTTCTGGCAGGCAAGCAACTGATTGCCGGTTGCAAAAAGCAACGTAATTGCCCTGAAAAATCTAATCTTTACGGCTTTGTTTTTGAGTTGTTAATTATATTGATTGCCAATATCTGATTACTTTTTTTAATCCATTTGGATTCAAGTGTTGCTGCCATCACATTTTTTGATAATTTCACCGTAACGCAGTCTCTTTGTAGATTTTTTTGTGTTTATGCTCACATTAATTGCAAGTGATAGAACCTAGTATCGCTTCGCCCTGTGAAATAAAACCCTACAAATTAATAAATAAAAAGAGATTTGCGATGAAGATGTATAGCAATCTACCCATTGGTCTTCATGATATTACTGAAGCCAAAAAAAGACTGACCAATCATATATACAAGACCGCGCAACTACCCTCTAACTACATCAGCGAACGTTGCCATGGCGAGGTTTACCTCAAGCTTGAAAATATGCAACGTACAGGCTCTTTTAAAATTCGTGGCGCCTTCAACAAGCTCAGTTCATTAAGTCTGGAAGACCGACAAAAAGGTGTTGTCGCCTGCTCGGCGGGTAATCATGCCCAAGGTGTATCACTCTCCAGTGCTATGCTGGGAATTGATGCCAAGGTGGTCATGCCTTGCTGTGCCCCCAAATCAAAAATTGCTGCAACCAGTGACTATTCAGCCAAAGTGATTCTCCATGGAAATAGCTTCAATGACACCATTGCCAAAGTCAGCGAAATCGTGGAGATGGAAGGCCGCGTATTTATCCCCCCTTTCGATGATGCAAAAGTGATTGCCGGCCAGGGCACCATCGGCCTGGAAATTATCGAAGATTTGTATGATGTCGATAACATTATAGTGCCGATCGGTGGTGGTGGTTTGATTGCCGGTGTTGCCATGGCTATCAAATCTATTAATCCGACCATCAAGGTGATTGGTGTGCAATCCGAGAATGTGCACGGTATGGCGGCCTCTTTCTATGCCGGTACCATGACCAATCACAGAACCAGCAGCACGCTGGCCGATGGCTGTGATGTGGCAAGACCCGGTTCACTGACCTTCGAAATCGTCAAACAATTGGTGGATGATATTGTACTGGTCACCGAAGATGATATTCGTCACAGCATGGTTGACCTTATTCAGCGCAACAAGGTGATTACCGAAGGGGCGGGAGCTCTGGCCTCGGCAGCGCTGCTCAGTGGCAAGCTGAAACATTATGTCGAAGGTAAAAAGACCGTCAGCATTATTTCGGGTGGCAATATTGACCTGACCCGGATTGCCGAAATTATCGAACAGAACAATATTCGTCAATTTAGCCTGTAAGGAATGCAGTCATGATATTAGACAGTGTTGTCACCGGCAGTAAAGAGAATACGCGTGCATGGCGTAAATCGGATACCACATGGGGATTAGGTCTGTTCGGTACTGCTATCGGGGCGGGGGTCTTGTTCTTTCCCATCCGGGCCGGATATGGTGGCCTGATCCCAATATTAATCATGCTGGTGCTGGCTTACCCCATTGCATTTTATTGCCACAGGGCGTTGGCCAGATTATGTCTTTCTGGCAGTAATCCATCGGCAAATATTACCGAAACCGTTGAAGAACATTTTGGCAAGATGGGTGGAGTGGTAATTACCTTCCTCTATTTCTTTGCCATCTGCCCACTGCTGTGGATATATGGTGTGACGATCACCAATACCTTTATGGCATTTTGGGAGCATCAACTACAGTTGGTTCCGCTTAATCGAGGTGTGGTTGCACTGGCATTGTTGATGTTGATGGCATTCGTGATCTACTTCGGTAAAGATCTGATGGTCAAGGTGATGAGCTATCTGGTCTTTCCCTTTATTGCCAGTCTGATCGTTATCTCTCTCTCCCTCGTCCCGTACTGGAACAGTGCCGTCTTTGATCAGGTCAATCTGAGCGAGATATCGATGTTTGGTCACGATGGTATTCTGGTTACCGTCTGGCTGGGGATCTCCATCATGGTCTTCTCCTTCAACTTCTCGCCGATTGTCTCCTCTTTCATTGTCTCCAAACGGGAAGAGTATGAGCAGGAGTTCGGGCGTGATTTTACCGAGAAGCGCTGCTCGAAGATTATCTCCGGTGCCAGCATGCTGATGGTGGCCGTGGTGATGTTCTTTGCCTTCAGCTGCCTATTTACCCTGTCACCGCAAAATATGGCGGAAGCCAAAGCCCAGAACATTCCGGTGCTCTCCTATCTGGCCAACCACTTCTCCTCAATGACGGGCAGCAAGTCTGCGTTTGCCACCACTTTGGAGTATGCGGCGTCCATCATTGCGCTGGTTGCCATCTTCAAATCCTTCTTTGGTCACTATCTGGGGACGCTGGAAGGGTTGAACGGCCTTATCCTCCGCTTTGGCTACCAGGGCGACAAGAGCAAGGTTTCCAGTAAAAAACTCAACATGGTCAGTATGTTGTTCATCATGGGTTCGACCTGGCTGGTCGCTTATGTGAACCCCAACATCCTCGACCTGATTGAGGCAATGGGGGCGCCAATCATCGCTTCCCTGCTCTGTCTGCTGCCGATGTATGCGGTGAGCAAGACACCGGCACTTGCAAAATATAAAGGTCAGGCCAGCAACCTGTTTGTCACTATCATCGGTGTGCTGACCATCCTGAATATAGTTTCCAAGCTGTTCTGAAAACCTTTTCTGCAAGTCATCAGCCATTCAGGCCCCCCTGGCGGGGTCTGGATGGTGCAGTCAGACATGAGCAATAACCGGTTCTTCGTTGGCCCAATTGTGTGGGCCTTGGGCAAGGCTATCCGTGATTTGGCCACCACACACAGTGGTAAATATGTTCTGACTGCAGTGACTCGACATTATAAATATCGAGGCGATGTAATGAAGTTTGATTCGTTGGTTCTGGTTATCAATTGCGGCTCTTCGTCGGTAAAATTCTCGGTACTGGACAGTAAAACCTGCGAGGTAGCGATATCCGGTATAGCGGATGGTATTGATACAGCCCATCCCCAATTGCAAGTGGGTAAAGAGCCCGCAATGTCATTACCTGAAAATAACCACACCTGTGCATTGGCTGCCATTGCGGCTGAATTGAAAAAACGGGATCTGCTGGATGCGATTTTGCTGGTTGGTCATCGGATTGCGCATGGTGGCAGTGAATTTAGCGAAGCCGTGATCATTGATGATAATGTTCTGGCCAAAATCAGGCAGGTCTCGCCACTGGCCCCCCTGCACAATCACGCCAATCTGAGCGGTGTGATGGCGGCTCGTCAGCTATTTCCCACACAACCCCAAATTGCGGTATTTGATACCGGTTTTCACCAGACCCTCAAGCCGGAAGCTTATATCTATGGGCTGCCTTACCAATATTTGCAGGATTACGGCGTGCGCCGCTATGGCTTCCATGGCACCTCCCATCGCTATGTGGCCGAGCAGGCCTGCGTATTTATGGGGCTGGATGAGCAGCATGCCGGTCTGGTTATCGCCCATCTGGGCAATGGCGCCTCTATTTGCGCGGTACAGGATGGCAAGAGCGTCGATACCTCGATGGGGATGACGCCGCTGGAGGGGTTGATCATGGGCAGCCGCAGCGGCGATATCGATTTTGGCGCGCTGGCCTATATCGCTAGCAAGACGGGGCAATCCATCGAGGATATCGAGCGGGTATTGAACAAGCAGTCCGGTCTGCTGGGTATTTCGGGGCTCTCCTCCGATATGCGGGTATTGGAAGCTGCCTATCACGAAGGACATCCCGGGGCGAAACTGGCGATCCACGCTTTTGTCCACCGTATTGCCCGCCATATCGGCGGCCATGCCACCTCATTGCGCCGACTGGATGCCGTTATTTTCACCGGCGGGATCGGCGAGAACTCGGCCTTTATCAGAAAGCTGGTATGCGAACGACTTCAGGTATTTGGCGTAGCGATCAGCGAGCCGTTTAACCAGCGTCCCAATAGCGAGGGCTGCCGGGTAATTTCGGCGGCAGAGTCCATGGTGCTGGCTGCGGTTATTCCCACCAATGAAGAGAAAATGATCGCGCTGGATGCCATTCGTCTGGGGCAGCAGGTTCGTCAGGCCGAGTGCGTCTGACATCTTCCACTGTAGTGTCATGAGTAGTGAATGAGGTTTATTTGATGAAAGTTGATATGCAATTGGATCAGGATAAATTCCGTCAGGCATGGCAAGGGTTTGTCGGTGAAAACTGGAAGCACGAGATCAACGTCCGTGATTTTATCCAGCAGAACTACACCCCCTATGAAGGTGACGAACAGTTTTTAGCAGATGCGACCGAAGCGACCACCACTTTGTGGAATAAGGTGATGGAGGGGATCTGCATTGAGAATGCCACCCACGCACCGGTCGATTTTGATACCAAGATTGCCACGACCATTACTGCCCACGGGCCGGGTTATATCGAGCAGGTGCTGGAAAAGATTGTTGGCTTGCAAACCGACAAGCCCCTTAAAAGAGCGCTGCACCCGTTTGGCGGCATAAATATGATCCGCAGCTCTTTTGAAGCATATGGTCGGGAGATGGATCCCGAATTTGAATATACCTTCAGCGAATTGCGCAAAACCCATAACCAGGGAGTATTCGACGTCTACTCTCCCGAGATGTTGCGCTGCCGAAAATCGGGAATTTTGACCGGTTTGCCGGATGGTTACGGTCGTGGTCGCATTATCGGAGATTATCGTCGGATCGCGCTTTATGGCATAGATTATCTAATCCGTGAGCGGGAGCTGCAGTTTGCCGATCTGCAACCGGCGCTCGAGCGGGGAGAGCAGCTGGAGCAGGTGATCCGCCAGCGCGAGGAGCTGGCAGAGCACAAGCGGGCACTGGTGCAGATCAAGCAGATGGCTGCCAACTACGGCTTCGATATCTCAGGGCCAGCACGCACGGCGCAGCAGGCAGTGCAGTGGCTCTACTTTGCCTATCTGGCGGCGGTGAAGTCGCAAAATGGCGGGGCCATGTCCCTCGGTCGCACCGCCACCTTCCTCGACATCTATATCGAGCGGGATCTGAAGGCGGGGCTTATCAGCGAGCAGGATGCCCAGGAGCTGGTCGATCACTTCATCATGAAGATCCGCATGGTGCGCTTCCTGCGTACCCCCGAGTTTGACTCCCTCTTCTCCGGCGATCCCATCTGGGCGACCGAGGTGATTGGTGGCATGGGGCTGGATGGTCGCACCCTGGTGACCAAGAACTCCTTCCGTTACCTCCACACCCTCAAGACCATGGGGCCGGCGCCCGAACCCAACCTCACCATCCTCTGGGCGGAAGGATTGCCGCGGGCCTTCAAGACCTATGCTGCCCGTGTCTCCATCGATACCTCATCCCTGCAGTATGAGAACGATGATCTGATGCGCCCCGACTTCGAGAGCGATGACTACGCCATCGCTTGCTGCGTGAGCCCCATGGTGATCGGCAAGCAGATGCAGTTCTTCGGTGCCCGCGCCAACCTGGCCAAGACCCTGCTCTATTGCATCAACGGTGGCGTGGACGAGAAGCTGAAGATCCAGGTTGGCCCGAAAGTGGCGCCCATCATGGACGAGGTGCTGGATTACGAGACCGTCATGGCCAGCCTCGACAGCTTTATGGATTGGCTGGCGGTGCAGTACATCAGTGCGCTCAACCTTATTCACTACATGCACGACAAGTACAGCTATGAGGCTTCCCTGATGGCGCTGCACGATCGCGACGTCTATCGCACCATGGCCTGCGGCATTGCCGGTCTGTCGGTGGCGGTCGATTCGCTGGCGGCCATCAAGTACGCTCGGGTCAAGCCGGTGCGCGATGCGGACGGGCTGGCGGTCGATTTCGTGATTGAGGGGGAGTATCCCCAGTACGGCAACAACGACGAGCGGGCCGACTCCATCGCCTGCGATCTGGTCGAGCGCTTCATGAAGAAGATCCAGGGGCTGCCGACCTACCGCAATGCGGTGCCGACCCAGTCGATCCTGACCATCACCTCCAACGTGGTGTATGGCCAGAAGACCGGCAACACCCCAGATGGCCGCCGCGCCGGTGCCCCGTTTGCCCCGGGGGCCAACCCGATGCACGGTCGGGATCGCAAGGGGGCGGTTGCTTCACTCGCCTCGGTGGCCAAGCTGCCGTTCAAATACGCCAAGGACGGGATCTCCTACACCTTCTCCATCGTGCCGGGGGCGCTCGGCAAGGAGCCGGCCAATCGCGAGAGCAATCTGGTGGGGCTGATGGATGGCTACTTCCATCATGAGCGGGATGTGGAAGGGGGTCAGCACCTCAACGTCAATGTGATGAATCGCGAGATGCTGCTGGATGCCATCGACAATCCGGACAAGTACCCCAGCCTGACCATCCGGGTCTCCGGTTATGCGGTGCGCTTCAACGCCCTGACCCGCGAGCAGCAGCAGGACGTCATCTCCAGAACCTTCACCAACATGATGTAACTCTCATGCCCGGGGTGAGCAGGCTTGCTCCGGGCCTACTTTTTGTTTGTCAGCACGAGGAAGTAACAGATGCGACAGGTTATCACTACCAAGGCGGCGCCGAGCGCCATCGGCCCCTATGTGCAGGCCACCCGGATTGGCAACATCCTCTACACCTCCGGTCAGATCCCGCTGGACCCGGTGAGCGGCGATATTGCGGAGGGTATCGAAGCGCAGACCCTGCGTTCCTTGCAAAACGTTCGGGCGATTGTCGAGGCGGCAGGTGGCGAGGTGCGCAACATCTTCAAGACTACGGTGTTTGTCTCAGATCTGAACGACTTTGCTGCGGTGAATCAGGTCTACAACGACTTCTTCACCGAGCACGATGCCATGTATCCGGCGCGCTCTTGCGTGGAAGTGGCCCGCTTGCCGAAGGATGTGAAGATCGAGATAGAGGCGATTGCTGCGCTGTAACCCCATCGGGAGTGTGTCAGCAAGCCAAAACAGAGCGGCTGCCAATGGCAGCCGCTTTTGTCTATATGGTCATCGGGCAGATCAGGCGATCCGTTCGATACGAGCCATGTAGAAGCCGTCGAAGCCGGTCTCGGACGGGCTTACGGTGTGATCGTCACGCAGACGGAAGTTCTCGTTGGCGGCGAGGAACTTGTCCACCTGCTGGCGGTTCTCCTCGGGCAGGATGGAGCAGGTTGCATAGACCAGCAGACCACCCACCTTCACCATCTGGCTGTAACGCTGCAGGATCTCTTCTTGCAGCGCGACCAGCACCGGCAGACGCTCGGCGGTATCACGCCACTTGGCATCCGGATTACGCTTGAGTACGCCCAGACCGGAGCAGGGCACGTCCAGCAGTACACGGTCGGCGCTCTCTTTGAGGCGCTTGACGGTCTTGCTGCTGGTGATGACCCGGGTCTCCACGTTGTGGGCACCGGCGCGACGAGCGCGTTGCTTGAGGTTCTCCAGCTTCCACTCTTCCACATCCATTGCCAGCAGACGGCCTTTGCCCTGCATCATGGCGGCGATATGCAGGGTCTTGCCACCGGCACCGGCGCAGGCGTCGATAACGCGCATGCCTGGGGCAACTTCCAGCGCAGCAGCAACCAGCTGGGAGCCTGCGTCCTGCTGTTCGAAGCAACCATCGGCAAAGGCCTTGGTGCGGAACAGGGCAGCGTCGGAGGTGACCTGCAGGGCAGTCTCCACACCTTCAACCGGAATGGTGGTGACCTGCTCTTTGGCCAGCATGGCTTGCAGTTCATCACGGGTGCACTTGAGGGTGTTGACCCGCAGGTAGCGCTTGGGCATCCAGGCCAGGGCGGCACGCTCGGCAGGCCAGACTTCACCCAGCTGCTCGCTACCCAGTTTCTCCAGCCAGCTCGGGCAACCATCCATCAATACCGGGTTCTTCTTCGCCTCGGTCAGACGGCGGCGGAATGCTTCTTCATTGAAGCGATCCAGGGTCGGGTGGTTGGGCTGGGCAATTTTGTGGAATGCGTGCCAGCTGTGCAGCAGTGGCCAGACATTCTTTTCGGCCTGACGCACCTGAATACCGGTGAGGAAACAATAGAGGCTGAGACGGCGCAGCAGGTCGCCGGTGACCAGGGCAATCCTTGCCTGTTCTTGCGGTTTGAGTTCGATGCCTGAGAAGTGACGGGCATAGGCGCGGTCGAGGGTGAGACCCTGGCCTAGCACGTCATCAACAATGGCAACGACCAGATCCCCGAAACGGGGCAACAGTGGGGATTTGAGCATGAGATTAACCTTGGCCAGATAAAGATGAACCGCACCTTTGTGAAGAGGAGCAGTTCTAAAATTGACAAATCCGCGCAATGATAGGGGTTAGACGGGGTTGGCGCAACACTCCCCATGGGTGAGTGGCTGAAACAGTGGCACCGGGCTTCTTGATTCGGCGGGATAATGATGCCGGTAATGG
The DNA here is from genome assembly GCF_051919545.1 of Aeromonas sp. 61P. NCBI lineage: Bacteria > Pseudomonadati > Pseudomonadota > Gammaproteobacteria > Aeromonadales > Aeromonadaceae > Aeromonas > Aeromonas sp. 61P. The sequence continues at coordinate 2,189,787 of NZ_JBQBEL010000001.1, forward strand.
TTCAAAAAAGTGCATGACTACAAGGATGACAAAGATGCATGTGACCAGTAAGTGTTCATTGGCCCTGGTGGTGGCCAGTTTGTTGGGGTCAACCAGCCTGATGGCCAGCGAGTGGAGCACGGTAGCCGCCAGAGCGACGGCGGAGCAAGGTTATGAGGTGCGGGCCAATCAGTTTCGGGTGGCCAAGGTGCCGCTCGACTATTTTGCCGGGCTGCAAGCCGGGGCGAGTGAGCTGACCCTGCCGCTGCCCGATGGGGGGGAGGTCACCTTTGCTCTGGAAGCCTACGACTTGCTGCCTGCAGATCTCGCCGCCAAGTATCCGCAGATCCGCACCTTCAAGGGTCACAACCCGGCGCATCCGATAGAGACAGGGCGCTTCGATCTGGGACCACAGGGTTTCCACGCCATGTTCAGTCATCAGGGCAGGATGGTGTTTGTCGATCCGCTGCGCAATGCCGAAGGCTACGCCGTCTATTACCAGCAGGATGCCCATAGTCGATTGGAAGAGGCGGCAGATGAGGTGGTAGGGCCCAAGCTCAGCAAACTGGTGCGCAAGGTGCAAGTGGATGGCAATGTTCGCAAGCGCTACGTCATTGCCATTTCGGCGACAGGAGAATTTACCCAATACCACGGTGGCTCCAAAGCGCTTACCATGGCGGCGATTGCGACCTTGCTCAACCGCGTCAATCAGGTCTATCAACGGGATGTGGGTGCCGAATTCGTACTGGCCAGTGGCAATGACAACCTGATCTTTACCGATCCGGCCAGCGACTTGTTTGCCAATGATAATTCGGATGCGCAGACCAATATCGGGGTACAGGCTTATTACTTTACCAATATGCAGCTCGGTAATTTTGATATCGGCCATGTACTCAATACCGGTAGCGGTGGTCTGGCCGGTTTGGCAGTGCTCTGCACCAATCAGAAGTCTGGCGGGATGTCGGGTTCACCCACACCGGTGGGAGATGCCTTCTTCGTTGACTATGTGGCTCATGAGATTGGCCACCAGTTTGGTGCCGATCATACCTTCAACGGCACTACCGGGAGTTGCGGTGCTGGTACCCGGGTTGCGAGTCAAGCCTATGAGCCTGGTAGTGGCAGCTCCATCATGGCCTATGCCGGTATTTGTGGTGATGAGAATATCCAGACTCACAGCGACCCCTATTTTCATAGCAAGTCCATCGAGCAGATGCGTGCGCACATGGCGACCGTATCGACTTGTGGAACCACACTCGCGTTGAGCAATAATGCCCCGCAGGCAGCTGCAGGGGGGACTATGTGATCCCGGCCAATACGGCCTTTATGTTAAAAGGGGCTGGTGGAGATCTGGATAATGATTCTCTGCTCTACAACTGGGAGCAGATCGATCTGGGTACTGAATCGAGCAGTGCCGCCACCATGATTGACGATGGCTCCCGGCCGCTGTTTCGTTTTGTCTCTCCCACGGCATCGCCGGAGCGGATCCTGCCGAGTTTGCCATCCCTGCTCTCCGGCACGCTTGCCAAAGGAGAGGCCTGGCCGACTACCAATCGGGATCTCAATTTCAGACTGACGGTGCGTGATGGTCAGGGTGGCGTTGCCAGTGATGACATGAAAGTGCAAGTGATCAATACCGGCGCGGCATTTCGCATCACCAACCCGTTTTACGGGGTGACTCTCACTCCAGGGGCCAGTCAGGCAGTGGGATGGGATGTGGCGGGCACAACTGTGGCGCCGATCAGTTGCCGCAAGGTGGACATCTCGGTGACCCAGAATGAGGGCGTAAGCTGGACAATGCTCGCCGCCGGACAACCCAATAACGGCGCAGCAACGGTAACGTTGCCTGCCGATCTCACCAGCAGCGTCAGGCTGAAAGTGGCATGCAGCGACAATATCTTCTTTGCCATCAGTCCCCTCAAATTGCCTCTGGTGCAAGGTGGCTCGACTTCAGGTGGCGGCGGTGGTGGCGGGGCGCTCGGATTGTGGACGCTCGCTCTGGCGCTGCTCGGCTGGCAACGGAGGCGCAAATGAAGGGAGTCCCTCTGTTGCTGCTTGTCATGCTCGGCGGTTGTCAGTCCGATGCCAGCACGTTGGAACAGGAGCTGAGTGCAAACCTCGCCAGGCAGGATTACCGCCTGATAGTGATAGCTGGGCGGGGAGAGTTCGCCCCCGGTATTGCAGCCGAGCAGCAGGCAGAGGCCAAGGCGCGCTGTGGCAAGCGTTATCTGGATGGATTGGGCGATGTGATAAGGCCCGGTCAGCAAGAGATACATGCCAAGTTGAGCGCTCACGCCAGCGAGTATAACCAGCGTATGGCGATTCATTGCCCAATAGCATCGGGCGCTGGCAAGCAGTAATACACCAACGAACCAATCCAAATGGAGGGGATATTCATCCCCCTATCTATCCGTGAAGGCGCCAATGGCGCCTTCACTTTTTCCGTTGTTGAATGGGGCCAGTCTGTATTGCCTGAGATGGGGAGCGCGGGTGCAGCACGATTTTTCAGCGTGACAGAAGTTTTGTGCGAATTTTCTTTTCTGTCTGTCACGCAGATCGTCAATTGACGCTGCACCATACTTGTTGTCACCAAGGTTGGGCAAGGAGGCTCTATGAAGCATGGCATTGCGGTGATTATCACCAGTTTGTCTGTTCAGGTTGCAGCAGAACCACAGTGGACCTTCATGGATGAAAACTTGGAAAGGGGAGGGAGCTATGATGTGCGAGCTGAAAAGGTCAGAGTGGTGGTTCCTGACAAGCCTTTTGAACCCGGGCATCTCGCCAGTGTATTGACCTTGCCATTGCCGGATGGCACTACGGTGCAGTTTGATGTTCATCCCAATATCTTGCTCCCGGAGCCTTTGGCCCAGCGCTACCCTTCTATCAATACTTACAGTGGGAAGGCTATCGATCGGGCGGCGGATACAGGCCGATTTGATGTCACCATACATGGTTTTCACGGTATGTTTACCCATCAGGGGCGTACCTTTTATGTCGATCCGCTTCAGGACGGTTTCTCTTATGCCGTTTATGAACAGCAAGATGCCTGGCGGCGACAGGATGTGGATCAGGTGATTGATCCTCATGGTATCGAGCGTGAGCGAGCTGTGCTGGTCGATGGCAATTTGCGCAAGCGCTACACCATCGCCATCTCGGCAACCGGGGAATATACCCGGTATCACGGTGGTACCAAGGTTGCAGCACTCTCGGCCATTGCAACACTGCTTAATCGGGTCAATGAAGTCTATCGCCGTGATGTGGGGGCCGAGTTTCAGCTTGCAGCTGATACGGATAATGTGATTTTCACCGATCCTGCGACGGATCCTTTCACCAACTCGACCCAGGATATCGCCATCAACCAGACCCAACAGGGGGTGTTGCTCAAGCCTTCTTTTGATCTGGGCCATCTGCTGGCGACATCAGGCGGCGGAGTGGCGACCCTGAGATCTTTATGCAACCCTTTCAGCCGTTCACGGGGCATGACCGGAGGCTCACAGCCTATCGGTGATGCGTTCTTTATTGATTATGTGGCTCACGAATTGGGGCACCAGCTGGGGGCCGAGCACTCCTTCAATGGCATGGCCGACAGTTGTGCCACGGGTCGCAAGGCTAGCTCAGCCTGGGAACCGGGCAGTGGCTCGACCATCATGGCCTATGCCGGGATCTGTGGTGAGGAGAATCTGCAGGTTAACAGCACACCTTTTTTTCACAGCAAGTCGATCGAGCAGATGCGGGCTCTGATGGCCTCTCTGCCCTCCTGCGGCACCGACCTGGTGCTTGCCAATAACGCGCCGGTTGTGGATGCGGGGGGCGATAGGGTGATCCCCGCCAATACGCCTTTCACTCTTGTCGGCAGTGCGCTGGATCTGGATGGTCATCCCCTCAGTTACACCTGGGAGCAGGTTGATCTTGGCAATGCATCCTACAGCGTGGCAACCATGGTGGATGATGGAACCCGCCCGCTGTTTCGCTTTGTCTCGCCAACTTCGGATCCCCGCCGAACCTTGCCTGCCATGAGCTCGCTGATCACGGGTGTGCTGGCCAAAGGGGAGGCGTGGCCAGCGACCAATCGTAACCTTCAGTTTCGCCTTACGGTGCGCGATGGTCAGGGGGCGGTCAGCAGTGATGAGATGGTGGTGCAGGTGATCAATACCGGCGCGGCATTTGCCATCACAGCTCCGCAGATCGGCGCCATGGTGGCGGGTAGCACTCAGCTAGTGACATGGAATGTTGCCGGGACCGATCAGCCTCCTATCAATTGTCCCGGCGTGGATTTGGCACTGACACAGAATAGTGGTTCTACTTGGACTACGCTGGCAAGCGGGCTTGCCAATAACGGTTCGGCCAGTGTGGTGTTGCCTGCACCGTTGACCAGCACGGCCAGGCTGAAGCTGGCATGCAGCAATAATATTTTTTTCTCTATCAATGGGATAAGAGGTAATGCGTCTGCCACTACGGAAAGTGCAACTGTCATTACCGACAACAATGCGGGTGGCGGCGGTGGTGGTGCAGTGAATCTTATCGTGATCCTCCTGATGGGAGGGGCAGCCGGATGGCGCAGGTATTACGGTTAGCCGTCAGTTTGCTGTTTCTATATATCTGCGCAGCGCCTGTTGTGGTCGCATCACTGACCGAGGCAATAGATGAAAGTCTTGCTGCTCAGGATTATCGGCTCATTGTGCGTGGCGGACGAGGCGGTATGGCCCCGGGGGTTGTGGAGTCATTGCAAGCAGAAGCGAGAACCCGGTGCGGAGTCCGTTATCTGAAAGGGTTCGGTGATGTGATTGAGATGGGTAAGGAGTCGGAGTTTGAGCAGCGGATTGACTATGCCACCCGATATAACCGACAGATGCTGGAAAGGTGCATGCCGGAGGCGATTTCAAGGCCGTAGTGGCTGTTCAACAACGGCGTGTAAATCGGTATGATTGGAGTTATAACTCTAATATTCCAAACATAGTGATAGCCTCAGGGGAATGATTCGATGACTCACATATGAGCCCCCATATACTTTTTTTGGAGTTTTAACTCTATTAAAAAGAACTGCTGAAAATGCTAACAAAATGAGCTATTTATAAACTATAACTCACTAACCGCATGATTTTAAATGAAATTAAATTCATTTAATTTTTATTGAAAAAGTTGAATTGTGATTTGCGTCACGTTATTCTCGCCGGCTGTTCAGTCAGATGATTAATAATGATGAAGTTCACAATAAATGCAATCTCAGTTGTCATCGCAATGTCAGCCAATATCGCGCTGGCATCCCCATGGCATATGGTCGAAAAACGCAGCAAGCAGGCCGATAAACCTGTAAGGGCTCGCGCATACAATATCTTTGAGGTAGAACCGGATTTTTTAGAAAATCTGCGCTTGGGCCAAACCGTGATTACGCTACCATTGCCTGATGGCAAGATGGTGCAATATGAATTGGAAGCCTACTCCGTATTACCGCCTGCGCTGGCAGCAAAATACCCAGATATCATGACCTATAAAGGACATGAAGTTGGCACCCCCAGTAATACCGGTCGTTTTGATATTTCTCCGCGTGGTTTTAACGGCATGTTTATGCATGCCGGAGAGCAGATATTTGTCGATATTCAGCGTAATGGTACCTACGCTGTCTATTACAAAAAAGATGCACATTCAATGAATGGCAAGAATATCAAGGAGATCATTGAAAAATCCGAGCTGAAAAAAAAGTTAGCATACAAAACTGAAGCGGCTCGTAACGAGGCTGGCTATAGCAAGCCAGAGCTTACCCAGTACAGCATTGCATTCTCTACTACTGGTTCATATACCAGGTTCTTTGGTGGCCAAGCCCAAGCATTGGCGTCACTGACAACCTTGACTAACCGTTTAAACGAGGTATATGAAAGGGACTTGGGCGTTCGTTTTGTATTGGCAGATGGGAATGACAAGATTATATTCGAAAATCCTGTTGACGACCCTTTTGTGAACGGTAAATATCCAAAATTTAAAAACATCAGCACTATAAATGCTGTGGTTCAGAGAGAGAAGCTGAATAGTAATGACCTTGGCTATTTCGATATTGGTCATGTAGTAACGCAATCGGAAAAAGATGAGGGGGATGCACAACTAGGGTCATTGTGTGATAAGATAGACTCATATGCGTCATATAGGTCTAACGCGGCTACAGGAAACAAAAATCCTGTTGGAGATGCATTTTTTATTGACTTTGTGGCGCATGAGATTGGCCATCAATTTGGTGCCGACCATACCTATAACGCTAATAAGGGGCAGAGAGAGTCCTCCATGGCATGGGAGCCAGGTAGTGGTAGCTCCATCATGGCTTATGCGGGGCTGATGGGGGAGCAAAACGTACAGCTCAACAGCGAGGCCTATTTTCATAGCAAGTCGATTGAGGAGATGCTCAAGCATATCAACGACAGAGAAGAGCAAGCGAGTAATGGCTCGATAAAAATCGAGGGGGTACCATCGGTACTTGCTGCTTTTCCCTCTTCGCGTTGTGGCACTGCGATCCCGAACCAAAATGGTGATAATCAGGCGCCAGAAATTACCGATGTGCCAGCAGAACATGTGATCCCCAAAGGGGTGGCATTTAGCCTGAGTGGCAAGGGTAATGATATTGACGGCGATACCCTTACCTATACTTGGGAGCAGGTCGATCTGGGGGATGCAACGACCAGTGGCGATCAATTGAGTTCCGGTCGCCTTGCAACCGGCCCCCTGTATCGTTACGCCGCGCCGACAACTTCCCCGGTTCGTCACTTTCCTTCGCTGGCTACCCAGTTGAAAGGGGAAGCTGAGAAAGGTGATGTCTGGGTCAATGTGCCGCGCACCCTTAACTTCCGTCTGGTCGCCCGTGATGGCAAAGGCGGTGGTGCCTATGGTGAGACCTCGGTCGAGGTGGTCGATACAGGCGCACAAACCTTCAAGATTGAACCGGCATCTGACCAGCGTATGCTGGTTGGTAGCCCGACCACAGTGAATTGGCAAGTAGCTGGCACGGACCGTCATCCTGTCAACTGTCAGCGGGTCGATATCAGTTATAGCAACGATGAAGGCAAGAGCTGGCAGCCGCTGGTTAATGGCGTGAACAACAATGGCGCCCATGAGGTGACCATTCCGGCCAATGCTGGCAGCGCTGTTCGCCTCAAGCTGGCCTGTAGCGACAATATCTTCTATGCCATTACGCCAAAACTGGCGACCAAGAGCAGTGATACACCGGCTCCCCAGCCTGAAAGCAATGGCGGCGGTGGTGGTGGCGGTTCGACCGGTCTGTTCGCGCTGTTGGGCCTTGGTATCGCTGCGCTGCTGCGTCGTCGTGAGATCATGAGCTACTAAACCAGATAACCCAAGGGTTAGATTACCCATCTTTGGTAAATTGATGAACCAAGCGAAGAGGCGTTAGCCTCTTCGCTTTTTTTGTATGGTTTACAAGGTCGCTTTATCGAGCGCACAATGCCTGCGTCACTCTCTTGATGGTCGTGGAACCATTATTTATTTGAAGGAAAATCAAGATGATGGATGTTGCTGATCTGCGCCGTGAGTATACCCGTGGCGGTCTGCACCGGGCCGATCTGCCGGCCGAGCCGCTGGCGCTTTTCGAGAAGTGGTTGGCGCAGGCCTGTGAGGCCAAACTGACCGATCCCACCGCCATGGTGGTGGCGACCGTCGATGCCGATGGTCAGCCCTGGCAGCGTACCGTGCTGCTCAAGCACTACGACGCCCAGGGGATGGTCTTTTACACCAACATGGGGAGTCGCAAGGCGCAGCAGCTGGAAGGCAATCCCCGCATCAGTTTGCTCTTCCCCTGGCATACGCTCGACCGTCAAGTGCATGTGACCGGCCGGGTGGAGAAGATGAGCACCTTCGAGGTGATGAAGTATTTCCACAGTCGTCCCAAGGATAGCCAGATCGCTGCCTGGGTCTCCAAACAGTCGACCCGCATCTCGGCCCGCGGCGTGCTGGAGGCCAAGTTCCTCGAGCTCAAGCAGAAGTTTGCCAATGGCGAAGTGCCGCTGCCGAGCTTCTGGGGCGGATTCCGGGTGGTGATCGAGACGGTGGAGTTCTGGCAGGGGGGCGAGCACCGGCTGCACGACCGCTTCTACTACACCCGCGACGGGGATGGCTGGCATATCGAGCGTCTGGCACCCTGAGCGCGCTGTTCAATTCTGTTTTCACAAGGAGTGTGTATGCGTCTGTATGGTGATCTGCGTTCCGGCAACTGTTACAAGGTGTGGCTGCTGGCCCGCTGGCTGGAGCTGCCCCTCGAGTGGGTTGAGGTGAATATTCAGGCGGGGGATACCCGTACCCCCGCATTTCTGGCCAAGAACCCCAACGGCAAGATCCCGGTGCTGGAGATTGGCCAGGGCGATACGCTGGCGGAATCCAATGCCATCCTCTTCTATCTGGCGCAGTGCTCGTCTTTGTGGCCAACCGATCCGCGCCAGCAGGCCGAGGTGCTCAAATGGATGTTCTTTGAGCAGTACAGCCATGAGCCCTACATCGCGGTGGCCCGCTTTATCGTTCACTATCTCGGCCGACCCGAGTCGCAGGAGGCGCGGCTCGACGGTCTGAAAGCCGGTGGCGAGAAGGCGCTGGCGGTAATGGAGCAGCAGCTGAAACAGAGCCCCTACCTGTGCGGTGATGCGCCGACCATCGCCGATATCGCCCTTTATGCCTACACCCATGTGGCAGAGGAGGGGATCTTCTCTCTGCAGGGGTGGCCCGCTATCCGTAGCTGGATCGCCCGTATCGAAGCCCATCCCCGGCACCTGACGCTGCCAGCGGCCTGTCAGGCCAGCTGATGGAACTGCTGATCGAGGCCAGTCTGTGGCAACCGCAGTGGGCTGCGCTGTTGCCGCACTGGCAGCAGCAAGGTCATCGCTGGCAGCTGCTACTGGGCAAAGAGGTGGCCGCCGTCCTCGATCAAACCGATGCTCCCTGGGCGAGCAGCCCTCCAGACGGGGTGCTCTGCTCGGGGGCCCTGCTGGCTGCTTGGCTCGATGGGGATCTGCTGGCGGATTTTCATGTTGATCCCAGCCGCCAGGTTCTGATCAGCGCCTCTACTTCCCTATTGACCCTCGCCAGGGAGCAGGGACTGCTCACCCTTGGCCCTGTGGGGGCCGATTTGCCGCTCACCCCCGAGGCCGATTTGGGCGCCGTGCTCAATCGCCTGCTGGCGCGCCGCGTGACGGTGCCGACCCTGGCTGAGGGGCATTCGCTATCAGGTGTCGTATTGCGACCACTGCAGGCCGACGATGAGCGCGAGATAGTGCGCTATTGCAGCGACGAGGCGCTGGCCCGCTACACCCTCAATATTCCTCACCCCTATCCGCCAGAGGGGGCCCGCGACTGGCTGGCGCTCAGCTGGCGCAAGGCGGCGCTTGGCCTTGGCTGGAGCTGGGCCATCACCTTGCCAGAGGAGCAAGGTGCGGCGTTGCTTGGGGTGATCTCCCTGCAATGGAATGGCGAGCTCGCCTGGTGGGTGGGCGTGCCCTGGCAAAATCGCGGTCTGGCGACCCGGGCCGCTGGTTTGGTCAAGGGGTTCGCCTTTGACCAACTGCAACTGCCTGCGCTGACGGCCCGCCATATGCCGGACAACCTCGCCTCCGGCCGGGTGATGGCAAAAATGGGGATGTACTATCGCGGTCAGCGTCATATCAGCGGTCGTCAGCCGTGCGAGGTGAGTTACTGGCGGCTGGATCGCGCTCCCTCCTTACCCAATCCCTTGCCCGAGGAAATTTCCTGCTGGCTGGCAGATGAGCGGATCGCCGTGGTGATCCTGTGGGATCCTGTAACGTTGGATCGGCAGAGTGCCAACGGCAAGCTGGCCATCTCGCTCTTTGTGGATGAGAGGGGCGCGGGGGAGAAGCCCTGTTTTCTGCGCTGCCCGCCGCATCTTGAGAGGTTGCTGGCGCTGCACTGTTATCCCGTCGATCTGCTGGATCAGGCCGAACCGGAGCAGTTGTCCCATCTTGGCGGCGTCTTGCTGAAAGACAGGGATGAACAGGGGCTGGCGTGGTTGCTGCAACTAACCGCGCTGCAGCGGCAGGGGCCCGACCTGCTCAGCCGCGAGGAGCGCGCATCACGGCTCCACTGGTTCAACCAATTGATGGCGCAGGCGCTGCGCGATCAGGGTGACTCTTTGCAGATACGCTATCAGCAGTTACGGCTGCTGGTGGAGCTGCCGGAGCTGGTCGATGAGCTGGATGGCTGTTGGCATCAAACGCCCGAACTGACCTTTGATCGGTTGGCGCGGGAGGCTCCCGCCCTCTGGCTGGCCTACCGTGAGGCGATGAACAGGGTCACCCCGGCTACGCTAACCGCCTTGCAGCAGCAGTTTGCCGCTCGTTTTCCTGAGTGCACCCTCCCATTTTTGGACAAAGGTACTCAGAATGACCAGCCGTTGTGTGGAATAATGCCCGCTCTGCTGTACGAGGAGTAATACCTGATGTTGAGAACCGAGCGCCCCGGTGACATGCTGCCGGTCTATGAGCTGCTGAGTGCCGCCTTCGGTCGTTCCGATGAGGCCGAACTGGTCAACCGCCTGCGCGAATGTGGCGCTGCCGTGGTGACCATGGTCGAAGAGGAAGAGTACGAGTTCATGGGGCACCTGATGCTAAGCCCGATCACCATTAACGGCATGGAAGGGCCCTGGCTCGGTCTGGCGCCGGTCGCGGTTCATCCCGACTGGCAAGGCCAGGGGATTGGCTCGGATCTTATCCGTGAAGGGCTTGATACGGCGCTCGAGATGGACTGGAAAGGGGTGGTGGTACTCGGGGATCCGGCCTATTACAGCCGTTTCGGTTTCCGCCCGGCCAGCGAGTTTGGCCTGCACTGCATCTATGAGGTGCCTGCCGACTGCTTTATGGCGATGGAGCTGCAGGAGCGCGGTTTTGCGGGTGTGCAGGGTGAGGTGCTCTATCATCCCCTGTTTGATGAACTCCCCGACGAGCTGCCGGACGCGCAGGCAGAAGAGTCCCATTTATAGCGAGACGTCGCTGCGACAAGCTATAACGAAAAAGCCCTCAGCGAGGGCTTTTTAAGTTTATATCAGTCCCTGCCGGGATTATTCGAGCAAATTGACTCAGGCAATGATATCGAGCTGGGTACCCTTGCGATTATCTTCGCCCACCATGTCACCCATCTGCTGGGCGAGCGGGCTCTGCTGGAATTGCATGTAGTCGCTCAGATTCTGCTGGCGCTGGTTGCGATTGGCCGCCTGATAGAGTTCAGCCGTGCTCGGGCCCGACTTGCTGTCGCTCTCCTGACCGCTGGCCTCCAGGTAGCGCTCCACCACGGCTTTATCTTGCTGGTTAGCCGTATAAGAGACCGCCAGGGTTCTGCGAGCCGTTGCTTTCTCTTCGCTCTGTGCCTGCACTTCATCCTTCTTGATCAGCGCTTCGTTACGGGCCTGATTGACCTGTTCGGGCGTGACAGCCGGAGAGGAGGGGTATTTGCCGTAATCGGGCAGCGGCATGGGCCGGGAGGTGATTTGCATGGTGACGCTTCTCTTGTGAACAGGGACGGACGCATGATACCCATCGATCTTAGTTCAATAAATCACCACTTGTCGGCTCATCAAGAGTGGGTTCAGCTTCGCGCATCGACTGTTAATTGAACTGCCTCTGAGTGACAAAAAAGGCGCCATAAGGCGCCTTTTTATCCTTCGGTTACCGCCGGATCAGTTGAAGAACCAGTAACCACGGTTGACCAGACGGGTCAGCAGTTGCAGGAAGCCAGCCTGATCGGCCAGCTCCACCATGTCGGCCTGAGTGATGATGTCTTTGTCACACAAGAGCGAAATGGCTGCCGCGTCTTCGCTCTGCAGAGTCCAGGCTTCGCCGTCGATGAAGCACTGCTGGCTCTCGCCGCTGAACCAGACGGTACGCAGACCCGGCACCTTGATGGCAGGCTCGCCCTGGGTCAGCAGGTCGGCTACCTCCTCGGCGCTGTAGTCCGGCTCGACCGGATTGACATCCAGATCGTGCTTGGCTTCGGAGATCATGGTGCCGAACCACTCCTTGAAGAGGGTCTCGTCATCGAGGGCCTGTTGCATCAGCTCGCGCAGACGGTGCAGCTCGTGGGGCTGGATCTCGCCGTGACGGGCACGGGGCTTGAGATCGGCATCGCCGTAACGCTCGGTGCGCACCTCGTTGTCGATCAGGTGATCGGCAAAGGAGGAGATAAGCGCCTTGGCATCCGGCGCGCGGAAGCCCACCGAGAAGTTCATGGAGGGCTCGATGGCGTAGCCTTCGTGGGGGAATCCGGGCGGAATGTAGAGGATGTCGCCCGGCTCCATGATGACGTCGATGATCGCCTCGAACGGCTCGCAGTGCAGCAGGGCGGCGTGGGCGGCGAACTCGTTGAGCGGCTTGGCATCGCCGACTCGCCAGTGGCGTTTGCCCAGACCCTGGGTGATGAACACATCGTAATTGTCGATGTGAGGGCCGACACCCGCATGGGGGGTGGAGAAGCTCACCATCACATCGTCAAAGCGCCAGCCCGGGATGAACTGGAACGGCACCGCCAGCTCGTTCACCTCGGGAGCCCAGTGGTTGCAAGCCTGTACCAGAATGGTCCAGTTCTCTTCGCCCAGATGGTCATAGGATTCGAAGGGGCCGTGGGCGGCATCCCACTTGCCGTCGAAACGGGTGACGAGGCGGGACTCTACCACCTCTTCCATGGCCAGACCGGCCAGCTCATCCGGGCTGATGGGATCCTGAAAGTCGGTGAAGCCGCCTTTGATAAGGAGCGGGCGCTTCTGCCAGTAGTGCTCGAGGAAGTGAGCGATATCCAGATTGAGTTCGTACATGCTGTTTCTCGTGTCTCGCAAAGAGGTTTTGCCCAAGGCGGGCTTGGGAAAGGCCACTCGGGATCCTGCCGTGGCAGGGAAAATAACCGGGGCCCTGTTGCAGATCATGCACAGGGCCCCGGTGGTGTCGTTTATCCGCTTACTTCAGCAGATCAACCAGACGCTGGGCGTCACCGATGTAGTTGGCCGGGGTCAGCTTCTTCAGCTCAACCTTGACTGCTTCCGGCAGCTCCAGGGTGTCGATAAAGGTGCGCATCCCTTCAGCATCGACGCGGCGACCACGGGTCAGCTCCTTGAGCTTCTCGTAGGGCTTCTCGATACCGTAGCGGCGCATCACGGTCTGGATCGGCTCGGCCAGCACTTCCCAGTTGGCATCCAGATCAGCGGCCATGGCGGCGTCGTTGGCTTCCAGCTTGGAGATGCCCTTGAGGGTCGCCTGATAGGCGATAAGTGAATAGCCCACCGCCACACCCAGATTGCGCAGCACGGTCGAGTCGGTGAGATCACGCTGCCAGCGAGAGATAGGCAGCTTGCTCGCCAGATGCTGGAACACAGCGTTGGCCAGACCCAGATTGCCTTCGGAGTTCTCGAAGTCGATGGGGTTGACCTTGTGCGGCATGGTGGAGGAGCCGATTTCGCCTGCGATGGTGCGCTGCTTGAAGTGGCCCAGGGAGATGTAACCCCACACATCGCGGTCGAAGTCGATCAGGATGGTGTTGAAGCGGGCCATGGCGTCGAACAGCTCGGCGATATAGTCGTGCGGCTCGATCTGGGTGGTGTAGGGGTTCCAGGTCAGGCCCAGGGAGGTAACAAACTCCTCGGAGAACTGGTGCCAGTCCACATCCGGGTAGGCGCTGAGGTGGGCGTTGTAGTTGCCGACCGCACCGTTGATCTTGCCGAGGATCTCCACCGCCATGATCTGCTTGAACTGGCGCTCCAGACGGTAGGCGACGTTGGCCATCTCCTTGCCCATGGTGCTCGGGGTGGCCGGCTGACCGTGGGTGCGGGAGAGCAGCGGCATGTCACGGTACTCGTGAGCCAGACGCTTGAGCTCGCTGATCAGCTTTTCGCAATAAGGTTTGATGACCTCTTCGCGGGCAGTTTTCAGCATCAGACCGTGGGAGTTGTTGTTGATGTCTTCCGAGGTGCAGGCGAAGTGGATGAACTCGCTGACAGCCGCCAGCTCCGGGTTCACTTCGACTTTCTCTTTGAGGAAGTACTCCACCGCTTTCACATCATGGTTGGTGGTGCGCTCGATCTGTTTGATGCGGGCGGCGTCACTCTCGTTGAAGTTGCTGACGATGCCGTCGAGCAGGGCGTTGGCGGCCGCGCTCAGGGCAGGGACTTCCGGGATCCCGGCGTGGCTGGCCAGTTTTTGCAACCAGCGCACCTCGACTTCGACGCGAAAACGCAGCAGGCCGAATTCGGAGAAGATAGGGCGCAGGGCATCGGCCTTGTCGCCATAACGACCGTCAATCGGGGAAACAGCAGTCAGCGCGGACAGCTCCATGGGGTGAACTCCTGATGATTTGTGTGGGGGATCCGTATCCACTCGCGCGTGGGGTTGAGTCGTCGTCAGGGCGGATGTGCGGCTGTTCACCCTGATGTTGACCTCGCTTGCCCGCGCGCGAGCCGATGATTAGTAACGTTTGGCCAGCTCCACCATCTTCTTGCGAGCGAAGATGATCTGGGTGCGGCTGCCACCGAGCTGGCGCCACAGCACGCAGGCACGAATGCCCGCCAGCAGCAGGGCGCGCACCTTGTGCTGCACCAGCGGTTGCTGCAGGAACAGCGGGGTACCCGCCACCTGGATGCGCGGCCCGATGGGGCTGATAAGATCGCTGTAGATGCTCGCCATGTTGGCCAAAATCTGCTCGTCGAGCAGATCGAAGTGCTGTTGCTGGCGGCCAATCTGGCTGATCCGCTCACCCAGCATATTGAGAATGTCCTTGCGCTTGGCCAGCTTGCGCTCCAGTGCAATCAGGCTTACCACGTAGCGGGTCAGCTCGGCATTCTTCTGGCTGCCGTCGGCACCCAGCTGCTCGACCAGCGCACGGTAGCCGTCGCGAATGGCCAGATGGGTGTTGTTGAACACCTCGAGCGGCTGGCTCGGGTTGGTCACCAGAATGCTGGAGAGGCTCTCGCGCAGGGCCGCCTCGTCACAACTGCCGTCTCGGGCCACCTTCTGCACCAGATACGCGGCCTGGCAGATGCCGGCAAAGGCCATTGTTCTGTCTTGGAATTTATCGCTCACGTCTGCTGCCTTCTGTTAAGGATTCAAACCGGATGGCTGAAACGTTGTTCGATGATGCCGCCGCCCAGACACACTTCCCCGTCGTAGAAGACGGCGGATTGGCCCGGGGTCACCGCAGCCTGTTTCTCGTCGAAGATGACCCGGATGGTCTCGTCGTCGATGGGCTGGATCAGGCAGGGGATATCCTGCTGGCGGTAGCGGGTCTTGACGGTGCAGCGACGCGGCTCGCGAATGGGGGTGCGATCCACCCAGTGCAACTGGCTGGCAATCAGGCCATCGGAGTAGAGGCGGGGATGTTCGCCCTGCGCCACCACCAGCACGTTGCGCTCGACCTCTTTGTCGACCACATACCAGGCCTCTTCGGTGGCATCTTTGCGACCACCGATGCCGAGCCCCTTGCGCTGGCCCAGAGTGTGATACATCAGACCCTGATGCTCACCGATCACCTTGCCATCCACGGTCTCGATTTTACCGGGCTGGGCGGGCAGGAACTTGGCTAGGAAGTCCTTGAACTTGCGCTCGCCGATAAAGCAGATACCGGTGGAGTCTTTCTTTTTGGCGGTGATGAGATCCAGCTGCTCGGCGATGCGGCGCACCTCGGGCTTCTCCAGATCGCCAACCGGGAACAGGCTCTGACCCACTTGCTTTTCGCTCAGGGTATAGAGGAAGTAGCTCTGATCCTTGTTGGTATCGAGACCGCGCAGCAGGCGCGGGCGGCCGGTGCTGTCGTCACGGCGCACATAGTGGCCGGTGGCGATGTAGGTGGCACCCAGCTCTTCGGCGGCAAATTCGAGGAACGCCTTGAACTTGATCTCCTTGTTGCAAAGGATATCGGGGTTTGGCGTGCGGCCAGCCTTGTACTCTTCGAGGAAGTGCTCGAACACATTGTCCCAGTACTCGGCCGCGAAGTTGATGGTGTGGAGTTTCATCCCCAGCTTGTCGCAGACGGCCTTGGCATCAGCCAAATCCTGGGCGGCAGAGCAGTACTCGTCCGTGTCGTCTTCTTCCCAGTTCTTCATGAACAAGCCTTCGACCTGATAGCCCTGCTGCTGGAGCAGGTAGGCCGAGACGGAAGAATCCACGCCGCCGGACATGCCGACGATCACCTTGATTTGGCTGTTGTCTGTCATTAGTCGAAGTTACCAGTTCGTTTAAACGGGGCGTATTCTACCAGAGTTTTGCGCCCCCGGTCACATATCGATGCCGCAGTTCCCATCAGGAGCCTGATAGCAGGAAATCGTTTTTCTGTTGTTGGCCTTTGTCACCGAAAAAGAGTGTCAAATGGCCTTAGATAAAGGCCTTGAGTGCCGACAGTGGCAGCCGTGTCCCCGCCAGATAATCCTGAATGCACTGCCACACCAAGGGGCTTCTCAGAGCCGGTTTGCATTCCGCAATTTCTTCCAGCGTAAGCCAGTGGCAAGCCAGCACATCGCCGTCAGGATCCTCTGGATGGTGCTGACCCGGCGCTTTTTCAAGGTCGAAGATGATGGCGGTGCGCACATAGGTGGCCTCGCTGTCGGCCGGTTTATAGAGATAGGTACCAAGCCAGGCGGTCGGAGTGGCGGTCAGACCCGTCTCTTCTTTCAGCTCACGACAGGCTGCTTCAAGCAGGTTTTCCCCCAGCTCCACATGGCCGGCGGGTTGGTTGAAACGGCGCTGGCCTTTTATCTCCTCTTCCACCACCAGAAAGCGCCCCTGCCACTGGACCAGGGCGGCGACCGTCAGGCGCGCCTCCATGCGGGCGTGGCTGGTGGTCGATTGCTCTGCCTGATTGCTCATCATGACTCCTTGTCGCTGCTATCGGGATTGCCCGCTCGGGCGGGTCTGCGTGCCGTTCCTCGCCCGCTGCTGCGGGGTTTGCCGCCGGTCGGGTTCGTGGCTGCGCGCTCGGTTGGGTGAGTGCTGCGGGGACGCTCGTCCCGTCTCGGCTGGCTGGCCCGCCGTGGCGCATCCCCTGCCGGTTTGGCCGGTTTGGCGGTATGAGCGCCTGAACGGGATGAGGAGGGACGCGGGCGGCCGGTGGAGAGCGGTGCCAACTCGGGAGCGGGCAGGCAGCGGCTCTCGCCGGGAGCCAGACCATCTAGCGTCCAGTCACCGATGGCGTAGCGAATAAGGCGCAAGGTGGGGTGGCCGATATGGGCGGTCATCCGCCGCACCTGCCGGTTGCGCCCCTCGATGATCTTGATCTCCAGCCAGCTGGTGGGGATCTCCTTGCGATCGCGGATCGGCGGATTGCGCGGCCACACCGCAGGTTCATCCATGATGCGCGCCCCGGCGGGCAGGGTCATGCCGTCGTTGAGCTCCACACCGGCGCGCAGGGCGGCCAGTTTCTCTTCGCTCGGGATCCCTTCCACCTGCACCCAGTAGGTCTTGGGGGTCTTCTCCCCCGGCTGGGTGAGGCGCGCCTGCAGCTTGCCATCGTTGGTGAGCAGCAACAGCCCCTCGCTGTCGCGATCGAGCCGCCCTGCGGCGTAGATGCCGTGCTCTTTGATGTAATCCTTGAGAGTCTCGCGGCCCGCCTCGTCGGTGAACTGGCAGAGCACCATGTAGGGCTTGTTCAGCAGGAGCAATTTGCGATCCTCTGGGGCCAGCTCCGGTTTGCGGGGGGATGCATGGCGGGGTGCGGCGGGTTTGGCCGCCGTGCGCGGGGCGTTATCGCGCGGCGCGCGGCTGACAGAGAGACGGGAGCGGGGAGATTTCATCGGATACACACTTCAGACAGACGATGGCAGCGAGTGTACCACAGGGTGCTGAGGGCAGGATGAATGGCTGGCGTTACAGCAAGCAGCGCCCAGAGCCAATTCGCCTAGCTCAGCAGGCTCTCGATGACGATAGCCTGACGGGCGGGGGCCGAGCCCGCCAACAGCAGGGCGTGGCTGACCACATCATCGATCATCGCCTGCGCCAGTCGGGTGAGGGGGCGCAGGGTCTCCCGTCCGCTACCGACCGGCACCGCCAGCAGAATAATGGTCTGCACCGGCCCGATTTGAGAGCCCCACTCGATGGGCTTCTTGCAATTGAGCAGGGTCAGCGCTGGCTGGCTGATCCCTTCGCTCAATACATGAGGCATGGCAAGGCCGGGGCGGATGATGGTGGCCGAGACCTGCTCGCGCCGACTGATCGCCTCCTCCAGCGCGGCTCTGTTGCTGACCAGCTCGGCGGGCAGCAGATCGATCAGATGCTCGAGGGCCTCGGCTTTGGTCAGCGGTTCGGGGCTGTGGGCCAGCTGGCGCAGGGCAAAATGGTAGTCGGGCAGGGCGTTGGCCAGTCGCAACTCCGCCAGTGCGGCGGTGCGCGAGCGCACCAGCGGTTGACCCAGCTCCCCGCACCAGCAGGTGAAGGCCATGTGGGCGAGCTCGGCATCGCACCCTTCAATCTGCAACTGGCAGAGATCGCCGGGCTGGGTGGCGAGGGTCAACAGGGAGAGCTGGTTGCTGGCGGCAACGGTTTGACGCCGGGTAAGGTTGGCGCAGCGGATGGTGGATTTGAACATCCCCGCCAGCCGGCTCAACTGCTTGGCCTGGGTGATGCTCAACCCCTGCTGGCAGTAGAAGGTGATTTCGCGGGTCAGCATCAGGCCGGGATCGGCAGGGCCTTGAGTACGGCGTTGGCATCCAGCAGCACGGTTTCCAGTCTCACCTGATGGATGGTGCAGCCGAGGAAGCGCTCTTTCTGCTCAATCTCGATATCGGAGGCAATCAACACCAGGTCGGCGCTGGCAATATCGCGGGCGGTCAGCATGTTCTCCATGCCCATGGCGCCCTGAGTCTCGACCTTGATCTTGAGTCCCAGCCCAGTGGCGGCTTTTTGCAGGGCATCGGCAGCCATATAGGTATGGGCAATACCGGTCGGGCAAGCGGTGACGGCGACGATCTTCATCTGCTCTCTGTGATGCTGACAAGGGGGAGCAACAAGATAGCGCCAGCGGGGGGCTTTTACCAAAAGTCCATATGAAAAGTGGGATCTTGATGGGGATATGCCCGTCCCTTGAACGGCAGTGCAGGCTGATATGGGCCAGTCGGGTGTCTGGTTGCTTCAAACAACAAGGGCCACCCCTGTGGGTGGCCCTGAACAATCTGCGTCTGTTGTTATGGCTATCAGGCGGTCTGGGCGGCCAGTTCGGCGGCTTTCAGTTCGCGCTTGATGCGGCGGATCTTGCGCTCCTCGGCGACCGCGACACAACCCATCAGCACCAGACAGGCGGCGGCTGCGATATCCAGCGCCGCGAAGGTGCCGGTCCAACCGGTCAGACCGAAGATGGGGGTGCCATCGGCGATCATGCCCAGACCCAGTTTGGCGAAGCTGTCACCAATCAGGTAGGCAAAGGTGCCCTTGACGCCATCGGCCACGCTGATGCCCTGCTTGGGGACGAAGCCCACGGCGGCGACGCCGATCAGCAGTTGCGGACCAAACACCAGGAAGCCCAAAGTGAACAGGGAGCCCAGGAACATGAACTGGGTGGTGGCATGCTGGTAGAGACCCAGAGTCGCGATGATCAGCGCCAGCGCCACGCAGGCAACCAGACCACGACGGCCATTGGCCAGATCGGAGAGGTAACCCCACATCAGGGTGCCGACCAGTGCGCCCACTTCGAAGAAGGTAAAGCCCTGAATAGCCACGTCTTTGGAGAAGCCCAGCTCCTGGTGGGCATAGACGGTAGACCACTGGTCGATACCGATACGCACCACGTAGAGGAAGATGTTGGCAAAGCAGAGCAGCCAGATCACCTTGTTGAGCAGCACGTACTTCACGAAGATCTGCCACTTGGTCAGCTTCTGCTCTTCGGTAGCGATATCCTCTTCGCTAGCCACTTCGTCAAACAGCTCTTCCACCTTGCCAAGGCCGTAGGCTTCCGGCGAATCGCTACCAAAGCGCAGGCCGATAAAGCCGACGATCAGCGCGATGATGGAGGGGAAGATAAACATGCCGAGCACGTTGCCATCAAACAGGTAGTTGGCACCGAACAGCGCCACACCGGCCGCACCGGCACCGCCCACGTTGTGGGAGAGGTTCCACATGCCCAGATAGGTGCCGCGCTTGTTGCGAGGGGTCCACTTGGTGATGGTGGAGTAGCTGCACGAACCGCCACAGCTCTGGAAGAAACCGCTCAGGGCGTAGAAGAAGATCATGAAGTAGAGGCTGAAACCGGTGCCGCCCATGCTGGCACTGAAGCCCAGCATGCACAGAGCGGAGAGGATCAGCATCAGCGGCAGGAACTGCTTGGTGTTCTTGCCATCGGCGTAGTAGGAGACGATGGTCTTGCCCACCCCGTAGGTGATGGAGAAGCCAAGGCCGATCATGCCAAGCTCGGTCATGGAGAGACCGTACTCCTGGATCATGTCATTTTGCGCAATGTTGAAGTTCTTGCGGATCAGATACATGGTCAAATAGCCAATAAATACAACCAGATAGGATTGCATAAACGGCTTGAACCAGAGCTTGCGCCGGGCTTCGACCGGCAGGTCCAGGGTGGGGACCCGGACCTGTTGGAGCAATTTCAACATCTTCGTTCATCCTCTGCGAGATAGACGGTATTTCCGCCGCGCCCCTCATTTGTAGATAGGTTGTTCGAGGTCACGCCACGGAAGGGGGAACGGAACGTCGGGGCTGTCAGCCGTTGCTGCGCTCGACGCTCCATCCATATAAACCCGGGCCCGGCACGGGATGACGGGGCGCATTGCCCGTCGCGGTGCGGGTCACGACATCAGGTGGGGTGACTCTAATAAGAGGGGCAAAAAATGGCTTGAGAGCCATCCCTAGTGGGGCTAGGAAATTTTCCTAGTTTTTGCGCTTTCGCGGACAAAGCGTGAGAAACATCACACCGCTGACGCCGGATTGCTGCCATTTCAGCCAGTTTGGCGCTCTGTGTGAGTGCTGGGCTGGTGGGATGGATAGGCCAGAAGGGAGCAAGGGAAAGGCAAGGAGAGAGGTGAAGGGAGAGATGAGGGAAGAGTGCTTATCGACCACTATTTCCGGGGGGCGATATTGGGAAATACGGCCCGCCAGCTATCCACAAAAAACAAGAGGCCACCCCGTGGGGTGGCCTCTTTTATGCTCTATGAGCCGCGATGGCGAGAGGGACTCAGGCCGCCTTGGCCAGGGTCACCTCGTCACTCTTTTTTACCCGCAGCTTTTTCAGGGCAACCGCGACCACGCCGGTGACGATGGCACCGCAGATCATGCAGAGCAGGGCCAGCAGCGGCTTGTTGACGGCACCCAGCAGGGCCACGATGGGGCCACCGTGGGCAACGCTGTTGGTGATTCCGAACAGGAAGGCCATCACAGCGGCGGTCATGCTGCCCAGCACGTTGGCCGGAATCACGGCCAGCGGGTCACGGGCGGCGAACGGAATCGCCCCTTCGGAGATACCCACCAGACCCATGGCGCCAGCGGCTTTGCCCGCTTCGATCTCGGACTCGTCGAAGATGCCTAGCTTGCGACCGAGTACGGTAGCCAGCGACATGCCAAGGGGGCAGCCGGGATGGCGCAGGCCATGGCACCCATAAACTGGGTCTGACCGGAGGCGATCATGCCGACGGAGAAGAGGAAGGCCACCTTGTTGACCGGGCCACCCATATCAAAACCAGCCATACCACCCAGCACGATACCCAGCAGCACCAGACTGCCACCGCTCATGGAGAGCAGCATGGCGTTGAGGCCAGTCATCATGTCGGCAATCGGGGCGCCGATGATGAAGATGAATACCGCAGCGATAAAGAGCGACCCGACGATGGGGGCGATCAGGATCGGCACCAGCGGTTGCACCATCTTGTGGTACTGACGAGTGGCAATCCAGCGCACCAGATAACCGACCAACAGGCCCGCGATGATGGCACCGATAAAGCCGGTACCGGCGTCAGCGCCGTAGAAGCTGCCGTTGTTGGCGATCCAGCCGCCGATAAAGCCCGGCGCCAGTGCCGGACGATCACCGATGGCGTAGGCGATATAGCCCGCCAGAATGGGGATCATCAGGGTGAAGGCGGCCACGCCGACGTTGAGGATCTGGTTCCACATGCTCCCTTCCGGGATCTGCATGCCGCTCGGGGTCGGGTTGCCGCCGATGGCCAGTGACAGGGCGATCAGCAGACCACCGGTCACCACGAACGGGATCATGTGCGATACGCCGTTCATCAGGTAGCGGTAGAGATCCGAGCTGCCGCCGCTGGCGCGCTTCTCGTCACCCTTCTTCTCATCCTTGTCTGCCACATAGGCGGGGGCTTTCAGGGCCTGCTCAATCAGACCCTTGCCATCCTTGATGGGGGCTTTCACGCCGGTCTTGATGAGGGGTTTGCCAGCGAAGCGGGCCATGTCCACCTGCTTGTCACAGGCCACCACGATGGCGGCGGCGCGGGCGATCTCGTCCGCAGTCGGGCTGTTCTTGACGCCGATGGAGCCGTTGGTCTCCACCTTCACCTCATAACCCAGCTCCTTGGCGGCGCGCTCCAGCGACTCGGCCGCCAGATAGGTGTGGGCGATACCGGCCGGGCAGCCGGTGACACCGATGATCAGCCCCTTGTTGGCCGCAGGTGCGGCAGCCGCTTCCTCTTTCTTGGCCAGCAGCAGTGCCAGCGCATCGGCCGGGGTTTTGGCTGCCAGCAGGGCATCGATAAAGCCCTCTTCGATCAGCTTGGCGGAGAGCTCGGCCAGCACCTCGATATGGTGGTTGGCGCCACCGGCCGGGGAGGCAATCATGAAGAACAGTTTGGACGGCTTGCCATCTTCGGCGCCGTAGTCGATGCCGTTGCGGCTGATGCCTATGGCGACGGCCGGGGTGCTGACCGCCGCACTCTTGGCGTGGGGCAGGGCAACACCCTCTTCAAAGCCGGTGTTGTCCAGCTCTTCACGGGCCCACAGATCCTTGACGAACTGCTGCTCGTCGCTGACCTTGCCTTGCGCGACCAGCAGGCGGGCCATCTCGGTGAAGACCTCTTCCTTACGCGTCGCTTTCAAATCGAGGTTGATCAGATGTTCATTGATCAAGGTGGTTATCATGGCGCTCTCCCCGCTCCGTTGCCGGAGCCTGTTGGCATGCCGCCCTTGCAGGCCGGCATGCAGACAAAATTGACCCGACTATTATCGCGCCGGGGCAGAGGTCACCCTATCGGACAAATGTGCGAATAACTGGATTTTTGTGCGCTATCACCTTGAGTGTGACCCTGATCGCAAAGCTGAACAGCTGCCGAATTGGGGGCGGATTGAATCGCTCGTATTTTTATTGATGATTAAAATCAATTGGTTGTGTTTGTTCGTGGTTCAGCGCTTTGGCCGTGCGGTGAGTTTTTACTCAGCGAATGGGGGCGCTCTGTCTGTAAATTTGTGAGGTGATAAACGGCTGCGGGATGTGAGCCAACGCACAGAAATGCCCCCGCTGGCGGGAAGAGAGAGGGCGCAGGGGAGGCGTGAGCAGAACAAGCTGGAGAAATGGGTTGCGCCATCGGTGCCAGACAGCTCACCACAACGGGAGAATGAAACCGCAGGTATTGGCCCCGTAGGGTGCAATGAACGAAGTGAATTGCACCGCCTGTTTGGGCAGGCTGGGTGGTGGCAAGAGAGGGGATGGACGAAAAGATAGAGGTGATAATGCGAACGTCCGAATACGCTTCGCTATTCGAACCTACGGGCTCTTTTCTGGAACAGATATCTGGGGACTAGAAAGTAGAGGTGCAATGAGCTGTGCTTATTGCACCCTACCCATTTTCAGAGCGTCCAGCCACCGATCCTACTAGTGGTAGCTAGGGGAATGCAGATAAATATGCGTGTATGGTGTTTGTAAATACCTCAGAATATACGATTGCGATTATGTATTATTGGTCATGACTTATTTCTTTCGTTATAGTTTGATATTAATTTTTCTCGTTCGTAATTTAAGAATTCAGGCTTGTCATATATTTTTTTATGAAATATTTCTTTCAGTACCAAGTCTTGGTTTATATCCTTGCTTATATATTTCTCAATCTTTTCAATTGCGGATCTTGGAATTCCATATTCAGCAAGAATTGTAAGGTTCTCACGTATGAAGTCGCTTTCAATAGATGTAGCATAAAAGGTGTAATTACCCGCTTTTATGCCAAGCTCACTACACACAAACTTTTGAAGCTCATTTACGACAAGTAACCATTTTGGAATTTTGTATTGAAACCAATGCCTAAGTATTTGAAAACTATCCTTTATTGATTCATCTAGAATTTCATCATCAGTTACATTTTCCTTTGATTCAAGGCCACGTTTATATTGAAAACTGCTTTTAACTAACTCGAGTATGCTTTTATTAAACCCATAGTCGAAAGTTACTTTGACTATTTTTTTCTTAGTCATAGGTTTTACATTCTCACCTGGTTTTATCAAGTAATCCCATGCTAGTTCGAGACAATACTCAAGTTGCTTATATGTCGGGGTCGCATCCCAGCATATTAGATGATATTTTTCTAGAATATCAGCACGCAACTTAGATATTAATGAAACTTGACCTTTTACATATAATGAATTTCGTGAAAATAGCTCGCGCTCTTTTGGTGGAAGACTAGATATATATGAATATTGTTCACTTGTCTTATCAAGTATATCCTCATTTTCTATATTTATCAGAATTTCATCAGATATAGGATTTTGTTCAAAAAAAGGGATGTCAATATATGTTTTGTTATGCTTCGGAGGTGGGTTGAAATTATATATGTTACCAACGTAATGAACCATTAGTCGTCCTGCCCTTCCTTTGATGTTTGAGTAATCGAAATAATCAATGGGAGTGCCACTTCCTTTTGTTGGGTCAAAAAAGATAACATTCTTCGCTGTTGTATTTACACCTTCAATAATTGTTGCAGTGCAAAAAAGAAAATTAAGTTCGCCATTGTTAAAGTAGTCTATTACAGAGGATGTAATATGCTTCTGTAAAGCACCATCATGAACCCCAATACCATATTTTAAGCAATTAATTAATGACCACTGTGTTGATATGTATTTCTCTATCCATTCAATAATGGACAACTCTTTGTTTTTTATGCGTTCTTTTTTGTTGGTTAGGTATTTTAAAAATTGAACTGATAAGTATCTGGCTCTAGTCGGGGATGAGCAGTAAATAATTGTGCTTTCATTTTTAAGATTGAAAAGTAGGTCGAACAGCACATGTTCTTTATGAGTTTTCTTATTTCCTCTTACACCAAAAAGGCCATCGTGTTCTTTATATATATTTATTTCTTCACAGCTTACTAAGTTGTACTTTGTTTGATAAAAAATAGCATTGTATTTATCCGCAAAGCCATCTGATATTCCATCTATGTTCGGACCAAGTAGATAAAATTGTGGATTGAACCGGACGAGTATATTTCTAAAAGCATTATTTAATGAGTCAGCTCTCTCATCATCTCTCTTTGAGCTTAATTTATAGAACTCATCTAAAACAATAAAGTCAATCTTTGGGATGTTATTATATTCATTAACTCGCTCAGATGTTAAAAGGAATAAGTTGCCTTTTTCATTAGTAGCTTCCTGAGATGTTCTTACAATTATTTTATAATGTTCTTCATACTTTGACAGTTTTTTTCTTGTTTCATCTAGAAGCGCTAATGTAGGTTGTATGACAACAATATTTTTATACTTTAATGAGGCGACCACTTCTTCTATTAACAAGCTTTTGCCAAAGCTGGTTGGTGCGCTAACAATAACATTTTTACCGGACTCTAATAACTTTAAAATATGTTTCTGCTCATCATGGAAGATTTTGTTTACTATATTTGAAGAAATGTTTGTTGCTCGCCTTATCTTCGCACTTGTTGAAAATAGATTAAGATCTTCTTTTTCAAGATATGGATAGAATCCAACCGATTCGATTAAATCAGCCAGCATATTGTCTAAGGATGAAGACAGTTTACTTTTTGAGTTAAGTATCTTTATTAATGTATCAATGCCAGAAGTTTCATTTTGGATCAGTTGTGATGCACATTCACGATAAATATTAAATGTTTCTGAAAAATCAAATGATTGCTTCTGGTTGAGTTTATATACGATATCACTCATGTTAATCTCCAATAGCTTGTAATAACGATAGCTTGTTATGTAGTTTTTTGACTAAAGTTAATTTACATTGCACCGGGAATAATATTATTATTATTTTTAGCTTTGATTTTAAAGGATGATTGTTCTTACTTTCAAAGTATGCATTTAAGCTGCGTATTTTCTTTTCATATTCATCAATAAAACTAATGTCAGTTTCATCATTATACTTTGTAAACAAATCACAACTATATGTACACAATAATGGGATGTAAATTTCATTTAACTTATCTTTTAGTTTGGAAGATGATGACAATAACATTTTCCAGTGTTCAGACTCAGGTATGTTATCAAAGTGCTTTATTTTCTTTGCAATTAAACTAAATTCAGCATCTAGATAGTCAACCTTGAAATGCTCTTCAATATCATTTATTAATTCATTTAAACCCCGTTTAGGGTCGAGATAGAGCTTTGATTCACCTAACCACAGAGTCTTGCTCTCTGGTTCAATATGAACGCAATCAAAACCATGAACAGTATGACCTAAAGAGTCTTTGAAATAAATTTTGGATAGTAGTGGTATGGTATTAAATTGGTCTCTTAAAATTAAATGAAGAATTAACTCACCAAATTCACCTCTTCTTAAATATTTGTCATTAATATCATCATCTATACTACCATTATTATTATATATATCCCTGACCCGTTGAAATTCGTCTATTTTATAGATTGCATTCGCTGCTTCAACTATTTTATCAACAGTTTCTGTGTTATGGGTTACTGTACCTTCGTGAAAGCCAAAAGAAAATTCATGAATAACATTTATTATTTTGTTGATAAGTAAGCGCCATCTATATTGAGATGTGCCATCACTATCTAGGTCGAATCCGACTAAGAAACTTCGTAGTTTCTCTTCTGATATTATGGATTCAATAACGTTCCGTGAGCCAAAAGGACTATTATCCATGTGGTGAAATCCTTTGCTAGTATTAAATTACATTAATTAATGGTGGCTTAATATTTAATATTGTTTCCAGCCGTTCTTAATAACTCTAATAGATATCCTTGCTATTAAGGACGTCAATTTTTTGCTAAAGAAGATTAATAATTTTCCCTTGCACGATTCTACTACCTACTTATTAAGCCGAATAAATAAACCAATCTCCACGCTACCGCCCGTGGATTACAGCCTCCAGCCTGCTGCTGTTATCCGGCGATGTGATGGATGGCGAAACGGCTGCACAGGGTTATCTCTGCAAGAGTGGTTGCCAAGTGGGGCATATTAATCGAGAGAGAGGCAGGGTAAAACCGCAGTCGGGCAGAAACCTGCCAGAGATCAATAAATTAGTTATTAAGCGGCTACTATCTGATCGCTTGGTAAAGTGACCGCAGGTAGAACTTAATCCCTTGTCGGAGACTACTGCCACTCAATACTCCAGAAACTTCTCCCCGCAGCGTTCGCAGATCAGATGTTTTACATGGGTGGTCTGGTAGGCCAGTGTTTCACCAAACGCCCAGTTGGTGATGCTGCTGGAAGTAAAGGCTTGCCAGAAGGCTTTGCGCGGATCCTTGGGCATGATGTCCTGGCTGTGATCGCGGGCGACCAGCACCACGATATGGCGGGTAAGCTCCCTGCATTTGTCACAGCGATGGATTTCACTTGGCGGGTTCTGGTCGTGCGGGTTGCTCATAAATGGGCTCGTGAAGAGAGTGGACGCCCATCATATTCCTCTCCACTTGGCTCTCAATCTCTCCTTGCCGGCGCAGTGAGCAACCTCACATTTTGCGCTGCTGTAGGCTTGCCCAGCCAGTTCAGGCTGATGCCCGCTTCTGCGGTTTGCTGGTGAGCGGTGATGATATGGCGGGTGGGGCGAGCTCGGGCGCCCAGCCAGCTCAGGCCGATGCCCGCTTCTGCGGTTTGCTGGTGAGCGGTGATGATATGGCGGGTGGGGTGAGCTCGGGCTTGTCCAGCCAGCTCAGGCCGACTCCCGCTTTTGCAGATTGGGGGTGATGATATGGCGGTTGGGGGCGAGCTCGGGTTGCTGCATCCGGGTCAGCAGGCGTCTCGCCGCCTGACGGCCGATTTCGCGGGCCGGTGAGCTGACAAAGGTGAGGGCGGGGGAGGTGAGTTCGGCCTCCGCCACATCGTCAAAACCGAGCAGGGCCACCTGCTGGCCGATGTAGTTATCCTTGCCCACGGTGCGGCCGCTCGCCTCGACGCCATAGATGGCGCCGAGCGCCACCTCGGGGTAGTGGCAGAGCACGGCGGTCACCTTGGGGTGCTGGTGCAGCAGCTGGGCGATGGTGTCGGCGGCGCTGCGCTGGGTGCGTTCGCACTCCAGTACCCACTCCGGTTTGAAGGGGAGGCCATATTGCAGCAGGCTGGCGCAGTAGCCGCCGATCCGCTCGGCGCGGGTGAGGGAGTCGGCCCGCCCGCCGACGTAGGCGATATGGCGGTGGCCCTGCTCGATAAGGTAGGTGGTTGCCTGCTTGGCGGCGTGGGTGTTGTCGGGGCCGATAAAGTCGACGTCATCCCGATAGTAGGAGCGGGCGGCGCACACCACCGGCAGTTCGGAGTCGAGCAGGGTCTCCAGGGTTTTGGCCGCCGCGCCGCGCACCGGATTGAAGATGATGCCCGCCACCCCCTGCCGCGACAGGGAGTGGATGCTTTGCTGCAGCCGCTCCGGGCTGTGGCCGCACTGGGTCAGAAACAGCAGATAGCCCTGCTGCTCAAGCACCTCGCTCACCCCGGCGGTCACCTCGGTATAGAAGGGGTCGGTGATGTCGCGCAGGATCAGCCCCACCAGATTGGACTGCTGGCTGCGCAGGTTGGCGGCGGCGCTGTTGGGCACATAGTCGAGCTCTTTTATCGCCTGCTGCACCCGCTCGGCGGTGGCCGGGGAGATGCGCCCCTTGCCGTTGAGCACCATGGAGACGGTGGTGACCGACACTCCCGCCCGCTGGGCGACATCGGTGATCTTGGTGGCTTTGGCAGAGAGGGATTTGGGTGACATAGGGGGAATGGACGACGGACAGTTGAGAGCGAGGCCCCAGCATACCTGCTCAGATGCTCAAGTGAAACGTTACATCACCATTGAGCCGATCCGGTTCACAAATTTGGAACCTGCTGCCAGCCAGCCCCCTTTTTCTGTGATCCTGTCGGCACTTGTAGCTTGATAAAACGTTTTATCATCCAGCAAAACCTGATGCTGACCCGCGCCTTTTGCTTCGAGATTGCTTTGAGATTGCCTCGAGCGGGGGAGGGCAGCCGCAGATATTGCTGTCTATTCACAAGGAGCCGTTTCATGGCCAAGCCTCAAGCCAAATCCACTATCTGGGAGTTCCTGCAGAGCCTCGGCAAGACCTTTATGTTGCCGGTCGCCCTGCTGGCCTTCTCGGGCATCCTGCTCGGTGTCGGCAGCTCGCTCACCAGCGATGCGGTCAAGCAGAGCATGCCCTTCCTCGACAATACCGTGCTGCAACTGCTGTTCCTTTGGATGACCAAGGTGGGGCTGGTGGCCTTTATCTATCTGCCGGTGATGTTTGCGGTGGCCATTCCGCTCGGACTGGCGCGAGAAGAGAAGGGGGTCGCGGCCTTTGCCGGTTTCGTCGGCTATGCGGCGCTCAACCTCTCCATCAACTTCTACCTGACCGTGGCCAACGTCATCGGTGACGCGGCGGCGGAGAAGGCCTACGGAGTGAAATCGATCCTCGGTATCAGCTCCATCGACACCGGGATTCTGGGGGCAATCATCGTCGGGGTGATCGTCGCGAAGCTCCACGCCCGTTTCTACACCTACAAGATGCCCGATGCGCTCGCCTTCTTCGGCGGTGCCCGCTTCGTGCCTATCATCACCGCGCTGGTGCTGGGTGTGGTCGGTCTGGTCGTGCCGTTCGTCTGGCCCTGGTTTGCTGCCGGCATCAACGGCATCGGGGCGCTCATCTCCCACGCCGGTCCCTTCGGCCCCTTCCTGTTCGGTACCGGTGAGCGCCTGCTGTTGCCACTCGGTCTGCACCACATTCTGGTGGCGCTGATCCGCTTTACCGAAGCGGGCGGCACCCAGCTGGTATGCGGTCACGAGGTGAGCGGTGCCCTCAATATCTTCTACGCCGAACTCTCTTGCGCCGACACTTCCGGCTTCTCGGTCTCTGCCACCTCCTTCCTCTCTCAGGGCAAGATGCCTGCCTTCCTCGGCGGTCTGCCGGGCGCGGCGCTCGCCATGTATCACTGCGCTCGCCCGGAAAATCGCGGCAAGATCAAGGCGCTGCTGGTATCTGGCGTGGTGGCCTGCGTCATCGGTGGTATCACAGAGCCGCTGGAGTTCCTGTTCCTGTTCGTTGCGCCGGTACTCTACGTCATCCACGCCATCCTGACGGGTCTGGGCTTTATGACCATGGGGCTGCTCGGCGTCACCATCGGCAACACCGACGGCAACCTCATCGATTTTCTGGTGTTCGGCGTGCTGCAGGGCACCGCCACCAAGTGGTATCTGGTGCCGGTCGCGGCGGCCATCTGGTTTGCCATCTACTACAGCGTGTTCCGCTTCGCCATCGTGCGCTTTAACCTGAAAACCCCCGGCCGTGAAATCGAGACCAGCGAGACTGCTCAGCCCGCAGGCAAGAAGGCCGGCAACAGCGGTTACAACGGTGAAATCATCCTCAACGCCCTGGGCGGCGCCGATAACATTCTGGCGCTCGATAACTGCATCACCCGCCTGCGGATGTCGGTGCAGGACATGAGCCGGGTCGATGACAAGGTATTGAAAGCAAACGGCGCCATCGGGGTGATCAAGCTCGACGAGCACAACCTGCAGGTGGTGATCGGCCCGCAGGTGCATCTGGTGAAAAACCAGCTGCAGAGCCTGATGGGGGCCTGAACCGGCCAATAAGAACCGAACGGGGGGCGCAAGCCCCCCTTGTTTGCCTCTCCCAATATGTCTCCTGTTTATGGAGGGAGAAACTTCATGCACGATATTTATGACTTCGACCATGTGGTCGACCGCCACGGCACCTACTGCACCCAGTGGGACTATGTAGCCGACCGTTTTGGCCATGCCGATCTGCTCCCCTTTACCATCTCCGACATGGATTTCGAAACTGCCCCCTGCATTCACCAGACCCTGGCAACCCGCCTTGAGCACGGGGTATTTGGCTACAGCCGCTGGAATCACGACGACTTCAAGGGGGCGGTGAGCAACTGGTTTGCCAGACGTTACGGGGCGAGCCTCGAACCCGAGACCCTGGTCTACGGCCCCTCGGTCATCTATGTGATTGCCCAGCTGGTGAGCCTCTGGTCGGCGCCGGGGGAGGGGGTGCTGGTGCATACCCCCGCCTACGATGCCTTCGGCAATATGCTGGCAGCCAACGACAGGGTGCTGCTGCCCTGCCCGCTTAAAAAAGAGGAGGGGAGTTACCAGATCGACTGGGCCTGCTTCGAGCAGCAAGCCGCTCGCCCCGATTGTCGGATTATGCTGCTCTGCAGCCCCCACAACCCCACCGGCCGGGTCTGGACGCGGGATGAACTCGGCCGGATGGCCGCCATCTGCCAGCACCACGGGGTCAAGGTCATCTCGGACGACATCCATATGGATGTGAGCTTTGCCCGCTACCTGCCGTGGAGCGAGGTAGCGCCGGACGATCACTGGGCGCTGGTGAGCTCGGGCTCCAAATCCTTCAATATTCCTGCCCTTGGCGGCGCCTACGCCTTTATCGCCAACGCAGCGGCGCGGGCCGCCTATCTACAGCGGCTCAAGGCGGCCCATGGCCTCTCATCGCCCCCCATCCTCGGGGTGCTGGCCCATATCAGCGCCTATCGGGACGGCTCTGCCTGGCTCGATGCGCTCAAATCCTATTTGCACGGCAACCTCACCCATGTGGCGGC
Organism: Aeromonas sp. 61P; assembly: GCF_051919545.1. Classification (NCBI taxonomy): domain Bacteria; kingdom Pseudomonadati; phylum Pseudomonadota; class Gammaproteobacteria; order Aeromonadales; family Aeromonadaceae; genus Aeromonas; species Aeromonas sp. 61P. The sequence continues at coordinate 2,221,689 of NZ_JBQBEL010000001.1, forward strand.
GCGGCTCAACGCCGCTTTCCCCGCCATTGACTATCGGGTGCCCGAGGGAACCTATCTCGCCTGGATTGATTTGAACGGCCTTGGCATCGACTCCACCGAACGGATGGATGCACTGCAAACCTTGCTGGTGGAGAAATACCGGGTCGCCATCATGCGCGGCGACACCTATGGCCCCGAAAGCACAGGCTATATCCGCCTCAACGTCGGCTGCCCGCGCTCGAAGGTTGACCAGGGACTCGACGCCCTGATCGGTGCGCTGGGAGAGGTGGTGTAGAGCAAATCCACTCAACATGAGAAACATAACGGGGCCATCAGTGATGGCCCCGTGTTGGTTGCGCTATTTTCCCTTATGAGCAGACGCCGATATCAGGCACGAATGGTCGTCGGGATAGCGTTGTTCGGGCGTGACATGGCTGGTTCGAGCGCGGGCTCACTGAGCTCGGTAGCTGCTAGCGCTGTGCCTTGGGTCAGGGCTTCAGCCTGATGCAGCATGCGGCTGACAAGCTCAATCAGAAGTTCCACATCCAGCTTGTCCAGCCACTCGCGACACCAGAGCAGGGAGCTCTGCTCGCTGTCCCTACTGAGTTGCAGCACAGGCCAGTCGGCCATGGCGGCGAGGGAGGGGGTCTGGATATCCCCCAGCGGGATAAACAGGGTCACCAGTTGATCCCGCTCGCGAATATGGAGGCTGAAGGGGCCCGCCTGCAGATCCAGCCCCTCTTCGTGCAGGCACTCCTGCGGCAGGGATAGCTGGCGAACGAGGGTTGATAGCATGGCATGGAACATCATTAATCCTCCCGATGGGTGTTATCAAAGACCGACTCTGTGGGCGGCCACAGGTTGGCGATAGGGGGGCGGGCAGGGGTACCGACCAGTGGCGCCCCTATGGTGGCGGCCCAGGGGTCGACCACTTTGGCGTGTGGCCCCCAGCTTTCCGGCTTGGTGAGTTCACTCCCCTCGACGCGACCAATCACCACAAAGCAGTGGGTCTGGGCGTGACCCTGTGCGCCACGATGGGCCAGCACTTCGATCCGCTGGTCACTGTTGTGGCGCAGCAGTTCGGCCGCCGCTGAATAGGCCAGGGTCGAGCAGCAACCGGCCTTGGCGTCATCCACCGCTTTGGCGATGTTTTCCATGGTGCGCAACGAGAGTGGCTGCTTGTTTCTGGTGATCTGGATGGCGGCCATATTGGCGCTGTTGTTGGCGCGCTGGTTGGCTGCCAGGCGCTGGGGATCCTGCCCGAAGGCGTTGAGTTTGCCGATGATCTTCTGATAGCTCGGGTTGTTGGGCTGGACAAAGGTCTGGGCGTCGGTACAGGCGTAGCTGCCCAGTTTTTCCAGTCCGGGCATGCTCTTTTGCAGCAGGGCCTGGGTGCCACCCGCCATCACTTTCGGTTCATGTCGCGGGGCGGCTCTGGTGATGGCCCCCTGTTCGGCCAGCGCCTGTTTCAGTTCGGTCAGACGAGCGCCGCGTGCGGCCACCTCTTTGGGGTGGTGCTGCTCCCAGTGCTGGATTGCATCCTGCACCCGCTGCGCTTTGCCGCTATCGGGGGCGCTTTGCAACTGGCGCAGGGCGCTGATGACCTGCTTGAGATCGCTGCTCTGGAAGTGGCCGATGCCGCGCTTGACGGATTGCTCGAACAGCTTGTTACCCTTGGCCAGCAGCGGGCTGGCCTCTGTCTGTTGGGGTGATGCTGGGCGGTTGAGGTGAATGTGTCCACCGATTGCAGGTAAGGCCATGATGTGATTCCCGACAGGGTTGACGATAAGGGGATGATACCGAGCCGTGACGGCGCGCTATATCAGGGAGCGGTCGGGGATTTGTCAGTTTTCCGCGTGTTGCGCAGTTTGTTCGGCGATGTGGGCAGCTTGCTGCCCTACCACTGTGGCCCTTCGCTCTGGCGCCACTGCTCCAGCCAGCGCAGAACCTCGGCAGTCGCCTCGATCTGGTCGGCGGGAATGTAGTTGTTGAGTTGGGCATCCCGATAGAGGGCACGGGCCAGTGGAATGCGTTGCAGCACCGGGATCCCCTCCTCTTCGGCAATCTTGCGCACCTGTAGCGCCTGGGCATCGGTGAATTTGAGGGTCACCACCGGCAGCGGGGTTTCTCCCCGCTCGTAGCGGATACCGATGGCGATATGGGTCGGGTTGGCGACGATGACCGAGGAGCGCTTGACGTCGGCGCGCATGTTGCTCGACTGCAACTCCTGATGGAACTGGCGGCGCTTGCTCTTGATCTCCGGGCTCCCCTCCATCTCCTTGTACTCCCGCTTCACCTCGTCCTTGCTCATCTTGAGCTGCTTGATGTGCTGGTAGTGTTCGAAGGCGTAGTCAGCGATGGCTATCACCACAAAGCCCATGGCGCAGACCGCCATCAGCTGGCCCAGCATGCCCCCCAGCACCGGAGTGATGCAGCTCATGCCGCAGCCGGGTAACTGGAGCATCGCCTGCAGATTGCCCTTTATGGTGACCCACACCAAGAGGCTCAGGAGACTCACCTTGAGCAGGGATTTGACGAACTCCATCAGGCTCTTGATGGAGAAGATCTTTTTGGCCCCCTCCACCGGATTGATCTTTTTGATATCGGGCTTGATGGACTCGCCGCTCAGCAGAAAACCGTACTGGGCGAAATGGGAGGCGAGTACCACCAGCACCGCGACCGCGAGGAGCGGAATGCAGAGATAGGCCATCTCCTGCATCAGGTTCTCCACCACATGGTTGAGCGCCTGGGTAAAGGGGAGGTGGATGTGGGACTCCGGGATCATCATCAGCTTGCCCAGATGTTCGAGGTAGTAGTCGGACATCGCCATCAGCATGCCTACCAGACTGAGGATGATGGCGGTGGAGACCACCTCCTTGCTCTTGACCACCTGCCCCTTCTGGCGGGCATCCCGCAACTTTTTTGGGGTGGGTTGTTCGGTCTTCTCGCCGCTCATCGCGCCTCCAGAATGGGGATCAGCAGTTGCAGCGGATCCATCACCGCCAGCACCTGTTGATAGGCGTGGTCCATCATCAGCTTGATGTAGATGACCAGCAACAGGCTGGCGACGGCGCTTTTTATCGGCATCGCCAGCACGAAGACGTTAAGTGAAGGGGCGAAGCGGCTGATCAGCGCCAGCCCGAATTCGGCCAGAAACATGGCGATCAAGAGCGGCGCCGCCAGCAAAGCGCAGAGCAGCAACATATGGCTGAACTGGCTGTAGAAAAAGTTGACCCACTGCTCGTCAATGGTGGGGAAAAAGTGCGCCACCGGCCAGCTGATGTAGCTCTGGAACAGGGCGGCCAGTAGGGCGAGAAAGGCGCCGCTGGCAAAAAAGAGGGTAATCAGGGTCTGGGTCAGCAGCAGGCCGGTGGGACTGGTCTGGCTGCCGAGACTCGGGTTGAACAGGGAACCCATGGCGGCACCGCGCTGGTTGTCGATCAGAAAACCGCTCGCCTCGATGGCCCAGAAGGGGATGGCGGCGACAAAGCCGATCAGCAGGCCGAGCAGCACCTCTTTGGCGATCAGCATGGCCAGCGCCATGCCGTCGATCTGATCCGGCAAGGTGTCGGCGACTGTGGGGTAGGCGTAGAGTGCCAGCGAGCAGACCACTCCGTTGCGGATCATCGCCCCTCCCAGCATCTGTTTGCTCAGCACCGGCAGCATCACGAAGCAGCTGATAAAACGCGGCAGCAGCAGGGTATAGGCCAGCATCTGGGCCTGCAGGCTCTCAAGCGTCATTGGATCTGCGGTACCTTGAACAGCACCATATCGGCAAAGCTGTAGAGCTCGTTCCCCAGCCAGGCGGTGGTGGCAAACAGGGTGATCACCACGGCGATCAGCTTGGCGACAAAGCCCAGGGTCTGCTCCTGGATCTGGGTCAACGCCTGCAGCAAAGAGACAAGGGTGCCCACCAGCGCCGCCACCAGCACAGGTGGCATCGAGAGGATCAGCACCAGCCAGAGCGCCTGGCTGGTGAAGTGAAGGATATCGGCGTGACTCATGCTAGCCTCCGTAACTGATGACCAGCCCGTGGGTCAGGCGGGCCCAGCCATCGAGCAGCACAAACAGCAGTAGCTTGAAGGGCAGCGAGATGGTCATGGGGGAGACCATCATCATCCCCATCGCCAGCAAGATGTTGGAGATGATGAGATCGATGGCGATAAAGGGCAGGTAGATCAGAAAGCCTATCTCGAAGGCGCGGCTCAGCTCGCTCACGGTAAAGGCGGGCAGCAGGATCAGCAGGCTGTCGGGCTCCAGCCGGTCGGCATACTTGCTGGGCCAGAGCTGCTTGGTGCTATCGATAAAGAAGGCGTGCTCCCGCGGTTTGATCTGCTTTTTCAAAAAGTCGCGGTAGGGGGCAATCCCCTCATCGAGGAACTTTTCCACAGATTCGGATTTGGCCAGCGACACCTCGTTCTGGCGCAGGTAATCCTGGGTGGCAAAGCCGACCGGCGCCATCACATAAATGCTGAGAATGATCGCCAGCCCGTACATCGCCATGTTGGGGGGGATCTGCTGCACCCCGAGGGCGTTGCGCAGCAGCGAGAAGACCACCGCCAGCTTGACGAAGGAGGTGGCCATCACGGCGATAAAGGGGAGCAGGGCCAGCAGTGCCAGCCCGACGATAAGGTTTAGCTCGTCTGGCAACTGGATCATGACTGTGACTCGTTGTCGAGGCGTTCGACCCTTACCCCCAGGCGACCCTGGATCTCCACCAGTCGGCCCACTCCCAGCGAATGGCCGTTGCTGATGATGCGCACTTCGCCATCGAGGGGGGTGCCAAGATCGATCAGGGCGCCCGGTTGCAGGCTGGTGAGAGTGTGCCAGTCCAGCGTCTGGCGGCCCACTTCAAAGCTCACCTGGATCGGCAGTTGCTCCAGCTCGGTCGGGCCGAAGGGGTCAGCGGGTTTAGCGTTGTGCATGGCAGTCAATTCCAGATGTTGTTGATGGGGTTGGCAGTAGGCAAAGGGGCGACCCTCCACACAGATCAGCAGTTGCTGGCCGAGCTGCGGATGGGGCGGCGGCAGCAGCACATCGCCGATGGCGAGAGTGGCGAGCTCATCCATGGTCAGCCCAATCTCGCCCCACTGCAGGGAGAGGGTGAGGGGCAACGGCAGCCGCTGCTGCTGTGGTCGTGGTGGCAACTTGCTCAGCAAGGGCTCGGGCTGCGGCAGCCAGAGAGCGAGACTGGTCCCCTCCCGTTGCAACAGCAGTTGCAGGGCGGGCTCATCGGTCTGAACATTACTTTCCGGTCGGGTCAGCGCCGAGCAGCTGAGTCCACCGAGGGGTTGTCCCAGCCGTTCGATCAGTGCCAGTTGCAGCGGCTCGGGCAGGCTGAACAGCGCCGCCTGTTGTAGATCCGGCGCGAGCCAGTGCGCCAGCTCTGCGCCGTGGCACAACAGCGGCAAAGAGAGCCCCTGCCACTGCAGTTGCAGCCGGGTATCGAGTGTCGCAGGCGGCAAACCGATGGCGAGGAGAAGCTCGCCGCCACTCCAGTTAAAGTGCTGGCGGTATTGGCTCAGGGTCTGCTGTAAAGTCAACTCCGCCAGCGAGGCGGAGGTGAGGGCAATCGGTGTCATGCGTCGGCATCCCACTCTTCGTAGATGGATCGTTTATGGCGCGAGCCCTGCTCACTGTCGGGCTGGCCGAAGAGATCGAGGGCGACCCGCTCGCCGGGATAGAGCCGTTGCAGGCGGTCGACCAGATCGCTGCGCCCCTGATTGAGCAGCAGCTCACCTTGCGCCGTGGCGAGGATCTCGATCTGCAACTCGCCATGGTGGTGAGCGATGCGAATGGAGAGATCGCCCAGCTGTGGCAACGTCAGGCGCAGCAGTGGCGGGCGCTCCGGGCGGCCCAGTTCCTGATAGATATCCACTGCCAGCCGCTCCAGCAGTTGACCCAGTTCCCGATTGTTTTCGGCTGGAGCCAGCCGGGCGAGTTGCAGATCCCCGGGGGTTTTCACCTGTGGGGAGAGCGGTTGACCGCTGGCTTCGGGTATCTCGTCGCTCAGAGTGAGCGCATTGATGTCAGTGTCAGCGGCGAGCTGCTCTGCGAGCTCACGGGCATCGACTAAGGATGCTTCGTTCAGTTGCTGGGCGGCTTTTTCGATCACTAGCGCCCTGTCCAATCCAGAGGTGTCACCTGCTATCAACGTGTTATCCGCTCCCCTATCGGAATATGTCTGGGGCTCTTCCTGTGCCGATGACGATGTGGACAGCGAGCTCTTTTGTCCTGGCAGTGACCATGTTTCTGGGGACTGGTATGCGCTGCTTTCCAGCTCTTTATCCTGCGAGTGTTGATCTGCTTGGCGCTCTGTTTCCTTCTGGTCACGGGCGGCCACTTCAGAGAGGGAAATGCCGAGTTGCTCCTCTTTGACGAGCGGCTCTGACTGCCGTTTTTTTGACCTTGCGTGAGCGGCGGCAAGCTCCTGCTGTTGGGCCTTATCGGCTATCTCTTTTTTCTGTTGCTGCGCCTGCAATAGCTGTTGATGCAACGGAACCCTGCTTTGGTGCAGGTTATTTTCCCGGTGTTGGTGAGCTGTCTTTTGTTCCTGCTCAAGCCTCATCGCCTGCTCGAAACGCTGTTGTTGCGATCGATTGGCTTCAGCCATCTGGGTATCACCCCGGGCTGTCACTGTGCCCTGTATCGGGAGGATTCGGTTCATGACTCGTTACATCCTGCTCTGCTGGCGGAACTCTTCCTGTTCCTGCTCTTCGTTGTAGTCACGCAGGGCTTGCTGTGAGGCCTGCTCCTGACGGTGTAGTTCGGCAAATTTCTGTTGCTGCTGGCGGGCTCGGTGTACCGCCTGCTGGCGCTCCTGTAAACGGATGCGCTCTTCGGCGACCCGCTCGGCCTGTTCGGCGGCAGTTTGTTCAAGCTGGGCCTCTTTCTCCCGCAGCAGCGCCACTTGCTGTTGCCACGCCTTGAGCCCCTTGCGATCGAGTTGCTCCGCCTGACAGATGGCAAATAGCCGCTCCTCTTCGGCAAGGCGCCACTGGCGATAGTCGAGACTCTCCTGCTCCGCTTCGCGTTGGCGAACGCGGGCGAGTTGCACCCGAGCCTGCTGGGCGGCGAGCTGCTGCTCGGCCCGATCCAGCCGCAGGTCTTTTATTCGTTGCAGGCGGCCAATCATCGGGTCAGTACCTCCAGAGTCGAGAGGGCTTCCGGCAGTGAGCTGGGTTCATGAGTGCCTTGCCTTAGCCACTGGCGAATAGTCTCGATGCGGGCGATCGCCTCATCGGCCACCTTGTCCTGCCCTTTCTGGTATTCGCCGATCTGCAGCAACAGCTCCACCTCTTCATATTTCGCCAGCCAGCTGCGCAGTCGACCGGCCTGAGCCTGATGCTCGGGCTCGATGATCTGGTTCATCACCCGGCTGGCGGAGCGCAGCACGTCGATGGCCGGGTAGTGGTTGGCCGCCGCCAGTTTGCGCGACAGGATGATGTGGCCATCGAGGATGGAGCGGGTCTCGTCGGCTACCGGCTCTGTCATGTCATCCCCCTCTACCAGCACGGTATAGAGGGCAGTGATGGAGCCCTTGTCTGACTGACCGGCCCGCTCCATCAGGCGGGGCAGGGCGGCAAACACCGACGGCGGATAGCCCCGTCGGGTTGGCGGTTCGCCAGCGGCCAGACCAATCTCCCGCTGGGCACGGGCAAAGCGGGTGACGGAGTCCATCAGCAGCAGTACCCGCTTGCCCTGATCGCGGAAATACTCGGCGATGGAGGTGGCGACAAAGCCTGCTTTGGCCCGCTCCATGGCGGGGCGATCCGAAGTTGCCACCACCAGCACAGCCTTCTTGAGCCCCTCTTCCCCCAGATCCGCTTCGATAAATTCGCGCACCTCACGGCCCCGCTCACCGATCAGCGCCAGCACGGTGACATCCACCTCGGCGCTGCGAATAAGCGACGCCAGCAGGGTGCTCTTGCCACCACCGGCGGCCGCGAAGATCCCCATCCGTTGCCCCTCACCGCAGGTAAGCAGGCCATCGATGGCGCGAATACCGAGCGAAATGGGCTCGGCGATGCGCTTGCGGCTCATGGGAGCGGGCGCATCCCGATAGACCGGATACCAGGCCTCGGGCTCCGGCAGATGGCCACCGCCAAAGGGGTTACCTAGGCCATTGAGCACCTGACCGAGCAGATGATCGCCGACCCCGACCTGATGCATGGCACCGGTCGGGCTCACCTCGGTGTTGGAGGAGATGCCGAACATCTCGCCAAGGGGGGTGAGCAGCGCCTGATGCTGGGCAAAGCCGATCACCTCTGCCTGCAGGGAGAGTGTGTTGTCCGGGTTGCGCAGATGGCAGAGCTCGCCGATCCGTACCCCGGGGACGACTGCCTTGAGCAGGGTGCCAGTCACCTGGGTGACCCGGCCACGGATCTGGATCAGGCGGCACTCGTCGATGGCGTGACGAAGCTGGTCGGGGATGTGGTCAAGGGAGAGGGTCATAACAATCTGCGCCATTGAAACTGGCGGCCACTATAGGGGATGGGGGGCTACGGGGATTTCAGCGCGAGTCGGGACTTTTTAGAAAACCGTTGGGGGCGGGCTAAAAATTCACGGCCGATTTTGGCATAGGGAGGCGAGGGCGATTTTTATAATGCCATCCTCGTCAATCCATTCGTCACGGGAGTTTCCATGGCCATTATCCAGAGCAACCCCTATGCCCCTGCCGCCCAGCCCGAGCTGCGCGGAGCAGAGGTCGCATCCCGTCAGGCTCCCCTGCAGGGTGGGCAATTTCAGGGGGAGCGGGTCGTGCTGGCCAGTGCCGCCCAGTCGCTGGCCGATGCCGCCGAAGAGCTCACCTTTGTCTTTTCCGAGCGCGCTGAGCTTTCGCTCGCCAAGCGCAAGCTGAGTGACAGCCATGCCCGCATCAGCGAGATCGAGGCGCTGGTGGGGGATTACCTCGACAAAGTGCCGGAGCTCGAACGCCAGCAGAAGATCAAGGAGATGGTGAGCCACCTCGGCAGCGGTCGGCTGGCCAATCTCTCCCAGCTGCTGGCCTACCTCGAGAGCTATTCGGGGGAGGTGAGCGAGCAGTTCGAGGCGCTCTGTCAGGCGCGCAAGGCCCTCGCCGGACGACCGGAGATGCAGGGCACCCTGGCGCTGGTGGAGCAGGCGCTGGCCAAGCTGGCGGACGAGCAGGGCAGTGCCATCGTGCTGGGGGCGCGCATTACCGGCCCCGCGGCCGAAGCGGCCAAAGCGGGTGTGGGTGCCGAGCAGGATCTACGGGATCTCTATCGCGATGCGGTGCAGGACTACCGTGCCCTTTCTGCCGCCTGGCGCGATATTCACAGCCGCTTTGGCAATGGTGCGCTGGAGAAGGTGACCGGCTTCATGATGAAGGCCCTGAGCGCCGATCTCGACAGCCAGCAGCGCTGGCTCGATCCGGTCAAGCTGGAACGGGTGATGAGCGACATGCACAAGCTGCGGCTGCTCAACACTCTCTCGGCGCAAGTGGACGAGCTGTGGCAACGGGTGAAGGAGGGCTCGGCCCATGGCATACGGGCCTTCTGATCTGATGGGCGATCTGATCGCCCTGGTGGAGAAACGCTGGGCCAGCGTGCGGGATGTGGAGCAGGTCGGTGTGGCTCTTGAGCTGTCAGATTGTCGCCAGCAGGTGCTGCTCTATCAAGAGCTCAAGCGACTGATCCGCCTGCTGCCGGTGGAGCTGTTCAGTGAGGAGGAGCAGCGCCAGAACCTGTTGCAGTGCTGTCAGGGGGCGCTCGATAACGCCATCGAGCGGGAAGAGGATGAGTTGTCTGGAGAGTCGTCATGAACTGGATTGAACCCCTGCTGGTGCAGTTTTGCCAGGATCTGGGCATCACCATAGGGGATAACCCCCATTCGCTGATCCAGCTTGAACTGGAGCAGAGCGGCACTCTGCAACTGGAGCGCCATCAGGGGCAACTGACCCTCTGGTTGGCCCGCGCCGTGCCCTGGCATCAGAGTGGCGAGGCGATCCGCCGTGCCATGACCTTGACCGCCGCGGCGCAAGGCCCGGCACTGCCGGTGCGCAGCGGCTGGCTGGGTGAGGATCAGCTGATCCTCTTCGTCACTCTCGATGAGCGGGCCGTGACTCTGCCCCAGCTCCATCAGGCCGTGACCACCTTGACCCGGCTGCAGCGAGAGGTGCTGGCGTCATGAGCCGGATCACTGCCGCGCATATCGGTATCGAGCAGCTTAGCGCCATCTCTCTTGACGATCAGGAGCGAAGCCTGCCGGGGCGTTATGCCCTGTTACCCGATGGCCAGTCCATCGAACCCCATATCAACCGCCTCTACCCTGAGCGGCTGGCGGATCGGGCGCTGCTCGATTTCGCCACCCCGGATCGCGGCTTTCACGATTTGTTGCGGCCGGTTGATTTCAATCAGGCGATGCAGGGTCTGCGCAGCGTGCTGGCAGAAGGGCAGAGCCCCGAGTTGCGAGCGGCCGCTGCGCTGCTCGAACAGATGCACGCCGATGAACAACTGATGCAGATGACCCTTCATCTGCTGCACAAGGTATGACCATGGTGCTTACGTCACAGCAGCAGGATGCGCTGCTGCTCACCGGCTGGCTGCAACTGCAATATGGCCACCCTGACAAGGCGTGTGTCCTGCTGGCAGCCCTGCTGCAGATCCACCCCGACCATCAGGGAGGGCGACGGACCCTGCTGGTGGCCCTGCTCAAACAGGGGGAGGGGGAGGCGGCGCTGGCCCATGTCGATCAGCTGATGCAGCAAGGGGAGGCCGACGGCCCGCTCTGGCTCTGCCGCAGCCGGGCTTGCCAGTTGGCAGGGCGGCTGGATGAAGCCCGTGTTGCCTATCAACAATACCTCGAACTGGAAGAGCAGAATGAATCAACGCTCCCTTGAGCTGCTGCGCCGGATAGGCGAGCGCAAGGACATCATGCTGGCGATCCTGCTGCTGGCCATCGTCTTTATGATGGTCTTGCCGCTGCCGCCGGTGGCCCTCGATATCCTGATTGCCATCAACATGACCATCTCGGTGGTACTGCTGATGATGGCAGTTTATATCAATTCACCGCTGCAGTTCTCCGCCTTTCCGGCGGTGCTGCTGATCACCACCCTGTTCCGGCTTGCCTTGTCGGTGAGCACCACCCGGATGATCCTGCTGCAGGCCGATGCGGGGCAAATCGTCTACACCTTCGGTAACTTCGTGGTGGGGGGCAATCTGGTGGTGGGGATCGTCATCTTCCTCATCATCACCATCGTCCAGTTTCTGGTGATCACCAAGGGCTCGGAGCGGGTCGCCGAGGTGAGTGCCCGATTCTCCCTCGATGCCATGCCGGGCAAGCAGATGAGTATCGACGGTGACATGCGCGCCGGGGTGATCGACGTGCACGAGGCGCGGGATCGCCGCGGGGTCATCGAGAAGGAGAGCCAGATGTTCGGCTCCATGGATGGCGCCATGAAGTTCGTGAAAGGGGACGCCATCGCGGGCCTCATCATCATTTTCGTCAACATCCTCGGTGGCGTCACCATCGGGGTGACCCAGAAGGGGTTATCCGCCGCCGATGCGCTGCAGCTCTACTCCATCCTGACGGTGGGTGATGGCATGGTCTCCCAGGTGCCGGCGCTGCTGATCGCCATCACCGCGGGCATTATCGTGACCCGGGTCTCCTCCGAAGAGTCCTCCGATCTGGGTACCGATATCGGCGCCCAGGTGGTGGCCCAGCCCAAGGCGCTGCTGATAGGTGGTCTGCTGCTGGTGCTGTTTGGATTGATCCCGGGCTTCCCGATGATCACCTTCTTTGCGCTGGCGGCCATCGTCACGGCGGGCGGTTACTTTATCGGCTTGCGTCAGCGCAAGGCGCAGAGCAGCAACAATCAGGATCTTCCAGCCGTACTGGCGCAGGGGGCCGGGGCCCCCGCCGCCCGCAGCAAGCCAAAACCGGGCAGCAAGCCGCGGGGCAAGCTGGGGGAGAAGGAGGAGTTCGCCATGACGGTGCCGCTCCTGATCGATGTGGATGCCGCTTTGCAGGCCGAGCTGGAGGCGATTGCCCTCAACGACGAACTGGTGCGGGTGCGCCGCGCCCTCTATCTTGATCTCGGAGTGCCCTTCCCGGGTATTCACCTGCGTTTCAACGAGGGGATGGGGCCCGGCGAATACCTGATCCAGCTGCAGGAGGTGCCGGTCGCCCGCGGTCTGCTGCGCCCGGGCCATCAGCTGGTGCAGGAGAGCGCCTCCCAGCTCGATCTGCTGGGGATCCCCTACGAAGAGGGGGCGCCGTTGCTGCCCGGACAACCGACCTTGTGGGTCGCTAATGAACATCAGGATCGGCTGGAGAAGTCACGGCTGGCCAGCCTCACCACCGATCAGGTGGTGACCTGGCATCTATCCCATGTGCTGCGGGAATATGCCGAGGACTTTATCGGCATTCAGGAGACCCGCTACCTGCTGGAGCAGATGGAGGGGAGCTATGGCGAGCTGGTTAAGGAGGCGCAACGCATCATCCCGCTACAGCGAATGACCGAAATTTTGCAGCGGCTGGTGGGGGAGGATATCTCCATCCGCAACATGCGCGCCATCCTGGAAGCGATGGTGGAGTGGGGCCAGAAAGAGAAGGATGTGGTGCAGCTCACCGAGTACATCCGCAGCAGCCTCAAGCGCTATATCTGCTACAAGTACGCCAACGGCAACAACATCTTGCCCGCCTATCTGCTCGATCAGCAGGTGGAGGAGCAGATCCGCGGCGGCATTCGCCAGACCAGCGCCGGCAGCTATCTGGCGCTCGATCCCACCATTACCCAGAGCTTCCTCGATCAGGTGCGCCATACCGTCGGTGATCTGGCCCAGATGCAGAACAAGCCGGTGCTCATCGTCTCCATGGATATCCGCCGCTATGTGCGCAAGCTCATCGAGGGGGATTACCACGCCCTGCCGGTGCTCTCCTATCAGGAGCTGACCCAGCAGATCAATATCCAGCCCCTCGGGAGGGTCTGCCTGTGAGGGGGGAGCCGTTAACCTCTGACCCCCTGATCCCCTGGCTGCAAGCCAGGGGAGTGGCGGTGGCCCCTCACCATCTGGGGGCAACCCCCATCCAGCTCGGCCACGGTTTTTGCTATCGCCAAATTTATCTCGCCTGGCGCTTTGATCCTGCGACCCGACGGGTCTGGATCCTGCTGGTGCGCCGAGAGGGGGAGCGGGCCGGACTGGCCAATCCCTTTGCCGCCCTCTATCTGCTGGCCGAAGCCACTCTGAAAGTGCTCGGGCCGGGCCATTACCTCTACGGCAACGTCGATGTCTTTCGTGGCAGCAGCCTGAGTAGTGAGCGGCTTGGCCGCTTCTACCTGTGCTGGACGGGAGCCAGTGAACCCGAGCCCGGCTGGTTCATGCTGGCCGCCGAGCGAGTCTGTTCCTTGCGGGATATGCGAAAACGACAAAAGCACGGCCTTGCGTGACAGGCATGTCCAAAGGGGCCTCATAGAATAGGAGCCAAGATGAAACAACCGCGTTTTACCGACCATAGCGAGACCATTTCGCAAGCAGAGCAGGCCATTGCCGACAGCGATCACCGCAACGCTCTGTTGCAAGAGATGCTGGCTGGCCTAGCCCTCTCGGATCAGACCTGTCAGCTGCTATTCGATGCGCCGACCGAGCAAGTGGCCGTGGCCGAGCAGGAGTTGCTGGCTGAGATCCAGCGCAGACAGGCGTTACTGCCGGCACAGCCGGGAGAGGGCCGCAAGAGTCGCCGTCCCACCATGATGCGCGGACTGATGATTTAAGGAGTCGTGATGAGCACTATCCCTGACTACAACACCAACCCAGGCGCATTCGTCGGCTGGCTTGATGGGCAAGCGCTGGACGCATTGCCGGGCCATAAAAACCCCAAGTTGACCGAACTGGTCGAGCTGCTCAAGGGCAAGATCACCATCAGTGCTGACTCATCGACTGCGCTGAGCAAGGCGCAGCTGGAGAAGTTGCTGGCTGCCTATCTGACGGATCCCGCCTCGATCAACGGGGGTTGGGCGATGGGCCAGTTCTGGGGGGGGCAAGATGCGGCCATTGCCGCCATCAAGGGAATGATCGAGCGGGGAGCAAAACAAACCCCGCCAGTCACCCACTGGACCGTCCCTGAATTTATGCTGCTCTCCCTCAGTGCGCTGACCATGGATCGCATCGATGACGATCTCATCACGACCTTTACCGGGGTGATGGCGTTTCAGGACAACCAGCGTAAAGGGCTGCGGGACGAGCTGGCAGAGATGACCGGTGAGCTGAAGATCTACGGGGTGATCCAGTCCGAGATCAACAAGGTGCTCTCTGCGGCATCCAGCCAGACCTTCAACACCAATTTCAATCTGCTGGATTACAAGCTCTATGGCTATCAGTCTCAGGCCAAATTTATGGAAGGGGCCGAGTACAAGCTGCTTTCACGCATGTCGCCGGAGATTGTAGCTCTAAGAGCAGAGCTTGCTAATCAAGAATCAGAGCTTGCCGAAGCAATAGAACATTTTGTGAGAAAGCAAGGTTTAACACCCCAAGAAGCAGAAGTTCAAGTTAGCGGTAATCGGGTTTTAATTGCACAAACCAGAGAGAGACTGGTCAAACTCGAAAGAGATGCGAGTGTATCGGTCAAGATCTTTCTCGAAAGTGGCGAGAAGAAGAGCGGCGCGATGAAAAATATCGAAGCCAGCTACAGCTATGACAAGGACAACAACAAGCTTGGTAACTTCTCCACCAGTGTGAGCGACCGTTCTCGCCCGCTCAACGATCAGGTCAGTGAAAAGACCACCCGCCTCAACGACGTCAGCTCGCGCTACAACGCTGCCATTGAGGCACTCAACCGCTTTATCCAGAAATACGACAGCATCATGCGCGACATTCTTGGCGCAATTTGAGGAGAGATCATGCAGACCGACACCACCCTGACCCCGGAATATGAAGCAGAGCTGGAAGCCTTTATGGCTGACGGTGGCACCCTGGCCATGCTGCAGGATATCTCGGGCGACACCCTGGAGCAGCTCTATGCCCTGGCCTTTGGCCAGTATCAGGCCGGCAAGTGGGAGGATGCTCACAAGATCTTCCAGGCCCTCTGCATGCTGGATCACTACGAGCCGCGTTATTTCCTCGGGCTGGGTGCCTGCCGTCAGGCGATGGGGGAATTTGAAACGGCGGTTCAAAGCTACAGCTTTGGCGCCATGCTCGACCTGAAAGATCCCCGTTTCCCGTTTCATGCTGCCGAGTGCCGGCTGCAACAAGGTGATTTGAACGGGGCCGAGAGTGGCTTCCACTCGGCCCGACTGCTGGCGGACACAGATCCCCGGCAGGCAGACCTGGCGGCAAGCGCCAAGGTCATGTTGGAAGCCATCGCAATCAGAAGGGATCTGCAAGATGAACCCGATCAGCAATGAAAGACAGGTTTCCCCGCTGGGAAACACAGGTGACGTTGCGGGCCTGGCGCCCGTAACCCAACCTCGCAGTGAAACACGGCTCGATGCCGCCACGGTGCAAGTCACCGGTCAGGCCCGCAAGTCAGGGGTCTCGCTGAACCCACCACTGGCGGTAAGCAATAGCCAGGTCAGTGCGCAGCAACTTGGTGAAATCGGCAAGTTGGTGGCTTCGGTGAAAGAGAACACCGGCTTGATTCTGCCGCACACCACCGGGTTGGTCGCAGCCTTTACCTCGCCCGAAGCGTTCGAGATTGAGCTGGGCAAGCTCACCAGCGATCTGGAGAAGACCCAGACCAAGCTGAAGCTTGATGATATCCGGCAAGCTCGCACGCTGAACGAGAAGAAGATCGGCGAGAATCAGGCGAAGATCAAAGAGGCAGAAGAGAGTGCCCAGGAGGCCAAGAAGGCCGGTATCTTTGGCAAAATTTTTGGCTGGATCAGTGCCATCGCCTCGCTGGTGATCGGTGCCATCATGGTGGCAACCGGGATTGGTGCTGCCGCCGGTGCCCTGATGATCGCAGCTGGCGTCGTTGGCGTGGTCAACATGGCTGTGCAGCAGGCTGCCGCTGATGGCCTTATCTCCAAGGAGGTGATGGAGAAGCTGGGGCCAGCCCTGATGGGGATAGAGATTGCATTGGCAGTGATTTCGGCCGCAGTCAGTTTCGGCGCGACCATTGGCGGTGCGATTGCCAAACTGGGCGCCAAGATTGGTGGCAAGGTTGCGGATGTTACCGCCAAAATCGTTGCCAAGGCGGGTGAAATGGCCGCCAAATTTGGTGCCAGAGCAACCGTTGAGGCGGTGAAGGTGAGTGACAAGGTGGCGAAAGTGGCCAAACTGGCCACCCAGGGTGCCGATATCCTCATTGATGTGAGCAGTGGCGTGGCCAAAACGGTCCAGTCAGCGAAAGAGTCCGAGTCGCTCGATGCCCAGGCTGATCTTGCCTTGAGCAAGAGCGAGATGACCGAGTTGCAAGGGGTTATCGACAAGCTCAAGGAGGCGATAGCCCAGATGCTCGAAGCGTTCCAGCAGACCATGGAGATGATCTTCCAGATGATCAATGCCAAGGGCGACATGATGAACAACCTGGCCCGCAGACCTGCCGCTATCTAAGGAGTACCGACCATGATTAACAGTGATTATGCAAATGGTGTGACCCGTACCGCCCCGCTGACCGAGGTGCAGGCCGGTGAGGCGCAGCAGGTTCGCAGTGCGACCACTGCCCATGAGGCCGCCGTTTCGACTCGCCCGCAAGGGTCAGAGAACAAAAGCGTTCCTACCCTGCCACGCCCCTCCGTCCCCTTCGATACCAAAGGGGTGACCCAGATGGTTGCGCAGCTGGACAGTGCGATGGATATGATGTCCTTGCTGTTCAAACTGGCCCGTCAGGCCCGTGAAGAGGGATTACAGGTTCGGGATATCGAGAACAAGCTGGTCATCAGTAGCCAGCAGGCACAGGTTGACGAGATGCGCCACGGCGCCAAGCTGATGATCGTCATGGCGGTGGTCTCCGGCGTGATGGCGGGGTTCTCTGCCATTATGGGCGGGATCAGCCTGGGCAAGGGCGCCAAGGCTATCAAGCAGCAACAATCCCTTGATGGCAAGATTGCCGGTCGCGAGGCCTTGATTGACGCCAAGATTGATAGCTTGAGCAAGCAGGGCCAACAGGTTGACCGTGCTGATGTGGGCAAAGTCTGGAAACAGGATCAAGTTGCAGACAGTAACGCGAAGCAGTTGTTGGACAAGAAATTTGACCGCAATACCCAGCGTGGTCAGGTGTTCAACACCGTAACCCAGTCTGTGGGGCAAATGAGCAACTCTGCTGTGCAGGTGGCGCAGGGTGACAGCCAGGCCAATGCGAAGGAAGACGAGGTCGAGGCGACCATCAGTCAGACCGAGAAGCAGAAGGCCGAGGACAATATGTCCTTCAATGCCAACTTTATGAAAGATCTGCTGCAACTGATGCAGCAGTATTCCCAGAGCCAGAATCAGGCCTGGAAAGCGGCATTCGGCGTTGCATAAACGTCATGGCAATCAAGGCGCCCACTGGGGCGCCTTTTTGTTTTCCGGCCATTTTTCTTAAAAGTGCCGCCCTTGAGTGACAGCCTGCATGGCGGTGGCAGGCTAACATGCCTTCCTCTCTGCTGGAGGAAATCATGGATGTAACTGTCATCATCAATCGACTGCTCGCTGAATTTGCCACCAAATATGGTTTGCCATCCTTGGCTCTGAATCAGGAGGGGGTTGCGGCGCTCTGCTTTGACGAGCAGTTGCAACTCAGCCTGATCCTGGTGCCGGAGCGTGATCAGCTGGTGTTGCAGGCCGACGTGGCCGAGCTGCATCAGGTGGGCGAGGGGATTTTCCGTCAGTTGGCCAGCTTCAATCGTCACTGGTATCAGTTCAATCTTCACTTCGGTTTCGATGAAGAGAGTCTGACGGTGCAACTCTATCGCCAGATGGCGGCAAGCCGGTTGACTCTGGCGTACCTTGAAGAGAGTCTCGCCAGCATGCTGGAGCATGCCGAGTTCTGGCAGGAGTTGCTGCAACCCGGTACGCGGGAGGCAGGCAGCAGTGATCAGGTGATGGGAGTGCGGGTATAACCATGAAGATTCAGGAATCACAAGGTGCGCTGGCCCTGCATGGAGCAGAGGCGGGCAAGGTGGGGGCATTTGCAGGCAGAACCGTGAGTGCCCGGTCAGCCAGTGCGAGCCAGGTTCCCCTGTCGGCACTGCTGCGACGCTCCATTACCCTCAATCAGGTCCAGGAGCTGGCGCTGCAGCGACTGCAGCAGGGTGAACACACACCGCTGAGTGAGCGGCGGATCCGGGTGCTATGAGAGGTCTGCTGCTACTGATGTTGTCGGCCATGCTGGCCGGTTGTGTCACCACCCCGGAGCTGAAGCCATCGCAACAGCAACTCAAGGGCGAGGTGCATTTCCCGCAAGCCTTGCCACGTCCGGCGACAGTGGAGGTGGCTGTGCTCAGCGTGATCGGGGGGCGTCCGTTGCAAGTGGCAGCCACCCGTTATGAGGTGACCATGCTGCCATTGCTGTTTGATCTGCGTTTGACCCCTCTGCAACTGGCGGAAGGGGAGATCTATCTGCGTGCCCGCTTGCGATTTATGGATGGCACCGCGGTACAGGCTATGAGTCAGCAGAAAGTTTTTAAGATTTTTAATGACAAAAAAATGGTTATTCAATTGCAGCCAAAAGCTTGTTATCCACAATGTCAGTAATGATTGTGTTTAAATAAAAAGCCTCAAATCAATCATTTATTAATTTGTCAGTTAAGATTGAAGGTTTCTTTTTGTAACGAAGTATCTTTTGCTGTAAGCACACCATTAAGTATGAGTCGTCGCAATGGATAAATAGTGTGTTAGCTCTAATTTTAGGCTGGTTTTTCTGCTTGTGACTGTTGTAGGATCCCCCCTCATTTCAATGGTGATTAATTTTTGAATTCACCAGCGAATGACTTGATTACAAAACAATAAATAAAAATAACAGCAATAATAAAGCACCCGAGAGCGACCCGCTTCCGGAGGTGTTACTGGTACTACACGCAGATTCAGGAAAATAAAACATGAAGGGCATTACTACCACAGAGAAGGGCGATATGGCTCTGCTCCAGTGGTGCATGTCTGCTTTTAACGTTATCGAACATCCGCAAGAGGGAATTTATATTCTCCTGGAAGGATCGATGAAGTGGCAGGACTGTACCGATACCTATGAATTATCCCCCAACGAACTTCTGTTCGTGCGCCGTGGCAACTACGCGGTCTGTACCGGTGACGGCCCCTGCCGCCTGCTTTGGCTACCTCTGTCAAACTCCTTTTTGCAAGGCTTCTTGCAACGTTTCGGTTCACTGTTGAGTGAAGTCCCCCGGCTGGAGGGGATGGCCCCCACGCTGTTGCCGTTTCACTCATCCCCCTTGCTGACCCAATGTATTCAGGGACTGCGCGGGTTGACCGAACATGAACATCCCCCCGCACTGGCCCAATTACGCACCGAAGAGTTGCTGTTTCTGCTCGCTTTTGGCGAACAGGGGCCTCAACTGATGTCTATTTTGCGCCAGCTGAGCAATCGCCAGGTCGAGCGGTTGCAACAGTTTATGGAAAAGCACTATCTGATGGAGTGGAAGCTCAGCGAATTCGCCAAAGAGTTCGGTATGGGATTGACCACTTTCAAGGAGCTGTTTGGCTCGATATATGGTGTTTCTCCACGCGCCTGGATCAGTGAAAGGCGGATCCTTTTCGCTCATCAGTTATTACTCAATAGTGAAATGAGCATCGTCGATATTGCGATGGAGGCCGGTTTCTCCAGCCAATCCTATTTTACCCAGAGTTATCGTCGTCGTTTTGGCTGTACGCCAAGCCGTGCCCGACACGGCACAGATTAACGCCGGACTAAAATAATCTGACGTTTTTTATAAGCCGCGGAGCGAGGCAATGGATAGAATAGCCAGCATATCGAAACATCATTCCATTATTGCCCGCAGCAAGATGAGCAAGGCATAGCATGAGTCAGCAAGATCACCATTCACCTAACCAGGGCCTGTTTGCAGGTCGTCGGGTTACCGTTGTCCAGCCAGATACCCTGAGTCGGGATCGTCTGGTCGGCCAGCTGTCCGTGCTCCGTTATCAGGATGCCGGCGTGATCACTTCGCAGCAGATGGCCCTGTTGCAACGACTGTTGCCAAGAACCCGACTGGAGAGCCTGTTGGGCTCCATCTGGTTTCAGCGCCGTCTCGATGCCGCGCTGGCCGTCTCGCGTGAGGAGCTGCAACAGATCTTGCGTCTGGCAGGCAGTGAGCGTTGTGACTGGATGCAGCAGCTGGGGGATCGCATCAATCTGGCGGATCGTCCCTTGCTATGGCACTGGGTGCTCTATCCCTTGCACCGCTGGTGGGTTCAGCGTCTTGAACCACTTTACGGCGCTTGGCTTAACGAACTGGAGCAGTTGCAGGTGATGCGCCGCCAGCTCAATGCCCAGGCCGTGTTCTGGCAGACCGTGGTCGATGTGCCGGCGGATCTGGAGAGCCGGATCGCCGATCAGCTTGAGCAGTTGAACCAGCGCGAGCAGGAGCTCACCCGGCTGCAGACTGATTGTGAGGCTCGTCTCCAGTTGGCCTGGCCTGCCTGGTATGCGCAAACGAGCAAGGAGGGAGACCCGGTTCACCTGATGCCGGTACCGCTTGAGCTCGGCACATTCTGGCATGCCCTGCAGGCACTGCCCCATCAGGACGAGGCAGCCCTAACCCTGCATGAGTGGCTGGCCGGCCGGGGCATTGCCCTGGGTCAGGATCACTTCTACTGGCAGCCTCCTGCGCCCTAGATAGCCCGAGGAACTATGCAAACGCTACTGAATCGATTGGCCGCAAACCTTGGCCAAGGGCCTTTTATTGCCGACGCACAGGGAAAGTACCATCTGCGGATCGATGGTTATCCCCTCTTTCTGACCCCCAGAAACGGTGAGTTGCTGCTGAGTACCCCGCTTGTAAGCAGCCAGAGGAATGATGCTGAGGCCCATGATCCGGCGCTGCTAAAGCGTCTGTTGCAACAGGTGGTGGCCTGGGGGCGTCATGCCCCCCATGCCCTGGTGCTGGATGAGCTTGGCAATTTGCAGCTGGAGGCGCGGCTCGCGCTGGAGTGGCTCGACGAGGCGCTGCTGGCGGAGCGCCTGAGCCAGCACATCGCCCTGCTGGAGCGGTTGGAACCCCAATTGACCGAGGCCGCCTTGGCCCCCCAATGGAGACAGATGATATGGCACCCTTGAGTGTGCAACCCCTGCTGCGTCCCCTGTTGTGGATCTGCCTCGCCGTGATGGCGTGGCAGCGTCCCGCCATGGCACAGGAGCTGGACTGGGTGCCCATGCCTTACAGCTATGTGGCGGAAGGGGAGAGTCTGCGCGACGTGCTGGTCAACTTCGGTGCCAACTACGAGGTCTCGGTGGTGGTCAGCGACAAGGTCAACGATCAGGTCAACGGTCAGTTTGAGCATGACGAGCCGCTCGCCTTTTTGCAGCAGCTCTCCTCCCTCTACAACCTGGTCTGGTACTACGACGGCAATGTGCTCTACGTCTTCAAGAACAGCGAAGTGCAGTCCCGTCTCATCAATCTGGAGCAGACTGGCGCAGCAGAACTCAAACAGGCGCTGCAACGAGCCGGGATCTGGGAACCCCGCTTTGGCTGGCGCCCCGATGCGGATAACCGGCTGGTCTATGTCTCCGGCCCGCCCCGTTACCTTGAACTGATCGAGCAGACCGCGCTGGCACTGGAGCAACAGTCCCAGCTGCGCAGCGAGAAGACCGGGCCGCTGGCCATCGAGATCTTCCCCCTCAAGTACGCCTCGGCGACTGACCGCTCCATCCAGTACCGTGATACCGATGTGGCGGCACCCGGTGTGGCGACCATTCTGGCCAAGCTGCTGAGCGATGCTGGCGTGCAGATGGTCAACGGCGAGGGTAGCAAGGCAGCGACGGCCACCTCCGGTCAGGCCATCGTGCAGGCTGATCCTTCCCTCAATGCGGTGATCGTGCGCGATGCTCCGGAGCGGATGGCGATGTACGGCAAGCTGATCGCCGCGCTCGACAAACCGGCGGCCCGCATTGAGGTGGCGCTCTCCATTATTGACATCAATGCCGAGGATCTCTCCCAGCTGGGGGTGGATTGGCGAGTGGGGATCCGCACCGGTTCCAACCAGCAGGTGATTATCAAGACCACCGGCGATCGCAAAGGAATTGAAGGGGGGGCCGCGCTCGGCAGTTTGGTGGATTCGAAAGGACTCGACTATCTGCTGGCCCGGGTCAACTTGCTGGAAAACGAAGGCAATGCCCAGGTGGTCTCCCGTCCGACCTTGCTGACCCAGGAGAATACCCAAGCGGTGATCGACCACAGCGAGACTTATTACGTGAAGATCAGCGGCGAGCGGGTGGCCGAGCTGCAGGGGATCACCTACGGCACCATGTTGCGGATGACCCCCCGGGTGATCCAGATGGGTGACAGACCCGAGATCAGCCTGAGCCTCCACATCGAGGATGGCAACCAGAAACCCAACAGTGCGGGGGCCGATGGCATTCCCACCATCAGTCGCACCGTGGTCGATACCATCGCCCGGGTCGGCCACGGCCAGAGTCTGCTGATTGGCGGTATCTACCGCGACGAGATGAGCGAGAACCTGAGCAAGGTGCCCTTCTTGGGTGACATCCCTTATCTGGGGGCGCTGTTCCGTAGCAAGGACACCCAGACCCGTCGCTCGGTGCGGCTATTTATCATCGAGCCTCGTCTGATTGATGACGGTATTGCCCACTATCTGGCGCTGGGCAATGGTCAGGATTTGCGAGCCGGGGTGCTCGGGGCTGATGAGATCTCCAATCAGAGTCTCTCCCTTGGCAAGGTGCTGGGGGGCGCGCAATGCCAGCCGCTGGCTGCAGCCCGTGATGTGCAGCAACTGCTGCGTCAGGGGGGCAAGAGCTCGTCTCTCACTCAGTGCCGGATGGGCAATGAGCTGGGGTGGCGTCTGGTCGAAATGAACAAGGATCAAAAATGTACACCGGCCGCCAGCTGGTGTGTGCAGGCGGGCAATGAGGGCGCGACCCGATGAGCTGGAAGTGCCGCGTATATCGCGGGCTCAATCGCGGGGTAGAAGTTCCTCTGCCGGAGGGGCGTCTGGTCATAGGTTCCGATCCCCTCAAGGCTGATCTGGTGCTGGTGGATGAGGGGATGGCCCCCGAGCATCTGGTACTGCTGGTGAATGGGGAAGGGATCACCCTGCAAGCCTGGGCGGACGGTATTACCCCGACTCAGGACGGTGTCGCCCTGACCGCGGGAGAGACGCTCAGGGCGGGAACGCGCCTGGAGGCAGGCCCGCTGCTCTGGAGCTTCTGTGACAACAGTCGTTCGCTACCCGAACAGCTGGAGGCACTGGCGGCGGTGGTTGCTCCTTCTCGTGCGCCGCGGCGGCGGGCAGCAGGCGCCGATGTCTGGATGGGGGCCCTCTGCCTGAGTCTGGTGGTCGCCGTGGTCTTGCTGCTCGGCACGGGTTGGTGGCATGGCGCCGACGAGAACGAATCCGCCCGCAGTGAGCAGGCATTGAAGCGCTTTCTGGCCGCACCAAACTACCGTCAGGTGGTGCTGAACAGCAGTGACCCCGAGCTGTGGCAACTCTCGGGTTATGTCGATGAGAACAGCGCTCGTCTTGCCTTGCAGCAGTACCTCGACAGCAAGGGTTTCAGCTACCGGCTGGAGCTGCGCACCATGGAAGATCTGCGGCAGGGTGCCGGCTTTATCTTGCAGAAGTTGGGTTATGAACAGCTGCAGATCCGCAATGGCAAGGAGCCCGGCTGGCTCAAGCTCAGCGGTGAAATTCAGGGACAGGATGGCAAATGGAGCACCATTGAATCTCTGCTCAAGCAGGAGGTCCCCGGCCTGCTGGGGGTTGAGAATCAGGTACAGATTGCCGGGGCTTATCGCAAGCGTCTCGATGCCTTGCTGCAGGAGCAGGGGCTGGCCGGTGCATTGCGGGTGCGTGAAGCGGGTGGGCGACTCGAACTCTCCGGCCAGCTGGATGAGCGCCAACTTGGCCAGTTTCAGCAGGTCAATCAGCAGTTTCGCCGGGAGTTCGGTACACACCCGACGCTGGAGCTGATCAATCAGACCAGAACGCCGCGTCAGGATGAGCTGGAGTTCGATGTGCGCAGCGTCTCGTTTGGCCGGGTGCCTTATGTGGTACTGGCAGACAACCAGCGCTATCCGGTTGGGGGCGCAACCTCCAGCGGGGTGCGGGTGCTGGCCATTCGCCCCGATGCGGTGGTGGTGAGCAAGGGCAAGCAGCAATACATCGTCAAATTAAAAGGAGCCGAGCGGCATGATGACCAGTTTGGAAGCGCGACTGTCCGGCGCTGATCCCGCCTTTGCTCGTGAGCTGCATGAGCAGCTTGTTCAGGCGCAGGGTGAAGTGAAACGGCAACTGCTGCGCGGGGGAACCCCGCAACAGTATCGGGAGTGGCAACAACAGGCCGACGCCATCGAGGCGGGGCTCACGATCATTGGCAAGATAAAGGAGCACAACCATGGCTGATTACTTTAAGTATGCGGACGGTACTACTAACACCCTCGATCAGGTGGCATCGAACCTCTCCGGGCAGGCCAATGACGCCAATACCGAGGTCAACAAGGCCATTGAGGCGATGAAAACCAATCCGGATAACCCGGCGCTGTTGGCCGAGCTGCAGCACAAGATCAACAAATGGTCGGTGATCTACAACATCAACTCCACCGTGACTCGGGCCATGAAAGACCTGATGCAGGGTATTTTGCAGAAGATTTGATGATGAACCCTGAACTCAAACGACAGCTGGCCGAGCTTGCGCTGGCTGGTACCGGCCACCATTGCCATCAGGAGGCGGCTACTATTGCCGACTGGCTGGCGGGTGCGCCGGAGATGACCGAGTGTGTAACGCTCATTCGCCTCTCCTCCCTGATGAACCGGGGGGATTACCAGGCCGCTTTGCAGCTTGGTGGCGAGCACTGCACATCGGATATCGAGCCCTGGCTGGCCCTGTGCGAGTGGCGGCTTGGTCAGCAGGAGGCGCTGGCTGCACGGTTGCTGCGACTGGAGCAGAGCGGTCAGCCAACCTTGCAACAGTTTGCCGCCGGCCTGCGTGAGCAGATGGCCTCATGAAAATTGAAGGCAGCGATCAGCTGGGGGGAGAGCAGCCGCTGCGTCAGCCCCCCCCGCCCGAATCCATGGCTCAACGCCAGTTCGAGCGACTGCTGGCCAAGACTCCCGAGCCGGATCTGTTCGAACGCTGGCAACAGGGGGCCCCCCTTGAGGGTTTGCTGGCCAGTGTGGAGCCCGCCGCCAAGCGTGAACTGCTCTGGCAGATCTACCAACAGGGCGACAAATCGGCGCCGGAGATTGGCAAGCAACTGTTTGTCCCGGTCACTGACAAGTTGATCGCGCGTTTTGGCGAGCGTCAGTCGCCGGTGGTGGATGCCATTGATCTGCCGGAGTTGCGGGCCACCATGCGGGAGTTTGATCCCTTGGCATCGCGGCGGGAGAAGGTGTTGCTGAACTTGTTGAGCGAGCTCAGGGACGGGCAGGGCGCTGTGCCTGCGGGACATCAATTTCTCGATGCACTGGCCCGGCGCGAGCTGATGACCCTGATCCCGCTCAACGGCATGGTAGACAATCTGATGCGCAATTCGCACAAACTTGATCTGGAGGCGTGATGGAAATTACACAGTCTGCCCAGGCGGTGGTCACCAGCCTGGATGAGTTGAAAGCGGTGGATCTCTCCTCGCCCCATATCGCCAGTTTTGAACAGGCGATGGGGAGTACATCCCAGGGGATGGGGAGCTCCCTGCTGGGGGAGCTGGGGGAGTTGAAGCAGCAGTTTGTCGAGGCCAAACAGAACCTGCAAGCCGAGCTGGCCACCCCGGGGGATGATCCCAACAGCCTGATGCAGATGCAGTGGTCGCTGATGCGGATCACTATGCAGGAGGAGCTGATTGCCAAGACAGTGGGCAAGATGAGCCAGAACGTAGAAACCCTGTTGAAGACCCAGTGAGGTAGTGTGAAGAGATCGATGCTGATGGGGGTGCTTGGCGCCTCGTTGCTGCTCAGCGGCTGCAAAGTGGAGCTCTATACCGGGGTCACTCAGAAAGAGGGCAACGAGATGCTGGCGTTGCTGCAGACCGAGGGGATCGCCTCGGACAAGCAGCCGACAAGGATGGCCGCATCAAGCTGCTGGTAGAGGAGTCCGACGTGGCGCAGGCCATCGAGACCCTCAAACGCAAGGGCTATCCAAAAGAGAGCTTCTCTACTCTGCAGGATGTGTTTCCCAAGGATGGCCTCATCTCCTCGCCCACAGAGGAGCGGGCTCGCCTCACCTATGCCAAGGCGCAGGAGATCTCCAATACTCTGTCGGAAATAGACGGCGTGCTGGTGGCTCGCGTCCATGTGGTGCTGCCGGAGGGTAATGAGGGGATCAGCAAGAAACCCTCTCCGGCCTCGGCCTCGGTCTTTATCAAGCATGCGGCGGATATCCAGCTCGATACTTACATCCCGCAGATCAAGCAGTTGGTCAACAACAGTATCGAGGGGCTCGCCTACGACCGGATCAGCGTGGTGCTGGTGCCCTCGGCGGATGTGCGCCAGAGTCCGCTGATGCCGCGCAATACCTCGCTCTTCTCCATTGAAGTGAGCGAAGGTTCAAAGTGGCGGCTGGGCGGCCTGATTGCCCTGTTGCTGGCGCTGGTGGTGACCAGCAACCTGGCGCAATACATGTGGCACCGGAGCCGGAGTCGCGGATGACGGTCGGTTTGACCCCCTATCAGTTGCGCTTTTGCCCGGCCAGTTACCTCCATGAGGCGCACCTGCCCTCATCCTGGGCGCAGGTGCCGAAGCTCCTGCCCGAGTGGCGGACGCTGCCAGCCAGTAACGGCGCCTTGCTCAAGGCGCTGGCATTGGGGATTGGCTATGAGATGCCCGCGCCACTGGGGGGATTGGCGCTGTTTCCCCAAAGCGAGCTGGTGTTGTTGTTGCGCCGTCTGGGGGCCGTGCTGCACGGAGAGGCGATCCGCCACTGCTTGCTGGCACCTACGCTGCGCCAGATCATCGCATTGCTGGGGGAGGAGGGGCACAGAGCCGTACTTTCCCAGCTCGACTTGTTGATCGGCCCCTGGCCCGCTGGCTGGCAGCAGCCTCTGCCTGCTCAGCTCGATGAGGGGTTGCTGGAAGAGGCTGGTTTGCAGTTCTGGCTGGCGGCGGCCGGGGAGGGCTACCCCGACTGGGCTCGCCGTCTCACCCTGCGACTTCCCCCGGCGCCACCCAGGCCATCATGGCCTTTGGCGGCTGACCAGCTGCCACTGGCCCGGGCGCTTTGTCTCAAGATTGCCAAACAGGTAACTCCCCAATGCTGCCATTTGTTGAAATAAAGAGTAACCATCTGCAACTGGCGCCAAGCCAGCGTATTTTGCGTAGCCAGGATTACCTCTCCTACCTGAGCGCGCAGGAGCTGGTAGAGGCCGCCCGGGCCCAGGCGGCCGATATTGTGGCCGAGGCCCGCGCCGTCTATGAAGAGCAGAAAAGCCTTGGCTGGCAAGCCGGGATTGACGAAGCCCGGCGCGAACAGGCGGTGCTGATCCACCAGACCCAGTTGCAGTGTCAGGGGTACTATCGCACCGTGGAGCAGCAGATGAGCGAGGTGGTGCTGCAGGCGGTGCGCAAGATCCTGCACGATTACGATCAGGTGGCGCTCACCCTCAAGGTGGTGCGGGAGGCGCTCTCGCTGGTGAGCAACCAGAAGCAGGTGACGATACGGGTTCACCCCGAGCAGGTGCAGGCGGTGCGCGACCAGATCGCCCGGGTACACAAGGATTTCCCCGAAATCGGCTATCTCGAGATCTCCGCCGATGCCCGCCTCGATCAGGGGGGCTGCATCCTCGAGACCGAGGTGGGGATCATCGACGCCAGCCTCGATGGCCAGCTGGAGGCGCTCTCCTTCGCCATGAGCTCGGCGCTGGAAAAGCGTGGTGAACAGCAGGCCCGACTCGCCGGGGCGAATGCCGCGGTTGAATAAGGCGGCTAAATATATGGCCGACTACGTGAGAGAACATTCATCTGACAAGTCCCGCCGGTTGTTACTCGCCCCAAACAAAACCGCCCCGGAGATCCGGGGCGGTTTTTTTATTTAGCGATACCGAGATGAGTCGTGGACGACACAAGGGCTCAGCGATAGCGGCCACGTACCGAGCTGCTGGCACGGCCGGCCATCTTGATCAGGCTCTGGCGGGTGTGCAGGTGGCAGAGCGCGACGCCGAGGGCATCTGCCGCATCCGCCTGCGGGGTGGCGGAGAGTTTCAGCAGATGGGTCACCATATGCTGCACCTGCTCCTTGGCGGCGCCACCGGTACCCACCACCGCCTGCTTGATCTGGGTGGCGGAGTATTCGCTCACCGGCAGATAGGCGTTGACCGCGGCGACGATGGCGCTGCCACGAGCCTGTCCCAGTTTCAGGGCCGAGTCGGCGTTGCGGGCCATAAAGACCCGCTCGATGGCAAATTCGGTGGGTTTGAACTGGGTGATGATCTCGCATACCCCGTCATAGACCTGCTTGAGGCGCTCCGGCAGCTCGCCGCAATCGGTGCGGATGCAGCCAGAGCCCAAGTATTCGGCCTTGCCGCCCACGACCCGGATAACCCCGTATCCGGTGATCCGCGAACCCGGATCGATGCCCAAAATAATGCTCATGGGTGTTGATTGCTCTAAACGCGAGTGATGGCCGCCAAGATAGCAAACTGTGGCCCGTTTGGCTGTATGTCCCGGGTCAAGCGGGCAAAGATTGGCCAGCCTGCGTCGGGCGTGGCTACCCCTTGAACAGCGCTATGGTGTCGCCATCCTGCAGGCTGCCCGCGCCGCGCACCACCACCCGATCCCCCTGCTTGAGGGCGCCGCTCACCGCTACCTGCTGGCTGTCGCCAAACAGCACGGTGACCGGCACCCGATTCACCTTGAGCGCCTTGCCGCTTCGCGCCACCTGATAGACCACGCTGCCATCGGTGCCGAGCACCAGAGCATCTCGGGGCAGCAGCATGCTCTGCTGCTCCCCCAGTGGCAAGGCAACCCGTACCGGCGAGCCGATGATGAAGGTGCCCGCTTCCGGTTTGAGGCGCAGCTCGATGAGGCGCGACTTGGGATCGGCGCTGGCGGCTCGCTGGTAATAGACGCCGTGACCACTCAGCTGCTCCCCCTCCACCCGCAGCCGGGTTTGCGGCGCCAGCTGCTGGGCCCAGAGAATGGGGGCCTGCAGGCGGATATCCGGCTGATCCGGGTTGACCAGCTCCAGCGCCTGCTCGCCCGCGTCCACATGCTCGCCGGGCTGGATGAAGTGGTTGTTCACCACCCCGTCGAACGGGGCATAGATGTGGCTGCGGCGCAGCTGTTCTTCAATCTGGTTCACCTGTATGGCGGCCAGCCGCTCGGCCAGAGCTGCCTGCTCCACATCGTAACTGGCCTTGTCGTACTGGCTTTGGGAGGCGCTCTTTTGCTGGTGCAGCCGGGTGATCCGTTGGGATTCGGCGCGGGCGAAACGCAAGTTGCTCTGCCATTTCGCCTGCTCGGCGCGAGCCTGCTCCAGCGAGAGGCGCAGTGCCGCGCTGTCGAGGCGCAGCAGCTCGTCCCCTTTTTTGACCCGGCTGCCAAATTCGGCGATCCACTCCACCCGGCCGCTCACTTCGGCGCTTAGCGCAGCTTGCTGGCGACTCGCCACCGTGCCGCTGACCCAGATATTGGCGGCCGCATCCCCTTGGGTCACATCCGCCAAGGTCACCATCTTGCCCTGATCGGCCAATACCGGTAGCGCACTGCCTGCTATCAGCACTGCGCCAGCCAACATTCGGGTAATCATATGTGTCATCGATGAGCTCCTTGCTCAGGCCCGCTGGCGCAGGGGGTGTGGGATCGCCACCTGCTCCCCGAGACGCAGGAAGGCAGGCAACAGGATCAGGGTAAACAGGGTGCTGCAACTCATGCCGCCGACAATGACGGTGGCGAGCCCGCGGTATATTTCGCTCCCTTCGCTCGGGCTCAGCATCAGCGGCAGCATGCCGAAGATGCTGGTGAGGCTGGTCATGGCGATGGGGCGCATCCGGCTTTGCAGGGCATCGGCCACCGCCAGCTGACGGCTCATGCCGTCCCGCTCGGCGGTGCGGGTCTGATGCACCAGCAGGATGGCGTTGTTGACCACCAGTCCCAGCAGGATGACAAAGCCGATGATGGTGAGCAGATCCATCGGCAGCGGCACCAGCAGCCCGCTCAGTTGCAGCGCCAGCACGCCGCCAACCGAGGCAAGGGGCAGGGTGAGCAGCACCAGCAGGGCATCCTTGAGGGAGGCAAACACCCCCCACAGCAGCACCAGCAGGATCACCACGGCGAACAGGAAGATGGTCCCCAGATTGTCGAGCGCCTGTTGCAGGCTGTCGGCATTGCCGGCAATGCGCAGCTCGCCACCAGCGGGCAGCAGGGGGCGGATGGCGGCAAAACTGCGGTTTTTCAGGGTGTCGATCACCTGCTCCATGGTCATGCCTGCCGGGGGCGCTATCTGCAGGCTGATGCTGCGCCGCCCATCGGCCCGGAAGATACTGGCCGGGCCCATGTCGTGCTCTACCCGCAACAGCTCGCCAAGGGGAACGATGCGCCCGGAGGGGGTGGCCAGCGGCACTGCCTTCAGTTCGTCCGGATTGGCGGAGCTCTGCCCCATCAGCATGATGTCGAGCCGATCTTCGCCGTCGAAATACTCGCCAACCCGCAAGCCGTCGCCAAAGGTATGGATGATGGTGGGCAGGGGTGTGCGATCCCAACCCACTTCGGCGAGACGTCGATCTTGCGGCACCAGTTTGAGCTCGGGAGCGGTGAAGTCGAGACTCGGTTCGGGCCGGACCTGTGCTCCTGGCAGGTCCTTGCTGAGGATCCCCATGCTGGCACGGGCCGCCTGATAGAGCTCGGGCAGGTTACCCCCCAGCAGCAGCAGGGAGACGCCGTTCTCGCTGTCAAAGCCGCCAAACAGCGACCCCTGACCGCCGAACACCCGGGTGTCGGGAATACCTACCAGCAGCTGTTTCATCAACAGGCTCTCCAGCTCCTTGATGCGGGTCTCGTCCTTGGGGCGCACGCCAATCTGGGCGCCCCCCGGGTAGCGCAAGATGTAGTAGTTCTTGAGGGCAGGCTCTTTCTCCCCCTTCATGTAGGGGGCGAGGCGGGCGATCAGGGTATCGATCACCTCTTCGCGCTGGGCCTTGAGGTTGACCCCGGGGGTGAAGTTCATCCAGACATCCACCGCGTCCCGTTTCACGTCCGGCAGATAGTCCATCTTGGGCAGTAGCGCCCAGGTGGCCAGTGCCGGCAGGCTCATCATCAGGGTGATGACCGCCCAGCGCTGGCGTGAGGTCGAGGTCCAGCGGATCACATGACGGGTAGTGCGCTGCCACAGCGACTCATAGGGATCGGTCAGCGTTTCACGCCCCATCCAGCGCGCCGCCACCGCAGGCAGCACGATGACGGCGACCAGCATGGAGACTGTCACGGCGCAGGCGATGGTGAGCGCCAGATCGGCAAACAGCTGACCCTCCACATCGTTGAGCAGCAGCACCGGCAGGAAGATGGCAACCGTGGTGAGGGTGGAGGCGACCAGCGCCGTCCACACCTGACGGGTGCCTTCGAGCGCCGCCTCCGCCTTGCTCAAATCCCCCCGCTCGTGGCGCCGGTAGATGCTCTCCAGCACCACGATGGCGGCGTCGAGCACCATGCCGACGGCAAAGGCGATGCCCGCCAGCGAGATGATGTTGAGGGTGCGATCCATCACCTTGAGCAGGCAGAAGGTGAGCATGATGCTGATGGGGATGGCGAGGGCAATCATCAGGGTCGCCTTGAGCTGGCGCAGGAAGAGCCAGAGGATGGCGCAAGAGAGCAGCACCCCGAGCCCCAGGTTGGCGGTGACCATGCTGACGGCACGATTGATGTAGAGGGAGGCATCGAACGACTGCTCCATGTGCAGCCCGACCGGCTCCAGCACCTCGCGGTTGAGCTCGTTCACCCGGGCCTTGATCGCCTCAAGGGAGGCCAGGGCATTGGCACCGCTCTCCTTGAAGATCTGGGCGGCGATGGCGGTATTGCCGTTCTGGATCCGCAGCACCGGGTTCTCTTCCCTGGCCACCCTTACTTCCGCCACATCCCGCAGATAGATGGGCAGGCCATCGCGCCAGTCCACCACCTTGTCCCCCAGCGTCTCGACATCGTAACGACCGGCGAAGCGCAGCTTGTACTCCCAGCGACCGATGTCTAGCGTACCGGCTGACACATCCCAGCCGGTGGTGGCCCGGCTGGCCAACACCGGGATCTCCACCCCCAGCTCGGCGGCGCGATAGGGGTCGAAGCGGATCTGGATCTGGCGCTCGTTGATCCCCTCGACTGCGACTGTCGAGACCCCTTCGATGCGCTCCAGCTCGGGTTTGACCCGCGCCTCGATCAGCGCCTGATGATCATCGATCACCCCTTTGGCGCCGGGCAGCTGCTGGATGAAGAAGAAGGTGAGGGTATCGTTGCTGCTGTAGTTGTTGACGTAGGGGCCGCCAATCTTGTCCGGCAGTCCCGAGACCCGGTTCAATCGCGAAATCACATCGAGTTGGGCCCGTTGCATGTCGGTGCCGAGGGCAAACTCCATGTCGATTTCGGTAAAGCCGGGATAGCTGTTGCTGACAAGGCTCTTGAGCCCTTGCACCCCCTGCATCTCCTGCTCGATGGGGTCGGTGATCTCCGACTCCATCTCTTGCGGCGAGGCTGAACGCCAGCTCACCGAGATGTTGAGGTGTGGACGGTCGATGTCGGGGAACAGCTGGATCGGCAGTCCCCAGATGCTGAGCAGGCCCAGCAGGAAAATCAGCACGATCGAGACCGCCACCCAGATGGGGCGTTCGATCGCCGTTTTGGCGAGGTTCATTCACTCTTCCTGAGTTGTTGTTATCGGCCATTCCGCTGGCCTTGCTTCCAAAGCCCCTGCAAAGGGACTCAAGTATTTAACTGGAATTCTCCCGGCTTGTAAATGCATGGTTAACAAACAAAAAAACCGGCCACGAGGGCCGGTTTGGTACAGGTTTGTCAGGGGATCAGGCGGCGTGCTCTACCTTGTTTGGCTGCTTGTTTGCTTGCTGGGAGAAGCCTTCCAGCTCGCCCGGGGCGAAGTTGTCTACCTGAATGGCTTCGTAGCGCAGGGCATCGGCGGCCAGCAGTTTGTCCGCTTCGTCCTTGCTCAGGATGGAACCAGCCAGTGCGGCGGCAACCAGCTCCGGCAGCGCCAGTTTGCGGGGCAGTTTGCCCTCTTTCTGGGCCTGCACCAGCTTCTTCTCGTAGGGCTGCACAGCGACCATGGCCTGGAAGGCGCGCTCCATCAGGCCGACCGGATCTGCCTCGTCTTTGCCGACATAGCAGAGAGCGGTCAGACGGTCGCGGAATTCGCCCGGCTTCATCATGGCCAGACAGATGGCGTGGCAGCGATCGTCGGCCGGCATCTTGTAACCGACGCCGAACGGGAACACCACGCGCTTGAGTACGGCACCCACCACCTTGTTCGGGAAGTTCTGGAAGAAGCCCTCGAACGCCTTGCCAATCAGGTAGAGGTTGCGCTCCACCGCGTACTGCACGAACGGCAGGTCGGAGACCATGCGGCCCTGATCCTCGTAATGCTTGAGGGTAGCGGAGGCCAGATAGAGGTGGCTCAGCACGTCACCCAGACGGGCGGAGATCATCTCCTTGCGCTTGAGATCGCCACCCAGCATCAGCATGGAGACGTCGGCGCACAGGGCCAGCCCTTTACTCATACGGGAGAGCTGTTTGTAGTAGCGGGCGGTTTCACCAGCCACCGGCGCGCTGTTGAACTGACCCAGAGTCAGCCCCTGGAACAGGGAACCGAAGAAGTTGCCGGCGCCGAAGGCGATGTGCTTCATCAGCAGGGCGTCAAACTTCTCGAGACCGCGTTCCACGTCGGTATCGGCTGCCGCTTCCAGCTCGGCAAAGACATACGGGTGGCAGCGGGTAGCCCCTTGCCCGAAGATCATCAGGTTGCGGGTCAGGATGTTGGCCCCTTCCACCGTGATGGCGACCGGAATACCCATGTAGGCGTAGCCGGTGTAGTTTTTCGGGCCCAGCTGGATGGCACGACCGGCGTGGATGTCCATGGAGTCATCCATGATCTGACGCGCCATTTCGGTCATGTGGTACTTGGAAATCGCGGTGACGATGGCCGGTGCCTGACCCAAATCCAGGGAACCTGCGGTCATGCGACGGGCCCCTTCCAGCTGATAGGTGAGGCCACCGATGCGGGCCAGCGCCTCTTGCACACCTTCAAACTTGCCGATGGACATGCCGAACTGCTTGCGCACGTAGGAGTAGGCGCCTACGGTACGGCTCGCCATGTGACCGCAAGCGGTGCCCAGGGCAGGCAGTGAGATGCCGCGACCGGCGGAGAGGCATTCGACCAGCATGCGCCAGCCGCGACCGGCGTAATCCGGGCCGCCGATGATCCAGTCGAGCGGAATGAACACATCCTTGCCGAAGGTCGGGCCGTTCAGGAACGCCAGACCCATGGGGTAGTGGCGATCGCCGACGCGCACGCCCGGGTGGCTGGTGGGGATGAGCGCGCAGGTGATACCCAGCTCTTCCTTGTCACCCAGCAGTTTTTCCGGGTCATAGAGTTTGAACGCCAGCCCCAGCACGGTAGCGCGCGGCGCCAGGGTGATGTAGCGCTTGTTCCAGTTGAGGCGAATACCGAGTACCTCTTCACCCTTGTGCATCCCTTTGCAGACGATCCCCTTGTCAGGAATGGCGCCCGCATCGGAGCCCGCCTCCGGCCCGGTCAGGGCGAAGCAGGGCACTTCCTTGCCGTTGGCCAGCCCCGGTAGCCAGAAATCTTTCTGGGCCTGGGTGCCGTAGTGCATCAGCAGCTCACCCGGGCCAAGGGAGTTCGGTACCATGACGGTGACCGCCACGCTCAGGCTCTTGGTGGCAATGCGGGTGACGATGGTGGAGTTGGCAATCGCCGAGAATTCGCGGCCGCCATAGGATTTCGGGATGATCAGGGAGAAGAAGCCTTCCTTCTTCAGATAGTCCCACACCGGCTCCGGCAGGTCTTTGGTTTCGTTGACGATCTTGAAGTCATCAACCATGGCGAGCAGGGTTTCGACCTGATTGTCGATAAAGGCCTGCTCCTCTGCGGTCAGCTCGGCCTTGCCGTAGCCGTGCAGTTTTTTCCAGTCGGGGTTGCCGCGAAACAACTCGCCATCCCACCAGACGGAGCCGGCTTCCATGGCCTCCCGCTCGGTAGCTGACAAGGGCGGCAGTATCTTTTTGAAGATGCCGAACACCGGACGGGTTACCACCTTTTTACGGATGGAGGGTACGCCGAGCACAACGGCTATCGCCAGCACCAGCAGGACAAGCAATGTGATCATACCGAAGTTCCTTCTATTTCACTGTTTCCGTTGATTTATTGTTGGTTGTTACACGGCCAGGGAGAGCCTGGTCGACTCCACGGGCGCCCCGACTCCGGACGCCAGATAAGGAATAACGTTGCGCACCAGCCCTTCTACATCGAGCTGCTGGCCAAAGTCGGCCAGGGCGATGTCGCGCAGCGCATCGGCAGAGGCCATGGTGAACACGACGGTGCCCAGGGTGAAGTGCAGGCGCCAGAAGAGATCTGCCGGCGACAGGGCCGGATTGGCCTTGGAGATGGCTTGGGTGATCCGCTGCAAAATGGGGCCATAGTGGGCGGTGATAAAGCGGCGCAGGTGGCCCTGGCTGTCGATATAGCCGCGCCCCAGCAGCTGCATGAAGATGGCCGGGCCGTTGGCCCGCACCGCCGATAGCTTCATCAGCGGCTCGACAAAACTTTCAAACAGTTGCAGCAGGGTCAGCTGATCCTGCTCCATCAGTACCCGCAGGCGGGCATCGAGATCCGGCATAAACAGGCTCAGGTAACGGTCGAGTACTGCCTGGATCAGCTCCTTCTTGGAGCCGAAGTGATAGTTCACCGACGCCAGATTGACGTCGGCCTCACTGGTGATCAGACGCAAAGAGGTATCGGCGAATCCCCGCTCGGCAAACAGCACTTCAGCGGCGTCGAGAATACGGTTTTTGGTATCGATTTTACTCACTGGACACCTCACTTAAACGAATGTTTAAAAAGTACGTTTCATAACGTGAAGTGTCAAGAGAATGTGAATGAGTGTTAGCGGAATGTTTTTCGATGAAAAAAGCAAAGTGGGCGGAACTTAGTCAAAAAGCAGGACTCTATATCTATGCCACTGCAATTAAACATTAAGTCTCGCCCAACCTGCACCATGCTAGTTGGGCCTTTTTTTGCGCGTCTGTTACCGGTTTGCGGTTTGCAGGCAAAAAAAACCGCCGCAGGGCGCGACGGTGGGGAAAGTGAGTTCGCGTCATCCTGACGGCAAACTGTCGATGCGAGTTCAGGCATGTATCGACGGGGGCAGTATGCCAGCCAGAGCCCCTCAGACTATGTCAGCTTCGCGGTATTTTGTGACAAAGTGTGGCAAGCACCGGCGTGGCCCGAGCTGCCGCTCTTTGCTATGCTGCCCTTTCAAAATATGAGGGGAGAGAAGATGAAGTACCCGGTCGATACCCACACTCACACTATTGCCAGCACCCATGCCTACAGCACCATCCACGACTATCTGCCGATAGCCAGGGCCAAGGGGATCAAGCTGTTTGCCACCACGGATCACGGCCCCGAGATGGCCGATGCCCCTCATGTCTGGCACTTTGCCAACTTGCCGATATTGCCAAGAGTGGTGGATGGGGTAGGGATCCTGCGGGGTATCGAGGCCAACATCAAAAACCTGGAGGGGGAGATCGATTTTCCCGAGCGCTATGAGTCGCGCCTCGACATGATCATGGCGGGCTTTCATGAGCAGGTATTCCCTCCCTGCGATCAGGCCACTCACACCCAGGCTATGATCAACGCCATCAAGAGCGGCCGGGTCGACATGATCAGCCACCCTGGCAACCCCGCATTTCCAATCGATATTCAGGCGGTGGTCAAGGCGGCCGCTGACTATCGGGTAGCGCTGGAGATCAACAACTCCTCTTTCATTCACTCGCGCCCGGGTAGCGAAGGCAACTGCCGTGCCATCGTTGAAGTCGCGCGAGATCTGGGGGCCTATCTCACTTTCGGCTCCGATTCCCACGTGGCATTTACTCTTGGCGATTTTGACCACAGCCACCGTCTGGTGACCGAAGCGGGCTTCCCGCAAGAGCGGATCCTGGTGCGCTCCCCCCGTGCCCTGCTCGATTTCCTAGAGAGCCGCGGCCGCGCCCATATCCCCGAGTTTGCCGACCTGTAAATCGGGCGCTAACACCATGAGCCAACTCATAAAATCGAGCTGCCTCAATTGACTTGCCGGCCATTTTTTATGAATGTGGAGAGCAACAAGCCGGTATAGCTCAGTTGGTAGAGCAGCGCATTCGTAATGCGAAGGTCGCAGGTTCGACTCCTGTTACCGGCACCAAATTTTATCAAACAAAACAGTAGTTTGGGTGTTGCAGTTTGATGCGTTACTGAGCGTTGGAATGCAGCATTTAGCTTATCCAGTGTGGCAAAATTGTGGCATGCCACACTGGCCTGATAGCGGCGAATGACGCTTGCCAGTGCATGACATAGCAAAACACTGCTGGTAGACTCCATTTCGTCACGTAACATCGGACGACAGGCACTAATTATTTATACCCTCAAGGCCGGGCATGGTGCCGCTCAGGTCAATTACCGATTAGCTAACCGGCACAGCTATTCGATGACCCTTGCCGCCTTGATGGGTTATGACCATGAAACAAACCTCTATTACCACCTCCAGCGTGGTGCTTTTGACTGTTGAGCAATTGGCTCTCTGTCTGCATAAATCCGTTGCTAGCATCCGTAGTGACGCGACTCGCAACCCTTGTTCACTTCCCCCTATCTGCCGTTTACCAGGAACCAAGCGTTTGCTCTGGCGTGCTGAAGATGTTGAGCTTTGGCTTGCTGAACATGTCATTAGCCAAGGTTTGGATGATCGAGCGGTTAAATCGGCAGATATGCCTCGGCGTGGCCGGCCAACCAAAGCCGAGCAGCTAGCACGACAAAAGTCACAGAATTCAAACGCTAAGAGGTAAGCCATGGCTCTTGACCTACTAGCTGCGTTTGAACAGGAGCCGCCTGCTCTTGACTTCATATGGTCTGGATTTTTGGCCGGTACTGTGGGAGCTCTGATCGCACCAGGAGCAACAGGTAAAAGCTTTTGGGCATTGCAGGCCGCAATGGCCGTGGCTTGCAAAGAGTCTGATGGCGATCTGTTGCAACTACGCCCGACCCGTTCAGGCCGAGTGATCTATATGGCTGGTGAAGATCCGGCTGCAGTGCTTAGTCATCGCGTCCATGCGCTTGGCAAACATCTATCGCCCAAAGCGAGGGCCTCTATTGCCACAAACCTCGCATTGGAACCGATGATGGGGTTGAGTTTAGATCTGATGAATCCGGACTGTTTTCAGGCTCTGGTGCAGAAGGTAGATGGATATCGCCTTGTTGTTCTCGACACCCTCAGCCGTATGCATCAGATGGACGAAAATAGTAACGGAGACATGTCCCAGCTGATTACCCGACTTGAGTCGCTGGCCGCAAATACGGGGGCTGCGGTGCTCTATTTACATCACGCCAGCAAGGGGAGCGCGAGGGATGGCAGTCTTGATCAACAGCAGGCAGCCAGAGGTGCATCTGCGTTGATTGATAACATCCGATGGTGTGGTTACATCGTGCGGATGGGGGAAGAAGAAGCAAACCAGCTAACCGAGATTCAACGTGGTAGTACACCCATCGGAAACTCTCGACGCAGTGCGTTTGTGCGCTTTGGGGTATCCAAGCAGAACTATGGCACTGCGATCAAAGATCAATGGTTTGAACGCCAAGAAGGGGGCGTATTACATCCGGTACAACTCATGGAACCTCCCCAGGCGCGAGAGCGAAGGAGGTTTGCTCATGGCTATTGAACTTACCCACGCGCGCCATGATCCGATGCACTGCCTTGCTCCTGGTCTATTCCGCAGTTTAAAGCGAGGGGAGAGAAAGAAGTTAAAGCTGGATGTGACGTATAGCTATGGACAGAACCAAAGCGCTCGTTTTATTGGTTTTGAGCCATTAGGGGCTGATGATATGCGACTGCTACAAGGGCTGGTTGCGCTATCCGGTCCCAAGGGCGTTATTCTGACCTCTGCGCCATCAGCAGCTATTCCTAAGCGACTTCGTTTGGCCTTAGCATCGGAGTTTGATAGTGCGGACTGCCGTTGCTTGGTGGTGCAGTCTCGTATCACTCAGCTACTCGAAGAGATTGGTCTATGCAAAAGCGGCAGAAACCTTAAAACCCTAAAGGCTAGTCTGATCAGGATGTCGAATGTCACCGTTGTCATTCAAGGTGACTCTCGCTGTGCATCCTTCCACCTGATGAGTCATCTCTTTGATGATCATGATAACGCGCTATACATCTGTTTGAACCCACAGATTGCAGAAGCCGTTCTCGGTGGACGGCCACATGCTCGCATCGATATGAATGAAGTGCGTAGCCTCAAGAGCGATCCTGCTCGATTGATCCATCAACGCCTATGCGGGTGGATCGATCCTGGTAAATCAGGGCGCGCGTCCTTGGATACTCTGTGCAGTTACATCTGGCCGGATCCTGCGATTGCTGATGCGATGAGAAAGCGCCAGCAGATTGCTCGTAGAGCTGTGGGGGAGCTGTTCACGATAGGTTGGTTGGTAACTGAATACCGCAAAGATATGTGGGAGATCCGCAGGCCACGGAACAGATCTTTGGAGTAATTTCAGTGCACTATCATTCCCGAACTGGTGCACTAACGTTCCCAACTGGTGCACTTTCATTCCCAGGAGTTGGTCTTAAAATCTTTTCAAAACATGTGGTTAAGGTATTTTTGGAAAAGTGATCCAAGATTATCCATAAGATAATCCACTAGACACAGGCCCTTGCAGCCCTTGGACGGGTTGCAAGGGCCACAACTGAGATTACCCACCTCGCTAATAGACCTAGTTGTCTAAGCTGGTCATCTGGTCTTTTTATCTGTAGCAGGCTGTATATTTGCGGATTGAGTGGGGATCGTCACGCTATCAATTTGATCATAACGAAGATAGATGGTGCCATCCGTCTCATTCCAGAATGTGCATTGAGTCGCATTACAGACGATCCTCAGCGCAGATATACCCTTGGGATGTGCAGCATACTTGAGATTATTGGCAGAGGTGAAATTGCCTGCATTCATATCATCTTTCTGAGATTCGGCGGTACGACGACCATTTTCGTAACAGTGGTAAGCAAGTATACCAATAATGCATGAAGTAAATAAAACATAGAAATATAGAATGTACCAGTTCATTGCTTTTTCTATAATTGTGGCAACCCATTTAACTTCATCAGGGTGAGCCGAGTACTTAAAAATATTTTTTATTTTTTTATCCATGTCCTTATTTTTGAACGGTTGAGTTACCCAAGATACAGTTCTATCTCTAGCGCGTTTCATCAGCTTAAACGTAAGCGCTACCACAATGACTATTACAAGTAATCCAACAAAAGCAGCTATAGGGTAGCCTAGCAGTGGTACCAGATTGGCTACAAGAGCGAAGGTTCCCGTTAATAATGTTTGTTCTGTTGAGAGTGGGAACTCGCTGCTATCAACGTGAAAAACGTTAACATA
Source organism: Aeromonas sp. 61P (assembly GCF_051919545.1). NCBI lineage: Bacteria > Pseudomonadati > Pseudomonadota > Gammaproteobacteria > Aeromonadales > Aeromonadaceae > Aeromonas > Aeromonas sp. 61P. The sequence continues at coordinate 2,262,362 of NZ_JBQBEL010000001.1, forward strand.
TCCCATATGCCAAGCCATGCCAAATAGGTATACAGCTGCAGTAATAAGCGGAAGAAATGCCAATACAGTTTGTGCTTGCACCCATTTCTGTTCATTGACAGTAACTAGTTCAGCTTTCTTAGCTTGAACTCCTTTGCGGTATCGTAGTCGTAGTTCTGTACGCTGATTCATCTGTGCCTCAAGCATTAAGTTTTACGCAATATCGTATGGATTCCAGCCTCACTTGACAATCATTAGCATGAGCAAATGAGCCTACAATTGCTCTTTCACTTGAACAGCTCTTCTGTTGTCAGAATTTTGGATACCCACATGCTAGCGGCATAGCTGATTTTGTGGCAATCGATTGGGCTAGATGCCGGTGAGGGCACCAGTCTTGAGGAATCTTTTCCCTTGGCGTTCCATCCTGATCATTCAACTCCAATCTGTAAAGTGTATGGAAGCGGGATGGAAAGTGAGTGGAAGAGGTGGGTAAACCTATTGAAAAGAATAGGTTTTCTCGTTAGCTATCCTGTCCGCAGATGATTTGTATGATTTCCCTTGTTGCTGATGCATGCTTTCCTTCATGATTACAAGGCTGAATTGCGGGCAGGATGTGTGAAGTTAGCTAACCGGCACGCCGGAGTAGCTTCTTCACTAAGCCTTATTCGCACCGATGGTGCTCAACGAGGCAAAATTTTCATACTGGTGCTTATAATTTTAGTTTTTAACTTTATGGGATAGGATTACGTTTTCCTTACCTAATTGAAATAATTAAAGAGGTTGCTTTGGAAAAAGGGTATGAGTGTGGCGTTAGAGTGCTGACAGAGCGCGAGATTAAAGCACTGAAAGAAGATATGAGAAGAGCAAGTATTTATATGAAGGCAGAGATCGCTAAACGAAAATCTTAAACGTCTTTGTAGGTGGTGCGCAGTGGCACTATATTAAAAGTGCCACCGCTTAATTTAAGTATTATTAGGTTTAGCTTGTTGTGTTTACATGTGTCTGCATATTGATCGATTTTTGTCGTAAGCCTGCACGTTTAAATCTAAATCTTAAATAAGATGCTATGCTATCTTCATGCGAGGAAAGTATTAATTGTCGATCTTTTAGTTCACATCTTAACAAATCACTTAGTGATGCTATATTTATCTCATCTAATGATTGAGCTGGGTCATCGATTAATATGAATGGAGCTTTAGCATAAACCTTATGCAAGGATAAAAAGAAGGAAAGACTTAAAGCCGAAAGTTGCCCAGAGCTCATAGATAATGTAGCATCATGCTCAGACTTTTCTGCTGTACAAAATCGAACTCTATCACCATTCCCCTCATCAATAAACAGCCCGAGACCTCTCTGATAGTTTTGAATTAATCTTCCACTAAAGATATGGAAGGTTAATTCTATATCACTTATTGTTTGTTTAGAAATAGACTTATTCAAATCGTTCAATTGTTGTTTCAGGATAGAAATTTTCGACTTTAAGCTCTCCATTACCTTCTTGTCTAATTCTAACTTCTGAAGTCGTTGCCGCATTATTTTTAATGATTGAAATTTTTCTTCATTTACTTTGAAGTTAAAATAATGAATCTTATTTTCAACTTGAGAGATTGAGATTTTCATAAAGCTATCAATTGATATAAATGAACTGTCAAGAACTTTTTTCCAGTTCACGATAACATCAGCATTCTCTGTTTTTTTCAGTGATAGGATTTTCTTTATAACATCACGCTTTCTTATTTCAACTTCCTCTTCAGAGTCTGTGAAACCACTTTGATAAGTTATTTTTATATCAGCAAGTCGCTTCTTGACAGTAATTATTTTAGGAAATCTTTCTTTACAAGATAATAGAGTTTTAAATAGATTTTCATTATGATTTAACTCTTCCACCTTTTTAACTAATACCGCAATCTCGTTACTTTTAAGAAGATCAATTTTATTTTGTGTTAGTAACAGCTTATTACCTAGTCCACTTAGATAGTGTTTTAGCTGACTTTCTTTTTTTTCAATCGCTTCTAATAAAAGATCTTTCGTTAACCAGTCATGACCACATAACAAGCACTCGTGGTCATTTAAATCTGCGTGCTTATTATGTTCGGATATTAAATTATTTCGAGCAGCGCTGATTTTAATTATAGCCTGATTTTTACCATCAGCCTCTTTTTTATAGGTATCTCGTTGTGCAACGAGGTGCAGAATATCTATCACATTAATGTTCGAGAGCTCAGACACCTTCATTAAATGTTTTTCTGTAATTGAATCACTATTGATTGATAATAATTTAACGGAGGACGATAGAGAATCAAATCTATTCTTGGTGGACTCGATGGATGAGAAGTTTTCAACGTAATCACCAATGGTTACAACATCTTTTAATACGTCATCATAGTTAGCGATGAAGTCATCAATGCGTTTGTTATCATATCTAATTTTTATTTCATCTTTATTTTCCACCATAATCATCAATGATGACAAATCATCTGATATGGAGGCTAAAAAATTCTCTTCTAACGAGGGTAATAGTTCATTATCCCATGCTGGAATTTGATTGGATGTCGATATTTTTTCATATAAAACAGGGGCGCTTATTACTGCTGATTTTGAGTAGAGAGCAATCTTGTTCTGTAGTTCTTCAATTTGAGAAAGAGTTTGTTTATCACTTAGTTTTCGTGATAAACGATATTCTAACTTGTTTAATAGGTCGACTTGTTTTATTAACTCATCAACATTCATTAAACCACTAATGAAATCCTTTCTCTCTTTGAGACTTTTTGAAAATACAAATGTACTTTGACCTTGTTCTAGGTAATTTATTTGATCATAACTGTCTGTAAATCCATGGCCAAAAACATAGTCTATATAATCATTGCTGACTATCTTGTCTGAGGTGTAAGAATCATCATCAAAGTGATGGAGCCTGTATAGTTTAAAGATGCTGAAATTATCTGCTCTGTTATTTCTTGGGATTATCAAATCATCAACGCATGCAACTCTAGCAAAACTTAAAAGCTCTTCATTTTCTTCATCTGATAATTCAATCTTAATAATTATATTTCCCTTGCGGGATTCATTCCAGAATACGTTATCGCTAAAGTTCTTTGTTGCAGTTAGCATTATATTGCCACAAAGATTCTTAATTCTTGATATCTTGCCAGTAAGAAGTAATTCAAGGGCATCAAATATAGTTGTTTTTCCAAATCCATTGGGGCCTTCCAGCGTGATCAATGATGTGGAATCAAAATTAAAAGAGATATCTTTAAAGGCTTTGAAGTTACTTACTTGTAGCCTGGATAGCTTCCAGTTCTTCATTGATCAGCTCCTGTAAAAGTAAATCTATATCGTTATCTTTTGATACTGCCTTTGCTGCAATTTTTTCATATAGTGTGGTCATTTGCAGCTCATTGACTAAAGATGAAATCTGTAAATTAACTGGTATCAAATCTTTTTTAAGTGCAGGCATTATAAGGAAAGGGATTTTTATGAAAATTCTAGCCACCATGTTATATATACAGGGTTTAAGAGGATAGCTTTTATAATTTATGAACTCAGCATGATCATTAAGAATTTCTTTTATATCTATGAATTTTTTACCGGCAATAAAACTTAGCTCATCTTCCGTGTAATAGAGAACGTATTTCTTAAAGTGATAGGGGTTCTCTTCAATTGAAAAAATTATTTCTTCCAACTTCTTATAGTTAGCTAAATTATCCAATTTTAATAAAACTATTAGATCTGTATTTTTTGAGAATGCTGGAGAGGCAAGCAAGTTATCAGGTGTATAATTTAAAACCTTGTCATGAATCACATCCACATCAAGAGCATCTATCATCTCATCCAATGAAATCGTGATTACATATCTCTGAAATTCACCTAGTTCTTTTTTGTAAAATAGAAGGTTATTATAATCTTCATATTGCTGTTCAACTAGAACAAACGAATGTTCTAATATAGCATCATTAATAAAATCACTTAGCATCTAACTCTAACTCCATTTCTTGACGAGATAAAATCCTGAGATCAAATGCTCTCACGATATGGTTTTTTATTTCACACTCATCAGTTCTTGTTATTTTTGCAGATGGTGCATTAATGGATTTTAAACCTGATGAATCATGAACTATCAAGTTGTTATATTCATAGAGAAGATATGCGAGAATCGTATTCTCGCTGATGTTTCGTTGAACATCACGTATAAAAAGTTCCTGTCGTCTAGGGTTTGAATGGATAGTTAATGAGGTTGGAAGATATTTGTTGTGTATCTTTGAGTAATGTGGCAGCTCAATTAATTTAAGTTCGTTTTTGGTTTCGGCAATTAGATCAAGATAGTTTCTTATATAATCGTTATTTATATTTGCATCTGATTCGTCTGGTCTCATCGACATGACAATTCTATTTATCTCATCAATACTTGCGTTGTATATAAAGTTAAATGCATTTGTTATTTTTATAACTTGCTCTTTAGTGAAGTAATTTATTTCGTTATATACATACTCTTCAACTATTCGGCCAAACTTTTCCTTGGCAATTATTGATTTATATTCATTATCCTCTTGATGGAGAGGTTTCATGTTTAAAAAGTCGACTAGCTCTATGCTACTAATAGTTTCACTATATGCTGCTTCTTTCTGAGTTCTCCCACCTTGGATCTCGGAATGGATAAATAAAACTTTTTTGGTTATCTTTTCTGATAGGTAACAAGATTTTTCTGTTTTTATTATTTCCGTGCATGGGGAAGATTTCGATTTCAGATATACTTCAACTTGCTTCTTAATAAGCTCATCTATTTTTTGCAAACTACAGTATTTTATATCTTCATATGTATATATCTCTACTTTATATCCATTTTCAGGGTCATAATCTTCCATGTTATCAAGTGGAGTAGATATATGTAAAAATCTAGCGGTATCATCATCACAATCATGAGCTATTGCCGATGCCTTTTCTAAAGCTGATTGATATGCTGACCTATAGCTAGAAATCTTAGCCTTAACTTGATGCGTTGACACTACGATATCATTGCAATATATAGCGAAATCATCTGTACTATCTAGCTGCAGGCTAAATTCTTTTATTACTTTTCCTCTGAAACTCTGAGTATTTAATAATACCAGTGCGTGATATAAAGCGACCTTCCCTTGGTATACAAATCCACCCCATGTAGAAATAGCACTATCAGGTAAATTAATTTCCTTTGACATATATCATACCTATTTATTGTAACTTTTTTGCTAGGTCTTCCGCTTTTGGATGATAATACCGCATTAACATTCTAGGATCTCTATGCCCTGTGATTTTTGTGAGTTCGTGCATAGGAAATATCTCGGCTAGACGAGAGGTTGCCTCATGCCGCAGATCGTGAAAGCGAAGGTCAGTCAGAAAGTTGATTACCGGTATCAAACTTTGAGCTTGGCACTCTAACTCGTAGATTTGTCTAGCGCGCTGGACTGCCCGTTCAAAAGCTCGCGTTACCGCATCAGGTCTGATATCAAAAACTCTACCTGTAGCAGTGACTCCCATAGATTGCAGAGTAACAACCGCGCGAGTTGAAAGTGGCACATCACGTGCACTGCCATTTTTGGTCGATGGCAGGTGTGCAACTCTGCGTTCCAGATCAATGTGCTCCCAGCGCAAGCTAACCAGCTCACTCCGCCGCATGGCTGTTTCCAATGCCAGTATGACCAACGATGGTAAGACCCTTGAGCTACTGGCAGCGATGATCCGCTCTATTTCACCTTCTGATGCTCTACGTGCGCTTTCTTCATCCTGGCTCTGGGGACAATGTGCTGACGTTGCAGAAGCTGCTATACGCCTTGTACGTGCGTTATCAGCTTGGGGCTTACGAATTAGCTCCAGTGGATTGGATAGACTTTCCATTCCCCATTCTTTACGGGCCATGTTGAAGATGTGGGAGAGCAGGGCAAGCCGCCGGAGGACTGTTGCAGGTTGATAATCTTTCAGCCACTCGTCTCTTAGCTTTGCAACATCCGCTCCACGAATGGATGCCAATGCGCGTGATGACAAAGGTAATGTCTTGTAGATGCGGATCAGTGAGAGCTCTTGCAAGGCTCCCTTTTTATGCGGAACAACCTCAGTTTCATAGCGGCATAGAGCCTCATAAAGCGAGGTTGCTTCAGCTTCGGCTCTGCTGACCCAAATCCCTCGGGTCATCTCAGATTCAATGACTTTAGACCAGGCCTCCGCCTCCGCCTTTGTGTTGAAGGTTTTACTCTGAGCCGGATACCCCTTGCGGCGTACCTGGGCTTCCCATTGATAGGGGCCGCGCTTACGGAACGTTGCCATAGCCAAATACCATAACTTGCTGCTGAGTGTGGCAAGATTGTGGCATAAACCATGTTAAATGGAAAAAGCTATTGATTTATATGAATCGTTGTTTGCTTTCGTAATGCGAAGGTCAGGAGTTCGATTCCCCTTATCGGCACCAAAAAACACAAAGGGTTAGCTTATGGGCGAAGCTAACCCTTTGTGTTTTTTGGTTGGTGGCCCCTTCTCATACCCCTCTTTTGCTATTGCAACACCAAGGAGGAAGGCCTGCGGGCCAACTCTCCCGGCAGGCGGCTACTCAGGTTTTGCTATTCCCCTCAGGCAACCTCGATGTCTGGCTTGGCCGGTTCCGCCTGCATGGTGTGTTGCCCTCCTTGCCTCGGGCACACCAGCTTGTCGATGCGCACCGCAGCTACCTTGAACTCGGGGATTTTGGCGTGGGGGTCGGTGGCATTGATGGTGAGCCGGTTGGCCGGGGCTTCGGCGAAGTGGAACGGGATAAAGACTACACCCGGTTGCATCCGCTTGGTAACGAAGGCGGGCAGTTCGATATGGCCGCGGCGGCTGGTGACCTTCACCCGCTCACTGTTGCTGATCCCCATCCGCTCGGCGTCCGCCACGCTCATCATCACCCGCGGGCCAGCCAGCTTGTCGAGCCCCTTGGTCTTGCGGGTCATGGTGCCGGTGTGGAACTGCTCCAGCAGGCGGCCGGTGGTGAGCACGATGGGATAGGTCTCATCGGGCAGTTCGGCGGCATAGCGGAACGGGGTGGCAACCATCTCCCCCTTGCCACGGGTGAACTGCTTGCTGTGGAGCAGGCGAGTGCCTGCGGGCGCCGCGTCGTTGCAGGGCCACTGCAGCCCTTGTGCTCCAACCTTGTCCCACTGGATGCCGGAGTATTGCGGGGTGACCCGGCAGATCTCGGCGGTGATATCCTGCGGGTGCTGATAGCGCCAGTCGCCGCCCATGGCGTTGGCGATCTGCTGGATGATCCACCAATCCTCCCGCGCGTCACCCGGCGCCTTGAGGGCGGGGGAGATGCGCTGCACCCGCCGCTCGGTGTTGGTGAAGTGGCCGCTTTTCTCGGCAAAGGAGCAGGAGGGGAGCACCACATCGGCGAGCTGGGCGGTTTCCGAGAGGAAGATATCCTGCACCACCAGAAACTCCAGCTGCTTGAGCCCCTCGATGACGTGATGCTGATCCGGATCGCTCAGCACCGGGTTTTCACCCATCACATAGAGCCCCTTTATGCTGCCCGCACAGGCGGCATCTATGGTCTCGGTGAGGGTAAGCCCGGGCGTGCGCGGCAAGTTCGGCTGCTGCCAGGCAGCTGCGAACCGGGCATGTACTTCGGGGTTGGCCACCTTCTGATAGCCGGGGAGGCAGTTGGGCAGCGCCCCCATGTCACAGGCGCCCTGCACGTTGGATTGGCCTCGCAGCGGGTTGATGCCGCCCCCTTCGATGCCGATGTTGCCGCACAGCAGTTGCAGGTTGGCGATGGCCCGCACGTTGTCGTGGCCGGTGGTGTGCTGGGTGATCCCCATCGAGTAGTAGATGGCAGTGCGTTCGGCGGTGCCGATAAGGCGCGCGAGCTCGATCACCTGCTCGGCCGGTACGCCGGTGACCAGAGCCACCTTGTCTGGCGCATAGGCGGGGGAGAGCACCTCCGCTTGCAATGCCTCGAACCCTTCCACCCGCTCGGCGATATAGGCCTTGTCGTGCCAGTTGTTCCGGATGATCTGCTGCATCAGGCCGTTGAGCAGCATCACGTCGGTGCCGGGGCGATGGGCCAGATAGAGGCTGGCATGGTCCGCCATCTCGATCCGCTTGGGATCGGCCACTACCAGCCGCGCCTTGCCCGTGGTGACGGCCCGCTTGATATGGGAGCCGATGATGGGGTGGGCCGCCGAGGTGTCGGAGCCGATGATGAAGATGAGATCCGAGTGATCGATGCTCGGGATGTCGTTGGTCATGGCGCCGCTGCCGAGTGACGCCTCCAGCCCGGTGACGGTGGAGGCGTGGCAGAGCCGCGCGCAGTGATCCACGTTGTTGGTGCCAAGCTCCCGGCGCATGAACTTCTGGAACAGGTAGTTCTCTTCGTTGGTGGTTTTGGCCGACGAAAAACCCGCCAGCGCATCGCTGCCATAGCGCTGGCGCAGGGCGGTGAAGCGCTCGGCCACCAGAGCGATGGCCTCCTGCCAGCTGGCGGGCACCAGCTCGCCATCTTTGCGGATAAGCGGGGTAGTGAGGCGCTCCTCGCTCTGGATAAAGTCAAAGCCAAAGCGCCCCTTGACGCAGAGCAGCCCCTGATTGACCGGCGAGTTGCGGTTCCCCTCCACATAGCGGATACGGTTGCGCGCCTCATCGACATAGAGGGTGACGCCGCAGCCGACCCCGCAGTAGGTGCAGATGGTATTGACCGGCGTGAGCAGCTCGGTGCGCCCCTGCGACTTGTCGCGGGCATCCACCAGGGCGCCGGTGGGGCAGGCCTGCACGCAGGCGCCGCACTGTACGCAGTGGGAGTCCCCCATCGCCAGTCCGGCATCGAACTGCGGCCGGTTCGAGAGGGTGCCATCGCTGTGCTTGGCAAAGCGCAGCACCCCTTGTACCGCTTGTTCACCACAGGTCTGCACGCACTGGCCACAGCCGATGCAGCGGTTGGCATCGAACACGATAAATTCGCTGCTGTTATCCACCGCAAACTTCTGGCACTGGCTGGTATCGAGGGCGCGCTGGTCGACCTTGTATTCGGTGGCGTAGTCGCGCAGTGCGCAATCGGTGTTGGCCTGACAGCCGCACTCGAGGCAGCGGCTGGCTTCGCTGCGGGCATTGGCATCACTCAACCCGCGCTCCACCTCGGCAAAGCTTCCCTCCCGCTCGGTGTCTGACAGATGAGGCATGATGGTGCGGGCGACTTTTTTCAGATGAGCAAACTGGGCGGGATCCACCTGCTTGAGTGTGGGAGCCTTGCAGGCGTTGAAAGGACGAACCGGATCGATCATGTCACCGTGGAGGAACTGATCGATGGCTAGCGCGGCCTTGCGCCCATCGGCGACTGCCTCGATGGCGGTGGCGGGCCCGCGGCGCAGATCGCCGATGGCGAACAGGTTGCCGTGGCCGCTGTGCATGGTCTCGGGGTGGGACTCCAGCGTCTGCCAGCGGGTGAAGGGGAGGGTGAGGGGCTCCCCTTCCATAAAGCTGAGATCCGGCTGCTGCGACACTGCCGCAATCACGGTATCAAACTCTTCAAGGAAGAACTCGCCGGTGGGCTCCGGGCGGCGGCGACCGGAGGCGTCCGGCTCGCCGAGAGCCATCTTCTCGAGGCGCACCTGACAGACGCGACCAGCCTCATCGGCCAGATTCTCTACCGGATTGGTCAGCATCAAAAAGCGCACCCCTTCGTGCTCCGCCTCGTCGATTTCGTAGGCTTCGGCGGGCATCTCGGCGCGGGTGCGGCGATAGATAAGGGTGGTTTCAGCGCCGAGGCGCACCGCTGTGCGGGCGCAGTCGATCGCGGTATTACCACCCCCGATCACCGCAACCCTCTTGCCGGTGGTGAGCCGCTTGGCCAGCATCCGATCCTTGAGGTAATCGACCCCGAGATAACAACCGGCCAGGGTGCTGCCCGGGTAATCCATCGGCACCGCCTTGGATGCGCCGACGGCCAGACAGACCGCATCATAGTCGCGGCACAGCGCCGAGAGGGTGAGCTGGTGGCCCAGTCGCTGCAGGGTGTGGATCCGCATGCCACTCTGGCACATCAGGGCGATCTCCTGATCGAGGATCGCCTTGGGCAGCCGGTATTCAGGGATGCCGTAGCGCAGCCAGCCACCCGCTTCGGGCATCGCCTCGAACAGATCGACCTCGAACCCCTCGTAACCCAGATAGTAACCGCAGGTGAGGCCGCCCGGGCCGCTGCCGATAATGGCCACCCGCTTGCCCTTGGCGGGCTTCTTTGCCGGTTGATAGGGGGTCACCTCTGCCAGATCGAGATCCGCGGCGTGACGCTTGAGTTGGCGAATTGCGAGCGGCTCATCCACCAGCGCGCGGCGGCACTCTGCCTCACAAAAAGCGGGGCAGACCCGGCCAATGGAGAGGGGCATCGGCAGGGTCTGCTTGATGACTGCCATGGCCGCCTCGTGCTCCCCCATGGCGATGTGATGCAGATAGGATTGAATGTCCACCCCGGCCGGACAGGCGCGCTGGCAGGGGGCTTCGCAATCGGCGTAGTGATTTGCGAGGATGCGGCCGAGCGCCTGCTGACGGTGCGCGCGCAGGGCATCGTTTTGCGTCGTGATCATCATCCCTGCCTCGGGGCGCGTCTCGCAGGCGCGCCGGATGCCGAGACCGGCAATCTCCACCACACAGAGATCGCAGGGCATCTTGGGGGCGCTGGTGTTGTCACCGCACAGGGAGGGGATATCTATCTGGTGCTGTTTGGCTATCTGGAGCAGGGTTCTGGTCGGGTCAACCGTCAACTGAGCCCCATCGAGGGTGATGGTGATCATGGCGTCATAAACTCGCTTTCAAGGCGCAGAAAATGCTGCATCTGGCGGAGCCAGCAGGGGAAGCGACAGGGAGGCCGCTTGCTATACGCTCACCATAACAAAGATTATTTACAACTTTATTTGATTTTAGACAGCTTATTGTTCAAAAGGGAAAACGATTTCAGGTTGTCTTGTCTACCTCATCGGCACGGCTCATCTTTGAGAACTATTCCTGTTAAAGCAGAAGATTCATTGTCTTATTGTCAGTTTGTGCATCTAGCAGAAGAGAGGCCGCTCTCGCTCACGGTAGGCGTGAGCCGCCAGTAGCACCATTTGTGATGCAACTTATTTTGCATAAATGGTGACTCAAGGCATGCGGTGCATGCAGAGCAAAGGGGGTGGGGGGCACTCGGCTGGATAGACGGTTGCTGGAGAGGGGGCGGGCATGCGTGAGTGGCGAGCCCGACACAAAGAAAATGGCCACCTTTTCCAAGGCGGCCATTCACGTTGCCGGTCGGAGCCCTGTTGGCCCAAAGGGTTGGTCGCAGGAGATCAGCCGGATATCAGGGTCGGCAGTCGGGCTTGCCAGATCTGGTGCCAGTGCTGCAGTTCGCTGCGCGGCATCGGGCGGGCGGTAAAGAAGCCCTGACAGATATCGCACCCCAGCTTGGCCAGCAGTTGCCAGGTCTGCACATCTTCCACCCCTTCGGCGACTGATTTCAGCCCCAGCTTGCGGGCCAGCTCGATGCTCGATTCGATGATGGCCAGACGGGAGGGGTCGGCATAGCAGCGATCGACAAAAGATCGATCAAGTTTGAGCTCGGTAAAAGGCAGCAGCGCCAGCTGCTGCATCGAGGAGTAGCCGGTACCGAAGTCATCGATGGAGAGGCCAAAGCCGTGCATCCGCAGTCGTGTCAGCACCTCCAGTGCCTTGCCGATATCCTCGACAAACGAGCTTTCGGTCACCTCCAGGGTGATCAGCTCGGGATTGACGCCCCAACGCTGGCACTGGTTGATCAGGAAGTGGCAGAGATCCCCCTCGATCAGCGAGGTGGTGGAGAGGTTCATCGACAGATTGAGGGAGAGACCGGTCTGTCCCCACAGATGGCAATCCTGCAGCGACTTGTTGATGATGACATCGGTCAGCTGATCGATAAGGCCGTTATTTTCCGCCAGCGGGATAAACATGCCGGGGGAGATCAGCCCGTATTCCGGATGCTGCCAGCGGGCCAGCGCCTCCATCCCCACCCACTGGCCGGACGCAAAGCCGACCTTGGGTTGATACCAGGGCAGCAACTGGTCGTTGTCGAGGGCGCGTTTGAGCTCGTCCACCGACAGGGCGAGGCCATCGTCCTTGCCCGAGGGAGCCGACTTTGGCGCCCAGGAGTCAATCAGCTGGCGCAGCCGCTGCGGGCTGGAGGGTTTCTCGATGCGACCCAGTACATGGAGACCATAGGCCGCGCTCATCCGCAGCACGGCCTCCACCACGTCATCTTCCAGCGCGCTGGAGAGGATGATGCCGCCCCGAAAGCCACCCAGCGAGAGGCGGCGCAGCAGCGCCATGCCATCCATGCCGGGCATCCGCAGATCGCAGAACAGGATGTCGACAGTGTGGCTCTGGCACAGCGCCAGGGCTTCGATGCCGTCTGCGGCCTCCAGCAGTTGCTGATAACCGAGCGCCCGGATCTGGTGCATCAGGGTCTTGCGTTGAAACCCGTGATCCTCGACCACCATGATGACCAACTCGTCTGCCGTTCTACTCATCGAGCCACAATCCCATTTCACGTTCAATATTGTTCATCTGTTCTTCCACTCTCTGTGTCAGCAGCGCGAGCTCGCTCAACTGTTTGAGGCGGGCCGCCGATTCCAGTTGCGCCGCCTGCTCGGCCAGGGAGAGCTCCCCGACCATTCTGGCTGCCCCTTTGATGCGGTGGGCGATCTCCACCAGCTCCTGGCTATCATCGGAGGAGAGCGCGCTCATCATAGCGTGGCAATCTTTCCGGTTGGAGGCCAGATACTCCCTTGCCATGCTTTTGGCAATATCTTCATCGCCAAACAGATCTTGCCAGCGACCGATCATGTCGAGATTGATGGCCTGTCGTGCGGGCACTCTCTCTGTGATCGTAGTCGCGGGCAACCACCGCAGCAGCATCTGGCGCAGTGACTCCAGCGAATAGGGTTTGCACAGCATGCCGTTCATACCGGCTGCCGTCATATTGGCTGCCGCCTCCTCCGAGGTATCGGCGGTGACGCCGATGATGGGGGCCTGCTCCCCTTGTTCCCGCAGGCTGCGGGTCAGGGTGTAGCCATCCATGTGCGGCATGTGGCAGTCGGTGATCAGCAGGGCGAAATCCCGGGTTTGCCAGGCGCGCAACGCCTTCTCGCCATCTTCCACTACCTCGCACTCCACCCCCAGAATCGCCAGCTGACGGGTCAGCAGGGCGCGATTGACCAGATGGTCATCGGCGACCAACACCCGCCCGCCCAGTTTTTCGATGCTGGCGGCATGGGCGGTCACTACTCGCCCGGTGATCAGTTCGCGGCAGCTTTCGAGCAACAGATCCGGATAGAGGGGGGATTGGCCGAGGCGCCACCAGTTCTCCGAGCCCATGCGCCCCCGCAACGCTTCGCGGGGGGAGAGGATGACCCCCTTGAGGGTGCCGGATTGCAGCAAGGTGTGCCAATCGCTCCCCAGACTGGACTCCAGCGCGGCCTCTTCCGCCAACAGCAGGCCGTCGAGATCGGCGGTGAGCTGGTGGATATCGAGGGGGGTTAACCGGGCGCCGAGCCGTGCCATGGTGGCCTGCAAGGCGGCATCGCTACCCAGCCACCACCATTCGCTGCCCGCCAGTGCGGGTGGCTCCCACAGGCCATTGAGCAGCGGGATGCTGAAGCGGAAACAGGCCCCTTCACCGAGCTGGCTTTTGACCGTCAGGGTACCGCCCATCTTCTTCACCAGCTGATCACAGATGGCCAGGCCCAGACCTGTGCCACCAAAGCGGCGATTGATATCGGATTCCACCTGCTCGAACGGGGTAAAGAGCAGCGCTTGCTTCTCTTCGGCGATGCCGATGCCGGTATCTGTCACCGCGATAACCAGCTGCTGGTCTTTATAGTTGGCCTGGATCGAAATAGCGCCCTGCTCGGTGAACTTCACCGCGTTGTTGAGCAGATTGGAAATCACCTGGCCCACTCTGACCGGATCGATATCGGCCAGGTCAGGGAGTTGCTCCTCCCACTGGAGCGTGACCTTCAGCCCCTTGCTGCAGGCCAGTGCGGCATGGCCGCGGATCACATCGCACACCACTGGTTGCAGACGGCAGGATTGGCGATTGAGGTGCAGCTGACCCGCCTCGATTTTGGAAAAGTCGAGGATATCGTTGACCAGATAGAGCAGGTGGTTGGCCGAGCTCTCCACATTGCGCAGCAGATAGCGCTGGTCATCATTGAGCTCGCTCATGCGCAGCAGCTCCAGCATACCGTGCATGCCCGAGATGGGGGTTCTCAGCTCATGGCTCATGGTGGCCAGAAAAAGGCTGCGAGCCTGCATCGCCTGCTCGGCCGCGGCGCGCGCCTCACGCAGCTCATGCTCCTGTTGCTTGATGGCGGTGATGTCCTGCACCACGCCGTTGAGCAGGCGATCATGGCCCTGTTGCGCCACAAAGTTGCCGCGGATCTGGATATAGCGCTCCCCCTGAACAGAGGGCACCAGCACCTCCATATCGAGCGGCTCAAGGGTTTGCGCATGTTTGGCCACCTTATCGATAAAGGTGGCCATAGCCTCATCGTTCAAGCCGAGGATCACGCCGCCAGACTCGGCTGCCATCAACTCTTGATGGGTCATCCCGAGAATGTCGCTGGCCCCCTGGGACAGATAGAGGAATTTCCCCTTGCCGGCCCCTTGCCAGAGATATTGATAGACCAGACCCGGCATGCTGTCGGTGATGTCCCGCAGCCTGCCCTCCACTTCCCGCACCTTGTTTTCGGCGGCCTTGAGGGCACTGACATCGGTCAATACCGTCAGCACCCCCTGAATCGCGCCGTCTGCTGCGCGATAGGGCAACTTGACGTAGACCACGTGAAGGGGAATATCCCCCTCGCGCTGGGTATAACCCGATCCTTGGAAGCTCTCGCCGGTTTCCCAGACCGCACGCTCCTCGCATAGCATCTGTTGCCGCTCGTCCTCGGTCATATAACCCCAGCCATCTCCTGCGGATCCGTCACCGATAAACAGCTCGCGGTATGCCCGGTTGCAGAGGGTCAGGCGATGCTCGTGATCCCGCAATGCCACCATATTGGGCAGGGAGTCGAGCAGGGTCTGGACGAACACCAACTGCTCATTGAGTGTCTTCTCGGCCCGTTGTCGCTGCACGATCTCCCGTTTCAGGGTGCGGTTCCAGGCCCAGAACAGGGCAAACAGCAGGGTGGCTGCCGCGCCGCCCATTGCGAACCAGAACAGCACTGTTTCGCTATTGATGCCGGTCTGCACGCTCATGGAGAGCCAGCGTCTCTCCACTTTATTGAGCTCCTCCGGCGGTATCGAATAGAGCACCTTGGTGAGGATCCGCTGCAGCATGGGATCTTTGCGCGTAGCCATGGCGACCGGCAGGCGCAAGTCTTTGCCGGCATAGACCACCTGATAGCGTTCGCTTACCCGCTTGTTGATGGATGGCAGGGTGACCATTACGTAGTCGGCATCGCCCGTGTCCAGCAGCTCCAGCAAGCGGTTGTCATTGTTGACCTCTACCGGATGGGCGCCGATGTGGGTCAGTAGATCTTTATCCAGCGAGCCATGCACCATGCCGACCCGTTTCCCTCGCAGCAGTGAGAGATCGGTGATATCGGTACTGCCTTTGGGGGCAATAACGACCCGATCGACAAACAGATAGCCGGGGGTGAACAGCGCAAACTGGCCGCGGTCGTGGTTGGGGGAGATGGCCGGAATAAAATCGATCTGCCGCAGCTTCAGCATATTCTGGGTTTCACCCCAGCTATTGGTGCGAACCAGAGAGAACTTCAGCCCGGAGACTTGCTGCATCAGCGCCATCAGGTCCGCCACATAACCGACCAGCCTGCCCCGGTAATTGAATTCGCTCATGGAGGTCCAGTCCGGAGAGACGCCGTAAGTCAGCTCAGGATGCTGGTTGAGCCACTCCTGCTCCTCAGGGGTAAACTGCACAGACTTCACCGCTCCTGAGTCCGCATGTTGGCTAGTCGTAGTGGCGGCCAGCATGTGACGACGATCTTCAACCGGTATCTCGTTGAATGCCTTGCTCACCAGGCTGACCAGTGCCGGGTCGCTCTTGTGCATATTGATGGAGAGAGACGTGCCGCTTACCCATTCCGGAGTGGCAATAGTGAAGCCAGCCTTGGGGTGCTGATCTCTCACCATCACCAGTGACGGCATGTCGGCAAGATAGGCGTCAGCCATGCGCTTTTTGAGCATAAACGCTGCTTCGCTGCGACTCTCTGCCTCGGTCACACGGGGAAATCCCAGTTTTTTCAATTCACTGCAAGCATTGACTCCCGTGACACAGATCCAGTGCAAACCATGGGCATCCTGTCGTGACAACTTCGTTTTGCCATTGTTGAGCAGCACGCCGCGCGGCATGGAGAGCAAAAACGGGAGGGAGACAATATTGGATCGCCACTGTTCGCTTGGCTGGTCGTTCACCAGCATGTCGATTTCGCCGTGGTCAAGCCCGGTCAGCGCATCAAGGTAGGAGGGGTAAACCTTGTAGCGCAGGGTCAACCCGAGCGTTCTGGCAATCTGCTGCGCAATGTCGGGGACTGGGCCGGTAAAGCGTTGATCTGCATCCTTATAGCTGTATGGAGGGTCACCCATCATCGGCATGCCGATGACCAGCTCCTGGTGTGATGACAGCCAGGCGCGCTCAGACAGATCAAATTCGTCTTCATTCAGACTGGTAATGGCGTGCGCCGCCACGCCCCAGAGCAGTAGCAGGAGAAACAGGAATAGACGATCACATTGGCGGAGCATCAGAAGGAATCCAACAGAATTGGGCGCATATTGTAAGTGCATTAAAATGCAGCGGCCAACTTCAATTTACTCAATATTGGGCCACGACATGCCACTGTGCGGCTGTGAGTCCGGCTAGTACCGGGATGGCAACCTGATGATAAAGCCTGCGCGGTGATGCGCCTGATTTTTTTGCCAAAGGCCAGTTCAAGGGGGATATTGGAAAAAATCCAACCAGTTTGATATCGGTAAACAACATGGACATGGACAAATAAAAAGGGCCACCTCTTGCGAGGTGGCCCTTTCCAAACGTTTGGTGGAGCTGGGGGGATTTGAACCCCCGTCCAAAATTACTACATCCTTGGCACTACATGCTTAGTCACTCTTTACATTCGCCAACCCGCTGCGGAGAGACACGCCACGAATTGACTAGCTCGATTGGTTTTAATGCTTCCGCCCCGAGCAGGACTTCCACACGATCCTGTGAAGGATGACCTTCCGATTCCCTAGGACACAGGCAAGCTAGGGTAGAAGGGCTCTATGCAGGTTATTAAGCTGCTAGTGCGTAGTTTTCGTCGTTTGCGACTATTTTTTTGCGGTTTATTAACGAGGCCTACCGCACCTCGGCATGCACCTTGGGTTTCGTGAATCTTGTCGAATCCAGAATCAGCCCCAAGTTGTTAATTGCGATTGTACGCAAAAATGCTGTCATAGCAAGGCGTTGATACCCATTCCCTCTGGCAGCCAGTCTGTTTGCCGATTTATTGTACGCAGCTGAGCCTGAAGAGCCAGCTGCGCCGGGGGAAGGTGAACTGGCGTTCTGATCCTGCCAGTCGCAGGTTAGCCGCGATGCTTGTTCTTCATGATGCGAGCTTTTTCCCGATCCCATTCGCGGGCCTTGGTATCTTCGCGCTTGTCGTGTTCTTTCTTGCCCTTCACCAGGCCGATCTCGACCTTGACCCAGCACTGTTTCCAGTAGAGGGCGAGGGGAACTATGGTGTAGCCCTGACGGGCAATCAGGCTTTCGAGCTTGTCGAGTTCACGACGGCTCAGCAGCAGTTTGCGGGTGCGGGTCGGGTCACATACCACATGGCTGGAGGCCGCTTGCAGTGGCAGGAAGCTGGAGCCGAACAGATAGGCCTCGCCATCGCGGAAGATGACATAGGCTTCGCTGATGTTGGCCTTGCCCGCCCGCAGGGATTTGACTTCCCACCCTTGCAGGGACAGGCCCGCTTCGATCTTCTCTTCGATGAAGTATTCGTGGCGCGCGGTTCTGTTGAGTGCAATGGTGCTGGACCCGGCTTTGTTTTTACTGTTTTTTTTGCTCATGACGGGCGATTTCCGGCAATGACTAGGAGGCTCGTATTATACGTAGGCAGGGGCGGCTGTAAAACGCGCAGCAGGTCAAGTGGTGGCTTTCTGAGCGGTTTGGCTGAGGTTTTACCTCCACAACCCCAAACATGGTGATAAAATCGCGCCGATTGGATGAGGAAAAGCCATGCCCCGAATTACGCGCAGTGCCCTGGTGATGTTCAGTGCAGAACAGATGTTCAAGTTGGTTAACGATGTGGATGCCTATCCGCAGTTTTTGCCCGGCTGTGTTGGCAGCCGTGTCCACGAGGCTGGCGATGACTACATGATGGCGTCGGTCGATGTGGCCAAGGCGGGGATTGCCAAGACCTTTACCACCCGCAATCAGCTGGATGTGAACCGTCAGATCAGGATGGAGCTGGTGGATGGCCCGTTCCGCAAGTTGGCGGGCTGGTGGACCTTTACCCCGCTCGATGTCGACGCCTGCAAGGTGGAGTTTGATCTCGATTTCGAGTTTACCTCCAAGCTTATCGAGGTGGCATTTGGTCAGGTGTTCCGCGATCTGGTGAGCTCCATGGTCTCCGCCTTCTCCAACCGGGCGAAGGAGGTCTACGGTGTCTGACCAGCTCAACATCGAGGTTGTCTATGCCTTGCCGCAGCAGCAGACGGTGATTGCCCTGCGGGTTGCGCCCGAGACCTGCGTGCTGGCGGCCATCGAGCAGTCCGGCATCGTACAAAAACACCCCGAGATCGATCTGGCGGTCAACAAGTTCGGTATCTACAGCCGCCCGGTAAAAGGGAGCGAGCCGCTGCACGACGGCGATCGTATCGAGATCTACCGCCCGCTCATCGCCGATCCCCGCGAGATGCGCAAAAAGCGGGCCGAGAAGGCCAAAGAAGAGGGGAGAGCCGATAGCGTGACCGGTGGTCGCCCCGATGTGCATCGCAAGCACCGCGAGTAGTGCTCAGGTTTTTCTTGCAGAAAAAAGGCGCCTAGGCGCCTTTTTTTGATCCCGTTAGCCGGTGAGCTTGCCGAGGGGATATCAAGAGAGGGCTGCTTCTGCCACACCCAGTCGTGCACGGGCCCAGGCGGCCAGTAGCTCTACCCCGCTTTGCATCACCCGCTCATCGAAATCGAATTCGTTGTGATGGTGCGGCGCCGCCAGATCGGCCCCCAGGATGAGGTAAGCCGCTTCGCCCCCCTGCTTTTGCACCCGCTCCATCAGAAAACCGGCATCTTCGCTGGCGCCAAAGCGGCGAGTCTGGATGGTGGCGAGTCCCTGCTTGCGGGCCAGCGCCGCCAGCTCGGCCTGCAGTGCCGGGCTGTTGTCGAGGGCAATGGCCTCACCCTGCTTGATGATGCGATAGGTGACACCGTGGGCGAGGGCAGTCCCTTCGACGATGCGCTGTACCTGACTGAACATGTAGTCGTTGAGCGTGCTATCGGCGCCGCGGGTTTCACCGCGCAGCTCTGCATGATCGGGGATGACGTTGCGGCCGCTGCCAGCGTGAAGCTGGCCGACGTTGATGCGGGTCATGCCATCGCGGTGGCGGGGAATGCCGAGCATGGCGGTGGTGGTCATGCAGGCGGCGGCCAGCGCATTGCTGCCGGCATTGGGCTCGAGCCCGGCGTGAGCAGCGGTGCCCATAAAGTGGACGTCGAACTTGGTGGAGCAGAGAAACTCGGTGGGGTTGATCACCAGCTCGCCGCTGCCAGCGTGAATACCGATATGGAGCGAAAGCAGGGCATCCACGTCATCGAGTGCGCCACCGGCTGCCAGCGCCTTGCCACCGCGGCACCCCTCTTCGGCGGGTTGGAAGAAGAGCTTGATGCGACCGCACAACTGCTCTTTCATCGCCATCAACTGGCTGGCCAGCCCCATACCGATGGCGGTGTGGCCATCGTGGGCACAGGCGTGCATCCACCCCTTGTTGTGGGAGGCAAAACCCTCCTGCTGCGGCTGGTGCTGTTCGGCGTCGGACTCTTCCACTTCCACCGCATCGATGTCGAAGCGAAAGGCCAGGGTCGGGCCGGGACGGCCGGTATCCAGCTCCCCCATCAGCCCGGTGACATCGCCAATCCGCTCCAGCCAGTCGGGATGGGCCCCCTGACGGCGGGCGCGAGCCTTCTCGGCCGCCACATCCACATCACGGCCCATCATCAGATTGCTGGCCAGCAGTTTGTCGCCGAGCACGATGCGATAACCGAGCTCGCTCAGGTGGTGGGCAATCAGGCTGGTGGTGCGAAACTCTTTCCAGGCCGCTTCCGGCAGGCGGTGCAGGTCGCGGCGCCACAGGATCAGGTGCTCAAGGGTCATCTTGGCTTCCTTGGTGATTCGATTTGTCAGCTATTGTGCCTTTTTTCCCGGCTGACCACACGGGGCCAGCAGCTGGTCGGGGGAGCTGTGCGGGCGAGTGGTGACTGTTCGGGCCGTGAATAGTGGTGAGCGCCCATAAAAAACGCCTCCACAAGGGAGGCGTTGTCGATAGCTGGTTATCAGGCCGCGTGATGGTAAGCGGAGGCTTCAAACAGCTTCTTGTTGGCCACCAGATCGATGGGGTCAAAATCATCGACGTTGATGGTGCGCAGGCGACTTACCTCGGCGCGGCGTAGCAGCTCGGCTTCGCTCTGGGTCAGTACGCCAGCGGCCAAGCCGATGTCGGCCACCTTGTCCAGTGCCATGAAGGGGCGCTTGATACCATCGCTCTTGCAGACTTTCTCGAACAGCGGCTCGGCGGCCAGCACGTCATCGAGCGCCTGCTCCAGCAGACCGAAGGGGTTGCCCTCTTCGCGAGTCAGGTATTGGCCCTTGGCCAGGCGGCTGCGAGTTTCGCTCGGGGTTTGCAGCAGACGGGCCACTTGCTGGTCCAGCTTGTCGCACGGACGGTTCAGGTCACGACCCAGCGGCAGCACCACGGCGCGCAGGGCAAGCCCAATCCAGCGGTTCGGGAAGTTGCGCAGCAGCTCGTCGATTGCCTCTTGTGCCTTGAACATGGCATCTTGCAGTGCCCAGTGCAGCAGCGGCAGGTCGGCCTGCTGGCGTCCCTCGTCCTGATAGCGCTTGAGGGCGCTGGAGGCCAGATAGAGCTGGCTCAGCACGTCGCCAAGACGGGCGGAGACCCGCTCCTTGCGCTTGAGCTCGCCACCCAGGGTGCCCATCGCCATGTCTGACAGGAACGCCAAGTTGGCCGAGAGGCGGGAGAGCTGCTGGTAGTAGCCCTTGGTCTGATCCTTGTACGGTGCCGCGGCAAAGCGGGCGCCGGTGATACCGAGCCAGAAGCTGCGTACCAGGTTGCTGATGGCAAAGCCGACGTGGCTGAATACCGCCTTGTCGAAATCCTTCAGCGCCTGCTCCTTGTCGGGGTGGCTGGCGGCCAGCATCTCCGGCAGTACATACGGGTGGCAGCGGATAGCGCCCTGACCGTAGATGATCATGCTGCGGGTCAGGATGTTGGCCCCTTCCACCGTAACGGCGATGGGGGCACCCTGATAGCCACGGGCCAGATAGTTGTTGGGGCCCATGCAGATGGCCTTGCCACCGTGGATATCCATGGCATCGATGATGCACTTCTGGGCACGGTCGGTGAGGTGGTATTTGACGATGGCGGAGATGACTGACGGCTTCTCGCCAAGGTCGATACCGGTCACGGTCAGGTTGGCTGCGGCGCCCATGATGTAGGCGTTGCCGCCGATGCGGGCCAGCGGCTCTTCAATCCCTTCCATCTTGCCGATGGGCAGCTTGAACTGGCGACGGATACGGCTGTAGGCGCCGCTCGCCAGGGCCAGCATCTTGACGCCGCCAGTGCTGTTGGAGGGCAAGGTGATGCCGCGACCGACCGACAGACACTCGACCAGCATGCGCCAGCCCTGACCGGCCATGGCCGGGCCACCGATGATGAAATCGAGCGGGACGAACACATCCTTGCCCCGGGTCGGACCGTTCTGGAACGGCACGTTGAGCGGAAAGTGGCGACGGCCAATGCCGACACCCTTGATGTGAGTCGGGATTAGCGCGCAGGTGATGCCGAGCTCTTCCTCTTCGCCCAGAAGGTGTTCCGGATCACGCAGTTTGAAGGCGAGACCCAGCACGGTAGCGATAGGGGCGAGCGTGATGTAGCGTTTGTTCCAGGTCAGGCGCATACCGAGCACCTCTTTTCCTTCCCACTCGCCCTTGCAGACGATACCGAAGTCGGGGATGGAACCTGCGTCAGAGCCCGCTTCCGGGCTGGTCAGGGCGAAGCAGGGGATCTCTTTACCTACCGCCAGGCGGGGCAGGTAGTAATCCTTCTGCTCGTCAGTGCCATAGTGTTGCAGCAGTTCGCCCGGGCCCAGCGAGTTGGGTACGCCAACGGTGGAGGCGAGCACGGCGCTGGCACCGCACAGCTTTTGCAGGACACAGGACTGGGCGTAGGCCGAGAACTCCAGACCGCCATATTTCTTCTTGATGATCATGGCGAAGAACTTGTTGTCCTTCAGGTATTGCCACACCTCGGGGGAGAGATCCGCGCGCTCGTGGGTCACTTCCCAGTCGCTCACCATGCGGCACACTTCCTCGACCGGGCCATCCATAAAGGCCTGCTCTTCGGCAGAGAGGGTGCTGACCGGGATGGCGTGCAGCTTTTTCCAGTCCGGGTTGCCCGCGAACAGATCGGCTTCCCACCAGGTGGTGCCCGCTTCGATAGCCTCTTTCTCGGTGCGGGACATCTCCGGCATGATCGATTTGTAGATCTTGAACAGCGGCTTGGTTATTTGATTGCGGCGAAATTCCACCAGATTGAGCGGGATGGCGATCACCGCGAACAGCGCCCATACCAGCAAGGGCACATGACCATAGATGGTGCCAAGCACCAGGGCGGCGCCGGTGACCAGGGTGGAGATGAACAGGGATGCCCGGCGATAGGCCAGGGCTCCGATAACCAGGATCACCCCGAGCAGAGTGAGGGTCGTCGTCATTGCTTGCTCCTTGCGTGGTTAGGTTGCCAACGTGGCGTAACTGATCCAGAGGTCTGACCTGTTGGATATGGCCCCTGTTGTAATTCATACGCACAAAGTTATCAAGCTGTTTACATCTTCATTACCTTCTCTCTGTGATCCCCATAACGCTCACGCGCCGCCAGCGCTGTGGCTAGTAGGGGGGCGACTGTGCGATTCGCTTGTGCGAGAATAGCCGCGATCTACACGCACACTAAAAACAGTGGAAGAGACATCATGTACCAAGAATTGATCCGCAATGAACTGACCGAAGCTGCCAGCGTGCTGCAGGCCTTCCTGGCTGATGAGCAGAACCTGAAAAACATCGAAGCGGCCGCCAAACTGCTGGCTGACTCTTTCAAGGAAGAGGGCAAGGTGCTCTCTTGTGGCAACGGTGGCTCCCACTGTGACGCCATGCACTTCGCCGAAGAGCTGACCGGTCGTTACCGCGAGAACCGCCCGGGTTATGCCGGTATCGCCATCTCCGATCCGAGCCACCTCTCCTGCGTCTCCAACGACTTTGGCTATGACTATGTCTTCTCCCGCTACGTAGAAGCGGTTGGCCGTCGTGGCGACGTGCTGCTTGGCATCTCCACCAGCGGCAACTCCGGCAATATCCTGAAAGCCATCGAGGCGGCCCGCGCCAAAGGGATGAAAGTGATCGCCCTGACCGGCAAGGATGGCGGCAAGATGGCGGGTCTGGCGGATGTCGAGATCCGCGTGCCGCACTTTGGCTATGCCGACCGTATTCAGGAAGTGCACATCAAGGTGATCCACATCCTGATCCAGCTGGTCGAAAAAGAGATGGCCAAGTAATCAGGCCATCGTCACCAGACAAGGGCAACGCCGGTAGCATGGTTCGCCATCGGCCGGTTGTTGCCAGTCACAGGGGAAGGGATTGCGCCTTCCCCTGCTGTCTGTCGAACCAGCGTGCTGGTCGAACATGACACAAGCCAAATCATGAAAGGAGTCTGCCGGATATGTGCGAACTGCTCGGCATGAGTGCCAATGTGCCGACCGATATCTGCTTCAGCTTTACCGGGTTGATGCTGCGCGGCGGCAAGACCGGGCCCCACAAGGATGGCTGGGGGATCACCTTCTACGAGGGGAAGGGCTTTCGCACCTTCAAGGATCCCGAGCCCAGCGCCCAATCTCCCATCGCCAGACTGGTACAGGCGCTGCCCATCAAGAGCTGCGCTGTGGTCAGCCACATTCGGCAGGCCAACCGTGGCTGCGTGTCACTGGAAAATACCCACCCCTTTACCCGTGAGCTGTGGGGCCGTTACTGGACCTTTGCCCACAACGGTCAGCTGACCGGCTACAAGAAGCTGCCAACCGGCCGCCACCGGCCGGTGGGGGATACCGACAGCGAGCACGCCTTCTGCTGGCTGCTCGATCGGCTGGAGCAAAAATATCCCAAGCGTCCGGCCAACTTTCCCGCCATGTTTCGCTATCTCGCCACCCTGTGTGATGAGCTCAGAGCATTCGGGGTGTTCAACATGCTGCTCTCGGACGGGGAGTATGTGATGAGCTACTGCAGCAACAACCTGCACTGGCTGACCCGCTGTGCGCCGTTTGGCGAGGCGAGCCTGCTGGATGAGGAGGTGGTGATCGACTTTCAAAGGGAGACCACCCCCAACGATGTGGTGACCCTGATCACCACCCGTCCGCTGACCGGCAATGAGAATTGGGTCAAAATGGCGCCCGGCGAATTCAATCTGTTTCGCATGGGGGAGCGGGTGGCGACCAACCAGGTCGCGCTTGAGCAAGATAAAAAAATACCAGGGTAGATACCTACCCTGGTTCTTCGCAGCAGCCATAAAAGGCAAAAGGGATGAGAGGTGTTGCTGAGCATCATCACTCTGACGGCATTGAGTGTTGATCGGTTGTTAATTGGTGGCAATCAAGTTGTTGTATTGAGGGGCGTTTCAGCATCGCTATTTCGATACTGATCACATTTTTTGCCACTTTATTCCCTGAGCCATCCAATCGGGTGCTTCATCACTGCCTGGCCGTGAGCCACGACATCGAAAACTATCTATAGTATGGTCTGTTTGAATACTGTTCAGGAGGAGCCTCGCATGGAGTGGGTGGATCGCAAGGTGTTGCAGCAGCTGGCAGAGGATATCGGTCCGGATATGCTGCCCGTGGTCATCGCAGTCTTTATTGAAGAGGTGGGCGAGCAGCTGAGTCAGCTCAGACCCCTCTATGAACAGGGAGAGTGGGAGGCGCTGGCTCGGGTGGCGCACAGCATGAAATCATCCTGTGGCAGCTACGGCGCCATGCCGAGCTATCAGCAGGTGATGGCGCTGGAGATGGCCAGCAAGCAGACCGATGTGGCCGAGGCAGAGCGCCAGTTGCAACTGCTGGAGGCCTCCTTGCCCCAGGTGCTCGCGTTTCTTGCCGATTATCAGTAACGGCGCCATGCAGGGATGCCGTGGCGCCGTGACCGTTGCCTAACGCTGGTTGAGCAGTTGCTGGATGATCCGGTCCAGCGCCAGTTTCAGCTTCAATCGATCGTGCCGATGCGGCAGCTCAAGCTCGCCCAGCTCGGCTTCGATCACTCGCCCTTGCCAGTCCCCCGCATCACTCGCGCCCTGTGGGGCCAGGATGGCATCCAGCCGACCCTGACCGACCCGGGACTCCAGCCAGCGACACTGACTCATCAGATCCAGCTGACTGGCAGGGCCGTTTTCCGCCACCAGATTGCAGACGAAAACCAGCATGGCGCTGCTCTCATTGATGGCCTGGGCGATCTCGGCCAGCAGCAGTGGTGGCATGATGGAAGTGAGAAAACTGCCCGGCCCAAGAATGATCATGTCCGCCTGCTGCAGTGCCAGCACCGCTTCCCGTGTCGCTTGCACCTCCGGCATCAGGCCGAGGGAGAGGGGCGGTGTTGCCAGTTGATCGATGGATACCTCTCCCAGGATCTGGGTGCCACACTCCATATGGGCGCAGAGATCGGTGGGAAATTCAGACATGGGTAGCAATTGTGACTCGATTTTGAGCATGTCACTGATCAGCTTGATAGCATCAAGAGGACGGACACAGAGATTATCGAGCGCCAGCAGCATCAGGTTGCCAAGGTTGTGACCCGCCAGCTCGCCTTTGCCGGCGAAGCGGTATTCGAACAACAGGCTGCCGATACTGGGATCGGTCACCAGCTGGTTCAGGCAGTTGCGCAGATCGCCCCAGGCGATGCACTCCTGACTCTTGCGCAGGCGTCCGGTCGAGCCGCCATCATCTGTGGTGGTGACGATGCCGGTGAGCCGTTGACCGAGAAACGAGAGGGACGAAAGCACTCGTCCCATGCCATGGCCACCACCGATGGCAACGACCCGATCGAAGTCATTGATGTTTTTTTGCCACATATGGGCGTCCTGTCATTGGTCTCAGTTGACCGCTATGTTAGCAAGTGAAGCGAGATAATTGTTTGATAAAGGTATGATTTTTGCTTGAGGCTGCCATTCGATAAAACAAGGAGATGGTGTTGAAATTTCTGACCGTTCACTCCCTCGCCCAGAGTTCATCGCTGGCGGCCCAAGATATCAGCGCGCAGCTGCGCCACTATGCCGCTCAGGCCCCCTCCCTGCTGTTACTCTATTTTACCCAAGCCCATGAGGGGGCGATACTGCGCGACGCGCTCAAACGCCAGTTCCCGACGACCCGCCTGCTTGGGTGCAGCTCTTGCGGTGGTGTCATGACCGAGATGGGACACCACGCCCGAGACGGATATGGGCTGGCCGTTGCTGCTCTGTACGATGAGAAAGGGGCATTCGGGGTAGCCGGTGCCAGCGGTGACGAGGTGGATGTGCGGCAGTTGCTTCGCCGAGCCATGAGCGACTGTGGTCGACCGGGCGAGCTGCCCCAGTTGATCCTGTTTCACGCCAGTCCCGGCAAGGAGGAGGGGCTGCTGGCCGGTATTGAGGCAGAACTCGGTGCCTCGGTGCCGGTGGTCGGTGGATCCGCGGCTGATAGCAGTGTCAGCGGTGACTGGCAGCTCTGCTGGGATGAGGCGGTGGCTCAGGATGGCATCGGTCTGGCGGTGCTCTATCCCGATTGCCAGCTGGCCTTTCAGTTTCACTCGGGCTATGTGCCTGCCGAATTCAGCGGCGAGATCACCGCCTGCAACGGGCGGGAGGTACTCACCATCGATCACCAGCCAGCCGCCGAGGTCTATGCCCGCTGGTGCGGGCGCGAGCAGCCCTGGCCGGTGGGGGCTATTTTGCGGGAGACCACGCTCACCCCGCTGGCTCGTCAGGTGGGAGCACTGGATGGCATTCCTTATTACAAACTCTCCCATCCCGAAGCGGTGACCGAACAGGGCGGGCTGCGGCTCTTTACCGATGTGGTGCAAGGGGAGCGTCTGCTGTTGATGTACAGCAGTCAGGAAGGGTTGTTGCAGCGCAGCCTCAATGCCATGCGCGTTGAGCCAGGGTATGGGGTCGATGTGGAATTGCAGCCTATCGGCGCTCTCATTATCTTTTGTGCTGGTTGTCGTTTGGCGCTAGGTGATATGTTGTGCCAATTTGTCGAGCAGAGCCAGGCTCGCCTAGGCAAGATCCCTTTTATCACCCCCTTTACCTTCGGCGAGCAGGGGCGGCTGCCCAATGGCGAGCTGGCCCATGGCAACCTGATGGTATCGAGCGTGATTTTCCTGACCCGTTGAGTCGGCAGAACATAACAGAGCAGGCAACAAGATGATTGGCAACAGTGAACTGGAAGCCCTCGGCGACAAATTGCAGACCACGCTGGTCGACCTTATGCGTTGCCGTGAGCGCGAGGCCAAGTATCGTCACGAGTCCCAGACTCTGCTGGGGGGCGTTGCCACCCTCGCCGATGCCAAGACGCTGGAGCAGGTACTGGAGAGCCTTATCCAGGTGCTCAAACCCTTTATCGGCTTTGAGCACGCTGATGTGGTGGCCTGGGAAGGGGAGCAGGGAAGTACCCACCTCAGT
The DNA here is from genome assembly GCF_051919545.1 of Aeromonas sp. 61P. Classification (NCBI taxonomy): domain Bacteria; kingdom Pseudomonadati; phylum Pseudomonadota; class Gammaproteobacteria; order Aeromonadales; family Aeromonadaceae; genus Aeromonas; species Aeromonas sp. 61P. The sequence continues at coordinate 2,290,328 of NZ_JBQBEL010000001.1, forward strand.
ACCGAGCCAATGCTATCAGCCCGCAGTTGGCGCATGACCCCGGCATTTGCCCGCGCCATCTCGGGTGAAACTCTGGTGATTTACGATCCCGCCCAGCTGCCCGAGCTGGCGCCGCTGGCGAGCGAGCTGGGCTGGGCCAGCGTGATGCTGACCGGGCTGCAGGCCCCCGGTTTTACCGCCACCCTCATCTGCCGCCACGCTCGGGCGGGCACCTTCGATCTCACCAGCAAGGCCGCCATGGAGCGTTGCCGTCCGCTCATCGCCCAGGCGCTGGTCAACATCACCTATCGGGCCCGCTTGCAGGAACAGGTCGCGGTAAAAACCGAGGCGCTGCAGGCCAGCGAACGCCGTTTTCGCAGCTTCGCCGCCATGGCTTCGGACTGGTTCTGGGAGACAGATGCCGAGCATCGCCTCAGTTATGCCTCAGAGCCGGGTTATCTGGATGAGATGACCCCGCAAGCGACCCGGCCGACCCTCTATGACTACGTCTGCAACAAGCAGAGCTGCGATGCCCAGAAATATCTGCAGCTTTTGGCGCTGCGCCAGCCGGTGCGAGGGGTGCGGATGCAGGTTGCGCTGCAACACGGCCCCTGCTGGATGGAGGTGAGCGCCGAGCCTTGCTTTGACCATGATGGCCTGTTTATTGGTTATCGCGGCACAGCCCGGGATATCAGCAACCAGATCCGTAGGGAAGAGGAGCTGGCGCGGGCACGGGATGAGGCTGAAGCGGCCAACCGTGCCAAGTCCCAGTTTCTGGCCATGATGACCCACGAGATCCGCTCGCCCATGAATGCGGTGTTGGGGATGCTCGATCTGGTGCAGCATGCCGAGCTGGCGCCGGAGCAACAGAGCCTGCTGCGCCATGCCACCCACTCGGCCAGATTGCTGCAAACCATCATCGACGACGTGCTCGATTTTTCGAAAATCGAGTCGCAAACCTTGGTGTTTCACTGCGAGACCCTGCAACCCGTCCAGCTTTGCCAATCTCTGGTCGAGCCGCTGCAAGCTCGCGCGACCGCCAAGGGGATCGCGCTGGTTTATCGGGTCGATGAGTCTGTGCCCCGGGAGTTACAGGGGGATCCGATGCGTCTGTCACAGGTGATGGGCAATCTGCTGGACAACGCCCTCAAATTTACCGAGCAGGGGCAGGTGACACTGCACCTGGGTTGGCAGGATGAGAAGCTGCTTATCTCGGTCTCCGACACCGGGATCGGGATCGCCGATGCGGATCAGGCGCTGCTGTTTGAACCCTTCTCCCAGGTCGACAACTCGGCCACCCGGCGTTTTTCCGGTACCGGCCTCGGTCTTGCCATCAGCAAGCGTCTGGTGACGCTTATGGGGGGAGAGATCCACCTGAAGAGCGAGCCGGGCAAGGGAAGCTGTTTCTGGTTCGAACTGCCCGGCATGGCGCTGCCTTGTCATAGCCAGCCGCAGCGGGAGGAGGGGGCTTCGGCACTGCTGCCACTGGATGTGCTGGTGGTGGAGGACAGCCCGGTGAACCAGTTGGTGGTGTCGCTGATGCTACAAAAACTGGTGGGCAAGGTTCGGCTGGCTGCCAATGGTCTGGAAGCGCTGGCGCAGGTGGATGAGCAGATCCCGGATCTGATCCTGATGGATATGCGGATGCCCCTGATGGACGGACTGGAAGCGACCCGACGCTTGCGTGAGTTGGGATGTACTATGCCTATTGTCGCCCTGACAGCCAATGCGATGGCGGAGGACAAGGCGTGCTGTCTGGCGCAGGGGATGGATGACTTTCTCGCCAAGCCCATCACCTTGTCACGGTTGAGAGAGTGTTTGCAGCGTCACTTTGGTCAGCGGTTGCCGACGCGCGGATAAAAAAAATGGTCAACTTTGTGGGTTGACCAGTTCTTCAGCAAATACTGAAGAGAGCACGGGATAAATCGGGTTGTATCAATCTATATGAAAAATCTGTGCCAACTTTTTTGGGACTCTTTTGTGTTCAATTTTGGCCGTTTAGCGCAGCGGCTCTCTCTTGGTATGGTGTTTTGCGTTCCTACTTACTCGCAAAATGCGAATTTCACATTTTCATTGTTGGAATAATTGCATTTTGCAATGCTGTTTTTGTCATTGTGAAATCAGGCGATGCAGAAATTTACGGGCCGCTTCGCTGTTTTGTTTGGCAATCAGCATCTGCTTTTCATAAATCGGCATCGGCAATATCTCGAGCCAGCGCTGGCAGAGCCAGGCGGCATCTTCAAAACGCTTGTCCGGATAGAGCTCATCAAGCTCCGGATACTGCTCGAACACTTCCCGCAGGCGATTGACCAGCAGCTTGTCGTTGAAATCTGAGTGGGTGCTCGGCCAGTTGGGCAGCATCTCCACCTTGGCCCGGCGCAGGCCCATCTCGTCTGTTTCCATCTCGTGGATGCAGAAGCGCTCCAGTCCCAGCACCGTCACACCCAGCAGACCATCATTGAGGGTGTAGAAGTCTGTCACCTTGACCCGGGTGCCCACCGGCAGAATGCGGCCGGATTGTCCCGAGGTGGTCGACTCTTCCATCACGATGCCAAAGCCCTGATCGTTGATGAATGACTCCTTGAGCATCTGCAGGTGGCGTGGCTCGAACAGACGCAGAGGAAGCTTGCCGCCCGGCAGTATGTGGGAAGGCAAGGGGAACAGTGCCAAAGGTTGTAGTTTCATGTTCCATCCTCCATTGAGTAGTTGCTGAATATGACAATGCAGCGACTGTGCCAGAGAATGAAAAAAGCCACCGGAGGGTGGCTTTTCGGACGGTTGAGGGCGCTTAGTTGCGCTGCTCCAGATACATGACAGCCGCTTCCACGCGGCTTTGCGCCTCGAGTTTCTTCAGCAGGCTCTTCACGTGAACCTTGACCGTTCCCTCGGAGATATGGAGTACCGAGGCGACCTGTTTGTTGGAGAGGCCTTTTGCAATTTCGCGCAGGATTTGCATTTCGCGACGCGTTAAGCTTTCCAGCTTCTGCTGCAGGTGATCCAGCTCGTAGATGTTTTCGAGATAGGGGCGCAGCGGTTCGCTCAGGATCTGCTTGCCGGTCATCACGTCGGCCAGCTGGGCCAGCAGCAGATCAGGCTCGGTATCCTTGAGCAGGTAGCCGTCGGCACCCGCCTTGAGCAAAGCAACCACATCCTGACGGGCATCGGAGACGGTGAGGATCACCACCCGGGAGGTGATCTCTTCGGCCCGTAGCGCCTTGAGGGTATCGAGGCCGGAGAGCCCCTTCATGTTGAGGTCGAGCAGGATCAGGTCCGGCTCTGATTCTTTGGCCAGCGCCACGGCATCTGTGCCGTTGGAGGCTTCACCGGTCACCTCCATGTTCTCTTCCAGAGCCAGCAACTGCACAATCCCTTTGCGCATGAGGGGATGGTCATCTACGACCAGAACTGTGTATTTCATCTCGTCCATCAGGCGTCTCTCGCTAGACTGGTGGGAAAGGTCAGATGCACGCAGGTGCCTTGTGGTTGCTGCTCGTTGATGGTCAGCAGACCGTGCAGTTTGCTGGCGCGCTCGTTCATGATGCTCAACCCGTAATGGTTGATCGCCGAGCTGGCGAGTCCGATCCCGACACCGTCATCTGAAATCTGAACCTCAATGTTACCACTGGCGAGGGTCTCACAGCTAACATCAATCACTTGCGCGTTGGCATGTTTGATGGCATTGAGCACTGCCTCACGGATCAGCTGCAAAATGTGGATATGCTGGCCCGCCTCCAGGTCGTTGTCGGCCAGTCCGTAATGGAACCGGATTTCGGCTTGGGTCTGAGGTTGCAGTTGATCAAGCATGACGCGGATCGCTTCCCCCAGATTGGCATCGCCAATGGTGAGCCGGAAGGTACCGAGCAGTTCGCGCAACTGGGTATAGGCATTGCTAAGCCCCTCGTCGATCTGCTGCATCGCCTCCTGCGCCTTGTCATGTTGCCCCTTGGCGTAAGAGCGCTTGAGCAGAGTGGACTGGATCTTGAGATAGGAGAGGGCCTGCGCCAGCGAGTCGTGCAGTTCCCGGGCGATCACCGCCCGCTCCTCCATCAGCAGCAGTCGCTGCTGTTGCAGCAGGGTCTGATCCTTGTGCAGCACCTGAGCCAGCAGCATGGTGAAGTTCTTGATCAACCGCTCGTCGATGGGGTGCTGGCTGATGATGTCGAGGCGGCCGAACTCCTGCTCATCCATCTGCAGATAGAAGCTGGCGACCGCATCGAGATCGCCGGGCCAGCCGGTGCGCCCCGAGATGTAGACTGGCATGGCATTGTGCTCGAAGCGGGTCAGCCGGATGTGGTCGATATGCTGGTGGGCGGCAGCACGGTCCAGCAGTTTGATGAGGGTGCGGGTGCTGAGCGGGGCGGCGTGCAGCTTCTGGGCGGTCGAGTAGAGAAACGAGAGGGTGTCGTTGGCCTGTTGCAGCTTGGCGGTTTTCTCTTCCACCTTGTTTTCCAGCTCCCGATAGAGCTTGCCCAATTCGTCGGCCATGGTGACAAAGGCGCGCGACAGCTCCCCCAGCTCGTTTTCGCCGTGGGCGGGCAGCTTAAGATCGAAATCCTGCCGCTGGATCTGGCGGGCGCAGTAGACCAGCTGGTTGAGGGGGGCGACCACCTGCTGGCGGGTGAAGCGCACTGTAAACCAGGCGATGGTGATGATGGCCAGCAGGCCGAGCCCCTCCGCAAGCGCCAGCATCCTCACCTTGAATTCCACGTGGTACTGCATCTGATTGACGAAATTGTCGATGGCCGCCACAAACTGCTCGGTGTTATCGGTGTACCGTCTGGGAGTGCGATCCTCGATGTGTTGGCGCATCACCTGCCACTGGCCGAGCACCTCGCCATAGGTGCGACGCAGGGAGGCAGGAGTGATCCAGCGCTGGGTCTCCTGTAGCTCTTCGGCGTGCAGGGTCTCTTCAAACTGGGAGAGGCGCCCCAGCACGCTGTCGCCCCGCTCGATTTCGTAGGCCATCCGGTAGGCCTGCATCCGCAGCGAACCGGAGAGGTTGATCGCCTTGGCATCGGGTACCGAGTAGAAGAGGGTGACCATGGCGACCAGCGCGATCAGGCTGGCCATGAAGAGGATCAACACCATGGCGCGGCCAATGGCACTGCTGACCGAATGGACCCTGAACCGTTTTCCCATACTGATGCGCACCTCTGAATAGTGATAAGGACCCCGCAAGATGCGTGGGAGTGTACTCCAACTTGTGTTAGCATCGAAAAACTAGATGAACTCCGAGCGGTTTTGCCTAAGTCCTAGCGATAGGGGGAAACCAGCCGTCAGCCGACGTTCGAGCTGTAAGGGTCAGGAAAGAAATGCCCTGGCCTCCCGTATTTGGAAAGGTGTTTATGTTGCCACTTGAAGATGGTTTTTCCCGTCGTTTTTACTATTTGCGTCTGTCAGTGACTGATGTGTGCAACTTCCGTTGCACCTATTGCTTGCCTGACGGCTATCGCCCCCCGGAAGGTCACAAAGCGGGGCGTCAACCCTTTCTCTCGATTGACGAGATCCGCCGCGTGGTCAGCGGTTTTGCCGCCATGGGCACCCGCAAGGTGCGCATCACGGGGGGCGAGCCCTCCCTGCGCCGCGATTTCACCGAGATCGTCAAGGTGATTGCCACCACCCCGGGCATCGAGAAGGTCGCCATGACCACCAACGGCTATCGCCTCAAGGAGCGGGCTCAGGAGTGGTTTGATGCCGGACTCAACGCGCTGAATGTCAGTGTCGACAGTCTCGACCCGCGCCAGTTTCACCAGATCACCGGTGAGAACAAGCTGGCCGAGGTGATGGAGGGGATCGAAGCAGCATTGGCCGCCGGTTTCAAATCGGTGAAGATCAATGCGGTGCTGCTCAAGGGGCTCAACGACTACCAGCTTGATGCCTTTCTGGGCTGGATCAGGCACAAGCCCATCGAGCTGCGCTTTATCGAGCTGATGCAGACCGGCGAGATGGATACGCTGTTTCGTGACCACCATGTCAGCGGCGAACAGATCAAACAGCGCTTGCTGGAGAGCGGTTGGGTGCAGCAGTTACGGGGCACGGATGATGGTCCGGCGCAGGTCTTTATGCACCCCGATTCGCAAGGTGGGGTGGGGCTCATCATGCCCTATAGCAAGGATTTCTGTGCCGGTTGCAACCGGCTGCGGGTCTCCTCGCAGGGGAAGCTGCATCTGTGCCTGTTTGGCGACAACGGCTTCGACTTGCGGGATCTGCTCGGCGCAGATGGGCAATCCGATGAGCTGCAACAGCGCATTCGCGCGGCACTGGCGGGCAAGAGTGCCACCCATCGGCTTCATGAAGGCAATGCCGGCATCACTCCTCATCTCGCCTCGATCGGTGGATAAACGCAAAAAATCGCCAACGATTAAATAGCAATCCTCACATGGAGGTATTTTAACCGATACCTCCATTTTTATTGCGCTGCAAGGCTTTGATCTGGCGCAAGAATCCCCCCTGTTTATCTCCCTGGTGGTATATCCCTTACCTTGTCAGGGCCGCAATATACACCCACTCTTATAATTGGTATCAAGAATGCCAATCATGGACTCGTACTGTCCCCTTTTTCACCAGAACAGGAGTCAACATGCCGGATGAGATCGATCTTGCCCGCCGCGGCCTGTTCCGGGGGCGGCTGAAAACCGCCGAACCGCCGGTGCAGTTGCCCTGGTCAGTCAACTGGTCGGCATTTGTCGCCGACTGCACCCGCTGCGGGGAGTGTCTGGCGGCCTGTCCGGAGCAGATCCTGGTGAATGGCGAGGGCGGTTTTCCGGTGGTTGATTTCCAGCGTGGCGAATGCACCTTCTGCACCGAGTGCGTCACGGTCTGCAAGGCGCCTGTGTTTCGCACGACCAGCGAGTCCCCCTGGCACTACAAGGCCCATATCGAGGCCAACTGTCTGGCCAATGGTCAGGTGTTCTGCCAGCGCTGTCAGGACAGCTGTGAGCCCAATGCCATTCGTTTTATTCCGGTGCTGGGGCGTGTGCCCACCCCGACGGTCGAGCCGGATCGCTGTAATGGCTGCGGCGCCTGTATGCAGGATTGTCCAGTTGGCAGCATCAAGGTCGACGGGCGAGCCGCCCCATCCGGTGGTGCGAGTCAGCCCCCCCTCAAGCAGGAGTCAGAATGAGTCAGAAGCCGTGTGACACAGAAGCCACAATGGATCAGGAGTTCCATGTATCGAGTCTGGTGGTGCTGACCCAGCCCCCTTTGCGCCATCAGCTCGCCGAGCAGATTGGCGCCCTTGAAGGGGCCGAGATCCACGCCGTCAGTGACGAGGGCAAGCTGGTCGTGACCCTGGAAGGTCCGAGCCAGCGGCCGATCATGGCGGCCATTGATGCGATACAGGCGATGCCGGGTGTGCTCTCTGCCGCCCTGATTTACCACCAGTTCGATGAACTGGGCGGTCACTGAAAAGAGTGATGGGATGCCGGGCATGCCCTCTGCCGCTGATGGCTGGCTCCCGTTCGACAGATTCGACAACTATTACGCGATAAGCAATGTGAGGATATGCCATGAAGCTGAGTCGACGCGACTTTATGAAGGCCAACGCGGTGGCAGCTGCCGCTGCCGTGGCCGGTGTCAGTGCCCCCACGCTGGCAGCCAATCTCATCACCAGTACCGACAAGACTGCCATCCATTGGGATAAGGCTCCCTGCCGCTTCTGCGGTACCGGCTGCTCCGTGCTGGTGGGCTCTCAGGATGGGCGGGTCGTGGCGACTCAGGGCGACCCCGATGCACCGGTCAACCGTGGCCTCAACTGCATCAAGGGCTACTTCCTCTCCAAGATCATGTACGGCCAGGATCGCCTGACCCAGCCGATGCTGCGGATGAAGAACGGCCAGTTCGACAAGGATGGCGACTTTGCCCCCATCAGCTGGGATCAGGCGTTCGACATCATGGCCGAGAAGTTCAAGGCGACCCTGAAAGAGAAGGGGCCGACCGCCGTCGGCATGTTCGGCTCCGGCCAGTGGACCGTCTGGGAAGGCTATGCCGCCGCCAAGCTGATGAAGGCCGGTTTCCGCTCCAACAACATTGACCCCAACGCTCGTCACTGCATGGCCTCTGCGGTCGTTGGCTTCATGCGTACCTTCGGTATGGACGAACCGATGGGTTGCTACGACGATATCGAGCAGGCCGATGCATTCGTGCTGTGGGGCTCCAACATGGCCGAGATGCACCCCATCCTCTGGTCGCGGATGTCCGATCGCCGTCTCTCCAACCCGGATGTGCAGGTGCACGTGCTCTCGACCTTCGAGCACCGCAGCTTCGAGCTGGCGGACAACGGCATGGTGTTCACCCCGCAGACCGATCTGGCGATCCTCAACTATGTCGCCAACTACATCATCCAGAATGACAAGGTGAACTGGGACTTCGTCAACAAGCACACCGTGTTCAAGAAGGGGGCCACCGACATCGGTTATGGCCTGCGCCCGACCGATCCGCTGCAGCAGAAAGCGAAGAACCCGGACAGCGGCGATGCCACTCCGATGACCTTCGATGAGTTTGCCAAGTTCGTGGCGGATTACGATGTGGAGTCGGTCTCCAAGCTCTCCGGCGTCTCCAAAGAGAAGCTGGAAAAGCTGGCCAAGCTCTATGCCGACCCGAGCAAGAAGGTGGTCTCCTACTGGACCATGGGTTTCAACCAGCATACCCGTGGCGTCTGGGCCAACAACCTCTGCTACAACATCCACCTGCTGACCGGCAAGATCTCCGAGCCGGGTAATGGTCCTTTCTCACTGACCGGCCAGCCCTCTGCCTGTGGCACCGCGCGTGAAGTGGGTACCTTTGCCCACCGTCTGCCCGCCGACATGGTGGTGACCGAGCCCAAGCACCGCGCCATTGCCGAGAAGATCTGGAAACTGCCAGAAGGGACCATTCCCGACAAGGTGGGTTTCCACGCCGTGCTGCAGGATCGCATGCTCAAAGATGGCAAGCTCAACGCCTACTGGGTGATGTGCAACAACAACATGCAGGCTGGCCCCAACATGAATACCGATCGCCTGCCTGGCTATCGCGATCCGCGCAACTTCATCGTGGTCTCTGACCCGTACCCGACCGTCACTGCCCAGGCCGCTGACCTCATTCTGCCTACCGCCATGTGGGTGGAGAAAGAGGGGGCCTACGGCAACGCCGAGCGCCGCACCCAGTTCTGGCACCAGCAGGTGAAAGCGCCGGAAGGGGCCAAGTCCGACTTGTGGCAGCTGATGGAGTTCTCCAAGCGCTTCAAGGTTGAGGAAGTGTGGCCGGCTGAGCTGATTGCCAAGATGCCGGAAGTGAAGGGCAAAACCCTGTTCGACGTGCTCTATGCCAACGGTCAGGTCAACCAGTTCCCGAAAGAGCAGAGCAAAGGTCTGCTGAACGACGAGGCCGAGCACTTCGGGTTCTACGTCCAGAAAGGGTTGTTCGAAGAGTACGCCACCTTCGGTCGTGGCCACGGTCACGATCTGGCGCCGTTCGATCAGTACCACGAAGCCCGTGGTCTGCGCTGGCCTGTGGTAGATGGCAAAGAGACCCTGTGGCGCTATCGTGAAGGGTTCGACCCCTATGTGAAAGCGGGCGAGGGGGTACGTTTTTATGGCAAGCCCGATGGCAAGGCGGTCATCTTCGCCCTGCCGTTCGAGCCCGCCGCCGAGTCGCCGGATAAAGAGTACGATCTGTGGCTCTCCACCGGTCGCGTGCTGGAACACTGGCACACCGGCACCATGACCCGTCGGGTGCCCGAACTCTATCGCGCCTTCCCGGATGCGGTGCTCTTCATGCACCCGGACGATGCCAAGGCTCGCGGCGTGCGCCGTGGTGAAGAGGTGATCGTCTCCTCCCGCCGTGGCGAGGTGAAGACCCGTGTCGAGACCCGTGGTCGCAACCGTCCGCCGAAAGGACTGGTCTTCATGCCCTTCTTTGATGCCAGCCAGCTGGTCAACAAGCTGACCCTGGACGCCACCGATCCGCTCTCGAAAGAGACCGATTACAAGAAGTGCGCCGTCAAGGTGATGAAGGCTTAAGGCGGGGGAGTGCGAGATGAGTCGTAGTCGTCGCCAGTTTCTGGCCGACATGGCCAAGGGGGCCTGCGGTGTGGGCCTGCTTGGCGTGGGGCTCGGCGGCATGGCACGCCAGCAGGCACAAGCTGTGCCTGCCCAGGCGCTGCGTCCGCCTGCCGCCCTCGATGAAACAGAGTTCCTCAGCGCCTGCGTGCGTTGCGGGCTCTGCGTCGAGGCGTGCCCCTACGACACCCTCAAGCTCGCCCGGCTGTTTGACCCTGTGACCACTGGCACCCCCTATTTCAAGGCGCGTGCCGTGCCCTGCGAGATGTGTGATGACATCCCTTGTGTGGTGGCCTGTCCGAGCGGGGCGCTGGATCAGCAGATGACCGACATCGATCAGGCCCGGATGGGGGTGGCTGTGCTCATCGATCACGAGACCTGCCTCAACTATCTGGGTTTGCGTTGCGATGTCTGTTATCGGGTCTGCCCGCTGATTGACAAGGCGATCACTCTTGAGCTGCAGCATAACCAGCGTACCGGCAAGCACGCCATGTTCCTGCCCACGGTACACAGCGATGTCTGCACCGGCTGTGGCAAGTGCGAGCATGCCTGCGTGCTGGAGGAGGCCGCCATCAAGGTGGTGCCACGCCAGCTCGCTAAAGGTGAGCTGGGTCATCACTACCGGCTCGGCTGGGAAGAGAAGGCCAAGGCGGGGAACAAGTCGCTCATCGGCGACAGGCTCACCCTGCCGACCCGCAAACCGGAGGGGTTATGAGTCGTTATCCGGGGGAAGAGGCGCGCATCAAGCTGGGGTGGTGGCGTTCCCATCGCTTCCTGCTGCTGCGTCGGCTGAGTCAGTTCAGCGTGCTCGGGCTGTTTTTGCTGGGGCCGTTGGCGGGTATCTGGATCCTCAAGGGCAACCTCTCCAGCTCGCTGTTGCTGGAGACGGTGCCGCTGACCGATCCCCTCACGCTGTTGCAGTCGCTGGCGGCGGGTCACTGGCCCATCACCACTCTCTGGCTGGGGGCTGCCATTGTGCTGGCCGGCTACTGGCTGGTTGGGGGACGAGTGTTCTGCTCCTGGGTCTGTCCGGTCAACCTCATCACGGATACGGCGGCCTGGCTCAGAGTGCGCCTTGGCCTCAAGGGCAATGGCCAGTTCAGCCGTGCGACCCGCTACTGGCTGCTGGCCATGGTGCTGGTGGTGCCAGCGGTGGTCGGCGTGATGGTGTGGGAGCTGGTCAATCCGGTGTCACTCGCCATGCGCGGCCTGCTGTTTGGCATGGGGGCGGGCTGGGCCCTGCTGGTGGCGCTGTTCCTGTTCGATCTTTTCGTGGTTGAGCGGGGTTGGTGCGGTCATCTCTGTCCGGTGGGGGCCTTCTATGCCCTGGTCAACCGGGTCGGATTTATCAAGATTTCTGCCAAGGGGCGCGAGCGGTGCAACAACTGCATGGATTGTTATGCGGTTTGCCCGGAGCGTCCCATCCTGCGCGGGCCTGTTCACGGTGCCAAGCGCGGTCACGGGCCCTTGATTGCGGCTCAGGAGTGTACCAACTGTGGCCGCTGCATCGATGTCTGCGCGGAACAAGTTTTTGAAATCACTGTAGGTTTTGCCGTCAAGGCAGAAAAAACGTCGGAGAACAAATAATGAAAAAGCTGATTGGAGCAATGCTGGCCTGCCTGATGGCGGGATCCTTGATGGCAGCGGCCCCCGAGATCACCAACAGTACCGGTGGCCTCAAGTCCGAGCGGGGCGCCACCGATCTGGTGACCGATGCCACCGCCGCGCCCCTGAAAAACTTCCGCAAGGATGGCGCGCCCTACGATCGCCAGTACATGCATCAGCCGCCGCTGATCCCCCACGACATTCGCAACTATGAGGTGGATACCAAGGTCAACAAGTGCCTGGCTTGCCACAGCTTCAAGAATGCCAGCGCCATGAAGGCCCCCAAGATCAGCCCGACTCACTTCGAGACCCGCGACGGCCTGACCCTGGGTGAAGTGTCGCCGCGTCGCTACTTCTGCCTGCAGTGCCATGTACCGCAAGCGGATGCCAAGCCGCTGGTGGAAAATACCTTTAAACCGGTTGAAGCGCTGAACTGAGGAATCCATAGATGAAATTACCCGGCTTTATCCAGCGTCTGTGGACCACCTTCAAGTCACCATCGAAGGCGGCTCTCTGGGTTATCTTGCTGATGGGCTTCTTCGGTGGCGTGATTTTCTGGGGTGGCTTCAACACCGCCATGGAAGCATCCAACACCGAGGCCTTCTGCACCAGCTGTCACGAGATGAAGGACAACGTGTTCGAGGAGTATCGCGATACCATCCACTACGCCAACCGCTCCGGTGTGCGGGCCAGCTGCCCGGATTGTCACGTACCCCATGAGTGGACCTACAAGATCATCCGCAAAGTGCAGGCTTCCAAGGAGCTGTGGGGCATGATCACCGGCAAGGTGGATACCCGCGAGAAGTTCGAGTCGCACCGACGCGAGATGGCGGAGCGGGAGTGGCAGCGGATGAAAGAGACTGATTCGCGCGAGTGCCGCAACTGCCACAACTTCGAGTACATGGACTTCTCCCTGCAGGGGCAGCGTGCCGCCAAGATGCACTCTACCAATCTGGCCAGTGGTGAAAGTACCTGCATCGATTGTCACAAGGGGATCGCTCACCAGCTGCCCGACATGACCGGGGTGAAAGGGTTCTGATCCTGCGACGACAGGCCGGGTTTACCCGGCCTGCGTTTTGTTCATATATGGGACAAGCATCAGATTTGTGTGTCTTTTAAATCCCATATCTCGTGAAACCTTTGATAGAATCAGCCCGCCGTCACACGCTTGAGCAAGTTGGTCACCCCTGTCTGCGTCCGTTTTTGCGCCCTGACAGCTGGCCTCTCATACCCCTTATCTTCCTGCCTCGTTGACGGCCCATAGCCACAAGGAGCTGCCCGATGGGACAGAAACACAACGCATTTATTCCCCTCAAGATCGCCGTGCTGACGGTCTCCGACAGCCGCACCGCCGCCGATGACAGCTCGGGCGACTATCTGGTCTCGGCCCTTACCGACGCGGGCCATCAGCTGGCCGATCGGGCACTCTGCCCGGACAACCTGTTTCGCATCCGCGCGCGGGTGAGCGAGTGGATCGCCGATGAGGGGGTGCAGGTGGTACTGATTAACGGCGGTACCGGCTTCAATGAACAGAACCGGGTACCGGAAGCGGTCGGTGTGCTGTTCGAGCGCACCGTACAGGGTTTTGGCGAGATGTTCCGTCAGCTCTCTTTTGCTGAGATTAAGGGCTCCGCCATGCAGAGCCGTGCGCTGGCGGGACTCGCCAATCGAACCCTGATCTGCTGCCTGCCGGGCTCCACCGGCGCATGTCAGCTGGGTTGGGAGCAACTGATCCGCGATCAGCTCGATGCCCGCACCAAGCCGTGCAACTTTGTCTCCCACCTCTGAGAGCAAACGATGAACAAGACCGATCCCAAGCAGACCCAGCCCAACCTGACGCATCTGAACCAGAGTGGCGAAGCCCATATGGTGGATGTGACCGACAAGCAGGTGACCGAGCGCGAAGCCCGCGCCGAGGCGTTTGTTGCCATGGCTCCCGAGACGCTGGCGCTGATCCTGAGCGGCCAGCACCACAAGGGTGACGTGTTCGCCACCGCCCGCATCGCCGGCATCATGGCCGCCAAGAAGACCTCCGATCTTATCCCTCTCTGCCATCCGCTGGCCTTGACCAAAGTCGAGGTGGAGATAGTGCCGCTGGCCGAGCAGCACAAGGTGCATATCCGCACCCTCTGCAAGCTATCAGGCAAGACCGGGGTGGAGATGGAGGCGCTGACTGCGGCGTCGGTAGCGGCGTTGACCATCTACGACATGTGCAAGGCGGTACAAAAGGACATGGTGATCGAACAGGTGCGGCTGGTAGAGAAAAAGGGCGGCAAGTCCGGCCATTTTCAGCTGGGGTCAAATAGCGGGGAGCAAGCATGATCAAGGTACTGTTTTTTGCGCAAGTAAGAGAGCTGGTGGCCTGCGATGAGCTGAGCCTGCCGTGCGACTACGCCACTGCCGAACAACTGCGCGCGGCGCTCTGTGAACGCGGCGACAAGTGGGCGCTGGCGCTGGAAGCTGGCAAGCTGCTGGTGGCAGTCAACCAGACCCTGGTGCCCCTCGACACGCCTATCAACGATGGCGATGAGGTCGCCTTCTTCCCACCTGTGACCGGAGGTTAAGGATGAGCGAGGCAACCATGACCGATCGCATTCTGGTGCAGCGGGAGGACTTCTCGCTGGCGGATGAATATGCCCGCCTCGCCACCCGCCCAGACAGTGGCGCCATCGTCACCTTCGTTGGCAAGGTGCGCGACTTCAATCAGGGGGAGGAGGTGAAGGGGCTTGCCCTCGAGCACTACCCCGGCATGACCGAGAAGGCGCTGGCCGATATCGTGCAGGAGGCCCGCCGCCGCTGGCCGCTGCAGGAGTGTACCCTCATTCATCGTATCGGCGAGTTGTGGCTTGGCGATCAAATCGTGCTGGTGGCGGTGAGCAGTGCCCACCGCGACGCCGCCTTTGATGCCTGTCACTTCATCATGGATTTCTTGAAAACCCGGGCGCCGTTCTGGAAAAAAGAGCTGACCGCCGAGGGTGTGCAACGCTGGGTCGAGGCGCTTGATCGCGACAACGCCGCCGCTGCCCGCTGGCAAGCCTGACCTGTTCATCACGAGGGGCGCAGGTTCAACGGGAACCACGGCCCCGCCAAGGGGCGCGGATGTGCGGGCCCCATCAGGAGAAAGGGAATGAAACCGCTGTTATCTGTTGTCATCGCAGGCATCTGCGCCGCCACCTTGCATACCGGTGCCGTTCAGGCCGATGAAGTGAAAGTGGCCGTGGCGGCCAACTTCAAGGGCACCATAGATCGTATTGGCAAGGAGTTCACCGCCAAGACCGGCCACACCCTGGCCATCTCGTCTGCCGCCACCGGAGTGCTCTACACCCAGATCAGTCACGGCGCACCGTTCGATCTCTTCCTCTCCGCCGATGTAGCGACCCCCGAGAAGCTGGAAAAAGAGGGCAAGGGGAGCGATCGCTTCACCTACGCCATCGGCCAGCTGGGGCTGTGGAAGAAGGGGGGCCCAACTCCTGACGAGGCGACCCTGCGCAGCTGGAAAGGCAACCTCGCTATCGCCAATGCCCGCACTGCCCCCTATGGTGCTGCCGCCATGGCGACCCTCACCCATCTCAAGATCGATCCCAAGCAGTACCGGCTGCTGACCGGCGCCAACATCGGCCAGACCTGGCAATTTGTCGACACCGGCAATGCCGAGCTGGGCTTTGTCGCCTGGGCCAATCTGGTGGAAGCGGGCAAGACTGGTGAAGCCTGGGCAGTGCCTGTGAGCTTCTATCCCCCCATCGAGCAGCAGGGGCTGGTATTGAAAAAAGGCGCCGCGGTCGAGGCGCTGGTGGCCTGGCTCAAGGGGCCGGGTCAGGCGCAGATCAAGGCAGCTGGTTATGCCTTGCCCCAATAAGGGGATGGGCCTGATGCGATACCCTGAGTGGTCGGCCTTCGGGTCGGTCACTCTTTGCAATAAGGATGGATACCATGCCGTTGGGGGCATTTATCAACCGGGAGGTCGGCAATGAGTGAAGGGGATCTGCTGGCGGTCTGGCTCACCCTGAAGCTTGCGGCCTGCACCACAGCGATTTTGCTGTTGCTGGCACCGCCGCTGGCCTGGTGGCTGTCGCGCAGTCAGAACCGGCTGCGGCCGCTGGTGGAGGCGCTGGTGGCGCTGCCGCTGGTGCTCCCTCCCACAGTGCTGGGTTTTTATCTGCTGCTCGCCTTCTCCCCCGAATATGGTTTCGGCGCCTGGTGGCGCGACACCTTTGGCGCCCCGCTCGCCTTCAGCTTTCTCGGCCTGCTGTTTGCCTCCATCCTCTATTCGCTGCCGTTCGTGGTGCAGCCGCTCACCTCCGCCTTCGTCAACATGGGCAACAAAGAATTGGAGGCCGCTGCGACCCTGGGGCTCGGCCCGCTGGAGCGCTTCTTCCACATCATCTTGCCGATGACCCTGCCCAGCTTCGTAATGGCGGCGGCCCTCGGCTTTGCCCATACATTGGGGGAGTTTGGCGTGGTGCTGATGATTGGCGGCAATATTCCCGGCGAAACCCAGGTGCTCTCCATCGCCCTGTTTGATCATGTGGAGGCGATGGATTATCAGAACGCCCATATTCTGGCGGGCGGCCTGATGGCCTTCTCGCTGGTGATGCTGGTGCTGGTCTACGGGGTGCTGCAGCGCAGACAGCGGAGAGTGTTCGGATGAACCTACTCGCTACTATGCCGCCTGTGAACGTGCCGCACCGCCATGCCTTGAACCTCCATGCCCGGCGCGAGTTTGGCCCCTTTACCCTCGATTGCGCACTTACCTTGGAGCTGGGGGGCATTCTCGGTCTGTTCGGTCCTTCCGGTTGCGGCAAAAGCACCTTGCTGCGCATCCTCGCCGGGCTCGATCGCCAAAGCGGGGATCGCTTGTTGTGGGGCGGGCGGGAGTGCGCAGAACTGCTGCCCGAAGCGCGCCGGATAGGACTGGTATTTCAGGACTCGCGCCTCTTCCCTCATCTGACGGTGCTCGGCAATCTGCAACTGGCGGCCCGCAAGGGGCGAGGGCGCTGGCAGCCCGAGGCGCTGGCGACGCGACTCGGCTTTGCCGATCTGCTGGGACAGCCTGCCCATGCCTTGTCGGGCGGCCAACGCCAGCGGGTGGCATTGGGGCGGGCGCTGCTGGCCGAGCCCGACCTGCTGCTGCTCGATGAACCTTTTTCTGCGCTGGATCGGCGCAGCCGCATCCATCAGGCCCATGTACTCAAGGGATTGCAGCAGGAGAGTGGCATCCCGATGATCTTCGTCAGCCACGCCATGGAGGAGGTGAGCCTGCTCTGCGATCAGCTGGTGCTGCTGGAAAGTGGCAGGCTGGAGGCGCAAGGCAGGCCGAGCGAGATCTTCGCCCGCACCGATCTCTCGCTCGCCAGCCGTGACGATGCCGGGGTGATGCTTGATGCGACCCTCTCTCACTACGATGAAGAGGAGCAGATGGCGACCCTGCAGCTCGGTGAGCAGCAACTGCGGGTCACCATGACCCATGTGCCGGATGAGAGCGGCCCCTTGCAGATCAAGGTGGCGGGGCGCGATGTGGTGATCGCTACGGCCCCCATCGAGCACTCCAGTCTCTCCAACTGTCTCGTCACCCGTCTGCTGGCGGTGCGCGAGGTGCGCCCCGGCCAGACCCTGTTGCAGTTGGCGCTGGGTGAGCAGATACTGCTGGCCCGGATCACCAGCCGCTCCGCCAGGCGGCTGGCGCTGGCGCCGGAGCAGCAGATCTACGCTTATATCAAGGCGGTGAGTCTGGTCAGCGAAGGCTGATTGGGCGCCGTGTTGATAACGTGGCAGGATGGCCACGGGCAACATAACAACAAGAGATGGTTCAGGTGATGAGTCGAGAGGCAATACACTGATGCGCCGCAATCAGGTGATGAAATTCAACGGTCTTGCCCTGCGCAGTGCGGGGGAGGGCCCTTTGCTGTTGCTGCTGCATGGGCTGGGCTCCTCGAGCCTCGACTGGCAGGCGCAGATCGAACGGTTTTCCGAACACTACCGGGTGGTGGCGCTGGACTTGCGCGGCCACGGCCAGAGCATGCAGGAGGGGCCGTTCGATGTGGCGACCCTGGCAGCCGATGTGGTGAACTGGCTCGATGCACAGCCAGAACCCGCCTGGGTCGTGGGATTGTCGCTTGGGGCCATGGTCGCGCTGGAGCTGGCGCTGCAACTGCCCCACAAGGTGCTGGGGCTGGTGCTGGTCAACGGTTTTAGCGAGTTTCTGCTGGAAACACCCAAAGAGCAGGAGCGTTACGCCCAGCGCCTCAAGTGGCTGCGCTGGTTCGGCATGCGCCCCCTCGCCTGGTGGCTGGGACGCGAGCTCTTCCCGGGCCCGGATCTGGCGCAGGTGCGCCACACCTTCCGGCTGCGTTTCGTGCGCAATAAAAAGAAAACCTACAAGGCGCTGCTGGAGGCGCTACCCGGCTGGTCGGTACGCGCCCGGCTTGGCTCCATCTGGCAGCCGGTGGCCATCATCTCCACCAGTCACGACTACCTGCCGCTGGCCAAACGGGTAGAGCAGTTTGCCGCCTTGCCCAACGCCACCATCCACACCCCCAACGGCCACCACGCCTGGCCTGCGGAAGATCCTTCCGGATTTAATCATTTGCTTCACCGGATTTTAGAAACCCATTAAACTTGTCGCCCTTTACCCCGTGTATCTATTGGTTCGATCGCCTTGCCAAAGGCATAAGGCAAGGCAATCGGACCCATTTCTGATCTATTAACAGGTGTTTCCTCATGTCTGAAGTAATGAAAATGGCCATCGATGATGGCTCGACCAACGTCAAGGTGAGCTGGATTGAGAACAAGGTGCTCAAGACCATCATCTCTCCCAACTCCTTTCGCAAGGACTGGAAGAGCGCCGCATTGCGTAAAGACAAGAAGATCTACAACTACGAGATAGGCAACACCAAGTACACCTACGACGCGACCTCCGACAAGTCTTTGGCCACCACTCATGTGGAGTACCAGTATGACGATCTCAACTTGCTCTCCGTGCATCATGCCCTGTTGCAGACTGGTGTGACGCCGTGCGATGTCGCCATTACCGTGACCCTGCCCATCACCGAGTTTTACAACCCGGACGATTGCCAGCGCAACGAAGAGAAGATCGAGAAGAAACGGCGCAACCTGATGCGTCCGATCACCCTTAACAAGGGCGAGCTGTTCAATATCGTCAGTGTCGAAGTGATGCCGGAGAGTCTGCCTGCTGCGCTCTCCCGTCTGATTGGTTCAGGCTGCAACGAGTTCACCAAGACTCTGGTGATCGACTGTGGCGGCACCACTCTGGATATGGGGATCATCGTCGGTGAGTTTGATGATGTCTCCGATGTCTACGGTAACAACGAGATCGGTGTCTCCATGGTGACCGACGCTACCCGCAAGGCGCTGGCCGCAGCAGACAGCGATTCGAGCTATCTGGTGGCCAACGAGTTTATCAAGCGTCGTCACGACATGAGCTTTGTACGCGATGTGGTCAACGATGAGAGCCAGATCCCCAAGATCCTCGAGAAGATGCAGAACAAGATCGACGAGCTGGGCACTCAGGTTGCACATGAAGCGAAGAAGTTTGCCAAGAACCCGAACCGGGTCTATCTGGTCGGTGGCGGTGCGTCCCTGATTTATGACGCGATCAAGGCAGCCTATCCGACCCTGGGTGACCGTGTCGAGCTGCTGGACGATGCTCAGTCCGCGCTGGCTCGTGAAATCTGCCTCTACACCACGGAAGAGGATGAAGTCTATCGCGAAGCGCCTGTGATGGCCGAGGTTGACGATGAGTAGTCAACTCAAGCGCATGACCTTCTCCATTTACATGGATCCGGGTGCGCTGGAGTCTGATCGCTATGCGGTCGGGGTATTGCAGAACTGGTATCAACGGGCGCGAAAGATCCAGGAGGGCACCGAGGAGTTTGACTTCTCCAAGAGCCGTTTCCACAAGGATATCTACCTCTCCGGCATGTTCATGTACGTGCTGGCGCCCAACCTCTGCAAGGCGATTGCCAATGCGCTGGGGCCGGAGCAGGTGAGCATGACGACCCTGCGTCATGCCTTTGCCAGCTGTGGTTTCAATTTGGGTGAGGCCGCTGGCGAGGCGCAGCCTGCCGCAGATGTGATGATCGACGAGATAGTGGCCAGACTGGCCCCACAGCTGGGACAGAGTGATACCACTTCACTGGTAGACGAGATTGTCAGCCGGCTTGGCGAGCAGCAACCCAGCGAGATGTGGGATGAACTCAGACAGGGGCTGCCTGCTGCACTGGATCATGACCAGCTGGCCGAAGCCATCGCTGGCAAGCTGCCATCAGCAGGGGCCGAGCAGGATCTGGCTCCCCTTGCCAGCAGTATCCAGCTGCTCTCTCGCCAACTGGAAGAGCAATCCCGGCTGATCCGCGAGCAGCACAGATTGATCCAGCGACTGGCCAGTGCCCCCGCTCGACAGAGTGTTGTCGGCACAGAGGCAGAACCTTTGATCGAGGATCTCTCCAGTCAGGTGGCCAGTATGAAAAAGGTCAAAGCCAAGGGGATCTTCTGATCCCCGATACCGTTGCTAAATCGGAATACAAAAGCCGAACCACAGGGTTCGGCTTTTTTGATCCCGTTTGCGTCAAGGATGGGAGCAGACGGGGCAGTCGGGGCGCTTGGGCAGCTTCATCTCGCGAAAGGAGCCGCTCAGGCCGTCGATCATCAGCAGGCGGCCGTTGTAGTTCTTGCCCATGCCGGCCAGTAGCTTGATGGCTTCGAGTGCTTGCAGGCTACCCACCAATCCCACCACGGGGGCGAGCACACCCGCCTCGACGCAGGTGAGGGCCTGCTCGCCAAACAGGGCGCTGAGGCAGGCGTAGCAGGGCTCATCTTCCTGCCAGGTGAAGCTGCATAGCTGTCCCTCCAGCCGGATTGCGGCGCCACTGACCAGCGGCACCTTGTGCTGGCGTGCCTTTTGATTCAGCAGGTTGCGAATGGCCAGGTTGTCGGTGCAATCGAGCACCAGCTGATGCCGTGGCAGCAGGGTATCGAGCAGCGCCTCATCGGCCACGGCAGCGTGGGTCTCCACGTTGAGCCAGGGATTGAGGGCACGCAGCGACTGCGCTGCTGAGTCCACCTTGTAGTGACCGATGCGCTCATCGTTGTGTAGCACCTGACGCTGCAGGTTGGAGAGCTCCACCTTGTCGAAATCGACCAGAGTGAGCTGGCCAACCCCGGCCACCGCCAGATACTGACTGGCGGCGCAACCAAGGCCACCGGCACCGATCACCAGCACACGGGCCTGCTTGAGCGCCTCCTGTCCCTCGAAGTCGAAGGATTTGAGGATGATCTGGCGGTTGTAGCGAAGCAGTTCGGCGTCGCTCAGGATCTCGCTCACAGCAGCAATCCCCCGAATGGTTCGACGGTGACGGTTTCACCCACAGCGACGCGGCCCCGCTCGCGCTCAAGAACGATGTAGCAGTTGGCTCGCGACAGGGAGCTGAACACGGCGGAGTCCTGCGAGCCGGTGCTGCGCACCTCGAGGCCGTTTGGTCCCTGACTCAGAATACCGCGCTGGAAGTCGAGTCGGCCCGGGCTCTTTTTGAGTGGTTCGGCCGCAATGGCTTGCAGCTGAAGCGGGCGCTCGAAGCGTTGGCCCGCCAGCTTGGCCAGCGCCGGTTGCACCAGCTGATCGAAGGTGACCATGGCGGAGACCGGGTTGCCCGGCAGGCCGAAGAACCAGGCGCGGGGCAGGCGGCCGAAGGCAAACGGCTTGCCCGGCTTGATGGCCAGCTTCCAGAAGCCAATTTCGCCGAGCTCGTCCAGCAGTTGTTTGGTGAAGTCCGCTGCCCCCACCGAGACGCCGCCGGTGGTGATGAGCACATCGGCCTCTTCATCAGCGCGGATAAAGGCAGCGCGTAGCTGGGCCGGATCGTCGGGGATGATGCCAAGGTCGAGGCAGTCGCAGCCCATGCGCGCCAGCATGGCCCGCACGCCGTAGCGGTTGGAGTCATAGATATCGCCGTGGGCAAGCGGGGTACCGACCGGTTTGAGCTCGTCGCCGGTGCTGAAGATGGCCACTTTCAGCGGGCGGCGCACCGCGACGGTAGCCACGCCGAGGGAGGCCAGCAGTGGCATCTCTCTTGGGGTGAGGCGAGTGCCGGCTGGCAGAACGCAGGCGCCTTTGCCGATATCGCTGCCGGTGCGGCGGATATTCTGGCCCGGTTCGGGTTGCGCCAGAAAAGTGATCCGATCGCCATCGGCCAGCGTTTCTTCCTGCATCACCACCGCATCTGTCCCTTCGGGAACCGGGGCGCCGGTCATGATCCGCACGCAGTGGCCAGCGGGCCACTCGTCCTGATAGGGCTGACCGGCAAACGCCTTGCCCACCATGATGAGCGGGGTGCCGCTGGCGAGATCCGAAAGGCGCACGGCGTAACCGTCCATAGCGGAGTTGTCGAAGGGGGGCACGGCGAGGGGAGAGGCGATGTCGCTGGCAAGAACCCGGCCAAGGGCCTCTGGCAGGGGCAGCGGCTCGCTGTCGCAGCAGCAGGCGAGTTGTTCCAGCATCCCTTGCAGGGCATCGCTTAAGGGGAGTAGTCCGCTGGTATCAAATCCCATCGTCATGACCTCTTTCTATGATTGAAGGCGGGATTATCACAAAAATCCCCGGGGATGGGCAGGTTATCTCAAGGGAATCTCGGGGTAATCGGCGCAAAAACGGGGGGAGATGGTCATAAAGTATGAGGTGACGCACAAGTTGACTTGAATCTTGGCGGTAATGGCCGTTTACTATGCCGCCATAACAGATGGCCGTCACATCCTGTGTGGCTACCATTACAGCGATACCGTCGGCCCTGTACGCCGCCATAACATAAGGGGTTGCTCCTTGAGCGGCCCTCACAGTCCCTGAGCGTGGGAGAGAAGATAATGACAACCTTAAGTCCGGAAGCCTTGTTGGTCAGGGCTGCCCTCGAAGCCCAGGGACTGGAAACTCCCCTGGTCACCAACGAGCTGAACAGCCAGCAAAAGCGGGAGAAGATCGAAGGCCATATGCGCTCCATCATGGAGACGCTGGGGCTGGATCTGACCGATGACAGTCTGGCCGAGACGCCGCACCGCATCGCCAAGATGTACGTCAACGAGATCTTCTCCGGCCTCGACTATTCCACCTTCCCCAAGGTGACGGTGATCGAGAACAAGATGCAGGTGGACGAGATGATCATGGTGCGGGACATCAGCCTCACCAGCACCTGCGAACACCACTTCGTCACCATCGACGGCATGGCCCATGTGGCCTATATCCCTCGCGGCAAGGTGATTGGTCTGTCGAAGATCAACCGTATCGTGCAGTTCTTTGCCCGTCGTCCCCAGGTGCAGGAGCGGCTGACCCAGCAGATCCTGCTGGCGTTGCAGACCTTGCTCGGTACCAAGGACGTGGCCATCAGCATCAAGGCGACTCACTACTGCGTCAAGGCGCGCGGAGTGATGGATTCGACTTCTTACACCACCACCACCTCCCTCGGCGGGGTGTTCAAGACCCAGCCCGATACCCGGGCCGAGTTTCTCGGTGGCCTGCGCGGATAAGATGGCGGTTGTTTTGTAACCGCCATGCTGAATAAACGAGACGCCAGCAGCCATTGCTGGCGTTTTTCATTGTTCTTGGATGAGAGTAGCGGCCTGCAACGGCTTGACCCGCGCGGCTTGCCTTATGCAAACGTTATGTATTTTTCCGATTTATTCATCTGAGCGGTATATTTAATCGAGTACGATAAATCCCTCGTTTTCACCTTACAAAAAGTAACCGGACAGACTCTTTCCGAACCATCACAATCCGGTTACTCTAGCGCCCCCTCACGGCTCTCGCTGCCGCTCATGGAATTCAGAGATATTCATCAAGGTTGGATGGTGCGCCACTGAACAGGTGGCCAGATAGTTCATGCCAGGAGGGCGTGAACCGGACGAGTGCTACGAATTTAACGACCACCAGGATATCCCATGAATACCAGTTCCATGACCATAGGCAAAAAACTCACCGCCGGCTTTGCCGTGCTCGGTTTGATGGTCGCCTTTATCGGCGGTTTTTCCCTTGTCCAGTTTGGCAACATGAATGATGTTGCCATCCGGTTTACCGACAGCATCTTGCCAGCGGTCAATCGCACCAGCGCGATCGGGGATTCTCTCGGTGAGTTGCGTCGTTATGAGCTGGGTTATTTCGTGGTGGCCGCCGAGCCGCTGAAAAGGGCTGAATATCGGAATATTGCCAGTCAACAGCTTAACTCGATCGCGCAGCAGCTGATTGCCCATGACAAGACGATCTGGCCTGAGGATGTGGCGGAGCGCCGTACCTTCGATACGGTGAAATCTGACTGGGATCGTTACGTCGCCCTGCACCAGCGAGTCCAGCAGCTGCAAGACAGCGATCAGCTTGCCGAAGCCCAACGCATCTTCCTTGAGGAGGGGGTTCCCCTTTACACCGCGCTGAGCAAGTCAGTGGCCTCCCTTATCCAGATTAACCATGGTTATGCGTCTGAATCCCGCAGCGACATTGTCGACTCTTATCAATCCGCCAATCTGAGTGTCACCATCGCGCTGGTGATCGGTCTGATACTGGTGGTGGTGCTTTCAGTAGTATTGACCCGCCAAATTCGCGACCCGCTGATCATGCTGGCCCGTCAGGCCCAGCGCATTGCCAATGGCGATTTGGGGCAGGGCGAACTGCAGCAGTGGATCCGTGACAGCCGCTTCAACCGCGATGAACTGGGTCAGCTGGGCTCCGCCATCAACCGGATGCAGGGCTCCCTCTCCGATCTGGTGAGCGAGATCGCCGGCTCCGTGAGCCAACTCAGCAGCGCAGTGGAGGAGGTGAGCGCCATCTCCAGCCAGTCCGCCAGCGGCATGGCCATCCAGCAGAACGAAGTCTCCCAGGTGGCGACCGCCATGAACGAGATGCAGTCCACCGTCAACGAAGTGGCCCGCAACACCACGGATGCCATGAGCGCCGCCAAGGATGCCTCGCGCACCTCTGCTGCTGGCAGCGAAGTGGTACGCAGCTCCATTGCCAGCATCGAAGAGGTGTCGGTCAAGATTGAACAAGCGGGCACAGTGGTGCAGCAGCTGGAGGCCGACAGCGCCAACATCAGCGTGGTGCTGGATGTGATCCGCGATATCGCCGGTCAGACCAACCTGCTGGCCCTTAACGCAGCCATTGAAGCGGCCCGTGCCGGTGAGCAGGGCCGTGGTTTTGCGGTCGTTGCGGATGAAGTGCGCTCCCTGGCCCAGCGTACCCAGGACTCCACCGCCGAGATCAGCAAGATGATCGAGCTCTTGCAGAGCCGCGCCGCCGAGGCGGGCAACGCCATGCAGCTGAGCCGTCACCAGATGCAGGAGAGTGTCGGTCTGGCGCGGGATGCCGGTACCAGTATCGACACCATCAACGGTGCCGTGGTGCGCATCACCGACATGAACACTCTGATCGCCACTGCCACCGAAGAGCAGAATGCGGTGACCGAAGAGCTCAACCGCAGCATTGTCAACATTCACAATGCCGCTGACGAGAATGCCCAGGGCGCTCATCAGATCGCCCAGGCTTGCGTCGAGCTGAGCAAGCTGGCCAACACCCTGCACCATATGACCCAGCGCTTCACCCTCTAAGGGTTGATGCATGGATAACAGAAGGCCCCGCCAATTGGCGGGGCCTTGTTGTTTCTGGCTGGTTTGTTGAGCGTAGGGTCGATTAGCGAAGCGTAATCGGCCGACGCCAGCCCCTCACTGACCTTTAGCTAAGTCCAATGATCTCGCCATCTTCATCAATATCGATATGGCGATAGGCAGGCAGACTACCCAGCCCCGGCATGGTCATGATGGGGCCCGCCAGCGCATAGACGAACCCGGCACCGGCGCAGAGCTTCACCTCGTCGATGGGCACCTCGAAATCGGTCGGCACCCCCTTGAGAGCGGGGTCATGGCTGATGGAGAGCGGCGTCTTGGCTACGCAGATGGGTAAGTGATCCCACCCTTCTGCGGAGAGCTGTGCCAGCTGCTGGCGCGCTTTGTAGGAGAGCTGCACTCCGCGGCCACCGTAGCCGCACTCCACCAGGGTCGCCAGTTTGGCGTCGAGGCTCGCCTCGTCGGGGTAGAGCAGTTTCACCTTACCTGGTTGCTCGCAGGCGGCGACCACGGCGCTGGCCAGCTCGCTGGCACCGGCACCACCCTGAGTGAAGGCGTTGGAGATGGCTGCGCCACAGGCACCGGCTTGCTGTGCTTCATGGGCCAGCAGCGCCAGTTCGGCCTCGCTGTCGGTGGGGAAGCGGTTGATGGCGACCACTACCGGCACCCCGTAGCGGCGGGCGTTCTGGATATGCCAGGCGAGGTTGGCGCAGCCCTGCTTGAGGGTCGGCAGATCTTCCCCTTGCAGGCTGGCTGGCAGCGGCTGGCCCGGGCGGATATCGAGCAGGCCGCTGTTGGCCTTGAGGCCGCGCACCGTGGCCACCAGCACCACGCAGGCGGGGGTAATGCCGGATTGGCGGCTCTTGATGTTGAAGAACTTCTCAAGCCCCATGTCGGAGCCAAAACCTGCTTCGGTTACTACATAGTCGGTCAGGCCAAGAGCGATGCGATCGGCGATCACCGAGGAGTTGCCGTGGGCAATATTGGCAAAGGGGCCGGCGTGCACCAGCACCGGCGTCTGCTCGGTGGTCTGCATCAGGGTTGGCTGTAGCGCGTCTTTCAGCAGCACCGTCATGGCGCCTGCTACTTCCAACTGTTCGGCGGTAATGGGCTTGCCGTGGATATCGCGGGCCAGCTGGATGCGGCCGGTGCGCTGGCGCAGGTCTTTCAGATCGCTCGCCAGAGCCAGAATGGCCATCAGCTCGGAGGCGGCGGTGATGACAAAGCGATCGCTGCGCTCCACACCATCGGCTGCGCCCCCCTGTCCAATCGTGAGGTGGCGCAAGGCGCGGTCATTCATGTCGAGGGTGCGCGGCCAGAGGATGTTATCGGCATCGATATCGAGGCGCGGCAGGCCTGTTTTGGCGGTGAACTCTGCACCCAGTTTCTGTTCGTGGAACAGGCGGGCATCGAGGGCTGCAGCCGCCAGATTGTGAGCCGCCGTCAGAGCGTGAAAATCGCCGGTAAGGTGGAGGTTCATCTCCTCCATCGGCACCACCTGGGCGTGGCCGCCACCTGCGGCCCCCCCCTTGACCCCGAATACCGGCCCGAGGCTCGGTTGGCGGATGGTGGCGATGCTGGGCTGGCCGATATGGTTGAGCCCCATGGAGAGGCCAAGGGTAGTCACCGTCTTCCCTTCACCGAGCGGGGTGGGGGTGATGGCGCTCACCAGTACCAGCTTGCCGCGCTGTTTGGGCTGAGACTTGAGCAGGTCGAGGCTGAGCTTGCCTTTGTAGTGGCCATGAGGGCTGAGCTGGTGCTGGGGGATGGCGAGGCGTTCGGCCAGCGCGTGGATTGAGAGACGGGGGGACTGGCGGGAGATCTCGATATCGCTTAGCATCAGCACCTCGTTGGCATATCGGGGTAAAATATGCGGCGCAGTCTAGTGGAATATAACGGGTAATCCAATGACGAAAACGATTTTATTTGGTGAGGGTGAGGTTCGTCAGAATCCTGTTCGGCTGGATCTCAACGCACTCTATCATCCTCCCAAGCAGCCGATGACGGCGCTGGGGATTGTCAGCGCGCTGGTGCCGTTGTTCGGTTTCGGATGGCAGGCGATGACCCTGGACCCCGAAACCCAGCTGCGCCACGAGATCCGCAAACGGGTCAACAAGCACAAGACCGACGAGGCAAACCTCATTTTGATCCTGCAGCTGGCCGCCATGTTTGACTGCCCCGAGATTGAAGTGGCGCTCCCCTATGCCCTGAGTGAACAGCAGTTGTCGGTTGTCCGCACCCGACTGCCACACTGGCAGTTAAGCCTCGAGCAGGAGCGTCTGCTAGCCAAGCTCACCCCTGTTGCCGCATCCACCACCGCACCCGACCAGCGTTAGGTTTCAAGCCGGACCAGCAGGCCGAACCCTCAGCTCTGGCAATCAGGTCGGCGCATCCCACTGTTGCGGGGCGAGATAGCGCTCCTGCACGAACTCGATAAAGCAGCGCACCTTGGCCGAGACGAAGCGGCGGTGTGGATAGACCGCATAAAGTCCCACCTCTCCCTTGTCCCACTCTGGCAGCAGGCTGACCAGCTGCCCTGACCGCAGGGCCTCCCCCACGATAAAGGTGGGCTGCAATATGATGCCCTGATCATCACAAGCGGCGCGGGTCAGCGCCACCCCGTTGTTGGCCCGCAGCGGCCCCTGTGGCCGGATGCTCTGCTGCTCGCTTCCCTGTTTGAAGTGCCACTCCGGCTGGGTCAGGGTGTAGATCAGACAGTCGTGCTGCTTGAGATCCTCGGGTTTTCCCGGTCTGCCCTTGCGTGCCAGATAGGCGGGGCTGGCGCAAAGCTCGACCCGAATGGTGGCAAGCTGGCGCGCCACCAGCGAGGAGTCGCTGAGGTGGCCGATCCGCAGCGCCAGATCGAACCCCTCTTCCACCAGCGCTACCCGCCGGTCACTGTACTCGATATCGAGCTTGAGATCGGGAAAGCGCTGGCGAAACAGCGGTAGGGCGGGGGAGAGGTGCAGATAGCCAAAATCCATCGGCACCGAGAGCTTGAGAGTGCCGTTCGGCTGCTGGTTGTGGTGGGTCAGCTGGCTGTGGGTCTCTTCCAGCTCCGCCAGCAGGGCGAGGGAGCGCTGGTAGTAGAACTGCCCCGCTTCGGTGGGATTGACCTGGCGTGTAGTGCGCGACAGCAGCCGGGTGGTGAGGGACTCCTCCAACTGCTGCATTAGCTTGGAGGCCATGGCGACCGAGATGCCGAGCTGGTTGGCGGCCTTGGTAAAGCTCTGGCACTCCACCACCTTGATAAAGGTACGCATGGCGGCGATCTGGTCCATTTTCCATCCTCAGTAAATAATGAATTTAATAAATCACTGATTATTCATCTTCAGAACGAGGTTAGCATTTTAACCACTGATGTGAACCCCAAGATGAAGGAACGAACGGATGAAAATGACCAAGGCTCTGCTGGCCTCCTGCCTGTTTATGGCTACCCCTCTGATGGCGGCGGATTATGATGTGGATGCGGCGCACACCACGGTGCAGTTCAAGGTGGGTCACCTGGGCTTCTCCGAGCTGGTGGGTCGCTTCAACACCTTCAGCGGCACCTTCAGCATGGATGACGCCAACCCGGCGGCCGCCAAGGCGAGCTTTGAAGTGGATGCCGCCAGCGTCGACTCCAATCACGAGGCCCGCGACAAGCATCTGCGCAGTCCTGACTTCCTCGACGTGAAGCAGTATCCCAAGATGACCTTCGTCAGCTCCGCTTACGAGGGCACCAAGGATA
This sequence comes from Aeromonas sp. 61P, assembly GCF_051919545.1. Taxonomy (NCBI): domain Bacteria; kingdom Pseudomonadati; phylum Pseudomonadota; class Gammaproteobacteria; order Aeromonadales; family Aeromonadaceae; genus Aeromonas; species Aeromonas sp. 61P. The sequence continues at coordinate 2,319,290 of NZ_JBQBEL010000001.1, forward strand.
AAGGCGTGCTGAAAGGGACCCTGACCCTGCACGGTGTCTCCAAGGAAGTGGCCTTCGATCTGGTCAAAATTGGCGAGGGCAAGGATCCCTGGGGCGGTTACCGCAGTGGCTTCAACGCCTCCACCACCATCAAGCGCAGTGATTTTGGCGTGAGTTACATGCTGCCCGGCATTCCGGACGAGATGAACATCAACCTGTTTGTCGAAGGCGTACGCAAGTAATGGGCGCGGAACTTCTGCTGCAAACCCTGGCGGCTCCTCTGGGAGCCGCTTTGCTATCGTGGCGCTGGCCGCGACTGGGTTATCTGTGGGGCGCGCTGGCGCTCTGGCTGGTGGGCTCCTTGCTCGGCGGTCTCTATGGTATTCCGGCCAAGGCGTGGCAGTGGCTGCCGCTGACCCTGCTGGTCCCCGTCATCGCGGCTCAGGTGAACGATCAACGCGGCTCGTTGCTGCTCTTTGCCGTGATCAGTGCGCTGGTGTGGTGGCAGGGATTGGCCTCGGTACTGGTGAGCGAACCCGGGATCTGGCTGGCGCTACTGCCCGCCATCCTCTGGTTTGGCTGGAGCACCTTGCGCTGTGATAGCCGCGAGGGGCTCGGGTTTGCCCTCGGCTTTATCTGGCTGGCGCTGGTGATCGGCATCGATGGTAGTCTGCTGATTGCCCAGCTGGCCGGTGCGCTGGCCGCTTTCGCCGGTTTTCGCGCCCTGCTCGCCACCTTTGTTGGCATCAAGGTAGCCCCAGCCGGTCTGGCGCTGGTCCTCGCCTTCGTCCAGATGCTGGCCTGGCAATATGTGGAGGTGCCGCTGGTGGTGTTGCTGCCGGTCTGGTTGCTGCCGCTGCTGGAGTGGGTGTTGCGTGACAAACCGTGGCCAGTGCGTTGGGGTGGGCTGATATTGCTTGCTGCCGCGGGAACCGGGCTCAGCCTGTGGTGGGTGTGGCCTGCTGCTTCTTTGTACTGATTTTTGCATGAAAAACAGGCAATTACAGTCATTTTTGCCCGCTCATACTCTTGGCAGATAATGATTGAGCCACCTATGTGTTTCAGATAAAAAGGTTTTTCATTTTATTTGGACACACACAGAACCCGGCCGCGCCGGGTTCTGTTTGCCTGCTTTGCGGCACATAAGGAGGCCACAGTTGCGCAGTCAAGGATCTGAGCATCTGTTTTTTCGCCATTTCACCGGACAGGGACGTATCGATGGTCTCTGCATTCTGCTGGTCACTCACCTGCTTCCTGATCGCCCCCGTTTTGTCGAAGCGCTTTCCCGGATTGGGCGGATTGGCGCCATTTTGCCCAAACCGAAATCGGTACACGGTCCGACCCTGGAGTGGGTATCCCAGCACTATCCTGTGCTGCCCCTCAACCGGCGCTGGACCAATGAACCCGACAGCCTCATCCAGCAGATTGCACCGCTGGTGGCCCCCCACGAGCGGTTGCTGATCCTCGATATTGGTGGTTACTTTGCCAAAACCCAGGTGACCTTGAGTGAATACTTCGGCCCCCGTTTCCTCGGGGTGGTGGAGATGACCGAGAACGGCCATCAGCGCTATGAGCAGGAGGTGCTGGCGACCCCGGTGGTGTCGGTGGCACGCAGTCCCCTCAAGCAGGCCGAGGATATCCAGATTGGTTTGAGCGTGGTCTACTCCGCGGAGTCGCTGGCTCGTAATCTCAACCGTACTTTCAACGTCTGCGAAGCCGTGCTGTTTGGCTATGGCAAGGTGGGGCGCAGCATCGCCCGCGACCTGCGTTGTCGCAACCTCCATCTCGGGCTGGTGGAAACAGATGTGCTGCGACAGGTCGAAGCGCTCTCTCACGGTTTTCGCTTGATCACCAAGGCTGAAGCCTTGAGCCGCGCCGAGCTGGTGATCTGCTCTACCGGCAACGGCTCGCTGGATTTGGCGGATCTGCAGGCGCTGCGCCCCGGCACCATGGTGGCCTCGGTCACCTCGGCTGACGACGAGTTCGCCTTCTCGCTGGCCCAGTTGCCGTGGCCGAGCGAAGAGGTGTGCCCCCATGTGCTGGCCCTCAACCGGCCGGATGGTACCCAGATCTACCTGCTCAACCGGGGCGAGGCGGTCAACTTCGTTCATGGCGCCGTGATTGGCGAATATGTCTATCTGGTGCTGGCGGAGATTATGGAAGGGATCCGGATGCTGGCGGCAGGCCCTCTTGCTCCCGGCCTGTTCGAGCTGCCAGAATCGGCGATGCGTACCATTGCCCGCCATTGGCTGGCCGATTTTCATGGGGTTGATCAGCACTGATTTGACCAAACCGGGAGCGGCCATTGGGCAGCGGTACGCCACTTCCCGCCATTGTCGCTTTTTTATGGAGTCACTCATGACCGAGTCTGAAACCCTGATCAGCAAACCCCGCATCGAAATCCGCTACTGCACCCTCTGTCGCTGGATGCTGCGCGCCGCCTGGCTGGCGCAGGAGCTGCTCTCCACCTTCGACAGCGATCTGGGGGAGGTGGCGCTGGTGCCGGCCAGCAAGGGGGAGTTCCGCATTCTGGTGGGCGGGGTGCAGGTGTGGGATCGAGTGGTCGATGACGGCTTCCCCGAGGCCAAGGAGATCAAGCAGCGGGTGCGCGATGTTATCGCCCCTGAGCGGGATCTCGGCCACTCGGATCGCAAGGCGGCCGAGTAACGCCAGATGGGCCGAGCGCCTCGAAAAGGTGCTGAGCATGAGAGCGAAAGGAGAGGGAGGCGATGGCCTCTCTCTCCTTTTTTGCCTTTGGCTGTTTGCCTGGCTCCAGCAGGGTTATAAGCGCGGCTCGGCCAGATGACTGCCGATATAGCGGGCCCGCTTGTGGGACTTGATGCGGCTCACATCGACCCACACCAGCCCGTCGATGCAGTGGTTGAAGTCGGGGTCGATGCCAAAATCCATAAACTGGACGCCGCCCGGCTCGCACAGCTCGGAATACTGCTTGTAGAGGGTAGGGATGGCGCAGCCCAAATTGTCGAGGCGGGCCTTGAGTGCTTTGAGGTCGGCGCCGTAATCCAACCCCTCGAACAGAGGTTGCGTCTCGGGGTAGGGACGGCGGGAGGGGGACAGCGCCAGCTCGGGGGCAAAGTGCTGGCGGTAGAAGCTCACCAGCATATCCTTGGCCGCCGGCGGCAGGCTGCCGGAGAGCGACACCGGGCCAAACAGGTAGCGGTAGCGGGGATAGCGGGCCAGATAGGCACCGATGCCGAACCAGAGATAATCGAGCCCCCGCTTGCCCCAGTAGGCGGGCTGGATAAAGCTGCGGCCAAGCTCGATGGCCTGCTCCAGCCGGGGCAGCAGCTTATCCTCAAAGCCGAACAGGGTGTGGCTGTAGATACCATCCTTCCCCTTGCTGGCCAGCAGCTCCGCCACCGGGGCAAAGCGGTAGGCGCCGATAATGTCGAGTCGGGCCGGATCCCAGAGGATCAGGTGGTGATAGTCGTTGTCAAAGCCATCGAGATCCCGCCGCTTGCCGGATCCTTCCCCCACCGCGCGAAATGCGATCTCCCGCAGCCGCCCCAGCTCGCGCAGGATCACCGAGTGACTCAGTTCATGGCGGCGGTAGAGGTAGATCCCCTGACCATCCGGGGTGGTGCCGAGCTGTTCGCAGCTTTCGATGGCCTGTTTGAGCTGGCGGCGATCCTCCGGCAGGGCGATGGGGGCCTCGGTCTGCAGCCGTCCCGCCTTGCCACGGCCAATCCGGTAGAGGTGGTTGCGCACCAGCCGCGCCGCCGTCTTGGCGGGCAGTTCCTGAAAACTGCCGAGCGGAATGCGCGCCCCTATGGTCACCGGCAGGGTCTGCCCCTGCTGGCGAAACAGCTGACGCACCAGCAACAGGGCGGAGGCTGGCTTGTTGAGCCAGGAGGCGAGATAGAACCAGAGGCTATTGCGTCCCCCCAGATGGATGGGCACCAGCGGGGTGCGGGTGCGCTGGGCCAGCTTGATAAAGCCTGCCTGCCAGGGGCCATCTTTCACCCCCTTGAGGCCAAGCCGCGAGACTTCACCTGCGGGGAAGATCACCAGCGCCCCTTCATGGGCGAGGTGTTCATTCATAGCGAGGATGGCCTGTCGATCGGTCTTGCCCTCCATATTGTCTACCGGCAATAGCAGAGGGCGCAGCGGCGCGAGCTGGGCCAGCAGCTGGTTGGCGACGATCTTTACATCGGGGCGAATGCGACCGAGCAGTTGCAGCAGCGCCAGTCCGTCCAGCGAGCCGATTGGGTGGTTGGCGACAAGAATGACCCGGCCGCTGGCGGGAATATGCTCCAGTTGCGCCTCGCTGACCCGATAGTCGAAATCGAGCTGGGTCAGCGCCTGCTCGACAAAGTCGAGGCCGCGCAGGTGCGGGTAGCGGGTGGCAAAGTCGGCAAAGGCACGTTCGTTGAGCAGCCAGCCCAGCAGCCGCTTTAACAGCGGGGTGAGCAGGGGGTAGCCAAGCAGGCGGGGGAAGTGTTGGGTTAGCAGGGTATCGATAGTGAACATCTGGAGGGCTCCGGCGATCCGTTGCTCCCAGCATGATGTGACACTGTTCCCGCGACATGTCAGCGGGATGACAGTTTGATGGCAGTGACAGCCAGTTGCTCCTGAGCGACTCTCCCTGTTTCTCTTTCCTGATGGGGGATGGCCAGATAGCAAGGGGGGGCCGGTTGACCGGCTCCCCCCTTTGCCCTGGTAATGACAGCTACCGATTAACCGCGCCAGGCTGCGGTGAGGCGCACCAGCTCCACCAGGGTGGCGACCGCTTTTTCCATGGATTGCAGCGGGATGAACTCGTGCTTGCCGTGGAAGTTGTGACCACCGGTGAAGAGGTTGGGGCAGGGCAGACCCATAAAGGAGAGGCGGGCTCCATCGGTACCACCGCGAATGGGTTTGATCTTGGGCACCACGTCGGCGGCCTCCATGGCGGCACGAGCCAGCTCGACGATATGCATGTGCGGCTCTATTTGGCTGCGCATGTTGCGATAGCTGTCGGTCAGGGTCAGCTCGATGCGGGCCTTCGGATACTCGGCTTGCAGGGCGGCGACCCGGCTCTGCATCTCGGCTTTGCGTGCGGCGAAGTGCTCGTCGTCGAAGTCACGGATGATGTAGTGGAGGGTGCTCTCCTCCACGGTGCCGTTCATCTGGGCCAGATGGAAGAAGCCCTCATACCCGTCGGTGCACTCCGGGGTCTGCTCGGCAGGCATGGCAGCGTGGAAGCGGGCGGCCAGAGTCTGGCTGTTGATCATGCTCCCCTTGGCGGTGCCGGGGTGGACGTTATTGCCGATAAAACGCACCGTGGCGCTGGCGGCGTTGAAGTTTTCATACTCCAGCTCGCCCAGTTCGCCGCCATCCACTGTATAGGCCCACTTGGCAGGGAATCTCTCCAGCGGGAACAGGTTGGCGCCGCGGCCAATCTCTTCATCTGGGGTAAAGCCGATCCAGATATCGCCGCGCGGGATCTCGGGGTGGACCTGCAGGTGGTCGATGGCGGTGAGGATCTCGGCGATGCCCGCCTTGTCGTCGGCGCCAAGCAAGGTGGTGCCGTCGGTGGTGATGAGATCCTGACCCAGATAGTTTTTCAGGAAGCGGTAGTCACGGATGGCAAGCACCTCGTCACCCTTGCCAAGGCAGATGTCGCCGCCCTGATAGTTTTCGATGATTTGCGGTACTACGTGCTCCGCCTCGTAGTCGGCGGTGTCCATGTGGGCAATCAGGCCGATGGCGGGGGCGTCCGGCTGGTTGCCCGGCAGGCAGCCGGTGAGGTAGCCGTTTTCATCCAGGGTGACCTGGCTCAGCCCCAGCGCCTTCATCTCTTCTTGCAGGGCACGGGCAAAGATCAGCTGGCCTTCGCTGCTGGGGCAGGCTGGATTGGTCTCATCGGAGCGGGTATGAAAAGTTACGTAACGCAGAAAACGCTCAAGCAGGGTATCCATTAGTCAGCCTCTAACCGATTGTGAGCGGTCATTGTGGCCAATCCGTGCGGGACACTCATTGCGTCAGCGCAGGTTTTTCCCATTTTTTGACGCAAGGGAAGAGCGGCGAATGTGCGGCGCGCGGGGCAACGTCCGGGAGGGAGAGCGCATAAATGTGGCATTTATTGCAATATTTAGGCGCTGGCGGAAGCGGCCAAATTCCCCTCAGCGACCGCACAGCAAGGCGTCAGCCCAACCATGGCGTTTTCGCACACTTTTCAAGGGGGAATCGGGCTGTCGCATAACCTGCGCCATCCCAGAGCCCGCCTGCCCGCCAGCAAGATTTGATCGACTTATTAAAAGGGGATTTTGAACACTATTTTTTATTGTCACTGCCCGCGGTAAGTGTGTACACTCCGCGCCGATCCAAGGGTAACCCTGAAGCAGGCAGAGCCGCCAGAAACCCGACCGATCATACGCCTATAGGGCGAGGCACGCAGAAACGACAGACACTGCTGGGGAATGGTTTCTTTAATACCGGTTAGGCTCCGGTATCAGGGAGAACAACAGACTCTCATCCTTCATTTGACCGAGTGGGCCACCGGCTCATCATCTTCCCTTGTCATGGGCGGTCACTGACGGTGAGGTGGGCTGTGGTTGTTGTCGTCTATCAACACGCATGCGTGCTGGCGCCTTCGCTTCTCTTCCTTGGAACCCTCTCCTTCTGTCGGGATCGCTGCCGAATGATGAACTGACGGCGTGGCTGATGTCGTCTGTCATCAAAGTACCGCGGCGCTACGGCATAGTGGCACCGCATACCGTTGAGCTTGATGTAAAGCCACCAGCCCCACATCAAGACTCGTTACTTCCCCAAGATCCACCAGGCAGCCTCTGGCTTGCCGCGATGTGCAAAGCGTTGGTTTGGGTGGCTGCATCTCGTGATGGCAGCGCTCGCCGTACTCTGCACTAGATGGTCTGGATGTGATTGAGGGTAACGAAGGCGACTTTGGGTCGCTCATTTGCGAGGCATAGCCCATGACTAACTGGTCCAGCAAGGACTCCTTGAAGGTCTACAACGTTCCCTACTGGGGTGCGGGTTTTTTCAATATCAATGACGCCGGTCATGTGACCGTCGCCCCCGACAAATCACGCCCTGACGCGCATATTGTGCTCTCTGACGCCATCGAACAGTTGCGTCAGTCCGGGCTGACCACCCCCGTGTTGCTGCGCTTCCCCGACATTCTCAAGAGTCGGGTCGATGCGCTGTTCAACGCCTTTGGTCAGGCCATCGAGAAGTCAGGCTATGAAGGGGACTACCTCTGCGTTTACCCGATCAAGGTAAACCAGCAGCGTCGTGTCATCGAGACCATCAGCCAGTCCTACAGCGACAAGCCCCGGCTTGGCCTGGAAGCTGGTTCCAAACCGGAACTGCTGGCCGTGCTGTCCCATCACCATGAGCAAGGCTCAGTGATCGTCTGCAACGGTTACAAAGACCGCGAATATATCCGCCACGCCCTCTTGGGCAACCTGATGGGCCACAAGGTCTACATCGTGGTGGAGAAGCCCTCCGAACTGGAAATGGTGCTGGACGAGTCAGCTCGTCTCAACATCAAGCCCAACATCGGGGTGCGTGCCAAGCTCGCTTCCACCGGCTCCGGCATGTGGGAATCGAGCGGTGGCTCCATGTCCAAATTTGGTCTCTCCGCCTCCCAGATCCTGGCGCTGATCGAACGTCTGCGCGGGCTGGGCAAGCTGGATTGTCTGCAACTGCTGCACTTCCATCTGGGCTCCCAGATCGCCAATATCCGCGACATTCAGGGCGGCATCCGCGAGTGCGGCCGTTTCTACGCCGAACTGCGTCGCCTCGGTGCCAACATCGAAGTCGTGGACGTCGGTGGCGGCCTGGGTGTGGACTACGAGGGAACCCGTTCCCAGAGCCACTGCTCCGCCAACTACAGCCTCTCCGAGTACGCCAACAACGTGGTATGGGGCATCGGCGATGTCTGCCGCGAGTTCGACCTGCCGCACCCGACCATCATCAGCGAGTCTGGCCGTGCCCTGACCGCCCACCACGCCGTGCTGGTCACCAATATCATTGGTGCCGAAGGGGTGGAGATGAACGACATCAGCGCGCCGGACGAAGATGCGCCGACCATTCTGCAGAACATGTGGAAAGGCTGGCTGGATCTGCGTAGCGAAGATCCCTCCCTGCTGGAGATCTTCCATGACTCGGTGGCAGATCTGGGTGACGTCAACACCCAGTACACCATGGGCCTCTTGAACCTTGAACAGCGTGCCTGGGCCGAGATGCTGCACCAGAACACCTGTCTGGCACTCAAAGAGATGCTCAATCCGGTCAACCGCAACCACCGTGCGCTGGCTGACGAGCTGAGTGAAAAGCTGGCGGACAAGTGCTTTGCCAACTTCTCCCTGTTCCAGTCCCTGCCGGATGCCTGGGGTATCGGTCAGGTATTCCCGGTGATGCCGCTGGCGGGTCTCGATCGTCCGCTTACCCGTCGCGGTATCCTGATGGATATCACCTGTGACTCTGACGGTCAGGTCGAGCACTATGTTGACGGTCTGGGGGTCGAGAGCACCCTGCCGATGCCGGTCTACGGCGAGAACGAAGAGTGCCACGTCGGCTTCTTCCTGGTCGGTGCCTATCAGGAGATCCTGGGGGATCTGCACAACCTGTTTGGTGACACCCACTGCGCGGAAGTGTGGCTGGACGAAGAGGGCAAGATGGACATTCGCAACGTGGTGCGCGGCGACACCGTCGACCAGCTGCTGCGTTACGTCAACATCGACCCGTCCGTGATCCGCGAAAACTACCAGCGGATCGCCGCTCACCCGGCGCTGGACGATGCCACTCGCAAAGCCCTGCTCGACGAGCTGGAGCTGGGCCTGCAAGGCTACGCCTATCTGGAAGACGAATAAGCCTCTTGCTTGTTTACCCCGTCGGTGGAAATAACATGACGGGAATGAAAAAACGGCGCCTGCGGGCGCCGTTTTTGTTACCGGGGGCCATCCGGCGATATGACAGGGCACTCGGCCCGTCTTCATTCGGATAACCTATGGTGGCTCGGGGCATCCGCAGGCCACAGATCTGGCTGATATCTGTCCCTTTCAGCCGCTTCCCTTGATCTGCATCAAGCGTGAACCTCGGTGGTTATTTTACGGTCAGGAGTGATGTTGATGGGATGTAACAAAAGGATGTGCATATGGAACTGAAAAGGGACCCGAGATGCTATACCGACGTCTGTATCGACGGTAAGTGGTATCACTACGACCACTGCAGCACCAACGTCTACATGCTGATGGGGGGCGCTGCGCCGAGCCTTCAGCTGGCCTATGAGCCGAGCAGCGAAGAGGAGCTGATCGAGATGCTCCAGCAGCTGGGGCGCTTCTAAATCACCGAATTGATGTCTTGCCATATGGCCATCGGGCGCGTTGCCACGATGGCCACCACTCTTCACCGCTGTACCTTATCTCAGCGGGCTTTATTGCCCAATAACCCCTTGCCAATCTCCAGCATGGCTACGGCCGCGGCGTAGCTGCTATCGGACTTGCCAATCTCGTCCGCTACATAGAGAAAATTGGACTGGTACTTCTCGACGGCCTCCCGTGGACTGGTCGCGTCAATAAAGTCCTCCTCCACCTCGAATCCTTGGGTCAGCAGTGCCGCCTTTTCACTCAAAAAAGTCGGAGATGCCATGTCGATAAAGGTGTATTGCTGCCGATTGGATGCCGGAATGGTAAAAAACTGGTATCTGGCCATGGGTAAATCCTCGCTTGAAGCGGGTGATAGATGACGTGACGCTGGTTTTAATCTGTGGTTCGCAGGCGGCTTGGTTTCCCTCGACATCATCGAGAGCGCGTGTCGGGAATGCCGCATTTTGTTTTCGTTCGAGACTACTTTGTTGGCGTTTGCCCGGCAAGTGGGTCGCAGAGATTTTCTGGATGATCCGAGCAACCGAGATGTTGTTGGCAGGGGCGAGACCGAGATAATGCCGGGCTCACGTTGAGCCCGGCTTGTCAGCGCTCTGTTACAGCACGAAGCTCTGTACCATGGCGCGCAGCTGTTCGGTGAGCTGGTGGATCTGGCGGGCGGCATCGCGGGCGGCGCTGGCCACTTGCAGCGCCTCGTCACTGCCATCGGAGATGCGCACCACGTTGCGTTCGATCTCGTTGACCACTGCGCCCTGCTGCTCGATGGCGCTGGCGATGATGGCGTTGGTATCGACCATCCGATCCACCTTCTCGGTGATGGCGCCGAAAGCCTGTTTTGCCTCCTGCGCCAGCCCGACCCCCTCCTGCGCTTCATGGCTGGCCGCCGACATGGCGGTGACCGAGGCGCGGGCGCCGGATTGCAGCTGTTCAATCATCTGCTGGATCTCGACGGTAGCCCCCTGGGTGCGGTTGGCAAGAGACCGCACCTCGTCGGCCACCACCGCAAAGCCGCGACCCTGCTCACCAGCCCGGGCCGCTTCGATGGCAGCGTTGAGGGCCAGCAGGTTGGTCTGTTCGGCGATGCTGCGGATCACGCTGATGACGCCGCCAATCTGGCTGCACTGCTGTTCCAGCTGGCCTATGGTGTCGGCGGTACGCAGCACCTCGCGGTTGATATGGTCGATTGCCTTGATGGTTCGTTCCACCACATCCTCGCCCTGACCGACCACGTTCTGCGCCTCCTGGGTCATGCGGGCGGCTTGCAGGGCGTTGCCCGCCATGTCTTGTGAGGTGGCGGCCAGCTCCTTGATGGCGGTGGCGACCTGATGGGTCTCCCCTTGCTGATCGGCGATCACCTCCTGTGAGCGGCAGGTACGCGCTTCGATCTCGGTGGCGCTCTCCACCACGGTGACGCCATTTTCACGCACTCGCAGCATCAGGGTGCGCAGGGTCTCCAGGGTCACGTTGTAATCCCGGCTGATGGCGGCCAGCTCGTCCTGACCGACGATCTCGATATGCTGGCTGAGATCCTGGGCGTTGACCCGAGCGGCAATATCACGCACCCGCCCTACGGTGTCGCGCAGGGAGAGATAGGCGCCGATCATCAGGTAGAGGTAGAGCAGCAAGCTGATGGTCAGCGGCGCGGTGACCCACCAGAAGTGGCGCTGGTTGGCGGTCAGCCGCTGATGTAAGTCGGCCTCCAGCCGCTGGCGTACCTGGCCTGCCAGCGCGGTGATGGCCTCGTCCATTTTATCCCCCAGCGCTTGCACCTCCTTGGTGGAGAGCTGCACCAGCTGATCCTTCATCATCTTGTTTTCCATGGTCTCGACCCCCTGACGCACCAGCTGTATCAGAGCATCGGTCTGCAGACCCAGCTCGGCGCGGTAGGCCGGTTCAATCTGGTATAGCAGGGTCAGATCGGCCTCCAGCTCTTGCAGAGTGGCGCTGATCAGGTCGAGACGAAAACGCAGGCCGCTGTAGCCCTCGGCCTGAAACAGGCCGAAATCGGCGATGGTGGCGGCGCGATCCCGCACCTGGGCCAGCAGGTCGCGCAGTTGCGGCAACCGCTCGCTGGCGAGGATCACCATGTAGTAGGTACCGAGCGCCGGATCCTGGATCAGGCTGCTACTGGCGGTAATGTGCTTGTAGAGGTGGCGCACCTTGGTCAGCAGCTTGTCGTGACGCAGGTTGCTCTGCTCCACTTCCAGCTTGCCCGCTTCACTCTGCAGGGCGGCCCAGCCCTGCTGGATCACTTCAAAGGAGGGGTTGTTCTGGCTGGTGTCGGCAAAGGCTTGCAGGCTCTGATCAACTGTTTGTGCGGCTGCCTTGACCTGATCATCACCGACCGGATCCACCTCATGGGCGTGACGGGTTACCAGATTGCGATGGGTGAGCAGGGCTTGCTCGATGGCGGGAACGGGGGCGAGATTGACCACTCCCGCCAGCTCGCGGTTGGCCTGGACGTTGTCATCCTGCAGCCGCCCCAGCAGATTGGTCATGCTGTAGGCCAGTGGCAGCAGCATCAGACAGGACCAGAGCAGGAATTTGTATTTGAAGGAGAGCTGATTGCCCAGCCGGATGGCGGGGTTGAAAATCCATTTCATGTTAAGCCTCGATACCTGAGTGCGGGCGTGAGTCGTATTGCCTGAATAGTACTCCGAGCGGCCTCCCTTGGGTGATGGCCGGTTGCAAGTTGTGATCCCCTTGGCTTTTTACTTCCAGGCGGGACGCCGTCAGCCGAGCCAATAGAAAACGGGCCACCCGAAGGTGGCCCGAAGTCGATAAGGAGGGCGTTTGCAATCGATCAGTTGAACGCCAGGAAGGGCGAGACACAGAGCAGTAGGCCAGTGACGATGATGATGTAGAGGGAGGTGCCCTTGTACTTGTGCAGCGCCGGTACCTGATAGACCAGATAAGCCGGGATGAGGCAACCCACCATGCCGAAGATGGGGCTGCAGATGGAGGTGAAGCTCAGTACCGGTGCGTTGAGCACGATGGCCCCCCAGGAGAGCATGACGGTAAACACCATGATGCCCTTACCCACCAATCCCTTGTTGATGCGGTTTTCCGGCAGCACCCGGCGCAGCAGGTTCATCGCCAGACCCTGACAGGCTTCACGAAAGCCCAGATAGACGCCGAAGTAGGCGGTCATTACCGCAAAGATGTTGAGGGTGAGGCTCAGGAGCTTGAGGGTCTGGCCGGGCATCCCCTGGGCTACCATCGCCAGCGCGGAGATGTTCTCTTCGGAGGCTTTGACCGCCTGATCGTGGCCCATGACCAGGGTGAAGGAGACCGCGTAGAAGAACACCACCACAAACAGGATGCCGAAGGCGATATTCATGGCGCGCATCGCCTTGAAGCGGGCCACTTCCAGCGACTTTTCCCGCGAGCGGTAGGAGATCACCATGGGGCTCAGGCTCTGGATAAAGAGGATGGAGGTGAGGGTAAAGGGGAGCATGATGATGGCATCCTTCATCCAGTCACCGGCGGCGGGCATGGCGGTGATGTTTGCCGCATCCCACTTGTCCACCATCATAAGGCCGAGCACGGCCACCACGCTGATCTTGGTCAGCACCATAAAGGTGGAGATCTTGAACAGCAGGTTTTCGCCGCGCGAGGCCAGTGCCACTAGACCGCAGATCAGCACCAGACCGTAGAGCGGGTTTTCGGAGAGCAGGCCGTCGGTGACGCCGAAGCTCTGCAGGAAGGAGGCACTGTCATTGGTGATGGCGGTGGAGTAGACGAAGACCCAGATCACCAGCATCACGAAGTAGAGCGCGCCGAGCAGCACACCCCAGTTCTTGCCAAGGTAGCCGGTAATGACGCTGGGGTAATCCTTGCACTCCGGCGAAGTGGCCAGGGTGTTGATAAAGAGGCGCTGGAACATGTACATGGCGGGGTAGCCGATCACAGCCGAGAGCAGAAAGACCCACAAGCCCATCAGACCCACCTGTACCGGCAGGAAGACGATCCCCGCGCCGATGGCCATGCCGATGCTCATGATGATCCAGCCCCAGTCGGTGCTGTCGAAGCGAACCGCTTCTTTCCATTCCAGCGTGCCCATCACGGGGCTGGCGAGTGTAGTGCTATGCGCGTCCATTAAAACCTTCTTTTTTGTAGGGATGTGGGAAAGCGGCGCAAATATAGTTGAATGAAACTGTCATAAACAATGCCCATAAGAGTACTTTTGTTCAAATCAGGATGGTGATCACGGTTTATATTGAGGCCGAAAGGTGCCTTTAAACGCCATTTTTGTATCTTTTTGTTGAATGGATAAAATAAAAAGCAAATAATGTTGAACGGAACGAGATTCATGATTGCAAAAAAAATTGCACAAACAGGAGTGGCTATATGAAACGCATCATCACAGCAGCAGCGGCACCTGACGCTATCGGTCCCTACAGCCACGGCACTGCCTATGGCGACCTCATCTTTACCTCCGGTCAGTTGCCGGTCTGCAAGCAGCAGGGTGGTGTGGTGGAAGGGGGCATTGCCGACCAGACCCGCCAGTCACTGGAAAACCTGAAATCCGTGCTGGAAGCCGCTGGCGGCTCGCTGGATACCGTGCTCAAAACCACCTGCTACCTCGCCGAGATCAGCGATTTTGCCGCGTTCAACGAGGTCTATAAAGCCTATTTCCAGAAAGATTGTCCGGCGCGCAGCTGCTTCGCAGTGAAGGATCTGCCGATGGGCGTCAAGGTTGAAGTGGAAGCGATCGCCCATATCGCTCGTTAATGCTGATAAAAAGGTTCAAGTGATGAAACAAGCGTGGCAGCAGTATCTGCAGATTATTCAACAGGTTGTCAAACCAGCGCTGGGTTGTACCGAGCCAATCGCCGCCGCCTATGCCGCGGCTGTCGCCGCTCGGCAACTGGGGTGTGAGCCCGGTCGCCTCGAGGTTGCGGTGTCGGACAATCTCTATAAAAACTCGATGGGTGTTTATGTGCCGGGCACCGGCAAGATCGGTCTGGCCATTGCGGCCGCGGCCGGTGCCATCGGCGGCAACGCCGATGCCGGGCTGGAGGTGCTGGCCGCGATCCAGCCAGCACAGGTGGATCGTGCCCAGCAGCTGATCGATGCCGGCAAGGTGCAGGTGAGCCGCACCGCCGCCCCCGAGTTTATCTTCTGCCGCGTGACCGTTTATGGCACTGATGACAAGGGTGAAGAACACAGCGCCGAAGTGACCCTCTGCGGCGGTCATACCCGCATCGTCGAGCAGCGCCGCGATGGCGAGGTGACCTTCACCGCCGATCAGAGCCAGGGCGGTGCCACCGGTTCCATCTGCGACGGGGTAGATATCAGCATCGCCGCCATCTACGAGTTCGCCACTCAGGTGGAGTTCGAGCAGATCAGGTTCATCCTCAAAGCCTCGGAACTTAACGGCAAGCTCTCCGCCGAGGGGATGAACAACCCCTATGGCCTGGAGATTGGCCGCACCATGCAGCAGAACATCAATGCCGGTCTTATCGGCGAGGATGTGATGAACCGCATCGTGATGATGACGGCGGCTGCCTCCGATGCCCGCATGGGGGGCGCGACCCTGCCAGCCATGAGCAACTTTGGCAGCGGCAACCAGGGCATTGCCGCCACCATTCCGGTGATGGTGATTGCCGAGCGCTTTGCAGCCAGCGAAGAGCAGCTGGCTCGCGCCCTCATCATGAGCCATCTGGGCGCCATCTATATCAAGTCCCATTATCCGCCGCTGTCGGCTTTCTGTGGCAATACCGTGACCAGCGCGGCCGCCTCAATGGCCATGGTCTATCTGGCGGGCGGCAGCTTCGAGCAATCCTGCTTCGCCATCCAGAACGTGCTGAGCGACAGTGCCGGTATGGTGTGCGACGGGGCGAAAGCCTCCTGCGCCATGAAGGTGAGTACCTCCTCCGGCGCGGCGGTGCGCGGCTTCCTGATGGCCCTCAACAGCCACTCGGTGTCGGGGCAGGGGATCGTCGCCGGCGACGTGGATCAGACCATCCGCAACGTCGGTCAGATGGTGAAGGAGGGCATGTCTGCCACAGACAGCACCATTATTGATATCATGTCCGCCTGATGTCCCTGTTGGTTGCTGCCCGACACCCATTGCCCGGCAGCAACCTTTGCAAGAAGGTCCCATTGTGAAGCTGCAAGAGTTGAGTCCGAGCGATTTTGAGATCCTCAAGTCGATGGAGAACATTGTGGACGGCATCGCCGCCATGTATGGTCAGCACACCGAAGTGCTGCTCCACAGTCTGGATGCGCGCAATCCCTCGATCGTCAAGATTGCCAACGGCCATATCACCGGCCGCAGTGTCGGCGCCCCCATCACCAACCTGGCGATGATGAAGCTCAAGAGCGGGCAGGATATCTCCAGTCCCTACATGACCAAGTGCGCCACCGGCAAGACCCTGCGCTCCATCACTACCGTGATCCGCAACGGGGAGCACAGAGCCATCGGGTTGCTCTGTATCAACAGCGACATGGACGCTCCGCTGCAATCCGTGCTACGGACCATGATGCCGGAGTGCATGCATCCCCACGAGAGCCATGCCACCCCGGAGGTGTTCGCCCGCAACATCGACGAAGCGCTCAACAGCACCATTGACACCGTCAGTGCCGAGGTGCGCGGCAACGAGGCTGTTCCCCCATCCCAGAAGACACGGGTCATCGTCAACCAGCTGCACGACATGGGGATCTTCGAGTTAAAAGACAGTGCCCAGATTGCGGCGCGCCAGCTCGGGATCTCGGTCCACTCCATCTACCGCTATCTGCGGGAGATCAAGAAGGGCTGAGCCGATACACTCTGGCCAAATTGGCAGCAAACGGGTCAGCCTTGACCCGTTTTTTACGCCCGCTTCAGCCTCTCTGTTTGGGCCATCCTTCGGGCTCATCTGTTATCATCTTCCCCCTTTATTTTTCTATCTCTCTGAACGTGCTGGAGAAATCATGTCTCGACTCATCTATCTGCTGCGCCATGGCCAGACTCGCTTCAATGCCGAGCAGCGTCTGCAGGGGCGTTGCAACTCCGATCTGACCGACAAGGGTGAGGCGCAAGCCATCGCCATGGGGCGGCGGCTTGCCGACGAGTTGGCGGATCCCGCCCGCTGGACCGTCTATGCCAGCCCGCTCGGTCGCGCCCGTCAGACTGCGCTGCTGGTGTGCGAGCAGCTGGGGCTGTCAGCGGATCGCATCATCTGGGACGATCGCTTGATGGAGCTGGGGATGGGGGAGTGGGAGAGCTGCCAGATACCTGCGCTGCGTCTTGCCCACCCCGAGCTCGATACCGGCAAGGGGGACTGGTATCTGCAGGCACCGGGGGCCGAGAGCTTCGAGAGCATTCAGCGCCGGGCACACCAGTGGTTGCAGGATCCCGCCATCGCCGAGCGGGCCATCGTTATCTCCCACGGTCTGCTCGGTGCCATCCTGCGCGGCGTCTATGCCGATCTCGGCTATGAGGCGACCTGGTCACAGGAGTTGCCCCAAGATGCCTTCTATAAGCTGCAGGATGGCCACATCACTCGCATTGCCTGCTAGTTTCGTGGACGTTGCCGCCATCAGTTCATGGACGATGCAGGCTGCAACACGCTACGGATTTTGCTTTGCGAAGATTAGACATCAACGAAATGATGAATAGACTCAAAAAGCGCATTATCAATAAGGGCATTAGCCCTTCTTCTGCGGTGATGTGTTTAAGTCTGGTTTTGCGAACAGGTTGCAACTTGCATTGCACTATGGTGCACAGACCGCGCTTTTTAATGAGGTAAGCGGGTGATTGTATTGAAATGAGTGGTCGCGTGATGCTTGGTGTATCAATTGCATATTAAACGACCAGTGGCCTGAGTATGAGGACGACACCATGAAAGGGATCTCGGTTCGTAGCAAATTATTGATGCTGGTTGTGGTACCGCTGTTTTGTATGATTTTGCTGTGCACTCTCTCCCTTTGGGGGATGCGCCTGATGAATCAGGCTGCCCATCAGGTGAATGAAGAGGAGGTGCAGCAGTTATCCGAACTGAAGCTGATTTCAGACTTGTATGCGGTCAGTGTCGTTGATGCGATCAATAAAGCGCATGTTGGATTAATCACCCGTGAAGAGGCAAAACGTTCCGTTACTGAAGCGCAGTTAAAAGCCGCAACGGAATGGAAGCGTTACATGGCCCAGAAGATGTCTGCGGAAGAGCGGGCGATAGCGGAGTCTGCCCAGGTATTGATGAACAAAGCCGACATTACACTGGATGGTATTCAGAGTGATCTTTCATTAAAAGCTCCTCTTGATAAGGCAATTCATCAGTTATACAGCACGGTTGATCCTTTTAATGAGGAGCTGGGCAAGCTGGTTGAACTCCAGCTGAGATTTGCAGATGAGCATGTTGGTACCCTGGAAAGTCTGGCCGTTGATTTTTCATTTGCCTTCCTCTCCATTACCGGGATTGCCCTGTTCGCTTTATCCGTGCTGGGGATCTGGATTTTTCGCGGGATCAGTCAACCGCTCACCGCTTTGCGCAGAGCGCTTTACAAATTGCAGCATGAGCAGGATTTGACCGTCACCGTCCCCGTCATTCGGGAAGATGAATTGGGGCAAGTCGCACGGGCGCTGAATGATATGGTTAGCCATTTCCGCAGATTGATTGGCGAAATGGATGACGTGGCCGAACAGTTATCGACAGGCGCCGATGCACTGAACGAGCTGGGGCTAACCAGTGCAGAGCAAATGGCCCAGCAGCGTCTGGAGACAGATCAGAGCGCTGCGGCGATGAATGAGATGAGCGCAACGGTTAACGAAATCGCTCAAAATACAAACAGTGCTGCAATTGCCGCCCGTCAGGCTGAAAACAAGGCAGAAGAGGGGCAAGCGGTTGTCAAGGAGACCATTGGGAATATGGCTCTGCTCTCTGGTCAATTGCAAAATACATCCACTGTGCTGCAAAACCTGGCTATCGAAAGCAATAACATTACCCAGGTGATGGGGGTTATTCGCTCGATTGCCGAACAAACCAATTTACTGGCACTGAATGCGGCCATCGAAGCCGCCAGAGCTGGTGAGCAGGGGCGTGGCTTCGCGGTGGTGGCTGATGAAGTCCGGGTACTTGCTCAGCGCACCCAAAACTCTACCGGAGAAATCCAGAACACCGTCAATCGCCTGCAACAGAATGCAACTATGGCTGTTGATAGTATGAATATCGGATTATCTGAAGTGGAGAAGACGAATACCCTGATGCTGACCTGTGGCGTCTCTTTGGAAGAAATTGTGAGTGCGGTGGATGATCTGAATAATCTCAATGTGCAAGTCGCTGCTGCAGCCGAAGAGCAAAGCAAAGTCACCGAAGAGATGACGCGCAGCATGGTCAATATTGCCGATATCGCAGTACATACCTCGGACTCGGCAGCCCATGTATCGGCCAAGTGTCAGCGTCTTGATGAGATGGCCAAGTCAATGAGAACACAGATTAATCATTTTAAATGGCGCTCACATGCCGCTTGATATAGTTCGATGACATTACCCCCAGGCCCCGAGAGTTCGGGGCCTTTTTGTATCATGTTGTTCGTACTGCACCTGTGTTGAAACATGTCATCGGTTTCCATAGATATGGGAAGATTCATTACCGGACTGATGAAGTGACGCTTTCCGAAAAATTGTGCATTTTTGACGGCAGCTGTCACCCTGAATGGCCATTTTTGCCGCAGTTCAACACATCAGAGCACCTTATCGCGGCAAGATGAGGTATCTTATGCCCCGATTTCATCCATTAAACGGATCCGAGACCCCATATGATCATCAAACCCAAGGTTCGCGGCTTTATCTGCACCACCACTCATCCGGTCGGTTGTGAAGCCAATGTTCGTCGCCAGATCGCTTATACCAAGGCCAAGGGCACCATCGAGAATGGTCCCAAAAAGGTGCTGGTGATCGGCGCTTCCACCGGTTATGGCCTGGCCTCCCGGATTGCGGCTGCCTTCGGTAGCGGCGCCGCCACCCTCGGCGTCTTCTTTGAAAAAGCGGGCACCGAGTCCAAGACCGGTACCGCTGGCTGGTACAACTCTGCCGCCTTCGACAAGGCAGCCAAAGAGGCGGGCCTCTACGCCAAGAGCGTCAACGGCGATGCCTTCTCCAACGAGTGCCGCGCCAAGGTGATTGAGCTTATCAAGCAGGATCTGGGTCAAATCGATCTGGTTGTCTACTCCCTGGCCTCTCCGGTGCGCAAGATGCCGGAAACCGGCGAAGTGGTGCGCTCTGCCCTCAAACCGATCGGTGAGGTCTACACCACCACCGCCATCGATACCAACAAGGATCAGATCATCACCGCCACCGTCGAGCCGGCGAACGAAGAAGAGATCCAGAACACTATCACCGTCATGGGCGGTCAGGATTGGGAGCTGTGGATGGCTGCCCTGCGTGATGCCGGCGTGCTGGCTGACGGCGCCAAGTCCGTGGCCTACTCCTACATCGGTACCGATCTGACCTGGCCAATCTACTGGCATGGCACTCTGGGCCGCGCCAAGGAAGATCTGGACCGCGCCGCTGCCGCCATCCGTGGCGATCTGGCAGCCAAGGGCGGCACCGCTCACGTGGCCGTGCTCAAATCCGTGGTGACCCAGGCTTCTTCCGCCATTCCGGTGATGCCGCTCTATATCTCCATGGCTTTCAAGATCATGAAGGAGAAGGGCATTCACGAGGGTTGCATGGAGCAGGTGGATCGCATGATGCGCACCCGTCTCTACGCGTCCGACATGGCGCTGGACGAGCAGGCTCGCATCCGCATGGATGACTGGGAACTGCGTGAAGATGTGCAGCAGACCTGCCGCGACCTGTGGCCATCTATCACCAGCGAAAACCTCTCCGAGCTGACTGACTACACCGGCTACAAGCAGGAGTTCCTGCGCCTGTTCGGTTTCGGTCTGGATGAGGTCGATTACGATGCGGATGTAAATCCGGATGTGAAATTCGACGTGGTCGAGCTCTGAGTCTGACTCAAGTGAAAACAGGGCCCCGCGGGGCCCTGTTTTTTTGGCAAACATTCCGCTAATTTGCGGAATTTTATTATCAGCGATCACCTTTTTCCCATATCAAACCCGCTAGTCTTGCGCTGATCGGATCACAGACGGCATTGCCGAGGTACGGAAGCTATGACCACTCCAAACGAGGCGCCCAAGAAGCGCCAACTCCCCACTGTTTATACCCTGCTTTTCATCATCATCGCCCTGATGGCCGCCCTGACCTGGGTGCTGCCAGCGGGCAAATATGACTATGTCACCGCCAAGACCCAGCAGCCGGTGGCGGCAGCGGCCGTGGCCGATTACAGCGGCGACGAGCGGCTGTTGCCGGTGCCCGGCAGCTACACCGAGTTACCCGCCCACCCGCAAGGAGTGTTCGAGGTGCTCAAAGCCCCCATTCAGGGCTTTCACAAGGCCGCTGATGTGGCGCTGTTCGTGCTCATCATCGGCGGTTTTCTCGCGGTGACCATGCAAAGCGGTGCGCTTGATGCCGGGGTTGGGGCCATTGTGCGTGGCTTTGCCGGGCGTGAGCGGCTGCTAATTCCTGTGTTGATCGCCCTGTTTGCCCTCGGCGGCTCCACCTTCGGCATGGCGGAGGAGACGGTAGCCTTCTGGGCGCTGATCGTGCCGGTGATGATGGCGGCGGGCTTCGATCGCATGGTGGCGGCGGGGATCATCCTGCTCGGCTCCGGGGTTGGGTGCTCGCCTCCACCGTCAACCCGTTTGCCACCGGTATTGCCTCCGGTTTTGCCGGTATCCCCATCGGCGAAGGGATCGGTTTGCGGGTCATCCAGTGGCTGCTACTGGTGATCTTCGCCTCCTGGTTCGTGATGCGCTACGCCAAGCAGGTGCAACAGGACAGATCCCGCTCCGTGCTGGCCGACATCGTCTATGACGACGAGTTCTCCCAGATGAAGAGCGGCAACCTCGCCTTCACCGGCAAGCAGAAACTCACCATGCAGGTCTTCTTCGGCACCTTCCTGCTGATGATCTATGCGGTGGTGCCCTGGTCGGATTTGGGGATCGACGTGCTGCCCACCTTTGGCTGGTGGTTTGACGAGCTATCCACCCTGTTCTTCAGTGCCTCCATCCTGATTGCGCTGATCAACCGGATGCCGGAGTCCAACTATGTGGCGACTTTCCTGAGCGGCGCTCGGGATCTGATCGGGGTGGCACTGGTGGTTGCGGTGGCGCGCGGCATCTATGTGGTGATGGAGCAGGGCGTCATCATCGACACTATTTTGCATTGGGCTGAAGGGCTGGTGAGCGGGCTTTCCTCGTCGGTCTTCATCCTGATGGCCTATCTGGTACACATCATCCTGAGCTTCTTCATCCCCTCCACCTCGGGGCTGGCGACGGTCTCCATGCCGCTGATG
The DNA here is from genome assembly GCF_051919545.1 of Aeromonas sp. 61P. Classification (NCBI taxonomy): domain Bacteria; kingdom Pseudomonadati; phylum Pseudomonadota; class Gammaproteobacteria; order Aeromonadales; family Aeromonadaceae; genus Aeromonas; species Aeromonas sp. 61P. The sequence goes on from NZ_JBQBEL010000001.1 coordinate 2,340,960, forward strand.
GGGCCGCTGGCCGACTTCTCCGGCATCTCCCGGGATCTGGTGATCACCGCCTATCAGTCCGCCTCCGGCTGGATCAACCTGTTTGCCCCCACCGCCGCCCATCTGGTGGCGGGTCTGGCGCTCGCCAAGATCCCCTACGATCGCTTCGTGCGTTGGGTGCTGCCATTTATCATCGGTGTGGCTCTCATCACCATGGCGGTACTGGTGGCTGGTGCCCTGCTGCACGGCTGATTGCACGGATAAAACCACAGATAACAAAAAGGCTCCCGCGGGAGCCTTTTTCATGAGCTTTGCTTACTGCTTGTAGCCCTTGAGGAAGCGAGCGAGGCGGCCGATGGCATCCTCCAGCTCCTCTTCGCGGGGCAGGAACACCAGCCGGAGGTGATCCGGCGCCGGCCAGTTGAAGCCGGTGCCCTGTACCAGCAGCAGCTTCTCTTGCTGCAGCAGGTCGAACACCATCTTCTGATCGTCGCGGATGTCATACACCTTGGGGTCGAGGCGCGGGAACATGTAGAGCGCCCCCTTGGGTTTGACGCAGGAGACCCCGGGGATCTCGTTCAAGAGCTCCCATGCCTTGTCTCGCTGCTTGCGCAGGCGGCCGCCCGGCAGGATCAGCTCGTTGATGCTCTGGTAGCCGCCAAGCGCAGTCTGGATGGCGTGCTGCATCGGCACGTTGGCACACAGCCGCATGGAGGCCAGCATCTCCAGCCCTTCAATGTAACCGCGGGCACGGCCTTTTGGACCGGTGATGACCATCCAGCCCTGACGGAAGCCGCAGGCACGGTAAGCCTTGGAGAGGCCGTTGAAGGTTACCACCATCACATCGTCGCATAGAGTGCAGACGCTGGTGTGGGAGATGTCGTCGTAGAGGATCTTGTCGTAGATCTCGTCGGCGAAGATGATGAGGTTGTGCTGGCGGGCGATCTCGATCACTTCCAGCAGGAACTCGCTGCCGTAGACGGCACCGGTCGGATTGTTGGGGTTGATCAGCACCAGGCCGCGGGTGCGCGGGGTGATGCGAGCGCGGATGTCGTCGAGATCCGGATACCAGTCAGCTCCTTCATCGCAGCGGTAGTGCACCGCATGGCCACCGGAGAGAGTGACGGCCGCGGTCCAGAGCGGGTAGTCGGGGGAGGGCACCAGCATCTCGTCGCCATTGTTGAGCAACGCCTGCATCGCCATCACGATCAGCTCGCTGGCGCCATTGCCAATGTAGATGTCGTCGATATCGACCTTGCGCATCCCTTTTTGCTGGTAGTACTGCATCACCGCTTTACGGGCAGAGAAGAGCCCCTTGGAGTCGCAGTAGCCCTGGCTCAGTGGCATGTTGAGGATCACATCCTTGATGATCTCTTCCGGCGCATCAAAGCCGAACGGGGCCGGGTTGCCGATGTTGAGCTTGAGAATGCGGTGGCCTTCGTCTTCGAGACGGCGAGCCTCTTTATGCACCGGGCCGCGGATGTCATAGCAGACATCGTCGAGCTTGTGCGACTTGTCGATTGTGAACATGGTGACAGTGATTCCTTCCCCACAGGGACGCGTTGGCGAAAAAGGCGATTTTTAGTATCAAATTTCTTTTCCCCTATTCTTCACAGAATTGAATGCTAGAACAATCCTCTTTTTAGAAGAATTCCCTGATTTTTAGCCCTAAAACAGGGTTGCTAGAACGTTAAATTCAGCACGATATTTGGTGCTAACCAAGGTTAACTAGTGAAACATGGGGAACGAATTAACAATGCTGCCTGACTGTGTTGCAATATCCGGATCCTGTGGCACGATTGGCTTGTGTAAAAAATCGTCTTCGTCCCCCTTTTCGATGAGTTGAATGGCACTCATGGTGTCATCTTTATGTGGTTCGCTCATCGGCGTTCACTTCTGCGAGGTTTTCCCATGCAAGCACCCGTTCCAGGCCGCTATCGCCACTTCAAGGGGGGTTACTATCAAGTGCTTGCCCTGGCTTTGCATACCGAAACCCAGGAGCAGCTGGTCATTTATCAATCCGAGCAGGATGGTCAGGTCTATGCCCGTCCCGTCGCCATGTTTATGGAGTGGATTGAGCATCAGGGGCAGGTTGTCAGCCGTTTTGCCCCGGCAGGAGACTGACCATGCCTCTGTTTTTATCGCTCAAGGGATGAGCACTCGAGCTAAATGGTGTCACAAGTTGTCGCATGACGCCCTTGGGTATGAGATGTGTAGCCAGCTGTCTTAATGATAAATCCCTTATCTAATCAACTAATTGTGACGAATATCACATTCAGTGAAACCTGCCTGCCGGGTTCGCAATCTGGACTCACACTCCCATAATGCTGCGCTTGTTCAAGCATGGGCCATTCTCGGGTCTTATTCGGTGTTATCTCAAATGGGAGAAATAATGTGAAACCTGTTGCTGCTGAGTTTATGGGCACTTTCTGGCTGGTATTGGGCGGGTGCGGCAGTGCCGTGCTGGCTGCAGCCTTCCCTCACGTCGGGATTGGTCTGCTGGGGGTCTCGCTGGCTTTCGGTCTGACCGTGCTGACCATGGCGTTTGCCATCGGCCATATCTCCGGTTGCCACCTCAATCCGGCCGTGACCGTCGGTCTGTGGGCGGGTGGCCGTTTTCCTGCATCCGGTGTACTGCCTTATATCGTGGCGCAAGTGCTGGGTGGCATTGCCGCCGCTGCCGTGCTTTACGTGATTGCCAGCGGTCAGGCCGGGTTTGATCTCTCTGCCGGTTTTGCTTCCAACGGCTACGGTGAGCACTCTCCGGGTGGTTACAGTCTGACTGCCGCACTGGTGTGCGAAATGGTGATGACCGGTTTCTTCCTGTTCGTCATCATGGGCGCCACCGATAGCCGTGCGCCTGCCGGTTTCGCGCCGATCGCCATCGGTCTGTGCCTGACCCTGATCCACCTCATCAGCATTCCGGTGACCAATACCTCGGTCAACCCGGCCCGCAGTACCGGTGTTGCGCTGTTTGTCGGTGACTGGGCTATCAGCCAGCTGTGGCTGTTCTGGGTTGCCCCGATTGTCGGTGCCATTCTGGGTGCGCTGGCTTATCGCCTGGTGGCGACTGAGCAGAAGTAATCATTTGCGAAACAAAGTGTGGTATCGACACGCCTGCGGGCGTGTTTTTTGTTTCTGGAGGGGCGAGAAAAGAGCATTAACCGAGGCTAACCTCAGAGCCCTTTGGCCTGCAGCATCTCTTTGTAGCGCAGATGGAGGAGCTGGACACGCTCCACATAGGCACGGGTTTCCGCATAGGGCGGGATACCGCCATGTTTTTGTACGGCGCCCGCGCCGGCGTTGTAGGCCGCGGTCGCCAGCGCCACGTTGCCATCATATTGCTTGAGCAGTCCCGCCAGGTATTTCACCCCGCCGAAGATATTCTGCTCCGCCAGCAATGCATTGCCGACCCCCAACTCCCGCGCCGTGGCGGGCATCAGCTGGGTCAGGCCCATCGCCCCCTTGCGGGAGACCGCCAGAGGATTGAAAGCGGATTCCGCATGGATCAGCGCCCGGATCAGCGCCGGCTCAACTTGATAGGTTTTGGCGGCCGCCTTGATGGTGCTGGCATAGTCATAGAGAAACAACCCTGTGGTCTGCCAGTTGACGCTGGATTTGGGGTCGCAGGCGAAGCAGTCGTTGAACAGCAGCAGCTCGTAATGGCCCTCTTCGGGCGCCATGTCGGAGTAGCGAACCACCCCGTTTTGTTGCACCGATTTATAGACCTGGATCTGCTTCTTGCCGTTGGTGGCGACTGCCGCTGTTTGAGCTGTGTCGGGTTGTGAGGCGGGAGTGGCATCTTTGCTCGGACGCAAGGGGGAGGGAGCGGCGGTCAGGAAGATCACCTCCGCGGGGGGGGAGTCTGACTCCATCCGCTCAGGGGGATCAACAACATATGGCTTGCCAGCATCCATGCTTTCAACCCTGATACTCCTTCTTGTGATGACCATGTTGAGTAAAGCATCATGACGAGGGCAGAACAAGCGGCCAACAGGGGGCAAATGATCCGATTCGGTGACCGGGATCAAAGTATCCGCCGCAATAAAGGATTGTCATCATAAAGCACGGTTTTGGCCGTCAGGCGGTGGGTCATGGCCTCTTCCACCGGGTAAGCAAGCTGCCCACGACGTCCGCTTTTTTGTTGACGAAAGGCATGCTATCGTGCTGGCGTCATGTGGTCGGATTAGCGCACCGTATCTGGCACTAATAACTGATTATCAAAGGATTTGTCTGTGACAAGCAAGCTGGCGATGGAACTCACTTTCGAAGAGTACTGCGACGCCGACCTCTCCCTTATCAGGGACTATTACGAGACGACGTTTTCCCACTATGTGCCGGATCTGGCCGAGCGGATCTTTGTCGTACGTGATGCTCACTGGCTGGTGGGGGCGGTACGGCTGCGGGACGAGGAGGAGTTTTACCATCTGTGCGGCTTTCGCCTGTTGCCCCACTACCAGTCGCTGGGATTGGGGTCACGGCTGCTGCAGCACGCCTGTCACGGTCTGTTGGACAAACCTGTGGTCTGTCAGGCGCTGCCCTTCGAGAAGCCTTTCTATCTCAAGGCCGGGTTTGCCGATATGCCCCTCAATCAATTGAGCGGGTCGCTCTTCTCCCTCTACGAGCGGCAGCAGCAGCAGGGGTATCAGGTGGAGCTGCTGGTACGGGATACCACCCAGCCCCTCCTGAATTGAGCGGTTTAGCGGGGTTTGGTCAGCAGGTGGATCTTGCCCGGTGACAGCTCCAGCCCCAGCAGATTCTCCTTCAGCCAGGCCTGATCCGGATCCTTGTCATTGAGTTTGTAGACCGGTTTGGTCTCGAGCCGCTTCTCCATGCTCTGCAGCAGCATGTTGAGCATCAGCCCGAACTTCTTCTCGGCCGCCTCTGGCTCCAGCTTGTACTCCACCAGCTTCATGTTATCGAGAAACAGCGCGCTCTGGCTCTTGTCATAGCGGGGTCTCGCCTCATAGGTCATCTGCAGGCGGGCGTCATATTCGGTATTGTCTGGCAGGGCGATTTTGAGCTTGCCCTTGCCATAGACCCGGGCGGTATCGGGGCGTTGGCGACCGATCTGGACATCGCTCTGCTCAAGCGTCACATGGGCCTTGATGATGCCCGGCAGCTCCAGCTGTTTGTCGACTTGCACCTGAGATTGCAGGTACTGGTTTATCTGTTGCTCATTGATGTCATATGAGCCTTGGCCTAGCATGGCCAGGCTGAGCAGCATAGATTGCAGGATCATGCGTGCGACCTGATAGAATGGATTTGCCTTACAGCATACCATCCCGGCCGGTTGGGATCTGCCCACCGCGCTGTTTGTCGATTAGAAGGAGTCCCCGTTGTTTAACGGTCTGGAACACGATCTTCAACTGCTGTTTTCCCGTTTTCTGGGTTGGCTGCTACTGCTTTTTCATACCGTGATTGTCACCGGTGTGTCGTTTCGGGTGGTGATGAAACGCCGTCCCATTGGGGTGTCGCTGGCCTGGCTGGCGCTGATCTATGCCATTCCGTTTGCCGGGGTAGGCTTCTATGTGCTGTTTGGTGAAATAAAGCTGGGGCGCCGCCGTGCCGAGCGCGCCCAGGCCATGTATCGCCCTTATGCCATCTGGATCCGGCAACTGGCCCGTCTGTTCCCGCAGCACTGCTGCGAAGTGGGCGCCAAGGCACAGCCGCTGCACGATCTCATCCAGGGACGGCTCGCCATGCCGATGCTATCCGGTAACCGCATGACCTTGCTCAACAAGCCGGACTGGATCTTGCGCGAGATTGCCCAGGATATCCGTCGCTCGACGCTCTCCTGCTATCTGGAGTTCTATATCTGGCATCCGGGCGGCGATGCCGACGAGGTGTGCGAGGCGCTGATTGAAGTGGCGCAACGCGGCGTGGATTGTCGCTTGCTGCTCGATTCGGTGGGCAGCAAGCAGTTCTTCCGCTCCCACTGGCCCAAAAAGCTGCGCAAGGCGGGGGTCAAGCTGGTGGAGGTGCTGCCGGTCGGCGCCTGGCGTATTCTGTTCCAGCGTCAGGATCTGCGGATGCACCGCAAGCTGGTGGTGATTGATGACAGGGTGGGTTACACCGGCTCCATGAACATGGTGGATCCCCGTTTCTTCAAACAGGATGCCGGGGTCGGCCAGTGGGTCGACATCATGATCCGGGTGCAGGGGCCCATGGTGCCGCTGATGTGGTCGATCTTTGTCTGGGACTGGGAGATGGAGACCGGCGAGCGGCTTCTCGACAGTCTGCAGCATGAGCCGGAGGCCTGGCCCCAGACCAACTATCGCGCCCAGCTGATCCCGTCCGGTCCCTTCGTCGGCGGCGACTGCATCCAGCAGAGCCTGCTGCTGGCCATCTATCAGGCACGCAGCCATCTGGTGCTGACGACCCCTTACTTTGTGCCCGACGATCCGCTGGCGGCCGCACTCAGTTCGGCAGCGGCGCGCGGGGTACAGGTGCAGCTGGTGTTGCCGGCACGCAACGACTCCATCATGGCCAATTACGCCTGCAACGCCTTTATGGAGGAGCTGCTGGCGGCCGGGGTGGAGATCTACCGCTACGATGCCGGTCTGCTCCATACCAAGAGCGTGCTGGTGGATGATGACTTCGCGCTGGTGGGGACGGTCAATCTGGATCGGCGCAGCCTCTGGCTCAACTTCGAGGTGACCCTGCTGGTGGATAACCCCTCGTTCGTGGCCCAGATGACCCGACTGGTGCAGGGCTATATGGCGGAAGCCACCCCGATGACCCTGGCCCAATGGCAGGCCCGCCCCTGGTACAAGAAGGCGATGGAGAACATCTTCTATCTCTTCAGCCCCTTGCTGTGATGTTGTGGCGAGCCGCAAGAAAGTGGACTCGCCATCTGATTGGACTTGCCTAGCCCCGAGTCCGCCCCGTAGAGTGCAGTGACAACTCCCTGGAGACACATGGATATATGAAAAAGATAGTGGCCCTCGCCGTGGGTGCGGCACTGGTAGGTGGTGGTCTGGCTGCGTGCTGGTACACGGGCAACAGCTTCGACAACATCATGGCGGAGCAGATCGCCAAGGTAGAGCAAGAGACCGGTATCGACATGCAGTGGCAGTCGGGTAGCAGCAACCTCTTCACCCGTGACGGGGTCCTGAAGGTCGTGGTGACGCCGGAGGAGCTGGCTGCCATTGACAGCGAGCTGGAGGGCAGTCAGCCCATCGAGTTGCAACTTGTGGTCAAGAGCCAGATCCTGCCGCTATACATCAAGAGCCACTTCCTGCTCGATACCCATAATGGCACTCTGGCGCCAGTCTTTACCGCACTGGGCATGGAGCAGTGGGAACTCGGTCTGGAGTCGGTCACCAGTCTCTGGACCCAGGGTAACAGCAGCCGTTTCTGGGCCAATGAATTCAAGATCAAACAGGGGCTGGACGAGTTCAGCTTCCTGCCCCTGAGCGGCGAGTTCCACGGCAATCTGGAGGGGAATGGTCACCTCACCATGACCTGGCAGGGGATGACGGTCCATGAAGAGCAGAGCAAGATGGACTTGGTGCTGGCCGACCTGAAAGGGAGTGCCGACATTGCCGAGATCAGCGGTGTGCTCCTCTCGCCCCAGAGCGAGATGACCCTCTCGGCCCTCACGGTACAACTGCCTGACAGCGTCAAGGTCGCCCTGCAGGGGATGACAACCGAGACTCAGCTGACCGGTGATGATGCCCAGACCCTCTCCAGCAGCTATCAGATGAAAATTGCCAAGCTGGATCTGGAGAACGAGACCGACACCCTGGCGGTGACCGACAGCAAGTTGGCGCTCAACCTCAACGGTCTGGATCTGGAAGGGTATCAGGGGCTGCAGGCCGCCGGTGGCAAGGGGGTTGAAGATGCAGCCATCCAGCAGGCGCTGGACAAGATGCTCAAACGTGGTGCGACCCTGGAGCTGGCCGATCTCAGCGCCAAGCTCAACGGTGAGGCGGTGACCATGAAGGGGGACGTGAAGCTGGCCTCCACCTCGCTGGAGCAGCTGTTCAACAGCGACGCGGGCATGCAGGCCCTCTCCGGCGTGCTGCATGCCAGCCTCAGCGACAAGCTGGGCAAGGCGGTGCCGCAACTGGCCCCCATGCTCGATCAGCTGACCCTGATGGGTTATCTGAAGGCCGACAAGCAAGCGCTGACCTCCGAGCTGAAGCTGGAGAAGGGCGCGGTGACGGTAAACGATCTGCCGCTCTGACACATGATGTAGAAACAACAACGGCTCCCGCGGGAGCCGTTGTTGTTTCTGGCGTTTGCATATGGGCCGTGTGGGCGAATTACTTGAAGACCACCGTCTTGTTGCCGTAGACGAACACCCGTTCGTTCAGTACCAGCTCCAGCGCGCGGCTCAGCACCGATTTCTCCACATCCCGACCCGCCTTGGCCATGTCGTCCGCACTGAAGGCGTGACCGACGTGGATCACGTCCTGTTCGACAATGGGGCCTTCATCCAGATCGTCGGTCACGAAGTGGGCGGTGGCACCGATCAGTTTGACGCCGCGATCAAATGCCTGCCGGTAGGGGCGGGCACCGATGAAGGCGGGCAGGAAGGAGTGGTGGATGTTGAGGATCTTGCGCGGATAGGCCTCGACGAAGCTCGGGGTCAGCACCCGCATGTACTTGGCCAGGATCACATAGTCAGGCTCATAGCTGTCGATAATGGCGCGAACCTGCTCTTCATGTTCGGTCCGGCTCAGATCATCGTGACTGACGGTGTGGAACGGGATATCGAACTTGCCGGTGAGCTCGGCCAGGGTGTCGTAGTTGCCGATCACCGCGACGATATCCATATCCAGCGCGCCCGCGTAGTTCTTCATCAGAATATCGCCGAGGCAGTGGGTCTCTTTGGTCACCAGAATGACGATACGCTTCTTGCCCGCCTTGACCAGACGGCGCTGGGCGCCGGTGGGCAGGGCATCATCGAGGTCGGCCAGCAGGGTCTCGTCGTTGAAGCGCCCCTCCAGCTCGGTACGCATAAAGAAGCGGCCATTCTCGTGATCCACAAACTCATCGTTCTTGATGATGTTGAGCTGGTGCTTGTAGCAGATGTTGGTGATCTTGGCGATGAGCCCTTTGGCATCCGGGCAATCCGTGAGCAGTATTTTCTTTTCCATCTCTGTCATTTTCCGTTTGTGGTGTTGGCGCTGCTGTCTGCGCCGGCAGCGTTGTTCAGGCTCTCTTTTCGGGCCCTGTTTTTTGGTTTCGGGAACTATGCCATAAACCGATCCGCGCCATAAAGAAATTCACCAGTCATAGCCTCGCACGCTGGCGAGCAGGCCGCAGAGCGGGATCCCGGGCGCAATGTTGAAACGCTTTTCAGCCTGCGGGAGATTTTGGCTGGTATCTGCAACCGTTTTTCTTTAGGCTGTCTGCGCTTATTCTCAGGGCGGGGTGCAATTCCCCACCGGCGGTATCCCGATTGACTCGGGGAGCCCGCGAGCGCCCGACTTGGCTGATTGCCAGGTCGGGGTCAGCAGATCCGGTGAGATGCCGGAGCCGACGGTCATAGTCCGGATGAAAGAGGATAAGACAGACCTTGCCGTGTTGCCCCTTGTGGGCTGGCCGCCGCATGCCCGTCTCTGTCTGCCTTTCCATGCCCTGATTCTGGTCCTTGTCTTGTTTAGGAGTTTTACCATGAATCAGTCTCTACTCAGTGAATTCGGTGATCCCGTTGCCCGTGTCGAAGCGGCCCTGTCTGCCTTGCGTGCCGGAGGCGGCGTGCTGGTGGCCGACGATGAAGACCGAGAGAACGAGGGCGACCTCATTTTCGCCGCTGAATCCATGACCAATGAACAGATGGCGCTGATGATCCGCGAGTGCTCCGGCATCGTCTGCCTCTGCCTGCCCGACGAGCGGGTTCGCCAGCTCGAACTGCCAATGATGGTGGAAGCCAACTCCAGCCACTACCAGACCGCCTTTACCGTGACCATCGAAGCGGCGCAGGGGGTCACGACCGGTGTCTCGGCGGCTGATCGCATCACCTCCATCCGTGCAGCCATCGCAGACGGCGCCAAACCGGGTGATCTGCACCGCCCGGGTCATGTTTTCCCGTTGCGTGCGCGAACCGGTGGGGTGCTTACCCGTCGTGGTCATACCGAAGCGACGGTCGATCTGATGCAGCTGGCTGGCCTCAAACCGTTTGGTGTGTTGTGTGAATTGACCAAAGAAGATGGCTCGATGGCGCGTCTGCCAGATCTGGTTGCGTTCGGTCGCAAGCACCAGATGCCGGTGCTGACCATCGAGGATCTGGTGCAATATCGTCAATTGTTGTCAGAACGTACAGCCTGAGCCTCATACGAAATTGTAATAAGGCAAAAATTTGGTTAACCTTTGTCCGTGCCCCCACCACACGGCACTCATTTTTTAGACGAATCTGGACAAAAACTGTTCATTCAAAAAAAAATGAGGGTTTTAATGCATTTATCTGTGGTGGGGACTATGCAAAGTAGGATTTTTTTGTGCCATAATCACGCCGCTTGCTAAACGTCTGGCGAGTTCAAGGGAGCTTTAAAAATGAAAAAATTGTTGTTGGTAGGTGTTGTTGGTCTGTCCGCTCTGCTGGGTGGTTGCGCAAACACTAGCGAACTGGAAACTTCCGTTCAGAATCTGTCTAACAAAGTTGACCAACTGGCTCAAGATGTTAGCGCAGTTCGTGCTGATCAGTCCAAAATCGCTGCTGATGTTGCCGAAGCCAAGCAAGAAGCTATGCGTGCTAACCAGCGCATCGACAACATGGCTACTTCCTACAAGAAGTAATCCATGCGAAAAAAATGGCGCAGTTTTGCGCCATTTTTTTTTGCCTGAAATTCACCGTATTTCCACTATTCCCACAGCACCTTATTCCCACAGTACCTTCTTCGTACTTGACCCATGAGGTCATGCTGGTCTCCCGGCACTCCCCCATCATTACCAGCCAGTTCGATTCCGATCAGTAGAGCAGACTATAGAGTTTGCGACGGTAGCTCTGTGCCGCCGGTGTGCTGCCCATGGTCGCCAGAATATCGAGATAGGTCTTTCTGGCATCGCCGAATGCCAAATCCCGCTTGAGGATCTCCAGCAGCAGTCCCAACGCCTCTTCCTGACGGCCAGCCTGGTTGTATTGCACCGCTAGCTCCTGAGCCAGGGCAAAATCATCAGGCTGTTCTGCATGGCGGGCTTCCAGCGCGCGCAGCTCCGGGCTGTCTGCCGCTTGCAGGGCCAGCGCCAGCCGTGAGCTCAGGGTATGGAAGTGGCTATCCTGCGCCGCCATCGGGATGGTGCCGAGGCGCTCCTGCGCTTCCTCCAGCAGGTTGAGGTCGAGCGCGGCCTGGATCAGCCACAGGCTGATGTCGTGACGTTCAGGAGCTAGCTGGTGTGCCTTGGTCAGATGGGCATAGGCGATGCTGGGCTGCTCGTCAGCCAGTGCTTGTTGCCCCTTGGCCAGCAACTCTTCCTCTTCTTTGGGGGCGAAGGCGGCGAAATACTGGCGCAGGGTGGCTTCATCCTGCGGTCCTTCGATGATCCCCTGTTCGTCAGGGCGACCCTGATGGAACAGCACCAATGCGGGCAGGGCGCGCAGGCCGAGCTGACTGGCCAGCGGCTGCAACTGGGGATCGTTCATATCCACCTTGGCCAGGGTGACCTGCTCATTGGCGGGCCCAACCAGTGATTCGATCAGCGGTGTCATCCCCTGGCACTCCGGCATCTGCGGAGCATGGAAATAGATGACGACCGGCTTCTTCATGGACGCATCGATAAGTTCAGCGTGAAAATTCTGGGGAGTAATGTCGACGATCATGAGTTGGACTCTTCAGAAAGGGTGTTGAGTAACATGGGGTTAAGCGAGTGGCAATTCAAGCGCTCATCCAGCCGGGAAAAGGTCACGGGGGCTGCCGTCGCCGCGAGGCTGAGCCAGCCGCTGGCAAATGGCCAATCCTGTACCTGATAAGGGGTGTCATCGAGTCGATTGTCGAGTCGCCATCCTTCCTCCGGGATAAATCGCACCTTCTCCAGTCCCGCCGCTATGCCGCCACCGTGGGCTTTCAGTACCGCCTCCTTGCGTGACCAGAGCCGGTAGAAGGCGCTCTCCTGCTCTTGAGCAGGCTGTGCGCAGAGCCACTCATATTCACTCTGCGCATAAAAGCGGCGGGCCAGGGGGAGGGGATGATGCCGCCGTTTGCCCAGTTCGATATCCACCCCAAGCGGCCCCTGCGGGCAGAGTGCCAACACCAGCCAGCTGCCACTGTGGCTCAGATTGAACTGCCAGGCATCATCATGCAGTCGGGGCTTGCCGTGGGGGCCGTTGCAAAATTGCAGACTGGCGGCGGGTTGTTGCAGCCGCTCGGCCAATAGCTGGCGCAGCAGGGAGCGGCTCACCAGATATTCCTGACGCCGTTCAGGATGGGTCATGGCTTGCCAGATATGCTGCTCATCGGTTGACAGCCATTCAGGCAATTGAGCAAGCAGTTCCTGGCATACCCTGGCCGGTTTTAACAAAAAAAGATCGGTTTCGATCATGATTTTTCACTTTAAAAAGGTGCTGAAGCAGGGATAAAAGCCAGTTATCTATGAGGCCCAAGGCTCTTTTTGCGATTGTATATTGTTTGGGCATGATCACATTAATTATGAAAAATCGTGCATTTCCTTGCAAAAATGTGAGCTCGATAGGGATTTTCACTTGCCTCGATAGAATTCTTGGATATAGTCGGGTGCTGTTGCCTTATAAATTGCCCTTTGGGGCCGTATTTTAACAAGATTTACTATTTAGCGGGGATAAAGGATTGCGCCACCTGATGCTACTGCTGGTCGCGCTCGGAATGGTGGGTTGTGCCTCGGCACCCCAACCCGAGGTCGCAAGCAAGATCGAAGTTTCCATGGTTGAACCTGTCATCGAACCGGAAGCTTCCCAGACACCCGATGTGAATGAAATCCTGACTGTATATAAAGAGTGGCGTGGTGTTCCGTACCGGATGGGTGGCAGCAGCCAGCGCGGTATCGACTGTTCCGCCTTTGCCCGTGAAGTGTTCCGCAATGCCGTCGGTATCGAATTACCCCGCGATACCCGCTCCCAAGTCCATGAAGGGACGCGCGTTTCCAAGCAGGATCTGGTCGAGGGTGACCTGGTCTTCTTCAAAATCAATCGTCGTCTCAACCACGTTGGTATCTATGTCGGCAATGGTGAATTCATCCATGCCTCGACCCGAGCCGGTGTGACGCGCTCCAAGTTGGATAGCCAATATTGGCGCAACAAGTTCTGGCAAGCTCGCCGGATCGATATCTGAGTCAGGCTGGACAAACGGCTCGCAGTACGGACTGTTTTTCCAACCTCACTTGAACCGGGCTCGATAGCCCGGTTTTTTATTGCCGTCGTTTAGACTTTCCCGAGTCAAATCACTATAGTGTGGGCCCGTTTTCTTCGGCAGGCTCAGCATGAAACCCCGCATCCCATCAGCCGGTGGCCCCAAGTCGGGCGACCGTAAATCCGGACTTCACTCCCGTAATCGCCATCAGACGGGTTACGACTTTGAGGCGCTCTGCCTGCGAACTCCCGAATTGGTTGCCCACGTCTTTATCAATGACTACGGCACCCGCACAATCGATTTTGCCGATCCCGATGCAGTGAAGACCCTCAATCGCGCCCTGCTGGCCCATCACTACGGGATTGCCCACTGGGACTTGCCTGCCGGTTACCTCTGCCCGCCTATCCCGGGACGGGTGGATTACCTGCACTGGGCGGCCGACCTGCTAGCCGAGAGCGCAGGCCAGCTCCCTACCGGCAAGGGGGTGAGGGTGCTTGATATCGGGGTAGGGGCAAACTGCATCTATCCGCTGCTCGGCTGCCGCGAATATGGCTGGCGTTTTGTGGGATCGGATATCGATCCGGTCTCGGTCAAGGCGGCCACTTTGCTGGCCAAGAGCAATGGACTCGGCAACCAGATTGAGTGTCGTCTGCAGGGTAACCCCAACCATGTGTTTCGCGGCATCATAGGGCCAAAGGAGCGCTTCGCCCTGACGCTGTGCAATCCACCGTTCCATGCGTCGCTGGAAGAGGCGAGCAAGGGGACGGAGCGCAAGCTGCGCAATCTGGGCAAGGAGGTGACAGGCGCCCCTGTGCTTAATTTTGGCGGCCAGAAGGCAGAGCTCTGGTGCGAAGGTGGCGAGGCGGCGTTTCTGGCCAACATGATTGCCCAGAGCAAGGAGTTTGCCACTCAGTGCCTCTGGTTCAGCTCGCTGGTGTCGAAAAAAGAGAACCTGCCGGGGGCGAAAAAGGCGTTGAGCCGAGTGGGTGCGCGTCAAGTACGGGTGATCGACATGGCGCAGGGCAACAAGGTGAGCCGGATCCTCGCCTGGTCCTTTCTGGATGAAGAGGGATTGCGTAGCGGCTGGTCGAGCGCGCGCTGAGTCCCCACCACAAGGCCCGATGAGGGCCTTTTTTCATGATGAGCCCCGCGAATTTCCCCTGCTGGCGGCATCTTTGGCAATCGATTTCCTCATTGGCAGATCGTGCTGTTTTACATGGTGTAAGCAGTTACTTCCGCCTTGGTACAGGTGTACGCCGAGATTTTTTTGCACTTACAGCTGAAACTTTAATAAAATAGGACTGGTTAGACCTCTTTACAGGCATTGAATCAAATAGGGATCGGTAGATGAAAGTTGTCGATTTTCTGAAGCGCAAGCGCGAAATTCTGGCGCAGCACCCCTTTGAGCTCAAGGATTGGCTCTCTCCGGCGATCCGCGACTACTGGCGTGAGTTTCAGCAAAAGGCACATCTTCACCCTTTGCTGGGGCGTGTGCTGGACTTGCAAGCCGAGTCCCAGAGCGAGCAGCAACAGGATGCAGCAACCGTGGCACAAGTAGCCAACGGTCAGCCTGCCGTGGCTCAGGAACCCGCAGTTGAGCTGGGGGCCGAGGCGGCCGAGCTCTATGCCGCCCTGCAGGCTCGCATTGGTGAAGAGACTCATGTCGGCGAGTGGCTGCACGTCAGCCAGCAGATGATCGATCAGTTTGCTGCCGTGACCGGGGATCATCAGTGGATCCACACCGATCCGGAGCGCGCGGCCGCCGAGTCGCCTTTCAAGACCACCATCGCCCACGGCTTCCTGACCCTGGCGCTGCTGCCGCAGTTGACCGGCTCGGTCGATGAGGCCACCCCCGAGTTCCCGACCGCCCGCATGGTGGTGAACTTCGGGCTGGATCAGGTACGTTTCCCGTACCCCATCAAGGTGGACAGCAACATCCGCGCCCGCACCAAGCTGGCCCGGGTCACCCCCATCAAGGGTGGGCTGGAGTTGCTCAAAGAGATCAAGGTTGAGATTGAAGGGATCCGCCGCCCGGGTTGCGTCATCGAGTCGGTGACCCGCATCTACTTCTGACTCTCTCATCGGCATGAATGGTGAAACGGGCCCGCTGTCGTGTGCAACGAACAGCGGGCCCGTTTTTTTGCCTGTTTGTTGCAAGGGCTGAGGCGTCAGCCATAGCGCGCCGACCCCAGCTTGATATGACTCACAAAACGGTGCGCCGTGCAGTTAGCCAGCTCTCATTTTGGCGAGTTGGCCGCGTGAGGCGATAGCATGTTATGCCACTATTGGCTTCTTACTCCCGATCCTGGAGACAATAGTGCCCATCAATAACAAGATTATTCTGCCACTGCTGCTGAGCCTCACCATCCTGCTGATCCCGACCCACTGGATCCCGCTGGAGGGGATCACCGTCATCGAACAGCGGGTCGTGGCCATTTTCGTGCTGGCCGCCCTCTGCTGGATCCTGGAGCCCATCCCTATCTTTGCTACCTCGGTGCTGATCATCGTGCTGGAGCTGCTGCTGCTCTCCGACAAGGGGCTCTGGTTCATGACTGCCGACAAGGCAGAGCCGGGCTTTGGTGAGCTGCTCAAGTCCACCGAGGTGATGGCGACCTTTGCCTCGCCGGTTATCATGCTGTTTCTCGGCGGTTTTTTCCTCGCCATTGCGGCGACCAAATACCATCTGGACGTCAATCTGGCGCGGGTGTTGCTGCGCCCGTTTGGTCAGGATCCCCGGATCGTCATGCTGGGGCTGATGTTGATCACCGCCACCTTCTCCATGTTTATGAGCAATACCGCCACCACCGCCATGATGCTTGCCATCCTTACCCCGGTGCTGGCGGCGTTTCCCGACAAGGATCCGGCCAAAATCGGCTTTGTGCTGGCCATTCCGCTGGCGGCCAACCTCGGCGGGATCGGCACTCCCATCGGCACTCCGCCCAACGCGGTGGCCCTCAAATACCTGACCGGCGAGCATGCCATCTCGTTCGGCCAGTGGATGGGATTTGCGGTGCCCTTTGTGGTGCTGCTGTTGCTGCTCGGCTGGTTCCTGCTGGGGCGTTTCTTCCCGAGCACCCTCAAGCGGATGGATCTCAAGATTGAGGGGCGCTTTATGCAGACCCCTCGCGCCTGGGTGGTCTACCTCACCTTTATCACCACCATAGTGCTCTGGCTGCTGGGGGATCTGCATGGCATGAGCTCCTACGTGGTCGCCATGATCCCGGTGGCGGTGTTCCTGACCACCGGCATCATCACCAAGGACGATCTGCACAAGATCTCCCTCGATGTGCTCTGGCTGGTCTCGGGCGGTATCGCGCTGGGGCTGGCGCTGGAGGACTCCGGGTTGGCCGAGCGGCTCATCACCCATATTCCGTTCCACGAATACTCCACGCTGGCGGTACTGGTCGGGGCCTGTCTGCTGGCGGTGGTGATGGCCAACTTCATGTCCAACACCGCGACCGCCAACCTGCTGCTGCCACTGGTGGCGGCGCTGGCGGTCAGCATGCCGGAGCTGGCCGAGTGGGGTGGCAGTCATACCCTGATCCTGGCGGTCACCATTTCGGTTTCGCTCGGGATGTCGCTGCCCATCAGTACCCCGCCCAATGCGCTGGCCCACGCTACCGGTCTGGTGGAGAGTCACCAGATGGTGCGTATCGGTGTCATCATGGGGTTGGTTGGTACCCTGTTGGCGATGGTATGGATCTACCAAATTGCCGCTTGGGGACTGATCTGAGCGTACGGCCGGTTTCTCATCTGTTGCCTGCTCCATCATCGGAGAAGTGCCATGGCAGGTGATGACCAAAACAGAAAGAGGAGCCAAATTGGCTCCTCTTTCTGTTTGCAGTTGACTCAGAAACTGGCGCCCAGATTGAGCAGGTGCCTGAATTCGGTCTCTTTGTATTTTTGCTCGAGACCGACGAAATGCACTTCGCCATCTTCCCACTCCATCTCGCTCGACCAGGAGAGGCGCAGGTGGTCGTTGAAGTAGTAGCGCAGGCCCACGCTGCCGGTCACATCTCGATTCAGAGTGATATAGGGTGAGGGTTGATCCAGATAGAGCAGATAGCGCCCCTGACTGAACAGCTCCAGTTTTTCCCGCCATATCGGGATGGGTTGGCGATAATCCCAGTTCATGCTGGCAAAGGGGTAGTCGATGATCCGGTTGCCTTTGAAGAGCAACCCAATCCCGCTCTCTTCTCTGAAGTAGGCCTTGCGCAGACCCCCTTGCGCCACGAACTCCAGCCGACGGCGCTTCTCGTTCCAGAAGCGGTAACCCGGCCCGGTACCATAGTCGAGGCTGAGGTAGTTGCTTTCCAGCATGTCATATTCGGCATTGAGCGAGCTGCGCACAAACCACTGTTGATCGAAAAAGTAGTCAATGGTCGGGTTCAGTTTGTAGTCGTGGTTATCGGTGACGCTGTCAGACGTTTCGTAGGAGTACTCTCCGGAGAAGCTGTAGCGCCAGTCCAGATTGGCCAACTCGGTCTTGCCCTTGAAGTTGACGTTGTTGGTGTGCTTGTCCTTGTGTTTGAGCTTGATGTTGAGATCGCCACTACCGGTCCAGAGCCAGGCCTTGCGTTCATCCTGCTCATCCTTGAACAGGGTGAATCCACCTTTGGCGGTCGCCTTGGGTTTATCCTGATGCTCTAGTCGCCAGCGCTTGATGGCATCCCGCTTGACGGTAACGGCACCGGTATAGGGCAAAGAGATGCGTACCGACTCATCGCCTATCTCTTCGATGGTACCGGTCAGACGATCGCCATTGTTCATCCAGAGGATGTCTTTTGCCCACAGGGGATGGCAGATCACCATGAGTATGAGAGGCAGGTATTTCATGAGGTAAGGTGACTCCGGTGCGACTCGGGCGCTGGTGACTTAGCCACTGACAAGTTGGCTGCTGATGGGGCGGGGCAGGCCGTTTTTGCTCTCCAGCGCCGCCGTCACCTCATCCTGCATCACGTCAGGTGCGCTGATAAAGCTCTCTATGGCCGGTGATAACATCAGCGGGGCGCCATTTTCAAGCTCCTCTTCGGTGCGAGAGAGCGGGGAGTGTACCTCCAGCCAGCGCCGACCATCCGGTTCGATGGCTACCTTGACCGGTTGATTGATGACCCGCACCGGTGTGCCGATCGGCACAATCTTGAACAGGGCCTCGATATCGTCAGGTCGCAGCCGGATGCAGCCTGCACTTACCCGCAGGCCAACGCCAAAATCCTTGTTGGTGCCGTGGATCAGGTAGTCGCGCTTGCCATAGCCAAGGCGCATGGCGAACTTGCCAAGGGGATTCTCCGGGCCGGGGGGCACCACGGCGGGCAGGGTGATCCCTTTTTGCTCCAGCCAGGATTTGCGCACCATGGGGCCGGGCACCCAGGTCGGGTTGGGATTCTTCTCGATGACCGTGGTGGTCATCTCGGGTGTCTCACGGCCGATATCACCGATCCCGATGGGCAGCACGATGACCTCGCTCTTCCCTTGGGGGAAGTAGTAGAGGCGCAGTTCTGGCAGATTGATGACGATCCCCTCGCGAGGCACATCTGGCAGCAGCATCTGGGTGGGCAGCGTCAAGCGGGTACCCGGCTTGGGTAAATAGGGATCTACACCCGGATTTGCCTCAAGCAGCGCCAAAAATCCAATTTGCGTATTTTTGCCAACCAGTTCCAGATGTTCATTCTGCTGGATGATGTAATCCTCCAGCTCACCGATAAGGCGACTCCCGGCAGGTGGCAGCGGGTAGCGTTTGGCCTCTGCCGGCGTGGCGCAGAGCAGGATGGCTGCCAGCAACATGGAAAGGGCGGGCGTTAAGGGTAGGGGCTTGAGTTTCGGCAATCGCATAAGAAGATCCATCAGTTCAATCGGGGCGGAACATCATCAACACAGCCGCCAGGATGGCGCGATTGTTCCTCAATCAGCCCATGATTACCAGCTTGCCGCGCACTCGCAATGATGTGGGGATACATAGGAAACCTGCCAAAATCGGCATCACCCATAAATTTGAGCGCCAAGCAGGAAAAAGAGACGCCTCATGGCAATGGGTGAATATCACGATATGGATAATGGCCGGGTGTGTGAGCGGGTGGATACAGGGCTATACAGGGCGGCCTCGCAACGCGAACATCACGCGCCGCATTGTGAGCCTGCTCCCAGATAGCTGATTCAGCCATTTGATATCTAAGAAATTTTTATTGCATCCTCGGCCCAGCTTAGGTAAAAATCTCTCCCCACGGAGAGATGCCGGAGTGGCCGAACGGGATTGACTCGAAATCAATTGTGGCAGCAATGCCACCCAGGGTTCGAATCCCTGTCTCTCCGCCAAATTGTAGTCCGAGATAGTCTGGGACAGTACAGGAAACCCGCATGGTATAAGGCCTTGCGGGTTTTTTAGTGTCCGGCGAAGTTCGGTTTGATTTGCCTAAAACCGGTGGTTTTTGGTACATGTTTTGGTACATGACGTGCGGCATTACGATGGAGCGTGTACCAATGCCAAGAATTACCAAACCCCTCTCTGCCACGGAAGTGCGTAACGCAAAACCCCGTGAGATCGAATGGACTCTTTCAGATGGAAACGGCCTTGAGCTGTGCGTCTCCCCTAACGGGAATAAGCTATGGCGCTTTCGATACACTCGACCAAGTGGGTCGCGTACCCGGATCTCGCTAGGCGCATACCCGGAGATATCGTTGTCGGACGCCCGCGATCAGGCAGATGCATACCGCCGGTTGCTAGCCAAAGGCAAAGACCCCCAGGACCAAAAGGCTGAAGAACGACTTGCAGCCAACCTCACCTTCCGTATTGTTGCCGAGGAATGGAGGGCGCTGCACCAACGCAGGGTGACCGCTGAGTATGCCAAGGACCTGTGGAACTCACTGGAGCGGCATGTGTTGCCCGGATTGGGGCATATCCCGATCCAGCAAGTGACGGCACAGCATGCAATTGCTGCATTGCGCCCTCTCAAGCTGGAGGAGAAGCACGAGTCGGTTCGACGTAGTTGCCAGCGAATCAACGAGATCATGACGTATGCCGTTAACTCGGGCTACATCATGGCCAACCCGTGTGCAGGTATCCGTCAGGTATTTGATAAACCAACCAAGCAGCACTTGCCCAGTATCGAGCCAAGTCAGTTACCCGTTCTTCTCCGAGCAGTAAACCAAGCCAGCATTACCGTGATTACGCGTAATCTCATCATGTGGAGCCTCCATACCCTTGCTAGGCCGGGTGAGGCCGCAACAGCCCGGTGGGATGAAATTGACTGGGATGCCAAGGTATGGCGTATACCAGCCGAAAAGATGAAGCGTCGCCGGGAACATCAGGTACCTCTCACAGATCAGGCTCTCGATATTCTGCACGCAATGAAGCCGATATCGGGCAGGTTTCCCTACGTCTTTCCCGGGGAACGTAATCGACGTAGCCACTGTAACAAGTCAACGGTCAATATGGCTTTGAAGCGTATGGGATTCGCTGACAAGCTTGTAGCACACGGATTCAGGTCACTTGGAAGTACGGTGCTCAACGAGCGAGGGTTTGCAAAGGACTTGATTGAAGTCGCACTGAGTCACATGGATCGAGACGCTGTACGTGCAGCCTATAACCGTACCGATTTCCTAGAAAGACGCAGGCCTATGATGGAGTGGTGGAGCAACCACATTCAGACTATGGCGCGTAGAGCCACTGAGCTTGACGAGGAAGAGCCTGCGCTAGATGTCGAGGCTGACAGTGCCGAACTTGTTAATTGAAGCTAGCAGATCTTATTGAGCGGTTTAGCCTATCGAACAGCTCATATCATGAGGCCATTTGACAGTGTCATTGTGTCATTGTGTCACGACATCACTGCGAGCTTCTTGGCCCATGCCGGTGTATGTTCGCTCAGGCTCTGACGTCGCTCAGTCCTCCAGGGCGCTTGCTGGCCAAGGGATAAGGGGGCAGGTGCCCCCTTGTTCTTTGATTGCGCTATAGAGCCTCTGAGGCGCTCTGGGCGAACAAGCGCTGTGCTTCCTCTTCTGCCTTGCTGGCAAGCTCGGGGGCGAGTGGGGGCAGTTCGATGCCTTCCCGTCCGGCCACATAGAGTGGTCCACCCACATCATCATCGTATAGGCTGCCATCCTCGTGGATGGCTCTTAAGTCGTCTTGAGTGAAGTCGTTGCCAAGCAACTGGGCTAAACGCAGCCATACCCAAGACTGGTAGAGGTTGTCCCGGTCGTACTCTTCAATGAGGGCGAGCATGGCCTGTGTATCGCCTCTCAGCGCTGCTTGCGTCAACCAATGGTGGGCCGCTTTTGGGTTGTCGTGTTCGATCGCGAGCCATGCGATGGCGGCCGGGTCACTCACTGCAGCTGGGTCAGTGTCAAAGATGCTGCTATCCAGCTTTGCCTCTGCCAGTGCATAGCGTGCCTCGACGATACCACTGCGGGCGGCCTTGAGTGCGTGGGTAAGCCACCGTTCTTGACGTTGCAACCGCTTGGCGAACGCTTCTGCAAACTCCAGTTCTGGGCCGCTCAATATTGCGCCCTGCTGTTGCTTGCGATACCAATAGCCAGAGGCAACGTTAACGTCCTCAATGTACCGACCACCCACGTCGAATCGCTGTGCCAGCCACCAGTGCACCTGTGGATGTCCTCGATCTGCGAAGGCCTCAAGTTGCTGCAGTGCCTGTAGGGCGATGGGGGGCTGATGGTAGGCATCAAGTTGTTCTAGCAGTGCCTGTGCCGCATTGAGGGGCGTTGTGCTGGATGGGGCAGGTTGGAGCTGCGCGTCGTCATCCTCGGCCTCATCATCGAGCCAGCCATCTTCCCATGTGTCATCCCAATCGTCTTCTCTAGTCAGGCCGAGAGCCTCGACTTGGATGCTCACCACGCCAGCACGCTGTAGATGCTGGCCAACCAGCAGCGACAGGGTTTGGGGTTGGGGTAACGCGAGCTCACGTCCTCGCTGCTCGAGTAGGCCGAGGTCAGGCTGACAGGGCCAAGGTGTCTGGTGCAGCACGATAGCCTCGGCTTGAAGTGCAGCGTAGCTGCGGTAGCCGAAAGCGGCGGCGATCAGTTCGTAGAGGTGGCTGGTCTTGAGTGACAGCGCGCTTGAGTCAGCGAGTTGCAGGCGCGTGTCGTGCACGAATTGCTTGATGGTCATGATCCAATCTCCGAGTCCACGCTTCGGGTCAGGCGCACACGTTTAAGCAACCGGAAGGTGGATGCTGGGTATCAGATCATTAAGGGTATGGGGTATTCAATGCCGGTTTGACTCGTGTGCAAGTCGTGCGGGCCGCACCCAAGCACGGTAGCTAACTGCGCAGTCTTGGGCAAGTGACGTTGAAACAAAATCCCGCATTGTTGATCCACTTAACAATAACGACGTTTGTATGGCTATTTTGGTATTGATTTAATTATCATTTGTCTATGCTGTTTCGGGTGAGAGTACGTGTGAGTTTGGTACTGACGATCCCATTGCTTTCGTTCCTCCGTGAGATGTTCGTGCGTTAGTCGGGCCTGTTATCAGGCCCTTTTTTTATTGTGTCTGGCTGTTCTGCTCGCCTTCTGACCACTTGAGCTACCTCGCCTGCGATGACTGCATCCAGCGTGACATTACATAGTGCTGCGGGGTTCATTTGTATAAACTGCCCGCCAGATAATGGATAGACGACTGATGGGCCGGACTTTTTCTCGCCGATGCATCACCTTGGCTGCATCGCCTTCTGTTGACCCACCACCCTGGATAGGTCCCTGCTGTGCCCCCAAGGCTCGGCATGTGCCGCCCCGTCAGTCTGACAACTTGGCCCGCATCCTCACCTTGGCTTTCGCGCAGGTGAGCTGTGAAGGCAACACGCATTAACCGGAGAACCCCATGACCGACCCCAACGAGCTCAGCCAGGCGCTGCTGGCCGCCGTTCCTGAAGATGGCAGCAGTATCGGTAACCAAGCCTTGATGGAAACCTTGAAAGCCCAATTCAGCGACCTGACCGATGAGGTATTTACCGCCGCACGCGAGACCCTGCTGGAACAGGGCGTACTGCGCAAGGGGCGCGGTCGGGGCGGTGCTGTGCTCCGGGTGTTGGATGGCGAAGCAGCCGCTGCAGCACCACGCAAAGCGAAAGCCAGTGGAAAGGGCAAGCAGGCCAAGGATGAGCCGCAAGTTACCGGTATCGAGGGGCTGAAGAAGACCCTGTGGGCTGCCGCAGACAAGCTGCGTGCCGACATGGACGCCGCCGAGTACAAGCACATCGTGCTGGGCCTTATCTTCCTCAAGTACATCTCCGACTCCTTCGCTGCCCGTCGAAGCGAACTGACCCGCCGCTTTGCCGATGAGAGCGACGAGTACTTCCTCTACGACTGTGACGATGAGCTGCTGGCCGAGGAGCTGGAAGATCGCGACTACTACCGTGAGGTGAACGCCTTCTGGGTACCGGAAGGGGCCCGTTGGGAGGGGCTGCGCGCCCATGCCAAGCAGGCCGATATCGGCAAGCGAATTGACGATGCGCTGACCCTGATCGAGCAGGAGAACCCACGGCTCAAGGGCATCCTCGACAAGCGCTACGCCCGTGCCCAGTTGCCCGATGGCAAGCTCGGCGAGCTGGTGGATCTGGTTTCCAAGATTGGCTTTGGCAGTGATGTCGGTGAAGCTCGCGACATCCTGGGGCAGGTCTACGAGTACTTCCTTGGTGAGTTTGCCAGTGCCGAGGGCAAGAAGGGGGGCCAGTTCTACACGCCTGCCAGCATCGTCAAGACGCTGGTGGCGGTACTTGCTCCCCATCATGGTCAGGTCTACGACCCCTGCTGCGGTTCAGGCGGCATGTTCGTGCAGTCGGAGAGGTTTATCGAAGCCCATGGCGGTAAGCTGGGTGACGTCTCTATCTACGGTCAGGAGTCGAACCCGACCACTTGGCGGCTGGCGGCGATGAACCTCGCCATCCAGGGGATGGACTACAACCTCGGGCGCGAAAACGGTGATACCTTCACCCGCAATCAGCACCCTGACTTGCGTGCAGACTTCGTGCTGGCCAACCCGCCGTTCAATATCAGCGACTGGTGGCATGGTAGCCTCGAAGGGGATCCGCGCTGGGTCTACGGTACGCCGCCTGCGGGCAACGCCAACTATGCGTGGCTGCAGCATATGCTCTACCACCTCAAGCCAACTGGTCGTGCCGGTATCGTGCTGGCCAATGGCTCAATGAGTTCCAGCCAGAACAGCGAGGGTGATATTCGCCGTGCCATGGTGGAGGCGGACGTGGTGGAGTGCATGGTGGCCCTGCCGGGGCAGCTCTTCTTCAACACCCAGATCCCCGCCTGCCTCTGGTTCCTCGCCAAGAACAAGACCCGCCGCCAGGGCGAGGTGCTGTTTATCGATGCCCGCAAGCTGGGCACCATGATCAGCCGGGTGCAGTGCGAGCTCGATGAGAGCGCGATTGCCCGTATCGCCGATACCTTCCACGCGTGGAAAGGGGACGGGGAGTGCGAGCAGCCATACGAGGATGTAGCGGGTTTCTGCCGCAGCGTAACCCTGGCCGAGATTGCCGAGCACGGCCATGTGTTGACCCCTGGCCGCTATGTGGGCGCCGAAGAGGTGGAGGAGGACGATGAGGCCTTTGCCGACAAGATGGCTCGCTTGACCAAGCGACTCGGTGACCAGATGACCAAGGGCGCCGAGTTGGACCAGTTGATCAAACAGAAGCTGGGGGGGCTTGGGTATGAGCTCTGAGTGCGTACCATTTACTGAGTTACTGGCGAAGATCATTGACAATCGCGGTAAGACTTGTCCGGTAGGGAATGCTGGGGTGCCACTGATCGCGACCAATTGTGTCAGCAACAATTCACTCTACCCCACTTATGACAC
The DNA here is from genome assembly GCF_051919545.1 of Aeromonas sp. 61P. Taxonomy (NCBI): domain Bacteria; kingdom Pseudomonadati; phylum Pseudomonadota; class Gammaproteobacteria; order Aeromonadales; family Aeromonadaceae; genus Aeromonas; species Aeromonas sp. 61P. The sequence continues at coordinate 2,366,025 of NZ_JBQBEL010000001.1, forward strand.
CACTCGGTTTGTAGATGAGGAAACTTACAGGAATTGGTTTCGTGGGCATCCTGAACCGGGTGACATTCTATTTGTCTGCAAAGGGAGTCCTGGTCGGACGAACTGGGTACCCGATCCAGTAGATTTCTGTATTGCTCAGGACATGGTCGCTGTTCGGGCTAATCCGGGGAGAATTTATCCGAAGTATCTGTTTGCAGCTCTTCGGTCTTCCATCGTGCAATCACAGATCGACAACATGCATGTCGGCACGATGATCCCTCACTTTAAAAAAGGCGATTTTGACAAGCTGAAGATTCCGGTTCCGTCAGGTGTGAAGCAAGAATTTATTGGTGATTTGTACTTCATCATTTCTGAGCGTATCGCCCTGCTGCGCGAGACCAATGCCACGTTGGAGGCCATCGCGCAGGCGTTGTTCAAGTCGTGGTTTGTTGACTTCGACCCAGTCCATGCCCGTGCTCGTGGCGAGCAACCACCAGGTCTGGCCCCTGAGGTCGCCGCCCTGTTCCCCGACAGCTTCGAAGAGTCCGCTCTCGGCTTGGTGCCGAAGGGATGGGCTATTGGCGAGTTGCAGGACTTGTTGGTACTTCAGCGTGGATTTGATTTACCCGCATCAGCAAGGACGCCGGGAGCATATCCCTTGATTGCTGCAAGTGGCCCTAATGGCACACACAATGTGGCCATGGCGAAGGGGCCGGGTGTAATAACCGGTCGCTCCGGTGTCCTTGGCAAAGTCTTTTTGACACTTGAGGATTACTGGCCACTCAATACCACGCTTTGGGTCAAAGAGTTCAAACATGCCACACCTTGCTATGCATACGAGTTGTTGAGAATGTTGGATTTTTCCTCTTTCAATGCAGGGTCCGCTGTTCCGACGCTCAATCGGAACCACATTCATTCTTTGAAGTACTTACTGCCGTCTAAAGCGTTAGTACGTGAGTATGAGAGCAAGGCGATGGTGTTGCATCAACGAGCGCTTGCTAATGCCAAACAAGCAGAGACCCTGACAACCTTGCGCGATACCCTGCTACCCCGTCTGATCTCTGGCCAACTGCGCTTGCCGGATGTCGAACAACAACTGAAGGACCTCGCTGTATGACGGCCGCTGTTGTAAACGCCACTGCCTTTACCAATGAACACTTCCCGCGCTTGTTGGCTCAGCTCAAGACGATGGGCGACAGAGCCCACTTCGATAGCGAACAGAGCGAGCTCTATCGCCAGTTTATCGAGCAGTTCCCGCTCGACTCGTTGCCTAACCTGACCCTTGAGCAGTACTGCGTGGGCAAGGGGGATGGCAACTCGTTCTGCTGGTGGATTGAGCGTGGGCTACAGCGCGTACTAGCCCGCTATATGCCCGGTACCTCCAAGGGGCACCTTATCTACTTTTTGGGGGATGGGTCTGTCTACAAGAACAAACGGTTAGCGGACTTGAGTGATGAAGAGGCGTTGCGCTATACGCTCAAGGTGCAACACTGCGTGGCGGCCGCCGACCCTGATGAGGACCTGAGCTGGATAGATGACGACCAAGAGGTCTATCAGCGAGCTGGGGTGGATGCACGAGTGACCATGAGTAATGGCCGAAAATTGAGGTTGGTCACCTGCTATCAGCCATCGCGTATGTTGCCAATATCTTCCCCTAGCCATCTTGGTCACTTTCTTAACGTGTTGGGGTGGCCGTCAGACGATATTCCTCCTGAAAACCAATCCATTGGGCGTATGCAGCGCCTGATGCGTTATTACGACTTGGCCCGCGAGTCGTTACCTGAATTGACCCCATATGGCTTTATGTTGGGCCTGTATGACGAGTCGTTGGGACTGGCACCACCAAAGGCAGACAAGGACGATAGCGGGAGTGATGATGAGGATGACACCATGAGCGAAGCAAACGACACCCCGGTGATGCCCAAGACCAACGCACCGTTGAACCAGATCCTCTTCGGCCCGCCCGGTACCGGCAAGACCTACCACACCATCAACAAGGCGTTGGCTATTCTCGACCCCGAGTGTCTGGCACAACACGACGATGATGTGAGCCCAGAGGCCCGCAAGGCGCTTAAGGCGCGCTTTGATGAGCTGGTAAAGGAGGGGCGTATCGACTTTGTGACCTTCCACCAGAGCTTCAGTTATGAAGACTTTGTGGAGGGGATCCGTGCCGAGAGTGATGGAGACAGCGGTCAACTGACTTATGACGTGGTTGATGGCGTCTTCAAGCGCATGTGTGACGCGGTGGCCGCCAAAGTCACGCGCAGCGACAGCCATGAGGCGATGACGTTGGAGGGACGCCGGGTCTGGAAGATGTCGCTTGGCAACACTCAGGGCGATGATGCCCATATCTTTGACGACTGCATTGAGCAGGGTCTTATCCGGTTGGGCTATGGCAGCTCTCACGACTACAGCGAGTGTAAGACACGCAGCGACGTTCAGCGCGTGTTGGAGCAGTCGGTGGGCAAGATAGACAACGCCTATGACTACACCGTGACCAGCGTGATGACGCTGGTGAACCGGATGAAGATTGGCGACCTCGTGGTGGTCACCGACGGCAACTTCAAGTTCCGCGCTATCGGCGAGATTACCGGTGATTATCGTAGTGACGTGCACTACGAGGGGGATGACAGCTACGCGCAGGTCAGGCCGGTCAAGTGGCTATGCCAGTTCAGCCCCTCGCTCCCATGCGGTGAGCTGATCAACGGCCGCTTTAGCCAGATGACGCTCTATGAGTTGAAGGCACCGACCTTGATCCCGGAGAAGCTGCTTGCTCTGGTCAATGCCACAGCATCACAAGTTGGGTCGCAGAGTGAACCTGGCGTCACGCCATCGAACAAACGCGTATTGATCATCGACGAGATCAACCGGGGCAACGTTTCGCGCATCTTCGGTGAGTTGATCACCCTGATAGAGCCAAGCAAGCGAGCTGGGGCAAGCGAGGCACTGACCACTACTCTGCCTTACTCCAAGCGCCCCTTTAGCGTACCGGACAACCTCTACCTTATCGGTACCATGAACACCGCTGACCGCTCCTTGGCCGGACTCGATATCGCGCTGCGTCGCCGCTTTGTGTTTGAAGAGATGCCACCTAGGGCCGAGCTGCTTGATGGCGTGGTCATCGAGGAAGAGGGGCACAAGGTAGACGTAGGTCGCTTGCTCCATACGCTGAACCAGCGTATCGAGGTGCTGTTGGACCGTGACCATTGCCTCGGTCATGCCTACTTTATGCCGCTCAAAGCGGCTGCCAAGCCAACCTTGGCGCAGTTGGGATACATCTTCCAGCATCAGATCCTGCCGCTATTGCAGGAGTACTTCTTTGAGGACTGGCAGCGCATCGCCTGGGTGCTCAATGATCATCGCAAGAGCAAGGCTGAGGCGATGTTCCTCGAGGCGCCCAAGCTCGAACTCAAGACCCTGCTTGGTGATATAGCGGTTGGGGGACAACGCCAACGTTGGATCATCAATGAGAAGGCGTTTACGCGTATTGAGGCCTATGCCTTGACCATCGAGGGTGACAAGGGGGCGCAGTGAAGGCTCCCATCACGGTTCGTGAATATGGTTGGTTAACTGTTAGAGATAACGCTGTTGATACGCTGACGCTTGCCCATATAGACCCGGTTGATTTCGATTGGCTATGTCAGTTGAGCCAGCGCTACAAGGTAAGCCATGCACCCGCTCTTGCGCAGGTGGAAGATAGCCGGACCTTGCAACTGGACAACTACGTGGGGGTGATAGAGACCCCCACCGGGCAGGTGATCGAGATCCTGCCCAAGACCGCTAATGAGGATGACCCACTCGAGGATGGTCGTGAGTTGATCCGCCGGATGCTGGAACGAGCCCTGGATCTGCCACCCCGTGAAACGGCGGAGGCGTCGTTGGATCGCTTTGATATGCCGCTCAATGAGTGGGTTATCGCGCGCTTTCTGACCGAGCTCGATCAGCTGGTCAAACGTGGCGTGCGCAGTGACTATCAGCGTCTTGAGGCGACCGAGCCGTTCTTGCGTGGTCAGCTGGATGTCGCCCGGCAGATGCGCCAGCCACCGGGCCGGGGCCACCACTTTGCGTTACGTTACGACCTCTTCTTGCCCGACCGGGCCGAGAACCGGCTGCTCAAGCGGGCGCTGGAGACCGTCGCTAATGCGACTCAGCACCCGGACAACTGGCGGTTGGCACAGGAGCTGCGCCACTTGCTGGTGGATGTGCCTGCCAGCCGCGATGTGGAAGGGGATTTCAGACTGTGGCGACATGACCGCTTGATGGCTCACTATCAAGGGGCTCGGCCGTGGTGTGAGCTCATCCTCTATCGTGCCATGCCGAGTGCCCTGAATGGTGAGTGGCGCGGCATCAGCCTGCTGTTCCCCATGGAGAAGCTGTTCGAGCGCTATGTAGAGTCGTGCCTGCGCGAGCAGCTGTTGCCCGATGCCAACCTCAAAGCCCAGGTGGCCAGTCAGTACCTTTGCACCCAGCAAGGCAAGCAGATGTTCCGGTTACAGCCGGACCTCTTGTTGCAGCACGGCAACAAGCGTTGGGTGATGGATGTGAAGTGGAAGCGGCTCGATAGCAGCGACCGTGACGGAAAGTACGGCATCAGCCAGGGTGACCTCTACCAACTGTTTGCCTACGGCCACAAGTACCTGACCGAGCAAGATGATGGTCATCTGGTATTGATTTATCCATCATGGAGCCAGCTCAAAGTTCCACTCGAACCTTTTTGTTATGATGCCCGCCTGACGTTGTGGGTCTTGCCGTTTGACTTGGCTGCCAGTTCGTCCCACCGGCTGATATTGCCTTGCCAGCCGGGGGCGGATTCTGCGTGCGAACTGCGTTTGCCACTGAGGCCCACCGAGCCCGCCTGACGGGCGTTTCTCCCTGTTGATGAGTGATGGTGCATGACCGAAGATCAGTTGGAACAAGAGGTGCTGGGGTGGTTGGCCGAGGTGGGCTATCGTGTGGTGTGTGGCTACGACGTTGCCCCCGATTCTGATAACCCGTGGCGTACGAACTTCAATCAGGTGCTGTTGCTCGACCAGTTGAGAGGCGCTATAGCACGCCTTAATCCGTCTGTGCCGATGGTAGCGCGTGAAGACGCGCTGGCGCAGGTGGTCAATCTCGATACCCCGGCGCAACTGTCGGCCAACCGGGCGTTTCACCGCCTGCTGGTGAATGGGGTCCCAGTCCAGTACCAGCGGGATGGCGAGACGGTGGGGGACTTTGTCCGCCTCGTTGACTTCGAGAACCCCGCCGCCAACGAGTGGCTGGCCATCAATCAGTTCACCATCAAGGGGCCCAAGCACACCCGACGCCCAGACATCATCCTCTTCGTCAACGGGTTGCCGCTGGTTGTGCTGGAGCTCAAGAACCCGGCCGACGTGCATGCCGACATCTGGAAGGCATTCGACCAACTGCAGACTTACAAGGAGCAGATCCCCGACCTGTTCCAGTACAACGAGATCATGATTGCCTCCGATGGTAGCGAGGCGCGGATGGGGTCGCTGTCTGCGGATGCCGAACGCTTTATGCAGTGGCGCACGGTGGATGGGGTCAACCTCGACCCCTACGGCGAGTTTGGCGAGCTGGAGACCATGGTGCGCGGCATTCTGATCCCGGCCATGTTGCTCGATTACCTGCGCTTCTTCGTGCTGTTTGAAGATGACGGCCGGTTGGTCAAGAAGATCGCCGGTTACCATCAGTTCCATGCGGTCAGGGCGGCCATCGAGCAGGTGGTGCTCGCATCGCGTCCAGACGGCAGCCACAAGGGCGGGGTGGTGTGGCATACCCAGGGCAGTGGCAAGAGCATCACCATGACCTGCTTTGCGGCGCGGGTGATGCGAGACGCCGCGATGGAGAACCCGACCATTGTCGTCATCACTGACCGCAATGACCTTGATGGCCAGCTCTTCGGGGTCTTCTCACTCTCGCAAGACCTGCTGCGCGAGCAGCCGGTGCAAGTGAGTACGCGAGGTGACCTGCGTGACAAGCTTGGCAACAGGCCCTCCGGCGGCATCGTGTTCACGACCATCCAGAAGTTCATGCCCGGCGAGGATGAGGACTCGTTCCCGGTGCTCAGCGACCGTGCCAACATCGTGGTCATCGCGGATGAAGCACATCGAACCCAATACGGTTTCAGCGCCTCGCTCAAAGCGCCAGGCAAGGTTGCAGAAGGAGCTGCGCGCTATCAGGTCGGGTATGCCCAGCACTTGCGCGACGCGCTGCCCAACGCGACGTTCGTGGCCTTTACCGGTACGCCCGTATCTGCGGAAGACCGGGACACTCGCGCTGTCTTTGGCGACTACATCCACGTCTACGACATGCAGCAGGCCAAGGACGATGGTGCCACGGTTGCCATCTACTACGAGTCACGCTTGGCCAAGTTGTCACTTAATAACGAAGAGCTTCCCCACATCGACGACGAAGTGGATGAGCTGGCCGAGGATGAGGAAGAGAGCGAGCAGGCCAAGCTTAAGTCACGGTGGGCAGCCTTGGAGAAGGTGGTTGGCAGCAAGCCAAGAATTGAGCGGGTTGCCGCCGATCTGGTGGCCCACTTCGAAGAGCGCAATCAGGCGCAGCATGGCAAGGCCATGGTGGTCGCCATGAGCCGCGAGATTTGCGTGCACTTGTATGATGCCATCGTGGCCCTGCGCCCCGACTGGCATGACTCTGACCCCGACAAGGGGGCCATCAAGATCGTGATGACCGGCAGCGCTTCTGACAAGGCATTGCTGCGGCCCCACATCCATGCCACCCAAGTGAAGAAACGGCTGGAGAAGCGGTTCAAAGACCCGAGTGACCCGCTCAAGTTGGTCATCGTGCGAGATATGTGGCTTACCGGCTTCGACGCGCCCTGCGTACATACCCTTTATGTGGACAAGCCGATGAAGGGCCACAACCTGATGCAGGCCATTGCGCGGGTAAACCGGGTGTTCAAGGACAAACAAGGTGGGTTGGTGGTCGATTACATTGGTATCGCCAACGAGCTCAAGAGCGCTATCAAGGAGTACACCGCCAGCCGTGGTCGTGGTCGCCCTACGGTCGATGCCCGTGAGGCTTACGCGGTGTTGGAGGAGAAGTTGGATGTACTGCGCTCCATGTTGCATGGCTTCGATTACAGCGACTACCTCACGGGTGGACACAAGCTGCTGGCAAGAGCTGCTGACTTCATCCTTGGTCTTGAAGATGGCAAGAAGCGCTTTGCTGACAACGCGCTGGCGATGAGCAAGGCATTCACCCTCTGTTGCACTCTTGATGAGGCCAAGGCGGTACGAGAGGAAGTGGCCTTCTTGCAAGCGGTCAAGGTGATGCTGACCAAGAAAGAGGTCACCCGGAAGAAGAAGACTGACGAAGAGCGCGACCTGGCTATTCGCCAGATCATCGGCAATGCCGTGGTATCGGGCGATGTAGTCGATGTGTTTGAAGCGGTCGGCCTCGACAAGCCCAACATCGGCCTGCTTGATGATGATTTTCTGGCCGAGGTACGCAACCTGCCGGAGCGCAATCTCGCCGTGGAGCTGCTTGAGCGGCTGCTGGAGGGGGAAATCAAGGCGAAGTTCGCGACCAACCTATCTCAAGAGAAGAAGTTCTCGGAGATGCTGACCAAGGTCATCCAGCGCTATCAGAACCGCTCCATCGAGACCGCGCAGGTCATTGAGGAGCTGATCGACATGGCCAAGAAGTTCGCGGCTGTGAGCAAGCGGGGGCAGGCCTTGGGCCTCAACGATGACGAGCTCGCCTTCTATGATGCCCTTGCCAACAATGAGGCGTCGGTGCGCGAACTCGGGGACAAGACGTTGGCCAAGATAGCCCATGAGCTCACCGCCAGCCTGCGCCGTAGTGTCACGGTGGATTGGAGTCGCCGTGAAAGTGTTAGAGCCCGACTTCGTCTGTTGGTTAAACGTATCCTGCGTACTTACAAGTACCCGCCAGACCAACAGGAAGAGGCTGCCCAGTTGGTGCTGGCGCAGGCAGAGAGCTTGTGTGAGGCGTGGTGTTGAGTGGGGGAGGCGCGAGCCTCCCTCACCTTATCTATCAAGATGTGTAGATATGGCTTACTTCAGTATGACGCTGCCTGAAGGTATCTGGTTGGCCTCTTCGAGGCTCAGGTAGCGTGGGCCTTGTACGCTGGCCAGTGACTTGAATAACCACGGATGCGGCTTTAGCCAAGCTTTGGTGTCTTCGTAAACGTCTCCACCGACCACGAAGTAACGACCATCACACCCGTCATCGTGTAGTTCATTGACATCAGGTGTCGAGAGTTTCAGCTGGCAGCCTTCGATGACAACCACGACTTGAGACTTGTAAACCCCAATGACGGTGGAGATTTTGCTGGCCATATCACTTGAAACCCGCCAAGCGCTAATGGCGCCCTTGTAAGCACCTCGGCTGGAGTAGGTCTCTACCAAGTTGACTACCAATGCCGTCACAATACGTACCTCGTTAAGTTGTTTGGAATGCGGTTTGTTGCTAGTGACCTGCATAGCCACCGATGAACATGTTGATAGGGTCAGCGAGACTTGAAGTAGGCGACCTTTTCAAGGAAGTAGCGACCCAGTTCACCTTGATGTTGGTTCGCTTCGCTTTCGGCGCTGGCCAAGTGACCGTTGCGCTCCTTCCATACCGCATATGCGGCGGCCTTCTCGACCTCGACCCGTTCTTGCTGCTCTTTCGGTAGGGCACACAGATTGTGACTCATACTGACCTCTTTGTTATTTGTTGGCGCCATGGTACGCCATCACTGGCATGCGGGACTTGCGCTGGTTCAAAGGTGGTGCGCTATAATGGCTGTATATAAATACAGGTGTTTTGCCATGAAGCTGTTAACCCCAGACCCATCACCCGCCGAGGTGACCATCCCGCTGTTCTTGCACCGCGCCTCTTGCGGCTTTCCCAGCCCAGCCAGCGACTATCTGGAAGGGAAGTTGGACCTCAACACCCACTGCGTGGCCCACCCTGCAGCAACCTTCTATCTGCGTGCCGAGGGGGAGAGCATGACCGGGGTCGGCATCTTTCCCGGTGACTTGCTGGTGGTCGATAAGAGCCTCACCCCGCGCCATGGTGATGTGGTGATTGCACTACTCGATGGCTGCTTCACGGTAAAGACCTTGCAGCTCAAGCCGAGGTTGCGGCTGTTGCCAGCCAATCCGGCGTTCGCGCCTATCGACCCTTGTATGAGCCTCTCCCTGGAGTTGTTCGGAGTGGTCACCCATGTGATTGGCAATCTGAGGCAGCGTGATGGCTATAGCGCTCGTTGATGTAAACAACTTCTACGCCAGCTGTGAGCGGCTGTTTCGCCCTGAGCTGCGTGGCCGCCCGATCGTGGTGCTCTCCAACAACGATGGATGCGTGGTGTCGCGCAGCCCCGAAGCCAAGGCGCTGGGTATCAAGATGGCCGGGCCCTACTTCAAGATCCGCGAGCAGTTCGAGGCGCATGGCGGTGTGGCATTCAGCTCCAACTACGCGCTCTACGGCGATATGTCTGGCAGGGTGATGAGCACGTTGGAGACCATGTCCCCCGAGCTGGAGGTCTACTCCATTGATGAAGCATTCCTGTCACTGTCGGAGTCGTTTGCCGGGGACCTGACAGCCTATGGACAACAGATCCGGCAGCGAGTGTGGCAGTGGACCGGCCTAACGGTAGGGGTCGGGATTGGTCCCACCAAGACCCTCGCCAAGCTGGCCAACTATGCAGCCAAGAAGTGGCCTGCCACGGGCGGCGTCGTGGACTTGCGTGACGAGCTGCGCCGTGCCCGGCTGATGGCTATCACCCCGGTGGACGAGGTGTGGGGCATAGGACGGCGCTTGGGGGCCAAGTTGGTGGCACAAGGTATCAATACCGTTGCTGACCTGGTGGCTAGCGACGCCAAAGGGTTACGCGCCCAATACGGCGTGGTGGTCGAGCGGATCGTACAGGAGCTGCGTGGCCTGCCTTGCGCAGAGCTGACCGTTGAACCGGCGGCGAAGCAGCAGATCCTCTCGAGCCGTTCCTTTGGTGAGCGCGTGACCGACCGTGGAGAAATGGCCCAGGCGTTGTCGGGCTTTATGGCTTGCGCAGCCGAGAAGCTGCGGGCCGAGGGAATGTGTTGCCAGCGGGTGCACCTGTTCGTGCGAACCAGCCCCTTTGATGAACGAGCCCCTTACTACAGTGAGCAGGCTGGCGTCCGGCTGGTCTGCCCTAGCGATGATACCCGGTTGCTGCTGCAGCAAGTGAACGTGCTGCTACCGCAGATTTGGCGCGACGGTTACCGTTATCAGAAGGGGGGAGTCATGCTGAGTGAGTTCACCCCCAAGGGGCAACAACAGGCAGATCTCTTTGCCCCGTCCTCCGCTCAATCAGATGCGCTGATGGCAGTGATGGACCAGATCAAAGCCAAGGGATTGGGGCGCGTAGGCTTTGCCAGCCAAGGTACGGGGTCGCCTGAGTGGATGATGCGACAAGAGCACCTGAGCCCCTGCTACACCACCCGCTGGGAGGACCTGCCGGTGGCTAGGTAACCAAGGCACAAGGAACCTGCTACTTGGCTGTAGTTGGACGTTTTGGAAAAGTGCTGCGAATGTAGACGGGTCTCGGTGACACATTCCACATGCGCGGCGGCGGGGTCACCTCCCGCCCCCCCATCTTGATTTGATCCACCCCCACCACCTCGTCGGTACCGGTTTTTCTCCCTTGTGCAACCGATAGCCACACTCACCCTCGACTCATCCTTTGCGAGTGAGTGTGCTGTTATGACCGCTGCTAGGTATGGTAACTAATTGAAATTGCTCGAATGTTCGTTTCCTATAATAGGAAACGAACCCCATCTTTGGCATGACCTAGGGGAGGGGAAGTGCGTTCGAGCTCCCGTCGAGCAGGGCCGCATCAATCGACCTGTGGCCCAATATCTGTCATGAACTTATGAAGTTACACCCAACTTGATAGGAATAAATATCAATTGCATTTGGTGGCCGTTTGTCCCCCTAAAGGGGGACTTAAATCTTGGGGCGGCAATAGTGCCAAAACCAAAGGACACCATCATGAAAGTGAATCTCGATCTCATAGAGCGACTCTTTGGCAAGTCGGGCCGGTCAATCCAGCGGATGCTGGATAACGGTCAGCTGACCAAGGAGGAGTTGTTGGACTTCAGCCTGTTTGTCGCGTCACTGACGGTGGCAACAGGGGGCATTCTGGGCAAGCCGTTGATGGATAGCATCAAGTGGGGATTGAGCGAGCGCATCATCTCCGGTCTGAACCCGTCTCTCCTTGGGCTCCATGTTAGCCACACCCAGCGGGAAGAGAAGGTGAGCGTGAGTGCCAAGCGAAAGGCTCGTCGTGTCTCGCTCAACGGTGATGAGGTGTTGGAGCTGGCCTATCTGTTGGCCATCGCGGATGAACATTTCTTTGAGCAACTGCGAGGGCGAGTCGAGACCGACCTGCGGGAGAGGGTATGGTCGCAGGAGGAGCTGGTCGCTCAACTGACACACAAGCGGCAGCGCTGGCTTGATGAGGACTGCACCGACGAACCACAATCCCCCCTGCATTAATAGCAAACAAGAAAAGGGGCCGCGTCCTGCGGCCCCTGTTGTTTACTCTCCACCTTGTTCCGCTAACAGCCTGTCGTGGGCGTCCGCGATCTTGTCTAACGACAATTGGTACACCCTGGATTGGGTGTGGCGTGGCAGGTCGCGGCCGGTGCCATGCATGAGAATGCCGTGTTTACGCAACACCTTATGGACGTAGTTGGCGTTAAAATCGGCGAAGGTCTTTTTAAACCCATACACGTAGAGGTGCAGGTCGGGCCCGAGTTTGTAGCCGTAAGTCTCTCCCAGCTTCGTTACATTCGGCCCATCGGCAAGGTACTGCCCGTGGCGCCCTTCGAGTAGGTCGACCAACTGCTCGATCATGTTTGCTTCTTCAAGGGAGCCGCTTGTACCACGCCTTGCGAGCCACTTGCGGAATAGTTGCTCGACAACAGCTGCTACACTACCCGCAGGCCAACCTGTGATCCCGAAGCGGTTGGCCAACTCACCTGCAGCTGATATCAATCCGAATGCATCGGCTACCCTTTGCACTTGGCCATCACACTCTTTGGCTCCAAGCCGTCGCATCATGTCAGCGCGATGTTCGTCAACGAATGCCTGAGCACCATTGATATCCAAGGTCAGCTCTTCAACAAAAGATCGGAAGGCAATGCCATGATACTGGGCAGTCCGTTCTGCGAGGGCCTTGGAAAGGGAGGCACCATTCGGGTAGCCATGCAACTCTTCGAAGATGCCATGCCGGTCTGTATCGGCCTCAATATTGATCATGCGGACATCATGGCCAGCTTTGTGACGCTTACCGACCGAGGCAAGGCTGTGCTCCAAGTCAACTTCCCCGTTGCTGAGGAAGGTTGTTCGCCATTGCAGTTTGGCACGGCGAGACAGATCTGCATTGGCACGAGCTCGTCCTTCGCCGTTGGCCAGCATGTAGATGGTGTCGCCTAGAACATGAGGGTCAGCCTGCCCGATTTCGTCCAGAAAGAGGGTACTGTCGTTGAACAAGCCCGCAGTGGTTTCCAATCCCACCTTGGTGGCATTCCACGTCTGGATCTTGTTGGCAGGCTTGCCGAGCACACTAGCTGCAACCAACATGGCGGTGCTCTTGCCAATTGAGGATGGCCCCACCAGATGGACGCCAAAGCTGCTCTGATTGGTCAAGCGCAGCAAGGGGCCAACGAAAGCAAGCGAGGTACTTAATAGCAAGCGGCTGTTGCCAAGGCACAGCGCGGCAACGTCATCACGCCACTCGTCCAAGGTGCCTGCCACGTCGGATTGGGTTGGGTTATTCCCGGTATAGGTGTACTCATTGTCGTTGGTAGATCCCACCGGTCCATCTCCCAACATGAAGATGTGGGTATCCGGGATCCAGCCTAGTCGATCAACCCGAATGAACGTCTTGTAGGGGTTCTTCGAGTTGAGATAGTCAATCAGCTGTCTCTTCATTCCCAAGTTGAAGCGATAGCCCCCGTCCATCAGCTTCATCAATGCTTCACGCCCCTCAGCCAGCAGGTGAACGTGTGGAATGAACGCCTCCTGCGGTCGACCATCAGGGCTATACCAGCGTACTTGCAAGCCCCAGCCTAGACCCGCAGTGTCGCGCCCGCAGGCTGTTACCCAGAGTGGAGCACCGATCCTGCTCCAAACATCGTCTTGACCTTTGTCAGTGGTGACACAGTAGAGTCCATCTTGAAACTCAATGGGACCTAACTGGAAGGGCTCAACCTTCAGCTCGTAACGTCTTGTATTCATGGAATATACCTTTGTATAAAGTTGGTTGAACGATCCGGTCTCGTTGGGGTTTGTGACACAGTGACGCCGTGACACCGGATTTAATGGGCTGGAGGAGCGGCCTCAACACAAGCGAGCAGTGCGGCTTTGCCGTTAAGGCAGAAGAGGTCATTGAAGTCGGTTATGCCGGGGATGGTCGGTGGCACAATCAAGCGGCCGTGCAATTGATAAGCTGCTGCACGCGCTTTGGTTAGTCCGGGGTTGCCTGGAGTGGCATGATCGTTGTCTGCACACACCCACAGCTTGCTGCTGCTATAAAGCGTGCGAATGATATGGCCGACCTCGAGCAGGTTACCGGCAGAAAATGCAATGGCGACCGGCAGGCCGAGGTTCTCAAACAGCGTGGCCCCGGTTGAATAGCCTTCGCAAAGCAATACGGGGGCGCCGGACTTAGGTGAAGGGCCAAGGAGTAAGAACCCGCCCTTGAGTGACAACCCCCGATGGAAGCGCTTATTCCCGCTTTCATCGATGTCTTGCAAGCTCAACAACTGGGAGCGTGCATTGAAGACCGGTACTATCAACCGGTTACCAAACTGACGAGCACCGACCCCTGAGATTTGTTTGCGTGCAAGGTAAGCGTGTTGGTATGGGGGCTCGGCTGCCCCCCAGATCTCTTTGGCTTCCTTGAGTGCCTTTGTTTGGGTCTCGGCAAGCCGATGTGCCTCAGCTGCTTTTGCTTGCTGAGTGAGTTGGGCACGGATATAGCTTGGTATTGCGGGTCCGATTGGCCGCCATACGCACTTTATTCCCAACTTCCACGAGCCAAAGACGGCGTGATTACCCAACTCGTCGGTGATCAACCAACCATTGCTTGTACCAGGGCGGTCCCCTTGAATATGAAAGCGGAGAACCTGACCAGGAGTAGGGTTCAATGCGCGTGATGGCTTCACGCCCATGTCAGTCATTGAGTCTTCCAAGGAGAGGGCGGTGGTCATGGTTACATCCCCCCGACCAACTTCTGCATCAAGTCCTCGATATCACAGCTGCGCCAAGCGACGCGGCGACGACCGAGTTTGTAATTCTGCGGGTAGAGACCCTGCTTCATTCCGTCATACCAAGTCGTCTTGCTGACAGGGATTAAAGCCAGCACTTCGTAAAGAGAAAGGAAGTGGTAGGAGCAGGTAGTTGATGAGCGCAGTTTGGCCTTAATTGTTGCTGGGGCACAGGCGCAAGGGCGCTTGGTACCTTTGGGGTAAGTCTGAGGAGTGGCGTTTTGATTCATACTGAGCTCCTTGCGTAGCAGTTGGTCAGCGTACGGTGTTGTCCCTGTCCGTACAGTGAGCGCAGTGAATCACTAATTTAAAAACTCTACATCAAGATTTTTGGGGCAAGGTTATGTTTTCTATGAACTTTAGGTTATGTTTTCTATGAACTTTAGGGGGGGGTTTATAGATTATCTTTTCATAAGCGGGCTTTTTTTAGTTTGTTTTGTTTGCTTTTTTACGAGAGATCATGATGATTTAGGTGGAGGGATATAGGTACAGTGATTGGTACATTGCGACTTTGTATTGATTCAAAATGCTTTAAAATTCAACTTCCTCAAGTGATGATTGCACTGGCTGTCTCTCCGCCACACACCAAGCCCAACCTATTGAATAGGTTGGGCTTTTTCATTATTTTACTTTTGCTGATGTACCATTCAATATGCCATCGGGTATTGACTGGCATAGAACATCACTGAACAGCGTTGGACATTATTTCATTCCAGCTCGTAGTGAAAATTCCTCTACTTTGCTCACCCTCGGGCTCGAGGCTGGTCAGCTTGGACTATTCCCGTGGATGGGAACCAGGTACCTCTTTGGCATGATCTTCCCGAGGATAACTCATGCCTGCTAGGGGGGTAAATGAGGCCTTTTAGGCTGCAAGAGTTTGAACCACTGTGAATTCGATTTGGATCGTTTGGTTACCAGAACGACTGCTTACCGAGCGTTTTGACCTTCTGCAGGCGGTAGTAGGGATAGGTCATGACAATCCAATCTTCCTTATCTTTATGAATGATCTTGGCAATATAGAGAAAGTCATTGTGCATCACCGAATACACATTGCTATGGAGGTCCGGATGTGGTGCTGTTCGAGTCACTCTATTTGCAATGAAAATGACAGTATCACCACGTTTCCCTAACAAGCCTTCATGTTTAAGCACTTCACCCGTGGCCTTGTCATGCACAACGCTCTTGGCATAACCAAACTTGCAGGTTGAGTAGAATGAGAAATCATCGCGCTCATATTGCTGCTGATAATCACATCCGAGCCCATTGATAAAGGGTGTTGCAGAGTAAACCAGTAATATAGCGAAACTAATCCATTTTATGGATTTGAAGCTGGCCCAGTTCTTTATCGTATCCATAGAGGTAAGTTCCTGTTGATTCACCAACGGTTTGCTCAATATACTTTATGTCGGTATCACTGAGCTCTGAATAGCCACAGAGATTTGCCTTGTTGATCTTGTTACAGTGTATTGGTGTGTCGAGAGTGGTAATGAATAATGACCATAAAGCAAGAGCCGTGAATGCACTGTAAAAAATAATATTGGCGAGAATGGAACCTGGCTTATGGATGTTTCGTTCATGAATATAATCAGGACTTATTGCTTCAATAGAGCTGTCTTGGCTAAATACATCGTCATCTATTGGCGAGTCGAGTTCGATATTTTTATTTTGGTTGACCGCAGGGTGAAATATGTATCCTTTCCGATGACGCGTTTCAATTATGGGGCCATCGGTAATTTCTGCTAACGCTTTTCTGATGTTTTTTATAGCAACGGTCAGTGAGTTTTGCTGTACAACTTTACTTGGCCAGCCTGCCTCTAGCAAAATTTCTTTCTCTACCAGCTCATCAGGCCTCTCCAGCAGACATTGCAAAACCTGAATTTCGCTGGAGCTAAGCTGGGCAATGACTGTGCCATCCCATATTAACTCTCCGCTACTTTCATTTAGCGAAATCATATTTCAGTGCCACCAAATATCAAATTATGCACCCTTTATGCGCCGTTTAACATAATGGCTAGACATAAAATCAGGGCCGTATTGTAGCTTGTGATCACGTTTTTTCGCAATCAACTTGGGGCAATCAGCGGATAATCGCAGGGATTACGGGCTATCAAGCTTGTGAGTAATTACCTTGCTTGATGTGTCGTTGTGCTCATTTTTGCACGACGGAAACTCTGTGGCGGTGCCTTTTCGCCTGTTGCCTACTCGTCAATTGGCGAGTGAAACAGCGCTGAGTGATGGCTTGGAAACGGATGAGAATGTGCTCGCGATAGTGGAGGTCGCTGGCAGCATGGGAGAGTGCTGGGTGAGCAAAGGGTTGGTGAGCACTTCCTTGCCAGCGCTTCAACCTCATTTCTCATAATCAGGTCTGGCGCTCTGTATCTGGTCTATGGCGATGGAGTTGGTGATTAATGCTGAAAAGTATGTCTTTTTTGGTTTGTTAATTCACATTTCATAGAAAAATCACACTTATTTCATGGTTTTATCATGGTTTCGAGTGGAAACGAAAAGAGCCTGTGGCTATATTGTCGCTCGTCGAAGAGACGGGTGATCCAGAGAGACATCATGGGTTGCAACAGCACTCAGACAAGCGAAGAGCACGTCAGTGTTTCTTGTCTCTGGCGATGAGACTCTGCCCCTGCTCTGGCCCGACAACGGAAAATGTCATTTCCGTGCGGTAGCTATGGCAAATGAAAAGCAACTAGAAAACGTGGCTTGAATGAGATTCGGGAATTGTCATTGCCGTGCGGTAGCTATGGTGTTTTACAAGTAGTTGACAGCCCTGGCGTACAGACGATGGCCGCAGGGAAACTCATTGAAAATGAGTGCCACATTCTTATCTATTACCTGAGGTGTTCAAGCCAACCCCAATGTTGATACAAAGACGCAGTCCTGCAGTGGTATTGAAAGATGTCACATTCGGATTATTGATGAGGGAGTTGAAGACCCGCTTTGGCAATTATCGCCTGGGATATACCTGGGCCTTGCTGGACCCCTTGATTACTATCACCGTATTCTGTGTCATATTCGGCATCAGGCAACGCAATGGTTTCGGTGGTGTTGAAGCTCCGGTGTTTATTGCCAGCGGTTATCTGCCATTTTTGATGTTTCTAAATACTGCCAATCGCCTGATATCAGCCGTCAGCGCGAATAAGGGACTGTTCTGCTATCGTCAGGTCACAGCCTTTGCCACCTTGTTCTCCCGATTTGTACTGGAATCCATTATCGGCATATTGGTGGCCATCGTATTAATCCTGATTCTGGTCTGGTCTGGTTTTGATGCGATACCCGATGATCCGCTGGCGGTGATCATGGGGTATGGCACCCTGATGATCTTCTCATTGGGCCTCGGTACCCTGCTTTGCATTGTGAGCAGCCTTTCTGCCGAAGTGGACAAGCTAATTCCGATCTTGATGCGTCCTCTACTCTGGATATCTGCGGTCTTTTTTCCATTAGCGGCTGTACCCCAAAATTATCAGCATCTGCTGCTCTGGAATCCAATCGTGCATGCGCTCGAGTTGATTCGTAGTGGCTGGATTGCTGGGTTTCAAACCCAGGGGGGAGCTGGAATTATCTGTTCGGTACCACCTTGATACTTCTGGCGTTTGCGATGAGTGCCTATCGCTTGAGCCACCGTCGACTGATTGCAAGTTAAAAAATGATAACCCTCGAAAATGTCAGCAAATATTACCCCACCAAATTCGGGCGTAATTATGTCTTGAAGGATGTGAACTTCACTCTGCCGGGAGATAGAAATATCGGCATTCTGGGTGCCAACGGGGCAGGCAAATCCACCTTGTTGCGCCTGCTTGGCGGCATGGATATGCCGAGCCGCGGCAAGATCACCCGCCACAGTCGGGTCTCCTGGCCGCTGGCGCTGAGCGGTGGATTTCAGGGCAGCATGACGGGTCGTGAAAATACCCGTTTTATCTGCAGGATCCATGGCATTCATGACACGCGCCGGGTCGAGGAGTGGGTCAAGGGCTTTTCCGAGATAGGCCAGCACTTCGAGCTGCCCATTAAAGGCTATTCAAGCGGGATGAAGTCCAAATTCTCGTTTGCGGTCAGCATGGCGTTTGATTTTGACATCTATCTGACCGACGAGATCACCTCGGTGGGGGATGCCAGGTTCAAGCAAAAGTGTATCGATGTCTTCAACCAGAAGCGAGAAACGGCGAGCCTCATCATGGTCTCCCACGATATGAATACCCTGCGCAAGCAGTGTGACATGGGGATTGTGCTGAACAATGCCAGCCTGACCCTCTATCCCGATATTGAAGAGGCCATCGCGGTCTATCAAAAGCTGTAACCACTGTTTTCACACTCATTTTTGTCACGATGCCATGTCGGTTCGCGCGATGCGGGCCACTTGCCATCCTCACTTCGGATAGTCATGAACACCAGCACCATCAAGACCCATATCGGTCGCAAGCTGCGCAAATTCAGGCGCGACCCCAAACGCTTCCTCATCGATTCCAGGGGATATCAGGTTGCCCACTTCTCATGGCAAAAGGCTGTCAGGCTGGGCAGCTTTCTCTGGGTCTTGCTCTGCTTTGGTGTGGCGACCCTCTATTACGTTGCCATCGCCAGTGATCGCTATGTCAGCGAAGCGAGCATCATCGTCAAGCAGGCAGATCAACTCAAGATGATGCCGGATGCCCTCTCCATGCTGGGGCTTGGTGGCAGCAATCATCAGGATGTGCAGGTGCTGCATGCCCATCTGAGCTCATGGGACATGCTGCAGCGGCTCGACAAGGCGCTCGACCTCAAGGGGCACTATCAGAGTGGTCACGCTGATTGGTTATCACGTCTCTCGCTGGATGCCAGCAATGAAGAGTTTCTTGCCTACTACCGTGACCATCTCACCCTGACCCTTGACGAGCTGTCGGGGATCCTGACCATCCGGCTACAGGCATTCGAGCCCGAGTATGCCCGCGAGGTGGTGGCCCTGATGCTGAAAGAGGGGGAGGGCTTTATCAACCGACTGGGCCATCAGGTCGCCCTCGAGCAGCTCGCCTTCGTCGAAAACGAGGTGGCCCGTTCCCACGAGCGGTTGCAGGCCGAGCGGGACAAGATGCTGGCGTTTCAGAATCGCCACAAGCTGATGAGCCCTGAGGCCACCAGCAGCGCCATGCTGGGATTGGTCTCGGAGCTGGAGGCCGAGTTGGTGCGCCAGGATACCGAGCTCAAGCGGCTGCAAATCTACATGAATCCCAAAGCGCCTGATGTGGTGGCAGCCAAAGACCGGGTGGACGCGCTGACCCGCCAGCTGGCACAAGAGAAGCGGCGGCTGACCAGCAACGAGGAACAGTCCCTTAACGAGGTGAATGCCGACTATCAGGCGGTGCAGGTACAGACCCAGCTGGCGGCCGACATCTACAAAACCGGGCTGGTCAGTCTGGAGCAGGCCCGAGTCGAAGCCTATCGCAAGCTCAAGCACCTGTTGGTGGTGAGTACGCCAAGTGCTGCACAGGAGGCGCAGTACCCGCGCCGCCTCTACAACCTAGCCACCATTGGCGTGCTGCTTTGCCTCTTCTATGGCCTGGTGGTAATGGGACTCGCCACCTTGCGCGAACATCAGGATTGATGGCCACTGCTACCCGCCAGCACGGGTAGCAACACCAATTGATACTCGTCCTTTTCAATACCCGATGGCGCAGTGCATAAACTTGCGCCCCGCAGGAGTTTACCTTGATTTCAACGTTGTTCTCTCGAACCCGTGACCCCGGACGCAACCGGCGGTTAACGTCTATCCACTTCAATCTCCGCACCACATCACTGGCGCTGGTTGCCGCATTGATGACCCCTCAGGCTTATGGACTGGAGGTCGCCCAGGAGGCGGCGCCGGTGCGCAAGGTGGTGAGCGACACCCAGACTCGCGATCCCGTCTTTGGCAACTGGCTGTTTCGCGGCGAGTTTGCCCGTGAATCGTTCAACGGCTTCAACCCCGATTATCGCATCGCCATCGGCGACAAGCTGCAGGTGCAACTGTGGGGCGGGGTCGAGTTTGAACAGAGCCTGCTGGTGGATCACCAGGGCAATATCTTTCTGCCCAAGGTCGGGCCGGTCAAGGTTGCCGGAGTGCGCAACGAGCAGCTCAATGACACCCTGCTTGGCGCCATCACCCGCGTCTATCAAAAGAACGTCAGCGTCTACGCCACCCTTGATGTGAGCCAGCCGGTCAAGATTTTCGTTACCGGCTTTGTCAATCAACCGGGCCTCTATGCCGGCCAATCGGGGGATTCCATCCTCTATTTCCTCGACAAGGCGGGTGGCATCTCCCCCGAGCGTGGCAGCTATCTGGATGTGGCGCTCAAGCGCGGTGGCAAGACCCTGCGCAATTTCAACCTCTACCAGTTTTTGCTAAACGGCAATCTGCAGCCGACCCAACTGCGCGACGGCGATACCCTGGTGGTGGCGCCGCTGCGCTATCAGAGCACGGTGCGTGGCAAGGTGGCCAATGCCAACAAGTTTGAGATGGCCACCCCCCATATGACCCTGGCCGAGCTGTTGCAACTGGCCAGACCCGATGCAGATGCCACCCATATCCGGGTCAGCCGCAATCAGGGGGAAGATATCCGGATGGATAACTATCCCCTCAGTGATGCTGCTACTTTGGCTCGGGTAATGGTCAGCAGCGGCGATACCGTGGAGGCTATCGCCG
The DNA here is from genome assembly GCF_051919545.1 of Aeromonas sp. 61P. Lineage (NCBI taxonomy): Bacteria > Pseudomonadati > Pseudomonadota > Gammaproteobacteria > Aeromonadales > Aeromonadaceae > Aeromonas > Aeromonas sp. 61P. The sequence continues at coordinate 2,386,956 of NZ_JBQBEL010000001.1, forward strand.
ACAAGCGTTATGCCTCCATCGCGGTACGCATTGAGGGGGAGCACGACAGCGAGCAGGAGGTGGTACTGCGCTACGGCGCGCGGTTGGGCGAGGTGCTCAATGGCCTGAAATTGACCCGCGATGCCGATATCAATGCCATTCAGCTCTATCGCGACTCGGTCAAGGTTCGCCAGAAAGAGATGCTGGGCTCCTCCCTCAAGGCTTTTGAAGCGAGCATTCTCACCGCCCGCTCCGCCTCCGATGGTGAAGCCAGCTTGCGCAAAAGCGAGGCGGACTTGCTGATGCAGTGGGTTACGCGGGCCAAAGAGATCGAGCCAAGCGGTCAGGTGGTGCTGGCCAACGCCCCCAATCTGGAAGAGGTACGTCTTGAGCCCGGCGACATCATCCGCATTCCGCGCCAGACCAATCTTGTGATGGTGCACGGGGATGTGATGTTCCCGAACGCTATCCTGGCGGATCAGAAACGCACCGTGGCGGACTATATCAATCTGGCCGGTGGTTTTACCCAGAAGGCGAGCAACTCACGTATCCTGCTGCTGCATCGCGACGGCACCTTTAGCCAGATAGAGAAGAGCGAACTGGACGATAGAAATATTCGCGTAACCCCGGGCGACGAGATCTTTGTCTTGCCGCAGGTTGAAACCAAATCGCTGCAAATTACCAAAGACTTTACCAGCGTGCTTTACCAGATCGCCGTGTCGGCGGGTGTACTACTTGCTATCTAAACTGATTAGTGTGTGATTTTTTATTAAATGCAATCTACATATAAATATCAGCTAAGAAGGGCAGAGAATCATCGAAATGGCATTGAATATTTTCTTTAACAATTAAGTCAAGTATTGGGTGAAAAATCTGGTTTAGAGATCTTTATGTTATCAATGATCTTTTATTTTGAATGAAATTAAAATTGGATTGTATCATGTCTAAGTTTACAAAATTATTGAACACCCCTACACTTTTCATTTCTGATATGCTGAAAAAGAAAGTTTCACTTTTAAATAGAGTTGGCTTAACTAATCAAAGTACATCACCAACCCCCAAAAAAAATGTTGCTCAAGCCAAAAAAAAATCACCTTCACCTGTTACTGTAATTACTAAAAACAGTCGACTTTTTTCGAGGATTGCTCATTTGCTCCATACTGGGGAGGGAATGACACATGGTCCTTCACATCTTGAACTGTGGGTAGGTGAATTTATATCTTCCAAAGAAGAATTTTCAATTTTAGTCCGAGATTTTAATTTGTATAACTGGGCGGTTGATAAATACCCATACTTGAATATTATTTATGCAAAAAATCCTACTGATGTGGAAAAGGTATTACATAAGCTCCCATTTCTTAAGGCTATTTATTACTTTTCCAATACAGGAAACCTCATTCATACTTTGCGTTATAATCGTTACCAACACATTTTTTTAGGACATGGAGATAGTGATAAATCTGCCAGTGCTCATAAGTTTTTCCGTGTGTACGATGAAATATGGGTAGCTGGTCAGGCACATATAGATAGATTCAAAAATGCAGGTTTTAATACCGCGCATATTGACTTTGTAAAGGTGGGGCGCCCCAATTTAAAACACATTATAAAAACTTCAATTGATAATGAAATTGAAATTAAAAATAAAATTTCTAAAGTAACCTATTTTCCTACATGGGAAGGTGTTTATGAAGAAAACAATTACTCTTCTGCTCATCTGTCAGTTATTCTTCTGTCAGAAATTCAACGTAAGCTGAACTGTAAAATATCAGCAAAATACCACCCTGTAACAGGTTCTCGTGATGTAACGCTAAAAAATATTACTACATCTTTACAGGTGGAGTTTGCAGACCGTACTTATATGTTGGATGTGGCGGAAAAGAGTACTCCAATCTCAAATTTAATAGTCGGTAGCGATGCTTTTATATGTGATATATCTGCAGTAGTGAGTGAGTGTATCTCATCGCTATCGCCAATTTTCATTTATATTCCTACTGACAGGGATATTTCAACATCTAGTAGCGATATGCAGTATGCAGATTATGCATATGTATTTAACAATATACCTCAACTTATGGAGCTTATAGATGATGTGCTAATAAATGGTAATGATTATCTAAAAGAGGCAAGATACAAAGCTCTGGACTATTTATTGTCGATTGATAAAACAATCAACGATACATTTGATCACGAACTTCAACGAGTCAGTGCAGATAAAGAGTTAAATGCCAACCCACGTGACTTTGTTAATCAATAAGAGATGTATTAATAATGAAAAATATTGCAGTGGTTTTGTCCGGTGGTGTCGGTTCACGCTTTGGAGGAACACTCCCTAAACAATTTACAAAGTTGGCCGGAAGAGCTGTTATCGAATATACGATAGATGCATTTAATAATGCCAGTGAAATCGACGAGGTTGTTATTGTTTCCCAACCAGACTATATTGATCTGACTTGGAGTCTAATTAAAAAAAATAAATGGGGGAAAGTTACCAAGGTATTTGTTGGGGGTAATGAAAGATTTAACTCTACCTATTCAGCACTGCAGGGTCTTGAATACGTTGACAATAATGCCAATGTTCTTTTTCATGATGCAGTTCGTCCATTAATAACTGAAGAGATTATTCATGATTGCATCCACGCTTTGCAGTATTATGATGCTGTAGATGTTGTTATTCCATCTGCCGATACTTTGGTTGAAGTATATGATGATGGGTGTATTGCTAATATTCCAAATCGTTCTGTTATGCGACGCGGTCAGACTCCTCAAGCATTCAAGCTGGGGGTGATAAAACTTGCTTATGAGAAAGCCATTGTCGCCCAGAAGTTTACATTTACCTGCGACTGCGGTGTCGTTCGCTCAATGATTCCAGGCGTTAGAGTTGCAACCGTTAATGGTAGCGAAGCTAATATGAAAATAACTCAACCAATTGATCTTTTTATTGCTGAAAAGCTGCTGCAAGAATCAAATGACATTCCACTATCTATAGATAAAGATCTAGGGTTTTTACGTAATAAAAAAATAGTTGTTTTTGGTGGCAGTAGTGGTATTGGGCTTGAGATCAAAAACAATGCAATATTACTTGGTGCTAAGGTTGAAGTAGCCAGTCGATCATTTAATGGTATCGATATCACTGATATTGACTCTATAAAAGATTATCTTTTGCGTATAGAGGATAAATTAGGCTCTATTGATTACATTATTAACACCGCAGGCCTTTTAATCAAGAAACCAATCGATGCGCTTTCTATCGAAGAAATACATAGCTTGATCGGTATTAACTACCATGGGGCAGTAAATGTTACTGTCGCGGCCAAGCCATTTCTAGCCAAGACGTCTGGGATGTTGATTAACTTTACATCCAGTTCTTATACTCGTGGTCGTCCTTATTATGCGCTCTATTCATCCACCAAGGCGGCGATCGTTAACTTTACTCAAGCGTTGGCTGATGAGTGGAGTTCTGAGAAAATAAAAATTAACTGTATCAATCCTGAACGCACAGCAACACCTATGCGCACTGCTAATTTTGGTATTGAACCAGAGGAGATGCTACTAAGCGCAAACGAGGTAGCTCTTACAACGCTTCAGGTGTTGGGAACGAATAAAACTGGATTGATTGTTGATATTCGTAAGGATGGTCGGTAACACAATGAATAATGTGCCTGAAAAGTATTATTATATTTACATGGACACCAAGATAAGTGGGGCGATTGAGCAATTGGTTAGGTATTTTCAGGCACAGGTTTTCACTCAGAAGGCCTGTATATGTGTGCTTTGCAAGTATTATATAGATATTGAAAAGTCGTTTAGTAAAAAATTCACTGAAAATAATATAACTTTCAAATTTATAAAAAAGCACTCTGACATTAAATTAGAAAACAATAAAACTGTATTTTATCTTTTCAATGCGCAATCAAACTGCAGGCTAGTCGCAAACCGTAATTTAACACATATTTTTGTTACCCATGGTGAAAGTCATAAACTAGCATCAATAAAACCAATTGTCAGAATCTATGATTATGTGGTTACATCAGGTCAGGTTGGTATAGACCGTTATCTAAAATCTGGGATTTTCTCTAAGTACGATATTCAGAATGGGAAAGTTATCACTCTAGGTAATACGTTTGTTGGTAGCAATAAATATTTTTATGATGAACATTCCACCGCTTTGGTTTATGCTCCCACATGGGAGGGTGGTGTGCCAGATGAAGATTATTGCTCAGTATGTGTCGCTAACACAAAAAAAATAATAGAATTTTGTCACTTGTATAAAATCAGCACCGTTTACGTACAATCCCACCCTAACTTAGGTCATCGAATCAAATCTAAGAAAAATGATTTGTTAATTATGATGAATATGCTTGATATAGCAGGGCTAAAGAGCTATTTAATTGGGGCCTCACCAGCTAAACGAATTGTTGATTTATTCTCCAAGCGTAAAAACAATGTGGAATTACCAGAACGACTGTCAGTTCAATATGCTTTAACTGATATTTCTGCAATGGAGGTTCAATTTTTATATAAAGGGATTCCATGTAGTTTATTTACAGATAAAGTAAAAGTAAGAAATCTAGCAATACCTAAAGTACTTATCGAACACTATAAAGACCGGTTTATATATAGTGATAGCGAATCAATTATTAAGTGCCCACCAATGAACAAAGAGTATTACAGCTATTTTTTTTCATACCCAAGTGAACTTGATAAGTCGATGTCTTTTAATGAAAGAGTTACTTGGCTATGCAAACATACAGAGAAAGAGCGAGCTTTTATAAATAGAAAGCTATTTGATTGCTTTTGATGTTTTTTAATGGTCTGTAATGATGAAATATTTAATTTTTACACTTGCACTGCTATCTCTCCCTAAATACTTGCTTGCTAAAGATGAGGGAAGTATTAACCCATGTGGTGGGATTATGCAAAGCTCTTACACCTCACTCAACTTGGTGAGAAATGGGGCAGGGAGAAACAATGTCATCCAGGGTATTGCATTAGACCAAAAAAATAATTTTCTTTACACTCTTCATGTAACAGGGAAGCCTGAAGCTGGAGTGATTAATCGCTTTGATTACACTGATACGGTTTCAGCTATAGCAATTTCTACACAGTTACAATCTAAATTTATCGGCCATCAAGGGGTCAGTGTTAACCCCATAGATGGTAGTTTATATTCATCGGCCGGTACAGAAGTTAAAAACAGAGGGTGGTATATCACAAGATTTACATTTTCCGCTGGCAGTAAACCGCTGAATTTAAAAATAATAAAAGCATTTGGTGATGGGTATAGCAAAACAACAAATAGCATGCCTACATTTACGCCAAGCGGAGATATTCTTATCGTTAGAGGGAGGAGGAAAATGGTAAAAATGTTTTGCGTCTCTACGATCACAACAAAATAAAGGATGATGACGACCTATCATCATCCTTTATTGTTGAGTGGGGCGTAGATGCTGGTTTAACTAAAGATGGATATCATTTTCAAGCAATTACAGCGGATGATAGTCATATTTATACTTTGAGTGGTAAAGATGATTTATTGCCTAAAAGGCTGTTTACTTATGACTTTAATGGTAATTTGATTAATAAAGAAGAGAACATTGTTATTGGTTGGGATATTGCAGCAACCACTGGCATGGGAACGCATTGGGAACCTGAGGGGTTGAGTTATGATTATATTAAAAACAAACTGCTCATCGCATTTTCTGTAGGAGATAAAGGAAATCGTAAGGCTATTGTTTTTTTCATATCCAAAAAATAAAGGTGAATGTTGGTTGTGTGAGGTTGTAAATAATTTGTTGTAACTGCCAACTACATTACAGGTGACCGCTTGGGTGACCACCAAATTTGATAGCAATACGATTTAGAAAAACATTCCAATTCTGGAATGGCATAGTCTATTTCTTGTCAGTTTTGTAAAGGCCAAGTGTATTTATTGCATCATGTTGCAATATAGGCCTATGTTCATTTAAGTCTGTGACAATTTTTAGAAAGTCTGATTTCAATAATTCATTATCCATAGTTGAACTTGATATGACGAAAAATTTAATTTAAATGAAAATGCCATATACATTTTTACCATTACCAAATACAGAATCGAGCATTAATAATGACTCTATGGACACAATCCAGCGGCATTCTGGCGCGCAGGCGGCAGATCTCTGCCTGTCTCGGTCAGCCATTGGCCCGACTTGAGCCCTCTTCCAAGTGTTTGCCACAAGCGGGCGATGTGCTGGTCGGCTGGGGCCAGAAGGCCAATACCGGTCAGATTAAACAGAAGGCGCAGGAATTGGGGTTTCCCTACTGGCAGCTGGAAGATGGTTTTATCGGTTATATCGGCCATCCCGCCAGGGGGGCAAGGCGGTCTCGCTGATCGCCGATCCGGTGGGGATCTACTACGATGCCCGCCAGCCCAGCCAGCTTGAGCAGTTGATCGCCACCCCGTGCGAACCAGAGATGTTGGCACGGGCTGAGCGACTGATCGGTGAGCTGGTACGCCTCGGCGTCACCAAATACAACTGCTATGCCACTCATCCCTATGAGCTTGCCACGCAGGCGCCGTATGGTGAAGAGCAGGGGGGGCTTGTCTCTTTGGCCGAGGGGTTGCTGCAAGATGGCAGACCCAGTGTATTGCTGGTCGATCAGGTGGCAGGGGATCTCTCCATCCCGGGGGCGTTGGCTTGTAATACCGATTTTCTGGCGATGGTGGCCGCTGCTCGGCGCAATCATCCCGGTGCCCGTCTGCTGCTGCGCACCCATCCTGATACGCGTATTGGCAAAAAGAGCGGCGTGCTGGCGCGATTGGCACAAAAGCTCCCTGAGCTGGCAGATCTGGAGATAGTGAGCGAGCCCTGTCATCCCCATCTCCTGCTTAAGATGGTGGATGCGGTCTATACCGTCTCTTCCCAACTGGGGTTCGAGGCGTTACTGCTTGGCAAGCCGGTCCACTGCTTTGGTATGCCTTTCTACGCCGGTTGGGGATTGACCCATGACAGCAAGCTCTGCTTGCGGCGTGTTTTGTCAAGGGCCGATGAGGCTGTGTCGCTGCCACAACTGGTGGCGGCGGCGCTTATTCGTTATCCCCGTTATTGTGACCCTGTGCTGGGAGAACGTTGCGAAGTCGAGGACATCGTCAAGCTGCTGGCCCGCCAGCAGATGGCGCCAGCCCGTTGGCGGCGGCTTTATCTGGTGGGATTTTCGCTCTGGAAGCGTGCCTTTATGCGCACCTTTTGTGCCCATCTGGCCGATGATCTGCGGTTTGTCAGGCGCCCCCCCAAGCGGTTGACCGGCGATGAGCAGGTGCTGGTATGGGGTAGTCGGTACCCCGAGTTGATCTCGGCCATTCGGGTCGAGGACGGTTTTATCCGCTCGAGTGGCCTTGGCTCCAATCTTTGTCGACCATCGTCACTCTCCATCGATCCGGTCGGGATCTACTTCGACAGTCGCCGCCCCAGCGCGCTTGAGCAGCTCCTCAACTATGAGCCGATCGACGAGGCTTTGTTGGCTCGGGGCAACAAGCTGCTGGCGTTGCTGCGTCAATCCCGGGTCAGCAAATACAACGTGGGGACGAGCGTACCATTCCAGCCGCCGCAAGATGGTCGCGTGCTAGTGCTGGTCGTGGGTCAGGTGGATGGCGATGCCTCTATCCTCTGCGGCAGTCCGAAGATCCGCAGCAATGAGCAACTGCTTTGGGCGGTGCGAGCCGCCAAACCGCAGGCGCATATTCTGTTCAAGCCCCATCCGGATGTGGTGTGTGGCAACCGGGAAGGGACCATCTCGGCGCGCTGTCTGGCTGAATGCGTTGATAGTCAGGTGATCCAGTGCGATCTCGCCTCCCTCTATCCCTATATCGACGAGCTGCACACAATGACCTCACTCAGTGGCTTCGAGGCGTTGGTGCAGGGTGTCAAGGTCACGACCTGGGGCCAACCCTTCTACAGTGGCTGGGGCTTGACCCGTGACATCCATCCGCCTGCCAGACGCGAGCGCCCCTTGCCGTTGGCGGCACTGGTCTGTCTGACCCTTGCCGCTTATCCCCGTTATATCGATTGGCAATCAGGCTTGTGGTGCAGCCCCGAACAGTTGATCCGCAAACTGGCGGCACACAAGCCCCTCGCCATGAGCGGTGCGAGCCGTTGGCGACGCTGGCACCTCAAGCTCCGTTTTCTGGTTGATACCCTCAAACCCACTCGCTCTCTGTTCTCCTGATGGATCCTCATTGTATGAATGTGTTGTTGTTACAGGGGCCGCTTGGCCCCTTTTATCAAACCTTGAGCCAACATCTGGTACGGGCTGGCCATCAGGTGGTGAAGATCAACTTCAACGGTGGCGACGAGTGCTGGCCCTGTGCCGGGATCTCTATCAGTTATCACGGCGAGCCAGATGGCTGGAATACGTTTCTGCGACGGATGTTGAAGGAATATTCAATCAATACAGTGCTTTGTTACGGCGATTGTCGTTATTACCACAAGGTGGCGAGCCAGGTGTGTGAGCTCAAGGGATTGTCATTCTGGGCACTGGAGGAGGGGTATCTGCGTCCCGATTTTGTGACCCTTGAGCCGGGCGGCGTCAATGCGTTCAGCCCCTGGTATGAAGAGCGCGCCAGATTGCCGCGAGTAGACTGGCCCGCCGAGTTTATTGCACCTCTCAAGGTGGGCAAGACGTTTGCGGCCAGAGCCTGGTATGCCAGCCGCTATCACATCAGCAAAGCAATCAAGCAGTCACGTTATCCCCATTTTGTCGATCACCGCCCCTGGACGCTCTGGCAAGAAGCGAGGGGGTGGCTGAGAAGTGGGTGGATCAAATATGGTCATCGGCATCGCGATCGAGCACTACTCCATCGTTTCAAGGAACATGCCGGGCAGATCTTCCTGGTGCCGCTGCAGGTGAGTGAAGATTTTCAAATACGAGAGCACTCCGACTTTGGTGACCTGGAGGAGATGATCTCGGAGGTGGTCAGCTCGTTTGCCCGCCACGCCAATCCGGATGATGTGCTGCTGTTCAAACATCACCCCATGGATCGGGGGTATGTCAGCTACCGTGACTGTATCGATCGACTCATCGCCGAGCATGGTTTGGCGGGGCGGCTCTTTTATGGTTATGAATGGCCGCTTCCGGCCCTTTACCCGCTGCTCAAGGGGGTGATCACCATCAATAGCACGGTTGGGTTGTCAGCCCTGTTGCATCAGGTACCTACCATCTGTTTGGGTCGCGCGCTCTATGACATCATCGGGATGACCACCAGTGGCCCGCTTTCCTCTTTCTGGCAACATCAGAGCCCGGTTTGTGAAGCGACCTTTCAGCGAGCCAGAAACTCCCTGCTGCACCTCACCCAGCTTAATGCCAGCTTCTATCGCCATCTTGATACGGGGGCTGAGGCGGTGCTCGCAAGGATGCGGCTTGCCGAAACGGCGGTCACTCATGAAGCTGCGTTGCACAGAGAGCCAACTCGTTCACGTGGAGCATAGATAAGCAGGGAAATAGATCACCAGAGCCATTCCCCCATAGGGACTACGATATTTTCAACCCACGAATTTCATTCTCTTTCGTAAAAAAATAAATAACCATCAAGGATGCTGATATGAAAACCAAGCCATATATGTTGGCCATTCCGCTATTGTGCTTGCCTGTCGTTTCGAGTGCCGCGGATGATTTTTCAATTTTAATTCATGGCGCAGCAATTCATAGTGATTGCACCAAAGGAAAGGGAAAGAAAAGCAAGAGTTGTGATTTTAATAATTTCAATCCGGGATTAGGGTTGGCTTGGGCTTTTTGGGGCGATAACGACACTGGCAAGCTGGCGGTGCGCGGAGGGGCATATAAGGACTCTTTCAGCGAGACGGCTTTATACGGTGCGCTCTCATATCGCAAGGAGTGGTATTTTACCGAGCATGCCTTTGCTGGCCTGGGGTTTCAGGCCGGTTATCTCAATGGTTCTGGCCTGGATGGCTTTGCTGCCTTGCCGATGGTGACGCTGGGCTACAAGTCAGTGGCGTTGGAAGTGGGATATGCGCCAAAACTTGATTTTGCATTGGGTAGCAAGCATGTTGCCGTGACGACATTCTCTTTACGCTGGAACTTGTGACTATAAGACATCATTAATGATTGAGGTATATGTCGGCGTTCAGATTTGACATGCGTATAGTGATTTAAAACTATGTAAAGTGCATTGCGAATGTCTTTATGGATGCATTCTAATAAAATTTGTTTTTTTAAGTGCAATGAAATAACAAGGTTTGCTGGTCATTTATAAAGAATAACCTTCAAAGGTTCTGGTAATTAATTTACGGTTGATAACTATAAAAATATAACCATGGCTGGCCAAGCTATTAGCTTCACCGATGAATTCCTTGTCCTCGAATTTGATACAGTGGCGAGTTGTCTTTCTGTCCATACCAAGCCCAACCTGTTTCGCAGGTTGGGCTTTTTCTTTTGGTGATGTGCTGAGGGACTATCCGGCCGCCTGTGTATCTGTGGTCATCGAGCCGGATTAATGCTGTTGGATGCTCGCTGTGCCTGCCAGGAGTGCAGGCGCTGCTGCGCCCCGATGATGAAGACAAAAAAGACCGGCACGAAGAAGATGGCCAGCAGGGTGCCGCTGATCATGCCGCCAAACACGCCGGTGCCGATGGCGTGCTGGGTCTCCGCGCTGGCACCACTGGCGAGCATCAAGGGCACCACCCCGAGAGTAAAGGCCAGCGACGTCATCAGAATGGGGCGCAGGCGCAGGCGGGCAGCAGTGACAGCCGCATCAAGCAGTGAGCGCCCTTCGCTGTGCAACTGGCGCGCAAACTCCACGATGAGGATGGCGTTCTTGGCCGACAGACCGATGATGGTGATCATGCCCACCTTGAAGAAGACGTCGTTGGGCATGCCGCGCAGCATCACGGCCGCGACGGCACCGAGCAGGCCCAGCGGCACCACCATCATCACCGAGAGCGGGATCGACCAGCTTTCATAGAGTGCCGCTAGCACCAGGAAGACCACCAGCGCCGACAATAGCATCAGCAGGGGGGCCTGCTCGGCCGACTGGCGCTCTTGCAACGACTGTCCCGTCCAGGCCAATGCGAAGCCTGGCGGCAATTGCGCCACCAGACGCTCCATCTCCGCCATCGCCGCTCCGCTAGAGATGCCGGGCGCTGCCCCCCCGGCAATACGCACGGCGGGGAAGCCATCGAAGCGCATCATCTGTTGCGGCGATTCGCGCCATTCCGGTGTCACCACCTCCCGCAAGGGGACCATGCCGCCGCTGGCATTGCGCACCCGCAGGCCGAGCACATCATCGAGCTGCATGCGCGCCGACGCGTCGGCCTGCAGAATGACCTGCTGCATGTGTCCGCCGTTGGGGAAGTCGTTGACGTAGAGCGACCCCATTGCGGCCGACAGGGTACTGCTCACGCTGGCGAACGAGAGTCCCATGGCTTCGGCCTTCTGTCGGTTGATCTCTAGGTGAATGCTCTCGCCGGGAGGCAGATTGTCGGGATACACATCACTGACTACCTGGCTTTTGGCGGCCAGTTCCAGCAGTTGGGCCTGAGCGGCCAGCAGCGCGGCTTCCCCCCGATTGGCCCTGTCTTGCAGGAACAGGGTGAAGCCGGAGGCGGTGCCCAGCTCATCGATGGCGGGCGGCAGCAGGCTCATTACCGTGCCTTCAGGAATATTTGCCATAGCCGCTTGTGCCAGATCTGCCTCTTCGGCTGCCGTGGCGCCATGACGCTGATCCCAATCTTTGAGCATGGTGAAGGCCATGGCGGCATTGGGGCCTGCGCCGGAGAAGCTGAAGCCCTGCACCACCAGGTTGGTGTCCAGCGCCTCGCGAGAGGCGATGTGAGCCTCGAAGGCCTTGACCACCTCAAGAGTACGCTCGCTGGTGGCGCCGGTCGGCAGCTGGATGGAGGTCATGAAGTAGCCCTGATCCTCGTCCGGCAGGAAAGAGGAGGGCAGCTGGGCGGCGCCGATGGCCAGCGCGGCGCAGAGGGCGGCAAAGGTTGCCATCATCCGTCCGCTGCGCCCGACCAGCCGGGTTACCCGCGCACCGTAGCCTGCCGTGAACCGCTCGAAACCCCGGTTGAAGGCACCGAAGAAGCCGGGCTTCTCATGATGATCCGGACTGACCGGACGCAGCAGGGTGGCGCAGAGCGCAGGCGTCAGGGTCAGGGCGAGGAAGGCCGAAATGAGGATCGACACCGCCATCGACAGTGTGAACTGCTGGTAGATGGCCCCCACCGAGCCGCTGCCAAACGCCATGGGGAGGAACACCGCCGTGAGCACCAGGGTGATGCCGATCACCGCCCCGGTGATCTCCTTCATGGCTTGCGAGGTCGCCTCACGGGGCGACAGCCCCCGGGTAGCCATCAGGCGCTCGACATTCTCCACTACCACGATGGCGTCGTCGACTATGATGCCGATGGCCAGCACCATGCCGAACATGGTGAGGGAGTTGATCGAAAAACCGGCCAGCAGCATCACCGCGAAGGTGCCAAGCAGAGCGATGGGGGCGACGATGGCCGGGATCAGGGTGCAGCGCAGGTTCTGCAGGAAGAGAAACATCACCAGAAACACCAGCACCATGGCTTCCAGCAGGGTGTGGATCACCTTTTCGATGGAGACCTTGACGAAGGGGGCCGAGTCAAACGGGATCGAATAGGCCATGCCCGCTGGCAGGGTGGGAGCGAGCTGGGCGAGACGGGTGCGCACCGCATCTGCGGTACGCACGGCGTTGGCACCGGGGGAGAGCTGGATGGCGGCGCTGGTGGCGGCCACGCCGTTCTCGCGGTTGGAAAAGGCGTAGGATTGCGCCCCCAGCTCGACCCGGGCGACATCACCCAGCACCAGCTTGGCGCCATCGCCACCGGCTCGCAGCACGATGGCGGCGAATGCCTCGGGGGTCGTCAGCTGCCCTTGAACCGTGAGGGGAACCGTCAGGCGCTGCCCCGGCAGGGCGGGTTCGTCACCCAGGCGCCCCGGGGCAATCTGGATATTCTGCTGCTCGATGGCCTGTGCCACCTCGCTGATAGTCAGTCCGTAGGCGGCGAGTTTGGCCGGATCTACCCAGATGCGCATGGCCTGCTCGGCGCCGAACAGTTGCACTCGTCCTACCCCGTCGATGCGGCGCAGCTCCTGCACAATATTGCGTGCCATGTAGTCGTTGAGGGCAACCTCATCGAAGCGGCCATCCGGTGAGGTCATGCCGACCATCATCAGAAAGCCGGAGGAGGCGGACTCCACCTGCAAGCCGGTTTGCCGCACCGCTTGTGGCAAGCGAGGTTCGACTGCCTTGATGCGGTTTTGCACATCCATCTGCGCAAGCTCCGGATCGGTGCTCGGCTTGAAAGTGGCAGTGATCTGCGCGCTGCCCGAGGCGTCCACCGACGACTCGAAGTAGAGCAGGTTCTTCACTCCCGACAGCTCGCGCTCGATCAGGCTCACCACCGCATCGTTCAGGGTCTGCGGTGTGGCGCCCGGATAGGCGGCATAGAGGGTCACCGATACCGGCGCCACCGAGGGGTAGCGGGAGATGGGGAGCTTGGGGATGGCGATGACCCCTGCCAGCACGATGAACAGGGCGATCACCCAGGCAAACACCGGGCGATGGATAAAAAACTGCGGCATGGATAACTCTCCGATTCAGCGAATGCCTCTGTCAGCCGGTTGGCTGACGGCGGGTAGTTGCCAGGGGGAGGCAATGACCTGACCCCCCGGGGTCAGACGGTCGATCCCTTCGATTACCACCTGTTGCCCGGCACTGAGCCCGGACGCGATGCGGTACTGGCTATTCACCAGTTCAGCGGTGTTGACCGGAACCAGCTGTGCCTGCCCCTGGCCATCCACCACCCACACGCTGGTCTGACCCGAGGTGCGAACTACCGCCTGCTGGGGCACGGTCAGGGCGTTGGCATAGCGGGCACGGGGAATGTGCGCCTGCACATAGAGGCCGGGCAACAGGCGCCGCTCAGGGTTATCCACCAGCACCCGCAGCAGTACGTCGCCGGTTCCGGCATCGACCTCGATACCGGAGAAGAGGATGCGCCCCTGCATGCCCAGCGGTGTGCCATTGCTGCCGAGGATCTCCACCGCCAGTTCCGGTGCCGTTGAGCCAGCCTGCTGGCGCAGGGATTCCAGCACCGAGGCCGGTTTGCGCACATCGACGTAGACCTGATCAATCTGCTGGATCCGGGCCATGGGGGTGGCATCGGTGGGCGACACCAGGGCCCCTTCACTCACCAGCGCCTGATCGATGCGCCCGGCGATGGGGGCCTCCACGCTGGCAAATTGCAGGTTCAGCTGGTGCCGGGCCAGAGTCGCCCTGGCCTGGGCTACATCGGCGGCCGCCTGATCCCGCTGGGAGATCGCATCGTCATAGGTCTGGCGGCTGATGGCGTCGGTGCGCAGCAGCGGCTTCAGGCGGTCAATCTGGATGCGGGCGCGGGCCAGCACGGCCTCGGCCCGTTGCAATGCGGCGGCGGCGCTGTCGACATCGGCCTTGAAGGGGGCCGGGTTTATCTGGAACAGCACTGTGCCTGCGTTGATCTCGGCGCCCTGCTCGAACAGGCGGCGCTGCACGATGCCGCTGATCTGGGCGCGAATGTCGGCGCTGCGCAGTGCCGCCACCCGGGCGGGCAGATCCTCGCTGATGACCAGCTCCCGACCAGTCAGAGTCAGCACCGATACCTGAGGAAGGGCGGGTGCCTCCTGCTCTTGCGGCGCGACATCGCAACCCGCCAACCCGAATGCGGCAATGACGGCGAGCAGGGCGCCCGCATACCGCTGTTTTACAAACATCATCCACTCACCTCGTTAAACCGTCTCTCCGGTGTGATGTGACCGGAGAGTGCATCGAGCGGCCATTATGGCGAGGGGCTATTGCGAATGATTCGAGGCTTTGTGGAGAATCCATGGAGGCGATGATAAAGTTCAACGCCACCTTTTTTTCGAGTCCGACTATGTCCCATCTCAATGCTTCCGCCAGCCCGGTGGGCCAGTCACTGGTACTGATTGCAGAGGATGAAGCCGAGATCGCCGACATCCTCGCCGCTTACCTGCAACGTCATGGCTTGCGCTCCCTGCACGCCGCCGATGGCCGTGAAGCGCTGGCCATGCATCAGGCATTCAAACCCGATCTCCTGCTGCTGGATGTGCAGATGCCGCAACTGGATGGCTGGCAGGTGCTCAGCGAGATCCGGGCGCGCGGCGATACGCCGGTGATCATGTTGACCGCCCTCGATCAGGATCTCGACAAGCTGATGGGGCTGCGCATGGGGGCGGATGACTATGTGGTCAAACCCTTCAATCCGGCCGAAGTGGTGGCGCGAGTGCAGGCCGTGCTCAGGCGCACCCGGGCCGTAAAGCCTGCCACGGCGAACGTGTTGCGGGTCGGCCAGTTTCAGATCGATCTGGAGAGCCACGAGGCCAGCATTTTCCGCGATCACCAGCAGCAGGTGCTGGTGCTGACCCTGACCGAGTTCAAGTTGCTCGCCTCTTTGATGCGGGCGCCGAAACGGGTGTTCAGCCGCGCCGAACTGCTGACTCACTGCTTGCCGGAGGGGGATACTCAGGAGCGTACAGTGGATAGCCACATCAGCAAGTTGCGCAAAAAACTGGAGACACACGGCATTCAGGGGGTCCCCGCCAGTGTCTGGGGCGTTGGCTATCGCTTCGGGGGCGATGCATGAAATCGGCGCCCAGCCTTCGCAGGCAGATCATCCGCTCTCTGGGCTTGATGACGCTTGGTATCATCTCCCTCGCGGTGATCGGCACCTATGTGTTTTATGGCATCGCCGTGGCGTTTGTGCCGGGCAGCATCTCCGAGACCTGGGTGCCCTCCAGAGTCGAGATGATCTGGATCGGCTCCACCATTCTCATTGCATTGGGTATGGCGCTGTACGTGGCGGTTCGCCTCTCTCGCCGCATCCTGACTCCCCTCAACTCGGTGGCAACCAGCCTGCGCGAGGTGGCCGAGGGTAAACTCGATGCCCGCGTGCCGGAGGATGAGCAGGCGATCGGGGAGACGGCGCAACTGGTGCGCGACTTCAACGCCATGGCCGAGCGGTTGCAGAGCATGACCCGCGAGCGGGAGTTCTGGAATGCTGCCATCGCCCACGAGTTGCGCACTCCGGTGACCATTTTGCGCGGCCGCTTGCAGGGGCTGGCCGAAGGGGTATTTCCTCCCAGCAGCGAACTCTTCGAGGGGTTGCTGCGCCAGGTCGAGGGGCTCAATCACCTGATCGAGGATTTGCGGGTATTGAGCCTCAACGACAGCGGCCATCTGGAGTTGCAGCGGACCGAGGTCAGGCTGGCCGACGAGCTTGCCGTGGTGCTTGAGGCGTTTGCCAGCCCTCTGGCGGCGAGTGGATTTGTGTTGCAGCGGGAGCTCGATAGCGAACTTCATGTCTGCTGCGATCTGTTTCGTATCCGTCAGGCTCTGATGGCGCTGTTGGAAAATGCCCAGAAGCACGCGCTGCCTGGCCTGCTGACCGTGCGGCTGCATCGCTCGGAGAGAGTGTGTGTCCTGAGTGTGGAAGATGAGGGGCCAGGCATCAGCGAGGAGATCGCCGCCTGTATCTTCGATGCGTTTCGTCGGGGAGATCCGTCACGCTCGCGCAAGAGCGGCGGCAGCGGACTCGGACTCGCCGTGGTCAAGGCGATTGCCGAGGCGCACGGTGGCAGCGCGGTTTGCCAAGCTACCGGACGGGGAGGGAGCCGATTCGTGCTCTCCTGGCCCATCTCGGCCATGTCCGGTGGTCCTGAAATCTAGCCTAGGGGCGACAGGTTCTGATGAAGCTAATACAGCTGACAGCTGCCCGCACAGGGGCGTTCGACAAGCGACTGCCATAAGGGTTTTCACCGCTTTGCCGGGTGAGCAGGAGGGGCTGGGACATGGCTCATTTGGCGCGAAACCATGGTTTTTAGCCGCCAAAAATTGAAACCGTTTTCAGAAATCCTTTTCAACTGTGATCCGCTTCAAAGCTTTTTCGGGCGCCAACCTCTAGCATTGGCTCCACGAATTAGGGGCTAGCGCTCCCGATTTTCCCGCTGTGGGAGGTAACCGGATGATCCGGCTATTTCCTTCGTTACTTTCGACGGTCATCATGGATGGCCGTTTTTTTTTTGAGTTATTTCACGGTAAAGGGTCGAGCCGCTGGCGCTTTACCGTTAAAATTCCGCTTTTGCACTTGCCCGTGAGTCTTGATGTCTGCGTCCACCCTCTCTTCGGATAGTTATGCCCTGCTCGCAACCCTGCAATTGCAGCGCGTTGCCAGTACCCGTTTGCTGCAAGAACAACTGGCGATAGGCCATGCCCTGATCGATAAACTGACCCGATTGCAGGATGCGGGGCTGGTCAGATTGCGCGGGGAGCAGCAGTGGAGCCTGACCGCCGAGGGGACGCTGGCGCTGATCCTGGGGGTGCGTGCCGGTCTCTGCCCGGCGCCGGACTGGAGCCGGGTGCCCTCATTGACCGGGCAGGATCTCACCCATGCGGTGGTGCGCGAGCTCTGCCGCGGCAAAGCGGGGGAGATCCCCACCTATTTCTCGGCCAGCGATCTGCTGACCCTGCTTGATACCCCGGACGCTCACCAGTTGCTGGCTGGCTCCAGCCCCGCCTGGCAGCAAATGTTGCTGGAGCACTTCTCGCTGCAACTCTTGCTCGATGCCCCCTATGAAGAGCGCTGGCCGCTGGCCAATGCGCTGGTGCGCTGCGCCCCCGAGGTGCAGGCCCGGGCCAAAGCGTTCGAGGCGGAGTGGCGCTGGCTCTGCGGGGATGGCGAGTGCACCTCGCCAACCGGCGAGGACAAGGATGCCGCCCCCGGCTGGCCAGCCCTGCAGGCGCTGGCCCAGCAGAGCCAGAGCGGCCCGCTTGGCGAGCGACTGCTCACCGCGCTGGGCCAGTGGCAGGCAACCGATGAGGGTGAAGCGGGCCAGTGGCCCCGTTCATTCAGCGCCCTGCTCTGGCTTGGCTGGTTGCAACAGGCCGATCCCGTCATCGCCAGCGAACAGCGCAAGAAGTGGCAGCGCAGTCTGACTGGCCAGTTCCCCCTGCTTGCCGACTTGCTCAGCCAGTGGGCGGGCGATCGCCACGGTCAGGCGGTCGGCCTGTTCGATACCCTGCAGCTGCCGGTGGAGGAGCTCCACTGGGGCTATCTCTGGCTCGATCTCTGTGCGCTGGCCCGTCACGGTGCCCAGAGCCCGCAGGTGGCCATGTTGCACAAGTGGGATCTCTCCCATCTGCTCGATGCCGAGCCCCATCATCGCCTGATGGCCTTTTGTCAGGATCTGCTGCGCATCTTGTTGGGCGAGGCGGCCAAAGGGGCGCCCTTGTGCCAACTGCGCGGCAGTGAGGAGAGTACGCAAGAGGGCAGTGACGAGCAGGATGATGACGGGGACGAGGATAAAACCGCGGCCTCTGCCAGCTGGCTCAACTGGTTGCAGGGGCTGGGACGTTCCAGTGGCGTACGCAAGCCGCAGGAGCGGCTGGTGTGGCTGCTCCATGCCGACGGCCCCGAGCTGGAGTGCAAGATCCAGAAGCTGAGCACCAAGGGGGAGTGGACCGCCGGTCGCCGGGTCGATCCGGCCCTGCTCTCTACCCAGTATGCAGCCATGCTCGATGAGCACGACTGGGCACTGGTTCGCACCCTGCCACGGGTGATGGGACGACTGCCGCGGGATGTCTGGGCGCCGCTGGCCGATCACCCCCGTTTGTTCAACGCCAAGGGGCAAAAGCTGCAACTGGCCATCAGCGCCCCCCTGCTGCAGGTGGTGGCCACCGAACAGGGGATGAGCGCGCAGCTCTGCCCCGATGCGGCCGCCCGCGGGGCCCATATCATGCCGCTGGCGCAGGATCTGTGGCAGCTGATCCTCACTCCGCAGCCGCTGCTCGACCGCTTGCCAGCGCTCGAATCCATCCCGCTGCTGCCCGCCGAGGGGCTGGCCGAGTTGCAACGCACCCTGGACGCCATTCCCGAGCTGCCCTGGCACAGTCAGGTTGCGGGGCTTAGCGGCAACGCCGAACTGGCTCCCTGGCCGGGCATTCCTTCGGTGCAACTGGATTGGCAGGATGGTCAGCTGTCGGTCAAGCTGGTGACCCGCTTTGAGGATCTGCCGCCCCAGCCCCTTGGCAAGGGGGAGGCGATCGTGCGGCAGGGGATCAAGGCGTACCACTACTGGCAGCGGGATCTCGGGGCCGAGAAGGGGCAGGCCCAGCTACTGCGCAATCAACTGCCCATCGGCCTGCCCGGCAGCGAGTGGCTGCTGCAGGGGGAACAGGCGCTGGCGCTGGTTAATGCCCTGCCCGAGCTGGTGGATGCCGGCGTGGTCATTCACTGGCATCAGGACAGCGCTCGCCTCAAGAGCCTCGATGAAGCGGCTCTGAGCCTGCGCATCGAGCGGCGGCAGGACTGGTTCCAGGTCGAAGGGGCGCTGGCGCTTGATGAGCACCAGATCCTCGACCTGCGCCTTATTCTGCGTCAGATGACCCCGGGGCAGCGCACCGTTCAGCTCGACGAGAAGACCAGCCTGATGCTGAGCGACAAGTTGGTGGAGCGGCTCACCATGCTGGGGGCCATGCTCGATGAAGAGCAGCGGATCAACAACAAGCTGGCCTATCCGCTCACTCGCCTGCTCTCGGTCATTACCACCGAAGGGGATGCAGCGTGGCAATCCCTTCAGCAGGAGTGGCAGCAGGAGGTCGATTGCCCGGACGAGCTGCTTACCTCCCTGCGGGACTATCAGAAAGAGGGGGTGCGCTGGATGGCGACCCTGGCCCATCACGGTTTTGGTGCCTGTCTGGCCGATGACATGGGTCTGGGCAAGACGCTGCAGGCGCTGATTGTGTTGCGCATGCGCCAGCACCTTGGCCCTGCGCTGGTGGTGGTGCCCAAGTCAGTGGTCACCAACTGGCAGGAGGAGGTGGCCCGTTTCGCCCCCGAGCTGGATGTGGTGGTGTTCGAGAATCCGGCCGAGCGGGAGGGGATTATTCGCGAGGCCAAGGCCGGTCAGGTGATCCTCATCAACTACGGCATGCTCGGCAGCCTGGCGGAGGCGCTCAAGTCCCGCCGCTGGTCCTCCATGGTGCTTGATGAGGCGCAGCAGATCAAAAACGCCGGCACCCAGCGCGCCAAGCTGTTGTTCCAGCTCGACGGCGATTTTCGCCTCGCCCTCTCCGGCACCCCCATCGAGAACCATCTGGGGGAGCTGTGGAGCCTCTTCACCTTTATCAACCCGGGGCTGCTCGGCAGCCTTGGCGAGTTCAAGCGCCGCTTTGGCAAGGCGGTCAAGGATCCCCAGCACATGGCGCTGCTGCGGGCGGTGATCAGCCCCTTCATCCTGCGCCGTCTCAAGCAGCAGGTGCTGACCGAGCTGCCGGACAAGACCGAGATCATCCACCACATCAGCCTCTCCCCCGAAGAGCGCCAGCTCTACGAGGCGACCCGGCGGGAAGTGGTGCAGCAGGTGCAAAGCGCCGATGGCCGCGCCTTGATGCATGTGCTGAGTGGCCTGACCCGGCTGCGCCGTCTCTGCTGCTCACCGGAGCTGGTGATGCCCGAGTGGTCACAGACCAGCAGCAAGCTGAACGAGGCGATGGCCCTGCTGGAAGAGGCGATCGACGGCGGTCATCGGGTGCTGGTGTTCAGCCAGTTCGTCGATCTGCTGAGCCTGCTGCGGGCCCGCATCGAGCAGAAATCCTGGGATTACTGCTATCTGGATGGGGGCTGCTCTGCCAAGTCCCGTCAGGACTCCATCCTGCGTTTTCGCCACGAGGAGGTGCCGCTGTTCCTCATCAGCCTCAAGGCAGGGGGGACCGGCCTCAACCTCACCCAGGCCGATACCGTGCTGCACCTCGATCCCTGGTGGAACCCGGCGGTGGAAGATCAGGCGAGCGATCGGGCGCACCGGATGGGCCAGACCCAGCCGGTGACCGTGTACCGGCTGGTGTGCGAGCAGACGGTGGAGGAGAAGATCGTCGCTCTGCACGACGAGAAGCGGGCGCTGGCCGATGGCCTGCTGAGCGGCCAGTCCGAGGTGCGCGGGCTGGATGTGGAGAGCTTGCGGGCCCTGCTGATGGGCTGATTGGCGACGCCGCCTTCCACACCACCTATCGATACAGACAAGGGGAGAACATCCAGGATGTTCTCCCCTTTCTTATTTGGGGTGCTGATGCGGGATACTTCGTTTATCGCGGCAAGGCGGCCCAGCTATCCCTGATCCAGCTATTCCTGATCCAGTCACCCCTGATAGAGATAGAGGTGCAGCCGCTCGATGATGGGCTCGCCGCCAATCTTGCGATCTCGCCGCGCCTGCCGGCTCTTGGGGGGATAGTTGCCCAGATGGGTGACTGCAGGCGGGGTATCCGAGCAGAGCAGCAGAGGCAGGCTCGCCTTGATCTGCTGCTTGCGCGGGGTGCGCTCCAGCCAGAGCAGGTTGATCATCGGGTGGGTCTTGACCGGGCGGCGGATCCGCAGCTCGGCATCGGCGGGCAGACGGCGAATGTCATAGACCTCCTGATCCACCATCTTGCTCCACTCCTCGTTGTTGGAGAGGGCCGGTATATAGCGGCGGCTGCGCTCCAGCATCTCAAGCACCTGCTCGCGACTTAGGCGATTGATGGTCTGCTTGTCAGCCCAGGTAAAGCCGAGGGATTGCAGCTCCCCTGCCAACAGGGTCAGTTTGCGGTAGACCTGCAAGGTGATCACTCCGGGCAGGGCGGTATGTACCAGCTCGAACTTCTCGTCCCGTCCCCCGCCTGCTGCACCAACGCCTTGAAATCGAGCTTGTGCTGGTTGATCTCCTCAACCAGCGGTTGGATCAGCGGAGCGGCGGCGGCAGGAAAGCGCAACCAGCCGGGCAACCGGTGAGTCGCCTTGGTGGAGCAGCCGGGACGGGCGCTGTGGTCCCGATAAGCGGCGAGGGTGGCCGCCAGCGCGGCTTCACCGTTGAGATAGCCCACCTCAATTTGCTCGATCGGGTCGTGCTCTTCCCCCTGTGGCACCGGGGGGAGGGGATAAACATGGGCCTCCTGCAGTTCGAGCTGGCCAAGCAGATCGGCCAGCTGGTTGAGAGCGGCTTCAATGGCGGCCATCTGTTGACGCAGGGCGGCGGTCGGGGTAAAGGTATCCATCGATGATCCTGTGGTTTCATCCGCCTCTGACGGCATAAACGATGGCGTCAGGGCAGAGGAATAAACTACTGTATAAATAACCATACCAGCATGCCGGTTGCGCGCCAAGAGGGGCGTTTTCGGGTCTTCATCGAGGGAGCTGCGCGGGAGGAAAAGTAAGTTTGTTTTATGTTTCATTGTGTTAATTTAAGATCACCAAGAGATCGAAGAATTAACAATAGAATGTAATGACGGGGTTGCCAGCCATGGCGCGTCCATTGGCGAGTGCATAGGCAATGCGGTAAATTGCATATGTAAGGTGGTGCCATGCAGCACAATATGCTGCGGGCCGTAGATGGTCGAATAGTGACTTAATTATTCTTTATAAATCAAAGCATTAAAATTGTATCAGTCAGTTTTTTACTATTAGTTTTCCTAATGTAACGTATCAAAATTCGTCAATTGAGTCGGCCCTGCTCCCTGACTAAGCTTTGCGCATCAAATAAAGCCCAGTGCGTAAACAAATATTCAGAGGAGCCACATCATGGCCAACATGACTTATACCGAAACCGGTTACCAGCATTCCAGCCAATTGAATCTGGTTGCTCGCGTTAAAATGACCGTTCTGACCTGGCTGGAGCGCAGCCGCAGCCGTCGCCAGCTCTCCGAGCTGCCCGAGTACCTGCTCAAAGACATCGGCCTGAACGAAGCTGACCGTTATCAAGAGACCACCAAGCCGTTCTGGCGTGGTTGATCAGCCGGGCATGGATGCCTTGTTTTTCTGATGAGTCGTTTGCTGTTCTGCCCCGTGGCGCCCGGCCGCCAAGTCTGTCATTGTCTGTTTTATATCCCCCGTTTTCCCCCTGTTATTTGTTGGTCCTTTTTCCTCTCCTCTGTCTAGTCCTGAAATAGGTTTACACATTTTCGGCTAGCTTTGCTCCACTCAGAACCCCCTATGTACCGCATCGGGGGTTCTGTATTTCAACGCATGATGCGGCCGCTCCGCGTTGTAAATATCCACTGCTTCACGCACCATTTCCCGCGCTTGCGTCAAATCCTGCGGGCTTTGCAACAATAACTCTCCTTTCAAAATCCCGTTCACCCGCTCCGCCAACGCATTCTGGTAGCAGTCATACCCATCCGTCATCGAGCATTTCACCCCGTACCGTTCATGTAATGACTGATACAGCCCAGAGCAATACTGCACGCCGCGGTCAGAGTGATGGATGAGTTCACCGCCGCCACGTCGTTGCTTCAGTGCTTTCTTGAACGCCATCGCCACCGATTCGGCGTGCATCCCTTCGTGCACGTGATGGCCCACTATCTTGCGTGAGTAGGCATCCGTCACCAGGCTCAGGTACAGCGGCCCGCTTCTGGCTGGCAGATAGGTGATATCAGCGACCCAGACCTGCTCCGGGGCCACCGGTGTGACCTGCTCTGGCCCCGCCTTGAGCAAGTTGGGATGACGGTAGAAACGGTGAAAACTGTGGGTGGTCTTGTGATACGCCCGCCTGGGCTGCACCAGCAGGCGGTGCTCGGCCAATATCTGAAACAGCCTGTCCCGCCCGACCTTGAGCCCGCCATCATCCTGACCCTGCAGCAGATAATGCAGCTTGCGAGTGCCCACCCGCGGTTGTCGCAGTCGAACCTGACGCACAAAACGCACCACTTGCAATCCCTGTGCATGGCGCTCGTCGGCGACCCGATTGCGCTTGTAGTAAGCCTGCCGGCTTATCCCCAGAAACAGGCAAGCCCTGACAATGGTCAGCCTCTCGACTTGCCGCTGCGAGAGGACTTGCCGGGTCGCTTTTTTACGATGGAGACGCCGTAGTCATTCTTCAGTACATCGACGACGGCCTCAAAGAACTGGGCCTTCTGACTCATCAACGCCAGCTGTTGCTCAAGTTCCTTGATGCGCTGTTCGGGCGTCTGATTGTCGTGGTCAGGCATGGTGATGCTCCTGCCGGCACGCACAGAAGCCCCCTGGCTCCAATCTTGCCGACCATGTTTACGCAACCATACCAGAACGGTGGAGCGGCCCTGAATGCCATAACGCACCTGAGCCTGTTTGTAGGTGAGCTCGCCTTTTTCAATCTGCTCGACCAGCGCCAGTTTAAAAGTCAGCGAGTAATCGCGCTGTGTCCGTTTCACACCTTGTCCCATCGGGCTCTCCATTTATTGGGGGGAAAGGTGTAAACCATATTCAGGACGGGACACTCTTTATTCCACATTGCTACTGCCATTGCTGTCGTCGTTCGATTGTTATCACACTTGTATCGTTAATGTTTGAATTTGTTTAAAAAACGATTTTAAGCCGCGATGCCTTGCGTATAATCCGGCCATAGTATTCCAGCGCGAGAGGGTGAGACGGATGATTCCCCAGCACGATTTTTTGGCCTTGACCCGCAGCCATGAGTGGCAGCTTGAGCCCTTTGAGTTTGCCCTGCCCGATGGTGCGCGGGTCAGCGTCTGGGATACCGGCGTGCTCTGTCTGGAGCCTGCCAGTGGCGCGGGCGACCAGCCGGGAGGACGCAAGGATATCGTCCTCTCCTGCGGTATCCACGGCAACGAGACTGCCCCCATCGAGATTTGCAACCAGCTGCTGAGCCGTCTGCTCTCAGGCGAGCTGAGCGCCCGCCATCGGGTGCTGTTCCTGTTTGGCAATCCGGCGGCGATGAATCTGGGGCTGCGAGAGGTGGAGGAGAACATGAACCGGCTCTTCTCTGGTGCACACAGCAAGAGAGAGGGGCTCTGCAATCGGGAGCGGATCCGCGCCATGCGCCTCGAGCAGTATGTGAGCCGCTTCTTTGCCGATCCGGCTCGTCCCCGTTACCACTACGACCTGCACACCGCCATTCGCGGTTCGCGCCACGAGAAGTTTGCCGTCTACCCCTTCCCCCACGAACGGCCTCACTGCCGCGAGCAGGTGCAGTTCCTCGGCGCCTGCGGGGTGCGCACTATTCTGCTCTCCGCCAGCCCGACCACCACCTTCAGCTACTACAGCTCCCGCCAGCATGGGGCCCATGCCTTCACGGTGGAGCTGGGCAAGGTGCGCCCGTTTGGCGAGAACGACATGACCCGCTTTATCGAAACCCGCCAAGCGCTGCAGGAGCTGGTCACTCAGGATGAGGTGGCACTGGAGCCGTGGCGGGCGGATGATTTCACTCTGTTTGCCATCGATCGGGTGATCACCAAAAAATCGGCGGACTTTCGCTTCCTGTTCGCCAGCGATGTGGACAACTTCACCGAATTCCCCCAAGGGTTCGTGCTGGCCGAGGATGGTGAGCTGCGTTACACCGTCGAGAAGCCGCGTGAGGCGGTAGTCTTCCCCAATGCCAACGTGGCGATTGGCCAGCGCACCGTGTTGCTGGTGGTACCAACCCGGCTCTGGGAATAAGCCGTGCAATAGCCCCTGGGGGGCGGGTATGAATCGTATGCAGACAATCGGGCGAATGGGGTTTTCCGCTCTCTTTCGGCCGATTTGGTCATGCCATGGGATGAGAGGTGCGGTATAAGTAAAAGTTGGGGCATTTTGGGAAATGCCATAAATCCAGCTTATAGTGACCAGCAAGCTCTCCGGGATGGCAACAGAGAGTGCCCGCAAGGCCGCTCAAGGGGTTGGCCGATCGGTGGTGGCTGCGGTTGACCAATGCTGCGAGGGGTGAAGGGGATGAGTTTTGTGGTGGGAAATAGAGGGAATAAAAAAACGGAGCCAGTCATCTGACTGGCTCCGTTTTTTAATGGCGTTGGTGGGGGATCAGCTGTTGTTCTTCACAAACAGGGTGATCTCCTGGCCCGGCTTCAGGTAATCCCCTTTATCCAGCTGGTTCCAGCGCATCACATCGTTGATGGCCACCTGGAAGCGAGCCGCGATGGAGGAGATGGAGTCGCCACGGCGAACCTGATACACCATCGATTTGTCGCTCTTCTTCCCTTGCTTGGGATAGACCACCAGCTTCATGCCTGGCTTGAGCGCCGACTTGGCATTCAGACCATTCCACTTGGCGAGCTCTTCGTGGGAGACGCCGTGTGCCTGGCTGATGCTCCACAGGTTGTCACCCGAGCGCACCTTGTAACTGACTTTGGCCTTCTGGCTGCTGCCACGGCTTGCCAGCTGTTGCGGTTTGCTGGCGGAGCTGGCCTTGCTGCTGACCTGACCGTGGGTCGGGATCACCAGTTGCTGACCGCGACGCAGGTTGTTGCTGCGCAGATTGTTGGCCAGCTTCAGCTCGTTCACGCTGACGCCATGATTCTGGGCGATGCGCGACAGGGTATCGCCACTGGTGACCTGATAGGAGCGGGTACGAATACGCTCGCTCTTGGGTAGATCTGCCAGTGCCAGCTCCAGGGTATCGGCATACTCTACCGGTACCAGCAGGCGGTAAGGGCCACGGGGCGAGATCACGCCACGGCTCAGGGCCGGATTGACCTCCTTGAGCTGTGACGTGCGCAGACCGGCCAGTTGGGCGGCCACATTCAGATCGATCTGGCTGCCGGTCTCCACCACTCGCAGCTTCGGCTCGTTGGCGAGCACCGGCAACTGGATATTGTACTTGTCCGCATTGCTGATCATGTCAGCCATGGCGAGGATCTTGGGCACATACATCCGGGTTTCGCGGGGCAGATCGAGCGACCAGTAGTCGGTCGGTTTGCCTGCGCGCTGGTTACGCTGGATGGCGTTGCGCACCCGTCCTTCACCGGCATTGTAGGCGGCCAGCGTTTGCAGCCAGTCACCGTCAAAGAAGCGGTTCAGGTACTCCAGATAGTCGAGCGCCGCATTGGTGGAGGCCAGCACATCGCGCCGTCCGTCATACCAGTGGTCGTGGCGCAGACCGAAGTTTCTGCCTGTCGCTGGCACAAACTGCCAGAGTCCGACGGCATTGCTGCGGGATCGGGCATGGGGATCAAACATGCTCTCGATCATCGGGACAGTAATAAGCTCCATTGGCAGCTCACGCCGTTCAATCTCCTCTACCATCAGATAGAGGTAGGGTTCAGCCCGGCTGGCAATGGTCGCCAGATGCTTATCATTGCGCAACAGCCACTCACGTTGCTGGCGGATGCGCGGGTTGTCCGGAGTTTCCAGTTGCATATCATCGCTGATACGCACCCACAGATTGTCCGTATCTTCCATTTCGTCCAGCTGTTCATCGCCAAACAGGAAATGGGAAGAGTGTTTTTTATGCGCTTTTTTCTTGACCTGGGGGGACTTGATCGGCTCGATTGCCGTTAGCGCCCGGTCATCCTGATGGCTCAGGTTTTGGCAGCCGCTGAGCAACAGCGCTGCCAATAAGGCCGTTCGTACCTTCATCTCGTTCCGGTCATTTTTAGGAAAAACAGCTCGCATCATAAGGGGCAATGGCCCCCTGATCAAGGTTTGTTCAAAAAACGTCCTTCCACTGACGCAGGATGGTGAAGGTATCTACCGGATTTTCCACGCATTTTAGCCCATGTTTTTCAGCAGAAAATTTCACTGAATCCTGTTCGCAGCGCAGAAAAATGTTGAAAGTGCGTTCGTCACCCAGCCGGGTTGGCAGGCTTGGCAGCCCTTGTTGCCGCAGTTTGCTGATCAGCCCGATCTGGCGGCGGATCGCCGGGTTGTCCGGTTCGACCGCATAGGCAAAACGCAGGTTGGAGAGGGTGTACTCGTGGGCACAATAAATGAGTGTCTCATCGGGCAGGGCGGCGAGTCGTTGCAGCGAGTGGTACATCTGCTCCGGCGTCCCTTCAAACAGGCGGCCACAACCGGCCGAGAAGAGGGTATCGCCACAAAACAGCATGCCGTTACCGTGGTAGGCGATGTGGCCGCGAGTGTGCCCGGGCACATGGATCACCTCGAGGGCGAGGCCGTGCCAGTTGATCTGATCGCCATCTTCCAGCCACTGACCGTGGTGATCCGGCATCGGGTCAAGTTTGGGGCCATAGAGCCGGGCGTGGGGGAAGTGGGCAAGCAGGTCGGTGACACCCCCGACATGGTCGTGATGGTGATGGGTCAGCAGGATGGCATCGAGCACCAGCCCCAATGCCTCGAGCCGCTCCAGCACGGGTGCGGCATCGCCCGGATCGACCACCAGGCAGTGATTTTCGTGGCGGATCAACCAGATGTAGTTGTCATTAAAGGCTGGAACTGTGATCACTGGATACATGAGTCTGCTTCTCTTTAGGGAGGGTATCTTATATAACAGGATGGCGTTCGAAACCCCGAGTTGAGCCCTATTATGCAGGTGGCACGTACCGAACAACAAATCGAGATCCCGACCAGCTGGTCTGCATTGCCTATGGGTGACTGGGTGGCGGCCGAGATCCAGGATCGGCTCGACAACTGGTGCCCCAATCTGTTTGGGTATCATCTGCTGAAAATTGGCGCTCTGAGCGCTGAACTCTCCTGCAAACGCTCCTCCATTCGTCACCAGATCGGGGTCGCCCCCGGCGGGCGGCTGCTCGACATGTATGGTGATCCCCTCGATCTGCCGGTGCGGACCGGCAGCGTCGATGCCTGCCTGCTGGCTCACTGCCTTGATTTCTCCGCCGATCCCCACCAAGTGTTGCGCGAAGCCGAAAGAGTGTTGACCGACGATGGCTGGCTGATCATCAGTGGCTATAACCCCATGAGTCTGGTCGGGATCGGTCACTGTGTGCCGTTCTTGCGGCGCAGAATGCCCTGGTCGGCACGAATGTTCACCCCGGGGCGGGTGACGGACTGGCTGCATCTGCTGGGATGCGAGGTGATGTTCGACGAGCGCTTTGGTTATTCGTTTATGGGAAAACAGAGCTGGCACAGTTGGTGGCGAGAGAGTATCGGGCGGGATTATTGCAGGGCATTTGCATCGGTATACGTGATTGCGGCCCGTAAACGGCGCTTTCCACTGATCCCGGTGCGGCGGCGCTGGCAACTGCCAAAGTCCCTCGCCACACCGGGAATGGCCCGTCAGGGCTGGTAGCCGGTATCCTCGGCCAGATCCTTGCCGCAGGCGGCCTCTCTGGCCAGCTCGTCGCACCGTTCGTTCTCCGAGTGGCCGGAGTGACCCTTCACCCAGAGCCACTCAATCTGGTGGCGACCCACTTCCGCATCCAGCTCCTTCCAGAGATCGACGTTTTTGACCGGTTGCCGGTTGGCGGTCATCCACCCTTTCTTCTTCCAGCCGATGATCCACTGGGTGATCCCCTGGCGGACATACTGGCTGTCGGTAGTGAGGCGCACCTTGCACGGTTCGTTGAGGGTACGCAGCCCCATGATGGCGGCCATCAGCTCCATCCGGTTATTGGTGGTCAACTTGAATCCGGCGGAAATCTCTTTGCGGTGCTTGCCGTAGACCATCACGGCCCCGTAACCACCCGGGCCCGGATTGCCGAGGCAGGAGCCGTCGGTATAGACATCAATCTGTTTTAACATGAGCAATCAATCTGTTTTAACATGAGGCTTGGGGTAAACTAGCGAGTAAGTAAAGCCGAAGTTTGACATAGATTGGATCATGAACACACCCCAACTGAATCGCCAGATCATTCTGGATACTGAAACCACAGGTATGAATACGGCGGGCGGCCCTGTCTATCTGGGGCACCGCATTATCGAAATCGGCTGTGTGGAGGTGATCAACCGCAAGCTGACCGGTAACCACTATCACGTCTATATCAAGCCTGATCGTCTGGTCGACCCAGAAGCGATCCAGGTGCATGGTATTACCGACGAGTTCCTGCGTGACAAACCGTCGTTCAGCCAGATTGCCGACGAATTCCTCGAGTTCATCCGCGGCGCCGAATTGATCGCTCACAACGCACCGTTTGACGTGAGCTTCATGGACTACGAGTTCAGCAAGCTCGGACTCAACTTCAAGACGGCGGATATCTGCACCATCACAGATACCCTGGCGATGGCGCGGGATCTCTTCCCCGGCAAGCGCAACAACCTGGATGTGCTGTGCGATCGTTACGGTATCGACAACTCCCACCGTACCCTGCACGGGGCTCTGCTCGATGCGGAGATCCTGGCGGACGTCTACCTGCTGATGACCGGCGGCCAGACCAAACTCAATCTGGCCACCGAAAGCAACGAAAACGAAAGCAATCAGGACACCAGTATTCGCCGGTTAGAGAGCAACCGACCAGCCCTCAAGGTGGTGCGTGCCAGCGTCGAGGTTCAGGCCCTGCACGAGGCGAGACTGGATCTGGTAAATAAGAAAGGAGGAAGTTGTCTGTGGCGGCAATGAGCAAGTGGTGTGCCGGTCTGCTGCTATTGCTCTCGCTGGGGGCGACGGCGACCGAGGTATTTGCCCCTTCCGATATTCCGCTGCTGGATAACCGCTTTCGCATCGATTACGGCGTGAAGGAGATCACCTTCATCATCAAGCGCAAGCCGGGCACCCCGTCCGTGATCCTGGTTCGCCCCGATGGCAGCAAGCTTTACGTGGGCAAGGTCAAACCTGCCGATGTGGGTTGGCTGGCGTTGCCGGAGCATGATCTCATTACCCTGCGCAATCCCATGCCGGGCCCCTGGCAGGCGATTGGCGAGGTGGATCCCGACAACCGGGTGCGCATTCTCTCCGATATCCGGCTCGATATCGCCGCCCTGCCGATGCAGCTCTATCAGGGGGAGGTGGTCAAGCTCAAGGCGTGGTTGCTGATCAATGGTCAGCCGCCGAAAGATAAATACTATCTCTCTGACCTTGGCATGACCGTCAAGCTGCAATCGTTCAGCGATGCCGATAAGAAAGAGGTCGTGCTGGATCAAGTACTTGGCCACTATCGCGATGATGGCAAGGGGCTCGACGAAGTGCCGGGCGATGGCATTATGACGGCGGAGGTGACGCTGCAGGATATTCCCGGTGGCAAGTACCGCGCCATGTTCAGCACGGGCAATCAGGTGTTTGTCCGTGCCCGTTATCAGGATGTGCTGCTTTACCCCTATCCGTTCAGCTATAACTTGTCGCCGCCTTCGGATGAGCTGGGTGCCAAGCTCTCACTGCTAATCGACCGTGATGAGCTGGATCCCGCTTCCGTGGTTGTCAAGGGGAGTGTGACCAGCAATGTGGGCGGCCTCTACGAGTTCAGCGAGACCGCCAGCGATCCCAAGCTTGATATCGATCTCTCCAACATCAAGGAGGTCGGTCAGCATGAGGTGAAAGCAACCCTCTATGGCACCACTCGCCTCGGCCGTGAGCTGAAAATCGAGTTGCCGGTGAAAACCTTCAATGTCTTCCCACCACCGCCGCCTCCTGTAGAGGTGGTGTCGGCCGCCGCACCGGCCTCCAGTGCCGAGGCGACCCATGAAGCTCCTGCAGAGGAGGAAATGGGCTGGCTGATCTGGGCATTGGCGGGTGGTGGTGTGCTGCTTGCGGTATTGGGTGGGGTCGGGTTTGTGGTGATACAAAAACGGCGTGCCCTGAAGCGTGCTCTGGCCGCTGCGCAGGCCGAGAATCAGCAAGCCGGACAACCTGCTGCCAAGCTGGATCTCAATCTGCCAGAGCAGTAACCCTCGTACTTCTCGCTCTGAAGTGACGTGATGCCAGATATAGAAAACCGCCCTGATAAGCAGGGCGGTATTTTTGAGTTCATAAACAGAACAAGCTGGCTATCAGTGTTCGCCGATATAGACATCCTTGTTCTGCTCGCGGATCTCGAGGAACTTGTCCAGATTGGCCATCATCAGCTCGACCAGCTGGGGGTCGAAATGCTGCCCTTTCTCCTCTTCAATCAGGGCCAGCACCTTGTCCAGCGGCCATGCCTTCTTGTAGCAGCGATCCGAACCCAGGGCATCGAACACGTCAGCCAGCGCCACAATTCGCCCCTCCAGCGGAATATCCGTCCCTTTCAGACCGCGGGGATAGCCACTGCCATTCCACTTCTCATGGTGATTGCCAGCGATGGTGGCACCAATCTGAAACAGCGCCAAATCGCTGCCGGAGAGCATATCCTGCCCGAGCTGGGCGTGGGTTTTCATGATCTCCCACTCCTCCGGTGTCAGCTTGCCCGGCTTGTGCAAGATGGCATCGGGAATTCCCACCTTGCCAATGTCATGGAGCGGCGAGGCACGTTTCACCAGCTCGCTCTGCTCTTCGCTCATGCCCATCAGGTGGCAGAATTGTTCGGTATAGAGCGCGACCCGTTTGACGTGCAGCCCTGACTCTTTTGAACGGGTTTCGACCAGTTCGCCGATGCGATAGATGATCTCCCGCTGGTTGTCGGCGATCACCTCATTGAGCCGGATATTCTCCAGCGCCACTATGATGTTTTCGGTAAACAGGGTCAGCAGACTGGTATCGATCTGGCTGAGCTGGCGGGTGGTCTCGATGTGGAACAGCAGGTGGTGGCGCGGATTCTGGCAGTAGAGCACCATCTGGGTGGCGTTATAGACATTGCTGCGCTTGCTCATAGCCTGGCGCAGGATCTCCGGCGCGTCCGTGAGGAGCATGGCGGGATGGCCGGGGAGCAGGGGCTCCAATACTTGATCCTTCACCTCATAGGCGTATTGCTTGACGTCGTATATCTGGGTTTCCCCCAGATGGAGCAAGGCGCTGAGCTGCTCCTGGGCTCCTTCGACAAACTGGCGCAAGGCCCGTTTCTCAAAGATCCCCTTGGAGGCTTCGATGACTTTTTCCAGCCCCTGGCGGTTACTCTCCAGGGTTCGGATATCCCGATAGGAGCGCAGGCTGGCCCGCAGCAGGGTGCGCAGCTTCTGGGAGGTGAGCTCGGTTTTATCCTTGTAGTCGTTGATGTCGTAGTTGGTGACCACGTCATCTTCCGGCGCCTGGCCGGGTTGGCCGGTACGCAACACGATGCGTACCATCTTGTTTTGCAGATCTTCACGGACGTATTTGACGACATCGAGGCCGGCGTGGTCGACCTCCATCACCACGTCCAGCAGCAACAGAGCAACGTCCGGGGTGGTGGCCAGTAACTCTTTGGCCTGCGCCGCGGAATAGGCATGCAGAAAATCGATGGGGCGATTGTCAAACTCGAATTTGTTCAAGGTGATTTTGGTGATGCGATGCACTTCAGGCTCATCGTCAACAATCATCACCTTCCAGCCCGCTTGCTGTGCGTCGGGGAGGGAGAGATCGTCATCATCAATAATCAGGATCTGGTCATCCATCATACAATCCTGTTTGGCATCCTGTGCTTACATTAACTGCTTCACTAAGGATAGGAAACTTATTGGGAAATAAAATTTGATCTCGAAAAACTATGGTCGAAATAAGCAAATGGAACCCTTTGTAACGGTGGCGTTGTCCGGCTGCTTTCTTTGCCCAATCATGGAGCTAGCGTGCATAAAGTCTATTTCTGGATTAGGGTGTGGACGCCAGTGGTTGGGGATGTTTGAATCCAGCTTGTAGCTATTAGACGAGAAATAATCTTATTTGATAGTGATTCCTATTTGCGTGTAGCATGGGCGACACACTCAACGAGGAGCCCCATCGTGTCCCCATCTCTGCCTCCCAATCGTCCCCGTCTGCTGACTGTCAAAGCCATTACCCAGATCACCCCCCATTTGCGTCGCATCACCTTTGGTGGCAGCGAGTTGGCTGACTATCCCTTTACCTGCGGTGGGGCCCATATCAAGGTGATGCTGGCCCAGCCCCATCAGGTAGAGCCGGTGCTGCCTGCAATGACCCCGAGCGGCCCGCGCTGGAGTGACCCGGCGGACAAGCCGGTTATCCGCACCTACACCATCCGCGCGTTTCGCCGTGATGAGCAGGAAATTGATATCGACTTCGTGCTGCACGGTGAAGGCGGGCCCGCCAGCGCCTTTGCTACCCATGCCAAGCCGGGAGAGAAGGTGATCCTCTCCGGGCCGGGTGGTCCCAACCCCATGCTGCAACCGGCCGATCACTACTGTCTGGTAGGGGATCTCACCGCCTTGCCCGCCATCATAGCGATGTGTGAGGTGATGCCTGCCGAGGCCAGAGGGGAAATTGCGATTCTGGTGCCGGATCGGGCCGATGCTCAACCGTTGACGCTGCCGGTCGGGGTGCGCTGTCACTGGTTTGTCGGTGAGCCCGAGTCCAGCGGCCTGCTGGAGCATGTGATTGCTCTGCCGCTGGTGCGCGATGGTGGCTTCTTCTGGCTGGGTGGGGAAGAGGCGCTGGTGCTGCCGCTGCGCCGCCATTTTCGCTCCGTGCTTGAGGTGGATCGCCAGTCGCTCTACGCCGTGCCGTACTGGCGCCGGGGCAAGAGTGAAGAGGCCTATCACCAGACCCGTCACGATGTGATGGATAATTAAGCGGATGCGAAAGAATACCTGATTTACGCTTGCAAATAAAAATGATTTGCATTTAGTATTGCGCCGTCCCGATGTCAGTCGGTATGGCGCTTTTGTTATTGATGGCTGCGAGTGGCATAGCACAACGCAGGGCCTGCCGTAATGCACTGATGTTCGGGGTGATGGGGCATGGACGACTGTTCATGCCAATGAACTCCATCACTTTGCACCGGGTCTGGCGAGGTCAGACAGGGATGTCGGTGGTGTTGGCCCTGGTTGTTTTATGTGGAGTGTTGATGATGCGTACATCATCCCGACGATTTGCAGTGCATCCGCTGGTGTTGTCCCTTTTTACCCTGCCAGTTCTGGCCCAAGGGACTGCGCCTGTCGCCGCTCATGAAACTATGGTGGTGACGGCGAGTAAAACCCGGCACAGCGAGCTGACCGCCCCGGCCAGCGTCTCTGTGGTGACCCGGGCCGAGCTCGACAAGCTCAATGTCAATGATCTGACCGGCGCTCTGAAACAGTTGCCGGGGGTCAATATCAGCCCTGCTACCAGCTACGGCCGCAGCGAGATCAAGTTGCGCGGGCTGGAGGGGGATTACACCCTGTTGCTGGTCAATGGCCGGCGTATCAGCTCCCGCGATGCTCTTACCTCCGGTTATGGCAATGATTTCGATCTCTCCGCCATCCCGATGGCGGCCATTGAGCGTATCGAAGTGATCCGTGGCCCCATCTCCTCCCTCTACGGTGCCGATGCGCTGGGTGGGGTGGTCAACGTCATCTTGCGCCAACCCGGGGAGAAGACCGAAGCGGCGGCCACCTATACCTTCAGCGATCCCACCGATGGTCACGGCGGGACTATCAACAAGGCGAGCGCCTATGTGGGCGGGGCGCTGATCGACAACAAGCTGCTGGCCAACCTGGTGGTGGAAGGGAACCACAGGGATGCCTGGCAGAGCGAGCAGAGCATCAACCCCAAGGCCGATGCCATCGAGCAGCGTGAAAAGCTGGGGATCCTCTCCAACGTCAAATGGTTGATCGATGATCGTCAGGATCTGGATGTAGGGATGAACTACGCCAAAGACGATCGCGAGGCCCACTGGAACAACTACGGCCAGACGCCGCGCAACATCCAGCAGATGGAACGACTGGGACTCAACGCCACCCACGTCGGCCGTTGGGATCAGTTCGACAGCCGGGTCGGCTATGCCTTCGAGCAGGTTGACCTGTTTGACGACTCCGAACTGATGACGGCGCTGAGCAAGACCAGCGGCGATGTGAGCCAGACCAACCACACCTTCGATGGCCAGCTGAGCGGTAATCTGGGCAGCCACCTGCTGACCAGCGGTGCCGAGTACCGCATCACCGAACTCAAGCATAACGTCAACCTCAAGGGGGGCGATGTCAGCGTCAACCAGAGCGCGCTCTATCTGCAGGATGAGTTTGGCTTTGGCGATCTGGCGTTGACCCTGAGTGGCCGGGTCGATCACCACGAGACCTATGGCACCGAGTTCAGCCCCCGTGGTTATGCCCTCTACAGCCTGACGGACAACTGGGTGGTCAAGGGCGGCATTGGCAAGGCGTTCAAGGCGCCGACCATTGCCCAGTCCAACCCGGATTATGCCGTAGCTGCCTGTCGCGGTCGCTGCGCGGTGGTGGGCAACCCGGATCTGAAGCCGGAAACCGCCGTCAGCTACGAGCTGGGCACCGCCTATGATGGTTCGTTCTGGGGCGCCGGGATTACCGCCTTCCACAACGATATCAAGGACAAGATCCAGAGCGAGGCATGGACCTCCACCTGGCGTCCGGCGGTGATGACCTATCAGAACGTCAGCAAGGCCCGCATCAAGGGGGTGGAGCTGAGCGGCTGGTTTGATATCACCGATACCCTGACCCTTTCCTGCAACGTCACCCTGATCGACGGAGAGGACAAGACCAGCGGCAAGGATCTCTATCGGACGCCGGAGCATACCGCCAACGCCAAGCTGGAGTGGCAGGTCATCGAGAGCCTGAGTACCCAGCTCGGCTGGAACTACACCGGCAGCCAGATCCTGCCGGTTCCGCGCATGAGCGGCACCACCTATGAGACCACCGCCGGATTCCACACCCTGGATATCGGGGCTGTCTGGAACGCCACCCGGGCACTGGATCTGAAGTTCGGGCTCAACAACCTGACCAATACCAAGCGTGACTGGGTTGCCACCGAGGCCGATCAGATCCTCGACGGGCGCACTGTCTATGCCGGTGTGGCCTACAAGCTGTAATGGCTGAGCGGAGCCCGCACTGGCGGGCTTCCGTTGTTGCCACGGTATCACCTCGGATGACGGCTTTTGTGTCAACAAGATGGCATTGCAATCATAAGGAGTTAAAGGGTGTTTAGAGACCAGACCTCGCTGTTCTGGCTGGGATTATTCCTCCTGTTCATACTGCTTTCTCTCTCGCTCGCCACCGGTGCGGGTGTTTATGGTGCCCGCGAGGTACTCGGCTACCTGATGGGGGATTCCCGCTGGGCTGGCGACGAGAAGCTCGCCATGGTGCTCAATACCTTGCGGATCCCGCGCACCCTCTGTGCCATGGTGGTCGGCGCCTCTTTATCTCTGGCGGCCTCCTTGTTGCAGAGCGCGACCCGCAACCCGCTGGCGGAGCCCGGCCTGCTCGGGGTCAACGCTGGGGCCGTCTTTGCGCTGGTGGTGGGGCTCACCTGGTTTGGGGTGGAGTCCGCTTACGGCTATCTGCTCTGGGCCGGACTAGGCGCGCTGCTCGGCAACGTGATTGTGCTGGGGCTTGGTATGATGATTGGCCGCTCCAATCCGCTGAAGCTCATTCTGGTCGGGGTGGCGCTCTCGGCCACCTTCGGCGGTCTCTCCAGCTTTTTGCTGCTCTCCAACAAGATGGTGCTGGAGCAGTACCGCTTCTGGAACCTCGGCTCCCTGTCGGCGGCCAATCTCGATGCCATCATTGCCGTGCTGCCCTTCGTGCTGGCGGCGTTTGTCATCACCTTGCTGCTCTGTCGCCAGCTGACCCTGATGCAGATGGGGGACAGTCAGGCCCAGGCGCTCGG
Source organism: Aeromonas sp. 61P (assembly GCF_051919545.1). Lineage (NCBI taxonomy): Bacteria > Pseudomonadati > Pseudomonadota > Gammaproteobacteria > Aeromonadales > Aeromonadaceae > Aeromonas > Aeromonas sp. 61P. The sequence continues at coordinate 2,424,279 of NZ_JBQBEL010000001.1, forward strand.
GATCCGCCCAAACCGGGTGCGAATTGGCGTGCTGTTGGCCGCTACCCTGTTTACCGCCAGTGCCATCGCCATCGCCGGCCCCATCGGCTTTGTCGGCTTTCTGGCCGCCTACTGTGGCCGATTGGTGGAGCCGGTGAAGCTGTCGGTGCAGGTCTGTTTCTCCGCCCTGTTCGGCATGCTGTTTCTGCTGTTGGCCGACATTCTGGCGCGCTGGCTGATCCAGCCGTTCGAGCTGCCCAACGGGGTCATTCTGGCCCTGATCGGCGCACCAGTGCTGATCGCCATCGTCCATCGCGGGGGCTTTCGTACCCTGCTGACCGTCAAGTGAGGGGCTGATGCGTACACCTACCGATATGCTCTGCCTGCGGGCCGGCAACCGCTCTTTGCTGCTCCATCTGCCAAGCTGGCGCTGGCTGGTACTGCTGGCCGTGGCGCTGCTGGCGCTTGCTCTGCTGGCCCTGAGCGTTGGCGGCGGCAAGCTTGGCTTTGCCGGGGTGGTCAACACCCTGCTGGGGGAGGGGACGCGGCTTGAGCAGCTCACCCTGTTCAAGATCCGGCTGCCGCGCATTCTTGGGGTCATGGTGGCGGGTGCCGCCATGGGGCTTTCCGGCTGTCTGGTGCAGACGCTGGTTCGCAACCGGCTGGCCACACCCGACATGGTGGGGGTCAACAACGGGGCCTCTCTGGCCATCATCGTCTTCTCCCTCTACTTGACGGTAGGCAGCTGGCCCTGGTGGGCTGCCCCCATCGGCGCTATCTTCGCGGCGCTGGTGCTCTATGCCCTCTGCCGCAAACCGGGTGAGCAGGGCTATCTGTTCGTGGTGATCGGCATCGGCCTCTCCGAGCTGTTCGAGGCGCTCGGCCAGTTTGTGATGTCCACCCAGGCCCTGCTGCACCTGAGCTCCCTCTATCTGTGGAATATGGGCAGCTTTATCGCCGTGGGTTACAGCACCGTCACCCCCATCGCCATCCTGTTGCTGCTGCTCTGCCCGTGGATTGTCTATCTCTCCCGCTCGCTGGCGGTGCTGCGCTTTGGTCCCGAGATGGCCAGAGGGCTTGGCGTCAACGGCGATCGGGTACAACTGGGCATTCTGGCCCAGGCCATTCTGGTGGCAGCGCTCGGCACCGCCATCGGCGGCCCCGTGGTCTTTATCGCCATGGCGGCCCCCATTCTTGCCTCCTGGCTGGTGAAAGACCGGGTGGTGCCGCTCTGGCTGGCGGCGCTTAGCGGCGCCCTGCTGCTGCTTGCCAGCGATACCCTGGTCCGGGTGCTGGCCAGCCCCCACGAGGTGGCGACCGGCATCATGACCCGCATTCTCGGCGGCTTGTTGCTGCTGTTTCTTCTCGTTAACGATCGCCAGAGGGCTGACTGATGACGCTCACCGTAAATCGCCTCCATTTCGCCTATCAGCAGACCCCCATTTTGCGGGACATCTCTTTCAGCGTGCCGAGGGGCAAGCTGGTGGGGATCGTCGGCCCCAACGGCTGCGGCAAATCGACCCTGCTCAAGCTGCTCTCCGGCCAGATGAAAGCCCAACGCGGCGAGATCCTGCTCAAAGGCAAGCCGCTTGCAAGCTACCCCATGAAGGGGCTGGCGCGGGAGCTCGCCTATTTGCCCCAGCGACCGACCCTGCCTGCCGGCATTCTGGTGGAGCAGTTGGTGCAGTATGGCCGTCACCCCCATCAGGGCTGGTTCAATCAGTGGGGCGAGGAGGATGCCCGCATGGTGCGTATTGCCTGCGAGCGGATGCAGCTTGAAAGCATCTGGCAGCAGAGCGCCGCGTCCCTCTCCGGCGGGCAGGCGCAGCGGGCGTGGCTTGCGATGATCCTGGCCCAGGACAGCGACATGGTGCTGCTCGACGAGCCCACCAGCGCCCTCGATATTGGTCACCAGACCGAGGTGATGGAGGCGATCCATCGCATCACCGCCGAAGGCAAAACCGTGCTGCTGGTGATCCACGATCTGGCGATGGCGGCCCGCTACTGTGACGAGTTGATCGCCATCGGCGAGGGGACCATTGCCGCCATGGGCCCGGCCCGGGAGGTGGTGACCAAGGATCTAATCGACCGGCTCTACCAGACCAGTGTCGACATTCTGCTTGCCCCCGGCGACGGGGCGCCCATTATCGTGCCCCGTCGTCACGAACATGGCCGTTCCCTGCGTTCGGTGAGTTGAGTCATATGGGCCTGCTCTGTTGGCCCGCCGAGTGTATTTACGCGGCCGATTATCCGGGCCGTGCAACGAGAAGGAGTGAGATGATGAAGCGTTTTGCCGCCCTAGCAGCAGCCATCCTGATGCTGGCCGCGCCGCTGGTTCAGGCGCAAGAGATGCGTGAAGTGACCGATGCGTTTGGCCAGAAGGTGCAGGTGCCAGTCCAGCCAACGCGGGTGGTGGTGCTGAGCGAGCTCGAACTCGACAGCACCCTGACCTTGGGGCTGACCCCCATCGGCGCCGTCAATGGCCGTGGTCAACCCACCTTGCCTCGCTATTTGCTGAACAAGGCGGGCATGGGGATCCAGGTGATCGGCGATCTCGACAGCCCCAATCTGGAGTCGCTGATTGCGCTGGAGCCCGACCTTATCCTGACCGGCCAGACCCGTCCCGAGCTGCTGACCTTGCTGGGGGAGATCGCGCCGACCGTGGTGACCAGCAAGTGGGGTGAGCCTTGGCAGGATAGCTTCCGCCGCACCGCCCACACCCTCAACCGCGACCAGCAAGGGGATACTTTCTTGCTGCAGTATGCCGAGCGGTTGACTCAGGCTCGCAGCAAGCTGGCCAAGCATCAGGGGGAGAGCATCAGCATAGTGCGCTGGAACCCCAAGGGGCCGAGCTTTATGTATCAGGGCACCTTTGCCAGCAGCGTAGTGGAGTCGATGGGGCTGGTACGTCCGGACAAACAACAGGGGACTGGCGCACCCCACTCACCGGCGCTGAGTCTGGAGTCCCTCAATCTGCTGGATGCTGACTGGCTGGTGGTCGGTACCCTGAGCGCCACCGGCGATGCGGTGGATGCCATGCGTCAGGCGGAGCAGACCCCGGCGTTCCAGCAGCTGCCGGTGATCAAGGCCAAGCGCTTTGGCGCCGTGGACGGGTCGCTCTGGACCTCCAGTGGCGGCCCGCAGGCGGCTCTCAAGGTGATCGAGGATGTGGAGCAGTTGCTGGCAACCCGCAGCTGAGTGCTATCGCGTGCCAGAGGTTGACCACACGAACAGGTTGATCAAAAGAAGAGGGAGGCTGATGCCTCCCTCTTGCGTTGTCACTGTCTATCGTGACCTTTTCGGCGAGCTAGAGCCGTTTATTGCGGCTGGATGGCTGTCACTGTGAGCTTGCCGCTCTGGCTTTCGGCATGAAAGTGGATGGCATCCCCCACCTTCAGCCCCTTGAGCTGTGCCGGATCTGCCACTCGAAAGACCATGGTCATGGCGGGCATCTTGAGATTCTCGATCGCCTCGTGCTTGATGCCGACTTTGCCGCTCCCCTCATCGAGGCGGGTAATGACCCCCTTGGTCATCACCATTGCGGCCTGTTCGCTCATCTCACCCGTCTGGCTCATCTCGTGCCCTTCATGGTGCATCATCTCTTCGGCTTGCAGGTTGGTCTGGGTGGCAAGGCCAAGCAGCAATGTCAGGGTCAGCGTTTTGTAGTTCATGATGGTTTCCTCATCGCTCAGTCAATATGGATCGTGAAATCGGGTTATTCAGATTGCGGGTTCGCGCCCTTGCCAAGGCTGCGACTGCGCCACAGGTAGTAGGCCGCTGGCAGCACCAACAGGGTCAGCACCAGCGCGCTCACCATGCCGCCGATCATGGGGGCGGCGATGCGCTGCATCACCTCGGATCCGGTGCCATGGCTCCACATGATGGGCAAGAGGCCGGCGATGATAGTCACCACCGTCATCATCTTGGGTCGCAGGCGCAGGGCGGCGCCGTGGATCACCGCCCGGTGCAGCCCCGCCTTGTCCGGCTTGCCGCAGGCTACGAGGTCATCCCAGGCATGGTTGAGGTAGACCAGCATCAAGACGCCGGTTTCCACCGCCACCCCGGCCAGGGCGATAAAGCCCACCCCGACTGCCACCGATAGGTTGAAGTCGAGCAGCCAGAGGGTCCAGATCCCGCCCACCACCGCCAGCGGTAAGGTGGTGAGAATGAGCAGCACCTCCTGAACGCGGCGAAACGCCAGATAGAGCAGCAGCACGATAATGGCGACCGTCAGCGGCACCACGTAGGCGAGTCGCGCCTTGGCTCGTTCCATGTACTCGTATTGGCCAGACCAGGTGAGGGCGTAGCCGGCCGGCAGCACCAGCTGCTTGCCCACCTCGGCTTTGGCCTCATCGACGAAGGAGCCAATGTCGCGGCCGCGAATGTCGACGTAGACCCAGCCGTTGAGGCGCGCGTTTTCACTGCGCAGCATGGGGGCTTCATCGCTGATGTAGACCCGCGCCACATCCGCCAGGGCGATGCGTGCCCCGCTCGGCGTCACCACCGGCAGCAGCTCGAGGCTCGCCACCGAGTCGCGATAGCTCTGGGGGTAGCGCAGGTTGATGGGGTAGCGCTCGCGCCCCTCGATGGTCTGGCCCACCTCCATGCCGCCCACCGCGGTGGCGAGCACCGCCTGCACATCGGCGATGTTGAGGCCATAGCGTGCTGCTTTCAGCCGGTCGATATCCACCTTCACATAGCGGCCGCCGGCCACCCGCTCGGCGTAGACCGATGAGGCGCCCTCCACCTTGCTGACAATCTGCTCAAGCTGTTGGCCGAGCTGCTGGATCACCTTGAGATCCGGCCCCGCTATCTTGATGCCGACCGGGGTCTTGATACCGGTGGCCAGCATGTCGATGCGGGTCTTGATGGGGGGCACCCAGGCGTTGGTGAGACCGGGGAAGCGGATGAGGGAGTCTAGCTCCTCCTTGAGCTTCTCCGGGGTCATGCCGGGGCGCCACTGATCCCGGGGCTTGAGCTGGATGCTGGTCTCCATCATCACCAGATCGGCGGGGTCGGTGGCCGATTCGGCGCGCCCCGCCTTGCCGAACACGTTCTGCACCTCGGGCACGGTACGAATGAGCTTGTCGGTCTGCTGCAAAATCTCCCGCGCCTTGCCCACCGAGATATTGGCTGCCGTGGTGGGCATATACATGATGTCCCCCTCATCGAGCGGCGGAATGAACTCGGAGCCGAGGTATTTGAGCGGCCAGAAGCCCGCCACCGTGACCACGGCGGCGACAGCCAGAGTGGTTTTCGGGCGGGCCAAGACGGCCTTGAGCAGCGGCATATAGCCCTGGCTTAAGCCACGGTTCAGCGGGTTGGCCTGCTCCGCCAGCACCTTGCCACGGATGAAGTAACCCATGATCACCGGCACCAGCGTGATGGCGAGCGCGGCAGCGGCGGCCATGGCGTAGGTCTTGGTGAAGGCGAGGGGGTGGAACATCCGCCCCTCCTGTGCCTCCAGCGCGAACACCGGCAGAAAGCTGATGGTGATGATGAGCAGGGAGAAGAAGATGGCGGGCCCCACCTCGATGCTCGCCTCGGTGATGATGCGCCAGCGGTTCTTGTCCGTTAATGCTTCCCGCTCCATGTGTTTGTGGACGTTCTCGATCATCACGATGGCGCCATCCACCATGGCGCCGATGGCGATGGCGATGCCCCCGAGCGACATGATGTTGGCGTTGATCCCCTGCAGGTGCATGACGATAAAGGCCACCAGAATGGCGATGGGCAGGGTGATGACCACCACCAGTGACGAGCGCAGGTGGAACAGGAAGGCCAGACAGACCAGCACCACCACGGCGAACTCCTCCAGCAGCTTGCCGGAGAGGTTGTCGATGGCGCGCTGGATAAGGTCGGATCGATCATAGACGGTGACGATCTCTACTCCTTCCGGCAGGCTGCTTTTCAGCTCCGCCAGCCGTGCCTTGACCCCGTCGATGGTGTGCTGGGCATTCTCGCCGTAGCGCATGACGATGATGCCACCGACCACTTCTCCTTCGCCGTTGAGCTCGGCAATACCGCGCCGGCTCTGGGGGCCGGTGACCACATCCGCCACATCGCCGAGCAGCAGCGGGGCGCCGCGTACCGTGGTGCCGAGCGGAATCTGCTTCAGATCCTCGACGCTTTTCAGATAGCCGTTGGAGCGCACCATGTACTCCGCTTCCGCCATCTCGATGACGGAGGCACCTGTCTCCTGATTGCCCTGTTTGATGGCGGTCTCGATAAGGGAGAGCGGAATGCCGTAGGCGCGCAGCTTGTCCGGATCGACCCGCACCTGATACTGGCGCACCATGCCGCCGACTGTGGCGACCTCGGAGACCCCCTCCACCGTCTGCAACTCGTATTTAAGGAACCAGTTCTGCAGGGAGGTGAGCTGGCTGAGGTCATGCTTGCCAGTTCTGTCCACCAGCGCGTATTGATAGACCCAGCCCACCCCGGTGGCATCGGGGCCGAGCTGGGGGCGGGCAGAGGCGGGCAGATTGGGGGCCACCTGGCTCAAATACTCCAGCACCCGGGCGCGGGCCCAGTAGAGGTCGGTGTTGTCGTCAAACAACACATAGACGAAGGAGTCGCCGAAGAAGGAGTAGCCGCGCACCGTGGTCGCCCCCGGCACCGCCAGCATGGCGGTGGTAAGCGGGTAGGTCACCTGATCCTCCACCACCTGGGGCGCCTGGCCCGGATAGGAGGTCTTGATGATCACCTGCACATCGGAGAGATCCGGCAGGGCATCCACCGGGGTTTGCTTGACCGACCAGAGCCCCCAGGCGGTGAGCATGATGGTCAATAACAGCACCAGAAAGCGGTTGCCCACGGACCAGCGAATAATCGACGGAATCATGACTGAACTCCTTTCTCACCAAGTAGAGAGAGCGGAGAGCGGTTGCCTGCTAGGCAGCGAATGATGACAGGGATCATGACTTCTTCTCCACCTCGGGCATCGTCATCTGATGCTGGCTATGGTCCATGCCTTCCATCTTGCCCATCTCATCTGCCGCAGGCTTGGCGGTGTCGTCAGTTGCTGGTGCCTTCTCCTGATGGATGGTGGTGATGCGGTACTCATCCCCCTCCTGTATCACCTGCAGATGAAGGGTCTGCCCCTCGACCAGCTTGCTGATATCGACCCCGTCGGCGACGGTGAACTCCATCTCCATGGCGGGCCACTGCCACTCGGGGATGGGCTGGTGGGAGACCATCAGGGTACGGTTGGCCAGATCGATGCTTTCAACCTCGCCCTGGGTCCACACCTGGGCAGGGCGCACTGCCGTCATGCGCTGGAAGTCCGAATCGATGGCCGACTCGGAGTCGAGCAGGAACTGGGCCGAGCTGACTATGCTGTCACCCGCTTCCACCCCCGCCTTGATGGCGACCTTGTCGCCAAACTGGGGGCCGAGGGTGACGGCGACCGACTTGAAGTTGCCATCCCCCAGCGCCAGCACCAGCCGATCCTGACTGCCGGTGCGGATCACCGCTTCGCTCGGCACCACCAATTGCGGCTCTCCCTGCCCGGTGCGAATGGCCACCTTGGCAAACATATTGGGTTTCAAAAATTCGTCCGGGTTGTCAAAGCGCAGGCGCACCTTGAGGGTGCGAGTAGCGGCATCGAGGGTCGGATAGAGGTAATCCACCTTACCTTGCCAGCTGCGGCCGGGGGCATAGTCGAGAGTCATGGTGACCGGATCCCCCACTTTCAGCTGGGCGGCTTGACGCTCGAACACCTCGGCACTCACCCACACCTGCTGGAGGGTGCTGATGTTGAACAGGGCGGCGGCGGGTTCCACATACTGGCCTTCGCGCACCTTCAGCTCGGAGACATAACCGCTGCTGGGGGCGTAAATGCTGATGGTTTCGCGCACCTGACGGCTGCGTTTGAGGGCTGCGATTTGATCCGCCGGCACCTGCAGGGACTTGAGCTTGCCCTCGGCAGCGCGCAGCAGCAGCGGGTTGGCCGTGTTGAGGGCGAGCAGGTATTCGTGCTGGGCGTTGACCAGATCCGGCGCGTAGAGCTCGTAAATAAGGTTCCCCTTGGTGGCCCTCTGTCCCTCGCTCTTGATGGCGAGGGTGCGGATCCAGCCCGCCATGCGGGCGTTGATCGCCTCCAGCCGATCCTCGTCATACCCGACATAGCCCACCGTCTCGATCTGCTGGTGGATAGGCAGTCGCTCGACCTTAGCCAGTCGCACCCCCAGGTTCTGCTGGATCTCAGGGATGATGGTGACGGTGCCCGGCGAGCCGTTTTTTTGTTCCTCATAGACGGGGATAAAGTCCATCCCCATGTTGTCCTTGGCCGGGCCGTCACGCTTGTCGCGGGGATCCATGGGGTTGACCCAGTAAAGGGGCGTATTCTCTTTGGCGCTTGCGCCATCGGAGGTTTGTTTGGCGGCCCAGTAGCCGCCACCAGCGCCAAGGGCAAGTAGCAGGGCCGACATCAGGACGGTCTTGTTCATGACTGGCCTCCGGCGCGGATCTGCATGCAGAAAGTGCAGGAGGGTAAGGCGCCCGCAAAGGCAGCAACCTTGGACGGTGAAAAGTGGGCTGGTGACATAATACGTCTTCTCTTTTGCAGGCCGCCGGTCGGGTGAGGTGCAAGGCATCACCAAAGGGGCTGGCGGCAAACGGGGCGCAGCTGTATCAGTGCGCACGGCTCCCTGTGAGCGGACCGGTTTGGCCGGGGCACAGGGTCAGGCAAGGCGGCAGGAAACGGGCAAGTTGAAGCTTGCCTGTGCCGCAAGAGAAGGACTTTCTAGTGGCGTAACACCGACAGCATCAGATGTCGGCGTGGCCAGGAGGGAGGGTGAGTACCGCGCGAGCGCAGGAAGGGATCCCGCAACCAGTTATCAAGCAGTGCAGTTGCGAAGTGGCTGCCAAGCAGCAGGGGGAAGATCAGCAGGGCGATCAGCACACCCAGCAGAGCCATCGAGCCGAAGGAGAGAGCATTGACGCCGGTCTGCATCTGGCACTCATCGCCCATGGCTGACCCCTCGTCTCCCTGATGGCAGGAGAGGGTCATACCATCGCCCGGGTGATCCATGGCGGGCATTGCATGAGAGATATCGCCATCCGCCATCGCCATGGATGAATCGAACATCACCATCGATTGGGCGCTGCTTGGGGTCGGCTCGGAGGAGAGGGGAGAACCATGCCAGCTGATGCAGAGAGTCAGATTGCAGACGAGCAGCAGCGCCAGCAATAGCCGGGCCAGAGCAACAGAGGGCAATCTTGCAGCAAGCTGGGTGAGTGACAATCCGAGCATCCTTAGGGGGGCAAGTTGCCAAACTCTAAACCTTGCTCGCAGGAGAAGGTCAAGGCTTCTGCTGGCGCTGCTGCTGCAGGTAGAGGTCACGGTATTTTTCCAGCAACTGGTCTATCCATTGACTCATGCCGGGCGCTTGCAACATGAGCTCCAGTTGTTCGAGGGTGCCAAGATGGGGAGATTGTAGTGAAACAGAAATATAGAGCTCACCGCGCTGCAGTGGCCACTGCAGATCAGCCATTCCGCTGCTCGGGTAATTTTCGCTCAAAAACAGGCGGCCGGAAGAGCGGCCATAGGGAACGAAGTCGACCCGATCACTGGCCAGCAGGCCAAATACCTGCTTGAGGGAGTTGACCCTGTAGATACGGGTATTCGCTTGCAAAAAATCATCCATTTCGCTGCCAAGGCTGACGCCTATCATCATGGCGCCCCGCAGTCCGGTCAGGTCCTCCCGTCGTTGCAGCAAGCGGCTGCCTGGTTGGCGCACGAACACCGCCATGTCATTGATGGCCATGGGGGTTCGGGTAAAGCGGGAGTAGTGCGCTCTCTCTTCGTTGCGCAGCGCACAGATATTGATGTCGACCTCTCCTTTCGCCACTTTCTGCTGACAGCGGGCCCAGGGGCCCACATAGGCGAGATCCACATTGAAACCCAACCGTTGATAGAGGGTACTGACTACTTCGGCACAAACGCCGATGATCTTGCCATCGCTCAGCCAGTTCCAGGGGGGATAATCGTGATGACCACAGGCGGAGAGGGTAGTGGTCGCCAAGGTCGTCGCAAGCCAGAGCTGAGCCAGCATATCCGGATCCTGTGAAAAAAGTCTCGATATGTGTCATTGAAGCACACCGCAGACAAAAAAATACCCCCGCACGGGCGGGGGTAGTTTGTTATCGGTGGAACGCCCGTGGAGAGCGTTACGGCTTGGCGCGCTTTTCCGGCCCTCTCATGATGAGGCGGAAGAAAAGCGGGATAAAGAAGATGGCGATAAAGGTGGCCGCCAGCATGCCGCCGATGACCGGCCAGCCGAGGGCGTGACGGCTTGCCGCACCGGCCCCGCTGGAGGTGACCAACGGCACACAGCCGAGGATGAAGGCGAGCGAGGTCATCACGATGGGACGGAAACGCAGGCGTGCCGCCTCCAGTGCCGACTCGATGAGGCTCATCCCCTCTTCGTGCTTCATCACCGCGAACTCCACGATCAGGATGGCGTTCTTGGCGGCAAGGCCGACCAGGGTTACCAGCCCGATCTGGAAGTAGACGTTGTTGGTCAGCCCCACCAGCCAGGTGGCGAGCAGGGCACCGAACAGGGCGAACGGTACGGCGGTGATCACCGCAAATGGCAGGCTCCAGCGTTCATACTGGGCGGCCAGAATGAGGAAGATCATCACGATACCGAAACCAAAGGCCATGCCTGCACTGCCTGCGGCCGCTTTCTCCTGATAGGCGGAGCCGGTCCACTCCAGCTTGGCGTCGTTGCCAAGAGCCTCATTGGCGACCTCTTCCAGCGCGGCGATGGCCTGACCCGAACTGTAGCCTGGGGCTGGCTGGGCCATGATCTTGGCGGCCTGGAAGATGTTGAAGCGTTCGACCAGTTCGGGGCCGGTGGCATCACGCACCGTCACCAGACTGCTGAGCGGGATCATCTCCCCCTTGTCGGAGCGGACATAGACGTTGCGAATGTCGCTCTTCTTGGCGCGATAGTCTGCCTCGGACTGCAACTGCACCCGGTAGGTACGGCCGAACTGGTTGAAGTCGTTGACATAGACCTGGCCGAAGGTGGCCTGCATGGTGTCGAACACCGCGTTGATCGGCAGCCCCAGCGCCTTGGCCTTTTCGCGATCCAGGTCGAGATAGACCTGTGGCACGTTGGCGCGGTAGGTGCTGGTGACGCTGGCAAACTCCGGGCGCGCCTTGGCCGCTTCGAGGAAGCGCTGCACTTCGCCTGAGAAGGCCTGGGCGTTGCCGGTGCCACGGTTTTGCAGATAGGCCTCAAGGCCACCTGTGGTGGACATCCCCTGAATGGGAGGCGGGTTGAAGGAGGCGACAAAGCCATCCGCCAGCCCCATCAGGCTCAAGCCCTGGAAGGTCTTGGCCAGCGAGAAGGAGTCCTGCCCGGCCCCCTGACGCTCGCTCCAGTCCTTCAGGGTAATGAAGGTCATGCCGCTGTTGCTGATGATGGCATTGGAGAGAATGTCAAAGCCCGAGAAGGTGATCACATCCTTCACATGGGGGTTGGCCATGGCGATCTTGTCGAACTGATCCGCCACCGCCTGGGTCCGGCTCATCGCGGCGGCATCCGGCAGCATGACGGCGGAGATGAGGTAGCCCTGATCTTCGTTCGGTACCAGTTCGCCCGGCACTTTCAGGAAGAGGCCGTAGATGGAGAGGATCAGCACGGCGATGATGGCAAAGGCGACCCCCACCCGACGGTTCAGGAAGGCCACACCCCGTACATAGCCGCGGGTCAGCTGGTCAAATTTTTCGTTGAACCAGACGAAGAAGCGGGCCGGTTTGTGGTGTCCCTCTTTCAGCAACACGGCACAGAGGGCCGGAGAGAGAGTCAGTGCCACCAGACCGGAGATGGCGACCGAGACCGCGACCGTGATGGCGAACTGTTTGTACATCACCCCGGTCATGCCGCCCATAAAGGCGACCGGCAGGAACACGGCGCAGAGCACCAGCACGATGGCGACCACCGGACCGGAGACTTCCTGCATGGCGAGGATGGCCGCCTCTTTGGGCGAACACTTCTTCTCGCTCATGATCCGCTCGACGTTCTCCAGCACCACGATGGCGTCATCCACCACGATACCGATGGCGAGCACCATGCCGAACAGGGTCAGCAGGTTGATGGAGAAACCGAGCACCAGCATGCCGGCGAAGGTCCCGATGAGCGACACCGGCACCGCGATACAGGGGATCAGGGTGGCGCGGAAGTTCTGCAGGAACAGATAGACCACCACGAACACCAGTACGATCGCCTCGAACAGGGTGTGTACCACCTCTTCGATGGAGATCTTCACGAACTCGGTGGTGTCGTAGGGGATCTGGTACTCGATATCCTGCGGGAAGCGCTCCTTGAGTCGCTCCATGGTGGCATGCACCGCATCGGCGACCGCGACGGCGTTGGCGCCCGGTTGCAGATAGGTGGCAATACCGATGGCCGGTTTGCCGTTGGCGCGGGCGACCAGATCATAATCCTTGCCCCCCAGCTCGACCCGGGCGACATCGCGGACCCGGATCTTGGAGCCATCGGGCATGGAGCGGACGATGATGTTCTGGAACTCCTTCACATCCTCAAGGCGCCCCTTGGTCTGCACCGTGTAGGTGAAGTCGATGGGGGCCGTGGTGGGTTGGGCACCGATCTTGCCTGCCGCGAACTGGGTGTTCTGCTCGCGAATGGCGCCGATCACGTCGCTCGGGGTGAGCTCGAGCTGGGCCAGTCGATCCGGCCGCAGCCAGATACGCATCGCATAGTCGGTACCGCCAAACAAGGTGGTATCACCGATGCCGGGAATCCGCTTGAGCTCGTCGATGATGTTGAGCAGGGCGTAATTCGACAGATAGGTGGTATCAAACGAGCCGTTCGGTGACTGGAGGGTGACCACCTGCAGGATGGAGGTCGATTTCTTCTTGACCGTCACCCCCTGCTTTTTCACCTCTTCCGGCAGCTGGGCCATGGCGGCCGAGACCCGGTTGTTGACGTTGATGGTGGCCTGATCCGGATCGGTGCCGATCTCGAAGTAGACGTTGAGGTTCATCTGGCCGTTGGAGGCCGACCCCGACTGCATGTAGATCATCCGCTCGACGCCGTTGATCTGCTGCTCCAGCGGCGCAGCCACGGTCTGGGAGATCACCTCCGGGGTTGCGCCCGGATAAAACGCCGTGACCGAGACCACCGGCGGGGTGATCTGGGGATATTGCTCGATGGGGAGCGCTCGCATCGCCGCCAACCCGCCCAGCACGATAATGATCGAAATCACGCTGGCGAAGATGGGACGTTCTATGAAGAACTTGGAAAACATACGGGCTCCTTACTTGGCCGCAGACTGGCTGACCACCTTGCCGGTGATCGCTTTCATCTCGTCGGCAGAGACAGGTTTCACCACGGCGCCCGGGCGAGCCTTCATCAAGCCTTCGACGATATAGCGCTCACCTGCCTGCAGGCCGCTCTCGATCAGCACGCCGGAGTCGACTGCCGCGCCCAGTGTCACCGGACGGGGCACTACCTTGTTGTCGGCATCGACCACCATCACCATGCGGTCAGCCTGGGACTGCACGATGGCGCGGGGCGGCACCACGATGGCGTTTTTGCGGGTGCCCAGATCGATGGTCATGCGGACAAACTGGCCCGGCAGCAGTACGCCGTCCTTGTTGTCGAAGATGGCCCGGGCACGGATGGTGCCGGTCTGGGGATCGACCCGGTTGTCGGAGAAGTTGAGCTTGCCCGCCTCCGGATAGAGGGAGCCATCGGCCAGACGAATATGGGTGCGCCAGGTGGTGGCATCCTTCGCCTCAATCACCCCTTTCTTTACCGAGTTTTCGAAGTTGAGGCGATCCTGCTCCGAGTAGGAGAAGTTGACGTAGAGCGGATCAAACTGGGTGATGGTAGTGAGCAGGCCGTTGTCGCCGCTGGTGGAGATAAGGCTCCCCTCGGACTGGGAGCTCTTGCTCGCCATGCCGTTGATGGGGGCGGTCACCTGGGTGTAGCTGAGGTTGAGCTCCGCCTCTTTCACCTTGGCCTGAGCGGCCTGATGGCTTGCGATGGCCGCTTCATAGTTGGCGATGGTGTCGTCATAGTCCTTGCGGCTCACCACCTGACGCTTGAAGAGGGGAATGATGCGATCCCGATCGGCACGGGCCTTGTTGAGACGGGCCTGCTCCTGAGCCAAAGTCCCTTTGGCCTGCTCCAGTGCCACTTTGTAGGGCTCCGGGTCAATCAGAAACAGCTCCTGACCGGCGGTAACCGGCTGGCCTTCCACATAGGTGCGCTTGAGCAGGATGCCACTGACCCGGGATCGCACATCGATCTCGCGAAAACCGGCGGTCTCTCCCACCATTTCGGTGGTGAGCGGCACATCGGTCAGCTTGACCTCGGCGACCACCACAGGGACGGCGGGCATGGTCTGTGCCGTCTGGGTCGTCTCGCCGCCACAGGCACTCAGACCGCTGATCAGCGCCAGGGTCAGCAAGCTGCGTTTGTAAACCTCTCTTCCGGCATTGGGCACCTTCATCATCACACTCCTGTTGGATCGATTTCGGCTGCTGCGTTCAGCATGTTTCTCCATACACATCATTAACTTCATGATTAAAAAAACAACTTCTTTATGATTGGAATGGGAGATGATAGGGCGGCAACCTTGAACACAACCTTCTCAAAGTGGCAATTAGGGTTGCCGATTGACGAAAAAAATCTGACTTTTCCGATATGGGCGGGGGGCTTCGGGGATGTTCATCCCGGGCCCGGGCTCTTCGCAACCGTATCACGCCAGCCACTCCTTACTGCAAAAAAATAAGGTGCCATAAGGCACCTTGTCTGGATGGGTTTTTTACGCCCTTTTATCGCGGGCAACCGCGAGCCGCTTCACAGTTTACGAATTCGTCGCGGCTCATCGGTTAATCTTGTGCCGAATCAGGCAAAGCAGGCCCAGATGGGGGCGTGGTCGGAGGGTTTCTCGATGCCGCGCAGCTCGTAGTCGATACCGGTCTCGGTCACCTTGTCCTTGAGGGCGTCGGAGGCCATGATGAGGTCGATGCGCAGGCCGCGGTTCTCGTCAAAGCCCTTGGAGCGGTAGTCAAACCAGGAGAAACGCTCGCACTCGGTGGGGTTGGCGGCGCGGAAGGTGTCGGTGAGACCGAACCCTTTCAGTCGCTCCATCCATTCGCGTTCGATGGGCAGGAAGGAGCATTTGCCATCCCGCAGCCAGCGTTTGCGGTTTGCCTCGCCGATGCCGATGTCGAGATCGGTGGGGGAGATATTCATATCCCCGATCAGCACCAGCTGGTCGTCCGGGGTGTGGTTGGTCTCGAGGTAGTGCTGCAGATCCTCGTAGAACTTCTGCTTGGCCGGGAACTTGGTCTCGTGATCCAGGCTTTCACCCTGCGGGAAGTAGCCGTTCATCACCTTGATGAGGGAACCGTCTTCGCGCTCGAAGGTGGCCATGATCATCCGGCGCTGGGCCTCTTCATCGTCGGTGGGGAAGCCTTTCTCCACCTTGACCGGCTTCTGCTTGCTCATGATGGCGACCCCGTAGTGGGCCTTCTGGCCGTGAAACTCCACGTGATAGCCCATGGCCTCCACATCGGCCAGCGGGAAGGCTTCATCGTGCACCTTGATCTCCTGCAGGCCGATTACATCGGGCTGGTGCTTGTCGATGATGGCTTGCAGCTGGTGTAGACGGGCGCGCAGGCCGTTGATATTGAAAGAGATGATCTTCATGTCCGGGATGCTCATGTCATTTTTATAAGTGGCTATTGGACTAGGAATCGGCGGTGGATGCAAGTTCGGGGGCTGTGACTGGTGTAGCTGCTTGGTAACCTGTTCACGATCCGTCGCGAGAGGTTGTCAGCAAGGTGAAGCGCAGCGCAGGAACCGGATTGTATATGTATACATGAGGATTCCGAGCGGCACATGAGCCTTGATCACAGCCTCGCAGTAGGATCGTGGACAGGTTTTCAGCGGGTCATCTTTTTGACGAAAACCACCACAAACAGCGCCAGCGTAAAGCTGCCGGTGAAGGCCTCGAAGGCGGCGAAGATCCTGGAGAGCCCGACCGGAGTGAAGTCGCCGTACCCCAACGTGGTGAAGGTGACCACGCTGTAGTAGAGGCATTCGAGCAGGAAGATGGCATTTTGCTCGAGCGGGGCACCGGGCTGGTAGATGAGGTGCTCGCCCTGAAAATGCAGTCCGCAGAAGAAGTAAAAAATGCTGCAGATAAAGATGAGCAGCAACGAGAAGAGCACCACCCGCATCGGGGCCTCGCCATAGCCGCAGAAGAGATCGACCACCCAGGAGGTGAAGCGCTGGGTCGACCAGAACGGCAGTTGCAGGCGGCGCATGGTGAGCTCCTGTTGGATATAGTTGCCGGACATGGTGAAGATCCCCTGCGCCTCGGAGGCTTTGCGCAGATCCCGGTAGGTCTCTTCCGCCTCCTTGAACCAGATGCGCGCCTGTTTGGGATCCCGTTCGCGGCGCCCCTTGCGATCTTGCATCACCCGTTTGCCGGTCTGCATGTTGTCGAGCCGGGTGTTGTGCCAGCGGATGCCGAGCAGGTTGACGTCATCGAGGGTGGCGCACTGGAGGTTGGCATCACTGAGATCGGCTTTCATCAGGCTGCCGCCCTTCATGCGCAGGCCGTAGAGGTGACCACCGCGCAGGTTGGCGCGATAGAGGTTGCACTGCTCCAGCAAAAATCCCTGATCGGACTCCTTGTTGACCAGATTGAGGCCCGCCAGATTGGCCCGTGACAGCTGCAGGCCGTGGCAGAGTCCGCCAGCGCGAACGTACTGTTCAAGCGCCTCGGCGGTGTGGGCTTCCTGATGGGTATGGTGGGGATCATGCCAGTGGCAGAGATCGTGCTCGCCAGCCTCTTCACTGCAGTGGCGGCCATCGGCCACCAGATAACGACACATCGCCATCTTCGTTTCCCTCGCATTGCCGAACTGGTTTCAGCATAGGCGGGGAAAAGGGGGCGCGGCGGGGTCTTAGCTGAACTGGTTGAACTCCTGACGCAGCTTGCGAAAACGCTCCTGCTGGGCCGGGTTGAGGGGGATGCCGTCGAGCACGTCCAGGGTGTCTTTGCACTCGGCACCAAACTCCGGACTCTTGCGGTTTTTCTGCATCAGTTGCAGCAGCACCTGGATCTTGTTGAGAGCCGCACCGGTATTGGCGGGAGCACGGCGCAAGGCCTCGCGAAAATGGCCGAGGGCCTGCTCCAGCTCGCCGCTCTGATAGGCCTTGATCCCCAGATCGTTGAGCTGCTGGTAGCGCTGACGTCGCTCCAGCACCGTCTTGTCATCGCGGGTTGCCTGAATGCAGGTGGTGAGCAGCCGATCTTCGTCCTCCGCCAGCAGCCCCTGCAGGCTTTCGGCATATTCGAACTCGCCGAGCTGATAGAGGGCGAGGATGGTTTCGCCAAGCAGGGCGGGGGGCATGGTGGCAGGCTCATCGAGCCAGTTCTGATTGGCGCGATAGAGCATCTTCTTGCCCTTGAGCAGCTCACCCAGCGCAATCTGCACCCGGGCCTGACAGATCTGCTCGAACACCGGGTATTGAACTCCGACATCATCAGCGAATCGCGGATGCGCGACAGGGCAGAATTGACCTGCTTTTGCAGGTTGGCGATGTGGTAGCTGTCGTTGCTGTTGAGGGCGTAGAGGGTCAGGGTCTGGATATAGGCTCCCAGATAGTGGGGAGTGCGGTGAATGGAGTTGCGTGACAGGTCGATCAGCGACATCAGCACATCCTTGGCCTGGGCGTAGTCGTGGCGCTGCAGGCACACCTCCGCCAGCCTGCGGGAGAGTTGCACCGACTGGGGGGAGATATCCACCGCCCGTTTGAGCTCCTGCTGCGCCTGCTCGTCATTGCCAAGGGCCAGCAGGGATTCCGCCAGCCAGAGGTGAGCCTCCACCATCAGCGGGGTATTTTTGAGGGTCGCCTGCAGATGGCTGACCGCCTCTTCGTGGAGCCCCAGGGTGTTGCACGCCTTGCCCAGTGTCAGGCGGGCCCAGCTGTTCTCCTGCCCGGCCAGCAGCTGGCGCATCAGGGCGCGCGCCTCCTGCGCCTGACCCAGCTTGAGGTGGGTATCGGCCTGCAGGCAGCGGCAGTAGTTGGCAAAACGGGGCACCGCATCGGCCCGCTCGGCACAGGCGGTAATGAGGGCTGCCAGATTGTCATCGGCCAGCGCGGTAAAGACGCTGGCCAGGGCGTTGCGTCGAGCGAGGGCACGCTTCAAGCGAAACGAGAACTGCTCCTGAGAGAAGGGCTTCATCAGGTATTCGTCGGGCTCGGCTTCCAGCGCGCTCAGTACCATGGCGCGGGAGCTGTCGCCACTCACCATGATCACCACGCTCTGGGGCGGGATCAGGTCTTTGTCGCGCAGGCTTTCGAGTAACTGGCGGCCATTCTCGCCAACCCCGAGATCGTAATCGATGAGATAGATGTCGAAACTGCCCTTCTGGCAGCGGCGCCGCGCATCCTCGGCGGTATTGGAGTAGGTGATGTTGCTGATACCCAGATTGAGCAGCATCGCCTTCATCATCACCTGAAACGAGCGCTGCTCATTGACCATCAGAATGCGTTGTGGCTTGGCTGGGCTCTTTTTTTCTGGCTCTTGTTCAGGTGTCTGCATCTGTCTGGGTCGAGGCGCTACGGGCTGATGGGAGAAAGTGTGCCACCAAAGCGCCCGAAGAGGCAATTGGCCAAGTTGTCGATTGCGAACCATCTCCGTTTGTCCGCCTTTTGCCCGCGATGAGTGAAAGAAAAAGGCCCTGTTGCCAGGGCCTTGAACTCAATGTTTTTTCTCTGCCAGATAGGGAGCAAATTGCGGCGTGTACTCGGCTTTGAACCCCTGTTCGGTCTTGATGATGAGATAGACCGCCAGCTGGTGTTGTTTGGCAAATGCCAACCCCGCTTCAGGCCCCATCACCATCAGGGCAGTATCGAGGGCATCGGCCTCCAGCGCGGTCGGGGTGATGACGCTGGCGGAGACCAACTTGTGGGTGACCGGCTGGCCGGTGGCGGGATCGATGATATGGGAGTAACGCTGGCCATCCAGCTCGTAGTAGTTGCGATAGCTGCCCGCGGTGCTGAGCGCCATGCCGTTGGGGATGACGATATCGGAAAACGCTCCCGGCTGATCGGAGGGTTCGACGATGGCTACTTTCCATGGCGAGCCCTTGCTGTTGTTGCCCTTGCTGCGCACCGCACCGGCCACTTCGATCAGGTAGTTGTGTACCCCCTTGCCCTCGAGCAGGGCGGCGATTTCATCCGATGCCGCCCCTTCGCCAAGGGTGGAGAGGTCGAGATAGAGATCCGGGATCGTTTTTTCGAGCAGGAAGTGATCCCCTTGCGGGGTCAGGGTCAGCTTGTCGATGCCCACCTTGTGGCGGGCGGCGGCGATGGCTGCCTCATCGGGCCGCTTGACTGGCCGTTTGTCCGGGCCAAAGCCCCATAGATTGACCAGAGGCCCCACGGTCACATCCAGCTTGCCGTCGGTCAGCTTACCGGCATCCATCCCCTGCTGGACTATGATGGCCATGGCGGGCGGGATGGCAAACGGGGTATTGGCGGGCCCCTGATTGAAACGGGAGATGAGCGAGCCCGGATCGTAGGTGGAGATCTCCTTGTTCATCCGGGCCAGCAGGCTCTCAACATCGCTTTTGAGGGCGGGCTTCCCACCGGGGTAGCTATCGCTCAGGGTCACCACATAGTAGGTGCCCATGGTCTTGCCCTGAATACGGGTCTGGGCAGGCGGGGTGGGCTGGCAGCCGGCCAGCGCCAGCAGCAGGGTCAGCAGCAGGCCGCGCAGGGCCGCCACGGGGGTTATCGCAATCATCCGGCGCTCTCATCTGGAGAAGGTTCATATCGGGGCGCTAGCTTAGCCAAGGGGCGCCCGCCGGGCGACCCCTGATGGGGGCAATCGGAGGGAAAAGGGCAGAAAAAATTAAACAGTTTTGAACCTGTGACTGCCGAGCGCCGTATCGTCCATCCGTGAGGGAGAGAGTGGCGAGTAGATCACCGTCTGGTGACCTGGCCCGCAGCTTTGGCCAAAAGCCATAGCCGATTGAAGACAATTGAGTAAAATGAAGGTCGATTTAGACGGCATCTTTGCGAAGCGTTCATCGCATCCGCCAAGTCGTTGCCATCCATTGCCAATCAAAGGAGAAGATGATGAAAAAGGCGATTACCCTGCTGTTTCTGAGTACCCTGGCTGCCCCCGTGCTGGCGGATGAGTGTGCACTGGTCATCGAAGGCAATGATGCCATGCAGTACAACCTCAAAGAGATGAGCGTGCCGGCCACCTGCAAGGAGGTGACGGTCACCCTGAACCACACCGGCAAGCTGCCTGTGACCGCCATGGGCCACAACTGGGTGCTGGCCAGCACCGCCGACTATCAGACCGTGGCGACTGCCGGGATGAGCGCCGGGGCCGAGAACGGCTATCTGCCCAAGGATGATCCCCGTGTGCTGGCTCACACCAAGCTGATCGGCGGCGGCGAGAGCAGCAGCGTGACCTTCAAGACCGACGGTCTGGCGGGTAAGGATCTCACTTTCTTCTGCTCCTTCCCCGGCCACTTCGCCATGATGAAGGGCTCCTTCAAGGTCAACTAAGGCGGTTACCGGCATCGAGCCGGTCGCCTGAATAGAAAAAGCCGGGATTGCCCGGCTTTTTCATCTCTGCTGTCTGTGTGTGGCCTGGCATGACTGCACACCGACGACTTTTGCGCTATTTGGCCTGCAGGGTAAAGAAGGCGATGGAGGTCTTCTTCTGGCATTCGAAGTGAATGCTCTCTTCACCGGTCACCACCAGCGTCTCGTTGATGGCTACCTCTTTGCCCTGCACGGCCAGCTGGCCGCTCAGCAGGTGACAGAGGTAGGTCTTCTCTGGCTCGAGGGTAAGGGTCAGCGGGAAGGGGAGGTTCAGCACTCGCACGTTGGCGCTGATGCGATCCGGATGGTAGATAAGCCCCAGATCGGTCACCTCTTTTTTCAGCAACTCGCAGTGGGTCTCCTCATCGCCGCTAAAGTGCGCCGCCTCGAAGGTGGCGTAGGGGTGGCCGTTGAGCACAAAGCCTGCCCCGCTCACCGGCAGCAAAATGCGCTGATAGCCGGGAAAGGGGGAGAAGGGACCCGCGCTCTTGATGGGGGCCGAGCTCAGTCGATAGTCAAAGTCGAGTTTGGCAAGGCTGCTCCCCTTCGGGGAGATGAGGATCTGGCTGGTGGTGCCCTGCTGGTTTTTCCAGGGCATCTTCTGGTGGTCTGACTCTTTAATCAGGGAGATCACGGGCACGTCCTCACGATGAAAAACGCAGGGAGCCGGGGACATCAGCCCCGGCTCCATGATAGAGAGTGGCGATGGTAAAGGCGATCAGCCCTGACCATCCAGTGCTGCCAGCCGCGCTTCCATGGCGGCGAGACGGCTCTTGAGCTCGCTCACTTCCAGCTCCAGCTCGCTCAGACGGTCGGCGGCAGGGGAGGCATAGGCCGCGGCGGGAGCGGCATCCATCATCGCCTGAATATCCACCTCCCCGCTAAACAGGTGGGCGTAGCGGGATTCGCGCTTGCCCGGCTCGCGCGGCAGCTTGACCACGTAGGGGCCACGCTCGATGAGTTGGGTCAGCACCGCATCCACCTCGGTGACATCATCGAAGCTGCAGAGGCGGTTGGTGCGCGAGCGCAGCTCCCCAGGGGTTTGCGGGCCGCGCAGCAGCAGTTCGCAGACGATGCCAAGCTCCTGGGCACTGAATTTCAGCTCGCCAAATTCGGTGTTGCAGAATCTGTGCTGATAGCGGGGCACCCGGGCGTTGAAGCCGGCGGTGTTGACCACTAGCCGCTTGCGGATCAGCTCGTCCACCACGGCGCGGATATCGAGCTCGGAGAGCTCCAGCACCGGCTCGCGGTTGCTCTTCTGGTTGCAAGCGTTGACCAGTGCATTAAGGGAGAGGGGATATTGATCCGGGGTGCAGATCTCTTTTTCAATCAGACAGCCGATGACGCGGGCTTCCAGCGGGCCAAGTACTAACTCCATTTCCTACTCCCTTCCAAATCGAGACATCAAGAGCCCCTATCTTAGTCATGGTCCGCGCCGCGTCTAGCGTTGCGCGCCATTTTTGCGAGCTGATCAGGGCGTTGGCGAAAGGCTCGCCAACGCCACAGACCTCCGCTTTTTATCGCTGCCCCTGATAGAAGCGCGCCTTATTGGCATACATGGCGTCGTCAGCCACCCGGCTCAGCTCCGCCAGGGGGGTCTGGTCGCTACTGCTCCAGCCGATGGCAAAACGCAGCGGGAAGCTGTGCTCCCCATGCTGCACGATGGCGTGCTGCTGGCTTGCCTCAAGTCTACCTGCCAGCAGCTGGCTGGCGAGGTGGTCCGCCTCCGCCAGCAGCACGAACTCGTCGCCGCCGATACGGAAAATCTTCTCATCCTGACGGCAGAGGGTGCGCAGTTGGCGAGCCATCTGGATCAGCAGGGCGTCGCCCGCCTCGTGCCCATACTGGTCGTTAGTGCGCTTGAGGCCGTTGAGGTCGAGCATGAAGAGGGCGAGGTGACGCTCCGGATGGCGCGCCAGCACTGCTTGATAGTGGTGGAAGGCCTCTTCGAACGCCTGCCGGTTGGGCAGCCCGGTGAGGTTGTCGGTGCGGGCGACCCGCGCCAGCTCGTCGGTGAAGAGGCGCCCCTCGATGCCCACAGCCAACTGCTTGGCAAACAGCCGCAAGATGGCCCTGTCTTCGGACTCCAGCCCTTCGGCGCTCACCATCAGATAGCCAAACAGCACGCCGCTTTGGCTGCCGGGCAGGGTCATGATCTTCCAGAGTGCGTTGTCCCACTGGCATTCGGAGTGTTTGACCTCCTCATCCATCAGTTGAGCCAGTTTCTCCTGCAGGGCATCCCGCAAGGGGGCATCGACCCCCTGGGTCAGGGAGTAGTGAGGCTGGCCATCGCGGCGGATCACCAGCCCCCAGCGGTGGCCGGGATAGAGCTGCGAGAGTTGCAGCAGGGCGGAGCTGGCCAGCTCGGCAATATCGATATCCAGCTGCTGGTGCAGACCGAACTGCAACCAGGATTGCAGGATATGGCGGCTGCGCTCCTCCCGGCTCAGGGCCGAGCGCAGAGCGGTCGTTTGCGAGGCAACCTCTTGTTCCAGTTCGTCGTTGAAGCCGAGCAGCCGCTGGTTGAAGGCCTCTTTCTCGCTATTGGCCTGCTGCAGCTGTTCATTTTGCTGATAGAGCGCCCGCACCTGATCCGAGATGGTGCTGGCCATCTCTTGCAGCAGCTGGCGCACCTCGTCGTACTCCACAAAGCGCAGCGGCGCCTGCCGTTGCTGGTAATTGCCCTTGCCATAGCTGCGCACCAGCGCGGCCAGCGAGCGCAGCGGTCGGGTGAGCCAGCGGGTGAGCCAGACGCAGCCGATGGCTACCAGCAGCAACATGACGGCGATGCTGACGGTCAGCAGCTGTTGGGATTTGTTGAGCTCGCTGACCCTGTCATTGCTGTAGCTGTAGAGGGTGATGGTGGGGGTGATCTCCTGCTCCAGTTGGGGCCAGCCAATGGCCAGGGGCTGCGCCATCTTGCTTGGATCCCTGTCATCCATGGCGTTGGCGCTCTGGTGAGCCCCTTCATAAAGACGGTTCTCGCCCTGGGAGATCACCAGATATTCGCTCCCCTTGAGATAGGGTTCCAGCAACTGGGCCATCTGCCGCCAGGGGAGAATGGCCATCACGAAGCCGGAAGGGGTCTGCATCACCCCAGCGCGCTGGTGGTTGCGATAGATGGGGGCCACCAGCGCCAGCCCGCCGCTGCGGTTTTGCTCCATGTCGTCGACCAGTACGGGATCATTGACGGGGAGCAGCAGATGCTTGCCCTGTTTCGCCTCGCGGGTCTTGCCCCAGGCCATCAGCTGCGGCATCAGGTTGCTCGTCTCGAGGTGGGAGGCCTGGCCATTGATGTACTCCACCACCAACCCCTTGTCATCGATGAGGTAGGCCGAGGTGATCAGGCTGTTGGATTTGACAAAGGTGGCCAGCGCCAGCCGGGCATGGCTGGAGAAGAGAAAGTTGTCGAGGGCCTGATGGAGTACCCGATCCTGGCTGAGCTGATTGAGCTGGGTGCCGATCAGCTCGCTGCGAAAGCGGGCCTCGCGGGTCATGCTGGTGAGGGCCCGCTCCAACTGCGATTGCTCGCTCTGGGCGATGATCTGGTGCTGGCGGATCAGCAACACAGTGCTGGCCAGCAGCGCCGGCAGCAGGGCGACGGTGAACAGGATGATGATGAGGGTCGGTCCAAGCCGAAAGGTGCGATGTTTCATGGTGCTTTGACCTGCCGGTACTGCTGATCGGCCAGCTGCTGCATATAGCGGGCGGTGTCGGCGGCACTGATCCCCTCTTTAAAGCGCTCGAACCCTTTCTCCATCGCTTGCCAGGCGATGGACATGGCGCTGTCGGAGGGCATGGGGGTACTGAGGGTGAACTGTTCCAGCAGCACTTTTTCCTGAGGCGTGGGACGGCGGCTGATGGCGGTAAAAGCCTGCTGATTGACCGGCAGCAGCGCTCCCTGATGATAGATGAACTGCTGAATATCCTGACGCTGGATAAAGGCCATCAGTGCCTTGATGACGGGTTGCCGATCCTCATCATCCATCGCCCAGCGGGAGGCTCCCATTACGTAGGCGCCGCTCATGGAGTGCATGGGATGGCTTTGCCAGCGGGGCAGCAGGGCGACACCCAGCTTATCCCCCATGTTCTTCACCAGATCGTTGAAGGCCCAGTCCCCATTGATGAGGTAGGCGCTCTTGCCCTCATTGAAGCGGGCGAGGGCGGTGTCATAGTCGCACTCGGGATCGACCCACTGTTCGCTGACGACGGTGCGGTAGGCCTCCAGCGCCTGCACCATGGCCGGGCTGTCGAGGGTGATGTGCCCTTCGGTCACCGGCGAGCCGCCAAAGGTGTGTAAAAAGGCGGCGAAGTAGTACATGTCGTGATAGGGCCAGCTGACGGGGTAGACCCCCTTGGCCTTGAGGGCCGGGGTGATAGCAGTCAGTTGCTGCCATTGGGTCACCGGAGTCGAGACCAGCGCCTTGTTGTAAAACAGCATCAGATGGTTGCCCTGCATCATGGGCATGCCCCAGCGTTGCCTATCCAGGGTGACATAACGCAAGGCGCTGGCCATCAGCGCGGGGGAAAACCACTCGGCCGGGAGGGTGGCGAGGGTCATCTGGCGATAGAGGCCGATAAAATCGGAGGGGATCAGCATCAGGTCGGGCAGCCCCCTGGCCTGAGCTGCCAGCAGGAGATCCGCCTTGATCTTGCCCGGCTCAATCTGGGTGACCCGCACTCTGTGGTTCCCCTCCTGATTGAAGCGGGCGATCACGTCGTCGATCACGTAACCGGCTTGCTGGGAGTGCCACAGCTCCAGTTCAGGCTCCTGAGCCTGCAGGGGGTGGCTCAATGTGAACAGGCAAAGCAGCAAGAGATGATAAAAAGATCGTTTTTTGCTCATGTTATCATCACCGTTATTCCCTGAATTCCAAGGAAAAAATGTAACAAACTACCAGCAAGATCGGTAGGCTCGGGTGTCAACTAATTGACTGAAACAACAAAAAGCCCGGCGCGTGGGCCGGGCTGGGGGATAAATTGCTTATCCGCATATTCTTCGAGGCATCTATTGTGGATGTTGTTTGAGGATGTCGTATATCTCCTCTTTCAGTTTGAGTTTCTGTTTTTTCAGATCTCTCACCTCGGCGCTATAGTCGCTGGCGTGATGCTTTTCCAACTTTCTAATCTCCGCATCCAGGTCGTTGTGCAAGTCAAACTTCTTCTGGAAATGGACATCACTGCTCTTCAGTTTCGAGATGAGTTCTCTGTACTCTGGGAACATGTAATGGAGCCTCCTTGGTTTCGTTTGATTGTGCCTGTAAGACCAAAGCTACCCCTTAGTGCCGGGGATAAATGTGATCCTGATCGGATTTGGGGGCAATGATTTGGAGTATTCGGCGGGATATTTATAACTTGTTGAATCAAAACAAGATAAGTGATTTGTCAATCTGAATGGCGAGCCAAACTGTGCGACAAGTCACAACAGGGGCTGTGTTGGCGTGAGGGGGCAGGATCAAAAAAGGGGCCGAGTGGCCCCTTTTTATGGATGCAGGCAACGTTACTCTTTCTCTTCGTCCGCCTGCTCTTTTTTCTTTTTCTTCTCGGGCAGCGGCTTGCCGTCGCGGTGGATCACCTTGCCCGCCTCAAAGCCAATCTGGGCCGCCAGCTCCTCCAGATCCGCCGACTTGGCCTGATCTCCGATGGCGTAGCGATAGTTGGCGATGGAGAGTTTGTCAGCCACCGGCGTGCCCGGGACGATAGGCTCGCGCCAGCCCTGGCCGATGTGGGCCACCAGGGTGCCGTTCATCAACAGCTCGCCGACGATCTCCTGGGTCGGATTGCCCTTGCCGTAGGTGAGACCCTGCGGGTGCTTCTTGCCGACCAGTGGTTCGTTGCTGGCGGGTATCAGCTTGGTGCGGATCAGCCACTTGGGCTTTTTGGTGTTGCCCACCGCCTTGCCGGTCTGGTACTCGTTGATCTTGATGGTCTTGATCATCTGGGCCATGAAGTCCTTGGTCAGCGCCTTCTGGGCGTCGCTGGTTTCATCGATGGCGATGGGGGCCACATACCAGGTCTGGGTGGCTTGAGCCTTGGGAGCGGCAGGGGCAGTTTGCGCCATGGCCAGGGGGCTGAGCAGGATGGCAGCCAGCAAGAGTCCTATCTTCTTCATTGTGATTCCGCTTTTGTTTCAACAAGAATTTTGTTTTGCCAGCGACGACTGCGCCAGCGCCAGAACATGGCCAGACCGCGCACCCACTCGTCGCAGGCCAGCGCCAGCCAGATACCGACCAGTCCATAACCCTGCATGATACCGAGGAAATAGGAGAGTGGCACGGCAATTCCCCACATGGATAGCAACGCCATGTAGAGGGGGAAACGGGCATCCCCGGTGGCCCGCAGGGCATTGATCACCACCAGATTGAAGGTGCGGCCGGGCTCGAGGATAAGGCTGATAAGAAACAGTTGCGCCACCTGGGTAATGATGTCGGCATCATCGGTAAAGAGGCTGATGATGGTGCGGCCATTGAGGGCCGCCGCTACGGCGATGACGCAGGTGACTGCCAGCCCTAGCTTGAGGCTTTTGAGCAGTTGCTGATAGGCGCGATCGAACTGTCTTGCTCCCGCCAGATGGCCGATGATGATCTCGTTGCCAAGGCCGATGGAGAGGCCAAACAGCAGGATAAACAGGCAGATCTGAAAGAAGTAGGATTGGGTCGCCAGCGCCTTGTCACCCAGCAGTCCGACAAAGGCTGTCACCACCATAAACTGCAGCATCCAGGAGAGGTTCTCCCCTGCCGCCGGCAGGCCGATATGGAGTACCTTGCCCAGCATCTCCCAGCTGGGGTGGACGATATCGCGCACCACCAGTCGAATGCCGGTCTTGCGGGCTACCAGCCACACCAGCAGCACCACGCCGATCAGGCGGCCCGCGACCGTGCTGATGGCGACACCGGCGACGCCAAGCTGGGGCAGGCCGAACCAGCCGTAGAGCAGCAGCAGGTTGCCGACGAAGGTGATGAGGTTGACGATCAGGGTCACATACATCGCCTGACGGGTGTGGCCGTGAGCGCGCAGGGTGGCTGCCAGACAGAGGGCTGCCGCTTCCGGCAACAGGCAGAGACCGATGATCTGCAAGTAAAGCGTCCCGTCGCTCATCAGGTTGGCAGGCAGGTTCATCAGCGCCAGCATGGTGCTGGCGCCTGCCATCACGCCGATGGCGGCCACCAGACCGATCAGCAGGTTGAAGCCGATAGCGGTGTGGATCACCACCCGACTCTTCTCCCGATCGCCTGCCCCCAGATACTGGGTGATCACCACGCTGGTACCGATGCTGACGAAGCTGAACAATGTGATGGCGAGATCGAACACCTGATTGCCGACCGCCAGCGCCGCCACTCCCTGATAGGAGACGTGACCCACCATGAAGGTGTTGAGGGCACCGGTCAGAAAGTGCAGGGCGAGATCGATAAAGAGCGGCCAGGTCAGCGCAAATAGCGTGCCCGGGCCTGCGTGGGATTGAGATTGCATGGCATGTCCAACAGCTGGGAGGGCACGGGGGAGTGCCCTCTGGGGGCGCATTTAACACCAAGGCCAAGGCCGGTGCAATCCTTGTGCAGGATTGCACCGGCCAGGGGAGCAGGCCAAGGGATCAGGCAGGCGTGGCGCCCGCCTCCTGTTCGCTTGGCAGGGTGAGGCGAGCCGAGTCGGGCAGGGCATCATCCTGCGGCCAATTCGAGCGGATGGCATCAGTGGTGCTCTCCACCACCGCATCATCCTTGAACACCGGCTCGCGATAGCAGCGGGTCAGGCGCAGCGCCTGATACATGTCGGGGCAGAGGATGATCCCTTCATCGCCCACCCGCACGCCCGCCTGCTTTAGCCAGTGGGTCATCTGGCCGTGGCGACCCGCCATCACCATATGGATGCCGCGCCGTTTCAGCTCCTTGTGCAGCTCCCCCACCATGCTCATCACGCTGATGTCCTGATGGGTGAAGCAGGCGACCGCATCGATCACCAGGCACTTGGGGGCTCGGGGATCCTGCACCAGCAGGGCCAGCACCCGGCGCTTGAAGTAGGGAGCGTTGAAGTAGGTGAGCGGCGAGTTGAAGCGATAGACCAGAATACCCGGGATCGCCTTGGCCTGTTCGTTGTCCCCCAGGGTACGCACTACCCCCTCGTCATCCATGCCGAGCAGCTGGTCGGTGGGGCGCATCACATTGCGCAGGAACTGGAACAGCCCCAGCAAGACGGCAAGGGTGATCCCCGGGATCACCCCCATAGTGAGCACGCTGATAAAGGTGACCAGCGCCAGCCAGAAGGCGGAGCGATCGGAGTTACGCAGCGCCCACAGTCCGCGAAAGTCGGTGAGCGAGAGTGAGGCCATTACCAGCACCACCCCGAGGGCGGCGGTCGGGATGTATTTGAGCGGCGCCGTCAGATAGAAGGTGATGAGGGCGATCACTGCTGCGGCGATGATGGAGACCAACTGGCTCTTGCCGCCGTTGGCGTCGTTGACCGCGGTGCGCGAATCCGCGCCGCTGATGGCAAAACCCTGGGAGACTGCGGAGGCGAGGTTGGCCATGCCAAGGGCCCGAAACTCCTTGTCCGCGTCGATTTCGTAACCGTTTTTGGCTGCAAAGCTGCGAGCGGTCAGCATCATGGAGACGAAGCTCACCATGGCGAGGTTAAGGGCGGGCAGCACCAGCTCCCGCATCAGGCCGGGAGGAAATTCCGGCATCTGGAAGGCGGGCAGGCCGGAGCCCACCGTCCCCAGGGTAGCGATATCAAACTGGCCGAGATTAAAGCCCCACACCAGCGCAGCGGTCACCACCATGGCCACCATGGAGGAGGGCCATGCAGGTTTGTAGCGCTTGGCCAGCAGCAGGGTGAGCAGGGCTACCAGACTCATGGCCAGGGTCGGCAGATGGGTCTGGGTGATATAGGTGGCCCCGCTGGCGATCCGCTCGATGAGGTAACGTTCGCTGAAAGTGAAACCGAAGATCTTGGAGAGCTGGCCCACCATGATGGTGATGGCCACACCATTGAGCAGCCCCATCAGGATGGGTCGGGAGAGAAAGTCCGCCAGCACTCCCAGCTTGAAGCGGCTGGCAATCAGGCACCAGAAGCCGGTCATGGCGGTCATGGTCATCACCAGTTGCCAGTGACGGGTGGGGTCGCCTGCGGCCAGCGGCGTCACCACGGCGGCGATGACCGCACAGGTGGCGGCATCAGGGCCGACGATCAGCTGGCGGGAGGTGCCAAACAGGGCATAGACCAGCATGGGCAGGATGCAGGAGTAGAGACCGACGATGGCACCCACCCCGGCAAGCTCGGCATAGGCGATGGCGACGGGCAGCGCCACGGCCGCCACCGAGAGTCCGGCGCGAAGATCTGGCATCAACCAGGCGCGCTGGTAATGCAGCAGGGCGGCGAGGCCCGGTAGCCAGCGTTCGAGAGAGAAGAAGTCGCGCATTATTTAACCCATTGAGTTACAACCAGCTTTTCCCCTAGTGTGCCCAAGGTTATCGAAAGATTGCAATCAGGTTATGGCCAGTTTACCTGAAGGTCAGGCCAGATAGCCTGCCAGCGTTTCTCCTTGATGCGCTGGGTAAAAATCTGTTTGTCCTGGCGACATCTGGGGTTGGCACTCACTTGCAGCGACCAGTTGATGGCAAAGCCGTAGGGGGCGAGCCACTCGAACTCGCCATCTCGGGTGAGGCGTACGCCGATGCAGGTGGGCACCTCGACCCAGTGGCTGAGCGCCTCAAGGCTGCTGGCAAACGGCGCTACCAGCTGGCGAGTGTGCATGCGAGCCTGATTGCGCACTTCCCACTGCAGATCCGGCAGCCGCTTTGCCAGCCAGGCTTCATGCGTTACCTCGGCCAGCCCTTGCGGGTCGCTTTTATCGAGATAGATAAGGTCGATATCGTTGAGCGGGGTGGGCACCGCCTTGTGGTGAAGGTGATCCCAGATGAGGTTGCGGATAAAACCGGCCCCCAGCGCCCAGTCGGGCAGATTGAGCTCAGCCGCGGCTTGCAGGCAGGCCATCCGCTGCGGATCGGCCCGCAGCAGGGCTTCTGTTTTGGCTTGGAATTGCTGTTCGAGGGCGGAGTTCAGAGGTTCAGTTGTTGGCATTGCGGCGTAACCAGACATCAATGTAGCGGCAGCTCGGCACTATAGTGAGCCCCTCCGCCTGAGTCCAGTTGAAGAAGGCGCGCGCCAGCTGATCGGCAATCCCCTGCACCCGCAGCTCGGGGGGCACGAAGGTGCTGTAGGCGTCGATAGTCTTGGCATCGAGCCGCCGGTAGCGCAGTCTCGACTCTTTCCCCTCCACCATACAGATGAACTGCTGCTGGTTGGCCTGATGGATGATGTCGCTCATGGTGGGCACCTCTGGCATAAAGTTGGGTCTCTCGGCACAACATAACTGTTAGCCAAGGTATAGAACAGATAATGAGAGCCCGTGGTCAATATCATCCCCCTTTGACAGAGGGCGCATCGATATCGCGATGTAGATCAAGGTGCCCGATGGTGAGTCGGGCACCGCGTTAGTGTCAGCACAAGAGTGTTGGCAAAGGGGAGGGATCAGGTCCAGGCACGCTCCAGCAGGGTGAGTAACTGCTCACGGTCGGCATCCTTGCGATTGAACAGCATGGCGCCGTCGTTGACCGCCAGATCCCGTATCTCCCCGAGCAGCGAGCGATCGCTCACCCCCGCCTCGCTCATGGTGCGCGGCAGCTTGACCGCCTGCCAGAGGGTATCGCGCAGGGTACGGATGGCGGTGATGGTCGCCTCGGCCCGCAGGTGGGCCGGGGTGGCGGCAAAGCGCTCGGCTCCCACCAGCGGCAGCAGCAGGCGGGCCAACTCGTTATCCACCTCGGGGCGGTTGTAGTCGAGCACGGTAGGCAGGAAGAGGTTCATGCACAGGCCGTGGGGCAGATGGCAGCGCGCCCCCAGACTGTGGCCGAGGGCATGCACCAGCCCCACCATGGAGTTGGAGAATGCCATGCCAGCCAGCGTGGAGCCTTCCGCCAATTGCAGCCGCAACTGCTTGTTTTGCGGATCCTTGAGGATGAGAGGCAGGGCATTGGCTATCTTCTCTACCGCCATCAGGGCCAGCGCATCGCTCACCGGGTTTTTGGCGGTGCCGATAAAGGCCTCAATGGCATGGGTCATGGCATCCATGGCGGTGGCGGCGGTGATGTTGAGGGGCAATCCCTGAGTCAGACGCGGGTCTAGCACCGCCAGCTGCGGCAGCAGGAAGGGGGAGGTGAAGGGCACCTTGCGCCCGCTCGCCTCATCCTTGATCACCGCCACCAGCGTTACCTCGGAACCGGTACCCGCTGTGGTGGGCACCACCGCCAGCGGCTTGAGAGGACGGGTGAGGCAGCCCGCACCCGAGTAGTCGAGCAGGTGTTCACCGCCCATGGATGCCAGGATATTGGCCGCCTTGGCGGTGTCGATGACCGAGCCGCCCCCCAGCGCCACCAGACTGTCGCAATCGAGCTCGGCGTAGCGTTTGGCGATCCGCTCCACCACGGCGGTGGAGGAGTCGGCCGGGATCTCGTCCCAAATGGCGGCGACCGGCAGCTCCCCCTCGGCCAGTACATTGGCCAGCAGGGTGGCAAGACCGGTGGCATTGACCCCCTTGTCGGTCAGCAGCAGCGGGCGGCGAGCACCAAGGCTTGCCAGCTCGCTGGCCAGCTGCTCCAGCGCCTGTTCACCGGCCAGCAGTTTGACCGGACAGAAAAAATCGTAATAGCGGCTCATATCAAGGCTCCTTGCGCTCAGCCGGTTACCAGACCCAGATAGATATTGCAGGCACGGCCAAGCTTGTTGCGCTGGGCCGGATAGTGGCGCAGCAGCGGCCGCGCGATAAAGGCGGGCAGGATCAGGGACTGCAACTGCTCAAGCCCCCGCACCAGATGCATGGCGGTGGTCAGATCCCCCTCCACCAGCAGCCGGTTTTCACTGAACGCCTGATTGACCCCGAGCCGAAAGCTCAGGGCGCGAAACGCGATATTGGGGTGCTTGAAGCGTACCCGCAGCGGATGGATGGTGGCATGGGGTGCAGCCGGCGTGCCGGGATACCAGCGCCCTCCTTCTTTATGCATGTTCATGGCGTAATCAAGCCCCTCCACCTCAAGGCGAATGGCCAGGCCATCCGGCAAGGGGGCCAGTTCGCGGCGCACCGCCTCGTCGATACGGGCGGCGCGGCAGAGGGTACGGCCCACCACCCAGAGCAGAGTGGTGATCCAGAGGCGGCGGCCCAGTGCGGCCAGAGATTCAACGGTCGGAGTTGTCATAGGGGTTGGCTCCTGAGATGGCTGACCAGAAGAGGGCAAAGGCACTGGCTTGCCAGTGGGCATCCTGCCCAAGCTCGGGTTGATCGACAAAGAGTGATGCGCAGGCGAGGAACTGCCCCTGACACACCTCCAGCAACAGCGGCGCGGGGGCCTGCATCAGCTCGCCGCTGGCCTGCCCTTTTACCAGCAGGGCGGGCAGAAAGCGCAGAGTGTCATTCAAGATCTGGCTGCGGGCCGGGCGGGCCAGCAGGGGGGAGTGAAAGAAACCCAGCACGAATTTGAGCTCATTGGGGTTAGCCTGCATCCACTCCATCGCCTGCTGCCAGTAGTGGTGGATCTGCTCGCGCAGTTCCAGATCGGGATCGGCTTCGCTGATGGCAGCGCCCATCCGGGTCTTCACATCCTGATAAAGCTGGAGGATCAGTGCCTCCTTGCTCGGGAAGTGGTGGAACAGGGTGCCGTTGGCGACCCCGGCCGCCTTGGCAATGCGGGCGGTAGCTGCCCCTGCAGACCATCTTCGGCGCAGAGGGCGAGGGCGGCATCCAGAATTTGGCGGCGCTTGTCGGTCATGGCGGGCTCCGTCAACGCAGGAAGAAAGCCATCATCAGCTTCTGGATCCAGCTGTTGTAGGGCGGATGGATCAGGGAGCCGGTGGTGAACTTGCCGCGGGTCAGCACGGTTTTCGCCTTGGAGAAGGTGAGAAAGCCCTCGTGCCCGTGGTAGTGGCCCATGCCAGAGGCGCCGATGCCGCCAAACGGCACATCATCGGCCGCCACCTGGAACAGGCTCTCGTTGATGGCCATGCCGCCGGAGTGGGTCTCCCGGGTCACCCGCGCCTGCAGCCCGGGATCGAAGCTCATCAGGTAGAGAGCCAGCGGGCGGGGACGTTCGGCGATATAGGCGAGCGCCTCCTCCAGGGTGTCGTAGGGGATAAGCGGCAGCAGCGGGCCGAAGATCTCCTGCTGTATCACCTGACAGTGGCCCGGCACTCCGGTCAGCAGATGCGGGGCCAGGAGGCGGCGCTGATCATCCCGCGCCGGAGTGGCGCACGGGTGGAGCTGGGCTCCCGCCTGTTTGGCCTCATCGAGCCAGCTGACCAGCCGCTGATACTGGCGATCGTTGATGATGGCGCCGTAGTCAGCACTATTGAGCCCCTGCGGGTAGAGCTTGGCAAAGTGGTTGCGATAGGCGGCGATAAAGTTCTCCACCTCGCTGCGGGGCAGCAGCACATAGTCGGGGGCGACGCAGATCTGGCCGGCATTGAGGCTCTTGCCGAAGATCATCCGCTCGATGGCGGTCTCAACCGGCATGTCGGGGGCGATGAGGCAAGGGCTCTTGCCACCCAGCTCAAGGGTGAGAGGGGTGAGCTGGGGCGCGGCGGCGGCCATCACCAGCTTGCCAACCATGGTGGAGCCGGTGAACAGCAAGTGATCGAAGGGGAGCGAGCTGAATGCGGCCGCCATCTGGGCATCCCCCTCGATGACGGCGATCTCGTCCTCATTGAAGGTGGTGGTGAGCAGGGCTCGCAGTACGGCGTTGGTATGGGGAGTGAACTCGGAAAGCTTCAGCATCGCCCGGTTACCTGCCGCGATGGCGGTGATGAGCGGGCCAAGGCTCAGCATCACCGGAAAGTTCCACGGCACGATAATGCCGACCACCCCGAGCGGCTGGAAGTGTACCTCCACTTTGGCGGGGGCGAGCAGCAGACCGGCATGGCGACGATGGGGCTGCATCCAGCGCTTGAGCCGCTTCTGGGTGTAGTTGATCTGCATGATGCAGGGGAGAATGTCGGCGATTTGGCTGTCGTAGTGGCTGCGCTGGCCATAATCCTGCGCCAGCGCCTTGCACAGCGGCCCCTTGTGGGCGAGCAACGCCTGCTTGAGTTTGGTCAGCTGCGCCCGGCGCTCGGCCAGGGTTGGCATGGGGTGAGCCAGACTCGCCCGCTTGAGCCGCGCCAGCTGATCCGGCAGGGACAATTTGATGGCGAGGATATCCTCAGGAGTGTGTTGAAGCTGCGCCGCACCCATGTTGTTCTCCGCATGAAAAATGACCGACTGATTAGTCGGTCTAAATCTAGCTGTTTGTTACCGGAATGTAAAGCTGGCAAGCTGTCTGCCGTTCACCACGAGCCAGACGCAAGAGAGAACTGTGTGTCTCCCCACACTTTTGTGGTTTGCTCGTTGGTGGCTTATCTAATAAGGGGTAGTTTTTGGCTATTAACCTACACGGAGAGAGCACTATGACCAGGGAACTGAACAGCTTGTTGGCCCGGCTTGAAGATGTGGTTGAGCGGATGCCGGATTGCTTCAACACCTACGAATTCGCCCAGAAGCTGGCATTGCAATATCAGCCGGAATTCTTTGCCGCGGGCCACTCTCTGGCCGAGCACGAGGGCAAGGTACTGCGGGTGCTGCACCAGAAGATCGCCGAGGCGCTGGCGGGCAGCGAGATGGTGATTGAAGGGGCGCTGCTCCCCTGCGTCACCCCCTGGGGGGAGAAGGCGACCTCACCGCGCTGGCATCGCAAGCACTGAGGGGCGTAGTCAGGCAGATCACTGTCAGATAGCAGATAACGAACAACGATAAAAGGCGCGGCGCTGGCAACAGGGCCGCGCCGTTTTTTGTGCAGATTGTCGCCAGCAGCGCCCCCGCTGCCGGGAGCAAAGGCCCGCTCTGTGATCCCATGCCGGGATATGGGGGCGTCAGCCGGGTAGACTCTCCCTTTTGTCGCAGGGTTTGTCACCGTAGGAATTTCTCATGACCCATAAAATCATTCTGGATACCGATCCGGGTATCGACGATGCCATGGCCATCCTGTTTGCCGAGGCCCACCCCGCCATCGAGCTGCTCGCCATCACCACTGTTTTTGGTAACGCCACCATCGATAATGGCACCCGCAACGCCCTCTGGCTCAAGCAGAAGTACGGCATGAAGGCGGATGTGGCCAAAGGCGCTGCCGCCCCGCTGCTGCGCGAGCCGGTCGGCCCCACCACCATAGTCCACGGCCCGAGCGGCTTTGGCGACATGGAGGCGGGGGAGGTGACTATCGCTCCGGATCCCCGCCCCGCATGGCAATATATTGTCGAGGCGGTGAAAGCCGCGCCGGGGGAGATCACCCTCGTCACTATCGGCCCGCTGACCAATCTGGCGCGGCGCTACAACAGGCGCCCGAGATTGTCTCTCTGGTGAAACAGGTGGTAGTGATGGGCGGCGCCTTTGGCGTCAACTGCCATCGCGGCAACGTTACCCCTTATGCCGAGGCCAATATCCACGACGATCCCGATGCCGCCGACCGGGTCTTTACCGCCGACTGGCCGGTGGTGATCATCGGGCTTGATGTGACCCAGCAGAGCTTCTTCAGCAGCGCCTATCTGGATGAGCTCAGGGACAAGGCGGGGGAGCCGGGCCGCTTCCTGTGGGATGTCAGCCGCTTCTATCTGCGCTTCTACTCCGAGAAGCTGGGGCTCTCCGGTTGCCACGTTCACGACCCGTCCGCCATCGCCTATGTCATTGACCCGACCCTCTTTACCCTGCGCGAAGGGCCGGTGCGGGTTATCACCAGCGGCCCGGCCATCGGCCACACCCTGCAAAAGTTCGATGGCAAGCGCCATTCCCACGATGACTGGGCAGCCTATCGCCCGCAGCAGGTCGGGGTGGCGGTGCGCGATGAAGCCTTGCTGGCGCTCTATCGCGAGACGCTGGTGGGCTGGGGCAAGGATTGCTGAGCAAAGGGGCGCTATTGTGCTGACGCGGGGGCTGTGATCGGCGCCAAACAATCGGAACGCACGGCCGCTTATACTGCCTTATATCAAGAGCTTGGGAGGGATGAAGATGGCCTGGATTTCCTTGATAGTGGCGATAGCCCTGATCTGGTGGTTGATGAAGCTGGGGCGTGGTGCCCTGTTCGAAATCCGCCTTGCCCCCGGCAAGGTAGTGGTCAAGCAGGGCAAGGTGTCACCCGCCTTTATTGAGCATGCCAAGCAGATCCTGCGCCACGACACGGTGCGCGGTCGCATTGTGGGGCAGCGCGATGGCGATGGCGTCAAGCTGATCTTCTCCCGCTCCATCCCCGAGCCGGTGGCCCAGCGTTTTCGCAATATCTTCCCCTATGGCGATTACCGCCAGCCAACGGCGCCGCTGCCGGGGCCCAAATCCCGCAAGGGATAAGCACCGGAACGTGGTTCATCAATAGCAAACGGGCCTCCAGTGGAGGCCCGTTTTTATGGCACTTGGCCAAGAGAGAGCCGACAGCCCTTACTCTTTACCGTGCAGCTCGCGCTGGGCCTTGACCGACGCCGCCTTGACGGCGGTGCCTTCATTGCCCCAGGAGGCGCGCAGGGTGTTGACCAGCTCGGCGAGCCGCTCGTCATCCATGGTCCAGCCATAGCCCGGCATGTGGTAACCCAGATGGCCATGGGTGACCGGTGTTTCGGCGCCGTGCAGCAGCACATTGATCAGGCTTGACGGATCGCTCGCCAGCACGGTGCGGTTGTTGACCAGCGAGGGGATGACGTGGTCATTGCCCTGGCCGTTGACCCCGTGACAGGTGGAGCAGTACATGGCGTAGTCCGCCTTGCCGCTGGCACTGGCGTAGGCACGGGCCCCTTTCTCCGCCATCGGCTCATCTTTCAGATCGGTGAGATAGGTGGCGATGCTGGCCAGATCGGCGTCGCTGAAATACTGGCTGCTGTGAGTGATCACTTCCCCCATGGGGCCCGCGACCGCTTCATGCTGGCTGCGGCCGGTTTTCAGCAGGTCGATCAGCGCCTGCTTGCTGTAACGGCTGCCGCGAATGTCGGGGGCATACCAGCCATCCAGCGCCGCACCGTTCAGGTAGACGGGATCCGCCTCGGTCAGCGCTTTCTCCTGCATGCCAAGCCCG
Source organism: Aeromonas sp. 61P (assembly GCF_051919545.1). NCBI lineage: Bacteria > Pseudomonadati > Pseudomonadota > Gammaproteobacteria > Aeromonadales > Aeromonadaceae > Aeromonas > Aeromonas sp. 61P. Next base: position 2,462,017 of record NZ_JBQBEL010000001.1, read on the forward strand.
CGCGGAGTGTGGCAGCTGCCGCAGTGGCCGGCACCCTGCACCAGATAGGCGCCGCGGTTCCACTCTTCGCTCTTGCCCGCCACCGGGGTGAAGCGGCTGTCATCGTGGTAGATCCAGTTCCAGCCCATCAGCGGCCAGCGCATGTTGAGGGGCCAGGGGATGTCACTTTCCTTGTTGGCGATGGCCAGCGGTTGCACCTCCTTCATCAGGTAGTTATAGAGATCTTCGAGATCCTTATCGCTCATCTTGGCGTAGGCGGTGTAGGGCATGGCCGGATAGAGCCGATGACCATCGCGGGCTACCCCTTCGCGCATCACCTTGATGAACTCCGGCAGGCTGTAGTTGCCGATACCGTGGGTCTTGTCCGGGGTAATGTTGGTGGCAAATACGGTACCGATGGGGGTCGGGAACCCTTTGCCGCCCGCGAGCGGCTTGCTGGTCTCGCTGGTGTGACAGGCGGCGCAATCGCCGAGCTTGGCCACGTATTCCCCCGCCGACATGGCGGGGGCTGCGTTGGCGGCAAGGGCGGGCAGAGCCAGCAGCAGGGCGCTGGCGGTCAGTGACAGGGCGCGGCTCATTGGGCACCTCCCTTGCTCATGGCTACCAGCTCGTTGACGGCGCGCCACGCTTCGTCGATGGCGGCGTGAGCGTAGGGGCTCCAGCCTGCATCCGAGTTGGCGATGGTGATGTTGCCGATCGGCTGGCGACCCAGTTCAATCCATTTTTCGCACTGCGCTTCGTCATCAAACAGGGTGTTGGTGACATAGGAGTAACCGTGAGACCAGCGGTTGACCGTGATGGCGAGGATGTCCTGCTCATGGTTGAAACCGGCGCTGCCGAGCATCCCCTGCAACTGCTCGCGGATCATCTGCTCATGCTGCTCGAACGGCATGCCGAGGATCATGGCGCGCCCCTTGCGGGACTGTTCGCGGGCCGAGAGGCCGCTGCCCGGCAGGGTCGGTACATAGACCATGTGCAGGCACATCGGCTGATCCGGGCTCTTGGGATGCTCGTAGCCACCCATGCTGACCGGATAGTCGAGCTTGACCCGGCTGTAGGGTGCGGCGGGGGAGTAGACCTCGTGTACCCCCAGCTTGACGAAGGCTTGCCAGTTCTTGAGCACCACCTTGGTGTAGACCAGCGGCGCCTTGGCATTCTGGCGCAGCGCCTCCTTCTGGGGCTCCGGCATCTCGGGCACCATGTAGGGGATCATCATGTTGTAGCCAGCCATGATCGACTGCTTGGCCCGCACCCGGTGCAGTTTCCCCTCCTTGATGTAGGTGACATCCACCGCCAGCTTGCCGTCGGCGATGCGCACGTTTTTGGCCTGCAACGCCGTGCTGCCAAGGCGCAGTTGCACCTTGTGCTCAGGCAGGTCGAGTTTGCCATAGTCAAATTTGGCCAGCACCACATCCTGCATGGTGTGACCCGGCGCCACCTGCGGAATGAGCTTGCGTACCATCAGGCGGGTGAGACCGGCGTTGCCATCGGGGAAGTGGAAGATGTAGGGGTCGTCCAGCTCTGCCTGCTCCTCGGCATCCAGCGGCGTCAGATTGAGGCCGTCGAACCCCGGCAAGGCGCAGAGGCGCGCATCGGCGCAGGCGGTGGCGTCGATGCCGACCGCCTGGAAGTCGTTGGTGCGCTGCTGGAAGTAAGTGATCGCCCGCTCGCTGAGACCCACTTTATCGCGCAGGAAGGTGGTGTAGCTGTTGCGAGTCACCCACTCATCCTGCTGCTCGCGGGTCATGCCGCTCAGGTAGTCGATCTTCATTCGTGCAGGGCCAACAGGGCGGCCTTGTCGGCATCATCGAGGGGGAAGTCACCGATAAATTCTGCCAGCGGCCGGCCGTTCAGGCGATCGCGCGGGATATCGTCCGCCACGTTGTGGCCCGGATCCCCGTTCACTATCTTGTTGACGCCAAAGTGATTCTCGTCGAAATAGACGCCGCGGCTGAGCCCCAGATCCGGATAGAAGGTCTGCTGGAAACCGGCGGCCAGCTCGTCGATGTTGACCTCCAGCGCCTTGAGCAGACCGAGTGCCACCGGGCTGTAGACCGAACGCGGTGATTGCAGGGACTCACTGCCGCCGTAACCCAGACGCAGGCCATCGGGGGTGGTGAACTCGTTGCGCTTGGCGTGGCCGCCGAAGTCGTCGTGGTTGTCGAGTAGAAGGATCTTTTTATCCGCGCCGAGCAGTTGCTGATAGAAGCAGGCGGCGGCCAGACCGCTGATCCCGGCGCCGACGATCACCAGATCGTACTCCCCCTCAAGGGGAATATTGGCAAAGTCATACTGCTTGCCGTCACGGGCGATGCTGTGGGCCGGTTCGAAAGAGCCCGGGTGATTACCGCGCAGGCCGGTGAGGGCGGGCGGGTAGGCCAGGGTTTTATCCGCCAGCGCGCTGCCGCCTTCGGCAGCCTTGAGCAGGTTGATGGGGGCGACGCCTGCCGCAATGGTGATGGCGACGCCATTGAGAAAATCTCTGCGTGTAATACTCATGGCTATCCCTGTGTTAGGAGAAGTAATGAATAAGTGGATTCATTATGGGAGGGAGACACAGATCCTGTTCAGGATTGGGCGCCGAATCTACCGCTATCCTCACGCTGAGTCCATACGATTGCTAATGGATTATTAAGCACCATTTTCCTGCTTGTGACGAGAGTGATGCGCTGATGGGGGTGATTTGCCCTGTTGCAGGGCAAATTATCTTCCGGCTCGGTCAGTCAATGATTGCCGCAGCTGATTAGTTTGGGAGACGTTCGGGCATCATTGTCGACTCGGGGGGATGATCGCGCTAAGCTCTTAACTACTTGTTTTATCGACTCTCTTTTTATTCATAGGCATAAAGGCCACTCAGGAGGCGCAATGAACTGGTATATCTCGGTCCTCAAGCAATATGCGGTATTCAGCGGGCGGGCCCGTCGCACCGAATACTGGATGTTCGTGCTGTGCAACGTCATCGTTATGCTGCTGCTCGGCATGGTGGACAAGCTGATTGGCGGTGACAATGAGTTGATCAGCTCCATCTATTCGCTGGCGGTGCTGCTGCCATCGCTGGCGGTGGCGGCCCGTCGCCTGCACGATACCGACCGCAGCGCTTGGTGGCTGCTGCTCGGGCTTATCCCCATTATCGGCACCCTGGTGCTTATCTACTTTATGGTTTGCAACGGTCAGCAGGGGCCAAACCGCTTCGGTGATGATCCCAAAGCGGCCCCCTCGCAGGGCTTTATCGTCAGCTAACGGGCGCGGCTTGGCCAATCATCGGTCAATAAAAAGAGAGGGAGGCATCACGCCTCCCTCTCTTTTTCGTGTTGATGGCCTATCAACGCTCAATCAGCGGGGCGGAGCGGTAGCTCCACATGCCGTAGGTGCGCAGGGCGTCGCGGTAGATGCCGAGCAGCTCGCTCTCGCTCGGGGTGGCCAGCTCCTCGAGGGGCTTGTCAGGGTAGCTGACGCTCGCCACCTTGAGGTTGGCTGGGCCAATCTGGTCGCAGGCGATTTCCAGCACCGTCTGACCGCGGCGCACATGGCTGGCTGAGCTCACCAGCACCGCATAGTCAATCTGGTGGCGTGCGAGGGCATAGGCGCTGTAGAGGGCGTTATCCACCGTGCTGGTGGCGTAGTTCTCTTCAATCAGGCGGCTGCGGTCGATGCCGTGGTTGGCCAGCCAGTCAGCCATCAGCTTGCCCTCGGTCTGGCGATTCTGCGGCACGCCGCCGGTCAGGATGAGCAGCGCTTCCGGGTCGGCTTTGGCCAGCTCAAGGGTGGTTTGCAGGCGGCCCAGCAGGATCTTGTCCATGCTGCCGTCGGGATTGAGAGCGTAGCCCAGGGTGACGATGGCGCGCTTGCCCTCCTGGGTAGCCTTGACCTGATCCCCGGTCAGTTCGGTCTGCAGCGGGGCGGCGGTGATCCGCTGTACCCGGGCGATGATCTCCTCCAGATCGGCGGCGCGGCCACTGTTGCGATCCGCCACTTTCGCCAGATAGCTGCGGGAAGCCTCCTTGTTACCCTTCACCAACTGCCAGATGGCGAGATAGCTGTTGATGTCGAGATCATCGGGGGCGACGGCCTGCGCCTGCTCCAGCAAGGTGATGGCGCGGCTCAGGTTGCCGTTGTAGATCTGGGCGTTGGCCGCCGAGATGAGCAGGTCGGTGCGGTAGGGTTCAAGCTGGTAGGCGGCCAGCAGCCGCTCGGTCACCAGCTCCATATTGCTCGGCATCTTGGCGGTAAAACCGGCGTGGGAGATCTTGGCTGGCGACTTGTAGATCTGCAGCGCTTCGCCGAGCAGCATGTCCACCGCCTGCCGTTTGCTGACCAGGGTATTGAGGTCGTGCTCCATTTGCATCGAGCTCTCGGCCGCTTGCAGGGCGAGGGGCGAGAGCGCCAGCAGGCCGCCGAGGGTGAGGGCAAGAAGGGTCTGTTTCATCAAAAGGTCCTCTGTCGGGCTGAATCGCGCCGTGGGCTCCGGTTTGTGGGCCGATGCGACGAGGCAAATGTGCGTCAATTCAGTCTGTTAGTGCCAAATAGAGGGCAATATACCAGTTAACGGTGCGGCAAACTGTGAGTCGGGGCGAGTCGTCGGGTGATGCCACACCTGTGGCCGCAACGGGTCAGCAGCCATCTGAAAGGGACAGGGGGAGCGTGACTCCCCCTCCCTCTGTTGCGATGCAAGACAGATGGAGTGTCAATCCATCTGTTGGCGAGTGTTCGCGGTCAGTTCCACATCGGGGAGACGCGGGTTTCCAGCGTCTCTTGCTGCTCTTCGGGCATATCGCTGAAGAAGTTGAGTTGGGTCTGCTCTTCCACCTCGCGTACCGAGACCCGGTAGTCGGCGATCTGGCTGATGGGCACCTCTTCCTGCGGCATGATAAAGGCGATGGCCTGCAGTTTGGCCGGGTCCATCACGATCTTGTAGTAGGCGCTCGGGATCGCCACACCCTGACCGATGGACTCTTCAGAGCCGGTAAAGATGGGGCCGGTGATCACCTGCACATCCTTGCGGGAAACTGCCCACTTGTTGACCTTGTCCTCCAGCACGCGCCACGCTTTCTGGTTGAGCACCCCGACCTGCGGCGTCATGTTGCTCAGCAGGAAGCTCTCTTTCATAGTGTTCTTGTTCGATTTCATGTCCCCCGCCGGGGCCTGATGGCCACGGTCGTAGCCCGAGCCCTTGTAGTCGGAGAGGGTGGCGCGGTAGGCAACCGGGATCTCCCTGTCCTCGGCGAAGGCATCCTTGCGCGGCACTGTGCCCTGTGCGCTTTGGGCGGTCATCCGGTAGGAGACCCAGTCCGCCACCTTGTAGTCGTAGTTGTAGCCGACCGCATACCCTTCACGGCAGAGCTTCTGATCCGATTCGGAGGGCAGACCAAAGCGCACGTGCTCGCCACACGTCCAGTGGGCTGCCAGCAAGGGGGTGGCAGTGAGGGTGAGGGTAACAGCCAGAACCAATTTATTGATTTTTATCATTTTTGTGATGCTCCAGTTTAGTAGGTGGAGCCATTTGACATGAGATCTGACCAGCGCTTCAATTGCTGTTTTTTTACACGTCGCCGTTCTGTGACGGCTCGCCAAGATCCGTGATGTGACTGGTTAATATGTTTTAAATCAGTGGCTTGGTCGGTGGGATGATATGCGGTTGCTCGGCAGGCAACGAAAAGGGGCCCGTGATGGGCCCCTTGTACTGGTTGGTCTGACTGCTATCAGGCGGCGTTTGCCTTGTTGCCCAGCGTGCGGGCCAGCAGTGCTTCCGGATTGTGAATCGCCTCCTTGGTCTTCACATCGATGACCTCGATATTGGTGAAGCGCTCGCGGTTCTTGATGGCCACATCGTGGGCGAAGATGACGCAGCGGGCGTTGGCGACATCCTTGGCGGTAATGCGGTTGATGATGCCGTTGGCGCCCTGGGTCTCGACCTTGATCTTGATCCCCTGCTTGGCGGCGGCCTTCTGCAGGCTCTTGGCGGCCAGGAAGGTGTGGGCAACGCCAGACGGGCAGGCAGTGATGGCCAGTACGTCCGCTTCTCCTTCCGCTTCAATGATCTCGAAGCTGGTTTGGGTGGTGGTCACGTCATCTTCTTCGCTCACTGGCTTCTTCAGCAGGTTGACGATGATGGCGGTGGTCAGGGCGCCGAGGATGGTGCCGAGAATGTAACCCATCTTGCCTTCCACCACCGGCAGGACAATCCAGCCACCCCAGGGTGCGTGGTTGATACTGTGCATCATAAAGCCGGTGATGTTGCCGACGATACCGCCTGCGACGATGGCCGGGATAACGCGCATGGGGTCAGCGGCAGCAAACGGGATGGCACCTTCACTGATACCGATCATCCCCATGATGGCGGCCGCTTTACCGGATTCACGCTCCTCTTTCTTGTAACGCTTCGGAGACATAAAGGTCGCCAGTGCCATACCGAGCGGCGGCACACAGATGGCGATACCGACGCCGCCCATCAGCCAGGGCTGGGTGTTGACCTGAGTCTGGGCAAACAGGGTAGCAACCTTGTTGACCGGGCCGCCCATATCGAAGGCGGTCATACCACCCAGAATGGCCCCCAGCATCACTTTACCTGAGCCCGCCATGCTGGAGAGCCAGAGGTTCATCCCTTCCATCATGGCGGCGATCGGGGCGCCGATCCCCCACATCACGATGCCACACACCAGGAAGGTACCGATCAGCGGATAGATGAAGATGGAACCAAGCGAGGTCATTGAGTCAGGCAGCTTGATCCGTTTGAGCTGATTGACCACGAAACCGGCGATAAAGCCCACCAGAATGGCGCCGAGGAAACCGGTTTGATAGTGCTGAACGGCAATCCAGGAGCCGATCATGCCCGGGGCCAGGCCCGGCTTGTCAGCCAGCGAGTAGGCGATGTAGCCACCCAGTACGGCAGTAAACAGGGTCAGACCGGCGATACCCATGGTCGCCATGTCTTTGAGGAAGCCCGCTTCCGGCACGGCGCCCTTGCCGCTCATCATCACCGACAGGGAGAGCAGCACACCGCCTGCCACGATAAAGGGGATCATGTGGGAAGTACCAAACAGCAGGTGCTGCTTCATGGTGTTGAGGCGATCCTTGAAGGTGCGATCGGTGGGTTCAACCGGAGCAGAGGCCTCCGGTTTGGCGGCTGGCGCCGGTTTTTCCATTTTCGGGCCCTGTTTGAGCAGGGTCAGCGCTTGCTCAACAGTAGTGGCCGCCTTCATCTGCTCGATAAAACCGGGTTCCAGCAGACGGGTAGAGAGCTCCGCCAGCACTTCGATATGGTGGTTGGCACCGCCATCCGGGGAGGCGATCATGAAGATCAGCTGGGTCGGTTTGCCATCTTCGGCGCCGTACTCGATACCCTGACGGCTGACACCGATGGCAATGGCCGGACGGCTGACCACCTTGCTCTTGGCGTGGGGCAGGGCGACACCCTGCTCGAAGCCGGTGCAGTCCAGCTGCTCGCGGGCCCAGATATCCTTGACGAACTGCTGTTGATCAGACACGGCGCCATCGCGCGCCAGCATCTGTGCCATCTCGTCGAATAGAGCCTCCTTGCTGGTGGCCTTCAACTCCAGGCAGATGAGTCTGCCGTTGGTCATGGTGGGTAACATATTACTCTCCTGGCTCCGTTGCCGAGCCGCATGATGGGGGGAACAATTGACCTGGATATTGTTCTCCCGTTGGCGCGGTGCCGAAATCGGACAAATGTGCCGTTTACTGGATTTTTGTGCTGTGCAAGTCGTCATGTGACCCAGCTCGCATATCATCACAAAAGCAAATTCATACCGATATGTTTATTTTTTCAAACAAAAACAATAATTTGTAAATACATCTTGCTACTTGCATGAGTGCGGCAAAAAGGTTTCGCCTTCGGAGGTATGGAGATTTGTGTGCTGCTTTGAGGGTGGAAAATGTGAAGGTGCTGGCAAAACGCGTTGAGAGAACAATCAGAAAGAGGGAGGGCTGCTCTTGATGTGAGTTAATCCCTCCACTGATCACTTGTTATGTTCATCATTGGTGTCTTCGGGTTTTGTATGGTTCCTTATTTGACAAAGCCCGCCACTTTTATGAATGGCGGGCTGTTTAGTGCTTCAGCCTTATTGGGCTGATGAATGAGGGGGGCAATCGGGGCTATGTCCGAAACTTGCGTACAACCTCCTGCAGTTGTGTTGCCAACAGGTTGAGGTCGTTGCAAGCCTGAGCCATTTGTTTGGCGCCGGTCGCCACTTCTTCCGAGGCATTGCTGATGTTGACTACATTGCGATTGAGCTCCTCGCTTACCGCCCCCTGCTCTTCAGTTGCGGTGGCAATCTGAATATTCATGTGGGAGATACTGTTAACCGAGCTACTTATTTCGGCAATAGAGGCTCCCGCTTCGCGAGCTGTGTGGACCGTCTCGGACATCATATCCTGACTTTGTTGCATGGTGACGCCCGCTTCGTTAGCACGCTGCTGCAGTTCGGAGATGATGTGGTTGATCTGGGAAGTGGAGTCTTGGGTTCGTTTGGCCAGAGTGCGGACTTCATCTGCTACCACGGCGAAACCACGACCTTGTTCACCGGCTCGGGCTGCCTCGATTGCCGCATTCAGTGCCAGCAGGTTGGTTTGCTCGGCAATTCCCTGAATGACTTCAAGCACCATGCCGATATTTCGGCTGTCATCACCCAGCTGGCGGATCACCAGAGCAGTCTCTTCGATGGCGGTAGCCACCTTTTCAATCCTGCCGATTGAGTCATTGACGGTCTCGCTGCCTTGTGCGGCTGTGTCGCTGGCCGACGTTGCTGCGCTGGCGGCGTCGTTGGTATTGCGGGCCACCTCCTGTACCGTGGCTTGCATCTCGTTCATGGCTGTGGCCAGCTGATTGAGCTCATGCTGCTGGGCGCCCATGTTGTTGGCCGATTGCTGGGCCACCGCGCTAATCTCTTCGGCTGCCGCGCCCAACTGCACTACCGAGCCGGAGACCTCGTTGACCAGCATGCGCAGATTGGATTGCATCTCGTTGAACCCTTGAGCCAGCTTACCCAGTTCGTCATGGGAGAATTGCTTCATGTCGAGTTGGCTGGTGAGGTTGCCTGCCGCCACCTGGCGGGTCTGCTCCAGCAGGGTCATCACAGGATTTCGGATCTGCCGGATCAGCAACCAGGCCACAATAACGACGAACAGCAAGGTTAGCGCACCGACTGTAGTGCTCAGCAGTTTGGCCCGTTCATAGGAAGCCTCACTCTGCTTGGTCAGCAGGTTGGCGACCCGATCGTTCTCCTTGCGAAGCTCCAGACCATCCTGTCCGGCCTGCTCAAGGGCTGCGCGGGATTCGTTTTTGATCAGCGACTGCACCTTGGCAATATCTCCCTGCCGTATGGCTGTTTCCAAGTCACCATGAGCTGAAAAATATTTGGCTGCTGCAGTTTTAAGCTCTGCAAACATGTTGCGATCTCGCTCCGACACAAAAGGCATAGATCCATACCGTTGCTCGGCGGCCATGTACTGACTCTTTGCCGCTTCGAAAGACTGTGTGCTGCTGTTGAGGGAGTAGGGATCCTTGCCCAGTGCATCTATCACCATGTTCAGTTCGGCACGGCGAGCGTCCAGCAAGGACACATGCATCTGGCTGGATGCCCGGATGGAGGGAACGATATTATCGCTGACCTCACTGGCGTCACGGTAAATATTGGAGAGTTGTAAAGTGGCAAACCAGGCAAAACCCAGCATCAACAAAGCGAGAGTGGTAAACGCCATGGTCAGCTTTTGCCCAATTGTCATTTTTGTCAGCATATATCCTCTTTTATCTATTTTTGTCAGCGGATCTTTGTGTGAAATTTATATCGGCGAATAGATGTGATACCTTAAAAATAAATCAAATAAAAGAGATCTTAATCACAGAGGGTATTTAAGGACTATTTCTTTACTGCAATGAGGTTTGGCTGGCATATCAAAAAATAAATATCAAATCTCTCATTACCCTGCTTTTAAATTGATTTAATTGTCAGTTCATGCGGCCTGGCTTTTTACGGATTACGTCAGTCGAAGGTGTGGCGTAAAATAAAATGTGCTACATATCATAATCTTATGGTTTTTTTAAGTTGTTATTTTCGATAGAGATCGAATGTTCTGCTTGGAATTAAATTATAGAACGACTAAAAAATAGGGCCGCATCTCGAAAATTCAAAAGAGATTCCTTTCGTTTGCATTATTAATGGCTCTGTATGGCTACGTGTGCTAAATGTTTACAGACCGAATGATGATGGCTGGGGAAAGGTTTAATGGCGATGCATCTATGTGCTGTTTTAGTTTTCATCAGGGGGTGAAAATAGTAGAGAGTAGAGTTGTTATTTTTATGGCCTCCATTTTAGCCGGATACTCAGAGTGTCGCCGTTGCTTGTGCAGGCTGGAATTTTCTTCGTTTCAGCAAACCAAGTCATCTGCATCAGGGTAGTGCCAAGCTCAGGCGACAAACCTGTGGAGCTGGTTGTGGGCAGGATGCAGTCAGGGATGGACTTCAGAGCGAGATGCCTGAAGGAAGGTAGGCATAAGAGAGCAGTAGAGATACAGACGGACTTGACTGGTAGGCCATATTGCTCTGTTGGGAGGGGGAGGCATATTCCCCCTCCAACGAGAGTCGGCTCTTATGCTGATTAGCAGCGGTTGCCGGCGCGGGCGACCCGCCCTTCGGCCAGCAGTTGATAACTGCCAGTCGCTGCAGGAATAAAGGCTGATTGCCCCTTTTCCAGACGCAGTGACTGTTCGCCCTGCTTGAGGATCACGGTTGCATCGATGGCAAACAGGATCTCGGCGCTGGCAGTGGTGAGCTGATGCTCGCCAGCCGGGTAGACGCTGAAAGTGAAGTCAGGTACCGGCACGTCGAAGTGCTGTACCGCGCCATCACAGCGGGGGGCCAGCAGGATCTGGTCATCCGGCTTGGGCAAGCAGCGGGTGCAATCCAAAAGCTCTGCCACATCGATGTATTTGGGGGTGAGGCCGGCGCGCAGTACGTTGTCGGAGTTGGCCATGATCTCGAGACCCGTGCCGCGCACATAGGCGTGCGGGGTACAGGCATCGAGGAACATCGCCTGACCTGGCTCAAGCGTCACCACGTTGAGCAGCAGCGGCGAGAATAGGCCCACATCTCCCGGGTACTGGGCCGCCAGACTGGTGATGAGGGCAAACGTCTCCTCATCCTGATGGGCGGCGGCATAGGTCAGCAGCCCTTCCAACGCCTCCTCCTTGCGCGCCCCTTCCAGTACCAGCAGCTGGTGGAAGAAGTGCTGCAGGCCCGCTTCATTCTGGCTGGCGGCAAGGGCAGCGGTCAGATCGGCGATGGCCGCCAGATTGACCCGCTCGAACAGTGCCAGAATGGCGGGGATAGCGCGAAAGCCGTTCATCGCCTGATAGGGGGTGAGGGCAAAGACCAGCTCCGGCTTGTGGTTCGGATCCTTGTAGTTGCGATTGCTCGCCTTGATATCGATGCCTGCGGCCTCCTCTTTGGCAAAGCCCGCTTTGGCCTGAGCCTTGCTCGGGTGCACCTGAATGGAGAGAGCCTTCTCGGCACACAACACCTTGAACAGGAACGGCAGGCTGCCAAAACGGGCGAAGGTGGCCTCACCCAGCGCGGCGGCCGGGTCACTGTCGATCACCGTAGAGAGCTTTTGCACACTGCCCGCCAGCGTCACCTCGGAGCAGCCGTTGGGGTGAGCCCCCATCCAGAGCTCGGCCTGGGGTTTGCCTTGCGGGTTGGGAATGCCAAACAGGGTGGTGAGGGAGTCATGACTGCCCCAGTCATAGCCTTGAATCGGGTTTTGCATCAACAGAAAGGAGGGCAGATCGCTACTGCTCATAAGGGACGCCTCGTCTAGTTTGAAGAAAATCGGGTGCAGAAAAGGGTGGCATTACTGCTGTGGACCGGACTATAACATGGGCGGTCGCGCGCGCCGCAACCGCTTGCCTCTCTCTTGATCAGGATCACCATGTCTCTCATCTTCAGCCAACTGCTCGACGGAGCCCTGAGCGAACAGGTTCCATTTGACCAAATCTGGTTTGCCAGTGAACAGGGGGTGCCACCCAGTTTCAGCTATCAGGTCAACTTTCCCCGCCTCGAGCTAGTCTTTAGCGGCGAGTATCTCAACCAAATTTGGGACAGGGAGGAGGGGGTCAGAGAGATCAGTGTATTGCCGGGACAGGCGCTCTATATCCCTCCCAACGGCTGGAACAAGCCGCTCTGGACCACTGACTGCTCGGTGCTGAGCCTGCTGTTTGGCAAACGCCAGCTGGGGTTCAGTCTGGTGAGCAAGCGCCGTGAAGATCCCGATTTCTTCGATGTGCAAAAGCACAGCATCATGGCGCGGGCGGGCCATGTGATCGAACACATTCTGGCTGCTCTCAATGTGCTGACCGAGGATCCCGGTCGCTCCCCCACCGATGATCACCTGCTGCAGGCCCTGCTGGCGAGTGCCCGTCAGCTGTTGCTGGAGTCCGCCACGGATCGGCCACGGGGGGCAGAGCTCTTTCACGGGATCTGCATCTATATCCAGGAGAACTTTCACCGTCCCATCACCCGTGACTCCATTGCCCACCGCTTCAACGTTTCAGCCAGCCATCTCTCCCACCTGTTCCGCGAGCAGGGTCATATGCGCCTTGCCGATTACATCAGCTGGGTGCGGATCGACCGGGCCAAATTCATGCTGAAAAAGTACCGCTTTCGTCTTGAAGAGGTGGCCAGTCGCTGCGGTTACAGTGACGTGAACTACTTCTGCCGGGTGTTCAAACAGAAGACCGGCTTGACCCCTTCCCAGTATCGTTCCCTGAGTCAGCCGCAAGCGGCGGCCAGCGAGCTGGAGGGATAACGGGGCTGTGTCGGGAGGGCGTGGTGACGGCGCACTGGCGGGTGGCTACCTCTTTGGTCTGACATGCTTTCTTGTCGTTTTATTATGAAAATGAATGGGCTAAGATGGCCGCGCGCAACAAACAAGTTGATAACAAACGGAAGTTAGGAGATGCCGATGGAAAGCAAAGTAGTAATCCCGACCCAAGGTCAGAAAATCACAGTCGATGCCAACGGCAAGCTGCAGGTTCCCAACCATCCGATCATTCCGTTTATTGAAGGGGATGGCATCGGTGTTGACGTAACCCCGGCCATGTTGAATGTGGTGAATGCTGCGGTCGAGAAAGCCTACAAGGGCGAGCGCAAGATCGCCTGGATGGAGATCTATACCGGCGAGAAATCGACTCATGTCTATGGCGAAGGTGCCTGGCTGCCGGCCGAAACCCTGGATTTCATTCGTGAATATTGCGTGGCCATCAAGGGCCCGCTGACCACGCCGGTCGGTGGCGGTATTCGCTCCCTCAACGTGGCTCTGCGTCAGGAGCTGGATCTCTACATCTGCCTGCGCCCGGTGCGTTACTACGACGGCACCCCGAGCCCGGTGAAGCGTCCTGATCTGACCGACATGGTGATCTTCCGCGAGAACGCCGAAGACATCTACGCCGGTATCGAGTGGAAGGCCGACAGCGCCGAAGCAAACAAGGTGATCGCCTTCCTGCAAAACGAGATGGGCGTGAAGAAAATTCGCTTCCCCGAGTCCTGCGGGATCGGCATCAAGCCGATGTCCAAAGCCGGTACCGAGCGTCTGGTGCGTGCCGCCATCGAGTATGCCATCGACAACGATCGCGACTCCGTGACTCTGGTGCACAAGGGCAACATCATGAAGTTCACCGAAGGTGCCTTCAAGGATTGGGGCTATGCTCTGGCCCAGAACGAGTACGGTGCCCAGCTGATCGATGGCGGCCCATGGTGCTCCTTCAAGAACCCGAAAACCGGCAAGACCATCGTCATCAAGGATGTCATCGCCGACGCCTTCCTGCAGCAGATCCTGCTGCGTCCGGCCGAGTATGACGTCATCGCCTGTATGAACCTCAACGGCGACTACATCTCCGACGCGCTGGCCGCTCAGGTAGGCGGTATCGGTATCGCGCCGGGTGCCAATATCGGTGACGGCGTGGCCCTGTTCGAGGCGACCCACGGTACTGCACCGAAGTATGCCGGTCAGGACAAGGTCAACCCGGGCTCCCTCATCCTCTCTGCCGAGATGATGCTGCGCCACATGGGTTGGGTCGAAGCGGCCGATCTCATCATCAAGGGGATGGAAGCGGCGATCCGCAACAAGACCGTCACCTATGACTTCGAGCGTCTGATGGAAGGGGCCACCCTGCGCTCCTGCTCCCAGTTTGCTCAGGACATGATCGACCAGATGTAATCTGCTGCTTGCCAGAAACGCAAAACCGGCGCCATGTGCGCCGGTTTTTTTATCGCGAAAGAGTGCAGGGGCTTATTGCGCCTGCTCTACGTGTTGCTGATAGCGTTGCTGCCATTTGCTGGTTTCTGCTTCATCACCCTGGGCCTTCCAGAAGGCGCAGATGGTGTTGGCAAGTTCCGAAGCCATCGCGTGATCTCCGTCACGTCGACTCATCAGATAATCTCCCAGCCAGCTTTGATATTGTTTCATTACCCGATCTCCTTATCTCATGTGCCCTTGAGGGTGCCCACCTTGATGGGAGCCTATCGGCTCATCCTGGGGGAAACATCATCAGGCATGATGGTGCAAAGTCACGACCCGGGCAGAGAGCCTGATGGGCAATCTGGCGGCGAACGTGACGCGAGATGTCAAAAAATGAGCGCCATTTTAGCACAAACTGACCAACTTGGGGAAATTGTCGCCATGGATTGCGACAGAACTGCTCCATCCCCTTGTTCCCAAAACAGAAAACCCGCCGTGATGGCGGGTTGATTTGCAGATAAATGTGGCAAAACAGCCTAGATCTTGGCGCTGGCCAGGTACTTTGCCATCTCTTCGGCGGGCACCATGCCACCGCCGGTGGCCCACACCAGATGGGTGGCCTGTGCCATGGTTGCGGCATCGCAACCGCGCCCGGTGAGCCACTCGGGATTGGCTGCCACCCGCCACGGGCCGGCCATACCCGCCAGAGCAGAAGGTTCGAGTGTGATCTGCTCATCGCGCGCCAGCAGTCCCAGCAGGTCATACATCTCCTGATCGCTCAGGGTGTAGAAGCCCGCCAGCAGCCGCTCCATGGCGCGGCCGACGAAGCCGGAGGCGCGACCTACCGCGAGGCCATCGGCTGCGGTGAGGTTATCGATGCCCAGATCCTGCACCGCAATGGCATCGTGCAATCCGGTGTGGACTCCCAGCAACATGCAGGGGGAGTGAGTGGGCTCGGCGAAGAAGCAGTGGACGTTGTCTCCGAACGCGAGCTTGAGACCAAAGGCCACGCCGCCCGGGCCGCCACCCACGCCGCAAGGGAGGTAGACAAACAGCGGGTGGTCGGCATCCACCTTGATACCCATCTGGTCGAACTGCTTTTTCACCCGCTCGCCTGCCACCGAGTAGCCGAGGAACAGGGTGCGGGAGTTCTCGTCGTCGATAAAGAAGCAGTTGGGATCGCGCTCGGCCTCTTTGCGCCCCTGTTCCACCGCCACCCCGTAATCTTCGGCATATTCGACCACGATGACGCCGTGTTCACGCAGCTTGCGCTTCTTCCACTTCCGCGCATCGGCTGACATGTGGACGGTGACGGTAAAGCCGAGCTTGGCGCTCATGATGCCGATGGACATGCCGAGATTGCCGGTGGAGCCCACTGCGATGCTGTACTGGCTGAAGAACTGGCGAAACTCGTCGCTGAACAGTTTTCGGTAGTCATCCTCTTCGCAGAGCAGTCCCGCCTTGATCGCCAACTGTTCGGCGTGAGTCAGCACCTCGTAGATACCGCCTCGCGCCTTGATGGAACCGGAGATGGGCAGGTGACTGTCTTTTTTCAGCAGCAGTCGACCGGTGACCTCAACCCCGTAGCGCCGGTTGAGCGTAGCCTGCATCGCCGGAATAGCGGCGATCTCGGACTCCAGAATACCGTTGCTGGCGCGGGTCTCGGGGAAGGCTTCGCACATGTATGGGGCGAAGCGGGCCAGCCGAGCGGAAGCGTCCGCCACATTGTTGTTATCGAGCCCCACATAGGGCAGACCGGCAGCCAGAGTGGTGGTGTTGGGGTTGAACCAGGTGACTGGCTCAAGCGCGATCAGGGATTGCACCAGTGGAAATTGCGCTGTGAGCTGTTGGACGTCGATGTTTTTCATAGTGTTCTCGGTCTTGTTACACGATAAAGGAGAGCAGGAAAGTACCGGCCAGCGCCATCAGGGAGGCAACAAAGGTGGCGGTGGTGTAGTACTTGAGCGTTTCGTTCAGGGTGGCGCCGCAATACTGCTTGACCAGCCAGAACAGAGAGTCGGTCACCATGGTGCAGCCAATAGCACCGGAGCCGATGGCCAGGGTCATGATCTCCGGGCTTATGTTCGGGTAGTGCACCATGATGGGGGAGACGATGGCGGTGGCGCCCATCATGGCGACGGTGGCGGAGCCCACGGCGGCGTGCAGCACGATGGCCACCAGCCAGGCCAGCAGAATCGGGTGCATATCCAGCTGGGAGAGGATAGTGGCCAGACTATCGCCCAGGCCGCTTGCCTTGAGCACGCCGTTGAAGGCGCCGCCTGCCCCGATGATGAGCAGGATATTGGCGATGGAGGAGAAGCACTCCTCGGTCTTGTTGAGCAGCCCTTCCATCTTCATCTGCTGGCGGAGCCCCAGCACGTAGTAGGCGGTGAAGGCGGCGATAAACATGGCGGTGATGGGGTTGCCGATAAACTCCAGCACGGTGTAGAGGTGGCTGGCGTGCTCCATATTGAGCTCGGCGACCGTCTTGGCCAGCATCAGCAGGATGGGCAGCAGCACGGTGAAGAGCGAGGCTCCCAACGTTGGGAGAGTTGCTTCATCGCGGGCCTTGATGTTGGCAAAGGCTGCGGGCACCTCCTTGAACGGGAGCCGGTTACCCAGCAGCTTGAGGAACAGCGGGCCGCCCACCAGCGAGGCAAACAGCCCGACCGCGAGGCCATAGACGATGACCGAGCCGACGTCAGCCCCCAGCTGATTGGTGACGTAGAGGGCTGCCGGGTGGGGCGGCACTATGCAGTGCACGGCCATCAGGGCGGTGCAGAGCGGAATGGCCAGGGTCAGCAGCGAGGTTCTGGTCTTGCGGGCGATGGAGAAGGCGAGCGGGATCAGCAGCACTACCCCCACTTCGACAAACAGGGTGATGCCGCACACCAGACCGACCAGTACCATGATGACCTGAGGCGAGAGCCAGCGGCATCTCTGCAGGGCGAGACCGATGCGCTCCGCCGCCCCCGACACCTCCATCATCTTGCCAAGTATGGTGCCAAGACCGATGACTGCGGCGAGAAAGCCTAGCGTGCCGCCAATGCCCGCTTCCATGGCATTGACCATGTTGACCGGGTTCATCCCCATCAGGGTGCCGACATAGAAGCTAGCCAGCAGCAGGGCAAGGAAAGGATGAACCTTGCCCTTCACTATGGTAACCACGATAAGAACGATGCTACTTAGCAAGGTAGCGATGACCCATACCTCTGAACTCATACTGCGCCTCGACATCTGTTGTGTGTGATTGTTTATGCGCTTATTGAATGAAAATGAGGCGGGGCTGACAAATGATGAAATCGACCACTTGGGTGATCTGAGGTGATGCAAAGGCACTACATTGGTCACAATTTATCTAAATCACATTCTTTGGGTCTTTTGACTTCATCCTGAAGGTGGCCTGCGGGTGTATCATCGGTGGCCATTGCGAAGAGGGGGATGAATGTATAACGGGGATAATTACATATCGCGCAACAAGCTGCTGAGTGGCTACCAGCTGGCCAAGTTGCACACCTTCGAGGCGGCCGCCCGCCACGGATCCTTTGCCATGGCAGCTGATGAATTGTCGCTGAGTCCCAGTGCCGTGAGTCACCGGATCAGCGCGCTGGAAGAGGAGCTGGGCTTCAAGCTCTTTGAGCGTTTTCACCGCAAGGTGGTACTGACGGCGGATGGGCAGCGGGTGTTCTGGGCGCTCAAATCCTCGCTGGAGTTCATCAATCAGGAGATCCTGGAGATCAA
This sequence comes from Aeromonas sp. 61P, assembly GCF_051919545.1. Classification (NCBI taxonomy): domain Bacteria; kingdom Pseudomonadati; phylum Pseudomonadota; class Gammaproteobacteria; order Aeromonadales; family Aeromonadaceae; genus Aeromonas; species Aeromonas sp. 61P. The sequence goes on from NZ_JBQBEL010000001.1 coordinate 2,480,007, forward strand.
GAATCAGGAGCTCTCCGGTACCCTGACCATCTATTCGCGTCCCTCTATTGCCCAGTGCTGGCTGGTGCCCAGGTTGGCGGATTTTTCCCGCCTGCATCCGCAGATCGAGCTCAATATCATCACCGGCAACGAGAACATCAACCTGCATGGTTATGGCATCGATTTGACCCTCTATTTCGATGAGAAGAGCCCGGAGCGGCTTGCCATCCATCCGCTGATGGATGAGTTCATGCTGCCGGTCTGCAGCCCGGAATATGCCGAGCAGCACGGGCTTGTCGGCAATCCCGCCAACTTGTCCTTTTGCCGTCTGCTTCATGATCGGCAGGCATGGGGATTTGACTCGGATACCGACGAATGGAGCAGCTGGGCTCGCCACGCCGGGGTCAGCCTCGAGGCATGCCAGCTGAGCATGGGTTTTGATCGCTCGGATCTCGCCATCATCGCCGCCATGAATCACGCCGGGATCGCCATGGGGCGCAAGAATCTGGTGAGCAAGCGACTGGCACGCAACGAGCTGGTTGCCCCTTTTGCCGGGCTGGAGGTCAAGTGCGAGCAGCGTTATTACATGGCGACCCTGCCCAATCGGGCGTGTCCCAAGATCCAGGCCTTTATCGACTGGGCACAGGGGATGGCTGCCGAGATGGAATGAACAGAGGCCGGTGCGCAAGAGCAAAATGAAGATGGTAAAGCGCGAGTGAACGAAGGTAGCGGTTTAACGTAGCGGGAAAATTGGGGGAGAGGGGTTGGCTGATGGTGGTTGGTCGCGAGTGGCCTTGCTGCCAACCGTGGCTGGCAGCAAGGCAACGGTCGGGATCAGGTGGTCTTTTCCAGATGGTTCTGGTAAATCTGCTGCCACTTGTCCAGTTCGTTTTCATCACCCTGCTGCTGCCAGAACTCGCAGATGGAACTCGCCATCTCGCATGCCATGGCGTGGTCACCGTCACGGCGACTCATCAGGTATTGCCCCAGCCAGCTTTGATACTGTTTCATTGCACGATCTCCTTATCTATTTAACCCTTGATACTGCAGCTGTGGGACACCCGTCCGGCAGTGTTGCGCCACACTCCACTTTCGCCGCGCGTGTTGTCAATCAGGACAGAGAGCGTATGAGAAAAAGGCAAAAGTGTTAAAAATTGGCCACCACCTTATCACAAAATGGTGTGATATGCAGGCTTTGGGTCCAATTGAGTTATAAGCGCGGGTTGTGTATCCCGACATAGCGACAGGGATTGACGGAGAGTATCGGCACGCAACTTGTGTCACGAGCAGGCGTGTGGCCGGTTACTGGGTCACCCGACGCGCCTGCCAGTAGCGACTGTTCCAGTAGACGTTGTCGAGGCGGGAGCGGATCACTCCCTTGCTGGTGGAGGCGTGAATAAACTCGCCGGCACCTGTGTAGACCCCCACATGGTACTGTTGCCAGCCGGTCTTGAAGAAGACCAGATCCCCGTGTTGCAGCCGGTAGCGATCCACCGGTTTGCCAATGCTGGCCTGAGATTCGGTGGTTCTTGGCAGGTTGAAGCCCAGCACCTGACTGTAGGCGAGCTGGGTGAAGGCGGAGCAGTCTAGCCCGGCGCGGCTGGCGCCGCCCATGCGGTAGGGAACACCGCGCCATTGTTGGTAGAAGCCATCAAAGGCACTGCTCTGCCGGGGGGCCGGAGGCGGCTCCGGCGTGCTGGAACAGGCGGCCAGCAGCAGAGTCAGCAGGGATAGCAGCAGCTTGCGATACATCGGGCTCTCTCCACGGACGGGTCTACCAAACGAGACATTTATCGAACGCTATATCCTGCCAAATCGTTCTGGGGGCAGGAGGGCACGCGACAACTTTTCCATCATAAACAGGGATCTGGCTCCAGACCTAGTCTCCGAGAGGAAAAATGTAGCGGGGAGCTGAAAAACGCCAACCCGAGGGCTGGCGTTTGTTGTCACTCGTTGTGGCTGATCAGCGGTTTAAGCAGCTCGGCCAGTTTGTAGAAGGTCTGTACCCGGGTGGTGCTAGGGCGCCAGACCAGCCCAATCTCGCGATAGGAGGTCTCTCCCGGCAGCGGGATGGCCACCAGATCGGAGTTGGCAAGAATGCCGGCATCGATGGCCATCTGCGGCAGGAAGGTGGTGCCAAGACCCGCTTCCACCATTTGTACCAGGGTGTGCAGGCTGGTGGCGGCGAACGGGTTGATCTTGCTCTTGTCCCGCAGGCGGCAGGCGCTCACCGCGTGCTCGGTGAGGCAGTGCTCCCGCTCCAGCAGGAAGATGCTCTGGTTGGGCAGCTCCTTGTAGTCGAACGGGGTATGCAGACCGGCCGCCATGCTGGCGGGCATCACCATGTGGAACGGATCCTGGCCGACGGTCTTGCAGTGAAATCCACCGATCTCGATGGGCAGGGCGAGGATCAGCAAGTCGAGCTGACCCTGTTCCAGTTGCTTGAGCAGATTGCTGGTGGTGTCTTCACGCAGCAACAATTCGAGGTCAGGATAGGTTTTGCTGCACTCTTTCAGCAGTTTGCTCAGCAGGAAGGGGGCGATGGTGGGAATGCAGCCAAGACGCACCGTCCCCTGCATCACGCCACCCTGATGTTGCCCGAGCTCCATCAGATCCCGAGCATCGGAGAGCAAATTGCGAGCGCGCTCGACGATTTCCATGCCGACCGGGGTCATAATGAAGCTCTTGTGGTCCCGCTCCACCAGTTGCAGGTTCATCATGTCCTCCAGCGTCTGGATCCCGGTACTCAGGGTCGACTGGCTGACATGACAGGCCTTGGCGGCGCGGTTGAAGTTCTTGTGCTCATCGAGAGCGACCAGATATTGCAGCTGTTTGAGGCTGGGCCAACGTTGCATAGAAAAACCCGATTAATGCTATCTATTTAATTTGATTTAACTAATCTACCACCGGGTCTATAGTTTGTCGCTTGAATTAGATGGACTTGGCTCTAGGTAGCCCAATCCTCACCGGATTGTTCACTTCACATAAAGAGGAATTGAATATGGTATTGGTAGGCCGTCCCGCACCCGATTTTACCGCCGCAGCTGTTCTGGGTAATGGCGAGATCGTTGATTCATTCAACCTGTCATCCCACATCAAAGGCAAAGCTGCCGTTGTCTTCTTTTATCCGCTCGATTTCACCTTCGTCTGCCCGTCCGAGCTGATTGCCTTCGATCACCGTTATGAAGAGTTCCAGAAGCGTGGCGTGGAAGTGATTGGTGTTTCCATCGATTCCCAGTTCTCCCACAATGCATGGCGTAACACCAAAGTGGAAGATGGCGGTATCGGTCAGGTCAAGTACCCGCTGATCGCCGACGTGAAACACGAAATCTGCAAAGCCTATGACGTTGAGCATCCGGAAGCCGGCGTGGCGTTCCGTGGCTCCTTCCTGATCGACAAGAACGGTGTCGTTCGTCACCAGGTTGTCAACGATCTGCCGCTGGGCCGCAACATCGACGAGATGCTGCGCATGGTCGATGCCCTGCAATTCCACGAAGAGCACGGCGAAGTGTGCCCTGCTCAGTGGGAAAAAGGCAAAAAAGGTATGCAAGCCTCTCCGGACGGCGTTGCCAAGTACCTGTCCGAGAATGCTGACTCCCTGTAATCGGGTCGTACTCTCCTTGAAGAACCGGCGTCTTGGCGCCGGTTTTTTTATACCTGTGAGTCATCTATCCCCCTGATATCGCCGGTCACACTCTTCTCGTTCCATTGTTCCATCGTTCCATCGCTCTCCTCGCTATTCCAAGCAGCCGTTCGCTGGCGTACTCGTTGTTTCGAAATGAGGTGCTGATCTATGGTTGGGAAGGTATGTGACGACAGACAATCGCCATAAAAAAAGCGCGCCATAGGCGCGCTCAGTTCACAATCAGAGGCGTTACTCCTCAAAGATCCCGAAGTGATCCTTGGCGAAATTGACCCGCTGCTCCACGTTCATCTTCACCTGCCCCAGCTTCTCGATGGTCTTGAGGTTGGGCACCAGGCCGCGACCGTTGGCGATCTGGATGGCAAGACCAGGACGGGCATTGAGCTCCAGCAGCATGGGGCCGCGGAACTTGTCCAGCACCATGTCAGTACCGATATAACCCAGACCCGACATCTCGTAGCAGGAGGCGGCCAGCGTCAGCAGGGTATCCCAGTGGGGCACCTTGAGCTCATAGAGGTCGAGGCCGGTGTCCGGATGGTGGCGCAGCGGATTGCCAAACTGCACCGCCCGCAGGGCACGACCGGTACGCAGGCACAGACCCACCCCCACGGCGCCCTGGTGCAGGTTCGCCTTGCCGTCCGAGGCGGCGGTGGAGAGGCGCATCATCGCCATCACCGGGAACCCCTTGAAGATGATGACCCGGGCATCAGGTACCCCTTCGAAGGAGTAGCCGTCGAACACATCATCAAAGTTGATGAGGCCTTCGACCAGAGCCACGTCGGGCTTGCCGCCGAGGGAATAGAGCCCCGCCAGAATGTTGGAAACATGGCGCTCCAGATCCTGACCGGTAGAGGCGCTGCCGTTGGGTTTATAGAAGAGGCCATCTTCCTGACGCAGGATCACCAGGATCCCCTTGCCGCCCGAGCCACGGGCCGGCTTGATGCAGAAGCCCGGCCAATCTTTTACCAGCTCGGTGATGCGACCCACATCGTGCTGGGCACGGATGGTACCGATCAGCTCAGGCACGGTAACCCCTGCATCCAGCGCAATTTGCTTGGTCTGCAGCTTGTCATCCACCAGCGGATAGAGGCTGCGCGGATTGTAGCGGCTGATGTAGGAGTGGTTGCGCTTGTTCATGCCGAGGATGCCTGATTGGGACAGGCTCCACGGGGTGGTGTACTTTTCCCAGAACCACATCGGTTACTTGTCCTTACCCGGGGTGACGCCAGATTTCATCTCGTCCACCAGCGGCTTGAAGCGCTTCAGTTCGCTCAGCTTGTAGCCGGTGTAGTTACCCATCAACAGCACGGTCGCCATCAGCACCAGCTGCAGCCCGAGGAAGTTGAAGGTGAGGTGACGAATAAGTTCGTTATCCATGGCCAGATAGGCGATGACGGCAACCAGCAGAGAGCCACCACCCTGGCGGAACACCTCTTTCGGGCCCTCTTCTTCCCACAGGATGGACATCCGTTCGATGGTCCAGGAGAGGATGATCATCGGGAAGAAGGTGATCTTCATACCGTCGGTCAGCCCCAGCTTGAAGGCGAACGCGGAGAAAATACCGATCATCGAGATAACCATGATGATGATGGCCGATATTCGGGCGACCAGCAGCAAGTTAAGCCGCGACAGATAGGAGCGGATGATGAGACCGGTGCCGACGATCAGCAGGAAGCCGATGAGGCCGGTGACCAGTGAGGTCTGGATAAAGGCGACCGCGATCAGCACCGGCATAAAGGTACCTGAGGTCTTGATCCCCACCAGAACCCGCAGGAACACCACCATCAGCACGCCGATCGGGATCAGCAGCAAGCCCTTGAACAGGGTCTGCTCTTCCAGCGGCAGGCTGTGGATGGAGAAGTTCATCATCTCTGATTTTTCGAACTTCTGCGCCAGTGCCACGCTGACCGGCTGCTCCTGCTCGATCATCGAGAAGCTGACACGGGAGTTGTGACCACCGGTCACGTCCAGCAGGGCGCCGGAGTTGTATTCCCACAGCAGCAGGTTGGCCGGACGACCCTGTTCACCGGTTTGCGGGTTGAACAGCTTGTAGTCGGTCGGGCTGTTGAATACCTGCAGGTAATCCACCAGCTCCTGACGACGGCGGCCATCTTCCAGATTCAGGGCATGCACCACGCGGGTGGGGACGTCAGCATTGTTGAGCAGCTCGGCTATCAGGTTGGCGCGGCTCTTGTGCTTTTTCAGCAGCTCGGCGTTCTGCTCCTGCTTCTCGATCTCCTTGATGATCTCGCGAGTCAGGGTGTAGCCATCGGCAGAGCGCTCCTGTGCCCGCTCGAGGATTTGCTTCATCGCGGTGGCATAAGGCTCACTCTCGATCTGCTTCTCGATGGCAGGCGGCTGCGGATTGGCGGCCGGTTTGGCGTGGGCATCCGCCATCATGTCGACGCGGTAATAGAGCTCCTGACGGCCAGAGGCGGTGCGGATGGACCACTCGGCGCGGGCATCGCCATCTTTCTCGACAAAGGAGAGGCCGTAGCCGGGGCTGGCGGCGTTCTCGTTCATCAGGGTGAAACCGGGCTGGGTGCCCGGAATGGCCAGAGAGGCGATCACCGGCTCACCGGTCGCCTCAAACTCCAGCTTGGCTTCGATGGACCAGATCTGGCGCTTTTCACCGGGCGTCAGCGGCACATCCAACGCGATATGGTGATAGATCGTCATTCCCAGGCCGACAATGTACAGCAGGGCTACCAGCAAATAGAACGGCTTACGGGAAACCATGGATTATTTCACATCCTTGAGCTTGGGTTTGGGTTGGATATATTCGCGGGCCACATCAACCACGGCGATGTCTTTCAAAAATTCGCGACCCAGCAGCACAGGGAAGGTCATGTCGCTACGGTCTTTCAGGGTAAATTCGGCTTTCTCGGTCATGTCGCCAATGCGCACGGCCAGACGCACCACCGGACGGCGGTCCAGATCGTCGGCAGAGGCCTGACGCACCCGTACATGGCGTACCAGCGGCGCTTCGATCTGGATCTTGTCGTCCACTTCCTGATGGCTCAGGAAGAAGCGCACCCAGTTTTTGCCGTTGCGCTCGAAAATGGTGATCTCTTGCGCACTGATGGAGGAGGTGGTCGCACCGGTATCGACCCGCGCCTGGAAGGCGTCGTTGGCCGCATCAACCCAGATCCACTCGGCTTCACCGACCATCAGCTTGCCATCGATGGTGTGACCCTGATTGGGGGCCGGGCACTTCTCGGTGGGGATGGCCATCGGCTTGGGCGGCTCGGAGGGGAGGGTGGCGAGCTTGTGGTCTACTTGCTTGACGGACTCTTTCATATTGGTGACATCTGTGTTGAGCTGAACCAGCAGGTGCTGTTGCTGCACATACTGCTTCTGTTGCTGTTCCATGGATGTTTGCAGGCGCTGCTCGCTCTGGCTAAGCTCGCTGCGAAGCTCGGCCAGCGTCAGAGCAGGAACCTGAGGCGCTTTTTCCATATTGACACACCCGCCGAGACTAAGCAGGGAGAGCAGGGTCATTCCTTTTAATTTGCTTTTCATGTCATTCATTTAACTGTGCTTCCTGGAATTGGGTCAGTGTAACTTCCTGAATCGCCATCGGCTAGTCTTTGGCCTTGCGGGCAATCAGTACGGCACGTTTCGGCGCCGGGTGTCCTTCTACCGTGAGTGCCGTTGTCTGGATCCAGATAGTCACTCAGGGATTCATTAATCATCCAGTCGGTACGACGCTGTTCGTCGGTGCTGGTCATATTCTCGTCTACTATCCGTACGTCGGTGAAGCCGCAGCGCTCGACCCACAGCTTGAGGGCGCGGCTTGAGGGAATAAACCAGACGTTGCGCATCTTGCCGTAGCGGTCGGTGGGCATCAGCACGTCGTTGACCCCGCCATCGATCACCAGCGTCTCCAGCACCAGCTCGCCATCATCTTTCAATTGATTGCGCAACTGCTCGATGTGCTCGATGGGGGATTTGCGGTGATAGAGCACCCCCATGGAGAAGACGGTGTCAAAAGCACGCAGCTCAGGTAGCTCCTGAATACCGAGCGGCAACAGGTGGGCGCGCTGATCATTGCCCGCGAAGTGGCGAATGGCCTCGAACTGGCAGAGGAACAGCGGGCTAGGGTCGATGCCGACCGCCAGCTTGGCCCCTTCACCCACCATGCGCCAGAGGTGGTAGCCGCTGCCGCAACCCACATCCAGCACGTAACGGCCTTCGAGCGGGCTGATATGAGGCAGCACCCGATCCCACTTCCAGTCAGAGCGCCACTCGGTATCGATGTGGATGCCGTGCACGGTGAACGGCCCCTTGCGCCAGGGCATGAAGTGGCGCAGCAGGCTCTCGACCTTCTTGCGTTCACCTTCGCCAAGGCTCTCGGCAGAGCCGATTTCGACCCGGCTTTTCAGCTCGACGTTGCCGGGGGAGACCACCGGCAGCTTGTTGAGGGCTCGATTCCAGCGCGGCAGGTCGCCATGCTGGTTGTCATGTTGCCAGGCGTGCAGCTGGGCGGGCAGGGTATGCAGCCAGTGGCTCAGCCGGTTTTTGGCAATCAGTTGATAGAAATTGGCAAAGTCGATCATGGCTGGGCGTCGCTGGATTTGATGGCAATCATGGAGCCGAAGTTGAAGCACTGGAACCAGAGATCCTGATGGACGAAACCGGCGTCCCGTAGGCGAGCCTGATGCACCGGCAGGCTGTCGGTGCGCATCACGTTCTCAAGGGCGGTGCGTTTCTGGCTGATCTCCAGTTCGCTATAGCCGTTGGCCCGCTTGAAGTCGAGGTGCAGATCGATGAGCAGCTCGTTGACCGGTTCATCTTCGAAGCGGAACTTTTCGCTCAGGATCAGGATCCCGCCCGGGCGCAGCCCATCGTGAATGCGCTGGATCAGGGCAGCCCGCTTCTCGGGCTCGACAAATTGCAGGGTGAAGTTGAGCACCACCACGGAGGCGTTCTCGATCTCGATGTCGCAGATATCTGCTTCCACCAGCTCCACCGGCACCTCGGATTTGAAACCGGAGAGGTGGGCGCGGGCACGCTCGATCATCGGATGGGAGAGATCCACCGCGGTGATGCGGCAGCCGGGCTGGCTGACATGGCGACGCATCGCCTGGGTCGCGGCGCCCAGTGAGCAGCCGAGATCATAGAGTCGGCTCTCGGGTTGGGCGTAGCGGGCGGCCATCATGCCGATGGCAGAGATGATGTTGCTGTAACCCGGCACCGAGCGCTGGATCATATCGGGAAACACGTCGACGACCTGTTCGTCAAAACAGAAGTCTCCCAATCGGGCGATCGGGGCGGCAAAAATTTGATCTTTGGTATGCATGCTGGCGCAACCTGACAGTCGGGACATCACCCGGCTGTATTGTTCAATTGAGTCGTTGGGTGACACCCATCAGAGTAGATTTATCACCTGTTTACGAACGGGGTGGCTGGTCGTGAAATCCTTTGGACCTGTCCTGTTCGTACGGGCCATGTTCCGGACCCTTACTTGGGGCGGTAGTGTAGAGGATTGATGGCCGTTTGTCTTGACGCCAGGGCTTGCCACGCCACAAAAAAGCACTTTTTTTGCAGCGAAACGATGGCCGCAGAATGGGTTGGCTAAAAGCGCAGCACTCCCTGCCGTGCGCGATCGTTTTCCCCCGGCCAGGGGGCCATCTCCTGCTCCAGCAAGCGGGTGATCTGGCGGGCCAGCTCAGGTGCCTGGGCGTTGTCGGCAGTATGTATATAGAGGTAGAGATCCTTGCCCTCGGAAAGCCACTGGCGCCAGTGGGGGAGCCAGCTGGGCAGGAAGGGGTGATTGGCCGCCGGATCCGGCAGGCCGATAAAGCGCACCATGGGGGCGTTGGCGGTGGCCAGCAGATGCACCGGCAGGCGTGGTTTCTTGCCCTGGGCATCGACAAGGGCTGGCGTGGTTGCTTGCACCGAGAAGAGTGGCCGGCTGTCGAGCATCACCCGGTTCACTCCCTGTTCCATCAGCAGCCGGTTCAATGCCCGCTCGGCCTCCCCCTTGGCGAAGAACTCAGGGTGGCGCACTTCGAGGGCGTAGCGAAACGCCCATGGCAGCCGATCAATGAAGGCCGCCAGTCTGGCCAGCCCCTGTGGCCCGAAACGGGCGGGCAACTGCAGGGTGAGCAGCCCCAGCTTGTCGTGCAGCGGCGCAAGCAGCTTGATAAAGTCGGCTACTTGCTTGTCTGCACTCACGAGATCGCTCTGGTGGCTGATGGCTTGCGGAAATTTGAAGTTGAAACGAAAGTGATCGGGCACCGCATCGGCCCAGCGCTGTACAGTGTCCGGTGTCGGCAGGGCGTAGAAGGTGGTGTTACCCTCCACCGAGTTGAACACGGTGGCGTAGTGGGCGAGGTGTTCGGCAGGCTTGGCGCCAAGGCCCAGCAACTGGCCGGGCCAGCTGGGGTGGGACCACTGCGGCAGGCCCAAATAGAGGCTCATGATGGCTATTCTCTTCGCTCTTGGTGCATTCGTGCCGATTTTTTACCCGCTTTTTGCCATCGAGTGCAAAAAACTGGCGAAAGGAGGCTGTTGGCCATTTTACCCAAAAGGGGGTTTTCCTCTATAATGCCAGCCCTTTTGTTTTTCAATTTCTTGTGACCCATGCCTATCTACGAATATCGTTGCGACGTCTGTGGCCATGAATTGGCAAAACTGCAAAAGCTTTCGATGCCCCCCTGACCGACTGTCCGGCCTGTAGCAAGCCGAATCTGGTCAAGCTGATATCGGCGGCAGGCTTCCGGCTCAAGGGAACCGGATGGTACGAGACTGATTTCAAACCGGGTAAGAAAAAGAATCTGGCCAGCTGTGAGACAGACGGTGCTTGCCAGTCGTGCCCGGCGGCCCAAGGTTAACCGTCTCTCTACAATTTCGAAGGAAGAAGTCCATGCGCTCTATCTATTGCGGACAGGTCAATGAGGCCCATGCAGGGCAGACCATTACATTGTGCGGTTGGGTTCATCGTCGTCGTGATCTCGGCGGTCTGATCTTTATCGATATGCGCGACCGGGAAGGGATCGTTCAGGTGTTCTTCGATCCGGACAAGCCGGACGCGTTCGCCCTGGCCTCCGAGCTGCGCGGCGAGTTCTGCATCCAGGTGACCGGCGTGGTGCGCACCCGTCCCGAGTCCCAGCGCAACAGCGACATGGCCACTGGCGCCATCGAAGTGTTCGCCCACGAACTCAACATCATCAACCGTGCCGAGCCGCTGCCGCTGGACTTCAATCAGGTCAACAGCGAAGAGATCAGCCTCAAGTATCGCTACCTGGATCTGCGTCGTCCCGAGATGGCCAAGTACCTGAAGACCCGTGCCAAGGCCAGCGCCTTCGTACGCCGCTTCATGGACGAGCACGGCTTCCTCGATATCGAGACCCCGATGCTGACCAAGGCCACCCCGGAAGGTGCCCGTGACTATCTGGTGCCGAGCCGCGTGCACAAGGGCAAGTTCTACGCTCTGCCGCAATCACCCCAGCTGTTCAAGCAGTTGCTGATGATGTCCGGCTTCGATCGCTACTACCAGATCGTCAAGTGCTTCCGTGACGAAGACCTGCGTGCCGACCGCCAGCCGGAATTCACCCAGATCGACGTGGAGACCTCCTTCATGACCGCGCCGCAAGTGCGTGAAGTGATGGAAGAGATGATCCGCAAACTGTGGCTGCACATCCTGAACGTGGATCTGGGCGACTTCCCGATCATGACCTTCGACGAAGCCATGCGTCGCTACGGCTCCGACAAGCCGGACCTGCGTCTGCCAATGGAGCTGGTCGATGTGGCTGATCTGCTGACTGCTGTCGAGTTCGCCGTGTTCGCGGGCCCCGCCAACGATCCGAAAGGCCGTGTGGCTGCCCTGAAAGTCCCGGGTGGTGCCGAGCTCTCTCGCAAGCAGATCGACGAATACACCAAGTTTGTCGGCATCTACGGTGCCAAGGGCTTGGCCTGGATGAAGGTCAACGAAGCGGCCAATGGTATCGAAGGTGTGCAGTCTCCGGTTGCCAAGTTCCTCTCTGACGAGATCGTGCGCGAGATCCTGGCTCGTACCGGCGCTGCCGACGGCGACATCATCTTCTTTGGCGCTGACAGCAAGAAAGTGGTCTGCGATGCCATGGGCGCCCTGCGTCTGAAAGTGGGTCGCGATCTGGGCCTGCTGGAGAACAGCTGGAAACCGCTGTGGGTCATCGACTTCCCGATGTTCGAGGAAGATGGTGAAGGTGGTCTGGCCGCCATGCACCACCCGTTCACCGCGCCGAGCAACATGAGCCCGGCCGAGCTGAAAGCCAACCCTGTAGGTGCTTACGCCAACGCCTACGACATGGTGATCAACGGCTACGAAGTGGGTGGCGGCTCTGTCCGTATCCACAACAGCGAGATGCAATCCACCGTGTTCGATATCCTGGGTATCACCCCGGCCGAGCAGCGCCTGAAGTTTGGCTTCCTGCTGGATGCCCTGAAGTACGGCACCCCGCCGCACGCCGGTCTGGCCTTCGGTCTGGACCGTCTCAGCATGCTGCTGACCGGCACCGAAAACATTCGGGACGTCATCGCCTTCCCGAAAACGACCGCGGCCGCCTGTCTGATGACAGACGCCCCCAGCCTTGCCAATGCCGCCCAACTGGGTGAGCTGGCGATTGCAACCACCGTCAAGGGCGACGAGTAAGCCGATACCGGCACCGGAGGCCGCCGCCGTGCGGCCTCTGTGTTTCCCTTGGGTTAGTCATGATCAGTGTTACTGACATTTAAAAAATAACGGAGAGTCTCTATGGCAGGTCACAGTAAATGGGCCAACATCAAACACCGCAAGGCCGCTCAGGACGCCAAGCGTGGCAAGATCTTCACCAAGCTGATCCGCGAAATCACTACCTCCGCGCGTCTGGGTGATGCCGATCCGGCCAACAACCCGCGTCTGCGTGCTGCGGTGACTGCCGCCCTGACCAACAACATGACCCGCGACACCATCAACCGTGCCATTCAGCGTGGCGCCGGTGGTGGCGATGGCGAACAGCTCGATACCATCGTGTACGAAGGTTACGGCCCGGCTGGCTCTGCGGTGATGGTAGAGTGCCTGACCGACAACCGTAACCGTACCGTAGCCGAAGTGCGTCACGCCTTCAGCAAGTGCGGTGGCAACCTGGGCACCGACGGCTCCGTTGCCTATCTGTTCAGCAAGAAAGGTGCTGACTTTCGTGGGCGTAGACGAAGATGCCCTGATGGATGCTGCGCTGGAAGCGGGCGCCGATGACGTGGTCACTGAAGAGGATGGCACCATCGAGGTGTACACCACCCCGAACGACTTCGGTACCGTGCTGGACGGTCTGGAAGCTGCCGGCTTCAAGGCCCAGAGCGCCGAAGTGACCATGATCCCCTCCACCGAAGCTGAGCTGGATGCCGAGACCGCGCCCAAGCTGATGCGTCTGATCGATATGCTGGAAGATCTGGACGACGTACAAGAGGTGTATCACAACGGCTCCATCTCCGATGAAGTCGCTGCGACCCTCTGATCGCTGAATCGTGCTCTCCCGATGGCAGCCAGATGGCTGCCATTTTTTATCTTTGCATCGTGGCAACTGCTGATTGATGTGTCGGTTGATCAACCGGTGCAACAACTCTCTTCACTGACAGTCTTCTCCGCTTTCTCTGCGAATTATCATTGCTCTGTCCCTGCTGCCCTGCACGTACGCCAGTCGGCAGTTCTGCTGCGTTGCGTTAGCGAGGCTCCGCTTATCCTGTTTATCACACCTTTAGCTCTGTAGATGACGTTGACTGTTCACATCTGCCCGTCAGGGTAATTCGTTGCGGGTAGGGGAGAGGAGGTGATGGGGCGTGCTCTTGTTATCAGAGGGGGCCATCAATACAGAGTCACAGGTTGGGATGTTGATAGCGGATTGGCTGGGGCGAGTTGGTTGGTTGGTTGGTTGGTTGGTTGGTTGGTTGGTTGGTTGGTTGGGAAGTTAGGGGCTGCACTACCGCAATCGGCTGGAGAGAGGAGCGCTGTGATAAGTGGCAGATAAAAAAAGCCCGCGCAGTGCGCGGGCTTGTTATCTCAGGACTGGTTATCAGGCCTTGGATTTCTTCTTGCCTTCAACCTTGGCTTCAACCGGGGCAGCAGTTACCGGAGCGGCTTCGGTGAACGGACGACCGTAGTAGGAGTCCAGCAGAACCTGCTTCAGCTCGCTGATCAGCGGGTAGCGCGGGTTGGCGCCGGTGCACTGGTCATCGAAAGCTTCGATAGCCAGCTGGTCAACCTTGGCCAGGAAGTCAGCTTCAGTCACGCCAGCTTCGCGGATAGAGGCCGGGATACCCAAGGTAGCCTTCAGCTCGTCCAGCCAGGTCAGCAGCTTCTCGATCTTGGCTGCGGTGCGGTCACCGGCAGCAGTCAGACCCAGGTGGTCAGCGACTTCGGCGTAACGACGACGAGCCTGCGGACGGTCGTATTGGGAGAACGCAGTCTGCTTGGTCGGGTTGTCGTTCGCGTTGTAGCGGATGACGTTGCTGATCAGCAGGGCGTTAGCCAGACCGTGCGGAATGTGGAACTCGGCACCCAGTTTGTGAGCCATGGAGTGGCACACACCCAGGAAGGCGTTGGCGAACGCGATACCGGCGATGGTGGCAGCATTGTGCACCTTCTCACGAGCGATCGGGTCGTTGGCACCGTTCTGGTAGCTGGACGGCAGGTACTCTTTCAGCATTTTCAGGGCTTGCAGCGCCTGGCCGTCGGAGTACTCGTTAGCCAGTACGGAAACATAGGCTTCCATGGCGTGAGTCACGGCATCGATACCACCGAAGGCACACAGGGACTTCGGCATGCCCATGACCAGGTTGGCATCAACGATGGCCATGTTCGGGGTCAGCTCGTAGTCAGCCAGCGGATACTTCTGACCAGACACTTCATCGGTTACTACCGCAAACGGAGTGACTTCAGAGCCGGTACCGGAAGTGGTGGTGATACAGACCAGTTCGGCCTTCACGCCCATTTTCGGGAACTTGTAGATACGCTTGCGGATGTCCATGAAGCGCATGGCCAGATCTTCGAACGCAGTGTTCGGGTGCTCGTACATCACCCACATGATCTTGGCCGCATCCATCGGTGAACCACCGCCCAGCGCCAGGATAACGTCCGGTTTGAAGGAGTTGGCCATCTCGGCACCCTTGCGAACCACAGCCAGGGTCGGGTCAGCTTCTACTTCGTAGAACACTTCCACTTCCATATTCTGTGCTTTCAGCAGGCTGACCAGTTCATCGGCGTAGCCGTTGTTGAACAGGAAGCGGTCAGTTACGACCATGGCACGCTTTTTACCTTCCAGGTCGCTCAGAGCGATCGGCAGGGAACCACGACGGAAGTAGATGGATTTCGGAAGTTTGTGCCACAGCATGTTTTCTGCCCGTTTTGCGACTGTCTTCTTGTTGATCAGGTGCTTCGGACCCACGTTTTCGGAGATGGAGTTACCGCTCCAGGAGCCGCAACCCAGGGTCAGGGACGGTGCCATTGCGAAGTTGTACAGGTCACCGATACCGCCTTGGGTAGACGGAGTGTTGATCAGGATACGCGCGGTCTTCATCTTGTCGCCGAAGTACTTGATGCGGTCAGCGTTGCGGTCCTGGTCGGTGTACAGACCTGAGGTGTGGCCGATACCACCGATGTTGACCATGTCACAGGCCATATCAACGGCGTTTTCGAAGCTGCTTGCACGGAACATACCGAGCAGCGGGGACAATTTCTCGTGAGCAAACTCATCTTCTGCACACAGCTTGACGCCTTCACCGATCAGGATCTTGGTATCAGCCGGTACAGTTACGCCTGCCATCTCGGCAATCTTGGTGGCTGGCTGGCCAACGATGTTGGCGTTCAGGGCGCCGTTGATCAGGATGACTTTACGTACCTTGTCAGCATCTTCTTTGGAGAGCACATGGCCCTTGTGGGATGCAAAGCGCTCTTTAACCTGGTCGTAGATGGCATCAACAACGATGACTGCCTGCTCGGAAGCACAGACCACGCCGTTATCGAAAGTCTTGGACATCAGGATGGAGGCAACGGCACGCTTAACATCGGCGGTTTCGTCGATAACGATAGGCACGTTACCGGCACCCACACCGATAGCAGGCTTACCGGAGGAGTAGGCTGCTTTCACCATGCCCGGGCCACCGGTGGCCAGGATCAGGTTGATGTCTTCGTGCTTCATCAGGGCGTTGGAGAGCTCAACAGACGGTTGGTCGATCCAGCCGATGATGTCTTTCGGTGCACCGGCGGCAACAGCTGCATCCAGTACCAGCTTGGCAGCGGTATTGGTGGAGTTCTTGGCACGGGGGTGCGGGGAGAAAATGATGGCGTTGCGGGTCTTGAGCGCGATCATGGATTTGAAGATCGCAGTGGAGGTCGGGTTGGTGGTCGGAACGATACCACAGATGATACCTACCGGCTCGGCGATGGTGATGGTACCCATCTGATCATCTTCGCTCAGAATGCCGCAGGTCTTCTCGTCTTTGTACTTGTTGTAGATGTATTCGGAGGCGAAGTGGTTCTTGATAACCTTGTCTTCGATGATACCCATACCGGATTCTTCCACGGCCATCTGGGCCAGGGGGATACGGGCGTTGTTGGCGGCCAGGGCGGCGGCACGGAAGATCTTGTCTACCTGCTCTTGAGAGAAGCTGGCGAATTCACGCTGGGCTTCCTTAACGCGGGCGACCAGTGCATCCAGTTCAGCCAAATTGGTTACTGCCATGTTTATCTCCTGATTATTTGAAAACTGTTTAGTAAGACGTTGGCAATGCCCGGCAATTATAGTCGCCCTGTCAAGACGGTATCGTTGCAACAGCTTTTTCACATGCCTTACTAAATCGCTTTCTGAGTCGATTATAGAGCGGGGCTGACTCAGAAAAACTTGATCTGGATCATGTGTAACAAAAGAACAAAAGAAATTTTATTTCACAATCCTTGTTTGACTGATGTTATCGGAATGTGCATCAAAGGGAAAGGCGAGAGAGTTGTTAACGCAGGGTAATAAACCACATTTATCAAGTGGTTAATTGCAATCGAACATAGGATTGCAGAGCTATTTTGGCGGTATAGGTTAGCAAATATGAGTGAATTGGTTTCAAAATCACCGACAAACGCACTTTATTCCAGCGTTTGTTGCAAAAATGATTGTTGTTTTAATCCATGACTAATCCGCTTTATTCCCCGAGGGGGCTATTTCTGCCCCCTTTCCCGGTTTTTGCATTGTGGCTCTCTTGCCGAGTCAATGAAGTGATGTCTGGCCTGAAATAGTGGGAAGGCAAAGCCTGGATTCTCTCGAGTCGCTTGGTCATTCGGTCAGTCATAGTCGGACTCTCTGGTCATGATTGAGCAGGCTTGCGCTCACTTTTCTAACGCGTGTCGGGCGGTAGAAAGGGCTTTTGGCATCGGTTTATGCCGGTTAGCGCGGATGCATTAGATGAACTAACTAAAAAACCCTCAAAATGGTGAGATTATTTGATTGGTGCCCGCTCTGGCTATGATGTAAATTTACGCACGAAATTAATGGACTGGCCCGCTGGGCCCGAAACTCTATTGGAAGGCGCCTATGGCAGCAATTGACGTCTCGTTGTATCTGAAGTTTTTTGTCGGTTTGTTCGCAATTATCAACCCGCTTGGTTTGTTGCCGGTGTTTGTCAGCCTGACCAGCCACCATACCCAGGCCGAACGGATGAAAACCAATACCACAGCCAATATCGCGGTGATGGTGATCCTGCTGGTCTCCATGTATATGGGGCAGCTGATCCTCGATGGCTTTGGCATCTCGCTGGCGTCGTTCCGGATCGCCGGTGGGTCGCTGATTACCCTGATTGCCTGGTCGATGCTGCAGGGCAAGCTGGGCGAAGTGAAGCACAACAAACAGGAGAAGGGTGAACTGGCGGTGCGCGAGTCTATCGCCGTGGTACCGCTGGCGCTGCCGCTGATGGCGGGCCCCGGTGCCATCTCCTCGGTGATTGTCTATGCCAGCCAGAGCCACTGGCAGCAGCTGCTCGGCATGTCAGTGGTTGTCGTGGTCTTCTCCTTCTGCTCCTGGCTCATCTTCCGCGCCGCGCCGCTGCTGTTCAAGATCATGGGCAACACCGGCATCAACGTGGTGACCCGTATCATGGGTCTTATCATGATGTCGCTGGGTATCGAGATCATGGTGGCCGGTATCAAGGGGGTTTTCCCCAGCCTGATGTGAGCCAGCTCCGCTTTATGAAAGCCGGTCCTCGTGACCGGCTTTTTATTGGTTGCTTTTTGCCCGGTCTTTTCTAGAATCGGTCGTTTGTGTGAAAAATGAGCGCTTTGCTGGTGTTTTAATACTGAAAAAGCGCATGCTAGCTGATTTTTTGACCAGAAAATGACGATTACCCTGACAATATCTGTTGCATTATCGGAATTGGCAGGGAATTATGCTGGGAGCGGGTTTTAACCCCGTCACTTTAAAAAACGCATGGAATGTTCTTGTTGGAGTAGGGAAATGACTCATAAAAAAACAATGATTAACACATTGCTGGTGGCTGCACTGTTTGGTGGCGTCAATGTGGCTCAGGCTGCCGATGTCCCGGCGGGAACCAAGTTGGCTGAAGTCCAGCAACTGGTAAAAGGCAACGGCTCCGAGCCTGCGACCCTTGACCCGCACAAGACCGAAGGAACGGTCGAATCCAATATCCTGCGCGACCTGTTCGAAGGTCTCGTTGCATCCGGCCCGAAAGGGGAAATTCTCCCGGCGGTGGCTGAATCCTGGGAAACCAAGGATAACAAGCACTACGTCTTCCACCTGCGCAAAGATGCCAAGTGGTCCAACGGTGACCCGGTCACTGCCCACGATTTTGTTTTTGCTTTCCAGCGTGCCGTTGATCCGAAAACCGCCTCTCCTTACTCCTGGTATCTGGAGATCCCGACCATTGCCAATGCCTCCGAGATCATCGCAGGTAAAAAGCCGGCTGATACGCTGGGCGTGAAGGCGACCGACGACTACACCTTCGAAGTGCAGCTCGAGAAAGCGATCCCTTACTTCGTCAGCATGCTCTCCCACACCACCACCTATCCGGTACCGAAGAAGGTGATCGAGAAGTTCGGTGACAAGTGGACCCAGCCGGAAAATATGGTATCCAACGGTGCCTATACCCTGAAGAACTGGGTGGTGAACGAGCGCGTCGAAGTGGAGCGCAACAAGCACTACTGGAACGATGGCAAGACCGTCATCAACAAGGTGGTCTATCTGCCCATCCAGTCTACCAACGCCGACCTGAGCCGCTATCTGGCGGGCGAAGTGGACATCACCTATCAGATGCCCATCGAGCGCTTCAAGCAGATGAAGAAAGAGAAGCCGGACGAGCTGAAAGTGACCGGTTATGTTGGTACTTACTACTACCAGTACAACGTCAAGAAGAAGCCGTTTGACGATGTGCGTGTCCGTACTGCGCTCTCCTATGCCATCGATCGCAACGTGATCGCCGACAAGGTGATGGGTCAGGGTCAGACGCCGGGTTACACCCTGGTGCCGGACTTCGTCGATGGCTTCAAGCCGGTGGCTCCGGAATGGTCGAAGATGACCCAGGCCGAGCGTGATGCCAAGGCCAAGGCGCTGCTGCAAGAGGCCGGTTTCGATGCCAGCAAGCCGCTGAAGTTCGAGCTGCTCTACAACACCGACGACAACCACAAGAAAGTGGCTGTGGCCGTGGCCTCCATGTGGAAGAAGCTGGGCGTGCAGGTGAGCCTGGTCAACCAGGAGTGGAAAACTTACCTGGAAACCAAGAAACAGGGTCAGTTTGACGTAGGTCGTGCCGGCTGGATCGCCGACTACAACGAGGCCTCCTCCATGCTGGATCTGATGCAGACCACCCACGGCAACAACGACGGCAAGTACTCCAATCCGGAGTTCGACAAGCTGATGGATTCGTCCCGTGATCAGGTTGATGTGGCGGCCCGCAACAAGCTCTACGTCCAGGCTGAAGAGATCCTGGCCAAGGACATGCCGATCGCCCCCATCTACCAGTACGTGACTGCCCGTATGGTCAAACCCTATGTAGGCGGCTATCCGGCCAACCCGCTGGATAACCTCTACAGCAAAGATATGTACATCATTGCTCACTGATTTAAAGCAACAAGTCGCATAACAAGCAGGGCCCGCCGGACGGCGGGCCTTTATTACAACCGCGACCATT
The DNA here is from genome assembly GCF_051919545.1 of Aeromonas sp. 61P. NCBI lineage: Bacteria > Pseudomonadati > Pseudomonadota > Gammaproteobacteria > Aeromonadales > Aeromonadaceae > Aeromonas > Aeromonas sp. 61P. Next base: position 2,499,775 of record NZ_JBQBEL010000001.1, read on the forward strand.
TGGAAGCAGTACAGGACAGGAAATGTCTATGTTGAAATTCATTTTTAAACGGCTATTGGAAGCGATCCCGACTCTGCTGGTCTTGATCACCGTCTCTTTCTTCATGATGCGTTTCGCCCCGGGTAACCCCTTTACCAGCGAGCGTTCACTGCCCCCCGAAGTCATCGCCAACATCGAGGCCAAATACGGGCTCGACAAACCCATTGGCATGCAATATCTCACCTACCTGGGCAACCTGGTGCAGGGTGATTTGGGCCCCTCTTTCAAATACAAGGATTTCACCGTCAATGATCTGGTGAGTCAGGCGCTGCCTGTTTCCGCCAAGATCGGGACCACGGCCTTCTTCTTCGCCGTGCTGCTGGGGGTCACCTTCGGCACCATAGCGGCACTGAAACAGAACACCATCATCGACTATCTGCTGATGTCGTCGGCCATGGCCGGGGTGGTGATCCCGGGCTTTGTGCTGGCGCCCTTGCTGGTGCTGTTTTTCAGTATTCATCTGGGTTGGTTCCCTGCTGGTGGCTGGCAGGGCGGTGGCATCCAGTTTATGGTGCTGCCGGTGTTCGGCATGATGATGTACTACATCTCCGCCATCTCGCGGATCATGCGGGGCAGCATGATCGAGACCATGAACTCCAACTTCATCCGTACCGCTCGTGCCAAGGGCTTGCCGCTGCGCCACATCATCCTGAAACACGCGCTGCGTCCGGCTATGCTGCCAGTGGTCTCCTATCTGGGCCCGGCCTTTGTCGGCATCATCACAGGTTCCGTGGTGATCGAGACCATCTTCGGCCTGCCGGGGATCGGTCAGCTGTTCGTCAACGGTGCCCTTAACCGTGATTACTCCATGGTGCTCGGTCTGACCATTCTGGTCGGCGCCCTCACCATCACCTTTAACGCAGTGGTCGATATTCTCTACGCCTTTATCGATCCCAAGATCCGTTACTAATTCGGGAGTTCATCATGGTTGTTTCAACTGAAAAACGCGATGCCGTCGAGGCGTTCGCGCAAAAAGTGGAAGTGGTGGAGGGGCGCTCCCTGTGGAAGGATGCCCGTCGCCGTTTCCTGCGCAACAAGGCGGCCCTGACCAGCCTGATCATTCTGACCATCATCGGTCTGGCGGTCATCTTTGGCCCCCATCTGTCCCAATACACCTTTGACGATCCGGACTGGGGCGCCATGCAGTCGCCGCCCGATATGGAAGCGGGTCACTACTTCGGAACCGACAGTCTGGGGCGCGATCTGTTCGTGCGCACCCTGCTGGGCGGTCGCATCTCCCTGATGGTCGGCATCATGGGCGCCATGGTGGCGGTCATCATCGGCACCCTGTATGGCGCTGCCTCCGGTTTTATCGGCGGGCGGGTCGACAGCCTGATGATGCGGGTACTGGAGATCCTCAACGCTTTCCCCTTCATGTTCTTTGTCATCATGCTGGTCACCTTCTTTGGCCGCAATCTGGCACTCATCTTTATCGCCATCGGGGCGGTAAGCTGGCTCGACATGGCGCGTATCGTGCGCGGCCAGACCTTGAGCCTCAAGAGCAAGGAGTTTATCGAGGCGGCCCACGTCTGTGGCGTCTCCAAGTGGAAGATCATCACCCGTCACATCGTACCGAACGTACTCGGTATCGTGGCCGTCTACGCCACCTTGCTGGTGCCGGGCATGATCATGTTTGAATCCTTCCTGAGTTTCCTGGGCCTTGGTGTTCAGGAACCGATGACCAGCTGGGGCGCCCTGCTGGATGAAGGCTCCAAGTCGATGGAAGTGGCCATCTGGCAACTCCTGTTCCCCGCCTGCTTTATGGTGGTGACCCTGTTTTGCTTCAACTTCCTCGGGGATGGTCTGCGTGACGCCCTCGATCCGAAAGATCGTTAATCGAGCATCGGATCGACAGGAAAGCATCACGAAAGATCGATAAGGAGTTTTTATATGAAGTTACTGGATGTGAAAGATCTGCGGGTCGAGTTCAAGACCCCGGACGGCAATGTGGTGGCGGTCAACGACCTCAACTTTTCTCTCTCTGCGGGTGAAACCCTGGGGATCGTCGGCGAGTCCGGCTCCGGCAAATCCCAGACGGCCTTCGCCATCATGGGGCTGCTGGCCAAAAACGGCATTATTACCGGTTCTGCCAAGTTTCAGGGGGAGGAGATCCTCAACCTGCCGGAGTCCAAGCTCAACAAGATCCGCTCCGAGAAGATCGCCATGATCTTCCAGGACCCCATGACCTCGCTCAACCCCTACATGAAGGTGCAGGATCAGCTGATGGAAGTGCTGATGCTGCACAAAGGGGTGAGCAAGGCGGAAGCGTTCGAAGAGTCGGTACGGATGCTCGATGCGGTCAAAATTCCCGAAGCACGCAAACGGATGGGCATGTATCCCCACGAGTTCTCCGGCGGTATGCGTCAGCGGGTGATGATCGCCATGGCGCTGCTCTGCCGGCCGCAACTGCTGATCGCCGACGAACCGACCACCGCACTCGACGTGACCGTACAGGCCCAGATCATGACTCTGATGAACGAGCTCAAGCGCGAGTTCAACACCGCCATCATCATGATCACCCACGACCTTGGCGTGGTCGCCGGTATCTGCAACAAGGTGCTGGTGATGTATGCCGGTCGTACCATGGAGTACGGCAAGGTAGACGATATCTTCTATCGCCCGAGCCACCCCTACACCGAAGGCCTCCTGCGCGCAATTCCTCGTCTCGATACCGAAGGGGAAGTGCTGCCCACCATCCCGGGCAATCCGCCCAACCTGCTGCGTCTGCCCACCGGCTGCCCCTTCCAGGAGCGTTGCCACCGGGTCAGCGAGATTTGCGGCCAGCAGTCACCGATCCTGACCCCGTTCAACGACGGTCGGGAGCGTGCTTGCCACTGGGTTTCGGATGCCATGAACAAGGGGGCCAACTAAATGGGTGCCGACAAAAAATTGCTGTTGGAAGTGTCTGACCTCAAGGTCCACTTCAGTATCAAGAGTGGCAAGGCGTGGCCCTGGGCCAAACCGTCCGACCTCAAGGCGGTCGATGGGGTGACCTTGCGTCTCTATGAGGGGGAAACCCTCGGTGTGGTGGGGGAGTCCGGCTGCGGCAAATCGACCTTTGCCCGCGCCATCATCGGTCTGGTACCGGCCACCGATGGTAAGGTGGTGTGGCTGGGTGACGATCTCACCAAGCTCGATCAGAATGCCCTGCGCGAGAAGCGCAAAGAGATCCAGATGATCTTCCAGGATCCGCTGGCCTCTCTGAACCCGCGCATGACCATCGGCGACATCATTGCCGAGCCGCTCATCACCTTCTATCCCAACCTGCCACGGGAAGAGGTGAAGGAGAAGGTGCGCGCCATGATGAGCAAGGTGGGGCTCTTGCCCAACCTGGTCAACCGCTACCCTCACGAGTTTTCTGGCGGCCAGTGCCAGCGGATCGGTATCGCCCGGGCGCTGATCCTCGAGCCCAAGATGATCATCTGCGATGAGCCGGTGTCAGCGCTTGATGTCTCTATCCAGGCGCAGGTGGTCAACCTGCTCAAATCCCTGCAAAAGGAGATGGGGCTGTCGCTCATCTTCATCGCCCACGACCTGTCGGTGGTCAAGCATATCTCCGATCGGGTGCTGGTGATGTATCTGGGGAACGCCGTCGAGTTGGGGACCCGCAAAGAGATCTTCGCCAACCCGTTGCACCCCTACACCAAGGCGCTGATGTCAGCGGTGCCGATCCCGGATCCTGAGCTGGAGCGCAACAAGGTGATCCAGATCCTGGAAGGGGACTTGCCATCGCCGATGAACCCGCCGTCAGGCTGCGTGTTCCGCACCCGCTGCCCGGTGGCTGGCCCCGAGTGTGCCAAGACCCGCCCTGTGCTGGAGGGGAACTTCGATCACGCGGTCTCCTGCCTCAAGGTCGACCCGCTCTGATGGGGATGTGTTGAACCTGTTTGCGGGGCTCCTTGATGGGGCCCCGATTTATTTTTGACGGCAGTGAAGATGCCTCTTGGCGTTATCTTTTACCGCTGCTACTATCCGCGCAACAAGGGGAGTAACTTCTCGCCGGTTTGTCGTCATTACGGTGCACCCATATCCTGCAGTGCACCCGGCAGCCGGGCAGTCGATGCAAATCAGCTGTAAGTGAGACCTTGCCGAGAGGCAAGGTGTATCTGCTCCAAACGCAAACCCACGCCTCTCGGTCGTGGGTTTTGTCGTTTTTGGGAGAAGTGAACATGGGTGAATGGTGGATGTGGACCGGTTTCTTCAGCATAGTGCTGGTCCTGTTATGGATAGACATACGCTTTGTCGGTGGCGGCAAGTCACACAAGGTGTCCCTCAAAGAGGCGGGTGTCTGGTCCCTCATCTGGGTCAGCGTGGCGCTGCTCTTCAACCTGGCTATCTGGCTCTGGCTGGATCACAGCGCGGGCCGTGAAATCGCCAACCAGAAGGGGTTGGAGTTCCTCACCGGCTACCTCATCGAGAAAGCGCTGGCAGTGGACAACGTCTTCGTCTGGCTGATGCTGTTCGGCTACTTTGCCATTCCGGCCGAGTTGCAGCGCCGGGTGCTGCTCTACGGGGTGCTGGGTGCCATCGTGATGCGTGCCGGTATGGTGTTCGCGGGCAGCTGGCTCATCGAGCAGTTCCACTGGATCCTCTATCTGTTCGGCGCTTTCTTGCTGCTGACCGGCGCCAAGATGCTGTGGGCGGCCGACAAGGAGCCTGATCTCGCCAACAATCCGCTGCTGGGCTGGATGCGCCGTCGCTTCAAGGTGACCGAGACCCTGGAAGGGGAGAAGTTCTTCGTCTGGCGTGACGGTGTGCGCTATGCCACTCCGCTGCTGCTCATTCTGGTGTTGGTGGAGGTGAGCGACCTCATCTTCGCGGTGGACAGTATCCCGGCCATCTTCGCGGTGACCACGGATCCCTTCATCGTGCTGACCTCCAACATCTTCGCCATCATGGGTCTGCGTGCCATGTACTTCCTGCTGGCAGGTGTGGCTGATCGCTTCGCCCTGCTCAAATACGGTCTGGCGCTGATCCTGATGTTTATCGGGGTCAAGATGCTACTGCTGGATATCTTCAAGATCCCGACCGGCATTGCACTGGGCGTAGTTGCATTGATCCTGCTGGCATCCATGGGGCTGAGTCTGTTTGTGACCCGTAAAAAGGCCGCTTGAGCGCGGCAGACAATTAAGCAATAACAACAAGGGCTCCCGCGGGAGCCCTTTTTCATATCGTGTTATCAGCGTTTGATCTTCTTGGGGTTGGTGTAGCCCCAGATGGTGTACATGTCCGCCAGCAGGGCGCCGTTGTACTCCTCCAGATCCGCCTGTTTCACTTCGGCGTCACCCTGACGGCCAAACAGCACCACCTCGTCACCGGGTTTCACCCCTTTCAGATCCGTCACGTCCACCATGATGGTGTTCATGGAAGTCTTGCCGACCACCGGCATCTTCTGACCCTGGATCAGCACATAGGCCTTGTTGCTCAGTGACCGGCGATAGCCATCGGAGTAGCCCAGCGGCAGGTTGGCGAGCCAGGAGTCACGCTTGAGAGTAAAGGTGCGGTCATAACCGACGGTGTTACCCGCTGCATAGTGGTTGACAGAGGCGACCTGGGTCTTGAATGCCATCACCCGCTTGTATTCGGTGTGGGAGGGGATGGAGTCACCGTAGAGCAGGCCGCCCGGGCGCACCATGTCGAAGTAGGCGTCCGGCACGGCCAGAGTGGCGAAGGAGTTGGCGGCGTGGATGGTGATCTTGCTGCGATCCAGCTTGCCCGCTTCCAGCAGCCACTGGGAGTCCAGTTTGAACTGGGCCAGTCCCATCTTGACGTCCTCTTTCTCCTCAACCGGGAAGTGGGTCATGATGCCGACCGGGGTGATCCCCTTGAGCTTGAGCATGGCCAGCGCATCCTGCTTGGCATCGGCCAGACGCAGGTCGATGCCGTTGCGGCTCATGCCGGCGGAGTTGAGTGCAATATGCACCGGAATGGTGGTGTGGTGGCGCTGGGCGATATCGGCGATACCCTGGGCACTGACCAGACTGCCGATCAGCTCCTCCATCTTGTAGGGCAGGGCCTGCTCTACTTCATCCGGGGTGGCAGCACGCACCCGCATCAGACGGCCGGTAAAGCCCTTCTCGCGGGCGACGCGCGCCTCTTCGTTGCTGGCGATGCCGATGCAGGGGATATTTGCCTTGACCACGGAGGGGACCAGCAGGTCGATGCCATGACCGTAAGCGTCGGCCTTCATGATGGCGCAGATCTGCGGGCCCTTGTCACCGAGACGATCCTTGAGGGTCTGGATATTGTGTTCAAAGGCGCCCAGATCCACTTCCAACCAGGCGTTGCTGGCGGTTTGCTCCTGGCCGTTGCGATGATCCGTCGCAAGGGGCAGATAGGGAGCCGCAACGGCTTGGCCCGCGAGCAGGCCGAAGATCAGGGTAGCCAGCAGAGTTTTCTTGTGCATGGTGATTCCTTTTTGTTATTCGCGTTGGATAGTTTGGACGGGGTCGGCCACATTGGTGGTGGTTTAACCACAACTTGTTGTTATTATTATGATCTTTGTCACTCTCAACAGGCGCTGACTGGTTGGGAGTCTACCGCAACACGGGTTCGGCCGACACTCGTCAGGGGAAGAAAATGGTCAATCTTGAGTTACGTTTGCCACCACCGCTGATCTTTCTGCTCTGTGCCGGGGCCATGTGGTGGCTAAGAGGGGAGAGTCAGCCCGGCATCTGGGCAATGGCGCTGATGGCTGTGCTGGTCGTGGCGGGGGCCATCATGGGCTTTGGTGCCCTGCAACGGTTTCGTCACCATCAGACCACGGTCAGCCCCACCAAACCGCAGCACACCAGTCGTCTGGTGACCTGCGGCGTCTATCGTGTCAGTCGCAATCCCATGTATCTGGGCTTGCTCTGCTGGCTGGCCGCCTGGGGCTGTTATCTCGGTGGAAGTTGGGTCTGGGTTGGGCCAATCGTGCTGGTTGCCTGGCTGACCCGCTTTCAGATCATGCCGGAGGAGCGGCTGCTGCGCGCCCGTTTCGGCGACGAGTATGTGGCGTATTGCCAGCGTGTTCGCCGTTGGTGCTGACTGGCTGTGAGCTGCGTGAGCTGCGTGAGCTGCGTGAGCTGCGTGAGCTGAGGGATAAGTCGGGTCAGCCGTGCTGGATAAAGAGAACCCCGGGCGGGCCCGGGGTTCTCGAGGGGCTGGTTAGAAAAAATCGCCCTTCTCGTCCTTGGTGGGTTCGAGGCTCCAGCCGGTGGCATCGCTGCTGCTGGCAATCTGTCCCTTCTCCTTCCACAGCTTGATCTTGAGGCGCAGGTTGTTGGCCGAGTCGGCGTTTTTCACCGCCTCTTCTTCCTCAATTACCCCTTCCACTACCAGATCAAACAGGGCACTGTCGAAGGTGACCATGCCGAGGGCTTTGGACTTTTCCATCACCTCTTTGAGGCCGCCAAATTCGCCGCGCTTGATCATGTCGCGGATGGTGTGGGTGCCGAGCATGATCTCCACTGCGGCCCGGCGACCGCCATCGGTGGTTTTCACCAGCCGCTGGGAGACAAAAGCCTTGAGGTTGTTGCCCAGATCGTTGAGCAGCTGGGGGCGGCGCTCCTCGGGGAAGAAGTTGATAATGCGATCCAGCGCCTGGTTGGCGTTGTTGGCGTGCAGGGTGGAGATGGCAAGGTGGCCGGTTTCGGAGAAGGCCAGCGCATGTTCCATGGTCTCGCGATCGCGGATCTCGCCGATAAGAATGACATCCGGCGCCTGACGCAGGGTGTTTTTCAGGGCAGCGTGGAAGCTGCGGGTATCCACGCCAACCTCCCGCTGGTTGATGATGCTCTTGCGGTGGCGATGAACGAACTCCACCGGATCTTCGATGGTGATGATGTGGCCGCCGCTGTTGCGGTTGCGATGGTCGATAAGCGCCGCCAGCGAAGTGGATTTGCCCGAGCCGGTACCGCCGACAAACAGCACCAGGCCACGTTTCTCCATGATGGTGTCGAGCAGCACAGGCGGGAGTTTGAGATCTTCAAAGCGGGGGATTTCGGTCTTGATGTTGCGGGCCACCAGAGAGACTTCGTTGCGCTGCTTGAAGATGTTGACCCGAAAGCGGCCGATCTGGGGCAGGGAGATGGCGAGGTTCATCTCCAGATCCTTCTCGAACTGCTGCTTCTGCTCGCCATCCATGATCTCGGCGGCGATCCGCGCCACTTCACCCGGTTCCAGCGGCGTTTCGTTGAGGGGGCGCAGGCCGCCGTTAAATTTGGCGCAGGGGGGCGCGCCGGTCGACAGATAGAGGTCTGAGCCATCCTGCTTGGCCAGGATCTGTAACATGTCTCGCAATTCCATTTTTTTGCCTCGTCGATCAATGAGATGCCATGAGCGGGATGATATTGAGTGTACAGCCTCAGGCGCCGGTCAGTTTCTCGCGAAAGACAAAAAAGACCGCACCGAGAATGCAGAGCCCTGCCCAGAGATAGTCCCATTTCAGATCTTCCTTGAGATAGAAGATAGAGAAGGGGACGAATACGGTGAGTGTGATCACTTCTTGCAGGATTTTAAGTTGGCCCACGCTCATCACCGTATGGCCGATGCGGTTGGCAGGCACTTGCAGCAGGTATTCGAACAGGGCGATACCCCAGCTCACCAGGGCGGCAATGATCCAGGGTTTATGGTTCATGCTCTTGAGGTGAGCGTACCAGGCGAAGGTCATAAAGACGTTGCTGCAGAGCAGCAGACCGATACTGGTGAAAATCGGGTTCATAGGGTTCTCCTTGAAAATCCGGCGCATTTTATCCCTGAACCACGGGTTTTCATACGTGGTGCGGGAGGGTATTTTTAACCAACAGGATAAGCCGTGCGAGGTATGCGACGGGATGGGCAAGTTATGCGGGATTGTGTTGTTACTGTTATTTGCCATGCCGGTGCGAGCGACCCCGATGCTGACGGTGGCCACCGATCTGTGGCCGCCATTTCGCATCCTGCAAGCGGATGGCCGGTTGCAGGGGCTCGACATGGACATCCTGCGCCGGTTGCAACAGGCGAGCGGCATTGAGTTGCAGGTACGGCGGATGCCGTGGGGCAGGGCGCTCAAGCAGATGCAGACCGGCCAGGTCGATCTGATGATTGGCCTCGCCTATACCGCCGAGCGGGCGCAGTTCATCGACTATCTGCAGCCTGCCTACTATCAGTGCTGGCCCGCGTTTTATGGTCAGCCGGTCAATGTGGCCCGGATCCACCAATACCGCGATCTGCAGGGGGTGAAGGTGGGCTATGTGCTCAACTCCGCCTACTTTGAGCCCTTCAACTCTGACAGCCGCCTCGACAAGCACGGAGTACCCACCGAAGATCAGCTGCTGCGCATGGTGCAGCGCGGCCACCTGCCGCTGATGATTGGCACCGACTGTCAGGTGGACTATGCCCTGAGTCAGGGAAATGCCAGCCGGATAGGCAAGGCGGACTATCGCCCCGCCACGCCGGTGACCCTCTATCTGGGGATGAGCAAGCACTCACCTCACCAGTCGCTGCGCCAGCCCTTGCTGGTGGCGCTGCAAAATCTGGTGGCCAGCGGCGAGATAAGGGTGATGGCCAAGCGTTACCAGCCTTGACCTTGGGTGGCAAGCCACTGTTATCATGCCCTTTTCCTGCTTCTCCCCCGGCGCTGCGACAGGGCCGGGGGGAAGCCTTGTTATTCGGGGATCCTCCTTGTACCTCTCCCTTATCGCCCGCCAACAGCGCTGGCAGCGGCGCTGGCTCTGTGGCCTGACGCTGCTGACCCTGTTGCTGTTTCTCTTCTCCCTCGTCTGGGGCGAGTTTGTGCTGCTGCCCTGGCAGTCCCTTGGCGATCTCGAACAGCGCATCCTGCTGGAGCTGCGTCTGCCGCGTGCCTTGCTGGCCCTCTTGGCTGGCGCAGCCCTTGCCTGTGGCGGCGCCGTATTGCAGGTGATGCTGCACAACCCGGTGGCGGAGCCCGGGTTGCTTGGCGTTTCAAGCGGGGCAGGCCTTGCCGCCATGGTGGCGATGGCGGTGGCCAAGTCCCTCGGCCTCTATCTGCCCGGCTGGGGGCTGTCGCTGGCGGCCTTCGGTGGCGCCCTGCTGGTGACCATGCTGCTCATTCGGCTGGCTCGCCGGGCTCGTCTCGGTCATGCTCGCTTGCTGTTGTTTGGCGTCGCCATCGGTATTCTTACCAATGCCGCCATGACCTGGTTGATGTACTTTGCCGACGATGGCTCCTTGCGTGAATTCATGTTCTGGATGATGGGCAGCCTCTCTTACGGCAGCCAGCAGTTCGGCTGGTGGTGGCTGGTGCTGCCGCTCACCCTGGGCTGGCTCTGCTGGCAGGGCAAGGCGCTGCAACAGTTGTTGTTGGGGGAGACCCAGGCCCGCCTGATGGGGATGGATGTCGACAAGATGCGGGTGCGGCTGGTGCTGGCGGTCTGTCTGCTGACCGGTGTGGCGGTGTCGTTGTGTGGTGTTATCGGTTTTGTCGGGTTGGTGGTGCCCCATCTGCTGCGGCTCTGCGGTGGCAGCGATCAGCGCTTTCTGCTGCCTGCCTCGGCGCTTGGCGGCGGGGCCCTGCTGCTGGCGGCCGATCTGGTTGCTCGATCCACCCTGAGCGCGGGGGAGTTGCCTATCGGCGTCATCACCGCCTCGGTGGGGGCGCCGCTCTTTATCTACCTGCTATTGAGGCAAACTGCCGATGGTGCTGCATGAATATCTGCATGATTTGGTCGGGGCGCGCAGTCTCCTTATTTACCCGTTGTTGAGGCAAGATGCCGATGTCACCCGCTGATCCCATGCCGGTTTCTTCTCGTGCTGTTGCGCCGTTGCTGGAGGCGCGCGAGCTCGCCATTGCCGGACGGCTCTCTCCCCTCGATATCCGCTGGCATGGCGGCCAGCTGGTGGCGCTGCTCGGCCCCAATGGCAGTGGCAAGTCGACTCTGCTCGGGGCGCTGGCGGGGATTTTACCCGCCGATGGCACAGTGCTGCTTGGGGGGAAAATGCTCGCTGACCTGAGCTGGCCAGCGCTGGCAAAACGGCGCGCCATGCTGCCCCAGCGCCAGCCCCAGCTGTTTCATATTCCGGTGTTTCAGGTACTGAGCCTGGGTCTTGATCAAGGGGTTGCGCCTGCCACACAAAACGAGGCTATCAGGGCGCTGTGCGAGGCACTGGAGCTGGAGGCTTTGTTGGCCCGGGATTTCAGCCGATTGTCGGGGGGCGAGCAGCAGCGGGTGCTGATTGCCCGTACCCTGCTGCAGGTGTGGCCGAGCCTCAATCCGACCGGCAAGGTGCTGCTGCTGGATGAGCCGCTGGCGGGGCTCGACCTGCATCACCAGCTGGCGCTATTGCGGTTGCTGAAAACCCTGGCCGCTCAGGGCTTGCTGGTGGTGCTCGCCATCCACGATATCAATCTGGCCATCGACTGGGCCGACCGCATTCTCTGCCTGCAAGGGGGCGCGGTGGTGCGCGAAGGGGGTGTCGAGCTGGTGGATGAGGCGCTGCTGGCGCAGGTATTCCAGATCCGCACCGACCGCATCGAAGCGGCAGGGCGCGTGTGGTTTATGCCCAGTTTGTAAGTAGGGTGTACAGGAAAGAGGGCGCATGTAGTGCCGATTAGCGAAGCGTCATCGGCTGACAGCAAGAAGAAGGGGCCGGTATCAAAAATACCGGCCCCATTGGTTTTATTCGCAGTTCAAGCCTGTTTGCTCAGGCGCACCTGTGCGGCTTCGGCCAGCATCGCCAGCAGGGTTTCGGTGTCGCTCCATGACAGGCAGGCATCGGTGATGCTCTGGCCAAAGGTGGCGGCGCAGCCGTTCTCCACATCCTGACGCCCTTCCACCAAGAAGCTCTCGGCCATGATGCCGGCGATGCCGGTACGGCCGCGGCGCAGCTGATCGCAGATATCTTGCGCCACCAGCAGCTGACGGCGGTGATCCTTCATGCTGTTGCCGTGGCTGAAATCGACCACCAGACGCTCCGGCAGGGCCACATCGGCCAACGCTTCACACGCTTCATCGACACTGGCGGTGTCGTAGTTGGGTCGGTGGCCGCCACGCAGGATGACATGACCAAAGGGGTTACCGGCGGTGCGGTAGATGGTCATCTTGCCGTCTTTGTCCGGCGAATAGAAGATGTGGCTGTGACGGGCGGCGCGCACCGCATCGATGGCGATGCGGGTATTGCCGTCGGTGCCGTTCTTGAAGCCGACCGGGCAGGAGAGAGCCGAAGCCATCTCGCGGTGTACCTGGGATTCGGTGGTACGAGCGCCGATGGCGCCCCAGGTGATGAGATCGCTAATATACTGGCCGGTCACCATATCGAGGAATTCGGTGGCGGTTGGCATGCCGATCTCGTTGATGTCGACCAGCAGTTTGCGCGCCAGTTTCAGCCCTTCGTTGACATCGAAGCTGCCATCGAGGCGCGGATCGTTGATCAGCCCTTTCCAGCCGACGATGGTGCGCGGCTTCTCGAAGTAGGTGCGCATCACGATACAGAGGCTCTCTTTATACTGCTCGCGCAGGGCGTTGAGGCGCTGGGCATACTCGCGAGCAGCAGCGGGATCATGGATAGAGCAGGGGCCGACAATGACCAGCAGGCGCTGATCGTCTCCGGCCAGAATGGCTTCCACTTCGCGACGGGCATCCAGCAGATTCTGGGCAATGGTATCGGTGATCGGAAACGCGTGTGCAAGCTCGCTCGGAGTGATCAGTGACTCCAGGCGACGGGTGCGCAATTCATCTGTGTGAATGGACATACAACTCAAGTCTCGAGTGGGTGGTGTCAGCCGCAAGGGGCGAAAAAGCAAAGAGATAAAATAAAGCAAAAGTCCCCTGATTGAAACCTTGGGGGGCTCTGATAGGATGTGAGGCCAAAATCGATTCCAAATGAGGTAGTTAGCGTGGCAAAGCCAGGGGCAACCGGGGTCACCCGCATCATCAACGCAACCGGTTACAGCATGAAGGGGCTCAAGTCAGCCTGGATTAACGAGGCGGCGTTTCGGCAGGAGCTGATGCTGATCCTGTTGCTGATGCCGCTGGCCTTCTGGCTGGGGGATTCTCTCAACCAGATCCTGCTGCTTATCGTCATCAGCTGGCTGGTGGTGATCGTCGAGATCCTCAACTCCGCCATTGAAGCTGTGGTAGACAGGGTTGGCTCCGAGCATCATGAGCTCTCCGGTCGCGCCAAGGATCTGGGCTCTGCCGCCGTCTTTATCGCGTTGGCCCTCAATGCCCTGGTATGGGGGGCGCTGGTGGGGCGCAACCTGTTGGGGTGGTGGTAAGCCATCACGCTGCTTTGAGGTTCTGCTTCATACAAAAGCCCGTCATCACGACGGGCTTTTTGCTGCGCAGATAAGGGTCTATCAGTGGAGGATGCGGGCACGGATGGTGCCGTTGATCTCCTTGAGCTTGGCTAGCGCCTTCTCGCTGTGCTCGGTCTCCACGTCGATCACCACGTAACCGATATGGCTGCTGGTCTGCAGGTATTGACCGGCGATGTTGATCCCCTCTTCGGCGAAGATCTGGTTGATCTGGTTCATCACGCCCGGCTGGTTGCGGTGAATGTGCAGCAGGCGGCTGGAGCCCTTGTGGCCCGGCAGCGACACTTCCGGGAAGTTGACGGCAGAGAGGGTAGAGCCGTTGTCGGAGTATTTGACCAGCTTGTTGGCCACTTCCAGCCCGATGTTCTCCTGCGCCTCATGGGTGGTGCCACCGATGTGCGGGGTCAGGATGACGTTTTCCAGCCCACGCAGCGGGCTTTGGAACTCCTCGTCATTGGACTTGGGCTCGACCGGGAAGACGTCGATGGCGGCGCCAGCAATATGGCCGCTCTTGATGACGTCAGCCAGCGCATCGATATCCACCACGGTACCGCGGGCGGCGTTGATGAAGATGGCGCCCGGTTTCATCATCCGCAGCTGCTCGGCACCGATCATGTTCTTGGTGGAGGCGGTCTCCGGCACGTGCAGGCTGATGACGTCAGACATATTGAGCAGCTCGACCATGCTCGGCACCTGGATGGCGTTGCCCAGCGAGAGCTTGTTCTCGATATCGTAGTAATAAACCTTCATGCCGATGCTCTCGGCGATGATGCCAAGCTGGGTACCAATGTGGCCGTAGCCGATGATGCCGAGCTTCTTGCCGCGCGCTTCCACCGAGCGGTTGGCCAGTTTTTCCCACACGCCGCGATGGCACTTGGCGTTCTTCTCGGGGATGCCGCGCAGCAGCAGCAGGATCTCGCCCAGTACCAGCTCGGCGACCGAACGGGTGTTGGAGAAGGGGGCGTTGAAGACCGGAATACCGCGGATCTGGGCCGCTTCCAGCTCGACCTGGTTGGTACCGATGCAGAAGCAGCCGATGGCGACCAGCTTGTTGGCGGCGTCGAGGACTTTCTCGGTGATCTGGGTACGGGAGCGCAGCCCGATGAAATGGACGTCGCGGATCTGCTCGATCAGCTCCTCTTCGGAAAGCGAGGTCTTGAGATACTCCACACTGGTGTAACCTGCGGCACGAAAGGTCTCAACGGTGTTGGATGAACCCCCTCCAGCAGCAGAACCTTGATTTTATCCTTGTCCAACGAAAACTTGGCAGTCATGACGATCCCTCTGTATGTGCAAACGTAAGTGCAGATTTGGTGTGCGAAGAAAACCGTAAAGTAGCAAAAACGTTTGGGAGAGGGAATATTTGTGACGAAAGTCAAATTCTTTGAAGTTATCAACGAATGTTGTAAACATCCGTATGCAACTTGTTGAGGGATAAATAAAAACGGCGCCATCAGGCGCCGTCATTTATTCACAGTGCAATGTTTGGGTCAGTATCCCATCCCGGGGCTCAATCAACGCCGCTGCTGCGTCAGGGCTGGCACAATGGCGTTGGCGGGCGAGGGAGGATGCCGCTGCACTGTGCTGCCGGTGTCGGGATTACTGGGTAATCACGCCGTCCGGCGTACCGATCAGGACCACGTCGGCACCGCGGGCGGCGAACAGGCCGTTGGTTACCACACCAACAATGGCGTTCAGTCGTACTTCCAACGCCTTGGCATCGGTAATGGCCATGCCTTTCACATCCAGAATGTGGTTGCCGTTGTCGGTGACCACCCCTTCACGCCACACCGGGTTGCCACCCAGTTTGCGAATTTCGCGGGCCACGTATTCGCGGGCCATCGGGATCACTTCGACCGGCAGCGGGAACTTGCCCAGCACGTCGACGGTCTTGGTGTTGTCGATGATGCAGATGAACTTTTCAGCGACGGCGGCAACGATCTTCTCGCGGGTCAGGGCTGCGCCGCCGCCCTTGATCATGTCGCGGGTTGCGTTGATCTCGTCGGCGCCATCCACATAGACGGAGAGGGCGTCGATCTCGTTGAGATCATATACGGTGATGCCGAAGCCCTTGAGGCGCTCGGTAGAGGCCACGGAGCTGGATACCGCCCCCTTGATCTCGTCCTTCATGGTCGCCAGCGCGTCGATAAAGTGGTTGACGGTAGAGCCGGTGCCCACCCCGACGATGGTGCCGGGAACCACATACTTGAGCGCAGCCCAACCGGCCGCCTTCTTCATTTCATCTTGAGTCATGATCGTTCCTTAAGAAAAAAGCGGGCGCATTATATCCAACCCGGTACCCCGTCGCGACCTTGTTGCTCACGTTCCGGGGCAAAAAGAGGGACTTTGTAAATCGTTTGCCTGTTTATTCTGCGTTTGCGCGCACAAAGCAGGGGCTGCCGGCCAAACACAGCCTATTCAAAGCACCAGCAGTGGCTCGGGGTGATGATCTGGGGCAGTGGCACATCCCACTCCTCTTGCGGGACTGCGTCCACCTGCTGGCAGTCGTGGGCAATGCCGAGCGGCTTGGGCCCCAGCTTGTGCTCATGCCAGATGGCGAGAGTGCGATCGTAGTAGCCGCCCCCCATGCCAAGGCGATTACCCTGGGCATCGAAGGCAACCAGCGGGGTGCAGATAAGATCGAGCGTGCTGTGGGGCACCACCTGCAGGATATCCAGCTCCGGCTCTTCGATGCCGTAGCGGTTGCGTACCATGGGGCTGGTGGCGGTATAGCGCAAAAAGAGCAGGTGACCCGGGGTAAAGGGGTGGAGCACCGGCAGGTAGACCTCTTTGTGCTGGGCCCACAGCCAATGGATGGTGGGCAAGGGGTTGATCTCCCCGTCATTGGCCAGATAGAGGGCAATGCGTTTGGCGGCGAGGATCTCGGGGTGTTGCTTGAACTGGGCCAGCAGCTGTTGGGCCGCCGCTTGCTGCTCGGCCGGACTCAGATTTTTGCGGCGTTGACGAACCAGTTGGCGCAGGGATTGACGTTCGGGTTGGGACTCATGCATGGGGAACCTCTGGTATAGCTGCGCATCGATGGCTTGAACGCGCTCTACCTTAGCACATTCACTCTTGACGTTAAGGGGGACAGGGGAACTCCCGCCCCGGACGGTTGATGCCCGGGACGGTGGGATAAATGCTGGCGGGTCCGATAGTGAGTCAACAAGGGCCAGGGTGTGGCCCCTGTTGACAGCATGTCGGCGCGCCAGCCTCTGGTCTGTTACTTGTCAGCTTTGCCGCGCATCTGGAGCTTCACAAACACTGCAATCAGCGCCACCACCGCGAGCGTTAATCCTGTGTAGAAACGCATGGACGTTATCCTGTTACTTGTCAGCCTTGCCGCGCATCTGGTGCTTCACAAACACTGCAATGAGTGCCGCTACCGCGAGTGCCATCGGGTAGAAACTCATGCTTACTACCGCCAACGGCGACAGGGCGAAGATGGATCCCAGCAGCAGCGCCTGTGCGCCCCAAGGGATCAGACCCTGTACCACGCAGGAGAAAATATCGAGCATGGAGGCTGCGCGGCGCGGGGTGACACCGTGGTGTTCGGCCAGATCCCGGGCCACCTTGCTCGCAACGATAATGGCGACGGTATTGTTGGCAGTGCAGAGGTTGGTGAGGCTCACCACCCCGGCGATGCCGAGCTCGGCCGCTTTCTCGTTCTGTTCACCATTGTGCTCGCGAGTGAAACGGGCAATCAGGGCGCTGATGCGCTCGCTGATCCAGGCCAGTCCACCTTGACGCTCCATCAGGGCGCCGAGGCCGCCGATCAGCATGGAGAGCAGGAAGATCTCCTGCATGCCGGTAAAGCCCTGATAGATATCCTTGCTGAACTGACCGATGGCGTAGCCGTTGATCATGCCCACCACTCCGGCGGCCAGAATACCGATCCCCAACACCACAAACACATTCACCCCGGCGAGCGCTAGCCCCAGGATAAGCAGATAAGGCATCACCTTGAACAGCTCGATGGCGCTGCCGTTGGCCGGGGATTCACCCACTGAGCCCAGGGTCAGATAGAGCAGGATCACCGCGATGGCGGCAGGGGCGGCAATCTTGAAGTTCTCGCGGAACTTGTCCTTCATCTCGCACCCCTGACTGCGGGTTGCTGCTATGGTGGTGTCGGAGATGATGGAGAGGTTATCGCCAAACATGGCGCCAGAAAGAATGGTGCCTGCCATCAGCACCGGATCTATACCGGCAGCCTGCGCCACACCGAGGGCTACCGGCGCCACGGCACCTATGGTGCCCATGGAGGTACCCATGGCAGTGGCAATAAAGGCAGAGATGAGGAACAGCCCGGGCAACAGCGCCCAGCCAGGGATGAGGGAGAGACCCAGCGCCACGGTGGCATCAACGCCGCCGGTGGCCTTGGCCACGCTGGCAAAGGCGCCCGCCAGCAGATAGATAAGGCACATCGCCATGATATTGCTGTGGCCGACCCCCTTGAAGAAGGTCTCCAGATTGCTGTTGAAGCTCTCTTTGCCAAGCAGCAGGGCGAGCATCACCGCAGGCAGGGCAGCAACCGGAGCGGGCAGCTGATAGAAGGCGAACTCGACCCCCTGCAGGGTCAGCCAGGTACCGGTACCGATAAAGAGTGCGAGAAAAACCAGAAGTGGCAGCAAGGCCCTGGCACTGGGTTGAGTCTGGATCATGTGTTCCTCTGAAATTGAACAATGACCTCCTGTCATAAACTGCTTTGTACCTGTATCGGATAGGGATAGGGGGAAAACAGGGCGGGCATCCTGCCGCATTGGGGTGCCCACAGTAGTGAGTCAACCCCACAAGGTCAAGATAGACGTCCAGATGGATAGGTGTTTTTGTTTGATGATTCTGGTGTTATTGAGATATCCAAAGAATATTCGGAAAAAGAAGTTAGTGCTGTTTATTGTTCATTGCTGTTCTGACGCAGTCCGCGAGTATCTGGGGGTATCGCGTGCCTTTAATAAGGAAAGAGGTAAACGATAAGATCTCTGCATGCCATCTTGGGGATTTCTCCCGCTGCCAAACGTCAGCCGCACCTCTCTCTATCTCTACGTGAGCATGGTACGGATATTTCCAGAACGCGTGGACACAAGACCTGGGCTGTGTGGTTATTGTGTCAGTTTCTCCACCGCCTGAACGGCTGTCGCGAGAGCATCCTGTTCCAGCGTCAGGGGAATGTGGCCAATACCAGGCAGCAAGGTGACAGACCAGGAGATGCCGAGACGTCTTAACTCAGGTTCAAGTTGATCTGTTTGGAAAGCTTCGTCATTTGCACCCGCGATCACGGCGCAGGGGCGTTGCACATTGCGTAAATTCTGCTGATAGTCGCGCTCTGGCTGAAAGTTCGAGGCAAGGTTGAAGGAGTAAGAGGGGGTCAGCAGGGATTTCGCCTCATCATTAAGGGCAAAGTTCAGCACGGTCAGATGGTTGAGTGCGGAAATATGGAAACCGTTGAGGATGCTCAGGGCGATGAGGCGAGGCAAGCCGACACGTACCCAGCCACCGCTGTTGGGCCGGTAGTTGGCGGCGGTGGGGCCGAGATAGGGGGAGAGCAGCAGATAGCTCTCGAACAGGGTTTGTCGCGCACTGCCAGCAACACGCAGCACAAAGCCACCCCCTGACGAGAAACCGACGAGTGTTGCAGGCTTGCCGGGGGCCACTGACTTGATGAAATCCTCCAGATCGTCTTCAAGCTGACCGATGTAGTCAATGGTGCCTTTGTTGCCCGATGCGCCATGGCCGCGAATATCGAGGGCGTAGGCGTCGTATCCCGCTTGCGAAAAGGCGTTCGCCATCTTGTGCATGCTCTGGCTGCTGGCAGAAGAGCCGTGAACCAGTACCACGCAGCCCTTGACCTTGTTGTTCTTTGCGTGCTCCTTTGCGCCATAGTGCCGATAGGCCAGCTGCGTGCCGTCACGCGCCGGGTATCTTGAGATAGGTGGCATGTTGCTCCAGCCACTCCCCTTGAAAGGGTCGTTGATGCTGGCCAACGCCGGTGCCGGACTCGGCCCGCCAAACAGCAGAGCCGCTGCCAGCATGACCAGGGTCAGTGATATCAACCCCACAGCAAACAGCAATCCTGCGCTCATCCTTGCACCTCGTTTGATATCGACACGGGCGTTGCCCTGGTTCCGTGTATTCTGGCATTTCACTCGTTCGAACCTATCAGATGGCACCCGGTCTGCCAAATGATGGTGTGAAACGATGAAAAGCGGCCTGTGACCAAAAGGAAGTTCTTGGCCAGCCAGTGAGCGCTGCCGTTGGCGAGCGCAGCAAGGTGTGGTGGCATCATGGCTTTTCAAACCCGGTGCGGGCTGGTAAAACGGTCTCTTTCCATAATTAAAAGAGATGAGAGGGTGGAGATGGACAATCCGATCCGTGTGGCCGTGATGGGCTGTAATGGTCGTATGGGCAAGGTGCTGCTGGAGGCCATCACCAACACCGATGGCGTGGTGGTTGGTGCTGCGCTGGAGCGGCCGGGTTCGGCGGTGATCGGCCTTGATGCCGGTGAGCTCAATGGGCTGGGCCATCTGGGTGTGGCCATCAGCGACAGTCTGGATAAGGTGCGCGATGAGTTTGATCTCATCATCGACTTCACCCGCCCCGAGGTGACCCTTGCCAATCTGGCCTTTGCGCTGGCCCACCACAAGCAGATGGTGATCGGCACCACCGGTTTTGACGATGCAGGCAAGGCCGCCCTGAAAGAGGCGGGCAAGCAGATCGGTATCGTGTTCGCCTCCAACTACTCGGTCGGGGTCAACCTGGTGTTCAAACTGCTGGAGCAGGCCGCCAAGGTGATGGGGGATTACACCGACATCGAGATCATCGAAGGCCACCATCGCCACAAGGTGGATGCGCCATCCGGTACCGCGCTCTCCATGGGGGAAGTGGTCGCCAAAACGCTGGGCCGGGATCTCAAGGAGTGCGCCGTCTATGGCCGCGAGGGGATCACTGGCGAGCGGGATCGCAACACTATCGGCTTTGCCACCATTCGTGCTGGTGATCTGGTGGGGGAGCATACCGTCATGTTTGCCGATATCGGCGAGCGGGTGGAGATCAGCCACAAGGCCTCCAGCCGCCTGACCTTCGCCAACGGTGCTGTGCGGGCGGGCAAGTGGCTTGGTCAGCAGGGTGCCGGTCTTTATGACATGCAGGATGTGCTCAATCTCAAGTGATGCCTCTGAGCGGCACTTTCGTACTACTGCTACCCCAGTGAAAAACCCCGGCTTGCCGGGGTTTTTGCTGTCAGTCAGCCAGAATTTGTGTAAAAAGACACGCTGCCTGCAATTTTTAACTGAATGCCTTATAAATCACACTATTGCGTTATCCGCCAGATTTCCCCTTCCTGAATGTCATCATCAGGTAACAAATTTGAGCATCTTTATGGCTGATGAAGCCATTTTTTTACACGGACTGGAAAAGACTAAAAATTCAAACGCAGAAAAACGTTTTCCATTTTTCATGTTCACTCTTGTCATCATAAAAGCGTTAAATTTGCCATTAATGTTTTTTGTGTAAAAATAAATGCCATTGTTTTAATTGGTTTTTTTGTTTGTTTTTGTCGCTATTGCTGGCTTGGTGGCATCTTTTGGTGGTGGTTTTTCCTTTTCTTTCATGGGAGGGGGTTGCAAAGCGATTGAGTGCATAGATAATGGGTAATGTTGCTTTTTTATTGAATTTAGATGCATTTCGTCTGAGAAAAGACGTTGAAATGCCACTTTTTTTAAGTAGAATGCGCCCAATTTGCCAGAAATCTGCCGGGTTCGAGTCCTGTCCAAGACCGGAACCGAGCCCGCAACACCCAGGTAAATTGCTGAATTTAAAGCTAAATAACTGGAGGTTGTCTTGAATCACACTGCATTGCTAGTGCTGGAAGATGGAACTGTGTTCAAAGGCGTGTCGATAGGCGCCGAGGGATGTTCCGTTGGTGAAGTGGTTTTCAATACGTCGATGACGGGCTATCAGGAAATCCTCACCGATCCCTCTTATTCCCGTCAGATAGTCACCCTCACTTATCCCCATATAGGCAACACCGGCACCAACAGCGAAGATGAAGAGTCCAGTCAAATCCATGCTCAGGGATTGATCATCCGGGACCTTCCGATACTTGCCTCCAATTTCCGCAATCAGCAATCCCTCTCCGAATACCTCAAGTCTCACAACATCGTTGGCATCGCCGACATCGACACCCGTAAACTGACCCGCATCCTGCGCGAGAAAGGCGCTCAGGCTGGCTGCATTCTGGCCGGGAAACAGGTCGATGAAGCCTATGCCCTCGAACAGGCCTGCGCCTTCCCCGGTCTGAAGGGGATGGATCTGGCCAAAGAGGTGACGGTTGGTGAGGCGTACAACTGGACCGAAGGGAGCTGGCAGCTTGGCAAGGGGCACGTCACCCCGGATGCCGACCAGCTGAAATACCACGTGGTAGCCTATGACTTTGGCGTCAAGCGCAACATCCTGCGGATGCTGGTTGACCGTGGCTGCCGCCTGACCGTGGTGCCGGCCAAGACCCCGGCCGCCGAGGTACTGGCGATGAACCCGGATGGCATCTTCCTCTCCAACGGCCCCGGCGACCCCGAGCCGTGCGACTACGCCATCGAGGCCATCAAGGCTTTCCTTAATACCAACACGCCGGTGTTCGGCATCTGTCTGGGACACCAGCTGCTGGGTCTGGCCTCCGGCGCCAAGACCGTCAAGATGAAGTTTGGCCACCACGGCGCCAACCACCCGGTGAAGAGCCTCGATGACAACACCGTGATGATCACCGCCCAGAACCACGGTTTCGCAGTAGATGAGAACAGTCTGCCGGATTGCCTGCGCGCCACCCACGTCTCCCTGTTCGATGGCTCCTTGCAAGGCATCCATCGTACCGACCGTCCGGCCTTCAGCTTCCAGGGTCACCCCGAAGCGAGCCCGGGCCCGCACGATTGTGCCGGTCTCTTTGACCACTTTATTGAATTGATTAAGCAGTATCGCGCCTAAGGAATAGAGGAAAGAGTTTCATGCCAAAACGTAACGACCTTCAGAGCATCCTGATCCTCGGCGCCGGCCCCATCGTCATCGGCCAGGCCTGCGAATTTGACTACTCCGGCGCCCAGGCGTGCAAAGCCCTGCGCGAGGAGGGCTACCGCGTCATTCTGGTCAACTCCAACCCGGCCACCATCATGACCGACCCGGAGATGGCTGACGCCACCTACATCGAGCCCATCACCTGGGAAGTGGTGCGCGAAATCATCAAGAAAGAGCGCCCGGACGCCATCCTGCCCACCATGGGCGGCCAGACCGCACTGAACTGCGCGCTGGATCTTGAAAAACACGGCGTACTGGCCGAGTTCGGTGTCGAGATGATCGGTGCCACTGCCGATGCTATCGACAAGGCCGAAGATCGCTCCCGCTTTGACAAGGCGATGCGCAGCATTGGCCTCGAGTGCCCGCGCGCCGGTATCGCCCACAACATGGAAGAGGCGTGGGGTGTGCAGCAGATGGTCGGCTTCCCCTGCATCATCCGTCCCTCCTTTACCATGGGCGGCTCCGGCGGCGGTATCGCCTACAACACCGAAGAGTTCGTCGAGATCTGCGAGCGCGGTCTGGACTTGTCGCCGACCAAAGAGCTGCTGATCGATGAATCGCTGATTGGCTGGAAAGAGTACGAGATGGAAGTGGTGCGGGATCGCAACGACAACTGCATCATCGTCTGCACCATCGAAAACTTCGACCCCATGGGTATCCACACCGGTGACTCCATCACGGTCGCGCCAGCCCAGACGCTGACCGACAAGGAGTTCCAGATCATGCGCAACGCCTCCATGGCGATACTGCGCGAGATCGGCGTCGAGACCGGCGGCTCCAACGTCCAGTTCGGTATCAACCCGAAAGATGGCCGCATGGTCATCATCGAGATGAACCCGCGGGTGTCGCGCTCCTCTGCGCTGGCCTCCAAGGCGACCGGTTTCCCCATCGCCAAGATCGCCGCCAAGCTCGCCATCGGTTACACCCTCGACGAGCTGATGAACGACATCACCGGTGGTCGCACTCCGGCCTCCTTCGAGCCGGCCATCGACTACGTGGTCACCAAGGTGCCGCGCTTCAACTTCGAAAAATTCGCCGGTGCCAACGACCGTCTGACGACCCAGATGAAGTCGGTCGGCGAAGTGATGGCCATCGGCCGCAACTTCCAGGAGTCCCTGCACAAGGCGCTGCGCAGCCTCGAAACCGGCAAAACCGGCTTCGACCCCATGGTTGACCTCAATGCCCCGGACTCCCTGACCCGCATCCGTCACGAGCTGCAGGATGCAGGTAGCGACCGTATCTTTTACATCGCCGATGCATTCCGCGCCGGTCTCTCCATGGATGGCATCTTCAAGCTGACCAAGATTGACCCCTGGTTCCTGGTGCAGATTGAAGACCTGGTGAAACTGGAAGAAGAGGTGAAAGAGCGCGGCATGGCCGGTCTCGATGCCGACTTCCTGCGTGCCCTCAAGCGCAAAGGCTTTGCCGATGCCCGTCTGGCCAAGATCCTCGGTGTGGCCGAAGGGGAAGTGCGCAAACTGCGTGCCCGCCACAACATCTTCCCAGTCTACAAGCGGGTCGATACCTGCGCCGCC
This sequence comes from Aeromonas sp. 61P, assembly GCF_051919545.1. Taxonomy (NCBI): domain Bacteria; kingdom Pseudomonadati; phylum Pseudomonadota; class Gammaproteobacteria; order Aeromonadales; family Aeromonadaceae; genus Aeromonas; species Aeromonas sp. 61P. Next base: position 2,523,667 of record NZ_JBQBEL010000001.1, read on the forward strand.
GAGTTCGCCACCAACACCGCCTACATGTACTCCAGCTATGACGAGGAGTGCGAAGCGGCCCCGAGCAACCGCGACAAGATCATGATCATCGGCGGCGGCCCGAACCGTATCGGTCAGGGTATCGAGTTCGACTACTGCTGCGTGCACGCGGCGCTGGCCCTGCGCGAAGACGGTTACGAGACCATCATGGTCAACTGCAACCCGGAGACCGTCTCTACCGATTACGACACCTCGGATCGTCTCTACTTCGAGCCGGTGACCCTGGAAGATGTGCTGGAAATCGTGCGCATCGAAAAACCCAAGGGCGTCATCGTTCAGTACGGTGGCCAGACCCCGCTGAAACTGGCCCGAGCACTGGAAGCCAACGGCGTGCCGATTATCGGTACCAGCCCGGATGCCATCGACCGCGCCGAAGACCGCGAGCGCTTCCAGTCTGCCGTCGAGCGCCTCGGCCTCAAGCAGCCGGAAAACGGCACCGTCACCGCGCTGGAGCAGGCCGTGCTGCTGGCAGAGCGGATCACCTACCCGCTGGTGGTTCGCCCCTCCTACGTGCTGGGTGGCCGCGCCATGGAAATCGTCTATGACGAGACCGACCTGCGTCGCTACTTCGCCGAGGCGGTGAGCGTCTCCAACGAATCGCCGGTACTGCTGGACCGCTTCCTGGACGATGCCACCGAGCTGGACGTGGATGCCATCTGCGACGGCACCGATGTGGTCATCGGCGGCATCATGGAGCACATCGAACAGGCCGGTATCCACTCCGGTGACTCCGGTTGCTCCCTGCCTCCCTATACCTTGTCCAAGAAGATTCAGGACGAGATCCGCGAGCAGGTGCGCAAGCTGGCGCTGGAGCTCGGCGTTATCGGCCTGATGAACGTGCAGTTCGCGGTCAAGGGCGATGACATCTACCTCATCGAGGTGAACCCGCGTGCCGCCCGTACCGTGCCGTTCGTCTCCAAGGCGACCGGCGCCCCGCTGGCCAAGATTGCCGCCCGTGTGATGGCCGGTCAGTCGCTGCAAGAACAGGGCTTCACCAAAGAGATCATCCCACCCTACTACTCGGTGAAAGAGGTGGTACTGCCGTTCGCCAAGTTCCCGGGAGTTGACCCGCTGCTGGGGCCAGAGATGCGCTCCACCGGTGAGGTAATGGGAGTGGGCAGCAGCTTTGCCGAGGCCTATGCCAAGGCGCAGCTGGGTGCCAACCACGCCGTACCGAAAGAGGGTCGTGCCCTCTTGTCAGTGCGTCACAGCGACAAGGCGCAGGTGGTCGATTTGGCCGCCAAGCTGCTGGAGCTGGGTTACGAGCTGGATGCCACTCACGGCACCGCGGTCGCGCTGGGTGAAGCGAGCATCAACCCGCGCCTGGTCAACAAGGTGCACGAAGGTCGCCCGCACATTCTCGACCGCATCAAGAATGGCGAATACACCTACATCGTCAACACCGCCGAAGGGCGGGTGGCGATCCAGGACTCCAAGCAGCTGCGTCGCGCCGCCTTGCAAAACAAAGTGGCGTATACCACCACCATGAATGAGGCGTTTGCCACCTGCATGGCCATCAGCGTGGATGCCACCGCCAATGTCAACTCGGTGCAGGAGCTGCACCAGAAGGTGAAAAACCGCTAAGAGTTTGCAGCGGGCATCAGCCCAACTTGCCAGACGACCAACCCCCGCCAGCGATGGCGGGGGTTTCTTTTTATCTGTCGCTCACCGTACGGTTCTGGCCGGGTGAGCCATTGAGGAAGGTCATGAGTTCCGCATCGCAGACAACGGATGGCGCGTGGGGTGGCAAAAGCTGGCAAGGGGAGGGGATGCTGCGAGCGCGGGTTTCAACTGCGGCAGGCAATCCTCTACAATGGCCCCACTTTGCTTGTCAGTGCAGTGCCAGCGGCGCTGCCTGTCGGGCCAACAAAAAATGGACATGCTTATGACCGCTTTGCCTTCCTGTCGTCTTCTTGCCTTCTGCTCTGCCTTGTTGCTGGCCGGTTGTGCCAGTGATCCCGCCTCCGCGCCTGCCAAAGAGGCGAGCGTGAGCAACCCCAAAACGCCGCCTGCCATGCAGCCGCGCAAACCGGCGGATATGAAGAGCCGCATCGTGCGCTTCTTGCCCCGTCAGGTGCCGGACAAACAGGGGTGGGCCAATGACGTGGTGACGGCGCTCACCACCCAGGGGGTGACGGTGAATGATCACAACGTCTGTAGCGTGCTGGCGGTGGCGGAGCAGGAAGCCACTTATCAGGCCGACCCCGTGGTGCCGGGCCTTGGCAAGATCGCCTGGAAAGAGATCAACTCACGGGCAGCCAAGCTGCTGATCCCCGAATTTATGGTGCGGGCCGCGCTCTCCATCAACTCGCCCACCGGCAAGAGCTATGCCGAGCGCATCGACAAGTTGCGTACCGAACGGGAGATGAGTGAAATCTTCGAAGACATGATCAGCATGCTGCCGATGGGCAAGACGCTGTTTGGCAACCTCAACCCGGTGCATACCGGCGGCCCGATGCAGGTGAGCATCGACTTTGCCGAGGCCAACGCCCGTGGCTACCCCTATCCAATCAAGGATTCCATCCGCCACGAAGTCTTTACCCGTCGCGGCGGCATCTGGTTTGGCACCAAGCATATCTTCGGTTATCCCGTCGACTACCCGGATACCCTCTACCGCTTTGCCGATTTCAACGCCGGCTGGTACGCCAGTCGCAATGCCGCCTTTCAGGCAGCCGTCAGCCGTTTGAGTGGCAAAACTCTGGCGCTGGACGGGGATCTGATCCGCTATGACTCGGATCTGCCGGGCAATACCGAGCTTGCCGTCTACACCCTCGCCAACCGGGTCAATATGAGCAAGCAGGCTATTCACCAGAGCCTTCGCAAAGGGGATACCGCCGAATTTGCCGAGACCGATCTCTACCATCGCATCTTTACCCTGGCCGACAAGCAAGCGGGCAAGCGACTGCCCCGCGCCATCCTGCCCGGCATTCAGCTAAAGAGCCCGAAAATTACCCGCAACCTCACCACCGCCTGGTTTGCCAAGCGGGTGGATGACAGAGAACAGCGATGTGTGCGGCAGATGGCGACGATTCGGTAAGAAGCATCAAGGGCGGTCAATTGGCCGCCCTTGATGCATGAGTAATTATTTAAGGTAATGCTTTGATGGCGACTAATATTTTGTAATTGTTCTTCCATTCTCCCTCAATGGGTAACTCAGAAAACTCAATCGTTTTGGCATAAAAAAACGACTCGTTCTCCAGACAAGCAGGCCAAGTTTCAAATATCTCCCGTTTACCTTTTGTTTCTGTCCAGACATCAGCCAACACCACGGCATAGCGTTGACGTTTGATTGGTTTCAACAGTCCCTGTTCAATTAATTTTTGGGACTCAGTAGATTGCATACGTTCAAGATCACTTCTGACACTATGAGTTTTTGACTGCGGAGCGGTAAATCGTTTTGCCTCAATAAAAAACACATCTGTTTCAGTAAAAACTACAGCATCTAGATGTTTATTGTCTGTTGTACAGATTGGAGCTTCAAACCAAGAGAAACAGGTGCCGGGGTAGACACGCTCCATTGCAGATACAAAGTTATTGGTGAGGTTTCGTTCTGTGAAACCAGTAGATCCATGAGCTGGGTAATAGCTGGTGAATATGTGTGCATATCGTTCACGCATATGTTTGATTAGTAGGTCTAGGAATGCTTGCATATCACTTCTCCGTTGAGATTGGTTAGTGCTATCAGTGCTTTTAATGAGCCTGATTATTGTGAACATCAAAATTTTATAGGGAGACTTTGTTCAATAACGTCTTAATTTCGCTGCACTTTGGGTATCCACTGCATCCCCAAAACCGATTGCCTCGGTTATCCCCCCGTTTGGCGGTACGCAATACCATCGGGTTGCCGCATCTGGGGCATAGTGGATTTGCTTGAGGGCTCGATTCGGTGATGGTTGGCGCGGCGTTCACCACCTGATTGACGACAGGCATTGCAGCTACGGATAAACGCGGGCGGGGAACCTCGCTGTGACGGGCTTTCAACTGAGCCACATGCTGTTTATGGGTCTGCCAATTGGCGGCCAGTCGTCCCCGCTGGATGGTGTCGATCACTCTGGTGACTTCGGCAGGGGTCAGCACCTGAGTGGTTTTACTCTTGATATAGCGAATAAGCCCGCGGTTCATCACGTTATCCGGCATGGGGGTTTTAAAGGTGCAGTCGCCAATAAAGTAGATAATCGAATGGAGCTGATGATCAGCAAGACCCAGCAAGGATTTGAGCGTCATCAGGTGCAGATAGTTTTGGCGTAGGGGATTTTGAAAGGTATGTCTGCGGCGAGAGAGCTGCTGAGTCCAGCTCTTGTGGGCTGGATTGCCAAATATCCATCCCTTGATGTTCTTGGTTTCGATGACAAACAGCCCGAAGCGCGAGACGAGCACATGATCGATCTGGGTAGTGCCCTGCGGGGTCGGTAGGGTCACGTTCTTGAGCAGGTGGTACTCCCGCTTGTCGAGAAAAAGCCGGATGCCCAAGTTGATAAATGCTTCCCCAACCATCCCTTTGAACTTGGGCGTTTTGATCAGGGTGGCAATCAACAACAGGGGCAGCAGATACCAGAACTGGCCCAGCAGAACCGCAATAACGGGAGTGAAGTCCATTTCACATTTATCCAGTCAGTGAATTAGAGGGGATTCATGGCCTCTGGCCAGAGGAAATAGGGGCCAAATTTGGGGCTCATTCTAAACTCCCCTCCTTCCTCCTTGCCTTTGGCTGTGAGGTAATGCTTGCTGTCACGCAGCTCAAGCAAGCCGTGAGTCACCATTTTTTCCAACAACTCATTGGTTTTGATCCCCCACTTTTGCGCCAGTTTGGATGAGGTCAGTTTTTCAGTGGCTGACTCATTTTCGTTAGCAGAAGGCTGTTGGGTTTCGGCTTCACTGACAACCCGTTCAAGTGATATGCGGACTTCATCACTGACCCGAATAATTCGTTGGGCCTCATCATAGGCATCACGGTAAAGGTCATGATCTTCCGAGCGCTGGATCAATACCCCCATCTCGTTGTTATTGACCTGACTGAACTCGTAGAGATTGAGGCTGGTGACAATGCACATCTCTTCATTGAGATAGCACTTGGCATGGAGGTTTTTGCAAAAGCTAGTGCGGATATAGGTGAGCTCTTTGAGCCAGCTGATCTCTTCCGGTTGCAGCTCGCTTTTGCCATAGACGATCCGCACATCGATCTTGAGGCGGTTCTTGTCGGTGAGCAGCTCCTTGATCCTGTCGTTGAGCTTGAGGAAGGGGCTGATCAGGATCAGACGCTCTTTGGCATCTTTGATAAGTTCTTCAAGAAAATAGTTGGTTGCGCTGGTATTCAAAAACTTGGCCATGGCAAAAATCTCTATCCCTGTGGTGTAACTGGTGGCGCAAATACTTGGCTGGCGCTCGGCAGGCCATCTCCATTCCGGGTGCCGTGATCACCCAGCCAGTGCGGTTGGCAATCGACATCGTGGCTCTATGTGGATGATGGGGGCCAAACTGAGCCATTCTACCCATTCCATCAGAAGGAATATGTGACAGATTGCACTAACTCTGTGACAAGGCTGGATTTTTCGGGGCGGGCTGTGGTTGATGGTAAATCGCAGGTGCAAAAAAGCCCCTTAGCGGGGCTTGGTGTCTGGCAAGGCCGGTGTCGGGGTTATCAATCGAACAGGATGCGGCCGCTGGTGCCGGCATCGCTGTCTTTCCAGCTGGCACCGCTTTTGCGCAGGGTGTAAGTGATGGTCTCCTGCTTGAATTTCAGGTAGTCGCTGCCGCTGTGGCTTGGTTTGACCTGATTGCCATCGATATAGGTCTCCCCTGTGGTATCGACGTGAATTTCGGCCACGGTGCGGCCATCGTCAGTAACCGCTTTATAGTTGCCAGCCCACGGGCTCTCGTCGCCATACTGCACGGCCCCTTCCTGCGCGTGCGCTTGGGCATGAGTCTTGTGCCCGTGATGGGTTTTGGCCACGACGCAGCCGGAGATACCGACCGCCAGCAGGCAACCCAGGGCGACATTGAGCAGAGTCTGTTTGGATTTCATCTTCATTTACCTGTATCAAATAATTGCAATGGATAAGGGGTGGAGCCCCCACGGTAGGTGTGGGCCCCGCTGAGCCGTGGCTCGAAATCAGTCCTGATTGATGCCAGAAATATGGCCGCGGGCGTCGGTGAGGCAGTGCCAGATCCGGTCATGGGGCCCTTTGATATCAATCATCATCCCCGCCTGGGAGTCGGCCACATAGTCGAGGGTCAGTTTGCTGCGGCTGACGCCCGCTTTTCTGGCGACGGCGTTCATGCAGGCGTTCTCGGCAACCTTGGTTTGCGCAGTGCTGCCGTTGTAGGCACTGCTGCTGGCGCTCTCATCATCGCCGTCGTCATCGTTCTCATCGTCATTGAGCTGGCAGGCGCCGCTGTCGCCATTTTTGACAAAATAGGTGATGCCCCAGTCGCCATTTTTCACCATGGAGAGGGTGGTGCGCCCCTTACTCGCCTCGTAGAAATTTGAATTCACTTTTTTAAGCGGAACTTGCTGGTTATTGATATAAGCCGTGCCATCTTCGACGCGAAGATTAATATGTCCAGGACAGCTGGCGGATAAATCAGGCACCCCTGCATATGCGGTTCCGGTCATGACCAATACAGAGAGAGCAAGCAGCGTTTTTTTCATCAGATAACCTCAAATCAACAAGGATCAGCAAGTGTGATGTCGTCAAAATAACGGTTGCTATGCCTGAACGTTATTTCTGTGCTCATTGCACACCTGTTATCGGTAGCCCGCAGTCAGTCGTTTCAGTGCGCCTCGTCCTGCCGGGATGACGCCAAATTTAGCAGTCGGGTGATGTAAGTAAAATAAAACAGGATTAATTGGATTCATAAAATATGAAAAACTATAAACATTTTAAAACAATGGTTTATGTGCAGCTCAAGCCACTGTGCAAAAGATGGGGGACCTCCAGGTTGGTTCCTTATGGGTATCGGTAAAGTTGGCCATTGGGCTGCAATATCTGGAGTCGAGTATTTTCTCTGTTGCAAGCGGGTACAGGCTGGCGACATCACAGGGCAAATCAGCCATTGCGCGCCGTAAATACACAGACAAAAAACTCCAATATTTGGTGTGCGAGGGGGGAAACTAGCCTACCAGCAGGTAGATATTTTTACCTGATATGACTGGGTTGTGAGGCCTATGAAAGGGTCAGGATAAATAAACCCTCCGTCAATAGGGCGTGATTATCTGGAGTGTTAATGTGCTTTCCCTGAGGATTGCCCACTCGTGGCAGGAAAATATAACGACTTAGAAACTCATGGCCAACCCGATGGAATAACCGCTGGTGTTGTGGCTGAACATATAGCGGGCAACCAGCCGGGTACGGGTGACTATGATGTCGTATTTGCTGCTGTCCAGCTCCAGACCGGCGCCGATGGAGTTGAGGGAGTCAAAGCCAAGCAACCCCCGCTGTTCCCCCAGATATGCGGTATGGGCCCCCTCCAGTACATAGCGCACCGGTCTGTCGAGCAGTGTCCAGTCAAACAGCGGGGCCCGGCGGCGCAGATAGAGACCGAGGTTCTCCGCCTCGGCGTGACCACGGACGCTGGTCGAGGTACCGCCAAAGCTCTGCAGGTGCTGGTAGGAGTAGCGCACTTCGATATCGATATCCTGCGCCTTTGAAAAGAGCTCGTAGTCGAGCATCAGCGAGCCCCCCAGTCCGTACATATTGAGCTGTCCACCATCGAGAAAATCCAGCGAGTAGCCCTTGGTGCGCTCCAGCAGCCAGTTGCCGATCCGCAGATCGCTGGCCATGGTACCGAGCGAGACGTTGGCGATGGGGCGCAGCACCCAGTGGCCACCGCGCGGGTCTTCATGGAGGGCGATATCCCAGCCGATCCCGCCAGAGGCGGTCAGGCTGTTCCACTTGGTCGGGAGGGTGTGGCTCTCTGTGCCGTTGCTCACCACAAACTGGGGATCGTAGCGGCTAAAGCCGATCGCCCCTTCCAGATAGATGGGCACGGCTTCGCTCATGGTGGCGCCGCCACCGATCTGGGTCATGTTGAGGGCGGCAGATTGATTGGTGCCGCTGCCGATATCGAGGTTGCTGGCGGTGATGTCGGGCACCACGGTGAAGGTCATCAGCGAGAGCACCGCATTGGCGCGCTCTTGTGCCCACTCCTGATCCTGTGTTGCGGCCTTGACGGCGCTGCCGGATAGCGCCAGCAGCATTGGCAACAACATCTGCAATAAAGAGGAGCAAGAGCGGTGCATGAGTGTGGTTCCCGATAAGCGGCGTCTGATTGCCCTGGCTTTACTGTAGCGAGCTTCCTGCCGGTTGGCACGGAGCTAAGAGGGGGGAATAAGCGCCGCTTTCGGTCGGTTGCCGCTGAGGGGCAAGCCTTTGCCACACCAACGGCACGCCTTTGCAGTTTGTCGCTAAAGCTTGGCCTCTTGCCGCCGATATCTCTTGTGAGATCGTGTGGAGGACAAGCAATTGAACGCTTGGGTGTTGGGGTTGGTCAGCATATCCGTGAGTATGCAGTTACAGGCTGGGGTCACCGAATTTGGTGCCGGTCTGGATCAATCCGTCTGGCGTTTGACCTCCGATACCCAGATTGAGTGCCGCCTCGAGCATCCTATTCCCAATTGGGGAACGGGGGCCTTTGTCAGCCGTGCCGGGCGCAAGATAAACCTCGACTTCGAGCTCAAGGGCAAGCGGCCACAGGCCCAGACCCAGACGGTGAGTCTTGGCATCATGCCGCCGGTATGGCGCCCGGGGATTGCCGGGCGAGAAGTGAGCCAGCTGCGCTTCTATCAGCAGTTTGATGGGCTGGTGGAGGGGCAAACCGCCTGGACCATGCTCGACGAGCTGGAGGGGGGGCGGATGCCGACCTTCCAGTATCGGGACTGGTATCGCCAGAACCGCGCGGTGCGAGTGTCCCTCTCGTCAGTCAACTTTCGGGTGAAATATCAGGCCTTTATCGACTGTCTGAGCGGGCTCTTGCCCTACAGCTTCAACGATATCGCCTTTAGCGTGCTTACCTATGACAAGAACAGCGATCAGCTCTCCATCCCCTCCAAGCGGCGGCTGGCGATGATCAGCGAGTTTATCAAGGCGGACAAGGGCATCGACGTGGTGGTGATCGATGCTTACAGCGACAGCTACGGCGGCCGCTGGCCGAACCTGAAACTCTCCGAGAAGCGGGCCGATGCCATCAAGAAGGTGTTTGTCGATCTGGGGATCGATCCCGGCAAGATCTCGGTGGAGGGGCATGGCGAGAAGCAGCACGTCGCCTCCAACGAAACCGAACAGGGTCGTGCCAAGAACCGGCGGGTGGTGATCAGCATGGGGCGTAACGGCGAGATCTAGCGCCCTCCCCAGTCAGAGAAGCATAAAAAAGAGCGCAGATGCGCTCTTTTTTGATCCTGCCATCCAGCAGCGGGAGTCGGGTAGCTTAGAAGCTGTCACCCAGGCCAGTACCGGCATCTTTCTTGGCGATCAGTTCAATCTTGTAACCGTCCGGATCTTCGACGAAGGCGATGACGGTGGTACCGCCCTTGACTGGGCCCGGTTCGCGGGTGATCTTGGCACCGGCGGCACGCAAGGCGTCGCAAGTGGCATAGATGTCGTCCGCTTCCAGCGCGATGTGGCCATAGGCAGAGCCCAGTTCGTACTCGCTCACCCCCCAGTTGTAGGTCAGCTCGATCACCGCTTCATCCTTCTCGTCACCGTAGCCGACGAAGGCCAAGGTGTACTTGTACTCGCTGTTCTCGCTCTTGCGCAGCAGCTTCATGCCAAGGACACGGGTGTAGAAGTCGATGGAGCGTTGCAGATCGCCGACACGCAGCATGGTATGCAGAATTCTCATTGCTCAGTTCTCCGGGTTGGTGATGTGTACTGCTTTCAATCTCGGTTGCAAGGCTATCAGTTCTCGGGATAGACCTTCTCTTTGTATTCGCACAAGTCCTCGATGATACAGGAACCACAACGGGGCTTGCGAGCCAGACAGGTGTAACGCCCGTGCAGGATCAGCCAGTGGTGGACATCCAGCTTGAACTCGGCGGGCACTACCTTGAGCAGCTTCTCCTCCACCTGATCCACGTTCTTGCCTACCGCAAAGCCGGTGCGGTTCGATACCCGGAAGATATGGGTATCGACGGCGATGGTGGGCCAGCCAAAGGCGGTGTTGAGCACCACGTTGGCGGTCTTGCGGCCGACGCCGGGCAGGGCTTCCAGCGCTTCGCGGTTCTCCGGCACCTCGCCGCCGTGGCGCTCCAGCAAGATGGCGCAGGTCTTGATGACGTTCTCGGCCTTGGTGTTGAAGAGGCCAATGGTCTTGATGTACTCCTTGAGCCCGTCCACCCCGAGATCCAGCATCCCCTGCGGGGTGTTGGCCACCGGATAGAGCTTGTCGGTCGCCTTGTTGACGCTGACATCGGTCGCCTGCGCCGAGAGCAGCACGGCGATCAAGAGCTCGAACGGCGAGTTGAAGTTGAGCTCTGTGGTGGGGTGGGGGTTGTTTTCCCGCAGCCGCTCGAGGATCTCTCTGCGTTTCTGGTTGTTCATGCCTTGCGTCCGATCATAGTTCGGTCGCCCGGACGCGGGCCGGGGCAACGTTGCAGTGGGCTACGGTAGCGGCCTGTTTGCGGTCCCGCCAGTCGTTGATGGCGTTCTTGGCAGCGATCAACAGCCCCAGCCCGATAAAGCCGCCCGGCGGCAAAATCGCCAGCAGCAGGCTGGCATCGGCGTGGAACAGCTCGACGCGCAGGGATTTGGCCCACTCGCCCAGCAGCAGCTCGGCGCCATCAAACAGGGTGCCCATGCCGATGATCTCGCGCATGCCGCCCAGTACCAGCAGCACCAGGGTAAAGCCAAGGCCCATCATCAGGCCATCGAGGGCCGCCAGCAGCGGCGGGTTCTTGGAGGCATAGGCCTCGGCGCGGCCGATGATGACGCAGTTGGTGACGATGAGGGCGATAAAGATGCCGAGCGCCTGATAGAGGCCGTAGGTGTAGGCGTTCATCAGCAGCTGCACGCTGGTTACCAGCGAGGCGATGATCATCACATAGACCGGGATGCGAATATCCTTCGGCACCCAGTTGCGCACCAGCGAGACGGCGAGGTTGGAGCAGACCAGCACCGCCATGGTGGCAAGGCCCAGCCCCAGCGCATTGGTAAAGGTGGAGGAGACGGCGAGGGTCGGGCAGAGCCCCAGCACCTGCACCAGCGAGGGGTTGTTCTTCCACAGCCCCTGACTCATCAGCTCCTTGAGCTCTCCCTTGCGGCTTTCCAGCTCGGCAATCGGGGCAGCGCCCGTTTCAATCTGTTCCATCTGGTTCATGATGGCTCGACTCCGTTAGTTCGCCGCCGGACAAGCCGGGGCGTTGCTGAGCAGTTCGGGTTGCTCCTGCTGCAGTTTAAGCAGGTTCTTCACCGCCTTGACCACGGCTCGCGGGGTGATGGTGGCGCCGGTAAAGGCATCGAACTCGCCGCCATCCTTCTTCACCGCCCATTGGGGCTCGTTGTCATGGGTCAGGAATTTTCCGGCAAAGCTGTTGATCCAGTCAGATTTTTTCAGCTCGATCTTGTCACCCAGGCCCGGGGTCTCGTTGTGAGCGAGCACGCGCACGGCGGTGATGGTGCCCTTGGCATCAAAGCCCGCCACGATGCGGATCGCCCCGCTGTAACCATCCGGCGCGATCGCCTCCAATGCATAGCCGGTCACCACGCCATTCTTGCTGGCGGTATAGAGGGCTTGCGGCTGATCACTGCCCAGATACTTCCTGCTGGTCACCTGCTTGCAGCTGGCCACCAGATCGTTGTCATAGCTTCCCTCCGGCAGCAATACCGAGAGGGTCTGCTGCTTCTCCAGCTGTTGCTGGTGGGCGATTTTATCCTTGGTCAGCTCGTTGGTCAGTACCACCAGCGCGGAACAGCCCAGCGCGAACATCGCCAGAATAAGGCCGTTCTTGCGCATGCTCTTTAACATGTACGGGCTCCGTCAGCTGTGATGGGGGAAAAGGGCAGAAACATCATTGGCGACGAGCTCCATACACTTTCGGGCGAGTCAGGCTGTCAATAAACGGCACACAAAGGTTGGCCAGCAGCACGGCGAAGGCGAACGCATCAGGATAGCCGCCAAAGCGGCGGATGATGTAGACCAGCACCCCGATCAGCACGCCATAGACCAGCCGGCCGCGCGGCGTGGTGCAGGCGCTGACCGGATCGGTGGCGATAAAGAAGGCCCCCAGCATGGTTGCGCCGCTAAAGAGATGGAACATGGGCGTTGCTGTCGCATCCGGGCTTACCAGATAGCCGATGGTGGAGGCCGCCAGCAGGGCACCGAGAATGGCGGTGGGAATGCGCCAGTTGATCACCTTCTGCTGCAGCAGGAAGAGGCCGCCCAGCAGATAGCCGAGGTTGACCCAGCTCCAGCCGATGCCGCCCCAGCCCTCAAACAGCGGGCCGCTCAGGATCTCGCCTGTGGTGAGCCCCTGAGTCAGGCCGGTTTTCAGGGTATCGAGGGGGGTCGCCATGGTGAGGCCATCCACCCCCTGCTTGAGCTGAGCCATGCTGTAGCCGTCGAGGCTAAAGCCGGTGAAGATCACCGACGCCGCATCACCAAAGCCGAGGCTGTAGGCGCGCACGCTCTCCGGCGGCAGCCAGCTGGTCATCTGCACCGGGAAGGAGACCAGCAGCAGCACATAGGCGACCATGGCCGGGTTGAACAGGTTCTGCCCCAGTCCGCCGTAAAGGTGCTTGGCGACGATAATGGCAAAGGCCGTGCCCACCACCAGCATCCACCACGGCAGCAGCGGCGGCAGGGAGAGACCGATCAGCACGGCGGTGAGCGCCGCACTGCCATCCATCAGGGCAGGCTTGATGGCGCGGCCACGGAGCTTGAGCACCAGCGCCTCGCACAGCAGCGCTGTCACCAACGCCAGCAGGATCTGGATAAAGGAGCCCCAGCCGAAGAACCAGGTCTGAGCCAGCAAGCCCGGCACGCAGGCCAGGATCACCAGCAGCATCAGGGTTCGGGTCTGTTTGCGGTTATGGGCAAACGGCGCAGTCGCAATATTGAACATGAGTCTGTCGATTACCTTGTGGTTGTTCGGTCGGCTGACGGGGCATCTTCAGCGGCGGTCTCTGCGGCTCTGGCTGCCTCGGCCGCCAGCTTCTTCGCCTTGGCGCGGGCCACCGCGGCTGCAATGGCCGCTTTTTTCGGATCAACCGGGGCATCAGCCGCAGGGGCGTTCGCTTCAGGCAAGGCAGTGACGGCAAGTGGTTGCTCACTGCTGGCTGCATCGCTTTGCATCGGCTCGGCCGGTGCGCGCTCACCCTCAGTTCCGGCACTCTCTACCTGAGTACCGGCATTTTCTACCTCTGCACTGGTACTTGCGCTCTGCTGGGCCAGCTTTTTGGCCTTGGCACGGGCGATGGCTGCGGCGATTGCGGCCTTCTTGGGATCGACCTCTTCACTTGCAGCCGTATCGCTGTGGCTGGTGGTTACTTCGCTCTTGGCTACCGCCACGTCGCGGGTCTCCACTCTGGCAGCTGGCTCACTCTGCGCGCCTTCAGCACCGGCACTTTCGCCCTGCTGGGCCAGTTTTTTGGCCTTGGCCCGGGCGATGGCAGCGGCGATAGCGGCTTTCTTGGGATCGACCACTTCGCTTGCAGCCGTATCGCTTTGGCTGGTGGTTACTTCGCTCTTGGCTACCGCCACGTCGCGGGTCTGTGCGCTGGCAGCTGGCTCACTCTGCACACCTTCAGCACCGGCACTCTCGCCCTGCTGGGCCAGCTTTTTGGCCTTGGCCCGGGCGATGGCAGCTGCGATAGCTGCTTTCTTGGGATCGACCGCTTCGCTGGCCGCAGATGGTGCATCACTTTGGGTTGCAGCGGATTCGCTGGTGCCTGCGTTTGCAGTCAGATCGCCCTCAGCGCTGTCACTCTGCTGGGCCAGCTTCTTGGCCTTGGCACGAGCGATGGCGGCAGCAATTGCGGCTTTTTTGGGATCGACAGGTGCATCGCCTTGCGAGCCTGCGTCTGCTACCGCGCTGTTAGATGCGCTTACCGGTTCACCATTCGCCTCGGCCTTTTTGGCTTTGGCACGGGCAATGGCGGCGGCAATTGCTGCCTTTTTCGGATCAACTTCTGCCTTTTGCTGATCAGCATCTACCGCAGGGGCAGCAACGGCTTCGGCAGTCACAGGCTCGGCGCTATCGCCAGCCTGAGCGGCTTTCTTGGCCTTGGCGCGGGCCAGTGCGGCGGCGATGGCTGCTTTCTTGGGATCGCTGGCGGGGTCAGCCGCCTCGGCGGATTGCGGCGCTGCGGCTGTTTCGCTGTTTGCGCTCTCGGCCAGCTTGGCAGCGCGGCGCGCTTCCGCTTCCCGTTTGCGCGCTTCGCGGGAAGCGATCACGGCGCTATTGTCGGGCACGCCCTCTGCGGTGGCTGCAATGGCGGTGATGGGCGCATCCTGCTTGGCCTTGATACGGGCGAGAGCCGCTGCCACCGGATCTTCCCCGCCTGCGGCAGTCATCGCCTGACGGCGCTGGGCGGCGGCTTCGGCGTGGCGCGCTTCGCGGGCCGCTTTCTCCCGCTCGAAACGGGCCTGCTTGGCTTCGAAACGCTGCTTGGCGCGCTCGGCTTTTTCGGCTTCGGCGCGGGCTTCGCGAATGTCGTCTTTGGCGATCTTGTAGTACTGCACCAGCGGGATCTCGCTCGGGCAGACCCAGGCGCAGGCGCCGCACTCGATGCAGTCCATCAGGTTGAGTTTCTCGGCCTTGTCATACTCCTTGGCCCGGCTGTACCAGTAGAGCTCTTGCGGCAGCAGGGTGGCCGGGCAGGCATCGGCACAGGCGCTGCAACGGATGCAGGGCTGCTCCGGGCCGGGGGCGGGCAGTTCAGCCTGCGTCGGTGCCAGCAGGCAGTTGGTGGCCTTGACCACAGGCACCATGGCGTGGGGCAGGGTAAAGCCCATCATGGGGCCCCCCATGATCACCCGCTGCTCTGCTTCCGGTTGCAGCTCGAAACGCTGCAACAGCCAGCGTACCGGCGTACCGAGGCGTACCCAGGCGTTGCCGGGCTTTTTGAAGCTGTCGCCGGTGAGGGTAACGATCCGCTCGATCAGCGGCTCGCCGTCGATAATGGCGCGCTTGATGGCAAACACGGTGGCGACGTTGAGCACCATGATGCCGATATCGACCGCGCGGCCCCCCTTGGGGACCTGACGACCGGTGAGCAGTTCGATGGTCTGCTTGGCACCGCCAGAGGGGTACTTGGTCGGCACCGTCTTGACCAGTACATCTTCATCTGTGGCATGGCGGGTCAGCTGCTCGATCGCCTCGGGCTTGTTGTCTTCTACCCCGATCAGGGTGAGTTTCGGTTTGAGCAGGTGCTTGAGCACCCGGATGCCATCCATGATTTCGTCGGCGTATTGCTGCATCAGCCGATCATCGGTGGTGATATAGGGTTCGCACTCCAGCCCGTTGACGATCAGGATCTCGGTGAGCTGGCCGCGGCCGTCGAGTTTGCTGTGGGTCGGGAATACGGCGCCGCCAAGGCCCGCCACCCCCGCCTGCTGGATGCGCTCGAGCAGCTCGCCCCGCTCCAGATTCCAGTAATCGGCTGTGCCATTGCGCTCGCCCCACTCATCCTCCCCATCCGGGGTGAGAATGACACAGAGATCGCCGAGTCCGGAGGGGTGGGCAACCGTGTGGTTGCCAATCTCGGTGATGGTGCCGGAGGTGGAGGCATGGACAGGGACGACCCGCCCCTTGGCATAACGGGTCAGCGGCTGCCCTTTTTTGACCTTGTCGCCCACCTGCACCAGCAGATCGCCGGCGGGGCCTGCGTGCTGGCGCAGCGGAATGATGAGGCGCGGCGGCAGACCGGCGTCTACCACCGGGCTCTGGCTTGATTGCAGCTTGTTGTCGGCGGGGTGAATGCCACCGTGAAAGTCCCAGAGCGTGCCGGCTTTGATACGTTCGAGTAAGGAATGCATGGTTGCTCCGCTGTTTATTCCACTATCTTGACCGGAATCTTGCCCGGAACATGCACGTTATTGAGATCCCACTTCCAGTTATCGACCGTGGTGGGCACCGGGATCATCTCGATGCAGTCGGTCGGGCAGGGATCGACACAGAGATCGCAACCGGTGCACTCGTTGGCAATCACGGTATGCATCGCCTTGGTGGCGCCGACGATGGCATCCACCGGGCAGGCCTGAATGCACTTGGTGCAGCCGATGCACTGATCTTCGTGGATAAAGGCGACCTTTTTGACCGGCACGGCGGCCTCGTCACTGCCCCCCAGTGGCTGGGGCTCCACCCCCATCAGATCGGCAATTTTGCGCATGGTGGCCTCGCCACCGGGCACGCACTTGTTGATCTGATCGCCGTTGGCGAGCGCCTCGGCGTAGGGTTTACAGCCGGGATAGCCGCACTGGCCACACTGGGTCTGGGGCAGCAGGGCATCGAGCTGATCGACGATGGGGTCTGCTTCCACATGAAACTTGACGGCGGCAAAGCCCAGGATAATCCCGAACGCCAGCGCCAGCAGGGTGAGCACCAGAATGGCAAAGAGAATATGGATCATGGTTATATCTTGATAAGGCCGGTAAAGCCCATAAAGGCCAGCGACATCAGACCGGCGGTGATCATGGCAATCGACACCCCGCGAAACGGCGCGGGCACATCGGCGGCGACCAGACGCTCGCGCATGGCGGCAAACAGGATTAACACCAGCGAGAAGCCGGTGGCGGCGCCAAAGCCGTAGATCACGCTCTGGATAAAGTCGTGTCGCTCATTGATGCTGAGCAGCGCCACCCCGAGCACCGCGCAGTTGGTGGTGATGAGGGGCAGGAAGATCCCCAGCAGGCGATAGAGGGTCGGGCTGCTCTTGCGCACCACCATCTCGGTAAACTGCACCACCACGGCGATCACCAGAATAAAGGCGAGGGTGCGCAGATAGGCGATATCCAGCGGTAGCAGGATATAGTGCTCCACCAGATAGGAGCTGGCACTGGCGAGGGTCATCACGAAGGTGGTCGCCAGCCCCATGCCGATGGCGGTTTCCAGCTTGCCGGAGACCCCCATAAAGGGGCAGAGGCCGAGGAATTTCACCAGCACGAAGTTGTTAACCAGCACGGTGCCGATCAATAAAAGCAGGTACTCAGTCATCAATTACCGTCACTGAAAGTCGGGTTATCGGGGTTTGAAGGCGGGCGGTATTATCTGACGTTAGGGCCAGTTAAACAACCGCAAGGCCGCATGGTTATTATGCAACTGGATAATTTAGCCGGGGTTTTGGGCAAGAATCCGGTGGATTTTGCGTCAGTGATGCCAATTTGTAGTCACAGGAGAGGTTGTACCTCCTTTTGTTACGATAGCTTTTGGCCTCTTATGAGGCTCTTTTGGGTGGGGTTGCTTGCCTAGTCATAGTTCAGTTTCTAGAGGGGGAGGAGTAATCGACCCACAAGACTAATGCTAGAGACGAAATCGGTTGAGCCATATCCCCCTCAAGAATCCATATTCTTTCGCACTTTAATTATTTAATTTTCATTAAATAGTTTTAGATATTATTTAGATCAATATCCCTCATATAGCTGTATAGCGTATCAATATTTTTCCAATTTACTCTAAATTGGCTTCTTTTTTTGGGTTTCCACTTTTCATTTTCTTGTGTCATTTTTATTCCTGGGTCATAGTAAATTGCACAAGAATGAAGAGCCTTCAAAAAATGTTCAAGGCTTGTTCCTTGACCTAAAGTTATTTTTGGTCCGAACTGATATGATGGGATAGGACCATTTTTAAATATGGAATAGCTTACATAACATGTGTTTGAGTGTTTTCTTTTCCAGTGTTCAATAAGCTTATCAAACTTCCAGCCAGCAGCGAGATTATTATTCTGATCCCTTAACATCAGCCCACCATTGGGATCAATGATCTTGCCTGATTTTTGATCATACCCTTCCATTTTCATTGTAAGAAGAGTTTTATTATTTTTTTTGTTTACGTCATGACGACTTGCAAAATCTAATCTATTTGGTTGTTTTTTTGTTGCATATTGGTCTAAAAATGCTTTCAAACCATTTTCGATATATATTCCAGAGTTTGGCTCTGGAGTCATAAGGGTTACAACTGAACCTGAATGAGACTTTAATTCCCAATCCATAAAGTCAGGATCTGAGCATCCATTGGGGGTAATATCAAACTGTGCCTCCAGTGTGTAGCCAGCCCCGTTCGATGCCTTGTAAGGAATTTTTTTGCCAGCAGAAGTAAGCCTGCATGATTCTATCTGCCCCATGCTGTGTATGGCTTTCAACTTTTCTAAAAGTTTTTCCTCGCTAGTCTTTCCTGTCTTAATAATTTCATAAAAGACAGACGCAACCGATTGGGCTTTTTCCTCCGCTACAAGTGTATGGAGTTCTTGTGCGATTTCATCATGCCAAGATGTGCAATATGCCCATATGGTGTTTTTGTTTAAACCTAGAATCAGGTAGCGATGTGAATCTATTTTTTCTGCACGTTCTTCAATGCTGGGAGGTTTCATTAAATGGCGAGGTGTGATATTTAACTTTTTATCGGTGCCAGATAGAAAACCAGACATACGTATTTCTGGATACTTTGGATAAAGTATCAACTGACTATTTGGCGCTAATTCAGTAACTCCTTTATCATTCATCCAGTAAAGTGTTAGTGGTGCTTTAAATATTGGCCCCTTGGCACTGATACCATCAGCATAGATATCGCCTGATGGAATCAGACGGATTACATCGAAGTCAGATCCAAGATAAATCTGTTGTTTGCTATTATCGTTATTAGCGAGAGATTTAAATATTATGCGAGTTGCG
This sequence comes from Aeromonas sp. 61P, assembly GCF_051919545.1. Lineage (NCBI taxonomy): Bacteria > Pseudomonadati > Pseudomonadota > Gammaproteobacteria > Aeromonadales > Aeromonadaceae > Aeromonas > Aeromonas sp. 61P. Next base: position 2,542,525 of record NZ_JBQBEL010000001.1, read on the forward strand.
CCTAGCTGGCGCATACATTCTGCCACAGTATTGAAACTTGCCATCTGAACCTCTGTCTGCAATCAGTGTCAATTGGCATAATATATTTTTTCAGCACCTAATGGAACCTACTCATGATATGTCATTGTCAAAAATGTGATTTAAGTATGAAAACCAATGATTATAAGGAGGTGTTGGACGGGCCACCATCGAACTAAGCTGATATATCTCAGTACAAGTAATTTCTCTGGTGGTAATTTATAATAAAAATTTCATTGCAAAAAATGAATAGCATCTAAATGCTGACGTTTATATTTTTCAACTACACGTTGGAGAATGCATTTTAAGCTGATTACTATAAAGGCCTGTATATAATACAGGCCCTGATAGCATTTTATTTCTTTGACTTCAAAATATATGGCTTCATCAGTTTAGCAACGGCGGCAAATACCGGGACTACGACAGAGTTGCCAAATTGACGATAGGCTTGGGTATCTGAAACGGGGATTTTGAATTTGTATTCACCCGGTTGTTCAAATCCCATCAGTCTTGCACACTCTCTGGGTGTCAAACGGCGTGGTCGGTTCTGCTGGTTTTTCTCATTATTGAAGTCGGTCTCTGCCAAGGCCATATCCCAACCACGATCAATCAGAATTTCAGAGCCATCTTTGTGATAACGAGCTGACAAAGTTCTGGCGACTGTTGCAGGGTTTTTGGGGTCAACAAGACCATAGCCAAAGCCATTTCCTTTCGCTTGGTGCTTTTTCGCATATTGATATAGATAAGACCACAGCTTGGGAGTCAAAATATATTTTGAGTCAAGCTTTTCAACTGGTTCAAGCAGGTCAGCGAAAGTAATTCTGTTTTCAGGAAATAATGTGGCGACATCTTTTAGCGTGAAACCTTCATGCAGGTTCAGATCTTTTCTGAAACCGACAAGTACAATACGTTCCCGGTGCTGAGGGATGAAATGTTTGCCATCTATAATTTTGGGATCATTCGCACCATTAACATCCAAGTCGGAGACCCAATAACCTAACTCTGTCAATGCTTCCTTGATTACCCGGAATGTATTTCCTTTGTCATGGCTCTTCAGATTTTTTACATTTTCAAGCACAAAGGCTGTTGGCCTTTTGGCATCAATGATACGTGCCACATCAAAGAACAAGGTTCCTTGAGCTTCGCACTCAAATCCATGGGCGCGCCCAAGTGAGTTCTTTTTGGATACACCTGCCAATGAGAATGGTTGGCACGGGAAACCGGCAAGCAGTACATCGTGATCCGGAATTTCTTTATCTATGTGGGCATAGACAAAATCACGATCGTCATTGTCCGGCATGGTGATTTCACGGATGTCGGAATTGAATTTGTGCGCAGTTTCGTCACAGTACCAGTTGGCTTTGTAAGTTCTGACAGCCTGTTCGTTCCATTCACTGGTAAAGACACATTGCCCACCAATATCCTCAAAACCTTTCCGAATGCCACCAATACCCGCAAACAGGTCAATAAATTTGAAATCGTAATGGCCATGATGCTTGGGGGGCGAAGGGATGAGACTTTTCAGCATCTCTGTTTCGAGATGAGTCAGCGGCTTTTGTTCGATCTTGCCATTAAGCCAGCGGTTCAGGGATTCACGAGTCCAGTCGGCATCGCCCAATGCACGTAGCTTTTCAGCAATTTGCTTTTGGTCGTAGATTTCGAGGACTTTTTCCATCAGATGGCGATCTTCAGCTTGGCGTTTGCTGGAGAATGCCTGATCTTCTTCAGGTGTGTTGTGTGCAGAGGAGGTTGAATATGTCATATCAAAATCTGGGCGTGTTGCAGTTGCGCGGAATCTTATCACTCATTTAACCCAGAGAGAACGCCCGAGGCTGTAAAAAAACACAGTATCTATCATTCGCCTTCAAACGAGTATCTGTATGCCTGACATAGTGAGTGCAGAGACCAGAAGCCGGTTGATGGCCGGGATTAAGAATGCCAATACCAAGCCGGAGATACAGATTCGTCAGCTGCTGCATCATGCCGGATTTCGTTACCGTTTGCACAATTCAGCCTTGCCGGGCAAGCCGGATCTCTGGCTGGCGCGCTACCGTGCGGTGATCGAGGTGAATGGTTGTTTCTGGCATGGTCATGATTGTCATCTCTTCAAGCTGCCATCGAGCAGAACCGACTTCTGGCAAGCCAAGATCGCCAGCAATCGTGCGCGTGATGCCCGTCATCTGGCCGAGCTGGACCAACTGGGTATCCGCCGTCTGATCATCTGGGAGTGTGCCCTGAAAGGGCGTCTGCGCCATGATCCGGAACGACTGCTTCTGGTTATCAGCTGGTGGCTGACCAGCGGCATCAGTCATGGCGAGATTGCCGGTGGCCGTGAATTGCAGATTGCGATGGATCATTCCCGTCCATATAACTGACTGGATAGCACTCTCGGCCCAGCTTCCACCGCGTGTGAAAAGTAATTATTTTTTGTTGCCAAATCAGTAAGCTGTTGTCGCCTGTTACTCGTTTGAAAATCGCCCTGGTTTTCGGTAATAAAGCCCGGCTGTGACAACCACAGGGAGGTGGTGATGGATCCGGTTTCCTATCTTTTTTCGGCTTATCTCAATCTGGTACAGCAGCAGGTTGCGGATATCTATGGCACCGAGGCCAAGACGCTGGTGGTGCAGTATGAGGGGGAGTCGGTCCCGTTCTCTTTTCAGCTGTGGCAGATCCAGCAGCCGAGCGTTTGTCGTCCCTACGAGCAGGATGTACGGCGTTTTAGCCAGTGCACGGTCAAGGCGTCCGCCCTGTTTCACAAGCTGTGTGATGACTTGACCCGGCAGGATGACAGCAGTTGGCAACTGCCCAAATTTCGCACCATGTACTGCTCGGCTGCCATCAGTTATCGGCCGATGATTGCAGAGATTGGGGATGCCAAGCAGAGTCCGGCCAAGCTGGCAGAGCGGGCCTGCAATCAGGCGATTCTGGCGGCAATGGACAGTGACGATGAAGCCCTGCTGGCCCAGCGGGACAAAGCGTGCGCAGCGGTGCAGTAACGCGAATTTATTTGACCAGATCATTTGCGCTCGCTTTGCGCGTCACGGCACACATGGGCTTCCCCTTGCCGGGTATGATGGGGTTGCCCGCCGTGGCGACGACAGTCGGATGCTTGCGGGCATATGTCGGTCACATCAGCCAGATCACCACCAGGAGGTAACCATGATCAGCCATATCGACCATCTGGTATTGACGGTCAGTGATATCGAACGGGCCGTGGAATTTTACAGTTCGGTGCTCAATATGGAGGCCATCACCTTCGGTGCGGGGCGCCGGGCGGTAGGGTTTGGCAACCAGAAGATCAATCTGCAACTGCTGGGGCAGGAGCCGCGCAATCGGGCGCAGGTGGGGTCGGGAGATGTCTGCCTTATCACCCGCTGGCCGCTGGAGCAGGTGATGGCCCAGCTGGCCTGCCACGGGGTGGAGATTGTCGAGGGGCCTGTGACCAAAAGTGGCGCCTGCGGGCCGATAGAATCCATCTACTTCCTCGACCCTGACCAGAACCTGATAGAAGTGAGCATCTATCCCTGACAGGGTTGGCGCGGCGCCTGACGGTGCAACACCTATCAGAATCACTCTACTTCCTCGACCCGGATCAGAATCTGATAGAAGTGAGCATCTATCCCTGAGCCCACCAAGCCATCAGTTCCATCGCCATCATCAATAGAAAGGGGCCGTCAATTGACGGCCCCTTTCTTGTATCGCTATCGCGCCAAGCAAGTTGGCCGCTTGGCCGATGTGGCAGAAACGCCCTAGAAAGGCGCGCTGCTCTCGTCGCTCTCCTGTAAAAACTGCTCCACTTCTGCCTGATAGGCCGCATCAGGTTGACCGCTGCTGGCAGGGGTTACGGCTGCAGACCGAGCCACGGGAGGGGCGGTGAGGGTCTCCATTACCCGCTGCTGCAGATAGGGGTAGAAGGGGTTGGAGGAGGTGCGGGTGAGGGCGCCGGGGTTGACGATCAGCACTCCGCGCTCGCCACGCAGGGCCAGACCGCCGAGATTGATGCCATATTGCTCCCGCTGCTCCGGGCGCGCTGCCATGCCATAGAGGGGGTCGTCCATCGGGAAGGGGAGCGCCACGTGGGAGAGGGAGTAGATCTCCTTGGGGTAATCGATACCCAGCGGGCGGACCTGCTCAGGCTGGTCGGTGGTGGCCAGCGTTCTGGCCTGGGTTGCGGGGGAGGTTGGCTCGACATTGCCCACCACGGTGAGGCGATAGTGCCCGGGGGCGTTTGGCAGCAAGCGGTGCAGCGCCAGCTCGGAGGCCGAGCTCATCAGCGGGCCAAACAGGGTACTGCGGTTGATATCAAACAGCACCAGTTCGCTGCCGTTGGCCGGCAGATAGTGATAGAGATCGGCAATGATGGAGCGGGTGCTGACGGTGTAGTCCATCACCGACTGGAAGGTGAGGGCGGGGGGAAACGCCGCCAGCTCGCCACTGGCGGCCAGCTGGCGCACCTGCTGCTGGATGGCGTGGGTCAGGCGGTAGGACTGGCGCGCGCCGTTGACCGGAAACGAGTTGTACTTGAACGGGTTGAACTCCGGCATGGTGTCGAGCCAGGCGGCGTTGGCAAAGGCGGGCAGCAGAGCAGGCACGGCCTTGAGCCCGGCGAAGCGGGCAAAGCGGGTCACCCCGATCATCGGGGAGATAAGTACCAGCCGATCCGGTTTTGCCAGTGCGCCGCTCGGGTCGGCCAGTGCATCGAGCGCATATTTCACCGCCAGCGCGCCGCCGTTGGAAAAGCCCACCAGATGCAGCGGCCGCTTGCCCGGCGCCAGCAATCTGGCCTCCCGCACCGCCAGTCGGGTGGCGGCCAGCCAGGTCTCCCAATCCACATCCACGAGGCCAGCGGGCACGGTGCCGTGGCCGGGGATCCGCAGCCCCAGCGCGATAAATCCCTGCTGCTGATAGCGTCTGGCCAGATGGCGCAGGCTGTAGGGGGAGTCGGTCAGGCCGTGCAGCAGCACCGCCACCCCTTTGACTTCCCCCTCGGGGCGCAGCAGGTAGGAGCGGTTCCAGTTCTGCTGAAAGCGGGCGGGATTGATGGGGGCGTCCTGATAGTAGCGATTGCTGGCCAGTTGCTGCTCCGGCGGTGTTTTGGCGACTACCTCGGTGGCCACCAGCTCGAACAGCTCTGCTTCGCGGGCCAGATAGGCTTGCCAGTCGCTGCTGTCGAGCTCATCGGCACTGAGTTCGGGAGGCACCACTGTGTGCCACAGCTGCAGCGGCGCTGCCTGCCAGGCGAAGTAGGCGATCACCGCCCATGCGGTCAGCAACAGCAGCAACAGGGTCAGCAGAGCACGGCGAACAAGGCGGCGAGTGTGAGCCAGCATGGTGCAATCCTTGGCGATAGGGGGGATCCGCGTCTGGGCGGGCAAGTTTGGCGCAGCACATTGGGCGTAGCCAACCGGCTTAAAGCCTAATAGAAACAAGGTGATATGTATAGTTGATGGCGTTCGTCCGCGCTGGCTGTGGGCGCCTGACCCTGCAGCTTACATCAGGCTGGCCGTTCGAAGGCTGCATCGCGGGCTATCTGGCGGCGTGAACTTATCCGCGGATGCCCGCTTGGGTGCTGCGAACTTGCAACTATCTGCCCCTGAAAGAGGGCAATTATGCTACTGTAGCGGCGTTTTTTGATGGATAAGCTGGCATTGGCCTTTTTTGAAGATGGAATGGTATGCAGAACTTTGACGTAGTGAATTGGCTGATGCAGCAAACAGCCTCCCCGGCACAGCCGGAACAGGCGATGGCACAACCGGGCGCGACCCAGATCCTGTGGCAGGTGACCCATGCTGGCTAACGAATCCATGCGCCTGAACAAATACATCAGCGAGAGCGGCATCTGCTCGCGCCGCGAGGCCGACCGCTTTATCGAGCAGGGCCACGTCTTTATCAACGGCAAGCGGGCCGGGATCGGTGATCAGGTGCAGGTTGGCGATCTGGTCAAGGTGAACGGTCAGGTGATCGAGCCGCGCGAGGCGGACAGTCTGGTGCTGATCGCCCTCAACAAGCCGGTGGGCATTGTCAGTACCACAGAGGCGGGCGAGAAGGACAACATCGTCGATTTCGTCAACCACAGCACCCGGGTCTTCCCCATCGGGCGTCTCGACAAGGATTCGCAGGGTCTGATCTTCCTTACCAACCACGGCGATCTGGTCAACAAGATCCTGCGGGCGGGTAACGATCACGAGAAAGAGTATCTGGTGACCGTCGACAAGCCGGTGACCGACGAGTTTGTGCGCGGCATGGCGGCCGGGGTGCCGATCCTCGGTACTGTGACCAAGAAGTGCAAGGTGAAGAAAGAGGCTCCGTTCGTCTTTCGCATCACCCTGGTGCAGGGGCTTAACCGCCAGATCCGCCGCATGTGCGAGTACTTCGGTTTTGAAGTGACCAAGCTGGAGCGCATTCGCATCATGAACGTCAGCCTCAAGGGACTGCCGGTGGGCGAGTGGCGCGATCTGACCGACGACGAGCTGATCGATCTGTTCAAGCTGATTGAGGACTCCTCCTCCGAGGTGAAACCGGCCAAAGGCGACAAACCCAAGGCGGCCAAGGCCCCTGCGGTGCCAAGCGCCAAACCGGGGCAGGGCAAGAGGCCGCGCCGCGATGACGATCACGAGATTGGCGGGCGTCCCAATGTGCCGGGCCCGGAAGCTTTCGAGAAGAAGCTGCCGGTGGGCAAGGGTGGCGCGGGCAAAGGTGCTGCCAACAAGGGCGGCGCTGGCAAAGGGGCTCCCAAGGGAGGCAAACCGGCCGCTGGCAAGCCGCGCACCGCTAACACCGGACGGCAGAAGAAGGGGCGCTGAGTTGCTCCCCTGAGTGGCGTCAGCCTCGTCTTGTTATCCCCAACACTGCTATCCCCAACACACCGGCCTCAGGCCGGTGTGTTGCTTTGGGTCGCAGCGCTGGCCGGGAGGGGCGCCGAAAGGGTTGGCTCGCTGGTGGTCGGTAACCCCATGACGCGGGGATAGTGGCGTGGGTCGAGGCGCACTACCAGCAGGCTCATCAGCAGCAATCCTCCCAGTTGCCACTGCCAGGCGGCGGCGAAGTCACCGAACAGGTGATAGAGGCGGGCAGCCACCCAGGGGCCGGTGGCCGCCAGCATAAAGCCGAAGCCCTGCATCAGGGCGCTCAGGGTGCCCGCGCGGCGCGGGTCGGGCAGGTGATCGAGCGCAATCACCATGATCAGCGAAAAGCTGCCGCCAAGACCGGCGCCGCACAGCATGCACCAGAGGATCGGGGCACTGGCTGGCGCCAGCCAGAGGCCGCCAAATCCCGCCAGCTGCATGGCAATCGCCAGCCCCATCCATGGCCGCCGATCCAGACTGCGGGCGGCCAGCAGCGGCAAGCCGAGGCCGCTGGCAGTCTGCGCCAGTGCCAACCAGGCGACCAGCTCGCCAGCCTGCGCAGCGTTCCACCCATTCGCCATATAGGCGGGGGCCAGCCAGGCCACTACGATGCCGTAGCCGCTATTGATGATGCCAAAGCAGACGATCAGCAACCAGCTGCGGGGCAGGGTGATCAGCCGCTGCTCGCCATGAGGAATAGCGACTGCCGCGGTGCTTGGCAGACGCACTTTCCACCCCAGCCAAACGAGGGCCAGCAGCAGCGGCAGGCTCCAGAGTGCCAGAGCCCGCGACCAGTCGAGGCTCGCTGCCAGCCGTGGCGTCAGGCTGGCGCCGAGCGCGCCGCCCCCCATCATGCAGGCAGAGAAGATCCCCATCACTTGCGGCACCTTGCGGGCAAAGTGCTGCTTGATAAGGGCGGGCAGCACTCCCTGCACCAGCGCCGAACCCAGGCCACAGAGGGCGGCAGTGGTGATCAGCAGGGCGCCGCTCTGGGCATTAAAACGCAGGGCACTGCCCGCCGTGAGCAGCAGCAGGGCCAGCCCCAGCAGGGTGGTAGCACTGGCAAGGCTGCGCAGGCGCGGGGTGAGCAGCACGCCAATCCCGATCAGCCAGAGCGGCAACAGGGTAAGCCAGGCGAGGGTATCCATCCCCAGCGACAGGGAGCGGCCAATCTCGCTGCTCAGCGGGCCGATGGCGGTAAGAAAGGGGCGCAGATTAAGGCCAATCAGGATCACCAGCACCAGCAGGGCAAACTGCTGGCGGCGCCCCTCTGCCGGGCGTTCGCTTGTCCCCTTACTCATGATCAGGCGCTGCTTGTGTGGTTTGTTGTAACTGGGAGCCGTAGAGATCTGCCGCCGTCAGGGTGACGGCCAGCTTGACCAGTGGCAGAGGGGGCGGCGCCAGCGGCAGCCCCAGCCTTTGATAGGCGGCAGTGCTGTCAAAGCCGAACGGGGCCGCATCGGCGTTATCAAAGGCGTAATAGACGGCGGCGATGCCGTTCATCACCAGCGCGCCGAGGCACATGGGGCAGGGGTGACCACTGGCGTAAACGGTGGCGCCCGCGAGCGGCCCGCTCTGGCTTGCTTTGCGCAGCGCCTCCAGTTCGGCGTGACGGGTCGGATCCCCATCCAGATGGATGCCGTTGACCGCGCTCGCCACCAGCTGGCCATCGCGCACCAGCAGGGCGGCGAAGGGGCGGCCACCCTGCCGGTGATTTGCTCTGGCCAGCTGCACCGCCTGCTCCAGCCAGCACTGATGAATCGGGAGGGTGGTTGATGAGGGGATCGGGCGGGCGTTGGCAGAGGCAACAAGGGGCGCAGACATGATGAAAAACCCTGATTTGACTAAACAAATGCCAGCCTAGCGGCGAAACAAGCCATTTGGAAATTAAATGATAAAATGAGTTTCAGTGGTTTTGTAAATGGAGTACCCCATGCTGGATCCCCTGTTACTGCGCAGTTTTGTCGCCATTATCGACACCGGCAGCTTTACCCGCGCCGGTGAACGGGTCCATCTGACCCAATCCACCATCAGCCAGCAGATCCGCCGCCTTGAGCAGCAGCTCGGCTGCCCGCTGCTCGATCGTGCTGGCCGTCAGGTGGTTGCGACGGCGGAGGGGGAAAAATTGCTGGGGCTAGCCCGCCGCATTCTGGCGCTGCTGGCACAGGCCGAGGAGCAGGTGAGCGAGGGGAGCATATCGCTCAGCCTCGGGGTGCCGGAGGATTTCGCCGCCGGTGCCATCACCCCTGTGCTGGCCGCTTTTGCCCGCGACTACCCCGAGGTACGGTTGGAGGTGCAAAGTGGCCTGAGCCACGAGATCTGGCAGCGCTTCGAGGCGGGGGAGCTGGATCTGGCGCTGGTCAAGCAGACTCGCGGGCAGGGTTCGCCCCTCGCCAGCTGGCGTGAGCCGCTGGTGTGGGTCGAAAGTCGCGACTGGCCCGCACGGGAACGGGATCCGCTGCCGCTGGTGGTATTCCCGAGCGAAGGGCTCTATCGGCGGCAGATGACCGAGGCGCTCGATGGTCTAGGGAGGCGTTGGCGTATCGCCTATGTCAGCGCCAGCCTCGCCAGTTTGCAGGGGGCGGTGAACGCGGGGATCGGGGTGAGCTTGCTACCCAAACGGCTGATGCCCGCCGATCAGCTGGCCCTGACCCAGTGGCCCAAGGTGGCGCCGGTGGAGCTGGCCCTCCATGCCGGGAGAAGCGGGGGCGAGCCGCTCACCCGCCTGAGTTCGGCCCTGATCGCCCTGTGCGACGAGGTGATGGGGCCGCAGTAACTTGTGGTATGGGGAAAACTGAGGTCGGAAAGATAAAACGGGGGGGATCAGTGATCCTTCCCCTCCGCCAGCTTGCGCTCGTAGTCATTTTTTACGATGGCCAGCGCCGCCAGCACCAGCTCGGGGGCCAGCTCATTGGTTTCCAGCAGTTCAATCAGATCCACCGCGAGTTTTACCTCGGGCGGGGCAGTTTCCAGTGACATGGGCAGGGTTCCGGTTGCGGGAAAAGGGGGATTATACAGGGGCGCCGCCGTTGGCCGAAAGCGCCCGTTCTGTCGGGCTGTGAGGCATCAGGGTCAGAGGTGCTGGCGCATCTCCTTGTCGATCTCCTCGCGCAGGGCGATGAGCTTTTTGGCGTACTGCTGCAACTGCAGATCGCTCTCGCTCAGCGGCTGCCACTGGGGCACCGGGGTCGGTTTGCCCTGCTCATCCATCGCCACGAAGATGATGATGCAGTGGGTGGTCTTGTGGCGCTCGGTCTCGGTGGGGTGGCGGCTGTAGACATCCACCGCCAGATGCATGCTGGTGGTGCCGGTGTGGATCACCTGAGCGTGCACCTCCACCAGCTGGCCAATCTGGATGGGGCGCAAAAAGCGGATCCCCCCCACATAGACGGTCACCGCATAGCCGCCGCACCAGCCAGCGGCGCAGGCATAGCCCGCCTGATCGATCCACTTCATCACCATGCCGCCGTGGACCTTGCCGCCGAAATTGACGTCGGAGGGTTCGGCCAGAAATTGCAGGGTCAGTTCGCGATTGGGCACAGTCACATCCTTATTGCCTGAAGAGTTTCCCTGAGCTTTGCCCCATCGGCCTGCCCGGTCAAGGGTTCATCCCCGATTCAGGGGGGCGGGGTCACTATCTTGCTCTATCGACGGGAACATAGCCGCAGGAGTGACACCATGAAACAGATGCTGGAACAGTTGCTGGGGGCTGGCAAAGGCTGGCTCAACGAAGGCGGAGAGAAGCGCAAGGGGCAGATGCAGGGGGCGCTGGCCGGTGGTGCGCTCGGTCTGCTGCTGGGCAACAAGAAGATGCGCAAATATGGCGGCAAGGCCGCTGCCGTGGGCGGCGCCGCAGCCCTTGGCGGGCTGGCCTACAAGCTCTATCAGGATTGGCAAGCCCAGCAGGCGGCGCCCGCCCAGCCGACCCATCCCGTCAGCACTCTGGCAGGCAATGCGCTGGATGCCCGCTCGGCTCTCTTGGTGCGTGCCATGGTGGCGGCAGCCCGGGCCGATGGCCATATCGACGGCGCCGAGCGCCAGAAGATTCAGGAGTACCTGACCGAACAGGGCCAGAGCGATGCCGCCCGCTGGATTGACGCCGAACTGGCCCGCCCCCTCGATCCCCACGCGCTGGCGCGGGAAGTGACCGATATGGAGCTGGCCACCGAGGTCTATCTTGCCTCCCTGCTTGCCATCGAGGTGGATCACTTTATGGAACGCGGTTATCTCGACGAGCTGGCACGCGCCCTCAAGCTCGATGACAACCTCAAGGGCAGCATCGAGCGGCAGGTGGCCCAGCTTAACGCCCCCGCCTGATACCCTCACCGCCATGGATTGCCGATAACGCCCCGCTCAAGGGGCGTTGTTGTTTCTGCTGCCTGAAAAAAGATGCGGATGAGCCTATTTGGATTGCGGGGCACAGCCCCTAAGATGGCGCAGGACCATCACCTTTTTTGCAAGGAGCAACCGTTGGAGATACGCAAGGCAACCGCACTGGATATAGACGCCATTGTCGAGCTGAACCGGCAGATAGGAGAGGTCCACCATCAGCACTATCCCGAAGTGTTCAGCCCCCCTTCACCAGAGGAACGGGGGTTCTTATTGAGTGCCATCGGCGCGGAAGGGCGTCTATTCTGCGTTGCCGAGCAGGATGGCAGGGTGGTGGGCTTTTTGACGGCGCGGATAGACATAAATGAGAGCGTGCCGTTTCTCACCCGTGCGCCGATTTGCCGCATCGGCTCGGTGGTGGTGGATGAGCAGCACCGCTCCCGCGGGATTGGCAAGGCGCTGATCGCCCATTGCGATGAGTGGGCCAAGGCCCGTGATGCTCACCAAATCCGGCTGGAGGTGATGGCCTTCAACGAGCGCGCCAAAGCCCTCTACGAGGCGCTGGGTTTCAAGGTGCAGTCGCAGATCATGGCCAGATAACCAGTTTCTGATTGCGAGCCAAGGCGCGTCACTCCTCAACCCAAAAGGCCCGTTACGGGCCTTTGTTCGTTTCGTCAGCGGCTCTTTGCCACGTTACTTTTCACCGAGTTGTGCGGCAATCAGCGCGGCCAGTCGGGTGAGGGCCTGCTCCAGCTGTTCGCTCCAGGGATGGGAGCTGTTGAGGCGCAGGCAGTGGTTGTGTTGTCCCTGACTGGAGAAGAGCGCGCCGGGGGCCACTGAAAAACCGCTGCCCAGAGCCTTGGCGTGCAGGGCTCTGCTGTCGAAATGGGCAGGCAGCGCCAGCCAGAGGAAGTAGCCGCCATCGGGGGAGGAGATCCGCACCTCGTCCGGAAGCAAGCGCTGCAGGGCCGCCCGCATCTGCTGCTGGCGCTGGGCCAGGGTGTGGCGCAGGCGGCGAAAGTGGGCATCGACCCCGCCCTGGCGCAGCATCTCGGCCAGAGCAAGCTGGCTCGGTACATTGGTGGAGAGGGTGGACATCAGTTGCAGCCGTTGCACCCGCTCGGCATGGGGCCCCGCCACCACCCAGCCGACCCGAAAGCCCGGCGCCAGGCATTTGGAAAATGAGCTGCAGAGCAGGCTGTCGCCACGCTGATCCCAGTGCTTGATGGGTTTGGGGCGCTCGCGGCCGAAGTAGACCTCGGCATAGACGTCATCCTCCACCAGCGGCACCCCATGGCTGTTGAGCAGCGCCATCAGCTGCGCTTTGTGACTATCTGGCATGGTGTGTCCCAGCGGGTGCTGCACATTGCCCATCAGCCAGCACGCCTTGACCGGAATGCGGGTGAGGGCGTCGGCCAGCAGGTCGAGATCGATGCCCACCCCCGGAATAACCGGGATCTCCACCGCCTTGAGTTTCAGCCGCTCGATGGCCTGCAGGGCGCCATAGAAGGTGGGGGATTCCACCACCACCCAGTCACCGGGCTCGGTCAGCACCTGCAGGCTGAGGGAGAGCGCCTCCATGGCGCCGGTGGTGATGATGATCTCCTGCGGATTGACCGCCACCCCGTCACTGGCGTAGCGCTGGGCGATGGCGCGGCGCAGCGCTTCGTTGCCGGGGGGCAGGTCGGCCACCGTGCTGAAGGGATCGAGCTTGCGCATGCAGCTGGCCAGCGCCCGCCCGAGCTGGGGATGGGGGAACAGGGTCGGGTCTGCTACCGACATGCCAAGGGGCACCAGATCCCGCGATTTGCTCGCCTGCAACACCTCGAACACCAGATCGTTGATATCCACCGAGCCGCTGTAGTGGGTCTGGCTCGGGGTGTGCTGCACGACCTGTGGTGAGGCGGCTTTGACGTAGTAGCCGGACTGGGGGCGGGCGAGGATCCGCCCCTGACTTTCGAGCAGTTGATAGGCCTGCAACACCGTCATGGGGCTGAGCCCGTGGGTCTTGCAGCTCTGGCGAATGGAGGGGATGCGCTCCCCCGGTTGCCAGATGCCATCGTTGATCTGGCTTTGCAGGCGGTCGGCCAACTGCTGGTAAAGGGACATGATCTGGATCAACTGTTATAGGTGTAATTCAATATAACTGCATCTGTTATAGGTGTCATGCTCCGTGATGTACTTGTCACGCACGAAACGTGCAAGGCAAATACAACAAAAGAGAGTGACGCATGATCAATCCGGATGACGTGGTCAGCCTGTCTCGCCTGCAATTTGGCGCCACGGCCCTGTTCCACTTCCTGTTTGTGCCCCTCACGCTGGGGCTGTCCTGGATCCTGGTGATCGCCGAGTCGGCTTATGTGATGACCGGCAAGGTGATCTATCAGGACATCACCCGCTTCTGGGGCAAACTGTTTGGCATCAACTTCGTCATGGGGGTCACCACGGGGATCACCATGGAGTTTCAGTTCGGCACCAACTGGGCTTACTACTCCCACTATGTGGGGGACATCTTCGGTACCCCGCTGGCCATCGAGGGGCTGATGGCCTTCTTCCTCGAATCGACCCTGGTGGGGCTCTTCTTCTTCGGCTGGGACAAGCTCTCCCGTGGCAAGCACCTGCTGGTGACCATGCTGGTGGCGCTCGGCTCCAACCTCTCGGCGCTCTGGATCCTGATCGGCAACGGCTGGATGCAAAACCCGGTGGGAGCCGAGTTCAACCTGCTGACCCAGCGCATGGAGCTGGTGGATATCGCCGCCGTGCTCTTTAACCCGGTGGCGCAGGTGAAGTTCGTTCACACCGTCGCGGCGGGCTATGTGGCGGCCTCCATGTTCGTGATGGGGGTGAGCAGCTGGTATCTGCTGCGCAAAACCGAGGTGCAGTTTGCCCTGCGCTCCTTCGCCATCGCCTCCGGCTTCGGGTTGGCTGCCATCCTCTCGGTCATTGTGCTCGGGGATGAGTCGGGCTATCGCACCGGCGAGGTGCAGAAGGTCAAGCTCGCCGCCATCGAGGCGGAGTGGGAGACCGAGTCAGCGCCAGCCTCCTTTACCCTGTTCGGCTTCCCGGATCAGCAGGCGGAAACCACCCACGCCGCCATCAAGATCCCGTATCTGATGGGGATCATCGCCACCCGCTCCATCGACGAGGCGGTGACCGGCCTCAAGGATATCAAGGTGCAGAACGAGGCGCGCATCCGCAGCGGCATGGTGGCAGCCGAGGCCCTCGAGCAGATCCGGCAGGGTGATGACAGCCCGGACAACCGCGCCCGCTTCGAGCAGCACGGCAAGGATCTTGGCTACGGCATGCTGCTCACCCCCTATGCCAGCAATATTGCCAAGGCCGGTGAGGCGGAGATTGCCAAAGCGGTCGATGACTCCATCCCGCCAGTGGCGCCGCTGTTCTGGGGCTTTCGAGTGATGGTGGGGCTTGGCGTCACCATGCTGGGGCTGATGGTGGTGAGCTTTGTTCAGCTCTGCCGCAACAGGCTGCAAGATTCGCCACGGCTGCTCAAGACCCTGCTCTGGAGCATTCCGCTGCCCTGGATTGCCATCGAGGCGGGCTGGCTGGTGGCCGAACTCGGCCGTCAACCCTGGACCATCAGCGACGTGCTGCCGGTCTCAGCCTCGGTCTCTTTGCTTCAGCCGGGCCAACTCTGGTTCAGTCTCATCGCCATCTGTTCCATCTACACCCTGTTGCTGGTGGTGGAGCTGTTCCTGTTGCGCCATGTGATCCGCAAGGGGCCCGCCATTCTCCATACCGGCCGCTACAGCGGTGAACAACCCGAACTTGCGAGGATCGCCTGATGGATTACGCAACCCTGAAACTCATCTGGTGGGCGCTGGTGCTCTTCATGATGGTCGGTTTTATCGTGATGGATGGCTTCGATCTCGGCATCGCTATGCTGCTGCCGGTGGTGTCGAAAGATGACGACGACCGCCGTCTGGTGATCAACAGCGTGGGGCCGGTGTGGGAGGGCAATCAGGTGTGGCTGATCGCCGGCGCCGGTGCCCTGTTCGCCGCCTGGCCGCTGGTCTATGCCGCAGCTTTCTCGGGGCTTTACATCCCCATGGTGGTGCTGCTGCTCGGGCTATTTTTGCGTCCGGTCGGCTTTGACTATCGCAGCAAGCTGGCCGATCCGGTGTGGCGCCGTTGGTGGGATCGGGCACTGGTGGCCGGTGGCCTGATACCGGCGCTCATCCTCGGTGCGGCTATCGGTCTGGTGATGGAGGGGCTGCCGTTTCGCTTCGACACGGCGCTGCGTCTGCACTATGGCGCGTTCGACTTCCACTGGGGCTGGCTGCTCTCGGTGCTGGCAACTGCCATCAGCCTGTTGCTGCTGCACGGCGCCGGTTTTCTGCAAGCCAAGGTGACTGGCACCCCAGCGCTGCGCGCACGGGGCATCGCCATCCTGCTGGCCCCGCTGGTGAGCCTCTGCTACCTGCTGGCCGGCTGGCATCTGGTGGATCTGCAAGGATTTCAGCTGACCGGTGTGGGCACACAACCCTTTGACCCGAATGCTGCCATCAGCCCGCTGATGAAGGGGGTGATCCCCCACGCCGGAGGCTGGCTGCGTAACTACTTTGACTATCCGCTGCTGTGGCTGGTGCCGATCATCGGGGCGCTGGCGCCGCTGGTGAGCGGGATTGCCTCCTGGCTGGAGCGGGGCCGGATTGCGCTGCTGGCCAGCGCCATCGCCTGCGCCGCCATGCTCTGCTCGGTGGCCATCGCCCTGTTCCCCTTTGTGCTGCCCTCATCCCTCGATGCGGTCAGCAGCCTGACCCTGTGGGACAGCACCTCCAGCTACAAGACCCTGGCCATCATGTTCGGCCTCGTGCTGGTGCTGATGCCGGTCAACCTGGGCTACACCGGCTGGGTCTATCGGGTGGTGCGCGGCAAGCTCGACCGTGCCCGCATCAAGCGCGACAGCCATCAACTCTACTGACCTCAAGGGATCTGCTATGTGGTACTTCACCTGGATTTTGGGCCTCGGATTCGCCCTGCTGCTGGGCCTGTGCAACCTGCTCTGGCTGGAAGCGCGCTGGCAGGCGGACGAAAGGGACGGCAACTGACGGCGGGGGCTGGCGCTTCACTCGTCGCCATCGGCCCCTCTCTCCCCCTCTTTAAACGACACAAACGACACACTTTCAACCGACAACCAACCGACAGGTAATTGTGATGAAACAGAGATTGAAAGCGCTGGCGCTGGCCATCGGGTGCGCGCTCACCGTCGCCCCGGCCTGTGCCGAACCGGTACAACTGACGCCACTGGATAAAACCTTCACCCTGCAGGTGCTCGGCAGTGGTGGCCCCATCTCCGACGATCTGCGCGCCTCCTCCAGCGAGGTGATCTGGTGGAAGGGGAAATCCCGCATCCTGATCGATGCCGGTGGCGGCGTCTACCTGCGCTTCGGCCAGGCGGGGGCCAAGCTCGAAGAGGTCGATTTTATCGGCATCACCCACTTTCACACCGACCATGTGACCGACCTGCCCGCCCTGCTCAAGGGAGCCTACTTCTTCGAGCGCAGCGATCCGCTGGATCTGGCGGGGCCAGAGGCCGGCTCGGCCTTCCCCAGCATGAGCGGCTTCTTTGATGCCCTCTTCAACAAAGACAAGGGCGCTTATGCCTACCTGAGCGGTTTCAAGGATGGCACCGATGGCCTCTTCCCCATCACCTTGCACGATGTGCCCTACCAGAGCCCGCAGCCTCACACCGTCTATCAGCAGGATGGGCTGACCATCACGGCGCTCGGCATCCCTCACGGTGACGTGCCCTGTCTGGCCTATCGCATTGAGAGCGCCGAGGGGACCATCGTTATCTCGGCGGATCAGAACGGCAGCAACCCGGCCTTTGTGCCGTTTGCCAAGGGGGCCGACATTCTGGTGATGCCGCTCGCCATTCACGAAGGGGCCGACCCTGTCTCCGCCTCGCTCCATGCCAAGCCATCTGTGGTGGCCAAGATTGCCGCCGAGGTGAACCCCAAGCTGCTGGTGCTCAACCACTGGATGGGGGTTGGCCTCAATCACAAGAAAGAGGCGATGGCCATCGTCAAACAGCAGTTCCACGGCCAGATCGTGGCTGCCCGCGATCTCTCCAGCTACCCCGTTTTATCCGTCAAGGAGTCCGCTCATGAGTAACTCAAGTAGCAACAAAACCACCGGCAAACTGACCCTCTCCATCGCCATGACCAGCCTGATTGCCCTGACTCCGGGGCTGGCGCTGGCGGCCACCCCGAGCGATGCGCCGGTGAAAGCTGCCCCCAGCGAACAGCACGGCGGCAAGTGTGCGGCGGGCAAGTGCGGCACCGAGAAGCGCTTTGAAAAGCAAGCCCTCGACAGCGATCCGCAAGGCCGACTGGTGCGCGCCCGCGATGGCAAGTGCGGCGTGGCGGGCGAGGGGATTGATGACGACAGATCCGGTTCCAACAACGGCAGCAAGATGACGGAGGGGGTATGCGGCCAATAAGCTCCCGCAGTCGGGGGATCGGGCTGCGGCAGGAGCATCTGGATGCGCTCTGCTCCGGCCCCGTCCGCCCCGGCATCGACTTTCTCGAGCTGGCGCCGGAGAACTGGATGGCCATTGGCGGCGCCAGGCGCGAGCAGCTGCATCAGCTGGCCGAGCGTTACCCGCTGGTGGCCCACGGCCTCAGCCTCTCCCTCGGCGATTGTCAGCCCCTCAACCGCACCCTGCTCGGCCAGATCCGCACCTTTCTGGATGAGTTCGACATCGGGATCTACAGCGAGCACCTGAGCTTTTCCCGCGACCAGCAGGGCTATCTCTATGAGCTCTTACCGGTGCCGCGCCAGTGGGAGAACATCCCCTATCTGGCCGAGCGGATCGCGCAGGTGCAGGAGGCGCTGGCCCGCCCGCTGGTGCTGGAAAATATCTCCTACTACCACGGCTATGACCACGAGATGCCGGAGGAGGATTTTCTCGCCGAGCTGGTGGCGCGCAGCGGCTGCGAGCTGCTGCTCGATATCAACAACGTCTTTGTGAACAGCCGCAACCACGGTTACTGCCCCAAGCGGATGATCGCCGGGCTGCCGGGCAGTGCGATCCGCTATTTCCATATCGCAGGTCATCTGGAAGAGGCGGATGGCACTTTATTGGATACCCACGGCAAACCGGTGTGCGAGGCGGTGGTGGCGCTGGCCCGTTATACGGTGCAGACCCATGGCCTGCGCCCCCTGCTGCTGGAGCGGGATCACCATCTACCACCGCTGGCAGAGCTGGAGGCCGAGCTGGCGCGGGTGCACGGCGCCTGTTGCGAGGCGATCGACCATCAGGTGCGGGAGGTGCGCTATGGATAGACGGTTATCTCTGATCAGCGCGCCCAAAACGGCGCCGCAGCGGATGCAGCAGCAGACAGCCTGGCTGGCGAGCCGGGTGCGGCTGCCGCAGGATGGCATCGCCAGCCACTATGCCCGCAGCGTGCGAGCCAATGTGGAGTCGGTGCTGGAGAGCGCTTTTCCGCTCACCCACGCTCACTGGGCGCCGGTGGACAGAGGGCTGCTGGTGGAGGGCTTTGTTATCCAGCACGGCGCCGAGGCCCCCGAGTTTCACCATATCGCCACCGAGTTTGTCCGCTATGTGCAGCATCGCCACGGCGAGGGCTCTCTCAACTGGCCCAGGCAGCGGCTGGCACTGCTGGAGTACGAGTGGGCCTGCCTCTGTGTCGAGATTGATGAAGGGGTGGTGCCGCAAGTGTTGCCGTGGAATGAGGTAACGGCGGAGAGTTCGTTTGTGCTCAATCCAACCCTGCAACTGCTTGAGCTCCCCTTTGCCATTCGTCGCAGCGGCGTGGTGCCGACCCGGCAGGGCAACCACTTCTATGGCCTGTTTCGCAGCCCGGAGCATCAGGTGGTGACCCAGCGCTTGCGTGAATGGGATGTGGCCCTGATCCAGTTGCTGCAACAGCAACCGGGGATCACCCAAGCCTCGTTCCAGCAGCAGGTGCAACAGGTTCGCAGCGACTTTGATCTGAGCGAGTGGGCTCGCCATTTTCACCGGCTGGGTCTGCTGACCTTGTCCGTTGGCGAGCGCCAGCCCGGCGCCCCCTTGCACCCATTTAGCAAACACCAAGGAGAATTCCCATGAACAACACCCTGATCCAGTGGTACGAGCGGGCGGTGGCCCAGTGCAAGCGGCTCGATTTTCTGGCCCTGCTGGCCATTCGCCTCTATCTCATTCCGGTCATCTATGTGGGGGCCCACTCCAAGGTGATGGGCTTTGCCGGCACGGTCGCCTGGTTTGGTGCCCCGGTCTCGGAAGGGGGGCTCAACTTGCCGTTCCCGACCCTGCTCGCCTTTCTGGCGGCGGGCACCGAGGTACTGGGCTGCATCTGCATCGCCCTTGGCCTCTTTACCCGTATCATGGCCATTCCCACCATCTTCCTGATGAGCGTGGCGAGCGCCATGGTGCACTGGAAGCACGGCTGGGACGCCATCGCCACCGGCAGCATGGAGGCCACTGTGCGCCTCAACGGCTTTATCGAGTGGCTGGCCGCCAACTTCCCCGGTCGCTACAACTACATCACCGAGCTCGGGGATCCCGTGATGCTCAACAACGGGATGGAGTTTGCCGCTACCTACTTCGTGATGCTGCTGGTGCTGCTGGTTTACGGCGGGGGCCGCTACGTCAGCCTCGACTACTGGCTCAAGCGTGCCGTGACCGGCAAAGCAGGCGTGCAACAGGCGGCATAAGACCGCCAACGGATAACAAAAACCATAACGACAGAGCGTGAAAAACAGCGAGCGGCCGGGGGCCGCTCGCTGTTTTTGTGCTGTGTGGGGGGGAGTGTCAGCTGCGTCAGCCGTTACTGGTAGCGGCCGACCGCGATGGGGGACTCCAGCTCAATCTGGCCAAGGCGCTCGACCCACTGGGCGAGCCAGGCTTCCCGCTCTTCTTGCGAGACCCGCACCGGGGCATAACAGATATGGGGGCGCAGCACGTCAAAGCCGACAAATTGCAGGATCCCGCGCTGGATGGGGCGCAGCACCCCGTCGATATCGCCGTTGAAGCCATCGGGCAGATAGGTCTCGGCAGGGCCGCCGGTGGTGAGGCTCAGCAGCGCCCGCTTGCCGCGAAACTTGCCGCTCTCGTAGATATGGCCCTGACCGTAGACCCGCCCCATGGCAAAGACCCGATCCACCCACCCCTTGAGGATGGCGGGCAGGCCGAACCACCAGAGCGGAAACTGGAAGATCAGCAGATCGGCCGCCTCCAGCTTTTGCATCTCCTGCTCCAACTGCGGGGCAAAGCTGTCCTGCTCGGTGGCAGCCAGCTCTTCGAGTTGCAGCTTGAGAAAATCGGGATCGCTGGCGGCAGTGAAGTTGCGCCGATCCGAGACGGGATCAAATCCCATGGCATAGAGATCGCTGGTCATCACAGTGTGGCCCGCCTGCTCCAGCGCCCTGATGGCGTGGCAGAAGAGGGCACCGTTGAAACTTTTGGGTTCGGGATGGGCATAGACGATAAGCACCTTCATAACAGACTCCGTGGCAAACGATGCGAGGATGACAGGCTTGGTTACTGAAACAGTTGAGGGCTTGAGGCTGTGTCACAGCATAGAAGCCTGCCGCGCCGATTGCAGCAGGCGCCACGCCCTTGCGTGACGCCTGCTGGCGCAGCTTATGCCTGACAGGCGGCGAGCCGGAGGGCTTCGCGTCGCTCGCTGACATGGGTCAGCCCGTAGGCCAGCAGTACGATAAGGGCGCCGATCCAGGGGGTGTGCATCAGGCCGAGGTGCTCTACCACAAAACCACCGACCACAGATCCCAGCGCAATGCCGACGTTGAAGGCGGCAATATTGAGGCCCGATGCCACATCCACCGCCTTGGGGGTGTGCAGCTCGGCCTGCTTCACCACCAGTACCTGCAGACCCGGCACGTTGCCGAAGGCAAAGGCGCCCCACACCAGCACGGTGAGCACGGCCAGCACCGGATGGGGGGCGGTGAAGGTGAGGGCCAGCAGCACCAGCGCCAGACCGGCAAACAGCAGCTTCAGCGCCGGCAATGGACCCATCTTGTCGGCCAGCTTGCCACCCCAGATATTGCCGACGGCAACCGAGACCCCGTACACCAGCAGGATCAGGCTCACCGCACCGGCGCTAAAGCCGCTCACCTGCTGCAGGATGGGGGCGAGGAAGGTAAAAGCCGTGAAGGCGCCGCCATAACCAAAGGCGGTTTTGGCGTAGACCAGCAGCAGTGGCTTTTTGGTCAGTACCGAGAGTTGCTCGCGGATGGTCGAGGCTGCTCCCTTGGGAAGGTTGCTCGGGATCAGCAGCAGGCTACCCACCATGGCGATGAGGCCGAGCAGGCTTACCACCAGAAAGGTTTCACGCCAGCCAAAGACCTGACCAATCCAGGTGCCGAGCGGTACGCCGGTCACCAGCGCCACGGTAAGGCCGCTGAACATGATGGCGATGGCGCTCGCCGCCTTCTCTTTGGCCACAAGACCCGTGGCGATGGTGCTGCCCACCGAGAAGAAGACCCCGTGCGCCAATCCGGTCAGGATGCGGGCCACAATCAGGCTCTCGTAACCGGGGGCCTGCCAGGCCAGCAGGTTGCCGGCGGTAAAGAGTGCCATCAGCCCTACCAGCAGCCACTTGCGCGGCACCTTGCCGGTGAGCGCCGTGAGCACGGGGGCACCGATGGCTACCCCAAGGGCGTAGAGGCTGACCAACAGGCCCGCCGAGGGAAGCGAGACACTGAGCTGCTCGGCAATGGTGGGGATAAGCCCCACGATCACAAATTCGGTGGTGCCGATCGCAAAGGCACTCAGGGTAAGGGCAAATAACGCCAGTGGCATAACAACTCCTTGGTTAGGGACTCCCGACGGGAGAATGGCGCCAGTATGCCGATGGGTTTTGTTGGCAAAAATGACGGTGACAGCAAATTACTTTTGCCAAATCAGCAGCAATGGCGATGAGTGGGAGGGGGTTGTGTTGCCCGCGGCGTGAGCGCAACGCAGTGATCTGCCTCGCAAAACGGGATGAACGCTGCTCCTTTTCTGAGCTTGCTTAAGCTCCAGTACAAGCTGGCCGCCATAGGATTTTCCCTGTGAAACCCGAGTGTGTTGAACCCATGTGCGCCGGTGTTGTGATGGCCGTGCGCTTTCATCTACAGGCAATAGACAGGCAATATCCAGCTGACAGGTAACATGATGACATTGAATCGACTCTCCTCTCTTTTGCTGCTGTGCGGCGCCTTTGCGGTACAGGCTGGCCAGAGCGATCCCCTCTCTGCCTGGAATGACACGGCAGCCAAGCAGGCGATCACCCGCTGGGTAACCAATGCCACCGATCAGCAGCAGGCCACTTTTATTCCGCCAGAGAAGCGCAATGTGGTGTTTGACAATGACGGCACCCTCTGGCCTGAAGCGCCCATGACCTATCAGCTGCAGTTTGCGATGGACGAGATCAAGCGCCTGGCGCCGGAACACCCGGAGTGGAAGGCCGACCCCATCGTCGCGGCAGTGCTGAACAACGACCTCAAGGCCGTGGCCAAATCGGGGGAGAAGGGGCTCGCCAAGCTGGTGGGACTGACCCACAGCGGCATGACCACCACCGAGTTTGCCGAGCGGGTCACTCGCTGGGTCAACAGCAGCAAGGATCCCCGTTTTGGCTGCCACTACGATCAGCTCGGTTACCTGCCGATGAAGCAGCTGCTGGGGTATCTGCGGGATAATGGCTTCCAGACCTGGATTGTCTCCGGCGGCGGCGTCGATTTTATGCGGGTGATGTCCGAGCAGATGTATGGCATCCCTCCCCAGCAGGTGATTGGCTCCTTTACCCTCGGCGAGTTTGCCCTGACCGGGGAGGGCAGCGAGATCCGCAAGACAATGAACAGCGCCTATTTCGATGACAGCAAGGCGAAACCGGCCGCCATTCACCTCTTTATGGGGCAGCGTCCGGTCGGCGCCTTTGGTAACAGCGATGGTGACGTGCCCATGCTGCAATACACCTCGACCAACCCGGATTACCAGACTTTTGGTTTGTTGGTGCACCATACCGATGCCAAGCGCGAATACGCCTACGACAGCCATCCGCCAGCCAGCGGCAAGCTGATCGACGGGCTGGCACAGGCAAAAGCGCGGGGCTGGGTGGTGGTCGATATGAAATCAGACTGGAATCAGGTATTCGATCCCGCCCTTTGCCAGAACGCGCCCTGATTGCGGGGCTGCATCTGGCATCAATGTGGCGGCTGGACGTTCAGCAAGCGCTGCAAAGCGTGAGGCAAGAAAAGAGACAGGGAGAGCATGATGCTCTCCCTGTTTTATCTGGCTTGCTGGCGAGCCAGCCTTTCTTTCGCGTTAGTCTCACGCCTTTCGCGTCAGTCCCATGCAGGGGCAAAGTCGGGATTGGCGCAGCGCTCGCCCCTATCCAGCGTGGCGATGGCGGCCATCTCCTCGCTGCTCAAGGTGATATCGAGAGCGGCCAGATTGGCGGCCTGATTCTCCCGTTTGGTGGAGCTCGGGATCACTGCCATGTCCTGCGCCAGCAGCCAGGCCAGCGACACCTGCGCCGCCGATACCCCGTGGCGTTTGCCAATCTCCATTAGCAGCGGCTCGCTCAGCACCTTGCCATAGGCGAGCGGCATATAGGCGGTGACGGCGATACCCTGGGCTTTGCAGAACTCGACCACCTTGCGGTTTTGCAGCAAGGGATGAACTTCGATTTGCTGGTGAGCGATGGCCCCAGGCCCCAAAATCTCGATAGCCTGTTTGAGCTGGGCCACGGTGAAGTTGGAGACCCCGATCTCCCGGGTCAGGCCCCGGGCCTTGGCCTCTGCCAGCTGCTCCAGATAGACTGCCATCGGCACCTCATCCTTGGGGGAGGGCCAGTGGATCAGCGCCAGATCCAGATAGTCGGTGCCCAGTTTTTCGAGGCTCACCTCAAGGCTCGGGATCAGCTTGCCCGGGCCAAACTCGCTGGTCCACACCTTGGTGGTCAGGTAGATCTCGTGGCGGGCAACAGTACTGCGGGTCAGCACGGCGCCGACCTCGGCTTCGTTGTCATAGATCTGGGCGGTATCGATATGGCGATAGCCCAGCTCCAGACCGTTGGTCAGGGTGGCAAGCAGCGGCTCGCCCTTCAGGCGGAAGGTGCCCAGACCCATGGGTGGCATATTGATCATCTTGTTCCTCAATGGGGTGGTGGTTGGCCCTTGATGGGCTAAGTGGAAAGTGGCACAGGGGCCAGTCAGGCGCCCAGCGGCTGATAGCGGCGAATGGTGCTGCTGGCAAACCAGGGCTCGGCCTTGGCGACAAATTCGGTAAAGTGGGGCTGACCCTGATGGGCGGTGAGGGCAGCTTCGCTCTCCCATACCTCGTAGAGCATCCAACTGTGGGGATTGTCCAAGTCCTGATGCAGCTGATAGCGCTGGCAGCCCGCCTCTTGCAAGGTGGCCGCAATCAGCGGCTCAAGGGCGGCGCGAAACTGGGGGGCGAATTCGGGTTTGGCTTCAAGTTGGGCAATCACAATCACGGGTGATGACATCTGAACCTCCTTGGCAAAAACGAAGGGTCAGTATGCCTGCCGTGACGTGCTGGAAACAGGGCGCTGGTCGCAAAACAGTATTGAGGGGAGAGCAGCAATGGGGATAACTATGCAGATTATTCCAGCACTGTTCACGCTTGAGCTTATATTAATTATTATGAAGTGGTGTTATACAGGTTAACACCACTTCACTTCAATTAAACTAATGGAACGCCATCAAATTTCACACC
The DNA here is from genome assembly GCF_051919545.1 of Aeromonas sp. 61P. Lineage (NCBI taxonomy): Bacteria > Pseudomonadati > Pseudomonadota > Gammaproteobacteria > Aeromonadales > Aeromonadaceae > Aeromonas > Aeromonas sp. 61P. The sequence continues at coordinate 2,567,443 of NZ_JBQBEL010000001.1, forward strand.
TTTCCTGACTCCATTTAAGCCAGAGAATTTTACGCGTAGTGAGGTTAACTTCTGGGAGTTTTCATTAGTCAGTTTAAATGCAATCATTACGGTTGTTTTTACACCTTTTGGCAAAGCGAAGGTTTTATATGTTGATACATTTGATGAGCCTATAACTAATGAGTCAAGCTCCATCTCATTGCTTACGTCATCAAAGGCGCGAGTATCACCAGAAAAAGAAACATCCCGATCTGCATTATTATTTAGAAGATCTAATTTGCACGCAATTTTTCCCATTACCTTCTGACATCCACGCAGTTGGATCGAGATGTTCTCGATGGTTTCTATACGTTTTCCAAGAATAGTAGCACTGTCATTGTAGGCGTAAACAGCTTCTTGCTCCGAACTTCCAAATAATGGGTCTTGGTATTTTGTCCCCACCCAGAAAAAGCTAAATGCTGTAACGAAATATATAATAACAACTGATAGGTGACGAATAACCGAGGGGAGTTTTTGAAGAAAAAAATAAACAACGACCCAACATATGGCAACTAAAGAAGAGGTAAATAAAAGGACATTTTTCCAGTTGATTGCTTCCATTCCCAAAACTGATGGGTCTGGCACAACGTATGTAAATACTGCCCAGCCGGCCCCAAGAAGTGAGGTTAAGAAACCAAAAGACCATCCAAGTATACTTTTATTTTCCATGCAACCCCCGATCAAAATAAATAAAAGGTAAGTGAATTATAATCATGCCCCCCACTTCATTTCTTAATAAGAACCATTATTTACATTAGGATGAAGATGCATGATTTACTGAAAATCCAATAAGTTTTGATTAATTAAATTGATTTTTTTCAAAGAGCAAAAAATTATGGTTTTTCCAAAAAACCATGGATGTGAATTTTATTCCATTTGAGGCCTTCCTTGCAATGGTCAGATCAAGAAATTAAGTTAGCAGATGCTTATTTGTCCCTCCTCATTTACTAACAGAAGGACGCTCTGAGTGATGAGAGTTCTTCATATCTTGCTGTAGGCACTCAACTGTTTGCTCATCTAGTGAATTGTTCGGTTATCTGTGGCAGTGAACGTTGTCCAAGCTATGGCCAATCATTACAAGGTTGCCATGATGGCCGGATGAAGCTTTTTTGCGATCACCATGCCCAGGAAAATGGAGGCAAATAGAGGGAGAGGATCCCAGCTTCGTCGATAGCTGCGCCAGTTGCCATTGTGGTGGCGGAAAAGCCTGTAGGCGAGAACCAAGAGGCCAATGGCGGTTTGGATGAGGCAGTTAATTGAAAAGCTGATAAAAAATTTAACGAAATCCGGCAAGGTGAGAGTCCGAGTCTGTGAAAGTGTGCTCTTCAGAGCCTGTATTGCACCCAGTTTCAATCGGCAGCAGGGGCTTTAACCTTCTTCTGCTGTGCCTTCACTGATGTGCTGGTGCTCCAACTGCTCCCATGGGGTTAATCCAAGCTGCCGGCGTTTGAGCCAGAGTCCAATTAAGGTGAAAAGACCAAATACGCCAGCGAACACGGCGGTGTTGAACAGGACTGATATTGGATCCTTTCCCTCTAGGCGCCAGACGAAAATCCACATAATCAGACCCCAAATTGGTGCAATCGTGAGCCCTGCACAGATGAAATTGACAAACCAACTGGCGTAATAAGGCGGCTTGACGGCACAGCCTAGTTTACGCAGCAATTTGAACAACCACGGGTTGTAGTCGAACTCCTTGATGCCCTTGTCAGCCAGTTCCTGATGGGCGGCGGCCAGCCGTTCTTCAAATGTCATGGTATTCATCCTTGTGAAACAAGTGGTGCCATACGGCGCTTTTCAGGCTGCATTGTACTGACAAATCGCGAGCATGATGTGGGCTCGCGGTCACGTTCTTTCTCTGTAGAAAAAAAGAGCTGGCCTCACCGCACGCTTGCCAATCCACAGCGGCTGCGCCTATAAAGGCCCATTACTCTTGTCCGGATAACAGCAATGAAGACCCATTCTGATGAACTGACACTGTTTGTGGCGGTGGTGGAGGCGGGCAGTTTTCGCCAGGCGGCGGAGAACCTCGGCATGGACAACTCGGTGGTGAGCCGCGGCATCAAGCGGCTGGAGGAGAAGCTCTCCACCGTGCTGCTCAATCGCACCACCCGCCGGGTCAGCCTGACCGAGGAGGGGAGCTGGTTCTATCAGCGGGCGGTGAAGATCCTGACCGAGATGAGCGAGGCGGAGGGGCATCTGCTGATGCGCCGGGAACAACCCGAAGGGGTGTTGAGAGTCGATGCGGCTACCCCCTTTATTCTGCACCGGCTGGTGCCGCTCATCGGCGAGTTTCGCCGCCGCTACCCTGCCATCGAGCTACAGCTGCACAGCTCGGAGGGCTTTATCAATCTGATGGAGCGGCGGGTGGACATGGCCATCCGCATCGGCGAGCTGACCGACTCCTCCCTGCGCGCGCTGCCGCTGGGCCGTTCGCGGTTGCGGCTGCTGGCCTCTCCTGCTTACTTGAGCGAGCGCGGCACCCCGCGCCAACCGGCAGATCTGCTGAGCGGTCACGAGCTGCTTGGATTTTTGCATCCCGATCACCTCAACCACTGGCCGCTGCTCAGTGCCGAGCAGGGGGATCGCTTTGCCATCACCCCCAGTCTGCGTGCCAGCAGCGGTGAAACCTTGCGTCAGCTGGCGCTGGCGGGGCAGGGGATCGTCTGTCTGTCGGATTTCATGACCGGGCCGGATCGGGAGAGTGGCGCGCTGGTGGAGGTGCTGGCCCGTAGCAACAGTGGCGCCTCGCGCCCCATCAATGCGGTCTTCTACTCCGATGCCCAGCGGGATATCCGACTGCGGGTCTGGCTCGATTTTCTCAAAGAGCTGCTGGGCAGCCATACCCTGTAGTTCAGGTTGGTTTGTTCGGTTTGTTTGAACGGTTCGTCGCTGCGGTTTGCTTGGCGAAGAACAAGCCGCGCCTTCGTTGCGGCCAATCAGCATGAGCCAGGTGGCAGATAAACAGACGGCCGACTTGAGGGTCGGCCGCCGGTTTGGGAAGGTGTGTGAGCTGAAACGCAGTTAGCGGGGCAGTTTGCCCCATACCCGGCTGAGCAGGGCGCCGCCGATCACCGGCGGAATGGCCAGCAGCAGGGGCCACTGCCAGGAGAGGCCGCCGACGGTGGCGGCCAGTACGATGCAGGTGAGCACCACCAGCTGGGCCACCATCATCAGGAAGGTGCCTTCGCGGGGGGTCAGTGTCTCTTTTTGAGTGGCGACGTGAGCTACGGGCGCTTGATTGGTGGTCGGTTTCATGGCGATATCCCTCTGTTGAGTCTGATATCACTAAGCAATGGCCGTTCCACATTTTTTTATGTTATTTATCAGTGGTTTGTACTGTTTTTCGTCATTCCCGTTTCGAGAGCGCAGGCAAAATGATTTGCAAAATGAAAACGCCACCCTGAGGTGGCGTCTTGGTTATTGAGAGGGAGAGGGGGAAGCGCCGGGCCTAGCCAATCCGGTATTGGCGGATCTGCTCGTCGATGGCCTTGGCCAGTTCGAACAGTTCGCGGCTGGCGGCATTGCTCTCCTGCGCGTGTTCCCGCTGGTGTTCGGCCACCATGGCCAGCTCGTCGAGCGCGGTTCTGGCTTGCCCCATCTGTTGATTCTGCGCCTGCGCCAGCGCGTTGATCTCGTTGATCTCGAGGGCGGTCTGGTTGATTTGGCTGGTGGCATCAACCAGCACCTCTCTGGCCTGATTCATCCGGTTGTATCCCTCTTCGCTCAGGTTGCGGGAGTCTGCCATCGAGCTGCTGGCCTGCCGGGTTCCCTCCTGCAGGCGCAAGATAAGATCCTGCACATCCTTGGTGGCGGTCTGGGTACGCACCGCCAGTTGGCGTACCTCGTCGGCCACCACCGCAAAACCCCGTCCCATATCCCCCGCCCGGGCCGCTTCGATGGCCGCATTGAGGGCCAGCAGGTTGGTCTGGTTCGAGACATCGCGGATGAGGTTCATGATCTGGGTGATGTTGTTGCTGTCTTTCACCACCTCATCTAGCAGGGCAGAGGAGCTGCCGATGCTGCTGCGCAAGCTGTCGAGTTGCGCGGCGCTCTGGGTCACATCCTGCTCGATGCTGAGCATATGGTTGGCGATGCGTTGGGTCACGTCGTTGACCCCTTCCGAGCGGCTGGCGATCTGCTCGGCGTTGTCGCCGATGGTGGTGACCACAGTGGTCAGCTCCTGAATGCTCTGGGCCTGCTGGCACGCTTCTCCTGCCAGTGCCTGGGCCTGCTGCATGGATTGGGACGACTGCGCGGAGAGGGCACTGCCTGACTGCTGGAAGCGAGAGAAGCTCTGGTTCAGGCTCAGGATCAGCTGATTGAAACTCTGGGCCATCATGCCCAGCTCCGACTCGTCAGAGAAGTCGAGGCGGGTCGCCAGATCCCGATCGGCGGTGATGTGATGCATGCCATCGGCTGCCTGACGAATGGGGCGACTGATGGAGTGAGCCAGCCAGGCGGAGGCCAGCATGGCGATCCCGCCGATGGCGAGCGAGACCATGATAATGAGCTGGCGGGATTCCTGCAGGCCCTCTTCCAGCTCGGCGCTGTTGATCTCGCCAATCAGCAGCCGGTTGAGGGTGGGGATGTAACGTACCGCGATGAGATAGGTTTGCCCCTCCAGTGTTAGCGCCTCTACGGCCACCTGTTCCCGGGCATTGGGAATAAGCCGCTTGACGGTATCGAGGAAGGATTGCTGGTGGTGGGCGGCGCCTTCCACCTCCTGCTCGGGGTGGATCTCGATATTGCCCTCCATGTCCGCCAGATAGACCTGACCACTCTTGCCGATACGGTAGCCGCTGATGAGCTTGCTCAGGGCACTCATGTCGATGGAGGTACCTGCCACCGCCAGGGTCTTGCCCTCGTGGGTGACGGCGGTGTTGATATAGAGGGAGGCGCGCTTGTCAAAATCCGAGATGTCGAGGTTCAGCTCATAGGGTTTGCTGCGTTTGAGAAAGCCGAAAAACCACCCATCTTTAGGGTCTGATTCGCTCAGCGATTTCTGGGCGGTGGGGCCACCGCTGAAGTTGATCAGGGTGTTGCTCTGGCGGGGGGCGATAAAGACGTTGCCGCCGATCCGCCGTTGCAGATCCTGAAAGTAGCGTTCCATGGCGGGCCACTCTTGCTCTGGCATGCCAGCGGTCAGCCAGTCGATGACAAAACGGTTGCTGGCCAGCGCCTGCGCTTCGGTCAGGTGCTGGATAAGCTGGGCGGTCAGCTGGTTGGCAATGCGATCCACGCTGCTTGGCAGCTCGTAGCGTTCGACCCGCTGCTGGGCCTGACTGTGGGATATCTGCTCGAGGATCAAGGTGATGCAGCTGATGGCGATGGCCATCAGTATCGCTACGCCAGCGAGGATCCGGGTGCGGATCCCGAGCCCTGACCAGAGTGAGTGCAGTGTAAAACGGTGTATCGCCCTCTCCATATCGCTCTCCTCATAAATAAGGTCGCATATGCGACCCAGATGATGATTATAGATAGAGAACTCAATTGCGTTGTGGCGGATGGTGACAACAGAGGGCGGCAGAAAAAGGGAGGGAGCAGTTAGCGGGGAAGTGGGCAGAAAGCGGCAAGGGAAAGCATAAAAAGAGAGGCCGACATTGCGGTCGGCCTCTCTGGTGTTTATCTCAACGGAATGTCGGGTGCCCGATCACTCCTCTTCAGCCCAACGGCGTGAACGCTCAACCGCTTTTTGCCAGCCGCTGTAACGTTTGGCGCGATCGTCTCTGTCCATCTGCGGGATGAACTCGCGGTCAACGCTGAACTTGTCTTCCAGCTCGTCCGAGCTCTTCCAGAAGCCGACTGCCAGACCAGCCAGGAAGGCGGCGCCCATGGCGGTAGTCTCGATGCGGGTCGGACGTACCACCGGGGTGTGCATCATGTCAGCCTGGAACTGCATCAGAAAGTCGTTGGCTACGGCGCCGCCGTCTACCTTGAGGGCTGCCAGCTTGATGCCGGAGTCCTGCTGCATCGCATCCAGCACATCGCGGCTCTGATAGGCGATGGATTCCAGCGCAGCACGGATGATGTGGTTGCGGTTGGCACCACGGGTCAGACCGACCATGGTGCCGCGAGCATACGGATCCCAGTAGGGTGCACCCAGACCAACGAAGGCCGGTACCAGATAGACGCCGTTGGTATCGCCCACCTTGGAGGCGAAGTAGTCGGTGTCGCGGGCATCGTGGATGATCTTCAGCTCGTCACGCAGCCACTGGATGGTGGCGCCGCCCATAAACACTGCACCTTCCAGCGCGTAGTTCACTTCCCCTTTCGGGCCGATGGCAACGGTAGTCAGCAGGCCGTTGCTGGAGCGAACCGGCTCGGTGCCGGTGTTCATCAGCATGAAGCAGCCGGTGCCGTAGGTGTTTTTGGCCATCCCTTTTTCAAAGCAGAGCTGGCCGAACAGGGCAGACTGCTGGTCACCGGCAATACCGGCGATGGGGATGCGGGAGCCGCCGCCACGGGTGGTGTAGCCGTACACTTCGGAAGAGGGTTTCACTTCCGGCAGCATGGACATGGGGATGCCCAGCTCGTCCAGCATCTTCTCGTCCCACTTCAGCTCGCGGATGTTGTAGAGCATGGTACGGGAGGCGTTGGTCGGGTCAGTGACGTGAACTTCGCCATTGGTCATCTTCCAGACCAGCCAGGTGTCGATGGTGCCGAACAGCAGTTCGCCGTTCATCGCCTTCTCGCGGGCACCTTCCACGTTATCGAGGATCCACTTCACCTTGGTACCGGAGAAGTAGGCATCCAGCACCAGACCTGTGTTCTCGCGAACGTACTCTTCCAGACCGCGAGCTTTGAGCTCTTCGCAGATGGCGGCGGTGCGGCGGCACTGCCAGACGATGGCGTTGTAGATGGGCTTGCCGGTGGCCTTTTCCCATACCACTGTGGTTTCACGCTGGTTGGTGATACCGATGGCGGCGATCTCTTCGCTGCGCAGGCCGGTCTTGGCCAGCACTTCGGTAAAGACGGAGGATTGGGTTGCCCAGATCTCCATCGGGTCGTGCTCTACCCAGCCCGCTTTCGGGTAGTGCTGGGTGAATTCGCGCTGGGAGGTACCGACAATGTTGGCATCCTGATCAAACACGATGGCGCGGGAAGAGGTGGTTCCCTGGTCCAGAGCGACGACATATTTCTTTTCAGCAGACATGATGTTCTCCACGTTTCTATTTTCCACGTTTTTATACGTTGGAGGGGGCCGCTCTTATGCGGCAGCCTCTTCTTTGGCGGTTTGGGTCGCTTGCTCGGTGGTGACGACACGGTTGCCCGGGACGCAGGGAGCCAGCACTTTGACATACAGAGCGGTACCAATCTGGGCGCCAACGATGGGGCCAAGGATAGGAACCCAGAAGTAGGGGTTGTCACGACCACCGGTCAGGGCAACATCACCCCAGCCAGCAAAGAACGCGAACAGTTTCGGACCAAAGTCACGGGCCGGGTTCATGGCAAAACCGGTTAACGGGCCAAGGGAGGCACCGATCACCGCGATCAGGATACCGATCAGCAGAGCGGCTGCGAAACCTTTGGGAGCGCCGTTGTTGTTGTCACCCAGCGCCATGATGCCCAGCATCAGGACGGCGGTGATCACCAGCTCGACGGCAAAAGCTTGCATATTGGTCAGCAGGGCATTGGGGTAGGTGGAGAAGATCCCGGCGGTGCCGAGGCTCTCGACGCTGCCGCGCACCACGTTATGGGTCACTTCCCACTGGGTGAAAAGGTTACCATAAAGGAAGTAGACAAGGGCCGCGAAGCAGAAGGCACCGGCCATCTGGGCGATGATGTAGGGCACCACCTTGCGCTTGTCGAAACCGCAGAAGGTCATCAGCGCCAGGGTTACAGCCGGGTTGAGGTGGGCACCTGAAATGCCGCCGGTCACATAGATGGCGATGGCCACACCCAGACCCCAGGTAATGGAGATTTCCCACTGCCCGAAGTTGGCGCCTGCCAGCACCAGTGCCGCCACACATCCGACGCCGAAAAATATCAGCAGGCCGGTTCCGATAAACTCGGCGATGCACTCGCCAAGCAGGGTATTGGGTCTTTGTATGCTCATACTTTTGTTCCTTATATCCACCCGTAGAGGTTTGATGTTCCGTTTTATCTTTTTGTGTCTATCCGTTGCTGCCGAAAACGTTTCTTTGTTGTTTTTGCGTCTTGCGCAAACGTTATGCTCGTTTGCGCTCGTTATCGGTCGTGACAGAAAATAACCCTTCCCAATAATTTCACCATCCCCCCTCCATAGGAAATGTGGACAAGATCCCACTCATTGCTAAGAAAATGTGACGTAAAGCATCTTGGTAACCGCCAGTTACCACTTAGGGGGTAGCTCACAACCCTTGCCACACAAGGGCTGGCGCTTGCTGAGTGATTTCTCATTTGGAGCTTTTATTTGTAATAAAACTGCAATATTTGAGCATGCATCACAGATTAAATGAGCGCATATGAGCACAATAGGCTCGCTTACGAATCAGCGGACTCACATGATTCGTTGGAATGGTCAGGGCATCCTCAACCGCCCATAACAACAATAAGGAAGCAGAACATGCTTAGTCTCTTCAGGCCTGCGGCGCACATCGACAGGCTCCCGGCTGACAAGGTCGACCCCTTCTACAAACGCATGCGTTGGCAGGTGTTTTTCGGGATCTTCTTCGGTTACGCCGGCTACTACCTGGTACGGAAAAACTTCAGTCTGGCGATGCCCTATCTGATCGAGCAGGGCTTCTCCCGTGGTGATCTCGGTTTCGCGCTCTCCGGGGTCTCCATCGCTTACGGTTTGTCCAAGTTCCTGATGGGGAACGTCTCTGACCGTTCCAACGCCCGTTACTTCCTCTCCGCCGGTCTGCTGCTCTCGGCTGCCATCATGTTCATGATGGGTACCATGCACTGGGCCACCTCCAGCATTGCCATCATGTTTGTGCTGTTGTTCCTGAACGGTTGGGCACAGGGCATGGGCTGGCCGCCCTGCGGTCGCACCATGGTGCACTGGTGGTCACAGAAAGAGCGCGGCGAAGTGGTTGCGGTCTGGAACGTGGCGCACAACGTGGGTGGCGGCATGATTGGCCCGCTGTTTATCCTCGGGATGGGCTGGTTCAACGACTGGCGCAGTGCCTTCTATGTGCCTGCGGCAGCGGCGGCCGCCATCGCGGTGATCGCCTTCTTCGTGATGCGTGATACCCCGCAATCGGTCGGTCTGCCTCCCATCGAGGAGTACAAGAACGATTATCCGAAGGATTACAACGAGAGCCACGAGCAGGAGTTCTCCGCCAAGGAGATCTTCGTCAAGTACGTGCTGCACAACAAACTGCTGTGGTACATCGCGATCGCCAACGCTTTCGTTTACCTCATTCGTTACGGTGTGCTGGACTGGGCGCCAACCTACCTGAAAGAGGCCAAGCACTTCACCGTTGACAACTCCTCTTGGGCTTACTTCCTCTACGAGTGGGCCGGTATTCCGGGCACCCTGTTGTGTGGCTGGATCTCTGACAAGATGTTCCAGGGCCGCCGTGCACCGGCCGGTATCCTGTTCATGGTGCTGGTGACCCTGGCTGTGCTGGTTTACTGGTTCAACCCGGCCGGCAACCCGACCATCGACATGATGGCACTGGTGGCTATCGGCTTCCTGATCTACGGCCCTGTCATGCTGATCGGTCTCTATGCTCTTGAGCTGGCACCGAAGAAAGCAGCCGGTACTGCGGCAGGTTTCACCGGTCTGTTCGGTTATCTGGGCGGCGCCGTGGCAGCCAACGCCATGCTGGGTTATACCGTTGACCACTTCGGTTGGGATGGCGGCTTCATGGTACTGACCGTCTCCTGCGTGCTCTCTATCATTCTGCTGGCGATGACCCTCAAGCACGAGAACATTGCTGTTGCGGCCAAGAAAGCGGCTGCCCATAAGGCATAAAACGTGATCCTCAGCTTATTGATCCCAAAGGGGATCAGGTAAACTGCCAAAAGGCCCCGCATCTGCCGGGGCCTTTTTTTGTCTCATCATCGGAGTGCAAGCGTGAAGCAAACCCAACGACATCTGGAGATCCTGGACGTCCTGACGCGGCAGGGATTTGTCTCGACCGACGATCTGGTGACCCACTTTGACGTCAGCCCCCAGACCATTCGCCGGGATCTGAACGATCTCGCCGAACAGAACAAGATCCGGCGCCATCATGGCGGTGCCTCCCTGCATTCGAGTACCGTCAATACCGCCTACAGCGCCCGTAAAGTGATGCAACTCAAGGAGAAAGAGCGCATCGCCCGCGAGGTTGCGGCCAATATTCCCGACGGCTCATCGCTCTTTATCGACATAGGTACCACCACCGAAGCCATTGCCCGCGCCCTGCTCGATCACCGCGAGCTGCGCATCGTCACCAACAACCTCAACGTGGCCAGCATTTTGACGGCCAAGGATGACTTCACCGTCATCATTGCCGGCGGCGAGATCCGCAACCGCGATGGCGGTATCGTGGGGGAGGCGACCCGCGACTTTATCGGTCAGTTTCGCATGGACTATGGCGTCATCGGGATTTCGGGGATCGACAACGACGGCTCCCTGCTCGATTTCGACTATCACGAGGTGAAGATCGCCCAAGCCATCATCGCCCACTCCCGTCAGGTGTTCCTGGCCGCCGACCACACCAAGTTCGGTCGCAATGCCATGGTCAATCTGGGCAATCTCAGCCAGATCCACGCCCTCTTTACCGATCAGGAGCCACCGGAAAAGCTGGCGCGATTGATGGCGCAACACCAGATCGCTTGCCACATCTGCTGACGGCGAAACACGCCAAGGCTTTGCCGGTCGCCCGTCAGGGCGGCCTCCTTTCTTTTTCTCTCCCCCAGTCCCGCACTCATCTCACCCCTTTATAGGTATTGCAAAAACCACTATTCAATCTGGTTTTTTTGGCTATTAACCCGCCGATGTTGGCCCGACGCCATTTGCTCCGCTGACCTGTCCCCTTTGCCACCTCTGGCGGGCTGTGGCGATCACACTTTCATCATAAAATGTTCGTTTGTTGTATTTTCATGTTCTAAAATGAGCGAAATCAAACATTGCTGTTATAGCAATCATAAAAATGAAAGTAGGTGAACATGAGCGAACATTATGATCTGGTCGTCGTCGGTGGCGGCATCAACGGGGTCGGCATCGCAGCCGATGCGGCAGGACGGGGTCTGAAGGTTGCCCTGTTTGAGGCGCAAGATCTCGCCTCTGCCACCTCGTCCAACTCCAGCAAGCTGATCCACGGCGGTTTGCGCTATCTCGAACATTACGAATTCCGGCTGGTGAAAGAGGCGTTGGCGGAGCGTGAGGTGCTGCTCGGTATGGCGCCTCACATCGCTCGTCCCATGCGTTTTCGCCTGCCGCACCGTCCACACCTGCGTCCGGCCTGGATGATCCGCGCCGGTCTGTTCCTCTATGACAATCTGGCCAAGCGCGACAAGCTAAAGGGGAGCTGTGGCGTGCGCTTCCTGCCGCAAGATGGCTTGACCGCGGGGATCAACAAGGGGTTTGAATATTCCGATGCTTGGGTCGACGACGCCCGGTTAGTGGTGCTCAATGCCATGATGGCCCGTGACAAGGGGGCCGACGTGCAGACCCGCACCCGCTGCATCAAGGCGGTGCGCGGTTCCAAACACTGGACGCTCACTTTGGAGCGGGAAGGGGGCGAGCAGTTCACCGTCACCTGCCGTGGTCTGGTCAATGCGGCGGGCCCCTGGGTCAAGACCTTCTATGACGAGAGCCTGCACGAGAAATCCCCCCGCGGCATTCGCCTTATTAAAGGCAGCCACATGATAGTGCCGCGCATCCATGAGCGCGAAGAGGCCTATATCCTGCAAAACGAGGACAACCGTATCGTCTTCGTCATCCCTTATCAGCAGGACTACTCACTCATCGGCACCACCGATGTGGAGCACCACGGCAGCCCGCGGGAAGCGAAGATCAGCGAGGCCGAAATTACCTACCTGTGCAAGGTGGTCAACGCTCACTTCACTCGCCAAATTGCGCCGAAAGATGTGATCTGGACTTACGCCGGGGTGCGTCCGCTCTGTGACGACGAGTCAGACTCGCCGCAGGCGGTGACCCGCGACTACACCCTCGAACTGTCTGGCGAGTCTGACGGTGCGCCGCTGCTCTCGGTATTTGGCGGCAAGCTCACCACCTATCGCAAGCTGGCGCAGGCCGCCTGCAACAAGCTCAAGCCCTGGTTCAGCCAGATGGGGGATGATTGGACTGCGACCAGTCGTCTGCCCGGCGGCGAGTTTGACTGCTCGGTACGCGAGCTGGCCCGCGCCTTTGCGCTGGAGTTTGACTGGCTCGATGATCGCAGCGCCCTGCGCATTGCCGAGGCCTATGGCGCCCATGCCCGTCTCTGGCTGAAAGAGGATCGTGGCATTCACTTCGGTGGCGGCCTGTACGAGTCGGAAGTGCGTTATCTCATCGAGCGGGAGTGGGCCTGTTCACTGGACGATATCCTCTGGCGCCGCAGCAAGCTGGGGCTGCGCCTGAACGAGTCAGAGCAGCAGATGTTGCAGATCTGGCTCGACCAATACCATCAGGCTCTGCGCAAGGCGAGCTGATGAGTGACGGTGGGCAGTGCGCTGCTGCCCACCGCTTTCCACCGTAAATATGCAACAAACCTCTGATAGAACAATTACCTACACACAATAATAAAGAGCATCACATATGAAAAAACTCGCCGTTTCCCTCATCGCCTTGAGCCTTGGGGCATCCCTCTCATTACCCGTGTTGGCTGCCGATGAAGGCAAGGTGGTGATCGCCCACCGTGGCGCTTCCGGCTACCTGCCCGAGCATACCCTGGAGTCCAAGGCGCTGGCCTATGGCATGGGGGCTGACTATCTGGAGCAGGATCTGGTGATGACCAAGGATGATCAGCTGGTGGTGATGCACGATCACTTCCTCGATGGTATCACCGATGTGGCGGCGCGCTTCCCCGGCCGTGCCCGTCCGGACGGCCGTTACTATGTGGTGGATTTCACCCTAGATGAGGTGCGTTCCCTGCGTATGACCGAACCGTTCCAGCTGGTGGATGGCAAGCAGGTGCCGGTCTATCCGGCCCGCTTCCCGCTCTGGAAGTCAGACTTCAAGATCCACACCTTCCAGGAGGAGATCGAGATGATCCAGGGGCTCAACAAGAGCACCGGCAAGAACATCGGCATCTATCCGGAGATCAAAGCGCCCTGGCTGTTCCGTCACGAAGGCAAGGATATCTCCAAGGCGGTGCTGAAGGTGCTCAAGGAGTACGGCTATACCGGGAAGGATGACAAGGTCTATCTGCAGTGCTTCGATGCCGATGAACTCAAGCGCATCAACAGCGAGCTGATGCCCGCCATGGGTATGGATCTGAAACTGGTGCAACTGATGGCCGAGACCGACTGGAACGAGACCATGGTCTACGACGCCAAGGGTAAGGCGACCCCCTACAACTATGACTGGATGTTCAAGCCGGGAGCGATAAAAACCATCGCCAGCTATGCCGAAGGGATTGGCCCGTGGAAACCGATGATCGTCACCGAGCCGGGCACTTTGGGCAAGCCGGTCTTCACCAGCATGGTAAAAGAAGCCCACGCGGCGGGCCTGAAAGTTCACCCCTATACCTTCCGTCAGGATGAGGGACAGATCCCGGCCTATGCCAAGGACTTCACCGATCTCCTTAACATCTTCCTCTATCAAGCCGATGTGGACGGGGTGTTCAGCGACTTCCCCGACAAGGCGGTGGCCGTCATCAAGGCCCATCAAGAGGCGGCCAAATAGCACTCTGGCGCCATTTGAATGCAAAGCGAGGCTAATTGGCCTCGCTTTTTGTTTCAGGTTCCCGTAACGGGAGTGTGCGCCCTGTCAGAAAATAGCCAGATCACGTCATGGTGTGCCGGATCTGCATCATTTTACGCAGTTTTTACGTAGCAGATCGCTGGCATGAAATCGGCAGAGCGGTTAGTCTAGCGGCGTTGAACCAACCCCATGAGGTACAGATGAAAACCGTATTGCGTTTTAGCCTGCTGGGCGCCTTGTTGCTGGGTGGCCATGCTTTCGCCGCCGAGCCGAAAAAATTTGATATCAGCATGTTCCCAGCCGCTGACGTGAATCAGGAACGTGTGGTGATCCGCCTGCCTGAAGTCGAGAAAGAAGCCGACATGATGGTCGAGCTGCAGGTCGGCAAAAAGATGATGGTTGATTGCAACGTACCGCGTTTTGCAGGCAACCTGGAACAGCACAGCGTTAAAGGCTGGGGCTACAACTACCTGAAACTGGGCAAAGTCTCCGACCCCATCAGCACCCTGATGATGTGCCCTGATAACCAGCAGAAAGAGACCTTCGTCCAGATCTACGGTCAGGGCTTCTTCGTGAACTACAACTCAAAACTGCCGTTCGTGATTTACGTGCCGCAGGAGTATGAAGTGCGCTACCGTCTGTGGCGTGCCGACAACCTGGCCCAACCGGCCATGATTGAGTAAGCATGTTTGAACCAAAGGTTCAGCTGGTTCACCTGATGTGATAAATAAAGCGCCGTATGGCGCTTTGTTTTTGCCTGCACAGTCCAAAAAGTGACGTGCAAATAGGCTGCACGTTTACATAAGTTTATTATTTATCAACGTTTTTTGTGTGTTATGCCACAAAATCAGCGTCAGCGATGGGGCAAAGTGACTTCGATAAAAGATATTTATTAACATAGTGAGAAAATTGATTTTGCACTCGGCGATGGCCTGATGATACTTGCCCGCAAAGGTCAAACTAACCAGAAAAAAGAGCACTATGAGCTTCGAATCAGACAAGCGTTTCAACGACTTCAAACATTTTCCCCGTGGCCTGCGTCGCAGTGGTGAATTCACTGTGGCCGAAGCGGACAGTCTGGAAAAGTATGGTACCGCCATGCTGGCACTCTACCAGGGCAACCTTGCACCCCGTGATGATGTCGAGTCAGCCTTCGTCGAGCAGGTCAAATCCGGCGAAGCCGGTGCCAACCCCCATGCCAAGGTGTGGTTCAAGTACCTCAAGGTGATTGGTCCCAAGCGCGTTCATCGCCTCTGCACCGTTGTTGGTGGTGCCAGCGAAGAGAGCAGCGGTGGCGGCAGCTTTGATGTCGGTGGTGGCAGCGGCGGTGGCAGTGACGAGTCCATCGATTAATGGATACCGAGCTGCTTCGGACCTTTATCGAGGTGAGCAAGACCCGGCATTTTGGCCGGGCTGCTGAAAATCTCTACCTGACCCAGTCGGCGGTGAGTTTCCGGATCCGCCAGCTAGAGCAGCAACTGGGTGTCAGTCTGTTTGCACGTCATCGTAACAACATCCGCCTGACCGCCTCCGGTGAGCGTCTGCTGCCATACGCAGACGCCATCTTGCACACCCTTGGTCGTGCCAAGCAGGATGTGGCGCTCTCGCCAGGATTCAGCCAGCAGTTGGCCATCGGCGCGCCTGCGGTGTTCTGGGAGCTCGATTTCAACGACTGGCTCAATCACATCTATGCATTGGCGCCCGGTTTGGCGGTGCGGCTGGAAACAGCCTCCCGCGAGCACCTCTGCCGCCAGTTGCTGGAGCGCTCCCTCGATCTGGCCCTGCTCTCCGAGCCCACCAAGATCGACGAGATTGCCCTGCATCCCATCGGTGAGCTGGTGTTCGAGCTGGTGAGCCGGGATCCGGCCGCCAATGCCGACAACCTGATGCAGATGCCGCACATCCACCTCGACTGGGGCACCAGCTTCGAGCCGCAACCCAGCCGCTTGCAGAGCCTGCAAAAGACCCCGGTGCTGCACTCCAGCTCCGCCAGCATGGCGTTGCAGTTCGTGCTGGCCAACGGTGGTGCTGCCTACCTGCCACGGCGGATGGTTAGCCCCTTCCTCGAGAAGGGGGCGCTCCATCTGGTGGAGGGGGGCCAGCCGCTGAGCCGTCCCCTCTATCTCGCCTATCTGGAGAAATCCGATCGCCGGGAGCTGATCGATCAGTTGCTGACCCTGCCACTGGGTTGGCACGATGCTGAGTTGCGTCTCAACGTCGAATAAGCGTCGAGTGTTATCCAAGAAAGAGCCCACCCCACGGTGGGCTCTTCTGTTTGGGGAATATTGCAGGGAGCGAGGTCACGTAATTGGCGCGGGAGGCTTGGCGTCATCGGTCTGTAACGGTACCTTTTCAGGCTGTTTGTTTATCCGATTGAGCACTGACAGGGATGGATTGTAATTGATCGACTTTAGTCACCCCGAATGGCGGGCGCTGGCGCAGCAGTTGCTGAGCCACTCACCTGTGGTGATCCGTGGCCGCCAGTGGCAACCGCTGGTGGGCCTGCTCAAGGATAACCAGCTGCTGCTCGCCCATGGCAGCCACAGCTATGAGCTCACCCCGGCCGGACGGCGCTATCTCACCCGCGAGCTGATGCTGGCCGAGATCGCAACTGCCCCCCCCGAGCCCGAGGAGTGGTTGCATGCTCAGGGCTGGCAATTGGGGGAGCTGGTCAACGAACGGGTGCTGGCGGCGCTCTATCGCAAGTCAGAGGTGAACTTCACCCCCAACGAGCAGATTGATTTCGAGGACAAGGGGATCCGGCTCTGTGCCGATCAGCTGTTGCGCTTGCGCGCCGCCCAGCCGTTCAGCCTCTTTTTCAGCGGCGGCACCCTGATCGACGCAGCCCCCTGGTTGCAGGCGCTGGGGGAGGTGGCGCTGCCCGAGCGCACCCTGGCGCGTCTTGGCAAGATCCTGTGGGGGGAGGGGAGTATCGAGCGGGTGATCACCACAGACAGCGTTGGCGCCTTTGCCGAGCTGCCTCTTGAACCCGGCACCTTGCTGGTGTGGGCCCCCCCATCGGCTCCTCTAGCCTTGCAGCAGGTGGTGGCCGCCTTGCCCCCCAATGTGCTGTGGAGTCATCTCACCGCCCTCGACCCTGCCGGGGTGGATAGGCTGCAGGCGCTGGCCCAGCGCTTGGGTCGTCCGGCCAGCTGGTGGTTGCCCCGTGATCTGGCCCCCATCCTCAGCGCGTATGCCCAGCCTTTGACTGAGGCTCGGCCCTGGGAGCCGAGCCGGATCCCCAAGCCATTGTTAGCAGTTTGTAGCGGTTTGGTTGAGTCCAATGGTGGCTTGTCGGCCGAGGTATGCGCGCTGGCACCAGCGTGGCATGCCGTTGGTTGAAATTGGCCTGAAAGCGAGCCAAAAAGCGGTTTTCCCTCATTGAACGCGGTGATATAAAGAGTTGACGAAGCGCTCGCCAGATGAGCGCTTTTGTTTATCAAGCCGCTTTGCCACCTAACGAACTCAACGGAATACAGGGAATACCATGTTTGAAAAGGTTGTTGCCGCCCCAGCGGATCCGATCCTGGGCCTGACCAAGCCTTCCGCGCTGACTCTCGCAGCCACAAGATCAATCTGGGCGTAGGGATCTACAAGGACGAGTCCGGTGCCACCCCCATTCTTCACTGTGTCAAGAAAGCCGAGCAGAAGCTGCTGACCGACGAGAAGACCAAGAACTACCTCGGTATTGAAGGCAATATCGAATATGGCCGCATCGTGCAGCAACTGCTGTTCGGGCAGCACTCTGCGCTGGTTGCCAGTGGCCGCGCCAAGACCGCGCAAGCGCCGGGCGGTACCGGTGCCCTGCGTATCGCGGCCGAATTCGTGGTGCGCAACGGTCTGGCCAAGACCATCTGGATCTCTGATCCCACCTGGGCCAACCACGTCAGCGTATTCCAGGCCGCGGGCCTGACCGTCAAGTGGTACAAGTACTACGACGCCGCCACCAAGGGACTCGACTTTGCCGCCATGCAGGCTTCGCTGGCCGAAGTGCAGCCGGGTGAGCTGGTGCTGCTGCACGGTTGCTGCCACAACCCGACCGGTATCGACCCCACTAGCGATCAGTGGCGCGCGCTGGCCAAGCAGAGTGCTGCTGCCGGCTGGTTGCCGCTGTTTGACTTCGCCTATCAGGGTTTTGCCCGTGGTATCGAAGAGGATGCCGAAGGCCTGCGCATCTTCGCCGAGTGCCATGACGAGCTGCTGGTGGCGAGCTCTTTCTCCAAGAACTTCGGCCTCTACAACGAGCGGGTCGGCGCCTTCACGCTGGTGAGCGCGACCAAAGAGATCGCCGATGTGGCCTTCACCCAGGTCAAGACCGTCATTCGTGCCAACTACTCCAACCCGCCGTCACACGGTGCCGCCGTGGTCACCGCCGTGGTGAGCGATCCGGCTCTCTATGCCGAGTGGGTCGAAGAAGTTGCTGCCATGCGGGTGCGTATTCGCGAGATGCGCGAACTGCTGGTAGAGAAGCTGGCTGCCCTCGGCGTGAGCCAGGATTTCAGCTTTATCCGCGAGCAGAACGGCATGTTCTCCTTCTCCGGCCTCACCAAGGAGCAGGTGGAGCGCCTCAAGAGCGAATTTGCCATCTACATCGTCGGCTCAGGCCGGATCAGCGTGGCCGGGATCACCCGCGCCAACATCGATCCCCTGTGCGAGGCGATCGCCAAGGTGCTGTAATCGCATTGCCTTGTGCTCTGGCTCTATGCCATGAAAAAGCCCGTCACCTTGGTGACGGGCTTTTTTGATCGCCATGTCCCGTCCTGAATATGGTTTACACCTTTCCCCCCAATAAATGGAGAGCCCGATGGGACAAGGTGTGAAACGGACACAGCGCGATTACTCGCTGACTTTTAAACTGGCGCTGGTCGAGCAGATTGAAAAAGGCGAGCTCACCTACAAACAGGCTCAGGTGCGTTATGGCATTCAGGGCCGCTCCACCGTTCTGGTATGGTTGCGTAAACATGGTCGGCAAGATTGGAGCCAGGGGGCTTCTGTGCGTGCCGGCAGGAGCATCACCATGCCTGACCACGACAATCAGACGCCCGAACAGCGCATCAAGGAACTTGAGCAACAGCTGGCGTTGATGAGTCAGAAGGCCCAGTTCTTTGAGGCCGTCGTCGATGTACTGAAGAATGACTACGGCGTCTCCATCGTAAAAAAGCGACCCGGCAAGTCCTCTCGCAGCGGCAAGTCGAGAGGCTGACCATTGTCAGGGCTTGCCTGTTTCTGGGGATAAGCCGGCAGGCTTACTACAAGCGCAATCGGGTCGCCGACGAGCGCCATGCACAGGGATTGCAAGTGGTGCGTTTTGTGCGTCAGGTTCGACTGCGACAACCGCGGGTGGGCACTCGCAAGCTGCATTATCTGCTGCAGGGTCAGGATGATGGCGGGCTCAAGGTCGGGCGGGACAGGCTGTTTCAGATATTGGCCGAGCACCGCCTGCTGGTGCAGCCCAGGCGGGCGTATCACAAGACCACCCACAGTTTTCACCGTTTCTACCGTCATCCCAACTTGCTCAAGGCGGGGCCAGAGCAGGTCACACCGGTGGCCCCGGAGCAGGTCTGGGTCGCTGATATCACCTATCTGCCAGCCAGAAGCGGGCCGCTGTACCTGAGCCTGGTGACGGATGCCTACTCACGCAAGATAGTGGGCCATCACGTGCACGAAGGGATGCACGCCGAATCGGTGGCGATGGCGTTCAAGAAAGCACTGAAGCAACGACGTGGCGGCGGTGAACTCATCCATCACTCTGACCGCGGCGTGCAGTATTGCTCTGGGCTGTATCAGTCATTACATGAACGGTACGGGGTGAAATGCTCGATGACGGATGGGTATGACTGCTACCAGAATGCGTTGGCGGAGCGGGTGAACGGGATTTTGAAAGGAGAGTTATTGTTGCAAAGCCCGCAGGATTTGACGCAAGCGCGGGAAATGGTGCGTGAAGCAGTGGATATTTACAACGCGGAGCGGCCGCATCATGCGTTGAAATACAGAACCCCCGATGCGGTACATAGGGGGTTCTGAGTGGAGCAAAGCTAGCCGAAAATGTGTAAACCTATTTCAGGACTAGACAGGGCTTGCCTGTTTCTGGGGATAAGCCGGCAGGCTTACTACAAGCGCAATCGGGTCGCCGACGAGCGCCATGCTCAGGGATTGCAGGTGGTGCGCTTTGTGCGTCAGGTTCGACTGCGACAACCTCGGGTGGGCACTCGCAAGCTGCATTATCTGCTGCAGGGTCAGGATGATGACGGGCTCAAGGTCGGGCGGGACAGGCTGTTTCAGATATTGGCCGAGCACCGCCTGCTGGTGCAGCCCAGACGGGCGTATCACAAGACCACTCACAGTTTTCACCGTTTCTACCGTCATCCCAACTTGCTCAAGGCGGGGCCAGAGCAGGTCACACCGGTGGCCCCGGAGCAGGTCTGGGTCGCAGATATCACCTATCTGCCAGCCAGGAGCGGGCCACTGTACCTGAGCCTGGTGACGGATGCCTACTCACGCAAGATAGTGGGCCATCACGTACACGA
Organism: Aeromonas sp. 61P; assembly: GCF_051919545.1. Classification (NCBI taxonomy): domain Bacteria; kingdom Pseudomonadati; phylum Pseudomonadota; class Gammaproteobacteria; order Aeromonadales; family Aeromonadaceae; genus Aeromonas; species Aeromonas sp. 61P. Next base: position 2,587,774 of record NZ_JBQBEL010000001.1, read on the forward strand.
AGGGATGCACGCCGAATCGGTGGCGATGGCGTTCAAGAAAGCACTGAAGCAACGACGTGGCAGCGGTGAACTCATCCATCACTCGGACCGCGGCGTGCAGTATTGTTCTGGGCTGTATCAGTCACTACATGAACGGTACGGGGTGAAATGCTCGATGACGGATGGGTATGACTGTTACCAGAATGCGTTGGCGGAGCGGGTGAACGGGATTTTGAAAGGAGAGTTATTGTTGCAAAGCCCGCAAGATTTAACGCAAGCGCGGGAAATGGTGCGTGAAGCAGTGGATATTTACAACGCGGAGCGGCCGCATCATGCGTTGAAATACAGACCCCCCGATGCGGTACATCGGGGGGTCTGAGTAGAGAAATGCTAGTTGAAAATGTGTAAACCTATTTCAGGACTAGACATCGGCAAGATTGGAGCCAGGGGGCTTTGTGCGCGTCGGCAGGAGCATCACCATGTTTGACCCCGACAGACACACCCGGACAAAATTAACGTTTTGTTCAGGGGATGGGTGCTATAACCCCTGCCTCGTTCATGATGAACCGTGTAGTAGGGAGAGTGACATGCTGGATATGCTGATGGCCATTTGGCATCAGGATTTTGACGCCCTGGTTCAGATGCAGGCGGTACCCCTGCTGATCAGTTGCCTGATGCTGGTACTGCTGCTGGAGTCCGCATTCGTCTTCCTGCCCCTGCCGGGGGACAGCCTGGTACTGCTGGCCGGTGGGTTGGTTGGCATGGGTGTGTTTGGCCCTGAAGTAACACTTATTTATCTGCCGTTGGCTGCTGGCATAGGTTCTGTGCTCGCCTACTGGCAGGGACGGGCCCTGCAGCGCACCCGCTTTATGGATCATATCGAACGGATGTTGCCTCCCGACAGCCTGCCCAAGGCGACCCGGCTGCTGAAAAAGTACGGTTTTCTGGCGATGTTCTCCTCCCGTTTTATCCCGTTCGTGCGGGTACTGACCCCCATGCTGATGGGGATTGGCCGCTTGAGCGTGCTGCGCATGTGCGTGGCCAGCTTTGCCAGTGCCTTTATGTGGGCGCTCTGCCTCAGTTTGGTGGGCAAGCTGGCGATGAATACCCCCTTCTTCCTCCACCACAGCGAACTGTTGACCCGGGCCCTGCTGATTACCTCGCTGGTGCTGTTTCTGGCGGCCGTCATGGCCATCCTGTTTCGCTGGTTCAAAGGCGGAGCAAAAAACGAGACCAGCCACGACTAGATGACAACCCTTGCCGCACTGGATCAGTGGGCAAGGGGGTTCTCGTGCGGCAGGGGGGCGGAATTGTGCCCATTCGGGTAATGAGCTTTGTGTCGGGTGAGCAGGATGCCTTATCCTGTTTCCAGCCACGCTGCGTTTGCAGCGCTCCAACTCGGGATGGAACCTATGCGCCTCTTCGACTCTCCCTCTGCTTTTCACCGCTCTACCGCTGAAACCGGCGCTCTGCGCCGCCGCTGGTCAACCCTGCTGCTTTGCGGGGTAGTCGGTTTGCTGTCTGGCTGCGGCCCTGACAAGCCCACCAGCCAAGTACCGACCACAGAATCCACAGCGCAGCAGGAGGCCGGGGCGCCAACTTCTGTAGTGCAGGCAAATGCCCGCCAATATCGCGATGCCCCGGCGCTGGCGCTGGTTTTCTCCGGCCCCCTTGCGCCCAAGGTAAACTGGCAGAGCTGGCTTTCGGTCAGCGAGGGGGGCAAGCAGCTGCAGGGGGAGTGGATCCTGGCCGACGATGGTCGCACCCTCTATTTCCCAAATGTGCAGCCCGATAAAAGCTATGAGGTGAGCCTCAAGGCGGGACTGGGCCCATCCCCCCAGAGCTGGACCCTCAAGACCCGCCCGCTGGAGGCGGGGGCCTCCTTTACCGCCAGCGGCATGGTATTGCCGCTGCGCCAAGAGCTGCGCCTGCCCATCAGCGCGGTCAATGTGGATGAGGTCAATATCGACTTCTTTCGGGTCGATGCCGAATACCTGCCCCGTTTCCTGGCCGAGTATCGCCCCGGTTCCGGCATGGGCAACTGGGAGCTTGAACAGATCACCAAGCGGGCCAAGCGGGTGTTCAGCGGCCGCTATGCGCTGGAGCTCGATGCCAACCGGCGCGAGACCCGCCTTATCAATGTGAAGGAGCCGCAGCTGGCGGAGGCTGGCGTCTACTTTGCGGTGATGTCGCCCCTTGGCAACTACGACTGGCGCAAGGAGACCACCTATTTCGCGGTGAGCGACATGGGGCTCAGTGCCCGCCGTTACCGCGATCAGCTGGAGGTGTTCGTGAGCTCCCTGGCCAGCGCCGACCCGCTCAAGGATGTGCAGCTCTCCCTGCTCGACGAGAAGGGCAACCGGCTGCAGGTGCAAACCACTGATCCGCAGGGCCATCGCCGCTTTGATCAGGTGCAGGGGGCTCGCTTGCTGCTGGCCGAACAGGGCAACCATCTGGCGGTGCTGCGCCTCGATGGGGCTGCGCTCGATCTCTCCACCTTCGATCTCGGCACCCAGCCCTGGCAGGCCCAGCAGCTCTATCTGTTCAGCGGGCGCGATCTCTATCGTCCCGGCGAGCGGCTCGACAGCGAGATCCTGCTCAAGGGCCAAGATGGCCAGCTGTTGCCCGGTATGGCAGTGGAGCTGGAGGTGAAACAGCCGGATGGTCAGCTGCTCGAACAAAAGCGGCTGCTACCGGACAATCTTGGCGCGGCCCACTACGGTCTGCGCCTGCCGGACGATGCGCCGCTCGGGCGCTGGACCATTAACCTCAAGACCGCCGCTGGTAGTCGTTTCGAGTGGCCCTTTTTGGTGGAGGAGTTTTTGCCGGAGCGGCTCAAACTGCAGCTTGGCAAGGGGCCGGATGGTGAAGTGACGGATCTGGACGCCTCCCTCACCCTGCCGCTGCAAGGGGACTATCTCTACGGTGCGCCTGCGAGCGCCACCAAGGCGAAGGCGGAGGTAAAAATCAGCCGCGCCACCATGCCCTTTACCCAGTGGCAGGAGTTCACGCTGGGTGACGTGCTGCTCGCCGAGCAGGCCAAGGATCTCGAGGCGCACAGTCTCACCCTCGATGCGCAGGGGCAGGGGGCTTTTTCGCTGCAAGATGAGCTCGATGGAGTGCGCGCCCTCGGGCCGCTGGAGGTGGCCTATCGGGTGTCGCTCTCCGAGCCCGGCGGTCGCGCCGTCAATCGCAGCCGCACCCAGTATGGCTGGCCTGCGGGCAGCCAGTGGCCGGCGCTCAAGGCCGACTTCGTGGCGGATCGGGTAGAGGGGGGCAAGCCGCTCCCCTTCCAGATCCTCAACCTCGATGAGCAAGGCCAGCCGGTGGCGGGGGCGGTGAAGGTGCGCCTTATCAACGAGTACCGCGACTACTACTGGCATTACGCCGATGGCGAGGGGTGGAAGTACGAGTTCAACAGCCAGCCCTATCTGGAGCAGGAGCAGACCCTGCAGCTGGATGGCAAGGGGCCGACCCCGCTCACGCTGCAACTGGCGGCGGGCTGGTATCGGTTGGAAGTGGAGAATAGTCAGGGCCATCAATCCAGCCTGCGGGTTGAGATCGGCAGTTACGCCTGGGGCGGCGGTGGCGAGCAGGCGCGGCCTGACAAGATTGCCATCACCCTCGACAAGCGCGCCTATCTGGCGGGCGACAAGGCCAAAGTGACGCTGGTGGCGCCGCGTCCCGGCAAGGGGTTGCTGCTGGTGGAAGATGGCGACGGTCTGCGCTGGTGGCAGCGTATCGAGCTCAAGGGGGCCGGTGGCGATGCCAAGGATACCCGCGGCGAGTTCGAGATCCCGGTCAGTCCCGAGTGGCAGCGCCATGACTTGCATATCTCGGCCCAGATCGCCGCGCCAGACAGCGCCTCCAAACCGGCTGGCAAGCAGCAGGGGCAGAGCCTGCGCTCGGTCGGGTTGGTGCCGCTCACCCTGGATCGGGAAGCGCGCCGTCTGCCGCTCACCCTGAGCGCGCCTGATAAAGCGGTGCCCCTTACCCGGCTGGAAGTGACCGCAACCTCCACCCCCAATAGCCAAGGGCGGGTGGTGCTGGCGGCGGTGGATCGGGGCGTGCTCAACATCAGCGACTACCAGCCTCTCGACCCGTTCGAGATCTTCTTTGGTCGCAAGCGCTTCGCCCAAGATTTGTTCGACAACTACGGCCAGGTGATCCCGCCGCAGGATGGCAAGCTGGCCCGCCTCAACTACGGGGGCGATCGGGCGCCGCTGAAAAAGGGTGGCGCGCTGGAGAGCCGGGTCGAGATAGCCGTACTGTGGAGCGGCGAGGTGAGTTTTGACCAGCAGGGCAAGGCAGTGATCCCGCTCGATTTGCCCAACTTCAACGGCGAACTGGCACTGATGGCGCTGGCCTGGAACGAACAGCAAGTCGGCGAGGCCGAGCGCGCCGTCAAGGTGGTGGCGCCCTTGGTGGCCGAGATTGGCTGGCCGCGCTTTGGCGCGAGAGGGGATGCGACCCGTGCGCTGGTGCAGCTGCGCAACATGAGCGGCGAGGAGCAGACCCTCTCCCTTGTCTGGACCCTCAATGGTGGGCTCAAGGCAAACGGCGAGCTACCCCGCACCCTGGCCCTTAAAAATGGCGAGGAGCAGTGGCTGACCCTGCCGCTCACCGTGACCGGGGCAAGCGGCGTGGCAAGCCTGCAGTTGGCGGCCAGCGGCAAGGATTTTGCCATCAGCCGCGACTGGACTTTGCCGCTGCGCTCCCCTTGGCCGGCCGAGACTCGCCAGCGCTACCAGATGCTGGCTCCCGGCCAGCAGATGAGCTTTGCGCCAGCTGAGCTGACCGGGCTGGATCGCGCCAACCTGCAGGGGCTGCTCAGCCTCTCCGGCACCCCCCCTTGGGATCCGGCAGCCCAGTGGCAGGCGCTGGCTGACTACCCCTACGCCTGTCTGGAGCAGACCCTGTCCCGTGCCTGGCCTTACTTGCTGACCACGGCCGATGAGCGGGCCGTCTGGCGCAAACTCGCAGCGGGCAAGAAAGCGGCGAGTGAGGCGGATGTGCAACGCGCCCTGCTGCAACGGTTGCAGCGGTTGCAACTGCCCAGCGGCGGCTTTGGCCTCTGGGATGGTCGCTCCGACGAGGAGCAGTGGCTCACCGCCTATGCCGCCGACTACCTGCTGGCGCGCAAGGAGGCGGGCGACGCAGTGCCGGAGGCGATGCTCAATCAGGCGCTGAACCGGCTGCAAAGCTATCTCACCGACAGCCAGTATGGCGAGCGCTGGAGCAGTGCCCCCGAGCACAGCCGACTTGCGTATCAGGCTTACAGTGCCTATGTGTTGGCCCGGGTGGGCAAGGCGCCGCTCGCTACCCTGCGCCTTGTCTGGGAGCAGCAGGCCGATCACGCCCGTTCCGGTTTGCCGCTAATCCACCTCTCGCTGGCCCTCTCGGCCATGGGGGATGAGCAGAACGCCGCCAGGGCCCTCAGTCGGGCATTGGCGACCGAGCGCGGTGATGACTATCTGGGTGATTACGGCTCGCCGCTGCGCGATGAAGCCCTTGAGCTCTCCTTGCTACGCCAGCACAAGCTGGCTGTGGAGCGCTGGTCAGCCCTCAGTGCCAAGGTGGCAGATACCCTGGCCCATCGTCAGTGGCTCAGCACTCAGGAGCGGCTCGCCCTGCTGCGACTCGCCCGCTTCGATCCGGCCGCTGACTGGCAGGCCAAGGTAACTTCCTCTCTTGGCAGTGGATCCCTGAGCGGTTCGGCTCCGCTGCAGCAGGGCGCCCCCGAGGCGCTGGCGGCGAGCACCGTCACCAACGAGGGCAAGGGATCCCTCTATGTGCAGCGCACTCTGGTCGGTTACCCCGAACAGGCTCCGGCACGGATCAGCAAGGGGATGAGCGTGACCCGCAGCTGGTTCAACAGCGATGGTCAACCGTTTGATCCCGCCAAGGTGAAGGTGGGCGATCTGGTGGTGGTGCGGCTCAATGTCAGCAGTGAATCGGCGGTGCCCGATGCCCTGCTGGTGGAGATGGTGCCCGCCGGCTTCGAGCTGGAGAACCCGGCCCTTGGCAACAGCATCAAGCTGGAAGAGCTCTCCATTGAGGGGAAACCGGCGTGGCAGAGCGAGTGGAACGATTATCTCAAGCATCAGGAGTTTCGCGATGACCGCTACACGGCAGCGCTGGATCTGAGCGAGGGGAGCAACCAGCAACTGGTCTACCTGATGCGGGCGGTGACGCCGGGTCGCTATCAGGTGCCGCCGACCCAGGTGGAGGATATGTACCGGCCCGAGCTGCGGGCCGTGGGTGAGGATATCCATGAGGTGATCATCTCTGAGTAACATTCCCTCCCTTGAGCGGGTTCGCCCGCTCACTTTCTGGCAGCGTGGCTGGCTGAAATTAGTTCGCAGTGGCCGCGCTGGCTGGCGCTGGCTTGGTCGCCTGCCACGCTGGCTGTGTTTCTCGGTGCTGGGCGTTGTAGCACTGCTGCTGTCATTGCTGGCGCTGGATAGACTCTTCCCGCCGCCACCACTCGACCCCGCCTATGCGCGGGTGGTGCTCGACATGAAAGGGCGGCCACTGCGCGCCTTTGCCGATACCAGCGGCGTGTGGCGCTACCCCGTGACCCTGGAGCAGGTCTCCCCCCGCTATATCGAGGCGTTGCTGGGTTACGAGGATCGCTACTTCTGGCGTCATCCCGGGGTTAATCCGGTGGCCATGGTGCGCGGGGTCTGGCAGTGGCTGCGCTATGGGCGGGCTGTATCGGGCGGCTCGACCCTCACCATGCAGGTGGCCCGCCTTATCGAGCCCTACCACAGGAGCGTGCCCGGCAAACTGCGCCAGATGGCCCGCGCGCTGCAGCTGGAGTGGCACTACGACAAGCGCACCCTGCTCACCGTCTACCTCAACCGGGCGCCGTTTGGCGGCAATCTGGAGGGGGTGCAGGCGGCAAGTTTTGCCTATCTCGGCAAGAGTGCGGCCAAGCTGACCTATGCCGAGGCGGCGTTGTTGGCAGTGTTGCCGCAGGCTCCCAGCCGCAACCGGCCGGACCGCCATCCCGAGCGGGCCCGCACCGCCCGTGACAAGGTAATGCAGCGGCTGGTGGCTCAGGGTGTCTGGCCCGAGCCGGTGTGGTTGGAGGGACGTATCGAGCCGGTGCTGGCCCGCGGTCACTTCACGCCGATGGAGGCGCCGCTCTTTGCCCGTCTCGCCGCTGACAATCAGACCGGGGCGCTGGTGCACACCACCATCGACGGGGATCTGCAGCGCTGGCTGGAGGGACGGGTAGCCAGTTATATCCGCCGTTTCCCCGAGCAGACCTCAGCAGCGTTGCTCTTGGTAGACAACAAAACCATGGCGGTGCGGGCCTATGTAGGCAGCGCCGAATATGGCAACCTGCGCCGCCACGGTTACCTCGACATGGTGCAGGCGATCCGCTCCCCCGGCTCCACTCTCAAGCCATTTATCTATGGTCTGGCGATGGACGAGGGGCTGGTGCACTCGGCCTCCCTGCTCTCCGATGCGCCGAGGCTGGGCTCGGATTATCGCCCCGCCAACTTTTCCGGCGCCTTTCAGGGGCCGGTGACGCTTGCTCAGGCGCTGCAGCAATCCCTCAACGTGCCGGCGGTGCAGGTGCTGGAGGCGCTCGGGCCCGACAAGCTGGTCAGCCGCCTCGACAATGCCGGGGCGCGGCTGGCGCTCTCCGACAAGCCAAATCCGGCCATCGCGCTGGGGGCAGCGGGCATTAGGCTCGAGCAGCTGGTGGCGCTCTACAGCTCGCTCACCCGGCAGGGGCAGGTGGCGATGCCGGTCTGGCTGGCGGGGCAGCAGGCGGTGTCGCGCCCCTTGCTGAGTCCGGGGGCTGCCTGGATCATCTGGCAAGTATTGAGCGCGCAGGGGCGGGCGGATCAGCCTTTTGCCAGCGAGGCAACCGGCAGGGTCAACAGACTGGCCTGGAAGACAGGCACCAGCTACGGCTATCGCGACAGCTGGGCGATGGGGGTCTCCGGTCGCTGGACCATAGGCGTCTGGTTGGGGCGACCCGACGGTACCCCCATGCCCGGTTTTTACGGACAGAGCGCGGCGGTGCCGCTGCTGCTGTCGGTCTACTCGCGATTGGCTGACAACAGCCCCTTGCCGGCACAACCCAACACGGTGAGCGAGGCCGAGATTTGCTGGCCGCTGGGGCGCAAGGCGAGCGCGACCCTGTCTGAGGTTTGTTTGCAGCGCCAGAGCGCCTGGTTGCTGGAAGGGCGCGATCCTCCCACCTTGCCGGACCCCATGGACTGGCCCTCGCCGCTGCGCCAAGTGGCGCTGACCGCCGAGGGCAAGCCGACCCTGATCCGTTGCCAGGATGCGGCGCAATCCGGTTTTCGGGCGCTCTGGCCGTTGTCGCTGGAGCCTTGGCGGTCACCTGGTGAGCGACGGCAGGCGCTGCTCGCCAGCGGCTGCGCGGGGGAAGGGCAGAGCGCCGAGCTGCAGGCCCCCATTCGCATCGTGGCGCTGGGGGAGGGCAACCTTATCCGCAGCCAGCGCTATCGGTTGCAGCCCAAGGTGCTCGGCGGTGTCGGCAAGTCGGCCTGGTTTCTCAACGGCCAGCGGCTGCGCTGGGACGGGGATCAGGTGCTGAGTGTGGCGGGTCGTTATCAGCTGGTGGTGGTGGACGAGGCGGGTAACAGCGATCGCATCGAGTTTCGCGTGGTGCATCCTGACAGTGATGCCGGCACCATCACCCGTTGAGCGTTTTGCCGACAGCCATTGAGGTGAATGTAATTAACTGTTTGAAATGCATCAATATTTGATTGGATGAATTAATTTGTGAATAATTACGAATTCATTCAAATCCAATCGGGAGTTCTCTTTTGCTGCGTGTTCTGTGTCCCTTGCTGGTGCTGATGAGTTCGGGTTGTGCCACAACCAATCATGGTGATCACCATGTTTCTCCTGAACGTACCGGGTTCTATTCACCTTTCGAACCTGCTTCCGAGAGTTTTGCTCGTTGCAATCAGAAACAGTTTGCCTGTACCCCTGCCAATATCCGCCGTGACAGGGCGATGGAGGCGCGCAGGCAGGCGCAAGAGCGGGCCAATCACCGGGGTGATGATTGGTAGGCCGCAGAAAACGAGAGGGGTTGGCAGATGCCAACCCCTTTTTCATTCCGCCAATTCAGCCCTGTTGGCGCAGATGACCGAGCCGGGTGAAGAAGTGCTGGCTCTTGCGCTGGTGAAAGTGGCTCTTCTTGATGGGATGGAAGATGAGGTTGCTTTCGGGATGGCTCGCTTTTAACTGGTGGAGCATGGCTACGGCGGGCAGGCTGGTGCTGACCAAGGTGGTGAGTGGCATGCTGAGGGTCTCGGGCCCGAGCAGTTGATTGAGCCCTTGTTGAGCCTGCTCAAAGCGGGTCACGGCCGCCGGGTCGGCATAGCCGCTACCCAGCATGGTGAGCAGGTTGTCGAGGGCCAGATGAAATTCGGCCAACTGCTGGCGAAAGCCGCTGTGACTGCGCAGGGCGATCAGCTCTGCAAACGGGATGTCGGTCAAGTGAGTGGGTACTTGCAACGGGATTTCGAGGTGGAAGCAATCCTGACCGCCGCGATTGTGGTAGCGGGATTCGAGCAGATGGAGCAGTCGATCCAGATAGTCGTGATCGGTAATAAGCGCCCCGTCATTGGCGAGTGCCCACTCACGGGCGAGACGCATGGAGAGCAGATTGGCAAAGCGCCGCGCCATTCTGATCCCCCCTTCATCCCGGGTCGCAAAGCCGTGAGTCAGGCAAAAGCCGTGCAGTCGCTCCAGCCCCACCTGATCCGGGCAGAAGCAGTCGTGGTTGGCCTCCTGACGCCAGCGACCAATCAGTTCCTTGTTGCCAAACACCTTGTGGCGGACGAAATCGGGGGCCACCAGGCCGCTTATCTGGCTCTCCAATTGCGGGGTAATGGCGGCAAAAAAGGCGGCATCGGGCCGCTCGGCTAGCAGATCGCTCTGCTGTTGAAGGGTATCGAGCAGGGCGGTGAGACCGCTCTTTTCGCTGACGGTGAAGACAAAGGCAAGCCGCTCCAGATAGAGCAAGGCAAATTTGAGCCAGAGCTCGTCGCGTACCTCCATGCCGGGGTAGTAGATATAGGTCTTCATCGGATCAGTCTGTTGTCAAAAATCTGGCGAGGCGCAGGGTCGGGAATATACGCAAGATTGGCGCTGCACGGCAAACACTGCGTGGGGTAATGTGAGCAAACGCTCATCCAGTAGGCGCTGGCCACAAAGTTCTGATATAATTCGCGCCCTTAAATCAAGGTCACCCGAGTCATTACCATGAAGTTCATTATCAAGCTGTTCCCGGAAATCACCATCAAGAGCAAGTCGGTTCGCCAGCGCTTTATCAAGATCCTGCAGGGCAATATCCGCAATGTCCTGCGCCGCTTCGACGACGATGCCCGCGTACGGATGGATTGGGACAAGCTGATCGTGAGCTCCCGCAATGACCAGTTCCGCGAGCAGGCAATCGAAGCCCTGGCCTGCATTCCCGGCATTCAGGCCTTCCTCGAGGTACAAGCCAGCAAGTTTACCGATCTGCACGACATCTTCGAGCAGGTGAAAGCCGTGTGGGGCGACCAGCTCAAGGGCAAAACCTTCTGCGTGCGCGCCAAGCGCCACGGTAAGCATGAGTTCTCCTCCCTCGAGGTTGAGCGCTATGTGGGCGGTGGATTGAATCAGCACTGCGAAAGCAATGGTGTGCGCCTCAAGAACCCGGATGTGAAGATCAACCTCGAGATCGACGGTGAGGAGCTCTTCATCGTCAGCGCCATCCATCAGGGCCTGAGCGGCATGCCCATCGCGACCCAGGAAGATGTGCTGAGTCTGCTCTCCGGCGGTTTTGACTCCGGTGTGGCGTCGTTCCAGTTCATCAAGCGCGGCTGCCGGGTGCACTACTGCTTCTTCAATCTGGGCGGTGCGGCCCACGAGATCGGCGTCAAGCAGGTGGCCTATCACTTGTGGAACCGCTTCGGTTCATCCCATCGGGTGCGTTTCACCGCTGTGGACTTCGAGCCGGTGGTCGCCGAGATCCTCGAGAAGATCGACAACGGTCAGATGGGCGTGGTGCTCAAGCGGATGATGATGCGTGCCGCTGCCAAGGTGGCTGACGAGTTCCAGATCCCGGCGCTGGTGACCGGTGAGTGTGTGGGTCAGGTCTCCAGCCAGACTCTCACCAACCTGAACGTGATCGACCGGGTGACCGACAAGGTGATCCTGCGCCCGCTTATCACTTGGGACAAGCCGGATATCATCAGTGAAGCCCGCCGCATCGGCACCCTGGAGTTCGCCGAAACCATGCCAGAGTATTGCGGTGTCATCTCCAAGAAGCCGACCGTGAAGGCCGAGCTCTCCCGCATTGAAGAGGAAGAGGCCAATTTTGACTTCTCCATTCTGGACAAGGTGGTCTCCGAGGCCCGTTACCTCGATATCCGTCGTATCGATGAAGAGACTGCCGCTGAAGTGCAAGAGGTGGAAACCACCCAGGTGCTGGGTGCTGACGAGGTGATCCTGGATATCCGCTCTGCCGACGAACACGACGAGAAGCCGCTGGTGGTGGAAGGTCGTGAAGTACTGCATATCCCCTTCTTCAAGCTGGCCACCGCCTTTGGCGATCTGCCCAAAGAGAAGACCTACCTGCTCTACTGCGATCGCGGTGTGATGAGCAAGCTGCAGGCGCTCTATCTGAAAGAGAAGGGCTTTGACAACGTCAAGGTGTACCGCCCGTAAGCGTGTTTTTTACCTTCAATAAAAAAATCCGGCCAATGTGCCGGATTTTTTAATTTCACAGAGTGAGCCCTGACTATCAGGGACAGGGAACCGGAGTGAAGGAGTCTTGCCCCTGACAACGCCAGCCCATTTCCGCCTCCCGCATCTGCCACAGGTTGTTGCTGCGATAGAGGGTCAGGATGTAGATCATGTCGCTCTTACTGCCGTCGAGGGCGACTGAGAGCACCAGATCATTGTCCAGCTGCTGGGCATGGATGCGGCTGGGCGTGTCACCATGACCGACGAATCGCAGAGCTACCTCACGGTAGTCATTGACCCAGTTTTGCTGTTGATGGCTTGCCTGGCGTATCTGTTGGTTGAACTGCTGCACCGGCGCCGAGGCCAGTCGTCCAAATACCACTTGTGCTTCGGCGTGGGCTGCCGTCACGTTCGCCAGGAGGAGGGTGGTAAGCATACCGATTTTGCGCATGAGAAGTTCCGGCTAACAACGACTGCTTCTATGACAACAGAAAAGCCTATTTGGTTCAACGCGTGGCCCACAGCGACATGATGACGCTGTGGGCCTGCTCTCAATTGCGTTGCAGGGAGAAGGTCGGTAGCGAAAGATGCCAGTAGATAGCCGCGACCCGCAGGCCAAACACGGCCGTCATGCAGATGAGCATGGCAGTTACCCTGTCCATGTTTGCCTCCAGCGCCAGGGTATAGAGAATGCCGCCAAGGATACAGGCGGTGGCATAGATCTCTTTTTGCAGCACCATGGGGACCTCCCGCGCCAGTACATCGCGGATCATGCCACCGGCTACCCCGGTCATGGTGCCCATGATCACGGCAATCAGCCCCGGGGTGCCGAAGTTGAGGGCCTTCTGGGCACCGATCACGGTAAAGAGGGCCAGTCCGAAGGCATCCGCCACCGGCAGCACATACCAGGGCATTCTGCGGGGCAGTTTGACCATCCACATACCGATCAACGCCGTCGCAATAACGACCCAGATATAGAGGGGATCGCGCACCCAGAACACGGGGGTGGCTCCCAGGATCATGTCACGGATGGTGCCGCCGCCGATGGCAGTGACCGCCGCCAAAACCATGACGCCAAACCCGTCCATTCTGAGTCGGCCAGCCACCAATACCCCTGAAAACGCGAATACCGCAGTACCAAACATGTCGCTGATGTAAACAATCTGCTCAACCAGTGTCTGCATGGAGAACAACTCACGCCAAATTGTTGATGGGGCCGCGATTTTAGGGGCTGGTGAGCCCAATCGCCAACAGTGCTCGACAAAATTGAGAGTCGGGACGGATTTTTTCTCGCAGCACGTACGGTAGTGTCTCGTTTGCCCCCTGCCGTTGGCGAGCTTCAGAATGTTGAGTTTGTCACTGGTTTTGGCCCGATTTTTTCCTTAAGTATCCCCCCGACCCGCCGATATATAAGGTAAGCGGCGTTAATGCGATGAAGCGTTGAAAAAAATGCTAAAGACATCCAAAAACGAGCCGTTAAATAAGACGCATCGGGCACGGAAAATAATAAAGCCTGAGCGAATAGAAGAGTAAATTTAATAGCTTAGGAGAATAGTCATGGGCCTTTATATCAACACTAACGTTTCATCGCTCAACGCGCAGCGTAACCTGATGAATACGACCAAATCACTGGATACTTCCTACACTCGACTGGCATCCGGCTTGCGTATCAACAGCGCCAAAGATGATGCCGCGGGTCTGCAAATCGCCAACCGTTTGACGTCTCAGGTGAACGGTTTGAATCAGGGTAACCGCAACGCCAACGATGGTATTTCGGTAGCGCAAACTGCGGAAGGTGCAATGGATGAAGTGACTTCCATGCTGCAGCGTATGCGTACCCTGGCTCAACAATCAGCCAACGGCTCCAACAACACTGATGACCGTACCGCGTTGCAGCAAGAGTATGACCAGCTGATGACCGAAATTGATCGTGTGGCAAAAGATACCACATTCGGTGGTAAGCAACTGCTTAACGGTGGTTATGTCGGCTCTTTCCAGGTTGGTGCCGATGCGGCTCAAACCATTACTTTCAGAATGACCACTGCGTTTACCATCGCAGGTATGGCTTCGGCTGCCAAGGGCAATGCAACAATCTCTGCCGGTTCAACTGGTAGCAAAGAGCCTTTCAAAGTAACGGCCTCAACCAGCGCAGTGACTGTGGCAAACATGAATAGCATCAAGTTGGCGAGTTCGGCCCAGTCTGCTATGGCCAACCTCGACTACATGATTAAAGTTGTAGACAGCAAGCGAGCTGAATTGGGTGCAGTGCAAAACCGCTTCGATTCAACCATTCGCAATCAGGCGAACGTCTCCGAAAACGTTAGTGCTGCCCGCTCACGGATCCGTGATGCTGACTTTGCGACTGAAACCGCCAACCTGACCAAGCAGAACATTCTGCAGCAGGCCGCATCGACCATTCTGTCTCAGGCAAACCAGCGCCCGCAGTCTGCACTGTCACTGTTGCAAGGCTAACAAAAGAAAACAGGGCGGTTGTTCAGGCCGCCCTGGTCAAGAGATGGAACAAAGGGGTGTTCGGGTCGCACTCTGTTCTATCGGGAGAGATATAATCTCTACTAGTAATGCCAAGTGTTGTCCAGCTGTTCAGTTCTGTCACGCTTGGTCATATTCTCCTGAGCATATGCTCATCTTTAGGCCGGTTTACCGGCCTCTTTTTATTGTGTCGCCAAATTGACGTCACTCTGTCAGTTCAAAGCATGAATCGTGCCAACGCATCTTATCCCGTAAACGAGGTCATCATCAGCGGTGATTTGCATGGTGATGCTGCTCAATTCATGTTCTGTTGCCGCTTGCCGGAGAAAACTTGCCGCTTTAGGCAACAATTTTCCTAAAGCTTGTATCTGCGCTGCCGTTAAATAAAGTGAAGCAATCGAGGGGTGTTCGGAATCCAACGTTTGCACTACTGCGGGTGGCCTGTTCGTTCAAACAGACACCCGCCTGAAGAGACAGGCATGTTCAACCTGCTCTTCAAACGGTGGGACGTCGTGTTGTTTAGACGACGCAACCTGCAGTCGCATGTTCTTCGGGAGAATATTTTATGGCCATGTATATCAACACCAACATTTCATCATTGAACGCCCAGCGTAACTTGATGAATACCAACAAGTCTCTGGATACCTCCTATACCAGATTGGCATCCGGTCTTCGCATCAACACCGCCAAAGACGATGCTGCTGGCTTGCAGATCTCCAACCGTTTGACTTCACAGGTTAACGGCTTGAACCAGGGTAATCGCAACGCAAACGATGGTATTTCTGTAGCCCAGACCGCAGAAGGGGCCATGGATGAAATAACCTCCATGTTGCAGCGGATGCGGACTCTGGCGCAGCAATCAGCCAACGGTTCCAACAATACGGATGACCGCGTTGCATTGCAGCAAGAGTACGATCAACTGACAACCGAGATCGATCGCATCTCCAGTGATACCACGTTCGGTGGTCAGAAGTTGCTGGACGGTAAATATAAGGGCTCATTCCAGGTCGGTGCGGATGCTACCCAGACCATTACCTTCAAGATGACCAGTGCCTTTACCATTAGCGGTATTGCTGGCGCATCAAAAGGCAGTGCCACCATCGCCGCCGGTTCTACTGGTAGTAAAGAGCCGTACAAGGTAACCGCTGCGACAACTGCTGTAACTGTTGCCAACATGAACAGTATCAAAACAGCCAGTGGTGCCCAGTCTGCTATGGCCAACCTCGACTACATGATCAAGGCGGTTGATAGCAAACGTGCAGAGCTTGGTGCGGTCCAGAACCGTTTCGACTCGACCATTCGCAACCAGTCCAACGTGTCCGAGAACTTGAGTGCAGCACGTTCGCGTATCCGTGATGCGGACTTTGCGACAGAAACCGCCAACCTGACCAAGCAGAACATCCTGCAGCAGGCTGCTTCAAGTATCCTGGCGCAAGCTAACCAAAGACCGCAATCTGCGCTGTCCCTGTTGGGTTAACGGGTAGTGATGAGATAGAAAAGGAGCGACGATATGGCCAATGACATTGGAATTCCCTCATCGGTCACTCCTTCTTCTCTTCAGTCAAGTAGCAAGAGCGGCCAATCGGCCGCTCAAGTGCTATCTGGCATGGCGGAAGAGCAGCGGGTGATGACACAGGATGTGGAAAAACAACAAGAGGAGCGAGCCAAAGAGAAGGTTCGCAAATCCGATGTCTCAGATAAGGATATTGAAAAAGAGGTACAAAACTTGCAGGAGTTCAGCAAGTTGCAGGGATGGACCGTCAACTTCAGCGTCGAAAAGGATCTCGAGCAAGTTGTTATCAAGGTGATGGACGCCAATACCAAGTCAATGATCCGCCAGATCCCAAGTGAAGAGTTGCTGGCTATCAGCAAGCGGCTCAAGGATCTGCGTGAAGTTGATGTTATAGGTGGTGGCTCAAGAGTCGGATTATTGCTTGATAAAGAGATTTAATACGCAAGTTTTACGAGGAGAGTGAGAATGGCCACGATTACGTCTGCTGGTGCGGGTTCACAGCTGGACTTGGAGTCTGTCATTGCCGCGAGCGTCAATGCCAAGAAGGCGCAACTGATGCAGCCCATCACCACCAAAAAGACCAATGCCCAGATCACTCTCTCCGGGGTTGGACAGTTGAAGTCGGCCATCGCCTCTTTTGTGACGACACTTCAGGCCATGTCCAAAGATGATGCGTTCAACAAACGCTCGATTAATATTACCCAGGACAAGGACAAACCCGTTCTCAAGGTGGAGAGCAAGGCGGGGGCTTCCAACGGGCAATATGATATCAGCGTCGAACAATTGGCGAAGACCAGTAAATTTGACGGTACTTTCGACTCATCGACGACTCCCCTTATCACTGAGGATGGGAAGCTGACCTTCAAGGCTGGTGACAAGACCTTCGATGTCGATGTGAAAGCAGGGGATTCACTACAGTCCATCCGTAAACGCATCAACAATGACGCCGACAATTTCGGTTTGAGCGTCAATATAGTCAATACCTCCGATGGTAAATCCAAGCTGATGATCGATTCCGGGGTAAGCGGCAGCGGCAAGGACCTGCAGATCACTGGCAGTACTACCGACCTGACCGATAATCTCGTATCCAAACTGACCAAGCGCCAAGATGCTCAAGATGCCAAGATCACCGTTGATGGAAATACTCTGACCAGTTCATCCAATACTTTCGATGGCACCATTGTCGGACTTAAACTGACCGTGTTGCGGGAGTCGGATAGCACAACCTCTACCGATGCCAGCGGTAATCCGGTCAAGACCTACAGCTCTAACAAGGTTGACGTGACCACCGACAAGGCTGGCATAAAGGACATGGTCAAAAGCTTTGTCGACGGTTACAACGCGCTGGTGAAGAAGAGCAATGAGCTCGGCAAGCGTAATACGATCGTTGAAGGGAAGAGCAAGAATGATGGTGGGGCTCTGGCGGGCGATGCAACGACGCGTGCCGTAGTCAATATGATGAATGGCATCATCACCGAGCCTTCGAAAAACTCCTCTACTTATAAAACGATTTTTCAGATGGGCATAAAGATGGATAACAAAGGGGTATTGTCTATCGACGATACCAAGTTCAACGAGGCCATCGACAAGAATTTCGATCAGGTAGTGGCAGTTTTTGGCGGTAAGGATGGGATCGCCGGTCAGCTGGCCAGCCAGCTGGAAACCTACTCCAAGACCGGTGGTTTGTTGGCGAAACGGGAAGACTCTTTGAATTCCGATCTGCGCGAAGTGGGTCGTAAGGAGTCAGATGTTGCCACTCAGCTGACCAAGTATGAAGAGACCTTGCGGGCCCGTTACGGAAGTCTGGATGCTATGTTGGCCAAGATGAATAAATCTGCCTCATATTTAAGTATGCTAAATACAAACAATAGTTAATGTGAAGTCATGAGTGGTGTTTCATATGTATCATAAAAATATAAAGGCCTATACCACCCAGAATCTGCAATCCGAATTGGCAGTAGCCGATCCTTACCGCGTGATTCAACTTTTGATGCAAGGTTGCCTGGAGCGCTTGGCTCAGGCTCGTGGTGCTATCGAACGTCGAGATTTTGAGCAAAAATCCCAGTCTATCTCTAAAGCAATGGCCATTATCAACGGGCTGCAAGATTCACTTGATCTCTCTTATGGTAAGGTTCCCGAAGACCTTTCTGCGCTTTATGACTACATGAAAGCTAGGATGATGGATGCCAGCCGTGATATGGATATCACAGCTGTCGATGAGGTTATGAATCTGATGCTGACAGTTAAAAGCGGTTGGGATGCTATTCCTGTCGAGGAGCGAGATAAGGCCTTGGCTCAACAAAAAGTGGGCGGAACCGAATGAGCAATAACCGTTTGCCAGAATTAATCGCAGCAGGTCAAGAGTTACTGACCTTGTTCGAACAGGAGGATGTGCAAACGGCTGAACAGTTGATCGACCATTATCTCATTCTCCTTGATGCTGTTTTCCAGAATATCCCTCCACATGTGGTTCTTGACATGGATCACCAACAAGCATTGGTGCAGTTTCAAACCCTACATGAGCTGATAGAACATGCAAAGAATCAGACAGAAGCAGCTTTGTGGAAATTTTCAAAAGCAGGTCGAGCATCTGATATGTACAAGCTGAACGCAGGTTAGGCATACATGGATATTAAACAAGAAATTACAAATATCGAGAGTGAACTTGTTCGCCTTGAGAGGCAAAAGCAACAGGAAATTGCTATGTTGGAGGTATTGCCTGTTCGTTTTGCAATGAACATGGATGCCTTTAAAAAATTCATGCCAAGTATATATGATTTTTTTGAATCATATCAACCAGTACGGCCATTCCGTTTTTTTTGCAATGAAAATGGTATCCCTAATATATTGTGGCTTGATGAGCAAGTTTCGTTATACGGTGACGATCCATTCGCAGATGCTGAATCACAAATTGATGAAGTAATTGAACAAAGTATTTTGCAATGTATTGATTTTGCACCACAATGGTATTTTGATGACCAAATACATATAAAATATAACAACGAAATATCCAAGCTTAAACAACAATCAACGCTCGAAGGGTTATCACTCAAGAGTTCACTATCAATGGATATCCCATTATCCTTGATGTATGGAATAGGTTTGGGTTATCAACTGGGCTATTTATACGAGCGATGCAAAGTCAAGAATTTGTTCGCCTTTGAACCAGATCTTGATATGTTTTATGCATCTTTATATTGTTTTGACTGGTGCTCTTTGCTGGATTATATGGAGCAAGAGTCATTAAGCTTGCATTTATTTATAGGAGTTGACGAAAAATTATTAGCAGCCGATATGATGGAGGCGCTTCATCGTAAAGGGGCATTCTGGTCTGCAGCATATTTCTCATTCTGCCATTATCATTCGCCAAAGTTGCATTCGCTTATTAACCAGGTTGAAAATGAGTTCTATCTGCTGCGTACGGGTTGGGGTTTTTTTGATGATAATGTCTTTGCTCTAGCTCATAGCCATAGTCATCTGCAAGATGGCACACCATTTCTTCTGCGCCAACGTGATACGTCTTCATCTGAGACTATACCTGTATTTGTTGTTGGCAATGGGCCATCGTTAGATCAGAGCATTGATTTTATTCGAGATCATCAACGTCAGGCTATTATCATTGCCTGTGGCACTGCAGTCAGCGCACTTTATAAAGCTGGGATCAAGCCAGATATTTATGTTGCTGTTGAGCGTACCAAAAGTTCAGCAGATTTTTTGCATATTCTGGATGCAGGGGAGTTTCTCAAGGATAGTGTTTTTTTAAGCGTGGATGTGATTCATCCTGAGTGTAAGACGTTTTTCCGTAAAACCGGTTTGGCATTCAAACCAAATGAACCTATGTATAAACTGCTGACTACTAACTTTGGTGAACAGTTTGAGTTTGAATCAATCGAGTATTCAAATCCATTTGTTGGAAATACCGGTCTTAATTACGCAGCGTTGCTTGGCTTTAAGGATATCTATCTGTTTGGGATTGACAATGGGTATAAGTTTGCTGATAAGCATCATTCTAGTTTGAGCCTTTATTATAATGAAAAGCAGGAAGCAAAATACCATCTGGATCTGAACGAGACATTTCCAGCTCGTGGTAACTTTGGTGGTGAAGTCCGTATCAATCATTTATTTGGTCTCTCTATTCACAATATGGCTCAGATTTTGGAAAATAATCCTGAAATACGTTGTGTCAATAGTAGTGATGGTGCTTATGTTGCTGGTGCCGAACCTCGTCGGGTTGAGCATATCAACCCCACTTGGCCAGATATTAATAAGCGAGCCTTCATTGATGATTTGCTATCACGTTGTTTCAAACCATTTAATGTAGCCAGTATTGATTTCCAATCTGCCATTAACGTGCCGTTTTTTAATGATGTAGTTAATAAACTGCTCGATGATTGGAAAGCAGTTCCTCGTGAACGCAACGCAATTCAATCGATGATGCAACGCCATCATGATTATCTGCTGTATTTGTTCATGAGTCGTGATAGCCATCTTTACCGTGTATTGATAGGATCAATAAATTATTTCTATGCCAATATCATCAGTTTGATGATGGCTCATATCAATGATTCTGATGATGCGCTGACAGAAAATTTGAATGCTACAATCACTATATTGGAACAGTTTTTTACTGATGCCAAACATATTTATGCTAGCGCATTGGAAAGACATGACACTGCCTATTTTATAGGCCTCAATATATTTAAGTAGCAGTCTATTATAACGTGTATCTATTGTCACGTTATACACGTTGTGTTCTAAATAAATTATCAGTCATTATTTGGAAACCTTAGCCCCAAACGTGACATGCGTTTGGGGTGTTATTGCGAGCAAGCTTGTTTATCATGCTCGCATATGAGATTCCCTTCGTTTCACCCGCTCAGCATTATTATTTCTCTGGTGTTGTAAGAAGAGTTGCAAACTCAACTTCAAGCCAGTCTGCCAATCCCAGCCAGTCATGGCGCTCCTGGCAAGCCAGCAGGGCACTCACTATGGTCACGGCATCGCCTTGGTGCTCCGGAGGTAGAGCATGCAATGCCTGCTCTACCAGAGCCGGTAGCTGCAGCGCACTTTCAACATGAAGGCCAAGGCGAAAATTGTGTGCCAGTGCAATGCACTGCTCTGTGATGGTCATTGCATCAGCTCCGGATGATAGTCACAACCGAGCAGGGCTGCACCGTCGCGGCTACTGTTCCAGAATTTGACTTCCGGGTGGCTTGCCATATAGCGTTCAAGCTCGATCTGATAGGTGGTGAAATTGGGGTTGGTGCTGACGCGCTGACCATGACCATCCAGTACCCAGCTGAGGGCCTGGCTGGCAACAGGACCCAAAGCACCATCATCCCAGCCGGTATGGGTCTGGCCACCGGGGAAGGCGAAGTCACAGCCGAGCAGAATGATCTCGCGACAACCCATCTTGACGGCGAGATCGACGGTGGGATGGATCACGCTGCCTCCTTGATGGAGTAACCCTTTGGGATGAGTATGACGAAGTTGCTCATACACGGGGCTGATGGAGTAGGCGGTAAAACGCGGCCCTTGCCAACTTGCGAGCGTCTCATGGGGCACCATGGGGGCATATACCAGAGGAACCGAAGTCAGCCCCTGGCTGGCCAGTCGATCCGGAGTCAGAGCGTCGTCGATAGTTACGACCAGATCCACACTGATGCCGTATTGTCGCAGAGGGGCGAGCGCAGTATCGACACAGAGTACCTTCCACTCGGGATGTTGCTGCAACAAGCCTGCAAGGCGAGGGAGATGGTGTTGCAGGCTGGGACCGCTGGCGATGACAAGTGCAGTAGCATCTGGGTGTGAGCCAAAAAGCGTGGCAACATCGCCATCTTCACCCACAAGTGGCAGATTCTCGGTCAGTCGTCCGGTAATGCGCGGCAAGTCGGGGACGAAGCGTTGTTTTGTGTAAGTCGCCATCACTTCGCTCACCAGTCGACCACGAATACGGCAGGCCGCATCTTCGGCCAGCTCCAGTTCGCTGGGGAGGGCGAAGAAGGGGAGGACAATCTCCTGTTCATCGGCCGCGAGGCTCAGCTCGACCCGGGGGTCTTGCAGCCACTCGTCGTGCTCGAGCAAGGCCAGCACCAGAGTGAATAGATTGTGGTGCATGATATGGACATGGAGGGTTTCTAACCGGGGGCGTGCCAGCAGCACCTTCTGCAGATCGCCGAGTCCGGTGCCATAAAGATGAAGCACGGGTCCATCGGGAAGAGTTGCCGCTTGCAGTTCTGCCTCGGCCACCCGGTCATGGCGGCTGGTGAGCTGGATGCCATTGACCAGCAGTGTGCTGCTGAGGCCTTCACACAACTCCACCTGCAGATCGCCCAGCTGTGCCACCGTGAGGTGGGCTGCAAGCCGTGGCCAACGCTGTTCGATGATCGCCAGATGGTGACGTAGCAGCTCTTCATTCATCTTGTGCAATCCACTCCCAGTTGAGAGGCTGATTGGCTGCCATGTCGCGGTTGACCCGCTTGCCGATGAGCCGATCGTAATCGGCCGGGGGCAGGCCGAGGGCGGGACGTACCGATTTGATGTGCGCTGCGGTGAGCACATCTCCGGCTGCAATATCCCTGACCAGATAGAGGGAGCGGCGAAACGCGCGGTTACCCTGTTCACTGGCTGTGAGCTGGTAATCGGCCACTCCGAGGGCGGCATGGGCGGTATTGACCGAGGTTACCAGTTCGGTAAGTTCCGCCGGCTCCATGGAGAAGGCGCAATCCGGCCCGCCGTCGGCGCGGGCCAGGGTGAAGTGTTTCTCGATAAGGGTGGCCCCGAGCGCGGTAGCGGCGATGGCTGTGGCCGACCCCAGGGTGTGATCGGAGAGCCCCACCTCGACCCCGAAGCGCTGGCGCAACATGGGGATGGTACGCAGGTTATATTCGGCCGCCGGCGCCGGATAGCCGCTGACGCAGTGCAGCATCGCCAGCTGGCCGTTGCCGTGCTTGAGTGCCATCTCGACGGCGGCGGCGATCTCGGCCTCGTCCGCCATGCCGGTGGACATGATAAGCGGCTTGCCGGTCTGGGCGGCGTAGCGAATGAGGGGAAGATCCACCAGCTCGAAGGAGGCTATCTTGTAGGCCGGGCAGTCGAGGGATTCCAGCAGGTCCACCGCACTGAAGTCGAACGGGCTGCTAAAGACCGTTAGGCCCAGCTCGCGGCTTTTGGCAAACAGCGCCTGGTGCCACTCCCAGGGAGTGTGCGCCCACTCATAAAGGTCATAGAGGCTGTGGCCATCCCACAAACCGCCGTGGATCTGAAATTCCGGTCGATCACTTTTGAGGGTGATGGTATCCGGGCGGTAGGTTTGCAGCTTGACGGCGCTGGCCCCCGCTGTTTTGGCGGCGGTCATGATGGCCAGGGCTCGGTCCAGATTGCCATTGTGGTTGGCCGACAGTTCGGCAATCACATAGGGGGCCTGTTCCTGGTTGATGGGGCGATGATCGATCTGCATCTGTGTTCAGATTCCTGTGCCAAGTTGCCAGCCTTGCGGCGCCGGTTGCCAGGGGGCAGGGGGCGCTATCTGCGGTGGCTCGGCAAGATAGAGGGGAAATTGGGAGAAAATTGTTTGCAAGCGATGTGCCAGCTCTTGCCACTCCATGGGCTGAAGTGACCGGGTGGCCTGCCATGTCAGCCGCTGGCCGTTCAGCGTCAGGGTGAGCAGCAGTTTGCCATCATGGCGTAGTTGCCACAGTTGGCCATCTGGTAACAGCTGATAATCCGATTGTTGCAGCAACCGGGCGGTGAGCCGATCCAGCCCCAGCCCGTCCACCTGCTGCTGGCCACGGCGGCGGTAGTCGTCTGAGTGTTGTTCAAGCCGTTGCAGAGCCTCCAGCAGTCGATCAGGCTCGGCCAGCTCGCTCAGGGTCAGCCGCTCGGCAAGCTGAAAGAGGGCGATCACCTGGTCGTTGAACTGCTGGTTGTCGACGATAGGGACTGCCAGGGTCGGCAGGCCGAGGCAGGCCCGCTCCCAGGTCATGCCGCCCGCTGCTCCGATAGCGAAGTCGTGTCGGCTCATCAGGTCGGCCATCTGGTCGCTCTGACGCAGCAGGGTGAGCGGCAGATCGGGCAGTTCGGCAACCCTTTGTTGCAGCTCTGGCCAGAAAGGATTTGCCCCACCGGCTACCAGAGTCCAGCTGACGGTTTTAGCCCATAGCAGTCGAGCCAGCGTGTTGAGGGTGATGAGGCAGGCTCCGGCTGGATCGGCACCACCAAAGCAGATGAGGCCACGTTGCCACCGGCTGACCTTTTGGCGTGCAAGCTGGCGATAGGCGGGGCGCAGCAGGGCATAGTCGGTGCCCAGCAGCAGCCGACAGTCGGCAGGGACGAGTGACTGGTAATCGGCTGTGCTGCGTAGTGGCCCCTGATCCAGCAGCAACTGACCATGATGAGGGCGATCGGCCAGATCGTCGATCACCAGCAACTGACCACAGTGACTTGCCAGTGTCTGCTCGATTTGCCGATCAATCTGGTAGTGATCACACACCAGCCACTCCGGGACCAAGGTGGGCAAGGGGCCTGCATCGTCCAGACCACAAAGAGCGTGATGCTGGTGGGATTGCAGCAGTGGCAACAGGTGGGCCGGTAGCTGATGGCAGAGAAAGTGGCACTCTGCTCCGGCGGCATGCAGCCGGTCAGCGATGGCCAGACAGCGCATCAGATGACCCAGTCCAATCTCGGCCCCGGCATCGAGCCGGAAGGCTACCTTAAACGTCATCTTGGGCCAGCACTTGATAGAGCAGTTCGGCCAGGTGCCAATCTTCCGGTGTATCGATATCGACCACCCTGTGTCTTGACAGAATATGGCCGATCCCCTCTCCGCCGACGGGGCTGATCCCGCCCAACCAGGCAGCCCGCGTCCCCCAATAGAACTGGCCTGCATCCTGATAGGCAGGCTCCAGATCCTGAGAGCGTTTCGCCATCTGCTCCGGCCAGAAGGGGGTGACCCGGCCCTGCTCATCCATGCGCACGGCGCGCTGGATAGGGAAGCCGAATTCGGCCACGGTGTAGACAAATGGAGCATGACTTGCGATCAGTCGCTGATGGGCGGCCTTCAAGTCATCGGCTTGAATAAGCGGGACAGTGGCATAGATGCAGCAGTAGTGCTCTGCCTGGATGCCGAGCTGGTCGAGCCGCTGGATGGTGTCGATCACCACAGGGGTGGTACCTGTGTGATCATCGGCGAGGTTGGCTGGCCGCAGAAATGGTACTTCCGCGCCCAGTTGACGAGCAACTTCGGCAATATCCTCATCATCGGTGGAGACCACCACCTTGCTGAAACAGCTCGATTGTTGCGCCGCCTGGATGGCATAGGCGAGCATGGGCTGGCCACAGAAGGGGCGGATATTCTTGCGTGGAATGCGTTTGCTGCCACCCCGGGCCGGGATAATGGCGATGGCCATGATGGGCTCTCTCCGCTGGTTCAATGACTGGCCAAAGCCAGGATAATCGATGACAACTCTTTGATTATTTTTGATATTATACTGTTTTTCTTGCTTGTATTATCGATTTTTACTACGGAATGGCAGCAGTGTGGTCGATAAGAGAGACAGGTCATGAAAAGTGGATGGCGTTGAAGATGAGTTATGGCGTTGAGCTACGCCCGATAGAACCGTGGGATCTTCCTGCCTTGCGACGTTGGCGCAATCAGGATGAGGTGCGAATGCAGATGGTATCACAGACGCGCATTTCGCCACGGCAACAGCGCCAATGGTTCACCGCCACCAGTGAGCGACGGGATCAGCAGCACTGGGTGCTCTGGTGCAAGGGCGTGCGAGCGGGTTACGTCAATCTGAAAGGTGAGTGCCAGGATGTGCTACAGGGTCAGGCGATTGCCGATGCGGGACTCTATCTGGGCAATTCGACCGTGCGGCATCCCATGTTGGCGATTGCTGCTGCCTTATCCCAGCTTGATCAGGGTTTTGATGAGTTGCATATCGGTTGTATCCGCACCCTGGTTCGGGAGAACAATCGCTCGGCCCTGCGCTTGAATGAACAACTGGGTTACCGCCAGATAGGACAAGATAACGGATTTTTCGCATTGGAACTGCAGCCGGCGGATTACTATGCCGCCCGTGAGCGGCTACGGAGATTTTTCAGATGACAATCGCATTGGAACAGGTTTTTGCCGAGGCTTTGGGTATTGATATCGGCAGCGTCAGCGATGGGCTGGCCTACAATAGCATCCCGCAGTGGGACTCCGTCGCCCACATGGGGCTGATTGCCCAGTTGGAGGATAACTACGGTGTATTGCTCGACACCGATGACATTATCGACATGAGTTCGGTCGGCAAGGCGAGGGAGATCCTGGCCAAATACGGGGTCACTTTCTGATGCAGGGGCTGTTGCAGGGCAAACGGGTGTTGATCACCGGTGCCGGGCGTGGCATCGGTTTTGCCATTGCACGCCAGTTTGCCTCTCAGGGGGCGGAATTGTGGCTGGGAGGCCGTGATGAGGTGACCATGAGCCAGCTGGCGACCGCGATTGGTACCGAGTTTGGCGTGCCTTGCCAGCCTCTCTGTTTTGATGTGGCTGATCCGTCGGCGGTCAAGCAGGCTTTTCAGCAGCTGTTTGCTCAGACTCGTCAGCTGGACGTGTTGGTCAACAATGCCGGCATGCTGGAAGAGGCGTTATTGGGGATGGCGAACCAGACCCATCTGCAAAAGACATTCAGCAACAATACCTTTAGCGTGATCTACTGCAGCCAGTATGCCGCCCGCCTGATGCAGCGAAGTGGTGGTGGCAGCATCATCAATCTCGCCTCCCTGATGGGGCAAGTGGGAGCGGCTGGGCTCAGCTGCTATGCCGGCAGCAAGGCGGCAGTGATCGGTATTACCCAGTCACTGGCCAAGGAGCTGGCCGCCAGCCAGATCCGGGTCAATGCGATTGCCCCCGGTTTTATCGATACCGATATGGCCCACGCCATCCCGCAAGATAAGTTTGCTGAGCGGGTGGCCAGCATCGCCATGGGGCGGATTGGTACGCCAGATGAAGTGGCCAAGGTGGCCCTGTTTTTTGCATCCGACTTGTCGAGCTATGTGACCGGGCAGGTGATTGGGGTCGATGGAGGGATGGTGATTTGATCCAGCCTGATTTGTTGACACATCTGGTTGAAAGTAATGACGAGCCAGCCTGGCGAGACCCGCAAGAGGGGTGGCTCAGTTATGGTGAGCTGGCTCGGCGTGTGGCGCAGTTGGCCACCATCTATCCTGCTGGCCGCCATTTGGTCTACCTACCATTTGTGACGTCCACCCTGCATCTGCTTCACTACTTGCTGGCCCTGCGTGATGGCCACGCCATCATGCTGGCCGATCCTGCACAGGATGCTCAGTTGCACCATGAGCAGTGCCAGCGCTTTAGTGTCAGTCTGCGGGTATTGGAGGATGGGGCAGTTGCGCATCTTGGCGATGCGCCCTCGCTTCACCCTGAGCTGGCCATGCTGCTGCCGACATCGGGCAGTACAGGCTCCTGCAAATGGGTGCGATTGTCGCGAACCAATCTTGATGCCAATGCTGCGGCCATCGCCGAATATCTGACGCTGAACGGGGGTGAGCGAGCCATCACCTCGTTGCCACTTTTTTACTCCTTCGGCATGTCGGTGCTCAACAGCCATCTTTTGGCTGGCGCCTCTCTGGTTTCATGCACTGCCAGCCCCCTTGAGCGCCACTTCTGGGATGAGGTCAATCTCCATCAGGTCACCAGTGTGGCGGGGGTACCCTTTACCTTTCAGATGCTTAACCGCTTGCGTTTTGACTGGGCGCGTTATCCCAGCCTGATGACACTGACCCAGGCCGGAGGACGACTTGAGCCAGCACTGGCAAAACAGTTTGCCGAGCAGGCAGCTGCACTGGGACGCCGTTTTTTCGTGATGTATGGCCAGACCGAAGCGGCACCGCGCATCGCCTGGTTGGCACACGATGAAGTGATGATTGCCCCGGATGCCATCGGCCGTGCCATACCGGGCGGGCGTCTCTCTTTGCGTCATGAGTCCGGGTTTCCCGATGGGGAGGGGGAGCTAGTCTACGAAGGGTCAAACGTGATGCTGGGCTATGCGGAGCGCCCTGAAGATCTGGCTCGGGGGCGTGATATGGATGCGCTCTTTACCGGCGATCTGGCTCGTTGTGATGAGGCGGGCCGATTTTATCTGACCGGGCGACTCAACCGTTTCCTGAAGCTGTTTGGCAAACGGGTAAGCTTGGCTGAAGTGGAGGCCTGGTTGCAGGGGAGGGGCTATTCCTGCGCCGCGACTGGCCGCGATGATCGCCTGCTGGTAGCCATCGAGGCAGATGCGTGCCCCAGTGACGCACTGCAGCTGGAGCTAGCCCGCTGGCTGATGGTGCCGCCATCAAGCGTACGCATCTACCAACATCATTTGCCACGACGCAGCAATATGAAAATTGATTATCCGGCCCTATTAACAGCGCTGGAGCAACTATGAACAAGCTGTTTGATGCGCCGGTTTTCGGGCTACCCCAACGTGAAAAAAGTGGGCTGCTCCTTGCTCGCCTGAATGAATTGACGCAGCGGCATGGGCAGGGGTGTCCAGCTTTTGCCAATATTCTGTCGGCGTTTGGCTGGGGTCAGGCTTCGACCTATCAAGAGCTTCCCTATCTGGCCGCCCGCCTGTTCAAATTGGCCCAATGGCAGAGCGTGCCGCAAGAAGAGGTATTCAAGGTGCTCACCTCGTCGGGCACCACGGGGACGCCGTCACGGATCGTGCTGGATCGGGATACAGCCGCGTTGCAGAGCAAGGTGCTGGTGAAGATCCTGCAAGAGTTCGTCGGCAAGCAGCGGCTGCCCATGCTGCTGGTGGAGCAACCAGCTCTTATCCAAAACCGCAGCGGTTTTTCAGCCCGCGGTGCCGGTGCGCTTGGGCTCTCCTTCCTTGGCCGAGACCATACCTATGCCCTCGATGAGCAGATGCGGCCCAACTGGCCGGTCATCGAGGCGTTTTGTGACAAATATGCAGGCCAGCCGGTCCTGTTGTTCGGCTTTACCTTCATGGTCTGGCAATGTTTGCTGGAGCCGCTGCGTGAGCGCGGTCTGCAACTGCCGTTGACGCAGGGCACGCTTTTTCACAGTGGTGGCTGGAAGAAGCTGCAACACCTCGCGGTGGATAATCCTGCCTTCAAGCAGCGTTGCCATGAGCAGCTGGGGGTGAGTCGGGTGCACAACTTCTATGGCATGGTGGAGCAGGTAGGGTCGGTGTTTGTCGAGTGTGAGCATGGCCATCTTCATGCTCCCCTTTTTGCCGATCTGCTGGTGCGGGATCCGCTGACTCATCGACCGCTCGGGGTCGGCCAACCCGGCTTGCTGCAAGTGCTCTCGGCCATTCCCCAAAGTTATCCAGGCCACAGTTTGCTCAGCGAGGATCTCGGCGTGCTGCTGGGGGAAGATAATTGCCCCTGCGGCCGTCGTGGCCGTTATTTTCATGTATCAGGACGTCAGCAAGGCGCCGAGGTGAGGGGATGCAGCGACACTTTCCAGTGATCCGGTCAGATGTAGAAGATGCCATCTGGCAAGCGGGGCCAGAGGTCGCTTTCGTGGCTCCCGTCAGCGGTTGGCAAGGTTTTGTCATTCGCCCGTTGCCAGGCTTTGCGCCCGTCATCTGCGACTTTGTGGCTGCGCTCTCTGCACGTCTGCAGCAGAAGGGGCGAGAGAATCCGGATTTGGCCGCCTTTGGTTTTTGGTTGCGGCCACGCCAGATTGAGGTACAGCGCAAACGCATGGCAGGGCGCGCACCCTTGGGGATGGTTTTTCATCTGGTCCCCTCCAACGTGCCGACCGTCGCGTTCTACTCCTGGGTCATGGCGCTGCTGATGGGCAATGGGTCCGTGGTACGTCTCTCATCGCGCATCGACCCGGTGCAAGAGGCCATGCTGGCCATCCTGAACGAGCTATTCTCTCTGCCCGAGTGGCAAGAGGTTGCCTCGCGTACCCGTTTTATCCGGTATGACCATGACGAGGGCGTCACCGCCTGGCTGTCGGCCCGGTGTCGGCTTCGCATTATCTGGGGAGGTGATGAAACCATCAGCCGGGTACGGGCTATTCCGCTCTCACCCCGCGCTCAGGAAATCGTGTTTCCGGATCGCCGCTCCATGGCGGTGTTGGATAGCCAATGGCTCGCCAACCTGGATGCTGTTGCGTGGAGGCAAGTGGTCGCGGCTTTGCAACAAGACTTTACCCGTTTCAATCAACAAGCCTGCGCCTCACCCACCACCATTTGCTGGTTGGGCTCTCCCGCCAGTGCATTGCGCCGTCGTTTGCTCGAAGCAGTCTTTGCACCCTTTGCAGACAGCGCGGCCCTGATGATGGAACGCCTTATCAATAGTCAACAAAATGCCGCCCATGATGGCCAGATGCAGCAGGAGACCTTTGCTGGCGTCAACTTATTGACTCCCATCGCCTCTTTGCGGCTTGAACACATCGGAGGAGGTACAGTTGCCGAATTCGTTGCCGATACCCTTGATGAGTTGCTTTTACAACCTTGGGATATGCAGACCTGTGTCTGGGTTGGGCCAGATAAAATGCGGCTTGAGTGTGCTCTACAGCTGTCGCCTTGCTGCCGTATCGATAGGGTGGCAAGTCCGGGACAAGCGCTGGCATTCGAATGGCTCTGGGACGGCATCGACATGCTGGTGGCCTGCAGCCGTCAGCTTGACCGTATTGAATAGTGGATTCCAAGTCACATAAATCAAGTCATATCAATGAATTAGCTTGGTCAGGCACGGCTCTTGCAGTAAATATTACCATGAAGGGCAGGAAGGGTTGACAGAGACCGTGCGGTAGCCTTGTCCATTTTCTCCAATTCGCTTCTTTTTTACTCTACTTCTGGATCCTCTATGAAAGTCAGCGTACTGGTGCCGGTGTATAACCTCGGGCGCTTTATCGAGCCCTGTCTGCTTAGTCTGCTGGAACAGCAAACCAATTTCGATTTTGAGGTCATTGCCATTGATGACGGCTCGAGCGATGACTCCTGGGCCATTATGCAGCGGCTGGCATTAGAGTGGCCCACACTGCGGACATTGCAAAACAAAAAAAACATAGGGGTGTGCCTGACCATTCGTGCCTTGTTGGAACAAGCTCTGGGCTCGTATCTGGTTTATGTCGATGGCGATGATTTGGCTCTACCTGGCAAGCTGCAGGCGTTGAATGATCATCTAGATAAGCATCCAGATTGTGGATTCGTTTATCACGAAGCGGAAGTATTTGATAGCGATTCAAATCGGATCACTTCGCTATTCAGCAAAGATTATTACAACGCCAAATATATTCCTGATCGAGCAAGTCCAGAGCACTTAGTGCTATATGGACTCTTTTTTAATACTAGTTCCTGCGCTTTTCGCCGGCACGAAAGAATGCTGGATGCGGTAAATTTAGATTGCCACATAGTGAATGATTACTCATGGCATATTCTTAATTCATCTTATCTGGGTGGAAATATAGACCGTATTTCGCAAGTATATGGGCGTTATCGTATTCACGATAGTAGCATATGTAGTGCTATTCGTTCCTCAGAAACTCGTCGCAAACTTGCTTTGCAAGACATGCTGGCGGCATGTGATTTGGCTCTTCATGCAGGAATGGATGAGTTGTTAGTAAAAAGGGGAAAAAGTCATCTATGGTTTTCCACCGCATTGTATTTCTTACGTGCCGGAAACTGGGCTCTTTTTGATCTCTTCATCACTTATTCCGTTCAGTATGAGTGGTTCTTTGATGAGCGTCATGAATTTGCATGGCAACATAAAAATGAGCCAGAACGCGTGCTTGAAAGAATTTTTGGCTGATTGACCGTGTATTTTCATTAACCTGACTAGGTAATTACATGAAAAAAACAATCCATATTGCCTTCTGCATTGATAACGCCTTTGCCATTCATTTGGCTGCTTTGATACATAGTCTTGGTAAGCATCTGAGTCAGAACTTTCAGCTAAAATGTCATATATTGGGCAGGCTTAATGAAGATAACATATTTAAGTTGACGTCATTGACTTCGCAAAATATAAAAATTGGTTTTTATGATGATTTTCCTGATTATAAAGAAATCCCAATCAGTAGTCTCTATAATAATAGATTGAACGAAGTTACTTATTATCGTTTTGCCATACCTGAAGTCTTGCACAATGTTGAAAAGGTCGTGTTCATCGATGCTGACATGATAGCGATTGGAGATATTAGTACACTTTGGTCGATAGATATGATGGATTCCATAGTTGCCGTGGTATCAGACCATATCTTGGGATGTGACAAAGAGAAGCAGCAAGTGCGTGGAATATCATCTGGAAGGTATTTCAACGCAGGTTTCATGTTGATGGATCTTGGGAAATGGCGAGAAAATAATATCAGTCAGCAGGCATTGAAACTGCTGATAGATAATAATGGTTTCGAGCACAATGATCAGGATGCCCTAAACATTGTTTTGCAAAATAAGGTTCTTTATCTTGATGAGAAGTGGAATGCTCAACCCAATCATCTTGCGAAAAAGGATATTTCCGAACCAGTTTTGGTGCATTTCTGTGGTCAGGAAAAGCCTTGGCATGTATATTGTGCTCATCCTTTCAAAAATAGTTATCTGGTAAGTCGTGCTGAGACTGAGTATGCATGTGAGCCACTTCAAACATATCTCGATCAAGATGATATGGATATCTTATCCCGCCTTAAAAATAAATTTCCTGATGGGGCACATATTGTAGTTTGGGGGGCTGGTCAGAGAGGGCGGCGTCTTTGCTATGAAATAATAAGAAATATGGATGGATATTTAATAGAGTACATTGTTGATAAGAGTGTAAGTGGCGAGTTCATGGGGGTGGAAATAAATAATCATCTTGTAAAGGTGGCGGGTATTGATGCAGTAATAATTGCTTCAATTCCTTATCGGGATGAAATCATAGATGAAATTAGTGAGGGTTCTTGTCTTGTTTGTATATGATATGTTTTTGCTACATAATTTTTCAGGATGATATAATGAATTTAATAATGTTTCCTTTTGATAGAGTCAATAAAGGTGCGACTATTGCCATTTATGGTGCTGGTGAGATAAGCAAGAGCTTTTTAAGTCAACTAAGTGCTATCAACTATTGCCAAGTCGATTGGCTAGTAGACCAAAAATTTGAATCAAAAGGACAGCAGGGGAAACTGATTTGTCTTCCCCCAAATATGATGGACTGGCAGCAACCAGAGCAAATTATAATCGCATCGCAGGCATTTAAAAATGAGATGACTGAGTATTTAATAACGAGAGGTGTTGCTGCTTCCAAGTTGATCACGATAGAAGATGCACAAGAGGTTGATGTACTTGATTTCATCCAAGCAAGATTGAGTGCTACTCCAGCTGCTTATGACTGGGGAGCTTATTACAAGTCAGCCGAACTTGCTGCTCAGGATCAATATAATAAATTTATAAAGCCTATTCTTGAAAAACTGGAAGGAGAGTTAGACTATAGCAATGTTCTGGATTTTGCCTGTGGAGAAGGACGCATTGCTGAGCTGATGCAGGAGCGTTGTCAACATTTACAGCTGATTGATGCCAGCACTAAAGCGGTTGATGTCTGTCGTGAACGCTTTGCTAAATATCCAAATGTGCAGGTCCAGTGCAATACGGCTGGAGCTCTGTCGATAGTTGATAGTTCACTTAGTCTAGTTTACTCATGGGATGCGATGGTTCACTTTTCATATAAGAGTATTGATTTCTATCTCTGTGAATTTAGTCGGGTATTACAACGGCGCGGATATGTGCTTATGCATCATTCTAACCTGGCAGCATTAACTAGTAAGATAAGTGTCTTTGATTTGTGGAGTTTGAATATAAATGGACGAAGTAATATATCTAAGGATGATGTTGCTTTTATAGCTAAGCATCATGGCTTCGATGTTATAAGCCAAAATATCATTGATTGGGGAGTTGCACATATAGACTGCATCACTGTTTTAAGAAAAAAATGATTTACATGCACATGGGTATAATACATATCATGTGATCTTTAATATTTATATTATCAATTGATTTTATTTAGAGATAAAACATATGTTGATCTCCATAATTATCCCATGTTACCAGCAAGAAGAGTATCTTGAGCGTGCTCTCGATTCTATCCAGCAACAAAAATATCACCCCTTGGAAGTTATTATCGTCGACGATGGTTCAGTAACCCCTGTCACACTGCCTGCTATAGAATATTCGTTTTCTATACAGTTGATCAGGCAATTAAACTTAGGCTTGTCAGCAGCAAGAAACACTGGGATAGATAATGCGGCAGGTAAACTGATCAAATTTCTTGATGCCGATGATACTCTTTTACCCGGATGCTTAATAGCACAAGCTGCGTGTATAAGTCAATCATCAGGAGTAGTCAGTGTAATTGGTTATAAAGAGATTAATGAAAATAGTGGCATATCTCGAGATGTATATCCTGCTTTCGGTGATGTAATTCCTGCATTGATGATTGATAACTTAGCTCCCGTGCATTCGTTTCTGTTTCATAAGAGTGATTTGATAGATGTTTCTGGTTTTGACATCACCGAAAGAACGAATGGAGGATGTGAGGACTATGACCTGATATTTAGAATGGCATTGAATAAAGTCGACTTTATAAGTTTGCATAAAGTTGGTGTTGCATATCATCGGCGCGATGGTTCAATGTCTACTAATACCGAGAAAATGAAAAAGGCAATCTTTGATGTATGGTTATACAATGTGTCAACCATGCTTAAATATAATGTTGATATGTCCTTTTCATATATCATCCCTATATTAGCAGGATTGTCATTGAGATTAGATAAAAGGCCTATATCTATGCCTCATGAACTTGAGACTCTGATTATGGATCTTATGACTATTGTTGTTAGTTCAAAAAAATTATTGAATCTAGGGGAGCTACAGTTCCTGCTGGGTACAATACAGAAGCATACTGAGTTATTCCCACTCTATCAATTGCTCAAATCGATAGTCAAGTCAGCAAGTTCGTCTCTGGTCTTAAAACCTCAAGAATTGCTTGATTATAGAATGTATTTGTTAGGAGCTGGATATCGCTTTGATGATCAAAGACTATATAAGATTTTATCTCTTGGCAAAAAACATAACAATAGATTTGCTATATATGGCGCTGGCGATATAGGTCGCAGGATTTATAATATATTGCAAGCGGCAGATATAACTCCAGTATGTTTTTTTGATAAAGATTACACCAAAAAAAAATGTACATGCAAAATACCAATTTTAATGCCCGATAAAATTAATTTTACAAAAATCAATGCCGTCATTATCGCGTCTGATGCCTACTATCAAGAGATATATACGTTAGTGAAAAGCATGAGTTCCGATATTGATGTTGTTTAATATAATTAGTGCTTCAGATGTGGTGGAAATCCACAAAATTATGCTAAATAGCTGTTCCGAATAGTAGATCACGGCATTGTGTACAGATCTAGTTATCACCTGACACCGGCCTCAAACCGGTGTATTGTTTACGCTACTTTAGTGCGCACTTCATTTGGTATCAATTTCAGACCCTTCTTGAACATGCAGTAGGGAGTCTGTTTTTCCATCATCCTGCCCTGATGTGGCCGCTGGGTGTTGTAGTGATCCAGGTAGCTGTCCAGGTCTGTCTGCATCTGCACCACCGACTCATACCAGGTCGTCCACCCTTGATACGGAAGTGTTCATCCAGCAAGGTTCGATGTAGCTGCTCGATAAAGCCGTTGCTCTGTGGCCTGCGTACCTTGGTGGTTTGGTGCTCAATCCCCTCCAGGTGCAGGAACAGCTCGTAGGTATGGTGGTCAGGTCGTCCACAGAACTCGCGCCCGTTATCCGACAGGATGGTCTAGACCCGAGCCTCATGGGCTTCGAAGAACGGCAGTACCGTTTCATTGAGCACATGAACCGAGGTTACCTGCAGCTTGCTGGTGCGTGGCGACTGTAGCAGTCCAGTACGGTTTGCAGATACACCTTGCCCACCCCCTTGAGTGCGCCGACGAAGAAGGTGTCGACCGCCACCAGTTCTCCGGTGTAGTGAACCTCAATCTGGCGTTCACGAAACTCGGGGCTGAAGCGCTTTAACAGGCGAATTTGCTCGTCATTGAGCTCAATGGTCTGC
This sequence comes from Aeromonas sp. 61P, assembly GCF_051919545.1. Lineage (NCBI taxonomy): Bacteria > Pseudomonadati > Pseudomonadota > Gammaproteobacteria > Aeromonadales > Aeromonadaceae > Aeromonas > Aeromonas sp. 61P. Next base: position 2,623,582 of record NZ_JBQBEL010000001.1, read on the forward strand.
TCACGGTGGGTTTTCTCTAGGCGCAACAAGCGGTCGTGTTTGGAGAGCAAGTCGTGCCGTTGCCATACGCCACGCACGCCACCGGCACTGACATTGATGCCCTGCAGAGCGAGTTCTTGGACGACCCGCAGCGGGCCATGGGTTGGTCTGGTGAGGGAGTAATCGAGGATGGCCTGTTCAATCTCGGGCGCAACCCGATTGAGATGAGCCCCTTTACAACCGGGCTGTTTATCGAGCAAGTCCTCGGCGCCATAGGTCTGGTAATTACGGCGAATTTCGTAGACTGCTGACGGCTGTAGCCGATGAGCTTGCAGGCTTTGCTGACGTTATTGAGTTCTTTGGCGAGCTCTAGCAGGCTGAGTTTGCGACGTGCTACTTTCTCGTTGGTGGTCATACGGTGACTCCAGATAACACGGTAGGGGTACCGTTTTGTTATCCGGTTTGAAGCCATATGACCACTCCCTTTTGGGTCAACTGTCAGGTGAATACCATTTCCATACATGTGCACTAAAGTAGCGTAAACAAGACACCGGTTTGAGGCCGGTGTCAGGTGATAACTAGATCTGTACATGCCATGTTGCTCTTCACTCTCCATCAGTTTCTTTCAGATGAGGCAATGCCCTTCTAACCCAACGAAGGAATGTGTGTTTGTGCAATATGAATATCATATCTATAAAAAGTTAATGTTGGTCCGTAATTTTATAAGACTTGGCTATTGTGGTGTGTATTATATGTTGCACATGATGAGCTATTTCGATAAATCAGTTTTAAATTAAAGTTTTGAAATGATAATATCATCTGATATCATCGGACTATTTTGGGGTGGGAGGGGATTTTGAAAGGTAAATGTACTTATTTTGTTTTTTTAGTGTTACTGCTTATGTCTGCGACATTCCTTTTTAATAAAAAAGAAATTGTGGTTAATGGCAAAGTTGGTGAGTATGTCAAAGTTTCAATTTTAAAAGAAAGTGATGGTATGCCGTTCACAGACTTAGGTCATGGTCTTTTTTATAAAAATGGCACTGTATTTGGTTGGCCAGATAGTACTGGTGGTTATAAGGTTAACAATGGTAAGTTTGATATAAAAATATTAATTAAACCTCTTGTGACTGAAGTTGTTGGTGATAAACACTCCAGAGTGACAATAGAATGGAATGCACCGGATAAAAACTATATCTCTCTTTATCATGATAATAACCACTCAGAGAATATATCATTAGGTATTCCTGGAATTAAATGGCAACTAGGTGCTAGCAGAGATCTTAGCTATATCTATTGGGTTAATTTTGAACCAAATGGAAGTGGTGATCGAGTAGTTGTTATGGATAGGGTAAGAAAAAATAGAGTTATCATTGGGAGTGACTCATCAATCCATAGAAAACCGATGATCAATGGAGAGTATATATATTGGTATCAAGATGATATTTCAAGTAAAGATCGAAAAATTAAAATAATGCGTATGAGATTGACGACTAATGCAGCGGAAGAGGAGGTATTGTCGAGTATATATCCAAATACAATAACAGATTACACAGTGTTGCCTAAGGGGGTGGTTGCTGTAGTAAAGAAAAATTATGACCAGCAGCGATCTGAAATAGATTTCATAGAGAATGGGAAGGTTGTAAGTACATTTTATGAAGATGATTCTTTCATTCAAAACATATTAACCAAGAATAATGGTGTCTTATTTGAAATAAAAAGACATCGAGATAGTTTTTGTACTGCGGCGATAAATGATAATTACGAGAAAACAGATATAACCTGCATAAGCGGAAAGGATGTTTTTTTATCTAACAATGGTGTGAATCTCGTTAAAAAAACACCTGGTGATTCAGTTATCACCTATAAAGCACTTCTTGAAAGATATTCACCTCCAATCACTGGTTTTTCTATTTATAATAATGACTATGCAATGCTGTCTATCACTGAATCTCCGGTGATACTATCTCTAATTAATATGTATAAAAAAACATCTGACATATCATACTTATATATAGCAGCAGAAAGGGCTTCGCATATAATCAGATCGAATGATAGAAGTGTATCTCATGATGATACGAAGTCAGGTTGGGACGTTAAAGTGTTCTCTAACAATAATAAGGCCACATCATTTCTTGTTCATGATGCAATAATTCTTGATTCATTACTTATGTTGGCAAAAGAAATTGCATCAAGTCAGGAATTGAACAAACGCTATCCTAATTATTTGAATGACTTGAAGAAGGTTTTTCAAAATAATTATGCGCATCATCATAAACAGTTTTATAATTATGATTCTGATGTTTTAGGAATTATTAAAAAAGGAGAGGCTTATTACACTTTTCCTGATGGGGATGGTTATAAATATGACAGAGTAAACCTACCTTTTAATATGATGAACGCGTATGTAAGACCTCTTATAAATTACGCTATAATCTCTCATGATGATAAATATCTGGAGATAGCAACTTCACTAGGTAAGTTATTTAAAAGACATTTGCAATATGTAGAGGATAGCAATTCCTACCTTTGGCCATATTGGTGGGGAATGTATAGGGATGGATGGAGTAAGGGACAGTTATCCAAGAACACTCCTAGTCAAGAAAAATCATCTTCGCCTGACTATGTGGATATAGATCATGCCTCACTAGATATTCGTGCTGTGTTAGCTTTAAAAGAGAATGGTCTTGTGTTTAATAATGATGATTTACAGCGTTTCTTAAATAGAATGCTCATCCTTGTGAAGGATGAAGATTATAAAACGCCACTTTTGATAGACGGAACAATAAAGTCGGCTAATTATAATTCTATAGAGTATTTATGGGGGCAGTTGTCTGAGTTGCGTCCTGATGCTCAGTGTGAGTTTTTAAAAGTGGTAGGCGGTTTTCCATATGTACAAGATGCATATACACCAACAGCAAGATTTGAACTTTTAGGGTATTCATATTTGGTTGATATGGTGGAGAACTATAAATGTAATATTAATGGTTATTAGGGCGTTGTTTCCCAAATCGATGCAGCTTGAATGGAACTAACTGAGGGTTCGGTGATCTGATCACCACCATCCTCTTCAAATCTGCATCAGCAACCTTCCTGATGCTCAAGGGGATTTTCAGCCTCACTCTGCGAGCAACACAAGGACTACTCGACTCCCTGTTCGAGTTGATGAATGTACCGCTGTGTGCACCGGACTATAGCTGTGTCAGCAAGCGAGCACGCACGGTGACAGTGGCTTATCGACAGCCCCCAAAGGGAGGCATTACCGACCTAGTTATCGACTCGACCGGCCTGAAGGTATTTGGTGAAGGCGAGTGGAAGGTCAGAAAACACGGCGCCGAGAAACGGCGAGTGTGGCGCAAGTTGCAGCTGGCGGTAGACCCGGTGACCCACGATATCGTGGCAGCAGAAGTGTCATTGGAGAATGTGCCAACCTTACTCAATCTACTGCGGCGTAAGCTGGGACGTGTTTATGCGGATGGCGCGTATGACAGCAATGCCAGCCATCAGCTTATCTCGTGCAAAGGGGCGACAGCCTGTATCCCGCCTCGCAAGAACACTGGACTCTGGAAAAAGGGACATCCAAGAAATGAGGCTGTGCTGGTAATGCGCAAGGAAGGGCTGGCGCACTGGAAGAAGATATCGGGGTATCACCGTCGCTCGCTGGCAGAGACGGCAATGTATCGGTTCAAGCCGTTGCTGGCGGGAAAAATCAGTCTGCGTAACTACAACGGCCAAGTGGGAGAAGTCATGGCGTATGTAAGCGCCATAAACAAGCTGAATACACTGGGCATGCCTGTCAGAAAGCCCCGAGTGTAACGGTCACCAAGGGCAGGGGAAGTCATGACTGCTGGCTGATTTGGGAAACAATGCCGTGATAACTAGATCTGTACACACCAAACTGGACTGAGTTCCCTACATCTGGTGATCTACTATTCGGAACGGCTATTTAGATCTGTACATATAAAAACATAATGCGTTTAACTACATTTTTTAAGTAAGAAATGAGCGTCATCGTGTTCTTCATTATCGTTGTAGAAGCAGGCATGAATCAGTTTGAAGCCATCTAGTTTTGAAAAAAAATGAGCTGCCCCATGGAAGTGATCAATGAATTCAGTACCATATCTTTGTTCTCGCGCAAAAGCATTCGATATGATTAAAAATCCATCATCCTCCAAAGTGGAGTAGATATTCGCCATAACGTTCGGAAGAGACTCAAGGATATACCAAAGTAACTGATTTAGAATGACAACATTCGCGCGAACATGTCCAAAGTCATATTTAAAGCGTGGTGATGTTATGTCAGCACAAATGAATTTTAAGTCTGGAAATAACAGTTTGGCTTTGTTTATGGCTGTCTCGCTAATGTCTAGCCCTACAATGTTATTGTTTTGTGGAAATCCATCTGAAATTAGTTTTGTCACATATCCCAAGCCGCAGCCAACTTCGACTATCATAGATTTTTCTTTAATTGTAGATAGTATTGACATCAGTCTTTGACGTGATAGTTGGTAATATATACTCATTTCAGATGAGGCTGATTGCCCCCAAGGGTCATTATCTTCCTGATAAAATCTTTCAAAATCACCAACGAAGACTAGTTTATCGTTAATCTCTTTGAAAATATAACTGCCTGATTTACTCATAATGTTCACTCTTGTAGTTTGAAAAGTCACTTATCGACTGATATGAAAAATAGCTCGCCAACAGAGAGGTCTTATTTGAAACTACCAAGTCGATGCCATTTGTACTAAAAATAGTATCGTTTAGCAGTTTGAGGTATGTAACCAAATCTAGACAGTTATACTTGTCCGTCAATACCGTGTTTACGGTTGCATGGCAAGTGTCTTCATCTCTACTCCAATTTACAGCAGCGTAGTCTTCATTTACTGCATCAATAGCTTTATTGTAGTGGATATTTTTCGGAAATGCATCCCAAAAGTATTGGTTGTTATTTAAATCAACCCCAACCAAACAAATTTTTTTATAGCCTTGTCGAACTGCAAAATTTATAACGCAATCAAGTGTTGAGCAATGATGGATCAATGGTTTATTCTTAGAAGGTGGAAAATAAAATAATTTTAAATACTTTTTTAATATATGTGTGTTCTTGCTCTGCATGGTTGTCGGAGAGTACAAATGAACACGTTCTTTATTCGATTTAAGCCTTGTCTCATTGTAAATTAGATGCCTAATCTGCATAAAAACAGGTTCGTTTCTTTCTTTGTTACATAATAAAAACTCATGAATACAATTGAAAGCCGCTTGAGATTTCCCTAATTCAACAAAATGTGCAGTTGGTTTGAAATCATGGAAGTAAAAATAATTAACTCCAATACTATCATGTTTACTAATTAAATCCCACTCTTCATCAGTAATGTTGTTAATACTGCTGCCACAACCTAAAATATATATTTTTTCTGATTTTTTTTCCCATGGTAGTTGGTATGCAGCTGTACCATTTACCTGCCAATGCTCAGATAAGAATTTCTTTGCAAGAAAACGGTCCCATAATGTAGACGCGATTTCCATCTGATCTTCTTTAGGTAAGGAAAACATTATTCTGCCATATAACTTCATTGCTTTAAATAATAATGGTGCATAGAACTTATATGCTAAAGTTTTGAAGTGAAGTTTAAACATATTTTATTCCAACGTTATCTGTAATGCTGAAACTATTTTGGAACCAAATTCTGTTATCATCTCTTTATTATGACAGAATCCAGTAAAAATAATACCATTGGTCGGCCAAAGAACATTCAGTTTCATCATGTTCTCACGAAAACGTTGCTGAATAGTGGTATCCAATTCGACTTGGTCTCTATGCGCCCTGTTTTGTATGGGGATATCAGTAAAATACAATCTATTAATCGATGCTTCTCCAGACAGACGACAGGGGATGCCTAATTCAGTTAGTTTCTTATTTGTTTGCTCTCGAAGGGTGGATGCTAGATTGTCAATCAAAGAATAGTCTCTATGCTTTAAGCAGTTAATAACTGCGCATGCCGTCGTTGCCATTAATGGGTTGGCAGAAAATGTTCCACCTGAAAGAATTCTTTTTTCTTTATTTTTGAACGTTAATTGTGATACTTCATCAGTAAATGCGACGAGACCTACAGGTAATCCTCCACCTAAAATTTTACCGTAAGTGACGATATCTGGATTAAGCTTCCATTTGGTGCAGGCACCACCGATCCCTAATCTGAAGCCTGTTATGATCTCATCATAAATGACTAGAATACCATTATCTTTACAGAATGCTTCTATTTTTTTTAGAAATGAAATTATATCCCCTCTTGGGTTTGAACCTTGAATGGGCTCTATACAGATTGCCGCTAGCTGGTTCTTATTTTGAGATAATATATCAAATGCTAGTTGGTCGTTATATGGAAGTAAAATGCTGTGTTCGAGAATAGATAATGGAATACCGCTTGGTAATCTTATGTCTTGTCCACCAAAACGACCACCATCGTCTTGTAGTGTCCATTCATTCATACCATGCCAGCCACCATGAAAACTGGCTATTTTGTTCTTACTTGTGGCTGCTCTTGCATATCTTATTGCTCTTTGTGTGGCCTCTGAACCGCTATTGCAAAAAACAAAATTCTTTAACTCATGAGGGAGTACACAGCTAAGTTGCTCTGCTAATAAATGTATTTGAGGATTATTTTTTAAAAAGAGCATGCCTCTTTCCGCTTGCTCTTTTAATGAATGAATAACATCGTCATGGCAATGTCCAAGAATTTGACTTCCCGCACCCAGACCGGCATCAAAAATGGAACTACCATTTTCATTTATTAAAAACGCTCCTTTGGACGATATATATTTAGTCGCATCTTTTTCGTAATCAGCATGATGTATTGTATATTTTTCCATATGTTATTAGCCCTCTTTTTGTGCGATTACAAAAATATTTCCAGCAGTTTTTGTTTTTACCAAAAAATCAGCAAACAGATCTGCGAAATTTTGATCAGTAATATGGCTATTTAAAAAGGCACCTAAGCTTTTTTGAAATGATGGTGATGATTTAATTAATTTTTGTACATAGCTGATGTCTAATGAGCCATTCAAGGTGTGAGTTTCTATTAATTTAAAGCCAGATTTTTTTAATAAAATATCTATTGACGATAGGTTAAACAAATTAATATGCCCAGGAGGAAGAATTTGGACATGCTTGTCACCTGCCGTCATCCATTCAAAACTACTAGTATTCGGTGTTGAGAAAAACCAAAAACCATTTTTTTTAAGTAATGAATGAATTTTATTTGCGACAGTTATTGGGGCCATTACATGTTCTAATGTATCCCACATAGTAATAGCATCAAAGTACGAGGATATATTTAGATCTTCCACCATGCATTGGAATGTTTTGACATTGCAAAAATTTTCTTCAATAAGGCGGCAAGCTGACGCTGATGGGTCACAGGAGAATAATTCGTACGCTAAATTTTGCCGTGTTATGGCGGTTAAGAAAATGCCAATTGCGCTACCTACATCCAATAGCTTTCCGCATGAAAGATATTTTTTGATAATATCAATCCTGCGTTCAAATATTGGCACTCTATTTTCAAATGATTCTATAAAGAACTCATTTTCGAAATCTTTCATTTCACTATTATAGTAATAATCTAGCTGATTTTTATTTGGCATAGGATTGCAAAATATGTGTGCACACTCACAACAGCGTGAAAGCGTAAATCCATATCGCTCAGTAAAGTATTCGATCAAATGACTACCACATATTGTACATGAATCTGAAAATGGGGTGTCATTATCTAAAGCAATGATTTCTCTACATGTTCTCACCATCATCTCATCTAAATGCATTTGTTTCTTTATGGTGTGAATATTGTCGAACAAAATATTATTTTTTGTATTACTCATTTTAGTATTTCATTCCAAATAGTTGCGTGGTTATGTCCATGTAATGTGCCATCAGTATTGCACTTATAACATGGTGAGCATGTTCGATTGCCATTGATTAGTTTTTTACGGTAACTATTGAGTGCCTTGCTATTCCATATATCAACCAATGGTTGTTGAGACGCATTACCAAATTTTATTTTTTTATTCCAGTCTTGCATACATAACATTACATCGCCATTCCAATCAATGGTTAGTGAGTATGCCGTGTAATAGCAAGGGTGGGTTGGCTCTGTTTCCGGTTGATCACCGATCGTTATTGTACCAGCTCGGTTTGTTAATTTTAGCCCAAAACTATCTTCTTTATTATGCCAACGGTCTCTCAGAATGTAGCTATTTTCATTTAAGCCTGCATCGTTAAACATTTTTTTGAACTTCTCAGTTTGTTCTGGACCATCATACATACTTACTACAAAATAGTTTAATCCAGCTTCATATAGTCTTTTGATTTTCTCTGGCTTTAAAAAATCACCATTGGTCACCATTTCTAATCTTATTTTTTTAGGAAAAGCAGCTATAATTTCTTCTAGATGTGGACATTGCATTGGCTCCGAATATCCCGAGAACACAACTACACCGTTATAGTTTAGCATCTCAAGTTGATTTCCAATTTCTTTAGCTAAATCTATGCTCATATGTATATTTTGATTAGGGTATTTATCAGGGTCAACCCGGGGGCAAAAAATGCATTTTCTATTGCAGAGTTCAGTTACATTTATATCAATCCAACTAAATAGGGGGTGTCCTTCAACTATCTGGACAATGTCTATGTAACCTGATTTTCTTCGTAAATTTTCTTTTGTAGATTCATTCAACATATGCTATGTCCATAATAGTGAATTTATAGTTAAAATAGTAATGTTGAGATCCCTGTCCCCCAGTGCCGGAAACATAGGGATAGTCATACATGTTGAGTAAAATTTCGATGCGTTTACAAGTGGCTCATACTTTTCTTTGTAATATGGCTGCAAGTATATAGGGATATAATGAACGTTTATCCCAATGCCATTTTTATTTAAATGGCTGTATAAAAAATCCCTTTTTTTCTTGTTGACAAGAATGATCATTAGATGTCTGGCTGACTCCCTGTCATTAAGTTTTGTCAAGAATGAAGCATGTGATGTATCTATTTCTTGTTGATATTTATGTTCAATTATTTTCCGTTGTGTTAAGAATTCATCTAATTTCAGCATCTGGCTTAATCCCAGCGCTGCCTGGATATCGGTCATACGGTAGTTGAAGCCGAGCATCTGCTGCTCATAGTACCAAGGGCCGTCCGGCTCATTGATAAAGTCTTCCGGTTCACGGGTGATGCCATGGCTACGGAGCATGCGCATCGTCTTGGCAAGCGCAGGGTCGTTGGTCATGGCCATTCCCCCTTCACCAGTGGTGATGATCTTCACCGGGTGGAAGCTGAAGACGGTGATGTCGCTGTAGCGGCCGTTGCCGGTGGGTTCATCGTGATAGCGAGCCCCCAGGGCGTGGCAGGCATCCTCGATGATCCGAAAGCCATACTCTTGCCCTAGGCGGTGGATCTCCTGCATATCGCAGGGGAGGCCGGCAAAGTGCACCGGTATTACTACCTTGGGTAGTTTCCCTTCCGCCTTGGCGGCAATCAGCTTCCTCTCCAGTTCCACTGCGCACATGTTGCCGGTATCTGATTCAATGTCGACGAAGTCGACTTGTGCACCGCAATAGAGAGCGCAATTGGCTGATGCCACGAAGCTGATAGGGGATGTCCAGACCCAGTCGCTGGGGCCAACGCCCAGCGCCAGACAGGCGATATGGAGTGCTGCAGTACCTGAATTGACCGCCACCCCAAATTTAGCTCCACAGTAGTCGGCAACCGCTTGCTCGAAGCGTGGAACGACCGGCCCTTGGGTCAGGAAGTCGGACTTGAGCACTTCCACGACAGCATCGATATCTGCCTGGCTGATAGATTGACGGCCGTAGGGGATCATTCTGCTACCTTGCTCTGGTTCATCTTCTGTAGCTGTTCAATGGAGAAAAAGTCAGGGTTGCTTCGAGAGTTGTATTCAAATCCCTGCTCGACCATCTTTCCTTTTTCGCCCGCAGCTGTCTTGGAGAAGTCGTTGTTGCGATTATTGAAGTTGATTGTTGGGCCGATCACGAAGAAGTCATCAAATTCAAAGGTGTGATAAGAGTCATCGGCAGGGCACATCACTTCATGGAGCTTCTCTCCCGGACGAATGCCGATGATCTTGTGTGGCAGGTTTGGTGCCATGGCACTGGCCAAATCTGTGATGCGAACAGATGGCAATTTGGGAACGAATATTTCCCCCCCTTCATCCGCCCAAAATTATCCAAGACGAAATCCACCCCTTGTTGCAAGGTGATCCAGAAACGAGTCATCTCTTCATGGGTGATGGGCAAGGCATCAATACCCTGATCAATCAGCTTTTGGAAGAAGGGAACAACAGAACCGCGGGAACCAACAACGTTGCCGTACCGAACGACTGCAAAACGGGTGGGGTCTTGCCCCGCAATGTTGTTGGCCGCCACGAAGAGTTTGTCTGATGCGAGCTTGGTGGCGCCATAGAGATTGATCGGGTTGGCAGCTTTGTCAGTTGAGAGGGCGATAACCTTTTTGACTTGATTGAGCAGGGCCGCCTGGATGACGTTCTCAGCACCATGGATATTGGTTTTGATGCACTCCATGGGGTTGTATTCTGCGGCAGGAACCTGTTTCAGTGCGGCTGCATGAACCACGTAATCCACTCCACGCATTGCCATGGTAAGGCGGTTGGCGTCTCTGACATCCCCAATGAAATAACGCATGCAGGAATCGTCGAACTCTTGCTGCATCTCGAACTGTTTCAGCTCGTCACGAGAATAGATGATAAGGCGTTTGGGTTTATAACGTTCCAGTACTGTCTTGACCAATCGCTGGCCAAACGAGCCAGTGCCACCAGTTATGAGTAGCGTTTTATCGTTGAACATTGTGGGCATCTCGTCTCAAAAACAGTAGATGAATCATATGCTAGCAAATAAAGTACCAGCTTTTTCTGTAAAGAGTGTGATCAATTCATAAAAACGGTTTTAAAGCCAAGGGTATCACTCAGGTCTTGGTCTCTTTGGCTTTTGTTACTTTCTGATCGCTCTGCATATATCTTCCACCGCATTGAGGGCTCTTGGGGTGAATCGGTGCAGCTCATCGGAGTTGACCAGCATCAGTCGGTGATGTTTCACCGCATCAAGGTTTGGCCACTGCTGCCAGTGACGCAGGGCGTCAGGATCTTGACTCCCTGCCAAGATCAGCGATGGGTTGACTCTTATCACCTGTTCCATGTCCACTTGGGGGTAGGGGGTCTTGGCATTCGCCATGACGTTGATCCCGCCGCAGAGTTCGATGGCCTGAGCCGGCCAGGCATTGCCACTGACGCTGGTGAGTGGAGGGTACCAGAGCTGGTAGAACACTTTTACGCCGGTTGGCTGGCTATAACGCTGTTGCAGGTCATGCAGACGCGTTAGATAGCGATCGGCGGCTTCGTTGGCACTCTTCTCCACTCCAAGCAATTTGCCCAGCGCCCGCATCTCGGTCGCCAGCGAGGCAAAATCGGTAGGCTCAGAGTAGAAAACCGGGATACCCAGCTGCTCCAGCGGGGCCAGCATGCGTGACTGGGCCGAGCGCCAGCCCAGGGTCAGGTCCGGTTTTTGCGCCAGCAGCGCCTCGACATTGATGCTGCGATAATTGGCCACCTTGGGCTTGTTTTTCACTTCTGCAGGATAGTCGGAGGCATCGTCGATGGCGACTAGCTTGTCACCGGCACCGATGTCATAAAGCAGCTCGGTAAGATGGGGTACTACGCTCACCACCCGGCTCGGAGTGGCTGCCTGCAGCGCAGCGGGCAACCAGGCAAGCAACACGCAGGGCAGCCAGATAGGCAATCGCAACCATCTAACCATGAAATAACCCCGCCACAGTGACAAGCAGCGCCAGCATCAACCAGCCCCAGCCAATTCCTTGCAGAATATTGAGCACCTTGCGCGGTGACTCACCGTCGGGGTCATCACCGCTGCCAAGTATCGGCCAGCGTTGCAAGGTTCCCTGATAGTAGCGGGGGCCGCCAAGGCGGATCCGGCACTTGTCAGCAAGTAGCGTCAACAGCATCCCGATGGTGGGATAGGGCCAGAGCGCACCATTGCGCAGCAGCTGTGCGGCCTGCTTGAGCCGCGGGAGCAGGAGCGGCAGCCCCAACAGCAGGATGGTGGGAGCATTGAGCCCCTGATAGAGGGCGCTGGTGGCTCGGCCAAAATAGCCAAACGCGGGATCCTTCATGCTCCAGCCCTGGCTCATCAGCTGAGTCAGCCGCCAGAGCAGTGCACCTTGTACCCCCGCGAGAGCGTACCCCATCAAGGGGCCAACCCATTGGCCGACCAGACGCAGGGCACAGCTCTCCGTCACTGCTTTGGCGAGCCCCATGGTCGAGAGATTACTGGTCTCCCGCTTGAGCCAGGGAGCCACCTGCAATCTCGCCAGCGGCAGTGTCTCCTGCGTGGCGAGCGAGCGGGTGGCATGGGCGAGTTCGCGCAGTGGACGGGATTCGATCATCAACAGCAGAAACAGCAGGTCGAAGATCGGCTCGCTCAGGGCCAGATTGCGCAGCGACCAGAGCCCGGCGGCGCAGGGGAGCCAGACTACCAGCATCGCCAGCAGGCCGGCCTGCATTTGCTGGCCGGGTGAACCATCGGGTCTGTGTACCTTGTGCCCCAGCCGGGTCAGCAGGGGCGTGACGGCCGAAAGACGCAGATGGGATGGCCACGGGATCACCGCCTCCAGCAGGGCAGCCCCCACCAGAATGGCCGCCGTCGTCGAGAGGAGGGCGTCGGCCATCAAATCAAGCGAGCCGGTCTCGATCACAGCTTGCCGAGCATCTTGATGATCACTTCGGCGGAGTGCTTGCCGGCCACTTCGATGAAGGCATCGAAGGATTCAACCTGTTCCTTGCCGGCGATATCAGACATGGCGCGTACCACCAGATAGGGCACTTTGAACATGTGGCACACCTGACCGATGGCGGCACCTTCCATCTCGACCGCCAGCATCTGCGGGAAGTCGGCGCGAGCCTTGGCGATGGCGTCCGGTTTGCACATGAACTGATCGCCGGTACAGATAAGGCCGACCTTGGTCTGGTGCTTGCCCTGCTCGGCGATGCAATCCTGAGCGACCGCGATGAGTTTCTCGTCGCAGGGGAAGGCGGCGGGTTGCTGCGCCATCTGGCCCATCTCGTAACCAAAAGCGGTCACGTCCACATCGTGGAAACGCATCTCGCTGGCAATCACCACATCACCGATGTGCAGGTCCTGGGCAAAGCCGCCCGCAGAGCCGGTATTGATGACGCAGTCGGGGGCAAATTTTTCCAGCAGCAGGCTGGTGGCCACGCTGGCGGCGACCTTACCGATACCGGAGCGGGTCAGGATCACCTCTTTGCCTGCCAGCATCCCTTGATAGAACTCGCAGCCGCCCAGTTGCAGGGTGGTGGGGTTACTCATCTGGCTGCGCAGCAGGGCTACTTCTTGCTCCATGGCGCCGATAATACCTACTTTCATTGCTGACCTCGTCTTGATAGCCGTGTGGCTGAATTTAAGTTGCTGTAGATCATAACAAAAGATGGCGTCGGCGCCGAGAGGCGCAAGCGAAAGGAGAGATGAAACGCGGCGCTCCATATGGGAGCGCCGCGGGTGACAAAAAGCATTGATGAGGCGCGGCGAGGGCCTTTAGCCGAGCGCGGTATCGAGCGTCATCATCAGGGCAAAGCCTGCCATCAGACCGAGGGTGGCATAGGTCTGGTGACCGTTGCGGTGGGTCTCCGGAATCACCTCGTGCGAGACCACAAACAACATGGCGCCGGCGGCGAGCCCAAGTCCGATGGGGTAGGCGATGGCAAGGCCGCTGGAGAGCCCGACCCCGAGCAGGGCGCCAACCGGTTCGAGCAGGCCGCTGGCGATGGCAACCAGCACCGCCACCGAGGGGCGAAAACCTGCGGCGCACATGGCCAGCGCCACCGCCAGTCCTTCGGGAATATCCTGCAGTGCGATGGCGGTGGTAAGCGGCAGCCCCACCGACATATCCCCCTGCGAGAAGCTGACCCCGATGGCCATCCCCTCCGGCAGGTTGTGCAGGGCGATGGCAAAGACGAACAGCCAGACCCGGGAGCAGCTCTCGTGACCGGGGCCGCAGGGGCCGGTTTTGTCATGCTCGTGCGGGGTGAACTGATCCAGCCCCAGCATCAACAGTACCCCGAGGGTCATGCCGACCACCACCACGGCGGCGGCACTAAAGCCATTGCCGGTGATCCCCTCGGCAGCCTCCAGCCCAGGCAGCAGCAGGGAGAAGGCACTGGCCGCCAGCATCATGCCGGCGGCAAAGCCCAGCATGGTGTCCTCTACCTTTTGCGGTACCGAGCGCAGAAACAGAGCGGGCAGGGCGCCGATGGCGGTGGCGGCAAACCCGGCGGCACCACCGATCAGGCCGTAGCGCACGCCGCTGGTCACCTCGCCGGTAGCGAGCATGATGAGACTCTGCAACAGCAGCAACAAGACGGCAGCCAGCGCGATAAAGAGACCGAGGGCGGTAAGTGGCCGCGCCTGCAGTTGTTCACGCAGCTGGGCAGACCAGGTTGAAGCGGGCAGATACGAGCTGTTATCCATAAACAGGGCCTCTTGTTACAGCAAATGGTTACAACGAAGGGGGATGGGGCTCCGCCATCGGATTATGTTGGTCATTACAACGAGTTGATGGCCCCTTGTCCATGCCACTGCCTCGATTGCATTTATCGGTTAACTATTTGAAATGATTTGGTCGCTATAAATATTTTGTGATGAATGTCGGGTTGTGAAGGAAATCAGCTTGCATTCATTTGGTGAAAACTGGTGAAGGATTAGGCGATGTTGTGATAGAGTGCGCGCCTCGCGAAATCGTCCTTCCCCCGCTTTCGCAACCTTCCATCTCCCGTCAGGAATGGCCGGGATCAGCTCATACGGATGTGATCGCTACTGTTTACCTGCTTGTCAGCAGTTGAGGATCAACAGCCAACCATGTTTTACAAGAATCTCTCCATCGGCAAAAAGATTGCCGTGGTTTTTGCGGTCATTGCCGCAGTCAACGTTCTCTTCGGTGTTTTTCTCTCCAGCGAATTGCGCGGTGTGCGTGATCGGGTGCTGAACTTTACCGACTCTACGCTGCCGAGTGTCCTGTCGGTCGAAACCCTGCTCTATGACGTCTCCTATGTCCGTCGTGCCCAGTTTGCCTTGCTGATGGTGAACGATGCCGCTGATCTGCAGGCTCGCCGCAGCCGGATCCAGCAGAATATCCAGAAAGTAGACAACGCATTTCACGCCTATGAGGCGACCGTCGGTGCTGATCATGAGCGTCAGGTGTTTAATCAGGCCAAACAACAGTGGCTCAGTTACCAACGTGCAGTGAACGAGTTTGATCAACTGCTGGTACAAGGACAACAAGAGCAAGCCAAGGCACAGTTATTTGCCTCGAATGCTGCTTTTGGTTCTTTGGAGCGGGCAGTTAATGCTCTGATCGATGTGAACCTCGGTTTTGTGAAGGAAAACCGCAGCAGCTTGCTTGGCAGCGTCAGCATGGTGACCACTTTCGCCATGGTGAGCATTGGTGCTCTGCTGGTGTTCATGGTGGTGATGACCTGGTTCCTGACCCGCCAGATCTGCCTGCCGCTGCAAGCGGTAGTGGCTCAGGCCAACGCCATTGCCGCCGGCGATCTGACTCATCAGCTGGAGCGTCAGCATATCGGCCGCGACGAGCTGGGCATGCTGGCCAAAGCCTCTCTCAAGATGCAGGACAACCTGCGTGGTCTGATTGAAGAGGTAGTGGCTGCGGTTACCCAGCTGGGTGCAGCGATTGACGAAGTGAGTGCGGTTTCCGAACAGTCTGCCAAGGGTATTCAGAGCCAGCAGCAAGAGATTTCGCTGGTGGCGACCGCCATGACCCAGATGAAGGCGACCGTTGCTGATGTGGCGGGCAATACAGAGCATACCTCTGAGTCTGCCAGTGCAGCTAATACGTTGGCCCGCAAAGGCAACCAGGATGTGCAGCGTTCGCTGGTGGCAATCACCCGGGTTGCCGAAGAGATCGAGCAGGCCGGTACGCTGGTGACAGAGCTGGAGCGTGAATCCGCCCAGATCAACGTGGTGGTGGATGTGATCCGCGGCATCGCCGAGCAGACCAATCTGCTGGCCCTCAATGCGGCCATCGAAGCCGCCCGCGCCGGCGAGCAAGGCCGTGGCTTTGCCGTGGTGGCCGACGAGGTGCGCACCCTGGCGGGTCGTACCCAGGCATCGACCGGCGAGATCGTGGCCATCATCGAAACCCTGCAGGCGCGCGCCAATCAGGCCAAAGAGGTGACTGGCCAGAGCTGCGAGATGATCCGCCAGTGTGTGGATCAGAGCGAGCAGACCAGCAACGGCATCCAGCAGATTGAAGAGGCGGTCGCCCAGATTGCCGACATGGCGATCCAGATTGCCAGCGCCTGCGGCGAGCAGGATGCGGTCTCCGACGAGCTGGGCCGCAACGTCGAGCGGATCAACGAATCCGCCAATGAGGTGGCGCAGGGGGCGGATCATACTGCCCGCGCGTGTCTGGAGCTGAGCCAGCTGGCGGTGGGTCTGAAGCAGACCATCGGGCGCTTCCGTCTCGCCTGATAAGGGGGCTGGAGTGCTCCGGCCTCTTTATTCATAAAAGTCGGGGCGCTTTGCCTGCCCTCACGACACCCGGCCATGTGCCGGGTGTTTTTTATCTGGCGATGGGTACGAGGCCTGATGGTTGGGGCTCTTCATACAGAGGATGAAGATCAGGGCAAACTGGGAGGGAGATCAGATGCTTATCTCTGCCTGTGTGGTGATATTCAAGAAGGTTGGTTAAGGCGTGTTTGCTAACGAGAGAAGGGCGACGAACTGTTTTGGGGATGGGGAACGGGGCGAGCGGTTGGGGCGCGAGCTACGGGGGAAGAAGAGCATAAGCTGTTGGTTGGAATGCCCTGACAGGGTATATCGCAGCAATAAAAAAACCGGCTTGCGCCGGTTTTTTTATATTGGTGAAGGCTGGGGAGCTGGCTTATTTGGCCAGAGACTCCGGCAGCTCTTCACGGATCTTGCCCAGCATCTCTTTCAGGACGCGCGGGTTGGCAACCACGATGTTGCCGGAGTTTTCGTAGTTGTGACCACCGATGAAGTCGGTGACGATGGCGCCAGCTTCTTTGGCCAGCAGTTCACCGGCAGCGGTGTCCCAGGGGTTCAGGCCGATTTCCCAGAAACCGTCGACGCGACCGGCAGCCACGTAGGCCAGATCCAGTGCGGCAGAGCCGGAGCGACGGATGTCGGCACATTCGATGAACATGCTCTGGAACATCTTCAGGTAGGACTCGATGTGGTGCTTTTGCTTATAGGGGAAACCGGTGGCCAGTACGGTGCCAGCCAGCTCTTTGGCTTTGCCGACACGGATACGGTAGCCGTTTAGCTGTGCGCCGCTACCACGGGTAGCAGTAAACAGCTCGTCACGGATGGGATCGTAAACAACGGCTTGTTCGGTTTTGCCTTTCACGCGCAGGGCGATGGAAACGGCAAAGTGCGGAATGCCTTTGACAAGGTTGGTCGTGCCATCCAGTGGGTCAATGATCCATTGGTAGTCCGGATTGGTACCGGCAATCTCACCAGACTCTTCAGCAACAATGCTGTGCTCAGGGTAAGATTTTTTGATGGTGTGAATGATGGCCGCTTCGGCTTCACGGTCAACGTTGGTCACGAAGTCATTGCTGCCTTTTTGGATAGCCTCAATGTTCTCGGGCTGGGAGAAGGCTTTTACTACAACTTGACCGGCGTTGCGCGCAGCGCGCACGGCGATATTCAGCATCGGATGCATAGGTTCACCACTGGATGTTAAAGAACGGGGGATAAAAGGACGCGGTATGATACCAGTATTTTGTGCGATGGCAACTGTTATCCCCCTACGACCAATTGATTACCACTGCCAGATTTGACGGCTCCAATATAGACCAGATCTGCGCTAGTCTTATCCCAGCAGTCGGATACAGGCTGTCATGAGCATAGGGATGTGAACCATGAATTTGTCATTAGTGAGTCAGAACGTGTCAGCTGCCAGCGAGGGACTGTTGGCCATCTTGCGGTCATCACCCGAGTATGGTGATCACTTTGCCCACATCACCGTGACCCCCCTGGCCCAGTGGCAACCGGCCAAGACGGAGGCGGCGATCCTGCTGATCGACGGCGATGCGCCCTGGCAGGATGCCGGATTTGCCCGGGGAGAGGATGAGACGATCGGTTTGCCGGTCTTGCCGCTGTTGATCCGCAAGGGGGACAAGGAGCTGACGGTCTGCGGGCCGGATGTGCGTGACCCCCGTTTCTATTTTGTCTCAAACGGCATCGTGCTGGATGAGTCGGAGCTGGCCGAGCCTGCCTGCAGCCGGGTGCTGTTGCGCAAGCTGGAGTCCTACTTCCCGCTGCTTTCCCGCCTGATCATGCTGCGCCAGCGCAAGCCGGTCGCCGTGATCAACTAATATCTACCATTGCCAGAGCGCACCAGCGGCGCACCGTGGCCTTGTTTGGCCTACGGTGCGCCGCTTTTTAATGGTCTGGAGCCGGTCACTTGTTGCAAGATGAGGCGGCTATGGTGTTGCACCCAGTTCCAACCGTGCAATCTGGCTATGACCAACAAGGAGTGAATCATGATCGACTTTTACACCGCCGCAACCCCCAATGGCTTCAAGGTGGCCATTGCACTGGAAGAGCTGGGATTGCCCTATCGGGTTATTCCTCTCGATCTCTCGGCACTGGATCAGAAGAAGCCGGAATTTTTGGCCATCAACCCCAACGGCCGCATTCCGGCCATTGTCGATCGGGATAACGAGGATTTCGCCGTATTCGAGTCGGGCGCCATCCTTATCTATCTGGCGGAGAAGGCGGGCAAATTGTTGCCGGCGGATCCCAAACGCCGCTCTCAGGCCATTCAGTGGTTGATGTTCCAGATGGGCGGGGTAGGGCCCATGATGGGGCAGGCCAACGTCTTCTATCGCTACTTCCCCGAGAAGATCCCCGCCGCCATCGAACGCTACCAGAAAGAGGGGCGCCGCCTGTTCGAGGTGCTCGACAGCCATCTGGCTCATCACGAATATCTGGCGGACGAGTACAGCATCGCCGATATCGCCACCTGGCCCTGGGTGCGGATTTATGACTGGAGTGGCATCTCCATCGAAGGGTTACCCCATCTGCAAGCCTGGATGGATCGCATGGCAGAGAAACCTGCCTGCCAGAAGGGGATCACCATACCGCCGCGCAAAGAGCAGCCGGATGAGCTGATCAAGCAGGCGCAGCAGATGGTAACACGTTGATTTTGAACTGCAGACGGGGCGTATTGCCCCGTAATATTAGAAAAACTAAGGCAAGCCGATTATAAAGATTCGTTCGTTTTCTGTGAGCTGAATCACTATGATGCCCCCATACCACCAAGCGTCCTGTGCGGTGGTCTGGCGGGCTCCCCGCCTACTGTTTCCAACACTGTTTTTGATTGCATCACAGCCTCTGTGATCAGATTCCTCTGGGCCATTTTGTGCCAGAGGGGCGGCAGCATTTTTTCGATTTTTTGGGACTGATATGGATCGGCACAGTTTTTATCCGTTGTTTTTACTGACCATTCTGATGGTCGCTGTGGGCCAGATGACCCAGACCCTTTATGTTCCCTCCATTCCCATGATGGCGGGGGACTTCAATGTGGCCTCGGGCCAGTTGCAGGCGGTGATGGCCTGTTACCTGATCCCCTATGGCCTCTCCCAGTTTGTCTATGGGCCGTTGTCGGATCGTATCGGCCGTCGCCCGGTGCTGATCGTCGGCATGATGGTGTTTCTGGTGGGCACCCTGATCATTCAGGTCATCCCCCATTTTGCCGCCCTGCTGGTGGGTAGCTTTATTCAGGGGCTGGGTACCGGTGCCGGTGGCGCCATGAGCCGTACCGTGATGCGCGATCGCTACAACGGCGCCGAGCTCAACCGCGCCAACAGTCTGGTGAGCATGGGGGTGATCTTCTCCCCGCTGCTGGCACCGGTGCTGGGGGGATGGCTGACCGAGCTGTTCAACTGGCGCGCCGGTTACTGGTTCCTGTTCGGTTTTGGTGCCGTAGCCACCCTGGCGATCATGGCCTGGTTTGGCGAGACCCTGCCTGCTGCTGCCCGTCAGCCACTGCGCGTCGGTGCTGCCTATCGCCATGTGCTGGGCAACCCCAAGTTTCAGGGCAACCTGCTCTGCCTGATGGCGACCTTTGCCGGTTTGGCAGTGTTTGAGGCAGCGGCCGGTGTGCTGCTGGGCGATGTGCTGAAACTGAGCGCCCGTACCGTGAGCGTGCTGTTCGTGCTGCCGCTGCCCGGCTATCTGTTCGGGGCCTGGCTCTCTGCCAAGCTGAGCTTCCGTTTGACTCAGGGCAAACTGATGCGTCTTGGCATCGCCTTTCTGGCGCTCGGCTCCCTCATCATTCTGGTGCCGGGGCTGTTCGGGGTGGTGAGTGCCGCCTCGCTGGTCGGTGGTGCGGCTGTCTACTTCATCGGTAGCGGTATTCTCTACCCGACCGCCACTTCCTGTGCCATCGAGCCCTTCCCGGGTCAGGCCGGCACCGCGGGGGCCATTCTCGGCGGGATGCAGAATCTGGGTGCCGGTGTGGTGACCCTGCTGGCCGCCGGTTTCCCGATGACCGGGCAGGTGACTCTGGGGGCCATCATGACCCTGATGGTGCTGATCGTGGCGCTGAGCTTTGTCTGGTTACGCCACCATGGCTCCCCCCACGAGCAGATGGCCATCTAAATTTGCTTGCCAGTTGCAAAACAAAGCCCGCCTTTTGGCGGGCTTTGTCGTTATGGCTGTGTCCGTTTCACACCTTGTCCCATCGGGTTCTCCATTTATTGGGGGAAAGGTGTAAACCATATTCAGGACGGGACAGTTCGTTGATCATCAGGCAAAGAAAAAGCCCGTCACGCTGGTGACGGGCTTTTGCTGTTGGTACCCCGAGATGCCGTTGCCGGTTTGGGCCCTTGAACCGTCTGTTCAAGGCGGGGATCGGATCTGACCGCAGGCTTCTCGGTCGTGCCGAGCATGCGCAATAGCCAGAAGGCAGATCCCCTGTTTGGTATGAATATCGGCTCGGGGACTTGAACCGGCTGACAAACATCCCAGGGAATTTTAAAACGGTTTGCGATTAGGGCTGTTGCCCCTCTTCGCTGGAATCACCATATTGTCCGTGCTCGATCAGGGCCGCTTCGATGGTGCGCTGCAGCATCTTGATCCGCTTGTCCATGGTCTCAGAGTATTGGTGGTTCTTCTCTTTTTCAAGGCAGAGCTCATGACAGAAATTGAGCGCCGCCATGATAGCCAATTGCTCGTTGCTGGAGACTTTGGAGCGTTGACGCAGGTCGATCAACTTGTCGGTCAGCTGCTCGGCGGCCTGGCGCAGGGCATCCTGCTGTCCCAAGGGACAGGATACCTTGTAGGGACGTCCCAAAATGACGATTTCTACGGCCTCTGTGCTCATGCCTTCCTCAATACGGCGGAGCTGATTTCCGCCTTTATCCACGTGGACAACTGGGCGGGACTATATAGCGCAGATGCATAAGTTTCAAGGCCTTGCTGGCTCTGCAAGAGGGAGAATGCTAGGATCCTGACCATTAATTCTGCAAATTTGACTGAACTTTGAGCGGATCCTCGATGAGCAAAACGAACCCCCTTAAATATGCGGCAGTGGCCGACATCATGGAACAACATGAGCTGATGGCCAGCGCAGTAGAGGCCCATGGTGTGATCTGCGGTCTGGTGTGCGGCGGTGTGGCACTGGACGACAAGAGTTGGGTGCCCCATTTCAACGATCTGGTGAACGACGGTTTCGGCCTGCCGGCCCCGGTGCGCCAGGTGATGACCGATCTTTATCACAATGTGGTCGAGAGTTTGATGGCCCAGAAGGGCGTCGAGCTGTTGCTGCCAAGCGATGATGCTCCCCTCGACGAGCGCATCGATTCGCTGGTGGACTGGTCACAGGCATTTCTGGCCGGTTTCGGCGTGGTGCAACAGGAGCTCTCCCGCGCGTCGGAAGAGCTGCAGGAGATGATCCAGGATATCGCCAGCATCACTCAGGTCTCTGCCGAGTTTGATCAGGAAGATGACGAGAACGAAGCCTCCTTCCTGGTGCTCTACGAACACGTCAAACTGGGGGTCATGATGGCCTTCGAAGAGTTTGGCAAGCGCCCCGATACCCCGAGCGCGCCGCCGACCCTTCATTGAGGTGCGGGTCAACGAGACCCTTACTGAATCTGCAAGAGCGCCTGATGGCGCTCTTTTTTATTCCCTTGTGGTGGCTAACCCTGTGAGGCGCAACCGGTTTTTTGCCGGTGACCTCGCATTCGGCCAGCGGCTTTGTGATAGCATGAGGCCACCTTTTTCACTTCTTCCTCTCTGCTTATGTCTCAATCTGATGTGCGACAGGTCGATGTCACCCTGGTCGGCGGTGGAATGAGCGGCGCCGTGCTGGCCCTCTCGCTGGCAGCCCTGCTTCGATCCGATGGCTCCCCCCTCGAGATCCTGCTGCTGGAGGCAAGCGTCCCCGAACAGCACACCCATTCAGGGTTCGACGCCCGCGCCATTGCGCTCTCGGCCGGTACCTGCGATGCGCTGTTGCGACGCGGACTCTGGCCGCTGTTTGCCCCCCATTGCTCCCCCATTACCCAGATTCATGTCTCGGATAGGGGCCACTTCGGTCAGGCTCGCCTGTCGGCTGCTGAATACGGTCTGCCCGCGCTGGGCCAGGTGATCGAGCTTGCAGCTGCCGGTCATGAGCTGCAACGGGCGATGGCGGCCTCTCCCAATATCCGGGTCTGCTGTCCGGCTCGGGTGAGCGAGATTGCGCCCGATGAGGAGAAGGTGACCCTCACCCTTGAGGACGGTGAACAGATTGAGACCCGCCTGCTGGTGGCAGCAGACGGCGGCAACTCCTTTGTGCGTCAGCACTTCAAGTTGCCGGTGACCCGCCACGACTTTGAGCAGCACGCCATCATCGCCACGGTCAAAACGGCGCAAGACCCTGAGGGACGCGCCTTCGAGCGTTTTACCGAAGGGGGGCCGCTGGCCCTGCTGCCGATGCAGGAGGGGCTCTCCTCGCTGGTATGGAGCGTCGGGCAGCATGAGGTGGATGAGCTGACGGCCCTCGATGAGGCGGCGTTTCTTGCCCGTCTGCAGCAGGCCTTTGGCTGGCGGCTCGGTCGCTTCGAGCGATGCGGCGTGCGTCACGTCTATCCGCTCATTCTGACCGCCTGCGACTACCCGCTGGCCCAGCGCACCGTGCTGGTCGGTAATGCCGCCCACGCCCTGCACCCGATTGCCGGACAGGGCTTCAACCTCGGGATGCGGGATCTCGACCTGCTCACCGGCGCCGTAGCCAAGGCGTTGGCTGAGGGGGAGGATATCGGCAGCTTCAAGGTACTGAGTGGCTACTGGCAGCAGCGTCAGCGCGATCAGGAGCAGACCGTCTGGCTCACCTCTTCGCTGGCCCAGCTCTTCTCCAATGGTCACGATCCGCTGGTGGTGGGGCGCAATCTGGCGCTCACCCTGATGGGGCGATTCCCGTGCATCAAGGCGCCGCTTGCCTCGCGCACCCTGGGCTTTGTCGCTGATGTGTGCGGCAACTAGCCAGCATTTGTTGAGTGGAACCTGTTGACCGGAAGATGGTGACCGCCATTCGTTGATCAAAACCTATTGAATAAAGAGGTGATGCCTGCGGGCGTCCCCTCGCTGGCCAGCCGGTCAGCCCTGAAAGGATGAGATGATGCAGATGCAAAATGTGGATGTGGTGATTGTCGGTGGCGGCATGGTGGGGCTGGGGCTCGCTGCGGCCCTGAAACATAGCGCCCTCAAGGTGCTGGTGGTGGAGGGGCAACTGCCCGACCCGCAGCTGGGGGAGGTGGCCGATAACCGGGTTAGCGCCCTGAGTCTGGCCAGCCAGCAGATCCTGCGCCATGTCGACGCCTGGGACGGCATTGAAGCGCGCCGCCTGCAGGCCTACGACAAGATGGCGGTGTGGGAGCAGGACAGTTTCGGCCATATCGACTTCGATGCCGCCAGCTTGCGTCAGGCCAACCTCGGCCACATCGTCGAGAATCGGGTGATCCAGCTGGCGCTGCTTGAGGCGATTGAAGGTGCCAGCAATATCCAGCTGCTGACCCCCGCCAGAGCCAAGAGCCTGCAGAGCGGCCCGGCGGGCGCCCTGTTGCTCCTTGAAGATGGTCAGGCCATCTCGGCCAAACTGGTGGTGGCTGCCGATGGCGCCCACTCCTGGGTGCGCCGTCAGGCCGATATCCCGCTCACCAGCTGGGATTATGGTCACCACGCACTGGTGGCGACCGTGCGTTGTGCCGAGCCCCATGAGGCGGTGGCGCGCCAGATCTTCACCCCGGATGGCCCGCTCGCCTTCCTGCCCCTGTGGCAAGAGAACCTCTGCTCCATCGTCTGGTCGCTGCCTGCGGCCCGCGCCGAGGCACTCTGCGCCTGTGATGACGAGCAGTTCAATCGCCAGCTCACCGCCGCCTTCGATGCCCGCCTCGGTCTGTGCAAGGTGGAAGGGCCGCGCAGCGCCATTCCGCTCACCGCCCGCTATGCCCGCGACTTTGCTCGCGAGCGGCTGGTGCTGGTGGGTGATGCCGCCCACACCATCCACCCGCTGGCAGGGCAGGGGGTCAACCTCGGCCTGCTGGATGCTGCCGCGCTGGCGGAGCAGATCTTGCAAAATCATACCGCGGGTGAGGATATCGGCCTGCTCGCCAACCTGCGCAGCTACGAGCGCTGGCGCAAGAGCGAAGCGGCTCGCATGCTGGCTGCGATGGAAGGGCTCAAACGGCTGTTCAGCGGGGCCAACCCGCTCAAGAAGCTGGTGCGGGGCGTGGGATTGCGCGCGGCCAATCTGCTGACGCCCTTCAAGGAGGGGGTGATCCGCGCCGCCATGGGGCTGGAGGGAGAGTTGCCCGCATTGGCCCGTCCTGACTGGGTCGTTGCGGCGACCAAGGGTAGTGCCATGCAGGCCAAGGGTGAAAAAAACTAATATTACTCGCCGTTTTTGACAGCAAAAGTAATCCGACAAGGCTGATGACCCTTTTTGGGTGTCAGCCTTTAATTTTGCTCTGGAGCGAAACGTTTTTCTGCAAATTGTGACGAAACGGTAAAAATCAAAATTTAATCTCGCCTGAGTCGGCTTATGGCTGTTTTTATCACTGCATTTTTATCTTAGTGTCTGGAGTCAGTTTTACGGGAGGGGATTAGTTTTTTTTGAGCGGCACGCTCGCCTGCTTGTCATATAATCCGCTCCGTTCAAGGAATCCCTCTTGCCTGGCAAGGGCAGGAGCGAGCACACACTTTTGGATCCGGTCGCTTTTTGCTGTACGTAGTGCAGTCAGAGCGGTGGCGCGGGTCGCAAGGGTGGTCGCCAAAGCGAAAAGGCTTTTTGCTAAGGAAAGAATGCGATGATCCAGACTACTGTACTGCATCCCAAACACCTGGAAGCCGGCGCCAAGATGGTGGACTTCCACGGTTGGGAAATGCCCATCAACTACGGCTCCCAGCTGGAAGAGCACCACGCGGTGCGCAGCGATGCCGGTATGTTCGATGTTTCCCACATGACCATCGTCGATTTGACCGGCGAACGGGTCAAAGCCTTTCTGCAACACCTGCTGGCCAACGATGTGGCCAAACTCACAGCCCCCGGCAAGGCCCTCTACAGCGGCATGCTCAATCCGGAAGGCGGCGTGATCGATGACCTCATCACCTATTACCTGACCGATACCTTCTACCGGCTGGTGGTCAACTCCGCTACCCGCGAGAAGGATCTGGCCTGGATCCGCCATCACGCCATCGATTTCGATATCACAGTGACCGAGCGTCCCGAGCTTGCGATGATTGCGGTGCAAGGCCCCAACGCCAAGGTCAAGGCTGCAGCCGTGCTGAGCGCCGCTCAGCGTACCGCCGTGGTGGGGATGAAACCCTTCTTCGGCGTGCAGGCAGGCGATCTCTTTATCGCCACCACCGGCTACACCGGCGAAGATGGTTATGAAATCGTGGTGCCGCAAGAGAAAGCCTGCGAGCTGTGGCAGGCACTGCTGGATAACGGCGTCGCCCCGTGCGGCCTCGGTGCCCGCGATACCCTGCGCCTCGAAGCGGGGATGAACCTCTACGGTCAGGATATGGATGAGTCAATCTCTCCACTCGCCGCCAACATGGCCTGGACCATCGCCTGGGAGCCGAGCGATCGCAACTTCATCGGCCGCGACGTGCTGGAAGCACAGAAAGCGGCGGGCAATCAGCCCAAGCTGGTGGGTCTGGTGATGGAAGAGAAAGGGGTGCTGCGTGCCGGTATGCCCGTTACCTTCACCGCGGCAAACGGTGAGAAGCGCGAAGGTGTGATCACCTCCGGCTCTTTCTCCCCCACCCTGGGCTACAGTATTGCCCTGGCGCGGGTGCCCCGCGATATCGGTGAGCTGGCCGAGGTGGAGATCCGCAAGAAGCTGGTCACCGTGAAGGTTACCAAGCCCGCTTTCGTCCGTAACGGCCAGAAGCTGGTTTAATACCGTTTTGGGGGAGGGCAGTGCCTCCCCCATCCCTTTTCATATTCGTTTTTAAACGCGACTCAAAGATCAAAGGAAGCACAAATGAGCCATATCCCGAGCGAACTGAAATATGCCACTTCCCACGAGTGGATCCGTGTTGAAGCCAACGGCGAGGCCGTGGTCGGTATCACCGAGCACGCCCAGGAGCTGCTGGGTGACATGGTGTTTGTCGAGCTGCCGGAAGTGGGCAAGCAGGTCAGTGCCGGTGACGACTGCGCCGTGGCCGAGTCGGTCAAGGCGGCCTCCGACATCTACAGCCCGGTGAGCGGCGAGATCATCGCAGTCAACGAAGAGCTGGAAGGGAGCCCCGAGCTGGTCAACTCCGACCCCTACAGCGCTGGCTGGTTGTTCCGCATCAAGCTCGATGACGAGAGCGAGCTGGCCAACCTGCTGGATGCCGAAGGCTACCAGAACGTGGTGGACGAAGAGTAATGCCCCCGGGCCCTGCCAACACAGCAGGGCCCCTTTGTATGACCGCCAGCCGGGCAAGCACCGGCCGGTGGAAGGGTGAAGTCGTCCGCGCCTGCCGTTTGCCAGCCTGGGAGCCTAGGGGCAAACAGGCCGGTTCGCAACAAGGCGATCCCCTCTCGATGCTGCCGCAGCATCCGGTGCCGCGCCCTGTCTGCGGGACCCAGAACATGAGTGGAGTCGGTATCAGCCGACGATCAGGAACATCAGGTCTTGGTTATCAGGATGTCATGCCAGGACTTATTTATCAGGAAATAGGGAAATGACCCAGTCACTGTTTGAACTCGAGCAAAAAACCGATTTTGTCCGCCGCCATATCGGCCCGGGCGAGGAAGAGCTGCGCCAGCTGCTGGCGACCGTTGGGGCCGAAAGCCTGGACGATTTGATTGAACAGACCGTGCCCGCCGCCATTCGCCTGCCGGGTCCGCTGGGGATCGGTGCCGGCATGACCGAAGTGGAGGCGCTGGCCAAGCTCAAGGGCTATGCCGCCCAGAACAAGATTGCCAAGAGCTATATCGGCATGGGTTATCACGATACCCATGTGCCCCACGTCATTTTGCGTAACGTGCTGGAAAATCCGGGTTGGTATACCGCCTACACCCCCTACCAGCCCGAGCTGGCACAGGGCCGTCTCGAAGCCCTGCTCAACTTCCAGCAGCTGACGCTGGATCTCACCGGCATGGATTTGGCGAGTGCCTCCCTGCTGGATGAAGCGACCGCCGCCGCCGAGGCGATGGCGCTGGCCAAGCGGATGGCCAAGTCCAAATCCAACCTCTTCTTCGTGGCCGATGATGTGCACCCGCAGGTGATCGACGTGGTCAAGGAGCGTGCGGTTCACTTTGGTTTCGACGTGGCGGTTGGCGCCGCCAGCGATGCAGTGAGCGAAGAGGTGTTCGGGGCCCTGTTCCAGTACCCCACCACTACCGGTGAGGTGAAAGATCTGCGCGCCCTGATTGCCGCGGTACAGGCCCAGAAAGGGCTGGCTTGCGTCAGCGCCGATCTGCTCTCCCTGCTGCTGCTCAAGTCCCCGGGCGAGCTGGGTGCCGACGTGGTGTTAGGCTCCGCCCAGCGCTTTGGCGTGCCCATGGGTTATGGTGGCCCCCACGCCGCCTTCTTCGCCACCCGCGATGCCTACAAGCGCTCCATGCCGGGTCGCATCATCGGTGTCTCCAAGGATGCCCGTGGCAAGAGTGCCCTGCGCATGGCGATGCAGACCCGCGAGCAGCATATCCGCCGCGAGAAGGCCAACTCCAACATCTGTACCGCACAGGTGCTGCTGGCCAACATGGCGAGCTTCTACGCCGTCTACCACGGCCCGGTGGGGCTGAAAACCATCGCCTCCCGCGTGCACCGTCTCACTACCATTCTGGCGCTTGGCCTCCAGGCCAAGGGGGTGGCCCTCAAGCATGCCAGCTGGTTCGATACCCTGACCGTGCAGACGGCAGATAAAGCAGCACTCATTGCCAAGGCCGAGGGGCTCGGCATCAACCTGCGCGCCGATCTCGACGGTGCGGTAGGGGTCTCCCTCTCTGAAACCACCACCCGCGGCGATGTGGCCGAGCTGTTCGATCTCTTCCTCGGTCAAGGTCACGGGCTTGATATCGAGGCTCTCGACAAGGCGGCTCAGGCCCATCACGCCATCCCGCAGGATCTGCTGCGCACCGATGCCGTGCTGACCCACGAGGTGTTCAACAAGTACCACTCCGAAACCGAGATGTTGCGTTATATCCACCGTCTCGAAGCCAAAGATCTGGCGC
Source organism: Aeromonas sp. 61P (assembly GCF_051919545.1). NCBI lineage: Bacteria > Pseudomonadati > Pseudomonadota > Gammaproteobacteria > Aeromonadales > Aeromonadaceae > Aeromonas > Aeromonas sp. 61P. The sequence goes on from NZ_JBQBEL010000001.1 coordinate 2,652,389, forward strand.
TCAACTACGCCATGATTTCCCTGGGTTCTTGCACCATGAAGCTCAACGCCACCGCCGAGATGATCCCGGTGACCTGGCCCGAGTTTGGCAAGCTGCACCCGTTCGCTCCACTGGCGCAGGCCAAGGGCTACCAGCTGCTGCTGGCCGACCTCGAAAACTGGCTGGTGAAGGTGACCGGTTACGATGCGGTCTGCATGCAGCCCAACTCCGGTGCGCAGGGCGAATACGCGGGTCTGCTCGCCATCAAGAAGTACCACGAGTCCCGTGGTGAAGGGCATCGCGACATCTGCCTGATCCCAGCTTCTGCCCACGGCACCAACCCGGCCTCTGCCCAGATGGCGGGGCTCAAGGTGATCGTCACCGCCTGTGACAAGTCCGGCAACGTAGATCTCGACGATCTGCGTGCCAAGGCGGCCGAGGCGGGGGATCAGCTCTCCTGTCTGATGGTGACCTACCCCTCCACCCACGGGGTGTATGAGGAGACCATCAAGGAGGTGTGCGACATCGTTCACCAGCACGGTGGTCAGGTCTATCTGGACGGCGCCAACATGAATGCGCAAGTCGGGTTGACGGCGCCGGGCTTTATCGGGGCGGACGTCTCTCACCTCAACCTGCACAAAACCTTCGCCATTCCTCACGGTGGTGGCGGCCCGGGCATGGGCCCCATCGGCGTGAAGAAACATCTGGCACCGTTCGTGGCTGGCCACGCCGTGGTCAAGACCAACAAGGAGAGCCGTGATAACGGCGCCGTGTCGGCGGCACCGTTTGGCTCGGCCAGTATCCTGCCCATCAGCTGGATGTATATCGCCATGCTGGGTGACGAGGGGCTGAAGAGATCCACTCAGGTGGCCATCCTCAACGCCAACTATCTGGCCAAGAAGCTGGGTGACTCCTTCCCGGTGCTCTATTCCGGGCGCAATGGTCGGGTAGCTCACGAGTGCATCCTGGATATCCGTCCGCTCAAGGAGGCTTCCGGTATCAGCGAGATGGACGTGGCCAAGCGGCTGATGGACTACGGCTTCCACGCACCGACCATGAGCTTCCCGGTAGCGGGCACCCTGATGGTCGAGCCGACCGAGTCGGAATCCAAGCGCGAGCTGGATCGCTTCGTCGAGGCGATGACGTCCATCCGCGCCGAGATTGCCAAGGTGCAGGAGGGGCAGTGGAGCCTGACCGACAACCCGCTGGTCCATGCGCCGCACACCCAGGACGACGTGATGGATGCAGAGTGGTCCCGTGGCTACAGCCGCGCCGAGGCGGTGTTCCCGTCCGACGCCGTGCGCGCCGCCAAGTTGTGGCCCTCTGTGAACCGCATCGACGACGTCTACGGCGATCGCAACCTGTTCTGTGCCTGCATTCCGACCGAGGATTACGCCAAGTAAGTGGCGTTTAGGTGCTACAGTTAAGCCTTATAAACAACAGGGCCACCCAGACGGGTGGCCCTTTTTATATGTCATCTGATTGCTGCTATCCAAACGTCCGGCTTAAGTCCTTGAGCTGGCTCGCTTTGCTCTGCAAGTTGGCACTGGTTTCACTCACTTGATCGATTTTGAGGCTGTTATCGTGAGAGAGCGAGGATATCTGGTTGATATTGCGACTGATCTCCTCGATGACCGCTTGTTGCTCGGTAGCTGCGGCGGTGATCTGGTTGGAAAAATCAGAGACCTTGTCTATCTCGACCACAACCTGATTCAGGTTGCCGGTACTTGCCCGGGTAGTGGCGAGGCAGGCGTTGGTTCTGGTCACATTGAGATGCATCATCTCTTTCCATCCCCCCAGGGTTTGCTGGATATGGCCAATGCTGTTCTGGATCTGCTCTGTTGCCTTGTGGGTTCTGGTCGACAGGCTGCGAACCTCGTCCGCCACCACTGCAAAGCCGCGCCCCTGATCGCCTGCCCGTGCGGCTTCGATGGAGGCATTAAGCGCCAGCAGGTTGGTTTGATCTGCAATGCCGCGAATTTCGCTCATGATGGTGCCGATCCGCTCGGATTCGCTCGCCAGCTCAACGGCTGACTGGAAGGCCTGCTCTGCCTGGGTGGCCAGCGCCGACATCTCTTCTCCTGCTTCCGAAAGCTGGGTGCTGGTGGTGATGCAGTGGCTGCGGGCTTCTTCGATCTGGCTGTTGCTGTCTTGAATATTGCGGTTGATCTCCTCGGCGGCCGAGGCCATCTGGGTGACGGCGGTGGCAATCTGCTGGATCTGCGTGTCTTGCGAAGAGATATCCTGGCTGGCCAGCGAGGCGGAGCCGCGCAGGTCATTGGCCATGGCATTGAGCGAAGCCGTGGTGTCATCCACCCGGCCGAGTACGGTACGGATCTTCGCTTGCCCGAGTTTGATATGGAAATCGGCGATGCTGTGGGGGGCATCCCCCGAGAAGATAAGGCGGCTGATGCTGTCGTAATCCTGCTCGAGCTGCTGCAAGAATCGCGGCGTTAGGAAGAGAGGGTGGCGATTGAACCAGATTGTTGCCAAGAGGGGTATGATTACCCAGAGCGCCTGCAGCGGTGAGATCAGCCAGAGCGCGCTGATCACGCTGACGAGCAGCAGGGGGATGGTCATCATGGCCGGCGTGAGTTGACGCAGGCCCATGTGAATGGCAGAGCCGGTTTCACGGGCTTTAAGGGTTTTGTACATCTGGCTGGCACGCGCTTTGTGCTCTGCGGCGGGGCGGCAGCGGACGGATTGGTAACCCACCATCTTGCCATCTTCATAAATCGGGGTGACATAGGCATCAACCCAATAATAGCGACCATCTTTGCAGCGGTTTTTTACCATCCCTCGCCATGGTTTACCCGCCTGCAGGTGGGCCCAGAGATCGGCAAACGCTGCCTTGGGCATGTCGGGGTGGCGCACCAGATTGTGATGCTGCCCCAACATCTCTTCCAGGCGATAGCCTGCCACCTGACAAAACGCCGGATTGGCGTAGGTGATGTCCCCTTTGAGATCGGTCGTCGATACCAACTGGATATCGTCGGCAAATTCAACCTCGGTATCTGTGGTGTGAAGCGAGCTGGTTACCATGATCAGACTCCGGTTTCGGCGTAACGGAATACTTCGTCTGAGTATGGCAGAGGATGTTCATTTATTGTGTTGTTGCACATTAACTCTTGTGCTACTGCGTGGGGACGGGATGGGTCTCACATTTTTACAGCGCGGTTTGGCGAGGGGAGGCAAGCCAAGTAACATGGCGTGACTTATGGCTGTGAAGCGAGACAGGTAACGCAATGAAGTTGGATGCGATTTTATGGGATTATGACGGTACTCTGGTCAATTCGGTGCCGAAGAATATCGATATCACCAAGCAGATCCTGGCTGAGGTCGCCCCCCATCTGACCGGAGAACATCTGCCGCGCTATCTGCGCAGCGAAGCGGAATATCACCATGCCAATCACGCCGCCAAGAACTGGCAGGCGCTCTATATGGATTACTACGGTTTGTCGCGGGACGAGATGGTGCTGGCTGGCAGTCTGTGGGCCAAGCATCAGGAGATGAACCGGACCGAGGTGCGTTTTTTTGCGGGGCTGGAGGCGGTGATTGACCATTTCTCTGCCATTCCCCACGGAATTTGTTCGCAGAACTCCCAAAAGAATATTCGCCGGGTTCTGGAGCAGCATGGCGTGAACAGCCTGTTCAAGGCTGTGGTCGGCTATGATGACGTGCCCGGACAGCAGCAAAAACCTCATCCTTTCGGTGGCCTCAAATGTCTGGAGTCTATCTTCGGCCCAGCCAGGTGCCAGTCGCTGATCTATATCGGTGACCATGAAGCGGATGTGCAGTTTGCCCGTCATTTGCAAGGGGCGCTTGGCGAGCAGAGCCGTGTGATCTCGGTGGCTGTCGCCTATAGCCGCGCGACCCCGGAGCGCTGGGAACACCAACCCGACCATATCGCCCGTGACGTCGAGGATCTGCTCCCCATCGTCGGGCAATATCTGTAACGCCGGTTGAAGATTGCCGTACGGAACATGCAGAACGCCGATCTGTTGATCGGCGTTTGTCTATGCTGCGCCTGATGGTTTCACACTCGGCTGCTTTGGCATTTTGTCTGTTTAAAGATGGGCGACTTAAAACAGCAGTTGCGTCAGGTAGCCCATCAGGATCGTCATGCCAAGGATTCGACGGCGCAGAATGTGGGAGGGTTTGTTAAAAACGGTACTCGATATGGAGGGTATGGCTGTCCAGCCCTGGGTTCTTGTCATACATATAGGCGTTGGACATGTGCTCATACTGATAGCCGATCAGCCAATTCTGGGTGATGGCGTAGCCGAGGCCGATACCCAGGGCGAACTGGAAGGGGCCGCCGTAATCCTTGTAGCCGTGGCCGCGAGTGCCAAATTGGTACTGATCGAGCCAGACCATCTCGCCGGGGAGCCAGGTCACCCAGTTACCCCATTGGCATTCGATACGGGCGCCGCCCCCCAGTCTGGCGGTCTCTTCATCTTCTACCTTGAGCGTACCGCCACGTACCCCCAGTCCAAATTGGCAGCCGGAGTCTCCCCAACGCCAGAACATATGGTGGAACTTGGCGTCGGCGATGTTGATGTCGAGCTTTTCATTGCTGAAGGCCTTGCCAAGCTGCAGTACCACGATATTGTCATTGGCCATCGTAGCCGGACTGACGAGCAGTGCTGTCAGCAGGCCAATCCTTGATAGCGTGTTAGCGTCCATGCCCCCTCCCGATCCTTGTTGTCATCGTGGTGATCCTGTTGATCACCCTTCAGGCATAGTCAATCGACGCGCTTCCTGTCAATGCATGGTCACTCGGTAAAAAAATTAAATATTTATGAAAAATCAACTATCTGCGATGGTCTGATGTGATTTGGCGTGCGTGACCGCGGGGAGATGAAAAAGCCCTTCACCATGGTGAAGGGCTTTTTGCTATCTGGCGTTTATCCGCTTGGGTTGCTCCGTCTGGGTTTAGTAGCCCTGCTGGTGCACGTCCATCACGGCGCGGCCGGACGGGTCGGCCATCTCCTTGAACTTGGCATCCCACTCCAGCGCGGTGGGAGTGGAGCAGGCGACTGACTTGCCGTAAGGCACGGTGCGGGCGGCGGCTTCCAGCGGGAAGTGCTCGTCGAAGATGGCGCGGTAGAAGTAGGCTTCCTTGGTGAGCGGGGTGTTGATGGGGAAGCGGAATGCGGCCGCCTCGAACATCTGATCCGTCACTTCCTGTTCCACCATGGCTTTCAGGCTGTCGATCCACGAATAGCCTACGCCGTCGGAGAACTGCTCCTTCTGGCGCCATGCCACTTCGTGGGGCAGCAGATCCTCGAACGCTTCGCGCAGGATGTGCTTCTCGATCTTGCCTTTGCCACACATCTTGTCGGCCGGCTGCAGGCGCATCGCCACGTCCATGAACTCCTTGTCGAGGAAGGGCACGCGACCCTCCACCCCCCAGGCGGCCATCGACTTGTTGGCGCGCAGGCAGTCATAGAGATGCAAGGAGGCGAGCTTGCGCACGTTCTCTTCGTGGAACTCGCGGGCGTTGGGTGCCTTGTGGAAATAGAGGTAGCCACCAAACAGCTCGTCGGAGCCTTCACCGGAGAGCACCATCTTGATCCCCATCGCCTTGATGTAACGGGCCATCAGATACATGGGCGTGGAGGCGCGAATGGTGGTGACGTCATAGGTCTCGAGGTGATAGATGACGTCCCGCAGGGCATCCAGACCCTCCTGCACGGTGAAGTGGATCTGGTGGTGGATGGTGCCGAGGTGATCAGCCACCTTGCGGGCGGCGGCGAGATCCGGCGACCCTTCCAGACCGACGGCGAAGGAGTGCAGTTGCGGCCACCAGGCTTCGCTCTTGCCATCGTCCTCGATGCGGCGCGCCGCATAGAGCTTGGTGATGGCGGAGATGACGGAGGAGTCCAGCCCGCCGGAGAGCAGCACGCCATAAGGCACGTCGCACATCAGCTGGCGTTTGACCGCCGCTTCCAGCGCGGCTTTCAGCTCGGCCTTGTCGCTGACGTTGTGCTCGACCGCGCTGTACTCCATCCAGTCGCGCTTGTACCACTGTTTGAGCTCGCCATCCTTGCTCCACAGATAGTGTCCCGGCGGGAAGGTTTCGACGCTCTTGCAGACCGGCACCAGCGCCTTCATTTCGGAGGCAACATAGAAGTTGCCGTGCTCGTCACGACCGGTATAGAGGGGGATGATCCCCATGTGGTCGCGACCAATCAGGTAGGCATCCTGTTCGGCGTCATAAAGAATGAAGGCAAAAATGCCGTTGAGATCGTCGAGAAACGCCGGGCCCTTCTCCTTGTAAAGAGCCAGCAGCACTTCACAGTCAGATTTGGTCTGGAACTGGAAGTCGACCTTGAGGGTTTTCTCCAGCTCTTTGTGGTTGTAGATCTCGCCGTTGACCGCCAGCACATGGGTGCGTTCGGGGTTGTAGAGCGGCTGGGCGCCATTGCCCGGGTCGACGATGGCCAGACGCTCATGCACCAGAATTGCTTTGTCTGAGCTGTAGACGCCGGACCAGTCAGGCCCGCGGTGACGCAGTCGCTTGGACATCTCCAGCGCCGATTTGCGCAGGGCAACTGCATCGGACTTGATATCCAGAATGCCGAAAATTGAACACATTGGCGGTAATCCTCTTGATTTTTATATGAGCCCCCCACGTTTGGGCTCGAAATTCCATTTACATTCCTCGTCAGACACAATGCCTAGCGGAAAAACCTTTTGCAAGCGGGAAAACCGCAGAAAATCATGCCGTAAGCGTCAAGCAGATCAACAGGATAAGGGCTGCTGCAACGGGGCAGGGTGACGTGAACGTCAAGCAGAGGCGGGTTCGAAGATGACGTAGACCTTGCGACAGGGAGTAAGGGTCTCCCACTCGCCGACAAAGCCTGCCGGAATCACGAATTGATCGCCGGGTTTGAGAGCAAGCTGGCCGCCCTCACTGTCGTGGATCACCACATCCCCCTCCAGCAGCTGGCAATACTCGTGCTCGGTGTAGTGGATGGCCCAGCGGCCCGGCTCGCAAGCCCAGAAGCCCACGTGAAACTGCTGGCTTGGGTCGGAGTAGTGGTTCCACACCGTTTGCGCCGGGTTGCCTGCTTTAATGCGCTCGGATGCAGGCATCAGCGGGGTAGGGGCCGCCTCATGGCGATCGAGCAGGATCCAGTCGTTGAGGGTCTTCATGGTGCCTCCTTGGCTTCGGCAGATAGGAACGCGGGGCCATCCCGGCCCCGCGTTTGTTCGTTTTATTAAACGAGGTTGTGCATAACTTAAACGATGCGCATTCCCTTGCCAAGGGCTGCTGGCCGATAACTCAAAGCGGCTGCAAGCGGCGGATCACATGGCGGGCAAAGCCGCTGCCCGCTTCGTTGTAGACGTTGAATACCGCATCCACTCCCTGCTCTCTGAGGGAGGCGATATCGTCCTCGAAACGGACGATGGCGGCGATCTTGCCGTTGAATCCGTGGCTGCGCAGCTTCTCGATGGCGTAGAGATTCCCCGAATGGTGGGGCATCGCCAGCAGCACCAGATTGACCTGATTGGAGAGCAGCACCTTGTCCCAGAAGTCGGTATCGGTGGCATCCCCCTCGATGACGTTCATCCCCTGGGCGCGCAGGGTGGGTAGCTTCTCGCTGTCGTTCTCCACCCCGAGGATGACGTTGCCGTACTTGTTCTCCAGCTCGAAGTAGGCCCCCTGACCGATCCGCCCCATACCGAGGATGATCACCTCCGCATCGCCCAATTCGATGGGTCTGTCTTCCGGATGGAGGTTGCTTGCCTGCAATCCCCGCAGCCAGTGGCCGATGCGGTGATAAATGCGCTCGCTCTGGGCATTGAGCGGGGCGGAGATCATAAAGCTCGCCGCCAGTGCCAGCGAGACCGCCACCAGCCACTCGTGGGAGAGCCAGCCCGCCTTGGCGGCGATGGCGGCGACGATCAGGCCAAACTCCGAGAAGTTGGTGAGCGCCAGGGTCGAGAGCAGGGCGGTACGCACCCGCAGGTGTGCGCCGCTGTAGACCAGATAGTAGAGGACACTTTTGAGCGGCAGGGCCAGCACCAGCGCCAGTGCCAGCAGCATGGTGTCGTGGGTCGGCAGGCCGTTGAGGCCGATGGTGAGAAAGAAGCAGACCAGAAAGAGGTCTTTGAGGTTAAAGAGCGCCTTGGCAAGCCCTGCCGCAGCAGGATGAGAGGCGAGCATCATGCCGATGATCAGTGCCCCGAGATCCGGTTTGAGGCCGACCACTTCAAAACCGGCGGCCCCGACCACCAGCGCCAAAAACACCCCGAACAGCACCTGCAGCTCGCCGTGCCCGGCACGCTCCAGCAGCTTGAACAGCAGCGGGCGCAGCAGCGGCAATCCCAGTACCCAGAGCGCCCAGATACTGGGCCACTTGCCGCTGGAGAAGGCCAGAAACGCCACGGCGAACACATCCTGCATCACCAGCACCCCGATGGCGATGCGGGCGTAGAGGGCATTCATGTCGCTGCGATCTTCCAGCACCTTGACCGCAAAGACAGTGCTGGAGAAGGAGAGGGCAAAGCCCAGCAGCAGCGCCAGCTTCCAGTCCAGCGACAGGGCAAGTTCAAGCCCCAGTCCCTTGCAGACCAGCAGTACCACGGTAAAGAGCAGGGTGGAGAGCAGCAGGTGCAGGCTGGTGGTACCCCACACATCGCGCCGCATCAGGGTCTTGATATTGAGCTTGAGACCGATGGTGAACAGCAGCAAGGTGACGCCGAGATCGGCTACCTCGCTCAGGGCAGGAGTATTTTCATATCCCATGCCGTTGAGGATAAAACCGGCGGCCAGAAAGCCGAGCAGGGGGGGCAGGCCAATCAGATTGACTACCATGCCGCAGCCAAAGGCCACAGCGATCAGAATGGGTTCCATAACAGATCCTGCAAGGGCAGGAGAGACCTGCCCTGTTTAACGCTTGGGTGGTGATTAGACGATATCGATGTCGACCACGGAGTCGAAAATATGGTTCGGGCGAAACGGCATGCGGTCGATATCGGCGACCTTGCTCACCCCGGAGAGCACCAGCACCGTTTCGAGACCGGCCTGAAAGCCCGCCAGAATGTCGGTGCGCAGGTTGTCGCCGATGATGATGGTGTCGTCGGAGTGGGCCTCCATCCGGTTGAGCGCCGCACGGATGATCCAGGCGCTCGGTTTGCCGACATAAAACGGCTTCTTGCCGGTCATCCGCTCGATGGGGGCGCACAGGGCGCCGCAGGCCGGGTGCATCATGGGGCCGTGGGTATCGGGGTTGGTGGCGATAAAGCGGGCCCCCTGATCGACGAACTTGGCCCCCTGTTGCATCATGGTCCAGTTGTAGTTGCGGGTCTCGCCAACCACCACGAAGTCCGGGTCTATGTCGGTGATGGTAAAGCCGGCCTTGTAGAGCTCGTGGGTCAGCGCCCCTTCGCCGATCACATAGGCCTTCTTGCCATCCTGACGCTTGAGGAAGTCGGCGGTGCCCATGGCGGAGGTATAGAAGCACTCCTCCGGCACCTCGATCCCGGCGGAGCGGAAGCGGTTTTGCAGATCTTTCTGGGTCTGGGCCGGGTAGTTGGTGAGGAACAAGAGCTTGCTGCCCTGCTCCAGCAGGCGATGGACGAAACGGTCGGCACCAGGGATGAGATCGTTGTTGTGCAGGATGACACCGTCGATATCGCAGATGACGTTCTTCTTCATGAAAACTCCTTGTCAGGGCGCAGGCGAGCCGCCAATCGTTAAGATGTTCAATCATTTATGATTTTTGTGACGCCATTATAAGTCTGTTTGATGACAAGTCTCCCCTGTCTCGCCACTTCGGTGCACAATAAAGCTGCCGTCGGGTCAGTCTGGTGGAGGGGCTGACGCCGGATCACTTTGCTGATGGAGCCGTTGCTATGGACACCCCGATTTCCAAGCCAGTCACACCCGAACACCTCACCGCCGCGCAATTTATCGCCGGATTGCCGAAACTGGAGCTGCACCTGCATATCGAGGGCAGCCTCGAACCCGAGTTGATGTTTGAGCTGGGCCGCCGCAACGGCGTGCCACTGCCCTGGCCCGACGTGGCCAGCGTGCGCGCCGCCTATGACTTTGACTGCCTGCAATCCTTTCTCGATCTCTACTATCGCGGCGCCAGCGTGCTGGTGACCGAGCAGGACTTCTTCGACCTCACCTGGGCCTATCTTGAGCGTTGCGCCGCCGACAAGGTGGTGCATGTGGAGATCTTCTTCGACCCGCAGACCCACACTGCCCGCGGTATCCCCTTTGCTACCGTGCTGGGCGGTATCGAGCGGGCGTTGCAGAGCGGGGAGAAGGAGTTTGGCATCAGCTGGCGCCTTATCATGAGCTTTTTGCGCCACCTGAGCGAAGAGGAGGCGTTCGCTACGTTGGAGGAGGCGGAGCCCTTCCTGTCACGGATTCACGGCATCGGCCTCGACTCGGGGAGAGGGGCAATCCGCCCACTAAATTTGCCCGGGTCTTTGCCAAATGCCGCGAGCTGGGGTTGCCGGTGGTGGCCCACGCAGGTGAAGAGGGCCCTGCCGACTACATCTGGCAGGCGATCAACGAGCTGAAGGTATGCCGCATCGATCACGGGGTGCGTTCGGCAGACGATCCCGAGCTGCTGCGCTATCTGGCGGATACCCGGCTGCCGCTCACCGTCTGCCCCCTCTCCAACACAAGACTCAAGGTGTTCGGCGATATGGCCCAGCACAATGTGTTGCGGCTGCTGGAGCAGGGGCTCTGCGTCACCATCAACTCCGACGATCCCGCCTACTTTGGCGGCTATATGAATGCCAACTTTGTGGCGCTGGCCGATGGCCTTGGCGCGACCATGAGCCAGCTCTGCCGCTTGTCGCTCAATGCGGTGGAGGCGAGCTGGCTCTCTCTGGCCGACAAGGCGCGGCTGACCCGGGAGATCCGCAGTTATGCCGAGACCCACGAGGTGATCCTGCACTGAGTCAGGCGCCAATGAAGTCGAGATGACATGTACTATATAAAGAGAGGCCCGCCATCACTGGCGGGCCTCTTTCGTTTCAATGGTCGGTATGGTTATCAGGGAAGGTCAGCGTTATGCCACTCGCACCAGAAACTTCTCACCCTGTCCTTCGCGCTTGAAGCGCTCGAGCAGAGTAGGCAGTGCCTCAAAGTCGCCGACCACCAGCGGCGGCAGGGTCAGCTCGCCGCTCGCCATCTGCTCCATCATGGCGACACCGGCGGCCACCAGCCGACTCCACTGTTTGTCGCTGCCAAAGGCGTGCTGGGCACCGAGCGCAATCTCGTGCAACGAGTGGCAATGGCTAAAGGCGGGTAGCGGGTTGTGCGGGATGCGCCCCAGCACAGTCACCATGTGACCGTAGTAGCCAAGGGCAGGCAGCAGGCTCTCTGCCTGTTGGCTGGAGACCAGATCGATGATCCCCTCAAACGGCTCGTTGCCGTTGGCCGCCTGCAAAGTGGCCAGCCAGTCGGGATCCCGATAATCGGCCACCCCCTGCACACCTATCTGCTTGAGCCAGTGATGGTGGCGTGAGCTGGCGCTGGCAAAGACCCGCGCCCCCTGCTGGAGGGCGAGCTGCACCGCAAAACGGCCGACGCTGCTGCCAGCACCTGTGATGAGCAGCGCTTCCCCGTGCAGGCGCGGCAGCTTGGCCAGCGCCTGCCACGCGGTGAGGCCGGGACAGGGCAGAGCGGCGGCCGCCTCGTCACTTAGGGCACTGGCAGCAGGGCGCGGGCCGGTACCCGGGTGTGGCGGGCAAAGCTGCCGTGGTGGCGCAGGTCGGTGTGATAGGCGACCCGGGCGCCGAGACGCAGATGGCTGACGTTGGCGCCGAGGGCCACGATAGTACCCATGCCATCGACGCCGGGCACCTGACCATCCTGCCAGTTGGAGTGGCCATATTCGATCAGCTTCCAGTCCACCGGATTGAAGGCGATAACCCGGTTTGCCACCAGTACCTCGTCAGGGGCGAGCGGTGTCAGGGGCAGGTCGACGAGGGTAAGCTGGGTCGGTTCACCGGGGGCATGCCAGCACCAGGCTTGGGTGTGATTCATGATGACTCCTTGTGAAAGCGAGGGGAGAGAACAACGAGGTCATTGCAACAGCAATACAGAGAAACTGCCACTGCTGCGAATGGGCAACAATACGGCAGGCCCCAACCAGTGGGGCCTGCGTTACGTGGCCGGTTGGCCATTGGCAATCAGCAGCTGGTCGCTGCGTCATCGGCCTGGTAGACGGGGTAGTCTGTCAGCCCCTTCTCGCCGCCGCCAAACAGGGTAGCCGGATCGTGGGGGGCCAGCGGATAGCCGTGGCGCAGCCGGTTCGGCAGATCCGGGTTGGCGACGAAGGGGCGGCCAAAGCCAATCATGTCGGCCCAGCCCGCGTCGAGGGCGGCGCGAGCCCGCTTGCCATCATATTTACCGGCGTAGATCAGGGTGTTGGGGAAGGCATCCCGCAGACCCTGCTTGAAGTTCTCCGGCATCAGGGGGGCATCGTCCCAGTCCGCTTCGGCAATGTGCAGGTAGACCACGTTGAGCTGGCCCAGCAGGCGGGCGGCCGCCAGATAGGTTTCCTGCGGGTTGGCATCTACGGTGCCGTTGAGGGTGGTGAGCGGCGCAAGACGCACCCCGACCCGATCGGCGCCGATTTCGCTACTAACCGCTTCTGTCACCTCTTTGAGAAAGCGCAGCCGGTTTTCCAGCGATCCGCCGTAACTGTCGGTGCGGGCGTTGGATTCGGAGTCGAGGAACTGGTTGATGAGATAACCGTTGGCTGCGTGCAGCTCGATGCCGTCAAAACCGGCGCTGATGGCGTTGCGGGCCGCCTGACGGAACTGTCCCACTACCGCATCGATATCGGCCTGGGTCATGGCGCGCGGGGTGACTGTCTCGACAAAGCCCGGCGCATCGCTGCCGTTATCGACGAACACCTTGACGCCCACTGCGGGCAGGGCTGAAGCGGAGATGGGCTGGGCGCCGCCGATGTTATCCGGATGGGTGACCCGGCCCACGTGCCAGAGCTGGGCGAAGATGGTGCCCCCCTTGGCATGCACGGCATCGGTCACAAGCTTCCAGCCAGCGATCTGCTCTGCGCTGTAGATGCCTGGCGTCCAGGCATAGCCCTTGCCCATGGGGTCGATTTGGGTGCCTTCGCTGATGATCAGGCCCGCCTCGGCGCGCTGGGCGTAGTAGTTGGCCATCATGGCGTTGGCCACGTCACCCGGCTGACTGGCACGGGAGCGGGTCATGGGGGGCATGACGATGCGGTTGGCAAGGTGCAGCTGGCCGAGGCGCAGCGGGCAGAACAGGTGATCGTGGCTCATCTTGAGTTCCTCATGGTGGAAGTGAAGCCACTTTATGCCGCCATCTTGTTGTGAAAAAGAGGGGTAATTGCACAAGAGAATTGCACTTGATGCAGCAATCAGCGCAAACCGTTAGGAAAGAGGCGTTTAGGCATAAAAAAGAGGGCCGTCTGGCCCTCTTCTGTATTCTGCTGGTGGCAGGCTCAAGCCGTGGCGGGCATCACTTTCACCCGCTCGATGCGCCGCTCGCTCACCTCGATCACCTCGAAGTTGAGCTGCTGCAGTTGCAACTGCTGGCCCGGGGTGGGCAGAGTGCCGAAGTGGGAGAGCAGCATGCCCGCCAGGGTTACGTATTCATCGCTCTCGCTCACCAGCCCCTCGTGCTCCAGCACCTGCTCCACATGATGGATGTTGGTGCTGCCGTTGATCAGCCACCCTTCGCCATCGCGCACGATATCCGGGCTTTCGTCCTCGTCCGGCAGCTCGCCGACGATGGCCTCCAGTAGATCGTGGGTGGTGACCAGCCCCTGGATCACGCCAAACTCGTCGGAGACCAGAATAAGGCTCCCCTTGGCTTTGCGCAGCTCCGCCAGCAGGCGGATCACGTTGATGGTCTGCGGCACGATAATGGGATCGTTCTGCTTGGCCAGTTCGCTCAAAGATTGCCCTTCGTTCAAGGCAAACAGCAGATCGCGCGCCTTGACCACTCCGATCACCTCGTCCAGATCCCCGTCACAGATGGGGAACAGGCTGTGGGGTTCGCGCTGCAGCAGGGCGCGGATCTCGTCGCTGGAGTCGTTGATATCAATCCAGGCCATCTCCGAGCGCGGGGTCATGATGGTGCGAATGGAGCGCTCGGCCAGCGACAGCACCCCGGTCACCATATAGCGCTCCTCCTCGCCAAAGCTCACCGGCGCTACGGCTGGGGCATCCAGATCGTCATCCGGCTGATCCTGATAGGCCTTGCTGCCCATCAGCTTGAAGATGGCGGCGGTGGTGCGCTCGCGCAGGGGCTGTTTGGATTCGTGACGCATGGCGCTGCGCTGGGCCAGCTGGTTGAAAAACTCGATCAGCACCGAGAAGCCGATGGCCGCGTAGAGGTAGCCCTTCGGAATGTGGAAACCGAACCCTTCCGCCACCAGGCTGAAGCCGATCATCAGCAGGAAGCTCAGACAGAGCACCACCACGGTGGGGTGGGCGTTAACGAAGCGGGTCAGCGGCTTGGAGGCGAGCACCATCACCACCATGGCGATGGTCACGGCGGCCATCATCACGCCCAGGTGTTCCACCATGCCGACGGCAGTGATGATGGAGTCGAGCGAGAAGACCGCATCCAGCACCAGAATTTGGGCGATCACCACCCCAAAGCTGGCGTAGGCGCCAACCGGGCCGTCGTCCTGGGGTTTGGCTTCCAGCCGCTCGTGCAGCTCGGAGGTGGCCTTGAACAGCAGGAACAGGCCGCCCCCCATCAGGATCAGGTCCCGACCGGAGAAGGGGTGATCCCACAGGTGCAAAATCGGGGTGGTCAGGGTGACCAGCCATGACATGACGCTCAAGAGCCCAAGTCGCATCAACAGGGCCAGCGACAGGCCGATAATGCGCGCCTTGTCCCGTTGGGCGGGGGGCAGTTTTTTCACCAGAATGGCGATAAAGACCAGGTTGTCGATCCCCAGTACGATTTCCAGAATGATCAGGGTAAACAGACCAATCCAGATGTGGGGATCCAGCAGCAATTCCATTGTATGACCTCAATAAAAACAGACAGAGCAGAGAGTGATCACGGCGCACGATGGCCGCAGTAACAGCAAGGCAAAGGTGTTATTCAGAGGCGCTGATTAAGCAGAAAAAGATAGGCTTTGACAGAAATAGACGAAGGGCAACTTCGGGGATTGTCCATGATGGGCAATAAAACCTCGGGTGAAAAATGAGCCCTGATGATAGCGGCTGGCGCCAATTTGGCAAGAGCAGTGTCAGCGTGGCGTGATGGGGTTGTGATGCGACAGGGGGAGGCGGCCGTGCCGCTCTCCCCCGTGCGGTCGTTACAACCAGCGCTTTTCGCGGGTGAAACAGACCGAGAGCCAGGCATCCCCCAGGGTGTCGCCAAGGCGAGACCAGAGCTCCTGACGCAGTGCATCCTGACGTTCGACGGGCCACTCCTGACCCGGCGCCACCAGAATGTTCAATTCCAGATCGAAGCGGCGACCGCTTTTGGCCAGATGGCTGTAGCACTCGATGCCGTGGCGCTGGCGCAGCGCCTCGATCTCCTGCTCGACTTGCCGTGGCACATCTCCCTTGGGGGCGATCTTCAACACTTCCCGCAGGTTGCGACCGAGCACCTTGATGGGAATGAGAGTGGCGCAGAGGGCCAGCAGCGAGACCAGCACCGGGTCTATGTAGCGGTTGTATTGGCCGCAGCCGATGGCATCGAGGCCAATGGCGACTACGAAACCGATAAGCAGGGTGGCGCTGAGCAGGGTATCCACCAGCCACTCCTTGGAGTCGACCCGCACCAGCTCGGAGTCTACCTGTTCGGCAACCTGGGCTTCGATGCGATAGATGATGGCGCAGAAGAAGGTGGAGACGGCGGCATAGATGAGGGCGTGGCCGAGATCGATCTCCCGTCCTCCCTCCAGCAGGGTGGTGATGCCGCTATAGAGAGCGCCAAGGCAGAGCAGCAGAATA
Source organism: Aeromonas sp. 61P (assembly GCF_051919545.1). NCBI lineage: Bacteria > Pseudomonadati > Pseudomonadota > Gammaproteobacteria > Aeromonadales > Aeromonadaceae > Aeromonas > Aeromonas sp. 61P. The sequence goes on from NZ_JBQBEL010000001.1 coordinate 2,668,319, forward strand.
ATGGTGCCATTGATGACGTTGGTGATGGGCTCGAAGTGGGCGTAGCCATACTGGAAGCGCGCATCGGAAGGGCGGGTAACGAGATAGGCGGTAACAAGACCGAGGCCTGTCATGCCCATGCTGAACAGGGTGAAGATACCATCGAGCATGATGGCGTTGGAGCCAACGAAGAGGCCGTAGCCGATGCCGAAGATGGCAAAGGTAATACAACCGAACAGCGACAGGGTAAGCGCCTGTTTTTCGGTGGTGACCAGCGTACTGATAACATGGCTGTGGTGAGCCATAAAAGTCCTCCTTTCAAATGGTGAATATTGCCAAGCGCAAGCGGTTTTCTAGCTGATATACTGCCCGCTCACATGTGAGCGGACTGGCCTGACTGCCATTGACAGGTGGCTGGCCAGTCGTTGTCGCCGGCGTGCCGGCATCAAGCAAAGGATGGGAACAAGGATTCATGATCCCGAGACTCGATTACCAGGACAGTTTGTCACCCGCAACCCTGCAGTTTCTTGAGTTGCTAGAGCGCAGCGCATTTCGTGGTGATATCGAAAAGTCTTATGCAAGCCGGTTGGCGATGGCGACGGATAACAGCGTCTATCAGGTAGTACCTCAGGCGGTTCTCTATCCGCGCAGTGCGGACGACATAGCAGCAATGCTCAAGCTGGCCGCAGAGCCGGCGTTCGCCTCCCTGAGTTTTTTCCCTCGCGGTGGCGGTACCGGCACCAATGGTCAGTCATTGGGCGGCGGCATTATCGTCGATCTCTCCCGTTATATGAACCAGATCATGGAAATTAATCTGGAGGAGGGGTGGGTGCGCGCCCAGGCCGGGGTGGTGAAAGACCAGCTCAACGCCTATCTCAAGCCCCATAGCTACTTCTTCTCGCCGGATCTCTCCACCTCCAACCGCGCCACCTTAGGGGGCATGATCAACACCGACGCCTCGGGGCAGGGGTCTCTGGTCTACGGCAAAACCTCGGATCACGTGCTTGGCCTCAAAGCGGTGCTGGAGAATGGCGACATCATGGCCACCGAGCCGCTGACCGGTGAGCGACTGGCCGACAAGCTGGCGCTGGAGAGTCGGGAAGGGGAGATCTATCGCACCCTCTATCGTATCGGCAAGGAGCGCTGCGCCGACATCGAGGCGACCTTCCCCAAGCTCAACCGCTTTCTGACCGGCTACGATCTCAAGCACCTCTATCAACCCGATACCGACACGCTGGATGTGAGCCGGGTGCTGTGCGGATCTGAAGGGTCTCTCGGCTTTATCACCGAAGCCAAACTCAATATCACGCCAATCCCGCGCTACCGCACCCTGGTCAACGTCAAGTACGACAGCTTCCCCTCCGCCCTGCGCAATGCCCCCTTTATGGTGCAGGCGCAGGCTCTCTCGGTGGAGACGGTGGACTCCCGGGTGCTCGGGCTGGCCCGCGCCGACATCATCTGGCATTCGGTGAAAGAACTTATTCAGGATGTGCCCGGCAAGGATCTGCAGGGACTCAACATTGTCGAGTTTGCCGATACCGACGAGGCAGAACACAAGGCCAAGGTGGCGGAGCTCTGCCGCCGTATCGACGCGCTGCTGGCCAAGGGCGAGGCGGGGATCATCGGCTATCAGGTGTGTGACCACCTGCCGAGCATCGAGACCATCTACACCATGCGCAAGAAGTCGGTGGGGCTGCTGGGCAACGCCGAAGGGCGCAAGAAGCCGGTGGCCTTCACTGAAGACACCGCCGTGCCGCCCGAGTCACTGGCCGATTTCATCATGGAGTTTCGCGCCCTGCTGGATGCCCACGGCCTCGACTACGGCATGTTCGGCCACGTCGATGCCGGTGTGCTGCACGTGCGCCCGGCGCTGGATTTGTGCGATCCCGAGCAGGAGGTGCTACTGCGCCGCATCTCCGATCAGGTGGTAGCGCTCACTGCCAAATATGGCGGCCTGATGTGGGGGGAACATGGCAAGGGCTTTCGCTCCGAATACAGCCCCGCCTTCTTTGGCGAGCTGTGGGAAGAGCTGCAGCGGGTCAAGGGGACGTTCGACCCGGGCAACCGCATCAACCCGGGCAAAATTTGTATTCCGTATGGCAGCGGCGCCGAGCTGGTGTCGGTGGATGGGCCCAAGCGCGGCAAGTATGACCGCCAGATCCCGCTCGCGGTGCGCACCAGCTACACCCGCGCCATGGATTGCAACGGCAACGGCCTCTGTTTCACCTTCGAGACCGACTCCCCCATGTGCCCCTCGGTCAAGATCAGCCGCGATCGTCGCCACTCCCCCAAGGGACGGGCGGGCCTGATGCGTGAATGGTTGCGTCAGCTGGCAGAGCAGGGCTTCGACCCGCTGGCGGAAGAGGTGGCGCTGCAATCAGGTGGTGTGCGCTTCAAACAGCTGGTGGACAAGGTGCGCAACAGCTGGGCCAAACAGCGCGGCGAGTATGATTTCTCCCACGAGGTGATGGAGGCGATGGCGGGCTGTCTGGCCTGCAAGGCATGTACCAGCCAGTGCCCGATCAAGGTGGATGTACCCGATTTTCGCGCCCGCTTTATGCAGCTCTACCACGGCCGCTACCTGCGCGCCCCCAAGGATTACTTCGTCGGCACCGTTGAAAGCTATGCGCCGCTGCTCGCCAAGGCGCCGAAGCTGGTCAACTTCTTCCTCGAAAAAGAGTGGGCCCAGAAGGCGACCGAGAAGAGCATCGGCATGGTCGATGTGCCGCTGCTCTCGGTGCCGACCTTGGCCGAGAGCCTGCACGATAACCGTGCCCGCTATTTTGATCTGCCGGGTCTGGAGCGCATGAGCGCCGAGCAGCGCAAGCAGGTAGTGCTCATCGTGCAGGATCCCTTCACCAGTTATTACGATGCCCCCGTGGTGCGCGACCTGGTGAGACTCGCCGGCAAGCTCGGGTTCCAGCCCTATCTGTTGCCCTTTAAACCCAACGGCAAGCCCCAGCATATCAAGGGGTTCCTGCGCGCCTTTGCCCGCACTGCTGCCAACAGCGCCCAGTTCCTCAACAAGGTGGCGGCGCTTGGCATTCCCATGGTGGGGGTGGATCCGGCCATGGTGCTCTGCTATCGCGACGAGTATGCCAAGGCGCTGGGGTCGGCTCGCGGCGATTTTCAGGTGTTGTTGCCGCAGGAGTGGCTGCTCTCGCTGCCGGCAGATCAACTGCCTGCTAGTGCCAACAAGGCAAAGAGCGAGGAGGGGGGCGAGCCCTGGTATCTCTTTGCCCACTGCACCGAGAAGACCGCCAAGCCCTCCACACACGGCGACTGGAGTACCCTGTTTGGCCGCTTCGGGGCCAGCTTGCAGCCTGTCTCTGTGGGTTGTTGCGGTATGGCGGGCACCTATGGTCACGACGTCAAACAGGTGGAGAACTCCAAGGGGATCTATGGGTTGAGCTGGGCCGACCCGCTCGCCCGTCTACCCAAAGCGCGCTGCCTGGCGACCGGCTATTCGTGCCGCAGTCAGGTCAAGCGGATGGAGGGAGAAAAGCTCAAACATCCATTGCAAGCCCTGCTGGAGCTGCTCTGATGCTGACGTTCCCCAAGCGGTTTCGGGTGCCGAAGGCCTATCGGCATCCACGTTTCTTGCTGTTACCCGCCACCCCAGCTCAGGCTGTGGTGGAGTTTGTCGCCATGTTGCGCGAGCGCGAGCAGCTCCATCAGCTGTTTCGCCCGAACGATCTCTGGCCCTCGGCCAACTTCAGCCTGAGCCAGCACGAAGGGGATCTGGAGTGGCAGCAGTCGGAGTTTCTGGCCAAGCGCTCCTTTGCCTATGGCCTCTGGAGCCCGGATCGGGAGCCGCAATTTTGGGGCGGGGTTTATCTCTACCCCTCGGTGCTGCCTGAGGTCGCGGTGGAGCTCTTCTTCTGGAAGGTGGCCGAGGCGCCCATCACGGATGAGGAGTTGGAGATTCAGCTGCGCGACTGGCTCGCCAGGGTGTGGCAGTGGCCAGAACCCCGTCTGCCGGGGCGAGAAGTGCCTTGGTCCGAGTGGCCTGGCGTTACCTACCCCTGGTGACATCCCGCTTAAGGGCATGATTGTGTAACACGCAGCGCCGGGGCGGGGCTGCGTTGTTACCACGTCACCCGGTAACCAACAACTCATATAACCGAACCATGTTGCCGGTGGAGGGCGTTTCACCCATATCGGTACGCATTCATCGCTTACAAAGGAGTCTGCTCGAAATGAGTCACGATATTGCGCCCATCTGGCGTAAACCCATGAGCCTGGAGGGGCTCAACGCCACCTCTCGCAACACCCTGATGGCCCACCTCGACATCCTCTACACGGCTTTTGGCTCCGATTGGCTTGAAGCGACCATGCCGGTGGATCATCGCACTCACCAGCCCCTTGGCATGCTGCATGGCGGCGCATCTGTGGTGCTGGCGGAAACCTTGGGATCGATTGCCGCCAATATGGCGGTCGGGCCAGATAGCTACTGTGTGGGGCTGGAGGTGAATGCCAACCATCTGCGAGCTAAACGGGAAGGGGTGGTGACCGGGCGTTGCACGCCGCTCCATCTGGGAGCAACAACCCAGGTGTGGCAGATTGAAATTCGGGACGAACGTGAGCGTTTATTGTGCACCAGCCGACTGACCATGGCGGTGCTCAAACACAAGCGGGGCAAGGACTCCAGCGAGGAGTGATCTGCAATAACGCACTATGAGTGCAAAATAAGCAAGCCATACTCGTCAGATCCCTCTATAATTGCCAACGTCTTGAGAGGCTTATCACATTTTTCAAGACAGCAGAACAAAGTGGCGCTATAATCGCCGCCTTTTTGCTATTCCGCGGTGTTAGCCGCCTGCCTTAATCTGGAAGAATCTATGTCTGATACCGAACAACTGCCCCTTTTTAGTGAGCTTGGACTGGCCGCGCCTGTATTGAAAGCGCTGCAGGACGTGGGCTATGAGCGCCCGTCACCGATCCAGGCCGCAGCAATTCCCCACCTGATGGCGGGACACGATCTGCTGGGGCAGGCGCAAACCGGTACAGGGAAGACCGCTGCTTTTGCCTTGCCTCTGTTGTCTCGTCTGGAAGCTGGTAACCGCAACACCCAGATCCTGGTGCTGGCGCCTACTCGCGAACTGGCACTGCAAGTGGCTGAAGCGTGCCAACGCTACGCCCACCACATGCCTGATTTCCACGTACTGCCTATCTACGGCGGTGCCTCCTATGAAACCCAGACCCGCGCCCTGCGTCGCGGTGCCCAGGTCGTCGTCGGTACTCCGGGCCGCGTGATGGACCTGATCCGTCGCAAGAACCTGGACCTCTCCGGCCTGAAAGCACTGGTACTGGACGAAGCTGATGAAATGCTGCGTATGGGCTTCATCGACGACGTTGACTGGATCATGGAGCAGTGCCCGAGCACTCGTCAGGTTGCCCTGTTCTCTGCCACCATGCCGGAGCAGATCCGTCGCGTGGCCCAGAAGCACCTGAAGCAGCCCAAAGAGATCAAGATCGCCTCCAAGACTGCTACCGCTACCACTATTCGCCAGCGTTACTGGCAGGTAACCGGTCTGCACAAGCTGGACGCCATGACTCGTCTGCTGGAAGTAGAATCCTACGAAGCCCTGCTGGTGTTCGTGCGTACCAAGAACGCTGCCGAAGAGCTGGCTGGCAAGCTGGCCGCCCGTGGTCACGCCTGTGAAGCTCTGCACGGCGACATCCCGCAGAAATTGCGTGAGCGTACCGTCGACAAACTGCGTCAAGGCCAGTTGGATATCCTGATCGCCACCGACGTTGTCGCCCGTGGTCTGGACGTTGAGCGCATCACTCACGTAGTGAACTACGACATTCCGTACGACACCGAATCTTACGTTCACCGTATCGGTCGTACCGGTCGTGCTGGTCGCAAAGGCGAAGCCATCCTGTTCGTCGCTCCGCGCGAGCGTCGTATGCTGCGCGCCATCGAGCACGCAACCCGTCAGGCCATCGAGCCGATGAAGATGCCGAGCACCGAGGACATCAACCAGCATCGTCTGGCCAAGTTCAAGGAGCGTATCCGCGAAACCATGATGGGTGAAGAGCTCGAGATCTACCACAACCTGGTAAACGAGCTGATCGAAGAGGATTCTGCCGATCCGCTGGAGCTGGCTGCCGCACTGGCCAAGCTGGTACAGGGTGACCAACCGCTGCTGCTGGATGACTCCATTCCGGATCCGCTGCTGAACGCTGGCAACGATCGTGGTGGCTTCGAGCGCCGTGACTTCAACGACCGTGGCGGTCGTGACTTCGGTGACCGTGGCGATCGTCCTGCCCGTCGCATGCCGTCCCTGGAGCCGCGTCCGCTGAAAGACAACCCGGATGTGGAGATGGAGCGTTACCGCGTAGACGTGGGTGCCCATCACGGTGTCAAGCCGGGCCAGATCGTGGGCGCCATCGCCAACGAAGCAAACATCGAGAGCCGCTTCATCGGCAACATCGACATCGCTGACGACTTCTCCACCGTCGATCTGCCGAAAGGCATGACCGCCGATGTACTGGAAGTGATCAAGAAAGCCCGTGTTTGCCAGCGTCCGCTGCAAATCACCCGCTACACCGAAGTGCCGGCCGGTGGCAACACCAGCAGCCGTCCGCCCCGTGGTGATCGTCCGTTCCGTGGCGACCGTCCTTTCAACAAGGATCGCCGTCCCCAGGGTGACCGTCCGTTCAACAAGAGCGGGGAGCGCCGTGAAGGTGGCTTCAACAAAGATCGCAAATTCGGTGGCAAGCGTCGCGAAAGCTGATTGCTGATCCCGTTATGAAGAAGGCCGCTCATTGAGCGGCCTTTTTTTGTATCTGCGATAGGGACTGTACCGTCAGTTTGCCTGTGTGGGGGTCATATTTCTGTTCCACAAGCCAGGTCGTGAACCAAAGGGACATGAATATTTTCCGGTGCGGTTGTGACATTCGGAGCCTGGATGCCATGCTTTTGGTGGCATTCGGGTACAGCCTGATGCTGGTTGCCTGTTGTGGTGAGCTGCTTGCCGCAACATTGTTTTGCATTGTGACTCTGCCGTTGCCATGTGGGTGGGCTGAGTGAAACCAATAAAACAAACAGTACGATACGGAGGTCTATCATGGGTGGATGGCTTGGCAGGATATTGCTGTTATCCGGCTGTCTCGTTTCTGGCATGGTGTTGGCTGATGATCCCTTCCTCAAGATCAAGGGGGATGGCTGTTGCAATGGTAAAGGGGAGGTCGTGTTGACCCGGGCCGAGTTTGAGGCCTTACCTCAAACAGAGGTCAAGACCCAGACCCCCTGGACCGAGGGGGGTCACACCTATCGTGGCGTGCTGCTGCGAGATCTGGTCAAGATATATGGTCTCAAGGGGGCGGAGGTCAAGGCGGTCGCCATCAATGACTACTGGGCGGCGGTGCCGCTGGAAGATGGAGATAAATATGCGGTACTGCTGGCCGAGAAGCAGGATGGCAAGGCGTTGACCCTGCGCAACAAAGGACCGCTCTGGATCATCTATCCCCTCTCTGATCACCCGGAGCTGAACAAGGAGCTCTATCACAGCCGGATGGTGTGGCAACTGACGGCGATCGAGAGCAAATAAGATGCTGCGCGGCAAGTTTCTGAGCTTGATCCTGATGGTGACTGCCTTTTTGGGGGTTGCCATCTGGTCGGTCTGGAACTATGACCGTGCTTTTAATGCTGTGACCCGCTATACCCAACTCTCCGCCTGGGCGTTGGCGCAGCTGGAGTTGGAAATCCATGGCTTTGATGAAGCGCTCTCTCTCTATCGTACCGGTTCGACCAGTCAGGAAGAGATGAACAAGCGCTTTGATATTGCCTGGAACCGGCTCGATGTCTTCCTGCACGGGGAGGAGGCCAAGCCGGTGAGAACCCGCTTTGGGGCTGAACAGGCAGCAGGCAAGATCATGACTCTGTTCGAGAAGTATGAGCAGGCCGTGGTCAGCGGAGAGCGAGATTCAAAAGAACTTGCTCGTTTTGCCGAGGAGTTGGCTCGGGATCTGGCTGAGATCCGCGATGTGATGGTGAAAAATTTCACAGGTCCATCCGCTATTGCCCAGCGGGAGGTACTCAACTCGTCGCGTATCCAGAACTTCTTCATTCTGGCTTTCTTGATGTTGGCGACCGTGGTGATGCTGCTGATGCTGTTTCGCGAAGTGCGCCACCAGCACTTTCTTGCGTGGAATGATGCGCTAACCCGCTTGCCGAACCGGGCCTCCTTGATCAAACACCTCAAGCAGCTGACGGGACATAAAGGGGGGCGCAGTAGCGTGACCGTCTGTCTGGTGGATCTTGGCCATTTCAGGGAGGTAAATGACAGCCTGGGCTACGAGGTGGGGGATGCATTGCTGACGCAACTGGCCGAGCGGATCCGCGCCGTATCGGTTGACGGTATCTTTGCCGCCCGCACCGGTAGCGATGAGTTTGCCATCATTATTTCCGGCGTTATGCCCACCTATTTGCGCTTTCCATTTCTGGAGCAGCTGCGTAACGAACTTGCCGGGCTCGCCTTGGCGACTGATCCCGCCCACCGGGTGCGGGTCTTTATGGGGGTCAGCCAGTACGTGCGACCGGTACACACGCCGGAGGAGATGCTGCTGTTTGCCGATATCGCCCTCGACAGTGCCAAGCGCAAGCGGCTGAATCGTTACGTGGTTTTCTCCAGCAGCATGTATCAGCACTATCTGCGTAACCGCCGTTTGTCGACCGAGTTGCGCGAGCTGATCCAGCACCACAGCAATTTGCAGTTGAGCCTTTACTATCAGCCGATTGTCCGTGGTCAAGGCACGGTGCGACTGGGAGCCGAGGTACTGATCCGCTGGAATCACCCGGAGTACGGTTTTATTCCGCCACTCGATATCATTTCGCTGGCGGAAGATAACGGGCTGGGGGAGGCGCTCGGGTTATGGATCTTCCGGCGCTTGCAGCTTGATCTCGCTACTTTCCCGAGCGACTTGATTGAACCGCTGGAGATCTCGGTCAACCTCTCGAGTTCCATGTTCACTATGGAGTTGGCAGCCCAGCTGGATGAGAACATGAGAGAGGGGCCGCTAAGCCTGCAACAGCTGATCGTCGAACTGACCGAAACGATTGCTCTGGATGATATCGAGCTGAGCAAGCAGATCATCGACACCCTGCGTCAGATTGGAGTACGGGTTGCCCTTGATGATTTCGGTACCGGCTGGTCATCGTTCTCCTACTTGCGGGAACTCTATTTCGACAAACTCAAGATCGACCGCTCATTTATCACTGCCATCGACAACGATACCCGTCAGGCCTTGTTCGTCGAGGCGATCACCAGCCTCTCTCATCAACTCGGTGTGCGGATGGTGGCGGAAGGGGTGGAAAACAATGATGAGCTGAAGGCGGTGCTGAGCATAGGGGTGGATGAAATTCAGGGCTATTTCTACTCGAGGCCCTTGCCGCTGCAGGACTTTTTGCTGTTTTGCCATCGCTACTTTATCAATCGGAGCATCATGCAGGAGGTTGCGCTGGGTTAGAGAGCGGTGCCTTTTCACCGTCACCACAAGCTAACGTGCTGTTGTTTTTCTAGTCGAATACAACAAGAAGGCGACCATCAGGTCGCCTTCTTGTTGTGCATTGTGACGTGCAGAGTTCGCAGCCTGAAGGACTATCAGAGCACCATGGCGGCAATCCAGCCGAAGATCACCAGCGGGATGTTGTAGTGAATAAAGGTGGGCACCACGCTGTCCCAGATATGGTCGTGCTGGCCGTCGGCGTTGAGGCCGGAGGTGGGGCCCAGCGTCGAGTCGGAGGCCGGTGAACCCGCATCCCCCAGCGCGCCAGCGGTACCGACCAGTGCGATGATCGCCATCGGTGAGAAGCCAAGCTGCAGACAGAGCGGCACATAGATGGTGGCGATGATAGGCACGGTGGAGAAGGAAGAACCGATCCCCATGGTGATGAGCAGGCCCACCAGCAGCATCAGAAAGGCGGCGATCCCTTTGTGCTGGCCGATGCTGGAGGCGACCACCTGAACCAGAGAGTCGCCCCGTGAGTTGCCTTCATCACGGCGGCAAAACCGGCGGCGGAGATCATGATGAAGCCGATCAGCGACATCATCCGCACCCCTTGGGTGAAGGCATCCTGGCTTTCGCGAAACTTGATAACGCCGCCGCAGGTGAAGATGACAAAACCGGCCAGCGCACCCAGTACGATGCTGTTGGTCATCAGTTGTAGCCCCAGCGCTACGCCAATGGCCAGCAGGGCCACCCAGATGTGGGTGAGGTTGAGTTCGACCGCTTCGGGCTCGGCATCCAGGATCTTGGCCAGATCGTACTGGCGCGGTTTGCGATAGCTGATGAATACCGCAATCAGCAGGCCCAGTACCATACCGGTGACCGGAATGGCCATCGCCAGCGGGATCTGGCTGGTGGTGATGGGCACGCCGTTATCGATCAGGTTCTTGGCCAGAATGTTGTTGAGGAAGATGCCGCCAAAGCCGACCGGCAGCACCATATAGGTAGCTGTCAGACCAAAGGTGATGACACAGGCCACCTGACGACGGTCTATCTGCATCTGCGCCATCACATGCAGCAGCGGCGGGATCAGGATGGGAATAAAGGCGATATGAACCGGGATCAGGTTCTGGGAGGAGATCGCCACGGCCAGCACGGAAGAGAGCAGCAGGGTTTTGACCCACATGATGCGGGTCGAGCTGGCATCCTTGCCCAACTGGTTGATCACCTTGCGGGCCAGCAGGTCGGTGATCCCGGAGCGGGAGATGGCAACCGCAAAGGCGCCCAGCATGGCGTAGGAGAGAGCAATCTCGGCGCCACCGCCCAGACCACCGCTGAAGGTGGTGAGGGTATCAGTCAACGACAGCCCACCGACCAGGCCGCCAGCAATGGCCCCCAGCGCCAGCGAGACCACCACATTGATCCGCAGCAGACTGAGCACCAGCATCAGCCCGACTGCGATAACAACTGGATTCATTTGATTTCCTTATAGTTTGTTATTGCTGTCTGTCATGTGAAGGGGAGTTAGTTTGCGAAAAATGTGACAAATGTCGAGAAAAAAATCAGTCAAACCCCTCATATCGCAGCAGCATGTGGCACAAGGTTGCTCAACATGAGGGTTTGTGACCTGTTTGTCTCCGTGCATCCCGTGCGCAGCGGTGGATAGTGACCTTGATGGCGATTTCCGGTGCGCTGTGCAATCAATCACGTCCCCAAAAAGCGAAGGCTGCCAGTGGCAGCCTTCGTCCGTTTATTCTTGCCCCTCATCGTCGGCAGGAGCATCGGTTGTGTCATCATCCGGATGCGCTGGCGGCCAACCCCCCATGCTCTTCCAGCGGTTAACGATATGACAGAACAGCTCTGTGGTGCGTTCGGTGTCATAGAGGGCAGAGTGCGCCTCTTTATTGTCAAACGGGATGCGGGCACTCTGGCACGCTTTGGCCAGCACGGTCTGACCCAGCGCCAATCCGGAGAGGGCTGCGGTGTCGAAGGTCGCAAACGGGTGGAACGGATTACGCTTGAGGCCAGCACGCTCGGCGGCAGCCATCACGAAGCCGTGATCGAAGGTGGCGTTGTGGGCCACTATGATGGCGCGGCCGCAATCCTGCTCCTTCATCCCCTTGCGGATCCCCTTGAAGATCTCGGTCAGTGCCTCTTTTTCCGAGACAGCGCCACGCAACGGGTTGTAGGGGTCGATGCCGGTGAACTCCAGCGCAGCCTTTTCCAGGTTGGCCCCTTCGAAAGGCTCGACATGAAAGTGGAATACCTGATCGGGAACGAGCCAGCCCTGCTCATCCATTTTCAGGGTGTAAGCCGCGATTTCGAGCAGGGCATCGGTCTTGGCGTTGAACCCGGCTGTTTCAACATCAATGACGACGGGGTAAAAACCACGGAAACGGCCCTTGAGGGTATGAACTGCGTCGGTCATGGGATCTCGGTCGGGATAAAATGAGGCGGCATTATGGCAAAAAAGCACAGGCTTGTCCCCCCATCCCGTTGCAGTAAGCCGCGGCAAGATGGCGCAGGATTCAATATCTATGCAGCCACCAGCGGGCGGCAATCAGCGCCGTGAGCGTGCCCAACAGGGCGCTGGCCAGCACATCCACCGGCCAATGCATTCCCATTACCATGCGTGACAGACCAATCCCCAGCGCCCACAACGGCAGCAGCCAGACGCCCGTGGGGGCTCGGGCCAGCCAGATAAGGCCAAAGAACTGGGCCAGGCTGATGGCGGCGATGCTGTGGCCAGAAGGGAAGGCGTAATTTACCTCCTTTTGCCAGTGGTGGCCGAGCCACTCTGGCAGGGCCAGCAACTGGCTAGCGGCGTGAACCTGTTCACTGCGCACATCGACGCTACTGGCGTAGAAGTGCTTGATGGCCGGGATCAGCGCCTGACTCTCCAGCCAGAGCAGGTAGGGTCTGGGCTCTTCGGTCAGGTGCTTGATTAGGCTTTTGAGCACCCAGTCGCTGGCAAGCAGGGCTGCCAGCGCGCATCCCAGCGCAATGAAGGGGGTCAGCTCCAGTTTCAGTTTGTAGCGAGTCAGCAGCAAGAGGGCGCCACTGACCCCGATCCCGGGAAGATCGACCATGCGGGTGAGGGCGTATGACCACCATAACCAGCCTGATTGCAGGGAGCCGGTCAGAAAAGGCTGCCAGGGCAGGGTGGCGAGCAGCAGCAGGGGCAGGATCAACAGGGCAGTGAAGCCAAGCACCTGACTGCGGGTGAGTGAAGCTGTTGACATTGGGAGCGACGAAGCGTGTGGCGGCATGGTGGGTATGGGCGATCGCGAAAAAGAGGGGCATTGTGCCACCGTGATATGCCCGGACAAAGCCGCGCAGCACGTTTGTTACCTCTGCTTACACATTTTGTGGCCACATCCTCTGTTTGAGCGGGCGGATGGAGCGGCTGCCGCGCAATGTGGTCTCGTTTCGCGCCGGATTGCATCACAGGCTGAAATCTCGGGCGGCTTTGCGCTAGAATGGCGCCCCCGTGGCGGTTGTGACCAAAGAGAGCCCGATGAAGATAGTCGTTGATGAGAATATGCCCCATGCCGTGGAGCTGTTTGCCGAATTTGGCGAGGTGATCCCCTTGCCCGGACGGCAGATGCAGGCCCGCGATCTGCTCGATGCCGATGTGCTGCTGGTGCGTTCGGTCACCCGCGTCAACGGCGATTTGCTGGCGACCAGCCCCAAACTCGGGTTTGTCGGCACCGCCACCATAGGCACCGACCATGTGGACAAGGCGCTGCTGGCAAGCCGCAATATTCCCTTCTTCAGCGCCCCCGGTTGCAACAAGTATTCGGTGGGGGATTATGTGCTCTCAGCCCTGCTGGTGCTGGCGGAGCGCTATGAACTCGACCTCTCGGCCATGACGTTGGCGGTGATTGGCGCGGGCAATACCGGCGAGTGCGTGGCTGGCAAGGCCCAAGCGCTCGGCATGCGGGTACTGCGCTGCGATCCGCCCAGGGCGCGTAATACCCCCGATGCGGGCTTTGTCGATTATCAGACCGCCCTTGGCGCCGATATCGTCAGCTTCCACGTGCCTATTACCCGCGAAGGGCAGGATGCCACCTACCATCTGCTCGATGCCGAGCAGATTGCCGCCCGTCCTGCCGGGCAGATCCTGATCAATGCTTCCCGTGGCGAGGTGTGGGATAACCGGGCCCTGCTGGCACGCCAGCTGAGCGATAAGCCGTTGCGACTGGTGATGGATGTGTGGGAGAACGAGCCCGAGCCACTGGCTGCGCTGGTGCCCCATACCGAGATTGCCACCCCCCATATCGCTGGTTACAGCCTGGAGGGGAAAGCGCGTGGCACCTGGATGCTCTATCAGGCGCTCTGCCAGCAGCTGGGACGCCAGCCTCGTCAGGATTTGAGTAAGCTCCTGCTTGCCCCCGATGTGCAGGGGGTGGTGCCGGGCCGCGCACCGGATCAGGCGTTGATCAAGCAGCTGGTGCATCTGGTCTATGACGTGCGCCGCGATGATGCCCGTTTCCGGGCCCGACTCGGCTTGCCCGGCAGCTTTGACGAGCAGCGCAAACACTATCCTGAGCGCCGTGAACTATCCTCCCTGCAGGTTGAGGGGGCGTTTGCCGACCAGGCGCTGGGCGAGCTGGGATTTGCGCTGTCACGCCCCTGAATCGGGGACTAGGAGTTGGAAGATAACCGGAAGGGGTGAGCCGTACGGGCTACCTCGACCCCCTTTTTTACTGAGCTGGCGCAGATGCTACTGCGCCGGCTCAGCCATATCTGGCAGCGTCATCTCGCAGCGCGGGAGCCTGCCGACCATGGCGCCACCCGGCGCCATTGCAGCATTATCAGAGGAGAACAGAATGAGCCAGCAGTTTAACGTAGCGGTATTGGGTGCCAGCGGCGCCGTGGGTCAGGCGATGATCGAGATCCTGGAAGAGCGCGAATTTCCGGTAGCGACCCTCTATCCGCTGGCTTCCAGCCGCAGCGCCGGTGATACCGTGCGCTTTGGCGGCAAGAACCTCGAGATCCTCGATGTGGAGGAGTTTGACTGGAGCCAGGTGCAGATCGCACTCTTCTCCGCCGGTGCCGAGGTCTCGGCCAAGTGGGCGCCGATTGCTGCCGAGCACGGCTGCATCGTCATCGACAACACCTCCTGCTTCCGTTACGACGAAGATATCCCGCTGGTGATCCCGGAAGTGAACCCGGATGCGCTGGCCGATTTTCGCAATCGCAACATCATCGCCAACCCCAACTGCTCCACCATCCAGATGCTGGTGGCCCTGAAGCCGCTGCACGACGAAGTGGGGATCGCACGTATCAACGTGGCCACCTATCAATCCGTGTCAGGCTCCGGCAAAGAGGGGGTCAGCGAGCTGGCAGGCCAGACAGCTCATCTGCTCAACGGCCGTCCGGTGGAACCGACCCTCTATCCGCAACAGATCGCCTTTAACCTGATCCCGCAGATCGACGGCTTCACTGACAACGGCTACACCCGTGAAGAGATGAAGATGGTGTGGGAAACCCAGAAGATCCTGGGGGATGCCAGCATTGCCGTGAACCCCACCTGCGTGCGGGTGCCGGTCTTCTACGGCCACGCCGAGGCGGTACACGTCGAGCTGCACCAGCCGCTCGATGCCGAACAGGTCAAGGACCTGCTGCGCAATGCGCCGGGTGTGACCCTGTTTGATGACGAAGGGGATTATCCGACCCCGGTGCGTGACGCAACCGGCAAGGATGAGGTGCTGGTGGGCCGGGTACGCCAGGATATTTCTCACCCGAGTGGTATCAATATGTGGATCGTGGCCGATAACGTTCGTAAGGGCGCGGCAACCAACAGTGTACAGATTGCCGAGCTGCTGGTTCGCGACTATCTGTAAGGCTGGTCAGATGCCCCAGATGCGCAGCAGGGAGTGCTGCGCATCCGGCCTGTGATCAAACCGGGGTGTGACCCATGCCGCACTCCGTCACTTCAAGATTCTGTTGCGATATCAACTGATTAAGTTTTTTCCTACACTCAGGGTCAAGTTGGGTGCTAAATGTGTCGGACTGCTGGCTTGCCAGGCGAGCCTGATTTATATTGAACCGACTGTTTTGGGGTAACTATCCAGATTTTTCAATGTGATAGGGCCGTCATACGAAGGAACGAATATGGGACATTCCCGCATAACATTGGCAACGCTACTCGCATTGGGTCTGCTGGGCACCGTCCAGGCTGAAGACTCGGCGCGGGAGCCTTTTTTTGTCGAGCTAAAAGGCCCTGACGAACCCGCACCTCCCGCTGTCAATTCCCAGCCGCTGGCGCAGCCGGTCGCCAGACCCGTCGCACAACCGGTGCGAGCAACCGCCCAGCCGGTGGTGCGTCAGGTCACTGCCAATGCCGGTAGCTATGGCCCTGTTCGTCCGACCGATACCCTATGGAGCCTGGCGAGCAAATATCGCCCCTCCAATCGGGTCAGCGTCTACCAGACCATGGTGGCGATTTACGAGAAAAACCCCCGCAGTTTTGCCGATGGCAATATCAACCACATTCTGGTGGGATCCCGTATTCTGCTGCCGACCGCGGCCGAGGCGAGCGTCATCACTGATGCCGAGGCCCGCGCCAAGTTCCGCAGCGACAACGCCAGCTGGAAGGGGTTAAGCCCCAAATATCTGGCTGACAAGCAGGCCCATACCGCCAAGCCGGCTGCCGCCAAACCCGCGAAGGTTGAAGCCGCCAAGACCGAGCCGGTGAAGGCTGCGCCTGCGCCGCTGCCAGTGGCGAAAGCCGCCCCCATTCCCGCCCCGGTGGTGGCACCGCAACCGGCGGCTGAAACCAAAGAAGTGGCCAAGGTGAGCGAGCCTGCGCCGAAAGAGGCGGTAGCACCTGCTCCTAGCGCTGCAGAAGGCACCACCCCGGCGCCTCTGCCTTCCGATCTGGATAAACCGGTGGGCAAACCGGCCACCGAGATGGCGCTGGCACTGGAAGATGCCAATGCCCAGCTCGGCCAGGTGACCGAGATGAACCACAGGCTCAAGCTGCGTCTGCAATCCCTGACCGAAGAGGTGGAGACCCTCAAAGCCCAGCTGCAGGATCAGACGGCGCTGCAAAAAGAGATTGCCGAGCTCAAGGCTCAACCGGTCCCGCCGGTGGCAGCCGAGCCTGAGCCTGAGAAAAACTGGTTGATGGACCTGCTCTCCTCACCGCTCAACCTCGCCATGATCATTCTGCTGCCGGTGCTGCTGGTATTGGCGCTGGTGACCCTGTGGCTGCGTGCCCGTGCCCGCCGCGAGCTGGAAGAGCAGGAGAAGAGCCTCTCCGAATCCACCGCCATGATGATGGATCAGGAGCAGAGCGAGTTTGATGATCTGCTGAGCGTCGATGTGACCGACAACGAGCCGGTGCGCCCGGTGCCGGATCTCAACACCCCCGATGGCTTTATGCCGATGGAGCCTGACGAACCGGCCGCCAAGCCGGATGTCGATTTGGTGTTCAGCGACGAGGGCGAGATGGAGCTACAGGGCTTTGAGCCCGAGCGGATGGCGGCCCAGCCAGCCAGTCGTGACCCGGATCTTGTGCCGGATCTCGATCTCTCGCTGGATGAGCCCATTGCGCTGGCCAACGAGCCCGCCATGGATCTGGCCAGCGAGTTCAACCCCAAGCCCAAGGCCGCTGACGAGATCATGAGCGAAGAGGAGCTGCAGGCAGCCCTGTTTGCCGAGCTGGATGCGGATCTCTCCGCCGACCTCGAGCCCGATTTGAGCTCCATCGACGAAGTCGGCGCCGCTGACGACGATCTGGCGAGCTTCGATCTCGGCGATTTCGACAATGCCCTCGACGAGCCTGCTGCTGGCAAAGATGATAACGCCATTGATCTCAGTGCCGCAGAGGACGCCGACGAGAGTGCGGATGCCATGCTGGCCGAGCTCGGCCTTGAGCCTGTCAAGGCGAAGGAAGCGGAGCTGGATCTGGAGTGGGATCCCAACGAGCTGGCGCTCTCCGATTTCGAAGATGCGTTTGCCGAGGTGGAGTCTCATCCGGCAGATGTTCAACCCCGTGAGCAGGCGCAGGAGAGCGGCTACGTCGAGATCGACAAGCTGCTGGCTGAAGCGGATGCCACCGCGCCGGAGCAGGAGCCGTATCAGGGCTTCTCGCTGGATGTGGGGCTCGATGGCTTCCCCGAGGTGCTGCCGGAATCCACCGGATTTGATGTGGATGCCGATGACGGCGGTGTGGGTGCCAAGCTGGATCTGGCCCGTGCCTACCTCGAGATTGACGACAAGGATAGCGCCCGCGAGCTGCTGCAAGAGGCGGCGGAGCAGGGTAGTGATCACCAGCGCGCCGAAGCCGAGAAGTTGCTCAAGCGGTTGGGCTAAAGGATTTCCCATCACGGGGTCAGCAAAACGGGGGCAGCCAGCAGGCTGCCCTCTTATTTTGGCGATTTGCGATGGGGTGAGCATGGCCGCGCAGGCTGACCATCCAGGCCTATTGCGTGTGTGGTGGGACTTTTCGGGCTGAGCGCGTATAATCCGCCCCGTTTCTTTCACTGCGTTTTCACAACAAGACAAGTTTATCCATGCGAATTGCCCTAGGTATTGAATATGACGGCAGCCGGTATTTCGGCTGGCAGCGTCAGCGTGAAGTGATCAGCGTGCAGGCTGAACTGGAGACGGCTTTGAGCCGGATTGCCAACCACCCTGTCTCCATCCAGTGTGCCGGGCGCACCGATGCCGGTGTCCACGCCACCGGTCAGGTGATCCACTTCGATACCGAGGCGAACCGTGCCGAAGGGGCTTGGACCCTGGGGCTCAATTCCAACCTGCCGCCGGATATCGCCGTGCGCTGGGTCAAGGAGGTGGACGAGAGCTTCCACGCCCGCTTTAGCGCCACCGCCCGTCGCTACCGCTATGTCATCTACAACCACAACTACCGGCCGGCGATCCTCGGCAGTGGCGTCAGCCACTACCACGAGACCATCGATGCGGAGTTGATGCACCAGGCAGGCCAGAGCTTGCTGGGGGAGCACGACTTCAGCACCTTCCGTGCCGTCGCCTGCCAATCCAACACCCCGTGGCGCAATGTGACCCATCTGTGTGTCAGCCGCTCCGGCCCCTACATCGTGCTCGACATCAAGGCCAACGCCTTCCTGCACCATATGGTGCGCAACATCACCGGCTCCCTGCTGCTGGTGGGGCAGGGGCTCAAACCGGTGGAGTGGATTGCCGAGGTGCTGGCTGCCAAGGATCGCAATCTTGCCGGGCCGACCGCCAAGGCCGGTGGCCTCTATCTGGTCGACGTGGATTACCCGGCCGAGTTTGCTCTGCCGCAGTTGCCGCTCGGCCCGCTGTGGCTGCCGGACTCGGCACCGGGTACGACCAGTTTTTAGTAACTGCGCCCGAAAAATTGTGGTTTAATGACCCGTCATTTGTTGCCATCGAGCTATTAAGTCATTGAACAATCTAGGCTCGATGCGTTTTGTCAGGCACAAAAGCATTAAGGAATTCCATGAGCTGGCTTGAGAAGATTCTTCCCAAGAGCAAGATCACTGCGCCCCGTCGTCACAACATTCCGGAAGGGGTGTGGACCAAGTGCAGTGCTTGTGAACAGGTGCTCTACCGGGCAGAGTTGGAGCGCAACCTCGAAGTGTGCCCCAAGTGTGATCATCATATGCGCATCAGCGCCCGCGCCCGTCTCGAGAGCTTCCTCGATGAGCAGGGTCGTACCGAGATCGGTGCCGAGCTGGAGCCGCAGGATGTACTGAAATTCAAGGATTCCAAGCGCTACAAGGATCGTTTGTCTGCCGCTCAGAAAGAGACGGCGGAGAAAGATGCGCTGGTGGTGATGAAAGGGACCCTCAAAGGGGTACCGGTTGTCGCCTGTTCGTTCGAATTCTCCTTCATGGGTGGCTCCATGGCCTCCGTGGTCGGTGCCCGCTTCGTGCGCGCCGTCGAGGAGTGCATCAAGGAAGGCCGTGGTCTGGTCTGCTTCTCCGCCTCTGGTGGTGCTCGCATGCAGGAAGCGCTGTTCTCCCTGATGCAGATGGCCAAAACCAGTGCAGCACTGGACAGACTCACCAAGGCGGGCCTGCCCTATATCTCCGTGCTGACCGACCCCACCATGGGTGGCGTCTCTGCCAGTCTGGCGATGCTAGGTGACATCAACGTGGGCGAGCCCAAGGCGCTGATCGGCTTTGCCGGCCCGCGCGTTATCGAGCAGACCGTGCGCGAGAAACTGCCGGAAGGCTTCCAGCGCTCCGAGTTCCTGCTGGAAAAGGGTGCCATCGATATCATCATCGATCGCCGTGAAATGCGTAACCGTCTGGCCAGCCTGCTCGCCAAAATGCTGAATACTCACGTCATCGAAGAGTGAAGATGAGTTCAAACATGCAACAATCCCAAAGCCGGTCGCTTGTCGACTGGCTTTCTTATTTGGAGCAGATCCATCCGGTCAATATCGACATGGGGCTGGATCGGGTCGGTGCTGTCGCCCGGCGTATGGGGCTTACCCAGCTGCCGTTCAAGGTGATCACGGTGGCGGGCACCAACGGCAAGGGCTCCAGCTGTGCCATGGCGGCCAGCATTCTGATGGCCGCAGGCTATAAGGTCGGCATCTACTCCTCGCCCCATCTGCTGCGCTTTACCGAGCGGGTGCGGGTCAACGGGCAAGAGCTGCCCGACAGCGATCACTGCGCCGCCTTTGCCGAGGTGGAAGCGGCTCGCGGCGAGATTGCCCTTACCTTCTTCGAATTCGCCACCCTGGCCGGCTTGTGGCTCTTCTGCCGCGCCGCACCGGATGTGCTGCTGCTGGAAGTGGGGCTGGGCGGTCGGCTCGACGCCACCAACGTGGTGGAGTCCGATGTGGCGATGATCACCTCCATTGCCCTCGATCACTGCGACTGGCTGGGTGATACCCGCGAAGCAGTGGCGGTGGAGAAGGCTGGCGTCTATCGCGCCGGTAAACCCGCCATCAGCGGTGAGCCCAATCCGCCTGCGACTATCGCCAGCGAAGCACAGCGTCTTGGCGCAAACCTGCGTCAGGTCGGTATCGATTTTCGTGGCGATGAGCACTCTACCGGTTGGGATTATCACGGCCTCAACCAGTGGCGGGATCTGCCAAAACCGGCGCTGCCGCTGATGAACGCGGTGACCGTGCTGGCGGCGCTGGAATCCCTCGGCTTGCCGCTGCCGGAGTCTGCTATCCGTGACGGGCTTGCCAATGCCCGGCTGGCTGGCCGGATGCAGCAGCTGCAAAGTGCGCCGCTGGTGATCGTCGATGTGGCCCACAACCCCCATTCGGCGGCCTATCTGGCCGCGCAATTGCGCAAGATGCCCTGCTCGGGTGTACGCCGCGCCGTGGTCGGCATGCTCAAAGACAAGGACATGGCGGGATCCCTTGCCGAACTTGATGGTCTGATTGGCGAGTGGTATCTGGCCAGTCTCACCGGCCCGCGCGCCGCCACTGCTGCGCAACTGGCTGCGGCGCTGGGGGAGGGAAAGGGCCCTGCCAGAGAGTTTGATGATGTCAGCGCCGCTTATCAGGCAGCGTTGGCCGCATCGAGTCCGGACGATATGGTCATTGTGTTTGGTTCGTTTTACACTGTCGCCGACATTCTGGCGGGTGTCGCCGTCTAGGCAACACCCCGGCTCCCCGGCCTTCGGGCGGGGAGCCAAATCGCATATTGAGTTACGCAAAGGTAGGATTCAACTTGGCCTCGAAGTTTCAAAACCGTCTGGTGGGCACCGTCATCCTGGTGGCCCTGGTTGTTATTTTCCTGCCAGACTTGCTGGATGGTCACAAGCTGGCACAAAAGGAGGAGGCCTTTGCCAAGATCCCGCTGCGCCCCGAGCTGGAGCCTGCCAAGCCTGCGCTGCAGGTCTCGGCAGCCAGCAGCCTGCCCGCCGATCATCTGGCCAGCCAGCAACAGGCCTCTGCGGCCCAGCAGTGGCAAGTGGAAGAGGTGGCTGACCCCATGACCCTCGCCGGTCAGGGCAACGGTGCGCAGCCGGCGACAACCCCTGCCGCACCGGCACCGGTTCAGCCGCAACAGAATGCCCAGCCCAAGCCACAGCCCAAGCCGGAAGTGGTGGCCAAAAAACCGGTCGAACCGCCCAAGCCAGCACCCAAGCCGACGCCAGCCAAACCGGTTGAAGTGGCCAAGGCGCCCGCACCGGCCAAGCCGCAGGCGGGTCAGATCAAGTCCCTCGACGATCTGATTGAAAGCAAGATGACCCAGCCGACCACACCCGCCCCTGCTGCGGCACCGGCACAGGGTAGCTGGATCCTCCAGCTTGGCGCCTTCAAGAACGTCGACAGCGTCAACGCGCTGGTGAGCAAGCTGCGGGCGGCAGGCTACTCTGCCCACACTTCGCCGCGCACACCGGTGCAGGGTCAGCTCAACCGGGTCTTTATCGGACCGGATGTCTCCAAGGCCAAACTGCAGGGCATGCAGGGGCGGATCTCCCAGATGACCGGCCTCAGTGGCTCGGTGGTTTCTTACAATCCGTGACGGCTTGCCGTTGGCAATGGCCCTCTGAAACAAACACCGCGCCCTTTGCGCGGTGTTTTTTTATCTGGCCGTCGTGATTTTTAAGGACGGCGTCGTACAGGTCACCCCCTGGTTGGGGTTTTCGGGCAGTTGGGGTAGTCTGAGCCCTTCTGCTACTCACAGGAGTTCAAGATGATCCTCTCGACGACCCCCACGCTGGAAGGCAAAACCATTCGTGAATACCGCGGCATCGTGGTTGGCGAAGCCATTCTCGGCGCCAACATTTTCAAGGATCTCTTTGCCGGGATCCGTGACATCATCGGCGGCCGCTCCGGCGCCTATGAAAAAGAGCTGGCCCGTGCCCGCGAGATCGCCTTCGATGAGCTGAAAGAGCGCGCAGCGGCCCTTGGTGCCAACGCAGTGGTCGGCATCGATATCGACTACGAGGTGGTGGGGCAAAATGGCAGCATGCTGATGGTCAGCATCAGTGGCACCGCCGTGGTGGTCTGATCGGGCACCAGCCTCTGCATGGGCAATGAGCCGATAACCGGGTTATCGGCTTTTTTATTGCCTGTCTGATACGTGGCGGCTGGCAGGGTTATCACTCAACCCATTGATTTTAAATATTTATATTTATTAATAATTCCCCTATCCGGTTTTATTTTTTTTAACTGGGTAGCCCGAGAGGGTCAAGCTAGAGTGCCGCCATCAGGAACGACACCGCTCACGGACGAGGTTCTCTTCTCTTGAAGGCGTATCACTATGAATCAAAAACCTGCTCTGCTGATCCTTGTCATGTTGGCCATGACCGCCCATGCCGGCAGTGCCCTCGCGGGGCTGCCCAACTTCAGCGCCACTTGTCCCACCGATATTCGGGTCAAGTCGCAAGGGGGCAACGTCTTTATCAATGGCAAGAAGGCGACCCTGAAAACGCTGGCGCCCGCCGCCTATTCGGCCACAAACGGCAAGGTGGTCATCGGGATCTCCTTCGATCTGCCCGCCAGCGAACCCACCCTGGATTACGTCATCAAACATGATCGCCGGGCTCATGGCTTTTGCACCGTGCACGCCTGGTCGGCGGGCAAGGCCGCCGCATTGCCGATGGCCAAGGGGGACTCGCCCTATCAGGGCAAGTGGGTAGCCAAGAACCGCGAGACAGGTGCCACGGTGGCCAATATTCAGGTGGATGGCAAGGAGCAGGTGTGGGTTAACGGGGTCAAGGTGAAGGCGAAACGGGCCGATGGTGCGCTGCAGTTTCGTCAGGGCACCATCCTCTACACCTTGCAGGGGGATCCGCGTATTCGCGATGAGAGCGACTGGAATGACAGCGATGTTCAGAATACCGGCCCCATCAGGCTCGAGTAACAGACGTGCCGTGCCACGGCTTGGTCATTGATGCAAAAAACAGAGAGCGGCATGGCCGCTCTCTGCTTTGTTGTCTCTATTGGTTGATAGCCGTGCGGGGTTAGATGCCGTGGATGGCGTTGGCTTCCCCATACCAGTCCAGCTTGTCGGCCAGAGTGACCACCGAGCCGATGATGATGAGACTCGGGCTCTTCACCTGACGGGCCAGTTCGGCCAGCTGTTGCAGCTCGCCGCGCACCACCCGCTGACTGAGCTGGGTGCCTTGCTCCACCAGCGCCACCGGGGTGTGGCCGGGCATGCCGTGGGTTTGCAGCGCATCCTGAATGCGGGCGGCGTGGGCCAGCCCCATGTAGAACACCAGGGTCTGGCGTGGGGCGGCCAGCGCCGACCACTCCTGGGCGATATTGCCCTCCTTGTCATGCCCGGTGATGAATTGCACCCGCTGGGCGTGATCACGGTGGGTGAGGGGAATGCCGCTGTAGGCGGCGCAACCCGATGCAGCCGTAATGCCCGGTACTACCGAGAAGGGGATGCCCGCCTCGGCCAGGGTTTCCAGCTCCTCGCCGCCCCGGCCAAAGATAAAGGGATCGCCCCCCTTGAGCCGCACCACCTGTTTGCCCAGCTGCGCTTGCTCCAGCAACAGCTGGTTGATCGCCTGCTGGGGCACACAGTGGCGGCCCGCCTCCTTGCCAACAAAGATCCGCTCGGCATCCCGGCGAACAAGCGCCAATACCTCCTGCGAGACCAGTCGGTCATAGACCACCACATCCGCCTGCTGCAACTGCTGCAGACCGCTTAGGGTAAGCAGCCCCGCATCGCCTGGGCCGGCGCCCACCAGGGTCACGCTCCCCTTGCTCTGTGGTTGCTCATCGAGCAGCTCGGCGACGCTCTGCTCGGCAGCCTGCTGTTGGCCGCGCGCCAGCTGGCATGCCAGTCGCTCATGGCTAAAGAGTCGCTCCCAGAAGCGACGGCGGGCCAGCTTGTCAGGAATGGCCTTGACCCGCTCGCGCAGCTTGCCCGCCAGCGCCGCGAGCTGGCCGAGGTGTTGCGGCAGCATGGCTTCAAGTTTTTCCCGCAGTTGGCGGCTCAGTACCGGCGCCGCGCCTGCGCTGGAGATGGCCACCATCAGCGGCGAGCGGTCGATGATGGCTGGCATGATGGCGCTGCAGTGGGCTGGGGAGTCCACCACATTGCAGAAGATCTGGCGCAGGTTCGCCTCATGAAAGACCTGCTGGTTTACCTCGGGCTGGTTGGTGGCGGCGATCACCAGCCATTTGCCATCGAGCAGCTCGGGGTGAAAGTCGGCGGCGCAGACCGTAAGCAGTCCCTGCTCGGCCCAGCTCATCAGCTGGGGCTCGAGATGGGGGGCATTGATGGTCACCCGGGCTTTGGCATCGAGCAGCAGGCGCGCCTTGCGCACTGCCACCTCACCGCCGCCGACGATCAGGACCGGCTTGTTTTGCAACTGACAGAAGAGAGGGAGAAAGTCCATAACAGGCTCCGGATGCTGGCCCGCTCGCAATGCCGCGCCGGGCGAGATAGCAGGGCGCGCCGTGACGCACCCCGGATGGTCGGGGGAAAGATCCCCCGACGGGAATAAAAAAGGGGAAGGGTGATCTACGCCCGGGCCAACGACAGATCCCCACCGGTGTCGGCCACTTGATCACGCTTCCCCAAACGAGGTTTTTCCTATTGCACTGCTTTGACGTGCATGTTGGCGACGTACTGGTCTTCGGCCCAGAAGATGCGGTCAGCGACCATGGCTTCCGGGTTGAGGGTGACGCCGCGCAGCACCCGCTCCTTGAACTTGTGATAACCGGCCCGGTCGATAAGGTGACCCATGTGCAGGTAGATGGGCTTGCCATCCAGCATCTCGGCCTCGAACTCGAACAGGTTCTTGATCACCGCGTGCAGCACCTCTTCGGTCACCCAGTTGAGGAACAGCTTGCCGGTACGAGGGGTCTTCTTGCTGGTGCGTCCCCCCAGCTTGACCATGTAGAGCTGCTTGGGATCCCGCTGCCAGGCGAGGGTCGGGCAGGCCAGCACGCACTCGCCACAGCCGATGCACTTGCTCTCCTCCTTGACCGCCTTGCCATGCTTGATGGCGAGGCAATCCACCGCGTGGTGGCTGCACGCCTTGACGCAGGCGCCGCAGCCGATGCAGCGTTCGGCATTGAAGTGGATCTTGGCGATGCCGAGGATGCCGAAGTCGGCCATGTTGGCCTTGGCGCAGTCGTTGGGACAGCCGGCGATCACCATCTTGAGGTGATAGGGGTTGGGGTAGAGGTGCTTCTCCATCCGCTGAGCCAGCCCGGTGCAGTCGATATTGCCCTTCTGGCAGATGGTGTTGCCCTGACAGGCGACGATATTGCGCCCGCCGATGGTCTGGTAACCGGCTTGGGTGTCTTCTACCTCGATGCCGCAGGTCTCCACCTCGATCTCCTTGATAAAGGGTTCGAGGGCGGCGTTGACCTTGTCCATGTCCTGATACTTGATGCCGGGCATCGCCAGCTTCTGGCGGGTGGTGAGGTGGATCAGGCCGTTGCCATACTGTTCGGCGATCTGCTGGGCCACTGCCAGCAGGTGGGCGGGCATGATCCCGCCGGGAATGCGTACGCTGATCATCGCTTCGCCGCGCACCTTTGAGAGGCGGTATTCGTTCTTGGCGCGGGCCTTGATGATGTCGATATCGAGACTCATGGTGTTCTCCCTCAGTCGATCAGATGCTGGGCCTGGTCAAAACGAAAGACCGGTCCATCTACGCAGATATAGGTGTCGCCCATCCGGCAGTGGCCGCATTTGCCCACGGCGCAGGCCATGCGGCGTTCGTAGTCGACCCAGATGCGATCCTTGGGGATACCCCGCTCGAGGAAGGCGAGCACCACGAAGCGGATCATGATGGGGGGGCCGACCACGATCACCTGGATATCCTCCTTGTCAGCGAGATCCAGCTGGTCGATGTAGTCGGTAACCCGGCCGATGCGAAACTGCTCGCTCTCCTTGCCCTCGTCCAGGGTGACGATGAGGTTCTGCTGCTCGGCCCAGAGCGGCATCTCGTGGCGATAGAGCACCGCCTGCTCGTTCTTGAAGCCGAGGATCATGTCGAGGGATTTCACCTCTTCCGGATGTTTGCTGAAGCGGCGCAGCAGCCCCTTGACCGGCGCTACGCCGGTGCCGCCCGCCACCACGATGAGGTGCTGGTTGCGATAGGTCTCCAGCGGATAGCCGTTGCCGTGGACACCGCGCATCCACACCTTGTCGCCCACATCGAGGGCAAACAGCGCATCGGTCACCTTGCCGACCTTGCGGATCAACAGATCCACATAGCCATCGCCATAGTCGGAGACCGAGATGGGCGCCTCGCCAACGGTGGGCAGGGAGATCTCCACAAACTGGCCGTAGTGGACATCAAAGTCGCGGGAGACCCGAAAGTTCCACTCAAGCTCGGTGTGGCGCTCGATGGCCAGAATGGTGTAGGCCTTGGGCAGCAGGCGGTTTTCGATTGCTACCTGCTGCGGTTCTGCTGTTGCGGTTTGCTGGCACTGGCACATATCAGTTCGCCCCCTGCGCGTTGTCGGCTGCGATGGTCTGTTCGACCACATCGGTCATCTTGTTGATGATGTTGCTAAAGGAGATGTAGTGAGGGCAGCGATCGTCGCAGCGGCCGCAGCCGACGCACATGTGCTCCTCCCCCTGACGGGCCTTGTAGTCGTTGACCTTGTGCAGGGCGCGATAACGCAGGCGCTCGCCATGCTTGGCGCGAAAACCGTGGCCACCGGCCATGTCGCTGAAGCCATCCACCATGCAGCTGGCCCACTGGCGACGGCGCTCGCCCTGCTGGGGGTTCTCCGCATAGGTGAGGTCGTGCACGCTGTAGCAGCTGCAGGTCGGGCAGGAGGTGGTACAGCGGCCGCAGCCGATGCAGCGGCTGTCGTACTCGGCCCAGACCGGATGGGCGGTGAGGATCTGGCGGATCCGCTGGGGGTCGTCACAGACGCTGTCCGGGGTGCGTACCTTGACCGGGTTGCTCTGGACAAATTCCGGGGTGAAGTCATCGGATTCGCCCAGTTCGGCAAAGTAGCCGAGCAGCTCGGGATCCTTCACCTCGATGCGGGCACCCTCATCGCTCAGACGAATGGCGGCGGCGTAGTCCCGGGTCTCGTTGCTGCCCATGGAGACGCAGAAGCAGTTCTCGAAGCTCTCGCGGCACTCCAGCAGTACCAGCTTGAGCTTGCTGCGCAGCCGGGCGTAGTAGACGTCGCTGTTCTGGCCGTTTTTCAGGTAGACCTGATCCAGCCTGCGCAGAGCGTGGATATCACAGCTGCGCAAGAACAGCAGGGTGGGCTTGGCCTCCACCTTTGATTCGCGCAGCTCCAGATTGTCGAAGTGGAACAGGGTCTGGGTGATGGGGAGCACCACCTCTTTCGGGGAGAAGTGGGACTTCTCCTGCCACACCAGCTCGGCCGGATGGCGGATGCTGTGGTAGGTGACGTTATCGGTGTCGGAGAAGCGGCCGCCCCGATATTCGGCCGCGGGCGCCATGATCCGGTAATCGGGCAGCAGCCGCTCGAACAGCTGCGCCAGCGCGGGATGGGTGAGAAGAAACGACATAAATAAACACCTTGTATGAGGGTGAGATGCCCTGGCATAGGGATGAGGAGCGGGCCGGTCTGGGTGTCTGGCACCGGTTCTGGCCGCGCTTGCCTCGCCACGGTCTGTTTTTATGACTCATGTTGCTCAACTGACCCGATTGTTATTGTGTTGGCGGCGCGTGCGTCGCGGCAGGTCGGGTCATGCCTGTAAAACCCTTATCAATTGAGCAGGGCGGCCTGATAGCCTGCGCACTTGCCCATCACGTATCCCATCTCCAGCTTGTTGATATCGCGGGTAAAACGGGAAACGGGGAAGTAGTCTGCCGGGGCGATCACCTCGATCTGGCAGTCCTCCGGCGGATTGGCGATAAAATCGAGCGCCTCGTTGTAGCTGCGATCCCGCTGCTCCAGCGCCTGTGCCAGTGCGGGGCGGGTCTTGAGCAGGGTGCGGATCATCCAGGGGAAGGGCATCGGCTTGAGCCGGTAGCCAAGGGGCTCGGAGAGGATCACTGTCAGGTGACGTGCACCGCGGCGGTAGGCCTCGATCACCGGGATGGAGTCGGCCACCCCGCCATCTGTCATCGGTACCCCGTGTACCTCCGGGTATTCGTGGGAGGCGAGGGGAATGGCGCAGCTGGCGGGCAGCACCTCGTTCATGTTCTCCGGCTTGACCCGGATGTACTCCGCCTTGCCGGTCAGGGTATTGGTCACCACCGCATAGAAGGGGATGCCGGTCTCCCGGTAGGCGTGAATGTCGAGGGGATACTTGCGGCAGCTGGTGTTCCACAGCCAGTGGATATCCACCAGATTGCCCCCCTTGGCAAAGCGCAGGGGATCCATAAACTGCTGGCTGCACGCCAGTTTGGTCAGGATCTCGTGGCTGCGGCCATGCTGGCTGGCGAGATAAGCCAGCAAGTTGGTGGCCCCCGCCGAGACGCCGATGGCGAAGTCAAAGGGGCGATAGTCATGCTCGATAAACGCATCCAGCACGCCGCTGGCAAATATGCCGCGCATGGCGCCGCCTTCTACAACCAATGCGCTGGGGGATGCGTTTTTGTTCATGACAGGCACCTCATTGATAAGTCAGAGAGAAAAAGTGGGAAAGAGAACGTTCGGGCTGTCAGGCCGACCGTTCTGACAACCAACCGGGGTTGGCCATCGCAATGAGGTCATTCTAGGAAGGGGATGGTGTTTAGAATATCTGTTAATAATGAATCAAGTGTTTTGTATTTCTAAACGACCGTAATAAACCCGTTGTGATAAAAGGGGTTGTGTAGGAGTCTCAACGACTCTGTGATGGCTGGATATTGGCAAGGATGAGTGTGTCATGACGTTATTGGTTCCCCCGCTGCTCCAACGTGGCGATACCATCGCTTTTTTCTCCCCCTCCAGTGCAGCGACCGCCTGGGCCCCCAACCGTTTTGCCCGTGCCAGGGCGTTTCTTGAAGGGCAGGGTTTCAAACTCAAGGCCGGTAGCCTCACCGGCCAGCAGGATCACTGGCGTTCCGGCTCCATCGCTGCTCGGGCCGAAGAGCTCAACGCCCTTATTCGCGACCCCGAGGTGCGTTGCATCATGTCGGTGATTGGCGGCAGCAACTCCAACTCCCTGTTGCCCTACCTCGATTTTGAGGCGCTGAGGCGCGATCCCAAGATTATCGTTGGCTACTCCGATGTGACGGCACTGCTGCTCGGCATCCATGCCCAAACTGGCCTGGTTACCTTTTATGGCCCGGCGCTGGTGGCCTCCTTTGGCGAGTTGCCGCCGCTGGTGGATGAGACGCTGGCCAGTTTTTTACAGATTGCATTGGCCGACGAAGTTGGTGTCCCCTGCACGCTGCCTACGCCAGCGCAGTGGAGCGATGAACGGCTGGACTGGGAAAACCAGACTCGGGCCAAGCAGTGCCAGCCCAATCGGCTGATCTCGGTGGGTTCTGGCCGGGTAGTGGGGCGACTGATTGGCGGTAACCTCAACACCATGGCGGGGATCTGGGGTTCCCCCTATATGCCGCCCATCGAGCGCGGTGACATTTTGCTGCTGGAGGACAGCCTGAAATCAGCCGAGACGGTGGAGCGATCCTTTGCCCATCTCAAACTGTGCGGGGTGTTTGATCGGATCGGCGCGCTTATCCTCGGCAAGCACGAGCTGTTCAACGCTCAGGGGAGCGGCAAGCGCCCACTCGATATCCTGCTGGAGGTGGTTGGGGAGCCGAGCTTCCCCATTCTGGCGGAGTTTGACTGCGCCCATACCCACCCCATGCTGACGCTGCCGCTGGGTATCGAGGTGGCGCTCGATCTCGACCGCCAGCAGCTCACCTTGCTGGAGCCCTGGTGGCGAGCAGAATGAGGGCGAAATGAATGTCCAACAACAAGGCCGCTGATGCGGCCTTGTCTATTTTTGTGGGGCTTGATCAGGGCAGGGCATCGGGCCGGAAGCTGGCGCGGATCTGCGGCACCAGGCTTGATGGGTCGAACCCTTTCTCCTCCCCCAGCACCGGATGGAGCAGGGGCTTCTCTTCGATGGGGGTGATATCCCCCGCCAGCAGCTGGCGAGTCGCCTGACCCATCTGGTAGAGCTGGCGCACCGGCGCAAACTGGGTCGCCAGATTGAGGGGATCATCGGCGCGGGTGAAGGCCATCATGGGGATCTGGTAGGTGGCATCGCGTGCCGGCTTGTCACCGTGAATGCCCTTGCCGGCAGACATCAAAAACGGCTGGTGATCGCCAAAGGCCACCACCAGATAGCGCTTGCCCGACTGGTCGAGGGTCTTGAGCAGCCGCTCCAGCGAGGCCATGGCATCCACCACCCCGGTGTAGTAGGTGTTGAGCAGCTGGGTGTCACTCTCGCTCTGGTTCGGGCAGGCGCCGCTGCGCTCCTGCCCCTGATAGCGGGGGCCATCGAAGGGGCCGTGCCCCTGCATGGTGACAGCATAGGCAAACAGCGGTTTGTCATCCTGTTCGCTGCGCTTGAGTATGTGGTCGATGAGCGCATCGTCGGAGATATAGAGCCCCTTGTGCTCAAGGGTGGTGAAGCGGGTATCGAACCAGCGCTCCTCATAGCCAAGCGCCGGGATTGCCTTGGCGCGGCCCCAGAATTTTTCCACATAGGGGTGGGCGAACAGGGTCTGGTAGCCGCTCTGTCTGGCGCTCTGGGCCAGTCCCGGCACCTGCTGCGAGAGGTAGTAGTAGGGCACCACCCCCTGCTTGAGCAAGCCCACCGGCAGGCCGGTGTTCATCTCGAACTCCGCCAGCACCGTCATGCCGCCGGTGGTGGGGGAGTGGATGGTTTTTTGCCACTGCTGCACGCTGGCGGGCAGGGAGAGGGTGGGAGCCGGGGCGCAGATCCGCCCCTTCCAGTCGAGCCAGAGCGACTCATATTGCAGCACGATCACCAGATCCCAGCGCGGCGCAATGCCCTGGGGCGGATAACTCAGCTGCGGGGTCAGCTCGTTGATCTGCAAGGGGTAGCGAAACACGCTGCCGCTTTGCAGCATCTCGTCCACCAGATTGAACAGATAGAGGCCGGGGCCGGAGCGGATGATGTCCCTGTGGTAGTTGACCGCGCGATCCACGTAGCGAATGTTGGCTCCCAGCAGCTTGTTGCCGGTCTGGGTGGCAAAGACGCAGAGGGCAAAGAAGGCGACGGTGGCAGCGGCTGTGCGCAGCACCCAGCGTGACAGGGCAAAGCGCCAGCAGAGCAACAGTGCCAGCAACACGGTGAAGATGGGCAGGATGGGGTGCTGGTCGAGCAGGATCCGCAGCAGCGCCAGCAGGTTGCCAAAATCGTCCCCGCCGAGCGGCACGCCGTAGATGGCGATCTTCATAAAGTTGGCCAGCAGACCTATGCCCGAAAGCGCGGTAAAGACCAGCCCCATATAGAGGTTGAAGCCCGCTAGCGCGCAGAGGCTCCAGCCCAGCACCATGCTGCCCCAGGCCAGATAGTAGTGCTCCG
The DNA here is from genome assembly GCF_051919545.1 of Aeromonas sp. 61P. Classification (NCBI taxonomy): domain Bacteria; kingdom Pseudomonadati; phylum Pseudomonadota; class Gammaproteobacteria; order Aeromonadales; family Aeromonadaceae; genus Aeromonas; species Aeromonas sp. 61P. The sequence goes on from NZ_JBQBEL010000001.1 coordinate 2,700,094, forward strand.
GCCGAAAGCCTGACCAGAGCAGAAACTCCCCCAGCTTGAACACCACGAAGCCGTGCAGCAGCACAAAGGTGAGGTTGCCGAGCAGCAGGCTGCCGATGATCCGCCAGCGCAGGCTGCGGCGCAGCTTTGGTAGCACCGTCTTGAGCACGGCGGCGCTCAGGGCCAGCACCAGCGTCAGGCTCACCACCAGATAGGTGAGGTTGAAGCCCTGCTCCGGCAGGGTTTGCAGGATCTGGCTGAAATCGCCGCTCTCGGGGCGATCTTTGAGCAGCAGACCTATGCGCAGCTGGTAACGGCTGGCCAGCGCGTCATCCGGGGCGCGCAGGGTGCTGTTGAGATCCAGGGTGCAGCGGTTATTGCGGCATACCTGACGTTTATCCACCGCTTGACTCAGCTGGTCAATCCGCTCCCCCTTGTCGTTGAGCAGCTCTACCCGCACCTTGTCCCCCGCTTGCAGCGGCCCCCGCAACTGCCACTGACTCCGTACCACCAGATAGAGGCCGCGGCTGTCGCTTTTATAGAGCAGGGCGTGGCGGGTGAGGGTAGCCAGCGGATTGTCGGCGGGGCCCAGCACCAGCGGTTGGGCACGGCCCAGCCAGCTACCGGGATTGATCAGTGGCAACAACAGGGTCAGCAGCAGCAATCCGCCCAGCAGGGCAAGCAGTAGAGAAGGCAGACTCAGGACGCGGGGGCGGCCTGAGGAGGGGCGATTCATATAAGCTCATCCTTTGAGCGAGTGAGGGAGAGAGCGTTCATCCGCATAGAGTTTGACCCGATGGTGCGGGCCTTGTTTCAGCTTGTCAATTTAATGACCACTTAATGAATATTTGGTTACAGCTCAACCTTGCAAATTGTGATCCCGATCGAGGGGTTGTTCGGAATATGTGATGAAAGCGTCATCATGGGGTTTTGCCGCTGGCTTGGGAGGGAGCTGCTGTTTAGTCTCTCGATAGCGACTGGAGGTACATGTATGAATCCCAAAGTGATGGCACGTCAGGCCAGATTGCTGCGCATGCTGGAGAGCAAGGAAGAGATCCGGATCGGACGCGAGCGCGACTGCCCGCTGCCGTTGGCCCAACTGGTCAAGCTGAAGGATAGCCATCCGGCTGTGGTCAAGGTCTATCGCCACGGTCTCACCGCCGAGGTGTTTCACCTCAAGGTGGAGGGGCATCACTGGTGCCTCAAGCGGCGCCGTCAGGATTCACTGGTGGCCAACCTCGATGGCAAGACCGCCTTTCTGACCGAGCTGGAGCGGCGGCGTGAAATCGAGGCGCTGCGGGAGCTGCACCCTACTGTCCTCTCCCACGTGGTCTGCACCAGCTTTGGCTCGGCGCGGGCCGGGGTACTGGTCTCCCCCTGGTTGCGGGGTGTGCCGGTCCATCAGCTCAACGAGCGCAATCTGGCCCAGATGCTGGAGGTGCAGGGGGAGCTGGCCCGCTGGGGCTGGTTTGACTGGGACCCGAGCCCGGGCAACCTGCTCGATGACGGCGAGCAGATCTGCGTGTTCGATTTTGGCTATATGTGGACCTTCGATCCCCGCTTTGAATACAACTCCAACGGTCTGGTCGACCCGCAGTTCCATGTGCCGGAGCGGCTGGAGACCCGCACCCTCTCCGGACTCTGGCTCGATGAGGCCGATCCTCTGCCGCAATTTCGCTACTGGCGCGAGCTTTGTCTGAAATGGGTGAAACGGGAGCTCCACCACCTGATCCGCGAAGGGGCCAGCGCGCCCGTGCTGGCCCGCCTGCACGCCCTGCAGGGGGAGTGGAGCGCCGCGCTGGCGAGCGACGAGGCGCTGGTCGCCAACTGGTGGCGGGACATGTATCGCAGCCACCGGCTCGATGTGGCCGATGATCTGAGCGGCCAGAGCTGCGGCCCGCTCACCCTGCGTCGCCTCGACTGGTTGATGCAGGCGGTGACGGATCACTATCCGCTGCTGGTGGACAATCTCTCGCCTCAGGAGACGGAGCTGGGCCAGACCGGGCTGCTGGCCCGCTTGCAGCAGCTGCGCCGCGAAGCCGTGGCCTGTCAGTTGCCAGCCACCAGCCTTGCCTGAGCCGATACCTTTGCGGAATACAAATAAACAGGGCGCCTTGCGGGCGCCCTGTTGCATGGTCTGGTTTACCTCGCGGTGAGGGTCAGTCCAGCAGCTCCTGATGGAGGCGGTTGACGATATTGCCCGCCTCGCTCTCCTTGACCAGGAAGCAGAGGTTGTGGGCGCTGGCGCCGTAGCAGATCATCCGGATGTTGTGCTCGCGCAGGGCGTCAAAGACCTGACTGCCCACCCCGTTCACTTCGCTCATCCGGTTGCCGATGAGCGCCACCAGTGCCAGACCGGTTTCCACCTCCACCTTGCAGAGTTGCCCCAGTTCGGCCAGTACCTTGTCGCTCAGGATCGGCTCGCCGTTGCTCTGGCTGCCGGTGTGATCCAGCGTCAGCGATACGCTCACCTCCGACGTGGTGATGAGGTCGACCGAGATGCGGTGACGGGCCAGAATCCCGAACACTTCGGCCAGAAAGCCGTAGGCGTGGAACATGTTGAGGCTGTGCAGGGTCACCAGCACCTGCTGGCGGCGCAGGGCGACGGCGCGAAACAGCGGGCTTGAATCTGTGCTGGCGCGGATCCAGGTACCACCGGCGGCGGGGTCCTTGGCGGAGCCGACAAACACCGGAATATTCTGGCGCACCGCCGGTTGCAAGGTGGCGGGGTGCAGCACCTTGGCGCCGAAGGTGGCCATCTCAGCCGCCTCGACAAAGCTGATTTCGGGAATGGGGCGGGCGCGGGTGACGAGGCGCGGATCCGTGGTGTAGATGCCGGGCACATCGGTCCAGATCTCGATACTGGCGGCATCGAGTGCTTCGGCGAGCAGGGCTGCGCTGTAGTCAGAGCCGCCGCGCCCCAGCGTGGTGGTGCGGCCATCGCCATCGGCGCCGATAAAGCCCTGGGTGATGATAAGGCTGTCGCCCAGCTGCGGGCCCAGCGTCTGCTGGCAAAGGGTGCGGGTGGTGGCCAGATCGACGGTGGCCTTGCCAAAGCGGCTGTCGGTGCGCATCAGCTGGCGCACATCTTGCCAGTGCGCCTTGACGCCGCGCTGGCGCAGCAGCTCGGTAAAGAGGCGGGTAGACATCAGCTCGCCGCAGGCGATGAGGCGATCGGCCAGCTCCGCATCGGTATGCTGGTGGGCTTGCTGGGCCATGAGGCGGATTTCGTCCAGCTGGCCATGAATAAGGGCGCTCACATCAACGGGGTTGCCGAGATCGGTCAGAATGGCCTGCTGGATCCCGGCCAGTTTGGCCAGTTGCTCGTCGCGGCCCGCTTCGTCCAGCTCCCCTTGTGCCAGGGCGACCAGCAGGTTGGTGACTCCGGCGCTGGCACTCAGTACCACCACCCGGGTGGCGGGATTGGCCAGCACGATATCGGCGCAGTGATTCATGGCCGGGAAGTTGGCGACACTGGTTCCGCCAAACTTGGCGACATTGATCGGGCTCATTGCTTACTCCTGTCTTATTTTAAGATTCCGGTTCCATCGGGCAAAAAAGAGAGGAGGAGGCTGAAAATGGCAGGAATGAACGAAGCTATCCCGGCCAGAAGCACTCCACCTGCAGAGCCCATCCCGTACCGCCCCTGACAGGGCGCGGTGGGGGATGATCACTACCGATGACAACCCGGGGGATTCAGCCCCCGCAGCCGACGTTGAGGTCACCAGTCTCCTCACTCGTCTCGGCGCTGCTCCCCCTGACCCAAGTTCACCGGACGCTGGCGTCCTCCCTTGGGCTGCCTGGGCAGCGCTCCTCTTCTGGCTCCACCAGGGCGGTGGAGTGCATTTAGAAATACCCTGCGTTGGATTGCACTGTCAATCGAGTTTGTGAAAAAGTTCAAATTGTCAGCTAACTCAACGCAGGATCAATGACTTAGGCAATGGTCTTTGACAAAACCTTGGAACGGCGCTGCCAGTTGTAGAGACGCTGGCGCGCCACCGGCAGATCTTCCACTTCCAGCGGATCGAAGCCCCGCTCCCGGAACCAGTGGATGGAGCGGGTGGTGAGCACGAACAGGCGGCGAATGCCAAGCCGCTTGGCCCGCTCGGCCACCTTGGCCACCAGCTGATCTCCCCGGTTGGAGTTGCGATAGTCGGGGTGGATGGCGACGCAGGCCATCTCCGCCATCGCCTCTTCCATAAAGCAGTAGAGGGCCGCGCAGCCGATGATGAGGCCATCGCGCTCGATGATGGTGAACTTGTCGATCTCCATCTCCAGCTGCTCGCGGGAGCGGCGCACCAGAATCCCTTCCTCCTCCAGCGGGCGAATGAGATCCAGAATGCCGCCGATATCCTCGATGGTGGCGGCGCGGGCCTGCTCGGCACTTTCCCGCACGATCTGGGTGCCGAGGCCGTCACGACTGAACAGCTCCTGCAACATGGCGCCATCATCCTGATAGCTCACCAGATGGGAGCGGGGCACACCGCCACGGCAGGAGGCAATGGCTGCGCGAAGATAACGGGCGGTGCCGGACATCTCTTCGCCCGCCTGCTCCAGCTCCACCAGCAGCTCTTCGGCCTGCTCGGGGAAGAGCTCGGAGATGGCTTCGCCGCGTCTGTCCATCACCCCCTGGGTGCTGCTAAAGCAGATGAGCTTGTCCGCCTTGAGGTCGACCGCCACCCGGCGGGCCACCTCTTCGGAGCTCAGGTTAAAGCTCTCGCCGGTGACCGAGCAGCCGATGGGGGAGATCAGCACCAGACTCTTCTGGTCGAGCTGGCGGGTGATCCCCTCCACGTCGATGCGGCGCACCCGGCCGCTGTGGCAAAAGTCGATGCCATCATCTACCCCGAGCGGCTGGGCAGTGACGAAGTTGCCGCTCACCACACTGATCCGCGCCCCCTGCATGGGAGTGTTCGCGAGCCCCATGGAGAGCTGGGCGGTGATGTCGTATTGCAGGCCGCCACACACCTGTTTGATGATGGTGAAACTCTCGTCATCGGTGACCCGGATCCGCTTGTGGTACTGGGCCTCGATACCGGCGCGGGCCAGCGCCTCATCGTTTTGCGGACGTGAACCAAACACCAGCACCAGGCGTATGCCCAGTGTCTGCAGCAGGGCGATATCGCTGACGATATTGGCGAAGTTGGGGTGGCAGATGGCTTCTCCCCCCATCATCAGCACAAAGGTGGCACCCCGATGCACATTGACATAGGGGGTGGATTGCCGGAAGGCATTGACCAGACTGGGTTCGCGTTCACGCACTTGATATTTCTTCCATAAAAAAACAGCGATTGGCTCAATATATGAAAATTAATTCACAAATCAAGACTAAATATTGATTTTGGCCGTTTCTGGTCTATGAGGAGCGGCTTGGCCGTGCGGATTGGGAACAGGTGGCAGGAAGCGCAGACGGCCGCCGGAGCGAGCGGGGAGGGGCCCGCCGGTTGATCCGGCGCGATAAACTGCTATCTTCGATGCTCCTTTTCGTCAGCTGTGTGATTTCACAGGGTTTTATACAAGGACAGAATTCATGGAACAGATTATTTCGCCGGCAGATGCCCTGCCGGGACGACGCGAAGCGATGGTGATTGGTCAGCAGCATGCGGTGAACGGCAACCCGACTCAGGGCCCCTGGCCGGAAGGAATGGCGGTGGCCTGGTTTGGCATGGGTTGTTTCTGGGGCGTGGAGCGCCTCTTTTGGCAGCAGCCGGGCGTCTACTCCACCGCGGCCGGTTATCAGGGCGGCGTCACCCAGAATCCCACCTACAAAGAGGTGTGCAGCGGCCTGACCGGCCATGCCGAGACGGTGCAGGTGGTGTTTGATCCGGCGGTGATCAGCTACGGCGATCTGCTCAGACTGTTCTGGGAACAGCACGATCCGGCGCAGGGGATGCGTCAGGGCGGGGACATTGGCACCCAGTATCGCTCGGTGATCTTCTATGGCGATGAGAGCCAGCAGATCATTGCCCAGCAGAGCATGGCGGCCTATCAGCAGGCGATGGCGGCAAGCGGTGACAGCCGTGCCATTACCACCCGCATTCTGCCGCTGGCGCCCTTTTACTACGCCGAGGATTACCATCAGCAATATCTGGAGAAAAACCCGGATGGTTACTGCGGATTGGGTGGCATTGGAGTCTGTTTGCCGCCCAGCCTGAACCGCTGAACAGGTTTGTAGTCGATTTCTTAATAAAAGTGAAAATAAATGGTCGGAGGAGGGAACTTATTGCGACCAGTCGGGACTAACAAGGTAGCGTCCAGGGATCGGATGCAAAGTCCAGACACATTTCTTGCCTTGATAACCGCCTGATGAATGAACGCACTGGCGGGTTGAAAATGATAGCAAGCAGGGCTGCCCACCAAGGCGGCCCTTTTCCTTATCTGCTGTTTTGAAATCTTGCGCTGGGCGGGAGAGCCGGACGGCAGATCAGCCGATGGCGCTGTCGAACAGGTTCTTGATAAGGTCGATAAACTCGATGAGGAAGGTTTTCTGTTCCGGGGTCGGGGCGCGCAGCCAGACGGCGGAGAGCACCTCTTCCAGGTCGGCGACCACGGCGTCGGCCTCCTGCATGATGGCGAAACGCACCTTGGGATCGAGCTGGGGGTTTTGCTCGCAAATGGCCATCAGGTTGCTGGCAACACGGCCACTGACCAGATCTTCGATGGTCTCTTCACCATCATTCTGCTGCTGGGATTCAAACAATCCCAAACTCTCCACCAGATACTCGATCAGCGAGATATAGCCTTCACTTTCTACCACCATGGTTGCTGCCTCAATACAGTAACAATACGAAAATTAAGCGTATTTTAGTGGCTTGCCCTAGCTTGGCAAGCAGCAGTGCAGGCGATGGCGAGTAAAACTGACTCCGCCCCGCTCCACGCACTCCAGCCCGGTCAACGTAAAGCCATGTCGTAAAAATAGCTCATAACTGAAGGTGCTGGCCTCGGTGGTGATGAGGGTCATACCGAGCCCTCTGGCCCCCGCGAGCGCCGTGGTGAGCAGCAGATTGCCCAGTCCCTGGCGCTGATGGTCGGCGCTCACATAGAGCAGACTGAGGTGGCCATCGGGGCTCAGGGTGACAAAACCGAGGGGCACATTTGCCTGCTCCGCCACCCAGCCGTGGTGCTCGCGCAGCTGGCTGACAAAGCCCGGATGTTGTGAACCGAGGGCCCACTGCTCCACCTGCTCGGCGCTGTAGTGTTCGGGGCCGCTGCGTCGCACCGCCTGCTCAAACAGGCTCACGAGGGCGGGGATATGTGCCTCGCCAAGGGGGAGAATACAAAGTGCTGGATTAAGTGCTGGGGTCATAAGGTTGGGTCGTCAGTGGGGGAGAGGGGGCGCGGCGCTCGTGGCCGTTTGGCTTTGGGCAGACCCGCGACAACCCGCTCATAGGAGTGGTGCACCCAGCCCTGCCACAGATCATCTGGCAAGGTGCTGTTCAGGGTCACTGTGTTCCAGTGTTGCTTGTTCATATGCCAGCCCGGTTTGACCTCGGGGTGGATCTCGCGCAGCAGCAACGCCAGCTCGGGTTCGCATTTGAGGTTGATGGTGAGCGGCTCGGCCTGCCAATCCACCAGCGCGAACATCTTGCCCGCGATACGGTAGACCAGGATCTCCGGGCCAAACGGGGTATCTTCGGTGGCGCCCGGCAGGGTCAGCAGAAAGTGGCGCAAACGGGTCAAATCCATGGAAAGTTCTCGCGCAAGGGGTGATCCGGGTCATGTCAGGCGCATATCTATCGGCGGGCCTGTTCTGTTAATATGCGCGCAGCCGAGTATACCCCCCATCACCAAGGGAGCCTATTGGATGTTGTATCACAAGACTTTCGAACTGGGTCCCGAGCGGGATTGGGTGGTGTTTGTCCACGGCGCCGGTGGCAGCTCCTCCATCTGGTTCAAGCAGCTGCGCGCCTATCGCGAGCACTTCAACGTGCTGTTGCTGGACTTGCGCGGCCACGGCCAGTCCCACCAGTTGCAACAGGTGGTCAAGGGCCACTACAGCTTTCGGGAAGTGACCGAAGATATCGTTCGGCTGCTCGATCATCTCGATATCCGCCGCGCCCACTTTGTCGGCATCTCCCTTGGCACCATCCTTATTCGCCATCTGGCCGAGCTCTGCCCGGAGCGGGTCAAGAGCATGGTCCTGGGAGGCGCCATCCTGCGGCTAGATATCCGCTCGCGGGTGCTGGTGCAGCTGGGCCGACTCGGCCAGCACTTCCTGCCCTATATGTGGCTCTACCGGCTGTTTGCTTTCATCATCATGCCGCGCCAGCACCATCAGGAGTCGCGCAACCTCTTTGTGCGCGAAGCCCGCAAGCTCTGCCAGAAAGAGTTCAAGCGCTGGTTCCGCCTCGCCACCGAGGTTAACCCGCTGATGCGCTACTTTCGCGAACGATCCCTGCCCATTCCCACCCTCTATGTGATGGGGGAGGAGGATCATATGTTTCTGGCACCGGTGCGCGAACAGGTGGCCCGCGACCCTTACAGCCAGCTCGAGATCATCGAAAACTGCGGTCATGTCTGCAATGTGGAGCAGCCGGAGCACTTTAATCGGCAGTCGTTGGCGTTTATATCCAACCAGACGGCTGCGATATAAGCCATTTAATAGATAAGGTTGGTTTGAACGGAGCGAAACCCAACACGGGAATATTACTTTCAACAAGTTGAACACAGGTTTTGATTATTTCGAGTAGGTTCGACTAGCGAAGCGTAATCGAACGCACGGAAAGGAAATATCTCTCTTTGGTTGCGTTATTTACTATTATCCAAGGATGGTTTTTAATATATTGATACCCCCCTGATTTTACTGGAAAGGGGCGTTTCGCTAATCGAACCTACGGCTTTAATTAATTCTATACGCCTAAGCTTCCACTTACATACCATTTGCTTATGTTAGGAAATGGCATGTTTTTATTTTTAAGGCGAATCCTTACATCATCCCAATCAAGAATTACTGAGAACTTCTCAACAATTTGTTCAGAGGATGTGTCTGATTTAATACTATATGCATAAATTCCAATGGCGTCTCCATTATTGGAATCTTTGTATATATTTATCATGTTTTGAATACATTCTCTTGCCGCTGTGACATTACCTTCGATAAGTTTTCTGATCTTATCGTGTACATTGCTGAATGAACCAACGTAAACTCTTGTTGCTCTTACTAAATCTGTTTTTTCTTCTATTTCTTTAAAGACAGACTTTTTAAATTTTTCATTTTCTTTAAGCTTATCTTTCAAAGAAAATAATCTTATGGTGTTAATCATTTGCTTTCCATCACCCTCACCGATCCACCGACTAGGCAATGATAAAGAATGTACAGCGAGCCCATAGTGTTGAACATGGTTTCTTAATGCCTCCATGAAACGATATTCTTGGTGATTATCATACTCTTCACTAAAGTAATATTTAGCCAGGTTTCCCGATGACTCGCAGCCATGCTGACAGGTACGAACATGCTTTTCAATTTGATCGTAATACAGCTTTGTAGATGTGAGAAGGTTAATTACTCTTCGGTTAAAAATACTGATAATATCGTGGCTTTCATTATATGAGTTTTGAGAAAAAATCATCTGCTGAGCAACTTGAGTCAATAATTCTTTCTCTAGCTCTAGAAAATTGGAGACCAATAAATCATATTTTTCTTCTATTGCCATTGCAGAGGAAAGAATATTTTGTGATATTTTTAGTGTTTCAAATTGAACCTCATCAAGAGGCAGAGCAATTGTCTTACCAAGAATCATTTGCTTTATAAAATACTTCATAAATATTCCTATACAGTATTGTTCATTCAGCTCAGCTCAATTCAACCTATCAGTTCAATATCCCGTCATCTCCAGATAGCCGACCCCCTTGGCATCCCCCGAGACAGAGACAGCTCCCTCCCAGTAGTCAAAGCGACCTGTCATGGCCTGATTGGGCTGACGGGCTTTGATGGTGAGGCTCATTCCGGCGGCGCTTAACTGCCACTCGACGGGGTAATCCTGCCCCTTGGGGCCGCGCCAGGTGTTGCCCGGCGTAAGGCGAATCGCGTCGGGGGCGAGCACCCGGCTGCTGCCGTCCCGCTCAATCAGGATGCCGTAGCGGTTCTCAGGCTCTGCGCGGCCCGCCTTGGTGCGCAGGCGAAACAGCATCAGCTCGCGCCCATCGGCCAGTTGCAGCGAAAACCAGTCCCACCCCGATTGCCACTCCGCCAATACCGAGCTGCTCCACTCGTGATCAAACCAGCCTTGTCCGGTGACGGTGCGGGTCTCGCCATCGCGAGTCAGGGTGCCACGAAGAGTGAGGCGCGGGTAGGAGTAGTAAAAGGAGGCGTTGCCCGGGCTCTTCTCGCTGTAACCGGCCTTGCCTTGCAGCACCAGCGGCTTGGCGGCAGTGACGGTGAGGTTCAGCTCGCCAATCTTGCTCTGCACCTTGAGGGTGGCGGGGAAGAGCGCTGCCCCTTGCGAGGCAAGCCGCCACTCCCTTAGCCAATATTGACCGCCGCTGGCCCCCGCCAGTCCCGGCCCCTGCCGACTGGCCCGTTCATCTTGCCGGTGGCTGCCACGGTCGAGATCCGTGATGGCAAACTGGGCCAGCCAGAGCTGGGGGGTGAGCCAGGGGTTGCTGGAGCGGATCTCTTGTTCGATACCCTGCCTAAACAGGGTCCACTGCATGCCATATTCGCGCCCCTGTTCATCCTTGAGGTTGCCGGTGAGATACCACCACTCGGAGCGGTAATCGGGGTGGGCGGCGTGATCCTCCGGCAATTGGATGGTTTGCCCCGGCAGCACCTTTTTAAAGCTGTCGCTGCCACCCCCGAGCAGGGCGCCCAGATCGCTGGCAGCGATAGCCCCGCTATAGAGCGTCCAGAGCATACCCAGCGCCAGCGGCCACCCTTTGATCTGTTTCATACCACTCTCCTTGCCGCATACCAGGATGCCAATGCGCCACAGACCGGTGCCAGCAACAGGGCCGTGACCGCATGAAGGGGGGCGGCCTCGAAGGCGAGGCGCCAGCCAAAGGCGCGGGGGTTGACCACCTCGATCAGCACCCAGGCGAGGCCATATCCCACCGGCAGGGCCAGCAGGGCTGTGAGCAGCCCCAATCCCGCTCCTTGCCACACCAACAGCTGGCGGCAGTGGTGGGGGCTCAAACCCAGACTTTGCAAGGTCTGCAGCTCGCCACGGCGCGCCAGCCCCAGCACCATAAAGGCCGAGCCGATCCCGACAAAGGCGATGCCGAGGATCAGCAGTTTCAATAGCTCGGTCACCACAAAGGTCTGGTCAAACACCTTGAGCGCCGCGCTGTGGATGGCGGGGGCGGAGAGCAGATTGAGCTGCTCGCCGAAGCGCTCGCGCAGGCGGTCGGCCAGCTGCTCGGGGTCGTCGCTAAAGAGGGCGAGGGATTGCACCGCCCCGGCCTCGAAGGCGTGCAGGATCTGCCCCTTGTCGCTGCCGTAATCCTGATAGACGCCGGTGACGGTGAACTGCCTTGGCCCCTGCTCGCCGCTGATCGCCAACGTCTGGCTCACCTTGACCCCGAGGCGCACCGTTAGCGGTTCGCTCGCCAGCACTTCGTCTGGGCGGGTCGGCCAGCGTCCGGCCAGCAGCGGATAGGCCGCTTTAAGCTGGGGGATAAAATCCATCTGCGCCCACTCGATGGGCTGCCCCTGCCAGCGGGCCGGATGCACCGAGCGGCGCGAGGCGGCGCTCACCAGCGGGTTGGCGAGCAGGGTCTCGAGGGTTGTATCGCTCAAGGTGCCCTTGTTGCCCGCCACCCCCTTGGGGGCGGTGACATAGAGATCGGCGGCCAGACGCTGGCCGAGCCAGATCTCCACGCTGGAGCGAAAACTCGACACCATGACCCCGATGCCGATGGCCGCCGCGATGGCGAGCTGCAACGCCATTACCGCGATAGCGGTGCGATCGAGGTGATAGAGGGTCTCTGCTACCCCGAGTCGGGCAGTGAGAGGGCCGCCCGCGCGCCGTCGTAGCCAGCCAAGCAGGCCGCGCAGGGCATCGGGCAGCCAGAGTGCCATGGCCAGCAGCCAGCCGCCGGCGATAAAGAGGGCGCCACTCAGACCCGTTTGCGGCAACCACAGGCAGAGGGCGCACAGCAGCAAGATGGCGATGGCCAGCACGCGCCGTCGCCACGGGTGAGCGGGGGGACGGCTGTTTCCTGCTCGCAGTTCGAGGGGGGATTGGCGCAGCAGTTGCCACCAGCCGGGCAGGTTGGCGGCCAGCGTGCCGAACAACCCGATCAACAGCGCCTTGAGCAGGCTCACGGGGGAGAGGCGCAACAGATCGATGGGGTTGGGCCCATAGAGATCGGCCAGCGCCTGGGTGAGCTGCCCCATCAGCGCCAGCGCCAACAGGCTGCCGAGCAGCACCCCGAGCAGGGTGCCGATGGTGGCGAGAATAAGTAGCTCCAGGATGAGCCAACGCAGCACCCGGCTTGGCCCCATTCCCAAGATGATCAACTGGGCCAGCTGGGGGCGGCGCACGCTCTGGACAAATCGCTGGGCGTTGAACACCAGAAACAATCCCACCGCCATGGCGAGCAATGAGAGCGCCGTCAGATTGAGGGCCAGCGCATCGCCAAGCTGGCTGGCATCGAGCGCCGGGCTGATGGGCTCAAGCCACAAGGGCTGGTTAGGGTAATCGGTTTGCAGGGTGGCCTGCAGGGTGTGAGCTTCTGATTCGCTTAGCTTGAAGACGATGCGATCGAGCCGACCCGCTTTGCCCAGCAGCGGTTGGGCGAGGCCGATGTCGGTTATCAGCAGCCGCTCCATGGGCACGGCGCCCGGTTCAAAGGTGCCCGCCAGCGTCAGGGTCAGGGGGCGGGCGCTGACGTCATCGCTGCCGCTCAGCACAAAACGGCGGCTCTGGCCCGCTTGCCAGCCAAGTCGCGCCGCTTCGGGGGCCGACAGCCAGATGCTGTCGGCTCGGTTTAAGGAGAAGGCGGGTTCGCTTGCGGGTTGGGCGCCAAACAGCTGGCGCAGAGGGCCGGGGTTGAAGAGATCCATTCCCAGCAGTTGAAAGCTGCGCCCCTCTTCATCCTTGAGCCAGCCATGGAGCTGGGGCATGGCATCGAGGGCGGGTTGGCTGGTCACCAGTTGCACATAAAGCTGCTCATCCAGCCCGCCAGCGGGGGCCAGCCGGTAGTTGGCTTCCCCTGCCAGCTGGCTGCGGGCGGCGACAAAATTGGTGCGGGCACTGTGATTGAGCAGCTCGATGGCCACCACCAGCGACACTCCCAATACCAGCCCGGCCAGACTCATCAGCAGCAACCAGGGGTGACTGCGATAGAGGCGCAGCAGCGCTTTGAGTGGCAGCATCAGCGTGCCTCCGACAGACGCAGTTGCTGTTTAGTCATGACGGGGCCCCTTGAGCTCGATAAGTTGACCCCCTTCGAGGCGCAGCACTCTGTCGGCCAGCTCGGCATAGGCGGGGTTGTGGCTCACCAGCAGCAAGCCAGCACCTGTATCGCGTACCGCCGCCACCATCAACGCCATCACCTGTTCGGCATTGTGCTCATCGAGGCTGCCGGTGGGCTCGTCGGCGAGCAGCCAACCGGGTTGATGGATAAGGGCGCGGGCCAGCGCCACCCGCTGTCGCTGGCCGCCGGAGAGCTGCTCCGGCCAGGCATGGCGCTTGTGGCTCATATCGAGCCGGTGCAGCAACTGGTCAATCCTTGTCTCATCCGGTGGCAGCCCGTTGATGGCGAGCGGCATTGCCAGATTCTCGGCCACGTTCAGGGTCGGCAGCAGGTTGAAATCCTGATAGACGATGCCGAAATGGCGACCCCGCAGACGCGCCCGCTCGTCGGGGGAGCGGGTGTCGATCCGGGTCTCCCCCAGCCAGATCTCCCCTTCGTCCGGTGCAATCAGCCCGGCGATCAGATTGAGCAGGGTCGACTTGCCGCAGCCGCTTTGGCCCAGCAGCAGGGTGATCTCGCCAGCGGGGAGGGCGAGATCGAGATGGTGGAACAGCGGCAGTCGTTCACTGCCGTTATCGAAGCTCTTGCAGAGGTTGCGCAGGGTCAGCATGGGATAACCGTTTGATGGTCAATGGCTTTCATCATGCTTGGTACGCTAGCACGGCCGGCAATGATCAACACACCTTACGGTTGATCAAGAGTGCCAGTTAGTGATCAAGGCGGCAAAAGAGCAGTGGATCCTCGCTGGATCCCGCTTGCCCGAGGTGGTTAGAATAGGGGCTTCCATGGGTCACAGGATGAGCAAGGATGTTACACAAGCAAGTCAGTTTTATCATCGATAGCAAGGGCAACAAGCAGGCTGCCGTCGTCCCCATCGAGATCTACAACGAGCTGATGACCCTGCAAAAGGCACTCTCCGACAACCGGCCGGGGGAGCGCGAGCTCTACCACTTCAACGGCAAGGGGGCCGAGGCCCACGGTTATCCGGTGGGCAAGCGGCAAAATCCGGGCTTTATGGTGCTGGCCGGTTCTACCGCCAATGGCGAGGATGCTGCCTCTCTGCGTGAAGCAGTGATCGAGCTGCGTCACGAACTGCTGGAGAAGGGGGTTATAGTGCCCCGCAGTCAGGGTGGCTTTGTCTTTACCGCCGATCAGCTGTTCAACAGCCCGAGTCTGGCCGCCAGTCTGGTGGCGGGCAATAACCGCAGCGGTCTGGATGCCTGGCAAAACAGCGCAGGCTATACCCTCAAGCAGTCGGGTTTCGGCAAGAAATAATCCCGCGTTTCGACAGCAAACCAATTAAGCGTTAATTGACCTGGATGAATTTTTCTTTTCATCCAGGTGCTAGCATGGTTGCCAGACGGTTCTAAAAGGAAGAGACCATGTCTGCGCTCACCCCTGTTATTTTGCTGCTGTCCCTGTTTATCCCTCCCGCCCATGCCAGTAGTGGCCCTGTTCTGTTGACATCCTCCTCAATCGGACTTTTTTGTGTCGGATTGTTTGTGTTGGCCTACGCCCTGGTGATGGCTGAAGAGTATCTGCAACTGCGCAAGTCCAAACCCGTGCTGGTGGCCGCCGGGGTGATCTGGATCCTGATCGGTATCGCCTATGCACAGCAGGGGATGAGCCCTGTCGCCGAGCAGGCATTTCGCCATACCCTGCTGGAATATGCCGAGCTGATGTTGTTTCTGCTGGTGGCGATGACCTATATCAACGCCATGGAGGATCGGCGGCTGTTCGATGCCCTGCGTGCCTGGCTGGTGCGATCCGGCTTTCACTTGCGCACCCTGTTCTGGTTGACCGGCGGACTTGCTTTTTGTATCTCGCCAGTGGCAGACAACCTGACCACTGCGCTCTTGATGTGCGCCGTGGTGTTGAAGGTGGCCAACGGTGATCGGCGTTTTGTGAACCTGGCCTGTATCAACATAGTGATCGCCGCCAACGCCGGAGGGGCGTTCAGTCCCTTTGGCGATATCACCACCCTGATGGTGTGGCAGGCGGGCAAGGTGCAATTTGGCCAGTTCTTCACCCTGCTGATCCCCTCTCTGCTCAATTTTCTGGTACCGGCCATCCTGATGAGCCTGATGGTGCCGCGCCATGTGCCGGAGGCTGATAACGAGGTGATCGATCTCAAGCGGGGGGCCCGCCGCATCGTAGCGCTGTTCTTGCTGACCATCATCACGGCGGTGCTATGCCACAGTTTCCTCCATCTGCCACCCGTACTGGGCATGATGCTGGGGCTCGGTTATCTGCAGTTTTTCGGCTTCTATTTGCGCAAATCGCTGCCGCGATCCCTTGCCCGCAAACGTGCGCTCTATGAACGCAATGGTGATGAGGTGCGGTTGCGCAGTCTGGGTTCTGTGGTGCCATTTGACGTGTTCAACAAGGTGGCCAAGGCGGAGTGGGATACCCTGCTCTTCTTCTACGGGGTGGTGATGTGTGTCGGTGGGCTGGGCTTTATGGGGTATCTGGAGCTGGTGTCACACTGGCTGTATGACGCTGGGGATCCCACCATGGCCAACATCTTTATCGGGGTCTTGTCCTCCGTCATCGACAACATTCCCGTGATGTTTGCCGTGCTGTCGATGAACCCGGATATGGCGCTGGGGCAGTGGCTGTTGGTGACCCTGACCGCCGGAGTGGGCGGCAGCCTGCTCTCCATCGGCTCTGCGGCCGGGGTGGCCCTGATGGGACAGGCCCACGGCATGTATACCTTTTTTGGCCACCTGAAGTGGCTGCCTGCCATCTTGCTCGGTTATCTGGTGAGCATAGGGGCGCACCTCTGGCTCAATAGTGCCCAGTTCTGAAGGTCTGGGCGCCAGTACGAGCCAGTACGAAAAGAGGCTTCCGTTGATGGAAGCCTCTTTCGTTTTCCTGACAGGGGGGAGGGGGATCAATCGCCTCGCTTGCCGGTCAGCAGCCAGTAACTCAGAGTCGAACCCACCCCGCAGCAGGCGATGGCGATGGCCATCGGCAGCGGCGAGTGGGGCGGATTGAGGTTGACCAGAATGCCGACCAGGGCGCCGATGCCAAAGCGCAGGGTGCCCGCCAGTGCCGAGGCGGTGCCCGCAGATTGTGGGAAGTGGCCCATCAGGCCGGTCATGGCGTTGGCGCCCACCAGACTGATATGGCCGACAAACAGCACCACCGGAATGACGATGCCCCACAGACCGCCGGTCTGGCTCCAGGCGTTGTAGACCAGCAGGGCGCCCGCGCAGGGCAGCACCAGCAGACCGTATTGCAGCATCCGCTCGGCGCCTACCCCTTTCACCAGTCGGCTGTTGACGAAGGTGACCATCATCATCAGCAGAATATTGAGGCCAAACAGCCAGCCGTAGTGCTCGGTCGGTACCTTGAAATACTCGATATAGACGTAAGGGGAGCCGCTTAAGAAAGCGAACATGCCGGAGCTGGAGAGGGAGCCGCACAGCACATAGCCCATGGCGCCGCGATGGGAGAGCACCCCCCAGTAGTTCTTGAGGATCTGGCCCAGATTAAGGGGTTGGCGGTGCTCAGGCTTGAGGGTCTCCTGAATTTTCCACTGCATCACCAGACAGATCAGCAGGCTGATCCCCACCAGCAGCCAGAAGATCACCCGCCAGTCGGCGTGGGCACTGATATAGCCACCCACCACTGGGGCCACCAGCGGTGCCAGGGTCATCACCAGAATGACGAACGACATGGCGCGAGAAAACGCATCCTTCTCGAACAGATCGCGCAGCAGGGCATTGACCACCACAGAACCCGCCGCACCACCCGCCGCCTGTAGCATCCGATAGGCCAGCAATTCGGGCAGGGAGTCCGCCATGGCGCAGCCCACCGAGGCGATGGCAAACATCACCAGCCCCGCCAGGATCACCGGCTTGCGGCCATAGCTGTCGGCCAGCGGGCCGTAGAAGAGCTGGCCGATGGCAAAGCCGCCCAAAAAGGCGCTGATGGTGAGCTGGGCGCCGTCGATGCTGGTGGCCAGATCCCGGGCGATGGCCGGAATGGCGGGCAGATACATATCTACCGCCAGCGGGGTCAGACCCGCCAGAGCGCCGAGCAGGATAAACAGGAAACGGGGGAGAGGGCGGCAGCCTGAGCTGTTGGCGATTGGGGCATAGGGTGTCCAGTTGATGCGAAACGTCGGGTTGAAAAGCGCGAAAAAAGCAGTCTATCAGTTTTGTCGCGGCGATGGATCCGGTATGGCGAGCCAGAGGCCGGGCTCGGCGGCAAAGCGCGGGGCAAACCAGTGCTGGCGCACCGCAGTGGGCATTTCGCTCGCGGCGATGGGGCGGCGACTGAGGCGGCAGGCACCTTGAGAGAGCGCCAGTGCCGCATCCCCCTTGTACCAGCCATCCGTTACCGGCAGTGCCGTGGTCTCCCGCAGCAGCCGCACTCCCCACTGGGTCACCAGCGCCGGGCAGGCTTTTTCTGCCAGTTTTGCCGCCTGCACCATGGCGGGCGGACGGGGCAGGGTGAAGGTCACGCCGAGCAGCAGCAATCCGGCCACCGCGACCAGCACCTCGCCACGGCGTGGCAGCCAGCCTGCCAGCAGCACGATACCGAGCAGGGTGATGGGCGCCAGATGGCGGGGATTGTCGGGATTCTGGCCAAACAGGGTCCAGAGTAGCAGGGCGAGCCAGTAGAGCGTCCAGAGCGGGGAGAGGGCTGCATTGTGATCCTTTGACCGTTGCCAAAGTGGCAGTATCAGCAAGGCCCCCATCATCAAGGGCCAGAGCGGGGTGAGCTGATCGGTGAAGGTGCGCGCCCAGCTTAGCAGCCGATCGCCGTGGGCTGCCGCCGTGTTGCCCACAGGGTAAAGTGGCCGTCGGTAAAGCGCCGTCCCTCGCTGAAATAGGCCCAGCCATCGGCCTGCCAGACAAACAGCAGGCTGATAAGCCCCACCAGCACGATGGGGAGCACAAACCTGTCGCGCGTGCCCTGCTGCGCCAGCCCGAGCCACAGGGGCAGCAGCGCCAGCACAAAATAGGAGGGGCGCAGTGCCAGCATCAGGCCCAGCAGCAGACCCGCCAGCGCGATTTTGCGCTGCTGCAAGGCCAGCAGCGACCCGAGCCAGGCGGCGAGCGCGGCCCCGTCAGAAAGGCCGGAGAGCGCCAGCGTCGGGGTGAGTGGCAGGGCCAGCACCAGCAGCCAGACTGGGGCGAGCAGGCTTGGCCGTTGCCACAGTTTTACCGCCAGCAAGGCGGCGAGCGGCGCCAGCAAACTGCTACCGAGCAGGCTTGCCCACTGCACCGCACGGGCCGGATCGTCCACCAGCAGATTGATCAGCCGCGCCAGCCAGATAAAGGCGGGGTAGCCCGGAAAGTGGGGGGAGAACTCCAGCACGCTAAAGCGTGTCACCCCGTGGGCGAAATTGAGGGCATCGTCGGAATCGAGCGCCACCGGGAAGGCCAGTAGCCAGCCAAGCCAGGCCAGTTGCAGCAGAATGAGCAGCCAAATGGTGGTGGAGCAGGGGGAAGGCCAACGCCGGGCCGTTACCTTACCCCTCATCCCCAGCCCTTCTCCCGCAAGGGGAGAAGGGGGCAAACCGGCGTCCTGGTGCATTTATCGGCAGGCCGTGCGTAGGGTGGGTAGAGCGCAGCGAAACCCACCGTTTGTCACAGCGAGGTGGCGCAATGATTGGCAGGTTGCCATCAAAGCGGCGCCAGCACGGCCATCAGCGCTTTTTCCGCTGTGGCAAAGGCGGCGGCGTCGGCGGGCTTGGCGCCCACCCCGAATACCCCCGGGTTGCCGATGGCATCCAGCACCTTGGCCAGCGCCTGTTCGGCCGCCTTGCGATCCCCTTCGCTGAGGGAGGGGAGGATCAAGTCGAGGAAGCGCTTGCTCTTGACCACCAGCACCTTGGCGGTCTGGTAGTCGCCAAGATTCTGGCTGGCCCCTTCGAGGCGGCGCTCGATCTCAGCCTTGTAGGCGCGATTGAGCAGGGCGGCGGTAGCTGCGGCATCTTGGGCCTTGATGGCGGCTGCCAGCGGCGCTTGCAGCTCCACCTTGTGGTGCTGTTCCAGATAGGTCAGCTCCTCGGCAATCTCGCTCAAAGTGGCGCTGGCATCCTTGCCGTCAGTGGCGGCGCCCAGCAGTGCCTCGCGGGCATCGATCAGCGGCTCCTTGCCGGCGGCGGCGTAGGAGTAAGCCTGAGCCTGCCCGCAGAGGGTCAGCAGCAGGGTGAGGGCGAGTAAACCCGGGCGGATGATCATCCTGTTCTCCTTACTTAATGCCAAGAGGTTGGCACTCAGGCCACGCTTTGGGTTTCAATCACGGTATTTTCGTTGCGATGGTTGAAGATGGCGTGGCGTCTGTCCACCCCGTCGATCACCATGTCAGCGGCCATCATCCCCATCTCCATGGCGGTGTCGGTGAAGATGTAGCGGAATGTCCCCTGACGGCCGGTCATGATGAGGTTGGTGATGGGCATCAGCGCCTTGATCGCTTCGTTGCGACGCGCCTGATAGCCGAGATCCATCAGCGGATAGGCGTATTCGCTGCGCGCTTCAAAAGTTTCATCGCCAAGCTTGGCGGTATCGACGCCGAGGCTCGCCAGATCAGCGGTAACCCGACCGCGCAGATCAGAGAGCGGCGCCTGCCAGGTGGTATCCCCGGGATTGCAGGGGATCTCCAGCATTACCGAGGTCTGGCCTTGGGGCGCCATAAAGGGGCTGCGGCGGCGCGGCTCCTGCAAGCGGGTGGCCAGAATATGGGGGTCGGAGAGGTACTGCCAGGTGTTGTCCGACAGGTTCTCCTGTTTGAGCGGCATATTGACGAAGCGAAGCGACCGGTAGTGCAGATCGCACGGCAAGCCCAGATGCTGGCAGGTGAGCGGCAGCGGCAGGGTGGAGATCACCTGATCAAAATGCTCGCTCTGCTCGGCGCCATCTTGTGTCCAGTGAACCTGATTGATCCGGCCATCAGCTTGCTCCAAGCGGGTGATGGTGGCACCGGTTTTGAGCTCAACGCCCTCTGCCACCAGCCGCTCGCCCAGGGTGGTGAAGATCTGGCCGAAGCCATATTTGGGGTAGCGGTATTTGCGGGCATAGGTGCGCACCGAGATACTGCCGTTGCGTCTTGGCAGCAGGCGGCGCGCCACGTCTTTCAAATCGATGAGGCTGATGCGCTGGCCGGCCCAGTCGGCGGAGAGCTTGTCCGGATTGATGCCCCACAGCTTGCCGGTGTAACCCTCGAAGAACTGGCGGTAGAGGGTGCGGCCGAAGTGACTCTGGATCCACTCGGCAAAGCTTGCCTTGGCAAAATCGTCCGGCTTCTTGCTAAATGGCAACAGCAGCAAGTCTTTCACCGCCCCGGCCATCAGGGCGAGCGGCGCCGTCTTGAGCAGGTTGGGCAGGTTCAATGGGTAGTCATAGATGCGCCCGCCAAAGCGGATCACGCTCTTGCGCTCGGCGTGGAGCAGGTCATCCCCCATCAGCTCGTCGATAAAGGCGAGCAGCTCGGGGTTCTTGGTGATAAAGCGGTGGCCGCCGTAGTCAAAGCGATACTCCCCATCGCGCCCCTTGAAGGTCTGGGTGGCACACATGCCGCCGACCACCGGCTCCTGCTCGAACAGGGTGACTGCAAAACCGGCGCGGCGCAGGCGCCAGGCAGCCATCAAACCGGCTGGGCCGGCACCCAGCACTGCAATGTGCTTCTTGTTGTTATCACTCATGACGTTTTCCGAAACTGCTTGATAGATAAGGGAACCGCGCCAGGGCGCGGCTCCCGAATGGTGTTGTTACCCCGTAGCCTTGCTACCACAGGGCGTGTTGGCTCAGCCCTTGCCAGTCGCGGCACTTACCTGCGGGCGATAGCTGCGCTGCCAGAGGGTAACGAAAATCGCCAGATAGAGGGCCCAGGTCAGCAGCTGCAAGCCAGCGGGTGAGGCATTGTAGCCAAACAGGGCGCGCAGGAAGGTACCAAATACCCCCTGATCGTCGAGAATGTGGCTGATGTCAAACACCGGCGTGGTCCAGAAGGTGATGATCTCTGCCGCCTGCAACATGTTGACGGCAGACGAGAGCAAGCCTGCGGCGATGATGATGATAAGAAGCCCAGTCCAGCGGAAGAAGGGGGCCAGCGCCACCTTGCGGGTGGAGCGCAGCAGCCCCCACACCAGCGCGATGGAGACCAGCAGCCCCGCCAGCGCGCCTATCAGGCCGGATTGCAGATCGACCCCTTGGCCCGAATAGAGCAGGGCGGAGAAGAAGAGCACGGTTTCGAACCCTTCGCGCATCACCGCCAGAAAGGCGAGCAGCACCAGACCAAACAGGTTGCCGCCATCGATGGCCGCATCGATGCGCGCTGTCATGGCCCCCACCTGGGATTTGGCCTGCTTCTGCATCCAGATCGCCATATAGGTGAGCACCAGAGTGGCAAAAATGAGGATCCCCGTCATCAAGAGGTGGTTGTAGCGCTCGCTCTCGAACTGGCTCACCACCACCTGGAACAGGAATGCGACGACAAGGGAGGCGATAAGGCCAAGCCCTACCCCCAGATAGATGAACTTGTTGTAGCGGCTCGCCCCCAGCTTGGCGAGGTAGGAGAGGCAGATGCCGACCAGCAGGAAGGCTTCCAGCCCCTCGCGCAGGGTAATGAGAAAACTTGCAAACATCAGGATTGAGGCTCCGTAGCAGGCGTGACGGGGAGAGGCTGCAATGTAAGTTGCAACCGATTTAGCTGCACTATGGGTGGCTCCGGCAAGCTGGGCTCGGCGGCGCGCACCGCATCATTGACCCACTTGGGGTAGGTGCGGAAATTGAGTTTGATATCGGCCTTGAAGGGCCCTTGGGCTTCTGCGGGTAGCGGCCAGGCTTCATCCCGCCAGCCATCAGCCGGAATGCGGGTATCTTCCAGCAGTTTGGCATAGCGCCAGAACTTGAGCCCCACCGGCTTGCCCTCGGCATCACCGAATACTTTGCGAAACAGTCGCGCATCTTCAGGGACAGCGCCATCCACTGGCTGGCCGCTGGCAAGCACCACCTTGCCACTGGCGTCAGTGATGGTCAGCTCCAGCCAGAGTTCACGAAAATCGGCCACCCCGGTGGGCAGGGCATGGCCTGCACCGGTATTGGCGACCCGCACCACCAACTGCTTGTTATCGGTAGTCTGTTCGATACGGGCGGAGAGGGTAGCGCTGGAGCGTAGCAGCGCCAGACTCTCCTGTTCAAGGTCGGGGTTGCGCAGCCCCACCAGCTGGTGCTGGGCGCCGGTAAAGTTGTGGCGATAGAGCCGCGCCTTCATGGTGCCGTTTTCGGTGGATTGGCCCGCGACCGGCGCACCGCCGTTACCCGGATCCGGGTTCATATGGCAGTCGATACAGGTGCGCCGCTTGGCGGGATCCTCCGCGTTTGCGAAGCTGGATTTTTCCCACTCGTCCCAGGTGTTGACGATATTGGCGCCGGTGCCCGGGGCAAACTCGTTGTGGCACGACTTGCACAGAGCCGCATCGCGGTAGAAATCCTTCTGATAGGAGGCTTTGTGGGCCGCCGGACGGGCGTTGATCTGCCGCTCGGCCAGCCAGTGCTTGAGGCTGCCGCCCGGGGCATCCTCGAACACATAGCTCTCGCGGTCTTTCAAATTCACGGTAAAGGCGCTGTTGCCGCCCGCATCTTCTACCTTGGTGATGCGATGGCAGAGCACGCAGCCGGTCCCTTCCTCCACCACAGGTTCGCCCGCCTTGTGGGCGGCAATCAGCGAGGCGCCACCCTGCTCGAACATATGGGAGCCCTTGGGCAGATCCAGCTGGCCTGTCATCACCTGCTGGGGCATGTGGCAGCCCTGACACCATTGGCCGAACGCTTCCCCTTCGGTTTCGCGGGCCAGCGCCTGCACCACCTTGTAGTAGGGGTGGGAGTTGCCCATCAGCCGGTGGTTGCTCTCGCTCCAATCTTTGAACGCCTGTTGGTGGCAGTTCTGGCAGGAGGCGGAGTTGAGCCACGCCTTCGGGTGAGTGGTTGGTGCCTTGGCGGGATCCGTGCGCGGGGCATCGAGTCGCAGCCAGTTGGCAAGATAGGGGAGGTTGCCATCGGCGGTGACGAAGGCGTGCAGATCTTCCATCATCGCTTTCACTTCCGGTTGGGGCCTCGCGGGGTCAACTGCCTCGGCCCCATCGCGGGTGTCATGGCCCATGCCGCCCTGGGTCTGCTGGGTCATGCGCAGGTATTCGCCGACAAAATCCCCCGCCACCATGTTGGTGAGGTTGGCGTGGCCGTTGATGGCGTTGTCGCCGCTCTGCTGGCGATGGGCCGCCATCAGATAGCGGTTGGTAAAATTGAACCCATCCAGATGGCAGGAGTTGCAGCTCATCCAGTTGTCCCCCGCCATGGGGAAGCGTGAGTTGGCGCCGTTGTTGCCAAGCGTGTTACCAAGATGGAACAGCCGCTCGCCGCGCTGAAGCGGCTCGGGGCGCGGATCTGTCTCTACCAGCTTGGCGAAGTGGGGCAGATCGACGGTGACCCGGGCAAACGGGCCGCTGCCGCCGCTATTGAGGCGGGTGAGATCCTGCCCCATGGCGTTGTGCACCAGAATATGGTTACCGTCGATCAGCAGATCCCGCGGATTCTGGCCCGGCAGGTGGCGCAGGAGCTGGGTCGCCTTGGCGCCCCCCTGAAACTTCTTGCGGCGGTGACGGTTGTTGTTGGACTTGCCGCTGCGGGAGAGGTCAAACACCAGCAGATCTTCCGAGCCCGCCAGGGTCAGATAGACCCGCTTGCCGTCGGCGGCGAAGCGTGCAGCAAACGGGTTGGAGACGATCTGGCTGCGGTTGCCGACGCTTGGCAGATTGATCTGCAAAAAGAGCTGCTTTTTTCATCGACCCGCTCTTTCTCCTCATCGAGATCGATGATGGAGACCGCCGGAAAGACGGTGCTCTGAAACTGGAAGAGGTGGCTGAAGCTCCATAGCACATGAGGCAACCAGGCCTCGCTGCCATCGGGGGAGAGGGCGATGCCGTCGAGCAGGCGCGGCAATCCCTGCGAGTCGCTCGGCGTATCGCTATGGGTCTCGGTCAGGGTGATGAGCTTGGGCTTGGGAAGCGAAGAGCCCTTGGCGCCGTGGCCAAGCTTGGCGAGATCATAGATGGCGAGCTGGCCGGTCATGGCGTGGGTGAGCAGCAGGCGATCGTTGTCGGTCAGGGCCAGTCCACGGGGAGTCTCGGCGGTTTCTGCATCCAGCTGTAGGTTGCCGGCGGTGTCGTAGGCCAGCAGGCGAGCGGATTCGAACAGCGTGACCCAGAACCACTGCCGTTTGGCATCGAAGATGACCCCGTAGGGTCTATGGCCGGTGGGGATCGCCTTTTCCAGATCGAGATCATCATCCAGCAGCAGCAGGCGATCACCGCTGTAGTCGGTGACCAGCAGGGTGCCGTCATCGGCGCGGGCCAGCTGGCGCAGATCGCCCTCCAGCTGCACCTCTTTTAGGCGCTTTCCGCTATCGCGCTCAAGCAGGGTGACCGAGCCAGCGCTCAGGTTGGCGGTGACGAGGCGCGGGCTGTGCCCCTCCTCATAGGCGATCATCCCGGCGCCCATCTGCCGGGCAGTTGCAAAGGGGCTGGTCAGCAGCAGGAGGAGGGCCAGCAGGGGTGACAAATATGCAGAGAACGATGACTTCAGCATAGGATCAGGAGCGCCATTTCAAGATGGTCCAGCGCCAGGCGTGGCGCAGCACCAGAGGAGTTAACGCCAACGCGCTCAACCAGTGGGCCCAGCTGGCGAGGTTGCCCATGGCATCGCCCGGAGTGCCGTGCAGCACCAGCAGCAGGCCGCTGGCCAGACAGACCAGCAGCAGGGCTTCGATAATCCGTCCCGTGGTGCGCAAAAAAGGTTTGTTGCTGCGGTTCAACAAGCTGCGATGGGAGAGCCAGAAGGCGCCAAACAGCAGCGGGAACAGGGTGAGCGAGAGCATCACATGGAAAAACAGATTCCAGCGCGCCAGCGACCAGAGCGGGGTCAGCGGTTCCCACAGCAGCAGGCCGGAGAAGAACATCAGATAGAGGGTGCCCTCGGCGGCCTGATGGTGGTAGGCCAACCATTGCCAGAATTGTCGGGGTGAGAGAGAAAGGCTTGTCATAAAGGCTCCAGCACCCGGGCGGGGCAGCCCGGGGGGAGCAAGTTTATAACGCAGTAAGAGTAATGAAAAGTGTTATCAATTGTATTGCTGGTGAATCAAGGCTGAACAAGCACAGTGATCAAGCTCCACTATTTATGCTCCGCCATCCGCTCGGTCACCGCATAGATGAGCGCGGCCAGCGAGAAGGCGAGAAACACCACCACGGACCACTTCATATCGACTTCGTTGATGATGCCATCTTCGAGAAACGCCTTGAGCACCTCCACTCCGGCAATAGTCACCAGCGAGTTGATGACGATGAGCTTGAGGGAGGCAAAGTTGATCTTGCTAAGCCAGTTGCTGCTAAGGGAGGCGCGCTGCTCTTCCGTCTGGATAAATTGCACATAGCCACAGATAGCAACCAGGATCAGCATCTGGGCCACCAGTATAAAGTCCACCAGGGTCAGCACGCCGGTAATGAGATCCAGATAGGGGATCTCGAAAATGTTTACAGAAAGCTGATAGAGCTGCATGGCAAACTTCACCATCAGCAATACCACGCAGATGAGAATGCCAATGTAGAAGGGGAACATCATCAATCTGCTGCCATTGAGCATGAAATTGAATCGACGCATGAGAACTCCGATGTTGGGTACAGGGGTAAATAGAGTGAGTATGGCGCGAGCAGCCCGCAGCGTTGCAAGGCCGTGGGGACTGATTATGCCGGGTCGCCCCCTGCTTGCGCCTATAAAAAAATAAAAAGCCATCATAAAAAATAAAACCGCATCCCGCTGTCTTATTTGTGATTTTTCCCTGCCGTAACATGCCGCTTCTCAATTCAGGGGGGCGACTGCCTCCCTCCTATTTATCAGGCTCGGCCCTCCGAGAGTGGCCGCTTGCCAGGAGTGTTGCGATGCGTATTGGTCTGCTGTTGAGTATGGGGATGCTGGTTGCAAGCGGGGTTCAGGCTGAAGCTCTGGGTGCCATTCCTGAGGAATCTGGCTTTTCCGGCAGTGTGCTGGCGGGAGCCAGCGTTGGCGAGACCAAGTCCAATTTTGCCACGGGGAGTGCAGGTAGCGAGCGTATTGACGCTTTTGGTGCTGCGGCGCAGCAGCGCCACCTTGATCCGGTGATCAACGGGGATCTGCGCTACACCTTTGCCTCCACCGGTAGCCAGCTGTTCCTGGGCAACCTCATTCAGGATGCCATTCGTGGCGACGGTACCCAGCAGTTCGGACTGCGCCAGCAACTGGGGGACATGGGGATCGTGGCCGGTTCGCTGGTGTTCAATGCCACCCCTGTCAAGGTCTGGCGCGATCCCTTTGCTGTGGGTGTAGCTCGTCAGGACAGTGACGTGAGCTCCCACGGCGCCCGTCTGGCGTGGGACAACATCTGGGGCAGTGCGCTCAGTGGCAGCATCACCAGCCGCGACGTCAAGGTGGATGGGGAGTCCAGCGGCGAGCAATATGGTCGTGCGGTGATGGGGATGCTGGATCGTAATGGCCGGGTCAACTCCGCCGAGGTCTCCTACCAGTTCCGGCTAACAGACGATCAGTTCCTCGAGCCAGCATTGCGCTATGAGAAGGCTGATCTGGCGGGCAGTGCCGAGTCTTATGTGAGCAAGGGGTTGCAGCTCACCTACGCCAAAACCTCGCCTCGCTGGTCGTTCGTCAGCAACCTCTATCTGGGCAAGCGCGACTATGACGAGGCCAATCCGCTGTTTGGCCTGCGTGCCGACAGCCGCGACATGGCTATCGATGCCACCCTCTTCTGGCACCAGCTGTTTGGCATTGCGCCGCTCTCTGCACTCCTGAGCGCCAGCTACGCCAATGCAGACTCCGGGATCGACTTTTACGATATTCGTGCCACCAGCATCACCACGGGTCTGCTCTACCGTTTCTGATCCCGGCATCCGGCAGTGAGATGAGGTGCACACAAAGGGGCTGGTCAATCCAGCTCTTTGTTTATGGGATGGCGCTCAATAGACAATTCAAGCTGTATGCAGGTTGGTCATCACATGCAGGCAAGAGGCGTTATGACAGAGGGCATTTGAAGGGCGCGCGTGGCAGGGAAGGGGCGAACAGCAGATAAGAAAAAGCCCAGCCAAAAGGCTGGGCTTTAGAATTTGGCTCCCTCGACAGGACTTGAACCTGTGACATACGGATTAACAGTCCGCCGTTCTACCGACTGAACTACGAGGGAAAAGTGGCTCCTCCTACTGGACTTGAACCAGTGACATACGGATTAACAGTCCGCCGTTCTACCGACTGAACTAAGGAGGAATTGCCTGTCTCGTTAAGACGGGGCGAATATTAATGACCAGGGCGGCGGGTGTCAACCCGCGAATTTCCCGAAAACCGGATTTTCGGACTGTTTGCCCAAAAGTTGCGCTTTGCGGTTTATTTTCAGCACAATCAGTCCCTTGCCATCACCGCCCCCAACCGGCCTAGGGGTTATTGGCTCGGTTCGCATCAACCTGATGATGCCAGTATGAGGTCGCGAACGTGCTGGTAAGCTAACAAGACTCAAGTGGTGAACTTTGCAGCTAAATTGGGGAGCGCAATCGTCAACATCGGCGATTTGGCGGCAAATAGGCCAAATAATGGGTGAGCGCGTGTTTCATTGATCCTGCCCATCGAAAAAATGGCCCGTCTGGAGTAAGGTTACGCAGGATACCATCGCCGCGTCGACAGCCCTGCCGGCCCTTGATGATGATCGGGCGCCGGATTTCTCCGGCCTTTATCTCCCTCTTCTGGTATTACGATATACATGCACAAGCAAGCCTCTTTAAATAGCGTGAAGCTCGCCATAGCCTTACGCCAGTCCTGTATTGATGAACCCTACAGCATGGCCCGCTTTGGCCGTGATCTTATCGCCGGTGTGACGGTGGGCATCATCGCCATCCCGCTCGCCATGGCACTGGCCATCGCCAGCGGTGTGCCGCCGCAACACGGTCTCTATACCGCCATCATTGCCGGAATCGTGATCGCCGTGACCGGTGGCTCCCGCTACTCCATCTCCGGCCCGACCGCTGCCTTTGTGGTGATCCTCTATCCTGTCGCCCAGCAGTTCGGGGTCGGTGGTCTGTTGATGGCGACGCTCATCTCAGGCCTCTTTCTGGTGGCGATGGGGATGGCCCGTCTTGGCCGCCTTATCGAGTACATTCCCCCGTCAGTGACGCTGGGTTTTACCGGTGGTATCGCCATCGTGATTGCCACCTTGCAGATCAAGGACTTCTTCGGCCTGAGCGTGCCCGAGATGCCGGAAACCTATCTGGGCAAGGTCGAAGCGTTGGCCGCCGCCCTGCCAAGCTGGCAGTGGGGCGATACCCTGGTGGGGGTCGCAACACTGGCCGTGCTGCTGCTCTGGCCACGCCTGCGTCTGCCGGTGCCCGGCCACTTGCCCGCGGTGCTGGTCGGGGTGGGTCTGGGTTTTGGCCTCCATTACTTTGGGGTGGATGTGGCCACCATCGGCAGCAAGTTCAGCTATACCCTGGCCGATGGCACCCAGGGGATGGGGATCCCGCCCATCGCGCCGACCCTGGTGATGCCCTGGGCCTTGCCCGGACCGGATGGCTTGCCGGTTGAATGGAACCTGGCGGCTGTTGAGCGGCTGCTGCCTGCCGCCTTCTCCATGGCAATGCTGGGGGCGATCGAGTCGTTGCTCTGCGCCGTGGTGCTCGATGGCATGACCGGTCGCAAGCACAGCTCCAACGCCGAGCTGGTGGGGCAGGGGCTTGGCAACATCTTCGCCCCCTTCTTTGGCGGCATTACCGCTACCGCTGCCATCGCCCGCTCTGCCGCCAACGTGCGTGCCGGCGCTACGTCCCCCATCTCGGGGATTGTTCATGCGCTGGTGGTGTTGGCCGCCATTCTGGTGCTGGCCCCCTGGCTCTCCTGGTTGCCGCTCTCGGCCATGGCTGCCTTGCTGCTCATCGTGGCCTGGAACATGAGTGAAGCGCACAAGGTGGTGGAGCTTATCCGCCGCGCGCCCAAATCCGATGTGCTGGTGCTGCTGGTCTGCCTGTCGCTCACCGTCATTTTCGACATGGTCATCGCCATCACTTTCGGGGTGATCCTGGCGTCCCTGCTCTTTATGCGCGAAATCGCCAAGATGACCAAACTGCACGATTTGGCCGAGCACAAGCGCTATGCCCATGAGGTGCCGAACAATGGCCTGCTCTACAAGATCAACGGCCCGCTCTTCTTCGCAGCGGCCGAACGGGTCTTTGCCGAGCTGGAATCACAAGTGAAAGGGCACAAGGTACTGGTGTTGCAGATGGAGGCGGTTTCCATCCTCGATGCGGGCGGCCTGTCTGCCTTCCTCCACTTTGGCAAGCAGATGGCTAAAGCCGGTGTCGAGTTGCGGGTGGCCGAGTTGCAGTTCCAACCGCTCAAGACCTTGGCCCGTGCCAAGGTGCGGCCGCAGCCCGGCAAGCTGGAATTTTACGGCTCGCTGGAAGAGGCGCTCAAAGGTGAACATTTGCACGAAGCGGCAGTAAATTGATTGAAAGGGATACGAAACGGCATATTTTTGGTCACTTGGTTCGGATATTGAGCAAACGAACGCAAAAAGTAAAAAATTGCATTGACCAAAAGCCATCGTATCCCTTACATTACGCCCCGTCGCCGCGGCATGGTCGCGCAAGCGAATGTGTAGCTCAAGCACATAAAGTAGTGAGCAAAAATTTGGTGAGGTGTCCGAGTGGCTGAAGGAGCACGCCTGGAAAGTGTGTATACGGCAACGTATCGAGGGTTCGAATCCCTCCCTCACCGCCAAATTGCAAAGCCCTGATGGAAACATCAGGGCTTTTTGCTATATGGAACTCTTATACCGACGAGGGGAAAAATCCACGCAGGATCCGTTCGGGGTTGTTCATGGCTGCCAACGGCCGCTTCGAAGCGGCGAGCCACTGAGCTGCAAATAATCCTGTTCTAACCCGGAAAAGGAACAAAAAGAGCCTGTCGCAAAGTTGGCCTTTATGCGTTGTACAACGGGATAGAAACGCTCGCTCTCGAAAATAGTCTGTCATGCCACTTGGGTTATGAATACTCTTCTCCCATCTCAGATCCACGCCTTCACTAGCCAATCAAATACCACCCGATGCCAAATCGCGTCATTCTCTTCAAATCAACACTATGGGAACGAGTCTCGTCCTATCACTGAATGGCCTCGGCGCAACAGGCTTGTGAGCGATCATGGCTCACAGGTTGATAGCAAGGCTACGTAGCAGGTGCTGCCACGTCCACGGGTGCAACGTATCCGAGTTTTATCAACTCCCTCTACACCGATCAGGCCATTTGGGATGCGCAGGGTTTTCTGCCTCATCTTGAGAAGCAGTGAAGGGTGTAGTGGTCAACTAGATCCGGACACTTGGTTAGGCCGTTCTTCGGCTTTTGCTGGCGGTATCCCGTCATTGTGGCAATGTGGACGCCGCCAGTTGTAGTAATCCATCAGGTAATAACTGATATCTCGTTTCGCTTCTCGCAAGCTCATATATCCCATAGCCGGCAGCCACTCTGACTTCAGGCTCCTGAACAGTCGCTCCATCGGGGCGTTATCCCAGCAGTTTCCACGCCGACTCATGCTCTGGGTTATGCGATAACGCCACAGTCGTTGCCGAAATGCCCGGCTACCATATTGGCTGCCCTGGTCGGAGTGAAATAGCACACCGGATGGGCAACCCCGCTGCTGATAGGCCATCTCCAGTGCTTTGATGGCCAGCTCTGCATCAGGCTTGTCAGACATCGCCCAGCCCACGACCCGTCGGGTATGCAGGTCGAGCACCGCTGCCAGGTAATGCCAACGACCACCAGCCCAGATGTAGGTAATATCGCCACACCACACCACACCACACCACACCACACCTGATTGGGTTGCGGAGCATCAAATTCGCGGGCCAGCAGATTGGGTATATTCGGTCGTTCTGACCGTGCCACCTTATAACGTGTGTACGCCCGGCTGTTTGGATGCCAACCCGGCCTCCTTCATCAGGTTACGTACTTTGAATCGGCCAATCTGATACCCCAACTCCCGCATCATCGACATCAAGGCACGGCTGCTCGCTGAGTTCCGGCTCGCTTGGAACAAACGGCGCAACTCACAGCGCTGTTGCATGCGCTCACGGTTAATCGCCCGCCTGCGAGCCAGATAATCGTAAAAACAGAAGGTGGGAACATCGAAAGCGCAGCAGACCAAGGTGATGGGGGCTTGCTCCCTTAATCGGTCTATTCAGCGCGTACGTGTGAACTCGTCCGCCATCAAGAGAGCAGTAGCCTTTTTTAGAATGTCCTTTTCGCGCTCGAGCCGGTTGATGCGGGCTTCCAGCTCCTGAATTTTTTGCTGCTCCGGAGTCAGTGCTTTTCCGGTGGGGGTTGTACCACAGCGTTCGGATTGCAGTTGCTGAACCCAGCGGTGCAGTACGGTTTCACCGACATCCAGTGAACGGCTTGCTTCGGGGACAGAATATCCCTGGTCGAGCACCAGGGATGCGGCTTCGAGTTTGAATTCGGCAGTAAATGAGCGACGTAATCTTGTCATTGGACACCTCAGGTCATGGTGGCGACTGTACCACCTAAAATGGTGTCCGAGATGATTAGACCACTACACAATCCACTGCGGCGCAAGCTGGGCCGTATTTATGCGGATGGCGCCTACGACAGCAAAGCCAGCCATCAGCTGATAGCAGGTAAAGGAGCGACAGCCTGTATCCCGCCTCGCAAGAACGCGGGGTTATGGAAAAAGGGACACCCAAGAAATGAGGCCGTGCTGGTGATGCGCAAGGAACGGTTGGCGCACTGGAAGAAGATATCGAGGTATCACCGGCGCTCGCTGGCAGAGACGGCGATGCATCGGTTCAAGCGGTTGCTGGCGGGGAAAATCAGTCTGCGAAAATACAACGGTCAGGTAGGGGAAGTGATGGCGTATGTTGGAGCGATAAACAAACTGAACAGCCTGGGTCTGCCCGTCAGACAGCCCCGAGTGTAGCGGTCACTTGGGGCGGGGGGTGTAAGATACGCTCTTACAGCTGATTTGGGCAACAACGCCGTCTCAACGCGATTCAATGGTGCATAACTTGTAGATTCGGGGGGCTTGTACGCTACGGCTGGATTTATGAGGGGAGTGATGACTACGGATCGTCATTTATGTTTTCGATAAATAGTGGTTTTTTTTAAACTGGCCATAAATGCAAGCAAGCTATATGAATCAAATTATTAGCGTTACTTAATTCAATTCATTCGATTGGCTTAACGACTGATTTTGACGCATGCGCTCGCATAGCGATAAAGACGGTATCAATAATGTGATTCGATGGCGCATTCTTCTAATGCTACCCTAGGTCAACTGTAATAAATGACAGGTTGTTATTGTGATGTCATCGTGCGAGCGTCTTTATTGTCGCAAAGATTGATTTTTCATTTAAGTTTTTGTTTTTTAATGGTTTTAATGGCTTTCATGTGTTCGCGTTAGAATTATTCGTTGACCATCAAATTCTCTCTATATACCATGCCGCTCAAAATAGGCATTAATGCCAATATGACCTCACACCATTGAGTTGAGGCTTCGGGTTGTAGATAAATAACAAGAGATATTGTGCTTTTGATAACTAGAGCTTTTGCTTGAAATATATCAAAAGTGCATCGTTGGTGAGTGCCTCTTTGACAAAATCGTCCATAGGATGGCTTAACTGTAATATCTTACAGTTGAGAGGAGGGGTATAAGCTATAAGCTATAGGGTCTTGGGTGACCCTTAACTTGGTATTTAGAGCATGGGAAAAGGAATTGACGGCGCCACAGTTGCGCCCAAAGAACGTATCAATATCAAATATGTACCGGCAACCGGTGGTCAACAGGCGGAAATTGAACTTCCGCTGACTATGATGGTGGTCGGTAATATGAAGGGCCGTACCGAAGAAACGCCGATCGAGGAGCGCCAAACCGTTTCCATCGACAAAAACAACTTTTCTTCCGTCATGAAAGAATCTGCACTGGAACTGAGCTTCTCTGTTCCCAATCGTCTGGAAGAGAACAGCCAGGACGATCTGCCGGTTTCGATCAAAATCCAGTCTCTGGAAGACTTCACTCCTGACAGTGTTGCCCAACAGGTCCCCGAGCTGCGCAAGCTGCTTGAACTGCGTGAGGCGCTGGTTGCCCTGAAGGGGCCATTGGGCAATATCCCTTCTTTCCGCAATCGTTTGCAGGATCTGCTGTCCAGTGATGAGGCTCGTGAGCAACTGCTCAAAGAGCTGGATTTGATCAAGCCTGCCGAGTGATCGGCGGGTTGTATTGACTGACGAGAAAGGAACAAACATGTCTTTGGTCGAAGAACAGGTTCAAGCGGGGGCGGGTGCAGCCTCCTCGTCCTCTTTGTTGGACGAAATCATGGCGCAGGCTCGCATCACACCGGTTGATGAGGGGTACAGTGTTGCCAAGCAGGGTGTGGCTGCGCTTATCGCCAACATTCTGGACAGCGGTACCACCAGCGAGCCGGTCAACAAGGCATTGGTTGACAGCATGATTGTCGAGCT
Organism: Aeromonas sp. 61P; assembly: GCF_051919545.1. NCBI lineage: Bacteria > Pseudomonadati > Pseudomonadota > Gammaproteobacteria > Aeromonadales > Aeromonadaceae > Aeromonas > Aeromonas sp. 61P. Next base: position 2,734,053 of record NZ_JBQBEL010000001.1, read on the forward strand.
CGACAAGAAGCTGAGCAAGCAGATGGACGTCATCCTGCATGCCAAAGAGCTGCAAGAGATGGAATCCTCCTGGCGCTCCCTCAAGCTGTTGGTAGATCGCACCGATTTTCGTGAAAACATCAAGATCCAGGTGCTGCACGCTACCAAGGAAGAGCTGCTGGAAGATTTCGAGTTTTCCCCGGAGATCACCCAGTCCGGTCTCTACAAGCATGTCTATTCAACCGGCTACGGCCAGTTCGGCGGCCAGCCGATCGGTGCCGTGATCGGCGACTACGCCTTTACCCACAGCTCTCCTGACATCAAGCTGATGCAGTATGTCAGTGCCGTCGGTGCCATGGCCCACGCCCCCTTCATCTCCTCTGTCGCCCCCGCCTTCTTTGGCGTCGACAGCTTCACCGATCTGCCCTCTATCAAGGATCTGAAATCGGTGTTCGAAGGACCGGCCTACACCAAATGGCGCTCCCTGCGCGAATCGGAAGATGCCCGTTATCTGGGGTTGACTGCACCACGTTTCCTGGCCCGTCTGCCTTATGATCCGACTGAAAACCCCATCAAGGGTTTCAATTATCAGGAAGATATCAGCTCGGATCACGATCACTACCTGTGGGGCAACACTGCCTATTTGATGGGCACCTCCCTGACCGACAGCTTCGCCAAGTACCGCTGGTGCCCGAACATTATTGGCCCGCAAAGTGGTGGCGCCATTCACGATCTGCCGGTGCACGTCTATGAGGCCATGGGTCAGCTGCAAGCAAAGATCCCGACCGAAGTGCTCATCACCGACCGTCGCGAGTATGAGCTCTCTGAAGAGGGTTTCATCACCTTGACCATGCGCAAGGACAGCGACAACGCGGCGTTCTTCTCTGCCAACTCGGTGCAAAAACCCAAGGTGTTCCCCAACACCAAGGAAGGCAAGGAAGCAGAGACCAACTACAAGCTGGGTACACAGCTGCCGTATATGTTCATCATCAACCGTCTGGCGCACTACATCAAAGTGTTGCAGCGTGAGCAGATCGGCTCCTGGAAGGAGCGTCAGGATCTGGAGCGTGAACTGAACGGCTGGATCAAGCAGTACGTTGCCGACCAAGAGAACCCGCCAGCAGACGTCCGTAGCCGTCGTCCGCTGCGCGCCGCCCAGATCAAGGTGCTGGATGTGGAAGGGGAGCCGGGCTGGTACCAGGTTGCCATGGCCGTGCGCCCGCACTTCAAGTACATGGGGGCGAGCTTCGAGAGCTCTCTCTGGTAGGTCGACTGGACAAGGAATAAGGCCCGATGCCGCATCTCTCTTCCTGGGATAGAGGAAATGCGGCCAGCCTGTTTGATCGTATCCGGGGGGAGGGGCTTGGCTCCTCCCCTCGTTCGGAAGTTGATGAGTTGGTTGATTCTGTCAAACGGCAGCTCGACCAGATCCTCAACACCCGTCCCGGCAATTGCCGCAGTGCACCCGATTTGGGGGTTATTGATCTCAATGACGCCACTCAGGGTAGTGCGGATATCAAGGGGCGGATCCGGGAGGCGATCCGGCAATGCATCCGTCGTTATGAACCTCGGATCATCCATGTGGATGTCCGTTCACCCGACTATCAGGCAAGTCCGCTTGAGATGTCGTTTCAGGTGACGGCCCATGTGCGGCTGGAGCATATCGAGCAAGTTACCTCGTTCAACGTCCATATGGACAGTCACCGTCACTACCGCATGGTCTGATCAATGTCGCTGGAACATTACTTCAGGGATGAGTTGGCTTTTTTGCGCCTGCAAGGGCGCGAATTTGCCGATAGCTATCCCGAACTCACCCGTTTTTTGTCGGAGCAGAATACCGACCCTGATGTGGAACGCCTGCTGGAAGGCTTTGCGTTTCTTACGGGCAACCTGCGCGCCAAAATCGAGGACGAGTTCCCCGAGCTGACCCACGGTCTGCTCAATATGCTCTGGCCGAACTATCTGCGCCCCGTCCCCAGCATGACCATCATGCAGTTTTCGGTCATTCCGGGTGCCATTGCCCAACCGGCACTGGTCAGGCAGGGTTGCCAGCTGGACAGTTTGCCAATCGACGACGTGACCTGCCATTTTCAGACCTGTCACGATGCCTGGGTCTATCCGGCCGAAATGCGTCAGATAACGGCGCAAAGTGGCAACGATCTCTCTACTATCTCGCTCGATATTGCGCTGCATGCCCCCCTGCCGCTTAGCGAATTGCAGCTGGACAAGCTGCGCTTCTTCCTGGGGGGCGACAGCTACACCGCGTATGAGCTCTACTTCTGGCTCTCCAACCAGCTCTCCCATATCGAGCTGGAGATCGATGGCAAGCGCTTTCGCCAGGAGGCCAAAGCGTTGAAGTCGGTCGGCTTCGAGCGCGACGATGCTCTGCTGCCCTATCCGAACAATGTCTATTCCGGCTACCGGATCCTGCAGGAGTATTTCTGCTTTCCGGAGAGCTTTCTCTTCTTCGAACTCTCCGGTGGTGAGTGGCCCAAACAGCCGCTGCCGGTGAGTGAATTCAAAATCCATTTCTGTTTCGACCGGCCCTTGCCGGCGGAACTCAAGATCCGTCCCGACTCTTTCATGCTCAACTGCGTGCCGGCTATCAATCTGTTCCAGCACGACAGCGAGCCGGTCAATCTCAACGGCCGTCAGGCGGAATACCCGCTCAAGGCGAGCTATCGCTATGCCGACAGTTTCGAAATTTTCTCGGTGGATCAGGTTGAAGGCTGGGTTGAGGGCAATATGGGCCGTTCCCGCGGTACGCCACGCATCTATCAGCCGTTTGAAAGTTTTCAGCATCAGATTGAGCGGGCCAAACAGCGGCTGGCGCTCTATTACCGGGTGCGAGTCAGGGAGTCGGTGAGTGGTGATGGCTTTGAGCACAGTCTGTCGTTTGTGCGAGGGGATGAAACCACTACGGTCGATCTGGATGAATCCATTTCGGTTACGCTCACCTGCACCAACCGCTCCCGCGCAGCCCGCCTTAAGGTGGGCAGTATCTGCGTGCCGACCGGCAGTTCACCGTCGTTTGCTACCTTCCGTAACCTGATCCGGCCGACCCGGCCGCTGCGTCCTGCACTGGATGGCAGCCTGCATTGGACCCTGATTTCCAACCTGTCGCTCAACTATGTCTCTCTGCTGCGCCGGGATGCTCTGGTGCAGGTGCTGCGTACCTATGACTTTCCCGCTTTGCACGACAAGCAGGCAGAGCAGGCGTCGCGCAAGCGGCTGGCGGGGATCGAGGAGATCGAGACCAAGCCGGTGGACAGGCTGGTGCGCGGCATGCCGGTGCGGGGGCTCAAGTCGGTGCTCTCCATCCGCCAGTCCGCCTTTGGCAGTGAAGGGGAACTCTATCTCTTCAGCACCGTGCTGGCCCACTTCTTCTCGCTCTATGCCAGCGTCAACGCTTTCCACCTGCTTGAGGTGGTCAATCTCGATAACAAGGAGCGCTATCAGTGGCCAGTCCAGATCGGTCAGCACTCCCTGATGTGAGCGCCGCCAACGAGGCGCCCCGTTTCAATTTCTTCCAGCTGGTTGAGCTGCTCAACCGGCTGGACGGTGCCGATCAGGAGCGTGGTCTCGACCACCTGCCGAGTGACGAAAATATTCGTTTCAAGGCGACTGCATCGCTGGGTTTTCCCACCAGCGACGTGCTGCAAATTGGCCGCGACGAGAAGGGGCGCCACGAGCTGGAAGTGGCCTTTCTGGGTCTGCACGGCAGCCAGTCGCCGATGCCGGGGTATTACCTCGACTCGCTGGCGTGGGAGTACGCCCAGGGGGAACAGAAGCTCGGTCTTTTCCTGGATTTCTTCCACCACCGCCTGCTGACCCTGCTGCACAGGATCTGGCGCAAGTATCGCTACCATGTCCGTTTTCAGGATGACGGTGAGGATGGGTTCTCCCGTCTGATGTTTGCGTTGGTGGGGCTTGGCAACGATGCCGTCTGTCAGAGTTTGCCGGTCAACCGCGCCAAGATGCTCTCCTATGCGGGCATGCTGGCCAGCCCCAGCCGCTCTCCAGAGGTGGTTGCTGGTCTCGTGGCCCACTGCTTCGATCTGGCGGATGTGGAAGTGAGTGCCTGGCAGTGGCGCAAGGTGCCGATCCATCCGGAGCAGCAAAACCGCTTGGGCGGTGCTTGCGCCACTCTGGGGCACGACTTCGTCATCGGTGACAAGGTTAATGATTGTGCCGGCAAGTTTTTATTGAAAATCAATGATCTGAGTTTTAGCCAGTTTCTCGGATTTCTCCCGAACGGGGAGCATTTCCACGCCCTGGTGACCTTTGTCTCCTTCATCTTGCGCGATCAGCTGGCTTGGGATCTGCGGCTTGGCTTCGGCCAGGAGCAGGCCAAGGGGCTGAGATTGGGGGAGGAGCAGAGTGCCCGTCTGGGGTGGAGTACCTTTCTTGGCCAACCGCCGAGTGACCCGTTCGTGACGATCTGTGTACAGGAATAAGCACAGAAATTCAGTGTAGGAATACGTGCAGGAGTGAATGTGGACGACTTTAACCAGCAACTTTCCCTGGTGGTGCTCAACAGCGAGCAGCTCGACGGCAGCCAGCAGGTGCAATATCGCTTCGACGAGATGGGGGGAACATTGGGCTCCTCCGAACAGGATGACTGGCAACTGCGAGACAGGTTGGGGGCGGTGATGCCAGCCCATGCCCGCGTCGAGCTCAATGACGGTCGTTTCTGCCTGTGCGATCTCAGCGGCCAGACCTACATCAATGGTGCCACCTCGCCCATCGGGCGGGCTCGCAAGGTCAACCTCGAGCAGGGTGACGAGCTGATTGTCGGCCCTTTTCGCCTGAGAGCCTATCTCGGTGCCATCTCCCCCGAGCAGAGTTTGCAGCAGGTGCTGGGCAACCGTCCGACCGAGCAGCTTGATGAGTGGCTGGCAAGCGATCCTCACCACTCCCAGACCCTGGATGATCCACAGGCCCTGGGGGTCGACCCCCTGCTGGCATTGCAGCAGGAGCGTGCGGCCCCGAGTCCCTTGGTGGATGCTAGCCAGCAGGCTCAACCGCAGTTTCAACCGGATATGGACACCGTATCCCTCGCTCCATTTTCAGCCGTCGAGAACACCATGAACCAAGAATTTCTGGATATGCCCACCATCGAGAACCACCCCGATTTCCAGCCACTGGAGGGCGTTGATCACGTCGCCCTGACCCCGCTGATGCGTGGTCTGGGCCAGCCGTTGCAGCTGCAAGACACCCAGCAAGCCCACGACATGCTCGAAGAGATGGGCAAGACAGTGCGTGCCATGGTGGAGGGGTTGCTGCAACTGCAAAGCGATCAGGCTGCGCTGGCAGACAAGCACCTGCGCCCCATCGAGGACAACCCGCTGCGCCTTGGTCTCGATTATGACGAGACCCTGGCGGTGATGTTTGCCGAGCAGAAGAGCCCGGTGCACCTGACCGCGCCTGCTGCGGTGGCCGAGAGTCTGCGCAATGTGCGCATTCACCACGTGGCGAACCAGCAGGCTATTGGCGCTGCGCTCGACAGCATCCTGCAGGCCTTCTCGCCCGAGGCGTTGCTTGGTCGTTTCGAGCACTACCGTCGTACCGGTACCCCGGGTGTGGCCGATGAAGGCTGGGCCTGGAACATGTACCAGCACTACTACCGCGAGCTCACCTCCGCCCGTCAGCAGGGGTTCGACAAGCTGTTCCATCAGGTCTACGCCCAGGCGTATGACCAGGCCGTGCGTCAGCAACAGGGACTGATTTGATGATACGTGCACTGTGGTTTGGGGCCTGTCTGCTGGCCCTGGCCGGTTGTACCACCATGGGCAAGATGGCCGATGTGGCCATGAACCCGGATATTCAGGTGGGGAGCAACGATGACCAACCCTCCACCCTGGGGCTCAGCCTGTTGGCAGAACCTGATGTCAACCCCAACGAGAGCGGGGAGGCGGCACCCATCGAGTTTCAGGTGGTGCTGCTGGCTGAAGATTCCAAGCTGCTCGCTACTGACTATGACCAGGTGACGGCGGATGTAGAGAAGGCCCTTGGCAAGAACTACCTGGATCATCAGGACTACACCCTGCTGCCCGGCCAGTTCAAATACCTGCCCCCCGTCAAGCTTGACGAGAAGACCCGTTACATCGGCGTGATTGCACGGTACGCCGATCCGGACAGCGCCGAGTGGCGCAAGGTCATCAAGGTCAAGAGCAAAGGAACGGCCTATCAAATTCTGGTGCACCTGCGCCTGGATGAAGTGGAACTACAAAAAGAAGAAGAATAATCATGTCGAGTCGAAATCGGGTTATCTGGCGTGAAGGGCTCTTTATCAAGCCCCAGCACTTCCAGCAACAACAGAGACATTCAGATTACGCGCTGCACGCGCGTTTGAGCGCTCTGTCCGACTATTTCTACGGGTTGCAGTCGCTTGCCATCAACGAGGATTACCTCGGCTTTGGCCGCATCGCGCTGGTGGGGGCCACCGGTATCCTGCCGGACGGCACCGTCTTCAACATCCCGAACGATGATGTGCTGCCGACCCCGCTGGAGATCACCGATGCCTCGGTGGCCAACCAGAAGGTCTATCTGGCGCTGCCGCTCTCGGTGAGCGGGGTCAACGAGGTCAATCAGGGCGGTCAGGTAGCAACCCGGCTGCAGGCTCATCGCCACGACGTGCGGGATCTGCACAGTGAAGGGGGGGACGTGGTTTCCCTCGAAGTGGGTCGGGTCAGCTTGCGGTTGATGCTGGAGCGGGAAGATCGCAGTGCCTACGCGTCCCTCGCCATTGCCCGCATTCTGGACAAGCGCCCGGATGGCGGTCTGGTGCTGGATCCCAACTTCATGCCTTGCAGTATCAGTGTCTCTGCCATTCCGACCCTCAAGCGCTTCCTCGGCGAATCGGCTGGCCTCGTGGCCGAGCGGGCTCGCAGCCTCTCCCAGCGCATCGCTGCGCCGGGACAGCAGGGGGTGGCCGATGTGGCCGAGTTCATGATGCTACAGCTGCTCAACCGGGCTCAGCCACAGCTCTCCCATCTGGCGCGTCTTGGCACCCTGCACCCCGAGCGGTTGCACGAGGCGCTGGTGCAGCTCTGTGGCGAGTTGATGACCTTTACCGACGAGTCCCGTCTGCCGCCCGAGTTCCCCGCTTATCGTCATGACGATCAGCAGGTGAGCTTCGAGCCGGTGATGTTGGCCCTGCGTCAGGCGCTCAGTACCGTGCTGTCGCCACGTGCCGTCTCCATCCAGCTGCGCAAGCACCAGTACGGCGTCATGGTGGCCATGGTCAACGAGAGCGAGTTGATGCAAAGCGCCGACTTCGTGCTGGCAGTGCGTGCCCGCATGCCGCAGGAGCAGCTGCGCAAACAGTTGCTGCAGCAGACCAAGGTGGCGTCGAGCGACAAGATCCGCGAACTCATCAGCCTGCAGCTGCCAGGTATCCCGCTGTTGCCGCTGCCGGTGGCGCCGCGCCAGTTGCCCTATCACGCCGGTTACAGCTACTTCCAGCTCGACCGTCAGAGCCCTGCCTGGCAGATGCTGGCGGTCAGCAACACGCTCGCCTTCCACATTGCCGGCGATTTCCCCGAGCTCGACATGCAGCTCTGGGCCATCCGTAGCCAGTGATCGCATCAAGGAAACAAGCAGAGATGACCACGGACATTATCAACAACGAGCAACTGAGCGACCTGCTGTTCGATCACGCCGAGCAGCTGGACATGGATTCGGACTACTGGTTCCGCCTGCGTGGCCAGAGCATCAACCCGATGATCGATGCGGTGACCCCGCTGCTGGGGCTGGTGCAGCGGGTGCGTCTGTTGTCGCGCTACGACCGGGTGCCCGAGCTTTATCAGCGGGTGGTGACCGAGATCCAGGCCATCGAGCAGGAGTTGATGGCGCAGGGTTACGAGAATGGCGTCGTCCTCTCGTTTCGCTACATCCTCTGCACCTTTATTGATGAGGCGGTGATGGGGCGCGACTGGGGCAGCCAGAGCGAATGGTCCCAACACTCGCTGCTGACCCGGTTTCATAACGAAACCTGGGGCGGCGAGAAGGTGTTCGTGCTGCTGTCGCGTCTGCAGGAAGATCCGGTGCGCTATCGCGACATTCTGGAGTTCATCTATCTCTGCCTTTGCCTCGGTTTTGAGGGGCGCTACAAGGTGATGAGCCAGGGCCGTGACGAGTTTGAACGGATCGTCAAGCAACTGCACAAGCAGTTGTCCCTCGAACGTGGCGGTGAGGCACCCAGCGTGTTTCATCTCGACCTCGGGCAGCAGGCATCTCGCTACCAGCTGCGCAAGCAAGTCTCCCTGCGCACCCTGTTTATGGGCGGCGCGCTGATCCTGGCCATCATCTTTGGCCTCTATCACCACCAACTCAATAACCAGACCCAGGACGTACTGCGTCAACTGGGCGAATTATTAAAATAAATACTTAAGGAGAGCACGCCTTGATTCGTATAGAGCTACCGGTACTGGTGGAAAGACTCAACCCCATCTGCCGTCACATGCTGGAGGAGGCTGCGGCCCTCTGTGTCAATCATCAGGGCGCCGAGATCCGCATCGAGCACCTGCTGCTCAAGATGCTGGAGACCCCCCTCAGCGATGTGCGTCAGATCCTCAAACGGGCCGAAGTTGAGGTTGAAGAGTTAAAGAGCCTGCTGCAACCCTCGGCGGCCGATAACGGTTATGGTCAGGGTTATCCCTCCTTCTCGCCGCTATTGGTGGAGTGGCTGCAAGACAGCTGGCTGCTCGCCTCTGCCGAGCTGCAACATGGCCAACTGCGCAGCGGCGTCATGCTGCTGGTGCTGCTGATGACTCCCCAGCGTTACCTGCCGGGCTCGGTGACCCGTTTGCTTGCCAACATCAATCGCGAACTGCTGCGCCAGCAGTTCGACGAGTGGGTGAAAGAGTCTGCCGAGACCCAAGTGACTGTTTCTGCTAACGGCACTTCGACTCAGGCCGCGCTGCCCGCCGATGCCAGCCTGCTGGCCCGCTTTACTGTCAACGTCACCGAACAGGCCCGTCAGGGAACCCTGGATCCGGTGCTCTGCCGGGATCACGAGATCGATCTGATGATCGACATCCTCTCCCGTCGCCGCAAAAACAACCCCATCGTGGTGGGGGAGGCGGGTGTCGGTAAAAGCGCGCTGATCGAAGGGTTGGCGCTGCGCATCGTCGCGGGCCAGGTGCCGGAAAAATTGCGCGATGTGGAGCTGATGACCCTGGATCTTGGCGCCATGCAGGCCGGAGCCTCGGTCAAGGGGGAGTTCGAGAAGCGTTTCAAGGGGGTGATGCAGGAGGTCAAGGACGCCGTGCGACCTGTCATCCTCTTTATCGATGAGGCCCACACCCTGATCGGGGCGGGCAATCAGGCGGGGGGGCTGGATGTCTCCAACCTCATCAAACCCGCGCTAGCTCGTGGCGAGCTGCGCACCATCGCCGCTACCACCTGGGGTGAGTACAAGAAGTACGTGGAAAAAGATGCCGCCCTGTCGCGCCGTTTCCAGCTGGTGAAAGTGGGTGAGCCCAATGCCGATGAGGCTACGGTGATCCTGCGTGGCCTGCGCAGCATCTACGAAAAGGCCCACGGGGTGCTGATCGATGAGGAAGCGCTGCAAGCCGCCGCCCAGCTCTCCGCCCGTTACATCTCCGGTCGCCAACTGCCGGACAAGGCGATCGACGTACTCGATACCGCCTGTGCCCGGGTGGCCATCAACCTCACCACGCCACCGCGCGCCGTCAGCCATTTGCAAAACGAACTGCGCCAGCGTGAGCTGGAGATCCGTCAGCTGGAGCGCCAGAGTCTGATCGGTCTGGGTGACAACGATGAGCGACTCATAGAACTGAAAGCGGCCCAGCAGACCTGCCGTGACACCCTGCGTGAGCAGGAAGCCCAGTGGCAGCAACAGCAGGGATTGGTGCATAGGATTGTCGAGCTGCGTGCCGCCCTGCTGGCCGATCAGCAGGATGAGATGCTGGCCAGAGAAGCGCTGGATCTCGCCGATGCGCCGCTCGATCCGCAAGCGGCTGCCGAGCAGCTGGCCGGGCTCGAGCGCGAGCTGGCCGAGCTGCAACAGGGCGAGGTACTGGTCTCTGCCCATGTCGACAAGACTCAGGTCGCAGCGGTGATCGCCGAGTGGACCGGAGTGCCGCTTAATCGCATCTCCCAAGGGGAGCTCGATGTAGTGACCCGTCTGCCGGAGTACCTTGGCGAGCTCATCAAGGGGCAGGATGTGGCGGTGGCCCATCTGCACAAACACCTGCTGACCGCCCGCGCCGATTTGCGTCGTCCAGGCCGTCCTCTGGGCGCCTTCCTGCTGGTGGGGCCAAGCGGGGTCGGCAAGACCGAAACCGTGCTGCAGATTGCCGAGCTGATGTTTGGCGGTCGCCAGTATCTGACCACCATCAACATGTCCGAGTATCAGGAGAAGCACACCGTCTCCCGTCTTATCGGCTCGCCTCCCGGCTATGTCGGCTTTGGCGAGGGTGGCGTGCTGACCGAAGCCATTCGGCAGAAGCCCTACTCGGTGGTGCTGCTGGATGAGGTGGAAAAAGCCCATCCTGACGTGCTCAACCTCTTCTATCAGGCGTTCGACAAGGGCGAGCTGGCCGATGGGGAAGGGCGGATCATCGACTGCAAGAACGTGGTCTTCTTCCTCACCTCCAACCTCGGTTTCCAAACCATCGTCGATCATGCCGAGCAGCCTGATGACCTGCTGGATGCACTCTATCCGGAGCTGGCTGCCTTCTTCAAACCGGCCCTGCTGGCGCGGATGGAGGTGATCCCCTATCTGCCGCTCGGTCACGACACCCTGGTGCAGATCGTCGGTGGCAAACTCAACCGGCTGGTCAAGCTGCTCAAGGAGCGTTTCGGTGCCGAGGTGGTGCTGGAGAGTGAGGTAGCCGAGGAGATCCTGTTGCGAGCGAACCGCAGCGAGAACGGCGCGCGGATGCTGGAGTCCGTCATTGATGGGGCCCTGTTGCCGCCGGTTTCCCTGCAACTGTTGCAGCGCCTCTCGGCCGGTGAGCCCATCAACCGGGTGCGCTTCTCGGTGGCCGATCACCAGTTTGTGGCCGAGGTGGAGGGCTGACCATGGAGCAAGCCCTCGCATTCGCCCTCGCGCTCACCTCGCAACGGGATGAACAACATCTCTGCCACTGGTGGAGCTCGACCCTCCATGCCAGCTTCCAGCCCAAAGGACTGCTGCTTGGTATGCTGGACGTGAGCGGCCGCCAGCTGGAGTGCAAAGGGTGGGTCAAGGGGCAGGAGGTTGCGCTGGCGCTGGCGGTAGATGATTTCTCTCATCCACTCGCCTATGTGCTGCACAAGGCGCAATCCCGCACCTGGGATTCCCTCCATGGCGGTGCCCGCATTGAGCACGCCGGTTTTCGCGCACTGCTGGCCAACCTTGGCCAGCAGTGCGGCCTGCACGCCTTTCCGCTCAATGATGGCAACGGCAAGCCGTTTGCCGTGCTGGCGATGATGGACAGTGGTGATGTGTTGCAGGAGTGGGCGGCTCGCCCCGAGCTGGCCAGTCTGGCGCAGGTCTTTTGCAACCAGCTCACTCTGATCCGCGATCTGGGGCGTAGCCGCCGGGATCAGAACGTGCTGCGCGACTCCCTGCGTCAGATCAAGGGGGAGGGGGAGCGCCAGCGCCAGCACGAGAAGTTGCTGGGGGATCAGCTGGTTGGCCAGTCGGCGGTGATCCGAGGCTTGCGCGAGCAGATCGCCCAGGCGGGCCAGCACAAGCTGACCGTGCTCATTCAGGGGGAGACCGGCAGTGGCAAGGAGGTGGTCGCCCGCTTGGTGCATCAGTGCTCCGAGCGCGCTGCCAAGCCGTTCGTCGCCATCAACTGCGCCGCCATTCCCGAGAATCTCATCGAGAGCGAGCTGTTCGGTTATCAGAAGGGGGCCTTCTCCGGCGCCCTCTCCAACAAGACCGGACTGGTGGCGCAAGCCAATGGTGGCACCCTGTTTCTCGACGAAGTGGGCGATATGCCCGCCGCCATGCAGGCCAAGCTGCTACGGGTGCTGGAGACCCGCAGCTATCGGCCGCTTGGGGCAGAGCAGGAGTATCACTCCGATTTTCGCCTCATCGCGGCCACTCATCAGCCGCTGACCCGCCATGTGGAGGAGGGGCGGTTCCGTGCTGACCTCTACCACCGTCTCTGCCAGTGTCTGCTGCTGATCGCCCCCTTGCGCGAGCATATCGAGGATGTGCCCCTGCTCTGCCAGCACTTCATGGCCCAGTTTGCCGCGCAGGATGACAAGGGACTGGCTGGCTTGCAGCGCAAGTTCCTCAAGCAACTGCAAAGTTACGACTTCCCCGGCAACGTGCGCGAACTGCGCAATCTGCTGGAGGTGGCCTGTGCCCACACTCGTCACGGTGAAGAGGTGGGGCTTGGCGCCTTGCCGCCGGAGCTGCGGGATCGGGTCTGTGCCGAGCTGCCCGATGCGCTGGATGATTACAACCATATCCGCGATCTGCGCCGGGCCATGCAGCAGTACGAGGCATCGGTGATTGAAGCGCGCCTGCGCTACTTTCAGGGCAATCGCATGCTGGTGGCCGAGAGCCTCAATATTCCCAAGCGCACCCTGGATCACAAGTGCCAGAAACTGGAGGTGAACTGATGAGCATCATGGGTTTGTTGCCCCTGCTGCTGGCGACCGGCAATGCGGTGCCTCCCCTCGATATGGCGGCGTGGCAAGCGTGTCGTCGTGAGCCATCCCCTCTGATCCGGCTCGCCTGCTATGACGCCCTTGGTAATGAGGCGACGCCATCAGGCAGCAAGGAGAGCACCAAGTCTCCGGCCTGGCTGGCGATAGCGGAGCAGGAGTTGGCCCGTGTGCCGGATAGCTCACCCTTCCTGTTGCGACAGGATGAGGAGAGCGGCACGGCGGTATTGACCCGTCCGGCCCTGCGCGGTGCCACCCTGGCGATAGGTTGTGTCAACAGCATCACCCATATTCGCTTGCGGCTGGATGCGCCGTGGCGCGGGGAGAGTGTCGCGGTCGCGCTGGATGGACAAGCGACTCGCAGCAGTCAGAGCTGGTTTATCCGGGATCAGGGATGGCTGCTCGAATATGGCCGCGGTCTGCCCGCCATCGAGGAGCTAAAACGCTGGATCGGTCATCGTGAATTGCAGGTTCAGGCGGCCAACGGCGCCTTGCTGCGGGTCGATCTCAGCGGCCTGAAAGAGGCGCTGATACCGGTGCGCCAACAGTGTCGCTGGTAGGGGGGGAAGATGAGCTATCAACACACCTGGTGTAGCCGTCTGCTCACCAGCTTGCCGGATGCACAGATCAAAGGGGCCGTGCTGGCCGATGAGCCTCGCTGGGACTATGTGGAGACCGAGCTGGTCAAGTTGGGCTCCCTTGCCCACAGCCAGGTCGATCTCAATGCGGTCGCCGAAGCCTGTCTGGGGTTGCTGGAGAGCCGCACCAAGGATATGCGGGTGCTGGCACAGCTGTTGCGCTGCCTGCAGCACCCCGCCAAGGCGACCCCGATGGGGGCTGCGCTGAGCTTGCTGGAAGCCTGGATCAAGGCTTACTGGCTGTTGGCCTGGCCCGGGAATGCGACCCAGAAGCAGCGATTGATGGTGCAGATCATCAAGCGTTTCGAGGGGGCCCTGCCGAGGGTGAGCGAGAGCGCCTCTGCGGCGGAACTGGCGCAGTTGCTTGCGCAGGCAGAACAGCTGGAGGCCGTCTGGCTGGCCCAGTGCCCTGACAAGGGGGAACTGCTGGATCCTCTGGTGATGGGGTTGAAGCGGGCCCAGCGACAACAGGTTGCCCAGGCCCAGGCAGATGCCGGAGGTCAACCTGCAAACAGCGCTGCTGCAGCCACCGCCAGTGCGAGTGGCATGGCGGGCACCATGGTGCTCAGTGGCAGCAGCAAGGGCTCCGGGGTCGAGATTGATAGCTCCAACGATCGGGCATGGCGACAGACCCAGCTCAAGGTGGCGGAGCTGCTGATTGAGCGCCAGCCGGAGGCGGCGATCGGTTATCGGTTGCGTCGTCACGCCATCTGGGCCGGTATCACGACACCTCCCATGGCTGCGCAGGGCAACAAGACCCAGCTTGCGCCCATGTCGGTTGACATGGTGGATGAATATCGCGCAGCCATGGGCACGCCAGATCTGGCGCTCTGGCAGCGCATCGAGCAGAGCCTGACGCTGGCCCCTTACTGGTTCGAGGGGCACAGGCTCTCGGCCGAGGTGGCCCAGAAGCTGGGATATGGGGCGGTGGCGCAGGCGATCATGGCGGAGCTGGATGCGTTTTTGCAGCGCCTGCCAGCGCTGCGGGATCTCACCTTCAGCGATGGTTCCCCGTTTCTCTCCCCCGAGTGCAGCCGCTGGTTGCAGCCAGCCAAGAGCAGTGGGGGCGGCAGCGGACAGGCCGAGCTGGCCGAGGAGGTCGCCTTGCGTCATGGGGAGCAGGGGATTGCTGCCGCGCTCGCCCTGCTTGATGAGCGGATGGCACAGATGAAAGAGCCAAGAGCCCGCTTCCATGCCTTGCTGGTGCAGGCGGAGTTGTTGGAGCAGGAAGGCATGGAGGCGCTTGCGCGCCAGCAATATCAACACTTGTGGCAAGAGGCAGATCGCCTCGGGTTGTCGCAGTGGGAGCCCGGGTTGGTCAGCCGCCTGGCCCCCTATGCCACCCATTTGCCGAAATAAGTGCCGAAATGAGTCATTGAGTCGGAGTTGGATCACATTTTATGTTCAAAACCATCTTTACCTTTCTGCGGCAACAGCTGCCGAAACTGAAACCCTCCTGGCCCCTGCTCGGTGTGGTGCTGTGGGTTGTCGCCCTGATCCTGGTGTGGTGGCTGGGGCCTCGCATCGAGATCCGTGATGCCAAGCCATTCGAGCCCTTGTGGGGGCGGGTGGTGTTTACCCTGCTCTGGCTCTGGTTGCTGCTGGGGGTACTCTCCTGGCGGGTATGGCGCAAGATGAAGCAGCTCAAGGCCGAGCGCCAGCATGAGGTGCTGCTGGAACAAGATCCGGTCAAAGGGCTCATTGACAAACAGGCGCAGTTCCTCAATCGTTGGTTGCAAGCCTTGAATGAACACCTTGGCAAGGGGGCGCTCTACGCCATGCCCTGGTATCTGGTGCTGGGTCTGCCCGGCAGCGGCAAGAGCAGCCTGATCCACCGTGCCAATCCGGCCAACAAGCTCAATCCCAGACTCGATACCGAACTGCGGGACGTGGCGCAAGGCCAGCTGGTCGATTGCTGGCTGGGGGAGCAAGCCGTGATGCTGGATCCGGCCGGCGCGCTGTTGTCACAAGCCGAGCCCGAGCTGGATCCGCAAGCTCGCAAGCATGAGCGGCTCTGGTTGCATCTACTCAACTGGCTCAACGAGCACCGTCGTCGTCAGCCCCTCAATGGTCTGGTACTGACCGTTGATTTGGCGTGGTTGTCTACGGCCAGCGTGGCCGAGCGCAAGGCGTATGCCCAGCTGATGCGTGCCCGGTTGCAAGAGGTGTCGGCCACCATGAATACCCGGCTGCCGCTCTATGTCACCTTCACCAAACTCGACATGCTGCGCGGCTTTGATGTGGTCTATGAACAGCTGGATAAAGAGGCCCGTGACGCCGTGCTGGGGGTGACCTTCAACCCCGGCAGCAGTCAGGGCAAATCCTGGCAGCAGGATCTGGCGCTGTTCTGGGATCAGTGGGTCGACAATCTCAACCGCAATTTGCCGGAGATGATGTTGGCCCGGCTCGATGCCGCCCAGCGCAACGCCCTCTTCTCGTTTGTTCGTCAATTGGCGGGTCTCAAGGATTATGTGACCAGCCTGCTCGATGAAACCCTGACCATTGAAGAAAGCAAACCACTGCTGGTGCGCGGCGTCTATATCAGCTCCGTTTATCAGCAAGGTGTCCCGTTCGATGCCTTTGCTCAGGCCGCTTCCCGGCGTTACAGCTTGCCCGAGCCTATTCACTCCGCCCTGCGCGGGGAGTCCAACACCTATTTTGTGCGCAAGTTGTTCTCTTCGATCATCTTCCCCGAGGCCCATCTGGCCGGAGAAAATCGGCTGCATACCCTCTATCGTCGTCGCCGGATGGCCATTGGCTTGAGTTGCTTGTCGCTCTTCTCTGCAGCCCTGATCGGTGGCTGGCACTACTTCTACCGGGTCAATGAGGAGGCAGGGCGCAATGTACTGACTAAGGCGCAAGCGTTCACCGAGACTAACGAGGTCGCTGATGAACATGCATTCGGTGTCAGCCAGTTGCCACGTCTCAACCTTATTCGCGAGGCAACCCTCTCTTTTGGCAACTATCGCGAGCGGATGCCGCTGGTGGCAGACCTTGGCCTCTATCAGGGGGACGAGATTGGCCCCTATGTGGAAGGCTCCTATCTGCAACTGCTGGGGCTGCGTTTCCTGCCTGCCCAGATGCAGGGACTGCTGGAGGATCTTAACCGTGCACCGGCTGGCAGCGAGGAGAAGCTCTCCATCCTGCGGGTGATGCGGATGCTCGATGATGCCTCCGGTCGCAACAAGGAGCTGGTGGAGCAGTACATGGCTAGCCGCTGGCAGAAAGCGTTCCCGGGACAGGGGGCGGTGCAGGAGCAGTTGATGGGGCATCTTGACTATGCCCTCGATCATACCGACTGGCATGGTGCTCGCGCTGCTCGGGATCAGGCCGCCATCACGGCATTTGTGCCATTCAAGGAGCCGGTGTATGGCGCCCAGCGTGAACTGGGCAAATTGCCTATGTATCAGCGGGTCTATCAGAATCTGGTGGTGAAGGCGGGTGATGTGTTGCCGCCGGATCTCAATGTCCGTGACGAGGTGGGCCCCACCTTCGACACCGTGTTTGCCCTGCGTAACGAGAGTGCTGGTCAGGTGCCGCGTTTGCTGACCTGGCCCGGGTTCAGTGATTTCTTCCTCAAACAGGACAAGGCGTTGATCGATCTCACCGCCATGGATGCCTGGGTGCTGGGCCAGCGCAAGCTGAGCCAGTTGAGCGAGGCGGATCGCAAGGAGATTACTCGTCAGGTCAACGATCGCTATGTCACCGATTACGTCAACCAGTGGCAAAAATTGCTGACCAATCTGGATGTGCAGACCCTTGCCAGTCCCGAGCAGGCGCTCGATGTGCTCTCGGCCATCACCGGCAACGACCAGCCATTCCAGCGGGTGCTCGCTGCGCTGGATGACAACACCCGTATTCGCAAGATCTCCGATGCGGAAGGAGATCCGGCGCAGGCGATCACTGCCCGGATCGGTCGCCCTTTTATGGCCACCAATGGCGTCTTGACTGGCCGTGGGGAACAGGGGCCGCTGATTTCGGAAGTGAACCAGAAGCTGATTGAGCTGCAGCACTATATGGAGCTGATCGTCAATGCCACCGAGCCGGGACAGTCAGCCCTCAAGGCGGTGCAACTGCGTTTGACCAACAAGTACGCCGATCCGGTCTTTGCATTGCAGCAGTATGCCCGTGCTCTGCCCGAGCCGCTCAATCGCTGGGTGGGTCAACTGGCGGATCAGAGTTCGCAACTGGTGATTGATCTGGCGATGTCATCCCTCAATCAGGAGTGGCAGGCGAAGGTGCTGGCACCGTTCAACAGCCAGCTGGCGGATCGCTATCCGTTCAACCCGGGCTCTGCCAAGGATGTGCCGCTCTCCGAGATGGAGCGCTTCTTTGCCCCCGGTGGCACTCTGGACAGCTTCTATCAGGTCAACCTCAAACCCATGGTGGAGGGGGGCTTGATGGAGGGAGAGCTGAGCTCACCCATTCAGGCCGAGCTTATCAAACAGCTGGATCGCGCTGCGCGGATCCGCCAGATCTTCTTCAGCCAGCAGGGCAATCTGGAGGTGCAATTTGCCCTCGAGCCCATCGAACTCACCGCCAACAAGCG
Organism: Aeromonas sp. 61P; assembly: GCF_051919545.1. Classification (NCBI taxonomy): domain Bacteria; kingdom Pseudomonadati; phylum Pseudomonadota; class Gammaproteobacteria; order Aeromonadales; family Aeromonadaceae; genus Aeromonas; species Aeromonas sp. 61P. The sequence continues at coordinate 2,751,855 of NZ_JBQBEL010000001.1, forward strand.
GCGTAGTGTGCTCAACCTGGATGGCCAGTTGCTGGAGTATGCCCACGGCCGTCGCAACAAGATCCCGCTGGTGTGGCCAAACACCATGCGCGACGGGGCCGAAAGCAAGATCACCCTGGTACCGGCTGCCCGCGAACGTTCACCGCGCAGCGAGGGCTTTGTCGGTCCCTGGGCCATGTTCCGCCTGATGGACAAGGGGGAGCTGACTCAGGTCAACGAGGCCACCTTTGATGTGCGCTTCCCGGTGGATCAGGGTGCCATGACCTATCGGGTCTATACCGACAGCGCCCAGAACCCCTTCACCGGCGGCCTGTTCAGCCAGTTCAGCTTGCCTGAATCCCTCTATTGACCATGTTGGGGGGGCGTCATGCCCCCCGCACTTTGGAATCCGATATGTCACAGAATCAACAAGGCCAGCAGGCATTGAAAGCGGGGCGTGACCCCAGAATGTTGCCGGAGTACGAGGCGCTGCGCGCCGAGATCAACAAGCTTAGCCACGCCTCCCGCCCCGAGGTGGATTGGGTCAGGATCCATCAGCTTGCCAGTCAAATTTTTGAAAAGCACGGGGTGGATCTGCAAACCGCCATCTACTTCACTCTGGCGCGCTCCCGCATTCAGGGGCTGAGCGGCTTTACCGAAGGGTGCGAGTTTCTCGCCAACCTCATCGTTACCCAGTGGGAGAGTTTCTGGCCACCGTTGCATCAGGAGCGGGCCCGCATCGAGATGCTCGACTGGTTTATCGCCCGCATCAGCGACGTGATCCGCCAGTACCAGATCAGCCACGAGGACAAGCGGTTGATCTACCGCTGCGAGCGGGCACTGCAACTCATCAGCGAGAAGTTGCACAACGCCGGTTTGAGCCGCATCCCCCGGGTCGAGAATCTGGTGCACTTTATCGAGGGGTACACCCATCTGTTTGACGAGACCGAGATTGTCATCGTCTCCGATGAGCCGGGCCTCAAGGACGAGCTGCAGATCCCGCCGATGGTCTTCTTCAAATCCGACATGGAGAGCGACCACGGCGCCTCTGCCGGGGCAACCCCGCACCTGCCTCAGGGCAGTATCCTGGTGGGGCGCGAGAAGGGGCAGATGAAGCCGACTGTGCTCAAGATTGAGCAGCACCGCAAACAGCGGCCGGCCTGGTTCTGGTTTGGCTGTGGCCTGCTCACCTGCGCCTTGCCCATGATGGGATGGCTTGGCTGGCAACATCAGCAGCAGGAGAAGGTCATCGCGGCGCAACGGTTGCAACAACCCGCTGCAGCATTGCCGCAGGCCCTGAGTTATGACGACATTCGCCAGGCGCGCATCGTGTTGGGGGAGCAGACCCTGCAGGGGATGGAGAGCGAGCTGGTGTCGCGTTATCAGGCCCAACTGGATCGGCTTGAGCAGACCTCTCCCCTCTACTGGTACCGTTATGGCGAAGGGCTGCGCAATTCGCTGCAGATGCTCTATCCCGACTCGCTGGCGGTCAAGGCCCTCGACAAACAGTGGCAGAGCGCGCTGGCCGGCCAGCAGGGGGATCTCAACCGGGTTCCGACCTATCTGGAGGCGCGTGCCGGGGTCGATGCCCTGATCGATCAGCTGCTGGAGCTGGAGCGTCAGCGCAAGACGGTCACGATTTCCTACCTCAAGTCTCAGCTCTACGAAGTACAGAAGAACCTGATGCAGGAGATTCCGTTCAGCTTGCGCCTGAGCGAACTGGAGGCGCGAAAAGCGTCGCAGGAGCCTATTACGGCTGCCGAGCTGAAAGGGATAGAGAGTGACCTGAAAGCACTCAATATTCGGCTTTACCAACTGCAACAGGGGCTATCCGGTAGCTGATTGCTCTGTTATGCGCAACCAGTTGCGCATATTCCAGAGGGTTGCACTGCGGATGCAATATTTGGCAGGGGGATTGCCCAGTTTGCGCAATCTCTTGCGAATGGATAAGCCTGTCATCTATCGAAAGAGGTTAACCATTTGATTTTATTTGGCTAATTTCGCCAGCGCTGAATGGCATAGCCTGTGCTGCGGCCTGTTCTGTTTATTCGCTGTTTATCAAAATCGCCTGTGCCTGGTGCGTTCCACCGGGCACAGGGGCAGAGGGATGATGTCTGTGCGTCTCCCCACTCATATGGAGAATGACTATGTGCCCCGCTATCGCACTGCTCGGTGACATCGGCACCGACCACGATGGCTTCCCACCGACCCCGGTGATAGCTGCCAGTCCCGACGTGTTCCTCGATGGCAAGCCTGTGGCTCGTCAAGGTGATCCACTGGCGCCCCATGACAAGCCCAATAACCCGCCGCACCCACGTGCCATTGCCGGTGGTGTTGGCTCTGTGCTGGTGAATGGCAAACCCATCGCCGTCACCGGCACGGCAGTGGATTGCGGTGGCGTGGTGATTGGTTCCGGTAGCGGACAGGCAGGATAAGGAACAGAGTCATGGCGCAAAGCACAGGATTACAATTTACGGTCAAGGTGGGGGCGTTGCCCGAGAGCACCTTTGTGGTGGCCAGTTTCCAGCTGGATGAGGGGCTGAACCGGCCGTTCAACCTGCAACTGGAGGTGGCCAGCAGCCAGCCCGATGTCGACTTTGGCGCCGTGCTGGACCAGCCCTGTGAGCTGCTGGTGTGGTACAACGGCGAGCAGCAACGGCGGGTCTGCGGGGTAGTGAGCGAGTTTGCCCAAGGGGACAGTGGCTTTCGCCGCACCCGCTATCAGCTGCAAGTCAAACCGGCCCTGTGGCGACTGGGGCTGCGCCAGAACTCCCGTATCTTTCAGGCGCAGAAGCCTGACGAAATCCTCAGCATCCTGCTGCAAGAGCACGGCATCACCGATTACGCCTTTGCGCTCAAGAACGAGCACGCCCAGCGGGAATATTGCGTTCAGTACCGCGAGACCGACCTTGATTTTGTCAACCGCCTTGCCGCCGAAGAGGGGCTGTTCTACTTCCACGAGTTTGAAGCAGGCAAGCACCGTATCGTCTTTGCCGACGATGCGGCAGCCCTGACCGCTGGCCCCGAGCTTTTCTTCAACCTTGGCAACCGCTCGCTGGAACAAGGGCCCTATGTGCGCCAGTTCCACTACCGCGAGGCGGTGCGGCCAAGCGATGTAGAGCTCAAGGACTACAGCTTCAAGACGCCAGCTTATGGTCTCTCCCACAAAAAGCAGGGCGCAGAGCTCGAGCACCAACGGGATACCTACCAGCACTTTGACTACCCGGGCCGCTACAAGCAGGACGGCAGCGGCAAGGCCTTTGCCCAGCACCGGCTCGATGCCCTGCGCAATGACGCGGTCAGCGGCAGTGGCAAGTCCAACAGCGCGGCGCTCTTGCCGGGTCAGCACTTTTCACTGACCGAGCATCCTAACGGCAGCCTCAACACCGACTGGCAAATCGTTCATATTCGCCACACCGGTGAGCAACCGCAAGCGCTGGAGGAAGAGGGGGGTAGCGGCCCGACCGTCTACCACAACGAATTTGGTGTAGTGAAAGTGAGCACCACCTGGCGCGCCCGCATCGGCAGCCCCGAGGCACCTCACAAGCCGATGGTGGACGGCCCGCAAATCGCGATAGTGGTCGGCCCCGAGGGGGAGGAGATTTACTGCGACGAACATGGCCGGGTGAAACTGCAGTTCCCGTGGGACCGCTACGGCAGCTCCAACGACCAGAGCTCCTGCTGGGTGCGGGTGAGCCAGGGTTGGGCCGGTGGCCAGTACGGCATGATGGCGATTCCGCGCATCGGCCACGAGGTCATCGTCTCATTCCTCGAAGGTGACCCCGACCAGCCTATCGTGACCGGTCGTACCTACCACGCCACCAACCGGCCACCTTACGAGTTGCCCGCCAATAAGACCCGCACCGTGCTGCGCACCGAAACCCACCAGGGTGAGGGCTTCAACGAACTTCGTTTTGAAGACCAGGCTGGGCAGGAAGAGATTTATATCCACGGTCAGAAAGACCTGAATGTGCTGATTGAAAACGATGCGGCGTGGCACATCAAGCATGACGAGCATCGTGACATCGACAACGAGCGGGTCACCCGCATCAAGGCCAATGACCACCTGACGGTAGAAGGCGAGAAGCGCGACCAGATCAAGGCTGACTATTCGCTGACGGTGGATGCTTCTATGCACCAAAAACTGGGACAAAGTTGGCTCACCCAGGCCGGGCAGGAGGTGCACGTCAAGGCTGGCGCCAAGGTGGTGCTGGAGGCGGGATCTGAAATTACCGTCAAGGTGGGCGGCTGCTTTATCAAGGTGGATGGTGGTGGCGTCACACTGGTTGGCCCTACGATCAAGATGAACTCTGGGGGAGGCCCGGGGTCTGGTTCAGGTTGGGCGGGTAAATCCCCTGTCGGCCCTCATGGTGTGTCAGTTCCTCCCATGCCGAAGGTGCCGCTCAGTCCTGCCCAGCTGGCCACCATGAAGAGTGCCGCCCCTTTCTGTGAGGAGTGTGAGAAGTGCAAGGAGGGCGGCTGTGAAATCTGAAGCAATGTCGCTTGCTGAGTGGGTAGCCGTGCAAACCAGCCCACTCTATGCCGTACTGGCAGGGGCCAGCGATGCGGCGCCTTTGCAGCACTATTACCAGCTTGATGGCCGTCATACACCGCGCGGACTCTATCTCGGTACCCCCTATCACGACTGGCTCCCCGTGATGCCCTATCTGGTCGAGCTGGACAAGGTGAGTCCTTTTATCGAATGGGCTGAAACGACCGATGCTCGCGATTGGGGATTTATTCTGGCGACAGCGCAACCTGCTGGCACCCTCTATGGCCATTTTCAGGGGCTGACCCAGATCTGGCATCAGGGTGAAGCAGTGTTCTTTCGCTATTGGGATGGCGTCTATATGTCTGCCATCGTGTCGCAGCTTGGTGATGATATGACAAGGCTGTTGCCACAACTGGATGCGATGTGGTGTCAGGGCTATGGATTTTCATGGGGGGCATCTGAGCCTTGTGCTGTGCGTCCATTTCCCTGGTGGGAACTTCCTCCCGCAATTGCAGCCGTGTTGGCCGGGCAAGATACAGGTCCCCTTATCAACAACCTGATGCAACAACTGGCAGATGAGAATGGCCAGCTTTACTGGTCTTTCCCCGAGGCCAATCTCAGGTGCAAAGTTGCCCGTTTCGTTTCCCGTTACCCATCCCCTGATATCGATCTATTTCCAGCGCTGGAAGCGGCGCTGCTCAATGAGGTTCAAGCATGAGTAATGCCGGCCAGGCCGTCTTCACCCAGGTGATCGCCGATTATCGCAATGCCCTGACTGAGTACCGCAAGGATGCCGAGAGTTTCTTTCTTGGCGACATGCTCGGTATGGACATGGAGCAGACCATCAAGGTTGGTGACAAGACGGTAAAGGCGTCTTCGAGCAGCAAGAAGGCGCAATCCGTGGTGACGCAGTGCCCGTTGAGTGGCACTTTGCGGCTGGTCCATCTGTTTGAATCCGTGCGCTTTATTCCTATCGGTAATACCCCCTACCTAGTGGAATCGGGGAAGATGGAAAAGGGAAAGTTTGTCCCTGCTAAAGAGGAAAGAAAGGGCTCGCTCGATGCCAAGGGGGTGGCCGAAATTGGGAGTCTCAAGCCAGGGGAATCCTACAGGGTGACCTTCTATCCCAATGTGAAGAAGAGTGATTTTGATGGATTATTTAGATCATATCAGGTGGTGCAGGCTGATTTGGCTGCCTGGTTGGAGCGCGAGTGGGCCTCGACCCATCAACCTGCATGGGTTAATTATCAACGTAATGGCGGTGGTGGCGTTGCAGTTGCCGCCGGAGTGTTGCGTGGGATTGGTCGTGCGCTTGCCTCGGTATGGGACGATTTAACCGGTCTGTATGATTTATTGGCTGATCCAATGGGTAATGCCGAAAAACTGCTGAAATTCGGGGTAAATGCGGCCGATGTGGCACAAGCGGGAGCAGAGAAGATCGAGAGCGCCATGTTGGTGCTGCAAGATGAGGCGTTGATCTATCTCTATGTTAATGCACTGGTGAGCTGGTTAAAGATGCTCCCCCCGGATGAGCTGGTGGAGTTTGGTACCCAGGCGGTGGTCACTGTACTGTTTGATGTACTGGTTGGGATCGTCTTGACCGGCGGTGCAGGAATAGCCGTTCGCTATAGTGCCAAAGTGGCGACCACCATGACCAGGGCGGCCAAGCAGCAGGCTCGGATGGCCAAGCTGGCGGCAACATTAATCGCCATGTCAAAAAAGCACAATTTGGTAGCTCATATCGATGTAGCCAAGCCGGTGTTGGTGACGGGTGGGGCGCCGTTGAATCCGCTTAAAAAAGCAGATCTACAGCTGATCGACAGAGGAGCATCAACGCTTGTAGAAAAAGCGACAGCAGAGAGCCGCAGGCACAAGTCGCGCACCACTATCAAGCAGGTTGGTAGTACACCAGACACCTCCAGACACTCAACCAACGCCGCTGGTCATGCCAGCCAGACTGAAGCCAAAACCTGCAAGAACAACTGCCCTGTGTCCATGGTCACCGGCGAGGAGTTACTGGCGCTGGAGGATGCCCATCTGCCGGGCATGCTGCCGTTTACCTTTGGTCGCCTCTATCGCACGTCAGCTGTTGAGCGTTCCTGTGGCATGGGGGCGGGGTGGAGTCATGCGCTGGCCCATCGGCTAGAACGTCACGGAGATAGCCTGACCTGGTGGGATCAGGAGTCTCTTGCCATCGAGTTGCCGATGCCCTCGGCAGCCAGACCCATGATCACCAACCAGTTGTCAGAGGCGGCCGTTTATCTGGGGGATGAGCCTGACGAGGTAATAGTAGCCAAGGCGGGATCGCCCTTCCTGCATTTCACCTGGCATGGCAAGACAGGCCGTTTGACGGCCATGTCAGACCTTTATGGCAACCGGCTCACTATCCGTGCCGATGAGCAGGGGCGCCCCTGCTGGATTGAGAACGAGGGCGGTCTGGCTCTTCGCATTGTCTATCAAAAGGCATATCTGACCGCTGTCGAATTACAGCATTTTGACGGTATTAACTGGCAGCCAGAAGCGACCTTGCAACGTTATTACTATGACGATGCAGGGCACCTGGTGGTGGCTGAAAACGGGGCCGGTGAGTGCGAACGTTACCGCTATCGTTCCGATGGGGTGATCCTGGAGCGCCGACTGGCGGGCGGCGCAGGGTTCTTCTGGGAATGGGAGCGGGAAGGAAAGCTGGCGCGCGCGGTTCGCCACTGGAGTGATGTGGCCCGTTTTGATGTCAGTTACACCTGGGATGATGACAAGGGTGAAGTGACGGTCAGCAATGCTGATGGCAGTCAGGAGGTGTACCAGCATGACAGCAACGCTCGACTGATCCGTCAGCAAGATCCCGACGGCGCGGTCAGCGAGTTTGTCTATAACGACAAGGGTCAGAAAGTGCTGGCCCGCGATGCACTGGGGGGCGAAACCCGTTACCACTATGACGAAGCGGGCTTGCTGGAGTGCGAGATTGCGCCCGATGGCAGTCAGACCACCTATCACTATTGGGATGGTCGGGTTCGCAAGGTGGTGCAGGGGGAGCGTGAGTGGCGTTTTGAACGCAACGAGCAAGGGGATGTGATTGCAAGACGGGATCCCCTGGGGCGGGAGACTCGCTACAGCTATAACACGCAAGGCAAGCTCAGTACCGTGGTGCAACCCGATGGCAGCCGCATCGAACTGGGCTGGAACCGCCTTGGGCAGCTGATCGAGGAGAAGGGTGCCAACGGCGGCGTGACCCGCTGGCGCTATGACGAGCGGGGTCGTCAGATTGTACGGCGCGACCCGCGTGGCGCGATTACCCGCTATGAATGGAATGCGGCCGATCGCTTGCAAGCCGTGTATCTGCCTGGTGGTGGCTCCCGCCGCTTCGAATATAACGCCTATGGCAAGGTGACGGCCGAGTGGGATGAGCTGGGCCGTGAGACCCGCTACGAATATCACCCCGGCCTGCATCTGGTAAGCCGCCGCATCAACCCGGACGGCAGTGAGCTTAAGTATCGCTACGACAATGCCAAGCTCTTCTTGAGCGAGATTGAGAACGAGCATGGCGAGCAGCACCGCATTCACTACTTCCCCAATGGCCTGGTCGCGCGGGAAACCGGCTTTGATGGTCGCACCACCGCTTACCGCTACGACCTCAACGGCCATTTGAGCGAGAAGGCCGAGTTCGGCAAGCAGGAGACCGAGCTGGTCACCCGTTATGAGCGAGACTCCATGGGGCGGCTGCTTAAAAAAACCTTGCCCGATGGCCGTGAAATCCAGTTCAGCTATGACCAGTACGGTCAGTTGACCCAGGTGGATGATAGCGCCTGGCCACTCACCTTTGAATACGATGCAGCAGGCAATCTGCTGGCCGAGCATCAGGGCTGGGCTTCCAGCTATTTCAAGCATGATGCCATGGGGCGGTTGGCCCACTGGCAGTTGCCCGATGGCAACAAGCTGGCTTACCACTATCTGAATGGGGAGCTAAGCGGGATTGATCTGAACGGCGCTGAGCTGACTCGCCACCAGATGGTTAGTGGATTGGAGATGCGCCGCAGCCAGGGGGCGCTGACCCAACAATACGAATATGACGAGCAGGGGCGCCTGACGGCGCTGCGACTGCAACGGGGCAAACAGGTTGCTCGTGAGCGGCGTTACGGTTATGACCGCACCGGCAATCTGCTGCAGATCAATGACAGTGTGCAAGGGGAGCAGCACTACCGCTACGACCCGCTGGACCGCTTGCTGGAGGTGCGTGGTGAACTGACCGAGCGGTTCCTGCACGATCCGGCGGGCAACCTGTTGAGCCAGACGCTGGGTGGCCAGTTTGAGGGGGCGCGCACCCAGGGTAACCGGCTGCTGTTGAGTGGCGATCGCCATTTTGAGTACGACGAATTTGGTCGATTGGCCATCGAGCGTCGTGGCAAAGGCCAGTCACTGGTTACCCGTTATCACTACGACTGCCAGCACCAACTGATCAGGGCTGAGCTGCCGGATGGCACCACGGCCCGTTATGACTACGACGCCTTTGGCCGCCGTATTCGCAAGACGGTGAGTGGGACAAAGGGCGAGCTGGTCACCGAATTCTTGTGGCAGGCCAACAACCTGATTGCCGAAAACAGTTATCAGCTTGGTGATGATAAACGTCGCACCGATGATCAGTACCGCAGCTTTATCTATGAGCCGGGCAGCTTCAAGCCATTGGTGCAGCTGGAAGGCGAAGGCACGGATACCGAGGTATTCCATTATCAACTTGACCACCTCGGTACCCCGCTGGCGCTGACCCGCGACAATGGGGCGACCGCCTGGCAGGTGCGTTATCGCGCCTATGGCAATGTGTGGCGGGAAGAGATCGCCGAGGTTGCCACTCCCTTGCGTTTTCAGGGGCAATATTTTGATGCCGAGACCGGTCTGCATTACAACCGTCACCGCTACTACCAGCCTGAAACGGGTAGATTTATCACCTCCGACCCGATAGGCTTGGCTGGCGGGCTCAATAACTACCAGTACGCCCCCAACCCGATTGGTTGGGTGGACCCACTTGGATTAATGAATCAGCCTGGACAGTGTCCTGATTCCGAAGAAATTGTAGAGAAAAAAATGGAAGGCCCACGACCTCCAGTTGTACATCTTGATCCTCAAGATATTCGTTTTTCTCAAAATTCGGTTTCATTCAATAAGACGGAAAGAGGTAGTGGCAAGCCTTATACATATGATGACCTTGTCGCTAGTATGAAGGAAAACGGTTGGCAGGGTGATCCTATCGATGTTGTGAAAATGCCTGATGGTGGACTGACATCAATGGATAATACGAGAGTAAGAGCAGCAAGAGAGGCTGGAGTAAAAGTTAAAGCGAGAGTTAATGATTTTGAACGTCCTCTTACTGATGAAGAGAAACGAAGATTTAAAACAACGTCAGTGCCAGATACGTGGGGGGAAGCAATTATTTTGAGGATAGAAAAGCAAAAGCCAAAATCTTTTTCAAAAAATAACCAGTTTGGTTCAGATGTAGATCCTAAGTTGAGTGGTAAGAAATGATGGATATATTTTTGGGTACTTTTAATATGCAGGGTTTCAAATATCCCGAGAAATACATTAGCTTTTTGAAAGACCCATCATCTAAAAGTTTTGAGCCATGGATGATGCTAGCTCATGATGAAGAGGATGTGGATGCGTGGCATAAAATCCTGCACAAGCAATATCCAGTGTACTCATTGATTCCGTTTGCTAAATATATGGCAAATGATGATGTTGCCTGTTTTGACCTGAAAAATGGTGACATTGTAATTATCAACTCGTTTTCAACAATAGATTGCTCATGTCATGGAACATACCCTGATTTCGATAAGTGGTTAACTGCAGCCACAGCTGAACATGAATCTTGGAATGATGAGGATGAGGATGAATAAATGATAAGTATGCTATTTAAATGTAATAGGGGTTTTTATGGTTGATGAAAAGGACTTTGAGAAAGTCAGTCGTGTAGTTTCACATGCTCTTCGTCATGAGCCATGGCTTTATGAGTTGGAGCTGGACGAGCAAGGATGGGTTGCTGTTGATGATTTAATCAAGGTGTTACACCGAGAGAATTCAAAATGGAGTGATATTACCACCGATACTCTGGTTGATATGATCACGGCGTCAGATAAAAAACGACATGAAATATGCGATGGTAAAATCCGGGCACTATATGGTCATTCTGTACCGAAAAAACTGCTTAAACAGCCAGCCATACCACCCATAGCACTATATCATGGTACATCACCAGAACTTGCTAGAATAATTTTAAAAGATGGGTTATTGCCTATGGGAAGACAGTATGTACATCTTTCAATAGATATCGATACAGCTATTCAAGTCGGTCGTCGTAAGTCCAATAAACCAGTTTTGTTACAAATAGAGACTGATGGGGCCATGAAAAATGGTACAATTTTCTATCGTGGTAATGATATTGTTTGGCTAGCTAATCATATCTCATCTGAATTTATTGCTAGTCATGTGCAAGAGTAGTTTTTAAAGAGTTATTTTTTAGATGTTTAAGTGTTTGGAGTCGAATTGTTTTATGATGGTTTTATTTTTATCCATTCAATCGTTTCCTAAATAACTCATCGGATTGTCATTTTCCTAATCCATTATCTGTACTTTCTTGCTGGTAGACCAAGGGCGTTACCAACCTTTTTTGTTGTTACCCTTGAATTCCATTGATTCGGGCAAGCACGCTGGCGATAGAGCAAAACAAGCGCCATTTCTAACGGGTAAGTGCCTCGTTGAAAACTGTCCGGTTGATGCGACAGGGCGGTTAGCGAAGAAGGTGTGGGCAAGCCGATGGCGATGGGCGGCGGGCTCGGGTATAGTCCTGCGCCAATGGCGTTATCCTGTTTTGCTGACCCGTCGTGGCCCTGGTGGTGGCGAGGGGCAGGCCTGTGTAAGGAGTGTTATGAAGTTCAGTCCCCTGCTCGATGAGATGATGAAAGCCCTGCAGGTATTGCCGGGAGTGGGGCCCAAGTCTGCCCAGCGGATGGCCTTTACCCTGCTCGAGCGTGAGCGCAGCGGCGGTTTGCGGTTGGCCCAGCTGCTCTCTCGCGCCCTGACCGAGATTGGCCACTGCAGCCACTGCCGCACCTTTACCGAGAACGACCGCTGCGATATCTGCGCCAATCCCAAACGGGAAGAGAATGGCTTGCTCTGTGTGGTGGAGAGCCCGGCTGACGTGGCGGCCATCGAGCAGACCGGCCAGTTTTCCGGTCGCTACTTTGTGCTGATGGGCCATCTGTCGCCGCTGGACGGCATAGGCCCGGAGGAGCTGGGACTCGATATTCTGGAGCGCCGCTTGAAAGATGAGGCGATCAGCGAACTGATCCTCGCCACCAACCCCACCATTGAAGGGGATGCCACCGCCTGGTATATCGCTGATATGGCCCGCACCGCCGGGGTAGAGGTGAGCCGCATCGCCCATGGCGTGCCGGTGGGGGGCGAGCTGGAGCTGGTGGATGGCACTACGCTCTCCCACTCCCTGATGGGGCGCCAGCGCCTCAAGTAAGGGGCGGGTGGCGGCAAGTCGCGAAAAACTGAACATAAAATCGGCGGTTACACGCCAACAGGGGGCGAATGAGCAGGATTGCACATTCGCCCCCTTGATATTTGGATCGCTGTCCCCATCTAGGTTGAGCATATGTTCAACCCGATGTTTCTGAGGATTGGTCCATGACCCAAAGTGTTCATGCCGAAACCCACGGCTTTCAGACTGAAGTCAAACAACTGCTGAGCCTGATGGCTCACAGCCTCTACTCCAACAAAGAAGTATTCCTGCGCGAGCTGATCTCCAACGCCTCCGATGCGGCGGACAAGCTGCGCTTCAAGGCGCTTTCCGATGCCTCTTTGTTCGAAAACGACGGCCAGTTGCGTGTGCGTCTGGTGGTGGACAAAGAGAAGCGTACCCTGACCATCTCCGATAATGGGATCGGTATGACCCGTGATCAGGTGATTGAGCATCTGGGTACCATCGCCAAGTCCGGCACCGCAGAATTCTTCAAAAACCTCTCCGGCGATCAGGGCAAGGATTCCCAACTGATCGGTCAGTTCGGGGTCGGTTTCTACTCCGCCTTCATCGTGGCCGACAAGGTGACCGTGGTCTCCCGCGCCGCCGGTACTGCTCCGGAGCAGGGCGTACAGTGGGAATCTGAAGGGGAAGGCTCCTTCACCGTGGCCGATGTGACCAAAGCCGGTCGCGGTACTGACGTCATCCTGCACCTGCGTGCCGAAGAGGACGAGTTCCTCGACGACTGGCGTCTGCGCTCCGTGGTCAGCAAATATTCCGATCACATCAGCGTGCCGGTGGAGATGTTCAAAGAGGGCACCCCGGATCGGGAAGAAGACGGTGAGACCATCGTCGGCACCCCGGGCGAGTGGGAGCAGGTCAACCGCGCCACTGCGCTGTGGACCCGCAACCCGAAGGACATCAAGGACGAGGAGTATCAGGAGTTCTACAAGCACGTCGCCCACGACTTCGAAGATCCGCTCCTGTGGGGTCATAACCGGGTGGAAGGGGCGCAGGAGTACACCAGCCTGCTCTACGTGCCGGCCCGCGCACCGTTTGACCTCTACAACCGCGAGCAGAAACACGGCCTGAAGCTCTACGTGCAGCGCGTCTTCATCATGGACGACGCCGAGCAGTTCATGCCGACCTACCTGCGCTTCGTCAAAGGGGTGCTGGACTCCAACGATCTGCCGCTCAACGTGAGCCGCGAGATCCTGCAGGACAACAAGGTGACCGTCTCCCTGCGCAAGGCCTGCTCCAAGCGCGTGCTGACCATGCTGGCCAAGCTGGCCAAGGACGACGCCGAGAAGTACGCCAAGTTCTGGAGCGAGTTCGGCAACGTGCTCAAAGAGGGTCCGGCCGAGGATTACGCCAACCGCGAAGAGATCGCCAAGCTGCTGCGCTTTGCCAGCACCGCCGGCGAGGGCGAAGCCCAGACCGTGTCGCTGGAGGATTATGTTGGCCGGATGAAGGAAGGCCAGCAGAAGATCTACTACATCACCGCCGACTCTTATGCCGCCGCCAAGAACAGCCCGCACCTCGAGATCTTCCGCAAGAAGGGCGTCGAAGTGCTGCTGATGTGGGAGCGGGTGGACGAGTGGCTAATGAGCCACCTGACCGAGTTCGACGGCAAGCAGCTGGTCTCCGTCACCCGTGGCGAGCTGGATCTCGGCGATCTGGAAGACGAAGCCTCCAAACAGGCACAGGAAGAGGCCGAGAAGGCCAACGCCGGTCTGGTGGAGCGGGTCAAGAAGAGCCTGGGTGATGCAGTGAAAGAGGTGCGTGTCACTCACCGTCTGACCGACTCCCCCTCCTGCATCGTCACTGACGCTTATGGCATGAGCACCCAGATGATCAAGCTGATGCGTGCGGCCGGCCAGCCGGTACCGGAGCAGAAGTACATTCTGGAGCTCAACCCTGATCACGCGCTGGTGAAGAAACTCGACACCATTGAAGACGAGGCACTGTTCGGTGAGTGGGTCACCCTGCTGCACGAACAGGCCCAGCTGGCCGAGCAGGGCGGGCTGAACGATCCGGCGAGCTTCGTCTCCCGCATCAACCGTCTGCTGCTGCAAGCCTAAGCAGCAACGCCGGTAACAGAAAGCCCACTGCATGCAGTGGGCTTTTTTGATCCCGCCGTGTGAGCTCGGCGAAAAACAGCGGTGAGGGAGGTGGCCAGCGCCTCTCTATTTGCGGTATTCGTTGTTGTAGTTCTGGATGAGACGGCGGGTCACCTCATGTTGGGGATCGGCAAACACCTTGAGGGTCTTGCCGCGCTCCACCACTCGACCTTCGTGCATCACCAGCACCTCGTCACTGATATGGCTGACGATCCCCAGGTCGTTGGCTACCAGCACATAACTCAGCCCCATGGTCTCCTGCATCTCCAGCAGCAGGTTGATGATCTGGGAGCGCACCGAGATATCCAGCGTGGAGAGCGCCTCATCGGCCACCACGATCTTGGGGTTGAGGATCAGCGCCCGCGCCAGCGCCACCCGCTGCTGCTGACCGGAGGAGAGCATCTGCGGATAGAACAGGGCGTGATCCGGCAGCATCCCCACCATACGCAGGGTCTGCACCACCTTCTCGCGGCGCTCCTCCTCGGTCATCTCGGTGTTGAGACGCAGCGGCGTCTCCAGGATCTGGCCGACCCGGATCTTGCGGTTCAGCGAGGTGTTGGGATCCTGAAAAATCATCCGCAGCAGTTTGCAGCGTGTCTGGTAATCGCCATGCACCATCAGCTGGCCGTCGATGGCGATGTCGCCGCTGGTGGGTTCGATCATCCCGGCCAGAATGCGGGCGAGGGTGCTCTTGCCGGAGCCAGCTTCGCCGACGATGGCGAGGGTCTGACCCACTTCGAGATCGAACGAGAGGGGCTTGATCGCCTCCACCGCCTGACGACGGAATAGACCGGTGCGGTTCTGGTAGGTTTTGCTAAGGCCTCTGACCTGCAACAGGGATGGCTCGATCACAAGCGGGGCTCCTTCATGGGGGCATTAACGGTCATCATTTTTTCGGCTCCTCCATGTTCAGCGGGAAGTGGCAGCTGAACTGATGGCCCTTGATCTTGTTCATCAACGGAGTCTGCACGCACTGCTTCTGGGCGTAGGGGCAGCGCGGACCCAGACGGCAGCCGATGGGCAGGTGTTGCAGTGGCGGGATGACGCCGGGCAGGGTCTCGAGGCGCGACTTGTGGCGCACCAGCTTGTCAAAGTCGGGGATCGATTTGAGCAGGGCATCGGTATAGGGGTGATGCGGGGTCTCGAGGATCTGCTCCCGGGTGCCCACTTCCACCATCTGGCCGCAATACATCACGTTGATGGTATCGGTCAGATTGGCGATGGCGGCGATGTCGTTACTGATGATCAGGATGGTGGTGTTGCCCAGCTTGTTCATCTTGTCCAGCAGTCGCAGGATCTGGGAGTGGGTGGTGGACTCCATGGCGCTGGTGGGCTCGTCGGCTACCAGCAGACGCGGCTGGTTGGCAATGGCCATGGCGATCATCACCTTCTGGCACATGCCATCCGACAGCTCATGGGGATAGGCGCGCATCACCTTGCGGTGATCCTTGACGCCGACCCGGTGCAGCAGGGCGATGGCCCTCTTCTTGCGCCACTGGAAGCGCTGCCAGAATTGTCCCTCGAACGAATCGGTCGGGATCGCCTCTTCCAGCTGGGTGCCGATCTCCTCGGAGGGATCGAGACAGCTGATGGGGTCCTGGAAGATCATGGCGATCTCGCGACCCATGATGCGACGGCGCTCCTTGGGAGCCATGGTCAGCAGATCCATGTCGTTGAAGCGCATCCGGTCGGCACGCACTGTCCAGTTGTCCTTCTCGATGCCGACGATCACCTTGGCGATCAGACTTTTTCCGGAGCCGGATTCACCCACCAGACCGCGGATCTCCCCCTCGGTCAGGGTCAGGCTCACCTTGTCCACCGCCTTGACCTTGCCTTGCGGGGTGTCGATCTCGATGGTGAGATTGCGAATGTCGAGCAGCGGCATCAGTCATTCCCCTCTTTGAGTGCTTCACGAATGCCTTCACCAACTAAATTGGTCACCAGCACGCTGAACAGGATGGCGATGCCGGGCAGGGTGACGGTCCAGGGGGCGAGATAGATAAGGTCGCTCGAATCGGCCAGCATGGTGCCCCACTCAGGTTGGGGAGATTGGGCGCCGAGGCCGAGAAAACCGACCGCCGAGATATCGAGAATGGCCGCCGACAAGGTGCGGGTGGTCTGGGCCACCAGGGTCTCGACAATGTTGGGCAAAATAGCCAGACGCATGATCCGGAAGGGGGGCGAGCCATCGAGGCGGCTGGCGGTGATGTACTCCTTCTGCATCTCGGCATGTACTGCGTTGTAGGTGGCCCGGATAAAAGGCGGGATCAACGCCAGGGTAATGGCTATCAGGGTATTGCCAAAACCCGGCCCCATGATGGCGACCATGATGATGGCCATCAGCAGGGAGGGGATGGAGAGCAGGGTATCGAGCAGGTGGTGCAGCACGCTCGATTTAAGTCCCTTGCTCATCCCGCCGAGGATACCGATGGCGGAGCCCACCACCATGGCGATCACCACCACGACCAGCGCATAGCCGAAAGTGAGGCGCGCCCCCACCACCAGCCGGGAGAGCATGTCGCGCCCCAGATCGTCGGTGCCGAGGAAGTAGTCGATGTTACCGGTCGCCGCCCAGGAGGGGGCGAGCAGCAGCTTGTCGGTGTGCTGTTCATCGATGCCGTAGGGAACGACCAGCGGCCCCACCAGCGTGATGAGCAGCAGCAGCAAAAAGCACCAGAGCCCAGCCATCGCCAACGGATTGCGGCTGTATGAGGCCCACGTCTGCTCAAGGGGGAGAGGATCTTGAGCTCGGGATAGATGTTCGATTTATCTTGCATAGGATACCTGGCTCCTGGTCACGCCATGAGCGCGTTCAATCTTGTTTGGCATACAACTCTTTGCGCCGTGCCGGATAGATAAGGGTGGTCAGCAACTCGGTGCTGACGCTGGTCAGGATCACGAAACTGGCGACCACCAGGGTTGCGCCGCGAATGGCGGCGTAATCCTGCAGGGCGATACTGCTGATGAGCCAGCGGCCGATCCCGTGCCACTCGAACACCACCTCGGTGATCATGGCGGAGGTGAGCACGCTGCCCAGTTGCAGACCCAGCAGCGGCAGTACCGGCGGCAGGGCGTTCTTGAGACCATGGCGCCAGACGATCTGCGCTTTGGAAAGGCCCCGGCTCGCCGCCGCCTTGATGTAGTTCTGCTTCATCACGTCGATGAGCGAGCTGCGTACATGGCGGATCACCTCGGTGGTGGGCACCACCGCCAGCACCAGTGACGGAAGGATCAGGTGGCGCAGGGCATCATGCAGCGCCGCTTGCCGCCAGGGCTCGTTGCTGAGCAGCACATCGATCACCGCGATGCCCGTGATGGGGGGCACGTCGTAGAGCAGGCTGATCTGGCCCGACGCCGGCAGCCAGCCGAGATCCAGCGAAAAGAGCATTACCACCAGCAGCGCCAGCCAGAATACCGGCACCGCATAGCCGATAAGACCGGCAGTCATGATGGATAGATCCAGCGTCTTGCCCTGTGACAGGGCCGCCAGGGTGCCGAGGGGTATCCCCACCAGCAGCGAGATGGCGAACGCCGCCAGACAGAGGATCAGGGTCGCCGGGAAGTAGTGGCGGATCTCGTCCAGCACCGGCAGCCCGGAGACGCTGGAGAGCCCCAGGTCACCTGCGAAAATGCGGCGCAGGAAGTCGGGATAGCCGCTCCAGAAGCTGAGCTGATGGCCGATCAGCCGATAGTCCAGCAGATAGGCGACAAAGGTCAGCGCCAGCAGAGTGATAAGCAGCAGGTTGATGCGGCGCAAGGTGTATAGAAGCATGCTTACTCCCTGTGAGCCTGGTTGAAGGAGGTGCCGCCAAAGGGCATCAGCGTCAGCCCCTCGATGTCGCTGCGGCTGACCTGGGTACGCAAGGCGTGAGCCAGCGGGATCAGCGGCAGCTGTTCGTTAAGCAGGGTCTGGGCATAGTAGTAGTTGCGCAGCCGGAACGAGAGCTGGGGCGTGGTGACCGCATCATCCAGCAACTGATCGAAGGCTGGGCTACACCAGCGGCTGTAGTTGTTGCCGCGCTCCACTGCCGAGCAGCTCAGCAGCTGACGAAAGAAGTTGTCCGGGTCTGCGTTGTCGGCAATCCAGCCGGAGAGCAGACTGTCGTACTGCCCCTTGGTGAGGCGGCCTTCGATCACCGGCCACTCCCGTTGCACGATCTTGAGCTTGATCCCGACCTTGGCCAGATCGCTGCGGATCAGCTGGGCGGTCTTGACCGCATCCGGGTTGTAGGGGCGGGCGTCCGGTTGTACCAGCACCTGCATCTCGAACCCTTTCTCCAGACCCGCCTCCTTGAGCAGCTGGCGCGCCCGTTTCAGATCGGGTTTGCGCTCGGGCAGGCTGGGGTTGTACCCCCATGAGAGGGTCGGCAGCAGGCTGTTGGCGGGCAGGCCGGTATCGAAATAGACCGCCTGAAGCAGGTTGTCGATATTGATGGCGCTGGCAATGGCCTGCCGCACCTTGACGTTGTTGAACGGCGGCTTGCGGGTATTGAGGGCCAAAAAGGCAACGTTCATCCCCGACTGGACCGAGAGGCTCAGCGCCGGATTTTGCTTGATCACCGAGAGCTGGCTGGCGGAAGGAGTGCTCATTACGTCGCACTCGCCGGTCAGCAGCTTGGCCAGCCGTTTGGCGGATTTGGGGGTAATGTCGTAGACCAGCTGTTCAATCTTGGCATCGCCGCCCCAGTAGCCGGGATGGCGCAGATAGCGGATGAACTCGTTGTGGCGATACTCCTTGAAGCTGAACGGCCCGGTGCCGATAGGGCGGCTATCGAGCAGGGCTGGCGTGCCTGCCTGCAACATCTGCTCGGCGTATTCGGCGGAGAGGATCACCGCATAGTCGCTGGCCAGAGTGGCGAGGAAGGAGGCGTTCGGCTGATTCAGCTCGAACACTACCGTCTGCGGCCCCTTCTTGCTCACCCGCTTGATCAGCAGATCTTGCCCCAGGCTGTAGAAGTAGGGGTAATCGCCGCCGGAGACATTGTGATAGGGGTGCTGCTCGTCCAGCTGGCGGGCATAGGTAAAGACCACGTCATCTGCATTGAAAGTGCGGGTGGGCTTGAACCAGGGGGTATGGTGAAACGTCACCCCCTTGCGCAGGGTCAGGGTATAGGTGAGGCCATCCTCGCTGACATGCCAGTTGGTGGCGAGCGCCGGCTCCAACGCCAGGGTGTTGGGGTTCACCTCCAGCAGGCGGTCGTAGAGCGGACGGGCACTGGCATCCAGTGTCACCCCGGAGTTGGAAACATGGGGATTGAAGGAGAGGGGGGATCCCTCAGCACAATAGATGAGTCCGGTTTTGGAGGCCTCGGGTTGCTTCTGGCAGCCGGTGACCAGCACCAGCAGACCCAGCAGCAAGGGTGTGAGCATTCTCATTGTTGAACCATGTTCTTATAGGGGTTTTGTACGCACGTTTTGATACAAATGTGCCAGCGCGAAGGCTGGCGTGTTGCTGGAGTCGGCATCAACCGCGCTCCTTCACTCTTGTTCTGCATCGTTATCGCCATCCAGCAGCTGATATTTGCGTAGCATGCCACGGAACTGGTGATAGCTTAAGGCCAGCAGTTGAGCGGCTTTGCGCTGATTATACTGGGATTGCTGCATCGCTTGCTTGAGTAAATTAATCTCGTATTCCGCCACCGCCTGCTTGAGATCGAGCGGCAAGGCGAGGGGGGATGCAGATTGTACCTCGCTTCGGGCCTCTTGCGCAGGTTGCGTGACCTGTGGTCGCCAGGGGGAATCAAACGGGTTGAGCACCAGGGTCGAGAGCGGCAACTGGGGATTGCCCTGACGGTAGATGCTGCGCTCCACCACGTTCTTCAGCTCCCGCACGTTGCCCGGCCAGTGGTAATCCAGCAGCAGCTGGGTTGCCTTGCGCGAGAAACCGGCAAACAGCGGATAGCCCAGCTCCCGGGTCATGCTGTGGGCGAAGTGCTCCGCCAGCATCAGGATATCTTCCCGCCGCTCCCGCAAGGGGGGGAGGGTGATCACATCAAACGCGAGCCGGTCGAGCAGATCGTGGCGAAACTGCCCCATGTCGGCCAGCGCAGGGAGATCCTCGTTGGTGGCGCAGACCAGCCGCACATCCACCTTGAGGGGCTTGGCCCCGCCCACTCGCTCGAACTCGCCATACTCGATGACCCGCAGCAGCTTCTCCTGCACCCGGGCGCTGGTGGTGGCCAGCTCGTCGAGGAAGAGGGTGCCGCCATCGGCCCGCTCGAAGCGGCCCTGATGGCGCTTGGCGGCGCCGGTAAACGATCCCGCTTCGTGACCGAACAGCTCGGTCTCCAGCAGGCTCTCGCTCAGGGTGGCGCAGTTGATGGTGACAAAGCTTTGATCCCAGCGCGCCGAGAGATAATGTAGGCGGTGGGCGATCAGCTCCTTGCCCGTCCCCCGCTCACCGATGATCAGCACGGGTTTGCGCAGCGGGGCGAGCCGTGAGGCCTGCTCAATGATCTCGAGAAATGCGTTGGATTCCCCCAGCAGGCTTTCCGTGGCCGTGGTCATAGTGATCCCTGTCAGTTGTAAAAGCTGGTCAATCTTACCAAAAGTTGGTGATTTTAATCATCACTTGCGCGAGGCATCTTGCAATCCGGCTATTCTGCCCCATATAAATCAACAAGTTAAATTTTGTTCCAGATTGGCACACAAGTTGCCATTGTCAATGGAGAAACAACGCCATGCCAATAACAGGAGTGCAATCATGAGTATTTTTTCCCGTCTGGCCGACATCATCAATTCCAACCTGACGGCCCTGCTCGACAAGGCAGAAGATCCCCAGAAGATGGTGCGCCTGATCATCCAGGAGATGGAGGACGAGCTGGTCAAGGAGCGTTCCAATCTGGCCCGCTTCCTCGCCAGCCAGAAAGAGATTGGTCGTCAGGTCGCCCGTCATCAGGAGCGGGTCGACGAGTGGCAAGCCAAGGCCGAGCTGGCCCTGACCAAAGGGCGTGAAGATCTGGCCCGCGCGGCCCTTATCGAGAAGAAGAAACAGACCGAGTTGTCAGAGACCCTCTACCGCGAGCAGCAGTCGGTCGACAGCGGCATCGAGAAGCTGGGTGAGGAGATCCGCCAGCTCGAAGCCAAGCTGGAAGATGCCCGCGCCCGTCAAAAGGCGATGGCTATTCGCACCGAAGCGGCCAGCAGTCGTCTCAACGTGCAGAGCCAGGTAGCTCGTGGCGAGAGCCAGGCGGTAGTGAACAAATTCGAGCGGATGGAGCGTCGCATCGACGAAATGGAAGCTCGCGCCGATCTGGGTCAGTCCGACAAGGCGCTGGCGCAGCAGTTTGCCGAGCTGGAAGTGGATGATCAGATAAGCCGCGAGCTGGAAGCCATGCGCCAGAAGTTGGGGCAGGGCGACAGCAAAAGCGAAGGCAAACAGGGGGAGTAACAGATGGAAGATCTGCTGGGCGTATTGATGGTTCCCATGGTGGTCTTCATGGTGGTGGTAGCCCCCATCTGGCTGGTGCTGCACTATCGTGCCAAGGGGCGGATTGGCGCCGGTCTTGCTGATAGCGAGCGGGAACAGCTGCAAGGGCTGCTGGCTCGCACCGAGAAGATGCAGGAGCGAGTGGGCGCGCTGGAATCGATTCTGGATGCGGAAGTACCCGGTTGGAGGAACAAGGTATGAGCAGTGTCAGTCGTGAAGGGCGTAACCTCTATCGTGATCCCCGGCAGGGCAAGATAGCCGGGATCTGTGCCGGTTTGGCTGAGTATTTCGGGGTGGAGACCTGGATCGTGCGGCTGCTCGCCATCAGTGGCCTTATCTTCGCCGGTTTCATCACCTTCACCGCCTATATCGCCGCCTGGTTCTTGCTCGATAAAAAGCCGGTCACCCTCTATTCGCAAGAGGATGCCGACTTTGCCGAGGTGCGGATGAAAGCGCGTAGCTGGCAGGCGGGGATCACCCCTCATCAGGCGCTGGGCCGCATCGCGCAGGAACTTGACGCGCTGGAGCCCAGAGTTCAGCGGATCGAGAAGCTGGTGACCTCCAGGGAGTTCACCCTGCAGCGGGAGTTTCGCAAGCTGTAGTTCTTACTCAAGCACTCAATGTCGATGGTGGAATCTTCCGTGATGATCCACCATCGACACCAGCTATCCAGATGCAACCACCAAGGGAGAACGGGTCAAGCCTTGATACTCAATAAACTGGAACAGAAGTTGACTCGCCTGCAACACAAGGCGAACGACGTGGTGAACCGGGTGCGGGATCGCCATATCCGGCTGGCGGTGACCGGCCTCTCTCGCAGCGGCAAAACCGCCTTTATCACGGCGCTGGTCAACCAGCTGGAACACGCGGCCATCGACGGCCGTTTGCCGTTGTGGGATGCCCTGCGTCAGGGGCGCATCCTCGGTGCCCGCCGGGTGCCGCAGCTCAATGCCCACATTCCCACCTTTGCTTACGAGCGTGGCCTAGACTCCCTGTTTGGCGATCCACCAGCCTGGCCCGAGCCCACCCGCGGCGTGGCCGAGGTGCGTCTCGAAATTCGCTATCGCACCCGTCATCCTCTGCGCAAGCATCTGGGGGAGATCTCCACCCTCTACGTGGATCTGGTGGACTACCCCGGGGAGTGGCTGCTCGACTTGCCGCTGCTGGAGATGAGCTACGAGCAGTGGAGCGAACAGGTGCGCGAGCAACTTCGTCGCCCAGAGCTGCAGGCGCTCGCTGCCAGCTGGTTGACCCCCAGGTGGCAGGCTGAGCAACGCTTCGAAGAACGACCAGTGGCGGAGCTGACCGAGCGCTACACCGCCTATCTGCATGCCTGCAAACAGGAGCTGGGATTGCACCTTATTCAACCCGGTCGCTTCGTCTTGCCGGGGGAGTATGCCGGTGCCCCCATGCTGCAATTTGTCCCCTGGGTGTGGGAGATGCCTGTCGGCGAGCCCGCCGATGGCACTCTTTACGCCACTCTCAAGCAGCGCTTCGAGCAGTACAAACAGCATCTGGTGCAGGGTTTTTATGAGCAGCACTTTGCCGGCTTTGATCGCCAGATCGTGCTGGTGGATTGCCTGCAGCCCCTCAACGCCGGGGCAGCCAGCTTTGGCGACATGCAGCAGGCCATTGCCCGCATCATGGAGAGCTTTGCCTACGGCAAGAGCAACTGGTGGCGGCGACTCTTCTCGCCCCGTATCGACAAGCTGCTGTTTGTGGCGAGCAAGGCCGATCACGTCACCCCCGAACAACATGCGCCCATGGTCTCACTTCTGCAGCATCTGGTGCGCAGCGGCCGCGGCCAAGCCCGTTTTGAGGGGATCACCACTGAGTGCTTGGCGCTTGCCGCCATCAAGGCGACCGAAGTGGGCAAGGGGGTGGCCAATGGCCGCGAGTTCCCCGCCATCCGCGGCACCAGTCTGAGCGGTGAGCCGCTGCTGCTGTTCCCGGGTGAAGTGCCGCCCCATATTCCGCCCGCGCAGTGGTGGAACAGTCAGGGCTTTGATTTTCAGGCGTTTCGCCCCATGCCCATGAGCCCCCATCAGGCGCTGCCCCATATCCGGCTCGATGCGGCGCTGGAGTTTCTGCTCGGGGATCACCTCGAATAACGGTGTGCGGTCTTGGCACCTGAGCCGAAGGCTGCGCACAGGAGAACAATGCGATGAACGATCAGATAAAAGAGCGGCCACCGCTGCAGGGCAAGGTGATCCTTGAGCCAGCCTTGACGGTGGCCAGTGACGAGCGACCGCCCGCACCGGCCCAGCGGCTGGAGGAGGCGAGTTTCGAGCGCCTCGACGAGCTGGACGAGTTCACCGAGGTGGAGAGCGCCCTCGTCATCAAACCGCGCCGCCGCCATCGGCTGCTGGCGTGGGGGCTGGGGGCGGTTGGTCTGCTCTCCTTGGGCCAGTATTGCGCCTTTCTTTACGATCAATTCCTCACCACCCCGCTCTGGGGCAGCGCTTGGCTGGCGGCCTCGGCGCTGGTGGCGGCGGGGACCGCCAGCGTGGTGGGGCGCGAGTGGCTGCGGCTGCGCACCCTCAAGCGGCGTCAGGATGTGCGCTCGCGAGCAGAAGATCTGCTGGCCCATCAGGGAGTCGGGCAGGGGCAGGCCTTTTGCGAAGGGTTGGCGGTCAAAAGTGGCGACAAGGGGCGCGAGGGGTATCAAACCTGGCTGGCCCAGCTCGATGAGAGCCACAGCGATCGGGAAGTGCTGACCCTCTATAGCCAGCTGGTACTCGGCGAGCGCGACAAGCTGGCGCAGGCGCGGGTGGCCAAATGGTCGGGGGAGGCCGCAGTGCTGGTGGCCCTGAGTCCCCTTGCCACTGTCGACATGATGCTCATGCTGTGGCGCAACCTGCGGATGATCGAGGATATCGCCGATGTCTACGCCATCGAGCTCGGCTACTGGAGCCGCATACGCCTCATCCGTCAGGTGTTTCGCAACATGCTCTACGCCGGTGCCACCGAGCTGGTGACCGAGGTGGGGATGGACTTGCTGGGCGCCGAGTTTGCCGCCAAGCTCTCTGCCCGCGCGGCGCAAGGGGTGGGGGCCGGGCTGCTCACTGCTCGCCTTGGCCTGCGTACTATAGAGGCGTGCCGCCCGCTGCCCTGGTGTGCGGACGAGAAACCCAAACTCGGCGAGCTGCGCAAGCGGCTGATCGGCCAGCTGGCGGGGTATCTCAACAAATCCTGATAGCCCTGTCTGCACCTTGCTGCGATGACCCATGCCCCTGTCGTGCTCGCCAAGCCGCAGGGGCATGGTTTTAATCGGCAGATCATTGAGTTGGCAGCAGTGCCCGGTTTTGGCGAGACGCCCGTTTACGGTTAAGCTGGCAGTCAATCTTACCAATCACACTCATCGTACCAATCGGCAAGGATGCCCGATGAACTTTACCTTTCGCCAGATCCGTTATTTTGTGGCCGTGGCCGACAGCTTCTCAGTGAGTCGCGCCGCCGCCGAGCTGCATATCTCCCAGTCGGCGGTCACCAGCGCCATTCGCGAGCTGGAGACCGAGCTCGGCGCCCCGCTATTCGAGCGCAATCCGCGCGGCGTCACCCTCACCACTCAGGGGCACCAGTTTTTGCTCCACGCCCGCCGCATTCTCGGCGCCATGACCGAGGCGAGCCACTCCCTCAAAGCGGTGGCCCAGCAGGATCAGGGGCGACTCACCATCGGCGTGACCACCTTGGTGGCGGGTTACTACCTCTCAGAGGCGCTTGGCCGCTTTCGCCGCGCCTTTCCGGCGGTACAGATCGAGGTGAAGGAGGATGAACAGCCTTTTCTGGAGCACCAGATCGTCAATGGCGAGGTGGATGTGGGGATCCTGATGACCAACCGCACCATCCGGCAAGAGGCGTTTGATACCGAGTTGCTGACCCGTTCGCCGCTGCGGCTCTGGCTGGCCGCCAACCACGCGCTCTGCGCCGAGTCGACCCTCTCGCTCACCGCGCTGGGGGAGGAGCCGATGATCTCGCTGACCGCCGATCAGCTCGATCAGATCATCGGTGGCGGCCTGCGTCGCTACGGCATCTCCCCCCGTATCGTGCTGCGCACCGCGTCGGTGGAGGCTGTGCGCAGTCTGGTGGCAAGCCAGCTCGGGGTCGCCCTGTTGCCCGACTTTGCCTATCGCCCCTGGTCGCTGGAGCAGGAGCGGGTCGAGGCGCGCCCCATCAAGGAGCCCATTCCCGCCATCGATATCGGGCTGGTGTGGCGTCGTGGTTCTCGGCTGGATTGGACGGCGCGGGAATTTATCGATATTGCGCGGGATCAGAGCCGGTTGCGGGCCCGTCAGGCGCTCCCTCGCTAGCCATCTCTTGCGGGGTAGCCACCAAAAATCAGATTCATCTGCACTCGATATCGATTTAGCTGATACCTGAGCCACCAAAAATTGAAATATTCATCGTATTGCCACTCCCCTAAGCTCATTGCTGGTTAACAGGATGTTAACGCCCATGGTGGCGTTCCTTCACCTGATGCAAGTCAACACAATGCAAGGAGTGCATGATGAAATTGACCCCTCTGATGCTGGCTCTTGTTCCGGCGCTGCTGGCAGGCCAGACCCAGGCTGCCCCGACCGAGCTCGGCAAGGGTGAAGGCCAGCTCAATATCGTGGCCTGGGCTGGCTACGTTGAGCGTGGTGAGACCGACAAGAACTACGACTGGGTGACTGGCTTCGAAAAAGAGACCGGCTGCAAGGTGAACGTCAAGACGGCGGCCACCTCGGACGAGATGGTGGCCTTGATGAACGAGGGGGGCTTCGATCTGGTGACCGCCTCCGGCGATGCCAGTCTGCGTCTGATTGCCGGTGGCAAGGTGCAGGCGCTCAATCTGGCGCTCATCCCGAGCTACAGCAAGATTGATCCCCGGCTGCAAAATGCCCCCTGGCACACTGTGGATGGCAAGCACTACGGCGTGCCCTACCAGTGGGGCGGCAATATCCTGATGTACAACACCAAGGTGTTCCCCAAGGCACCGGACTCCTGGAACGTGGTGTTCGAGGAGCAGACTCTGGCGGATGGCAAGTCCAACAAGGGGCGGGTGCAGGCCTTTGACGGCCCGATCCACATCGCCGATGCCGCCCTCTATCTGATGACCCATCAGCCCGCCCTGGGCATCAAGGATCCTTACGAGCTGAACGAGGATCAGTACAAGGCCTCCCTCGATCTGCTGCGCAAGCAGCGCCAGCTGGTGGGACGCTACTGGCATGATGCTTTCGTTCAAATCGATGACTTCAAGAACGAAGGGGTGGTTGCCTCAGGCTCCTGGCCGTTCCAGGCCAACGCCCTGATCGCCGACAAGCAGCCCATCGCCACCACTGTGCCGAAAGAGGGAGTGACCGGTTGGGCCGATACCAGCATGGTGCACAGCGATGCCAAGAACCTCACCTGCGCTTACAAGTGGCTGGAGCACTCCCTGAGCAACAAGCTGCAGGGAGATCTCGCCGCCTGGTTTGGCTCGGTGCCTGTGGTACCTGCCGCCTGCGAGGGCAATGCCCTGCTGGGCCCGACCGGGTGCAAAACCAACGGTATCGACAACTTCGATCGGGTTCGTTTCTGGCGCACTCCGGTCTCCCAGTGCAAGAGCCAGGGAACTTGCGTGCCCTATTACCGCTGGGTCTCCGACTATATCGCCATTCTGGGTGGTCGCTAAGGCGGGGAGTAGCTCCTCCTCTGCACGACTGCCGAGAGCGGATAATCAAGCGGGCTGGACAGGAGTCCGGCCCATCCCAGTACAGACAAGGATGCCCCATGAACGCCGTACAATTTGACCGGGTCAGTCGCCACTATGGCGAGGTGAAGGCGGTCGACGACATCTCTTTCCAGATCCCCTCCGGGGAATTCTTTACCCTGCTGGGGCCGAGCGGTTCCGGCAAGACCACTTGCCTGCGGATGATCGCGGGCTTCGAGTACCCGAGCGATGGGGAGATCCGCCTGTTTGGCGAACCCTGCTCCACCGTGCCGCCCTATGATCGCAACCTCAATACCGTGTTTCAGGACTATGCCCTGTTTCCCAACATGGATGTGCGCGACAACATCGGCTATGGCCTGATGCTCAAGGGGGTCGCCAAGGTGGAACGCTATCGCAAGGTGGACGAGATGCTGGAGCTGGTGCGACTGCCCGGGGTCGGCAAGCGCCGCCCGAGCCAGCTCTCCGGCGGCCAGCGCCAGCGCATCGCCATCGCCCGGGCGCTTATCAACCAGCCACGCATCCTGCTGCTGGATGAGCCGCTGGGGGCCCTCGATCTCAAACTGCGCGAGCAGATGCAGCTTGAGCTCAAGGCGCTGCAACGCCAGCTGGGCATCACCTTTATCTTCGTCACCCACGATCAGCAGGAGGCGCTCTCCATGAGCGACCGGATCTGCATCTTCAGTCAGGGCAAGATCGAGCAGATTGCTGCGCCCGATACTATCTACGACGCTCCGGCGACGCCGTTTGTGGCCCGCTTCGTTGGCACCGTCAATCTGTTCGAAGGGGAGCAGGCCAGACGGCTGTGCGGCGACGGCAGCCAGATGATGGTGCGCCCGGAGCGGATCCGGCTCGCTGAGGCGGGCGCGCCGGGCTGGTCGGGGGAGATCCGCGAGGTGGAGTATCTGGGCCCCTTCGTCCGTTATCGGGTTGATCTCGGGGAGCAGCTCGAGATCATCGTCAACCACCCCAATGAGGGGCAGGCCCGTCTGGCGCGTGGCAGCAGGGTCAGCCTCAGCTGGCCGGAGCAGGCCATCCATCGCCTGAGCGGCGCCCATCAGGGGGCGCAGCCATGAGTGCCTCTCACAGTGCGAGTCTTGCCATGAACCATCAGCCCGAACCTGCCCGTTTCAGGCCGCTGCGGCGCCTCTCGACCCTGCTCTATGGTCGGCCCGGCCTGCTGCTGGCGATCCTGCTGGGGCCGCCGCTGCTGTGGCTCGGCATTATCTATGTCGGCTCCTTGCTGATGTTGCTCTCCAACTCCCTGTTCGGGCTGGACGAGTTCAGCGGTCAGGTGCGCCACGAGCTGGGGCTGCAAAACTTCGTCGCCCTGCTGCGACCGGAGAATCTGGATGTGATCGGCCGCACCGTCGGCATGTCGTTGCTGGTGACCCTGGCCTGCGCCCTGCTCGGTTTTCCGGTTGCCTACTACATGGCACGCTACACCAGTGGCAAGACCCGGGCGCTGTTCTATGTGGGGATCATGCTGCCGCTCTGGTCCAGCTATCTGGTGCGGGTCTATGCCTGGAAGCTGATTTTGGCCAAGGAGGGGGTAGTGAGCTGGCTGGCCGACAGCATGGGGCTGGAGTGGCTGCTCGATGCCATCCTCTCCCTGCCGGTGATAGGTGGCCCGTCGCTCTCTTTTTCGCGGCTCGGCACCTTTATCGTGTTCGTCTATGTCTGGCTGCCCTTCATGATCCTGCCCATTCAGGCAGCGGTGGAGCGTATACCGCGATCCCTGCTGGAGGCGAGCAGCGATCTGGGGGCGACACCCGCCCAGACCTTTCGCAACCTGATCCTGCCGCTGGCGTTGCCCGGTGTGGTGGCGGGCTCCATTTTCACCTTCTCGCTGACCCTCGGTGATTACATCATCCCCGGCATCATCGGCAACTCGACCATGTATATCGGTCAGGTGGTCTACATGCAGCAGGGAACGGCGGGCAATCTGCCCTTTGCCGCCGCCTTCTCGCTGGTGCCGATCCTTATCATCGCCATCTATCTGGCGATTGCGAAACGGTTAGGAGCCTTTGATGCGCTTTGACTCTATCGCTTTGAACCGGCAGCAAGGAGGCCGTCATGTCAGCTAGCTCAGTGAGCCATCAGGGAGAGCGCCCTTCGGGCCTGCTCAAGTACGCCGCCATCGGTGGACTCTTGTTCCTGCACTTTCCCATTCTGTTTATCTTCCTCTACGCCTTCACCAGCGAGAGCAAGAGTTACCAGTTTCCGCCCCCCAGGCTCACCCTCAAGTGGTTCGAGGTGACCCTCAATCGCCCCGATGTGTGGCGTGCCATCCAGCTGTCGCTGGAGGTCGCGGGGCTGGCGACGTTGGCAGCCATGATCCTCGGCACCTTGGCGGCAGGGGCCATTGCCCGCAGCCGCTTCTTCGGTCAGGAGGTGGTGTCGCTGTTGCTGGTGTTGCCCATCGCGCTGCCCGGTATCGTCACCGGTATCGCGCTGCGCTCAGCCTACGGCTTGATGGAGATCCCGTTCAGCTTCTGGACCATCGTTATCGGCCACGCCACCTTTTGCGTGGTGGTGGTCTACAACAATGCGCTGGCCCGTTTTCGCCGCACCAACCAGAGCCTCATCGAGGCGTCGATGGATCTCGGGGCCGACGGTTTCCAGACCCTGCGCTACGTGATCCTGCCCAATCTGGCCACGGCGCTGCTGGCGGGGGGCATGCTGGCCTTTGCCCTGAGCTTTGACGAAGTGATCGTTACTACCTTCACGGCGGGCCAGCAGACCACGCTGCCCATCTGGATGTATCAGGAGCTGATCCGTCCCCGTGACAGGCCGGTCACCAACGTGGTGGCCCTCATCATAGTGGCCTTCACCACTATCCCTATTTTGCTTGCCTACTACCTCACTCGCGACACCCATGATGTCGCTGGCAGTGGCAAATGATGACTCAACGCGTGCGCAAGGATGCAACAATGAAACTCTCTACCCAACTCTTGATTGATGGCCAGTTTGTGACCGGCGAGGGGCAGGCCGAACCCATTCTCAACCCGGCCAACGGCGAACAGATCGCCGCCGTGCCCGAAGCCTCGTTCGAACAGGTGAACCGAGCGGTGAACGGTGCCCAGCGCGCCTTCGCCCAGTGGAGCCGCACTACCCCTGCCCAGCGCAGCAACCTGCTGCTGCGTCTGGCGGATCTCGTCGAGCGCCACGCCGAGGAGTTTGCGGCGCTCGAATCCCTCAACTGCGGCAAACCCTATCTGGCAGTGCTCAACGACGAGCTGCCCGCGGTGGTGGACTGCTTCCGCTTCTTTGCCGGGGCGGCCCGCTGCCTGCAAGGGCCGCTGGCGGGGGAGTATCTCGAGGGGCACACCAGCATGATCCGCCGCGACCCCATAGGTGTTGTGGGCAGTATCGCCCCCTGGAACTACCCGCTGATGATGGCGGCCTGGAAGATGGCGCCGGTGCTGGCGGCGGGCAATACGGTGGTGCTCAAACCCTCCGAACAGACCCCGCTCACCGCGCTGCGTTTGGCGGAGCTGGCCAGCGAGATCTTCCCCCGCGGCGTCATCAACGTCATCTGTGGGCGGGGGGAAAGCGTGGGGGCGCCGCTGGTGGAGCATCCGCTGGTGCGGATGGTGTCGCTCACCGGCGATATCGCCACCGGTCAGAAGATCCTGCAGAGCGCTGCCCGCACCATGAAGCGCACCCACCTTGAGCTGGGAGGCAAGGCGCCGGTCATCATTTTCGACGATGCGGATCTGGAGGCGGTGGTGGCAGGCATTCGCACCTTCGGTTTCTACAACGCAGGCCAGGATTGCACCGCCGCCTGCCGTATCTATGCCCAGGGCAAGATCTACGACAAGTTCGTCGCCGCCATGACCGATGCTGTGGCCTCCATCAAGGTGGGAAGCCAGTACGAGGAGGGGGTCGAGATGGGGCCGCTTATCTCGGACAGACAGCGCAACCGGGTCGCCAGCTTTGTCGAGCGGGCCCAGAGCAGCGGTCATGTGGAGGTGACGGCGGGGGGCAAGATCCGTCCCGGCAACGGCTTCTTCTTCGAGCCGACCCTGATTGTCGGGGCCCGGCAGGAGGATGAGATCGTGCGCCGCGAGGTGTTTGGCCCCGTGGTGTCGGTGACCCGTTTTAACGATGCCGAGCAGGTGGTGCAGTGGGCCAACGACTCGGACTATGGCCTCGCCTCGTCGGTCTGGACCAAAGATCTGAGCCTCGCCAGCAAGGTGGCCAGCCACCTGCAATATGGCTGCACCTGGATCAACACCCACTTCATGCTCACCTCCGAGATGCCCCACGGCGGCATGAAGATGTCGGGCTACGGCAAGGATCTCTCCCTCTATGCACTGGAGGATTACACTGTGCCGCGCCATATCATGGTCAAGTTGTAGTGGGGATTGGTGAGCGGGTTGTCACAATTTATTTACAACTATTTCCGGCAGCCGACTCATGGGTCGGCTGCTTTTTTTGTTGCCATTTCGTTACAGTGAAACCGTGATGAAACGGCAAGGCGCCTTGATGTGGCGCCAGAGGATGGAACCGCTATGGCAACCTGTTATACCGCACACCAGCCGGATGCCGACGGGGTGATCCACTACAGCAACGAAGAGCATGGCACCTGGCAGATCCTGATCGAACGTCAGTTCGCCGCTCTCGATGGCAAGGGGTGTGACGAGTATCTGGCCGGTCTCGACAGACTGGGGCTGCCCCGTGATCGCATCCCCCAGCTGGCCGAGATCAACTCCGTCTTGCAGCCTGCGACCGGCTGGTCGGTGGCTGCGGTGCCTGCGCTTATCTCGTTCGATCGCTTCTTCGCCCTGCTGGCCAATCGCCAGTTTCCGGTGGCGACCTTTATCCGGCGCCGGGACGAGCTCGACTACCTGCAAGAGCCCGATATCTTTCACGAGATCTTTGGCCACTGCGCCATGCTGACTAATCCGGCCTTTGCCCACTTCACCCACCTATACGGTCAGTTGGGGCAGCAGGCGAGCAAGGATCAGCGGGTTTTTCTGGCGCGGCTCTACTGGTTCACCGTGGAGTTTGGCCTCTTGGCAACGCCCGACGGGCTGCGTATCTACGGTGGCGGCATTCTCTCCTCCATCGGCGAGACCGCCTATGCCCTCTCTGGCCAGCCGCTGCTGCAACCTTTCGATCTGTTGACCGTGCTGCGCACTCCCTATCGTATCGACATCATGCAGCCCACCTATTTTGTGCTGCCGAGTCTCGATCATCTCTACCAGCTGACTGGGGAGGAGATCATGGCTGCTCTGGCCGAGGCCAGTCGGCTTGGCCTCTATCCGCCGCGTTTTGAGGTTGCCGCTGGCAAACAGGCGAGCTGACCAAAAGCAAACAACCCTATTTCATTTTCATTAATTCAAGCAGGAGTAACCCATGTCCAAACTGGCCAGCCAGCAGTGTGAAGCGTGCCGCGCCGATGCCCCCAAGGTGAGCGATGAGGAGCTGCGCGAGCTGATGCAGCTTATCCCCGACTGGCAGCCGCTGGTGGAGGAGGGGGCGCTGCAACTGCGGCGGGAATTTACATTTCGCAACTTCAAGGAGGCGCTGGCCTTTACCAACCGCTTGGGGGAGCTGGCGGAGGCGGAGTTCCACCATCCCGCCATCCTGACCGAGTGGGGTAAGGTGACCGTCAGCTGGTGGACTCACAAGATCGGCGGTTTGCATCGTAACGACTTCATCATGGCGGCGCGCACCGATCAGTTGCTCCGGTAATCGCGCCCCACACCAGCGTCATCGGTTGACCCGGGCCTGCCTGCGAAAGCGGGGCAGGCCCGCATTTTTATGGGCTGGCGCTCGCACTGGGGGGATCGAGACTGTATTATCCGCTCATTCATAGAGTTAGCTAGGAAGTGTGTCCCGAATGCGTCTTGAAGTCAGCTGTGAAGACCGCCTGGGCCTGACCCGGGAACTGCTCGACCGCCTGGTGGAGCACAATATCGATCTGCGCGGCATCGAAATCGATACCTCAGGCATCATCTATCTCAACTTTCCCGAGCTGGAGTTCAGTGATTTTCAGCATTTGATGCCGGAGATCCGCCGCATTCCCGGCGTCTACGACGTCAAGACCATCCCCTACATGCCTTCCGAGCGAGAGCACCACGAGATTGAGGCGCTGCTCAAGGCGCTGCCGGATCTGGTCTTCTCCCTCGACAGCAAGGGCAAGGTGACCCAGGCCAACCAGTCTGCCCTCACCACCCTCGGCTTGCCGGTGGAGGAGGTGCGCGGCGTGGCGCTCGGTTCGCTGGTCAAGGGGTTCTCCTTCACCCGCTGGCTGGAGGCGAGCGAGATCAAGCCGCAGACCTGCAAGCTCAGTTTCAATGGCGAAGAGTATCTGGCAGATCTGATGCCGCTGTTCGTGGCAGAAGCCCGCGGCAAGCAGGCGCTGGCCGGGGCCGTGGTGGTGCTCAAATCTGCCCGTCGGGTCGGCCTGCACTTCAGCGCGCTTCATGCGGTGGAAGTGGGGGGCTTCGAGCATCTGCAGGCCGAGAGCCCCAAGATGAAAGAGGTGCTGTCGCAAGCGCGCAAACTGGCGATGCAGGACGCACCGCTGCTGATCGTCGGCGAGACCGGTACCGGCAAGGAGCTGCTGGCCCGAGCCTGTCACGGGGCCAGCCTGCGCTCCAGCCACCCCTTTATGGCCCTCAACTGCGCCGCCATGCCCGATAACGTGGCCGAGAGCGAGCTGTTTGGTTATGCCCCCGGCGCCTTTGGCAACAACACCGAGGGCAAGCGCGGCGTGCTGGAGCTGGCGAGCGGCGGCACCCTGATGCTGGACGAGATCGGCGACATGTCTCCTCATCTGCAGACCAAGTTTTTGCGGGTGTTGCAGGATGGGGTATTCCGCCGAGTCGGTGACGAGCAGGAGGTGAAGGTCAACGTGCGTTTCATCTGCACTACCCAGAAGCAGTTGCTGGATCTGGTGCACGAAGGAACCTTCCGCGAGGATCTCTACTATCGCCTCAACGTGCTCAGTCTGGCGCTGCCCCCCCTGCGCGAGCGCAAGGCGGATATCATGGTGCTGGCCCAGCAGTTTGTCTCCCGCTTTGCCAGCGAGTTGCAGCGACCCCGTCCGCGCTTTACCCGCAACATGGCCGACTACCTGACCGCCTACCGCTGGCCGGGCAACGTGCGTCAGCTGCGCAACTGTCTCTACCGTGCCATGACCCTGCTGGAAGGGGATGAGCTGGGGCCCGAGCAGATCGACCTGCCGGTGGCGGCCGATACCATGCCGCTGATCGACGAGTGGTTTGAGGGGAATCTCGACGATGCGGTGAAGCGCTTCGAGAGCCAGCTGCTGGCCCGGCTCTATCCCGCCTTCCCATCGACGCGCCAGCTGGCCAAACGCCTGGGCGTGTCGCATACCGCCATCGCCAACAAGCTGCGGGAATACGGCATCAGCAAGAAGTGATTTCCGCCTTGCTGCCTGCCACCAGAGAGCCCGTTACCAGACGGGCTCTCCGTTTTCTTTACACGAACTCGGTAGATGATGGCGGGGTGAGACTTGTCAGGCCAGTGTCAGCCAACTTACTATCTGGGTTCATCTACCCGAACCGCAATGCCATAGCAGCGGTATTGTCAAGGCGACTACCTCCCGATCATGCTGTTACTCTTTTCCCCCCGTTTAACTGCCCGTCTGGCGCTCCTGTTGGTTGCGTTTGGCCTGCTGTTGCCCCGCGCGCTGGCGGAAACGGCCGCAGAGAGCCGGGCGACGGCGGTCAGGGAGCTGGTGCTCGATATCATGAGTTACACCCGCTGGCCCACCGAGCCTGCGGTGCTGCGTATGTGCGTGGCGGCGCCGACCGAATATGCCGGCGCCCTCTTTACCATCGATCGTCAGGCCAATGGCCGTACCGTGCAGGTCCATCGTTACGAGGCGAGCGATCCGGCCATCAGCGATCACTGCGATGTGCTCTATCTGGGAGTGCTCGACGAGCCGACCCGGATTGCGCTGTTTGCCCGCCTGCAGGGGCACCCTGTGCTCAGCATCAGCGAATACAACCACGACTGCTCCACCAGCTCGGTGTTCTGCCTGCAGACCTCGCCGGACAGCGTGCGGGTGCGGTTTAAAGTGAACCTCGATGCCCTGGCCCTGAGCGGCGTGCGGGTGCATCCCGCCGTGCTCAAGCTGGCCCATGCTGACAAGGGGGTCCCATGAGACGACAGGTGAGCACGGCTCCCCGCCGTCTGACCCTGCGTCAGAGCCTGGGGCGAACCCATCTGGTGGCCGCCATCACAGCCGTCAGCGTGGCAGGACTCTTTTTTACTCTGGTGGCCCTGCTGGTAGTGCGTTTTTACGCCGACCACAATCTGGAGCTGGTCGCCCGCGCCATCAGCTACAGCGCCGAGGCGGCGGTGGTGTTCCACGATGAGGAGGCTGCGAGCGAGGCACTTAGCGGCATCGTTGCCAAGGAAGAGGTGGCCGAAGCCACTATCGTGCTGACCAATGGCCAGCTGCTCGCCAGTTGGGAGCGCCCCAGAAGCAACCCGCTGGTGACGCTCGAAGACTATCTGGCCCAACTGCTGATGCCGGGGCCTGTCAAACTCCCCATGCTGCGGGGTGGTGAGCAGATCGCCACCATCGAGCTGCGCGGCCACGGTGAATACCTGTTGTTGTTTTTGCTCTCGGCGCTGCTGGCGATGGTGGTTTGCCTGATGCTGAGCGCCATGGTGGCTCTCTATGTGGCTGACAGGATGCAGGTCTCCATCACCGCACCGCTACGCAAGCTGGCACTTGTCGCCCACTCGGTACGCCGACAGCGCACCTTGGGGATGCGGGCACCACCGGCCGATATCGTCGAGATTAACGAGCTGGGGGATGACTTCAACTCCCTGCTGGACGAGCTGCAAGCCTGGCAGGCCCAGCAGGCCCGCGAAAATGCCAGCCTGCTCCATCAGGCGACTCACGATGCCCTCACCGGACTGCCCAATCGTGCCCTGTTTGAAGCGCGGCTCGCGCAGGCAATCTCCCTCGGCGAGCAAGAGGGGTTTGCGCTGCTCTATCTCGACTGCGATCGCTTTAAGCAAATTAATGACACGCTGGGGCACAACGCCGGTGACGATGTGCTGATCGCGCTCTCAAGACGGGTGCAACATCAGCTGCGTCCGGATGATCTGGTGTTTCGCCTCGGTGGTGACGAGTTTGCGGTGCTGGTTGGCCCACTCCAGCGACAGCATGAGGTGGAAGAGGTGATTAGCCGCATCCAGCAGGCGATGAGCGAACCGGTGGCGCTGCGTGACGGTCGTCAGCTGGTGGCCGGGGTGAGTGTCGGCTTCGCCGTCTATCAGGCGGGCATGAGTGCCAGCGTGCTGTGTGATCAGGCTGATGCAGCCATGTATCTGGCGAAACGGGCGCGCCGCAGCGAACAGCAAACCATCGCCTGACTGGCAAGAATAACAACATAAACAAGGAGCAAACCATGAAGATCACCCACCTGTTGAAAGTGACCCTGCTGGGGTTGATGTTGTCGCTGCTGGCCGGTTGCCAGAGCGCGCCCAAAGGGTTGACCCCGGAGCAAATCGCCGTGCTCAAGGAGCAGGGCTTTTATCTGACCGATGAGGGGTGGACGCTGGATCTGGCCAACCGGGTGCTGTTTGCCAACAACGTGGGGGCGCTCAATCCCCAGACTCGCCAATCCGTTGAAAAACTGGGTAAAACACTGCTTGGCGTAGGGTTGGGCAAGGCGCGGGTGGATGGCCACACCGATAATACCGGCGAGAGCAGCTACAACCAGCAGCTCTCCCTGAAGCGGGCTCAGTCGGTGGCCGATGTGCTGGTCTCGGTCGGCATGAAGCCAGCCAATCTGGAGATCCATGGCCGTGGCGAGACCATGCCGCTGGCGGATAACAAGACCAGAGAGGGCCGGGCCGCCAACCGCCGGGTTGCCATCGTCATCAGCGATCAATAACCCTTTCATCGTTTCGTTACCCATAAAAAAGAGCGCCCGATCGGCGCTCTTTTTGATCGCGACAGCTGGGGTCGCGAGGGCATGTGGGGCAGGGTTACTGCGCGCTATTTTGCCCGTTATTGTCGTGATGGCTGCGCAGGCGAATGTTGATCATCTCCACCACCAGCGAGAAGGCCATGGCGAAGTAGATGTAGCCCTTCGGAATATGCAGATCCATCCCCTCGGCCATCAGGGCGAAACCCACCAGGGTGAGGAAGGAGAGGGCCAGCATCTTGATGGTGGGGTGGCTGTCGACGAAATCACCGATGGATTTGGCGGCAAACATCATGATGAAGACGGCAATCATGATGGCCAGCACCATCACCGGCACGTGATCGGCCATGCCGACCGCGGTGATCACCGAGTCGAGGCTGAACACGATATCGAGGATGGCGATCTGGATCAGGGTGCTGATAAAGCCCGAGGCCGCTTTGCTGACGCTCTCCGGCTCGGCCGCCCCTTCCAGGGTGACGTGGATCTCGTGGGCACTCTTGCCGATGAGGAACAGGCCCCCCAGCAGCAGGATCAGGTCGCGGCCGGAGATGGCTTCACCCAGCACGGTGAAGAGCGGATCGGTGAGGCGCATCACCCAGGCCAGCGAGAGCAGCAGCAGGATCCGGGTACCCATGGCGAGCCCCAGACCCAGAATACGCGCTTTTTGACGCTGCGCCTCCGGCAGGCGACCTACCAGGATGGAGATAAAGATGATGTTGTCGATGCCCAGCACGATCTCGAGCAGGGTAAGGGTGGCGAGTGCGACCCAGGCAGAGGGATCAAGAACCCATTCCAGCATGATTGAACCTTGGTTGAAAATTGGTTGGAAAATTGAAGCAGCGCATTCTAGCAGGGGCGCCACTGCTTGTCCCAGAGGGGGGAAAAGATAAAAATGGTGGCTATCGCAAGGGAGGCAGGCATGTTTCGATTAGGGTTCATTATTAATCCGGTCGCCGGGATTGGCGGCGCAGTGGGGCTCAAGGGCAGTGACGGTGTGGTTGCCGAGGCGCTTGCCCGAGGCGCTGTGCCCAAAGCGCAGGAGCGGGCGCGGCAAGCTCTGTTGCCACTGTGCGAGCTGAATGTCCCGTTCGAACTGCTGACGGTGGCGGGAGAGATGGGGGAGGCGGTGGCCCGCGAGCTGGGGTTGCCCTGTCGGGTCATCTATCAACCGGTCGGGGAGAGCACCTCGGCTGACGATACCCGCCACGCCGCCGAGTTGATGCGCGAAGCTGGGGTCGATCTGCTGCTGTTTGCCGGTGGCGATGGCACGGCGCGGGATATCTGCGCCGCGGTGGGGGAGTCTTGCCATGTGCTCGGCATTCCCGCGGGGTGCAAGATCCACTCCGGCGTCTACGGGGTGACGCCCGCTGCCAGCGGGCGGGTGGTGGCGCGGATGATCGCCGGTGAACTGCTCAGCCTGATCGATGCCGAGGTGCGCGACATCGACGAGGAGGCGTTTCGCGCGGGCAAGGTGCGGGCCCGCCACTACGGCCAGCTGAAGGTGCCCGGTGATCTGCGTTACGTACAGGCGGTAAAACAGGGGGGCAAGGAGTCCGAAGAGCTGGTGTTGGCTGATCTCGCCGCCGGTGTGGTGGAGCAGATGGAGCCCGATACCCTCTATCTGATGGGGTCCGGCAGCACGGTGGCAGCCTGTATGGCTGAGCTCGGTCTGGAAAATACTTTGCTCGGTGTGGATCTGGTGGAAAATGGCCGACTTATCGGGCAGGATCTCAGCGCCGCCGAGATCCTGACCCGGATCCGCGGCCGTCGCTGCCGACTGATCATTACCCTGATCGGCGGACAGGGACATCTGTTCGGGCGCGGAAATCAGCAATTGAGTCCTGAGGTGATTCGGTGTGTCGGGCTGGACAATATCCAGGTGCTGGCAACCAAAGCCAAGCTTGCCGCCCTTGCGGGCAGGCCGCTGCTGGTGGACACCGATGATCCCGAATTAAACCGGGCGTTGCGTGGTTATCTGCGAATAACCACGGGATACAAGGATCAGGTCATCTACCCGGTGGCCAACCCGGAATAGGACGCCAAGGACGCTGCTGGCCTGGCGCCAGAGAGCTGCAATCAACCGGATTGCGGTTCCATACTCCCGAATTTTTTGCCGCAAATGAGGCTGCGTTACATGACGATTCACGATTTTGAGCACAAGTTGTTGGGACTGATCGACAGCATGGTTGCCACCGCGACCGACGATGAGCTGTTTGCGGGGGGTTACCTGCGAGGTCATATCTCATTGGCCGTTGCCCGGGCCGAGCTGGAAGGCAAGACCCTGGTGCGGGACGTCAAGAGCTATGTGCTGCGCAGCCTCAACGAGGCGATCTTGCAAGGTGAGCTATCTGAAGAGGATGAAAAACTGGTGCAGGCGATGTGGAGTCGTTTGCAACAAGACGCAGAAGCTTGATCGGATACACAATTCAAACTGAAGTTTGAGTTTATTCTTCCCCTGAAGTTAGTGAAAGGTTAATAATAAGTTTCGCCTTTTGTTTCAGGGATTAAACTATGGCCTCCTCCTCACGCATTGCCAATAAACTGCCGCTCGAGATGCTCTATCACTGGGAGCGGCAGTGTCCTGATCGAACCTACCTGCGTCAAACCATCAACCGCGAATATGTCGATTTCACCTGGGGTGAAGTGGCCGATGAAGCGCGGCGGATGGTGACGGCCTTGCGTCACCTCGGTCTGGTGGCCGGTGACAAGGTGGCGCTGCTCTCCAAGAATTGCGCCCAGTGGTTTATCGCCGATCTGGCGATGCAGATGGGGCAATACGTGAGCGTGCCCATCTACCCGACTGCCAACGTCGATACCATCGAATATGTGCTGCGCCATAGCGAGGCCAAAGCTATCTTCGTCGGCAAGCTGGATGACTGGAAGAGTCAGGAGGCGGGCGTCCCCGCCGATCTGCTGCGCATCGCCTTCCCCTATGACACCATGCCAGCCAGCCACCAGTGGGACGATCTGCTGGAGGCGCATGAGCCGATCCCTGACAGCCCGGTGCAGGCCCCTGACTCCCTGCTGAGTCTGGTCTACACCTCCGGCAGTACCGGCAAGCCGAAAGGGGCCATGCTGAGCGTTGAGCGTTACGCCTGGTCCTGCGAGAAGCTGGTGGAGACGGTGAGCCTGAGCCAGGCCGATCGGGGCTTCTCCTACCTGCCGCTGGCCCACATTACCGAGCGGGTCTACATCTACGGCGGCAGCCTCTATGGCGGCGCTACCATCGCGTTCCCTGAATCCCTCGACACCTTTATCGAAGATGTCAAACGCTGCCGTCCCACCGTCTTTATCTCGGTGCCACGGCTGTGGGCCATGTTCCGCATCAAGATCCACGAGAAGCTGCCCCAGAACAAACTGGCGTTGCTGCTCAAGATCCCGCT
This sequence comes from Aeromonas sp. 61P, assembly GCF_051919545.1. Classification (NCBI taxonomy): domain Bacteria; kingdom Pseudomonadati; phylum Pseudomonadota; class Gammaproteobacteria; order Aeromonadales; family Aeromonadaceae; genus Aeromonas; species Aeromonas sp. 61P. The sequence continues at coordinate 2,792,389 of NZ_JBQBEL010000001.1, forward strand.
TATCTCCGGCCTTATCAAACGCAAGCTGCAAAAGGGGCTGGGGCTGGATCAGGCCCGGGTACTCGGCTGCGGCTCCGCGCCTGTCTCCCCTGCGCTGCTTGAGTGGTATCTGAGCATCGGCCTCAAGGTGACTGAAGCCTGGGGCATGACCGAGAACCACGCCTACTCCACCATCAACTACCCGTTCCGCGCCGACAAGATCGGCACCGTCGGCAAGGCGGGGATTGGGGTGACCATCAAGATCTCCGACGAGGGGGAGATCCTCTGCCGCTGCGAAGGGATGATGCTGGGTTACTACAAGGATCCCGAGCACAGCGCCGAGGCCATCGATACCGAGGGGTGGCTCCACACCGGCGATATGGGCAAGCTGGACAAGGAGGGTTATCTCACCATCACCGGCCGGATGAAGGATGTGTTCAAGACCGCCAAGGGCAAGTATGTGGCGCCTGTGCCCATCGAGGGGCTGCTGGGGCAGGAGCCCATTATCGAACAGCTCTGCGTGATTGGTTACGGCATGCCCCAGCCCATTGCACTGGTGCAGCTGGCCGAGAGTGCCATGAAGGGCAATCGGGAGGAGGTCAACGCCAGACTGGAAGCGGCGCGGGTGCGGGTCAACGATCAGCTGGAATCCCATGCCAAAATTCGCGGTATTCTGGTGGTGAAAACCCCCTGGAATATCGAGAACGGCGTGCTGACTCCCACCATGAAGATCAAGCGTCACCTGCTGGAGCAAAAGTACGCCCAGGTCGGGGATCGCTGGCCCTCATCCCAGGTGGTGGTGTGGGAGGAGTAAATTCCGTCTTTCCATAGCGCAACAAACAACAACGGCCCTTGATGGGCCGTTGTTGTGTTTGAGGCATATTACTCGCCGCTGTTTTGTCGGCGAGTAAAAAGTGCGCCCGGTTAGATCTGCGCCAGCGCGGCGGCCAGATCGGCGATCAGATCGTCCGCATCTTCCACCCCGATGCTGAAGCGGATGAGGTCGTCGTTGACCCCGGCGGCGAGGCGGCTCGCCTCGTCCATGGCGGCGTGGGTGGTGCTAGCCGGATGGCAGGCCAGACTCTCGAGATCCCCCAGACTCACCGCCTGCACGAACAGTTGCAGGTTATCGAGCAGGGTGGCACAGCGCTCAAACCCGCCTTCAAGTTCAATACTCACCATGCCGCCAAAGCCGCTGGCGAAGGCGCCGAGGGCATCGTGGCCCGGATGATTGGCAAGCCCCGGGTAGATCACTTTCTTCACCGCCGGATGGGCGGCCAGAAACTCGGCCACTTTCTGGGCATTGTGCAGGTGGGCATCCATCCGCAGCGGCAGGGTTTTGACCCCGCGCTGCAGCAGGTAGGCCTCCTGCGGGCCGATGGGGGAGCCGATATGCTTGAGGGCCACGGTGCGGATCTTCATCAGGGCGTGAGATCCCGCTACCACCCCGGCGATGATGTCGCCGTGGCCGCCCAGATATTTGGTGCCGCTGTGCATCACTACATCGACCCCGAGCTCCAGCGGGCGCAGCAGGTAGGGGGTGAGGAAGGTGTTGTCACACACTGTGATGGCGCCCACCTTGCGGGCCGCTTCCACCACCAGCCGCGGATCCACCACCTTGAGGGTGGGGTTGGTCAGGGTTTCGAACAGTACCACCTTGGTGGCAGGGCGGATATTGGCCAGCAGATCGCGATCGCTCTCGTAGGCGGTGACCTTGATGCCTGCGCGGCTGAAGGTCTGCTTCAAGAAGGCATCGGTGCCGCCGTAGAGCGGGCCGATATAGGCCACCTCATCGCCGCTGTCGGCCAGGGCATACATGATGGCGCTCACCGCTGCCATGCCGCTCGCCACCACCAGCGCTTCATCGGCACCTTCAAGCGCCGCCAGTTTCTGCTCCAGCTCGGCGGTGGTGGGGTTGCCAAAGCGGCTGTAGATAAAGCCGGGGGCCTGACCTGCAAAGCGCTCCTTGCCCGCCTGGGCGTTGAAGTAGCTGAAGGTGCTGCTCTGGTAGAGCGGGGTGGTGAGGGCGCCGGTCTGGGGATCGATCCGCTGGCCGCTGTGTACGCTCATGGTCTTGAATTTCATCGTGTTTCTCCGTGATGGCCAGGCTCTGGCCATGACTTGTTTTGTTGTTCGTTGCTTGTTGTTTTTGTCAGCGCGGGTATGTGCATGCGGCTTGTGGCTTGTGCATATACCCGGCTGCGGATCTCTGCGCTGCTTAGGCCGGTATCGCTTCGCTCTCTGTGCGCGGGAGGCGAGTTGGTTCCACCGGCCCATAGTGCCGCGCCGCCACATCAGGGTGGGAGCGCAGCCGCCCCTTGAGCACGTTCTCCCCCACCTGATAGAAGAGCGGGTTGGTCGGGTCACTCTCCGGCCCTTGCGCCTGCGCTGCCAGCGCGGGGGAGAGGCTGAGAAGTGGCACGGTGGCATCGAGCCGCGCCGCCATAAAGAAGGCGCAGGATAGGCGCGAGACACCGGGCGGCGGGCTTACCACCCGATGCAGGGTCGCCTTGAGATAGCCGTTGGAGGCCAGCTCCAACAGCTCGCCGATATTGACCACCAGTGCTCCCGGCAGGGGCGGTGCGGAGATCCAGCCGTCGGCCGTCTCGACCTCAAGCCCCGAATGATTGTCCTGCATCACCAGCGTCAGGTAGCCGGGATCCTTGTGAGCACCAACCCCCTGACTGCTGCCGCCCGCCTCTTGCCCCGGGTAATGAATGAGCTTCATGTGCTGGTAGGGGGCGCCGCGGATGCTGTCGTCAAACACTTGGGCCGGTTGCTCCAGCACCTCGGCAAAAGCGGCCAGCAGGGTGAGGGTGATGTCGCTCAGCCGATCCTGCCACGCCAGCAGATGGGCTTTCATCTCTGGCAGGGCGGTCGGCCACTGGTTGGGGCCGATCAGCCGCTGCCATGGTTCACGGATCAGGGCCGCAGGCAGGGCTTGCGCCTCATTCATGATATCGAACTGCTCCCGCAGATCCGGCCGCGCTCGGGTCAGCTCGGCACCGACCCGGTTGTAGCCGCGAAAGTGGGGGCTGTTGACCATCTGCACTGCCAGCTTCTCCTGCTCCGGCAGAGCAAAGAAGCGCTCTGCCAGCGCCAGGTTCTCTAGCATCTCAACCTTGCTCAAGCCGTGGCCGACCAGATAGAAAAAGCCGACGTCGCGGGCGGCTGCGGCCAGCCTGGCCAGCATAGGGCGACGTACCTCGGGCGCCCCGTTGAGGGCAGCCAGATCGATGATCGGCAGTGGTGAATGTTCCATGTGCACCTCCTCACTCTTTCGTTATCTCTTGCGCCATCTCTTGCACTGCCTCCGCTGTTGGCAGACCTGATAAGCGGCAAACGGGATGGCGCGATAGTGTGGCGCCATCTGGGATAAAGGGGATGCTACTGTTCGGTGTTACAAGACGGAAACAAAAATTATTCTTAGTTATATACAAAATTCGAAATGGAATTCGGAAGCTGATGGGCTGAAGGTTTTTTGCTCAGCCATTGCGGGGTAAAGGGGCAACGATGAGGGGGAGAGTGATAACCAGAGGCAAGCTGCCAGTGGCAAAAATGACCAAAACAGAAAATGACCAAAACAGAAAATGGCCAAAACAGAAGGGAGGCGGATGCCTCCCTTCTGGTTGAGCGGTTTTTCACCTGACCGAAAGCACAGGCGAGTGACCGTACATTCTGGCCTTAACCGATTGCTGGCTCTCAGTAACCCAGGGTAAAGCGCTGGCGCTGGTGAGCCGGTTTTTCCACCTCGTTCAGCACACCGTCAGCCAGATCACCGGCGGTGATCCCGGCAGGCTGTTCGCCGCTGAACAGCACCTGATCGCCACCAATCCGATAGCCGCCGCGCTTCTCGCCCGGTTCGAGGAACACCGGGGGAGAGACAAAGCGCCAGTCGAGGGTGGTTTCATGACGCAGGGCGGTGAGACCGTCGCGGGCCGCCAGCGCCCCCTGTTTCCACTCGGCCGGAAACTCAGGGGTATCCACCAGTTGCACGCCGGGGGCAACCTCCAGACTGCCGGCGCCACCTACTACCAGCAGCCAGCTGTTGGCCGCTTTGGCTGCTGCGACGATCGCGTTGGCGCCCTTGAGGTACTGGTCGTAGATATCCGGTGTGGTCCAGCCCGGGTTGTAGGCGCTGATCACCCGATCGTGCCCCTTGAGCACCTCTGCCAATGCCTGCGGGTTTTGGGCATCTACCGCCACGGCGGTGACCTGCGGATGGGCGGCCACCTTGCTGACATCGCGTACGATGGCGGTGACGTGATGGCCGCGGCTGATGGCCTCGTTCAGGATGGCTGAACCGACAAAACCGCTGGCACCGATCAGGGCAATCTTCATGGGGAACTCTCCTTCACTGTTGGAATGGGGCTATCCTACGCCGCCATTTATGATTTAATAATCACCTCAAAAATGCATTCACTTATAAGCTGGATTTAATAATGGAACAGCTCAGACGTTACGCCATCTTCGCCGCCGTGGTGGAAGCGGGCAGCATGACAGGGGCGGCCAAATCCCTTGGCATGACCCCCTCCGCCGTCAGTCAGCATATCAGCCAGCTCGAAAGCCTGCTCGGACTGCCCCTGCTCCATCGCTCCACCCGTCGTCTCAGTCTGACCGAGGCGGGAGAGGTGGTATGGCAAGGGTGCCGGGCGTTGCAGCAGACCCTCAGCGAGACCGAGCTGCGCCTCTCGGAGGTGCGCGACGCCCTGCTCGGGGAAGTGCGGATCACTGCCCCGGTGGGGATGGCGGGCCAGCCGCTGGCTCTGGCCCTCTCGCCGCTGTTGCAGGCCCATCCCGGCCTCACCATCCAGATCATCGCCGACGACGAGAAGCGGGATCTGATTGCCGAGCGGATCGACGTGGCGCTGCGGGTCGGCACCTTGCCTGACTCGACCCTGGTGGCCCGCAAACTGGGGCAAACCCGGATGCTGCTCTGCGCCGCTCCCGCCTATCTGGCGCGCAAGGGGACGCCGCGCATGCCCGCCGATCTGGCCACCCACGACTGGCTCTGCGGCGACATGCTGGGCAACGGTTTGCTGCTGCAGGATGAAAAGGGTGGCGAACACAGGGTGAGGTTCAAGGCCAAGGTGCTCTGCAATAACGTGTTGCCCTTGCGCCAGTTTGCGCTGGCGGGGCAGGGGATCTCGCTGCAACCGGAGGGGGAGATTGGCGAGGATCTGGCGCAGGGGCGTCTGCTCGAACTGCTGCCCGGTTTTCGGGTGGCACCGATGGAGATCCACGCCATCACGCCGCAGCGGGAGATCCCGGAGAAGGTGCGACGGGTGGTGGAGGCGCTGCGCAGCTACTTCGGCACGACGATGTCGTCATGAGCTGCGCCTTAATGGTTGAGAAAAGGCCCCCGATTATCCTGAAGGGGGATTATCCATAAGGCGGTTTGTCGAGAAGAGCGATAGCCCGGATGAGGAGATGGGCATGCTTGACTGTTAAGCATACTTAAAACGAACTGACGGCCCGCACCTGATCTTTGAGCCAATTAAGCCCGGTATCCTGACCGGAGCTCTTGTGCCAACTCATGTAGACGGGGCAATCCTCCGAGAGCCAGGGGAGGGGATAGCTGGCCAGATCCAGCGCCTGCCCCAGCTTCTCCATGTGCCACTGGCTGGCGACGCAGAGCCAGTCGGTACGACTCACCAGATGAAGGGCGGTGAGCAGGGAGTCGCTCTCGTAGGCAATCTGGCGCGGCGGCAGCGGCGCCTTGGTCAGGGTGTTGAGCAGCAAGCTGTCGAGCCGCCTGGTTTGCAATACTACGTGCTTTTCGTTGAAGAAGGTGGCCATGTCGGGAGCCTGGCGGATCCTGGGATGATCCTTGCGGCAGGCGATGCGCAGGGCCTGGGACATAATCTGCTCGTTTTCGATCCCCTGCTCCGCCATCGGCTTGGTGGCCAGCACCAGATCCACGCTGTGCAGATAGAGGCTGTTCTGGCGCAGGGCTTCGTCCTGCACCTGGGTGTTCCACTCCAGCTGACAGTTGGGGGCTTGGGTCTGCAGCAGGTTGTTGAGCTCCGGCAGGAAGAAGATATCGATATCGGGCACCCCCGCGATGCGAAAGGTGCGCCGACTGGTCTGGGGATCAAAGAGATCAGTGCGCTGCAGGCTGCGCTCCATGTCGTGCAGCGGCACCATGATCTCGTGGTGCAGGCTGAGCGCTCGCGCCGTGGGGGTGATGCCGCGTCCCTGGCGGACAAACAGCGGCTCGCCCACCAGGCTGGTCAGGCGGCTGATGGCCTGGCTGATGGCCGAGGGGGTCATCTCCATCATCTCGGCGGCCGTGGTGACACCACCATAGCGGATCACCGCATCGAGGACGCGAAAGAGATTGAGATCGACTTGAGACATGGTGGCTACCGTTAAGCATGATTAAACAGTTAACATACTGAACAGCCTCTTGTCCGGCCAGTATTCCCTGCGATAACTGTGATGTTTCCCTCTCTATTCGTCACCTTTCATCTTGCCGCGAATGCGATCGAGCCTGTTTTGCAGCCATGCTTGAGCCCGGCTGGTGGCCCGCGGCATAGAGTAGCGCGACCAGCAGCAAGCCGCCCAGAAAGAGCCAGCGAGCGCTCCCCCAATGGCCGCTGTCCGTCATCAGGGCCGCCAGCAACAGGGGGCCAAGCAGCTGACCGAAGTTGGCGAGCTGGACAAAAAAGCCCTGCACGATGGCCAGTTGCACCGGCCCCTGACTCACTCCCTGCGCAGACGAGAGGATCGCCGGCGGCGCCATGCCACCCGAAAGGGAGAGGACGAGGCACAATCCATAGGCCCACCACGGCGACAGGCCGGGCCAGAAGGCGAGCATGCCGGACAGCGCCATCAGACCCAGTGCCCAGCTGATGAGCCGATCTCGTGCCACGCCCCGGCGCAGCAGCCATGCCCCCATCAGGTTGCCGGGAATATTGGCGACCACCGCCAGCGCCGAAAGCAGGGCGATCTGGCTTTGGCTAATCCCGGGGCTGCCTTGCAACATGGTCGGCAGCCAGACAAAGAGCGCCCATAGCATCAGGCTGTAGAGCGTGAACGCCAACCCGTAGCGCCAGAGTGCCTTCTGCCGGAGCACCGTGAGCTGGCGCAGCGGGTGGCCTGCGTTAGCCGCGCTTTGAGGCCCCCCGACCCGCAGCCCATCTGCCGAGCGACTGGCGAGCAGAAGCAGCAGGGCAGAGAGTTGCGGGATCATCAGGAGCAGCCAGGCCAGGCGCCAGCCACCTTGCGCCGTGAGCCAGGGGGTGAGCAGCATGCCGGCCGCCGCACCAAGGGGCAGGTTGACTGCCCACAGGCTTATGGCCAGCCGTTTATCCTCCTCCCGGGTCACCGCCACGATAAAGGCGGGCATGGCCACCGAGATCAGCAAAAAGCCAATCCCCTCGACAATGCGCGACAGCAGCATCATGGCCAGCCCGGTGGCGGGCAGCGCCAACGCACCGCCTGTGACGATAACCAGCAGCCCGACAACCCCGGTTTGCCGCCCACTCCAGCGAGTCAGCAGCAGGCCGAGAAAGAGGCTGAAGAGGATCGCCAGCGTATTGAAAGCCGAGGCGAGATAGCTGGCTTCGACCAGTGTCAGCCCCAGCTCGCTGCGCAGTATGCCGAGTACGGCGGGCACTTTGCCAAGGCAGAGGGCGCCGCTGGCACCGGCAAAAATGGCGAGGAAGACCAGAGGCCAGCGCGTGCTTTGTGGCTGGTGGCCAGCGAGCGTGCTCATGGCCGATATTGGCCGTTGCGCAGCCACTCATCGTTGAGCTGACCAAATTCGCCGCGCTGATAGGCATGCAGCCGATCTGCAATGGCGTCGTGGCTATTCATCACGAAGGGGCCATGTTTGACCAGGGGTTCATTGAGCGCCTGGCCTGAGAGCAGCACGAAGTGGCAGGGCTCGGTGGCCTCCAGTTGCAGAGCCACCGCCTCGCCGCCATCGGCAGAGAGGCTGACACCCATCCCGTGACCTGCCGGGATGAGGTGCCGCTCACCCTCCGCCTGCAGGGTCAGCGATCCGGTCAGGGGATAGATCATGGCATTCCAGCCTGCCGCCAGCAGATGGGTGAAGCGGCTGCCGGGCGCGCAATGGCCATCGAGCAGGGTAAAGGGTTGGGGCAGTTCTACCGAGTGCGGTGCCGTTATCCCGTTGCTGTGGCCTGCGACCACCCGTATTCGCACCCCTTCGCCATGAAACTCGGGGATGGTGGCAGCGGCTGCGTGGACGGCAAAAGGCGACATCATCTTTTGACGGGCAGGCAGGTTGACGAAGATCTGCAGGGCGTGGACATAGGGGGATGCCCCTTCCGGCTGCTCGGTATGTACGGCCCCGCGCCCGGCCGCCAGCCAGTGGAGCGCGCCCGGTTCGATGGGGCCCTGATTGCCGAGGGAGTCGTAGTTGACGTGGGGACTCGTCGAATCCTCTAACAGATAGGTGACGGCAGAGATCCCGGCGTGGGGATGGGGCTCGAAGGTGGGGGCGGTCATCTGGAAGTGATCCACCATCACCAAGGGGTCTATCAGACCGTTGAAAAAGTGTTCGCCAAAATGGCTGGCTGCAAAGCCGCAGCCAATGCGCAGCGGTTGGCCCTTGACGGGGGCGGAGAGAGTCAGGCGTCTGGTCATCGATATAACCTCTTGAAGACAAAAGATGCCTTCGGCCATCTGACCGAAGGCGGGGCGAGTTACGACTTCTTGGCACCCTCTTGCATCTGCCACACCAGGGTGGCGAAAGGAATGTCGAGGGCGCTGTAGACATCGTGCGCCTTGGGGTCGACGTTGCTGCGCAGCATCTCGACCGCGGCGGAGGCGTAGTCGGTGACCGGGATACCGGCCCCCAGCAAGCGTTGCAGCCCAGTGGTGCGCTTGGCTTCGTTGAAGGTGCCGGAGGCATCGAGCACCACCCGGGCATCATAGCCGGCAGCCTTGGCAGAGAGGGCCGGGAAGCTGGCGCAGATCTCGAGGGATACCCCGGCGATGATCAGTTGTTTGCGGCCGGTCTTCTCAATGGCGGCGCGCACGGCGGGATCGTCCCAGGCGTTGATGACGGTGCGGTTGATCACCTTCACATCCGGCAGGGCACTGGTCAGTTCAGGCATGGTGGGGCCCCACATGCCATCGGGCATGGTCGCGGTCACGATCACCGGCACGCCGAGGGCGCGGGCGGCGTTGGCCAGCGCCACCACGTTGTGCTTGAGCTCGCCCACCGTGGTGTCGCGCACGCCGCTCAGCAAGCCGACCTGATGGTCGACCAGCAGCAGTACCGCATTGTCTCGGGAGAGCATCTCCAGATAGCGGTTGGGTGATACAGTCGGATGGCTGGCAGCCTCGGCGGCCATGGCCGGTGTCGCTGTGGTGGCCAGCGTGGTGGTCAGGGTCGCCAGACCGAGCAGGGTGGCAGAGCAGATTTGTCGCAGTTTCATGGTGAACTCCTTGTGATATTGGAACAGTCAAACGGCCCTTGCTGGTGGGGCGGATTGCCCGCGCAGCAACCGTCTGATGGGGACAGGGCCATTATGATGGCTGCAAAAATGGCGACAATCTGGTGAAATAGGTTCTTATCGTTCTATTGGTGGAACGATGTGAATGCACCTCACCCTGACCAAGGCTGCCCGATGACACCACTGGAACTTGATTTGAATGATCTCTATCTCTTCACCCATGTGGTGCAGCGACAGGGATTCACTGCCGCCGCGCGGGCGCTTGGCGTGCCCAAGTCGCGGATCTCGCGCCGGATCCGGCTGCTGGAGGAGCGGCTGGATACCCGGCTGCTGCAACGTACCTCGCGCCAACTCAGCCTGACCGATGCCGGTGAGGTGCTCTATCGCCACTGTCAGGCGATGTTGGCCGAAGCGCAGGCCGGAGAGGCGGCTGTGCGGCAACGGCAGCAGGAGCCGAGCGGTCTGGTGCGCATCAGCGTGCCCATTACGATTGCCGATGCGCTGCTTGCCCGCTTGTTGCCCGTTTTTATGGCGCAATACCCCAAGGTGAGGCTCGCCGTGCAAGCCAGCAATCGGCAGGTGGATCTGCTGGAGGAGGGGCTGGATGTGGTGATCCGCGGGGTGGCCTTCGAGCAGGCCCCCTCCAGTCTGGTGCAGGTGCCGCTCTGCACGGTGCAGTGGGGCGTGCTGGCGACCCCGGTGTGGCTCTCGCGCCACAATGAGCTGGCGCATCCACGGCAGCTGGAAGGAGAGGATGCCCTGCTTTTCAGCTCGCTGGAGCGTCAGGCCGATCTGCTGCGGCTGCGGCACGACAGTGGGGAGAGTGAGGAGGTGGCGGTCAATGTGCTGCTGCGCAGCGACAATGTGCAAACCCTCAAACAGGCGGCGCTGGCGGGGCTCGGGATGGTGGGCTTGCCACTTTACGCCTGCGTCAATGAGCTGGAGGATGGGCGGCTGCAACAACTGCTGCCCGAGTGGCGTCCCAAAGATGGCAAGCTGGTGATGCTCTATCCCGCGCGGCGCGGTCTGTCACCGGCGGTCAGGGCCCTCATCGACTTTATCAAGGCGCAGTTGCCTGCACTGCTGGCAGAGGTCGGTCAGCCCCGCTGAGGAGGGCTATCCCTCCATCTTGCGGCGAATGCGCTCGAACAGGCTCTGCAGGCAGGCTTGATCCCGGTCGGCGGCCCGCACCGCGCCATACATATGGCGACGAATACCGCTCCCTAGGGGACGGGCGCAGAGCATCCCCTGTCTGACAAACTCGTCGCTGGCCCAGCGCGGCAGGGCGGCGACGCCGAGGCCGGCGGCGGCCATCTGCAGCATCACAGAAGTGTTGTCCACCGGCTTGCAGCGGGCGGGCTCCACCCCGGCGGGTTGCAAAAAGCGGCTGAAGATATCCATGCGGCTGCGCTCCACCGGATAGACCAGCAGCACCTCCGGCCCCAGATCGCCCGGCTCGATGCGGCTCTGGTGGCAGAGGGGATGATCCGGCGCCATCACCAGAGTCAGATCGAAGGCAAACAGCGGCTCGAAGTGGAGATCGCCGCGGGCCTGCACGTCCGAGGTGAGCAGCAGATCGAGCTGGCCGCCGAGCAGGGCATTGATGGCATCAAAGCCCGGCACCGACTCCACCTCCAGATCCACCCCAGGCCACTGGCGGCGAAAATCGGGCAACAGCGGCAACAGCCACTGGATGCAACTGTGGCAATCGAGCGCCAGATGCAGCCTGCCCGCATCGCCGCTCTGCAGGGCCTGCAGCTGTTTCTCGGTCTGGGATAGCGCAGGCAACACCTGACGGGCGAGGGCGAGCAGCTGGCTGCCGGCCGCGGTCAGTACCAGCGGGCGGCTTTTGCGCAGGTAGAGCTCCAGATTGAGGCGGGTCTCCAGCTCTTTGAGCTGGTGGGAGAGGGCGGACTGGGTAAGGTTGAGGGTCAGCGCCGCACCGGCCAGCGAGCCCTGCTCGGCCAGCGCGGTCAATGTTTTCAAGTGTTTGATCTCTATCCCTGCATTGCTTGGCACTGCCATAAGATGGCTCCTTGTGAGATTGCGTATGGCGCTGAGGTTACGGTCGGCGGTGGCCTGCTGCGCTTCATGGCTCCGGCACCTCTTGCACCTGTAAAAATCGGCCTCTGTATCCTCGCGGTGAACCTGACTGGCGGTCAGTTGAGGATTATTTGAGAGCCAGTTGAAGAGGATTCAATAGCCAGCGTCACCTTATCTTGTCATTTTGGATGTGTAAACATCTGGATGGCTAAATCATCCAGTTTCCCATCAGATGAATGAGCATAAGGAAATGAACCTATGACACGAGCACACACCCTGGGCTTCCCCCGTATCGGCGCCAAGCGCGAGCTGAAATTTGCCCTCGAATCCTACTGGCGTGGTGAGACCACTCAGGCCGAACTCGTTGCCGTGGGCAAGACGCTGCGTGAGCGCCACTGGCAGGCCCAGCACGGCGCCGGGGTCAATCTGCTGCCGGTGGGCGACTTCGCCTGGTACGATCAGGTGCTCGGTACCAGCCTGCTGGTGGATGCGGTGCCTGCCCGTCACCGCCATGGCGAGACCGATCTCGACACCCTGTTCCGGGTGGCCCGCGGCCGTGCGCCGACCGGCCCGGCGGCGGCCGCCGCCGAGATGACCAAATGGTTCAACACCAACTATCACTATCTGGTGCCGGAATTCAGCCGTGATCAGCGCTTCAAGCTGGGCTGGAGCCAGCTGTTTGACGAGGTGGAAGAGGCCAAAGCGCTGGGGCTGCCGGTCAAGGCGGTGCTGCTGGGGCCGGTCTCTTATCTGTGGCTTGGCAAGGAGAAAGAGAGCGGCTTCTCCCGCCTTGAACTGCTCGATCGCCTGCTCATCGTCTATCAGGAGATCCTGGCCAAACTGGCCGCCCAAGGGGTGGAGTGGGTACAGATCGATGAACCTGCGCTGACGCTGGACCTGCCGGACGAGTGGCGGCTGGCCTATCTCAACGCCTACGAGCGCCTTGCGGGCCCTTGCAAGCTGCTGCTCACCACCTATTTCGGCTCGGTGGCCCATCAGCGCGACATCATCACCAGCCTGAAAGTGGATGGCTTGCATCTGGATCTGGTGGCTGCCCCCGAGCAGCTGGAGACCCTGGTGCCGCATCTGCCCGCCCAGTGGGTCATCTCAGCCGGGGTGATCAACGGCCGTAACGTCTGGCGTGCCAATCTGGCCAAGCTGGCGCCGACTCTGAAGGCACTGAAAGCCAGACTCGGCGAGCGGCTCTGGGTGGCCTCCTCCTGCTCATTGCTGCACAGCCCGGTGGATTTGACCCTGGAGCAGGAGCTGGATCCCCAGACCCGCAGCTGGTTCGCCTTCGCCTTGCAAAAATGTTTCGAGTTGGGACTGCTCAGAGAGTATCTGGATGGGGGCGAGCTCGACAAAATCACCGCCTACAGCCAGCCCATCGTGGATCGGGAGTCCGACAGCCGGGTGCACAAAAAAGCGGTGCAGTCACGGCTCGCCAGCCTCACCAACAGCGATTTTGATCGCCACAGCCCCTATCCGGTCAGGGCCGAGCTGCAGCGCTCGGATCTCAAACTGCCGCTGTTGCCGACCACCACCATCGGCTCCTTCCCGCAGACCTCGCAGATCCGGGTATTGCGGCAGGATTGGCGCGCCGGTCGCATCGATGACAGTGCCTACGAGGCGGGTATTAAGGCAGAGATCCGCGATGCCATCGCGCGTCAGGAGGCCATCGGGCTGGACGTGCTGGTGCACGGCGAGGCCGAGCGCAATGACATGGTGGAGTATTTCGGTGAGCTGCTGGATGGCTTTGCCATCACCCGTTTCGGCTGGGTACAGAGCTATGGCTCCCGCTGCGTCAAGCCGCCGGTGATCACCCGCGATATCGACCGCCCGACCCCCATGACCCTGGCGTGGACAAAGTTTGCCCAGAGCCTGACCGACAAGCCGGTGAAGGGGATGCTGACTGGCCCCGTGACCATCCTCTGCTGGTCCTTCCCGCGCGAAGACGTGAGCCGCGAGCAATCCGCCCTGCAGATTGGCCTCGCCATTCGCGACGAGGTGGCAGATTTGGAAGCCGCTGGCATCAAGATCATCCAGATCGATGAACCGGCGATCCGCGAAGGGTTGCCGCTGCGCAAGCAGGATCATCAGGCCTATCTCGACTGGGCGGTGCGTGCCTTCCGTCTGAGTGCCAGTCCGGTGGCGGATAGCACCCAGATCCACACCCATATGTGCTACAGCGACTTCAACCTCATCATCGAGGCGGTAGCGGCGCTGGATGCGGATGTGATCACCATCGAGACCAGCCGCAGCCAGATGCAGCTGCTCGAAGCGTTCGAGCGCTTCAACTACCCCAACGAGATTGGCCCGGGCGTCTACGACATCCACTCGCCAAATGTGCCGAGCCAGAGCTGGATTGAGGGGTTGCTGCGCAAGGCCGCCAAACAGATCCCGGCCGAGCGGCTCTGGGTCAACCCGGATTGCGGCCTCAAGACCCGCGGCTGGGAAGAGACAGAGGCCGCCCTCAAGGTGATGGTCGATGCCACCAGGGCGCTGCGGGCCGAGCTGGCGTAACCGGCAAGCCGTGACAGCCATCGGTAAGGTGGCGTGTTGACAAACGAACGAGAGAGGGGAAGCCACTGCTTCCCCTCTCTTTTTGCAGGTCACTTTTTCCACTGGATCCTGAACCTTACCGCGGCCCGCTTTGCACTAGGCTCAGAGTTGGCAGGAGTGGATGGAGTCGCGGCCATGGGTGTTGGTATGGGGAGCGCAATCCTGTGGGGATTGTTGATGTGGCAGAGTGTCTGGGCGGCGCCAGCGGCCGAGTTGAAGCTGGTCTACTTTGACGACTTTGCCCCATATTCGTGGCGTGACGAACAGGGCAAGATGCGCGGGCTGATGATCGACGTGATGGATCGGGTAGTGGCGCAGATGGGGCTGCGGGTGCGCCATGAAGGTTATCCGTGGCAACGGGCACAGAAACTGGTGCGGATGGCGCAGGCCGATGGTTTTGTCACCATCGCTACCCGAGAGCGGCGCTCTTACACATTGGTGGTGGAGGAGCCCGTTACCACGACGGTTTTGACGGTATTTACCCGGCTTGGCCACCCTCGGATGACCGATTTTCAGCGTGCCAGCCGCTTGAGCGACTTCAAATCACTTACCTTTCTCGACTATTTCGGTAACGGCTGGGGCAAGGAGAATCTGGCGGGCTTCACCGTTCATCACACCATCAATGTCGATAATGTCTTCAAAATGCTGGCGGCGGGTCGGGGGGACCTGATGGTGACAGACCCACTGGTGGCACGCTTCAAACTCAACCAACTGGGTCTCTCCGGGTTGGTGGTCGAGGTGCCGCTGCAGCTTGCCTCTACCCCGTTCAATCTCTGCATCGGCAAGCACTCCCGCTTCAATACCCGGATAACCGAGTTCAACCGAGCCCTGCAACAGCTGCGACAAAGCGGCGAATTGGCGCGTATCGTCGAACGCTATCGTTGATGCGCGGCCGCCATCTGCTGTTTGCCAACGGCGTGTTTATCTTGGCGCCATATCGGCGATGGTTGCCCAGAAGGCATCGATCAAGGGCCCCTTGCTGTGGGGCGGACGGATAAGGCCAATGGTCCAGCAGGCTTCCCCATCTCTAAGGGACAGGGTGAGTACATCCGGGTGCTCTATGGTGGTGGAGGAGGGGACCAGAGTCCAGGCGATCTCTGCCGCCGCGGTGGCGACGCCAGCGGCGAAATCGTTGACGTACTGGATATCGCGAAAACGCAGCCCGCTCTGGGCCAGATAGTTCATCAGGTGATCGTAAAAGGACGGGGCCTTGTCACGACGCAGGATCGCCAGCGGCTTGTCTACCAGATCCGCCAATGCCCTCACATCGCGGTAGCTGGCGGGCAGCACGGCGACAAAGTGGGCTTCGACCACCGGCAGGGCGTGCCACCCCTTGGGGGCGGGCAGGCGGCAAAAACCGAGATCCAGCTTGCCTTCACTGAGCGCCAGTAGCTGGTGGTGGGTGGAGAGATCGTTGAGCTCGATGGTCACTTGCGGCCGCTCGGCGCGAAAACGGGCAATGGCGGCGGGCACCAGGATCTTGGTGGCCACGCCAAAGCCGATGCGCAGGGTGCCGACATTGCCCGCCAGCACGTCGCGGGCGGTGCGCGAGAGCTGCTCGCTCTGGATGACCACAGCGCGGGCATCCTCATACAGCGCCCTGCCCAGTCCGGTGAGGCGAGTGGTACTGGCGTTGCGCTCGAACAGCTCGCCGCCCAGCTCCTCCTCCAGCCGCCTGATCTGTTTGCTCAGGGCCGACTGGGTAACGTGTTGACGTACCGCTGCCTGGCCGAAGTGCAGTACCTCCCCCAGAGTGACGAAGGCTTTCAGATCCCGTAGCTCCATCAGGGCTCCTTTCATTCCTGTTGGGAATGTTGAGTGGTCAAATTTGTCATTGGACGGAATTTTAGAAGTGATGGATGCTTATGCCAATTCATTTCGGATGCCCCGGCACGGGGGCGCCGAGTTATCAGAGATGGTTGACACCATCAGCGCAGAAGGAGCAACACCAGATGCATCACCACAAGTTCAACGACTTCCCGAGCGATTTTCTGTGGGGCGCCGCCTCCGCCGCCTATCAGGTGGAGGGGGGCTGGAATGCCGATGGCAAGGGGCCCTCGGTGTGGGATCTCTTCACCAAGCTGCCGGGCAAGACCTTTGAGGGGAGCAACGGCGATGTGGCGGTGGATCACTACCACCGCATGGAAGAGGACGTGGCGCTGATGGCCGAGATGGGGCTCAAGGCTTACCGCTTCTCGGTGAGCTGGCCGCGCATCTATCCCACCGGTCGGGGGGAGGTGAACGAGGCGGGTCTGGCCTTCTACGAGAAGCTGATCGACACCCTCTTGGCCCACCAGATCGAGCCGGTACTGACCCTTTATCACTGGGATCTGCCGCAGGCGCTGCAGGATGAGTACGGCGGTTGGGAAGACCGACGCATTATCGAGGATTTCGAGCGCTACTGCGTGACCCTCTATCAGCGCTTTGCCGGCAAGGTGAAGTACTGGGTGTCGCTTAACGAGCAGAACTACAACCTGACTAACGCCTATCAGCTCGGCACCCATCCGCCCGCTGTGCAGGATCGCAAGCGCTTCTTTGCCGCCAACCATATCGCGTTTCTGGCCAACGCCCGGGTGATCAAGGCGTTTCGCCAGCATGTGCCAAATGGCCTCATCGGCCCGAGCTTTGCTTACTCTCCTGCCTATCCGGCGTCGTGCGATCCGAAAGATATGCTGGCCTACGAGAACGCCGAGGAGTTCAACAACCTCTGGTGGCTGGATGCCTACTGCTTTGGCCGCTATCCGCAGGCGGCGCTCGCTTACTTGCGGGAAAACGGTGAGGCGCCGGAGATCCTGCCGGGCGATATGGAGCTGCTGCGAGAGGGGACGCCCGACTACATCGGCGTCAACTATTACTACACCCTGACCTACACTGATAACCCCTTGGGCGGTCAGACCCTGCAGCGGATCAACACCACCGGCAAGAAAGGCACTACGCCGTCCAGCGGCATCCCCGGCCTCTACAAGACGGCGCCCAATCCGCACCTTGAAACCAGCAACTGGGACTGGGCCATCGACCCGACCGGGATGCGCATCGCACTGCGTCGCCTCTCTTCCCGTTATGGTCTGCCGCTGATGATCACCGAGAACGGTCTTGGCGAGTTCGACAAGCTGGAGGCGGGCGACAAGGTGAATGATGCGTACCGCATCGATTACCTGCGCAGCCACGTCAAGGCGTGCCAGGAGGCGATGCAGGATGGGGTGGAATTGCTCGGCTACTGCGCCTGGTCGTTCACCGACATCCTGAGCTGGCTCAACGGCTACCAGAAGCGCTACGGCTTCGTCTATGTGGAGCGTGACGAGCAGGGGGGCTCCCTTCGCCGGATCAAGAAGGCGAGCTTCCACTGGTATAGCCAGGTGATTGCGAGCCAGGGCAAGCAGCTCTGACGGTTTATCGCGTCGCGTAACCAGCGGGCCCGGGCAATCCCCGGGCCCACGCTGTTTGTGGCGGGGGAGAGGGGGCAAGCCGGTTTCTCACCGTGCGACTCATTCTTGTTTACTGATTTTTGTCCTGCCAAAGCCGCCGACCCCTGCTATTATCTGCGGCCGAACATGAGCCAATAAAAATCAGGATATCGTGATGACTGACCACACTTTTATTCCCGGCAAGGACGCGGCGCTGGAAGACTCCATCGAACGCTTCCAGACCAAGCTGCAAGCCTTGGGCTTTGATATTGAAGAGGCCTCCTGGCTCAACCCCGTGCCGAACGTCTGGTCGGTGCATATTCGCGACAAAGAGTGCGCCCTCTGCTTTACCAACGGCAAGGGTGCCAGCAAGAAGGCGGCCCTCGCGTCTGCCCTTGGCGAATATTTCGAGCGTCTCTCCACCAACTACTTCTTCGCCGACTTCTATCTGGGCGAGCAGGTCGCCAACGGCGATTTCGTTCACTACCCGAACGAGAAGTGGTTCCCCATCGAGGGTGACCAGTTCCCGGCCGGTCTGCTCGACAGCTTCACCCGCAAGTTCTACAACCCGGACGGTGAAGTGACCGCCGACATGCTGGTGGATCTGCAGTCAAACAACGAAGAGCGCGGTATCGTCGCCCTGCCGTTCGAGCGTCAGTCCGATCACGAGACCGTCTACATCCCGATGAACATCATCGGTAACCTCTATGTCTCCAACGGCATGAGCGCTGGCAACACCAAGACTGAAGCGCGCACCCAGGCGCTCTCCGAGGTGTTCGAGCGCCACGTGAAGAACAAGATCATCGCCGAGGCCATCAGCTTGCCGCTGATCCCGGACGAGGTCATTGCCCGTTATCCGGGGATTGCCGCCTCCATCGCGGCGCTCGAAGCGGAAGGCTTCCCCATTTACAGCTTCGATGCCTCTCTGGGTGGCCGCTATCCAGTCATCTGCGTGGTGCTGCTCAACCCGAGCAACGGCACCTGCTTTGCCTCCTTCGGTGCCCACCCGCGCTTCGAAGTGGCCTTCGAGCGGACCGTCACCGAGCTGCTGCAGGGCCGCGGTCTCAAGGATCTCGACGTGTTTGTGCCGCCGTCATTCGACAACGAGCAGGTGGCGGATCACCACAACCTCGAGACCCACTTCATCGACTCCTCGGGCCTTATCAGCTGGGATCTGTTCAAGCAGGATGCGGACTTCGAGTTTGCCGACTGGGACTTCCGTGGCACCTCGCAGGAGGAGTTCGATCACCTGATCGGCATCTTCCACGAGCTGGAGCAGCCGGTCTATATCGCCGACTACGAGCATCTGGGTGTCTACGCCTGCCGCATTCTGGTGCCGGGCATGTCCGACATCTATCCGGCCGAAGATCTGTTGCTGGCCAACAACAACATGGGCGCCAACCTGCGCGAAGTGATCCTGGCACTGCCATCACTGGATTGGGATGCCGAGCAGTACATGGCGTTGTTTGATCAACTGGATGAAGAGGGGCACGACGAGCGTACCCGTGTACGCGAGCTGCTGGGCATCGCCGCTGCCAAGGGTACCGCGCTGCACACCCTGCGCGTTGGCGAGCTGAAAGCCATGCTGGCGCTGGCCGCCGGTGAGCTGGAGACTGCTCTCGATCTCATCGATTGGACCATGGAGTTCAACCAGTCAGTGTTCACTGCCGAGCGTGCCAGTTACTACCGCGCCCTGCGTGCCTGCGTCGAGTTGTTCCTCGACGAGGAGCGGGATCCGGAGCAGTATCGCGCCGTCTTCACTCGCATGTATGGCGAAGAGACGCTGGCACAGGCATGGGCTAACGCCAGTGGCGAAGCACGCTTCCACGGGCTGGAGGCGGCCGACCTGTCGCTCTCCCAGTTCCCGCTGCACCAGAAGCTGCTGGCGGCTTACGAGAAGCTGCAAAAGGCCAAGCGAGCCCATCACTGGGCGTGATTGTTGCTGTAAAGGAAGGGGCCGAGTGGCCCCTTCTGTTTATCGTGCGGCAAGGCACGGGATTGTTATTCAAAGATGAAATAAAAAACAAAAAATACCCCTAAGGGGGTTGATGACAGGGCAGGGGATGTGCTGGCGATCTGCAAAGATATCTTGCCAATACCATATTTCCATGATTGGAAATAAATTCTTTAAAATCATTGCATTAAAAATGTGATATTTCTGTTTCAGCTGATACCTGGTGTAAAGTGGCGTAGCCATCGCACTAAAATATTTGTAGTAAAATTACATTCGCACTCTGATAAACTTGATCAATGTCAATTTTGGCTATTTGGCCCTTTGTTATGATTTCAACAGGCAAAACATTCAGGTAGAAAATAATTGAAAGCTGAATCTCCATTCGATTGTCTCAAGCCCGAAGCCATCGCTGCACTGGCTGAAGACATCACCTATGCCAAGGCTACCAAGCCGGCATACAAGGTCATTCCACTGGCCATTACCGCAGGCGCTTTCATCGCCATCGCATTTATCTTCTACATCACAGTGACGACCGGAACCGGCTCCATGCCTTGGGGTATGGCCAAGTTGGTGGGCGGTCTCTGCTTCTCTCTCGGACTTATTCTTTGTGTGCTGCTCGGTGCCGAGCTGTTCACCTCCACCACCCTGACACTGGTGGCCAAGGCTGCCAATCGCATCAGCTGGGCTCAGCTGCTCAAGAATTGGGGTCTGGTCTACTTCGGTAACCTGATTGGCGGTCTGCTGATGGTGGCGCTGATCATCGTTTCTGCAGAGTACACGGCAGCAGACGGTCAGTGGGGCCTTAACGCCCTGAAAGTGGCCCAACACAAAATTCACCACACCTTCTTCGAAGCGGTGGCGCTGGGTATCCTCTGTAACCTGATGGTATGTCTTGCTGCCTGGATGGCCTTTGGTGCCCGCAGCGCGACTGACAAGGTAGTGGTTATGCTGCTGCCGGTTGCCATGTTCGTTGCCTCAGGTTTCGAGCACAGCATCGCAAACATGTTTATGATTCCGGTTGGTATCGCTATCCACAGCGTGGCTAGTCCGGAATTTTGGCAGGCCATCGGCCAGGATCCAGCAACCTTTGCTGACCTGACCGTATCCAACTTCGTCCTACACAACCTCATCCCCGTGACCATCGGCAATATCATCGGTGGTGGCGTGATGGTTGGTCTGACTTACTGGTTTATCTTCCGTCGTCATCATTAAGGATGATTGCGGGATACTACATCAATACCGTGTGAGGTAATGAAAAATGGCAGAACTTAACGAACAGTTCCAAAAAGCATGGGAAGGCTTCGCGGCCGGTGAATGGCAGACCTCTGTCAACACCCGCGACTTCATCCAGAAGAACTACACCCCGTATGAAGGTGACGAGTCCTTCCTGGCTGGCGCGACCGAAGCGACCACCAAGCTGTGGGACAAGGTCATGGAAGGGATCAAAATCGAGAACCGCACTCATGCGCCGGTCGATTTTGATACTGACCTGCCCTCCACCATTACCGCACACGATGCCGGTTATATCGATCAGAGCCTGGAGCAGATCGTTGGTCTGCAGACTGACAAGCCGCTGAAGCGCGCCATCATCGCCAACGGCGGTATCAAGATGGTTAAAACTTCTTGCGAAGTGTACGGTCGTCAACTGGACCCGATGGTCGAGAAGATCTTCACCGAGTACCGCAAGACTCACAACCAGGGCGTGTTTGACGTTTACACCAAAGACATCCTGAACTGCCGCAAGTCTGGTGTTATCACCGGTCTGCCGGATGCCTACGGCCGTGGCCGTATCATCGGTGACTACCGTCGTGTTGCCCTGTACGGTGTTGACTTCCTGATGGCCGACAAACTGGCCCAGTTCAAGTCCCTGCAAGCTGACCTGGAAAACGGCGTCAACCTGGAAGCCACCATCCGTCTGCGCGAAGAGATCTCCGAGCAGCACCGTGCCCTGGCACAGATGAAGGTGATGGCTGCCAAGTACGGTTGCGATATCTCCGTACCGGCCAAGAACGCCAAAGAAGCCGTACAGTGGACCTACTTCGCCTACCTGGCGGCAGTCAAGTCCCAGAACGGTGCAGCCATGTCCTTCGGTCGTACCTCCAGCTTCCTGGATATCTACATCGAGCGTGACCTGCAAAAAGGCCTGATCACCGAGCAAGAAGCCCAGGAGCTGATGGACCACATGGTCATGAAGCTGCGTATGGTTCGCTTCCTGCGTACTCCGGAATACGATTCACTGTTCTCCGGCGACCCGATGTGGGCGACTGAGACCCTGGCTGGTATGGGCGTTGATGGCCGTACTCTGGTCACCAAGAACAGCTTCCGTATGCTGAACACCCTGTACACCATGGGCCCGTCCCCTGAGCCGAACCTGACCATCCTGTGGTCCGAGAAGCTGCCGGTCGGTTTCAAGAAGTACTGTGCCAAGGTATCCATCGAGACCTCTTCCGTTCAGTACGAGAACGACGATCTGATGCGTCCGGATTTCAACAACGATGACTACGCCATCGCTTGCTGTGTATCCCCGATGATCGTTGGTAAGCAGATGCAGTTCTTCGGTGCTCGTGCCAACCTGGCCAAGACCATGCTGTATGCAATCAACGGTGGTATGGACGAGAAGCTCAAGATCCAGGTCGGTCCGAAAACCGAGATGGTCAAGTCCGAGTACCTCGACTACAACGACGTAATGGATCGTCTGGACCACTTCATGGATTGGCTGGCCAAGCAATACGTTGCTGCGCTGAACATCATCCACTACATGCACGACAAGTACAGCTACGAAGCCTCTCTGATGGCGCTGCACGACCGTGACGTATATCGCACCATGGCGTGTGGTATCGCTGGTCTGTCCGTAGCTGCTGACTCCCTGTCTGCCATCAAGTACGCCAAGGTCAAGCCGATTCGTGACGAAGATGGCGTTGCCATCGACTTCGAAATCGAAGGCGAATACCCGCAGTTCGGTAACAACGACGCTCGCGTCGATGATATCGCCTGTGACCTGGTTGAGCGCTTCATGAAGAAGATTCAGAAGCTGAATACCTACCGTGGTGCTGTTGCTACCCAGTCTGTTCTGACCATCACCTCCAACGTGGTATATGGCAAGAAGACCGGTAACACCCCGGATGGCCGTCGTGCTGGTGCTCCGTTCGGCCCGGGTGCAAACCCGATGCACGGTCGTGACCAGAAAGGTGCTGTTGCTTCCCTGACTTCCGTAGCCAAGCTGCCGTTCGCTTACGCTAAAGATGGTATCTCCTATACCTTCTCCATCGTTCCGAACGCACTGGGTAAAGATATGGAAGCCCAGAAAGCCAACCTGGCTGGCCTGATGGACGGTTACTTCCACCACGAATCCAACGTAGAGGGTGGTCAGCACCTGAACGTTAACGTGATGAACCGTGAAATGCTGCTGGACGCCATGGAAAACCCGGAGAAATATCCGCAGTTGACCATCCGCGTATCCGGTTATGCCGTTCGCTTCAACTCTTTGACCAAAGAGCAACAGCAAGACGTCATCACCCGTACCTTCACTGCTTCTCTGTAATCGAGACATAGTGAGCAAAAACCGGCGCCAAGGCGCCGGTTTTTTTATGCGTGCGATTCAGGGGGAGTAATCATCCCCTGTGAATCGCCTCCAGTTCCATTGCAACCACAACAGGTGTTACTGGGTATTCGAAGAGGATTGGAGGGGCTCACCAGGATTGACCTAAGCCCCGTCTGTAATGCGATTATGCTTTATTCGCGCTCTAAGGGGATAGGCGGTTGCTTTGCCTGCCATTGCATCAGTGTTGCTATGGCTCGTGGAACAGCTGATCAGGTTTAAGGGGTGAACAGAGGCGCCATCGCAGGTATCAAGCAATACCCATAAGCCTGTGACTATGGAATCATTCTCTGCCTCTGCCTCTGCCTCTGCCTCTGCCTCTGCCTCTGCCTCTGCCTCTGCCTCTGCCTCTGCCTCTGCCTCTATCTCTCTCAATGTGCAGTTGGGTGGGGGTCTGGTTTAGCCAGCCAGATATGTGTGAAGCTACAAACCCTGCTTGCAGAAACAACAAGGGCTGCACATTGTGCAGCCCTTGCCTCTGGAGAATAGCGGGTTGAGCGTGTCAGCTGGCCCAGGTGATGATGTGATCGATCCATTCACCCGCCTGATCCTCGTGAATGACTTTGCCACGGACGGATTGACCAGCCTGATGCATCGCGGAACGACTGCCAGTCAGCAGAGGATGCCACTCTGGAAGAGCGTCACCTTCAGACAGCAGGCGATATGCGCAGGTTGAGGGGAGCCAGTCATATTCGGCGATCTTGTCATGGGTGATCTGCAGACAGTCAGGCTCTTTTTTGAAACGATTGGCGTAATCAGAGCACTGACAGGTCTTGGTGTTAAGCAAATTGCAGGCGACATTGGTGAAAACCAGTTCGTCGGTATCTTCATCGATCAGCTTGTTGAGGCAGCATTTTCCGCAACCATCGCAGAGGGATTCCCATTCGGATTCAGTCATCTGCTGCAGACTCTTGGTCTGCCAAAAGGGGGCTTGCATCATACCGCTCACTTATTACACCTGATAAAACGCGTGGTTATACCCCTTGTTACCCGGTATTTCAAGGAGAGGGTCACTCCGGTGGGCAAATTGTCGTGATCAGCTCAAATGAATGCAATGACTTTCAGCCTCATCATATTGCTCAAACGGGTTCGCTGGTGGGCAGGAAGTCCCGCAGGTTTGAATACTTGGGCTGCATGATTGTCCAGTTCAGGTTTTATTTTCTGCTTCTTTATCCGTTACATCTTTTGATGTTTGTCTGCTTGCAGCAAGCAGGGTCAAATGATCTCCGATGCCTACCGTCAGGCTGTTGCACGCTTGTCTATCAAATAAAGCCGCTGGTCACATATTGTTTGCGCCCTTCTGTCACTGCGACCCGCGGGAGAGCCTGCGTAGGCGTTCGTTTTTTGTCTTAATGGTTGAGATAGATATCTTGCTCTGAATAGGCCAGCAGAGGTGTGCCGAGGTTAGCCCGTTTCGCGCCAAAGAAGCGGGTGAGTACGCCAGATTGCTGTCCCAGTCGCTGCAGCTTGACGTGATCCAGCTCGATCTGCTCGGGTAGCCAGGTAAATACGGCGGCGCAGTGACCATTGCCCAGACTGCGCTCCAGGGTTTGCTGCCAGTTCTTGATTTTGGGGCTATGTACCACCAGCACTCTCTTGGGATCGATACCTCGCTCTTCCAGACGGCTGACTGTGGGGCGTCCCGGCGGGGCGATCAACAAGATCCAGCCGGTATGAGCCTCCCCAAGCTTGGTCAGCTCGCTCAGAAACTGATCATCAGACTGGATAGTCACACCATAATGAGCCAACTCCGCTTTGCAGGCGGTTCTGGTTGGCCAGGGCTTGCTCATGACACGATTCATCGCAAAGGGCAGTGAGTGCAGGGGCTGGTTCATATATGGGGTTCCTGTATGAATATCCAAGCTGTATGTGTGTACAGTAGTTCTATCCTGTGGCAGTGACAAGGTGTTTTTGCTGAAAAATGTGATGGTGTTGGCATGTGTCGTTAGTAAGGTTATGTTTTTAAACACTATTTAATATAAAGTTGGTTGGGTGTTTTTCGTACTATGGACAAACCTTGCGTAACCGCCCATGGTTATACAGGTCATTTACAGGAGGTGCCGCCATGGATATCAGTACCTTGCAACGTCTTGATGCCAACATCTTGCTGGGCATCATCAATGAGAAGCTAAGGCTTGAGTGTGACGGGTTGGAGGAGTTGCTGGCCTATTACGATATGAGTGAAGAGCAGTTGGCAGGACGTCTGGATCAGATTGGGTACCATTACGATCCATTGAGCAATCAGTTCAAAGCACATCTTTAAGGGGGCAATGATTGCTTCATATTTATACGGTAATTTTTCAGGCACATTGAAACCGGTTTCAATGTGCCGTCTTGCTGCCTATTTTCAGGGATTTTCAAGGCTTGGCAATCTCTGAAAACCTATTCATGCCAGAATATTTTTATTGTTTCATTAAGTTTATGATAATAAAGGGAATGTTTGTTTTTATGCGATCAATTAAAGGAAAGGGTTTTCAAGCTTTTCAGGCTGTTTTTATCGGTTAAAGTGTGACTTGCGTTAACTTTTAATTCTGCCGCTTTAGTTAGTATTCTCACGCCGGTACATATTTTGAGATAACAACAGCGCCGGTCCCGCAAGCGGGATAACAATTTTATTTGTAACGAAGGAATATGGTTTATGGCTACCAAGAAGAAGACAGACCAGGATCTCCAACTGGATAAAGATCAGCTCAAGGCGAGTATCGTGCGTCACCTGCGTTCTACCTTGGGAACAAGCGAACAGAAAGCCTCTCCCGAAGCGTGGTGGAAAGCCACTGCTGCGGCTGTCAATGAACAGGTGTACGAGCGCCTGACCCGCACTCAGCAGACTCATTTCAAGAAAGATACTCGTGCGATTCACTATCTCTCTGCTGAATTCCTGATGGGACGATTGACTTCCAACAACCTGCACAACCTCTCCCTCTACAAGACTTGCGAAGAGGCGCTGGGCGAACTCGGTCTGGAACTGACCGACCTGTGCGAACAAGAGCCGGACATGGCACTTGGCAACGGCGGCCTGGGTCGTCTGGCTGCCTGCTTTATCGACTCGCTGGCCACTCTGAACTATCCGGCGGTTGGTTACGGTATCCACTACGAACACGGTCTGTTCCGTCAGGAAATCCAGGATGGCCGCCAGATCGAGCGTCCGGACTCCTGGCGTGAATATGGCAACCCATGGGAGATCTGCCGCCCCGAGTCGGTGCAAGAAGTGCCGCTCTATGGCTACGTCGAGACCGTGTTTGGTGACAATGGCGGCCTGAAGAAGGTATGGCACGCCGGTCGCAAGATTAAAGGGGTGCCTTGGGATATTCCGGTGGTCGGTTTTGGCGGTCACACCGTCAACATCCTGCGTTTGTGGGAATCCCGCGCCTCCGAGTTTTTCGACTGGGACGTGTTCAACGCTGGTGGTTACATCGACTCCCAGGCTGAAAGCCCAGGCCGAGACCATCTCCAAGGTGCTGTATCCGAACGATGAGACCGATGCAGGTAAAGAGCTGCGTCTGATCCAGCAGTACTTCTTCTGTGCTTGCTCCATCAAGGACATCATGCGCCGCTACAAGCGGGTCCATGGCAGTGACTTCAGCAACTTTGCCGCGCAAATTGCCATTCAGCTTAACGATACTCACCCGACTGTCGCCATCCCGGAACTGATGCGGGTGCTGGTTGACGAGGAAGATCTGAACTGGGATGCCGCTTGGGCTATCTGCTATCAGGTCTTCTCTTATACCAACCACACTCTGCTGCCGGAAGCGCTGGAGAAGTGGTCAGTCAGCCTGTTCGAGAAAGTA
The DNA here is from genome assembly GCF_051919545.1 of Aeromonas sp. 61P. Lineage (NCBI taxonomy): Bacteria > Pseudomonadati > Pseudomonadota > Gammaproteobacteria > Aeromonadales > Aeromonadaceae > Aeromonas > Aeromonas sp. 61P. The sequence continues at coordinate 2,819,148 of NZ_JBQBEL010000001.1, forward strand.
CTGCCTCGCCATCTGGAGGTGATTTACGAGATCAACGCCCGCTTCCTGAACGAGTGGGTGGAGCCCAAGTGGCCGGGCAACGATGCTATCAAAGCCAAGCTCTCCATCATCGAAGAGGGAGATGTGCGCAAGGTTCGCATGGGCAACCTGTGCGTGATCGGTTCGTCCAAAGTGAACGGTGTGGCCGAGATCCACTCCAAGCTGGTGAAGGAAGATCTCTTCCCCGAGTATGCCGAGCTGTGGCCGGAAAAAATGTGCAACGTGACCAACGGGGTGACCCCGCGTCGCTGGCTGCTGGCGTGCAACCCGGAACTGGCTGGCCTCTACAACGAAGTAGTGGGCAAGGAGTGGCCGCTGCAACTGGACAAACTGCGTGGCGTGGTGAAGTTTGCCGACGACAAGGCGTTCCAGCAGCAGTTCATGACCATCAAGCGTCACAACAAAGAGAAGCTGGTCAAGGTCATCAAAGACGAAACCGGTATCGATGTCAGTGCCGAGGCGATCTTTGACGTTCAGATCAAGCGTCTGCACGAGTACAAGCGCCAGCAACTGAACCTCATTCACATCATGGCACTCTATCGTCGTCTGCTGGCCAACCCGGACTATGACATGCATCCGCGCGTGTTTATCTTCGGCTCCAAAGCGGCGCCCGGTTACAAGCTGGCCAAAGACATCATCTATGCCATCAACAAGCTGGCGGATCGGGTCAATAACGATGCTCGTATCCAGGGCAAGCTGAAAGTGGTGTTCATGCCGAACTATCGCGTGAGTCTGGCCGAGAAGCTGATCCCGGCAGCAGATGTCTCCGAGCAGATCTCCACTGCAGGTTATGAAGCATCCGGTACCGGCAACATGAAGATGGCACTCAACGGTGCAATCACCATCGGGACGCTGGATGGAGCCAACATCGAGATCGCTGAAGAGGCGGGTGCCGAAAACTGTGCCATCTTCGGTCTGAACGTGGACGAAGTGAAGTCGCTGAAGGCGCGTGGTTACAACCCGTACGACTTCTACTATGCCAACTCCGAGCTCAAAGCCGTGCTGGACTGGTTTGATACCGACTACTTCACGCCTGGTCGTCCGGGTGAGCTGGCCTCCATCAAGCGTTCCTTGCTGGAAGGGGGAGACCCTTACCTGACCCTGGCGGACTTCCAGTCCTACTCGGATGCACACAAGCTGATCGATACCTGGTATCGGGATCCGGCACTGTGGGCGAAGAAGGCCATCATCAACTCGGCCACCATGGGCAAGTTCAACTCCGACCGCTCTATTCAGGACTATGTGGATCGGATCTGGGATCTGAAGGCCTGCAACATCGGCTAATCGGATTCATAAATGAGAAAACCCCCGCAATGCGGGGGTTTTTGTTTATTGGGGGGAGCTAGATCAGAGGATATCGCCAACGAAGTAGGCCAGCAGGGCGAGCAGCACGGTAAAGACCACGTTCAGAGCCATACCGGCTTTCATCATCTCCCTCTGGCGGATGTGGCCACTGGCGAAGACGATGGCATTGGGCGGCGTGGCGACTGGCAGCATAAAGGCACAGGAGGCACCGATAGCGATCAACACCGACATCACCACAGGTGATACACCCAGCGCCTCGGCGACACCGGCAAACAGGGGAACCAACAGTGCGGCGGTGGCGGTGTTGGAGACCAGCTCGGTCAGGAACACCACGAAGGCGGCCAGCATAAGCAACACGACAAAAATGTTGGCGTTGGAGAGCACGGCCGACAGATGGCTGGCCAGGAAGGCGCTGGTACCGGTGGCCTTGAGAATGGCGCTCAGGGTCAGACCGCCGCCAAACAGCATCAGCACGCCCCAGTCGGTGTTCTGGTTGACGTCATCCCAACTGGCGACACGGCTGACCACGATGGCCACGATGGCGCCCATGGCAATCAGGGTGTCGAGTTGCGGAATACCGCCAAAGGCGTTGGAGATGGGTTGTGAGCCGATCCAGAGCACAACGGTGGTCAGGAAGATTGCCAGCGTCACTTTACGCTCGCGGGTCCAGTTGATGGTGACATCCTGGATCTCGACGCGGTGGCTGAGACGCGGGCGGGTTACCAGATAGAGCAGGGCAATGCCGCAGGGCATCAGGATCAGCACGACTGGAACACCGAATTTCATCCAGTCAGTGAAGCCAATCCCCATCTGGGCGGCTGCGATGGCGTTGGGCGGGCTACCCACCAGGGTACCGATGCCGCCGATACTGGCGCTGTAGGCGATCCCCAGCAATACGAAGACGAAGGTGGCGCGTTCTTTTTTGCTATCGAGGCGTGCCAGCATACCGATCGCCAGTGGCAGCATCATGGCGGTGGTAGCGGTGTTGCTGATCCACATCGACATGGCGGCTGTGATGGTAAAGAGCAGGATGACGCCCCAACCCAGATGACCATTGGCCAGGTGCATCACCTTGCCTGCCATCAGGGTATCCAGTCCCTGTTTTAGAGGGCTGCCGCGAGGGCGAAACCGCCAAAAAAGAGGAACAGGATCGGGTTGGCAAAATCGGTGAGGGATTTGCTCATGTCAAACACCCCGAGCACGGTAGCCAGCAAGGGCACCAGCAGCGCGGTGATGGTGACGTGCAGTGCTTCGGTCAGCCAGAGGATGGCGATAAAGACCAGAATGCCCAGCCCCTTGTTGACCATGGGGTCAAACGGGAGCCAGGCGAGCATGGCGCAAAGTAGCAAGACATCCAGGATGACGATCCCTGATTTGATGTCCAGCCAGCGAGATGGAGCAGAGGGTACAGCTGATGTGTGCATAATGTTCTCTCGGTTAATTTATGGTTGTTTTTGTGTTGCCGAGATTACATCCATTCACTTGTTTGAAACAGACTCACATGTTGAAAATCAGCCTCTACTCACATACTCATTGATAAAAATGAGGAAATGAACACATAAATAAAACATGTGCGAAATATAAATCAAACATCCATGAACTGTTCCAGCCATTGCTTGAACATGCTCTTGGGCAAGGAGCCATTTATCTGGTTCACCAGTTTGCCCTGTTGGAAGACCATCAGGGTGGGGATGCTGCGAATGGCGTAACGGGCTGCAATGGTACTCTGTTGCTCGGTATCGACTTTGACAAAGCGCATCCGTGGTTCGAGTTCATGGGCAACCTCATGAAATACCGGAGCAAACTGCTGGCAGGGGCCGCACCAGCTGGCCCAGAAATCGACCACGACCGGGATATCTGAGTTGATCAGGGTATCGAAGTTATCCGCCTTCCCGAGGCAAGGGGTCTGGCTGAACAGGAGGGCTTTGCAGCGCCCGCATTTGGCAGATGTATCGATATGGGGAACGGGCAGTCGGTTCCTGGTAAAGCAGTGGCTACAATAAGTAGTGATAAATGACATAATTGGTTCCTTCTAAATCAGCTCTGGCTGGGGATATGATGAGAAGCCAGAATGAAGCAATCGCGAAACAATAGCGAAATATCAGAGCAATAACGGTAACACAGTGCCCAGCGGGAGTGGATAATTCCCCCTGGGTTCATTGCCTGACCGGATAATTCAGCGACCACCAGATGAGAGTCGAGACGGGATGAATAAAGGATCACGGAAAAACCGTGCTGTGCCAGGGCTGATCGTTGCCCTGCTGCTCGCCTTTTCGGGCTACTGCTGGCAGTCGCTCAGTCAGCAGCAACAGGCCCACGACCTGAATGACGCGGCCGAGGTGGTGCTGAACCGGATCAACGCCGATACCGTCTATCTGCTTGGGCGGGAGCAGGCCAATGACAGCAATGTCCAGCAGCGCCTGAACCAGTTATCCATCACCCTTGACGGTTTTGTACGGGAAGTCAGAAGCGATCCCGAGCTGGTGCAAGAGGAGCTCTCCCAGGTTCTGCTTGAAGACATGGACACCTATCTGATGGCGCTGGCCAAGCTTCATGCCATTGAGATGGCTATCGAGTATCTCAATGCGCCCCTGCAGGCCCAGATTAAAAAGGTGCGGGGGATAAGCCCGTCAGACAGTGCGCTTCATCGCGATCTGGAGGAGCTTGCGCAACTGAGTAGCTATTTACAGCGCAGTTGGGACAAACGTGAACAGACTGCGCTGAACCAGTTGCAGCAGCAGTTGCAATCCCGTTATGGCGATTTGCCGGAGATCGCTACCCTGATCCGCCTGAGTAGGGAGGTGAGCCAGCAGGTGATGGCCTATCACACCTTGCGTTACCAGCTCATCGACATGCATGTGATCGAGAGTCTGGTGCGCTGGAAACTCGACAAGCTGGAGCGCGCCTCCTCTTTGATGAACCGCTTCTATCTGATGGTGTTGTGCGGGGCCTTGATCTGCTTTGCGCTGGTGGCCTTCACCCTGTGGCGTCGCAACCAGAAGCTGAGCGAGTTGTCGCGCCAGACCGGCTTGCTGGCCCAGGCCAAAAGCGATTTTCTGGCCAACATGAGCCACGAGATCCGCACCCCCATGAATGCCATCATAGGTTTTAGCTCGCTGGCACTGCAGACCGAACTGGATCAGCAACAGCGGGACTATCTGGGCAAGATCAAATCCTCATCCGATACCCTGCTGCTGCTGATCAACGACATCCTTGATTTGACCAAGGTGGAGTCAGGCAAGCTGACGTTGGAGGAGATCGACTTCGATCTCAGCGAGCAGCTCGATTCGCTGGCGGGCATGTTTGCCGATCTGGCGGAGCGCAAACACGTGGAAGTGGTTATTCGCAAGTCACCGGAGGTGCCGGTCTTCTTGCGTGGGGATCCCTTGCGATTGGGACAAGTGCTGGTCAATCTGGTGAACAACGCCATCAAGTTTACCGAACGCGGTGAAGTCGAAGTCTGCATCGAGCTGGCCAATCCTCACCCAATGCGGATCCGCTTCAGTGTGCGCGATACCGGCATCGGTATTGCCGAAGAGAAGCAGACCCAACTGTTTCAGGCGTTTACCCAGCTGGAGGCGGGTAATACCCGAAAATATGGCGGCTCGGGACTCGGGCTCAATATCTCCCAGCGGCTGGTGGAGCTGATGGGGGGGCGGATCACCGTAGAGAGCAAGCCTGGCGTCGGCTCTCTGTTCAAGTTCGATATCCCGATGGCGCAGGCGGTCTACGGCGTGGCTGGACGGAAAGTCTTCTTCGAGAACCAGCCGCTGGTGATGGTGATGGATGACAACGAACTGGTGCTGGATCTGGCCCGGGATATTCTGACTCGGGCGGGAGTGCGAGTGCTGCCGGTTAACTCCCTTTCCCGCGCCCGTCAGCTGCTCCGTGAAGAGGGACCGAATCTGCGGTTGGCGATCCTCGACTGGCGCATGGGTCAGGAGGATGGGCTCGATCTGGCGCTGGAGATGTATCAGCACAGCCAGTGGCGGCGGATCCCCATCCTGATGATCAGTGCCTGGGCCAGAGAGGGGCTGCACGCCCGGATGGACAGCATGGGGTTGACCCATTTTCTGCCCAAACCGATGACCGAAAATGCCCTGCTGGCCAAGGTGGACGAGCTGCTTAACGGCAGCTCCTACGAACTCAACCTGCGCAAGGCCGAGGCACAGGGGGATCAGCAACACTTCAAATCCCTGTTGCAGGGTACCCGAGTGCTGTTGGCGGAAGACAACCGGGTCAATCAGCAGCTCATCATCGAATATCTGCGGCGCGTCGATGCGGTAGTGTGTGTGGTCAGCAATGGTCGGGAGGCGGTGGAGCGGGTCGCAGAGCAGCCTTTTGACGTGATCCTGATGGATTTACAGATGCCAGTACTGGACGGACTCGATGCCACCCGCCAGATCCGCAAGATGGTCGACAAACACGATGTGCCCATCATTGCCCTCACCGCCAGTGCCATGCCCGGTGACAAGGAGCGTTGCCTGGGGGTGGGTATGAATGGCTATGTCACCAAGCCGGTGAGCAAGCTGGATCTCTACAACAACCTGCTGCAATGGGTGAAGCCGCAAGGGGTGGAGCAGGCGGGGATTATGGAGGTGAAACCACCCGATATGATCGGGATCCTCGATCTGCAGGATGCCCTCAAGCGGCTGGAGCAGGACAAGGAGGCGTTGCAGATCCTGTTCAAGCTGTTCATGTCGGAACACAAAGACGATCTGTGGGAGATCCGCTCCGCCCTGCGCCGTCAGCAGCCCGAGGTGGCCAGCAAGCTGCTGCACACCCTCAAGGGGGTGTCTGCCAATATCTCGGCGGCCCGTCTGCAATTGGTGGCTGGCGAGCTGGAGTGGCGCTTGCGGCAAAACGAGGTGCTAAGCGAGACGGATCTGGAGCAGTTGCAACAGGTCTTTAGCCAGACCCGGGAAGAGGTGTCACACTTCCTGTTGACCGGTGAGCAGCATGAAAATTCGTATAATCCCTATTCATCAGGGGATGATCGCATGTCACAGTGAATTAAATAGTAATTATTCTCAACCATCCCGGTTCGGGATATGATGAGCTTTCGTTCGAATCGCCTCCAGCCGGAGGCGATTGTTTTCATTCTTCTATTTCTGCGTGGCTTCTCTGATGGCCGCTCCTTGGAGCGGTCATCAGAGAGCGCTAAAGGTTGGTGGTGTGAGCGTATTTCTACGATTGAGCTGGTTTTTTAAGGAGCAGTGGCCCCGTTATCTGGCCGCCATCTCCCTGCTGCTGATGGTGGCCCTGTTGACCGTTATTCCGCCCAAAGTGGTGGACTGGGTGGTGGATGGCATCACCAAGGGTGGTCTCGACAATGGTACCCTGATGCGCTATCTGGCGGGGCTGTTTGGTCTGGGTGTGCTGATTTATCTGCTGCGCTACGTCTGGCGGGTGATGCTGTTTGGTGCCTCTTACCGTCTGGCCTATGTATTGCGCAATCGCCTTTTCAGCCATTTCACCCGGATGAGCCCCGATTTTTATCAGCGCCACCGTACTGGCGATTTGATGGCCCATGCCACCAATGACATTCAGGCTGTGGAGATGACCGCTGGCGAAGGGGTGCTGACCCTGGTGGACTCCATCATGGTCGGGGTATTGGTGCTCTCCATTATGTGCAGTCAGTACTCCTGGCAGTTGACGCTGGTCTCCTTGCTGCCACTGCCGGTGATGGCCTATTTCATGAACCGCTTCGGCACCCAGATCTACACCCAGTTCAAGGCGGCGCAAGGGGCCTTCTCCAGGCTCAACAACAAGACCCAGGAGACCCTTTCCGGCGTGCGAGTATTGAAATCCTATGCGGTTGAATCGCTGGAAGATGAAGGCTTTGCCGAGCTGACCAAACAGGCGGGGGAGCGCAATATGGCGGTGGCCCGCATCGATGCCAAGTTCGATCCGGTCATCTATCTCTGTATCGGTTGCTCCTACTTCCTCGCAGTGGCGGGGGGCAGTGTGCTGGTGTTGCAGGGTGAGCTGACTCTGGGTGAGCTCACCAGCTTCACCATGTACCTCGGCCAGCTGATCTGGCCGATGTTTGCCATCGCCTGGCTGTTCAACATCATCGAGCGGGGCAGCGCCGCCTACTCCCGTATCGAAAGCCTGCTGGGGGAGCGCAGCGATATCGAAGAGCCCGCCCAGCCGGCCGCGTTTACCTCTGCCTTTCCTTTGCAGATCAAAGGGGTGAGCTATCAACTCGAGCAACGCACCCTGCTTGCGGATATCGACGTTACCCTCAAGCAAGGGGGGATGCTCGGGGTTGTGGGGCGCACCGGGGCAGGCAAGAGCTCCCTGCTCAAGCTGTTGATGCGCCTTGCCAATCCGACTCACGGTTCGATTGTCATGGGTGGCGTTCCGATTGACCAGCTGCCGCTCGCCACACTGCGCAGCCAGTTTGCCTATGTGCCGCAGGAGCCATTCCTGTTTTCCACCACTATCGCCGCCAATATCGCCCTGGGCAAACCCGATGCGAGCCGCGAGGAGGTCGAACTGGTGGCGCGCATTGCCTGTGTCCACGATGATATTGTGCGTTTCCCCAAGGGCTATGAGACCGAGGTGGGGGAGAAAGGGGTGACCCTCTCCGGCGGCCAGAAACAGCGGCTGGCCATTGCCCGCGCCCTGCTGCTGGATGCGCCCATTCTGGTGCTCGATGATGCGCTCTCGGCGGTAGATGCCCACACCGAGCAGCAAATTCTGCATGCCCTCAAAGCCCATCGTCGCACCCTGATCCTGGTCAGCCATCGCATGACGGCGGTGGAGCAGGCCGACGAGATCCTGGTGCTGGAGCAGGGGGCCGTTAGCGAGCGGGGTCATCACGGTACCCTGATGGCGCACAATGGCTGGTATGCAGATATGGTGCGTTACCAGCGTCTCGAAGAAGCGGTGGAGGAGAGCCTGTGAATCCGACCATTAAACGACTGCTCGCCTACTGCGCCCAGTATCCTCGCTGGCTGATCCAGGCGGGGATCTGTTTGCTGCTTGCCACCGGCGCCGAAGTGGCCGGGCCGCTGCTGATCAAGCTCTTTATCGATGACTATCTGGCGCCACGCAATATCGTGCTGCCCACTATTGCTTTGATTGCGGCGGGCTATCTGGGCTTGCAGGTGCTCTCGGCGGCGGGTTTCTATTTGCAATCCCTGCGCTTTAACCGCATCGCCCAGGCGGTGGTGCAAACCTTGCGCGAGCAGGTGTTTGCCACCGCCATCCGCTTGCCGGCCCGCTACTTTGACAAGCATCGCTCCGGCTCGCTGATTTCCCGCATCACCAACGACACCGAGGCGATCATGAACCTCTATGTGCAGGTGATCGGCTTGCTGGTGCAAAAGGTGGTGCTGTTGTGCGGCATCCTCATCTCCATGGCGCTGCTGGATCTGCGGCTGATGCTGGTCTGCTCCCTGTTGCTGCCCGCCGTGGGCGGGGTGATGTGGCTCTACCAGAAACTGAGTGTGCCGGTGGTGCGAGCGACCCGCAGTCTGCTCTCCGACATCAACAGCCGCCTCAACGAGTCGCTGCAGGGGATGCCGGTCATTCAGGCGATGGTGCAGGAGCGCCACTTTGCCAACGCCTTTGCCGAGGTGAACCAGCAGCACTGGTCGGCACGGATCAAGAGCCTCAAGATCAACGGCATTTTGCTGCGTCCACTCATCGATCTCTTCTACATGATGGTGCTGATCGGTCTGTTGGCGCTGTTCGCCCACGAGGGGGTGAGCCACGCCGGTGCCATTCAGGTGGGGGTGCTCTACGCCTTTATCAGCTATCTGGGGCGGATGATCGAGCCGCTCATCGAGATGACCAACCAGCTTAACCAGCTGCAGCAGGCGATGGTGGCGGGGGAGCGTGTCTTTGCCCTGCTCGATGAAACCCGTGAGAGCACCGATGGCGAGATGATCCCGCTAGAAGGGCGGGTCAGTTTCGAGCGGGTGAGCTTCTCCTACGATGGCGAGCAGCAGGTGTTGCGGGAGGTCAGCTTTGCCGCAAAACCGGGCCAGATGCTGGCGCTGGTGGGCCATACCGGCAGCGGCAAGTCCACCATTATCAGCCTGCTGATGGGCTTCTATCCGCTGGATCAGGGACAGATTCGCTTCGATGATCACGCACTGGATACCCTGTCGCTGGCGGCGGTGCGCCGCAGCATCGGGTTGGTGCAGCAGGATCCTTTTATCTTCGTCGGCACCCTGGCGGAGAACCTGCGTCTCGGCCGCGCCGGCATAGATGACGCGCGGCTCTGGCAGGCGCTGAGCGAGGTGCAGCTGGCCGACTTTGTGCGCAGCCTGCCACAGGGGATCAACACCCTGATGGAGGAGGGGGGCAAGAACCTCTCCGCCGGTCAGCGGCAACTGCTCTCCTTTGCCCGGGCGCTGGTGGGGGATCCGCGTATCCTCATTCTGGATGAAGCGACGGCCAGCGTGGACTCCCAGACCGAGTTGGCGCTGTCGCAGGCGATCTCTGCCGCCCGTCGTGGCCGCACCACCATCGCCATCGCCCACCGCCTCTCGACCATCGTCGATGCGGACGAGATCCTGCTGCTCTCCCGCGGTCAGGTGAGCGAGCGGGGTAGCCACAGCGAGCTGATGGCCCTCGGCGGTCACTATGCCCAGCTGTTCGAGATGCAGAGTCAGGGGGCCTGGCTCGAAGAGAAGCGCGCCTGATCGGCACATTTGCTGTCACAGCGACATGAACGAAAAGAGGGAACCGGTGCGGTTCCCTCTGTTTTTTTGCGTTGGGCAAAAGGTCGTAACCGTGATCCCTGTGCTTGTCGAATGGCGCAGATGCAGGCAACATGTTGTTTACATTAACTCATCGGATCAGTTCGCATATGGATTTGCAACGCTTCAAAGCCAATCTGGCGCTCCGGCTGTTTGCCTGGCGCTATATTCCCGTCATCGGGTTTTGTGCCCCGATCATCGAAGAGATGAACGCCAAGGCGCTGCGCATTCGCATTCCCCTTGGCTGGCGTACCCGCAACCACCTGGGCAGCATGTATTTTGGTGCGCTGGCGACCGGCGCCGATCTGGTAGGTGGTCTGCTGGTGATGGAGAAGGGGCGGCAGCGTCGCAAGAAGGTGCACTTTGCCTTCAAGGATGTGCAGGGAGAGTTTTTGAAACGACCGGAGGGGGATGTGCAGTTCGACTGCGCAGCGGGGGAGGAGATTGACGCCATGATCGACGAATCGTTGGCAAGCGGTCAGCGCATCAATCGCCCCATCCAGGTGGTGGCCACCTGTCCGTCATTGAACGGGGATGAGGCGATGGCGCGTTTTGTGCTGACCCTGTCGATCAAGGCCAGCTAGCGGGTTGCCGGAGAGTGGCTCCCTGAAACGGGTTTAGCCAATCTCCGGGCTGACGCCCTCTTTCACCACGACCTTCATGCCGTTGAAGTTGACCACCTGTTCAGCCACGATCTTGCAGCGCTTGCGGGTCTCCACCTGACCGTCCACCTCGACCAGCCCTTCGGCAACGAGGGCTTTGGCGGCGCCGCCACAATCGGCCCACCCCTGATGTTTGATAAGGTCACACAAGGCAACGAAGGGGTGACCTTCGAGCAGAAACGTCTCCATGGGAAATCCTCTAGATGGATGAATGCCGGATACAGCAGGGCGACTATTTTAGGCAGTTCGCTCAGGCAAAGAAAGGAAGAGGGGCCACTCGCTGCGAAAAAGTGGCCGATTGTCCTTAAGGTGACGCTTTCGCAAGACCTGATGGAGAGGTGAGAGGGCCAACCGTGACGTATCGTGACGCACCTCGTCCCGGCTGGTGTGCACACACTCTCCCCTGACTGTTAGGATCGGGCCACTCTCAATGGCCCAAGGAACTTTCCATGACACTCTCCCGCCTGCTGCTGGCATGCAGCGCCCTGACTCTGTGCGGTGTCGCTCAGGCCAGCACTCCGGTGCAGGTCTCGCTGCCCGGGGTCAATTTGCCCGCGTCCCATCAGGTGGAAGGAGCGCGCGCCTCGCTGCTCTACGGTCGGACCGGTCAGGTGAAGGGTATTGATCTGCCGATCTTCGCCCTCTCCGATGTGGATCAGTTCAGCGGCCTGCAGCTCGGGATTTTCCTCGGTGCTGGTCGGGTTCGCCACCAGTTTGGCGGGGTCGCCATCAACGCCATCAACTGGCACGAAGGGCAAGATACCGGCGTCAACCTGGGGCTGGTCAACCTGACCAACAATGTACAGGGGCTCAACTGGGGGGCGGTCAATATCGCCAAGGGCAATGCGCTGGCCAACGTCGGCCTGGTCAACTATGCCGAGCGTACCACCTTCCAGATTGGCTTTATCAATGCCACCAAACACCTCGACGGCTTGCAGATCGGGCTGGCCAACTACGCCGCCAACGGCGTGTTCCCCATTCTGCCGCTGGTGAACTTCCAGAAATCGTTCTGACAAAGGCGGTTCGCTTTGCGTTAAGGGCCTCTGCTGATTACCCTGTGCCTCTTGCAACTTGTGACAGGCGAACAGAGGTAATTGATGACGGCAGGGCAGATGAGTGCAATCGGGATCGGCTGGGATGTGCGTGGCTGGCAGGGCAGTGCCCAGGCGGTGGCCGTGGTGGGCTGGCAGGCCGACTCCAACAGCCTGCACTGGCTCGGGGTGTCGCCGCTGTTTCGCTTGAGCTCGCGGGTGGCGCCGGATCTGGCCGCCCTGTTGCGTCCGGCCCTGCAAAACGAGCTGACCCTGATGCAGATAGAAGCCTGCCCGCAACTGGCGCTCGGTATCGATGCGCCGCTCGCCTTTCCCCGTGCCTTGCGGGATCTGCTCAACGGCCAGCCACACAGCTGCGCCGTGCCCGAACGGGAGATAGACAACCCCTACGCCTATCGTGACTGCGAGCGCTGGTTGTATCAGCAGTACAGCAAGAAGCCGCTGTCGGCCACCTTCGACCGGCTCGGCAACAACGCCACTCTGGCGCTCTCCATGCTGCCGCGGCTCTCTGATCTGCAACTGGTGCCGACCGTTGCCCCGAAGGCCAGTCGTGCCGTGCTGGAGGTCTATCCGGCATTGGCCAAAGTGGGCGGCAAGGCCTCCCCGGCACGGCCCGAGCTGGCGGCCTTACTGCCTGCGGACGTGCTGGTCGGCACCGATCGCTATGATGCGGCGCTCTGCGCCCTGATGGCGCTGCAATATGCCGCTGGTGGCAAGGTGACGGTATTGCCTGAGCTGATTTCGCCACCCAGTGACATGCCTTGTGATGAGGGATGGGTCTATCACTTTGCCCGTCATGCTGTAGAGCACAACGGCATGTGACGACGGGGACGCGGCACATCATGGCGCCGCTCACCCTGTGGAGGCGGGCCAAATGGCGCAAAAAACCTGTCTTTAGTCAGGAAATTGCCTGTTCATCCCGCGCCAAGGTGGCGCATCGTTATCTTCATCCGATATATTGCCCACCTTGCTGATCCTTTGCTGTGGTATTCCCGATGAAATCCGTTCTCTCTATTCAGTCCCACGTGGTCTTTGGTTGTGCCGGCAACAGCGCGGCCGTCTTCCCCATGCGCCGCCTTGGTATGGATGTATGGCCCATCAACACGGTGCAGTTTTCCAACCACACCCAATATGCCCAGGGGTGGCAGGGGATGGCGATGCCGGCGGGTCATATCAGTGCGCTGGTGAAAGGATTGGGCAATATCGAGGTGTTGAGCCAGTGTGACGCCGTGCTGAGTGGCTACCTTGGCTCCGCCGAGCAGGGGGACGAGATCCTGACCGTGGTCAACGCTGTCAAGGCGGCCAACCCGGATGCCATCTACTTCTGCGACCCTGTGATGGGTCACCCGGAGAAGGGGTGTATCGTCGCTCCTGGCGTCACCCGTTTCCTGACCGAGCAGGCGCTGCCGGTGGCCGACATGATGGCCCCCAACCTGCTGGAGCTGGAGACCCTCTGCGATACCCATCTGGCAGATCTGGATCAGACCCGCGCGGCTGCCCATCAGCTGCTGGCCCGCGGCGTCAAGCTGGTGCTGGTCAAGCATCTCGGTCGTGCGGCGCAGGACTCCAGCCGCTTCGAGATGCTGCTGGCCACCCCGCAAGGGGATTACTTGATTGCCCGTCCGCTCTATGACTTTGCCCGCCAGCCGGTGGGGGTTGGCGATCTTATCAGCGCCCTGATGCTGGCGAATTTGCTGGCCGGTCACGATGCGGTCAGCGCGTTCGAGCGCACCAACGCCTCGGTGGATGCGGTGCTGCAGGAGACCTGGCGCCAGCAGGCTTACGAGCTGCAACTCATCGCCGCGCAAGATGCCTTCGCCCTGCCAGAGGTTGCGGTGCGAGCGGTGAAACTGCCCTGAGTCAGCGCGGACGTTCGTCTATCCCGACAAGGGATGGGATGCAAATGAAAAAGGCTTGCCAATGGGCAAGCCTTTTTACTGTTTGCCTGTTTAGTGCGGCAAGCAATCAGGCGCGGGGATGGCGGAGGCGATAACGCTCAGCCATGGCATTGGCCGCTACCATGGCGGCGTAGACATCCTGTTCACTCACTGTCATCGGCATGTTGCCCATGGTATCGAGGGGATCGCAGGCCAACTGCGCCACCTTGCGCCACTCGCTTTCATGGAAATGGGTGAGCCCCAACTCTTGCAGCGTCATGGGCAGACCTGCACAGTCGATGATGCGAAACACCTCATCAAGTTCGTGTTGCGGGGCGCGCTCAAGCACGAGTTGGGTCAGCAGGCCGAAGACTACTTTCTCGCCATGCTGGGCACGATGGAGCTCCGGGATCAGTGACATGCCATTGTTGATTGCATGAGCGGCGGCCAGTCCACCGGCTTCTGCGCCGACCCCGCTGAGGTAGATGGTGGCCTCGATAACCTGCTCCAGCGCCGGAGTCGAGACATGGTGGCGTATCGCATCCATGGCCAGCTCGATGTTCTCACCAAGCAGCTCGTAACAGAGCTTTGCCAGACCAAGGCCAGTGCGTGAAGGACGCTTGCCGACCAGATTGAGCCCGTCCGCCCGATAGCAGGCGCGCGCCTCGAAATAGGTGGCCAGGGCATCGCCGACGCCTGCGGAAAAGAAGCGGGGAGGGGCGGCGGCAATGATGGCCGTGTCAGCCAGCACCACGTCCGGATTTTGCGGCAGGAACAGATAGCGTTCAAATTCACCCGCCTGGTTGTAGATCACTGCCAGCGCCGTACAGGGGGCATCCGTAGAGGCAATCGTCGGGAACAGCACAACCGGACGGCGCAGATAGAAGGCCACGGCCTTGGCGACATCCAGAGTCTTGCCGCCGCCGATCCCGACAATCACGTTCGCACCATATTGCTCTGCAAGGTGGGTCAGGCGGTGGATCTCCTGTTCGGTGCATTCGTAGCGAAACTTGTCGACCACTCCCCTGAGACCTGCCTGCAGGAGCCCCGCCAAAGCTTCTTCCCGTACCCGCTCCAGAATGAACTCATCGCTGATGAGCAACGCATAGTCACCAAAATCTTTAACGTGCTCATGGAGTTGCGGGAGAAGGTGTTGACCGATGATGAACTTTTTGGGGGAGGTAACTGTACGGGGCAAAGTGGGCATCCATTATTCCTCAAGGCAGTGAATAACATAAAATTGATTATCAAATGGGTCTCTTACGATACGCCTGATGAGGCAATAGATGAAGAAGAAAAGGGGGGCGTTTTAATCATTAATTAATCTTTCTATTTGTTTGGCTGTATTTTGGGGCGGCGATTGGCGGTGTTGAGGCATACAGGAGCACTGGCCGTATCGTGGCAATCCGTCGCAAGCAATACTGCTGCAACAAACAGTCACGCTGGAAACAAGCAGGGCGGCTTGGTGCGGCCCTGCTGTATGTGGATAAGGGATAGGGGATGGTCAGAGCGGTTTGTAGAAGATGACGGTCGCAGCAAGGGAGGCATCGGCGTTGCGTGCAAAGCTCGGGATCTGGCCCGCTTCCAGATAGCCGAGTTGACGATAGAGGTGGGAGGCCACATCACCGGCGCGAGTATCCAGTACCAGCAGCGAACGGCCCGCGGCATGGGCGCCTTGTTCCAAGGCCTGCATCAGCGCACGACCGACACCTTTACCTCTCGCCGTTTGCAGTACCATCAGTTTTTCCACTTCGGCCCGGTGGCGACCGTTGGCCTTGCCACAGAGCGCGAGCTGAATCGCTCCCACGAGCTGTTGTTGCTCAATGGCAAGCCACAGATTTCGGTGACCTGCCGCTAGATCCGCTTCAACTCCTTGCCAGTAGCGGGTAGATTCCTCCGTGGTCAGCGGCGGTAAAAAACCGACCGAGGCGCCGCTATCGACACAATCTTGCAGCAGGGTGATGAGCGCACTTTGGTAGGTTGCTGCGCTCTTAACTTCCACAATGTTCATCTGACATCCTTGTCGTTGCGCTGTTATGTGGCTGATTGCCACCGTTGGTTCATATGAGGGAGGTACTTATGCTCGCCGCGAGTACGGCTTGTCAGCGGATCAGCCCCTGCTCAACGAGCCAGGTAAACAGCAGGCGGGAGACGGGGGAGAGCTCATCGAGGTGAGAGCTGTCGAGCCAGCGCAGCTCGGCAATTTCTGCCGAGGCGATCGGGGTGCCGCTCGCTTCGCCGGTGTAGCAGCGCAGTCGAACCTCGACTCCTGCCGGCTTGCCATCGGCCTGAGCGCTGAACTCGCAGACAAAGCGCAGGGTATCGGGCTGCAGGGTGACAGCCAGCTCCTCCTCAATCTCGCGGATCAGCGCCGCCTCGTCGCTCTCGCCCGGTTCCCGCTTGCCGCCTGGGATGTAATAGATGTCCTTGCCGTGGGAGCGGGCGCAGAGCAGCTGCTGATCTTTAAAGGTGAGCCAAGCGAGTTTGTCGATCATTGAGTTGCATCCTCTGGTTGTGTGGTGTGTATTGCCTGCATGTGCAGGGTGCGGTAGGAGCGAGGCTCCTGCGCATCGGGAGAAAGTCCCAACTGATCTGCCAGCGCGAGCAGTTGCTGGCGAAACGCAGGGAGGCGTTCCTCGTCATCGGTCATGATGGCGAGCTCGGCGAAGTCGCCAATCCCGGCCAGATGATCCAGGGTGACGTGAAACGGGCCAATGAAGTAGATGCTGCGCCTTTTGGTGATCACGAGAATCTGCCGGTAGTTCATGGTCAAGAGCATGCTGACGGCCTTGTCCGCATCATTGATAGCGACCGCCTCGCAGCGATCCGTCTCGGGCCCCTTGACGATCCAGAGCTGGATGCCGGAGGGCTGCATGGTGCGGATAGCCAGACTTTTGCCAGCCTGGGCAAGGGCATCGTCCGGGGTGTCGAAGTAGCGATCCTGCTCCAGATTATCCTCCAGCATGATCTCCGGATTGAGGGCGAGCAGTGCCTTGAGGAAGGCGGGGCGATCCGTCAGCTGATATTTGAACTCGACTTCGAAGCGGCCCTGAAAGTGCGCCTGTGACATCAAGAAGATCCCTCTGTGAGCCTGTGTGGCAGGCAGCCTAACAAAGATGAAGTTGAGTCCCAAGGAGAAAGAGGGGAGATGCCGGAAACGCACTGTTTCCAGCGCGGTGACCGCGTAGCTGAATGAGTGCGCAATGGCTGGTTCGCCACAGCCTTCTCGTCCCTAAAAAAGCGGACTGGCGCACATCACGACAGGGCCGGACTGGGCGAAGGCGGGGTCCTTGTGGTTTAATCTTGCCACTTTAGCGGTAGTGGGCGACGAGCCTGCTACCTTGCGTTGGCAAGATGCAGGTGAGCAAGATGCAAGTGACAGCAGAGAGCAAGTTTATCGGACTCGGGGTAGCGGGCAATTTCGCCGGTCATCTGGAGCAGGCGGGTGAAGCATCGGACTTCGTAGCGGTAGTCGTGCGCGATACCACGGCGCCCAAGGCGCTGTTTCCCTTTTTCGTGCCGGGTCATCCGGGTCAGCTAGGGGTCTTTCCGCTGAGCAATAACGCCATCTTTCTGCCGGAAGCGGCGGTCAGCGGTGACGAGAAGGTGCAGATTGAGCCGGAAGTGGCCCTCTGGTGCGAGCTGGAGTATGCCGGCAAGCAGGTGGTGGCGATCCATCCCCGTGCCTTTGGCGCCTATAACGACTGCTCCATCCGTCGTCCCAACGCCAAGAAGATCAGCGAGAAAAAGAACTGGGGCGAAGAGAGCAAGGGGCTGGCGGACAAGCTGCTGCCGCTTTCCGGTTTTGCCGCCGGTTGCGAGCTAGATGACTATCGCATCGCCTGCTATCTGGAGCGGGATGGTGAGCTGCACGCTTACGGGGTAGACAGCGCCGCCATCGACTACAGCTACTTCCATGGCAAGCTGCTCGACTGGGCTATCGACAAGTTCAATCATCAGCAGGATGAGGGGCCGGCGGAGCACATTCAGGGACTGCTGGCACAGGCGGGACATCCTCCTCATGCGCTCATCAGTATCGGTGCCACTCGCTATACCCCGTTTGGTGAGACCCACTTCCTCAAACCGGGCGACACTTCCTGCGTGGTGGTCTATCCGGGCAGCCGTTATAGCGAAGCGGATATTCGCGAAGCGATCCGCAGCCGCCACTTTGGTGCTGATATGTCGGTGCTGCTGCAGGCGGTGCAGGCGCGCTAATCACCGTTGCCAGCGGGAAGGTGTCTCTTCCCGCTGGTTATCATATCGAGTCATTTCATGACGATTGTTCCTGTATCCCGGGCCGATTATCCGGCCCTGATCGATCTGTGGGAGGCCTCTGTGCGGGCGACCCACCACTTCCTGCCCGAGGCCGAGATCCTCGCGCTTAAACCGCTTATTCTGGAACACTACTTCGATGCGGTGACACTGCACAGTACCCGCACAAAAGAGGGGCAGATTACGGGTTTTAGCGGAGTGTACGAGGGCAAGCTGGAGATGCTGTTTGTGGCTCCCGGGGCGCGCGGTAGTGGCGTGGGGCGTTTGCTGGTGGCCCATGCCATCAGCCAGGGCGGCGCGACGCAGGTTGACGTCAACGAGCAGAACGAACAGGCGGTGGGCTTCTATCTGAAGATGGGATTCACCGTGACGGGTCGCTCGCCGCTGGATGGTCAGGGCAAGCCCTATCCGTTGCTGCATATGGCGCTGGCGCCAGCCTGATGAGGCGCAGTACCCATAAACCAACGGGGGATGGCATCAGCCATCCCCCGTTTTTTGATCGTGTTTGTTACTTGCTGGCGACCTTGTTCACCACCTTGATCAGCTGATAGCGCACGGAGGGGGCATCGGCCGGCACATCGGTGAGCTGCTCCTTGCTGACAGTGAGCTGGTAGCGATAGCCAGGCTCGAACTGGAAACCTTCAATATTCTGGTAGAACAGCGTCCAGGGCTGCTGCTCATCACTGCGAACCTGCATGCACTGCATCGGGCCAACTCCGACGCAATCGACCAGCTGGCTGTTGATATAGAGGGTCTCCCCCTGTGACGATGCGGGGGCGCTCTGGCAGGCGGTCAGCAGCAAGGCTGCGCTGATAAACAGTGGTTTCATAATGGACTCCTTAACGCGAAAGGGGGCATTAGAGCGGCAAACAAAAAGGCGGTCAATGACCGCCTTTGTAACAAACCATATCAGCGCAGTGGTTAGCGCTGCTCGAGCGGAGTGAACTCGCGCAACGGGTGACCCACGTAGAGCTGGCGTGGGCGACCAATCTTGCTGTCCGGGTCTGAGTGGAACTCGTTCCAGTGCGCAATCCAGCCGATAGTGCGGGAGATGGCGAAGATCACGGTGAACATGCTCATCGGGATGCCGATCGCCTTCATGATGATGCCGGAGTAGAAGTCCACGTTCGGGTAGAGTTTCTTCTCGACGAAGTAGGGGTCGGAGAGCGCAATACGCTCCAGCTCCATGGCCACATCCAGCAGCGGATCCTTGATCTGCAGCTCGGTCAGTACTTCGTGGCAGGTTTCGCGCATCACAGTGGCACGGGGGTCGTGGTTCTTGTAGACGCGGTGACCAAAGCCCATCAGACGGAACGGATCATTCTTGTCCTTGGCCTTGGCGATGTACTCGGGGATGCGATCCACCGAGCCGATCTCTTCCAGCATGCGCAGGCAGGCTTCGTTGGCACCACCGTGGGCCGGTCCCCACAGGGAGGCGATCCCCGCGGCGATACAGGCGAACGGGTTGGCACCGGAGGAGCCAGCCAGACGAACGGTGGAGGTGGAGGCGTTCTGCTCGTGATCCGCATGGAGGGTAAAGATACGATCCATGGCACGTTCAACGATGGGGTTGACCTTGTACTCTTCGGTCGGCACGCCAAACATCATGTGCAGGAAGTTACCGGCATAGGAGAGGGCGTTACGCGGCTGCATGAACGGCTGGCCGATGGAGTACTTGTAACACATGGCGGCCAGAGTCGGCATCTTGGAGAGCAGACGGAAGGCACAGATCTCGCGATGCTGCTCGTTGTTGATGTCGAGGGCATCGTGATAGAAGGCGGAGAGGGCGCTGACTACACCGCACATGATGGCCATGGGGTGGGAGTCGCGACGGAAGCCGCGGAAGAAGAAGGCGATCTGCTCGTGCACCATGGTGTGGCGGGTGACCAGGCGTTCGAATTCGGCATATTGCGCCTTGGTGGGCGCTTCGCCGTACAGCAGGATATAGCAGACTTCCAGATAGGTGGCCTGGGTGGCCAACTGGGCGATGGGGTAACCACGGTGCAGCAAGACACCCTGATCCCCGTCAATGTAGGTAATGGCAGATTTGCAAGAACCGGTCGCCATAAAACCGGGGTCAAAGGTGAAATACCCCTGTGATCCCAATTTTCTGACATCGATGACATCCGGGCCGATGGTGCCGGAGAGGATCGGCAGTTCGACCGGATCTTTTCCGGGCAGGTGTAGGGTGGCTATCTTATCAGCCATAGCACGTCTCCTTTGCTCTTTATAATTTGGTTCCAGTCCTACTCTATTACGACTTTTATGACGCTGGCAAAGGTTGTTACCCATACCGAAGTGGCTGGAGCGCCTTATTTGAAACAGAGTTCCTTATCAATGTCAATTTTGCTGGAACCCCATTAATGGCATTAATGAAATGTTAAATTAAATATGCGATCGAGTTTGCGGTTTTGTGTTTTCTTTGTAGCTAATTGATTGTCTTCGGTTAAGGCCGCCGATATACTGCGCCACGTGGGTCATGGCTGCGGGTGTTTGAAACGCTTTGGCAAAGCCTGATGTGAAACCGAAAACTCGCGTTTTGGCTTTTTCAGAGTGTTTTGGTAACAAAAAACCAACAATCACCATTCCGTGCCCTCAAGTGTGAGTTAAAACAATAACTAACGTGCTCAATGGAGCTGAGTGGGCAAGCGTGAAAAACAAACAGAGACCGGTCAACCTCGACCTACAGACGATCAGCTTTCCTGTCACTGCCATTGCATCCATCCTGCACCGTGTTTCAGGGGTCGTTACCTTTGTTGCACTGGGCATCTTGCTGTGGATGCTTGGTACTTCACTCGCCTCTCCCGAAGGGTTTGAAACCGTGGTTGCCATCATGGACAACTTCCTGGTCAAACTCGTGCTGTGGGGGATCCTGACTGCGCTGGCATACCACATTGTGGGCGGCTTGCGTCATCTGGTCATGGATATGGGCTATTGGGAAGAGCTGGAATCCGGCAATCAGAGCGCCCGCGTGGCCTTCGTGATCACCGCGATCCTGGCTGTATTGGCGGGAGTGCTTGTATGGTAACCAATTCTGCAACCTTCGGGCGCAGCGGCGTTCATGATTACATCCTGATCCGCGCCACCGCCCTCATTATGACCTGTTATGTCCTCTATCTGGTGGGCTTTGTCGCGTTCAACGACATCACCTACGAGGTGTGGGCAGGCTTCTTCGCCAAAACATTCACCAAAGTATTCACCCTGTTGACCCTGCTCTGCGTACTGATCCACGCCTGGATTGGTCTGTGGCAGGTGCTGACTGACTATATCAAGCCGGTAGGGCTGCGCGGGGCGCTGCAATTTGCCCTGGTCGTGGTGCTGTTTGTCTATCTGATGACGGGTTTCGTCGTGCTGTGGGGTGTGTAAGGTGACTATTCCAACTCGTGAATTTGATGCGGTGGTGATTGGTGCCGGTGGTGCCGGTATGCGCGCCGCGCTGCAGATTGCCCAGTCCGGCAAGAGCTGCGCTCTGTTGTCCAAGGTTTTTCCAACCCGTTCTCACACTGTCTCCGCCCAGGGCGGGATCACGGTTGCGCTGGGCAATGCCCACGATGACAACTGGCAGTGGCATATGTATGACACGGTAAAAGGTTCCGATTACATCGGTGATCAGGAAGCCATCGAGTACATGTGCAAAACCGGTCCCGAGGCTATCTATGAGCTGGAGAACATGGGGCTGCCCTTCTCCCGTTTCGACAACGGATCTGTCTACCAGCGTCGTTTGGTGGTCAGTCCAAGAATTTCGGTGGCGAGCAGGCTGCTCGTACCGCAGCGGCCGCCGACCGTACCGGTCACGCCCTGCTGCACACCCTTTACCAACAGAACGTCAAGAACAAGACCACCGTTTTCTCCGAGTGGTATGCGCTGGATCTGGTGAAAAACCAGGATGGCCATGTGGTGGGTTGTACCGCCATCGATATGGAGAGCGGTGAAGTGGTCTACTTCAAGGCCAAGGCCACCGTGCTGGCGACTGGCGGTGCCGGTCGTATCTACCAGTCCACCACCAACGCCCACATCAATACAGGTGACGGTGTCGGTATGGCGCTGCGTGCCGGTGTCGGCGTGCAGGACATGGAGATGTGGCAGTTCCACCCGACCGGCATCGCCGGGGCAGGGGTGCTGGTAACTGAAGGCTGCCGTGGTGAAGGTGGCTATCTGCTCAATAAAGATGGCGAGCGCTTCATGGAGCGTTACGCGCCGAACGCCAAGGACTTGGCCGGTCGCGACGTGGTGGCCCGCTCCATCATGATCGAGATCCGTGAAGGCCGTGGCTGCGATGGTCCCTGGGGCCCGCACATCAAGCTGAAGCTGGATCACCTCGGCAAAGAGGTGCTGGAATCCCGTCTGCCGGGGATCTGCGAGCTCTCTCGCACCTTCGCCCACGTGGATCCGGTCAAAGAGCCGATCCCGATCATTCCGACCTGCCACTACATGATGGGCGGCGTGCCGACCAACGTGAATGGCCAGTGCCTGACCCAGGACAAGAACGGCAACGACGTGCCGGTGGTCGGTCTGTTTGCGGTGGGCGAGATTGCCTGCGTCTCGGTGCACGGCGCCAACCGTCTGGGCGGCAACTCCCTGCTGGATCTGGTGGTGTTCGGCCGCGCTGCCGGCATGCATCTGGTCAACACTCTGGGCGAGATGGAGCACGGTCGTGATGCTTCCGAGTCGGATCTGGATGCCGCACTGGCCCGCTTCAACCGCTGGGAAAATTGCCGTGACGGTGAAGACCCGGTGCAGATCCGCAAAGACCTGCAGCGCTGCATGCAGAACAACTTCTCCGTATTCCGCGAAGGTGCGGCGATGGCAGAAGGGTTGGCCGAGCTCAAAGTTATCCGCGAGCGCCTCAAGTCAGCCCGTCTGGATGACACCTCCAAAGAGTTCAACACCCAGCGCATCGAGTGCCTGGAGCTGGACAACCTGATGGAGACGGCGTTTGCCACGGCGGTTGCCGCCAACTTCCGTACCGAGAGTCGCGGTGCTCACTGCCGCTTTGACTTCCCGGATCGCGACGATGAGAACTGGCTGTGCCACAGCCTCTATCATCCGGACACCGAGTCCATGACCCGTCGCGCTGTCAACATGTCACCCAAGACCCGTGAGGCGTTCCCGCCCAAGGTCCGGACTTACTGATTGCGGAGCCAGCCCTATGAACGTCACATTCTCTGTCTACAGATACAATCCGGATGTTGATAACGTCCCCCATATGAAGGAATATCGTCTTGATATTCCTGAAGGTTCCGACATGATGGTGCTCGACGCACTGATCCAGTTGAAAGAGCTGGATCCCACGCTCGCCTTCCGCCGCTCTTGCCGCGAAGGGGTCTGTGGATCAGACGGTCTCAACATGAATGGCAAGAACGGTCTTGCCTGTATCACCCCGCTCTCCGACCTGCTGAAGAAGGGCAATAACGTCGTTATCCGCCCCTTGCCCGGCCTGCCGGTGATCCGTGATCTGGTGATCGACATGACCCAGTTCTACACCCAGTGGGAGAAGGTCAAACCCTTCCTCATCAATGATGACAAGTTGCCGCCGGTGCGTGAGCACCTGCAATCCCCCGAAGAGCGCGCCAAGCTTGACGGCCTGTACGAGTGCATTCTCTGTGCCTGCTGCTCCACTTCGTGCCCCTCCTTCTGGTGGAATCCCGACAAGTTCATCGGTCCGGCCGGGCTGCTCGCCGCCTACCGCTGGCTGGCTGACAGCCGCGACACCGCGACCACCGAACGATTGGGGAATCTGGACGACGCATTCAGCGTGTTCCGCTGCCATGGCATCATGAACTGCGTGAACGTCTGTCCGAAAGGCTTGAACCCGACCAAGGCGATTGGCCAGATCAAGTCGATGTTGCTCAATCGGGCTGTTTAGTATCAGGGCCAGCCAGGTGCTGGCCCGACCTCTGGATAGCCATCCGACCCGTGGCAGGATGGCTATTTGACCCCTACAAGCTGCGCAGCAGTAACAAGAAGTACAAGGGATAGAAATGCATAACGGCGTGATGAAGGCCTGGTTGGAGTCATCTCACCTGGCTGGTGCGAATGCAAGCTATATCGAGGATTTGTACGAATCCTTCCTGGAAAATCCTGACTCCGTGTCCGACGAGTGGCGCAGCCTGTTTAGCGAGCTGCCCCAGGTCAATGGCCATGCGGTTGAACAACCCCACTCCCAGGTCCGCGATTATTTCCGTCGTCTGGCCAAGGATCCCTCTCGCTACAGTGCCCCCGTCTCCGATCCGCAAGTGGATGCCAAGCAGGTGCGGGTATTGCAGCTGATCAACGCCTTCCGTTTCCGTGGTCACCAGAATGCCAATCTGGACCCGCTGGGCCTGTGGCAGCGTGAAACCGTTGCCGAACTGGATCCTGCGTTCCACAACCTGCAGGGCGCAGACATGGAGGCCACCTTTAATGTGGGCTCCTACGCCATCGGTCGCGAGACCATGGTGCTCTCCGACCTCTACGCCTCGCTGAAGAAGACCTATTGCGGCTCCATCGGCGCCGACTACATGCACCTCACCTCCACGGAAGAGAAGCGCTGGCTGCAACAGCGTCTCGAATCCATTGAAGGGAAGGGGAGTTACACCCTCGAAGAGAAGACCCGTTTCCTCGAGAGCCTGACCGCCGCCGAAGGGTTGGAGAAATATCTGGGCGCCAAGTTCCCGGGAGCCAAGCGCTTCTCGCTGGAAGGTGGCGACGCCATGATCCCCATGCTCAAGGAGCTGATCCGTCGCGCCGGTGAGCAGGGCTGCAAAGAGGCCGTTATCGGTATGGCCCACCGCGGTCGCCTCAACGTGCTGATCAACGTGCTGGGCAAGCGCGCTCAGGATCTGTTCGACGAGTTTGCCGGCAAGCATGGCGAATCCTGGGGTACCGGTGATGTGAAGTACCACATGGGCTTCTCCTCCGACTTCGCCACCCCGGGTGGCAACGTCCACTTGGCGCTGGCGTTCAACCCCTCTCACCTCGAGATTGTCAACCCTGTGGTCATCGGCTCGGTCCGTGCCCGTATGGATCGTCGTGGTGACAAGGATGGTTCCAGTGTGCTGCCCATCACCATTCACGGTGACTCGGCCATGGCCGGTCAGGGCGTGGTGGCCGAGACCTTCAACATGTCCCAGACCCGCGCCTATGGTGTCGGCGGGACGGTGCGCATCGTCATCAACAACCAGGTCGGTTTCACCACCTCCTATATCCGTGACCTGCGCTCCACCGAATATTGCACCGACATCGCCAAGGCGGTGCAGGCGCCGGTGCTGCACGTCAACGGGGATGACCCGGAAGCCGTGGTGCTGGTGACCCAGATTGCACTGGATTACCGCAATACCTTCAAACGCGACGTGGTGATCGAGCTAGTCTGCTACCGTCGTCACGGTCACAACGAAGCGGATGAGCCGAGCGCCACCCAGCCTTTGATGTACCAGAAGATCAAGCAGCACCCGACCCCGCGCAAGATCTACGCCGATCAGCTGGTGGCCGAGGGGAGCTTCGCCCAGGAGCGGGCGACCGAACTGGTCAACGAGTATCGCGAAGCGCTGGATCGCGGCGAGCGGGTGAGCAAGGAGTGGCGGCCGATGGAGCTGCACTCCGTCGACTGGACCCCTTATCTGGGCCACGACTGGAACATGGCCTATGAGAGTGCCGTGCCGATGGATCACCTCAAGAGCCTCGGCGAGCGGGTGAGCCAGTATCCGGCGACTCACGTGCTGCAGCGTCAGGTCGAGAAGATTTACGAAGACCGCCGTCTGATGGCCGCCGGCGAGAAGCTGGTGGATTGGGGCTTTGCTGAAACCCTGGCCTACGCCACTCTGGTGGATAAGGGTTCCCGCATCCGCTTTACCGGTGAAGACTCCGGCCGTGGCACCTTCTTCCACCGCCACGCCGTGCTGCACAGCCAGACCGATGCCAGCACCTACACCCCGCTGTGCAACCTGCACGACGAGCAGGGCCCGTTCGAGGTGTATGACTCTGTGCTGACCGAGAACGCGGTACTAGCCTTTGAATATGGTTACGCCAGCGCCGAGCCGGCTGGCCTCACCATCTGGGAAGCCCAGTTCGGCGACTTCGCCAACTGTGCCCAGGTAGTGGTGGATCAGTTCCTCTCCTCCGGTGAGCAGAAGTGGGGCCGGATGTGCGGCCTGACCATGTTGCTGCCGCACGGTTACGAGGGGCAGGGCCCGGAGCACTCCTCCGCCCGTCTGGAGCGTTATCTGCAGATGTGTGCCCAACACAACATGCAGGTGTGCGTGCCCTCTACCCCGGCGCAGGTGTTCCATATGCTGCGTCGTCAGGTGGTACGTCCGATGCGCCGTCCGCTCATCGTCATGACGCCCAAATCCCTGCTGCGCCACCCGCTGGCGGTGAGCAAGCTTGAAGAGCTGGCGGAAGGAACCTTCCAGAACGCCATCGGCGAGATCGATGCGCTGGATCCGAAAGCGGTCAAGCGGGTGGTCTTCTGCTCCGGTAAGGTCTACTACGACCTGCTCGATGCCCGTCGCAAGGCCGAGCAGCAAGATGTGGCTCTGGTGCGAATTGAGCAGCTCTACCCCTTCCCGGAAGAGGAAGTGCGCGCCATTCTGGCCGATTACAGCCATGTCACCGACTTTGTCTGGTGTCAGGAAGAGCCGCAGAACCAGGGCGCCTGGTACTGCACCCGTCACCACTACGATGGCGTGTTGCCAGCCGGAGCCACCCTGCGTTATGCCGGTCGCCCCGCGTCAGCCTCACCGGCCGTCGGTTACATGTCTGTCCACGCCAAGCAGCAAAAAGCCTTGGTGGAAGATGCCCTTACCCTGTAAAGCCTCTGGCATAGAAGTAAAAAGGAACTGATTGGATGACTATCGAAATCAAGGTACCGGATCTGCCGGAATCAGTGGCCGATGCCACTATCGCCACCTGGCACAAAAAATCGGGCGATCTGGTCGCCCGTGACGAAGTGCTGGTCGACATCGAGACCGACAAGGTGGTGCTGGAAGTGCCGGCACCGCAAGCCGGTGTGCTGGGGGATATTCTGCAAGGGGAAGGGGCGACCGTGTTGTCCCGTCAGCTGATTGCCATCCTCACCGCCGCCCCGGTGGCCGGTGAAGAGACCAAAGAGAAACCCGCTGAAGCGGTGGCCGATGATGGCGCCGATGGCTTGAGCCCCTCGGTGCGCCGCCTGATTGGCGAGCACGACATCGACGTGACCAAGTTGACCGGTACCGGCAAGGGCGGTCGTATCACCAAGGATGATGTGGAAGCCTTCATCAAGGCCAAGAGCCAGCCTGCGGCAGCCGCACCGGTCGCAACTGCAGCCCCGGCAGCCAAGGTTGCCCCGCTGGGTGGTCGCACCGACAAGCGGGTACCGATGACCCGTCTGCGCAAGCGCATTGCCGAGCGTCTGCTGGAAGCGAAAAACACCACCGCCATGCTGACCACCTTCAACGAGGTCAACATGAAGCCCATCATGGATCTGCGCAAGCAGTACGGCGAGATCTTCGAGAAGAAGCACGGCATCAAGCTCGGCTTCATGTCCTTCTACGTGAAGGCGGTAGTGGAGTCCCTCAAGCGCTATCCGGAAGTGAACGCGGCGCTCGATGGCGATGACGTGGTTTACCACAACTACTTCGACGTCAGCATCGCCGTCTCTACCCCTCGTGGTCTGGTGACGCCGGTGCTGCGCGACTGCGACAACATGAGCCTGGCGGACATCGAGAAGGCCATCAAGGATCTGGCGGGCAAGGGCCGTGACGGCAAGCTGACGGTGGATGAACTGACTGGCGGCAACTTCACCATCACCAACGGTGGCGTGTTCGGCTCCCTGATGTCCACCCCGATCATCAACCCGCCCCAGAGCGCCATTCTGGGCATGCACAAGATCCAGGATCGCCCGATGGCCGTTGACGGCAAGGTCGAGATCCTGCCGATGATGTATCTGGCGCTCTCCTACGATCACCGTCTCATCGACGGACGCGAATCGGTAGGCTTCCTGGTCTCCGTCAAGGAGCTGCTGGAAGACCCGACCCGTCTGTTGCTGGACGTCTAAGCCTGTGGCACCCGGGCAAGGGGTTTGCGCCCCGAGCTGAGTGTGCTGCTGGACGTTTGAGTAATACCCGAGCGATTGAAAGATAACGAGGGGCCGCCCAGGCCCCCATTCACAGGGGATTGAGAAACACCAGCCCCGGACGGAAATACCTACAACACGGATAGAGCATCTATGAATCTGCATGAATATCAGGCAAAACAGCTGTTTGCCGAGTATGGCCTGCCGGTCTCCGAAGGTTATGCCTGTGCTACCCCACAAGAAGCGGCCGAAGCGGCCGACAAGATTGGCGGCAATACCTGGGTCGTCAAATGCCAGGTACACGCCGGTGGCCGTGGTAAAGCGGGCGGCGTGAAAGTGGCCAAGAGCAAGGATGAGATCCGTGCCTTTGCCCAGAACTGGCTTGGCAAAAATCTGGTGACCTACCAGACCGACGCCAACGGCCAGCCGGTCACCAAGATCCTGGTGGAATCTTGCACCGACATCGCCAAAGAGCTCTACCTGGGCGCCGTGGTTGACCGTGGTTCGCGCCGTGTGGTCTTCATGGCCTCAACCGAAGGTGGCGTGGATATCGAGAAGATCGCCCACGAAACCCCCCATCTGATCCACAAGGCGGCCATCGATCCGTTGGTGGGTCCGCAGGCTTATCAGGCCCGCGAACTGGCCTTCAAACTGGGTCTGGTCGGCGATCAGATCAAACAGTTCACCAAGATCTTCATGGGTCTGGGCCAGATGTTCCTGGATTGCGATTTCGCGCTGCTGGAGATCAACCCGCTGGTGATCACCGCGCAGGGCAACCTGCACTGCCTGGATGGCAAGATCAACATCGATGCCAACGCACTGTATCGTCAGCCCAAGCTGCGCGAGATGCACGACCCGTCACAAGATGACCCCCGCGAAGCGCACGCCGCCCAGTGGGAGCTCAACTATGTGGCCCTCGATGGCAACATCGGCTGCATGGTCAACGGCGCGGGTCTGGCCATGGGCACCATGGACATCGTCAACCTGCACGGCGGCAAGCCGGCCAACTTCCTTGACGTCGGTGGCGGCGCCACCAAGGAGCGCGTGACCGAGGCGTTCAAGATCATCCTCTCCGACAGCAACGTCAAAGCGGTGCTGGTCAACATCTTTGGCGGTATCGTGCGTTGCGACATGATCGCGGAAGGCATTATCGGTGCGGTCAAGGAAGTGGGGGTCAAGGTGCCCGTCGTGGTCCGTCTGGAAGGCAACAACGCCGAGCTGGGTGGCATCAAGCTGGCCGAGAGCGGCCTCAACATCATTGCGGCCAAGAGTCTGACCGATGCCGCGCAGCAAGTCGTCAAAGCAGCGGAGGCCAACTGATGAGCGTACTGATCAACAAGGACACCCGAGTCATCTGCCAGGGCTTTACCGGCGGTCAGGGTACTTTCCACTCCGAGCAGGCGCTCTCCTACGGTACCCAGCTGGTGGGCGGCGTCTCCCCGGGCAAGGGTGGCACCACCCATCTGGGCCTGCCGGTGTTCAACACCGTCCGTGACGCGGTCGAAGCGACCGGCGCCACCGCCTCCGTCATCTATGTTCCGGCACCGTTCTGCAAGGACGCGATCCTGGAAGCGATTGACGCGGGCATCAAGCTCATCGTCACCATCACCGAAGGCATCCCGACGCTGGATATGCTGGATGTGAAAGTGAAGCTGCAAGAGACCGGCGTGCGGATGATCGGCCCCAACTGCCCGGGTGTGATCACCCCGGGTGAGTGCAAGATCGGCATCATGCCGGGCCACATTCACAAGCCGGGCAAGGTGGGCATCGTCTCCCGCTCCGGCACCCTGACCTACGAAGCGGTCAAGCAGACCACTGACGAGGGCTTTGGCCAGTCCACCTGCGTCGGTATCGGTGGCGACCCCATCCCGGGCTCCAACTTTATCGACATTCTGGAGATGTTCCAGAACGACCCGCAGACCGAAGCGATCGTGATGATCGGCGAGATCGGCGGCAACGCCGAGGAAGACGCGGCCGCCTATATCAAGGCCCACGTCACCAAGCCGGTGGTCTCCTATATCGCCGGTGTTACTGCCCCTCCCGGCAAGCGGATGGGCCACGCTGGCGCCATCATCTCCGGTGGCAAGGGTACTGCCGCCGAGAAGTTTGCCGCGCTGGAAGATGCTGGCGTGAAAACCGTCCGCTCCCTGGCCGATATCGGCAAGGCCCTGCGCGAAGTGACCGGCTGGTAATTTCTGTTAGCCCGTTATCTCTAATAAAAGTGCCGCCCGATGGGCGGCTTTTTTTATGGGTTTTAAAGTGGTTTGATTTAATCAATCACCGCGATTCAGGTGCTAAACGAATTTTATTACAGGAGACCAGAAACAGTGTGGATACTAAAATAGTCTGTGATTTGAACTTGTCGGATTGATTTGTTCCTTTACCCATTGCATCGAGTGACCTGTTTGTGGGTAATGCTAAAAGTCATGCAAGGATGTCAGTGAGATAACGTAGTGTCAGGAGGACATAATGATTTCACGTATTTTGGGAATTGGCTGCCTTACCAGTATCTGCTTGCCAACAGCATGGGCGGCGGATTGCCCGAACAGGCAACTGGGGCAGCATCTAGAGTTTCTTGGGCGTTCGGCTGACAATTCGGTATCACTATGGCTTTCAAGTCCAGGTTCCGGGGGGAATTTTCGCCTCTCTGCTCCCGGGGTATCTGAAATCGATAGTTGGAATGCAAACCGCGCGTCGTTGCACTTGAGTGTCTCACCTGTAGTACTTGATGACCTTAACGGGACTCACAAACTGGATCTCCTCAATGCGGATGGTTCTTTCAACTGCTTCCTCGATTCGAGAAACCAGACCAATCCGGTATTTCCAAATATTCCCCCGATCGATGGGGGAGGCAGTAACGGTGGCACTGGTGGCGGAACCGGAGGTGGTGGTGGCAGCAATGGAGGAAGTGGTGGCGGAACCGGAGGTG
Organism: Aeromonas sp. 61P; assembly: GCF_051919545.1. Lineage (NCBI taxonomy): Bacteria > Pseudomonadati > Pseudomonadota > Gammaproteobacteria > Aeromonadales > Aeromonadaceae > Aeromonas > Aeromonas sp. 61P. The sequence goes on from NZ_JBQBEL010000001.1 coordinate 2,850,034, forward strand.
GGGATGGCGGCAATGGTGGCACTGGTGGCGGAACCGGAGGTGGTGGCGGCAGCAATGGAGGAAGTGGTGGCGGAACCGGCGGTGGGGATGGCGGCAATGGTGGAAGTGGTGGTGGCACCGGTGGTGGGAGTGACCCGATCCGCAATATTGTGACCAGTATCAGTGCAGATGCCTTGATGGGCTATTTGAGCGGCTCTCTCAGTATTTCAGATCGTGTCGTTGTCGGGTTTGACCAATTTGAAGATATTGCCAGTCAAAAGGGGTTGTGGCAGGTATGGACTGATGTACGCCATACCGGAGTCTCCGATGATCGTAACGAGATAGACACATCCGGACATGCCAACAGCTTTTTGATCGGTATACACAGATCCCTTGGTAAAGACGGGCTGGGCGGTATTGCATTTGCCAATAGCAAAACCTCTCTTGGCACGTTTGGCAGTTCGGTACGAAATGAGGGGGACAGCTTCTTTGTTGGGCCATATGGCGGCTATAGGCTAGATACGCACTGGCTGCTGGATGGCTGGGCTGCATGGGGACGAACTGATAACGATACCGAACTCGATGTACTTAAAGGGAGTTTCAAGACAACGACCGGGTTGATCTCAGCCAACCTGACCGGTGGCTACGATGTTGGTGAATATCTGCTGCGGCCCAAGCTTGCCCTCTTTTACAGTCACAATAAATCCGATGCGTTTGATTACACAGGCTCATTGCCTTATGCAAACCAGATTTATAACGTGACATTGCGGGTTAATGAAAACTCTTTTGAATATGCCACCAGTGAAGCATCAGGGGATATCAGTCGTATTTTCACCACAACCGATGGTGTTCAAATTATACCGGCCCTGCGTCTTGGGGTTCGTTATGATATTGAGCGTCCCAATGATGGTCAGATCCTGAATGAAAATCTGACAATGGAAAGTACGACCCCGTGGAGTGGATCTGCACGGATTGCACTGGCGGTAGCCCCTCAGCGTCATCAGCGTTTTGAAGTTATCACCGGTTATTACAGTCTCGGGCGTCAGGACCTTGACCTCTGGGATATTAGATTTAACGCCGCAGTGAATTTTTAATTAGTGTTGTAACTATATATGTGCTGACCTTCGGGTCAGCACATTGTTATGGATGATTGCCGATGAAGATGTGGATAGCTCATCCACGATGAGGTCGCCTGAGAGGCCAAGCGTTAGAGCCTGGCGCAATATCAAGGTTAAGAGAAATAATTTATTTATCCGCCTTGCCCGCCGCATCGGCAAGTTTGGCCAGCTGTTTGTCATACCAGGCCACCGGACGGTTCTCATCTTCCGCCTGCTCTTTGCGCCGGATGGCATTGCGCACCGCCATGGCGCCCAGCCAGCGAAATGGCTCGGGCGGAAAATAGCCGCGCGGGCCGCTGACCAGCGCGCAGTCGCGCCACGGCTTGTCCTCTTCCCGCACTTCATCGCGCACCAAAGCCGCCAGGATCTGGCCACCCATCCAGCTTTGCGCCACTCCGTTGCCGGAGTAGCCGAGGCCATAGACGATATTGGGCTGCCCTCGCCAGTGGCCGAAGAAGGGGAGGCCATCTACCGAGCGGTCGGAGGCGCCGCACCAGCTGGCGGCGATGGGCACCTCTTTGAGCGCCGGAAAGAAGCGGCGCAGGGTGCGGGTGAGGTGGGCAAGATAACGGCTGGGGGCATCAAACTCGGCCAGATGGCGGTTGGCAAAGGCGAAGGTGTTGCCCCCCTTGCCCAGCATCAGCCGCCCTTGCGGGGTGGAGCGGTAGTAGTGGACAAAGGTGCGGCCATCCACCACGGAGCGGCCGTGCGCAAGCTGCTGGGCGGCCAGTGCATCCGGCGCGGGGTCGGTGATCACCATATCGGAGGAGACCAGCACTATGCTGCGGCGAAACTCGCGAAAGTGCTGCACCATGGCGCTGTTGAGGGCCAGTACCACCTTGCGGGCACGCACCTCACCCTGCGGCGTTTGCACCCGTGCCGGCTGGCCCGCCTCAAGGCGCTGCATGGGGGAGTGCTCATAGACCTCGACCCCCAGCTCCCGCGCCACCCGCAGCAGGCCGCGCACCAACAGTGCCGGTTGCACCGAACCGGCGTGGGGGCTGTAGAGCCCCTCCAGATGAACGTGGGAGCCGCTCTGGCTCGCCAGTTCACCCTCCGCAATCGCCTGCCACTGGTTAAGGTCGGCTCGCTTGAGTTCCTGCAATACCGGCTCCATCAGGCCGCGCTGGGCCTCGCTGGTGGCGGTGTAGCAGGTGCCCTCGACCCTCAGCTGTGCCTCAATATTGTGCTGTTCGCAGAAGCGGGCGATCTCGTGCACCGCCTGCTCGGATCTTTGCACCAGCCAGGCAGCCTGATCTTCCCCAAAGAGACGCTTTAAGGTCAGGTACTTGGCCGACCAGGTGAGCAGGCAGCCGCCGTTGCGCCCGGAGGCGCCGCTGCCGCAGCGATCTTTTTCCAGCACTATGACGTGCAGGTGCGGTTCGGCCTGTTTAAGGGCGATGGCGCTCCACAGCCCGGTAAAGCCGCCGCCGACGATGCAGACATCGGCCTCGTGGTTGCCGACTAGGGGCGTGGGCGGCGCGGGCTGTTCGGCGGCGAGCGCTTCGGCCAGCCAGAAGGGGAGAGTGGACATGATGACTCCTCGATAAGGTTATTGGTGGCGCCAGCGCTGGGTGCGATCCAGCAGGGCGCGGCTCAAAAAGAGCTGGAGCAGCTTGACGGTGGCGGCGGCCAGCAGGATCAGGGTGGCCATGGCGGCGGCCGCAGCGGTATCGCCGGAATCCTCCATGTTCAGCACGGCGATGGAGGCGAGCACGCTGTCGCTCGAATAGAGGAAGATCACCGCCGAGGTGGTGGTCATGGCGTTGACGAACAGATAGATAAAGATCTCCAGCAGTGCGGGCAGGGAGGCGGGCAGGGTGACTCGCCAGAACGCCTTCCAGAGCGGAATGCGCAATGAGATGGCCACCAGCTCCAACTCCTTGGGCAACTGCTTGAGGCTGGTCAGCGCCGTCATATGACCCACCGTGTAGTAGTGGATGACGCAGGAGAGCACCATCAGTGGCAGAGTGCCGTAGAGGCCGCCAAAGAGCGGATTGCCGTTGAAAAAGAAGATATAACCCAGCCCCAGCACCATGCCGGGTACCGCCAGCGACAGCATGGCGAGCAGATGCAGCAATTGGCGCAGCGGCGCGAAGTGGCGTCCCTTCTCCTGCGCCCAGGCCAGCACCATCACCAGCGCGGTGCCGATCAGCGCGGTATAGAGGCCCAGCTGCAAGGTGTTGGTAAATGGCTGCCAGCCGTAGACGCTGTTGCTGTCAAAGGCGTAGTGATCCAGCGTCAGCCCGAGGTTGTAGGGCCAGAACTGCACCAGGGAGCCGTAAACCGCCATCCCCACCAGCGCCAGAAACAGCAGGGCCCAGAGCGTGCACCAACCGAGCGCCAGCAGATCTCGCAGCCGATGGGGTTTGGGTTGATAGGGCACCGCCTTGGTGCTGCTCTGCTCCTGCATCTTGCTGCGCACTCTGTGCTCCAGCGCAAAGCTCAACAGTGCCGGCAGCAGCAGGGTGACGCTGGCAACGGCGCCGAGGGAGAAGTTCTGCATCCCGATCACCTGCCGGTAGATATCGGTAGCCAGCACGCTGTACTGGCCGCCAATCACCTTGGCAACTCCGAAGTCGCAGATGGTGAGGGTGAAGACCGCGATAGCGGTGCTGAGCAGGCCATAACGGGCAGTAGGCAGGGTGACGGTGACAAAGGTGCGCCAGCCGCTGCTGCCCAGCACCCGGGAGGCTTCATAGAGGCGTGCGTCGCTCTGGCCCAGCGCAGTGATAAGGATCATCAGGGCGTGGGGGAAGCACCAGAAGCCCAGACCAATGACGATGCCGATGGGGCCGTAGATGCTCTCGCCGCCGAGCAGCCCCTTGGCGATCCCCTGATTGCCAAACCAGTAGACCAGACTGATGGCGGGCAACAGGGAGGGCATCAGGAGCGGGATCAAACCGATGAGGCGAAACAGGGGCTTGCCCGGCATGCAGGTGCGGGTGAGGGCATAGGCGTAGCCAAAGGCGATGGTCACCACCAGCGCGGTGATCAGTACCCCGAGCCAGAGGGTGTTGCCGATGGTGCGCCCCAGATGAGGGGAGTCGAAGTAGGCACTGAAGTTGGCAAGGCCCACCCAGAGGCCGTTCTCATCCTGCAGGCTCTTTTGCAGCATGGTGAGCAGCGGCAGCAGCAGACCGCCGGTGAGCAGGGCGATGCCGAGCACCAGCAGGATCAGTTGCAGCAGCTGATCCCGGCTCCAGCCGCGACAAAGGCGCTGCCGGCGGGCGTCTTGCCGGGCTGCCGCTGGCGGCAACAGGGAGGAGGTCGCAAGGGGTGTTGTCATGGGCGATCTCCTTCAAACAGTTGCATCGCCCCAGCGGGCCAGTGCAGCGAGCAGCGCATGCCGCTGCGCCAGCCACCCTGTTCATGGCGTGGCAGCTCGTGGGTCGGGCGCTCCACCAGGATCTGCTGCGGGCCCAGATAGGTGTCGGCGGTGCAGATAAGGCGCTGAGCGGCGCCGAGAAACTCTACCTGATCGATGGTTGCTTCAATGCCATGTTGGCCAAGATACGGCTCGTTCGGCGCACTCAGGGTGATCGCCTCGGGGCGGATTGCCACCTGCAATTTGCTGCCGGCCACGGCCCGGTTGGCGAGTGTCAGCGGCTGCTCGTTGAGGCGCACCTGAGTGGGGCTTAGCACCAGGGTGTCGAGGAAGTTCATGGTGCCGACAAAGCTTGCCACGAAACGGCTGGCAGGCTGGTGGTAGATCTCCTGCGGGGTGCCCACCTGTACGATGCGGCCGCCTTCCATCACCACGATGCGATCGGCCATGGTCAGCGCCTCTTCCTGATCGTGGGTCACCATGATGGTGGTGATGCCAAGGCGCTGCTGCAGGGCGCGGATCTCGCTGCGAAGATGGGTGCGCACCAGCGCATCCAGCGCGCTGAGCGGTTCGTCGAGCAACAACAGACCGGGGGAAAGGGCGAGCGCCCGGGCCAGCGCCACCCGCTGCTGCTGGCCGCCGGAGATCTGGCTCGGGTATTTGTGGGACTGGGCGGTGAGATCCACCAGCCCCAGCCAGTGGTCCACCCGCTCCTTGATGAGATCCCGCGCCAACCCCTGATTTTCAAGGCCGAAGGCGATGTTCTGGGCCACCGTCAGGTTGGGGAAGAGAGCATAGGACTGAAACACGATGCCAAAATCGCGCTCCTGGGGCGGCAGGCGGGAGATATTGCGCCCTCCTTGCCAGATCTCGCCGTTGTCCGGCAGATCCAAGCCGGCGATGGCTCTGAGCAGGGTGGTTTTGCCGCAGCCGGAGGGGCCGAGAAAGCAGATAAACTCCCCCGGCTCAATGGTCAGAGAGATTTCTTTAAGGGCCTGAAAAGCACCGAACTGCTTGTTGAGATGTTGAATGTCCAGATAGGGCTGGGTCATGGTTCGACTCGCTACTGATTTGGTATATACCAGTTTGGGGGTGAAGTGTGACGGTCAGGTGATCGGGGGATGACAGCTTGATGACAGTCAAATGACATCGGGTCGCCAGCAAGTGGCTGGGCACTGTGCGAATGGACTAAGCATCGCTAATTGAAGGCAATGCAAACTCGGGAAGTTAAAACCAAAAAGTGAAGGCCAACAGCTGTTGGCCTTCGACTGGCAGTTTATTGGCAGCGGTGTGTCTGGCGTGAACAAACCGCCGTCCTTCACGCTTACTGTTTGGCTTCGGTCTTGCCGTCGAAGCTGGCGCTCCACTGGGCCAGGATGGCGTTACGCTCGCGGGCTGCCCAGCTAAAGTCGTTGTCGATCATCTGGCCTTTGATATCCGCCGGATAGCCCGCTCTCGGTTGGGCTACATCGGGGATGGCGACCACTGCGAACGACTTGTTGTAGAGGGCGTTGGCCTGTTCGGTGGCGGCAAAGTCGAGCAGCTGTTTGGCGGCTTCCAGCTTGGGAGTGCTCTTGATGATGGCGGCGGCTTCCATATCCCAGCCCGACCCCTCTTTCGGGAACACCACCTCGATGGGGGCACCCTTGGCCTTGAGGCTGGTAGCCGGGAAGTCGAAGGAGATACCGATCACCGTTTCACCGCTGGCGGCCAGCTTGCAGGGGGCGGAGCCCGAGTGGGTGTAACGGTCGATGTTCTGGTGCAGGCCGTTCATGAATTGCCAGCCCTGCTGCTCACCCATTGTCTGCAGCCAGCCCGCAACGCTCAGGTAACCGGTGCCGGAGGAGCTGGGGTTGGGCATGATCACCTTGCCCTTGTAGATGGGCTTGGTGAGGTCGGCCCAGCTGGTGGGCGCCGGGATCCCCTGTTTTTCCGCCTCTACCTTGTTGAAGCAGATGGCGCTGAAGAAGGCGTCCAGACCGATCCAGTGCGGCTCGGCCTTGCTGTCGCGAAAGCGGCTGTCGAGCTTCTCCAGCCCTTTCGGTGCATAGGCATTGAGCATCTGCTGCTGGTCGAGCTGCATCAGGCTGGTGGCGGCCAGTCCCCATACCACATCCGCCTTGGGCTGGGCTTTTTCTGCCAGCAAGCGGGCGGTGACCACGCCGGTGGAGTCACGCACCCACTTGATGTTGATATCCGGATGCTGGCGTTCGAACGCGGTTTTCAGCTCGTTGAGCTGCTCCGGTTCGAAGGCGGTGTAGACGGTGAGATCGGTCGCGGCCAGTGCCGGGGCGGTCATGGCAGCCAGCACGGCGGCGGCAAGCAGATGGGTTCCCTGTTTCATCCTCTTCTCCAGTTAAATTGGTTTGGTATAAACCAGATTGGTCGAGAGAGAGGCTAGGGGATCTTTATGACGTGACCGTGACAGCCCCGTGACGTTTTGCCGTTCCTGATTTATCCGTGACTAATCCTGGGTATCCACTTCGATCTCCAGGCTGTCGTGGCGCCAGTACTCCAGATCGAAGTCGAGCACCCGTCCGTGCTGATCGAAGTTGAGTCGCTCGAGGCGCAGGGCGGGTAGACCGGCGGTGGCTCCCAGCGCCTTGGCAACCTCGTCCGGCAGGGCGGTGGGGAAGAAGCGCACCTGCATGCGGGCGTAGTGGAGATCGTAATGGGCCTGGTAGATCTCGGTCAGACTGCCGTTGAGATCCAGCGCCAGCAGGCCGGGTACCCGCTCTGGCAGGCAGTGGTTCTCGCAGTAGCAGATGGCGCGTCCGTTGGCGTAGCGCAGCCGCTTGAGCAAAAAGAGGCTGTCAAACGGCTTGAGCTGCAGTTGCGCCATCAACGCGGGCGGTACCGCCTGGCGGCTTTTCTCCAGCAGCTCGGTGTGCGGCTCACCCCCTTGCTCCCGCACTATCTGGTGAAAGTTGGAGGTGCGTCTGGGGTTCAAGCGAAAGCGTGGCGGGGTGACGAACCAGCCGCGGCGATCCTCCCGATAGATAAGGCCGTTCGCCTCCAGCTGCACCAGTGCCTCGCGAATGGTGACCCTTGTGGTGCCATAGAGTTCCCCCAGCAGCCGCTCGGAGGGGAGCTTGTCGTTGGGGGCCAGCCCCCCTGCCAGGATCTGGTTGGCGAGGGCATCCTTGATCTGCAGATATTGCGGTTTGCTCATGAAAATCCCTGGTTATGCAATAAGTTGGGCAATGGGCTGGGCACAGGGCAGGTCATTTGCGCGGTCGTTAAACGGCGGCGTCAAAAATATTGGTAGATACCAGCATCGCCCCTGCTGTTCAGGCTTCCTAGATTATCGCGATCCCGGCGCTGAAAATGAATTTTTTGTTGCACGTAGCGCCACCCCTTTGACCTTGGCGGGGCAGTTACCCACAATGCGCTCATTCTGGTATATACCAAAAAGGAGCGAAGTCATGACCCATATTCCTGTGGCCCCCGCCGCCGTCGATTACCTGCTGCTGACCCCGGGCCCCCTCTCGACTACCGCGACGGTGCGCGCCGCCATGCTGCAAGACAGCTGTACCTGGGATGCGGACTACAACCAGGGTGTGGTGGAGCCCATCCGCCGCGAGCTGGTGCGGCTGGCCACTGGCCCGGAATATCAAAGCGACTACAGCACCGTGCTGCTGCAGGGCAGCGGCAGCTATGTGGTGGAGAGCGTGCTGGGCTCGGCGATAGGTGTCGATGAGTGTCTGCTGATCATCAACAACGGCGCCTACGGTGCCCGCATGGGGGAGATGGCCCGCTGCCTTGGCCTGCGTCACCACGAGCTCGACTGCGGCGAGACAACCCGCCCCGAACCCGCCGCCATCGAGGCGATGTTGGCACGCCACCCCGAGATCACCCATCTGGCCATGGTGCACTGCGAGACCACTACCGGCATGCTCAATCCGCTGGAGGAGGTGGCCGAGCTCTGCCAGCGCCGCGGCATTCGCCTTATCGTCGATGCCATGAGCAGCTTTGGTGGCATCCCCATCGACATGGGGCGCCTTGGCATCGAGTTTCTCATCAGCTCGGCCAACAAGTGCATTCAGGGGGTGCCGGGTTTTGGCTTCGTCATCGCCCGCCGCGCTGCGCTCACGGCCTGCGCCGGTCGCGCCCGCTCTGTCTCCCTCGACCTGCACGCCCAGTGGCAGACCATGGAGCAGCAGGGGGGCAAGTGGCGCTTTACCTCGCCCACCCATACCGTACTCGCCTTTGCCCAGGCGCTGCGCGAGCTGGATGAAGAGGGGGGCATTGCCGCCCGCCATCAGCGCTACAGCGAGAACCAGCGCACCCTGGTGGATGGCATGGCTGCCCTCGGCTTTGCGCCGCTGCTGCCAGAAAAATGGCAATCCCCCATCATCACCGCCTTCTACTCTCCGGCCCACCCTGACTACCGCTTCGCCGATTTCTACCAGCGGCTCAAGGCGCAGGGCTTTGTCATCTACCCGGGCAAGGTCTCCCAAGCCGATTGCTTCCGTATCGGCAATATCGGCGACGTGACCCCTGAGCGGGTGCGCGATCTGCTCGCCGCCATGGCCAGCGCCTGCTATTGGCAAGGGGACGCGCGATGACCAGCATGCTGGCTCAGGGTCGTGATCTGCGTGGCCGCGATTTGCATGACCATAAGCTGCACGGCAGCGGCCGCGCCGATAGCGAAGGGGATATCAACCTTGGCGAGGGGCGGGCGCGTTGGTGGGCTGACCAGAGCGAGGCGGTGCAGGCGGGATTGGCGGAGGATAGCCGCTACTTCCTCCATCAGGCACTCTCCACCCCCTGTCTGGATTTGATCGAGGGGGCGCAGGGGAGCTGGTTGACCAGTGTATCGGGCAAGCGTTACCTCGATTTTCACGGCAACAGCGTTCATCAGCTGGGTCACGGTCACCCCAGGGTGGTGGCCGCGGTGCAGCAGCAACTCGCCGATCTGCCGTTTGCACCCCGCCGCTACACCCATCAGGTTGCCATCGACTGCGCCCGTACCCTGGCCGAGCTGGCTCCCGGCGATCTCAACCGGGTGCTGTTCGCCCCCGGCGGTAGCGAGGTGGTGGGGATTGCCCTGAAGCTCGCCCGTTTCATCACCGGCAACAGCAAGGTGGTGTCGCTCTGGGATGCCTTTCACGGCGCCTCCCTCGATGCCATCTCGGTCGGCGGTGAAGCCTGTTTTCGCGCCGGCATGGGCCCCTTGATGGCCGGAGTGGAGCGCATTCCGCCTCCCACCCGCTATCGCGGTGTCTGGTATCGCGGGGAGAGGGATGATGTGCACTACGCCGATTATCTGGAGTTCGTCATCGAGAAGGAGGGAGGGATCGGCGCCTTTATTGCCGAACCTATCCGCAACACCGATGTGCAGGTGCCCTCGAAGGCCTACTGGCAGCGGGTGCGGGAGATCTGCGATCGCCACAAGGTGCTGCTGATCGTCGACGAGATCCCCAATGCCCTGGGCCGCACCGGCCACTGGTTCAGCTTTGAAGAGTTCGGCATCGAACCCGACATCATCTGTCTGGGCAAGGGGTTGGGGGGCGGGGTGGTGCCGTTTGCCGCGCTCATTACCCGCGACCGTTTCAATCAGGCCGCAGCTATTTCGCTCGGTCACTACACCCACGAGAAGAGCCCTATCGGCTGCGCGGCGGCCCTCGCCACTATAGAGACAATCCGCGAAGCTGGATTGCTGGCAAAAGCGCAGGAGGATGGCCGTTTTATGGCGGCCGAGCTCGGCAAGTTGGCTAAGCGTCACCCGCTGATCGGGCAGGTGCGCGGTATCGGTATGCTTTGGGCGCTCGATCTGGTGGTCGATCACCAGAGTCGCACCCGCAACAGCCAGGCCGCCGAGCGGCTGCTCTACCGTTGTCTGGAGCTGGGGCTCAGCTTCAAGGTCTCCCAAGGGAACGTCATCCAGCTCTCGCCCCCACTCAATATCGCCCGCGCTGATCTGGTGCGCGCTATCACCATTCTCGATCGCGCCCTCGGCGAGATCGCACTTTCACCGAAACAGGAACACCACCATGACTGACTTGCAGATTGTTGTAGACCCGATCACCGACGTAGAGGCGCTGATCCTCGACTGGGCCGGTACCGTCGTCGATTTTGGCTCCTTCGCCCCCACCTCCATCTTCGTCGAGGCCTTCGCCCGCGCCTATGACTTTCCCGTGACCCTGGATGAGGCGCGCCAGCCTATGGGCCTTGGCAAGTGGGATCATATCGCCGCGCTGGGCCGTCTGCCTTCGGTGGATGCGCGCTGGCAGGCTCGCTTTGGCCACCCCATGAGCCACGCCGAGGTGGACCACATTTATCACACCTTTATGCCGCTGCAGATTGCCGCCGTGACCCGCTTTGCCGCCCCCATCCCCGGTGTGCTGCCGGTGCTGGACGCTTTGCGGGTGCAGGGGATGAAAATCGGCTCCTGCTCCGGTTATCCCCGTCCTGTGATGGAGGCGCTGGTACCTGCTGCGGCCGATCACGGCTACCGCCCGGATCACTGGGTCGCCACCGACGATCTCAAGGCTGGTGGTCGCCCCGGTCCCTGGATGGCGCTGGCCAACGTAATTGAGCTGGGAGTGAGCGCGGTGCATCGCTGCATCAAGGTGGATGACGCCGTGCCGGGTATCTGCGAAGGGCTTAACGCGGGCATGTGGACGGTGGGATTGTCGGTCTCCGGCAACGAATTTGGTGCCACTTGGGAAGAGTTTGCCGCCATGAGCGAGGCGGAAATCGCCGCCCGGCGCGCACCGGCCGAGGCCAAACTGCGGGCGGCGGGGGCACACTATGTGATTGATACCCTGGCCGACATCGCCCCGGTTATCGCCGATATCAACCGCCGTCTGGCGGCTGGCGATCAGCCGTAGGCCATCGGCGTGGTCTAACAAAAGCGCTTGGCTGGCTTTAGATATAACACGCCCCCATCTGGGGGCGTGTTGCATTTACAGGGGGAAGCCGTGCGCGGTCAGCAGATATCGACCCGCATCAGGGGAGAGGGAGCATTGTCGACAAAATGGTGCCAGATATGGTCGTAGAGCGCCTTCTGGCCGGGGAAACTCACCAGCGCCTTGGCTTCGGCCAGGGAACACCAGCGATAGTCTGTGTGCTCATCGTTGAGGGCCACAGCCTGATTGGGCGGGCAATAGATCACAAAGACCGGCACCACCTCCACCGTATTCAAGCTCGCCTCGTAAAACTGTTCCAGATACTGGCCGTTGTAGAGTTCGGTGACCCGGATCCCCGTCTCTTCGCCAAACTCCCGAATAATGGTCTGCCAGCCGGTTTCACCCACCTCCACCGTGCCCGCCACATGGCACCAGAAGCCCCCCTTGACCCGTTTCATCACCAGCAATTTGTTTTCGCCATCGACAGTAGTAAGGGCAACGCCGGAGACGGCCTTGCAGCGAATGGGGATCATGATCTTCTCTCCGGGTTTGGGCTCTGTGATAGCCATGAACAGTGTGAAGGCGTGTTAATTGAAATACGCCTCGGCGGGCAGGCCCATGACCTCTATTTCATTCAGTCCATTTTTGGCCAGATAGTTGGCCACCAGATTGAACCCCACCCAGTAACCGGCATATTTGGGAAATGGCCGGTTATCACGGCAGTAGAAAAAGTCTAAAAAGTTGAACTGCTTGCTGGATAGATGGGGCGTCATCTCTGCCAGGAGCGATTGCCAGTCATGGTGATGAGACTCCTTGAACAGCGAGGGGAGGGTGCCGCCATTGAACCTCTGCTCAAAGTAGCAGGCCAGCCCTTCAAAAATCAGGTTTTCGGCCAGTGTTTCTGCTTCCACCTTGTTCTTCTTTTGCACTATATGGTGGACTTCGTGGGCCAGCACGGCAGGCAATTCGGTGATGATCACCTCTTTGATATCAGGCCGTTCCAGATCAAGCTGGAGTTCTATCCGATACATGTTGATGGCCCAGCCACCGATACCCGAGTCGGGAGCATCCCCCTCGGCAAAAGGGCTGAAGGTGACATCCAGTTGGGAGAGATCGAACAAGGCATTCAATTTGTGCGCCGTCTCGGCAAAGACATGCCTAATGGTGTCATCGAGCCCATCGAATTTGCCCGAGTCGTTTAACAGGGTGAGTTGCATCCAGACATCCTTGTCTATTGAAAGAGAGTGCTGAACCACTTGCGTGGTCGCGGCGCCATATCACCACGATTACCCTCCTTCAATCAAGGGGTTACCCGCCCATTATGCTTGCCGTCTGGATCGCCTCGATCAGCGCGGCCCGGTTGATGCGAGGGCGCTCGCCATCGAGCAGTTGCTGCCACAGGGCAATGGCCTGACTGTAGCGGCCATGCAGGAAGTGATCGGAGGCAAGCAGCATCAGGGCGCTCACTTCCCCCGCATCTTGCTTGAGGGCACTCTCCAGCAGGCGGGTTGCCTCGGGAGTCAGCTGTTGGCCCGCCTGATAGTAGAGCACGGTGGCTTGCGCGGCTTGAGTCGCCGCGCTAGCGCCCCCCTCCAACAGAGCGAGACGCTGGTAGGCGAGCAGGGCGTTGTCATATTCACCCCGATAGAGATAGAGCTGGCCGAGCGCCGCCCAGCTGTCGAGATCGGCGGGGCTGCGCTGAAGCTTCTGATGCAGACTCCCCAGCTCCTTGTCCTGCAGATCCCGCGGGCTCAACCCCGCCAGCGGATCAGGACGGGATGCATAATCCTGCCATGCCTGATAGCGGCCGGTGCCGAGATACACAGCGGCAACAGCCGCGATGGCCAAGAGGCCAAGCAGCAACAAGGCCCGCCCGTGCCGGTTATTGCGGCCGCGATTGTCATGCTGGCTGGCCAGTTGCGCACGCAGGGTCAGCTCAGCCGCCGGGATAGCGCTGGCCAGGCGGGCGGCGCTCAGCTCCCTGTAGAGTGGTTGGTCGGGGGAGAGGCCTGCCTGCTCCCCGTGCATGATCAGCAAATTCAATTCGCTGCGCGGATCGGCGGCGGGTTGATAGATTGACTCATCGATTGCCTTAACGACAGGGATGGGTTGCGCCTTAGTGCGTGTCAGGCCGCGAAACAGGGTCAACAGCGCCAGCCCCAACAGCAGCAGGGGACCGCCCCACAGCAGCGCCGTGCTGGCCTTTAAGGGGGGATCGTAGCGGACGAAATCGCCGAAGCGCTCCGTCATGCGGGCGATCACCTGCTCATCGCTCTGTCCCTCGTCCACCCAGCGGTAGACCTCTAGCCGCAGATCTCGGGCGATGGGGGAGTTGGATTCTACCAGATTCTGGTTCTGGCACTGGGGGCAGCGCAGGGCGCGGGCCAGCTCTTGCGCCCGATTTTGCAGCTCGGGGTGGCGAAACTGATAGGTATCGACCCCGCTGGAATATGCAGTTGCACTCAGCAGCATGCCGAGGGCCAGCAGGGCGCAGGCAAGAGAACGGCGCATCATGGCTGTGTCTCCCGAGCTGATGTTGCAATAGATGGCGCAATTGCGTGTGCCGTTGTCGCGGTCTTCATTTGCGCGTCAGCTCGCGCCTGGTCGAGCAGGGGGGCAAACTGACGTTGCCAGATCCCTTTGGTAAGCTCGCCGGTATGGCGGGCGAGCAGGGCACCATCGGCATCAAACAGATAGGTCTCTGGCGTGCCGTAGACGCCGAGCTCCAGCGCCAGTTTGCCGTCGGGGTCGGCCAGTACGGCGCGATAGGGGTTGCCCGCCTGGATAAGCCAGGCGCGGGCCGCATTCCCCTTGTCCCGGTAGTTGAGACCATAGAGGGGCACTGTGCCCGCGAGCTCGCTGAGCAACGGATGCTCGGCGCGGCAGTTGACGCACCAGCTGGCCCAGACGTTAAGGACAAAGGGCTCGCCCTTGAGGCTTGTGGTCTGGATCTGGCTCCCATCCAGCAGATTGTCGCTCTGCCACGCAGGCAGGGTACGTCCGAGCGTTGCCTCATCCTGGCTGTAGGGATTGTTGCCAAGGCCGAGCCAGAGCAGGATGCCGAGGCTCAGGGTCAGCAGCAGTGGAAGAAAGAGGCGCAGGCGGGATCTCATAACGCCTCCTGTTCGAGCCGGGGATGGGTGGTGCCAACCGCAACGGAACGGGAGGCTAGCAAAGGGCGACGGGCGAGCAGACGCAGGGCGCCGCCCGCCATCATCAACAGGCCGCCGAGCCAGATCCAGCGCACCAGCGGCTTGTAGTGCAGCCGCATGGCATAGGCATCTGGCCCCATCTTCTCACCCAGCACCACGTAGAGATCGCCGAGCATTCCCCACGCGATGCCGGGTTCGTTCATGTTCATAGTGCGCACGCTGTAGTGGCGCCGCTCAGGCGTCAGCCGCGCCACCTCTTTACCATTTTTGCGCACGCTAAGCGTGATCCGCTCGGCGGTATAGTTGGGGCCGATCACCGGCTCGCGCCCCTCATAGCGAAATTCGAACGCGCCGAGTTGGTAGGGTTGGTTGGCACTTAGCACAGTGCCTCCTTCCTGAATGTGGTGGCTCACCTGATTGATCCCGAGGGCGCACACCGCCACCCCGAGGTGGGCCAGCAAACTGCCGAACCGATTGAGGGTGAACTCGCGCAGCGACGTCGGTTCCAAGAGCGGGAGCAACAGGCTGGCCATCAGCCAGAGGCTCACCATATTGGCGAGGATGCCGCTCCAGCTACCGGAAAACGATCCCTGTTCCAGATAGGCAAGGCTAATGAGCCCGCCGCCAAGCAGGCCAAACAGCGGTGGCAACAGAGCGTTGAGTCGGGAATGTGGCGCAAGCTGCTGCCAGCGCAGGCGCGGCAGCTGGGTCATCAGTGCCATCAGGCAGAGGGCCAGCGGCACGAAGATGGTATTGAAATAGGGGGCGCCCACCGAGAGCGAGCCCAGATGGAGCGACTGGAACACCATGGGGTAGAAGGTGCCGAGCAGCACGCTGGCGCAGGCCACGCAGAGCAGCAGGATGGCGGCGCCGAGCAGCCCCTCTTTTGACAGCAAGCCAAAGCGGGCATAGGGGGCGCGAATGTCTGCGCGCAGGGCAAACAGGGTGAGGGCGCAGGTCAATAGCAAGCCGAGCAGTAACAAGAGGGTGAGGCCGCGGCTGGGGTCGACTGCAAAGGCGTGCACCGAGGTGAGCACTCCGGAGCGCACCACGAAGGTGCCGAGCAGGCTCAAGGCGAAGGTGAAGATGGAGAGCAACAGCACTGCGTGACCATAGGCACCGCGCTTCTCGCAGACAATCAGAGCGTGCAGCAGGGCAGTGCCCAGCAGCCAGGGCAAGAGGGAGGCATTTTCTACCGGATCCCAGAACCACCAGCCGCCCCAGCCCAGTTCGTTATAGGCCCACCAGGAGCCCAGCACGATGCCGGCGGTGAGAAACACCCAGGAGCCGAGCGCCCAGGGGCGGCTCCAGTGGGCCACAGCGCCATCGAGCCGACCCGAGTGCAGCGCCGCCATGGCGAAGGCGAAGTTGACCGCAAAGCCGACGTAACCGAGATAGAGCAGGGGCGGGTGGATGATGAGGCCGATGTCCTGCAGCATGGGATTGAGATCGCGCCCCTCCAGCGGTCCCGGGAACTGGCGGTCAAACGGGCTGGAGAAGATCAGGGTATAGAGACCGAACAGCCCGACGATCAGCCCCATGATGGCCAGTACCCGGGCTGTGATCAGTGGATCGACCCGCTTGGAGCAAAGGGCCACTAGGGCGCCCCACAGCCCCAACGCAAAGACGAAAAAGAGCATGGAGCCCTCGTGGCCGCCCCATACCGCCGCCAGCTTGAAGCCCAGCGGCAGGGCGCTGTTGGCATGTTGGGCCACATAGACCAGGGTGAAGTCATCGAGGCTAAAACAGCTGGCGAGCAGCAGTAGGGCGGTCAACAGCAGGATGGCATTGATCAGCGCCAGCGGCGTGGCGCAGCGCAGCAGAGTGGGGAGGCGAGCCGCAGCCCCAGCCAGGGCAGCAGCCCTTGCAGCAGGGCGAGCCCGGTCGCCAGCAATAGTGAGAGATAGCCGAGCTCCGCCAGCACACAACCTCCAGTCAATCATTCGTCTATGTTATGCCGCAGCGTCTGCACCGTACCGACGCTGGGGGATAACATCCACATTCCTGGCAACAACCAATCGCCACAAACAAGCGCCAGTCACCCGAAGGGCGGCTGGCGCTTATCTCCAGCTTTCAATAACCGGTTCACGATCCGTCGTGAGGGGTCGTCAGCAAGGTAAATAGCAGCGCAGAAACCGGAGTGTATGTGAATACATGAGGATTCCGAGCAGCACATGAGCCTTGATCACGGCCTAGCAACAGGAGCGTGAACCGGTTTTTAAACTACCGTCATTTGACCGGCATAAAGCACGAAGTAGCGCAGCAGCAGGATCCCCACCAGGGTCAGGCTGCAGACCAGCACCAGATGGCCGTTGCGCTCCCGCAGGGGCGCCGGGGTCAGCAGGGCCAGCAGCTGGGGCAGCAGCATGCCGATCCCCACCACCCCGAGCCAGAACACCTGAGCCCAGAAGCCGCTGCCGATGGCGGCCCACATGGCCACCTCTTTCTGGCCGCCACCAAAGTAGAGGCCGGTAAAGAAGCAGACCAGCAGCAGCACCTCCACCGCCAGCACCGGTCGCTCGAAGCGATGCACGAAGCTCACCCCCTGGCTGTGATGGTTCTCCTTGAAGAGCGTCACCGCCAGCAAGATGGTGGAGGCGATACCTGAGCTGATGCCCGAGACCAAAAACAGCACCGGCAGCACCGGGTTGTTCAAGAGCGGATAGGTCTTGAGCGCCGAGAGCAGAAAGCCGGTATAGGCCCCCAGCAGTACGGCGAGCAGCAGCAACAGCGGCGCCAGCAGCCGCTCGATGCGGGCGAGCCAGCCAATCAGCCCATCCACAAAAGCGAACTTCTTTTTCAGCAACCGGCTGCGCATTGTCTCGATCTCGGCCCGAAACACCACCGCCAGCCAGGCGAACAGCACCGCCATATAGAGCTGAAACAGCATGACCCCCATCGACATTACTGAGTCGAACTGGTAGTGGAACATCAGCTTCCAGAAGGTCCAGGGGCGGGCCAGATGGAAGATAAGGATCAGCAGCCCCAATATCACGCTCGCTGGCGCCAGAATGACGGTTGCTTTGATGATGCCGCTCTCGCTGCTTGCCCCCTTGCGGCGCAACAGCACAGAGAGGGTGGTGGCTCCGGCGGAGATGCCTAGCAGAAAGAGATAGATAGCGATCGGCCAGTCCCAGACAAGGGAAGGGAAGTGAAATGCGTCATGCAACATGATCCATTCCTCCCTCTGTTACTGCGGTAGATGGCGATCGGACAAATCCCCAGACAAGGGAGGGAAAATAAAATGCCGCTTGCATGGTCATGACGTTATCTCCCCTTTGGGCACGCGGTACATCTTGGGCGAGGTGCCAAGTGCCTGCTTGTAGCGATAGGTGGTCTCCTTCACCAGCCGTTTGGCGATGGGGCTGTCCGGATCATCCAGATTACCGAACACCAGCGCCTTGGTGGGGCAGGATTCCACGCACGCCGGCTCCTTGCCCGCCGCGAGGTTGGTCTTGCGGCAAAAGTCGCACTTGTCTGCCACTTGGGTCACAGGGTTGATAAAGCGCACCTGATAGGGGCAGGCGGCGAGGCAATACATGCAGCCGACGCAGAGATCCGCGTCGACATCGACGATGCCATCCTCCTTGCGAATATGGGAGGCGCCGGTCGGGCAGACGTGCACGCAGGGGGCGTTGTCGCAGTGCTGGCAGGACTTGCGAAAGAAGCGGTACTCGGCGTCGGGAAATTCCCCGACCGGGCCTGAGCGGATGATCTCGAGGCGCGAGACCCCTTCCGGCACCTTGTTGACCTCCCGGCAGGCGTCCATGCAGGCGGTGCAGCCGATGCAGGCCGTCTCATCGTGGATCATGCCATAGCGCACCCCGTCGATGGTCTGGCTGTGGGCGAGGGGGGTGGCAAGGGAGCGAGTCGACCCCGTCATCATGATAAGGGCCCCTGCGCCCATGCCCGCCATAAAGTCACGGCGAGAGCAGCTCATGATGCCTCCTTGCCGCTAGCCGGTTTGGACTGCTCCTGCCGGGCCTTGCTGGCCTCATGCTGCTTGCTGTGGCAGTCGACGCAGAGCTTGATGCGGGATTTTTCCGGGATCGCCACCATGGGCTCCTTGGCCGGATGCAACTGGTGGCAGCTGGTGCAGGTGAGCTTGGTGGCGTGCACGTCGTGGGCCCAGAGCGCCTCGCGCAGCTCTTTAGGCTCGTGGCAGCTCATGCAGACTCCATTCTGCTCGCTGATGGGATAAAGCTTGATGCTCTCTTTATCCTTCAGGCTGTGGCTGAAGCGCATCACATCCTTGACCCCTTCCCTGTGCTGGGGGGAGGGCTGGCCGTGGCAGTTGGTGCAGGTCACCGGCTTGAGGTTGTTGGGATTGGTCGCCTGACCATGCTTGCCGTGTATTCCCTCGCTCTGCTCCTTGTGACAGTCGGTGCAGGCCTTGTCGGGATTGCGTAAAAATTCCACCTCATGTGTAGCTGGTACAGGGGCTGCTGCCGGCTCGGCCGCCTGACCCTGCAGGCTGGTGAGCAGCATGGCTGCCATCAGCATCAGTCGTAAAAAATCCATCGTTAAATCACCCATAGAAAGCTTCCATCTGCTGCGGGCCTGGTCTGGCCGGGCCCGCAGGCGCCGTTACTGTGCCAGCCGTCCGGCCGCTTTGGCCTCGGCATCCCAGGCGGGGACCGTGGTCTTGAGGAACTGGGCCTTGTCGCTGTTGAACTGCTTCATATCCATGCCAAGGGCCGCTTGCGCTTTCTCCTTGGTGGAGATGTCGGGGATGGCGATTTCGTGGCTGATCCCCTTGCTGGCCAACAGGCGTGCCAGCTTGGTGCGGGCGTCAGCGGCTTTATCCAGCGCGCTGCCAAGTACCTTGAGGGCCACTTCGGGGGCGTGCATCTGCACCCCGTGGGAGGCGATGGCGTAGTCCCAGCGCCACTGGGCGTGACGGATGTCCTGCAGAATATCCTTCATCTCTGCCTCGGTGGCGCCGGCATCCCAGGCCGCCTTGGCTTCAAAGTGGGCGTGTACCAGCTGCTTCTCGACCTTCAGCTTGGTTTCGATCACCGCCTCTTTGCGCTGCTTGACGACCCCTTGCAGCATCTCCTTGCTCTGGGTGTGGCAGTTGCGGCAGGTCTGCTCGAAACGATCGAAGGGGTTACCCACCTTGTGATCGGTGTAGACCTTGCCCTGCTCGTTCTGCACCTTGGGCATGTGACAATCGACACAGGCGACGTTGTTCTGGCCGTGAATGCCGGCGCGCCAGGTTTCGTACTCGGGGTGCTGGGCTTTCAGCATGGGGGTTTTGGAGAGGGCATGAGTCCAGTCGGCAAAGCCGATTTCATCGTAATAGGCCTCCATCTGCTCAACCGTGGTGCCCTTGTCCCAGGGGAATTTGACCGCCTTGGTGGGGCCGCTGAAGTAGTATTCCACGTGGCACTGGCCGCACACCTGGGACTGCTGATCAAAGCGCCCCTGCTCCTTGAACGGCTTGCCGATGGCGGTCATGGCCCGATCGGCATAGGGACGGGAGAGGTGCAGGGCCGGTTTACCCTCCTTGAACTCCTTCGAGGCGGTGTCGTGGCAGTCGGCGCAGCCAATGGTGTTGACTACTTCCGGCCCACCTTTTGCCCACATCCCCTTGAAGTAGCCATCCTCACCCTTCTCGTCGATGACGCGGGCCACATCCGGGCCTTTGCAGCTCCAGCAGGCCATTGGCAGGGGGCCATCTTCGGCTGTCTTGGGGGCGCCGGTACGCAGGGTTTCGCGCACATCGGTCAGGGCATAGAAGTGACCGCGCGGCTTGTTGTAATCCTTGGCGAAGGGGTAACCGCCCCACAGCACCACCATGTTGGGATCTTCCGCCAGCGCGTCGGTGCGTTCCTTGCTTTCGCTGGTGGCTTGCCAGCTGGTGAACTGATCGGCGTGATCCTTGGCGAACAGCTCGCTGCGCGCCTCTATCTTGCCCTTGGTGGTTGCGTCATCAGCCAGTGCCCAGCCGCAGGTGCCAAGCCAGCTGGTCAGCAGCAGGGCGGCGAGGCCCAGTTTGATATGCCTGTGTTGTGAACCCACGTTTATCACTCCCAGATAAATGTTTTGGTCTCGTCTGACCCGTTCCATCTTGGTGTGGATCTTCTCCCCGTCGGGCGGGGTGGGCAGACATTCGCTTGCGGGTGAATAAAACCGCGCAATATATGATTGCTCGAGGGTTACCCTAACAAATAGGTAAATTTAATGATGATTTATCGGAGGGAGAGTTGTGCCAGATCAATTGGTGCACAGGATTGATCGCTGAAATGAGATCTGGATTAAATTTTATGGAAACTCAACTTCTTGTTAACTGCCGAGCATTCGATGGCAGGCGTTTGATCGATACAGCTACGTACAGGCACTTTTTGCTGCTGATCCTGATTGCTGCCGTATTGTTCACATATTCTGGCAATATCTTATGCTAATAATTGACTGAATATGCAAATTTTCGGTGTTGCGGTGTGAGCTTTTGACCTTCGGATTATGATCCATTTGTTGAAACTGCAGTGGATTTATCGTCAAACGACAGAAATGGTCACATGGAGTCTGATAGACCTGTTAATAAAGGTGATGCGATTGGGGTCATCCAAATCTCATTTCATTTAAAAAGGCCTGTTCGATGCACAATCTTGTAAGTTATGGCCATTTTATGGCAATAATTGTCGAAAATAGCGAAAAGACCCACTTAGTCTGGTGCGGTATGATTATTGAACAGACAAGTACCCTGTAGGTACTGATGTTGGTGGTTAAGGTTTTGCTGGAGGTTGTATGGCAGAGTTGCAAATTGAAAAGTCCACGGTGATCACCCAACTCGAGGGCTCCGTGTTTGTCATCAGTGCAGATGGATCTGTCATACGAGCAAAGGTGGGGATGGCATTGCAGCCGGGGGATCGCCTGCAAGCTGCCCAAGATGGCCACTTTCAACTAGCCGAGCCGGGCAGTGAGCCTGCTGGTGAGCAAGATATGGCCGCCCAACCTGAGCCCGCCACACCTGCTGCTGATGGGCAACCGGCCGATCCGGAACTGGCCTCGTTGCAGGAGGCGATCCGTCAGGGTATTGACCCGACAGAGCAGTTTCAAGCGGCGGCCGCCGGTAACGCAGCCGCTGCGGGCAATATCGGTGGTGTAGCAGGTTCCAGCTCGGGTGGATTTGTGGTGGTCGATCGTACCAATGACGCCACCCTGGCCGAGGCCGGTTTTGATACCGACCATGCGGTGCAACCTGTTGGCGATGAGCAGCTGTTTTCCGAAGAGCGTGATTTCTTTGCCGCCATCACCATCACCGAGCCCCAAACCAGCGACAACATTATCAACGCCGATGAAGCGGCAGGCGTTATCATTCGTGGTGTGGTGGATGATGTGGAGGTAGGCCAGCCAGTCACCGTCACCCTTATCGATCAGGCGGGAAATTCACTGACGGTGACGACCGTGGTGCTGCCCGGCCTGGTGTGGGAAGCCAATTTTGGCGATGTGACCGGCAAGCTGGTGGATGGCCCGTTGCAGATTGTGGCCAACACCCAGGATCAGGCGGGCAACAACGCTAGCGATACCGGACAGACCCTGCTAGATACCATCACCACCATTACCCTCGATCTCGCCGATGAGAGCGACACTGGCGTCAGCCAGACCGATGATCTGACCCGCGACAATACCCCGCTGCTGCAAGGGAAGGGGGAGCCCGGCGCCACCGTGACCCTGAGCCTTGGCGGTAGCGTGCTCACCGTCCTGACGGTGGATGCCGCCGGTAACTGGCAATATCAGCTGCCGCAAACCCTGGCCGATGGCCAGTACCAGTTTCAGGTCAATTCCGTGGATATTGCCGGCAACCGTGCCAGCGATACACTCGTTATCAATGTCGATACCCAGGCCTTTATCGATATCGATGATCTCGATTCCGCAGCCCTGTTTGGCAACAGCAGCGCCACCTTGAGCGGTTCCACCAGCAATGTGGAGGCGGGTCAGAGTGTCACCATCACACTTGTTGACAGCAATGGCCAGCCGCTGTTGACCACCTCGGCACAGGTGGGGGCCGATGGCCGCTGGCAGGTATCAGGTCTTGATCTCTCCGGTATCAATCAATCCTTTGAAGTGCGTGCCAGTGTCACCGATCTGGCGAGCAACAGCGCCAGCGATGGGGCGCCGCTGATCGGTCAGAGCGAAACCCTGACGCTCTCCGAAGTCGGATTGGCCGGTGGCCCGATCTCCGCGACCGGTAGCCTCAATACCGGTGCCGGTCAGGATGGCAATCTGCAAGCCCAGTTCGCCGCTGATCAGAGTGCCTTGGAAGGGCTGGGGCTCGTCAGCCATGGCGCGCCTCTTGGCTACATCATCAACGGTCAGACCCTGACCGCCAGTGCTGGTGGGGCGACTGTCTTCACCCTGACCCTCAACAATGACGGAAGTTACCGCATCGTCTGGAGTCAGAGCCTGGATCACGGTCAGGACGCGTTGCGCCTGCCGTTCAACCTCGAATACCGCGACAGCGACGGTGATCTGGTGAAAGCGCCGCTGGTGATCAATCTGGTGGACAGCACTCCACCGAGCTTCGAGATCCCGGCCATCACCCTGACCGAGGATGCCTTTACCAATGGCGCCGCCGTAGTCGGGGAGAGCAGCTTTGTGGTCAAGCACACCGCCGATCCCCTGCTGGTGGATTCGCTGGTGTTCAGCAATCAGAGTGGCACCTTGGCTACCCTCAACGGCTCGGGTCTTGCCAGCGATGGTCATCCGCTGACGTTTGAATTTGCCGATGATCGCACCCTGCTGGGTTACTACCTAGATGGCAGTGGCAAACAAGTGGAGGTACTGCGTGCCGAGCTGAAGGCGGAGCAGCAGGGCAGCGATCTGGCTGGGCGGGTGGTGGTCACCCTCACCGGCCCGCTCGATCATCAGGGGAGCGACACGCTTTCCCTCGGTTTGCAGGTGAGTGCCAACGAGATCGATGGCGACAGCACCAGTGCCAACCTGACGTTGACTGTCAATGATGGCAGTGATCCCGCATTGGGCATTGACAAGGGGGTCGCCCTGCAAGAGGGGGGCAACCAGAGCATCGATGGTCAGCTGCCGGTGACGGTGGGGAGCGATCGTCTGGTCTCCCTCAACTTTGAGGCGAGCCAACCGGCGCTGGCTGGGCTCACCAGCCAGGGCAAGGCGACGAGTTACGAGGTTAAGGACAACCAGCTGCTCGTCAAGGATTGGCAGGGCAAGGCAATCCTCACCGTTACCATTGGTCTGGATGGCAAATACAATGTCTCCCTGACCGGGGTGTTTGACGAGCCGGAAGCGACCAATAGCCTCAACCTTGGCCTGAAGGTACAGGGCTCAGATTTTGACGGCGACAAGAGCAACCTCGGCACCCTCAATATCACCATTACCGATGGCGCCTTGCCGCAGGTTAATCCTGTCTCCCTCACGCTCACCGAAGATAGCAACTGGCAGCAGGGCCAGACCCTTGACGGCGATCTGACTATCACGGCGGGCAGTGATCCGCTGGCCAGCATCACTTTCGATGCCAATCAGTTGGGGCTGCAAGGGTTCACCTCGGGCAAGCAGGCCGTGACGATCGCGGTGGCCGATCATCGTATCGAGGGACGTACCCCAGATGGCAAGCTGGTGTTTGAGCTGACCCTCGGTAACGATGGCAAATACAGTTTCACCCTCCATCAACCGCTGGATCAGGGCAGTGCCGACAGCCTGCTCAAGGCGGGCTTTACCCTGCTCGACAGCGATGGTGACAAGGTCTTCTCCACCATTACTGTGGCGGTGGATGATGGTGCCAATCCGACCATCTCCGCCGTGACCGGCACCACCATCACCGAGATGGCGCAAGGGGAGACGGCTGCCGTCAGCACCATGAGTTTCTCGGTCGCGCACGGCAGCGATGCCCTTGACCCCAACTCTCTTGGTTTTGATATCGCCGCTATCCAGAGCACCCTGACCGGGCTCACCAGCCACGGCAACCCGGTTACTTTCACCGTCGATCCCGCAACCGGCCAGCTGTTCGGAGCCGCCGGTGGCCAGGTGGTGCTGCGCGCCGAGCTGAGCCTGGTCGATAACAACGGTAACTGGAGCGTCACCGCCAAGGTCACTCTGAGCGGCGAGCTGGATCACAAGGGGAGTGAATCCCTCAACCTGCCCCTTGCCGTCACCCTGGCCGACAAGGATGGCGATCGCATTGGTACCATGCTGCCGCTCACCATCGTGGATGGCAAGGCACCGAGCTTTATTCCGGGTGCTGGTGTGACCCTGGATGAGGGGAACCTCACTGGCAGCAACAGCCTGAGCCAAACCGGCCACTTCGATGTGCAAGCCGGGTCGGATCGGGTGGTCGAGGTGGCCTTTGCCGATGGCCGCCAGCAACCGGCGCTCACAGCCCTCGGCCAGCCCGTCAAATACGAGCTGGTTGATGGGGACCCCGCCATCCCCGGTAGCCAGCTGATCAAGGGTTATGTGATGGTGGATGGCCAACGGGTCGAGGTGTTCGAGGTCAAGCTGGTTGGCAGCCTCGATCAGGCGGGCAAGAACGGGTTTGACTATCAGGTCACCCTTTATCAGGGGCTTCATCAGGGCGGCAACGCCGTGACCGAGCTGCCCATCAAGGTGATCGTCAACGACTACGACAAGGCGGGCGGCAACAACGACAGCACCAGCGGCACCCTCAATATCCAGATTGGGGAAGGGGAGAAACCAACCCTGACCCTGACCGATGTAACCCTCAATGAAGGGCGCTTCGATGGCGCCAATTCTGCCACTGATGACCAGCAGGCGAGCGGCAAGATCACCATCAAGGCTGACTCGGATCCGGTGACCGATGTACGACTGACCCTCTCCGGTCAGGTCATGGATGCCAGCGGCAAGCCCATCACCCATAACGGCGAAACCCTGACCTGGAAAGCGGTTGGCACCGATGGTCACACCTTCCAGGCGGTGACCAGTGGTGGTCTGGTAGTGATGACGGTCTCCATCCCCACTGTGCCCGCCACCATCGCCGCTCACACCAGCGCAGAGATCGGTTATCAGGTGACGGTGCATACCAACCTGGATCACGGTGCAGACAACAAGCTGGAGCTGAATCTGCCGGCCGAAGTCACCGACAGCGACGGCAGCAAAAATCAGGGAACCGCTACCATCACGGTAAGTGATAGCGCAGACCCTGTGCTCGGTCTCGATAGAGGCGTCGCCCTGCAAGAAGGTGGCAACCAGACCATCGATGGTCAGCTGCCGGTGACGGTGGGCAGCGATCGTCTGGTCTCCCTCAACTTTGAGGCGAGCCAACCGGCGCTGGCGGGGCTCACCAGCCAGGGCAAGGCGACGAGTTACGAGGTTCAAGATAACCGGCTGATCGTCAAGGATTGGCAGGGCAAGGCAATCCTCACCGTTACCATCGGACTGGATGGCAAATACAACGTCTCCCTGACCGGGGTGTTTGACGAACCGGAAGCGACCAACAGCCTCAATCTTGGCCTGAAGGTACAGGGTTCAGATTTTGACGGCGACAAGAGCAATCTCGGTACCCTCAATATCACCATTACCGATGGAGCCTTGCCGCAGGTTAATCCAGTCTCCCTCACGCTCACCGAAGATAGCAACTGGCAGCAAGGCCAGACCCTTGACGGTGATCTGACTATCACGGCGGGCAGCGATCCGCTGGCCAGCATCACTTTCGATGCCAATCAGCCGGGGCTGCAAGGGTTCACCTCGGGCAAGCAGGCCGTGACCATCGCGGTGGCCGATCATCGTATCGAGGGGCGCACCGCCGATGGCAAGCTGGTGTTTGAGCTGACCCTCGGCAACGATGGCAAATACAGTTTCACCCTCCATCAACCGCTGGATCAGGGCAGTGCCGACAGTCTGCTCAAGGCGGGCTTTACCCTGCTCGACAGCGATGGTGACAAGGTCTCCTCCACCATTACCGTGGCGGTGGGGGATGGCGCCAACCCGACCATCTCCGCCGTGACCGGCACCACCATCACCGAGATGGCGCAAGGGGAGACGGCTGCCGTCAGCACCATGAGTTTCTCGGTCGCGCACGGCAGCGATGCCCTCGACCCTAACTCTCTTGGTTTTGATATCGCCGCTATCCAGAGCACCCTGACCGGACTCACCAGCCACGGCAACCCGGTTACTTTCACCGTCGATCCCGCAACCGGCCAGCTGGTCGGGACCGCCGGTGGGCAGGTGGTGCTGCGCGCCGAGCTGAGCCTGGTCGATAACAACGGTAACTGGAGCGTCACCGCCAAGGTTACCCTGAGCGGCGAGCTGGATCACAAGGGGAGTGAATCCCTCAACCTGCCGCTTGCCGTCACCCTGGCCGATAAGGATGGCGATCGCATCGGTACCACGCTGCCGCTCACCATTGCGGACGGCAAGGCGCCGAGTTTTATCCCGGGCACTGGTGTAACCCTGGATGAGGGAAACCTCACCGGCGGCAACAGCTTGAGTCAAACCGGTCACTTCGATGTGCAAGCCGGGTCGGATCGGGTGGTCGAGGTGGCCTTTGCCGATGGCAGCCAGCAACCGGCGCTCACAGCACTTGGCCAGCCCGTCAAATACGAGCTGGTTGATGGGGACCCCGCCATCCCCGGTAGCCAGCTGCTCAAGGGTTATGTGATGGTGGATGGCCAGCGGGTCGAGGTGTTTGAGGTCAAGCTGATTGGCAGCCTCGATCAGGCGGGCAAAAACGGGTTTGACTATCAGGTCACCCTCTATCAGGGGCTTCATCAGGGCGGCAACGCCGTGACCGAGTTGCCCATCAAGGTGATCGTCAACGACTACGACAAGGCGGGCGGTAACAACGACAGCACCAGCGGCACCCTCAATATCCAGATTGGGGAAGGGGAGAAACGGACCAACCCTCACCCTGACTGGCGTCACCTTAAGCGAAGGGCGTTTCGATGGCGCCAATTCTGCCACTGATGACCAGCAGACGAGCGGCAAGATCACCATCAAGGCTGACTCGGATCCGGTGACTGATGTGCGACTGACCCTCTCCGGTCAGGTCATGGATGCCAGCGGCAAGCCCATCACCCATAACGGCGAAACCCTGACCTGGAAAGCGGTTGGCACCGATGGTCACACCTTCCTGGCGGTGACCAGTGGCGGTCTGGTAGTGATGACGGTATCTATCCCCACTGTCCCTGCCACCATCGCCGCTCATACCAGCGCAGAGATAGGTTATCAGGTGACGGTGCATACCAACCTGGATCACGGTGCAGACAACAAGCTGGAGCTGACCCTTCCGGTCGAAGTCACCGACAGCGATGGCAGCAAAAATCAGGGAACCGCCACTGTCACGGTGACTGATGGCATCAACCCGATCATATCCGCCATTGAACCGGTTCGGGTCGAGGAGTCGGATCTCGATGCAGTGAACGGTCAGCATCCGGGGACCACACCGGCAGAGAATGGAGAAACCGATAGTGGCAAGGTGACCATCACCGCCGGTTCGGATCGGGTTGCCTCCCTTGAGCTGGATGTGGCTGCATTCAATCAGGCCAATCACCTCACGTCGGGTGGCAAAGCGGTTACGCTGGCTGCACACAGCACCGGCTGGTATCTGGCTACTGCCGAGGGGGGCAAGCCCGTTTTCTGGGTCCACCTCGATGTTAACGGCAGTTACAGCGTCCATCTGGTAGGCCAGCTTGATCACGGTGCACAGGGCAAGGATGAGTTGACCATCGAAGTGCCGCTGTTTGTCACCGATCATGATGGCGATCGCAGTCCGAACGTCAGCGTGACCGTGACGGTGCAGGATGACATGCCTATCGGCACTGTGCTGGCACATACCCTGAGCGAGGGGAGCAGTACAGTGACCGGCGATCTGCTGCCTACTGCCAATGAAGGTGCGGATGGTGCCCGCGTCGAGTCGATCAGCATCAATGGCCAGACGTACGCCATCAATGGCTCTTTGATACAAGATGTGATGAGCCCCGATGGCAAGCAGGTGATGGGAACCCTGACCATCTCTGCCGATGGCTCCTACTCCTTCAAGCCTGCGGCCGGTTTCAATCACGACGCAAGTCAGCTCAGTCAGGTGGTGACTGCTCATCTGGTCGATGGCGATGGCGATCGTGCAGACAGCACCCTGACTCTCAATCTGCAGGATGAAGCGGTGTGCTTTACCGTTAGCGCAGCCATTGGTAACGAAGATCAGGGTGCGCAAGACCCGAGGCTGGGTATCCCTATCAACATGCAGCTCGATATTGGCGATTTCGATCGCGGTGAGCATGTGGATCAGTTGCTTATCCAGGCGCCTGCCAATGCCCATGGCACCTTCTATTACAACGGCGTTGCCCTCACCACCACGGCTGATGGCAAGTGGTTTATCGTGCCGCCAGCGGCCATGGTGACCAGTGATAATGTTCACTACACCACTCAGGGGGTGACCTTTGTGCCTTCAAGCAACTGGTCGAGCTGGAGCAATGGCGGTCAGCCGCTGCACTTCCAGGTGCAACTGCAGGTCGGTGTCACCGAAGGGGCGGCACCTGCGGCTGTAACGGGCGATCTGGCTGTGACAGTGCGCGGCGTGGCCGACAAGCCGATGTGGGACACAGCCAACACCACTCGCCACTATGACACCAATGAAGACAGCACAGGTATCAAGCTGGACGTCAAGGCGAGCCTGACTGATACAGACAGATCCGAGACGTTGACCTATCAGATCAAGCTGGAAGCGGGCAAGGGAACCCTGATGCTCAACGGAGTCGAGCTCAAGCCAAATAGCAGTGGCATCTACACCGTTTCGGCCGGCAACATCAACAAGGTGACTGTGGTTCCGGGCAAGGATTTCAGTGGTGACATCAAGCTGTCGGTGACGCCGATCAGCACGGAGAAGAACCCGATCGCTCAGGGTCAGGGTACGGCGCAGGGAGACAAAATTGATCTGGTGATCAACGTCAATCCGGTGGCGGATGACGCCAAGCTCACCGTGCGTGACATTCAGGGCAAGGAAGACACCCTGCTCGATCTGGGCAGTAAGATTGCCCTTGCTCATCTGGGTGACAAACTCGATGGCTCCGAGCAGATGTTTGTCCGCATCAGTGGCCTGCCTGACGGTGCAACCTTGTTGCTGGGTGGTTCCGCCGTTGCACAGAACATAGCCGGTTACTATGAGGTTCCTTTTGATCGGATTGGCGAACTCAAGCTGCAACCGCCGAAAAACAGCAACGTCGATTTCGATCTGACCATCAAGGGGGTGGTGAAAGACACGGCGACCTTGACCGATGCGAACGGCCAGACCCATACCGTGGTGAACGAGAAGGAGACCGGCTCCCAGAACCTTCATGTGGATCTGGTGGGGGTGGTGGATCAGCCTCACTTCGAGCTTGGCAATACCGGCTGGGAGGCCGAGGGGACAGGCTATGCCATCACTGTGGGCGAGGATGGGCGGGCACCGCTCAACTTTACCCTCACCTCGGGCGAGTGGGTCGATACCCCGCATGACACTTCCGAGAGCCTCAACGTGGTGCTGCAAGGGCTGCCGGAAGGGGCTCGGGTCTTTGATGCCAATGGCAAGGAGCTGACCCTTACCTTTGCCGGACTCGACGCCCATGGCAAGCCGACCTATCAGGTCGATGTATCCGATTTTGGCAACCTGCTTATTCAGCCGCCCCATAACAGCACGGCGGATTTGAACCTGATCGCCAAAGTGGTGGTGACCGAGAACGATGGCGATCACAAGAGCTTCGAGGTGCCGCTGCATATCAAGGTGGAACCGGAGATTGACGCCACCGACTACAGCAAGACCAGCCATGGCCTGGAAGATCAGTTCACCGTGCTGGACTGGTATCCGACCCTTACTGACGGCGCCGAGAAAGTCACGGCGCTGAGTCTCTCCGGGGTGGAGGATGGCTACCAGATCTGGCTGCGAGTCGGCGGTGTCGAGAGCCAGCTGACCGTGGTCAGTGGCAAGGTCACCCTGACTGCTGCCCAGCTCGACAGCCTGCTCAACGGGGGACAACTGCTGGTGAAGGCGTCGGAGGATAGCGATCGGGATACCACTATCCAGAGCCATGTTACCGTGACCCAGCATGATGTGGATTCGGGCGCGGTGGCCGAGAAGGTGATCGATGGCAATCTGCATGTCGATATCCAGGCCGTGGTGGAGCCCGATGGCGTGCTGACCCAGAGCGGTGGAGCTCTCCTGGGGCAGAGTGGGGCTGATATAGACCTGAGTGGACGCTTCGTCTTTACCGACCTCGATCCCTCGAGCGTGGAGGAGATCGACTATCTGGTGATCAACCTGCCGGTGTTGAATGGTGGTGCAGGCGATCAGTTCGTGGTGGTTGGCGGTATCAACAACGGTAACGGCAGCTGGATCGTGCCGGCGGGCAACCTCGGCAGCTTCAAGCTGCATGCGCCGGACGGGTTTGTCGGCAAGGTCGAACCGATCCGCATCGATGCCATGGTGATCGACCGGGGCGATGATGGCGATGCCAGTGCCCATGTCAAAGTGAGCCTGCAAACCAGTGCCGAATTTGAAAACAAGCCAGTGACGCCCAAGACGCCGGCGGCGACTGTCGATATCGACGACAACGCCGTGCTGGTGGGCAAGGAGGATATCCGGGTTGATTTTGGTCAGCAGCTCAAAGGCGTGATCCATATCGGCGCCGCCGACCAGGCGAGCGACGAGGTGACCATTGTCCTCAAGGGATTGCCAGCGGGCGTCACCATCAGCGGGGCCGAGTACAACATCTCGACCGGTGAATACGTCATCAAGGTGCCACCGTCACTGGCGGGCCTGGAAGGATTGACCCTCGGCTTGCCGCAAGACTTTGCCGGCTCGCTGAATATCGAGGTGAAGGTGGTGAATACCGATACCGCCAGTGGCGACATCAAGGTCGACAGCAGCACGGTACGGGTCGATGTGGCCCCCGTGGTCGATGTGAATAGTGGCCGTGGCGAGCATCCGGAACTGACTCTGACCGTGCAGGACACCAACCATGACGGACAGCCGGACAATCTGGAAGATAGCGAGATCCACCTCGATCTCTCGGTGAAACTGGCCGATATCAGCCCCTCCATCGCGGGTGGCGGCCTCGAAACCGTGGAGCGGGTCACCATCACTGTGGATGCCAAATATGGTTACTTCCTCGATGGCAGCGGCCAGCCGGTTAACACTCTGGTGGTCAACGACGTGGCAGCGCTCAAGGATTTGGTGTTTGTGCCCAAAGAGCACTTCAGCGGTCAGGTACCGCTCGACATCAAGGTCGATATCGTCGATACCGCGCTGGTCGGTGGCCAGCAGGTGACCGACAGCGGCAGTTGGATCGGGCAGGTCGGCTTTGAGGTGAGACCGGTCAACGATCCGGCCCAGCTCTCGGTGCACAGCGTCACGGGGAGCGAGGATGGCACGGTCAACCTTGCCGGATTTGGCGCAACCCTTATCGACAATGATGGCTCGGAGCAGATCGTCGCGCTGCAGATCAAGGGGGTACCGGATGGCTTCACCCTGTCGGCTCCGGCGGTCAACAATGGTGGCGGCGTCTGGCAGGTACCCGTGGGGACCGATTTCTCCAAGCTGACCCTGATCCCGCCAGCTGATTTCAGCGGCACCGTGGAGCTGTCACTCAGCGCCTTTACCCTGGACAAGGGGCTCACCATCCCGCTCGAAACCAGTGGCAGCTTTACCGTCACCGTCAATCCGGTGGGGGATGCCCTTATCGCCGACATTCAGGGTCAGGCGAGCGGTACCGAAGGGGATGTGATTACTCTGGATCTGGGGCTGGAGACCCGGGATACCCAGCCAACCGGCGGCAGTGCGGGTAATGTGCATGAGAACAAGCCCGAGCAGGTGCGGGTCACCATAGAAGGGGTGCCTGATGGTGCCGAGATCCGCTTGCCAAATGGCGTGGCGGGGACGGTTGTTGATCTGGGTGGCGGTCGCTGGCAGGTCACTACCGAGGGCGGCAAGCTGGGCGCTGTCGAGCTGGTGACCAATGATGCCAACGGTGCACTGGATCTCAAGATCACCGCCCAGAGCCTCGACAACAGCGCCCTTGGCCCCGAGGTCAATGGCACCATCCATGTGGAGGTTAGTCCGGTCAACGATGCGCCAATCAACGTAATGCCAACGACCCCTCAGGTCGCGCAGGAAGATCAGCCTTTTGTCATCCACGGTTTGCAGGTGAAAGATGTGGATGCAGGCAACAGCCCCATCAAGATCACCCTCTCGGTGGAGCATGGTACCCTGACGCTGCCTGCTGGCAGCGGTGTGACGGTGGTCGGCAACGGCACCGGTTCGCAGGTACTGACCGGCACGCTGGCCGATCTTAATGCCTTGCTCTCTGGTGGGGTGACCTATCAGGGCAACAGTGATTTCTACGGCAATGACGCCCTGACCATGGTCACCAACGATCAGGGGAACACTGGTAGTGGCGGGGCACTTAGCGATACCGATGTGCTGCCCATCGAGGTGCAGCCGGTCAACGATGCACCGGTCAATCAGCTGCCTGGCAGCATGACGGTGAAGGAAGATGGCTCCCTGTCGCTCTCCGGTGTCAGCGTGAAGGATGTGGATGCAGGCAGTGCGCCTGTCTCCATGGTGCTGCGGGTCGAACATGGTGTACTGACCTTGCTGGGTGCAACCGGTGCCGTGATGGTGCAGGGGGCGGGTACCAGCGAGATCACCCTGGTGGGGTCGCTGGCTGATCTCAATCAGTTGCTGGCAAGCAACCTGCACTATGAACCGGCCAAAGATTTCTGGGGAGAGGATACCCTTACCGTCACTACCTCCGATCAGGGCAACAGCGGTGCGGGCGGTTCTCTGAGCGACACCGATCAGGTGACCATCACGGTCACTCCCGAGCCGGATATGCCGGGTCTGACGGTGGATCAGCATGCGTTCCATGCCTTGCAAGGGGCCGTTATCCCCCTTGGCATCAATGCCAGCGTGGTCAATCCGGCCGCCGGCGAGCTCTCCATCCGCATCAGCGGCCTGAATGGGGCGCAAGTGCATGACGAGCATGGCCAGAGCGTTGGTCATGCCGATGGCAATGGCGACTGGCTGATCCCGGCCGATCACTCGGTTCCGCTCTACTTCAGCGGTTTTGGCGACGGTGACCATGTGCTGGGGATCAGTGCCGAGTCGAGTGTCGGCGGTTCAACCGTCAGCACGCCCCTTGAGACCATCACGGTGCACGGCCAGAGTGGTCATGAGTTGGTCGGTTCCGATCAGGGGGATTGGCTGTTTGGCTCCGCTGGTGATGACCGTCTGCTGGGGGGTCATGGCAATGACATCCTCACTGGCGGTGCTGGCAGTGATCTCTTCGTCTGGCAGCACGGGGACGAGGGGAGTCAGGGGCAGCCCGCCATCGATACCATCACCGACTTCCATCCGGAACAGGGGGACAAGATCGATCTGGCTGATATGCTGCAAGGGGTAACTGGCAATGGTGTCGATGATCTGCTCAAGCATCTCTCCGCCTCGGTGACCACAGGGAGCAATGGCCTGAGCGATGTGAATCTCTCGGTTTCCCCCGCGGGTGATGGCCAGATAACTCAGCAGATCACCCTGAAGGATGTGGATCTGACCAGCTGGAATCTCACCAGCACCTCGTCCCACGATATCCTGCAGAGCATGCTGGAAGATCAACATAGCCTGATCATCCAGCACCCCTGATAGCGAGCGTGAAGCGTAAAAAGAAGAGCCGGCAATTGCCGGCTCTTTGTTTATCTCTGCGTGGATTGTTGTTATGTGGCCGCAAGGGCCGGAGTAGTCAGGCCAACGCCTGTGCCAACAGGTTGATCGGATGTTCACAGCGGAAGCTGGTGCTCATCTCGATCTGCCATTTGCAGGTTTCGCAGTCGGTGATCACCAGATCGGGGGAGAGGCGGTTGATTTGATCAAACAGCCCCTCGCCGATGGTCTGGCTGGTCTGGTAGTTTTCGGACTTGAAGCCGTAGGTGCCGGCGATGCCGCAGCACTGGGACTCCAGCACCGTCACCTTGACCCCGGGAATGGCGCGCAGCAATTCGAGGGTGTAGATGACGCCCCCCATTTTTTCCATGTGGCAGGGGGTGTGGTAGGCGATGTGCAGATTGAGCGGCTTCATCGCCGGTTTGTTGCCCTTGTAGAACTCGTTCCACAGGAAGCGGGTCACCAGCGAGATGCGATCCCGCACCTTGTGGTTGTCCTGCTCCAGCAGGTGGGGATATTCATCGCGCAGGGTAAAGCCGCAGGTGGAGGAGGTGGCCAAGAGCGGCATCTCGTTGCCCAGCAGGGAGTTCTCCATCTGCTTGATGTTGAAGGCCGCCTGTTGCTTGGCCTTGTCCATGAAGCCGTTGGCAATCAGCGGCACGCCGCAGCACTTCTCCCGCTCCAGCAACTGCACACCGATGTTCATGGCGTTGAACACCTGTACCAGCTCCTTGCCAAGCTGCGGGTGGTTGTAGTTGACATAGCAGCCGTGGAAATAGGCTATTTGGCGCTCATAACGGGCCTGCGCTTCTTTTTGCTTCTTGTACCAGCCGCGGAATGTGCCCTGGGAGTATTTGGGCAGATCGCGGTGGGATGAGACCCCCAGCGCCTTGTCCAGCACCAGTTTCATCGGCTTGAGGCCGGTGGTGAAGTTGACCACCGGCGCCATCAGGGTAGACATGCTGCCCATCAGATCGGTGTGGGAGAGCACGAACTCGCGGATCCCCGGTTTGAAACCGCTGTACTGATGCTTGGCCTTGGCAATGATGTCGCCGATGCGCACCCCGCTCGGGCAGGCTACTTCGCAGCGTTTGCAGTTGGTGCAGTGCTTGAGGGCGCTATCGAACAGCTCGGGGCTCTTGATGCGAAGCCGCTCCCCATCCGGACCCGCCTGTTTCGGGCCGGGGTAAGCAGGGTTGGCCTTGGCCACCGGACAGTAGGCGGTACAGACGGTGCATTTGATGCACTGATCGAAAGTTTGGTTGGCGTGATCCAGTAGCATGTCAGTTCTCCTCCCGTAGGGTGTGAAGGCACGGGATATGGGACAAAATCATCATTGAGCTGAACTCAAAATGTGACCGGCGGCCTGCCAGCCGGTGGCAACGGCAACACCGGAGCCGGAACCTTCACGAATTGGGTCGTAATGGGCCAAGACACTGCCCGCGCCATAGAGGTTGGTGAGCGGCTTGCCGCCACGCAGCACTCTGAGTTTGTTGTCGGTCTTGACCCCGAAGCCCATGAAAGGGTGATGGTCAAACAGGCGACGACCGGCCCAGGCATCGCGCTCCTCCAGACTCAACACATCGGCATCGAAGATGGGCTCGCGAATGCCGCGCAGACGGGATTCCAGCCCACGGCTGAAGAAGCTGCCGGAGGCGAGCACGAAGTTGTCCGCCTCGAACAGCTGATCATCGCCATTCTGGGTATGTACGCCGACCACTCGGTCACCTTCGTAACGGGCGCCCAGCACCCGCTCGCTGGTGAGGAAGGTGCCACCAAGGGCCATAAAGCGGCGCTTGAGCGCCTCCTGCATTCTCATTCCGATCAGAGACGGCGGCATGGTGGCCACCTCCTTGATGGTGCAGCCGGTGCGCTGCTCCAGCTCCGCCAGACGCGGGCCAACCAGCCCCAGAGACAGGCAGGCGGGCAGCACGATATGGCGGCAACCGGGTACACCGCTCTCCTGCACCATGCGGCTGATCTCGCGGGCCAGATCGGCCACCAGATGATGCTTGTCACACAGGCGCGCGATATCGGCTGAGCGAAACTCGTGGGGGTTGCGGCTGAATTCCGCCAGTTGGGGCAGACGGATTTCGCCGGTCAGAATACGGCAGTGGGAAAAGCGCGAATGGGTCGCCAGATTGGCGGCCGCCAGTGCCGGATGAAAGTCACGAAAGCCCTCGAGGGTGGCCAGCAGCAGCACGTCCGGGATCGGCGCATCGGTGACGCAGGCACAGGTATCGGGGGAGAGCCAGGTGCGCTTGAGGGTACCGATGGGAGTCAGGCGTTGGTGATTGGTGTCGTGGCGAACCAGCGGCAACCCCTGCTCGGCGCAGTGGCGCTGCAGATCGGCCAGGCTCGCTTCGATATTTTGCATTCCCACCTTGCTGTAGGGGTGATCCGGATGGGCAGCCATAAAGGCGGGCAGGGCGGCGCGGGGATCTCCCTCGCTTTCGAGCAGATCGACCGAGCCGGAGGAGAAGTGCAGGGCACTCTGGCCGGAGGCCATCAGCAGGGTCTTGTGTCCTGCCTCCACCAGCCGCAGGGCAGCCGAGAGTCCAGCCATGCCACCGCCGATAACGATATTGTCAAACTTCATGACGGCTCTCCTTGTGAGTGGTCTCGCCGGTTGGGTCGCGTGGGGTATCGGCGACCAGCTGTGGCGCCGTCCATTCCCCCAGGCCAAACAGCCCTTCGTAGATCCAGTAGGTGAACTCGGCCTCGCGCAGGGCATCGCCCCAGAGGACGGGGCGGGTTCCCTTGTAACGCTCCTCCAGGAACTGGCGCAGCATGATGCAGGCCTGACGGCCGTCCGCCTTGCCATACTCCTGCATCAGACCGGCGGCGCGGTAGGCGCACAGCTCGCCCTGACAGGGCCCCATCCCCAGACGGGTGCGGCGGCGCAGATCGATGAGGTTGTCCACATCCAGCTCGCGCAGGGCGTATTCGATTTCACCTGCGGTGACCATTTCGCACTCGCAGATCAGGGCGTTGGCCTTGGGATTGTCACGGAAGAAGGCGATGACCCGCTCGCCGTGGCGGTATTGGGCGGAGCCTTCGACCGGCACCGAGAGACCGGGAGCGGAGACCTTTTCCGGATCCCGCGAGCCGGGCAGGCTCAGTTCGGCGGTCTGGCAGGGTTTGCTGTTGCCGAGTTTCTTGGCCAGCAGATCGGTGGCCCACTCAGCCATCAGGCGGTAGGTCATCAGCTTGCCGCCGGTGATGGTGTTGAAGCCCTTGAGACCATCCCGCTCGGCGTGATCGAGCAGCACGATACCGCGGCTGATGTTGCGGCCGGTGTCGTCACCGTCCACCGCTACCAGCGGACGTACCCCGGCATAGGCGCGCAGCAGGCGGGTGCGCGCCATGATGGGAGCAAGCTTGATACCTTCGCGCAGCAACACTTCGACCTCTTCGGGTTCGACGGTGAGCTGGTCAATCTTGTTGTAATCGATGCGACTGGAGGTGGTGCCGATGAGGGAGATGGTATCGCCCGGCACCAGAATGTCCGCATCCGCCGGTTTGCGGGCGCGGTTGAGCACCAGCTGGTTGATGCGGTAATCCATGATGAGCAGGGAGCCCTTGGCCGGGAACATGCGGATGCCGAGATCGGCGTATTCGCAAATTTGCTGGCCCCAGATGCCGGCGGCGTTGATCACCTCCTGACACTCCACCTCGAACGTTTCGCCGGTGCGGGTATTGATCGCCTTGACCCCGTGCACCCGATCCTGCGTGCGGAGCAGCCCCAGCACCTTGCAGTGGGTAAAGATGCGCGCGCCGTGCTCTTTGGCGTCCAGCACGTTGGCGGCGGCGAGGCGGAACGGGTCGACCGTACCGTCCGGTACATGGATGGCGCCGATCATCGCCGGGTTGGCGTTGGGCTCCATG
Organism: Aeromonas sp. 61P; assembly: GCF_051919545.1. Classification (NCBI taxonomy): domain Bacteria; kingdom Pseudomonadati; phylum Pseudomonadota; class Gammaproteobacteria; order Aeromonadales; family Aeromonadaceae; genus Aeromonas; species Aeromonas sp. 61P. The sequence continues at coordinate 2,887,971 of NZ_JBQBEL010000001.1, forward strand.
CGCAGGGCTTCACCGGGATCGAGCTGGCGGGTTTCGATACCGGCCAGGGCGCAGGCATCCATAAGGGTGGTTTGGAAATTGATGTCATCTTCCGGCAGGGTGAGGAAGAGGCCGCCCGTGTCTTCGACACAGTGGCTGGCGATCCGCTTGAGGATGCGGTTTTCCTGGATGCATTCGCGGGCGGACTCCTGATCCGTCACCGCGTAGCGGGCACCGGAGTGAAGCAGGCCGTGGTTGCGGCCGGTGGTGCCGGCGGCGATATCATCGCGCTCGAGCAGGATGCAGTCGATGCCGCGCAGTGCGCAATCGCGCATGATGCCGGCCCCTGTGGCACCGCCGCCTATGATGACGACTTGTGTAGTTATTCTTTTCATTGTTGCCCGTCTCATCTCTTCCAGATGAGGCCAGTGTGGCCTACTTCTGAGTGGAAATGTTTGATATGGGCCAAATTTGCGTTCGCAAACGCTCATTTGCTCGCGCGTTAATGAGCATTCTGTGACATTTGTCACGCTTGTTATCGCATCGGTTGATGGGCGGGTGGCGAATGGCAGGCACAAAAAAGGGGCATCGGATGCCCCTTGTCACTGTTTGACGAGTCTGGTGGGTGTGTTATGGGTCAGCCGCAGCACTTCTTGTGCTTTTTGCCGCTGCCACAGGGGCAGGGATCGTTGCGTCCCGCCTTGAGGGGCGCCGGATCCTGCTCTCCCTCGGTGTAGACCCAGCGGCCCTGATAACGCACGAAGCGGGAGCGCTCATGGAGGCAGTGGCGCTCATCTCCTTCCAGAAACCAGGCTTTGAACTCCACCATCCCGGTTTCATCCTTCGGGCCGCCCTGGCTGGCGATGATCTCGAGACCATCCCAGCGGGTGTCGATGCGTGAAAGCTCTTCGGCGGTGAGACCGCCAAGGTGAGCCGGGTGCCAGCTATGGACCAGATACTCTCCCAGACCGAGCACAAAAGCGCTGTAGCGAGAGCGCATCAGCTGCTCCGGGGTGTCAGCCACTGCGCCACTGTGACGTGAGCCACAGCACAATTCGAGAGAAAGGGTTGAGCCGCAAGGACAAAGATTCATGATTTTCACGTTCTGGCCGATTTGTTTAAGGGAATTGTAACGAAAGCTGGGCTCGCCCTGCCAGCACCTATACTGATGAGTAAGCAAGGAATTCCAATAAAAACAGCTGCAAGGATGTGAAAGATGACGCTAAAGCAGAAAATCCTGTTACTGGGTGCAGTCCCCGTACTGTTGATGGCCCTGGTGGTTAATCTCAGTAACTACATGGTCTCCAAGAGCGATCTGGAGTCTGATCTGGTGGTGGCGAGGGAAAATGCCATCAAGGAGCGTAAAGCGCTGCTCAGCAGTTACATCATGATGGCCAAAACCGCCGTCGATGCCGTGTATTCCCTGCCGGATTCACCGGAAAATCGTCAAAAGGTCAAAGAGTTGCTCAGGCCGCTGCGTTACAGCAGTGACGGCTACTTCTTTGTCTATGACTTCGAGGGCAACACCATACTGCTGCCGGTGCGTACCGAGCTGGAGGGGAAAAACCGCTGGAACGACAAGGATGCTAAGGGCAAATTGCTGATCCAGGAGATCCTTAAATCAGCCCGTCAGGGGGATGGTTTTACCGAATACTGGACGGCCAAGCCCTCCATCGGTCGCGATGCTCCCAAACTGGCCTTTACTCTGGTGCTGGACAAATACCAGTGGGCCATTGGCACCGGTTTTTATATCGATGATATCGACAACGAGCTGGCAGCCCTGCGGGCAGAGCGCGAGAGCAACATGCATGCCTCGTTGCAGAGCAGTGTGCTGGTGATCCTGTTGATCCTCGGAATCACCCTGGCGGCGACCGTTATTGTGGGCAACCGGGTCACCAAGCCGTTGGCGGATGCGGTGCTGGCATTGAACGATATTGCCAACGGTGACGGGGATCTGACTCAGCGCCTCAAGGTGCAGAGTCAGGACGAGATTGGCCAGCTGGCCAGCGCCTTCAACCGCTTTGTCGAGCGGATCCAGTCGGTGGTGAGTCAGGTGGGCGAGACCAGCAATCACCTCTTCAGCGCGGTCGACAAGTTGCACCATCTGAGCGAGCACTATGACCATCAGATGCAGGGCCACAGCCGCGAGACCGATCAGGTGGTCACCGCGGTGACCGAGATGAGCTCCACTGCGCAGGAGGTGGCGGCCAGTGCCTCCAATGCCGCGACAGCAACCAGCGATGCGGCTCGTGAATCGGACGCCGCCCGGGGGGTGGTGAGCGGGGCTATCAACAGTATCAACCGGCTGGTGGGGGAGGTGCATACTGCCTCCGGCGTTATCGAACAATTGGCGCAAGAGACCGCCAAGATTGGCTCGGTGGTGGAGGTCATTCGCGGCATTGCCGAGCAGACCAACCTGCTGGCGCTGAACGCTGCCATCGAGGCGGCCCGCGCCGGTGAGCAGGGGCGGGGCTTTGCGGTGGTGGCGGACGAAGTGCGTTCGCTGGCCGGTCGTACTCAGCAGAGCACCAAGGAGATCAACGAGATGCTGCAACGTCTGCAGGGCGGGGTGAAGCAGGCGGTGGAGGTGATGCAGGCGAGCGAGGATCGCAGCCAGGAGACGGTGCAGGAGGCGAGCCATATCGCCAGCTCCCTCGACAGCATGGTGATGGCGGTCAGTACTATCAACGACATGAACATCCAGATCGCCACCGCCGCCGAGGAGCAGCACGCGGTCTCCGAGGAGATCAACAAGAACCTGGTGGCCATTCAGCAGATTGTCAGCGAGCTGACCAGCGCGGCGGTGGAATCCAACAGCACCACCCGTGATCTGGCCAGTACCGGTGACAAATTGCGCAAACTGGTATCGCAATTCCGTTATTGATCTTGCAATGGTCCGTGACGGCAACCACAAGATGCGGCCTGACCCCCGGTTCAGGCCGCACTTTATTTGGGGATTGACCAATAATGTGTGAAAATTGCCAGCCTCTTTTTTTCAGCCTTTGCCCCATACCCTATGAATGAGATCGTGAAAGGTAGTATCGATTTGATCCGGCAGCTCAACTACGGCCTGGTCTATGCCAGCCTGGAAGAGCACAAGGAGCTGTCGCGCACCGATCTCTCCCGCCTGACCGGCCTCTCGCCTGCCAGTATCACCAAGATCACCAGGGAACTGCTCGATGGGGGTCTGGTGGTCACCTGTGGTGAAAGTTCGGTGGGGCGCGGTCGTCGTCAGACTTTGCTGCGCATCAATGAACGCCGCTTCCAGTTTCTCTCCATGCGTCTTGGCCGTGGCTACGTGGATATGGCGCTGTTTGACTTCTCCGGCCGTTCGCTGGCCCGCCAGCGCCACCTCTTTACCGAGGAGGAGCGCGCCGATCTGCTGGGCAGTCTGGTGCATGCCATCAAGGTGTTTTTGCCGAGAAAGTCCCTCAGTCTGGCCTGCATCGCCCTCTGTCTGCCGGGTCAGGTAGAGCGCCACTCCGGCATGGTCAAACACTTCCCCTTCTACGATCTGCGCAACTGGCCCCTTGGCCCGACTCTGCAACAGGCGTTTTCGGTACCTGTGCTGGTGAGCGGTGACGTGCGCACCTGGATCCAGGCTGAGCGGGAGTGGGGGGCCGCCAAAAATTGTGCCGATGCGGTGCTGGTGTTTGTCCACAACGACATCGGGGTCGGCATGGTGGTCAATGGTCAGCTCATCGAGAGCGAGAATGCGCTGCTCGGGGATCTCAGCCACCTGCAGCTCGAGCCCTATGGCCAGCGCTGCTACTGCGGCGGCTTTGGTTGTGCCTGCACCCTGGTGACCAATCAGGCGCTGGAGGCGCAATACCGGGATCTGCGCGAACGGATGCAGGAGCACGACTTGCCCGAGAGCGTCACCATCCGCGAGCTGTGTGAGCTGGCGCTGGCGGGCAACGGCCTTTGTCAGGATATTCTCCATCAGGCGGCGGGCCGCCTCTCCAAGGTACTTTCCAACCTCATCTGCCTGCTCAATCCGGGCAAGCTGCTGCTGGGGGGGAAATCACCCGTGCCGATCGGCTGCTGTTCCCCATGTTGCACCAGTCGCTGGCCAGCCAGTTGCCCGCCGAATATCTGGTGCGGCTGCAGATTGAATCCACCCACTTCTACGAAGACCCCACCAAGCCCACCTCGGTGCAGGTGCACAAGGCGCTGCGCGATGGCAGCCTGTTGCTGGAGCTGCTGCGCAGCTGTCAGGAGTCGTAAGGCAAGAGGGGTTGGCACTGCGTTTGGCGAAAGGGGCAGGGATTGCTGTTCCGCCAGCGCGTAACTCGGTACAATCTTGCGCTTTTCCGGCAGCCCCCCTGTTATCGCGCCCCGTAGCGCCATGACATGTTGGCACCGCTGCCGTTCCTGTTTTGACTCCAGTTGTGAACCTAGATGAAGCCTGTTCCTGATCACGCCGTCAATCGCCTGCGGGCCTGGCGCAAGAGTATCTCTACCCGACCGTTTCTTGCCCGTGGCGGCACCCTGGCCCGCTGTCCGGCCTGTCAGCTGCGCGAGGATTGGTGTGCCTGCGAGTGGCGCCCCGAGCTCAAAGCGGAGGCCGGTTTCTGCCTGCTGATGTATGACAGCGAGCCGATGAAGCCCTCCAACACCGGTCGCCTGATCGCCGATGTGTTGCCGGATACCACCTGGGCGTTTCTCTGGTCACGCACCGAGCCCCATCCCGAGTTGCTGGCCCTGCTGGCCGATCCCGCCTGGCAGCCCTATGTGGTCTTTCCCGCTTGCGAGAAGGAGCCTGCCCGCCTGACCGGCGAGGTGACGCTGGCGCCCGGCAAGAAGCCGCTCTTTATCCTGCTCGACGGCACCTGGCCGGAGGCGCGCAAGATGTTCAACAAGAGCCCCTATCTGGACGGTTTTCCGGTGCTCGCCATCAAACCCGATACGCTCTCCACCTACGGCATGCGGGTCGCCAACTGCGACGAGCACCTCTGCACCGCCGAAGTGGCGGCCTGTGTGCTGGAAGTAGCGGGGGAGCTCAAGGCGGGGCAGGCACTGCAGCACTGGTTCAACTTGTTCAGCAGCCGCTACATGGCTGGGCGGGTCAGCCGTTTCCCCGGTGCCGATGAAGAGCATCTCTGTGAGGCGTTGGCAGCCATCAAGGAAGCGAACGTCGCTTCACCGGCTTGCTAACGGGCACTCTGAGGGTTGGGCCAGGGACGTGGCCGCTCAAATTAATGAAAATCAGGAATCAATTGGCTGCCACTGTTTCGTTAGATTCATGGTCAGGGGCCCGCTAGGATAGCGGGCAGCCTGTGCAGCCCCCCGCACAACGTCGTTTTGGTGTTCTCCGGTTGCTCCTTCGGGCAACCCACTCTCGTGAGGTCTATGGATGGAATTGGAACTGGTTACCCTGTTTGCCCTGTTCGGTGTGGCGCTTGTCGCCGGCTTTATCGATGCCATCGCCGGTGGCGGCGGTCTGCTGACGGTGCCGGCTCTGCTGGCCACCGGCATGCCGCCCGCGCTGGTGCTCGGCACCAACAAACTGCAGAGCAGTTTTGGCTCCTTCTCCGCCACCTGGTGCTATGCTCGCAAGGGGCTGCTGGAGTGGGCCATGATCTGGCCTGCGGTGTTCTGCACCTTTATCGGTGCGGCCATCGGCACGCTGGCGGTACAGACCATAGACGCCGCCATTCTCGAGCGCCTGCTCCCTTTCCTGCTGATGGCGTTTGCCTGCTACTTCTACTTCTCGCCGCGGGTAAGCGATGCCGAGAGCTCCCGCCGTCTGACTCCCATGCTGTTTGCGCTGCTGGTGGGGGGCGGTGTCGGCTTTTATGACGGGTTTTTCGGGCCGGGCACAGGTTCGTTTTTTGCCATCGGTTCGTGGCGCTGGCGGGCTTTGGCATGGCGCGCGCCACCGCCCATACCAAGCTGCTCAACTTCACCTCGAATATCGCCTCCCTGCTGTTCTTTGCGCTCGGTGGCAAGGTGGTGTGGAGTGTCGGTTTTTGCATGGCGCTTGGGCAGTTTATCGGCGCCCGCTTCGGCTCCAAGATGGTGCTGAAAAAAGGAGTTAAGCTGATCAAGCCGCTGCTGGTGACCGTCTCCCTGCTGATGTCTGCCAAGCTAGTCTGGAGCCAGTATCCCGAGCTGTTTGCCTGGATCTGAGCCGCGGCGAGTGTGTGACAATTTGATGTTTACGGGGCCCTTGGGCCCCGTTGTCACATCTGGCGGGTTTACACGGCTAGCGCGGCGTGTCGCTGCGGTGGCGAAAGTGTTGGTGCAAGGCGCTCACCAGCCTGGCAATGCGCTCGCGCTTGAGGCTGTTTGGCCGGTAGACCAGATGGAGGGGGCGGCCCAGCTCGGGCAGAGGGCGTGCCATCTCCCCCTGTTCTCCCACCAGCCCCAGTAGGCCAGCGGGGAGTAGGACAGGGCCAATGCCCGCCTTGGCGAGTTCGATGAGCGCCAGATAGGAGTCGAGCTCCATGGCGGGTTCCAGCCCCAAATTAGCCAGCGGTTCGCGCAGGTAGCGATTGGAGGGGTTCTCCAGATCCATGGTGAGGATCTTGCGCCTACTTTCTGTGTTGGCTGGTGGCAGGCTCTGCTGCGCCTCGCCAACCAGATAGAAGGGCTCCTCAAGCAGCAGATCTGTGCCGAGGCCATGGCCGGGAGGGAGCCGACCGGCGCAGATGCCGAGCAGGGCATCGCCGCTTCGCACCCGTGCCAGAATGACCGGCGTGTGGTGGGTGGAGAGGGCAAGATGGGGATCGCGCTCCAGATAGTCGCGCATAAAGTGGGCGAGATAACCCGCCAGCAGGGTTTCAGAGCAGGCGATGGGGAGGGGGCTCTGATCCGCCAGATCCTGACTATCGGCCAGCACCCCCTTCATTTCGGCCAGACTCGGGGCAACTCGTTCCAGCAGCTCCTTGGCCTGCGGGGTGAGGCGGATCTGGCGCCCCTCCGGCTCGATCAACTTCTTGCCAAGGCGTTGCTCCAGCTGGGCAATCCGCTTGCTCACCGCCGACTGGCTGATATAGAGGCGACTGGCCACCTTGGCCATGGTTCCTTCACTTGCCAGCAGGCTCAGCGTCTCCAGCCCTTCCAGTAACATCTCGTCCCCCTTGTTTATCGCCATCAGGATCGTCACAGATTGATCAGCGCTACCTTAGGGGCTGACTGGCTTAGGAGCAAGGGTCGTTTGCTGCCTTGGCCGGTCGAATGCGCCACTCGCTCAAGGGCGGCGCGAAGATCACCAGATTGCCGATGAGGCTGATCACCACTCCGGCCACCGAGACCGGCTGCCAGACAAAACCTTCATAGAAGGTGGAGAGGGTAAGCGCCACCAACGGAAAGAGCACTGTGGCGTAGGAGGCCTTACTGGCACCGATGCGCCCCACCAGGGTCAGGTAGGCGGTAAAAGCGATCACCGAGCCAAAAAGGGCGAGGTAGACCATGGCCGCCAGATAGTGGCCATCGGTGGGCACCACCAGTTGCTGGCCGAGCAATGTGACCCAGCCCAGCAACAGCACCACGCCGTAAACCATGCCCCAGGGCACCAGTTGCAGTACGTGGTAGCCGTGGCGCTGGCCCCGTGCCGAGACCAGATTGCCCAGCGAAAAGCAGAGGGTGCCGCCGCAGGCGAGCAGCAGTCCCTTCCAGCCGTTTGCACCCAATTGCGCATCTGCCAGCACCGGCCAGAACAGTAACAGGGAGCCAAAGAGTCCCAGCAAGGAGCCTTGCAACCAGCGCAGGGTGGGGCGCTTGCGCTCGAACAGCCAGAGGTTGAGGCCGTTGAAGATGCTGGCACTGGCAAAGATCACCGCCGACATGCCGCTCGGGATATAGCGGGTGGCGTGGTAGAAGCAGAGAAAGTTGGTGGAAAAGAGCAGGGCACCGAGCAGTGAGGCGTAACGCTGGCCGTGCCAGGGGAGGCGTGGAAAGCGGCCGCTGGCGGTGAGCAGAGCAAACAGCGCAACCGCTGCCAGCAGGAAGCGATAGAGCACCGAGACCTCGATGGGGATGGGGCCAAGTTGCCAGGCGATGGCAATCCAGGTGCTGCCCCAGATAAGCACGGTGGCAAGATAGAGCATCAGGTTCATCACTGTTCCGGTGAGTCAGGGAGAGATGACCCACTATGGGGCGAGCCCTGATGGCTGGATTGCACCATCTTGCGGTTTTTCATCGCCCTGCGCTGTCATCTGCGGGCGCGGTCGGTAAGATGGATGGCAGCGGCATAACATGTACACCGGAACAGGCGGCAGGGGCGAATGAAAACAGCAGGGGTATTTGATGCACTGGTCAGCACCGGCGCCCGGCTGGAGGACGCCTGCTGGCTCGAACCCGGGCTTGGCGTCGCCAGTTGGCGCAACTGCTATGACCAGACCCGCTATCACAAGCCGGGCCACCATACCCTGAGCGTCTATCTGCAAGGAGGAGAGCAGACCGAGCGGCTCGATGGGCCGGGTGGCCACGGCGGCACCGGCAAGGTGTGCATCATGCCGGATCACCACAGATCCGAGTGGCTTGTGCGCGAAGAGTTTCGCTTCTTTCATCTCTACTTCACCCCGGCTCACCTCACCCGTATCGCCGAGGAGGTGTGTGACAAGGAGGGGCGCCACCTGCAACTGGTGGACAAGACCTTTATCGACGATCCGCAGGCGGCTTCGCTGGTGCAGCGCCAGTTGATGCAACTGCAGTGGCAGCACGGGGTCGATCGGCTGGCGCTTTCCCACGGCGCCTGGATGTTGATCCTCCACGCCTATCGCCACCACACCGAGGAGGCTCCCGGTCTGCCGCCTCTGCGCGGCGGGCTGGCGCCCGTGGTGATCAAGCGGGTGCAGGAGTATCTGCAGGCCCATCTGGCTGATTCGGTCACGCTGGCAGAGCTGGCGCAGCAGGCGGGGCTGAGCGAGTACCACTTCGCCCGCATGTTCGGCCAGAGTCTCGGCTGCCCGCCCCATCGTTATCTGCTTGGGCTGCGGCTCAAACGGGCCAAGCAGCTGTTGACTGGCCCCGAGCCGCTGGCCAGCATCGCCAGTCAGTGTGGCTTCTCTTCGCAGGCCCATTTCGGTAATCGTTTTCGCGAGGCGTTTGGTTTGACGCCGGGGCAGTGGCGGGCGCAATTGTCATCTTCCCGTCACAGATAAGCCTGAGACTTTGGGCAAAAGAGGTGTACTCTCTACCACTTATCCATTGAAAGGAATGCCCATTGAATTATCGCAAACGTCAAATCCGTACCCGTCACCTTTGGTTCAGCCACTGGAATGCCCCGCAAGATCGCACCGCTGTCGTCACCCCTCCCGAACCTGCAGTGCCTCACAGTTCACGTTGAAAAAGCCCGGCTGCCGATAGGATTTTCCAGTTAACTTTGCCACTATTGCTCAATCTGAGTGACGTGGACATTGCAGGATGTTTCTGGAACGTATTGAAGTAAAAGGTTTTCGCGGTATAAATCGTCTTTCGCTCGGGTTGGATCACACCACAGTGCTGATTGGCGAGAATACCTGGGGCAAGTCGAGCCTGTTGCGCGCGCTCTGGTGTCTGCTGGGGCAAAATGCCGAGCCCTATCAGTTCACCGCCGATGATTTTCACCAACCGGAAGATCCCGAGCTGGCCCCTTCGCGTCATCTGCAACTGGTGCTCACCTTCAGTGAGCACAGGCCACAAATGTGCCAGCATTCTCGCCGTCTGGCTCGTCTTGGCGCCTCCTGGGTGCTGCACAAGGACAAGTTTCATCGCATCCACTATCGTGCCAGTGCCGAGCTGCAAGCTGATGGCTCTGTGCTCACCATTCACGACTTTCTCGACGGGGTGGGCAAGAGCCTGCCTATTGCCAATACTAACGAACTGGTTAGCCTGCTGATCACCATGAACCCGGTGTTCCGGCTGCGGGACGCTCGTACCGCTCGCAACGGGGTGGAGACATTGCAGTGGGGTGATCTCTCCGAGCATCGCCTGAGCGAGCTGGCGGACAAGCTGATCGACGAACCCCAGCGGATCGGCGAGCCGGAGCTCAAAGAGGCGTTGCAGGCGGTGCGCCAGCTGATGGATCACTATTTCAACGCCCTGGCCCCCATCAAGAACAAGCCGCGCAGTCAGCGCGACATCATCAATCGCCCCATGACATTGCGCAATCCGGGCAACCTGCATACCCTGCTGCGCCGCGCCGATAACCGCGCCCTGCAGCTGGCGATGGCGGGGATGGCGGCCACCCTGCTGCAAGCGCGTGGCAACCGCGAGCTGGAGGAGGGGGCCCGCCCCATCATGATCCTGGAGGACCCGGAGAGCCGGCTGCATCCGACCATGCTGGCGCTGGCGTGGGGGCTGCTGGAACAACTGCCGGGCCAGAAGCTGCTCACCACCAACTCGGGGGACTTGCTCTCCTCCCTGCCGCTCAATCAGGTACGGCGGCTGGTGCGCCGTCAGCAGGATATCCTCTGTCACCAGCTGGGGGGCGAGCGCTACAGTAGCGACGATCTGCGCAAGATCGCCTTCCACGTGCGGATCAACCGCCCCATGTCGCTGTTTGCCCGTTGCTGGCTGCTGGTGGAGGGGGAGACCGAGATCTGGCTGCTCTCCGAGCTGGCGCAGATCTGCGGTTACAGTCTGCGGGCCGAAGGGGTGCGGATCATCGAGTTTGCCCAGTGCGGCCAGTCGCCGCTCATCAAGGTGGCGCGGGATTTTGGCATCGAGTGGCACCTGCTGACCGATGGCGACGAGGCGGGGCTCAAGTATGCCACCTCGGCCCGGGGCCAGCTCAAGGGCGAGCGGGAGCGGGACCGACTGACCCAGCTCCCTGCCGCAGACATCGAGCACTATCTCTATCACAACGGTTTTGAAGCTGTGTTTCGCCGCGAGGCCGGGGTGGGCGGGCGCGCCATGTGGAGCGCCAGTCACATCATCAACAAGGCGATCCATCACCGCAGCAAGCCGGGAATGGCGCTGGCGGTGGTGGAAGAGGCGGAGCGGCTCGGCGCCGAGCATATTCCGCCGGTGATCCGCCAGATGTTTGCCCGGGTGGTGGCGCTGGCCCGTGGTCAGGGCTAAAGCCAGCGCTGCATCCCGTCACTATGGATATGGCTGCCAGCAGGGCGCCCCTCAAGGTGGGCTCTGTTGGCGGCAAATTGCCCCGGATTGTTTGCCCACGATTGTTTGTCGCGATTGGGGATAGCCGCCGGTTTGGGTATACTCGCCCCTCTCTGGCGCCCCGGTGGCGCACCTCGAATCTTTACTGCTGGAGGCGTCGTGTTCGTCCAACTCCCTTTTTGGCTCTTTCCTCTCACCGGATTGATGGCGCTTGGCGCCCTGATCTCCCTCGGCATCGTGCTGTGGCGCGGTGATATCTGCCCTGGCCAGCGCTCGCGCATCAGTCAGCAGCTCTTCTCCATCTGGGTTATTACCGCGCTATCTCTGATGCTGGCGGTCGAGGCCAAGGCGGCCAGCTGGCTCATCTGGAGTGGTGGGGCCGCACTGGTGCTCGGGGTTGGCTTGTCACTGGCCCAGTCACGGCTGGAGGGCAAGCGTTCAGTCCCCTCGACCCTGCTCTGGCTACCGGCGTTGCCGCTCGCTCTCTATGGCATCGGGCTGCTGCAACTGCAGGGCTGGGTGAGCGGTCTGCTGCAGATGGCGATGCTGGGGGCGGCCTTTGCCCACCTGATGCTGCTGCGGGCCCGTCATCGCCTCAAGGCATTCAACACCCTGTTGCCGCTGGCCGGTCTGGTGGGTGCGATGGCCAGCCTTGTCTGGCTGGCAGTGCTGGTGGGCTGGCAAGGGGGTGAGGCCAATCTCGATGCCCTGATCCCGGCGGTGGTGACCCAGGCAGCGCTGCTGGTGGCCTCTCTGCTGCTCTGGTTCAGCCCGCTTTACTTGCAGCGTGATACCGCGCCAGTGGTGGTCTCTACCTCCCTGTGTGGCCTGCTGATCGCCCAGATCGCCGCTACCAGCGTGTTGCACCAGCTGATCTGACACTGGTGCTGAAAAGAGAAAGCCCCGAGCCAACACTCGGGGCTTTTGCATATCTGACTTGCAGGTATCGCTGCTATCAATTCACAGCAATCGATCAATAGAAATCGTCTGCCCCGCAGATAAAGAGGCAACTGCTGCGCGGCTGGGCGAGATACTCCCGAGTCAGTCCCTCCAGCGGCATGCCGAAGGTGCAGATATCCTGCGGCGAGGGGAGGGCGGTATCGAGGATCCGTCGCCAGTAGCCGCCGACCCCCTTTGGCGGGCTCGGCAGGTTGAAGGTGAGGGGCTCCCAGTAGGCGTTGAACAGCACATAGAGCGCCAGCTTGGTTTCGCTCGACAGCGCCGACATGGCGATGGCGTGGGAGTGGGGGCTGAAATCCGGTTGTCCGGCGTTGACCCCGTGCCAGCAGATCTCGCTGTGGCGCAGGATCTCGGTGAGCGATAGCGGCATGCTCTCCTGCTCCGGACGCTGAAACAGGTGTTTGCGGTACTGGATCAGCTCTTTCATAAAGCGGAACATCTCCTGACTACGGGCATTAGGCAGCCAGTTCATCCAGCAGGTGGCATTGTCCTGACAGTAGCCGTTGTTGTTGCCCCGCTGGGTGCGCAGCAGCTCATCTCCCATCAGCAGCATGGGGGAGCCCACCGAGAGCAGGGTCGCCACCATCATGTTTTTGGCCTGGCGCATCCGCAGGGCGTTGATCTGGGGATCTTCCGTCACCCCTTCGTGGCCGTGGTTCCAGCTGAAGTTATGATCGCAGCCGTCACGGTTCTCCTCCCCGTTGGCCTCGTTGTGCTTGCTGTTGTAACTGGCCCAGTCCCACAGGGTAAAACCGTCGTGGCAGGTAACGAAGTTGATGCTTTTCTCGGGATCGGCGTGGTGATAGTGGTAGATGTCGGGACTGCCGCAGAGCCGCTCGACAAAGGCGGTGACGCTGTTGTCATCCCCGCGCAGGAAGCGGCGCACATCATCCCGGAACTGGCCGTTCCACTCACGCCAGCGGGCGCCGGCCAGTGACCCCACCTGATAGAGTCCCCCCGCGTCCCAGGCTTCGGCAATCAGCTTGATGTCGGCGATGTTGGGGTCGGTATCTATGGTGCGTAGAGTGGGGGCATTGGCCTGCGGCTGACCCGATTCATCCCGCGACAGAATGGCGGCCAGATCAAACCGAAAGCCATCGACGTGCATCTCCTGACGCCAGAAGTGGAGGCTGTCCATGATCATCCGCAGCACCACCGGATGGGCGCCGTTGAAGGTGTTGCCGCAGCCCGAATAGTTGGTGTCCTTCTGGTTGTTGTCGAGGATGTAGTAGGCCTCGTTGTCGATGCCGCGAAACGAGAAGGTGGGGCCATCATCACCCCCTTCGGCAGTGTGGTTGTAAACCACGTCCAGGATCACCTCGATATTGGCCTTGTTCAGCGCCTTGACCATGTCGCGAAATTCGGTCAGCGGATCATCGCCGCAGGCGTATTGGGCGTGGGGGGCGAAAAAGGACATGGGGCTGTAACCCCAGTAGTTGGAGAGTCCTTTGGGCGCATCCTGAGGATCGAACTGGAACACCGGCAGCAGCTCGACGGCGGTGACACCGAGAGACTGCAGATAGGGGATCTTCTCAATCAGCCCGAGATAGGTGCCACGCAGCGCCGGATCGACCCCGGAGCTCGGGGACTTGGTAAAGCCCCCCAGATGCAGTTCGTAGATCACCGAGCGGGAGAGGGAGTGAGCGGGCAGTTTGTCTCCTTCCCAGTCGTAGTGGCGAGTATCGACCACCTTGTTCTTGGCGCAACAAGCCAGATTGCTGCCTGGACGGGCCGCCGCCCATCGATCGTAATTGGCGCCAAGCTCGATGCTGCGGCCGTAAGGGTCGAGCAACACTTTCTCGGCATCGAAACGGGTGCCGCCATATGGGCGCCATGGGCCCTGAATGCGATAGGCGTAACGCTGCCCGACCGAGATCCCCTCCACATGGATATGCCAGTAGTAGGCGGTGCGGTTTAGGCGCGGGGAGAGGGGGATCACCTCGGGGGTCGCATCGTCTGCGCTTGCGAAGAGCAGCAGTTCGACCCGGCTGGCGAGGCGTGCCCAGATCGCGAAGTTGACGCCGTTACTGTCGGGTGTGGCCCCCAGCTGACGGCAGTGACCGGCGGAGATGCGCATATTCTACCTACCCAAAATGAGGAGTGTTCACCTTATTGAGTGTAGTGCCGGATGCCTGGCAAGGACTCGATTGCCTGAAAAAACAGCATGATGCTGCTAATGACCGCACTATTTGTCCGATTAATCTACGAATAAACTTTTTTTGAGATATTTACTTGCAATCTGTGCGCTGGCGCCTATTATTGGCGACCTCAAACGCGGGGTGGAGCAGCCCGGTAGCTCGTCGGGCTCATAACCCGAAGGTCGTCAGTTCAAATCTGGCCCCCGCAACCATCTGAGATCCTGACTAGTCAAACCGGTGTAACCGGTTGGTGGAAAAGGAGAAATCGAACTGGCTACTGCTCGGCCATTTCGAGAAAAATTCGGACGCGGGGTGGAGCAGCTCGGTAGCTCGTCGGGCTCATAACCCGAAGGTCGTCGGTTCAAATCCGGCCCCCGCAACCAACTTTTTCGTCAGCCTGCGATTGTGTAAACAGTCGAAAGCAGACAAACGCCAACAAGCTACTGCTCGGCTTGGGGGTGACAATTCGGACGCGGGGTGGAGCAGCTCGGTAGCTCGTCGGGCTCATAACCCGAAGGTCGTCGGTTCAAATCCGGCCCCCGCAACCAACTTTTTCGTCAGCCTGCGATTGTGTAAACAGTCGAAAGCAGACAAACGCCACCAAGCTACTGCTCGGCTTGGAGGTGACAATTCGGACGCGGGGTGGAGCAGCTCGGTAGCTCGTCGGGCTCATAACCCGAAGGTCGTCGGTTCAAATCCGGCCCCCGCAACCAACTTTTTCGTCAGCCTGCGATTGTGTAAACAGTCGAAAGCAGACAAACGCCAACAAGCTACTGCTCGGCTTGGGGGTGACAATTCGGACGCGGGGTGGAGCAGCTCGGTAGCTCGTCGGGCTCATAACCCGAAGGTCGTCGGTTCAAATCCGGCCCCCGCAACCAACTTTTTCGTCAGCCTGCGATTGTGTAAACAGTCGAAAGCAGACAAACGCCACCAAGCTACTGCTCGGCTTGGAGGTGACAATTCGGACGCGGGGTGGAGCAGCTCGGTAGCTCGTCGGGCTCATAACCCGAAGGTCGTCGGTTCAAATCCGGCCCCCGCAACCAACTCTTTCGTCAGCTTGCGATTGTATAAACAGTCGAAGGCAGACAAACGCCAACAAGCTACTGCTCGGCTTGGGGGTGACAATTCGGACGCGGGGTGGAGCAGCTCGGTAGCTCGTCGGGCTCATAACCCGAAGGTCGTCGGTTCAAATCCGGCCCCCGCAACCAACTTTCTGAAAGTTCCCTTCCTGTATTGCCAACCATTGAACAATCCTTCTTGATGCTCGTCACCATCTGGTGATTGCTGCTATTTCTGACGCTTTTTCAAGACCAAAACTGGTCGTATCAACCATTTGTTGGGTATCATCAGGTATCTCTTCATGGATGAGGCACGCGCCTGTGATCACTCCCTTCACCTATCTTCCTCCTGCTATTGAAAGCCGGGATGCCACGGTGGCCGAAGCCCTTGCCCAAGGGCTGCCGTTGCAACTGCTGCTGATCGCCGAAGAGCAGAAGGAGTCCTTGCTTTCGCTGCCCGCCCTTGCGGGTCTCCAGACCCAGCTTGCGCTGGGGAAAAAAGCGCCCTTTACCCTGATGCATGGCAATACCCTGTTGCAGGTGATGTTTGTGGCCGGCAGTGTGACGCGGGATCACCGCCTCTATAAACAGATCAGAAGCTGGATTGCTCCTCTTTCTGGGCTCAATGTGGAGCGGCTCGGGCTGCATCTGGAAGGTTTTTCTCCCTCCGAGCGAGTGATGCTGGCCGAAGTGATGTTGTCGGCCCTGCTTGCCGCCAATATTTCGTTGCCCACCAGCAAGCGCCGCAGTGAAAGCAGCTGGAGCTATCAGCAGATCAAGGTTTCACCCGCAGTGGTGCTGGACTTGGCGCGCCTCTACAGCGAAGCGGGGGGCAACGGGCTGGCTCGCCATCTGGCGGTGTTGCCTGCCTCCGAGTTGACGGCCGCCAGCTATCGCGAGTTTGTCAGCAAGCTGGCGCAAGATGAGGGGTGGCAGTGCCATCACTATGATCAGGCGCAGCTGGCCGAGCTGGGGGCGGGGGCGTTTCTGGCCGTTGCTCGTGGTTCGGAAGACAATCAGGGGGCCATGGTCAAGCTCAGCTACTATCCACCCAAGCCGGTGCGCCGCATTGCGTTGGTGGGCAAGGGGATCTGCCACGACTCTGGCGGTTACAACCTCAAGGTCTCCGGCAGCATGTATGGCATGCATCTGGACATGGGGGGCAGCGCGGTGGCGCTGGGGGCCCTCTACGCTATCAGCCGAGCTCAGCTACCCTACGAGGTACACTGCTGGTTGGCCATTGCCGAGAACCATATCGGCCCTCACGCCTATCGCCCCGGTGAGGTGGTGACTGCCATCAATGGCACCTCCATCGAGGTGGTCGATACCGATGCCGAAGGGCGAATGGTACTGGCCGACACCCTGGCGATGGCGGTGCAGGATACCCCGGATCTGCTGCTTGATTACGCAACCCTGACCGGGGCCTGCAAACGGGCGCTGGGTAGCCGCTACAGCGGCGTCTTTACCAATCGCAGTGAATGGATGGCATCATTGGTCAATCTGGGTCAGCGCAGCGGTGAGCGGATCTGGCCCTTCCCTCTTGATGACGATTACGACGACAACATCGAAAGCGAGTGGGCCGATCTGTTGCAGTGTGCACCGGGCAGTTCGCCGGATCACATTGATGCGGCCCGTTTCCTCGCCCACTTCGTGCCCGAGCAGACCCCCTGGCTGCACTTCGACCTGAGCGGTTTTCGCAATAAGGGGGGCAATGGGGTAGTCTCCAGCGAAGTGACCGGCTTTGGCGTGCGCCTCACGCTGGATCTGCTGGCCAGCCCGCTTGGCAGAGTTGGTCGCCAAGCCTCTGAACAATCTGAATGATAACAAGGATTTCTGTGAAACAACCAAGCTATGACTGGGTGCTGTTCGATTTGGATGAAACCCTGCTCGATTTTCCGGTCGCCTCTGCGCTGACGCACACTCTGCAGATCTATGGCGTACAGGCTGATGACGCCAGCATGGCGCAGTACCACGCCCTCAACCACGGGCTCTGGCAGCAGTACAACGACGGCGAGATCGATGCAACGGCGTTGCAGCAGACCCGCTTCTCCCTCTTTGCCCAGCAGGTTGCCGCCGATCCCATGGCGATGAACAACACCTTTCTGGAGCAAATCATAGCCCTTAGCATGCCTCTCGAAGGGGTGGTCGAGACCCTGCAGCAGCTGCGCAGCAAGGTGCGGATGGGGATCATCACCAATGGTTTCAGCGTGCCTCAGCGGGGGCGGCTTGGCAAACTGGGCTGGAGCGAGTGGTTCGAGCCGCTGGTGATCTCCGATGAGATCCGGGTGACCAAGCCGGCGCCAGCCATTTTCCAGCACACCCTCTCCCTGATGGGGCAGCCGGATCCGGCCCGGGTGCTGATGGTGGGGGATAATCCGAAAACCGATATTGCCGGGGCGGCGGCGCAAGGGCTGGCAACCTGCTGGTACAACCCGGCGCGGCAAGCGGGCGAGTGCGATGCCACACACGAAATCCACCACTTCGCCCACCTTGCCGACATTGTGCTGGGACGCTGATAGCCAGGTTTAACCATCACGTTATCGGTGACCAAAACGTCCTGGCAAGTTGCAACCAGGGCTGTTTGAGACAGGATTGGGTTTGCTTGAGACAGTAAGGGGAGCTGATGCTCCCCTTACTTATGAGTGTTTTCCTGTGAATGCAGGGATCTGAACTGGTAGCGATCGAGGATCTGCTGATAGTCGGGACTCTGTTTCAATTGATCGATAGCCTGATTGATCCGCTGCAGTTGCGCTTCTGTGGTGCTCTCTTTGCTCAGCATCAGGTGAACCGGTGTCTGTTCGATATGCAGCAGAATATACAGCTTGTCCTGCACGCCATCCTTACCCTGCCACTCCTGCAGTCCGTGGGGGTCCAGAATAAACCCCTGGATCCGACCCCCTTGCAACATCTTCAGCAACTGATCCAGCCGCAGGCGCATCTGCAAACGGGGCTGCCGCTCGGGCCTTGCCATCAACTGGCGGAAGGTATTGCCGTAATCAAAGCCCTTGAGCACCCCGATATGGAAGTCAGGGGTGTTGATCAACTGCTCCAGGGTGGTGATCCCGCGCCAGCGTTCGGCATCTTGCCGACGGATGACGATGGCCGTCTCCTCTTCCCGATAGGGGTGGCTGAAGCGGGCATATTGCTGCCGCTCGGCGGTGATATTGGCTGACATGGCCAGTTGAACCGTGCCGAATTTCAGCTCGTGCAACACGCGAGCCCAGGGCATTTCACTGAATTTGGCCTGATAACCGGCCCGCAGGAAGATGGCGTTGAGCAGCTCCACATCCAGTCCGCGGAGCTGTTGCTGTTCATTGCGATAACTGAAGGGCTGCCAGTCGACCCAGCCCACGACCAATGACTCTTGTGCCGTAGCCTGGCAACACAAACACCATAACAACAAGAGTCTGTACACAACGCATACCCTCGAACAGGCTGATACGGTGAGTATTGGACAGGAACGACGGAGTAACCAGTGCTGAGGGTTGAGCGGATGCACAGATGTGCATCCCTCACAGTTCGTGGGCGTGGAATCCCTTGCGATAGCGGGCTTCGCAGCGCGGGCAGCGTTGCAGGGTCGGATCCTGTTCCAGCTGTTCGATGGAAAGCGGCTCTTCACAATCGGAGCAGAGGCCATAGAGGCCGAGATCCATCTGGCAGAGTGCCGCATCGATCCGCTTGAGGCGGGCCACGCTCTGCTCAACCTTCGGCAGATCCAGCCGGCTGGTCAGTTCCACCAGTTGATCCTGCTCGCAGTGACCGACCTGTTCGGCCCACTCGTCACGGCGGCAGGCTTTGAGCTGACCGATCAGCGTTTCTCGTACTTGGGCCCAGTCTGACAGCAGGCGATTACGCCAGACAGTCAACTGTGCTTGCGTCATTTCACACACATTATCCCCCACAGGACAGACGACAGATTCGGGGCAGTATAGGGATCCGATAACTCTATCAAGATGATATGCGTCAAGTTAAACGTGGTTAGCCGTGGCTTTTGGCTGCTTGCAGCAGGGCATCGCGGATGGGAGCCGTCTCTTTGAGCACCCGGATCTCCTGAAACAGCTGGTCCGCTTCGGGATATTCCCGCTTGAGATAGCTGAACCACTGTTTGATGCGGCTGGGGTAGTAGTCGGCTTTTTCGCTGGCCAGATCCTGCTCGGTATAGCTCACCATCAACTGCAGCACCTCGGCCCAGCTCATGTGCGGGCAGCCGGTTTTCATCACGTTGGCCAGATTGGGCAGGGAGATGGCGCCGCGCCCGACCATCAGGGCATCGCAACCCGAGAGCCTGGCGCAGGCGAGGGCATCTTTGTGATCCCAAATCTCGCCGTTGGCGGTGACGGGGATGGGCAGGGCGCGGCGAATGGCGTCCACATACTCCCAGTGAGCGGGGGCCTTGTACCCTTCGCGTTTGGTGCGGGCATGAACGGCCAGCTCGTTGGCGCCCCCCTGGAAGACCGCCTGGGCGTTCTCCAGATAGAGATCCTTGTCATCGTAACCGAGGCGAATTTTGGCGCTCACCGGCAGATGGGCGGGCACCGCCTCGCGCACCGCCTTGACGATGCGATAGATGGTCTCGGGCTCTTTGAGCAGCACCGCACCGCCCTTGCTCTTGTTGACCGTAGGGGCAGGACAGCCGAAGTTGAGATCGACTCCGGGGGAGCCCAGCTCGATGGCGCGCAGGGCGTTCTCGGCCAGCCACTCGGGGTGTTGCCCCAGCAGTTGTACCCGCACCGGGGTGCCTGCGCGGGTTTTGCCATCTTGCAGCAGTTCAGGGCAGAGGCGGTAGAACACCTTGGCGGGTAGCAGCTGATCGACGACCCGGATAAACTCGCTCACGCAGAGATCGTAATCGTTGACGGAGGTGAGTACCTCCCGCATCAGGTGATCCAGTACCCCCTGCATGGGGGCCAAAATAACGCGCATAACGGCTTTCCGACGAGAGTGGCAAGAAAAAAGAGCGCAGATTGTAGTGGGGTTGCGGCCCGCTGTCAGCACCCGCTCAAACTCTGTTAGGCTAGAGGGAGATAAATCACGCAAGGAGAAGGAATGAAGCGTTGGTGTCTGATGGCGCTCGGGTGGCTGGCATTTGCCACCGGTATTGTGGGCATTGTGCTGCCCCTGTTGCCGACTACCCCCTTCATGTTGCTGGCTGCCGCCCTGTTTGCCCGCTCGTCGCCCCGTTTTCATCGCTGGCTGTTGACCCATCCCTGGTTCGGTCCGCCCATCGTCGATTGGCAGCAGTATCGCGGCATTCGTCGTCAGGCCAGACGGCGCGCCATTATCTTCATTTTGCTCACCTTTTCGGTGTCGCTGGCGGTGGTGCCACTGCTGTGGGTCAAGGGGCTGCTGGTTGTCATAATGGTGATCCTGCTCACTTGGTTAATGCGTCTGCCAGTGCTGGAGCCAGTTGCAATGGCGAAGTGAAGTCCCTAAGCTATTGCAGCAATAATGCTATGGAGTCGGCCTGTCATTTTTGCGTGACAGGCTTTTTTATTTCCCGCAGAAGGGAATTGAGAAAAAATGGCCACCCCTGGGTCAAAAAAATAAGCGGTCAACACATGAATCCGGAAACCCTGAAATTTATCGAAGCAAGCATCAAGACCATTCCCGACTATCCGAAGCCGGGTATTCTGTTTCGTGACATTACCAGCCTGATCGAAAACGCCGAGGCCTTCAAGGCCACCATCGATCTGCTGGCCAATCATTATCGTGATCAAGGGATCACCAAGATTGTTGGCACCGAAGCCCGCGGCTTCATCTTTGGCGCGCCGGTTGCCTATGCCATGGGGCTGGGCTTCGTGCCGGTCCGCAAGCCGGGCAAGCTGCCGCGCGAAGTGATCGAGGAGTCCTATGCTCTCGAGTACGGCACCGACACCCTGCAACTGCACACCGATGCCATCGTGCCCGGTGACAAGGTGCTGGTCGTGGACGATCTGCTGGCGACCGGTGGTACCGTCGATGCGACCGTCAAGCTGATCCGCCGTGCTGGTGGTACTGTTGCCGATGCGGCCTTCATCATCTCCCTGCCGTCTCTGGGTGGCGATGCCCGCCTGACTGCCGCTGGCATCAAGGTGGTCTCACTGGTCGAGCTGGCCGGCGAGTAATGCCTCTTCGGCCCGATCCTCTGCATCGGGCCTGCAGAACCGGTGCCCTTGCGGGCATCGGTTTGAAAATCAAGCGATCCCTCCCGCTCTGACCGATAGCCGATACAGCCAGCCCGCCATTTGTGTTAGCATCCGGCCTCAATGCCCTGTCTTCCCTGCATGATGGATTTATGAGCTATCAGGTTCTGGCGCGTAAATGGCGCCCCCATACGTTTGAACAAGTGGTAGGCCAGCAACATGTGCTGACCGCCTTGACCAACGCCCTGGATCAGGGACGGCTGCATCACGCCTATCTGCTGAGCGGTACCCGCGGGGTCGGCAAAACCACCATCGCCCGTATTCTGGCCAAGAGCCTTAACTGCGAGCAGGGGATCAGCAGCCACCCGTGCGGTGTCTGCGATACCTGCCGCGAGATCGATCAGGGCAACTTTGTCGACCTGCTGGAGATTGACGCGGCGTCGCGAACCAAGGTGGAAGATACCCGCGAGCTGCTCGACAACGTGCAGTACCGCCCGGCCCGTGGCCGCTTCAAGGTCTATCTCATCGATGAAGTGCACATGTTGTCGCGCCACAGCTTCAACGCGCTGCTGAAAACCCTGGAAGAGCCGCCCCCCTATGTGAAGTTTCTGCTGGCCACCACGGATCCGCAGAAGCTGCCCATTACCATCCTCTCGCGCTGTCTGCAGTTTCATCTGAAGAGTCTGGATCAGACCCAGATTGCCAAGCAGCTCGAATGGGTGCTGGATCAGGAGGGGCAGCCCTTTGAACCGCGTGCGCTGCTGGCCCTGGCCAAAGCCGCTGACGGCAGTATGCGCGATGCCCTGAGCCTGACCGATCAGGCGTTGGCCCACGGTAATGGCAGCGTGCGCCTCGACAGCGTGCTGGCGATGCTGGGCACGCTCGATCACCGCCATCTGCACCAGCTGCTGGAAGCCATTTTGCGGCAAGATGCCCCCGCGGCCATGGCCAAGATCACCGAGATCGCCACCCTGGGCCCCGATTTTGATCAGCTCCACGCCGAGCTGGAAGGCTTGCTCCATCGCATTGCCATGGCGCAGCTGCTGCCTGCCAGTGTGCAGGAGCAGGGGGCGGATGCCGATTCCCTGCTGCAACTGGCCAAGGCGATGAGCCCGGAAGAGGTGCAGCTCTGCTACCAGATCGTGCTGGGTGGCCGTAAAGATCTGCCCTGGGCCCCCGATGGCCGCACTGCGCTGGAGATGACCTGCCTGCGGATGCTCGCATTCTCCCCAAGGCGCGATGCCCTGCATCCGGCCAGCCTCACTGCGTTGCCCCCGTCAATGACGAGCAGTGCGGCGAGCAGCGCCACTCCGGTAGCCTCCTTGCCGGGAAAGCGCCCGGCCGCTGAATCGGCCGTAGTGGCACCGATCAGCGGCGCCGTGCCCGCACCGCTAGCCAGCCCTGTTGCCAGCACGCCTGTTGCTACCAGTGCAGTGCCCGCGGTTGATGTCTCCCTGCCTGCGATGACGGATGACATCGGCAACCCCGCCGATAGCGAGGAGGAGGCGCAAGCCGCCGAGCTGTTCAGCCAGCAGGATGAGCTGCTGCGCGAAGCCGCAGGCATGGGGTATCAACCCGACCCCGCCCTCTCTGCTGCGCAGCCCGATGTGCCAGCGCACTCAGCCGCACAGCCCGTTGATGCTGATGATCGAGCGCCTTCCGCAGCCGATATGGACTATTCCCGTGGCGAGTCGCTGACTGCCAGCATCGAGCCCGCGCTCGAACCGACAACCACGCCGGTTAGCGCACCTGAAGCTGTTTCAGCGGTATCGAGCATGCAGAGCCTGCTTGGCAAGCGAAACATGCTGCGCAGCCGCCAGCGTGGTCAGGATGCCCCGGCGGCGCCCGCGCCGCGCGCGGTGCCGGTTGCGCCAGCTCGTCCTGTCGCGGCCGCTGCTGCACCGGCCGTCACCCAACAACCTGCTCCGGTCAGCCAATCGGCCGGGCAGGGGATGCCGGCGATGGGTCACTATGATGATCTGCCGCCAGTGGATCTCTATGGCGACGGTTACGAGCCGCAGGGTGACAACGGCGATTACGAAGAGTACCTCAATCAGGGATTTGCCGAGCAGACTCAGGTGATGAGCCACGCCCCTGTCACGGCACCGGCCCAGCCAACCGATCTGCCACCTTGGGATCTCGACGGGCAGCCGAGCTATCGACCCGGTGAACGCAGTGCTGCGGCGCCTGCGGTGACGTCAGCCCCTGCGACCCAGCCGCCCGTTGCAAGCACGGCAGTGGCTGCTGCCCTTGTGACGCAGGATGAACCCCCTCAGCCAGTGATGGAGACCATCGACTGGGATGAGCTCGAAAGCGACAGCGAGCCGCAAGAGGGGGAGGCGACTCGCCTTATCCCCTCCTCGCTACTCAATGGTTGCGGCGATGCTTGGGCCGAGTTGATCGCCCACACTCAGGTGGGTGGTCGGCTGCGCCAGCTGGCCATCAACTCGGTGATGACGCGGGAAGGGGACAAGGTACTGCTAACCCTCAAGCCCGAGCAGCGCCATCTGGTGAGCGACAAGGCGCGCGCCGATCTGGCCGAGATCATCGGGCCAGCGCTGGGTCAACCGGTGCAGGTCGAGGTGACGCTCGGTGTGGTGCCTGACCAGGAGACCCCCCTCGAGATCGAGCACCGCCTCTATCTCGGGGTGCGCGAGCAGGTGACCCGGGATCTGGAGCAGGATCCCAACGTGCAGTTTTTAGTTCAGCGGTTTGGTGCCGTGCTTCATCACGAGAGCATCGAGCCCCTCAACCGCTAAATTCCGTGGCCGGGAGCTTGCTTCCGGTTGAAAAGCAGTTTGGCTGTCCCCATCTAGGACAGACAAGCCCACAGCCCGGCGCTGGATGCCGGATTTCAAGACGAGAGACGACATATGTTTGGTAAAGGTGGAATGGGGAACCTGATGAAACAGGCCCAACAGATGCAAGAGCGTATGCAGAAGGCGCAGGAGCAGCTGGCTCAGATGGAAGTGACCGGTGAAGCCGGTGCTGGCATGGTCAAGGTCACCATGACCGGTAGCCACAGCGTCCGTCGCATCGAGATCGACCCCTCCCTGATGGAAGATGACAAGGAGCTGCTGGAAGATCTGGTTGCCGCCGCTTGCAACGATGCCGTGCGTCGTGTGGAAGAGCAGAACAAGGCCAAGATGGGCGAGCTGACCGGTGGCATGCAACTGCCGCCAGGCTTCAAGATGCCCTTCTAAAGCGACTCTCCCCGCGCATTCTTGCTCCCTTGTCGCTGGCCATTCGGGTCACGGCAAGGGGGACGGCCGAGAGACCCAAAGACGCAGCGTTATTGCTCAGACGATACGCTGCGTTTTTTTATGGGCGCCATGCTGGCGTGGATGGGCTCTAACTATCCCTTCTGCGGAGCGGTTGCCACAGCGCAGGCTGATTACGCCATGAAACGCAGCGCCTTGTATAGGCGGCACTATTTGTCGATACCCGCTATCGGATATCCCGGTTTGGCGTGGCCGGGCGGGATCGGCATAATGGCGGCTTGCCGTATCGAGGAGATTGTATGAAATATATCGGAGCCCACGTCAGTGCGGCCGGCGGGGTGGAGAATACCATCGCCCGCGCCCAGGCCATCGGGGCCAACGCGTTTGCCCTCTTTACCAAGAATCAACGTCAGTGGCAGGCTGCCCCCTTGTCGGATGCCACCATCCGTGCCTTCAAGGCGGCCTGTGACAAGGCCGGTTTTCTGCCGGAGCAGATCCTGCCCCACGACAGTTACCTCATCAATCTGGGCCACCCGGATCCCGATGGTCTGGCCAAATCCCGCGATGCGTTTCTCGACGAGATGAAGCGCTGTGAGCAGCTGGGGCTTTGCTATCTGAACTTCCATCCCGGTAGCCACCTCAAGCAGATCCCAGAGGCGGCCAGCCTCAAGTTGGTGAGCGAGTCCATCAACTGGGCGTTGGAGCGCAGTGAAGGGGTGACGGCGGTGATCGAGAATACCGCCGGGCAGGGGACCAACCTCGGCTGGTCGTTCGAGCACCTCGCCACCATCATCGAGGGGGTGGAGGACAAGAGCCGGGTCGGGATCTGTTTCGATACCTGCCACGCCTTTGCCGCCGGCTACGATCTGCGCACCGCCGAGAGCTGTGCTGCCGTCTTTGCCGAGTTCGACCGCACGGTGGGTTTTCACTATCTCAAGGGGATGCATATCAACGGCGCCAAGTGTACCTTCGGTAGCCGGGTCGATCGCCATCACAGCTTGCGGGAGGGTAATCTGGGGGAGGCTGTTTTCCACCACATCATGAATGATGATCGCTTCGATCGCATTCCGCTGATCCTCGAGACCATAGACGAGTCTATTTGGGGCGAGGAGATCAGCTGGTTGCGCAGTCTGGCGAAGTGATACTCAGAAGCGAATCAAAGAGAGGGAGCCGTGGCTCCCTCTCTGCTTTTTCCGTCATTGGTGGGCGGGCCTGCCAGCGGTGCTCCGAGCGGGCGTTACCCTGCGCCGCTCACCTCGGCATCCTTCACCTGAGCCCGGCAGAAGTGGATAAAGTGGCGCAGGGAGGTGGAGTGGTACTTCTGCTTGTGCCAGATAAGGGAGAGCTGGCGCGGGAAGCGACGGGAGAGCGGCAGGGCGATCAGCCGCCCATCTGCCAGGCGATCCGAGGCTGCCAGCCGGGAGATAAAGGAGATGCCAAGCCCCTTCTCCACCGCCAGCATCACCGCCTCCAGGGTGTTGAGTTCAAGCCCTGGTTGCCAGCGGGGCAGCTCGGGCTGGATCTGCTGGATAAACTGCTCGCGGCTGCCCGATTGCGCTTCACGCAATACCCAGGTCTCGCCCCCAAGTCGGGAGAGGGAGAGCTCCTTCTTGTTGGCAAGCGGGTGACCGGGTGGGGCCACCACCAGCATCTCGTCCTGCAGCCAGGGTTCGGCGAGCAGGTCGGGGTGGTGGTTCTCCCCCTCGATCAGTGCCATATCCAGCTCGAAATTGGCCAGCGCATGGCAGAGCAGGTGAGTGTTGTTGATGGTCACCTTGGGGGGGAGTCCCAGCTCCTGTTTGCTGCTGGCGAGCAGGGTGGGGAGCAGGTAGTTGCCGATGGTCTGGCTGGCACCAAGGCGAAGCTGGCCGCTCGGCTCGGCATCGGGGCTGAACAGGTTCTCGATATCCTGCATCCGGGTCAGCAGCTCTTCGGCGGCCGGTTGCAGCAGGCGCCCCTCGTTGTTGAGCTGCAATCTGGGGTGAATGCGGTCAAACAGCGGGGTAGAGAGCTGGCGCTCCAGCTCCTGCAGCGACTGGGAGACGGCCCCCTTGCTCAGGCAGAGCTCGTTGGCGGCAAGGCCAAGGTTTCCATAACGGGCAATGGTGGCGAACACTTTCAGCTGCTGCAGGGTCAGTTTCATCGTGTTTGGTTTTCCTGAATGATTGATTTAATTCATTTAGATATCGTAAACGATAAGGGGGCATTATCCTATCGCCATAGTCATCAATAGAAAGGTGTCATCATGATCGCAAGAACCCGTAAATCACTGGCTGCCGCCCCAACCCCCATGGCGGGTCTGGCGCTGGGCATCGCCAGCCTTGGTTGGTGTTGGGAAAATGCCGGTCACTTCGATGGCCGGATGCAACTGCTGGGCGCTGCCATTGCGGCCGTGCTGCTGGTGATCCTGACCTTCAAGTTTCTGCTTCACCCCCGCCTGCTGTTGCAGGATCTCGCTCACCCCGTGGTGGGCAGTGTGGTACCGACCTATGCCATGGGCACCATGGTGGTCTCCAAAGCGTTGGGTATGATTGCGCCGCAAGCGGGCGAGGCCCTCTGGCTGTTTGCCGTGGCGGTTCATCTGCTGTTCCTGGCCACCTTTATCTGGCATCGTGCCAAAGAGTTTGAAATCCACCACATGGTGCCGAGCTGGTTCGTGCCGCCGGTAGGCATCATCGTGGCGGACGTCGCCTTCCCGGGTGGTCAGTTTGCCCCGCTGGCCAACGGTCTGCTCTGGTTCGGGATCATCTGCTATGGCCTGATGCTGCCGCTGATGCTCTATCGCCTGATCTTCAGCCATGAAGTGCCGGATGCCGCCAAACCGACCATCGCCATTCTGGCGGCTCCTGCCAGCCTCTCTCTGGCCGGTTACCTGACCGTCAGCCAGGAGCCGTCACTGCTGCTGGTGGCCGTGCTGTTGGGGATCGCCATCCTGATGACCGGCATCATCTATCTGGCCTTCATCAAACTACTGCGTCTGCCCTTCTCGCC
Organism: Aeromonas sp. 61P; assembly: GCF_051919545.1. Taxonomy (NCBI): domain Bacteria; kingdom Pseudomonadati; phylum Pseudomonadota; class Gammaproteobacteria; order Aeromonadales; family Aeromonadaceae; genus Aeromonas; species Aeromonas sp. 61P. Next base: position 2,915,489 of record NZ_JBQBEL010000001.1, read on the forward strand.
GGGTTATGCCGCCTTCACCTTCCCGCTGGTGATCGGTGCCACCGCCCTGTTCAAAGTGGCTCATCTGGTTGAAGGGTTTGCGCAAGGCAGTCACTACGTCGAGCAGATCAGACTGCTGGCCCACTTCGAGCTGGGGGTGGCTACCGTCATCGTCGGGTATGTGGCACTGCGTTACCTGATGTTTTTTCTGCCGCTGCGTAATACCGAAATGAATAACGGCATGGCCCGCCAGGGTGCTCACCGTTAAATCTTGAAGAAGATGTGACATCGGGAAATGGATAAGCAGTGCGCTCCGAGAGCGACGGGATAAACGACCAGTCATACGATGGATGGACAAAGAGCCTCCACCCTGGTTGTGTAACGAGCAAAATGCCCCGCAGTGCGGGGCATTTTTTTATGGTTTTTTGATGTGGCGCCCGTGGCGGGCTATTTGCCATGGATTTAACTGGTATTACCTGTCAGGACGACTACAATGCAGCACCACTTTTTCGCTCGACCCCAATACATGTCGTCCCAAGATCCCGTATTTGACTCCTCTTTTGAAGCCCGTTTTCTGCATCCCCGCTACTGGTTCAGCTGGCTGGCGCTCGGCGTGCTGATGTTGCTCGCCTTTGTGCCGGTGCGATTGCGCGACCGTTTGGCCGAAGCCTTGGCACCGCTGGTGTTTCGTATCTCGAAAAAACAGATTTATATCGCCAGAACCAATCTGGAGATCTGCTTCCCGGACAAGAGCCCGGAAGAGCGGGATGCCATTGTACTGACCTCGATCCGGGTCGGCCTCAAGAGTCTGTTGGGATTTGGCGAGTTCACCATGCGCAGCCAGCGTTATCTGATGAGCCGGATGCAGGTGATCGGTTGGGAGCATATCGAGGCGGAGCGGGCGGCCGGCCGTCCGGTGATCCTGGTGGTGCCCCATACCTGGCCGGTGGATGCCGCCGGTTACTGCTTCACCCAGCGCGGGGTGCCCATGTGCACCATGATGAAACGGGCGCGCAATCCGGTGTTTGACTGGCACCTCAACCGTGCACGAGCCAAGAACGGTTGCCGCGTCTATGAGCGCAGCGCCGGGATCAAGGCGGTGATCAGGACCATCAAGAGCGGTCGCAGCTTCTTCTATCTGCCGGATCAGGATCATGGCCGCGAGAAGAGCATCTTCGCCCCCTTCTTTGGCTATCCCAAAGCGACCCTGCCTGCCTTGCCCCGTCTGGTGCAGGTCAGTGGCGCCAAGGCGGTGCCGCTGCTCGCCTGCTATGACGAAGCGAACCACTGCTACCGGCTGGAGATTGAGGCACCGTTCGACAACTATCCCACCGAGGATGTGATGGCCGATACCTGTCGCATGAACGACATGGTGCAACAGCAGCTGATGCGCCATCCGGGCCAGTACATGTGGTTCCTCAAGATCTTCGATACCCGTGAAGATCAGGAGGGGCTGGATGGCCTCTACGAAGAGGGGATACGCCGGATCCGCAAGGGATTGTCGCCCCACGGCTGACCCCGAATTTAGATTGATTGATATGGCCCCAGGTGGGCCATTTTTTATGATAACTAGTCTGATCAGTGCCTTGCAGGTCGATGGCCAGCCTCCCCAGGGTAGAAAAAAATGTCAGGATAACTACAATAACCGTTTGTTTTTGATGACTTGATGGTCGCCATGTCTGCGTTAGATCCGGTATTTGATACCTCATTTCATAGCCGCCTGCTGCATCCCAAATGGTGGGGCAGCTGGTGCGCGCTGGGCCTGCTCTCCCTGCTGGCATTTACCCCCGCGAGACTGAGGGATCGCTTTGCCGATCTGGTCTCTCCAACCCTGCTGCGTTTTTCGAAAAAGCAGGCCTATATCGCAGATACCAACATCAAGATCTGCTTTCCCGAGCTGGATGCCGCCGCACGGCAGGCGCTGCTGCTCAAATCGATCCGGGTCGGGCTCAAGACCTTTATGGGCTTTGGCGAGCTCAGCTGGCGCAGCAAGGCGCGACTGACCCGCCGCATCAAGGTCACCGGCTGGGAGCATGTGCAAGCGGAGCAGGCTGCAGGCCGCCCGGTGATCCTGGTGGTGCCTCACACCTGGGCGGTCGACATGATTGGCCGCTACTTCTCCATGATGGGCATCGAGATGTGCACCATGATGAAGAGCCCGAAAGATCAGGTGTTCGACTGGTACATCAACCGCGAGCGGGCCAAAGGGGGCAAGGTCTATGAGCGCAGCGCCGGCATCAAACCGGCGATCAAGTCGATCCGCGCCGGTGCCAGTTTTTTTTACCTGCCAGATCAGGATCACGGCCGCGAGGCGAGCGTGTTTGTTCCCTTTTTTGGTCGCCCCAAGGCAACCCTGCCCGCGCTGCCCAAGCTGGTGAAGCTGACCGGTGCCAGAGCGGTGCCCATCTTCGCCAGCTATGACGAGGATGAGGGGCGCTATCTGCTGGAGATAGAGCCGCCGTTTGACCCTTATCCCACCGCCGATCTGCTGGCAGACGTCAATGCCATGAACCGGGTGGTAGAGATGCAGGTGGCGCGCCATCCCGAGCAGTACATGTGGTTTCTCAAGATCTTCGAAACCCTGGAGCATCAGGAGGGGGATGACGGCCTCTATGAAGCGGGGATCCAGCGTATTCGTCAGGGCTTGCCGCCCGAACCTTGAAAATTGGCCCGCTTGCGGGCCATTTTTGTTGGCACAGGCGCCTTTCGTATTTGGTCTGCTGCTGGTGGTTTTTAAGGCGAACGGGTGGACAAAAACAGCGCAAACAGGGGATAACAGGGTGTCTTATGAAAGGGAGAGGCAGGTGAGCGTGCGCGGAGCTATCTTCGAGAGCGGAAATAGGGTAAAAGGGCGGCCATGAAAATTCCAAATCGAATCCAACCTCTGGTTGATGACGGCCTGGTCGATGAGGTCGTCAGCCGGTTGATGAGCGGCAAAGAGGCCGACGTCTATGTGGTGCGCTGCGGCGACGAGATCCGCTGCGCCAAGGTCTATAAAGAGGCGTCCAAGCGCAGCTTCAAGCAGGCCGTGGTCTATCAGGAGGGGCGCAAGGTGCGTAACAGCCGCAGCGCTCGCGCCATGGAGAAGGGCTCCAAGTACGGCCGCAAACAGCATGAAGAGGTGTGGCAGAACACCGAGGTCGACGCCCTGTTCAAGCTGGCGGCGGCCGGTGTGCGGGTGCCACAGCCCTATGTCTGCCTCGATGGTGTCCTCTTGATGGAACTTATCATCGATGAGGATGGCAATGTCGCGCCGCGCCTCAACGATGTGGCGCTTACCCCCGAGCAGGCGGTCATCGACCATGCCAAGGTGATCCGTTACGTGGTGCGGATGCTCTGCGCCGGTCTTATCCACGGCGATCTCTCCGAGTTCAATGTGCTGGTGGATGAACAGGGCCCCGTCATCATCGACCTGCCCCAGGTGGTGGATGCCGCCGCCAACAACCAGGCCAAGGCGATGCTGGAGCGGGACGTCAACAACATGCGCAACTACTACGGCATGTATGCCCCCGAACTGCTCAAGACCCGTTATGCCCAGGAGATGTGGGCGCTGTTTGAAGATGGCAAACTCACCCCCGATAGCGAGCTGACCGGTCACTTTGAAGAGAGTCGCGCCGCCATCGATCTCGATTCGGTGCTGCAGGAGATCGAGAGCGCCGAGGAGGAGGCCTATGCCCGTCAGGCCCGGATGAAGGCGGAGCAGGAAGACAGCTACTAACGGTCTTGCCACGTCCGCAAAAAGAGCGCCTTCGGGGCGCTCTTTTTATTTCTGCTGTGGCTATGGTCGGCTGGGGCTGGGGCTGGGGGCTAGCTGATACATCTCCAGCCAGTTGCAATTCCCCGGATGGAAGCGCCGCCCCAGCAACACGCCCCCGGCGGCCGTAATGACCTTGCGGGAGGCCAGATTATCTTCGCCGCAGCTGATCAGCACCGGCGCTGCCAGCACCTGTTGTTGTACCCAGCGCAGCATTATGGTCGCGGCCCCTTCGCCACGGCGAGAGGGGCGGGTTTCGTAACCGATATGACCCAGCCACTGGCGGGTTGCCTCATTGTCACCGTGACGAAGACGCAGGGTGGCGATGATCTCCTCGCCATCGAGGGCAAAATAGGTGGTGGTCGGCAGGTATCCACTGGGCAAGTTGCGCGCTTCTGCGTGATCCAGCAGGCTCTGTAGCCAGCCGTCCGGGTCAAATTGCGCCACCTGATAGAGCGGTTGTCCGTCTTCGGCGCATTCGGTGACATAGCGATGGTAAGCCGGGGCATCTGCCAGTCTGGCCGGTCGGCACTGCAGAGCGAGCACTGCGCTCATGACAGGAGCGCGCAGGGCGGTAGCGGCTGCGGCTCGTTGTGGTGGAGCTCCTGCACGCAGGCCCGTTGCCTCCCAGCCTGTTTGGCGGCGTAAAGGGCCTGATCCGCGCGCAGGTAGGCCGCTTCAAACCCCTCGTCAGGGTGCAGCGAGGTGAGGCCGATGCTGAGGCTGATGGGGCCACCGGCCAGCGCTTGGGTCGCCTCGGCGATCTGCTGTTGCAGGCTGTGACAGTAGTCGGGCAGGGTCTGCGGGTCCGCCATCAGCAGCAGGGCCAGCTCATCGCCGCCAAGCCGACCGGCCATGCCCTCGGCAGGCAGGGTATTGGCGATCACCCGACCCACGGCCCGCAGCATGGCATCACCGGCGGGGTGGCCGTGGCGGTCGTTGATCTGTTTGAAGTTGTCCAGATCGATCAGCAGCAGCTGGCTAGGGCTAGCCATCTCGCGGGCACGCAGGGCCACCTGGCGCTCGAAATAGTGGCGGCTGAACAGGCCGGTCAGCTCATCCTGATTGGCGCGCCGCTCCAGCTTGCGCTGGGTGGCCAGCAGGGCTTGCTGCTGGCGGGTGTGGACCAGGCTCAGCAGCAGATAACTGCGGGCGATGGTAAAGAGCAGGCTGAGCAGGATCACAGGCCCGAGCAGCGGGTCGGTGAAGGAGTTGGCCGCCAGCTCCGGCTGCCAGAGGTGTTTGGCGATCCGCAGCAGTTGCAACAGCAGTTGCAGGCCGAGCAGCAGAATGGCAAAGCGCAGCACCCGATAGATAGGGGCCAGCCGCTGGTAGCGCCAGAGCTGCCAGATAAGCAGCGCAATCTGCAGCGAGAGCACGCCGGAGAGCACGATGATCCGGCTATGCACATCAAAGAGGGGTTGCTGCAGGGCGGTCAGGGCAAACAGGACGAAACCGCCGAGGGTAACGGCGGGCAGCAGCCAGCCCAGTTGGTCGGCTTCACGGCGAAAGAAGTGGCGCATCCCCCGTTCATAGAGCAGGGTGGTCGACATCAACAGCAGGTTGGTGCAGAGAATATTGGCAAGGGATGCATTTCCCTCAAGGGGGCGCAGCAGCAGGCAGCAAAAAGCCCCCGCGATAACCAGTTCCCCCGCTGACCAGTAGATCAATGCCCTGATCTGGCGATGGGTGTGCCACATGGCGGCGAAAATGGTGGCGACCCCCACATGTGACAGCGTGACGAACAGCACCAGACTCAACAACTGGGCCGAGGAAAACAGACTTGGCATCAAGGGGCTCTCTGGGAAGTCACCTGTGAACGAACAGGCGATGGGGTATCGCCCGCTGGCAGTCGCCGATCACAACATGAATCCAGCCTATTATCAATTGGTTAAATGGCCGAATGTGCTCACCTCCGACTTCTTGCACGATGGTGACTGCTGACTCGATTTATCAGAGCGCAAGGGGGCATTTTATTGTCTTGTCAGTCAATTGTGTTGCGTGAACGGTGGTTGTGCTGGCAGCGGGCTGGTCGGGTAGCAGCCTGCTCGCCTCCTCACAGGTAAACACCGGAGGATGGTCAAAGCACTGGTAGGGGATAGCCAGCTGATCCAGCAGGGAATAGATTGCCACAAAGACTCCTTTCGTCGGCGAAGAGTGGTCAGAACGGGATGGGCGGGAATAACGTCCGGATCGAGCTTACCAGTTTGACTCCCGCCTCGCAGCCAGCGTGACGATTGCGAGCAGGCACTGTATGAACGTACAATAGTCCCATTCTCGGACAGCCCCTTTACGCTTCATGACTGCAACCCAGCCCACCGTATCCGCCACTCCGCCCCTCGACGGTTTTATCCTGACCCGCCATGGTCGGGACGTGCGCGGTCGCAACGGGCTGCCTGCAACCACCGAAATCGTGATGTGGCTCTGGAGCGCGCAGGGGCCGGTACGGGTGGTGGTGCCGGGGCAGGAGCCGGTGTTCTTCCTGCCGCAGAGCCATATGGCAGAAGCCGCCGAGCTGTTTAAAGGGGCCGGGGTGAGCGGGCGGTTTCGCCGCCTGCCGATGCACACCTTCGACGGTCGCCCTGTGGTGGGCTGCTATTTCGCCACCCTGAGCGCCTTTCACCGCGCCATCGAGCTGTTGCTCATTCGCGGACTGGAGCACTTCGAGGCGGATATCCGGCTGCCGGAGCGGTTTCTGATGGAGCGTTTCATCACCGCTGGCGTGCGCTTCGATGGCCGGGCGGTAAAAAAGGGGGGCAAGCAGGGCTACTGGGAGGTGAACGAGGCGCGCTGCGCGCCGCAGGCGGTGACGCCAACCCTCTCCTGGGTGTCGCTGGATGTGGAGTGCGCCATGGACGGGGCCCTCTTCTCGGTCGGTCTTTACAGCGAGCAGGATGCGCGGGTCATCATGATCGGCACCCCGGAGGCGGATGCCGAGAGCTGGGGCACCCAGGTCCAGTGGGTAGAGGACGAGAGCACCCTGCTGAGTGCGCTGGAGAGCTGGTTCAGTCTGCATGACCCCGACTTGGTGATTGGCTGGAACGTGGTTAATTTTGACTTTCGTCTGCTGCTGCGCCGCGCCGAACTTAACAAGCGGCGACTGCGGCTTGGGCGGGGGCGCGAGCTCTGCTTCTGGCGCTCGTCACGGGGCGATCCCCAAACCGGCAACGTCATTATCCCCGGGCGCATGGTGCTCGATGGCATCGATACCCTGAAAAGCGCCACCTGGCAGTTTGCCAGCTACAGCCTGGATGCGGTGGCGAGCGAACTGCTTGGCCGTGGCAAGGATATCGAGGATGTGGCCAATCGGGGGGAGAAGATCACCGAGCTGTTCCACTCCGACAAGGAGGCGCTGGCCCGCTACAACCTGGAAGATTGCAAGCTGGTGTGGGAGATCTTCGACTACTGCCACCTCATCTCTTTTGCCATTGAACGCGCCTCCCTCACCGGCCTTGAGCTGGACAGGGTGGGGGGCTCGGTGGCGGCCTTTACCAATCTCTATCTGCCGCGGCTCCATCGTGGCGGCTACGTGGCCCCCAATCTGCCGGCCGACGGGGGGCTCGCAAGCCCCGGCGGTTATGTGATGGACTCCAAACCCGGTCTCTATCGCCACGTGCTGGTGCTCGATTTCAAGAGCCTCTACCCCAGCATCATCCGCACCTTCTGCATCGACCCCATGGGGCTCATCGAAGGGCTGCAGCATCCCGAGCACGCCATTCCGGGCTTTCGCGGCGCCATGTTCTCCCGCGAGCGGCACTTCTTGCCGGATCTCATCGCTACCTTGTGGGCGGCGCGGGATCGGGCCAAGGCCGCCAGCAACAAGGCGCTCTCCCAGGCCATCAAGATCATCATGAACTCCTTCTACGGCGTGCTGGGGTCGGGGGGCTGCCGTTTCTATGATCCGCGCCTAGCCTCATCCATCACCCTGCGTGGCCACAGCATCATGCAGCAGACCCGCGAGTGGATTGAGACGAAGGGGTTCGAGGTGATCTATGGCGACACCGACTCCACCTTTGTTCATCTGGGGCGCGAGACCAGCCCCGATGAGGCGGACGAGATCGGCCAGCGACTGGCTCAAATGATCAACGATAACTGGGCTGCACTGATCAGGCGCGAGTTCGACCTGCCGAGTTATCTCGAGATCCAGTACGAGACCCACTATCGCCGCTTTCTGATGCCCACCATCCGCGGGCTGGAGAAGGGCAGCAAGAAGCGCTATGCGGGGCTGGTTGGCAAGGCCAGCGAGGGGTGTGAACAGCTGGTGTTCAAGGGGCTCGAATCGGTGCGCACCGACTGGACCATGCTGGCCAAGCAGTTCCAGACCCGCCTCTATGAGCTGGTGTTTCACGATGAAGATCCCAGCGGCTATGTGCGCACCATGGTGGATGAGACTCGTGCCGGTCGTCACGACGATCTGCTTATCTATCGCAAACGGCTGCGCCAGAAGCTCGAGGAGTATCAGAAGAATGTGCCGCCCCATGTGCGGGCAGCGCGGCTGGCCGATGAGGAGAACCTGCGCCGCGGTCTGCCCCAGCGCTATCAGCATCGGGGCTCTATTGCCTATCTGATGACCCTCAATGGCCCAGAACCGCTGGAGTACCGGCGCAGCGCCATCGATTACGAACACTATATCGACAAGCAGTTGCGGCCCATTGCCGACGCCATCCTGCCCTTTATCGGCGAGTCGTTCGACCGGATCTGTGGTCAGCAGCTGGATCTTTTCTGATTGGTGCAAGTTGGCACTTTACTTCCCATGAATACTGGATAAAAATACAGTTATAAATCATGGAGAAGTTTCCTATGCGTCTTGAAATCATCATCGACAGAAAACATCAGATCCCGACCTCGACCATGGAGGCGCTGCGTCAGGAGCTGCTCAAGCAGCTTGGCGAAAAATTCCCCGACATCCATGTGCGGGTCGCGCCGGGCAGCGCCATGGCCCTGACCGTCAGCCGTGCCAGCAAGGAAGACAAAGAGCTGGCCGAAGCCATGGTGCAGGAGGTGTGGGAGAACGCCGAGAGCTGGATGCCGGAAGAGAACGTCGCCTCCTGATCCCCATGGTCAGTGGATAATTCTGGGCGGTGGATAAATGGGTAGCTGAAAAACGGGCATGCCCGCTAACGATTCGCAGAGCCCCGGACAACAAAAAACGCAGCCAAGTGGCTGCGTTTTTTGTGGGTGGTGAGAGGTTCGCGGTGGTTTGTCTGGCTCTGGGTTAAGCCAGGCCCGTTACAACCCCGCCCAGCTTTTCAGGCTCTGCTGCTGCACCCGGCGATTGGCTTCGCGGATCTCCCCTTTAGCGCGCAGATCGGCCAGTGCTATAGGCAGTGCGGCGCGGATCTCGTCACTGCTCATTCCGGTTTTGAGGGCCGGGTGATAGGCCATCTTGAGCAGCACATAGTCCAGCCCAGTCAAAAAGCTGTCGATGCTGTTGTCATTGAAGATGGAGGGAAAAACCTTGTCCGAGTCGTTGGGCAGCCCCATCACCTGGGTGAACTCCTCCACCACGCAGTCGAGAAAGCGCCCCTTGGCCCGGCTGTAATCTACCGGAATGATGATGGTGGCACGGCTGATCTCGTGTTTCGCATTGGTTGCGAAGTTGGCAAGGCAGAGCCCCTCCTTGAGTGCCATCTTGACCGATGGATCCCCCCCCATGGTGCGGTTGGCCCAGCTCTTCATCTTGCTGTAGTCGGTCATGATCAGGGTGAGGTTGGGCTTTGCGGCCACCATGCTGATGGGGTGGCCGGTGATGCGGGCCAGATGGACCGCCTGTACCTTCACCACGTCGGCCTGCAGCGGCTTGTCACCCGACTCGTTGATAAGTTGCAGCCGGATCGGCTGCTGCCAGCGGGCAAAACGGGTCTGCCTGGCTTCGCCATACTCCCGCTCCATGGCGATGGCCATAAAGCTCTCGGTGAGATAGCTGTCGCTCTGCCAGCGCTCATCGGCACGCGCGCTGTGGCCCGCGAGCAGAATCAGCAGGGCCAGCAGCCCGCGTGACGTGACGCGGGGATAGTCAGCGCGGCCCAAGTTGGCCATTACCAAAGTGGCAATAAAGCGGGTGGCACCAAAGGGGATGGCGGCAAATGACATGTTTCCTCCCTGAAACGGTTGTCAGCCTAGCGGTTGGCCTTGTCGATATCGCGCCAGGTGAGCCAGAGCCTGAGATCAAACTCCAGTTGATGATAGTCCGGCTCCATATGCTGGCAGAGCTGGTAGAAACTCTTGTTGTGATCCTTCTCTTTGATATGGGCCAGCTCGTGCACCACGATCATTTTCAGGAACGGGGGCGGCGCCTCCTTGAACAGGGCGGCGATGCGGATCTCGTTCTTGGCCTTGAGCTTGCTGCCCTGCACCCGGCTGACGTAGGTGTGCAGACCGAGGGCATCCTTGATCACGTTGATCTTGCCATCGAACACCACCTTTGACAGGGGCGCCGAGCTCTTGAGGTAGCGGTTCTTCAGCTCCATGGTGTAGGCGAGCAGCGCCTTGTCGCTCTGGATCTGGTGGCTCTCCGGATAGCGTTTGGCCAGCATTTCCCCCAGCTTGCCTGCTGCAATCAGCTGCTGTACCTGTGCCTTGAGGGGGTCTGGATAGCCGCCCAGATAAGTCAGTTCCGCCATGGTGTCACTCGTTACATCAAAAAGAGCGTCATTGTAGTTATCTCGGGCGGGCTTGCCTACTGCGGGCCGTCGCTGCAAGGGGCTTTGGCGCAAGAAAAAGGGCGGCCATTGCAACAATGGCCGCCCTGCGGGGCGTATTGACGATCAGCGTCGGCGATAGAGACCCGGATCCACCTCTTCGTAGTGGCTGGTCAGGTATTGATAGAAGGCGAGATGGGAAGGGGAGCTCGGTTTTTTCAGCTCCTCGCTCACCCGATCCGGCTTGGCGATGATGAACTTCGGAGTCTGGCGCTGGATATCGGCCAGCACCCGCTCGCGCACGTCATAGGGCGGATTGACGTTGGCAAAGAAGAGGTAGGCGGACGCTGGCTGGCGATCGGTCCAGAGATAATATTGCGGCTGGATGCCATCGACCCAGATCTTGTCGCTCGGGCTGGTCTCGGCCTTGATGCGATCGACCCGTACCTGCGCCGCCGGATTGAAGGGGCGACCCTTGAGGGTCCCTTCCCAGGCGTTGTTGATCATCAGCAGCAGCATGGCCAGCGTCGCCAGCCAGGGGGTGGCACTGCGTACATCCCAGGCGCGCCAGAGGGGGATGAGGATCAGCACCGGCAGCGCCCACAGCAGGCTGGTGCCGAGCACCTCGTTGACCCGCTCGAGGGACCACTCCTTGGTGCTCCAGCCAAAGGCGAGTTGCTGGGCCAGCAGCCAGCTGGCGGTGAGCACCACCAGCGAGATGCAGAGCAGGCCGATCGCATCAGCCTGCTGTTCGCTGCGATCCAGCAATACCGCCAGCGGCAGCACTGCCAGTTGCAGATAGAGTACGTCGTAGTGATCGAACACATGGCCGGAGACCGAGTTGGCGATCAGGGTAAACAGCACCCCAAACAGGGTCGCCAGCAGGGCTGGCAGATACCACTCCTGACGGCGGCTCTGCATCAGAATGATGAAGGCGGGCAGCAACATCACAAGGCCTGTACGCAGCAGGCCGACGGCGCCCACCATGGGGGAGAAGCCATTGCCGTAGCTCCCCTCGAAGAAGATGTCGAATGCGTAGTATTTGAAGGCCGCCAGCAGTTCATGCTGCTGGAAGTAGGCGTAAAGCGGGCCGCCAATCAGCGCCAGACCCAGCAGGCTGGAGATGAGCAGCAAGATGGCATCACGCCACTTCTCGTGCAGACACCAGTGGCAGAACAGCACCAGATACCAGGCCCCCCAGAAGGCGCCGTTGTTGGTGCGCATCCAGGCGACGATGGCGAAGGTGAGGGCCGCAACCAGCGCCGGCCACCAGCGAAATCCCTTGTCAAGCAGCAGGGTAATGAAGGCCCACTGGGCGATGAGGGCGAGGTGGAAGGTCCAGTCCTCAGTCATGTTGCCGTAGTAGTAACGGGTGCCGTAGAGAGCCAGCACCGCCAGCATGGCGCCAAGGCGCGCCTTGAACGAGAGGCCAAGTTGGGCAAAGGCCTGCCAGCTGGCCAGCAGTCCGAGCCAGCAGAGCACCCACTCCAGCGCCCAGATCCCGACAAATCCCCCCATTCGATAGCCCAGCGCGTCGAGAGCGAAGATCATCGGCCCCTTGATGTCGATCATGTCGCGATAGAGCACGCCACCTTCGCTCCACATCTTGCCCATCACCGCGAACAGCGAGGCATCAAACCCCGGCGCCATGGCGTGGAAGAGCGGATTGCGCAGACAGAAGAGCAGCGCCAGCAGGGCGGTCAGCAGCACGATGGCTGGCTTGATACCCGGGTTGACGCGAGGGGGAGTGAAACGGATGGAGTGATTCATGAAGTCGCCTGTTCCTGCAGCTGGTCTTGAAAGCGGGCCTATCTTGCCGAGCTAGTGAGTGCGATGCAATGGGGCGGGCCCGTGTGGGGCAAATATTCTCGAAAAAGCCCGGTTCTTGCTGGGAACCGGGCGCTGGCTGCGGCAATTTTGGCCGTCAGGGGATGTGGCAAAGCCATTCCCCCGATATCAACTGAAGTACTCAAGCAGGGGGGGTTGCGCTTCCAGTGTCGGCAGGTGACGGGCCCAGCGGATAAAGGCGTCGGCCAGGGTGATACCGAGCTCCTGATTGTGCTGGGTCAGGGTCCGCGCCAGTGCGGTGTAACCTTCCTTGCCGGAGGCGGTATAGGCGCTCGACACCCCGCGATAGACCTGTTCGGCATTGACCGCTTGCCACTGGCCGGGGGCGGCTTCCCACTCCAGTCGGGTGATGCGCTGGCCCTTGGGCCGATCGGCCTGATAGGTGAATCGCACCCCTGCGGTGTAGGGGAAGCTGCCATTGCCATTGCCGACCACGCCGTTGTTGGTGGCGTTGTCGATGGCATTCTCCAGCGCCTCCGCCAACTCGTGACCGTGTACCCGATAAAGGGTGAGGGGAATGGCAAACGGCAGCAGGCGACCGGCGATATCCGCTTCGCTCAGGGGGCCCGGCTCCAGCGAGCAGCGCACGCCGCCAGCATTGTGCAGGGCAAAGTCCACCTCGCCTACCTGTTCACGGGCGGCGGTCAGCATGGCACGGGCCACCAGCGGGGCGAGCTGGCTGCCGTGGGGCAGGGTGGCATCCGGCAGCCGCTGATGGGGCAACGGCGCCGCCAGCCGGGTGACGATGCGCTGGCTCATGGTTTCAATCTCCGGCCGGTAGCGTTTGGCCAGATGTTGTTCAAGCTGTGGATCCGGCTCGCAGAAGGTGAGCCCAGCGGGTGGGGTGGAGGCAAATTGCCAGGGCTGCCAGGGGAGCCACTCCAGCTGACCCTGACCTTGCACGACGCGGCCCGCCTCATCGAAGGTGAGCTCGCAGACACCGAGACAGAGGGCGCTGTGGCCAGCGTGCAGGATAGCCACCCCGTTGTTCATCAGCGGATAGCTGCCTTCGCTTGGCAGACCCAGCGGCGCGAGATCGCCGAGCAGGCTGTGGGTGTGGCCACCAATGATGAGACTGAGCTCGGGGAAGCGCTCGGCCAGCAGCTTGTCCTGATCCAGCCCGAGGTGGCTCAGCAGCACGATATGGTGGATCCCTTCGCGCCTGATCTCCTGCAACACCCTGGTGAGGGTGTCGGCGACCGCGTGGAAACGGGTGTGGGGATCCGGGTTGGCGATGGCAGCCATCTGGGCGAGGGTGATGCCGAGCAGCGCAAAGGGAACCCCGTCGATCACCTGACGATGCCAGGGCTGATGGGCGTCGTAGAGGTGGGGAATATCCCACAGCCCAAGCGGCGTGTCGGCTGGCTCCTGACTGTTGTCCAGATTGGCGGCCAGCACCGGAAAATCGAGCTGGCGCAAGAACTCCACCAGCGGGCCATTGCCCAGATCGAACTCGTGGTTGCCAAGTACCATGGCATCGGGGGCCAGCATGGCGAGCAGGTCGGCGTTGGCGCGCCCTTTGAAGCGGTTGAAATAGAGAGAGCCCTGAAAGGAGTCGCCACCATGCAGAAACAGAAAACGCTGGCCAGCTGCTGCGGCTTTGGCACGCAGTTGGGTCAGTCGGGTCAGGATCCGGGCATAACCGCCGCACTGGGTGCGCCACTGGCCTTCACCGACAGGGGAGAAGCTCATGGGCGCGCCATCGAAGTGGGAGTGGCAATCACTGAAATGGGCAAGTTGAACCGTAATACTCATCTCGGTCCTCCTTAGGGGGAAAATGAGCACCGAGTCTACTGCAAAGGGGGGGGAAGATACCAGCCCGGCAGGGTGCCGGGCTGGTCAACGATTAGGCGGGTACCATGATCTGGGTGGCGACAATCACCACCAGCAGGCCGACGGCGACCGGCATACTGGTGCGCTTGACCACCTCGAAAGGCGAGAGCTTGCCCATCCCGGCACAGGCGACCACCACCCCGGATACCGGAGAAATGGTGCGACCCAGGTTGGAGGCTTGCAGCATCGGGATCACCAGATAGGCCGGGTTGATGCCAAGGCTGCTGGCCAGGTTGGGAATCAGCTCCACAAAGGCGTAGAAGGGGGCATTGCCCGAGCCGGTGGTGAAGGCGGCCAGGGTGGTGATCACCACCAGTGACAGCATCATGATCAGGCCACCCGAACCGAGATCCTGCGCGTGAGCCAGCAGGGTGTCGATAAAGCCGATGGTCATCAGACCCTGGGCGAAGACACCGGCACCAACCAGCAGCATGACCACACCGGCAAAGGCGTCAGCCATGTTGCGCCAGCAGACCTGCAGACCGTCCAGCAGCTCCTTGCCATTGCGGATCCGCACGAGTTCCAGCAGGCTGGCCAGCACCATGCACATGACGATGATGGTGACGATATCCAGCTGCGGGCCCCATTTGCCGTCAAATACCAGCACCCCGATGATGGGGGTAAAGGGCAGGATGGCGTAGAAGGCTGGCGCAGTCGTCACCAGATCACCCGGGGCGACCGGCTCGTTGTGCTCACCGGATTTTTGGTCAAGGTAGCGCTGCCAGAAGAAGTGGGTCACCGCCATGCAGGCGATCGCCACCAGCGAGATGGGCAGGGTCAGCTTGAAGGCAAAGTCCAGCAGCGGCATGTTGGCGGCCTGAGCAGCCATCACCACGTCACCGGAGGTGGGTGCCAGAATGATCGCGGCTGGCGAGGCGCACACGGCCGCAGCCGCGCCACGGGAGATCCCCATGTTGACCATCAGCGGGAACAGGGTGGCCATCAGCAGCACGCCGAGGCCGGTAGCGGAGCTCACCGCCAGCGACATGGCGCAGGCCACCAGATAGGCAGCCACCAGAAGGATATAGGGGGACTTGATGATGCCGAGCGGTTTGCTGGCCAGCTTTACCAGAATGGTGTTGGCACCGATATGGCTCATGTAGCCGGCAAAGCCGCACAGCACCATGATCAGCATCCCCAGTCCACCGCCACGGTCATTGAGCAGGAAGCGGACGTATTCGAAGATATCGGTTGCGATATAGCCGGTGCTGACCACTTTGCTCGGCAGTACCGGCTTGCCCATCATGGCGGTGATGACCAGTAGCAGCAAGCCGCCGCTCAGCAGCACCCCGGTCGCGGAGTATCCTTTGAAAATGGCACGGCCCACCACCAGGGTGACCAGGGTGCCAAAGATGAGTTCCAGCATATGTTGCCTTCTGATTGGATGAGAGTGGAGGGAGTCTATTCCGATAGGGGTAGAGTGGCGACTGGAAACAGGATGTTGTGTGAGCTAAATCAACGTTTAACCCCATGAACAGAATTAAAGAAAGGTAAAGGTACTTTACCCAGCGGGTTTGGCTACCTACCCTTGCCAGCCTTGGTTGTCTTTTGAGGCTTTTATATGGTTGTTGGTGATTTTTCAGGCATTAAACGCTCTCTTTTCCTGCTTGCGATGCTATTTTCACCTACTTGCGTGTTTGCAGTAACCAATGACGGTTTTCATCAAACCGGTCCTCATCAGGCGGTCGCCATGCGGCGTCTCATGGCTCCTCACTCTTACGGCGTACTGGTGGTTGCCGAGGGGAACAGACCCCGTTTTGCCGCGCTGGCATCCAAAACCACCGAAGCAAACTGTCTGGTCCGTCATGCCATCCGGGTAGATGGGGTTGCGCTGCTAGTCACCCCGAGATTCTATGCCAAAGAGGGAAAACGGGGACTTTGCGAGCTGTGGCTCAATGAGGGGGCAGATCAGGACTTTTTTGCCAACCGCCTTAAAAATGATCATTTTATTCAGATAGATGGTCATGACATCAATGTGAAAAACTATCACCTCGACTGGCAGCGCATCAGCCGTCATGCTCAATAAAAATACAGTTTTGCCCTTGTGCCATACTCTGCTCACGCAACCTGTGAGCGTGCTCTGATTTCTGGGCGCATCATTGTATTGCGCCGCCTCGTCGTCACACATAGGCTATACCCGTCATCTGTGTGGCGGTGGGGTTCACCAAGGTTGGTACTCCGCCCGTGCAATCAAGGAAGGTAGTCTGGCATGGTCAGCAAGGTTTATGGAGTAGTGGGGGTCGGGTTGTTGCTGTTGCCCCTGATGAGTCAGGCTCAGCCGAGCCGGCCGCAAGTGGTGCCAGAGTCCCGCATCAATGTCCGTTTTTATGAGGTCAATGCAACCAGTCCGGAGCAGCTTGCCCGGGCGATTGCCCAGAGTGCTCCCAAGGTGAATGGCAAGCCCGTACTCGGCAAGGCGAGTTATCAAGTGGACTGGCAGCTGGATACCGAGCAGTTGCCGGGTCGCTGCCAGCTCAACCGGGTGACGGTGACCACCAACGCCACTGTGTTGCTGCCCCGCTGGCGTCAGAGCGCGAACAGTAGCGATCCTGCCCGCCAGCGCTGGGGGCGGCTGCTCTCCAGCATGTTTGACTACGAATCCCGCTTCAAGGAGATGGTGCTGCAAGGGGCCAATCAGGTGGGCGGTGCGATTGCGGCGTTACCGAGCCATGCAGATTGCCAGGCGCTGCGCTATGCCGCGTGGGCAGCAGGCAGTGGCGAGCTGAACAAGATCAAGGGACGGCTCGACGGATTCCAGCGTCAGACAGGTTACGGCGAACAGCTCGGGGTGCACTGGCCCAAGTGAGCGCTATCTCAAGACGCAATATCCAGCATCGCACGATTTGATAAATAGAATGGCCGCCCGATGGGCGGCCATTCTATTTGCTTACAGAGTCCGGTTCAGACCAGCGCCTTGCCTTTGAGCAGTTTGCGCACCCAGTAACGGGCTGGGTGGAGCGCTTCCAGCAGATCGGCGGCCAGCGGCAGGGGATCGCCGCAGATCTCGCTGGCGAGCAGCTCACCACAGAGCGGCGCCGAGCAGAGGCCCCGCGAGCCGAGCGCCCCCAGCACATAGAGGCCGGGGTGAAGGGGGAGCGGCTGGGCGTTGTGCTGATCATGCTGCAGCTGCGCATAGTGATCCGCCAGACCTTGCAATCTGGCCACTGGCCCCACCACCGGCAGGTGATCCCGACTGGCACAACGCACCCCTACGCGCGCCTCGTTGCCGCTCACATCCACTTCGGCGGGCCAGGTTTGCTCCGGCAGGCAGGCTTGTAACCGCACCTGATTCTGGATTTGCTCCTCGGCACGAAACTCAAGGCTGCTCTGGTTACGGCCATAGCTGGCACCAATACAGTGTTGAGCGTTGTGCATAGGTGTGAGGTAGCCATCGTAGCAGAGCACCGTGTTGAGCTGACTCAAGCTGGCTGAGGTTGGCACATGACTCACCTGACCGCGCACCGGATAGAGCGGCAGCTCGGCAAAAGGGAGCAGTGCTGGCAACTGGTGACCGGCAGCGACCACCAGATTGGGGGCCTGCCAGTGGCGGCCGTCCTGGCTCTCTATGTGCCAAGCATCGGTCTGCTCGGCTATGGTGACCACTTGGGTGTGGTATTCCACCTGCAGCAGGCCGCTGGCTTGCGCCTCTTTCAGGGCGGCTCGGGTGAGATCGGCCGGACAGAGCCAGCCTCCCAGCGGATAACCGACGCCGCTGTGGCCGCAGGGCAGGCCGACTACTTGTTCTACTTCCGCTGTCGATAGGGGTTGCATCAGTTCGGACGGGAAGGGGCCCTGACTCATCTTGGCCAGCTTGGCTGCCGATTTGTCGTCATAACCGAGCTGGGTTACCCCGCACAGTGCAAAAGCGATGGGGTGGTGTTCGGCCAACGCCAGCAGCCGTTGGCGGGCATAGCCAAAGGCGAGGGAATAGAAGCGTGACAGGGCATCGTGCTCGCCGTTAAGCAGTGGATAGAGGGCTCCTTGGCGGTTGCCCGAGGCGCCGGTGGCCGGTTCGCCATCTGCACACAGCAACGTCACCTTGCGACCCCGCTCCACCAGAGAGAGCGCCGTCATGGCCGAGGCGATGCCGCCGCCGATGATCACCACCTCGCCAGCGCGTCCGGCAGGACGGGCATACCAGGGGGCGATGGTCTGCTGCGGCTGCTTGTCGGTGCGATCCCCCACCAGCATCTCCCGCTTGCTACCGTGGCCCTTCACCTTCTTCATGGCAAAACCGGCGGCAATCAGGCCGCGACGGACAAAACCGGCACAGGTAAAGGTGGCGATGGAGCAATCGGGACGGGCGAGGCGAGCGAGACCATCAAACAGATCCTGTGTCCACATCTCCGGGTTCTTGGCCGGGGAGAAACCATCCAGATACCAGGCATCCACCAGACCTTCTGCCCGGTGAGGCACCTGCGGCAGCATATCCTTGATGTCGCCAAACCAGAGATCGAGGCGAATGCGGCCACCCGCAAAATGCAGACGGTGGCAGCCGGAGACCGGCAGCGGCCACTGGGCGACAAGATCCTGACTCAAGTGGCCAAGTTCAGGCCAGGCGGCCAGCGCTTTGCGCAGATCGTCTTGGGTCAGGGGGTATTTCTCGAAACTGATGAAGTGCAGACGGGAGCCGTTGCCGGATTGGGGCGCCTGTTCCAGGAAGGCTTGCATTGTCGCCAGAAAGTTAAGACCTGTGCCGAAACCTGTTTCACCTATCACGAAACTGTCACTATCGTGGTGCGAAAATCGCGCAGGTAGCCGGTTTTGCTGCAAAAAGACGTAGCGGGTTTCACTTAGACCGTTATCATTGGAAAAGTACACATCCCCGAAGTCACTGGAGACAGGAGTTCCCGCTTCATTCCAGTCCAATCGGGCATGATGTAAGGATGTTTGACTCACGTTTTCCTCGGCTCGCGTCACAAAATCGCGGGCATTCTACGTGAAAGCAGACCAGTTTGGCAGCTGAAAGCGGGTAGACTTGGCGCCAGTTTTTCCAGACGAGATGAATTAATGAGAAGAGCAGTGATCACCGGTATCGGCGTCATCTCCAGTATCGGCAACAACAAGGAAGAAGTGCTGGCCTCCCTGAAAGCAGGTAAATCCGGCATCACCTATTCCGAGCAGTTCGAGCAGCACAACCTGCGCAGCCGTGTCTGGGGTAACATCAAACTCGATCCGTCTGAACTGATCGACCGTAAAGTCATGCGTTTCATGGGCGACGCTGCGGCCTACGCCTACCTCTCCATGCAGCAGGCCATTGAAGATGCTGGTCTGGCGGAAGATCAGGTCTCCAACGAGCGTACCGGCTTGGTGGTCGGTTCAGGTGGTGCCTCCGGCAAGAACACCTCGGAATCTGTGGACATCGCCCGTGAGAAAGGGGTCAAGCGTGTGGGCCCTTACATGGTGCCGCGCACCATGTCTTCCACCACCTCTGCTTGTCTCGCGACCCCGTTCCAGATCAAGGGTGTCAACTACTCCATCAGCTCAGCTTGCGCCACCTCTGCGCACTGCATCGGTCACGCGCTTGAGCTGATCCAGCTTGGCAAACAGGATGTGGTCTTCGCAGGTGGCGGTGAAGAGCTGGACTGGTCCTCTACCATCCAGTTTGACGCCATGGGCGCCCTCTCCACCAAGTACAACGACACGCCAGAAAAAGCGTCCCGTACCTATGATGCGAACCGCGACGGTTTCGTTATCTCCGGTGGCGGCGGCATTCTGGTGATCGAAGAACTGGAACATGCGCTGGCCCGTGGCGCTCACATCTATGCCGAGCTGACCGGTTACGGTGCTACCTCCGATGGCTACGACATGGTCGCGCCGAGCGGTGAAGGTGCGGTGCGTTGCATGAAGATGGCGATGCAGGGTGTGGGCAAGGTCGATTACATCAACACTCACGGCACCTCCACTCCGGTGGGTGATACCAAAGAGCTGGAAGCTATCCAGACTCTGTTTGGCGCCAACGGTCCCAAGATCTCTGCCACCAAGGCGATGACCGGCCATGCGCTGGGCGCTGCGGGCGTGCACGAGGCTGTCTACTCCCTGCTGATGATGGAACACGGCTTTATCGCCCCCAGCATCAACATCGAGACCCTGGACGAGAAGGCTGAAGGTCTGCCCATCGTGCGTGAGTACGAAGCGGCCGAACTCAACACCGTCATGTCCAACAGCTTCGGCTTTGGCGGTACCAACGCCTCCCTGGTGTTCAGCAAGTTCAAAGCTTGATCATCCGGTTGATATGAAAAAAGCGCCTCAGGGCGCTTTTTTTGTCTTCGGGACCTGCCATAACTCATTGCAGAGCAGAGCAGAGCAGAGCAGAGCAGAGCAGAGCAGAGCAGAGCAGAGCATCGACCATTGTGGAATAGGGGGAGTGGGTTGGTGGCAGATTTCAGCGCAGATGGTGGGGGCATGTTATCACCCCCATAAGGCTGCTCTACATCTCTATAGCGGAGTAGATAGCAAGAAGGGAGCCTGAGGCTCCCTTCTTTGTTAGCGGTAATGTGATGGTACTGGCTAGAACCAGAAGCCGATGATAAAGGAGCCCGCCAGGGTCAGCATCACGTTGGCCACCGCATAGGTACCGGCATAGCCGAGCGCCGGAATGGAGCTGTTGGCGGCCTCGTTGACCACATCCATCGCCGGTGCGCAGGTACGGGCACCGGTGATGGCCCCGAGCAGCAGCGCCGGGTTCATCTTGAGCACCCAGACCCCGAACAGATAGCCTACCAGCACCGGCAAGGTGGTCACCAGCATGCCGGAGAAGAGCACTACCGTACCCACCTCGCTGAGGTGGTCGAGGATGCCGCCACCGGCTTTCAGGCCCGTGCTCACCATAAAGACCGCCAGACCGAGATCCTTGGCCAATCTGAGCGCGCCGGGCGGCACATAGCCGACCGTCGGGTGGTTGGCCCGCAGGTAACCCATCAGAATGCCTGCCAGCAGCAGGCCGACGGCGTTGCCGAGACCGAATTCGATCTGACCGAACACCAGCGAAACGGAGCCGATCAGCAGGCCGAGTACGAAGAAGGTGGTGAAGGCCACCAGATCCGTGGTCTGGCTGTGGATGCTGATAAAGCCGATCTTGTTGGCCAGCAGTTTGACCCGCTGCTTCTCGCCACTGATCTGCAACACGTCGCCTTTTTGCAGCATGATGTTGCGATCGAACGGCATCTCGATCTGGGAGCGCACTACCCGGTTGAGGAAGCACCCTTTCTCGGTGAGGTTGAGCTCCACCAGATGGCGACCCACCACGGAGTCGTTCTTTACCACGATCTCTTCGGTGACGATCTGCAGGTCGAGCAGGTTGCGATCAAACACCTCTTTACCGTTGCGATAGTTGACGTCCAGCTTCTCGTGGCTCTCGGGATAGCCCACCAGAGCGATCTCGTCCCCTTCCTGAATGACGGCATCGCCATCTGGACTGGCCAGAATGCCGTTGCGGCGGATCCGCTCTACATAGCAGCCGGTATGGGGATAGATGCCGGTCTCCCGCAGGGTACGACCACCGATCCAGGCTGCCAGCTCGGGGCCGACCCGATAGGCGCGGATGATGGGCAGATAGGTCTTGCGACTCTCGCTGTCGGAGAGACCCCGCTCGCGGGCGATTTTTTGTGCCTCGGTATTGAGGTCGAGGCGGGCCAGCGAGGGGAGGTAGCGCACCACCAGCATCAGACCGACCAGACCGACCAGATAGGTCAGGGCGTAGCCGATGCCCATGTTGTCGAGCACCGCCTGCATGTCGGTCTGATGGGGCAGGTTGAGCAGGCCGCTGCGCAAGGCATCCTGAGCACCCACCAACGCAGGCGTGGAGGTGAGGGAACCCGCCAAGATCCCCGCGGCCATGCCCGGCCCCAGATTGAAGAACTTGGCCAGCCCCACCGTCAGCAGCAGGGCGGTCAGCAAGATCACCAGGGTCAGGGTGATGTAGTGGATGCCGTCGCGCAGGAAGACGCTGAAGAAGTGGGGGCCCGCCTCGATCCCCACACAGAAGATGAACAGCATAAAGCCGACGTTTTCTGTGGTGGCAGTAAACTCGAAGCCCATCTGGCCAAACAGCAGGGCGGTAAACAGCACACCTATGGTGTTGCCAATCTGAAAGTTGCCAATCCGTACCTTGCCAAGCAGCAGGCCAAAAGCCAGCACCACGAAGAGCAGCAGGGAGTCGCTTTGATGTAGCAGTGTCACAAAGTCTATGGTCATGCCCGGAAAAACCGAGGAAAAAAGTGGGGCCGATATTGTGCCGGATCTATCCCCAATAAAGAAGCGCAAGGGAGCGATTAATCGGACGTTATCGGACGCTATTTGTGGAACCGGCGGCGTGATAGGGAGACAAGCGGATGAAATCTGGAAATTTTTGCTGTAACCGCCGTTGTCAATTAGTGAAATCTGCTGCCAGCGACCGAAGTGCTCTGGCGCAGGCCGATATTTTAGATTCTGCTGTCCGGCCGCTTGGCGGGGATCAGTTTCAGCAGATTCAACCGATGGCCGCCATGGTTGGCTGAGGGGCAAGTCAGCTTGATATTTGCCCGTTCGCCCACAGGGAAAGGGTTGGCAAAAAGATACCTCTGAAAAGTGCCAATAGAGCCTGTCACCCCGCTGTTCCTGAGGGGGCAAAAAACAGCATAAAATCAGGTTGGCCAGCAAAATGACTCTTCGCCGGGGGCCATCAAGGGCAATCCCGCGTCCTGACAGGGCTTGCTGCACTTACCCACAGAATCTGTGGATAACCCTGTTTATGAAACTTGTTTATCGCCCTGAAAGCCGCGCCAGTACTGGGATGCAAGGGCTGTTCAAAAAATACCGGAAGAAAAATGTTTGTATAAAAATCAAATAGTTAGGTGCAACAGGAGAAAACTCTGTCGAGCCGGAACGGGTAACAAAAGGGAGCGTCAGCAGCAAGAAGGATCTTGTGCATTAAAATTGGCAGGAGAGGGCACTAAAGTGGATAACTTGCACCGAGATGGTGAGGAATTGGCTCCCCCGACTGGACTTGAACCAGTGACATACGGATTAACAGTCCGCCGTTCTACCGACTGAACTACGGGGGAACATCAGGCAAGGAGGAGCATCATACAGAAGGTGTCCGAGGTGGTCAAGCCATTCGCGGGATGATGGCACGGGTGTACCGCTGCCAAACCCTCGGTTACACTGCTCCTCTGCTGTTTTGTGTCGGGAGTGTTCATGAGCAAATTGTTCAAGTTAGCCAGCCAGTTTCAACCCGCCGGGGATCAGCCCACGGCGATTGCCCAACTGCTGGATGGCATCGAGTCGGGGCTGGCCCACCAGACCCTGCTCGGGGTGACCGGTTCGGGCAAGACCTTCACCATGGCCAACGTCATCGCCACCCTGAACCGCCCGACCATGATCCTGGCTCCCAACAAGACCCTGGCCGCCCAGCTCTATGGTGAGATGAAGGAGTTCTTCCCCGACAACGCGGTGGAGTATTTCGTCTCCTACTACGACTATTACCAGCCCGAAGCCTATGTGCCGACCACCGACACCTTTATAGAGAAGGATGCCTCGATCAACGATCACATCGAGCAGATGCGATTGTCGGCCACCAAGGCGCTGCTGGAGCGGCGCGACGTGGTGATCGTTGCTTCGGTGTCGGCCATCTATGGTTTGGGGGATCCCCAGGCTTATCTGAGCATGATGTTGCACTTGAAAGTGGGGGATGTGATCAACCAGCGGGATATCCTGCGTCGCCTCGCCGAGCTGCAGTACACCCGCAACGACATGGCGTTTCAACGCGGCACCTTCCGGGTGCGCGGTGAAGTGATCGACATCTACCCCGCCGAATCGGACAAGCTGGCCCTGCGGGTAGAGCTGTTTGATGAAGAGGTGGAGCGCCTCTCCCAGTTCGACCCGCTGACCGGCGCCATCGAGCAGACGGTGGTGCGCTATACCATCTACCCCAAGACCCACTACGCAACCCCGCGGGAGACCATTCTGGGGGCTATCGAGCATATCAAGGAGGAGCTGCGCAGTCGCCGCGAGCAGCTGTTGTCCCTCAACAAGCTGGTTGAAGAGCAGCGCATCAGCCAGCGTACCCAGTTCGACATGGAGATGATGCAGGAGCTGGGTTACTGCTCCGGTATCGAGAACTACAGCCGCTACCTCTCCGGCCGTGCGCCGGGGGAGCCGCCGCCGACCCTGTTTGACTACCTGCCGGGGGACGGTCTGCTCATCATCGACGAGTCCCACGTCACGGTGCCGCAGATCGGCGCCATGTTCAAAGGGGACCGCTCCCGCAAAGACTCTGGTGGAGTACGGCTTCCGGCTCCCCTCTGCGCTAGACAACCGGCCGCTCAAGTTCGACGAATTTGAAGCGCTGATGCCGCAGACGGTATTTGTCTCGGCGACTCCCGGCCCCTACGAGCTGGAGAAGTCCGGCGGCGATGTGGTGCAGCAGGTGGTGCGCCCAACCGGCTTGCTCGATCCGGAGATCGAGGTGCGTCCTGTGACCACGCAGGTGGACGATCTGCTCTCCGAGATCCGCAAGCGGGTCGCCGTCGAGGAACGGGTGCTGGTTACTACCCTGACCAAGCGGATGGCGGAAGACTTGACCGAGTATCTGGCGGAGCACGACGTCAAGGTGCGCTATCTCCACTCCGATATCGACACGGTCGAACGGGTGGAGATCATCCGCGATCTGCGCCTTGGCAAGTTCGATGTGCTGGTGGGCATCAACCTGTTGCGGGAAGGTCTCGACATGCCGGAGGTGTCGCTGGTGGCGATTCTGGATGCAGATAAAGAGGGCTTCCTGCGTTCGACCCGCTCGCTGATCCAGACCATCGGCCGGGCGGCGCGTAACCTCAACGGCAAGGTCATTCTCTACGGCGATACCATCACCAACTCGATGAAGGTAGCCATTGAGGAGACCGAGCGGCGCCGCGCCGTGCAGCATGCCCATAACCTCAAGCATGGGATCACCCCCAAAGGGCTCAACAAGTCCATTGGCGATGTGATGGACATGGGAGGCAGCCGCACGGCAGGCA
The DNA here is from genome assembly GCF_051919545.1 of Aeromonas sp. 61P. Classification (NCBI taxonomy): domain Bacteria; kingdom Pseudomonadati; phylum Pseudomonadota; class Gammaproteobacteria; order Aeromonadales; family Aeromonadaceae; genus Aeromonas; species Aeromonas sp. 61P. Next base: position 2,940,538 of record NZ_JBQBEL010000001.1, read on the forward strand.
AACCTGGCAAGGGGATGCGCAAGGCGGCCGAGCTGCAAGGGGAGTACCATGTCCGCTCTGCCAGCGAGATTGCCAAAGAGATCAAGCGGATGGAGGAGCAGATGTTCCAGCATGCCCGGGATCTGGAGTTCGAACAGGCGGCGGCACTGCGGGATCAGATCCAGCGGTTGCGCAGCGAGTTGATCGAATCATGAGCCGCAAACGCTGGCTAATTTGGCAACGACTGCGTCGTCTCTATCAGGGCTTTCGCCATCCCGGTACCCCCTGGTGGGCGAGGGGGCTGGTGATCCTTATCCTGCTCTATGGCATCAGTCCGGTGGATCTTATCCCTGACGTGGTGCCCTTGCTGGGTTGGTTCGATGATGTGACCCTGCTGCTGGTGTTGCTATGGGGTTGGGAGCGTTGTCTGCCCCTGCAGTGCGCAGCGAGCTGGAACAGGCCTCCTAGTTCACCTTTTCAACACGGTGCTCGGCATCTCTCTTTGTGATCCCACCCTCGAAGGAAGCGGAAAAACGGTTTCATTTGAAGGTGGGCACTGCAGGATGAAAAAGAGGCAGGCCCGGTGATTGTCGCCCGGATGGCATTGGCGTAGACTCCACGCCGTTCACTTTATGGGTATGGAAAAAATGGATCTGATCCTCTTTGCAATCGACTTTATTCTGCACGTAGACGTGCATTTGAAAGAGCTGTTCGAGAACTATGGCGTCTGGGTTTACGCCATCCTGTTTCTGATCATCTTCTGTGAAACCGGCTTGGTAGTGACGCCGTTCCTGCCGGGTGACTCCCTGCTGTTTGCCGCCGGTGCGCTTACCGTGGGCAGCGTGCTGGACGTCCATACCCTGGCGGCCGTGCTGATCATCGCTGCCGTGCTGGGCAACGTGGTCAACTACACCATTGGTCACTTCTTCGGCGAGCAGCTGTTCCGCAACCCGGACTCCAAAATCTTCCGCCGCGACTATCTGGAGAAGACCCATGCTTTCTACGCCAAGCATGGCGGCAAGACCATCATCATCACCCGCTTCCTGCCCATCGTGCGTACCTTTGCGCCGTTCGTGGCAGGGATGGGGGCCATGACCTATCCGCGCTTCCTGGCGTTCAACCTGGTTGGCGGCCTGCTGTGGGTACTCTCCTTCGTTTATGCCGGTCACTTCTTTGGCAATCTGCCGGTGGTGCGTCACAACTTTACCCTGCTGATCTTCGGCATCATCGGTATCTCCCTGTTGCCCATGGTAATTGGCGCGGTCAAGGCCAAGATGAGTACAGCCAAGGCATAATCAGAAATACGGTCAACCAGAACGAGAAGGGGGAGCCATAATGGCTCCCCCTTTTTATCTTCACGCGGGCATGACACTCAGTTGCAGCAGCGCCCTTTCACCAGATTGCCGATGGCCACCACGGTGAAGACCAGCAGGTAAGCGGCGAAGATGACGACCAGCCACTGGGGCATGGAGTAACCGAGGAACTGCCAGGTGATCTGGGCACAATCCCCTTCCGGCATAAAGAGCCAGGGGAGCCACTGATCGAGCGGAGCCCAGCTCGGGAAGTCGGCAAACGGGCTGCAGACGTTGAACGGGGAGGGGTTAACCTGATAGTCCACATGCTTGAGGGCCAGCTGGAAGCCGCGGAAGGCACTGTAGCCCCACAGCAACATGGCACTCCAGCGAACATACCACTTATCCGGCGCCACCATGCCGAGCAGGCCGGCGGCCAGCACACCCAGGGTCGCCAACCGTTCGTAAACACACATCACGCACGGGGAGAGGCCCAGCACATGCTGGAAGAAGAGGGCGCACAACTCGAGGAACAGGGCTGATGCTGCCAACAGGCCCCAAGCCAGCCGATGGGCGGCAATACGGCGGAGAAACTCGATCATCTCATTGATCTCTCAGAAAAAACAGTGGCTGAATTAGAGCAGAGCGGAACCGAAAAGAAAAGGGCCCTGAAAGGGCCCTCGGAAACCATATCAATGGATTAATGCAGCGCTGGCTGTACCGCTGGCAGCGTACTCTCCATCACCAGCCATCCGTGCTGATAGAACCACTCGGTGGCAGGACCAAGCAGCAATTCGACAGAGAAAAAGCCGATCAGCCCCAGCACCAGGGTGTAGGGCAGCGCCATCCAGACCATGCGGCCATAGGAGAGACGCAGCAGCGGCGCCAATGCCGAGGTGAGCATAAACAGGAAGGCGGCCTGACCATTGGGGGTGGCGACTGACGGCAGATTGGTACCTGTATTGATGGCTACCGCCAGCAGATCGAACTGGGCGCGGTCGATGGCACCATTGAGCATGGCCGTCTTCACCTCATTGATGTAGACGGTGCCGACAAAGACGTTGTCACTGACCATGGAGAGCACCCCGTTGGCCAGATAGAAGAGGGCCAGCTGGTTCTCCGGTTTGGCTGCCAGTACCAGCTGGATCACCGGCTTGAACAGCTGCTGATCGATGATGACGGCGACTACGCTGAAGAAGACCGCCAGCAGGGCGGTGAAGGGGAGTGCCTCCTGGAAGGCTTTACCCAGCGAGTGCTCCTCGGTGATCCCGGTCAGGGAGGTGGCCAGCACGATGACCGAGAGGCCAATCAGACCAACGGCAGCCAGGTGCATGGCCAGACCGACGATCAGCCAGACCGCAATCAATGCCTGAACGATCAGCTTGGCCTTGTCTTGCGGGCTGCGTTTTGCCTCTTCGTAGCGGTTGTACTCCTCCATGATGGCGCGCACCGTGTCCGGCAGGCGGGCACCATAGCCAAACCAGCGGAACTGCTCTACCAGCACGCAGGTCAGCAGACCGCAGATAAAGACGGGGACGGTGACGGGTGACATGCGAATGGCAAATTCGGCGAAGTTCCAGCTGGCTTGCTCGCCGATGATGAGGTTTTGCGGCTCGCCCACCAGGGTGCAGACACCACCCAGCGCGGTACCGATGGCGGCATGCATCATCAGGCTGCGCAGGAAGGCCCGAAAATCGTCGAGATCCTGGCGATTGAGCTCGGCGACTTCCTTATCATCGGTATGGTCATGGCTGTGACCAAACTCCTTGCCGGACGAGACCTTGTGATAGATGGCATAGAAACCGGTGGCAACGCTGATTACCACGGCAATGACCGTCAGTGCATCGAGAAAAGCCGACAGGAAGGCGGAGACCAGACAGAAGGAGAGGGAGAGCAGGATCTTGGAGCGAACGCCGATCAGCAGCTTGGTGAAGACATAGAGTAGCAACTGCTTCATGAAATAGATGCCTGCCACCATGAACACCAGCAGCAGCAGCACTTCGATATTGGCGACCAGCTCGTGCTTGACCTGATCGGCGGAGGTCATGCCGATCAACACGGCTTCGATCGCGAGCAGACCGCCCGGTTGCAGGGGGTAGCACTTGAGGGCCATGGCCAGGGTGAAGATAAATTCAACGACCAGTAACCAGCCTGCAATGAAAGGATCAAGGTGGAAGGCGATCGGATTGATCACCAGAAATAGCAAAATGGCGTTTTTGTACCACTGTGGCGCATTGCCCAAGAAGTTCTTGGCGAATGCCTGCCCTAGGCTTATTGGCATGATAATGGGTCTCAACTTTGTTGTTAGGATCTGCTTCTATGCAGTCAAGGATGATTCGACCTGTGCCTCCGGATGTTGGCCTTTATCTGTCTGATTCCTCGTGATTTTAATCAAAAAGCGTGACGATTATAAATGATAGCCGATGGATCTCTGCCCATCTGTCTGTTTTATAACCACCTTGTCGGGGTTGGCCGGCTTCCTCGTGGCGATTAGATACATATTCCCGACACTATATTTGCCATATGTGAGCAGAGGACTGACCTTATGCTTGCCAGCCATCATCGCTTTGATATCATTCGTCAGCCTTTTTACGCATTACAACAGAGTCAATTCATGGTTATAAAAGCGCAGAGCCCAGCTGGGTTTGCCGAGGAATACATCATCGAGTCCATCTGGAACAATCGCTTTCCTCCCGGATCTATTCTGCCCGCCGAGCGTGAATTATCCGAGTTGATCGGGGTGACGCGGACTACCTTGCGCGAAGTGCTGCAGCGGCTGGCCCGTGATGGCTGGTTGACCATCCAGCATGGCAAGCCGACCAAGGTGAACAATTTCTGGGAAACCTCCGGCCTCAATATTCTGGAGACGTTGGCCCGTCTGGATCAGGACAAGGTTCCTGATCTGATAGCTCAGTTGCTCTCAGCCCGTACCCATATCTGCACCATCTTTATCCGCGGGGCGATCCGTCACAATCCGGAACAGGCCGCCGAGATCCTGCGTGGCGCCGATGGGGTCGAGAACAACGCACAGGCTTATGCCGAGTTCGATTATCGCCTGCACCACCAGCTGGCGTTTGCTTCCGGTAATCCGATCTACGCCCTGATCCTGAACGGTTTCAAAGGGTTGTACAGTCGGGTTGGCAGCTATTACTTCTCCGACAAGCAGGCCCGCGAGACCGCAGATGCCTACTACAAGACCCTGCTCAATCTGGCGGAGACCAAGAACCACGAAGCCGTGTTCATGACGGTGCGTCAGTACGGTATCGAGTCCGGCAAGCTGTGGACCCGCCTGCGTCAGGACATGCCAAGCGATCTGTGCGACAACTGATCCCTTGCCTGTGCTGTCCAAGAAACGCGCCATCCGGCGCGTTTTTTTATTCTGCCGTGTTTGTGTCTATCCTTGATTGGCAGTGGTAATTGCTTGAACTGCATGGATATTTGGCCAAAAAGCTTGATCCAGCGCAAATGAACCCTGCATTTATCACTTGGTGGCATAGGACCCAACCGCTGATTGAGGTCAAATGGAGGCATCAAGAGCGGAGCCAATATCCGCCAGAAGGAACACACCTTTCACCGGATGAAGGACACAACAATGAGTCTTCTTGAACACACCATCTGGACAGTACTGGGATACGGGGCCATGCCCTTTATCTTTCTGAGCGGATTCGTGGCGGTGGCAGTGACCTGTTGCATGCTGCTGAACGCGTTCGGGGTACAGTCCGCCGAGAAGTGAGTCGCTTCTCATGCCGCCAAATGCCAGTCTTCGGACTGGCATTTGTTTTTTGTGTCTTTTAAAGCACTTATCCCGGCAGGGAAGGGGAAATCTTTGGTCCGGATGGTCGAACCTGCCGCCGATTTTGATTACACTGGCGCCCGTATTTCCCACTCACCCTTCTCTAATCCAGGTGTTCAAGGTTTTCTATGGCTCTCAAGGCAACCGTATTCAAGGCCCAGATCAGTTTGTCTGATATGGATCGCAATCTGTATCAGGACTTCTCCCTCACCCTGGCGCGCCACCCCTCCGAAACCGATGAGCGGATGATGATCCGGCTGGCGGCCTTTGCCTGGCACGCTGCCGAGCGACTGGAGTTCACCAAGGGATTGAGCGCCGATGACGAACCCGAGCTATGGTGCAAGAACTACTCGGACGAAATAGAGCTCTGGATCGAGCTGGGCCAACCCGATGAAAAACGGCTGAAAAAGGCCTGTAACCGTGCTCGTCAGGTGGTGCTCTACCTCTACGGCGGTCGTGGCACCAGCGTCTGGTGGAAGCAGAACCAGGGCAAGCTGAGCCAGCATGACAACCTCAGCATCATCGAACTCTCCGACAGCCAGACTCTGCCGCTCACCGCCATGGTCGAGCGCACCATGCAGCTCACCTGCACGATCTCCGATGGTCAGCTCTGGGTCAGTAACGGCGCACTGGAAGTGACGCTGGATCCGGTGGTGCTGATGGGCAAACCGGCCCGCGAACTGTAACGGACGCAGCCCATGTTCAGCGCCTTGCTCAATATCGTCATTCCGGTGTTCGGTGTGGTCGGGCTCGGTGCCCTCTATGGGCGATTGCGACCGGGGGCCGCGCTCGGTTACGTCAATCGGGCCAATATCGAGCTGTTTACCCCGGCGCTGGTCTTCTCCGCGCTGGTCAAGAATCCGTTGGTGCTGGCGGAGCATCTGCCGCTGATTGCGGCGGGGGCGCTGGTTATTCTGTTACCCGGTCTGCTGCTCGCACTGCTCAAACTCAAAGGGATTGAGCGGGCAGCCCTGATCTTGCCCGCCATGTTCCGAAATACTGGCAATCTTGGTATCCCCTTGTGTAACCCATCACCAAGAATGAAAAACCGGGAGCTGGTGAAAACAAGTGGGAGACGGCGGGACAAACTCAGGAATGGCGGGGCTTGTGGCGTGATGCGGTTAAACCAAGCCGTTTAAGCGCAAAATGAAAAGTTGGTACGCTCAGCCGATTGGGATGCACTGAAAATGAAAAACAGGCTGGCCGCCTGTTTTTTCTTTTGTGTGACAGCGAGTGGTTTAAATCCGGGTTTAAGCGACTGTCTGTAGCACCACCAGTTAAAAAAAGTCGTGCCCTGCCCAGACTACCTTGCCGATCACGGCCAGGTTCTCCAGCTGGTTGGCTGGAACGACCTGCAGGGGGTAATCATCGCGGTTGTCGCTGATGATGGTGATCCCGCCATCGAAGTTTTTCTGCAGGCGCTTGGCGTAGAGCTCTTCCCCCAGGCGCAACACGAAGATGGATCCGTCTTCGATCTGATTCTTGCTGATATCGACCAGGATAGAGTCCCCAGAGTGGATGGTGGGTTCCATGCTGTCGCCTTTGGCGAAGACCACCACCAGGTTATCCGGGTTTAACTTGCGAAACGTGAGCCACTTGCGGCGAAAGGCCAGCTTGCGTTTAACCTCATGATCATCATTAAACGCACCATGGCCGGTACTGACGGTGACATGGTAGCCATCGATCAGCGCGTACTCCTCATCAAACTCCTCACGTTGCACCATCTGCTCGGCCGTTCCATCCGGGTGTTTCGGGCCCTGACCGGTGGCCAGCCACTCCAGATTCACATTGAACGTCCGCGCGATGCGCAGCGCCTTGTCGATGGTGGGCAGTGAATTAAACGGGGGGAAGTATTTGCGCATCCCCGACTCACTCATCCCCACCAGTTCGGCAAATGCCTTGTAGCTCAGGCTCCCGCGCAGCTCATCCAGACGGTCACTCAAAGTATCCATTCCCGCCGTCAGAAAAGATACCTCACCGTCTTTTTGTGCTGCTTGTGGTTTTTCTTCATAACGCTCTGACATACAAGGAATTCTCGGCTAGTGGCTAATGCTGGTGAGTCGATAGACAAAAAATTCCGCACAAAAAGACTTGTCAATCTTTTTGGGGTGATCAATCATTCATATGTGACGCATTGCGACATAAAATCATTCTTTTATGAATGATAAAGATACGCACTGCGACACTTGATGATACCGAAACGGGGTGAGTATGTCAGGGAAAACACCAGAGTGGATCAGGGCTGAGCTCATAAAATGCGGATATTCCCAAGCTGCTTGGGCACGCGCTAAAGGGTTGCACCCCCGAGCCGTACAGCGTTGCATCAAACACTATGCTCCGGCCAGAGGGATTAGCCCCAAGCGTCGGGAAAGCCGCGCCATCATGGCCCTGCTGTCCGAGTCGCTGGGGATCGATCTGCTTGGAGGTGACCAATGAGCACCTGGTACACCGCCCAGGCACTGGCCGGATTGGTTGGCATGCCCGCTTACCCCGATGGTGTGCGCAAAAAGGCCGAGCGTGAAGAGTGGCAAAGCCGCAAGCGCGAGAAAGGCAAAGGGGCTGAATACCACATTGGCTCACTGCCGATTGAAACCCGCCGTTATCTGGCAGAACAAGCTGTGGCCGCACAAGGCCATGCAGTGACCGACCATGCGGCGGGTGGCAAGGCCATGGCCAAGTTGCTGGCACGCGAGGTGCCGGTCAAACCGGAGGCAGGCCGCAAATTGCTGACATTGGGGGAGGGGGCTCGCCAGAAGGTCGATGCCAGACTGCTCATCCTGCAGGCCGCCGATATCTTCCTGGCCCCCTATCACGCCTGCCAGCAAGGGGAGGTAGGTCGCCGCGCCTTTATCGAGGCATACCGTGCCCGCACTCTCGCCCTGCCTGTCAGCGTTTATGAAAGGCAAAAGCCATTCAGTCTGATCACCTTGCGCCGCTGGCAAAGTGCGCTTGCGGATGAAGGCCCCGCAGCCCTGGCTGGCAACTATCAGCGGGAACGGCCATCAACCGTCGAGCAGAGCCCGGATCTGGCCCAGTTTCTCACCGCACTGGTCACCACAAAGCCCCATCTGGCCAACAAGTGGGGGGCGCTGCACGAACTGGCCAGCCAATACAGCGACATGAATCAGCTGGGATGGCAGATCCCCAGCCAATCCTCCTTGCGTCGCTGGATGGTGAAATGGTTGGCAGAGAACAAGGTGGCCTTTACCTACACCACCAACCCGGATGCCTACAACAACAAATACCGCAGCGCGATCGAGGAGATGTACCCCTGGATGGCCCAGCCCAACGACGTCTGGGAGTTCGATAGCACCCCGGTCGATGCGATGCTGGTGGATGGCCGTCACAGCATCATCGCGGTGATCGACGTGTATACCCGTCGCGTTCGTCTGCTGGTGGCCAAGAGCTCATCGAGCGAAGGGATCTGCTTGCTGCTGCGCAAGACCCTGCTGGCCTGGGGCACCCTCAACGATAACGGCGTGATGCGCACCGATAACGGCTCTGACTATGTGAGCCAGCGGGTCATGTCCATCTGCACCCTGCTTGGCATGAACGTCAGCCGCTCCAACGCCTACTCAGGGTGGGAGAAACCCCATATCGAGCGGTTTTTCCGCACCTTGAGCCACGGCCTGATCGAGCTGTTGCCCTCCTATATCGGCCACTGCGTGGCAGACCGTCAGGTGATCGAGGCGCGCAAGAGCTTTGCCCAGCGGCTGGAGGAGAAGCGCAAACCGGATGCACAAAAAGAGATTTACGAGCTGGCCATGACGGCCGCCGAACTGCAAACCCTGCTCGATAACTGGCTCGATGCCCGTTACCACAACCGCAAGCACAGTGCCCTCGGGGTCAGCCCCAATGAAAAGTATCAGCTGGCCCGTTATCAGCGCCGTGCCATTCCCGATGAAGCTGCGCTGGATCTGCTGCTCAACCATATCGGCGAGGCGACCGTCTCCAAAGGTTTTATCAAGGCCGGTGGCCTCAAATACAGCGCCCCCGAACTGTTGGAGCACAACTGGAAGAGCCAGCGGGTCAGCGTCTTTCTCGATCCGTGCGATGTGGGCCGCGCCATCTTGTACCGCACCGGCGACTGGAACGAGCGGATCGAGGCCATCAACATCGACCTGCTGGGCAATGGTATCAGCCCAGATGCCTTCCGGGCGGCCAAAAAAGCCGATGCCAAGGCGCTGGCCAGTTTTCGCCGCGAGATGCGCAACCTTGCCAAAACCTTTGGCATCGACCAGCTCCATCAGGATGTGGTGCGCCACTTCGTCGACCAGGCCAAGGGTATTGAAGCGTTCAGCCGTCGCGATCTCACTCTCGATAACCCGGCATTGGCAGCGCTAACCGGGGTCTCAACGCCCGCTGAACCCGCCCGTTTCAATGCGGCAGAACTGGCCGCCATAGAAGCCAGACGAGAAGCGAAAGCGCTGCGGGCGCAAGCCACCGCAGGGCAGGAATCGAGAGCACTCAAGACCGAGTACGAGCAAGCCATCTATCTGGCAGAGCGGGAGCTGGATACCCCGCTGACAGAGCGGGAGAAGGAGTGGCTGACCCGATACCTCTACAGCCACAAGCTGATGGCAAAACGCATTAACCGCCATCTGGATGAAGTTCGGGCTACCCGCTGCACCCAGGCAAAAGGTTAGCGAGTAGCCCGAAAAGGCCCAAAAACAAAGGACAAACCCACTATGAAACACAAGATCGTTGAAGTCAAAAACATGATCAAGACCGAGCAACTGCTCGACAACTTGCTCAACCGCTCCAGCATCGTGCCGGGCATTGGTCTGATCCATGGCCCCTCCGGCTTTGGCAAGACCACCGCCGTGGAATGGCTGTTCAACCAGGACGAAGTGAACGGCATCTATGTCCGCTGCTACAAGGCCGACACGGTGACCAGCCTGCTGGAACAGATTGCCAAAGAGATCGGCATTCCCCAGCGCCACAACCTGCGTGCTCAGGTCGATAGCATCATCGAATCCGTGCGCGCCGAAGAGCTGGCCATCTTCGTGGACGAGGCCGATTACGTGGTCGGCAATGCCCGCATCATGGAGACCCTGCGCGATATCTACGATGCCACCGAACAACCCCTGATCCTGGTCGGGATGGAAGAGATTGCTCGCCGCATCAGCCAGCGCAAGCAGCTGTTTAACCGCATCTCCCAGTGGATCGAATTCAAACCGGCCGATCTCGATGACGTGTCCCTGATTGCCAGCGAAATGCTGGAGGTGGATGTGGAGATCGACGATGCACTGCTGGATCTGATCCGCAAGCGCTCCAACGGCGTGGTACGCACCATCGTCTCGGCCCTCGACAAGATTGAAAAAATGGCGATGGCCTCTGATGCCCGGATTATCCGGCTGGAGGACGTTGACGCCAGCGAGCTGCTCCATGACGTGCGTCGCAGCCGCTAGCCGTCAGGCTACAGCTAATAAAAACAAAGCACGGGAGGGATTCCAGTGGTTGGAAAAATCAGAAATAGCAACGCAGAAGAAGCATGGCACTGGATGTGTCAGCAGGACTCTTTCGACTTGCTTGAACTGGTAGAGGGGAGCCAGCTCAAGTTGGGAAATGTCTATCTGATTGTGCGCCGTTGGTTGGCAAGTAGCCATTTGCGCTGCGTGTATCAAAAGCCGTTTGGTCGGCGGATATCGTTTCGCGGGAGTCGCTATCAGGTAATTGACCCATCTAACGTGCCGCAGTTTGGCTCAGGGAATCGCCAGACAAAGCATCGGAAAAAGCGTCGTATTCATCGAAAAACGGTGCAGCAAAAGATGTGGAACACCATGAAGATCAGCCGTTTTTTCACTCTGAGTGACCTCGCGATTACCTCTGGGGTCGATGACAGTGGCGCCAGCACTTACACCACCTTTTTGATCAGGGCTGGATATGTCCGGCTGGTGGACAAGATAGAGCGCTTCAAGGTGAAAGGGGATCAGAACCGTTACCAGTTGATCCGTGATACCGGACGTTTTGCCCCCATGGTGCGAGCAAAACAGGGGGGATGTTGGGATCAGAACGAGCAGCACTTTTATCAGTTTGATGTGAAGGAGGCACCTCATGGAAACGTGGCTTGAGGTGTTGCAGGCCGAAGTGGCTGCCAGTTCGCTGGCCCAGGTGGCCGAGAAGCTCGGGCTATCTCGCACCACCATCAGCCAGGTCTGCAACGAAAAGTATCCCGGCGATATGGCAAGGGTACAGACCCTGGTGGAAGGGGCCCTGATGGGCAACAAGGTGAGGTGCCCCATCCTGGGGGATATCCCGGCGCATCAGTGTCTCGCTCACCAACGCCGAGGCCCCAGCGAAGTGGGCAGCAGTCCGATGGATATCAAGCTCTGGAAGGCATGCCGCAGCGGTTGCCCTCATAGCCAGCTGACCGAGGCGCAGCAGCTTCGCCGCCCGATGCGGTTATCAGTAGATCAGGGCAAAGGGTCACAGAAAACGGCTCGTTATGACGCCGAGGCCACCCTCTCCAGATTGCGCCGTCAGGCTAAAAGCGATGGCGACAATGCCAGCAGCAGCCTGCGCATTCTAAGTGAGCTGCTGGCGGAAGAGCTGAAAATCATGGCCATCAAATACAACCGGCTGCTCGACAAGCAAGCAGGCAAATAAGGGTTGGCGGGGCTCTTTCGCGGTGGGCCCGGTGACGAGATCACAAGGAGAACGGGATGAAAAAGCATCTGCACAGCAATTTGCAAAAGACCGCCGAGCAGCTCAGCCACTGGTTGACGGCCAAGGGATATGACGTTCGCACCAGTCGGGTTTGTCATACCCCGCTGCTGGCGGTCACCGGGCCACTGCCCAAAGAGATGCAGGCGCGCGCCGTGTTGAGCCGTGAATGTCTGGCGGGCGTGGTGCGCGAAGTTGCCCTGGTGCGCTTTGGCGGCTGCCTGCTCCACTGGCGCCAAGAATCCTGAAACCAGCCAGGGGGATGAGATGAGCAAGATCCAGCTTGATATAGAAGACGAGGCGCTGGCGCGGGTGGTGCTGCGCCAGTTACCCAAGTTTCTCGAATTCTGCAGCGCGACCCATCAGGAGGAGCTGGCGAGCGCGACAGCAGAGCAGTACAGCGCCGTGATGTGCCCTCCGGTGCCCGGCAGCAACAAGATCCATTAAGGAGAAGCCCATGCAAGAAGCACAAACCGCCAGTACCACCCCGATGCGCCAGAACGCTCAGGGGCACTGGGTACCGGAAAACCTGATCGCCCCGGCAGACAAGCTGCGCGACGAAGTGGTGCTGGCCATTATCGCGGCAGCTCGCGAGCAACGCGCACAGCTGGCCGCCTTCAAGATTGGCGCCATGCAGCAGATCGCCGATTTTGTGGATCTCTCCGCCGAGCAGTATGGCGTGGCGTGGGGCGGTACCAAGGGCAACGTGACCCTGCTCAGTTTTGATGGTCGTTACAAGCTGATTCGGGCAGTGGGGGAGCACCGCAAATTTGATGAACGGATCCAGGCCGCCAAAGCGCTGATAGACCAGTGCATCGAACGCTGGAGCGATGGCGCCAGCAGCGAGATCCGCGCTCTGGTAGACCATGCCTTTCGGGTATCCAAGAGCGGTCATATCGATGTGAACCAGGTGCTCTCCCTTCGTCAGCTCAATATCGATGACCCGGATTGGCTGCTGGCCATGCAAGCTGCTGTCGATGCCATCCAGGTGACCGGCACCAGCCAATATCTGCGGCTCTACGAGCGTGACGCTCACGGGCGTTACATCCAGATGAGCCTGGATCTGGCCAAGGTATAGGGAGGAGGCGTGATGGAAATCAACGTAGAAAAAGCCGAAGAGCAGCTGCTGCTCTGTGAGCAGATCACCGAAACCGAGGGCACCTGCTACCCCGACGACACCTATGAGGATGGCATCAAGGCCGCCTTGCTCTGGGCGCTGGGGCTAGGGCCTGCGCCCCTCAATGCCGAGGAGTATCAAGGGGTGATGCCACTGCAGTTCGAGTAATAGCCCGATGCGAAACAGGGCGGCACTGCCGCCCTGTCTATCCGGTGTGGTGACCGGGTACTGATGAGCAACCAAATGATCTGGGCCCAGGTCTTCACCGTCTTGATACAAGGAGCACGGCGATGACCAAAACAGAGATGGATATTCGGCTTACCAAGATATTCAGCAGCGCAGCCATTGCACTGGCGGCCGCTGAAAAACGGGCTGTGTGCAAACAGCTCAAACAGTTTGATAAAGAGGCGCGCGCCCGTGGTTTTCACGCACTGGCCGGAGAAGCCTGCCAGATGCGCTGGCAACTGGTGGCCGAACTGCAGCAGGCCAAATCGGCCAGAGATTGTGGCGGGGTACACGAAACCGGGGATCGCCATGGCCATCTATAGCCCCCTGCTAGCTCCCCATATTCTGGCTCGCCGCCTGCAAAGCGGTCGGGCCTGCATCACCGAACTGGGGCTGGAGCAGCGTTGCCCCCGTTGTGGCGAGTTCTGGCCATGGGATACCGAGTTTTTCGGTTTGGCGAGTGATGCCACACGGCTCTCCAGCTGGTGTCGGGGGTGCCTCAATGAGCACTACCAACAGCTGAGGGTGGCCGAGCAGCATCATGACAGCAAGGCAGAACGGGGAGGGGATAGCTGATGGATAAACGCAGCAGATTGATCCGGTTGGTACAGGTAGGGCGCCGTGCGTTGGCACTTGATGACGAGTCTTACCGCGACCTGTTGGCCAGCCACACCGGCAAGCGCAGCGCCGCCCTGTTGAGCGAGCAGGAGCTGGAACAGGTGCTGACTGCCTTCAAGGCGGCGGGCTTTACGCCCAAGCTTGCTCGCCATGCAGCCAACAGACTGCTGAGTCCGGCGACCGGTAGCCACGTCAGGGTCAATGAAATTGCCAAGATCAGGGCCATCTGGTGTGAGATGGCCCGCCTTGGCATCGTCAGGGATGGTTCGGAAACCGCATTAAACCACTGGGTTCAACGGATGACGGCCCGTTTAAACGGCGGGGTAGGGGTGGCCGAGGTAGGATGGTTGGATGCGCCTCTGGCCGTCAAAGTGCTGGAGGCGCTGAAAAGGTGGAGAATAAGAAACAGTCAAATTAAATCGGAGCGGGCGGGGGAATAACCTGCACACCATGCGACATCAGTATGCTAGCAACGGTGGCGATAGGTATTTTTAAAGACTGTGCAATTTCTCCAATAGTTTTTCCATCGTGGTACATTTCTAAACACATCATTGGAGTATCCCTGATCTCTAACGGGATATGTATGCTTTTTACTTTTTGGACATCAGTATAGGGCCGTTGATTATCTTCCAGCCGATTCAAGCGCGAGTTAAGTGTTCTTGTATGTTCGAGGATTTCGGAAAGAATATCCTTATCCGGTCGTGCTTTTGGTTTTTCTGTTACGGGGGTGTCCGCAATAATTTTTTGAAACCGCTCTTCAAATTGCGCCCAATAGGTGTCCAGCACCTTGGTCAGAATAGCTGAGTCTAGGCGGTTATCACCCAAGCGGTTGTTGAGCGTATGTACAAGGGCATAAATGCCACCTTGGTCTGGCTTGGTATGGTTGAATTGAGCCAGAGGATCTCGGATATCGTGAGGTTCTAGGTCTATCAACAGGGTGCAGACACGAGAGTTGGACAGCCCCTTGGCCAGTGCGCCAGCCTCAAAGAGTATCCAGGGTTTCTCTTTGTTCTCTTGGGTCAGACAGATGATGCCGGTTGTCACATCCTGCAACTGGTCTTGGATTTCGCTAAACCAGAGTGAACCCCGGTCAATATCCTTGGTGGAGATCCAGGGGCGGATCGCCTGCAATACGCAACGTAGCCACTCATCCAGCAAGGTGGCCACCAATCTGCTGCGTTCCCCCGACCAACTCAGAAATACCTTCATCGCTTACCCCATTAACCCACTGATTGAAGGGGGATTTTATCCGATGGTGCGAAATGGCACCAGTGGCATATTGGGGGTATATGCATGCTCTGAATGTAATTTGCTCCTTTTCTAGTAGAGGTCTTTCCCTGCTTTTTCCAAGCGAGCACAGGTAGCGATGACTCCTTTGCAGAACAAGATAAAACCGACAGCAGCAGAGCCTAACCAGATAATGTTGAATACGTCGCCAAAATCAGGATAAGACCAGAGAGTTCCTTTGCCTGGATGAGTTAACTTCAGTTTCATCACTCCAGGGAAAATCACCAAAAACAGCGCAAGGACAAAGCCTAAGAATGCAGGCCATAGAGCATAAGGATCTCGCTGGCTTTTCGCCGTTAGATCCAGCAGCCATTCAACCAATCGTTCGCTCCATTTCATTCGTCTCAATCTCCCTTTGATAACGAGGGACTCAGTATGCGCTAAAAAATGTGCGCATAAAATGGCCTGTGTTCTAATCGGCGCAACGCATTTTCTGTTTTGCCGGGGGAGTCATGGAACAAAGTCAGGATCTCTTTGCCGATGATCACGCCTCACTGGGGCAGCTGATCGATCGCCTCGACCAGATCCCGGCCTCCGAACTGACGGCCAAATGGCCCAAAGCTCTGAGCGAGCTGGTCGATGTACTGGCCTGCGAACTGGCAAGGGGGGGGATGGTGCCAGAACAGGCCAAGGCTCAGGCCCGCAAGTTGGCGCTGGTACAGGCCCACTATATGGGGGGCCGTGCCTACTACATCCCCACTGGGGATCATCTCAAGGCTGCACTGCGGGATAGGGCTATCTGGGATGAGTTCAATGGCCGCAATATCGACCAGCTGGCGAGGAAGCATAGCCTCTCGGTGCCCCAGACCTATGCTGTGGTAGCAGAGCAGCGGGAGTTAACACGGCGACGCAATCAGCCTGATTTGTTTGGGTAATAGCGTAAAACTCCTCTGCGGAAGGGCCTCCCGTTGTTAGTCACAAGGGGGTAATTTACCGCACATACAGCATGTCGGTAGATTGCCCCCACTGCTTGATTGACGTGAGGTGGTGTATATCATCAGTGCATGACTACATGTAACGCCGAGAACCCGGTAATTTGTTGATAATGTAAAAATCCCAAGTATTGACCCTGCGCATTAAATTTTTCGTAAATATGCAGTAGCCTTCCGTCTGTTACATAGCTAGATTTCATCGAGCGACAATCTTGTTTTCAGCGATGAACCGCTATCAAGCTTTTGGGAGGAAAATTGTGCACAGAATCTTTGCTCTGCTAACTTTGATGATGACTTTCTCAGCCTCGGCCGTGTTCACATCAGGTAACGATCTCAAGTCGTACATGGACGAGGACGATAATGGGGGGAGTTTCCTTGGAGGTGTCTACAGCGGATACGTTATCGGGGTGCACGATGCATTCGACGATGTACTGTTCTGCACTCCCGAGAACGTTACTAAGGGCCAAGTCAAAGCAGTAATTTCAAAGTACCTGAAAGCCAACCCCGAACAGTGGAACAAATCGGCAGATTCGATCGTCATCGAGGCATTACGAGGGGCTTTTCCCTGCAAGAAGAGTTAAATCTGTATCAAGTAAAGGATTAGTCCCAAATCATCTCTCAAAAAAAGTATCGCAGCGAGGTGCTTTCTTGGGGATCGCGGATCAGTAGCAACGTTAACCAGTAATGCAAAGACCGAATACACTTGCCAACAAGCATGGGCTTTCGGTGCCACAGACCTATGCGGTGGTGGCTGAACAGCGCGAACTGACCCGCCGCCGCCATCAGCCTGACATGTTTGGCTATCAGTAGCGATACGACTTCCATTAAAGGAAAACCCCGCTGCAGCGGGGTTTTCATTCATGATGATAAATCGACGGTTATTTGAGCGGTGGTTTACCAGCTTCGGCCAACTTGGCATCCAGAGCTGCGCGTCTCGCGGCATTTTTAGCTGGTTGCACATAACAAAAATCAAACAGCATATCGAGCACATCAAGGTTCCATTCTGCTTCTTCGGGCTCGACAGGAAGAATCTCACCAGTATTTACACTTTTCTGTGTATGAGCAGCAAAATTGCCTATAGCTCGCACTGCATCTAAATGATCAGAAATATGACTAGGCAAGCCTTTTGTCTTAGCCTCTGTTATTGCTCGGTCAAGGTTACTATTTGTTGATAGTTTCGCATCAGCAAGGAGATGTTGCAGGCAGCGACGACTGAGAGCTGCGGAAGCTTGGGCACTGAAACTAAGTACCAGAGCTGACTCATTGTAGTCATTCGCAATGGCTAGAGGAACCTCCACAGGAGCGGCTGGCCGAGAGCCTCGAGTTTGAGGAAATGCAATAAAATTTTGTTTTTGAAGCAACCCACCATTTACATTTAAAGCGGACTTCAAATTGATAATCGGTTGGGAGCATGATGGGCACTCTAGACAACAAGCATACCAATAATACGGCCGTCCCGTAGTGTCTTTGCCACAGGCACCTAATTTAATCTCATTGAAATTGTTATGAATGGCAATTTTGCAGTGTGGACAAATCATCGAGAATCGCTCCAGAGAATACGATGTAATCTATATTATCATTAAGTGATTTGGTGAAATAGATTCTTAATGTAACCCACCATAAACCCATGCCATAGAGGCCCCTCGGTACGCTGCTGATAACGCAGTTCACCGAGGGGCCTTTATGTTATCACTCGCACTTAAATGGCTGCTTCGTCCCGATGTGGAAGGGGGCGAAGTCAACCACCCGGCAGACCGGGGTGGTCATACCAAGTACGGCGTCGCCGACGCCGCCGATGGCAAGAAGGACGGCATGGCCGACCTCGATCGGGATGGGGTACCCGATATTGCTATCGGTGATCTGACACCGGCCCATACCGAGCCCTTTTACCGCCAGAACTACTGGGCGCCCGCCCGCTGTGACCTGATCGCCAGCTTAAGCCCTGCCCTCTCTATCGCCGTGTTTGATGCAGCGGTGCATCACGGGCCGAAACGTGCCATCCAACAGCTGCAGCAGGTTTTGGGGGTGATGGCAGATGGCCGCCTTGGCCCGGTGTCGATTGGCAGGCTCGAGCAGCAACTGGGCGCCAAGGGTGAGGGCCAGTTGTTGCTGGCGCTGATGATGCAGCGGGCCAGCTTTATGCACGGCATTGTGCGCAAAGACCCGAGCCAGTGGGCCAATGCCGATGGCTGGATCAATCGGCTGTTGCGTCTGCAGAGCTACCTCCTTTCCGACGTGGTTGGCGAGGTGGTGGCATGAGCGTGCTGACCATCAAGCAACAGAAGTCGGCGGCCGCGATCCAGGCTGCGGGCTGCTTTGGCATCCCTGAGCTCAAGAACCCCCGTTATCTCGCGTGCTTCAAGGATGGGCGCAAAGCCCATCTCAAGGCCGCTCTGGCCAATCAGATCGCTGACCCGAAGGCGATCCCGCTCTATAGCCACCATCAGACCCGTCAATCCCTCTTTGAGAAGGGGTGGCGTTCGGTGACCGAACTGGATCGCCTGCGGGCCCGTGCCCGTCATTGCCAACCTCCGTTATTTCAACCCAAAAAGAAGGAAGCCCATCATGCCTGATTCCCTGTTACCTCAAGCGAAGTCTGCCTTTAAAAGCCGCACCGTGATCGGTGGTGTGATTGCCGTGGGGGCCGGTATTGCGGGTCTGTTCGGTGTGCCGGTCGATGCGGGTACCCAAGCCAGCTTGGCATCCACCCTGGTGGATCTGGCCAGTGCGGTAGGTGGCCTGCTCGCCATCTGGGGCCGCATCAAGGCGACTCATACCGTCCGTTAAAACACTGTTTGAGCCTGTTCCAGAGGGCGTTATTGGCGCAGCCAGTTTGGTCTCGGACAGCGCGCAGAAACCGCAGCGTACACGCAGTACGTGAGGCTTTCGAGCACTGCCCAGGGCCAAAATGGCAAGTGAAATAGCCTAATGGGATGGGCTCCGAGAGAGGTCATGTGACAGACCATATAGACCGCGCCCAGCTGGCCGATGCCGATCGGACTGGGCGCATTATCGAAGCCCACCAGAACAGGGCAAGGCCACACGGTGATGGTATCTGCTGCGATTGTGACGAAGCCATCCCGCCCTCCCGCCTTGCCGCCGAGCCTGGTGCCGAGCGCTGTATCGAGTGCCAGACCCTGTATGAGCGCAAGGAGGCGACCCGTGTGGGAATTCATCGTTAAGAACTGGGGGCCTCTTTATGCATTGGCCAGCTTGGTGGGTCTGGTGGTCATCATCTTGCTCTCCAAAACCTACGCCAAGCGCGAAGACCTCACTGCTCTGGTGCAGAGGGTGCAGCGGGTGGAGCAGGTACTGGCTGATCTGCCGAGTGAGCGTGAGCTGCACAAGCTGCAGTTGGAGATCAGCGAGCTGCGGGGGGTGTTGCGGGAGGTGAAGCCGGAGCTGCGCCAAGCCCGCCGCCTTGCTGATCTGCTGCTGGAAAATGAGCTTGCCGCCGTACAGAAGGAGAAGCCATGAACATTCAACAAATATTGGACGCCCAGCAGCGGCTGGTGATCCTGCGCTCCCTGCTGGATATCGGTGGTGCCGCCAACGAGTCAATCCTCAATGACTGCCTCGACCAGCTGGGTACCGGCCGGGTGACGCGGGATCGGGTGAAGACCCTGCTGGCCTGGCTGGAAGAGCAGGGGCTGGTGCGTATCGAGCGACTGGCCACGGTGCAGGTGGCTCACTTGACCGGTCGGGGGCAGGACGCGGCAGAGGGCCGGGCAACTGTGCCAGGCGTCAAGAAGCCCAGGGCGGAGGATTGACCATGGCCGATAAACCGACCCGAGGCCGTGCCAGCAAGGTATGGCTGCTGCCTGAGTCCATCCGTGATGCCCTCAACGAGATGCTGCGGGATAAGGGCAACAGTCAGGCCGCCATCCTGGATGAAATCAACGGCCTGATCGAGGAGGCGGGGTTGCCCGATGATCTAAAGCTCTCCCGCTCCGGGTTAAGCCGTCATGCCAGCCAGGTTGAACAGGTCGGCCAGCACCTGCGGGATTTGCGCGAAACCACGGCCGCCTTGACCTCCCAGCTTGGCGACAAGCCGATGGGGGAGACCACCAAGCTCATTCTGGAGCTGGGCCGTTCCCAGTTGTTCAAGGCGATGCTGGCTCAGGTGCAGAACCCGGAGGAGGCGGTGGATATCGACATGCTGAAAAACGCCATGCTGGCGGCCCAGCGGCTCGAATCGACCGCGATGCAGAGTCACAAGCGGGAGAAAGAGATCCGCCAGGCATTTGCCGAAGAGATCGCCGCCAAGACTGAAGCCATCGTGACTCAGGCGGGCTTGAGCGGTGAAGCCGCCGCCGAGATACGCCGCGAAATCCTGGGGATTGCCTGATGACCGCCATTGCTCAGACCCCTATCGCCCAACAGTTAGCCCAGACCCTGGGTACCGAATACAACCCCGACGAGGTGTTGCTGCCATACCAGCGCATCTGGATTGCCGACGAGAGCCCGCTCAAGATTGCCGAGAAGAGCCGCCGCACCGGTATCACCTGGGCGGAGGCTGCTGATGCAGCCCTGACGGCCTCCAAGACCAAGACGGCTGGCGGTTGCCACCACTTCTATGTGGGCAGTAACAAGGAGATGGCCCGCGAGTTTATCGATGCAGTGGCGATGTGGGCCAAGGCGTACAACAAAGCTGCCGGTGAGATCCAGGAGGAGGTGTTCACCGACGACGAGGATAAGGCGATCCTCACCTTCGTGGTTTATTTCGCCTCTGGCTTCAAGGTGCAGGCGCTCTCCAGCAACCCCTCCAACCTGCGGGGGATGCAGGGCAATGTAACCATCGACGAGGCCGCATTCCACGACCGACTGGCCGAGGTGTTGAAGGCCGCCATGGCGCTGACCATGTGGGGCGCCAAGGTACGGTTGATCAGTACCCATAACGGCGTCGATAACCTGTTTAACCAGCTGATAAACGACAGCCGCGCGGGCCGTAAAGAGTATTCCATCCATACCATCAGCCTGGACGATGCTTGCCGCCAGGGGCTCTATCACCGGATCTGCCAGGTCAAGGGCGGCCTTTGGACACAGGACGCAGAGGACGCCTGGAAGGCGGGGCTGCTCAAGGCCACGGCCACCGAAGAGGATGCCCTGGAGGAGTATTTCTGCGTACCCAAGCAGAGCAGCGGCGTCTATATCAAGCGCACCCTGATCGAGCGGGCGATGCAACCGGATATCCCCATTCTGCGCTTTACCGCCCCCAAAGACTTTGAGCTCTCGAGCGAGGAGACCCGCAAGGCGGTGGTGGATATCTGGTGCGAGGAGAACCTCAAGCCCTGTCTGGAAGCACTCGATCGCAGTTGCCGCCATGTATTGGGAGAGGACTTCGCTGCAAAGGGGACTTGTCGGTTTTCGTACCGCTCTCCATCGCCACCAACTTGAGCAAACGGGTGCCCTTTGTGGTGGAGCTGGTCAATGCCCCCTATGAGAGCCAGCGCCAGATCCTGTTCTACCTGCTGCAGGGGTTGCACCGTTTCACGGCGGCGGCCTTCGATGCCACCGGTAACGGCGGCTATCTGGCAGAAGCCGCCCGCCTGCGCTGGGGGGCCGGGATGATCGAGTGCGTAATGCTCAATGACCCTTGGTATCGGGAGTGGATGCCCAAGCTCAAGGCGGAGTTTGAGGATGGCAACCTGACCATCCCGCGCCATGCAGACGTGCAGGATGACTTGGGGAAAATCCAGGTCATCAACGGCATCCCCAAGATCGACAAGGGCAAGAACACAGGCCAAGGGGGCCAACAGCGCCACGGTGACTTTGCGGTGGCCTTGGCCATGGCGGTGCGGGCCAGCTGGATGGAGGGGGGCGCCATCGAGTTCACCCCGCTGCCCAACAAGCGCGATGAAGCAAGGGGCGATCACCATCATTCGTTCGAGAGAGGTGCCTGGTAATGGGCAGGATCATCGATATCAACGGCAATCCCCTGCGGATGGAAAAAGAGCCGCAGACCGAGAACTCGGCGGCGCTTGCCCAGTTGCGCCGTCACTATAGTGAACACCCCACGGTGGGGCTCACCCCGAGCAGGGCGGCAGCCGCATTGAAGGAGGCAGAACAGGGCAACCTGATCGCCCAGTGCGAGCTGGCCGAAGATATGGAGGAGAAAGACGCCCACCTGCAGAGTGAACTCGGCAAACGTCGCCGCGCTCTGCTGGGAGTGAGCTGGACAATCGAGCCGCCCCGCAACGCCACCCCGGCGGAGAAGCGTGACAGCGAGATGATCCGCGAGCTGATTGAGGACTTTACCTGGTTTGATGATGCCATCTTTGACGCCACCGATGCGGTGCTCAAGGGGTTTTGTGCCCAGGAGTTTTGCGGCTGGGAGCTGGTGGAGGGGTTGCAGCTTCCCAAGGGCATCATCTGGCGCGATCCCGCCTGGTTTCAGACCCACCCGGACGATCGCAACCAGCTGCGGCTGCGTGATAACAGCCATGAAGGGGTTGCCCTCAACCCGTTTGGCTGGCTGCTGCACAAGGCCAAGTCCAAATCGGGGTATTTGGCCCGCACCGGCCTTGTCCGTACCCTGATCTGGCCGTTTCTGTTCAAGAACTACAGCGTGCGCGATCTTGCCGAGTTTCTGGAGATCTACGGCCTGCCGGTGCGGCTCGGCAAATACCCGGAAGGGGCGACCGAGAAAGAGAAGGCCACCCTGCTGCAGGCGGTGCTCTCCATCGGTCATAACGCCGGGGGCATTATCCCGCGCGGGATGGAGATTGAGTTCCAGAACGCCGCCAGTGGTCAGGCTGATCCCTTCGTGGTGATGATGGAGTGGTGCGAGCGCTCCATGAGCAAGGCCATTCTGGGGGGCACCTTGACCTCACAGGCCGATGGCAAGAGCTCGACCAATGCTCTGGGTAATGTTCATAACGAGGTGCGTCAGGAGGTACGGGATGCAGATCTCCGCCAGCTGGCCGCTACCCTGACCCGCGATCTGGTCTATCCGCTCTATGCACTGAACGGCAAGAGCTATCAGGGGCCGCGCCGTAGCCCCCGGCTGGAGTTTGATGTGACCGAGCCGGAGGATATCTGCCGTTATGCCGACAGCCTGCCCAAGCTGGCCGCCTGCGGCATGCGCATCCCGCTCGACTGGGCTCACAAGAAGATGCAGATCCCGCAGGCTGAACCCGATGAGCCGCAACTGGTTGCCGCTACGTCGGTCAGCAAACCGCCAGCTGATAAAGGGGAGGGGTGATGGCGGTGGCTGTTTTTAGCGACCGATCTTCTTTAGCCCCCTCTCCCCTTGCGGGAGAGGGTTGGGGTGAGGGGGAGGTTGCAGGGGGAAAATAAAAATACCCAAGCGGCCAGATACTGACGGCTTGGGTATCGCGCCCACCCCTATCCCTGTTGGTATACAGCCATTTCGGCTACTGGGTGACCTGTTCGCCTAGCTCTGTATGAGCCGCCTGCATACCCCTTGTCGATTTGAATCGCGCCGTGAGAGCAAAGGGCTGTTCACAGGGCTTAACTCGCAAGAGTGCTCAAATCTGTGGCGGTATTGCCGCCTTTCAGAGCGTTAAGGTGCTCTGACACCTGTTTGGGTGTCCGCTGAGGCTACCACTGTGCCGGGTACTCCTCAATCCCTTCCACCGGAAAGCCTTGTTGCAGCAGGGCTTGGCGGATCAGAAAGGGGAGGGTGTGGCCATCGCTAGGCCATGTGGACGCTATTTCAGTGCCGGCCTTATCAAGGTGGTCCACCAGTTGTTTGCAAGTTAGTGGGGGAGAAATGGATGAGAACCAAATCGAATCATCCTGATGGCTATCGAGTAACAGCCCATCGTTAAATTGAATGCGCGCTTGAGAAACTATTCGAAAGGTATCCTGCCCTTGGTGATGCACAATCCACCGTTCCCGAGGATAGGTCTTGCAACGTTTATCGGTATTGGGGTCGAATCGGAGGTTATCAAAGAGATGTTGAAAAATAACCTTGCCCTCAACCCGATAAAATTTCTTCGTCTTGGTTTCATCATCGATAGACCAATAGAGGCGAAAGGATTGGCGGCGCAGCGTATGGCCATAGCGGGTCAGCAATTCGGTCAGTTGCCCCTCATTGGCCAGTTTCGTCCCTTTTGCCCACGCGCTGACAATAGATTGCTGGGTTCGGCAAAGTGCGGCGATCTCTTTTTGCGTAAGACCATCGTTGAGGGCGAGCCGGATAAGGGCCCGAGTCTGTTTAAAGGGGCGTTTGGCGCCGGTGGATTGCTCGTTCTGTGTCATAGGGATCCAGATAAGGGGGGACGAGCCCCCCGGTGTCTCTTGTTTACTTCTTGCCGCCGCTTTTCGGGTTCTGCGGATTCAATTGCGAGCCACGGTTCCCCTGATTACGGTCATAGGTAGAGTTGGTACCGTTCGAGCCTTTGTTGGGGTTGCTGATATCGGCATTGTGGTTTGATTGCTTGGTCATAACATTCTCCCTTGTGTGTGTGATGACGAGAGAAATGTTAACTAATTCATAATCTTATACCATTGATGATTTAATGATAAAAGTTGATAAACCGTGATATTTGACCTGGCTGCCCAATTTTCACTGGGCGCAGGATACGAGCACTGGCACAACAAGCAGCAGGGGGAATCAGATGGCAAATAACGAGAGTGTGCTCAATATGGTGGGGTTGGTGGAGGCTAGCGACTATCTGGCCAGCTTGCTGGCACGGCTCGCTGCACTGGAGCAGGGGAACGGTGTGGCTGCGGTCAGCGCGTTGCCAGAATTGCTGGCTGCCCAGCCCGATCCCCGCTCTCTCTACTTCGGTACCCCGCTTGAATATGGCGCGGCCCACCAGTTCGGGCGCCCAGAGATCAACCTGCCAGAGCGCCGCGCTCTGGGGCTGTCAGAAGGGGATAAACAGAGCGTGTTGGAGACGCTGGAGGGGTATCTCAGCCCCGAGCCATTGTAATGCTCCATACTCTGTTTGTGTCCCCAGCCGGTGCGGATGGTCAGCCTGATAGCAAGGTGTGAGCCATTGATGTGGTTAAACAGCCTTAAACACCATTGGTTTTGTTCCCCTTGACCTTGCTGGTGATCCCTTTCGGAAACCAGCCCCCTTTACCCACCCGAGCCCGCACCTTTTTCTGATACAGCTCAGGGGATAGCACCTTGGGCGTTTTGTGACGGGTGCCGTTGCAGTGCCGACAGGCGGCCACGATATTGGCGGGCTGGTTCGAGCCACCTTCGCCGCGTGGCTGCAGATGTTCCCCCGTGCACTGCAATAACCGGGCTTCGGCAGGAGTGAGGCGGTATTGCTGCATCAGTGCGTCAGGGGAGGCTTCCCACATCGGCAATCCACAATAGAAGCAGTGAAAGGATTGACGAACGGCAGCTTGGTGGCGTTGTTTGGCGATGTTACCCATGGTCGTGACCTCAATCAGTTTGATATTGAAGTCCGTGACGGTATGGATTGGATGGTGGCCGGACGGACTTCGGTTCAAGTTGAAGTCCCGTCGGCCTGTATAGGCTCAGAGCGGGTACTGACCGGCACAACCGGATCAGCCTTACACCGCTCACCTTACGATACAGCGGCAGTTGGATTATTAGCAGCTTTAAGTATAAAGTAAACAATTTATTAAGGGCCTTATAGATCAAGGCCCTTCGTGCACAGAATGTATTAATTTATTTGTATCGTTCTAGCTCGTACCGTTCCAATATAGTCCCCAATTCATCAGGTTCGAATAAGTTAGATTGTTTTACGAAATTTATAAACTGAGAGAAACCATTACTCCCTATTAAATCTGCTTCCTTTTGTTGAGGAAGTGATAATATCTTTTCAATATTTTCCTTTGTCAAAATGCCCTGTATAGGGTTGATTATATTTTCATATATTGAGTTGGCGTGTACCCAGTTTCGACATTCGCCATAAATATCTATTGCTCTATCAATTAGTAATGGGGCCAGTTCGTGGATGTTAATTCCATCAGCCAACCCTTTTTCGTCAAGCATTTTTATTTTCAGTTTTATATCATCTTCACATTCAGGATGTTGTATTAAAAATCTAAATAAAGGTAGCGTTTCTTTTACTTGTGCGTGTTTTACATATGTTATTATTTTGTCTTTGGAGGCAGTGGATAGGCTATTCCACAATGGCGGTATTTTTGTTGCCATAATGATGGCACCCTTTAAGTTTTCATCAGATACATCGCGAAAGATCTTATTTATTTGCTCTGACATTCTAATTTCAGTCGGTTCGCGATGGAGTTCTAATATAGCGTTGAGCGCAGGTATAACGTTCAGTTTAGCATAAAGAGGACTGTCATTTGATAAAAAGCCAAACATTAATTTATCAATGACGCCCTTTAATAGCGAAGCTGTTGGCTTAGCTAATTCACTTTCTGAAAGTTGTGCTTTTGCTTTCTCTGTATCGCGTGGGAAATATTGTGATGATATTAATGAAATTATTTTATTAATAGCAGACTTGCCTTGTACGGGTGGCTGTGAGAGGACATGTACAATAGCATTTCGAAGATGCATTCGAGCTTGCTCTGCTGATGGCTTATAAGGGCCATCTTCTCGATGAAATGATGGATGTGCACAACGGTGCCGATCTTCTCTTAGTCTTTGAAGATCTAGGTACTGCTGTTTGTCAAAAAATTGTAATTCATTCTTAGATATGTCGAGAATGTTGCGTTCAAATTCCAATGAGCTTTTTATAGCTTGTTCATTACCTTCATCAATTTGCTTTTGATAACTTTCAAAACCATCGATTATTCTTTTTGCTGCAGCATCTCCCGATATTGATAGCTCTCTTATTTTATCGATTAGGTCATAAACAATAGCTACCCACGTATTCACAATCACAGCTCTATAAGCCCCACCTCTATAGCATGAGACGGCCTCAGATATATACTCTTTTGCTTGTGTAGTTCTGCATCGCAAGACCATTTCATCTAAATCTACAAGTCTTTCTGGGCTGTACATATTTAAGTCTCTTATAACCTTTGATTTAAAATAAGGGGGGCTAAAAATTATAAAATGGCTATCAATATCAAAGAGTGATGTAAGTCACGAAATGAGGGCTATGACTGAAGCCATAAAATGGGAATTCTAACCCACCATAAACCCTACCCCCTTTCATGCCGCCGCACTATGGCGGCATGAACATATCCAAGACCCCATACTCCGCGCCTTTCGTGGCCATCCTCCAAGCCAACCCCGTCAGCGGGGAGCGGCTGGCAGTGCTCGATGCGCAACTTACTCCTCAAGGCGATGGCTGGTACCAACTGCTGCCGGTCGGCCCGTTCAAGGCCCGTGATGGTCGTCCGTTCGATGTGGCGAGTGGTCACTGGCAACTGGACGGACAGATCGCTGCTGCCCTGATTGCCCGAGCCAAAGCCCTTGGGCAAGACATCCTGATCGATTACGACCACCAGACCCTCAAGACTGACCAGAATGGCCAGCCAGCCCCTGCGGCCGGTTGGTACAACAGTGACGAGATTGCATGGCGCGAAGGGCAGGGGCTCTTTATCAAGCCGCGCTGGACGGAGCGGGCAGCGGCCCTGGTGGCTGCCAAAGAGTACCGATTCCTTTCTGCCGTCTTTCCCTATGACGCCCAGGGCCGCCCGCTGGAACTGCGGATGACCGCCATTACCAATGACCCCGGTGTGGTGGGCATGCAGGCGCTTGCCGCTTTGAGTGCATTACCCGCTTCAAGCCATATGTCTACCCAACCCGGCCAGCTGGCCACCTCATCCCATGTTGCACAACAGGAGAAATCCATGAACGAACACCTGATCGCGCTGCTCGGCAAACTCGGCATCCAGCCGGGTGCCGATGGCCAGTTTACCGCCGAGCAGGGGACTGCCGCTCTGGCTGCTCTGGATACCCTGCAGGCCAGCGCCAAGAAAGCACCAGAGCTGGAGGCGGCACTCACTGCCGAGAAGGCATCGCTGGCCGCGCTCAAGGCGACCGTCTCCACAGGGCAGGGGGGCCAGATTGACCTGGCCAAGTACGTACCGGTGGAGACCTATAACGCCCTGGTGACGGAAGTGGCCACCTTGAGCGCCAAGGTTGAGACCACGGATGCAGCGACCTTGATCAAGGAAGCCCGTACCCAGGGCAAGGTGGTGGCCGCAGAAGAGGAGTATCTGACCGCCTATGCCGCTCAGAAGGGGGTGGCTGCTCTCAAGGCGTTGCTGGAGCCCCGTCCGGCGATTGCGGCACTGGCTGCCAGCCAGACCACCCAGGTGACCCTGCCCGAGAAGAAGGGAGAGGCAGTGCTCTCGGCGGATGACAAGTATGCCGCCGATCAGCTCGGCATTTCCTATGAAGAGTTTGCCAAGGCAAAAGGCCGATAGGTTCGTTTAGCCGCGCAGCGGCGTAATCGGACGAATGCGACCGCCAGACCAACCTGTTTAACCAGAGAAGGAACACCCGTATGGCCATTGTTACTCCCGCGCTGTTGCAGGCCCTCTTCACCGGCTTCAAGAAGAACTTTGAAGACGCTAAGGGTGAAGCCCCAGCCCAGTACACCAAGATCGCTACCGTGATCAAATCGACCACCAAGTCCAACACCTATGGCTGGTTGGGCAAGTTCCCCAGTCTGCGCAAGTGGGTTGGTGATCGGGTGATCGAATCGATGAAGGCGCACGGTTACCAGATCGTCAACGAAGACTTCGAGGCCACCGTGGCGGTCGATCGCAACGATATCGAAGATGACGAGCTGGGTATCTATGCCCCCCTGTTTCAAGAGATGGGCCTGGCGGCGGGGATCCACCCCGACGAGCTCTGCTTTGGTCTGCTCGGTGCAGGCTTCACCACACCTTGCTATGACGGTCAGTATTTCTTCGACACCGATCACCCTGTCTATCCCAAGGCCGATGGCACGGGTACCCCTGTTCTGAGCGCCAACGTGGTGGTGGATGCCGGTTATCAGGGGGAGCCCTGGTTCCTGCTCGATACCAGCCGCGCCATCAAGCCGGTCATCTTCCAGGAGCGCAAGTCACCGCAGCTGATTGCCATGACCAAGATCGATGACGAAGCGGTATTCACCCGCAAGGAGTTCCGCTACGGGGTCGATTGCCGTGATGCCGCAGGCTTTGGCTTCTGGCAACTGGCCTTTGCCAACAAGCGGGCGCTGACCCCCGACAACCTGTGGGATTCCTTCTCCAGAATGCGGGAGTTTCAAGCCGATGGTGGCCGCAAGCTCGGGGTGAAGGCCACTCTGCTGGTGGTACCGCCCTCCCTTGAGAAGCTGGCGACCCAGATGCTGGAGCGAGAGCTGGCAAACAGCAGCAGCAACGAGCTTAAAGGCAAGTTGGAGCTGGTGGTGGCTGACTACCTCTAACCCTGCGTTGTGGCTGTTTAACCCCCGGTTTAAACAGCCTCTCTATCAGATTCGACGAGGACAACATGAGATGGAACAAGAGATGGAACTGGCTATTCGGGTCGGCATTCTTTGCAAAACAGGGTCAATGGTTCGTCAGAACTATTTCCGTGCGGGCCTACCGATTGTACCGGGCAAGTCTGAGATGGTTGTGTCGCCTGAGCAGTGCGCGACCCTGGAGAACGACCCGCGTCTGGTGGTCGTCCGGTTGGCTGAAGACGCCAGTCTTCAGGCAGGTGATGCACCATCGGCGCCTGGGGATCTGGACGCAACACTGGGCGTCCTGACCGGTTCGGACTATCTGGCCGGTGTTGCCACCCAGAATAGTGAAGCCACCCAGGCGGGCAAGGTCACGCCGCTGGCCGAGATGAAGGTCGATGAACTGCGCGAGCTGGCTGTGCAGATGGGTATCCCGGAGGCGGCCAAGCTCAAGAAGGCCGAACTGGTGACGGCGATCGCAGCGACCGACGTGCAATACCCGGTCAAGGATGAGCAGTCATCTGGCCAGAACGGAGAGCAGTGATATGTATGCCAGCGTCAATGACATGGTGATCCGCTTTGGCGAGGCCGAATTGCTGCGCCTGGCCATGACGCCGACCGGTGAGCTGGATCAGGCGGCCATCACCATCGCCCTGCAGGATGCAAGCGCCTTGATCGATGGCTATCTGGCGGGTCGCTATCCCTTGCCGCTGGCCCATATCCCGAGTGCCTTGGTACCTATCTGCGCCGATATCGCCCGTCACCGTCTTTATGGTGAACAGGCACCGGAGCAGATAGCCAAGCGCAACGAGGCGGCCCTGGCTTTTCTGAAATCGGTTGGCAAGGGGGAGCTGGCGCTGGGGTTGGCATCCGATGGGGCCACCCTTGAGAGCCAGAATCTGGCTCAACTGCAGTCGGATGGGCGCGTCTTTGGCCGGAGTCAGGGGCGCGACAAGGGGGGCTTTCTATGAGTCAACCCGCCAACCAGTCTGGTACCGAACTCGACTACCTGCAGGCGGGCGAGCGGCTGCGAGAGCTGCTGGCCCCACTGAAAACGAAAGGGCTCAAGGAGGTGTTTGTGGCCACCGATGTGGCGGCCATCGCCAATCTGGGCCAGCACAGTCCGTCGGTGCATGTGGTCTATCAGGGCGAACGTGAGAGCGAAGGCACCCAGTCAGGCCGGGCTAGCAGCTTTGATCAGCTCTGGTTGCTGGTGCTGGTGCATCGCGCCAGCCCCAAGGAGGTCGGTGCCGGAGTGTGGCTTGGCCGCATCCTGCAGGCCGTCAGCGGGCGAGCATGTGGTGACAGTACCTTTCGCCGGGTCACCCCACCGGTCAAACCCAGTTACAGCGGCGGTGCTGCCTATCTGCCGCTTGCCTTTACTACCCGAGTGAAATTCAAAGGAGAGCGATGATGAGCGAAACACTGCACTTGGAAGGGGATCTCTTTATCGAGACCTTTGTGAACGGGCTCTCGGCCGGGGTGATTGGCCCCATCGATGTGGATAGCCTGGAGGTGAAACCCGACAGCCAGAAGATCTCCATTCCCAGCAAGCGCAAGGGGCAATACGGTCAGGCGCGGGAGAACTACCACATTCCCAAGCCTGCCATGGTCACCATAAAGACCACCGAGATCCCGCCCGTGCTGCTGGCCGCCGCCTTTATGGGTCTGGAGAGCCCCATCAATCAGGGGGCCGGGACGCTGACTGATCTGCCGGTTATTCTGCCCGCCTGGCCGAAGTGGGCACAGCTGGGCAAGAGCAATATTGCCGCAACGGGTCTGGCCATTAAGGAAGGGGCCACCGCGCTGGTGGTGGGTACCGATATCGAGGTCAACTATGCGCTCGGGCTGGTGAGGGCGGTGAAAGGTAGCTCGGTAGCCGATGGCGGCAGCCTGACTGTCAGCGGTACCTATAATGCGGTGACCGGTACCCGCATCGCGGGCAACATCCAGCCGGAGATCAAGGCGCGGCTGCTGCTAGATGGCCGCAGTATCGTCAGCGGCGAGGCCATCAAACTGACGGTGCCCCGTGCCAGCTTGTCCCCCAAAAAGGCGGTGGACTTTATGAGCGACAAGCCCATCGAGATCGAGCTGGAGGGGGAGTTGCTGGCCGTGGATGGCGAGACCGCCCCCTTCTATGTAGATAGACCGGTGACAGTGTGATGATAGGGGGGATCAGGGAATGATAAACGGCGGGGAGACCCGCCGTTTTTTGTTGGTCAAAAAAGACCAAGAAATAAGTTTCGTGTTATCGTCTTGTTTTTAATGTTTTTTCTCCCTTCAAGGCTTATGGTTTTTTTATCGGCACGAATAAATGTTACGCCAGATACTTTAATATGACCAAATAACCATATCTTAAATTTTCCAGAAATATTTGTTTCGCCAAAAATTTCACAATGTTCATCAATATGAAAAAGACCATCAATTTTGGCGTAATCATAGATACGAACACGGCCGTTTATTGACCCTGAACCAACTATGTGAGAGTTCCCGTATATCCTGGCTGAATTTTTAATGAAGAGTGAACTCTCTTTTTTATCTTTCTTTTTAGCCTCTATTACTGCATTGCCAAAAATCTCAGTATCATCAAGGATAAATAATGTGGCTTCGTCTAAAAAAATGTTATCTGGTTTTACCTGTCCTCGCAATATACTTCGACCATATATCCTTGGGGAATGCTCAATAGATACACCTTTATCTATTATTGCATTTTCATATATATGTGGGGCACCATCTATCATAACCCCCTGAAGCCGAGAGTTACCATAAATACGTAGCTTTTGCTGAGTATAATGCTCAGAATATCTGCCATCTCCAGTTATACGAGAGTTAGATATTTTTGCATTGTCACAAATAGTTGACTCACCATTGATCGAACTTTTAATGATCTCGGCATTACCAAAAATCTCAGATGTACCACCTATATCTGAGCTGTTGATGGTTGCGTTGTCATAAATTTTGCACACTCCATTGATGGTAGAATAGCCAGTTATTTTGGCATTTCCACTGACTATAGCCTTTTCAGATACTGTGGAATCGTCATCATATATCCAGCACAAGCCATCTTGTGATAAATTCAATTCACTTTCAATCCAGCCACCAAGATCCCCTTTTTTTATATCATTAAAATCTATTAATGCCTTAATTCTATATAGCTTGAATTGGATTTCGTCTTTGCCTATCCATCGAGTTTTATTTTTACTCTCATTTGTTAGTTTGTATTTTTTAATATAAGGCATTGTTCAATAGCTCTCAGTGATATGGCAATTTATAATTGCCAGGTAGTATTATGATTGCTAAATTAAATTAGTGTGAAATAAACGAAGTTTAATCAGGTTAGCCTATATAAGAGTATCACTAACTAGATCGTTAAAACGGCGGGGAGACCCGCCGTCCTCATTTATAATTAGTTTCTTTCAAAGCGTTGCTCGATGAGATTCATCTGTGTCGCTATCGATGTTGCTCTTGAACGATGAGTTAACTTTTCCTTATGGGCGAAGTAGAGAGATAAAAATCCTGTGATTGCACATACACAACAGACAGCCCAAGAAATAACACTATTCATTTTTTCTGCATCCGAGATAGTGCCAGTTAAAATGGATGTAAGTATTGCTAGTGCTGCACCAAGTAGTAATGAACCGATCATCTGGATCAGCCAAGGTTCAGTTGTTAGTGTTTCTATCTGTCTTTTTAGTTCATCCCACTCGTTACATGGGATTGGAAGCGCTTTATCATTCTTGGGAGTGAGAACTTCCAACCCTTGTGACATTTTAAATCCAGTATTGGCCGTCATTATGCCTTCTCTCGAGTTGGAGAAGGTGATTCCGGTTCCACTACCCCTGCGATGATTGCATTCACCAAAATAGTATGACCACAGTTTTCACACGAGACAGGAATAACTGGAATCAACGGCCCACCCATTACAAGATTTCCTCCGTGAAACTCCATAAGTTGGAACGTATTGTCAGGTACATTCCACGGGCCAGAATTACACATTGGGCATCCTCGACCTTTCCATTTATTTGAAAGGAAAGAAATGATTTTTTTTGAATCAAATTTTGACATTCTTATCTCCTGGTTATAATTTTGGTAGAACTAGTTTTAGTATTGATGGCTTCGGAAAAATAAAAATCCATATGCATTAATAGTTAATTGTTAAATAAGAACTCTTGTTGTAATCAAATATTGTTCAACTGGAATCATTTGAGCATGATATCAACGTTTCCTGTACTGGAGCTTAATGAGTTAATCGGTGTTTAATTTGTAATCTTAAATACGCGGTGGATTAATTTTTTACATTTCTTCAATGTGTATTTTAATTAAGTTAAAGTTGTGCTTTTGATTGGGGTTTAATCCTGAGTGATAAAATTTAAAGCATAACTTATCAGCTATCGAATGGTTAAATTCATGCGTTTGTTCTGTGATATGTATTAGTAACCTGTAATAAATCCATCCATTCAACGATTTTCTCACAATAGGGCATATCTGAATCTGATCGGAATGCTCCATGTCCACCTCTACCACCCTCAAACTTGCCCTGGAGCTGGCAGCCAAGGTCACTGGCCGGGAAGAGCTTGCTGCGCTGGCGGGTGAGGTTTGGCGAATGTCCGATTACGCCTGCCGGCTAATCGCACCTACGCCCACTCCCTGACAAACTGCCGCCGAAACGGCGCAGCTGCTGGCCACCGTTAACGGTAGCCAGCGGCTTACAAGAGGGGAATAAACAAGCAGAGGGGTTTGCCGCTATCGATGGTCGCGGCAACAATAGGGGTCAGCGTAAAAGAAACAGGATATGGCGTTTGTCGTCGTGTTCTGCATAATCGACGACATCAAACTTGCTGCTGCTCTCTTGGGTGATTTGCTGGTGGGTTAACCCGGTCAGGCACCAGGGTTTGAAGCTGCCCGGTTTGATGGGGTAGCCGAGATAGCCGCGAATGGACTGACGCTGTGCGTCGTAAACTTCAATACATTGTGAGGTGAGTTGATTGATACCAATCAACCAGAGCAGTGCCCCACTCAGGGTTTGCATATCATCACTGACCACGCAGCCATATTTTCCCCGCAGATATTGATACACTTGTCGGGCAAGGCCGCTGCGGTAATCCGGGTCGATAAAGGCGCCACGGATTTGAATACCCTGTTGATCTTGTGCTTCTGCATTGATGGGCAACTGTACCGGGTTATAAACAAAGCGGCCCACAACAGTATCGTTGCCGGTGCGGGCATCTGCGACAGAGGCTAGCAGCTCTTCCTCGCTCCACTGGCTGTCATCTTCGATAGCATCGGTCAGCCACTCATCCACCCCCAGCTCGGTTACCACCAGACAGCATGAAAAGTCGCTGTCGTCGCTCATGCGATATTCAGTCAGCGCCAGTATTGCCAATCTGCGTCGGGCGATCATGAAGTGCTGAAAGGTCACCTCATTTGTCATGCCTTCGGGGTCGGTATCGAGTTGTTTGCGGTAGGTCTGAACCAGATTGGGGGCCATAGTCTTCCCGGACTTGTCTCAAAAATAAAAAAGCCTGATTCAGAGATCAGGCTTTTACCACTCTTTGTTTATGCCAGCAGTTGCAGCTCTTGGGTCAGCGCTTCGTTGACTGCGCATTTTACCGCTTCGTCAAAACGTGAGTTAACTCTGTGGTGACTCGACGGTTTGACGGCATAACGGAGCTTGTCATTCTTGACCAACAGCTCTGCGATCGGTTCGATGTAGTAGCTTTCGGCACTGCTGTCGTTGCGCTTGGTTTCAAACTCATCACGCCACAGCACTATGTATCTTGGCTGATTGTATCTGGTGATATCACGGCGGATCTGGATGGGGCGCGGAAAGCTGTTATCGCTGACCTCTTTCACCACTTCAGTTTTTTGCAGTAAAGAGTGCATCGAGATTGTCATGTTGCACCTCCTTTGTTGCCGTGCCTGACAGTTGGTTGGTCACTCAGCCTCTTCTTGGCGCTAAGCTTGCCAGCAAGCTTAGCGCCAAGAAGAGGCTGAGTACACACGAATTCGCTTGTAAACCATACAAATATTGGCTGTTAACCATCCCTTTATGCAGGGATGGAGTGGCAAAATATCACACATCCTTCCTTTCATTCTAGCGTTTCACCTCCTTGTGGCGCTCTTTTTTTAATCCACCATAACCCCTTGGCATCGCCTTGCATGGGCAGAATGAGCATGTCTGTTCACTGATTGGTAAGGCTGCCCATGTCAGACCCCCGAACCCTCAAACTCGCGCTGGAGCTGGTTGCCCGTGTTGTTGGCCGCGAAGAGCTGCAAGGGCTACTGACCGAGCTGGAGGCCCTTGGCCCCGGCAGTGCACAGGCGGCCACGGCAACGGCCACCTTGACCG
Source organism: Aeromonas sp. 61P (assembly GCF_051919545.1). Lineage (NCBI taxonomy): Bacteria > Pseudomonadati > Pseudomonadota > Gammaproteobacteria > Aeromonadales > Aeromonadaceae > Aeromonas > Aeromonas sp. 61P. The sequence goes on from NZ_JBQBEL010000001.1 coordinate 2,976,097, forward strand.
ACGCGCAGGAGGCATTGCAGCAGAGCCTGCCCGAGAGTGGCGAACTGCTGGCCCAATCCACCCCCCAGTGGCAGGACTGGGGCCAGCAGTTGGCTGCGGTGGTCGAGACCCTGTTGCTACTGGACAGTCGCTCCACCCAGGCCGCGCAGCGCATGGTGAGCGAGCAGCAGTTGATGGGGCAAGCCATCCGCCAAAGTGTCGATGGGGCGGCAGAACTGGCCAAGGCGTTTGAGGCGTTGGGGCTGGATTTCGAACGGGCCAATGGTCGTATCGGTGCGGGCTTTCAGAAGACCATTGGCGCCCTGGATGTATTGGTGGCGCACACGGGGGCCAGTAGTGCCGCCATCGAGGAGGCGCTGGCTGCCGCCTACAACAGCGCCAAGACCACCGCCGAGATCGATGCGGTGATCGCGCGTCAGAAGCAACTGGCCGCCCAGGGCAAAATCACCGGGGATGCGCTGGCTCGTTCCATGGCCATCGCCGCTGATGCCATGGCCAAGGTGAAAGGGGGGAGTGGCGATACCAAGCAGGCCGTCGCGGCCATTGGTGATGGCTTTGACGAGGCCGCCGCACGGGCCAAAGGCGCTACTGATGCGATGCGTGCGGGGCTTAAAGGGGTTCAGGATGAAGCCAAACAGACGAATGTCAGCCTCACCAGTAGCGGTGGGGGCGGTGGTCGAGGCGATATCACCCGCACCGTGAACGCCGGTTCCTTCTACTACAAGAGCGTGGATATCAACAACCTGCGTGGCAATGCCGAGGGGCTGGCCAATACCCTGGCCGGAGTGGAGGTGGAGCTGGCCCGCTACAGCCAGAAGGTCAAGGACATTCCGGCCTATAGCGAGTGGAGCAAGTATTACGGCGAGAAGTTCCAAAAAGAGATGGAGGTGATGCAGGCCCGCCTCAAAGAGGAGCTCAACAAAGCGTTGGCCAAGGAGAGTGCCAAAACCAATCAGGCCGCCGCCCAGCTACCAGTCCCAACTGCAGAGCTATCTACCCCCAGCACCAACACCCCAGGGACACGCAGGCCCTTGTCCGAGCGGATCACCATCGAGCTCAAAGGGGCAGGGGGCTCGGCCGAACTGCAGGCCGATGAGGCCAATGCGAATGCCTTTATCAACATTCTTAAACAGCAAGGACTTCGCCAATGAACGTGACCTTAAACAGCGTGCTGCTGCCAGATGATCTGGTCTGGCGCGACGAGTTCGAGTGGGCGCCGGTCGAGCAGGTGGTGACCCCGACCTTGAGTGGCGCCCTGTTGGTGGAGGAGACCGCCAAGCCCGAGGGGCGGCCGCTGACCCTGACCGGGCATTGCTCCCGCGCCAAGGTGCAGGAGCTCAAGGTGCTGGAGGCGCAGGTGGCCCAGCTGATGACGTTGACCCTGCTGGATGGCGTGGCCCGCACCGTGGTGTGGCGCCGCCCTGGTGTGGTGGCCATGCCACTGATCGAGATGGCCGACCCGGAAGGGGGCGACCCCTATGCCTTGACCCTGAATCTCACTGAGGTAACCCCATGACCATTCTCTCTGGCGATATCGTGCTGTTGGCCAGCCAGCGCCTGGTTGATACCGATGACGGCGGTGGTCGCATCACTGGCCGCGAGATCATCAGCGGCAACCATAACAGCCTGTTCCCTGACGTCAGCGATATGGATCGGGCCTATGGCACCGTGAATATGCGCAAGGCGTTTCTGGCGGTGCAGACGGACGACACCGACACCTACTATGGCGCCAATGCCATGGTGCTGCTGCCGCCCAGTGACCCCAGCGTCAACCTGACGCTGATGACCACCAAAGACCACAACGACACCAGAGGCAACGCCCGCAACACCCTGGAGCGCTATCAGGCCCGAGGCCCAAAGTGGCAGGGGGTGCTCTACGATACCCAGCTGGAAGGGCAGCGGGCGATCCGCATCCTGCAACGGGTAGAGGTGCGGTTGCCGGAAGTCGGGGAGGTGCTGGTGCTGGTCGGCAACGAAGGGAAGGGGAACGAGGTTGAGCAGTATGTACGGGTTGACCGGGTAACTGCCGAGCTGCGCAAGTTCGGGGTGGCTGGCTACCAGGGCGAGTTCACCCGCAACGTGGTCACCTGCGTGATCACTGACCCGCTGCGCCACACCTTTGAAGGGGAGCAACCCAGCCCCTATGACCAGGCAACCACCAAGACCACCCTGCGGGAAACCGTGGTGGCCGATGCCGCCAACTACTTTTCGACCACCAAGCTGGTCGCGGATGCGGCGCTGGGGGCAATGCGGGTGCAGGCCAAGACCATTTTCACTCAGCTGGTACCCAGTGCTCGCAGTGAAACCCCTGTGGTCGATCTGACCGCTGCCGGTGAGCTGGGCGCCTTGCTGGAATCCGGGGTGGGCAGTCCCCACACCTTCACCACCACCTCACCGGTCAGCCCCAGTCAGGGGCTGTTCCTGGGGATTGGTGCCATGCCGGGCAGCGTATCGGTCACCATCGGTGCGGCAGTGATCACCGACAAGGGGGGCGAGCTGTTCCTGGTCGGTACCGTGGTGGGGGCTATCGACTACGGGCGCGGCCTGCTGACCTTCAACAGCCAGTGCCCGAACTATGGCGCGGCCAGCAAAACCGTGAGCTTTCGCCCGGCAGTGATGCCATCGCGCATCGCTGACACGGCCCAGATCCAGATCGCCGCCAACAACCGGGGCTATGCCTATACCGCGACCCTGCTGCCCACCCCTTGCCCCGGTTCGCTGACCGTCAGCTATCTGGCCCAGGGCAAATGGTATGACCTGAAAGACAACGGGCGCGGGGAGCTGTTTGGCCAGGACAAATCCTATGGCTCTGGCTTGCTCAACTTCACCACCGGCTCTGTGGTGCTGACCCTGGGGGCGCTGCCGGATGTGAACAGCGCGATCATGTTCAGCTGGGGCACCAAGGTCTCTTACCTCAACCGCGCCAGCATGGTGCTGGATCCGGTGCAGCTGGCCCATAAGTTGGCCCATGAGGGGATTACCCCAAACAGCCTGACCCTGACCTGGCAAGCCGGTGGCGCGACCAAAACCGCCATCGACAACGGGGCGGGCCAGCTGACCGGCGATGCCACCGGCACCATCAATTATGTAACCGGCGATCTGGCCCTGCGGGTGGCGACCCTGCCGGATGGCGGTCAGGAGTACCAGGTTGTTTACCAGTACGGCGACCCGGACACCCAACGCTTTGACTACCCGGCCCGCAACCCGGACGGGACGATCACCCTGCAGCTGACCAAGCAGAACCTGACCCCAAGAATGGTCTCGCTGCGCTGGAATGCTCTTTATGAGGATGTGAAGGACGACACCGAACTGGTGATCGCTACCCGTGACCCTATCATCAGTGTGCGCGACAACGGCGCGGGCAAGCTGCTGGATGCGGCAGGGGTGGAGCGGGGTACCGTCAACTACAGCAGCGGCCAGATCGTGATCCAACCCGATGGCCAGGGTGGCATTCCGAAAACTCGCTATGAGTGGCGAACTATCGGCACCTATGGCGATGGTCACGGCAACACCATTGCCCGCCAGCGCTGGACGTTGGTTGAAATCTACTACGTGCAGGCCGCTTACCTGTTCCCGGTGGACGACAGTGGTTGGGTCGAGGTGGAGTACCGCAGCAACAATGCAAGCCAAGCGGGCCAAGACACCGTGACAGCCACCCCGCTGGTGCTGGATATCACCCCGCGCAACGGCGAGGCGATCCTGGCCAACTCAGTGCGCTTTGCGCTGGGCGGGTCGGTCTACGTGGACAGGCAGGGGATCCTCTATCGCAACATCGACCCCGCCACCGGGGCCGGTGAGCAGGCCGGGACACTGGATTACGCCACCGGCAAGGCGACCGTGACGGTCTGGAACCCCGGCGCGGCGCCCGTGCCTGCCCTGAGTTCGCTGGTCACCAGCCTGGTGGCCCAGACGGTGGACGAGGTGACATTCAGAACGCCGGGGGCACCCATTGCGCCATCCAGCCTCTACCTGAGCGGCAACACCGCAGACGGGCGCCGGTTTGAGGTGACCGCCAACGGCGATGGCACCATCACCAGCCAGGATGTAACCGGCAAGGTGGACTATCAGACCGGAGTGGTATCGGTACGCTTTGGCCGCCTGGTGACGGCGGCGGGCAACGAGAGTAAACCCTGGTACGACCCGGATAGGGTGGTCGATGGCAAGATCTGGCGCCCCTTGTCGGTGGTGGCTGACACCATCCGGTTTAATGCGGTGGTCTATAGCTATCTGCCGCTCGATGCGGATCTGATCAAGCTGGATCCGGTGCGCCTGCCATCCGATGGCCGGGTGCCCTTCATTCGCAAGGGGTACATCGTGGTGGTGCATTCCACCAAGCGCAGCGCCTTCCCCATGGGGGTGCAGGCCGGGCAGCAGCTCAACACCGGGCGGGAACGGCTGGCCTATTGCCGGGTGGAGGACAAGAACGGCAAGGAGCTGGCGCCTCAGCTCTACAGCGTCAACATGAACAGTGGGATAGTGACCTTGGCCAGCCCACTTAGTCTGACCGGCTATGTGGAGCCGCTGAGCGTGGTTCACCGGGTCGAGGATATGAGCCTGGCCACTGATGTGGAGATCTCGGGCCGCATCACCCTGGCACGCCCCCTCAGTCACAACTATGAGGCGGCGGATACCCTGGTCTCCAGCGCCCTGATCATCGGTGACCTGTGGGCCCGCTATGGGGCGCTGTTCGACCAACGCACCTGGACAAATAACTGGTCTGATTTTCTGATTGGCGACCCCTGCACGGCGGAATACAACGACACGGATTTCCCGATCGTGGTGACCAACCGGGCGACCCTGCAAGAGCGATGGGCCATCATCTTCCAGACCTCCACCACGTTTATTTTGGTCGGCGAGCATGTGGGCCAAATTGCGGTGGGGGACGTGAATACCGACTTTGCCCCCATCAACCCCAACAACGGCCAGCCCTATTTCAGGCTTGACCGCCGTGGCTGGGGGGCCGGGTGGGCTGCGGGCAACGTGCTGCGGTTTAACACCTACGCCGCCAATTACCCGATCTGGTTTATCCGCACCATCTTGCAGTCGGTGGCTGCGGTGGATACCGACCGTTTCGAGGCCCAGCTCAGGGGCAACGTCAACCGTTAACCGGTGAGGCGTTGCGCCTTGCCCGTGGAGAGAAAGCGATGGCTGAATACAAGGTCAAATGGTTTGCAAGCGAGATGCAGGGCGCTCCGAGCCTGGGCGATACCGCAGAGGGCGCTCTGGCGGCGCTGCTCAAGGCGGTGCTGGTCACCGGCTTTGGCACTCTGACCATCAACGCGCTGGCTTTCGATACTGCCAAGGGGTGGGCAGTGGCGACCTTTACCGGTGGTCATGCCTATCTGCAAGACTCAGTTGTCCAGGTCGAGGGGGTATCGCCTGCTGCCTACAACGGCGAGCATCGGGTGATGCAGGTCACCGCCACTCAGGTCTGGTTTGAGATTGACGGCGGCAACCCCGGTGCCCCAGGAACGGGCGCGGCCATGACCATGAAGGTGGCGCCGCTGGGCTGGACGATCACCCATGAGAGCGGTGACGGAAAGATCTTTATCGTGCGGCCCACCAATGCCAGTGAATCGGGGAATGTATCGTGGCGGATTGATAACAGCGCATTCACTGGCTGGACGGGCACTTATGGCTCTACCCATTACCTTGCCAAAATAGCGATGGTGGAGGATGTGGTGGATATCAATACCTACACCACCATCTACGAGCACCGTTGGCCAGCAACCCAACGATACGCATCAAAAGTCTGGGATCTGATAGGTGATCAACAGCTATTTTATTGGCTGCCCGCTATTGGTAACTACAGCTTTCAAACCGTCTATTGTGCGGGATATATCCGCTCAATAAGGCCAGGGGATCGCTACCATGCCGTACTCTGCCACTATCCATCCACTAACGCCGCTGATGGTCAAATTAGTTGGTCAAACAGAGACTATTGCAGCCCAAATCACTGGGGGACACCGTTAACCACCTTTGACCAGTCAGGCCAGCGAGCGATAGCACGCCCTTATCATCAATTGTTTGGTACCACTTCCTGGTGGTTAAAGGGAGTGTTTGGGCGATTAGGGTCTGGTTTAGCCGTACCTAATGGCCCTGATAATGGATTCTACTTTTCTACCGACCCCTGCATGGTGCTGGAGAATGGAAACCATCTGCGGGGCTATATGCCAGGTCTTATCGTGCCATACGGTGATATCACAGCTTGGCACCGTAAAAACTTTGGCGATTTGCCTGCATTGCCGGGTAAGAAGGTGCGCTTCATTCGTGGTCTCTATCAGACCAACGTCTACAACGCTGATCCGCGCTCACTGATTGGGTTCGATATCACCGGCCCCTGGAGGTAAGTCATGGCGACTTTCCTGCCGTCCAAAGGGTGGCTGATGTTATCGGCTGCCCAGACCATTACCTACGATGCCGCGCTTGATGTAACCGCGACCGGTGGGGCGGAATGGGCAGACTGGTTTGGCGATACCGCCGATATCGGGTTGTTCCGTTATGCCTATAACAAGAGCGGTGCCGCTGATACCGGCGTATGGGGTGGGTCTATCCCGTTCAAGCCCATTGGGTATCGGTTGAAGATTGGGGCATCCAACGCCTGTTGGACTAACGACCTGTGCGATATGGATATTGAGTTTCTGGATGCGGCGGGCAATGTGGTCGCAGCCCTTCGCACCCGCACAGATGGCACCCATCGCAGCGGGCTATGGTACGGCCCAAGCCTTGCCAGCCTGACCAAAGCCACCCAGCGAGACGCATACCCGCGAACCTATGGCGAGCTGACCTTTACCCCAACTAGCCTGATTTATACCGATGATGGCGGTCAGCATCGCAACCAGTCATTTACCCTGACCTGCAATATGGCGGTGGTGACGACCCTGCGTTTTAGCAATATGCGCTCCTACGAGACCTATGCCAGCGCAAACGGGTGCCGCGCCGAAACCTATTTGCGCATTGCAGGCGGGCCACCTGGGTTTAATGGGGACTTTGCGGCGCTGACGGCAGAGCAGTTTGCCTCCTTGCAGCCGGATTTGAGCGTGCCTGCTGGTGCCGCCATTGCCCATCAATCTGGGGTTGGGTTGGTGGCTTCCGGCACTGCGCCATCCTACGTCTTGGCCCGGAGCATCTTGCCAGGTCAGACGGGTGTGCTGATGGATGCTGCTGGCGCTGTGGTTGCCAAGCTGGCTTACCTCAATGGCGTAGCCAAGTTGACAGTGGGCGGCGTCACGACAGAGGGGGCAACTGATGCTCTCTATCTGGGCCTGGCGACCATCAATGGCCAGGTGTTCTGCTATTACCAGACCAAGGTGGTGGTGCGTTCATCGCAGTTTATTGCCCCACCAAAGAGCCGGGTCTGGATAGAGCTACAGCCTGGGCAGACGTTGGCCACCATCGGCACCGAGTACACCCCATTGCTGGCTGAATACACCTATCTGGTTTTTCGCCATACCATCACCGCTGTTGCTGCCAACCAGGAGCCCCGAAGCCAGTTCCAGCCGCAAGATGTAGCTTGGCGCGGCACCCCGCCGATGTGTGCCGGGCCGCTTAATCTCCAGCAACAGACCCAGTACCCGCTCTGCAAGGGGCGGGATTACTTCTGGATTCGCGATGGGGTCCGTAACGTGGGGCAGGGGTTTATTGAAAGTACGGTGACTATCAGCGGGATGGGAGTGCGGCGCCGGGTACTTTGCTTCACCCAAGATGGCGAATTGGTTGGCGAGACCTACAGCCGCGCAGCGGATGGGGTCTATCGGTTCGATCTGTTGTGGCTGAATCGCCGTTATATGGTGGTCGCCCAGGATGATCCGGCATATGGCCCTGCCGATTACAACGCCGTGGCCGCCGACTATCAGGCGCCAAAACCCTATCCGCCTGGCGGTGGTGTGGCGCCCGAGCCGTTCCCCATGATTACCCCGCTCAAGAGGAAATAACCATGATCTCCTATGCCGAAGGGCTGCGCACCAGTCGCGCCCAGCTATTGGCCACGGCCATTGATAACGGTAGCGGGGCCAGTGCCAAGCTGACCATCTATACCGGCACCAAACCGGCACCAGGGGCGGCTACGACTGACCAGCTGGCTCTGGTGGTGCTGACGTTTAGCCACCCTTGCGCCAAGACGATCAGCGGCGGAGTGCTGACCTTGAAACCACTAGCGGAGCAGATGGCCACCGCCAGTGGAGCCCCCACCTGGGGGCGCATTGTTGACCGGGATGGGGCCTTTGTGGCGGATCTTGATGTCGGGGTACCGGGCAGCGGCGCCGATCTGGAGCTGCCCGCAGCGGAGTTTTTTGCCGGTGCGCTGATCCGCATCAATACCGCCACCATCACCGAACCGTAACCGGGGGGCCATATGGCCAGAAAGGATGCCAGCCTAGCGCTGCGTAAGGCTCGCAGCATCAATGGCCAGCTGGAGCTGAACCAGTCTGAGGTGGTGCGGCTGGTCGGTATCCTTAACGGTACCAATATGCCGCCGCGCCTGAGCGCGTCACCGGGTCTGGTGCTGGCATCGGTATTGGCTGGCGCTCCGAATCGCTCCAGCGCCATGCTGGGTGGATCAGTGGTGCTTGATGCTGTGCTTGCCAGCCATACCCATAGCCATGGGGAGCTGGTCGGCGCATTCGTCATTGAATGCACCATGGCCAGCACATCACGCGCCCCGCAGCCTGTGCTCGCCGGGCAGTATGACCAGAACGTATTCCGAGGCCCTGCCAGTGCAATGGGGGGGGCGTGGGAGCGAGCAGATAGCCATTCAAAGGCCCTCAGTAGCGAATGGCAGAAGGCAGGCACCGAGCGAGCAACCAGTCGCTCCCTGTGGCAGCAGGCCGCCGCGCATCAGCAGCAGGTGGCCGAGCTGGGCGAGCAGATGCCCCAGACGTTCATGGCCAATCAACAACGCTTTGCCGAGGGGCTGCCGGTCAGCCAGCAGAGTCGCCAGGGCTATGACAACCTGGCCGCTGGCTATGTGGCGAATCAGTCCCTGTGGGTTGAGGCGGCGCCGGTCAGCTGCTGGCGACTTGTCGGGTTCACCAACCCGCCGCGCTTTGACAAGGCTTGGCTGGCTGACCAGTGGCAAGAAGGCATCCCCATCGGTAAAGGGGTGGCCGCCCAAGCCTGGCACCACGGCCAGCCGCTGATTGAGGGTTGGCGTGATGGCTGGGACGAGGCCATGTGGCCACTCAAGGGCAAGACGCCGCCACCAGAACCACCCAAGCCACCCATCCGCCCCGATAAGCGGGTGCTGCGGCTGGCGTTTGGGCGCAAGCGCGACACGGCAGAGCTGGAGTTCGTCTGGCAGGGCAGTGATGCGGCAATCGTCATTCCAACCCGGAGGGTTTATCTGGTGAGCAATACAGCGAAGATCGTGCGGGTACGGGATGGGCTCGATATCCCGGCCACTGCGGTGAGCATCGAGCTCGATACCGACTCTTGGGCGTGGCAGTTCAGCGCCCAGATCCCCCGTATTGCGGCAGCTGCGTTGACCGATGAGGAAGAGGTCAGCATCCATATCAACGGTCAGCAATGGGACTGCGTGTGCGATGGCTGGCAATCGAGCCAGAGCTTTGGCCGCGAGTCGGCAACGCTGACCGGCCGCTCGCGTACCGCTTATCTCTCACCGACCCATGTATTGGCGCAGGCGGTGAGTGAGCCTGTAGCCGCGACCATGGCCCAGCTGGCTGCTGCCGTATTGCCGGTGGGTTGGACGCTGGATTGGCAAGCGGCTGACTGGTTGGTGCCTGCCGGGTTCTTTAGTCTGGACAACCAGACCCCGATCGAGGTGGTCAGGTACTTGGCCGAGGCGGCCGGTGGTTTTGTGCTGCCACACCAGCGCAACCGTCATCTGGTCATCAAGCCGCTATATCCCACAGTGCCATGGCAGCTTGATACTGCAGAGGTTGATGTAGCGATCCCCCGCGCCATCATTACTACCCTGGGCAGTGACTTCCAGCCGGGTCATGCCGCCAACGGGATTTGGGTCAGCGGTGGCCATCAGGGCATCAGTGCGCGGGTGGTGCGCCAGGGGACGGCTGGCGAGCAACAAGCGCCGACCATCACCCACCCGTTGGTGTGTGATGTGACGGCCGCCCGTGCCCAGGGGGTGGTGGGGCTGGCCAAGACCATGCCCAAGCGTACTCAGACCATCGAGCTGCCGTTGTCTGCTGATACCGGGCTGATCTTGCCGGGCGCATTGCTCGCAGTGGACGGTTGGAAGGGTTACAACCGGGGCGTCAGGGTCTCTGCTGCGCTGCAGAACAGGGCCATGACGGTGCGCCAGCAACTGAGTGTGGAGCGATTTGTATGAACCTGTTTAAGCGATTCCTTGAGCTGGTACCGGGCGCTGATCCCTTGCTGGTTGGTACCGTGACCGCAGTAGGTACCACGACCACCACTCTCAATACGTTGGCGGGCGGGGTGGTCACAGTTCGGGGCACCGGAGTAGCCATCGGCAAGAAGGCGTTTTACAGGGGAGGGGAGCTGGCAGGAGAGGCGCCGGATTTACCGACCTATGAGATAGAGGTTTAATGCCGGTTTAACGGGGTTATCAAACTCAGTGATTCCGGTGCCACCAAGTTTGATAAACTAATGGGCCGGTAGCTTTTCATTTTCCCCGTAACTCTTTTTCATTTTCGGCGGCGGGCTACACTGATGGAGGGAGAACTCGATCACCTGGGCCTCGCGCTCAAGTGCAACCTGCTCTATCTGCTGGCGGGGGGATTGTCGCTGCTGCTGGCGATCTGGCTGTTGCCGCTCAAGACGGAGTGGATCCCGCTGTTGATGTTGTCGGTTTCCTTGCCCCCTGCTGTGTTGAATTACATGCTCTGCGAGCAGTATCACTGCCAGCCGGACAAGGTGGCCAGTATCGTGCTAGGCGGCAATGCCCTCTCTGTGCTGGTGATCCCGCTGGCGGTCTGGCTGGCACTTCATCTGCCCGGCTAAGTCAGATTGCATCGGTGCGGCGGTGCGACTCACTGGTCTATTGCTTGATCGAACCGAGTCGCAGTAGTTCGCATCTAATCCATGCCATCTCTGTCCATTATTGCCTCGTGATACATCTGTCGTCCCCCTATCCAACCCTGAGCCCCGGGCCTAACGGCGACAGCTATAGTATGAAAAAGAGCTGACTGACACTGTTTAACCAATGCCAGTGAGGGAAACCGGATGAGCACAAGTGAGCAATCTGAGCCTGTGGGGCAGGAAAAATCGCGCTATGACCCGGCATTGCCTACCGGTTATGACTGGCGCAGACACCGCCGCTTTATCCTCAGTGGTGGTGGTTACAAGGCAGAATGTCGCCGTCGCAACTGGTTTCTGGAGTTGCTCAACCCGGTGCCCTATGTGGTGGTGCGCGACATAGCCATCGGCGGCATCGGTATTCTGGGGGCCATACGGTTGAAAGAGGGGGATGAGCTGGTGATTGCCATTCCCTCTGGCGAGAAACTGCGCGGTCTGGTCGTGAGATCCCAGCCAGACCCACTCTTTCCCAAACTCTATCGCACCGGTATTCGTCTGCATCGTTATCCAACGGCCGAGCTGTTTGCCCGCTGGCAAAGTTACATTCAGCCGCAAGATAAAGCGGATTTCGACCATGAGTGCCAAGTCTTGAAACAGGTACGCGGCGCGTGAGCCAGATGCCATTTCAGTGGCTGTTTTCCCCACCTTTAGCATGATATGTCGATGGACTTCGCGGATCAGCAGGCTTGGCTGGTCTGAGTGGTTTATCTCACTGCATGTGTTTTCATCTTTATGTTTTTATTGAATTTTATCTGTACCTCTGAAGTCGCAGAGGATGCGGATCATTTTCCCTTTTCGTGATCCCCCCCGAAGTAGTTCCCCCTGATATCCCTTAGTATCTGGCCAGCATGACTCCCTTTAGGGGGAGGATAACAAGAACAAAAAGGAATGATGGATGAGATCCGTGAGCAACCAGTGTCTGTTGATGCAGATCCAGCCGACCATCTTGCGCTTTGCCAAGATGCTGGCGAGTGTGCTGCAGCTTGAGGTCGAAATTGTGGATGCCGATATGGTCCGGGTGGCTGGTACCGGGCCCTATGGCAAGTTCTTCGGACGTCAGCTGGAGGGGGATTCCCGCCTGCTGCGCTATGTGATTGATAACCAGCGGGAGAAGATCGTTACCCACACCAGCGATGATCCCGTGTGTGACGGTTGTACCTGCAAGGAGAGCTGCCGTGAGCGCGCCTTCCTCGGGGTGCCCATCATGGTGGACGAGCGCTGCATCGGGGTGATCAGTCTGGTGGCCTTCAGCGACGAGCAGCAGGCGCGCCTCAACAACAATCTTCAGGATGTGTGCGACTATGTGCGCCACATCTCCACCATCTTTGTGGCCAAGTTGCTCGATTCACGCGGGCTGTCGGACGGGGTCAACAAGGTGTTCCTCAATCTGATGACCAACATGGATCAGGGTTGCCTGCTGCTCGATGACAAGAGTCAACTTCTCTACGCCAACGAGGCGGCGCTCCATCATCTGGGTTGCCAGCAGGAACAGCTGCAGGGGCGCGAAGTGGGGATCCGCCCGCTCACCTTCTCCCAGCAGGGGCTGAGTGGTCATCTTCAGCACATCATCACCTTTGAAGGTCGTCAGGAGCTGATCATCGGCCAGCTACATCATGTGCAGGGCCAGCAGCTCTTTCTGATGGCGTTTCACCAGTCCCACTCCGGTCAGGTGCAGGAGCCGGATCCGGATGTGCGGATCGATCAGCTGATCGGCGAGAGCAAGCCGATGCGCACCCTCAAGCGACTGCTGCACCGCATCGCCCAGAGCCCCTCCAGCGTGCTGATTTGTGGCGAGAGCGGCACCGGTAAAGAGGTGGTGGCCCGCGCTGTCCATCGCCTGAGTCCCCGTCAGGACAAGCCTTTTATTGCCATCAACTGTGCCGCCATTCCCGAACAACTGCTGGAGAGCGAGCTGTTTGGCTATGTGAAGGGATCGTTTACCGGCGCTTCCAGCGGTGGCAAGCAGGGCCTTATTCAGGCGGCCCATCAGGGCACCCTGTTCCTCGACGAGATTGGCGACATGCCGCTCACCATGCAGGCCAAGCTGCTGCGGGTGCTGGAGCTGCGGGAGGTGACCCCCATCGGGGCCAGCCGACCGGTGCCGGTGGATATTCGCATCATCGCCGCTACTCACCAGCATCTCGATCAATACATCGTCGAAGGGAAGTTTCGCGAGGATCTCTACTACCGCATCAACGTCATCCCCCTCAACCTGCCGCCACTGCGGGAGCGGGAAGGGGACGTGGAGCTGCTGACCCACTACTTCCTCAACCTGCACACCAGCCGCATTGGCATTGTCTATCCCGGTCTGGCTCCCGAGGTGATGGCGCTGCTCAAGGGGTATCGCTGGCCGGGCAACGTCCGCGAGCTCAGCAACCTCATCGAATATCTGGTCAACGTCAGCCAGGCGGGCGAAGTGATTGACGCCAGTCTGCTGCCCCCCAACATCATCCGCAATCAGGAGCCCCATCGCGTGGCGGCCCAGTCGATCCCGGTGACCAATCTGGATGCGGCGTTCAATGTGCCTGCCACAGCTCCGCTCGCCGCCACGCCGGAGAAGCTGCCTGAACCCGTTCCGGGTGAGAGCGGCCTTGAGAGCATGGAAAAACAGATGATAGAAGAGACCCTGCAGCGGCTCGGCAACAAAAAACTGGCCGCACAGGCGCTGGGGATTGGGATTGCCACCCTCTATCGCAAGATAAAGAAGTACGAGATTGCCGTGCAGAGCTGAGGCGCTGGCGGCATCTATCCGGCCCGTGTCGTTTATCGGATGGCACGGGTTTTTTATGGGAACAAGGTTCTGCGCCATTGCCGAATTGTGCTGAACGGATTGGCGGGGCAGGGGAGTGGCTGCATGGCAGAATGCAAAAAGCCCGCTCGATGAGCGGGCTTTTTTAATCTGGTGCGTCCTAGTGGATTCGAACCACCGACCCCCACCATGTCAAGGTGATGCTCTAACCAGCTGAGCTAAGGACGCAGGGTGCGCGATGCGACTTTTATTTCTTTATGCAGAAGTGGTGGGTTTAATTGGATTCGAACCAACGACCCCTACCATGTCAAGGTAGTGCTCTAACCAACTGAGCTATAAACCCACATCTGGAATAACTGCAAAGTTTTGAAACTGAATGGTGCGTCCTAGTGGATTCGAACCACCGACCCCCACCATGTCAAGGTGATGCTCTAACCAGCTGAGCTAAGGACGCATAATCAGTGTTCTGTAATGGTGCGTCCTAGTGGATTCGAACCACCGACCCCCACCATGTCAAGGTGGTGCTCTAACCAGCTGAGCTAAGGACGCATCACAGAAAAGTGGTGGGTTTAATTGGATTCGAACCAACGACCCCTACCATGTCAAGGTAGTGCTCTAACCAACTGAGCTATAAACCCACTTTCTCTTACTTCACTACGCCAGCGCTGCTGACGTGGTCGGCATACTACCCATGCCCCCCAAGGCTGTCAACAGGCCATATGCATAAAGGAGACTGTTTGCCCAGTTCTTGCGCAGCCTGTTGATTTTGCAGGCGAGTTGTCGCTTGCCAAGCTCTGTTACTGGGCCCGCGACAGGGTAGTGCAGGCTTCCGGAGTGGCAAAACGGCCGTAGATGTAGCGCAATCTCGCCCCCAGCATCAGGGCCGCGCTGGTGAGGCCGACGATAAAACCGATCCAGAAACCCTGCGGCCCCATCCGTGGCACCACCCAGTCGGTCAGACCCAGGATCATGCCGGTGGGCAGACCCAGTCCCCAGTAGGCGACGATGGTGACGTAGAAGATCGCCTGGGTATCCTTGTAACCGCGCAGTGCGGCGGCCGCGACCACCTGCACCGAGTCGGAGATTTGATAGATGGCGGCGAAGAACAGCAAGATGGCCGCCAGGACGATCACCTGCTGATCATCGGTATAGATGGAGGCGATCTGCTCGCGCAGTAGCACCGTCATGGCGGCAGTGGCAGCGGCGATGGCCATCCCCAGCATCAAACCGGTGCGAGCCGCTACCCGAGCATGATGGGGCTGCCCTTCACCGATGCTGTGGCCGACCCGGATGGTGACACCCACCCCGATGGAGAGGGGCAGCATAAAGACCAGGCTGGAGAAGTTGAGGGCAATCTGGTGACTCGCCACCGTCTCGGCACCGAAGGGGGCCAGCATCAGGGCCACCACGGTAAACAGGGTCACCTCGCAGAAGATCGCCATGGCGATGGGGAACCCTAAGCGGAACAAGCGCCAGATCCGGCTGCCGTTGGGGCGAGCCAGTTGGGAGAAGAGGCGGATCTCGGTGAAGTGACGGGAGAGCTTCACATAGAGGATCATCGCCAGCAGCATGGCCCACAGCACGATGGCCGTGGCCACGCCACAGCCGACCCCGCCAAGCTTGGGCATGCCGAAGTGACCGTGGATGAAGATGTAGTTGGCGGGAATATTGACCGCCAGCCCGACAAAGCCGATCACCATGGTGGGCATGGTGTGGGAGAGCCCCTCACTGAAGTTGCGCAGCACCTGGAACAGCACGAACGCGGGCAGGCCCCACAGGATGGCGTGCAGGTAACCAGTGGTCTTGGCCGCCATCACCGGCTCCACATCCATGAACTGCAACGCCAGCGGGCTGTAATAAAGCGCAATCATCGCCAGCGGGGTGACGATCAGGGCCAGCCAGAAACCCTGATGAACGGCCGGACGGATTGTCTCCCGTTTACGGGCACCATTGAGCTGGGAGACGATGGGGGTGAGCGCCATGATGATCCCCTGCACCAGCAGGATCACCGGTAGCCAGAAGCTGGACGCCACCGACACGGCGGCCAGATCGACTGCACTCACCTGACCCGCCATCACGGTATCGACGAAGTTCATGGCGACCTGGGCCACTTGGGCGACCAGAATGGGGCTGGCTAGACGGACGAGCTGCTTCGCCTCGGACCAATAACGTTGCACTGACACCTCCGAGTGGATCAGATAAGAGTAAAAAAGAGCGGAAATCGGGAGAGCCTTTGCACTTTCGGACGAAAGTGCAAAGGGTGGGGGAGGCATTCTAGCCTGAAATTCAGCCAGGACGAAATAGTTGCCGCCCTGGGGGGGCAGGATCAAGCGTCTTCGTGATCGCTGATCAGCAGGTT
Organism: Aeromonas sp. 61P; assembly: GCF_051919545.1. NCBI lineage: Bacteria > Pseudomonadati > Pseudomonadota > Gammaproteobacteria > Aeromonadales > Aeromonadaceae > Aeromonas > Aeromonas sp. 61P. The sequence continues at coordinate 2,992,218 of NZ_JBQBEL010000001.1, forward strand.
GGCAGCGGCATAGGCAGCCTGCTCGCGCAGCTCGGCGGGTACCCGCTCATCGGCGGCGACCGCGTTGAGGGCGCGGATAGCGGCGGCGATGGCCTTCGGCACATAGCCCTGCTCGCCGGAGCCAATCTGGTTATAGGCGATACGGATCGCTTCACAGCACTCATAAACCATCATGATTTGCTTCCTTGAAAGTAAAAAGGCGAGCAAATATAGCGGTTTTGCTCCCATTTTGTCAGTCTCGCGGTTGTAATTTGCGGCAAGCCCGTTAGTTTGGTTACCCCCTTTTCCTGTTTCGGCCTCTTTGATGCTGCTCTCTTCGCGCAATTCACTGGCGATCTTTCTGACGTTGTTTGCTCTTCTCGCCCTGACGCTTAAGGATGGCGCGGACAAATATCTGGTACACCATGGCTACTCCGTGATGGAGATGGTCTGGTTTCGCTTCTTTGTTCCTTTTCTCGGTCTGCTGCTGTTGTTGCCAAGGCGCACCGTGTCGGCGCTGCTGGCGGTGGATCGCTGGTTATTGCTGCGCTCGCTGCTGTTTCTGGTCTGTGCGCTGGTCTCGGTGATTGCGCTGGCCCATGTACCGCTCAACGTCTACACCATCATTTGCCAGCTTGGTTCGCTGGCTTTCGTGGTGGCGGGCGTGATCTTTTTCAGGGAGCGTCTGACCCGGGCCAAGGTGGCGGCCGTGCTGTTGGGGTTGTTTGGCGTGCTGGTGGTGATCCATCCTGACGGGGGCGACGCGAACCTCTACTATCTGCTGCCACTGGTCATTGTACTGGCCAACACCGGCTACAACCTCATCACCAAGCTGGTGGATCCACGTCTGACCACCCTCGATATCCTAATCGTCACCTGCTTCATGCTGGGGATGGTGGCAATGGTCGCACTCTGCTGGCAGCCTGCACTGTGGCGCTTTCCGACGCTTGCCGACTGGCCCTATCTGCTGGCGCTACCGGTGGTGACCCTGCTCTCCCAATATTGCCTTATCAAGGCGATGCAGTATGCGCAGGCCTCTACTCTGGCGCCCTTCTTCTATTTCCAGATCTTTTTTTCTACCCTCTGCGGCTATCTGATGTTTGGTGAAATGCCGACCCTCAGTAGTATGGCGGGGTGTCTACTCATCGTGCTGGCTGGCATAGTGGTCATCCATTCCCAGCACCGGGCTCGTGTGCTGGCGCGGTCTGAGGCGGCGGAGCAGGTGTGACAGTTTGTACGGAACGAATTGTGTAAAAAACGGATTATGTAAAAGAAGCGGCCACAGGCCGCGATAAAAAACAGAGCGTGTTACCAGAAACAAAGAGGTGATGATGTTTACCGGAATTGTGCAAGGTGTGGCCGAGCTGGTCGCCATCGAAGAGAGAGCTTCATTTCGTACCCACGTGATCCGCATGCCAAGCTCGGCGTGGGGGGAAGGGCTGGCCCTCGGCGCCTCGGTCGCTCACAACGGCTGCTGCTTGACCGTCACCCGGGTCGAGGGGGATCTGGTCAGCTTCGATCTGATGCAGGAGACCCTGCGTCTCACCAACCTCGGCCTGTTAAAGGTGGGGGACAAGGTCAATGTGGAGCGGGCTGCCCGCTTTGGCGACGAGATCGGCGGTCATGCCATGTCTGGCCATATCATCGGCATGGCAGAGGTTACCTCGGTGATCGACACACCCAATAACCGTCAGGTGTGGTATCGCCTTGCTCCCGAGCTGATGAAATATGTGCTGACCAAGGGATACATCGGCATCGACGGCATCAGCCTGACCATCGGTGAGGTGCGCGAGCGGGAGTTTTGCGTTCACTTGATCCCCGAGACCCTGGCTCGCACCAACCTGGGTTGGGTCAAGGCTGGCTGGCAGACCAATATCGAGATCGATCCCCAGACCCAGGCCATCGTCGATACCGTGGAGCGGGTGCTGGCGGCACGCGGGGGTCACTGAAAGGAAACGGCTCGGTTTCAATCCCCTCATAAGCAAGGGCCTGCAGTGTGCAGGCCCTTGTTATTTACATGGTGAAAATATCTATTCAACTTTTTATGACTCGCATTCTGACTCGCAGTCACAACATCTGCTCAGCTCTTTGCGACTTGCATGCAAAACAGCTGCTCGGCCTTTTGTGACTCGTAATCAAAACAGTTGCTCGTCGTCTGCATCCACAAACAACTGCAAACAGTCGCGTGCTTCGTCGCGGTGAAGCCGCAGATGGATCGGATTGCAACAGGCCATGCAATCTTCGTAAAACTCCTGATCACCCTGACTGGCATCCAGCTCGACCCGGGTATGGTGGCCACAGTGAGGGCAGACGATGCGCTTGCTGGTGTACTCGATCATGATAACCTCCTCGGGCCCTGAGGCCGCCTATCTACCCTGATTCTAGTCGGGCTGAAGGGGGTTAACCGCGAGCAAACGCACGTTTATGACAGAGATCAAGCCTGAGCGATGGCAAGGTGCAACTGGTTGGAGTGGTCGTGTGTGAGAGGAACAATCTGGTTGTGAATGACAGGTGAAAAGAGGGGGGATTGCCAACGGTTTTGTCTGGTAATAACAGGGGGCTGGAGCCCCCTGCGGATATGAGAACGCGAGCGCAGCAAGACGCCGATAGGCGCTACTTGACCCAGCTGGCCAACATGTCGGCATTCAGCTCGGCCAGCGAGCTGAGCTGGTAGTTGGCGATGGCCAAGCGTGGGTCACCTACTAAAGCGGGATCCGGCACGATCAGCGCAGTCATGGAGGCCGCCTTGGCCGCCAGCAGGCCGGTAAAGCTGTCTTCGATGGCCAGACAATGGACGGGCTCGACCCCCAGCTTTTCGGCCGCGTGGATATAGACATCCGGGTGCGGTTTGCCGAAACGCTCTACTTCAGCGGAGTGAACCGCCATAAAGCGATCGCGAATGCCAAGTTTGCCGAGCACCGCTTCTACCATCGCAAAGGGGGAGGAGGTGGCCAGACCCACTTTCAGGCCGCGGGCTTCAATAAGGTCGAGCGCCTCCAGCACGCCGGCCTTGGCCTGACCTTCGGAGAGGATCAGGGCGTTGACCCGATCCAGAATGCGCTGCACCACCTCGTCCTGACTCGGGCCGCTCCACGGGCGCAGACGATACCAGTGGGCGACCAGCTGATCGATGCGCACGCCGATGGTCGACTCACAATCCTCGACGGTGTGGGGGTGACCCAGTTCGGAGAACACGGCGATCTGGGCCCGTTGCCAAAAGGGTTCCGAGTCGATCAGAACACCATCCATATCGAAGATCACGGCAGCTAACATCTTGTACTCCTGACAAATTTGAAGAGTGGATTATAAGCCTGACGGGCAAATGCAAAAGGGGCATTGCCATGCCCCTTGCGCCCGATCACACCGGCAAACGTTTGTTTCGGTGTGGCGAAAAAGCAGCGTCTAGAAAATGACCTCGACGCTGGCGGCAACCGCCTTGGCCTGTTCGACCGCCTCGCGGCAATCTTCACCCCGGGCCAGCGCCACGCCGAGACGGCGGCGACCGGCGATCTCCGGTTTGCCAAACAGTCGCAGCTGGGCACCCGGCACTTTGGCAAGCGCCTCGCCGATCCCCTGATAGCGGATATCCTGGCTGTGCCCGTCGCGCAGCACCACGGCAGAGGCGCTCGGCCCGTACTGGGTGATGGTGCCGACCGGCAGCCCCAGAATGGCGCGCACATGCAGGGCGAACTCGGAGAGATCTTGCGAGATCAGGGTCACCATGCCGGTATCGTGGGGGCGCGGCGAGACTTCGCTGAACCACACCTCGTCGCCCTTGATGAAGAGCTCGACCCCGAACAGGCCATAACCACCGAGGGCCTCAACCACCTTGGCCGCTACCTCTTTGGAACGGGCCAGCGCAAGTTCGCTCATCACCTGCGGCTGCCAGGATTCGCGGTAGTCGCCATCTTCCTGACGGTGGCCAATCGGCTCGCAGAAGTGAATGCCATCGACGGCGCGCACCGTGAGCAGGGTGATCTCGTACTCGAAGGGAACGAAGCCCTCGACGATCACCTTGCCACGACCGGCGCGGCCACCCTCCTGGGCGTAGGTCCAGCTCTCATCCAGCTTGGCGAGATCGCGCAGTACGCTCTGCCCCTTGCCGGACGAGCTCATCACAGGTTTTACCACGCAGGGCAGGCCGATAGCCTCGACGGCGGCAACAAACTCCTCCTTGCTCTGGGCAAATCGGTAGGGGGAGGTGGGCAGACTCAGGGTCTCGGCGGCGAGGCGGCGGATCCCTTCCCGGTTCATGGTGAGCTGGGTAGTGCGGGCGTTGGGCACTACCTTGACCCCTTCTTGCTCAAGGGCAGCCAGGGTATCGGTGGCAATCGCTTCAATCTCGGGGATGATGAGGTCGGGTTTAACCTCGGCAACCAGGGCACGCAGGGCGTTGCCATCGAGCATGTCCAGCACGTGGGCTGCGTGGGCCACCTGCATTGCGGGGGCGTTGGCATAGCGGTCGGCGGCGATCACTTCGATCCCGAAGCGTTGCAACTCGATGGCGACCTCCTTGCCAAGTTCGCCGGAGCCCAGCAGCAGGGCACGGGTGGCGCCGGGGCGGGTTGCGGTTCCAAACATACGATCTCTCCTGATGTCGATGGTCATTGTTGATGATCGCTATTACACAAATAGCGGACAAAAAAGAGGCACGCATGGCGTACCTCAGGAAACGGGTTTGTGAGCGCGCTGCTCCAGATGGGTCAGCAAGGTAATGGCGCCAATAATGATGGCGGCGCCAAGCCACAGACGGCCGGGGGGCGCCCAGCCAAATACCAGCCAGCCCGCCAGCACGTTCATCGGCAGCTTGGCAAAATCGAAAGGCTGCACGAAGGAGGCCTCCGCCACGCTGTAAGCGCGAGCGATGGACATTTGGGCCAGCGCCGTCAACACACCGGAGGCGGCTACCAGCAGCCATTGGCTCTCGCTTGGCCACTGCCACTCCGGTAGGGCCAGCATGACGTTGAACGGGGTACTGAAAATAAGCAGGTAGACCACAATGGTGTGGGATGATTCGTTGGCTGCCTGATAGCGCACCATCAGGGAGTAACCTGCCCAGAACAGCGCCGCCGCCACCGGCAGCAGGGAGGCCCAGTTGAATTCGTCAGTCCAGGGGGCGAGGATCAGCATGGCGCCGGCAAAGCCCGCCAGGGTGGCCAGAATGCGGGCGCGGCTCACCTGCTCCTTGAGCAGCAGGACGGAGCCCAAGGTGGCAAACAGCGGTGAGGTCATCAGCAGGGCGATCCCCTGCCAGATGGGGACGGGGTACGCCAGTGCCCAGAGCCAGAGCTGGATGCCGATCACCGCCAGCAATACCCGCAACAGGTGCAACCGGAACTGATTGGTCATCAGTGATTGGCGCAGGCCGTGACGAACCAGCCAGGGCAGCAGGCAGATCAGGGCGATCAGGTATTGATGGAAAGCGACCTGGGTCGATGGGAGGCCAAGCTTGAAGCTGACATACTGGCTCAGGCTGTTGACGGCGGCGAAGCAGAGTCCTGCCACCATCATCCAGACTGCACCGGCCAAAGGAGAGTGCCTGCGCGAGGGTATCATGGGATCCGGATCGCTGGAAAAAAGTGCGGCGGATCATAACGGCAATCGTTTGTTCTGCCAAGGGTTGAAGCGCGGCCGCAGGGTTGGCTGGCGAGGAAGTGGCCTTGCATCAAAAAATTTGAACAAGTTGAGCATCTATTTTCGCTATCAGCAAATAAGCACAATGTTTAGAGTGACCTCCATCGACAGCAACGCTGTTCAACCGACAACCAAATGGAGTTTCACCATGGCCAATATCCTCGTACTCAAATCCAGCATCCTGGGTCAATATTCCCAATCCAACGCCCTGATCGACGGCTTCCTGGCTGACCATCAGGATGATGTCGTCACCGTGCGTGATCTGGCAGCACTCAACCTGCCGGTGCTGGATGGCGAGTTGGCCTCCGGCCTGCGCGGTGGTGACAACCTCAATGAACGTCAACTGGCGGTGATCGCCCAGTCCGACGAGCTGATCGCCGAACTCAAAGCAAGCGATCTGGTGGTGATTGCGGCCCCCATGTACAACTTTAACATCCCGACCCAGCTGAAAAACTGGATCGATCTGGTGGCTCGCGCTGGCGTCACCTTCCGCTATACCGAGACCGGTCCGGTCGGTATGGTTGAAAATACCCGTGCGCTGGTGATCAGCCCCCGTGGCGGCATGTCGCCGAGCTGGAATCCCAAGCCGACGACGCCCAGCTGACCCTGCCGAGCCAATGCCGCCTGCCCAGTGATAACCCCGAGCAGGTGTTCGAACAGAGCCACCCCCTCGGTCAATGGTGTTATGGCTTCAGCATGGGTTTTGCCACCTGGCCCAAGCCGAAGGATTTGAACGACCCGACCACCCAGTACCGCTTCAGTCTGGCCGCCGAGCTGAGCCTGTTTCGCGACAAGCAGATGGCCCAGACACGTTGGCAGTGCCACCGATCTGGTCACTCCCTACATGCGTACCGTGCTCGGTTTCATCGGTATCAAAGAGGTGGATTTCATCTACGCCGAGGGGATGGGTATGGGCCCGGATGCCCAGAGCAAGGGGATGGAAGCGGCCAAAGCGCAGCTTGAGGCCTTGGCTATCTAAGGGCTCTCTCTATAAGGGCTCTTTATCCCGTCAGGGGTTATCTCTTCAAGGGGTTGCCCGCCAGATACCACAACGCAGCCATCAGGCTGCGTTTGTTTTTTGGCTTGGTGTGATTGCGACAGACGTTATTGCGACAAGACCGTAATGCTACAGAGAGTATCGCGGCAAGCGGTCGGTACAGACGTTCCGGCGGAGTCACTACTCCATCATAAAGCGGCGACAACCACGCACCAGCAGCAATGCCACCGCGACCAGCAGGCCAAGCAAGAGGGTGGTCAGCCACTGTTCGGTACTTTGCGGCATGTGGGGCGTGAAGAGGCTGATCATCAACAGGGTACAGAGCGTGATCAACAGGCTCTGTCGGGTCATCAATATCATGGGGTCATCCTTGGTTTGCTCACCTGAAACGATTTTAATGCCCTCTTGTGACAGGGTGATGTATCCGTGCATCACTCTGTTGGGGCTCTTCAGACCATATCAGGTTTTTACCGCAGAGCCAGCGCCATCACTGGCGCTGTGATCCCGATCCCGCTAGCTCTCTTTATCTGAACTGCTTTTGCGCTGGCTGATAGTGAAAATCGCCGCTGGCGAGCCGCGCTTCCAGTGCCGCCTGATCGATCTCCTGAGCCTTGCAGAGATCATCCAGATCGTCATAGCGATCACGCAGCTGCATATTGACGACGCTCAGCAGCATGTTGATGTCCATGGTGGCGAACTTTTTCAAATCCATGATTATTTCTCCCGATCCAGTGATTGCAGCTGCTCAATGGCGGCGCTGACGCTGTGCAGATGCTGGCGGATCGCCTCGCGGGATTCGCTAGGCAGATAGTCGGTCAGGGTATGTTGCCAGCTGCCAGCTTCACTCTTGAGCTGCAGGAAGAGGGCGAGCCCGGCATTGGTGAGGGAGACCAGGCTGATGCGTTTATCCTGCTCGCTGCTCTCGGTAAAGATGATCCCTTTTTCGACCAGACGGCGGATCTCGCGGGAGATGCGCACCTTGTCCATGCCGCTCGCCTCGACCAGCTCTTTCTGGCTGATGGGGTAGTTGGGGCCGAGCACCATCATCAGGCGCCATTGCGGCACGGTCAGCTGGTAACGCTGTTCATAAAACTGTTCGAAGGTATCCCGTAGCATCTCGGCGGCATGTACCAACTGATAGGGCGGGTAGTGAGCGAGTAACGCTATGATTTTTGACATATTACACCCTGCTGTGACGGCTGCATCAGATGCAGTTTCTTTTGATACTTTGACATTGATGATACGAAACTCAAGCTGATTTGTCTGACCCGGTTGCGATGAAATGTGCGGTGGCGCACGCCCTCAAGGAAAAACCGGGTCTGACCGACGGGATTTTAAGCCAACGCTGTTCAGCCTTTACGCAACCAGATGAGGGCGTTTTGCTTGAGCCAGGCCTCGCGTGTGTGGATGGCGTAGAGCGCGGCCTCGTCGCGGCTGCCCGCTTGCCAGCTTTGTGGCTCCTGTTGGGCAGCTTGCGCTGACCCAGCAGGCAGGCCGGAATGTGCGGGTTGGCCTCGATGGCGACCAGCAGATGGGGCTTGGCTACCTCGGCACCCTCGGTAGCAAAGACCATCAGCGCCTTGTTATAGAGCAACCAGCTGGAGGCTTCATCGAAGCGCACCAGCAGGGCGGCCAACGCCTGCCAATCCCCTTGCAGTGCATAGAGAGTGGATAGGTTGTAGCGACAACCCAGCTCATCGGCCATGCAGATTGTCAGCAGCGCCAGATACTCCGCTTTGGCCTCGCCCAGCTTGCCAAGGCGCAGCAGGCAGTCGGCGCGGCCGGCTCTGGCGGCCAGCAGGGGGCGCAGTTCGGGGGCACTCCAGCCGTGGCCGGCGATTTGCTGCCAGAAGGCTTCATCAAAGAGCGGGGTGGCATCGGCGATGATCTTCTCGAACCAGCCGAGGCGGGCCTGATGATCGCGGCAGCTGTCGGCCAGCTCGAACCAGGTCTGCCACTGTTGGGCCTGCTCGCCATTGAGGGTGACATCAGCGCTGGGGGCGGCCTGATACTGGTCGAGGTTGAGTAGCTGGTTGAGGGCGGTTTTCATGTTCTGGCGCTGGCGTTTGCAGAACTCGACAAAGGGGAGTTCACTGGCGGCAGCGCTATAGAGCATCTGGGCCATCTGCTTGTCGCGAAACAGGCTCAGCTCGGCGGCCAGACTGAAGCGGTACTGGGTGGTCGGGTCGTTCAAATCCTTCGGCTTGGGCCAGGTGGCAAAACCCATGCTGAAGCCATAACACCATTGACCGAGGGGGTGGCTCTGTTCGAACACCTGCTCGGGGTTATCACTGGGCAGGCGGCATTGGCTCGGCAGGGTCAGCTGGGCGTCGTCGGCTTGGGATTCCAGCTCGGCGATCAGGTGGTTGAGGGCTTCTGCGCTTTTTTCATCCAACTCGGCATCCTGTTCCAGCAGACCAGCCAGCGGGCGTTGCCAGTCAGGGCTTTCCGGCCCCACCAGACGAGCACAGAGAAAACCGTGCAGGGCCGGGTAGGTCATATCCTGATCGCTGTGGCTCTGGATCCATTGATTAAGATGGCGGGTACGAGTGGATGGGTTCATCGACAGTTCCTCTGGATTTGAACAGCCGCGAAGTCTACCTAAAAGTGGGGTTATTTGCAGCAAATGGCCGCCTGTTTGGCGATTTAATCACCATTGGCGGATAAGATAGGGGCGAAAGGGCGGCTCGTGGTGGCTTGGGGACTAGGCCGGATCACTGCTCTTGAGGTAACATGCGCGCCCATAGGGGCCATGTTCAGTTGGCCCATCCGGGTAATGAAAAAGAGAGCACCATGATACAGATTGGCAAGATGAACACCCTCACCGTTGTTGAACTCGAAGACCGTGGCGCCTGGCTTGCGGCCGATGAATACGGTGAACTGCTGCTGCCCAAGCGTCAACTGCCGGAAGGGGTGAAAGAGGGGGATAGCGTGCAGGTCTTCCTCTATCTGGATGCCGATTGCGAGCCGGTGATCACCACCGACAAGCCATTTGCCATGGTGGACGAATTTGCCGGTCTGAAAGTGGTCAATGCCAACAAGATTGGTGCTTTCCTCGACTGGGGCATGAAAAAGGATCTGTTTGTGCCCAGCCGCGAGCAGAACAAGCCGATGCAGGTGGGCCACGTTTATCTGGTGCGTCTGCAACTGGATAATGAAGGGCGCATGGTCGGCACCAGCCGCATCGAGCGTTTCCTGACCCCGGCCGGCAGCAACTTCAAGGTCGGCGACGAAGTGACCGCGCTGCCGGGGGAGCACTCGCCCCTTGGCATCAAGGTGATCGTCAACGGTCAGTATCCCGGCATGCTGTTCAAGAACGAAGTGTTTGGCCGGGTGATGACCGGTCGGCCGCAAACCGCCTGGGTCAAGCAGGTGCGCGAAGATGGCAAGCTCGATCTGACCCTGCAAAAGCCGGGTCTTGCGCGGGTTGATGACGCTGGTGAGCGCATTCTGAGCCGGATGAAAAAGCAGGGCGGCAGTCTGGCGGTGGGTGACAAGAGCGAACCCGAGCTCATCTACAAGCTGTTCAGCATGAGCAAGGGTACCTTTAAGAAGGCGATCGGCGGCCTCTACAAGCAGGGCAAGATCGTCATCGAAGATAACGCCATCACTCTGGTGGCCACAGAGACCGACTCGGCCGTGGATAGCGAATAAGATGCCGAGCCCCTGTGTTGGCCTCTGCAAGGCGAAAGATGGGCTTTGCCTTGGTTGTGGCCGTACCTTGACCGAGATCGGCCACTGGTCGGCGATGGATAGCAAGGCCCAGCTGGCGGTGATGGCTGAGCTGGATGGCTCGAAAAGCACCCACCGCTGTCCGGGTTGTGGCGAACCGGCCTATTGCGCCGTCTCTGCCGGTCAGGCCATTGCGCAGTGCTGGTGCAGCCAGTTGCCGGTATTGCCGATGCAGGAGGCCAGCGCTTGCTGGTGCCGCCGCTGTCTGGCCAAGGCCATCGCGGCGCAGGATTAGCAGAGAACAGAAATAAAAGATCATAGAAACAAGAAAGGCGCCGATGGCGCCTTTCTTATGCCTGCTGCTGGCGATGCCAGCGCACATGCACTTGATCTTCGGTCAGCAGACGGGGCAGCAGGAAGGTAGCGAAGATCACCTCAAACTCATCCTGATGATCCAGCAAACCGACCCACACTTCGACCCAGCGCTCCATATCGACCGGCTCACCCAGCTCGGTCGACCAGTCGGCATTGGGCAGAGTCGCCTCCACGGCGCCACGCTGCTCAAACTCCAGGGTGATGTCGACTATTTGTTCGGGGGCCAGCATATCGGCGGCCTGCTCAAGAAACTGATCATAGGCCCATTCGACCAGCTGATCCGGGGTACGCTGTTCCATGAAATCACTCCAGATACATCGAGGTTCGCTACTGTAACAATTATTGGCTGTGGCGGCCAGACCAGTGCGCCGGGCGTGGCTGGCCTGTCCAAGTTGCCGTTGGGGGAGTATGGTTAAGGCGCGGATCATCTGGCAGGGAGTAAGGGGATGAAGCAGCGGGGACGGCGGCAACAGATCAAGCGACGGCGCGAGGCCTGGTGGTGGCACTATCTGCCGCTTCACCGCGAGACGGTGGGCGGTCATCTGGGCCCACCGGAGAAACCCGATGAGCCCTGAAGATCAGTCGGCCTGATGCACCCGATTGAGGGTGATCTGACCCAGTTGCCCCATCTGGCGGCGGATCCAGACCGAGCGCTTCTGCACATAGGGTGAAGGGGGCTTGACCCGATAACGCCACGGATTGGGCAGGGCGGCGGCCAGCAGGGATGACTCGTAGCGGGTCAAGCGGCTGGCCGGTTTGCCAAAGTAGGTGCGGGCAGCGGCTTCGGCGCCATAGATGCCGGGGCCGAACTCCACGATATTGAGATAGACCTCGAGAATACGGGCCTTGTCCCAGCCCAGCTCCATCAGCAGGGTAAACCAGGCCTCCAGCCCCTTGCGCAGGAAGCTGCGATCACTCCACATAAAGAGGTTCTTGGCGGTCTGCTGGCTGAGGGTGCTGGCACCGCGCACCCGTTCGCTGTGCTGGTTGTGCTTGAGTGCGGCGTTGATGGCATCCATGTCAAAGCCGTTGTGATCGGCAAAGCGCTGATCCTCGGCGGCGATCACCGCCAGTTGCAGTTCTTTGGAGATGGACTCCAGAGCCACCCATTCATGACGCACCTGGGTGATCTTGGCGGGCGGAAAGAGGGCCCGCTCAATACGCCAGCTCCACATCGGCGGATCGATAAAACGCAGCAAGGCGACCGAGCCGACCGAGCAGAGCAGCCCGGCCAGCGCGATCTTGCCTGCCCACCTCAACACCCGGCGCCCAAGCGATGCAGATGGACGTTCAGGGGCCACAGAGTCATGGTCAGACTCCCACTGATAGTGGCTGGGATCATCGGGATCCGGAATTATTGGGGCAGCCATTCGATGTGGCAGAACTTCTCGTCAACACGGCGGGAGAGCAGCATGCGGGCAAACAGGTGCTCATACTCTTGTTCTTCATTGCCAAGGCCTACCCAGATCTCGGCATAGTCGGTATCGCTCACCGCAAAACCCACGTCCGCTTCCCAGTCATCGGCTGGGTCGGTTTCGGCCAGCAGGCCGCGGTCGTTGAACTCCTGATTGAAGCGGGCGATCTCCTGCTCCGGCAGGTTGTCAGAGGCCAGCTCCATAAAGAGTTCGAGGGCGGTATCGAGCAGTTCCTCGACGCTGTGCATTTCGTCATTCATAGACATAAGCGGTCTGTTCCAGAAAAGAGAAAAAGGTGCCGCGCAGATCACTGCTTGCGGGGCGGCGCTATTCTAGCGGTCGGCAGACCCCTTGGCGAGATGAGGCGAGCCGCTGTGGCCTGTTTTTGTGCCAATAAAAAACCGGATCCAGTGACAGGATCCGGTCTTCATTGGGGGAAGGGGTCACGCATAGGGCGTCAGCTCATCCCTTCTTGTCATCGGCGAAGGTGATGTTGAGCTCCAGTACCGACAGCTCATCACTCTTCTGATCCAGTTGGACGGTTATCTTCTCCGGATCAATGTTGACGTATTTGCGGATCACATCGAGGATATCCTGCTTGAGCTGGGGCAGGTAATCCGGCCCCCCTCTGGATGAACGCTCGTGAGCAACAATGATCTGCAACCGCTCTTTGGCCAGTTGTGCGGTGTTCTGTTTCTTGTTGGAACGAAAATAATCCAATAATGACATGTTTAACTCCCGAACAGTCGGCTAAAGAAGCCCTTCTTCTCTTCTTCCAGAAAACGAAATTCCTTGGCATCGCCCAGCAGGCGGGACACCGCATCTTCGTAGGCCTGACCGGCATCGGACTCCTTGTCCAGAATGACCGGTTCGCCGGAATTGGAGGCGCGCAGCACCGCCTGGGACTCCGGAATCACCCCGAGCAACGGGATGGCCAGGATCTCCTGCACATCCTGCACGCTCAGCATGTCGCCGCGGTTGACGCGGGTCGGGCAGTAGCGGGTCAGCAGCAGGTGCTCCTTGATGGGGTCTTCGCCACGCTCGGCGCGACGGGACTTGGAGGCCAGGATGCCAAGGATGCGGTCGGAGTCACGCACGGAAGAGACTTCCGGGTTGGTGGTGACGATCGCTTCGTCGGCAAAATAGAGCGCCATCAGTGCGCCCGCCTCGATCCCTGCCGGGGAGTCGCAGACGATGTAATCGAACTTCATCTCCGCCAGCTGATCCAGGATCTTCTCGACCCCCTCACGGGTGAGGGCATCTTTGTCCCGGGTCTGGGAGGCGGGCAGGATAAACAGATTTTCCGAGCGTTTGTCTTTGATCAGCGCCTGATTGAGGTTTGCTTCCCCGTTGATGACGTTGACGAAGTCATACACCACGCGCCGCTCGCAGCCCATGATGAGATCCAGGTTTCTCAGACCGATGTCAAAGTCAATGACCACTGTCTTGTGACCACGCTGGGCTAAGCCGGTGCTCAGGGCCGCACTGGTTGTGGTCTTGCCAACGCCACCTTTACCCGATGTAACGACTATGATTCGCGCCATTCTCGCTTCCTTGTAACTCTATTTGATACGGTCTATACGGAGTTGTTCATTATCCAGCCGGATATGAACCGGTTGCTGGATCAGGCCTGCCGGCAACGCATCGCTCAGCTGGAAGGTGCCCGCGATGGAGAGCAGTTCGGCCTGTAATTGCTGGCAATAGATCCGGGCCTGGGTGTTTCCCCGGGCACCGGCAATGGCTCTGCCACGCAGGGTGCCATAAATATGAATGCTGTCGTCGGCGAGTACTTCGGCTCCCGGACTGACGGACCCCAGCACCACCAACGAGGTGCCGGCGGCATAAATCTGCTGGCCGGAACGAACCGGTCCCACATGTACCTTGCTCGGGATCAAGGGGGCGGGTTCGGGCTCGGGAACCACCTCAGGGGCGGCTGGCGCGGGGGCAGGCTCGGGTTCCGGTTCGCTCTTGCGACTCTTGCCCGAGGCCATCACGGCCAGTCCCACCGCCTTGGCGGCCGTCTTCATTTCTTCACTGCGCGCCCCCGTGATGCCAACCAGCACAAACTCTTCGGACTCCACCAGCTCCTTGAGCTGTTCGAAATCGGGAATATGTTCCAGTCGGGAAACATTGATCACCAGCGGCGCACAATTAAAAAAGTAGGGGGCCTGGGCCACTTTTTCGGCCAACAACTGACGTATCCGCTCAGGCTCGCCATCGCTGATATGCAACACAGAAATAGTGAAGGTGGTCCCTTTCAATTCGTTATCGCGCTCAACCATGAATCTTCCCCGAGGCAGAGATGCTAATCCGTTATTGTTATTCAAGTCCTGATGTTATAGTTTGCCCCCATCAGAGGCAATAAACTCGTCGGATTATATCAATTTCCATGTTGTGTGCAGTCTATAAAAGTCGCAAAAAAGCCGAGACCTACCTTTTTGTTGAAAAAAGAGAGGATTTCTCCCGTGTTCCCGAGCCACTGCTGAGCGCATTCGGGCGTCCCGAGCTGGTGCTGATGACTAAGCTGGATCCGGCCAAGCCCTTGGGGCTGGCTGATGTCGGCAAGGTGATGGCCGCGCTGACCAACCAGGGGTTCTACCTACAGGTGCCACCGCCCCCCGAGAATTTGCTGGAGCAGCACAAGGCCAGCCTGAAAAAACCATCCTGAATATCCAGCCCCGTGGTGTGTTCTGCCCAGCGGGGCTAATTCTTTGTGACTCTGCATGACGCATTCCGGCCCCGGAGAGGTGGCCTGCGATAATCCCGTGACAGGATCTGGCCAAATTAAACCCTCCCTTTGGTGATATTCACTTTTCGCTGTTTAAATAGAAAGTCAATCTGCTCCCAACTCCATATCCTCAACCTTTGCTGGCGCTCACAAAAATAGCGAGTGGTGCTTACTCATATCCGCCATTTCAACGGCTATTGGCTCATTCATCGATTATTTTCAGCCCCTTCCTTGGGCGCTTTTTTGGCCTCCACTGCGTGATGAGTTGTCCATCAAAGGGCGCGTAAAGAGGGCGGTGATAACGGTGCTAAAACCAGTTTGCGCGATGCGCTGTGGCCAAAATGATGAGCTAACCCCCTGTTTGTGTACTTGATTGTTTGCCCTGATCACGAAAGTGCCACATAGGAGGCAATCAATGTGGCGGCGTGATAATCCGCAGGGTGAGCGGTAACCGCGTCTTGCCAAACAAGGGGATGACCAAAGGGGGGGGATATTGAGCTGAGGGGCCATCTCGATATCGATTAGTTGTGAAAGCGTGGCTGGGGCAAGATAGCAGGTACAGGTTTCATATCGGGGCGTAATGTCCCTCTCAATGCATTGATAAAAGTTAATCAAGGCATGTCATCAGAGAGGCATGCAGACAAGGCAATCCGCATTGCGGTGGCGTAGCAGGGGTATATCAGCGACGCCCAACAGTGAAATGGTCGGTATGCCGGTTTAAGTGCCTGGCATCCCATTCGGGCAATAAAAAAGGCGGGATATCCCGCCTTTGTTCAGATGAGGGTCGCAACCCTTATTTATTCGCAAGCAACCTGCATCACCTTGATGGCCAGACCACCACGGGAGGTTTCACGGTACTTGGAGTCCATGTCCTTGCCGGTGATGTACATGGTCTCGATCACCTTGTCCAGAGAGACGCGCGGCTTGGAGGTACGACGCAGGGCCATACGGGAGGCGTTGACCGCTTTCATGGCTGCGATGGCGTTACGCTCGATGCAAGGCACCTGTACCTGACCGGCAACCGGATCACAGGTCAGACCCAGGTTGTGTTCCATGCCGATCTCGGCAGCTTCGCAGACGTGCTCCGGGCTACCGCCCATCAGCTCGGTCAGACCTGCAGCGGCCATGGAGCAGGAGACACCCACTTCCCCCTGGCAGCCTACTTCGGCGCCGGAGATGGAGGCGTTCATCTTGTAGAGGATGCCGACGGCACCGGCAGCCAGATAGAAACGGGTGTACTCGTCGCGGCCAACCGGCTGGATGAACTTGTCGTAGTAGGCCAGTACGGCCGGGATGATACCGGCAGCGCCGTTGGTCGGGGCGGTGACAACGCGGCCACCGGCAGCGTTCTCTTCACTCACGGCCAGAGCGAACATGTTGACCCAGTCAACGATGTTCATCGGGTCGCTCGAGAGGTTCTCGTTGGTGTTGAGCTGACGGTAGAGCGGTGCGGCACGACGGGGTACGCGCAGCGGGCCGGAGAGAACGCCTTCGGTACGGCAGCCGCGCTCGATACCTTCGCGCATGGTGTTCCAGATCTTGCCGAACTTCTTGTAGATCTCTTCCGGAGTGTTGAAGCACTTCTCGTTTTCCATCATCAGGGCAGAGATGGAGAGACCGGTCTGGCTGCAGTGGGCAACCAGCTCGGCGGCGCTCTTGAACGGATAGCGTACGGACATGTCGCCGCTGTCAGCCTTGCCGAAGTTCTCTTCGTCAACGATAAAGCCACCACCGATGGAGTAGTAGGTCTTGCTGTAAACCACTTCATCTTCGATCAGAGCAGTCAGCTTCATGCCGTTTTCGTGCAGCGGCAGGGCTTCGTCGTGGAATACCATGGCGTCACGCGGGAAGCTGACGGTGTGGCAGTGCAGGCCGATCGGCAGGCGCTCGGTCTGTTCAACACGGGAGATAAACTCGGGGATGGCATCGATATCGACATTTTCCGGCAGGTTGCCAGCCAGGCCCATGATGATGGCGGTGTCGGTATGGTGGCCTTTGCCAGTCCAGGAGAGGGAGCCGTAGACGTCGACATTGATCCGGGTTACATCGCGGATCTTGCCGCCCGCGCGCAGCTCGTCAACAAACTGTTTGGCCGCTTTCATCGGGCCAACAGTGTGGGAAGAAGAGGGGCCTACACCGATTTTGAAGATATCAAAAACGCTGATCATGTCACTATTACCTCAGGGTAGAAGGGGGCGGCATGCCCACTCACAGAAATTTGGGAGATCCATGGAACGCGCTTGTCAGCGCAGGTCACAGAACCAGATAACCGTAGTGTAACGGCTCCATACCTAAAAAAAGTTGAAATAGATCTATTTTTGTTGAATCTGAGGCGCGAGTATAAAATTTATTTTTGTGCTTATCCATTTTGTTAAGCGTTTGCCCATAAAAATACCCGGCGATGCCGGGCATTTCGGAACCAAATGGAGTCATTTGCCGTTTTTTAACATTCGGTAATGTTAACGGCGAGGCCGCCACGGGCCGTCTCCTTGTATTTGGTCTTCATGTCGTTGCCGGTCTCCCACATGGTCTTGATCACCTTGTCGAGCGACACCTTGTGCTCGCCGGTGCCGCGCAGGGCGAGGCGGGCGGCATTGATCGCCTTGACCGCCCCCATGGCGTTGCGCTCGATGCAGGGCACCTGCACCAGTCCGCCGATGGGATCGCAGGTGAGGCCGAGATTGTGCTCCATGCCTATTTCGGCAGCGTTCTCCACCATGGCCGGACTGCCCCCCAGCAGTTCGGTCAGTGCGCCAGCCGCCATGGAGCAGGCGACACCCACTTCACCCTGACAACCCACTTCGGCCCCGGAGAGGGAGGCGTTCTTCTTATATAAGATGCCGATGGCAGCCGCGGTGAGGAAGTAGCGGATCAGCGTCTCGTCATCCACCTTGTGGACGAAGCGATCGTAGTAGTGCAGCACGGCGGGGATGATGCCCGCAGCGCCATTGGTGGGGGCGGTGACCACCCGGCCACCGGCGGCGTTCTCTTCATTGACGGCCAGCGCAAAGAGATCGACCCACTCCATCACCATCAGCGGATCCTTGTTGAAGTTGGTCTCGCAACTGAGCTGGCGGAACAGCCCCGGGGCGCGGCGCCGAACCTTGAGGCCGCCCGGCAGCACCCCTTCGCTTTTGCAGCCTCGCTCGACGCAGCCCTGCATCGCCTGCCAGATCTTGCGCAGCCCCGCTTTTATCTGCTCATCGCTGCGAAATACCCGCTCATTGGCCAGGATCAGCCCCGAGATGGAGAGGCCGCTCTCCTGACAGTGGGCCAGCAGTTGGGCGCCGCTGTCGAACGGGTAGGGGACAGGGTGTTCGGCATCAGACTTGGCGGCCTCCTCCTTGGCGGTGGCAAAGTGGCTCTCTTCAATGATGAAGCCGCCCCCGATGGAGTAGTAGGTCTGGCTGAAGCGCAGGTTTTCCTCTTTATCAAAGGCCCGCAGAGTCATGCCATTGGTGTGGGCCGGCAGGGTTTTGCGGCGGTTGAAGATGATGGCATCGGTGCGGGGAAAATGGCTTGGTTGTTCGCCTGCCAGCTGCAGGTTCTGTTCCTTTTCCACTCGGGCCAGAATGGCGGGAATCGCATCGATATCGACCGATTCCGGTTCAAAGCCCGATAACCCCAGAATGATCGCTTTGCCGGTGCCGTGTCCTTTGCCGGTCTGGCCCAGCGAGCCGTAACACTCCACTTCGACCCGCGTGACCTGTGGCAGATGCCCTTGCAGCTTGAGCTGCTGGACGAAGGCATAAGAGGCACGCATGGGGCCGACGGTATGGGAAGAGGAGGGGCCAATTCCGATGGAAAACAGGTCAAACACGCTGATCATGACATCAATCCGGTGATGGTTTATGTCTGTTTATTCTAGGATTTTTGCCATGGATAGGAAGCGGGGATGTGCGGTGCTGTGACATGAACACAGATAATGGGGCTGGGGGGCCAATAAGGTTGAAGGGGCTGCTCCCCTTCAACCGGCTTGATCAGTCGAGAAATTCGCACAGGTAGGCGGTGGGGGTTTTCACTTCCAGTTTGAAGGAGGAGTGGCCAGCCACCAGGAAGGATTCACCCTGGTTGTAGGTGTGCCACTCATCTTCATCAGCCAGCTGGATGGTGAGGGCGCCCTTGATCACTGTCATTCGTTCGGGGGCGGCAGTGTTGAACAGGTAGTCACCGGCGTTCATCACCCCGACGGTTGATTTCTCGCCTTTTTGTTCGAAACCGATGGATTTTACATTTCCGTCGAAATACTCGTTAACTTTCAGCATCTTTACATCCCTGTGTGTACGTTTGTGCAGCCAAACTAGCACAATCTTTTGCCAGTTGTCATGGGGGATGAGGTAAAAATCGCCGAGACCGCTTTGAATCTTCACTTTTTCGCAAACTTATTAATAGCCAAGGTTAATGATTTGCTGATTTAAAACAGCAATTAAATGTGAGATAACACGCGCAAACAGGGGAATGGGCAGCCGCTCATTCCCCTGTTTGGTTAATTGCACTGGGAAAAGTGTGAATTTTGCTACATAAAGGAACATATTGTGTTAACTAAAGGACTCATTAAAAACATCGGCTTCCAGGTTGTGGTCGCCATGGTACTGGGCGCAGTGGTCGGCGCGTTCATGGGTGAACAAGCCACCGTGTTTGCACCGCTCGGAACCCTGTTTATCCAGCTGATCAAGATGCTGGTGATCCCGCTGGTGGCGGTTGCCATCCTCTCCGGCGCCGCCAATCTGGGCGCCAGCCCGGCTGCGGGCAAGATCGGTGCGGCTACGCTGGCCTTCTTCCTCGTGACCTCCGCGTTGGCCGTGTTGCTGGCGCTGGTGATGGGGCAGATCTTCAAACCGGGTGTCGGGGTCGATTTCGCTTCCGTTGCCTCCATGTTTGGCGGTGACTATGCCGATAAAGGGGCGTTGCCGGATGCAGTCGCCACCTTGCTTGGCATGATCCCCACCAACGTCTTCAACTCCCTCAACGAAGCGAACATCCTGCAGATCCTGGTGTTCTGCATGTTCCTCGGCATTGCGCTGGCCAAACAACCACGCGAGCGGGCCAAGCCACTGGTCGATGGGCTCAATACTCTGGTGGATGCCTTCGTCTGGATGATCAACAAGGTGATGATCATCGCGCCGCTCGGGGTGTTCGGTCTGATGGCGGAAGCCATCGGTACCTATGGCTTCGATGTGCTGACCCTGGTACTCAAGCTGTTCGTGGTCTATGTGGCTGCCATCCTCATCTTCGGCTTCGTGGTCTATCCGCTGCTGGTGATGATGTTCTCCAACACGCCGGTGATGAAGTACCTCTCTGCCATGAAGAAGCCGCAGATCGTGGCCTTCTCCACCGCCTCTTCCATGGCAACCCTGCCGGTCAATATGGAGACCTGCGAGCATGATCTGAAAGTGACCAACGCGACAGCCTCCTTCGTGTTGCCGCTGGGTGCCACCATCAACATGAGCGGCAATGCCATCTATTACGGTCTGGTCGCCATCTTCTTCGCGCAGGTTTACAACATCGATCTGAGCGTCGGTGCCTGGGCGGCCATCATTGTGACCTCCACTCTGGGGGCGATCGGCCAGGCCGGTGTGCCGGGCCCAAGCTTCCTGGTGGTTGCCGTGCTGCTGGCGGCCGGGATACCCATCGAAGGGTTGCCGCTGCTGTTCGCGCTGGATCGTCTGTTCGACATGATCCGCACCTCCCTCAATATCACCGGCGATGCGGCCTGTGCTGTCATTGTTGACCGCTTCAGCCCGGAATATGACCCAGAGCGCTGGAACAAGGCATAATTGCTTTGAGCTGGACTGAGATATAACAGCCTTGAGCTGACACTGCGTAACGCGAGCCCCTGCCATGATGGTGGGGGCTTTTTTATATCTACTGGACAAGTATCAGAGCAAAGGCGTGCACAAGAGATTGCTGACGGATGTAGCGGTGTTGAATGGAGAGCTCAGGAGGGCAAAGCAACAGTCGTAGGCATTGGCCTTGTGATGGATGGCTGCCTTTTGTTGCTGCCAGGACAATGGGACCGTCAAACGGCGGGTAACAAAAAGGGGAGCCTCGCTCCCCTCGGATATGATCTGCTGCTGGTTCTATTCCATCCAAACAGAGTGTGGTTAAACCATCCTGGTTACACCCTTGTGGCGAAAGAAACAGCGTCAACGTGATGAAATCATATCTATGTTGACCATCTCGGCATTATTACTGAAAAGCGCCAGTTGGTGGCGATTAAACAGACATGGCAAAGAGGGTCGGTCCGGATTGATGCCTCTCTATCCGGCTCAGAACTGTGACAGTGAGGGCAGAGAGACAGCAACCAGGGTGAAAAACACCGTGAAAACGGCAGTAACGACAAACTCTTTCATTTTTCTCTCCCTAAGTTGTTGGTTGATGTAGTCAAGATACCATAACAAGGGGGTGAAACAAGGTGTAAATTGATAAAATAGCCACTTTATGTTTTTGGTTGGTTGAAGTGGCTGTTTTTGTCACATTGAGCTGATTTTATCACCTGATCTGGCATGGTAGGCATTCAAGATTCTGTTTTTATAATTATCTCATTTAAATTCAATTGGTTGGTGAGATGCTGGTTGGCTTGGTGATGGGCTTTGTATGGAGCTTTAGTGGCGTTTTATAAGTTTTCACCCTTGCAACAGTGCCATTGAGGTCATAAAAAGTGTGTAAGGCCATGGTTTGACGATTCCTGACGTAGATAGCTCATCCAAAAGAAGTCTATGGAGACAATCTGGTTGCCAGCCCTTGTCGTACCATCACTTTATCAGTCCGGAGTCTCCGCATTTTTACAGCAATATACTGGCTTCATAGGGAGGAGATCGGTGCATCCGGGGGATACAGAGTGGCAGCTGGCTGTTTTATCACCGCCAATTTTCCCGCCGGCCTCGGAATAGACATGGCCGCAGCAAGAGTGAGGTGCGTAATCGGCCAGAGGCGCACTCTCTGGCTGAGCTGGGCTGGGTGCGAGCAGCGATTTGCGTGGGCGGTGCACCTGCGTGAGTCATGTGAGTGCAATACGAGAGCAGCGCCGGAGCATGGTTGGGGAAGATATCTGAATCCCTTCTACAAGATTGAGATATAAAAAGCGGCGTATGACGAGGAGGCTGAACAAGCTCGTTTCAGGGTCGACAGAGCACAGGTCAACGCAATCCGGTTCGCAGTGATAAAACATCCACGACAATACCGGAACGGTATCTTTGGCTGATATCGGTTGGTGCGAGGAGGTGGACGTTAACGATCCGTCAGACGGAGCAAGGGTTGGGGATCAGGCAACCCGTATGGTGAGGGGCACACAGCGTGCCGATGCACCCGTTTTTGCAAGATATTAAAAAACCCTCCGATGGAGGGTTTTTGTCATCAACAGCCGGTAAAAAGCTGCGAGGCTTAGAACAGGGTGGTGGAGAGGTTGTAAAGCTCCTGATCGAACGGACGCTTCATGTTCTCGATGCAGTCGATGATGTCGTGGTGTACCAGCTCGTTGCGCTGGATACCGACGCAGCGACCACCGTGACCAGCCAGCAGCTGCTCAACGGCGTAAGCACCCATACGGCTGGACATGATGCGGTCACGGGCAGTCGGGGCACCGCCACGCTGGATATGACCCAGGATGGTGGCGCGGGTTTCACGACCGGTCAGGGCTTCGATGTCCTTGGCCAGCGCGTTCACGTCGGTAACGTGCTCGCAGATGGTGATGATGGCGTGCTTCTTGCCCTTGGCTTCGCCTTCCTTGATCTGCTTGAGCAGCTTCTCTTTGTCGAAGGCTACTTCCGGCACGATCACATACTCGGCACCACCGGCAACGGCAGCAGACATGGCCAGATCGCCACAGTGGCGACCCATGATCTCGACCACGGAGATACGGTGGTGGGAGCTGCAGGTGTCGCGCAGACGGTCGATGGCGTCAACTACCACGTTCAGGGCAGTATCAAAGCCGATGGTGAAGTCGGTACCGGCGATATCGTTGTCGATGGTGCCCGGCAGGCCGATGCAGGGGAAACCCTCTTCAGTCAGCTTCTTGGCCCCCATGTAGGAGCCGTCACCACCGATGACGACCAGCGCATCGATACCGTGTTTTTTCAGGTTTTCGATCGCTTCGGCGCGCACAGCGGGGTCTTTGAAAGCAGGGAAACGGGCGGAGCCAAGGAAAGTACCACCACGGTTCACCACGTCGGAGACGCTGTGACGCTCCAGCTTGACGATGCGATCCTGGTGCAGACCGAGGTAGCCATCATAAATACCGTAAACTTCCAGGCCATGATGCAAACCGGCGCGAACCACGGCGCGAATGGCTGCGTTCATACCCGGTGCGTCGCCACCACTGGTCAAAACACCAATACGTTTGATTTGTTTGGTCATGAGTGCCTCTGGATCTGAGTTGTCAAATACGAATGTTTAAATAGACAAGCCACTTTTACTATATCGGCTTTCATATGGGATGCGGGGGCCACCATAGGAAAAGCGATACAAGAGAGGGGACGAGCCCCTCTCTTTGCCGTAATCAGCGATTACTTGGCAGCGCCAGCGATGATCTGGGAGAAGTCGTCCACTTTCAGGGACGCACCACCGACCAGGCCACCGTCGATGTCCGGCTGACCGAACAGATCGGCTGCAGTGGCGCCAGTGACGGAACCGCCGTACAGGATCTGTACTTTGGCAGCAACGGCGGCATCAAAACCGGCCAGGTACTGACGGATGTGAGCGTGAACGGACTGAGCGATCTCCGGAGTGGCAGTCTTGCCAGTACCGATGGCCCATACCGGCTCGTAAGCGATAACGGCGTTGTTGAAGGAAGCGATGCCGCAACGGTCGATAACGGCTTTCAGCTGGGTCTCAACCACGTTCTTGGTCACGCCGGCTTCGAACTGCTCCAGAGTTTCACCGATGCACAGAACCGGCACCAGGCCGCCTTTCTGGATCGCTTCGTACTTGGCAGCAACCACGTCGTCAGTCTCTGCGTGCAGGGTACGACGCTCGCTGTGGCCGACCAGAGAGTAGGTGCAACCAAAGGCTTTCAGCATGGAGGGGGCGTTTTCGCCGGTGAAGGCACCAGACTCGTGAACGTCAGCGTTCTGGGCACCGTAGGCAATCTTGCTGCCAGCGGTCAGTTGCTCAACCAGACCCAAAAAGATAACCGGCGGGCAGACGGCGACTTGCACAGAAGGATGAGCGGCAGCAGCCGGGGTCAGTCCTTTGATCAGAGCTTCTACAGAAGCCTTGGTGCCGTTCAGTTTCCAGTTACCCATTACCAGGTGCTGTCTCATCTTGTATATCTCCTAGGCATTTGATTGCGCGACATTATATGAATTGAACCGAGCCCAAGATAGCTGACCCGGCGGCAAATGACGTAATTTTTTTTCGCTTTCCTGATCCAAATCAGGAATGAAGCGCTTGATCGCTCATTCGTTAACCTGCCCCCGCAAGCGAGCCCACCATACCCCAATCCATTCGTGGATGGCAGCTTCGGAATACATCAAATAACGCCCTTTGGGCAAATAACTGTAGAGCGGCTGGGGTACCTGGCTCTGCTTGGCGGTGTAATCTGTGGGGGCCGGCACGGCCTTGAGTCCCTGACCCTGATAGAGGGCCATGGCGCGTGGCAAATGAGTGGCCGAACTAACCAGTGCCACCTCTTTTCCTTTCAGATGGCGGCTGATACTGACCGCTTCATCATGAGTGTCTTTGTTGTTTTCAAACAACGTCATTCGCGAACGGGATATGCCAAGGCTCTCGGCCATCCGGGCATTGACCTCGGCATTGGAGAGCGTATCCCCCGACACATAGCCGGAGAACACCAGCTCGGCGTCCGGATAGGCCTGGGCGAGGCGAACCCCTTCGAGGGTGCGGGCCAGGGCGATATTGTTCTGCCAACTGCGCATCGGCACCGCCGGGTCGCTGACATGACCATTGCCGAGCACCACGATGGCCTCGATGTTGGGATGCTGGCTCACCTCGAACGGCGGGTAGGTCTGCTCCAGCCCGCGGGCCAGTTCATAGCTCACCGGCCGCATCCCCATCAGCGCCACAATGAGCAGCGAGAGGGTGGCCAGCAGCTTGCCGGTTTTCTGAAAACGGGTGAACCAGAGCAGCAGCAGGGCGAGCAGCAGCAGGGAGAGGGAGAAGGGGAGCGGCATCAACAGCTGACCAAGCCACTTTTTGAGCACAAACACGGCAGACACTTCCTTGAGTTTTCAGCAAATTCGGGATGTGACAGAATACCTCTCTTTTTTGGGATGGCCACAACCCTGTGGCGCTAATGTTGAGTTTCTCCTTGAAGCACGATCAGAGTTTTGACGGGCGCGCCGACAAGTTCGCTCGCAACATTTACGACTCCACCAAGGGGCGCATCCGCACCACCATTGTCTGGAGCGACATCGAAGCCTGCCTGGCCCGCCTTGGCAACCGACCGCTGCGCATCCTCGATGCGGGGGGCGGTTTTGGCTATTTTGCCCAGAAGCTGGCGGCCATGGGCCATCAGGTGGAGCTGTGCGATCTGTCAGCAGAAATGCTGGAACTGGCCCGCAGCCAGATCGCCGAGAAGGGGCTGGAAGACAAAATCCGTCTCATCCATTGCCCCATTCAGGATCTGAAGCAACACGTGACCGGGACCTTTGATCTGGTGCTCTGCCATGCGGTGCTGGAGTGGCTTGCCGAGCCGCGCCAGACCTTGCTGGGTCTGTTCCCTTTCGTCAATGCCGGGGGCATACTGTCGCTGCTTTTCTATAACCGTCATGGCTTGCTGTTCCAGAGCCTGGTGGTGGGCAATTTTGACTATGTACGCCTTGGCCTTCGCAAGAAGCGCCAGACTGCGCTTACGCCCACCAATCCCCAGTTGCCGGAACAGGTCTATGACTGGATTGGTCGTGGGGGGCTGCGCATCATCGGCAAGACCGGGGTGCGGGTCATCCACGACTATATGCGTCACAAGCAGGATCAGATGGAGAAGTTCGACGATCTGCTGGCCATGGAGCAGCAATATTGCCGTCAGGAGCCTTTTGTCGCCCTCGGTCGCTATATCCATGTGATGGCCCAGAAGCCGGCCAGCTGATTGCTCGCGGTTCACTTAAATGTGAACCATGTTTTCGATGCTACCGGATGTAGCCGCGCGCACGATTTTGCGCCCAATACAACAACGAGATGACAACATCATGATGAGTACATCCCGTACCCTGCCAGAGCGTTCTTTGCCGGAGCTAGTAGGGTGGGTCAGGCAGGAGGGGTTGGCGTTGAGCCTGCCGACCGACCGGTTGGCCTTTCTGATTGCAATCAAGACGCTATCCGAAGATGAGTCGGACCTGTCGGAAGCGGCGCTGCACGACGCCTTTGGCTATGTCAGCAGCGCTTTCGGCCAGATGGACGAGACCCTCACCGGTCGCGCCAACAACGCCATCAACGATCTCATTCGCCAGCAGCTGCTGTCGCGCTTCAACACCGACATGGTGGCGGGGGAGAGCCTCTACCGCCTGTCGCGCCTTGGCGTGAGCATCGTCGACTTCTTTATGGATCAGCGTCAGGTTGACTCCATCAAGCTCTCCATTCTGCTCGAACACCTGGCTGCCGAGCTCGACACCGCCCGCAAGGCGGCGCTCGAGACCAACACCCGCGAGCAGTGGGATGCCGAGGTGCTGCCGCGCCTCACCTTCTCGCTGGAAGAGACCTTGGGGCGGATCGATCTCACCCAGCGCGCCATGGATGAGCAGCAGAATCAGGTCAAAAGCGAAATCGCGGCCCTGCTGACCCAGAACTGGGTCGATGCCATTCACAGCTGCGAAAAGCTGCTGCACGAGACCGGCCAGACCCTGCGCGAGCTGCAGGATACCCTGGACGCTGCTGGCCACCGCTTGCAGGCGGGGCTGCTCAACATTCAGGAGGCGGCGCAGGGGCGCGACGATCTGTTCCACGTCGAGGAGCTGACTCACGCCTTGCAAGGGCGGCTCGACGTCATCACCAGCTGGGGTCAGCAGTGCATCGAGCTCTGGTCCCGCTACGATCGCCACGTCCACAAATTTATCCGCAACGCCATCGACATGGACAAGAACCGTGCCTTCAGCCAGCGGCTGCGCGAGTCCATCCGCAATTTCGAGCAGCACAACTGGCAGCTGCGGGTGGCCGAAGAGCCCCGTCTGCTGGAGCTGCGCGACGAAACCATCGCCATCCACGACGAGGAGGTGACCGGTGAGGTGCCCCTCGAGATGGAGTACGTCGAGATGGTGGATATCAACCAGGAGCTGGCAGAGCGGATCGAGCGCTATCTGGCCCGCTACCCCGAGCAGGGCCAGCAGCTGGATCTGGCCGATGTGCTGCGGGAATACCTGCTGGACTACCCGGCCCATGCCCACTTCGATGTGGCGCGTCTTCTGATCGACCAGGCCGTGCGCCTGGGCCATGCCAGCGGCGAGCGCGAACTGCATCGCCAACCCGCATGGAAACCCATTAACCAAGCTGGATCCAAGGTTCAGGCCTATGTCATTGATCAATACTGAGTTTCCCTTGCCGCTGCGGCTCGCAGAGGCGATTGCCAACCCCTTGTTTCCGCGCATCGACACCGCCTTGCGCTCCGGTCGCCACATCAGTGCCGACGAGTTCGAGCAGCACTCGGCGCTGGTCGAATATCACAGCGAGCTGGAGATCTTCTACGGCCGCTATCAGGTGGAGCTGATCAAGGCGCCGGAAGGCTTCTTCTACCTGCGTCCGCGCCCGAGCTCCGACATCGGCACCACTGTGCTCTCCGAGCTCGATATGCTGGTGGGCAAGGTGCTCTGCTACCTCTATCTGAGCCCGGATCGTCTGGCTTCTGAAGGGGTATTCGCCATGGCCGAGCTGCAAGAAGAGGTGCTGAGCCTCGCCGACGAGAAGCAGCTGCTGCGGATGGTCAACAGCCGCTCCGGCGGTACCGATCTCGACAAGAAGAAGTTGCTCGAAAAGATCCGTACCTCCATGCGCCGTCTGCGCCGCCTTGGCATGATCACCGCCCTTGGCAACGGGGATAAATTCCGGGTCAACGAATCGGTGTTCCGTTTCGCCGCCGACGTGCGCTCCGATGAAGATCCGCGCGCCGTTCAGCTGCGGATGATCCAGGAGGGTGAAGCCATCTTCCACGACGACGAAATGCCGAGCAGCGACTCGCTCTTTGATGACATCGAGGCGGATCTCGATGAAGAACAACTGGATCTGGAGGTATAACCGGTGCGAGGCAAGTTCAAATCCCTGACCATGGTCAACTGGAACGGCTTCTTTGCCCGGACCTTCGATCTCGACCAGCTGGTCACTACCCTTTCCGGCGGCAACGGCGCGGGCAAGTCCACCACCATGGCGGCCTTTATCGCAGCGCTCATCCCTGACCAGTCACTGCTTCACTTCCGCAATACCACGGAAGCGGGATCGAGCAGCGCCTCCCGTGACAAAGGGCTCTACGGCAAGCTGCAGCGCGGGCACTGCTACTCCCTGCTGGAAGTGATGAACAGCCGCGAACAGCGGATCTGGGTCGGCGTTCACCTCGAGCAGGTGGCCAACCGTGACAACAAGGTCAACATCACCCCGTTTGCGCTGGTGGATGTGCCGGAGAATCTGGCGCCGACCGATCTGCTGCTGGAGAAGCTTGATGGCGGCAAGGGGCGGGTACGTGCCTTTACCGACCTGAAAGGAGCGGCCGCCGAGCTGGGGGCGCTGAAAGTCGCCAAATTCAATACGGTGACCGACTATCACAACTTCATGTTCGAGTTCGGCATCACCCCAAAGAAGCTGCGTGATCAAAAAGATCGCGGCAAGTTCTATCGCCTGATCGAAGCCTCCCTCTACGGCGGCATCTCCTCGTCCATCAGCCGTTCCCTGCGCGAATACCTGCTGCCGGAGAACTCCGGGGTGCGCAAGGCGTTTGCAGACATGGAGGCGGCCATCTATGAAAACCGCCGCACGCTGGAGGCCATCAAGGAGACGCAAGGTCAGCGGGATCTGTTCAAGAACCTGATCACCGAGACCACCCACTATGTGGCAGCGGACTATGTGCGCAATGCCGCCGAGAAGAGTCGCCTCTCCGAGCTGGCCCTCAAGGCGCGCCAGGAGCTGGCCGACAAGCGCCGCATTCTGGCCGAAGAGAAGCAGCGCGCCATCTATCTGGCCGACGAGGTGGAGCAGCTCACCAACCGCGAGAAACTGCTGACCGACGAGCTGGAGTCTGCCTCCGAGCATCTGGCCAAGGTGATGGCAGCGGTTTCCTTGCAGAAGAAGATCGAGATGTACCGCGCCGATCTGGCGGATCTCTCTGACAAACTCGAACAGCAGCAGGCGGTGGTGGAGGAGATCCACGGCCAACTGCTGGAAGTGGAAGAGCGCAAGGAGCTGGCGCAGGCAGAAGTCGATAGCCTCAAGACCCAGCTTGCCGACTACCAGCAGGCGCTCGATATCCAGCAGACCCGCGCCATCCAGTACCGTCAGGCGGTGCAGGCGCTGGAAGCTGCCCGCGAGCAGTGCGAGCTGCCGGGGCTGACTGCCGAACAGGCGAGCGACACCCTGCACCAGTTCCGCGCAGCCGAGCAGAGCCTCACCAGCCGGGTGCTGGGGGCCGAGCAGCAATTGGCGCTGGCCAAGGCAGCAGTGGCCGAGCACGAAGCGGCGCTGGCGCTGCTTTTGAGCATCGCCCCCGAGACAGTGCGCGAGGCCGCCTGGCCCACCGCGCAGGCGCTGCTCAAGCGTCACATCGAAGACAAGGCCCGTATTGCCCAGGGGCAGGGGCTGCGCGCCGCGCTGGCTCGCCTCGAGAAAGAGAGTGAAAGCCAGAAAAATCTCTTCAAGCTGCGTGACGAGCTGCAGCAGGCCTCTGGCCAGCTGATTGCCAGCAGCGATGAGCTGGAGATCTTCCTCGAAGCCCAACGCACCCGTCAGGAGGAGCTCTCCGAGCAGCAGGCGGAGGTGAACCAGCGCCGCGCCAGCCTCGAGCATCAGGGCTCTCAGCTCGGCCGCGATATCAGCGATCTCACCAAGCTGGCGCCGCGCTGGCTGAAATCTTTTGAAAAACTCGAGCAGCTGCGCGAGCAGAGCGGTCTGCCGCTTGCCACCGCTGAAGAGCTTTCGGCCGGCATGCAGACAGTGCTCGACAAGGAGCGCGAGTTCGAGCAGGAGAGCAACCGCATCGCGGCGCAGAAACAGGCGCTGGAGCTGCAAATTCGCAACCTGCAGTTGGGGGCTGGCGAGGCGGATCCCCGTCTTGCCCGCATCGCCGAGCAGGTGGGGGGCGTGCTGCTCTCCGATGTCTACGACGACATCTCCATCGACGATGCCCCTTACTACTCCGCTCTCTATGGCCCGGCTCGCAGCGCCCTGGTGGTGCTCGACCTTGAAGGCGCCATCGAGCGGTTGAAAAAGCTGGAAGATTGCCCGGAAGATATCTACCTCATTCAGGGCAACCCCGACTCCTTTGACGAGGATCTGGTGGAAGCGGACGAGCTGGGGGATGCCGTGCTGGTGCGCACCAGCAAGCGTCAGGTGCGCTTCTCCCGCTATCCCGAGCTGCCGCTGTTTGGTCGCGCCGCCCGGGAAAAACGGATCGAGCAGCTCGACCTTGAGCGCGAAGGTCTCATCGAGGGTTACGCCAAGGCCGCCTTCGAGCAGCAGAAGTACCACCGTCTCTACGGTCACTTCCGCGACTTTATCGGCCAGCATCTGGATATCGCCTTCCGCCCCGACCCCGAAGCCGAAGTGCAGGCCAAACAGGCCGAACTGCGCGCGCTGCAAGGGGCCATCGGTGAGTGCGAAAAGCAGCTGAGTGATGCCAAAGCGGCCGCCGCTCAGCTGACCCGTCATATCCAGCTGGTGCAGGGAATGCTGCCCTTTGCCCACCTGTTTGCCGAGACAGAGCTGGCGGCTCGCCTCGAGGCGGCTCACGCCGATGTGGAAGCCCTGAAACAGGCCGAAGCCTTTATCGCCAAGCACGGCAAGTCGCTGGAGAAGCTGGAAACCATGGTGCAGGTGCTGCGTCAGGATCCGCAGGATCTTGCGGCGCTGCAGGCTGCCTATGATGAGGTGAGCGACCTGCTGGCCGAGCAGAAACGCCGTTGCTACGCCCTCGATCAGCTGGTGGCGCGTCTACCGCACTTTGCCTATCAGGATGCACAAGATCTGCTGGGCAAAGCCTCCGAGATGAGCGAGCGGCTCAAAGAGAAGCTCAAGGCGGCCGAGCTGGCAGCCCGCACCGCTGGCGAGCAGCACAAGCAGATTGCCCTGCGTCACACCGAGGCGTTGCAGCTGCGCACTGCGCTTAACTCCAGCGTCGAGGCCAAGCGCCAGACCCTGACCGAGTTCGAGCAGGAGCTGGCGGCCATGGGGCTGACCCTCTCTGACGATATGGAAGAGAAGGCGCGCGCCCACAAGAAAGAGATTGAAGAGCTGCTGATCCGCACCCGTTCCCGTCGCACCAGCGCCGAGGCACAGTTGCAGGTCACCAAGCGCGAGATCGAATCCCTTGGCGGCCGTCTCAAGCTGGAAGGCAAGGATTACTACAGCGCCCGTAAATCACTGGTGGGTCACAAGGCGAGCTGGTCACGGGTGGTGCGACTGGCGCGGGAGACCGACGTCGAGAAGCGCCTCAACAAGCGTGAACTGGCGTATCTGGACAGCGACGAGCTGCGCTCCATGTCGGACAAGGCCCTCGGCGCTCTGCGGGTTGCGGTGGCGCATGACGAAGCCCTGCGCGATGCGCTGCGACTGTCGGAGGGCAACCGCAGCACCGAGCAGAAGGTCGCCTTCTACGTGCAGGTCTACCGTTACCTTAAAGATCGCATTCGCAACGACATCATCCGCTCCGATGATCCGGTCGAGGCGATCGAAGAGATGGAGATCGAGCTGGCCCGTCTGGCTGACGAGCTCAAGCAGCGGGAAACCCATCTGTCGCTCTCCTCTCACGAAGTGGCGGCCAAGATCACCAATATCATCCGCCGCGAGCAGAACCGCATCCGGGTGCTCAACCAGGGCTTGCAGAACATCGCCTTCGGTCTGGTGCGCGGGGTGCGCCTCAACGTCAATATCCGTGAGGCTCACACCCGTCTGCTGACGGCGCTGGCCGATCAAACCGCCATGCACAACGATCTGTTCGCCGACAAGGAGCTCAGCTTCTCCGAGGCGATGGCCAAGCTGTTCCAGCGCCTCAATCCGCAGATCGAGCAGGGGGATCGCAGCTATCAGGTGATGGGCGACGTGCTGCTCGACTATCGCAACTATCTGGAGCTGGAGATCGAGGTGCAGCGCGGGGCCGATGGCTGGCTGCGTGCCGAGAGCGGCGCGCTCTCCACCGGTGAGGCGATCGGTACCGGTCAGGCCATTCTGCTGATGGTACTGATCAGCTGGGAGGAGGAGTCACGCCGTCTGCGCGGCAAGGATATCGCCCCCTGCCGCCTGTTGTTCCTCGACGAAGCGGCCCGTCTGGATGGCAAATCCATTGCCACCCTGTTCGAGCTGTGCGAGCGGCAGGATATGCAGCTGCTTATCGCGGCGCCCGAGAACATCAGCCCCGAGAAGGGCACCACCTACAAGCTCATCCGCAAGGTGCAAGGCAAGCACGAGCATGTGCATGTGGTGGGTCTGCGCGGTTTCGGCTTTAGCGATGACAAGCTGATTGCCTGAGAAGTTTCTGGCCCATCCCGACACGGGATGACCGGTAACTAGTTGAAAGGGAGGCATTTGCCTCCCTTTTTACATGGAAGATATGGCAAATTAGCCGCACCGTCGCTGCTGCCTGACAACAAGGCGAGTAACATGGTGAGTGCCTTGGATCTATGGCAAGGTGAGAGCTCCCGCCTGCAAGCGTGTCGCCAGCGTCACCGGCCGCATCGAGGAAGCAAAATTGCGCATAGCGAAAAGAAGAAGAGAGGAGAGGGGAAGGTGCAATGTATCCAGAAAGGGCTGCTGTTATCTCTTTGTCTGCTGTTGGCCGCCTGTAGCAGCCGTTATGACGAGAGCCACGGCGGCAGCTGGCGCGGCTATAGCGAAACCGGCTATGCCAGCTATTATGCTGACCGCTATCACGGCAAAAAGACTGCTAGCGGCGAGATCTATCGCAACAACCTCAATAGCGCCGCCCATATGGAGTTGCCCTTTGGCGCCATGGTGCGGGTCACCAACCTCGCCAATGGCAAGAGTGTAGTGGTCAAGGTCAATGACCGTGGCGCCTTTAAAAGGGGGCGTATTATCGATCTCTCCAAATCTGCGTTTAGTGCCATCGGCAATATTCGCGACGGGATTATCAAAGTAAAAATAGAGGTGATCTAGCAGTCCACTTGTTCAGTGGCGTGAACAGAGTGTCCGTTTTGTATGGCTATATCCTGCAAGCCTGCCCTCTTACACTGCTCCGTATCCAAGAGGTACACCCAATCGAAATACTTGAATGATTGATCTGATAACGGAGCAGATGAAGATGAATGAAGAGAAACTGGTGTCCATCGCAGTGCTTAAAGCTAGAGCCGGTATGAGGGAGCAGCTGCGCCGGGAGTTGATCAAGCTTATTGAGCCTACTCGGCACGAACCGGGTAACTTGGACTATGTGCTGTTTGAATTGCGGGATGAGCCAGGCACCTTTTACATGCGTGAGGCATTCGTCAGTCAAGCCGCGTTGGATAGCCATTGTCAGACTGACTATTTTCAGGCCTTTGCCGCTCAGGCTGAGTCTCTGCTTGCAGAGCCACTGCAGCTTATTTTCCTAGATGAGGTCAGCTACTCTTAATCCATTCGGGCCAGGGGGCCCGATTTTTTATTCATATCTCAAGTGCGAGATAAGATGCGTTTCAAGCAAGTTATCATGCCAGTCTTTTGCCAGCCTGCATCTACTAATCCGCTGATTTTTAGTTACTCTCTCCTGGTTATATCCAAGATGTTTTCATCTTCCTGTTAACGGATAAGATATCCAAATGAGGATTTAGTTTGGGCTCAAGTTCAGTGGTAGTGGTATAACCTGCTATCGCAGGAAGGCATACCAAACGATGGTGCTGACCATCAGCGCGTCGATATGAGGTGGGCAGGGAGAACGAGAATGGGTATTGAGCTTGTAGATGTACCGCAAAGTGAATTTGAGCAGGTCTTTACTGCCGTGAAACAGGGGATTTTTCCCTATGTTGAGGCGCTCTTTGGCTGGGATGACCAATTTCAACGCGAACGGATAACCAGCTCCTATCTGCCGCAATGGTTTTCGTGGATCTTGCATGGGGGAGAACGCATTGGTTTGTTATGTAGCAAGCCATATGAGGATGCCCAGCATGTCCATCTGCTGATCATTTTCCCTCAGTATCAGGGGCGGCAGCTTGGCGCTGCCGTGATGGAACGGCTGCATCAGGAGGCTGAGCGTGAGGGGAAATGCCGGGTCACCTTGTCCAGCTTCACAGACAACCATGGGGCGATACGGTTTTATGAGCGCCTTGGTTACAACGTGGTCGAAGAGGATCAAGAGTTTGTCTCCATGTCCCGGCCGTAGGGCTGTGACCTCGGATTGAAAAAAGTGGTTAATGGAGAGTTGTGATGGCGATTTTGAATATTTTGACGGCTCCCGACCCAAGGTTGAGGCTCAAGGCCGAGCGAGTTGAGGATATCGCTGTCGTACAGGGGCTGATTGATGACATGCTGGAGACCCTGTATGCGACGGAGAACGGGATTGGCTTGGCCGCGACTCAAGTCGGGCGCAAAGAGGCGATCGTTATTATCGACTTGTCCGAGAGCAGGGATCAGCCGCTGGTTTTGATTAATCCACAACTGATAAGCGGTACTGACAAGGTGCTTGGACAAGAGGGATGTCTCTCCGTGCCGGATTACTACGCGGATGTCGAGCGTTACTGCTCGGTGGTGGTATCTGCACTGGATCGAAAAGGTAATCCGATCACCATCGAGAGCAGCGAATTTTTGGCCATTGTCATGCAGCATGAAATTGATCATCTGGATGGCAACTTGTTCATTGATTACCTGTCACCGCTCAAACGGCAGATGGCACTCAAACGAGTTAAAAAATCTCTCAAGTCCACCAGTTAACATCTGCGGATAGTGGCTGGCCGTTTTAGTTATGTGGAGAGCAGGCAGAATGAAAGTGGCAAGATGGAATGTCAGGGCGCTGTTTGGCCGCAATAGCAATGAGGTGCGGGGACGTTATGGGCTGAAGGCTCTGCTGTTGCTGGGAACATTGTGGGTAGCACTCCCCGTATCAGCCGACGAAGAGCAGTTGCCGGCCGAATATCGCCCCTTTGTGCAGCAGTTGGTCGATGCGGCGGAAGCCCGGGATCATCAGGCCCTTGCCAATCAAATGAAATACCCCTTCAAGCAGGAGTATCCCATTCCTGCCATTAAAAACGCGTCGGAGATGCTGACCCGTTTCGACGAGGTATTTGATGACGCCATATTAAAAAGCATCGCTACCTCCCGGGTCGGGCAGGATTGGCAGGCCATGGGCTGGCGCGGCATCATGTTGGGCAGTGGTGAGGTCTGGATGGATTTCGATGGCAAGGTGATCGGTATCAATAATCAGACGGCGCAGGCCGCCAAATTGAAAGCCGAGCTTATCGCCAGGCAGAAGAGCGATCTGCATCCCAGTTTGCGGGAGTACAAGAACCCCGCGCTGATGTGGCAGACCGAGAAATTTACCATCCGCATCGATGAGTTGGACGATGGCCACTATCGCTACGCCTCCTGGGCCAAGGGCAAGACGCTCGCCGACAAGCCGGATCTGGTGCTGAAAAATGGCACCGTCAGGGTGGAGGGGTCGGGGGGCAATCATACCTACCTCTTCACGAGCGGCCCCTATCGCTACGAGTGCGTCGTCACCGTGCTGGGTGAGCGAGGCGTGCCACCAGGTGAGCTGGTGGTCTATAAAAATGACGTCGAGATAGTGCACCAACCGGTGATCAAGGTGCTGTGACAGCAAATCCACATAAAGAGAGATCAAAGAGCGGCCGGGAGCCGCTCTTTTGCTTTCGAAAATAGAGAGATGAGCTGCGCTAGCTTTGCGGCACCCTGACCCCTTTATCGAGATAGAGGCTGCTGTAGTGGGCGCGGTGGGTGACAAACATCACCTGATGGCGGCTGCCGTCGGAGAGGATAATAAAATCCCCCGCCTGAGCGGGGCTCTGCAAGGTGATCTCCTGCTCGGGGGCGGTCAGGCGATCGACATCTTCCTTGAAGGTGAGGGTGTAAGAGTACATATGGCGCTCCACTGCTGGCTCATATCAAACACTCCGTTGAAGGTAGTTGCTGGCAAGGGGGCGCGCGGCGCCCGATTGGCGCTGTTAGACCAAATAGCGGTGATGGGAACGTGCGTGGTTTCAGCTGGGTTGTTTTGCTGAGGTGCGCTTGAGGCGTTTACATTAAGGCCATCGGTATCAAAACGATGGTAAAGGGGCGAAAAGGAGGATGAAAAAACCGCCAGCTGGCGGTTTTTCTTATGCGGTGGGCCCTACTTCAGGGCCTTCTTCAGCTTCTTGATCTTGCCTTCATGCTTGGCAATTTTCTCAAGACGAGCGGCGATCTTCTTCTTGATCTCTTTCTTGCTTGCTTTGGCCATCGGTGGCGCTCCTTTGAAGTGGGGACACATCAGGTGTCAGTGTGGGTCTTCCCTTTGACGTCCCAGAGTGCCACAGGGCTCCTTTGTGAACCAGCACTCTGTTGCTTTAATAGCCAGCTCGCTATAACTGCAAGGGGCTGAGCCAGCGCAGCAGTTGCTGGCCAACATGCGGGCTGGCGAGCAGGGCCATATGGCTGGTGCGATAGACAATCAGGGTATGGGCAGGAATAAAGGCAAGCTGATGGCGCGCCTCGCTGTGCTGGCCTAGGGCGCTACGAAGGGGCACCAGTCCATCGCCAATCAGCCGGTCGGCCAGCAGGCTGCGCTTGGCGGCAGTGGTCGCGGCGATGGCATAGCAGTTGACGCTGCAGGGCAAGGGGAGTGGAACGCGAGGATCGCGCAAGGGCACTGCGGGGTCGGGTGCGGCGAGCGTCTCGATCACCTTGCCGTGGCGCAGATCCTTGATGCCTGCACTGCGCAGCCGCGCCAGTCTGACGAAGGGTTCGCTGTAGGCGGTAGCGGGCAACAACTGTTCCAGCCAGTGACCGGCATGTTCGAGCGGCGCGCCGTGGTGTGGTGTGCCGAGAAAGATCAGGTTGGCAAGGTGCGCAGGCCAGGTGAGCCCGGCCACGTCGGCATGGTGGCAGGCGCTGCGGGCAACCAGTCCGCCCATGCTGTAGCCCATTATCGTTATCTCTTTGAGCTCTCCCGGCCAGTGGGTGAACAGCTGCTCCAACAACAGGGCAAGTAGCTGCCCGTTTTGTGTAATGGGCAGTCCCGAGTTGTAGCGCAAGTAAAGAGGCTGATAGCCAAGCGCGGCGGCAAGTTGCTCTCCGTGATTGACCGGTTTGCCTTGATGTTCGGTCTGCCACTGCAGATCGTTCATGCACAGGCCATGGATCATCAGCAGCACCCGTCCCTCGTGGGGTAGATCCTCCGGCATCGCTTGCCAATCGAGGGGCTTGCCCTGATAGCGCAGTGTCATGGGGGTGGCGAGGGCATTGTGGTGCTCGACCAACTTGTCCCCCAATACGCCGTTGAGCGTGGCGATCAGGGCTGCACGTTTCGGGGTTTCGGGGAGCTGGTGGGGCGGCGGAGTGGCTGGCAGGCGGCTGAGCAGTTGGTTGATGCCGCTGCCCAGGGTGTTGGCGGTGCCATGTACCCCCTTGTACACCAGCCCGGTGATCCCGGCTGTTTTTCCCTCATCCCGCCCCTTGAGCCCCATACCGCTCAGTACCGCCTGATGTACCGCTTCGGTGATCTCTACCGCGGCGGGCAGCGCCAGAGTCAGCAGGTGCGCCAGCTCGCGGATATCCGAAAGATGCCAGGAAGAGGATGGCGAGGGGTCTGTGGCGTCGGTCATGGCAAGCCCTTGTGAAAGCGGGTATCGCGTTGTCGTGCCGCGAAGAGCGCAGTGTATCTCTATATCAAACCAGCTTGCTCCCTTTGTGGCGGGTTTACCAGTAACGGGCCATGCATGGCGGGGCTGATAAGAACCGCTTGCGAAGCCGGTCACGGTAATGACAGGGAAAATCACCTCTACTTCGTCATATGAAGCCACATGGAGAGGTGAGGATGTCGCTGTTTGATGAGATGCGGGTACAGGATTTGTGTGCACGGTTGCTCGATAGCCAGAACGGAAAGGGCTGCTCTCTTGAGAGTCGGCATGGCCGCGAGTTGAAGGATCTGTTGCAGGCAGTGGCCGGGATCAAGCCGGTTGGCCGAGGTGCTCATTATGTGTTGACCGAGGCGGGGTGGACTTATCTGACCGGACAACTGGCTCGGGCTGCTCCCCCCGAATCGGACAAGGGGGAGCAGCTGCAACGAATGGGAGTGAGTTTGCCTGCACGGCTCAATCAGGCCTGCTTTTATGCCCTCTGGCATGGGGACAGCAAGCATCCGCGGTCAGCATCCCTTGCCGCGCCACTGCTTGCGGAATTGTCGCTCACGCAGGATGAGGTGATCCGCATCCGTACCCTCGAACCGCTCTCACTGGTCGATCGGCAGGGTCAGCAGCACGATATGACGGCAATGATGGCGCTGCTGGGGGAGTTGGCGTTGCCGGAGCGGACTCTGGGCACGCTGGCGGCCATCGGCTGGCAAGGGGAGCGGGTCATTACGGTGGAGAACAAGGGGGCCTTCGTCGACTACCCGCTGCAACCCGGGCAACTGCTGCTCTTTGCCCCCGGTCGCAATACCACCCTGGCCAAGCAGCTGATCCCGCTGCTGCCTGCGGGCGTGCAGTGGGCCCATTTCGGTGATCTCGATCAACGGGGTATCGATATTGCCATCGAGCTGGCGCGCGAGCTAAATCGACCGGCCATGCTCTGGTTTCCCTGTGAGCTGCAACCTTATCTGGATCACTACGCCCGTCCGGTACGCACCTTTGCGACGGACAGTGGCAAGGTGCCCTGGCGTGTGACGACGCAGGCTGATCAGGTTGATGGTCATGGCACGCCGGTAGGCGTTCCCTGGCTTGAGAAACTGATCACAGACGGGACTGGGCTGGAGCAGGAGGTATTGATTCTGGCCCCTCAGTGGCGGAGCTGGTCATTGGAAGAGATGGGCAATCAGGTGTGAAACGGGGAGCCCGCGCTCCCCGTCATTTTGTGGTCCGCTGTTTACTTGGCGTTGATAGGCCCCTTGGTGCCGGCATCATTATCGACCCAGCCATCTTCACCCTTGATGCGGCGATCCCCCTGAATGGTGTAGATGACCATGCCATCCTTGAACACCAGCGCGCCATCGGATTTCTTGGCATTGACCTTCTTGTCGTTGACCCACACCTGATCCTTGCCATCGATACGGATATTGGCCACGGTGGCGCCGGTTTGGGGGAAGGTGGCGATCCAGTTGCCCGTATAGGGGCTGGCGCTGGTTGCCGCGGCAGGAGCATTGCCAAAACCGGCAGCTGCGTTCTCAGCCTTGGTTTTGTTGATATCGCAGCCATTGAGCTCGCTCACCTGAGTGCAGCCCGAGCGCTCCAGCTTCTGCTCATAGCTCAGATTCAGACCGCCCTCCGCTGCAGGGGCGGCCGTGCCAAATCCCGCCTTGGCATTTTCCGCTTTGGTTTTGTGAATGTCACAGCCCTGCGCCTCGGTAACCTGGGTACAACCGGATCGCTCCAGCTGCTCGGCATATTTGGCGCTGATGGCGTGGGCAGGGGCGATCCCGAGCAGGGTCAGGGTGATGAGCAGAGCAGCATTCCTGGACATAGATAATCCCTCAAAGATGTAAGTCATGCAGGTTCATCCGCGCAGTTGCGGCAGTGAACGTCGGCCTATCCTGAGTATCCGATACAGATGCGCAGCTGGCGTATTCACGTTAGCACCTTGGGCCAACCGCGCCCAGCGATGTGGCTGGAAGAAAAGGTGAGAGGCGATACGGGCGGGGAGTGCAGGGGAGGTTAAATAGCAGTGACATTGCTGCAGAAGAGGTCGTAACAAAAGAGCAAATCGCTGCACGGCATTATCATAATGATAACGACATCCCCGCCGATATCATTTCAGCCCCTGAAACTGACCTTTGATGATAATTCTCACCGATGCCGGGATATTGCTTCTGATTATTATCACTCGGCTATTTTATGGCTTGGCTGATCCGCTCACCTTTTTTTGAATAAACCGCTGAAATAGCCACTGATTTTGTGGGTGGCATCACACACTTTCGCTATTTATTAATATCTGCCTGCATTTTATTGGTTTGGCACGGTTATTGATTGCCTCATATCGACGCTAACCGACGCGCTCACCCACAACCGGGATGCTGGTGACATCGTGAGTGAAAGGGGAGCTATCCATATCTCATCCAATGATTGGGGCGAACGATGAAAGCAGTTAACGAATTAATCAAAGAGATCAGAGC
This sequence comes from Aeromonas sp. 61P, assembly GCF_051919545.1. Taxonomy (NCBI): domain Bacteria; kingdom Pseudomonadati; phylum Pseudomonadota; class Gammaproteobacteria; order Aeromonadales; family Aeromonadaceae; genus Aeromonas; species Aeromonas sp. 61P. Next base: position 3,032,402 of record NZ_JBQBEL010000001.1, read on the forward strand.
ACTCAAATCCAACCTGCATGAAAAAGATTTTCTGCTGACCTGGGAGCAAACGCCTCAGGAGCTGGAGCTGGTATTGAAACTGGCCGAATCCCTCAAGACCCTGCGCGCCGAAAATATCTGCACCAAACTGTTTAACAGCGGGCTCGGTATCTCGGTTTTCCGCGATAACTCCACCCGAACCCGCTTCTCTTACGCCTCTGCGCTGAACCTGCTCGGTCTGGCCCAGCAGGATCTGGATGAGGGCAAATCCCAGATCGCCCATGGCGAAACCGTCCGTGAAACCGCCAACATGATCTCCTTCTGCGCCGATGCCATCGGGATCCGTGACGACATGTTCCTCGGTGCCGGCAACGCCTATATGCGCGAAGTGGGCGCCGCACTGGATGAAGGGTTCGAGAAGGGGGTGCTGCCCCAGCGTCCGGCGCTGGTCAACCTGCAGTGCGACATTGATCATCCGACCCAGTCCATGGCTGATCTCGCCTGGTTGCAGGAGCACTTCGGCAGCCTGGAGAGCCTCAAGGGCAAGAAGATTGCGATGACCTGGGCTTACTCCCCGAGCTACGGCAAGCCGCTCTCTGTGCCCCAGGGCATCATCGGTCTGATGACACGCTTTGGGATGGACGTGACCCTGGCCCATCCGGAAGGGTATGACCTGATCCCGGACGTGATCGAAGTGGCCAAAGAGAATGCCAAGGCCTCCGGCGGCAGCTTCCGTCAGGTCACCTCCATGGAAGAGGCGTTCAAGGATGCCGATATCGTCTATCCCAAGTCCTGGGCCCCCTACAAGGTGATGGAGCAGCGCACCGAGTTGCTGCGTGCCAATGACCACGCCGGCCTCAAGGAGCTGGAGAAACATTGCCTTGAGCAGAACGCCAAGCACAAGGATTGGCACTGCACCGAGGAGATGATGAAGCTCACCAAGGGGGGCGAGGCGCTCTATATGCACTGCCTGCCGGCCGATATTTCCGGCGTCTCCTGCAAAGAGGGCGAAGTAACCGAAGGGGTATTCGAGAAATACCGTATCGCCACTTACAAAGAGGCGAGCTGGAAGCCCTATATTATCGCCGCCATGATCATGGCCCGTAAATTCTCCGCCCCGGCAGAAACCCTGGAAAATCTGATTAAAGAGGCGCAAAAGCGGGTGAAATAAATAGCAGCAGGGGCGGGATGAATATTCATCCTGCCCACGCTGTCGAATCCATTATTTCGAGTTTTCTCCCCGTGGTATCTGAATAACGGATCTCCCGGCGAGGCAGCTCTTTGTCAGGTAACGCCTAGTGAGGTAAGCATGTCCCAATTTTCGCTGAAGATGGATATTGCCGATAACCGCTTTTTTACCGCCGAGCCATCTCCGCTGTTTTCTCGCGCCGAAGCACAAAAGGCTCGCGCTTTTCATAAAAAACTGGCCGGTTATGAACCGACACCCCTGTGCGACCTCAAAGATCTGGCCGCCTATATCGGGGTGAAAAATATATTGGTCAAGGATGAGTCAAAGCGTTTTGGCCTCAACGCCTTCAAGATGCTGGGTGGCGTTTATGCCATCGCCAACCTGCTCTGTGAAAAGTACGGGGTGGCCATCGAGGATTTCTCCTTCGATCTCATCAAACGCACCATCAAGGAGCCGATGACCTTCGCCACCACCACAGATGGCAACCACGGTCGCGGCGTCGCCTGGGCCGCCAAGCAGGTGGGTCAGCATGCGGTGGTCTACATGCCCAAGGGCTCCGCCCAGGAGCGGGTTGACCACATTCTCAATCTCGGTGCCGAGTGCATCGTCACCGATATGAACTATGACGACACCGTGCGCCTGACCATGAAGATGGCCGAAGAGCGCGGCTGGCACATAGTGCAAGACACCGCTTGGGAGGGTTACACCAAGATCCCGACCTGGATCATGCAGGGTTACTCCACCCTGGCCGACGAAGCGGTCGAGCAGATGCAGGATATGGGCATCAAGCAGCCGACCCACGTGCTGCTGCAGGCCGGGGTAGGGGCGCTGGCGGGCGGCGTGCTCGGTTATCTGGTGGACTGCTTCGGGGCGAAAAACCTGCACAGCATCGTGGTCGAGCCGGATCAGGCCGATTGTATCTACCGCTCCGGCGTGGCGGGGGAGATGGTCAACGTGGGGGGAGATATGCGCACCATCATGGCCGGTCTTGCCTGCGGCGAGCCCAATCCGCTTGGCTGGCCGCTGCTCAAGAGTTGTACCACCCAGTTCATCTCCTGTCACGACAAGGTGTCGGCACTGGGTATGCGGGTGCTGGGCAACCCCCTTGGCAATGACCCCCGAATCATCTCCGGTGAGTCCGGCTCGGTCGGTACCGGCGTGCTGGCGGCAGTGCGTCACCACCCGGATCGCGCGGCGCTGATGGAACGTCTGGGGCTAGATAGCAACTCGGTGGTACTCATCATCAACACCGAAGGGGACACCGATGTGACCCACTACCGGGAAGTGGTGTGGGAAGGCAAACATCCTGCCTGCGATTAACCCCGGCTGTGAGTAATCCCTGCGAGAGCAGAGAGACGAATTGAAGAACTGATCGCGCCTCGCCAACGGGGGGCGGTAATGGGCACAGGGCGCTGCCGACGAACAGGCCGCGCACTCTCAGTTGTTATGGAGAATCACAATGAGCAAGCAAATTCCGTTTGAAATGGTGTTGGAGAAGGCCTACCAGTACAAGGCCGAGATGAGTCAGTTCCTGCGCGACATGATCGCCATCCCGAGCGAGAGCTGCGATGAAGAGCGCGTCGTGCTGCGCATCAAACAGGAGATGGAGAAGGTTGGTTTTGACAAGGTCGAGATCGACCCCATGGGTAACGTGCTGGGCTATATCGGCCACGGCCCGCACCTGATCGCCATGGATGCCCACATCGATACCGTGGGGGTCGGCAACCGCGCCAACTGGACCTTCGACCCCTATGAGGGGATGGAAGATCACGAGATCATCGGTGGCCGCGGTGCATCCGATCAGGAAGGGGGCATGGCCTCCATGGTCTATGCGGGCAAGATCATCAAGGATCTGGGGCTGGAAGATCAGTACACCCTGCTGGTGACCGGTACCGTGCAGGAGGAGGACTGCGACGGTCTCTGCTGGCAGTACATCATCGAGCAGAGCAAGATCCGCCCCGAGTTCGTGGTCAGTACCGAGCCGACCGACTGCCAGATCTACCGTGGCCAACGCGGCCGCATGGAGATCCGTGTGGAAGTGCAGGGGGTGAGCTGCCACGGCTCCGCGCCGGAGCGCGGTGACAACGCCATCTTCAAGATGGGCCCGATCCTCGGCGAATTGCAGGAGCTCAGCCACAACCTCGGTCATGACGACTTCCTCGGTAAGGGCACCCTGACCGTCTCCGAGATCTTCTTCACCTCTCCGAGCCGCTGCGCCGTGGCGGACAGCTGCGCCGTCTCCATCGACCGTCGTCTCACCTGGGGCGAGACCTGGCAAGGTGCGCTGGATGAGATCCGTGCCCTGCCTGCGGTGCAAGCCGCCGGTGCCGAGGTCTCCATGTATCAGTACGACCGTCCGGCCTACACCGGTCTGGTCTACCCGACCGAGTGCTACTTCCCGACCTGGAAGGTGGAAGAGGATCACATCACCGTCAAAACCCTCTCCAAGGCTTATCGCGAGTTGTTCAACAAGGAGCCGGTGGTGGACAAGTGGACCTTCTCGACCAACGGGGTCTCCATCATGGGTCGCCACGGTATTCCGGTCATCGGTTTTGGCCCGGGTAAAGAGCCGGAGGCCCACGCACCGAACGAGAAGACCTGGAAAGAGCATCTGGTCAAGTGCGCCGCCATGTACGCCGTGATCCCCATGCTCTATCTGGCCGAGCTGGACAAGTAAGGGGACTGCCGGGTGGTGACTGCCATCGCCGCCCAGCTGTCGCAAGTGTGGCAAGTGCCCCGTCTGTGTTGAGGCGGGGTTTTGCTGTTTGAAGTGATGTTCGAGGTGGTGGGGATGAAACGGCTGATCAAAAACGGTGTGTTGGTCGATGCGCAGGGTGAATATCGTCAGGATCTGCTGATCGAAAACGGGGTGATCCGTGCCCGTGCCGCCGATATCCAGCCCGATAGCGAAACCGGGGTGATCGATGCCAGCGGCTGCTATGTAATGCCCGGTGGCATCGATGTCCACACCCACTTCAACATCGATGTCGGGATTGCCCGCAGTTGCGATGACTTTTTCAGCGGTACCCGTGCCGCCGCCTGTGGTGGCACCACCACCATCGTCGATCACATGGGATTTGGCCCGGCGGGATGCAACCTGCATCACCAGCTGGCCCGTTATCACGACTACGCCGCCGATCAGGCGGTGATCGACTACAGCTTTCATGGCGTGATCCAGCATGTGGATGACGCCATCCTTAATGAGATGGCCGCCATGGTGCAGGAGGAGGGGATCAGCAGCTTCAAGCTCTATCTCACCTACCAGTACAAGCTGGGGGATCACGACGTGCTGCGCGCCCTGGCCCGCCTCAAAGAGGTGGGGGCGCTCGCCACCGTCCATCCAGAGAACGATGCCGCCATCGCGGCGCGGCGGGCGGCCCTGCTGGCCGCCGGTCACCATGAACCCTGGTATCACCCGCAGAGCCGTCCGCTGGAGTGCGAGGCGGAGGCGATCGCCCGGATGATCAATCTGGCGGGGCTGGCGGGCAATGCGCCGCTCTATATCGTCCACCTTTCAAATGGACTGGGGCTGGAGTATCTGAAGCTGGCGCGCCGTCAGGGTCAGCCGGTCTGGGTGGAGACCTGCCCGCAATATCTGCTTTTGGATGATTCCTGCTACTACCGGGAGAACGGAGTCGACTATCTGCTCAGCCCGCCGCTGCGCTCACGCCGCGAGCAGGACAAGCTGTGGGTTGGCATTGCTGCTGGTGACATCGACACTGTGGCGACCGATCACTGCAACTTCTCCCACGCCCAGCGCATGACCCTCTCGGGCGGCGATTTCAGCCGCTGCCCCAACGGCTTGCCGGGTGTCGAGAACCGGATGCTGCTGCTGTTTGCCCACGGGGTATTGGGCGGGCGCATCTCGCCGTCCCGCTTCGTGGCCCTCACCAGCGCCAACCCGGCGCGCCTGTTTGGCCTCTGGCCGCGCAAGGGCAACTTGCAAGCGGGGTCTGATGCCGATCTGGTGTTGATGGATCCCCGTGGTGACACCCTGATTTCCCATCAACAGTTGCACGACAACGGCGACTACAGCCCCTACGAGGGGATGCATTGCCCCGGCCGGATCAGAATGACCCTGAGCCGCGGCGAGATAGTCGCTCGCGACGGCGAGTTTCTGGGGCGGCGTGGTCACGGCCGTTTTCTGGCCAGAGCGCCCTTTGATCCGGCCTTGGCGCCGGAGCTGCACTCGCCTTGCCCCACAGTGGCCGGCTGACAATCAGTTCGAAACACGCAGAGCAGCAAGGTTATGTGAACAACGAAAGGTGGGCCGGTATTGCGCCGGCTTGTCCCATCACTGGAGATAACAAGATGAAACAGAGAATCGTACTGGCCCTTGGTGGCAATGCGCTGGGCAACAACCTGCCCGAGCAGATGAAGGCGGTGCAGAGCACGGCGGGCACCATTGCCGACCTGATCGCTCAGGGGCATGAAGTGGTGGTGACCCACGGCAACGGCCCGCAGGTGGGGATGATCCAGCAGGCGTTCGAGGTGGCGGCCCGCCACGACCCCAAGGCGCCCCATCTGCCCATGTCGGTCTGCGTGGCCCTGAGTCAGGGTTATATCGGTTATGACCTGCAAAACGCCCTGCGCGAGGCCTTGCTGGCGCGTGGTATTCACAAGCCGGTTGCCACTTTGGTGACCCAGGTGGAGGTGGATAAAAACGATCCCGCCTTCCTCGACCCGAGCAAACCCATTGGCGGTTTCTTCAGCAAGGAGGAGGCCGAAGCATTGATGGCCAAGGGCGAGCGGCTCAAAGAGGATGCCGGCCGTGGCTATCGCCGGGTGGTCGCATCCCCCAAACCCGTCGATATCATCGAGAAAGAGACCGTCTCAGCCATGCTGGCCGCCGGTCAGGTGGTGATCACCGTCGGTGGCGGTGGCATTCCGGTGCTGCGCGAGGGCAATCACCTGCGCGGTGCCAGTGCGGTGATCGACAAGGATTGGGCCAGTGCCAAACTGGCGGAACTGATTGACGCCGACATGCTGATCATCCTTACCGCGGTAGAGAAGGTCGCCATCAACTTCGGCAAGCCCGATGTGCAGTGGCTCGATCAGCTAAGCGTGGCCGATGCCAACAGCTTTATTGCACAGGGGCAGTTTGCCAAGGGATCCATGCTGCCCAAGGTGGAGGCGGCGCTCTCGTTCGCCACATCCATGCCGGGGCGAAAATCCCTGATCACCTTGCTGGAGAAGGCCGCCGACGGCATTGCTGGCAAGACGGGAACCCTTATCAGCCGCTAGGCGTCCCAGCTCGGGTTGAGTGTGATTGCGGGGGCCGTCGGCCCCCTTGTTCATTTTGGGGCAGTCATGGTCAGCGGAGGATGAGCGGCGTAAGATGGCCGCCTTCAAGCGCGGGCAAGACGCCGAGAGCAGACCCGGCGCAATGAGTGACAAGAGGTGAGTAACAAGCAAATGAGCGGAAAGATCAATATGGCGGCGTTGGTGGGATTGATCCTGCTCACCGCCATCTGGAGTTACAGCTGGATCGTGATGAAGCAGGTGATGCTCTACGCGGGAGCCTTCGAGTTCACCGCCCTGCGCTGCATGTGCGGATCTCTGGTCTTGTTGTTGGTATTGGCCATGCGCGGTCGCCGTTATCTCAAGCCCACCCCGTTTCGCTATACCCTCGCCATCGCCCTGTTCCAGACCTGCGGCATGGTGGGGTTGGCCCAGTGGGCGCTGATCAGCGGCGGGGCGGGCAAGGTGGCCATTCTGAGCTACACCATGCCGTTCTGGGTGGTGATCTTCGCGGCGCTCTTTCTCGGCGAGCGGATGCGCAAACTCCACTATCTGGCGGTCGGGGTGGCCGCCTGCGGCCTGCTGCTGGTGATCGAGCCCTGGCAGTTGCATCTCGATTCCATGAAGAGTGCGCTGCTGGGGATTGCGTCCGGCATCTGCTGGGGGATCAGCGCCATCATCGCCAAGCGGATGTATGCCCGCCACCCCGGGGTGGATCTGATGTCCCTCACCACCTGGCAGATGATCTACGCCACCGTGGTGATGGCCGTGGTGGCGGCGCTGGTGCCGGAGCGCCCCATCGACTGGCAGCCCTACGTGATGGGGGCGCTGGCCTATAGCGCCATCTTCGCCACCGCCATCGCCTGGAGTCTCTGGCTGTTTGTGCTGAAAAAACTGCCAGCGGGGATTGCCAGCCTCAGCACACTGGCGGTGCCGGTGAGCGGCGTGCTGCTCTCCTGGTGGCTGCTGGGCGAAAATCCGGGGCCGGTGGAGGGGAGCGGCATCGCCCTTATCGTGCTGGCGCTGTTGGTGATTAGCCGCAAGGGCAAACGCTCCGTGGTGTCGGTGGCGGGGGAGACTCGCATCAAGCACGGCTGAGTCGATTGTCGGCAACGAAATAAAAAGGGCCCGCCATCATGGCGGGCCCTTCTGGTTTTAAGAACACTCTCTTATCTGCGCTGGGCCAGATGCATCATGGCTTCCAGCACGGCGCCGCCGATGGCGCGAGCCTTGTCCGATACCGTAGTGGCGTCGGCCCGCTCGCCTCTGGGGTCGATGTCACCGATCTTGAAGCCGACGGTCACCTCGATGCCATCGCTCAGCAATCCCCGTACCATGCCGGAGAGCGGCGCGATAATGGGGGCGTCCCCCACATGGGCGATCACATCCCCCTCCTGCACCAGATCACCGAGCTTGATAAAGCTCTTCATCACCCCGGCGACAGGGGCGCGCACTACCCGGCGGGCGGAGTGCCCCTCTATCACCCCGGGAATGCCGGTATTGGGCTGGGCGGGGCCCTGATAGATGACCCGCCCCAGATGGTGACCGCGGTTGGTTTCGATCACCGCATCGCAGTCGCGTCCCGCCTCAAATCCCGGGCCGAGGGCGACCGTGATGGGGGCCATCTCCTTGTGGGTGCCGAGGTTCTGCTTGGCCAAAATGGCATCCACCAGATAGCGGGGCTTGAGCTCGGTGAGGGTGGCGCAGTCGGGGTCAACCAGCAGCGGAACGATGCCCCGATCCAGCTGCTCGAACGCCTGCTCGACGCTCTCGACCCGCTTGGCGCTCACACCCTCGACGCTGGTTTCACCGTCGAACATCCCTTGCGCGAAGGCGACGGTGCGGCGGATCACCGTGGGTTTGTCGAGATCCAGCATCACCACCTTGAAGCCGGCATTGTGCAGGCGCAGCGCCACGCCGGTAGCGATATCGCCGGAGCCGCGCATCACCACCAGTTGATCCCGCTTGAGGCGCACGTCATCCTGCATCAGCCCACCCGATTTGCCGTTTTTCACCTGCAGCAGCTCGGCGAGAATGCTGATGGCGATCTCCTCGGGGGTCTCGGCACCTATGTTGTAGCCGATGGGGGCGTGCAGCCGCTGCAACTGCTCCTGACTCACCCCTTGTTGGCGCAGCGCCTGGGTGAAGGTCTGTACCTTGCGCTTGCTGGCGAGCAGCCCCAGATAGGCGAGGGGACGGCTGATCAGCCGATCCAGCGCCTCCTTGTCCTGATGGTTGGTGGCGATGATGACGAAGTTGGCAGGCTCGATGGCCAGCGCCTCGATCACCGCGCTGATGGTATCGGCCTGCTTGAGATGGGTACCGGCGGGGAAGTGGTCGGGATTGAGGCTCCCTTCAAAGCAGTCGCCCACATGGATATCAAAACCCAGCGGCGCTGCGGCATGGGCCAGCGCCCGGTTGACGTGACCGGCACCAATGAGCACCAGACGGGGGCGCAGGCCATAGACATCGATATAGACCGACATGGCGCCGCCGCAATCCGACCCCACCGCATGTTCGCCGTTGCGGGCCATCCGCCCGTGGAAGATGCGGGGCTTGCGCTCACCAATGGCCGCCACCGCCTCTCCGATCACCAGCCGCTCTATCATGCCGCCGCCTATGGTGCCGAGGATCTGGCCATCAGCCATCACCAGCATCTGGGCCTGATGGCGGGGAGTGGAGCCGCGGCTCTCGATGATCTGGGCAATGGCGAACGGAGTGTTCTCCTGTTCCAGTCGGGCTGCGTGTGAAAAAAGATTCATAAGGTACCTCTTCTTATCCTTAAACCATCATGGGCGAGGCGGCTGAGCCTCATCCTGAGCGAAGTAGCCGAGTGCGTGGCGAATGGGTTGTGGCTCGCGTACCGCCCCCTGCCAGATGGCGTGGAGCTCGGGATGCCGGGCCAGCAGGTTTATCAATGGCTGCTGCCATGACGCCTCATTTTGATAATCGCCATTGATAAACCAGATCCGGCGCGCCCTGGCCGGGGTGCCCTTGAACATCCCTTGAGGGTGGCAGAGCAGCTGGTGAAACAGCATCCAGTCGAGGGGGGCACCGGCCTCTATCCCGCACAGGGCCTGGAGTTCGGCCCAGCGGTGGATCTGCTGCGGGTCCGCCTTGGCCCCTACCATGGCGCCACCCGTCAGGGCGATCACCCAATCACTGCTCTGGGGAATGCAAGGTTCGTGCAAAGCGGGCACTTTCAATAACTTGTGATGGGCGCCATCCGCTTCGACCAGGATCAGATCGAAGCGCTGCTGCCCCTTGATGAGATCAATCTGCTGGGGCGTGGGGCCCGCCACCTTGCCGCTGGCCTGATCGATATGGCTGAACAGGGCGACCAGGGTCGGTTCATCCGGTAGCGCCTGACAACGGGTAAGTTGACGAACGGGATCCGTTTCGATAATCAATTCCCGATAGTGTGACGGGGCAGGCAGAAACATCCGGGTGGTGGTGGTAATTAGCACCCTTTTACCCTGCTTATAAAAATATTCCGCCAGCCAGAACAGGGTGCTGGTTTTTCCTCCGGCACCACAAAGGCTAATTAGCGTGGTATGGTTGTCACTATTTTCAAGCAGTGGATTTAAAAGCGAACCAATATCCGGAAACGCGTGAATAACAGAGTGTGGCAAGGACATGGCAATGACCGAAATAAATTGCGAGGTGAATGAAAAGGTGCAGGCTCGGGGGCGTGAACAGTGTGACTGTATAATTACCGCAGCAGGTTTGTCATCCCGCATGGGGGCATGGAAAATGATGCTACCTTATGGCGCGGGGACAATTCTTGATGCAAGTCTCAAAAATGCCCTGGCTTTCTGCTCCCGGATTATTTTGGTCGTGGGTCATCGCGGGGCCGAACTCGCTGCCTGTTATGGGAATCGCCCCGACATTCTCATCGTCCATAACCCTGACTATGAGTTGGGGCTGGGCAGTTCCATCCGCTGCGCTCTGGCGGCCAGCAATGCTGACTACCTCTTTATCAGCCACGGGGATCTGCCCTGTATCCCGTGCGAGGTCTATCAGCAGTTGTGGCAGGCGCGCGGAGAGCTCGCCCTGTTCCCGAGCTTTGAGGGGGAGGCGGGTCATCCGGTCTTGCTGCCAAAATCCCTCGCAAGGGAGCTGGCTGCCGCGCCGGCACAGGGTTCGGTGCGCCGCTGGTTGCTGCAACGTCCCCATCGCACCATACCGGTCGAGAGTCCTGCCATCCTCTTTGATATCGATACCCCCGAGCGCTATCAGGCGCTGATCCGTGGCGAACTGGAGCTGCGTTCTGCCGAGGAGTTTACGACCGAGCAGGGCTGAGTCGCATCGTTGGGGCCCACCTCCCTCTGCGTGCAATGGCAGCCAGAGGGGGGATAACGCCGAGTCATCTCGCAGCCTTTGGATAAACCGAAATAGCGACGACTGCCTTTTATATAGCAGTGACTTTTAAGCAAACCCAGACCATATTGGCCGGGGTTTGCTTGCGATAATGCTGGATGATTTTTACCCTATCAAAGTGATATTTATCGCTGCCGATTTGATACTTTTCATTTTTCTCTGGCATTGCCTTGAATAAAATTTCAAGTGAGTGAGAACCACTCTCATCAATCATAATGGCGACATGCCAAACAGCCTTCATTAATTCGAGCCATCTCACGCTTTTACCCTAAAAAATAGTTTTGCCGATGGAGTGGCCTGATAGTTGCTCCTCTCCTTGCCAAGGGGTAATGCCCGTGCGGGATACCCCATTTATTCATGCTGCCAATGGGCAGAACAGCTGCAAGGAGATAGCCATGGGCGATATTATGCGACCCGTTCCGTTCAAGAACCTGCTGACCCGTATTTTTGCGGAATATAAAGAGAGTCAGAGCATTTTCGGTATTCCCGCCGCGCAATTCTATCGCAAGCAGGACGAGCGCAAGATCAAGGTGTTCGGTGAAACCTGCGAGACCCCCATTGGTCCGGCAGCCGGCCCTCATACCCAGTTGGCCCAGAATATCGTCACCTCCTGGCTGACCGGCGGGCGCTTTATCGAGCTCAAGACGGTGCAGATCCTGGACCGTCTCGAACTGGAAAAGCCCTGTATCGATGCCGAGGATGAGTGCTTCAATACCGAGTGGTCCACCGAGTTCACCCTGCCCAAGGCATTTGACGAGTATCTGAAAGCCTGGTTTGCCCTCTACCTGCTGGAGGAGGTGTTTGACCCCCGTCTCGACGGAGAGGCCAAGTCCTTTATCTTCAACATGAGCGTGGGTTACAACCTCGATGGCATCAAACAGCCACCGATGCAGCAGTTCATCCACAGCCTGATGGATGCCAGCAGCAATCCGAAATTTGCCGAGTACCAGCAGGTGGTACGTGACCTCGTGGCCGACGAGCAGTTTATCGCCGAGCTGGGACTGGGGGCGCGCCGCGCTCGCCTGCAACAGCTGGTGGATCGTATCCCGGCCAATCTGGTTCACGGCGTTACCCTCTCTACCATGCACGGCTGCCCGCCCAACGAGATTGAGGCCATCTGCCGCTACATGCTGGAAGAGAAGGGGCTCAACACCTTCGTCAAACTCAACCCGACCCTGCTGGGCTACCCGCGGGTGCGCGAGATCCTCGATACCTGCGGCTTTGATTACATTGGTCTGAGCGAAGAGTCATTCGATCACGACCTCAAGCTGGATCAGGCCAAAGCCATGCTGACTCGCTTGATGGCGCTGGGGGCCGAGAAGGGGCTCACCTTCGGGGTGAAACTCACCAATACCCTTGGCACCATCAACCGCAAAGGGGCACTGCCCGGCGATGAGATGTATATGTCCGGCCGTGCGCTGTTCCCGCTCTCCATCAACGTGGCCGCCGTGCTGTCCCGTGCCTTCGATGGCAAGCTGCCCATCTCCTACTCGGGCGGTGCCAGCAAGTTCAACATCGCCGAGATCTTCGAGACCGGTATCCGTCCCATCACCATGGCCACCGACCTGCTGAAACCGGGCGGCTACCTGCGCCAGATCGAGTGCCTCAAAGAGATCGACGCTTCTGACAGCTGGGGCATGAGTCAGGTGGACGTGGCCAAGCTGGAGGCGCTTGCCGCCAAGGCGCTCACCATGGATTACACCCAGAAGGAGTGGAAGTCCGAGGATCGGATCGAAGTGGGTGGTGGCCTGCCGCTGACCGACTGCTACGTGGCGCCCTGCGTCACCGCCTGCGCCGTGCATCAGGATATCCCCGAGTACATTCGTCTGATGGGCGAGGGAGAGTATGTGGCAGCCCTTGAGCTGATTTATCAGCGCAACGCCTTGCCTGCCATCACCGGCCACATCTGCGATCACCAGTGCCAGTACAACTGCACCCGTCTCGACTACGAAAGCGCGCTCAATATCCGCGAGCTGAAAAAAGTGGCGCTGGAGCGCGGCTGGGAAGGGTACAAGGCCCGCTGGCACAAACCGGCAGGCAGTGGTGACAAGCATCCGGTGGCGGTGATTGGCGCCGGTCCGGCCGGTCTCTCCGCCGGCTACTTCCTGGCCCGTGCCGGTCACCCGGTCACCGTGTTCGAGCGCGAAGCGGATGCCGGTGGCGTGGTCAAGCACATCATCCCCGAGTTCCGCATTCCGGCTGAACTTATCCAGCACGACATCGACTTTGTTGCCGCCCACGGGGTCAAGTTCGAGTTTGGCTGCGATCCGGCACTCACCGTCGACAAGCTGCACGCCCAGGGCTTTAGCTATGTCTTCGTCGGCATTGGCGCCGACAAGAACGGTGGCATGCGCCTTGAGGGGGGACACGAGCGGATTTACAAATCCTTCCACTTCCTGCGCAGCTTCAATCAGGGCAAACCGCTGCCGCTGGGCCGCCATGTGGCTGTGGTTGGTGCCGGCAACACCGCCATGGACTGTGCCCGCGCCGCCCTCAAGGTGCCGGGTGTCAGCGATGTGACCGTTATCTACCGCCGCAGCGAAAAAGAGATGCCCGCCTATCGCGAGGAGTATCTGGAAGCAGTGGAGGATGGGGTGCGTTTCTGCTTCCTCACCAATCCGGAGCGCTTTGAGAAAGATGGCAAGCTTACCGTGCGGATGATGGCGCTGGGGGAACCTGACGAGCAGGGCCGCCGCCGTCCGGTGCCCACCGAGCAGACCGAAGTGATGCAGATGGATGCCCTGATCACCGCCATCGGCGAGCAGCCTGATTGCGAGGTATTGAAAGCGATGGGCATTCCCCTTGGCAGCGATGGCTGGCCCGAGGTGGATGGCCAGACTGGCGAAACCAGCCGTCGCAACGTCTTCCTCATCGGTGACGTGCAGAGCGGACCATCCTCCATCGTCGGTGCCATCGGTGGTGCCCGCCGCGCGGCGGATCTGGTGCTCTCTCGCGAGCATATCGCCAGCCAGCAGAGCGAAGTGACCATCCAGCCGTCGGGCAAGGATGAGATCTACCGCCGCAAGGGGAGCATCGCCGTCACCATGGTCGACAAGAACGAGCGTGATGCCTTCGTGGCGCAAGAGGCGCACCGCTGCCTCGAGTGCAACTACCTCTGCAGCAAGTGCGTGGATGTCTGCCCCAACCGGGCCAACGTCGCCATCGCGGTGCCGGGCTTCAAGGATCAGTTCCAGACATTGCACCTGGATGCCTACTGCAACGAATGTGGCAACTGCGCCCAGTTCTGCCCGTGGCAGGGCAAGCCCTATCAGGACAAGGTCACCATCTTCAGCCTGCCCGAGGACTTCGACAACAGCCGCAACCCCGGTTTCTATCTGGCTGACGGTGGTGAGCTGCGGGTGCGTCAGGGTGGTGAGACCTATCGCCTGACTATCGATGCCCAGAGCCGGATCAAGGATGCGCCTGCGGCCCTTGGCGATATGTGCCGGATCATCAGCCATGTCCATGCTCATCACCACTACCTGCTGGGGGCCGTCGAGGCCTGAGCGAACCACGAATAAGCGAAGGAGCAAACCATGTTTATTCTGAAGAACGTCACCGCTGTCCAGCTGGAGCCGACCCGGGTGCTGGAAGGGGTGGATATCGCCATCGAAGGATCGCTTATCAAAGCGGTGGGGCCCAATCTGCGGGCCCTCTATCCGGAGGCCAACTATCGGGAGATGGGGGGCAAGCTGGTGATGCCGGGCATTGTCTGTGCCCACAACCACTTCTACTCCGGCCTGTCGCGGGGGATCATGGCCAATATCGCCCCCTGCCCGGATTTTATCTCCACCCTGAAAAACCTCTGGTGGCGCCTCGATCGGGCGCTCGATGAAGAGTCCCTCTACTACAGCGGTCTCATCTGCTCGCTGGAAGCGATCAAGAGCGGCTGCAGCGCGGTGATCGACCACCACGCTTCGCCCAACTTCATCAAGGGCTCCCTGAATGTGTTGCGCAAAGGGTTTATGGAGGCGGGTCTGCGCGGCATGACCTGCTTCGAGACCACGGATCGCAACGGCGGCCTCGCCGAGCTGCAGGCCGGGGTAGAGGAGAACATCCTGTTCGCCCAACAGATCGATGCGGCCAAAGCCAAGGGGAGCGAACCCTATCTGGTGGAAGCCCATATCGGTGCCCACGCCCCCTTCACCGTGCCCGACGAGGGACTCGCCATGCTGCGCGAAGCGGTGCAGGTCACCGGTCGCGGGCTGCATATCCATGTGGCGGAAGACCGCTACGACATGGCCCACGGTCACCACCACTATGGCAAGGAGCCCATCGCCCGGCTGGACGAGTTTGGCCTTGTCGACAGCAAGACCCTGATCGCCCACGGCATCTACCTGAGCCCGGCTGACATCGAGCTGCTCAACAGCCGCGATGCCTTCCTGGTGCACAACGCCCGCTCCAACATGAACAATCATGTGGGCTACAACATGCACCTGCCGGAGTATCGCAATCTGGCGCTTGGCACCGATGGTATCGGCTCCGACATGCTCGAAGAGCTCAAGTTTGCCTACTTCAAGCACAAGGATGCCGGTGGCGCGCTCTGGCCTGACAGCTTTGCCCGCTTCCTCTGGAACGGCAACACCCTGCTGGAGCGCAACTTCGGCGCCAAATTTGGCCGCCTGGAGCCGGGTTACAAGGCCGACCTCACCATCTGCGACTACGCCGCACCGACCCCGCTGGCGCCGCGCAACCTCGGCGGCCATCTCGCCTTTGGTATGGGCTCATCCTCGGTCAACAGCGTGATGGTCGAGGGACGCATGGTCTATCAGGATCGCGAGTTCGCCTTTGACGTCGAGCCCATTTATCAGCAGGCCAGCAAGGTGGCGAGCCGCCTGTGGCAACGGATGGATCAGCTGGCCTGAGGCCACCCTCCGCACGTTTGGACTGGATTGCCCGCCCTGTGGAACTCCCCGGCGGCGGGCAGCAAGAGTAAGGACGACACATGATTGAGCAATTCTTCCGACCCGAGCAACTGGGTCAGGCTTTGGAACTCAAGGCCCGCTTTGGCAACGACGCCGTCTACATGGGGGGCGGCAGCAAGCTCAACGCCGCCCCGACCCGCACCGACAAGAAGGTCGCCATCTCGCTGGACAAGCTCGGACTTGGCCAGATTGAGCAGCAGCACGGCCAGCTCCATATCGGCGCCACCGTCACCCTGCAGACCCTGAAAGATGATCCCCGTACCCCGGCCGCCCTGTGCGAGGCGCTGGGGTTTGTCTACTCCCGCCATCTGCGCAATCAGGCCACTCTCGGTGGCGAGCTTGCCTGCCAACAGCAGGATTCCCCCTTGCTGCCGGTGCTGCTGGTGCTCGAAGCGGTGGTGGTGCTGGAGAACAACCTGCTGCAACCCATCGACGCCTATCTGGCGGGGCAGCGCAATGCCCTGGTGCTGGGGATTGTGCTGCCGGAGCCTGAACTGCGCTGCGCCACTCGCCGCATCAGCCGCAATGCCGATGGCTTGGCGGTAATGACCGCCGCCGTGGCCCTCGACAGCATTGGCGAAATACGGGTAGCCGTCGCTGGCGTTACCCCGCAGCCGATGCGCTTGCGTGATGTGGAGCGCCGCGATCTGCACGACGCTGCGCTGGAGGCGGCCGTGAGCGAGCTGATTGCGCCCCGTGAGGATCTGGCGGGCAGCATAAGTTACAAGCGGTATATCACCGGTGTGGTAGTGGCGGATCTGCTGGTGGACTGCCAGCAGCAGGAGGTACAGGCATGATGGAACTCAACTTCACACTAAACGGTGCCCTGCGCACCGTCATCACCCCGGCTGGCGAGAATGCCCAGCGGGTGCTGTTCAACCAGTGCCGGATGCACTCGGTGCGCAACAGCGACGACGGCTTCGGCTTTGCCGGCTCCGACGCCATTCTCTTCAATGGCAAGGTGATCAACGCCTCCCTGCTGATCGCCGCTCAGCTGGATGGAGCCGACGTGCGCACCGCCGAGTCGCTGGGCAGCTGGAACCAGCTCAGTCTGGTGCAGCAGGCGATGGTAGATGTGGGGGTGGTGCAGTCGGGCTACAACGATCCGGCTGCGGCGCTCATCGTCACCGACCTGCTTGATCGCCACCCCGAGCCCACCCGTGATCAAATCGACGACGCGCTCTCGGGCCTGTTTCACCGCGATGGCGGTTACCAGCAGTTCTATCAGGCCATCGAGCTCGCTTGCTCACGGATGAAGGATCCCGATTACCTGTGCCAGATCGCCCCGGAGTTTCGTGACGATCTGCGCCATATCGGCAAGAGCTGCCCGAAAGTGGACGCCGCCAAGATGGTGCAGGCCAAGCCCTGCTATGTGGAGGATCGGGTCACCGAGGATGCACTGATCATCAAGATGCTGCGCAGTCCCCATCCCCATGCGGTGATCACCAAACTCGATGTGAGCCGCGCCGAGGCGCTGCCGGGTGTAGTGCATGTCATTACCTATCTCAACTGCCCGGATGTGTTTTACACCCCAGGTGGCCAGAGTGCCCCCGAGCCGTCACCGCTTGATCGCCGTATGTTCAGCCGCAAGGTGCGCCACGTAGGTGACAGGGTCGCCGCCGTGGTGGCCGAGAGCGAAGCCATCGCATTGGCAGCCCTGAAACTCATCGATGTCGAGTATCAGGTGCTGCCTGCGGTCATGACCATCGATGAGGCGATGGCCCCCAATGCGCCGCTGGTGCACGACGAGCCCATCGTCTACATGGCTGGTGCGCCGGCGGATCTCGAGCAGCAGAACGCCTGCTCGGTGCGCCGCGGCGACGAGCACATGATCATCAACTTCCCCATCGGCTCCCGCCCGCACGAGAACCTGGCCGCCAGTGTCCATGGCCAGATCGGTGACGTGGCAAAAGGTTTTGCCGAGGCGGACGAGATTGTCGAGCGCACCTACGAATCGACCCAGGCCCAGCAGTGCCCGACCGAGCCGCACATCTGCTTCACCTACATGGATGGGGATCGTCTGGTTATTCACGCATCCACTCAGGTGCCGTGGCACGTGCGCCGTCAGGTGGCGCGTATCGTCGGCCTCAAGCAACATCAGGTGCACGTGATCAAGGAGCGGGTAGGGGGTGGTTTTGGCTCCAAGCAGGACATCCTGCTGGAAGAGGTGTGCGCCTGGGCGACCAAGGTCACCGGCCGTCCGGTCACCTTCCGCTACACCCGTGAAGAGGAGTTCATCAGCAACACCTCCCGCCACGTGGCCAAGGTGAAGGTGAAAGTGGGGGCCAAAAAAGATGGCACCATCACCGCCATCGATATGGATTTTCGTGCCAACACCGGCCCTTATGGCAACCACTCCCTGACGGTGCCAAGCAACGGCCCGGCGCTCTCCCTGCCGCTCTATCCGTGCGACAACGTGCGCTTTACCGTCAACACCTACTACAGCAACATCTGCCCGACTGGCGCCTATCAGGGTTATGGCGCGCCCAAGGGCAACTTCGCCCTGACCATGGCGATTGCCGAACTTGCCGAGAAACTGGGTATTGATCAGCTCGACATGGTGGAGCACAACCGGGTGCACGAAGGGGATATCCTCAAGGTGCTGGGTGCCATCGGCGAGGGCAAGATGCCTACTTCGGTGCCCCACGCCGCCAGCTGCGCCCTCGAGCCCATCCTCAAACAGGGTCGCGAACTGATTGCCTGGGATAGCCCTAAACCCGCCGACGGGGATTGGCGCATCGGCCGTGGCGTCGCCATCATCATGCAAAAATCGGGGATCCCGGACATCGATCAGGCCAACTGCATGGTCAAACTGGAATCGGACGGCACCTTTATCGTCCACTCCGGTGGCGCCGATATCGGCACTGGCCTCGATACCGTGGTGGCCAAGCTGACCGCCGAAGTGCTGCACTGTCCGCTCGGGGATGTGCACGTCATCTCCGGTGATACCGACCACGCCCTGTTCGACAAGGGGGCTTACGCCTCGTCAGGTACCTGCTTCTCCGGCAACGCGGCCAAGAAGGCGGCCGAGAACCTCAAGGAGAAGATCCTGTTCCACGGTGCAGCCATGCTGGGCGAGCCGGTAGCAGATGTTGAGCTGGCGTTCCCGGGCGTGGTGCGCGGCAAGCTGGGGGAGGTGACCCTCGCCAAGCTGGCCCACAAGGCCGAGACCGGTACCGGCTTCGGTATCCTCGTGGGCACCGCCAGCTACATCACCTCTGAGCTTGCCTTCCCGTACGGGGCCAACTTCGCCGAGGTGGCTGTCAACGTCAGAACCGGCGAGATCCGGCTCGACAAGTTCTACGCCCTGCTCGACTGCGGCACCCCCATCAACCCGGAGCTGGCCCTCGGCCAGATCTACGGGGCGACCATGCGGGCCATCGGCCACACCATGACCGAAGAGATCTGCTACGACAGCAAGGGCATCCCGCTCACCCGGGATCTGAAGAGCTATGGCGCGCCCAAGATTGGCGACATTCCCCGCGACTTCCGGGCCTTCCTGGTGCCGAGTGACGACAAGGTCGGCCCTTACGGCGCCAAGTCCATCTCGGAGATCGGGGTGAACGGCGCCGCGCCCGCCATCGCCACCGCCATCCACGACGCCTGCGGTGTCTGGCTGCGCAAGTGGCACTTCACGCCGGAGCAGATCCTGCGCGAACTGGGCAAGCTGGAGCAAAAAGTGTCGGCATAACAAAAGAAAAGGTGAGGGGCGGGCGCCAGCTCGTCCCCAGCGCCTGACGGCGGAATGAGTACTCCGCCTACATTCTGTGTGATGGGACAAACACGATGTCTAAAACAACACGCAAGCACTCGGATCTCATTTACGAGCTGGAAGACAAACCCCCGTTTTATCAAACCCTGATGGGTGCAGTGACCCATCTGCTGGCGATTTTTGTTCCCATGGTGACCCCGGCGCTGATCGTCGGCGGTGCCCTGGGCCTATCCACCGAGATCACCGCCTATCTGGTCTCCATGGCGATGATCGCCTCCGGTATCGGCACCTGGCTGCAGGTAAACCGTTATGGCCCCATCGGTTCTGGGCTGCTCTCCATCCAGTCGGTCAACTTCTCCTTCGTCACCGTGATGATCGCCCTCGGCGGCGCCATGAAAAAAGATGGCATCCACGAGGAGCTGATCGTCTCGACCCTGCTCGGGGTCTCCTTTGTCGGTGCCTTTCTGGTGATGGGCTCCTCCTTCGTGCTGCCCTACCTCAAGCGGGTGATCACCCCGACCGTGAGCGGTGTGGTGGTGCTGATGATTGGTCTGAGTCTTATCAAGGTGGGGATCATCGACTTTGGCGGCGGCTTCTCCGCAATGAGCAGCGGCACCTTTGGCAAATACGAGCACATCGGGCTGGGGCTCTTGGTGCTCTGCGTTATCGTCGCCTTCAACTGCAGCCGAAGCCCGCTGCTGCGGATGAGTGGCATTGCCATCGGCCTGATGGTGGGCTATGCGGTGGCCCTGATGCTTGGCATGGTGGATTTCTCCGCCCTTGAGAACCTGCCGCTTATTACGGTACCGATCCCGTTCAAGTACGGTTTCTCCTTCGATTTTCACGCCTTTATGCTGGCGGGCACCATCTATCTGTTGAGCGTGCTGGAGGCGGTGGGGGACATCACCGCCACCGCCATGGTCTCCCACCGGGATATTCAGGGTCCCGAGTTTCAAAAACGGCTCTCCGGCGGCGTGCTGGCTGATGGGTTGGTCTCGGTCATTGCCTCGGCCCTCGGCTCTTTGCCACTCACCACCTTTGCCCAGAACAACGGCGTTATCCAGATGACCGGAGTGGCGTCACGCCATGTGGGCAAGTTTATCGCCGTCATTCTGGTGCTGCTGGGGCTTTTCCCCGTAGTGGGACGCTTCTTTACCACCATACCGTCACCTGTGATGGGGGGCGCCATGGTCATCATGTTCTCCATGATCGCCATCGCCGGTGGTCGCATCATCATCAGCCACGGTTTCGATCGGCGGGAGACCCTGATTGTCGCCACTTCGCTGGGTCTTGGGCTCGGGGTCTCCTATGACCCGAACGTCTTCAAGGTGCTGCCGGCGGGTATCTACATGCTGGTGGAGAACCCCATCTGCGCCGGCGGCATCACCGCCATCATCATGAATCTGGTGCTGCCGCAAAGCCGCAAACGCAAGGCGGCCGTCAGGGATGCAGAGGCGGTTGAAGTGATCCAGCTGAGCGACAAGCCGGATGTGAGCTTTACCGCCCGCAGTGTGGGCCAGCCATCGGCCAGCAAGGGGGAGGGTTCACCAGAGCCAGTGCCCGGGCAGGCGGTGGCGCCACAAGTGGAACGGATCTGACGGTTAAACCGGCAAAAAACGTCAACAGAACAAGAAAAACAGGGAAACGGTTATGAAAAACGACAACTCTGTCAAAGCGGTACGCGGCAGCTTCTTCGATATCACCCGGGTGGTGGATCAGCCCGAGGAGATTGAGTCCAACGCCCGTCTTATCGAGGATGGTCTGCTGATCATTCGCAACGGTTGCATCGACTGGTTTGGTGAGTGGGAGGAGGGCAAGGATCGCATTCCGGCCGAGGTGCGGGTGCGCGATTATCGCGGCAAGATGATAGTGCCGGGCTTTGTCGATACCCACATTCACTATCCCCAGAGCGAGATGGTAGGGGCCTATGGCGAGCAACTGCTGGAGTGGCTCAACCGCCACACCTTCCCGGCCGAGCGGCGCTACAACGATCTCGAATATGCCCGCGAGATGTCCACCTTCTTTATCAAACAGCTGCTGCGAAACGGCACCACCACGGCGCTGGTGTTTGGCACAGTGCACCCCGAGTCGGTGGATGCCCTGTTCGAGGCGGCCAGCCGCATCAATATGCGGATGATCGCGGGCAAGGTGATGATGGATCGCAATGCGCCCGACTATCTGCTCGACACCGCCGAGAGCAGCTATGTGCAGAGCAAGCAGCTTATCGAGCGCTGGCACGGCAATGGTCGGCTGCTCTATGCCATCACACCACGATTTGCACCCACCTCGACACCCGAGCAGCTGACGATGGCGCGGCGACTGCGCGAAGAGTTTCCCACCACCTATCTGCACACCCATCTGTGCGAAAACAAGGACGAGATCGCCTGGGTAAAATCCCTCTTCCCGGCGCACAAGGGTTATCTCGATGTCTATCACCAGCATGGGCTGACCGGCCACAACTGCGTGTTTGCCCACTGCGTCCATCTGGAAGAGCAGGAGTGGGATTGCCTGAAGGAGACCGGCTCCACTATCGCCTTCTGTCCCACATCGAATCTTTATCTCGGCAGCGGGCTCTTCAAGCTACACAAGGCGTGGCGCAAGCAGGTGAAGGTGGGGATGGGCACCGACATCGGTGCGGGCACCACCTTCAACATGCTGCAGACCCTCAACGAGGCCTACAAGGTGATGCAGTTGCAGGGCGAGCGGCTCTCGGCCTATCAGGCCTTCTATCTGGCGACCCTGGGCGGTGCCCATTCGCTGGGGTTGGACGAGAAGATCGGCAGCTTTGCGGTGGGCAAGGAGGCGGATTTCGTGGTGCTCGACCCGGTCGCCACCCCGCTGCAGCAGCTGCGTTATGACAACTCCACCACCCTGCGGGACAAGCTCTTTGTGCTGTTGACCCTGGGGGATGACAGATCCATCTACCGCACCTATGTGGATGGCCAACTGGTGCATGAACGGGGGTAGGGCTTGTAGTGGGCTGCCGCGGCGCAGCCCCAACGAATACGGCGGCTGGCGTGCCCCACAGGGGCGCCAGTCTTGCCGCACCACAGGGGATCTCCCCGCATAGAACGTGAAATGGCCCGGTTTTTTTGACCAGCAAGGCAAACGTTTGAGTCAAGGCTGCCTGCCCTGGTCTGTCTGTCGCATCCTCTGCCACCATCGCCTGTTTCTCATCAGACTGGCGCGAGGCAGACCCGCAGATCCTGTCGCCATTTCGTCATGGAACATTCAGGCGCGTGTGAAGGAGTTGGGTATGACCCAAGCAAACAGCAGGACAAACAGCGTGGAACAGCTGGCCAATGATGACGCCAGCCCGAGCGCATCAAAGCAACAGCCGCTCACGGCTCTTGATCGCTACTTTATGATCAGCGAGCGGGGCAGCAACGTCAGACAGGAGGTGCTGGCGGGCCTCACCACCTTCCTTGCCATGGTCTACTCGGTGATCGTGGTGCCGAGCATGCTCGGCAAGGCGGGCTTTCCCCCCGGCGCCGTGTTTGTCGCCACCTGTCTGGTGGCGGGTTTCGGTTCGCTCTTGATGGGGCTCTGGGCCAAGTTGCCGATGGCCATCGGTTGCGCTATTTCCCTCACGGCGTTTACTGCCTTCAGTCTGGTGCTGGGGCAGCAGATCCCCATTCCGGTGGCGCTGGGGGCCGTCTTCCTGATGGGGGTACTGTTTACCGCCATCTCGGTGACCGGGGTGCGTAGCTGGATCCTCGACAACCTGCCGATGGGGATTGCCCACGGTACCGGCATCGGGATTGGTCTCTTCCTGCTGCTTATCGCCGCCAACGGGGTGGGGCTGGTGATCAAGAACCCGCTCGAGGGGTTGCCGGTGGCGCTGGGGGCTTTTACCTCCATGCCGGTCATTATGTCCCTGATCGGCCTGGCGGTGATCTTCGGGCTGGAGAAGCTGAGAGTGCCGGGGGGGATCCTGCTGGTGATTATCGCCATCTCCATCTTTGGTCTCATTTTCGATCCGGCGGTGAAATATCAGGGGCTGTTCGCCCTGCCGAGCCTGTCGGACGATCAGGGCAAGTCCCTCATCTTCAGTCTGGATATCATGGGGGCCCTCTCGCCGCTGGTGTTGCCCAGCGTGCTGGCGCTGGTGATGACAGCGGTATTCGATGCCACCGGCACCATCCGGGCCGTGGCGGGGCAGGCCAACCTGCTGGATAAGGATGGTCACATCATCAACAGCGGCAAGGCGCTCAGTGCCGACTCGGTCAGCAGCATCTTCTCCAGTCTGGTGGGGGCGGCCCCGGCTGCCGTCTATATCGAATCGGCGGCGGGCACGGCGGCGGGAGGCAAAACCGGCCTGACCGCGACCGTGGTCGGCGGCCTGTTCCTGCTGATGCTGTTCCTCTCGCCGCTCTCTTATCTGGTGCCCGCCTATGCCACGGCGCCGGCACTGATGTATGTGGGGCTCTTGATGCTGAGCAACGTCACCAAACTCGATTTCGATGACTTTGTCGGGGCCATGTCCGGGTTGGTGTGCGCCGTCTTTATCGTGCTCACCTGCAATATTGTCACCGGCATCATGCTTGGCTTCAGCTCGCTGGTGATCGGCCGCATCTGCTCGAAGGAGTGGCACAAGCTCAACGTCGGCACCGTGGTCATCGCCCTGGCGCTGGTGCTCTTTTATGCTGGAGGGTGGGCTATTTAGGGATAACCCGCCCGTTTGGGGTCGCTCTGGCGGCCCCATTTTTATATCTGCGGCGCTCTGATCGTCAACGTTGGTTACCATGCCTTAGCCGCTGGTGCCATCGCGATACCATTTTGATAAATCCTCCTACCAGATTGATAGGCTCCCACCTTGCTCTCCTCGCTCTGCCGTTTTTTTCACCGCAAATGTGCCCCGTTTGCTCAGGGGCTGCCCTTGGCTTGTCGCTGCGAGCCAACAAAAGCGGGCTAGATGGGATCCCCTTCACACTTCTCCCCATTGTCCTGACGATGGCGGGAAACAGGCGCATATCTTGCTGTTTTTTATACCGGTTCCAGATTTTTCCCTTCGAAAAAAGGACTTGCATATGTCCATAGGATTACCGCTCAAGCGGGTGGATGCCGAGGCCAAGGTGACCGGCAGCGCCCGCTATACCGATGACAACATCATGCTCGGGATGCGCCACGCCAAGTACGTGCGAAGCAATATTGCCCACGGCAAGGTGCTTGCCATCGATGCGACCGAGGCACTGGCCCTGCATGGGGTCGAAGCCGTGTTTACCCATGAGGATGTGCCCACCACCTGTTTTCGCACCGCCGGTCACGCCTGGTCCCTCGATGAGGCGAAACGGGATGTGAAAGACCGGCGTCTGCTCACCGACCATGTACGCCACTTTGGCGATGGGGTCGCCATAGTCGTAGCCCGTGATCCGCTGGTGGCCGAGAAGGCTGCCGCGCTGGTCAAGGTGACTTACGAGCCGCTGCCGGTGATGACAGATGCCCAAAGCGCGCTGGCCGACGGTGCCTATCCCATCCACCCGAGCGGCAATCTGCTGCGCCAAAGCCAGCTTCGCGCCAATGACCCGGAGCAGGCCATTGCCTCCGCTGACCTGCAATTTCAGGCGCACTACCGGACGCCGGTGGTGCAGCACTGCCATCTGGAGACGGTGACCTGCTACGCCTACATGGATCAGCCGGACCACATCATCGTCGTCAGCAGTACCCAGATCCCCCAGATTGTGCGCAGCCGGGTGGCCAAATCCCTCGGCCTGCCCTGGTCGAGCGTACGGGTGATCAAGCCCTATATGGGCGGCGGTTTTGGTAACAAGCAGGATGTGCTGGAAGAGCCGATGGCGGCGTTTTTGAGCTACAAACTCGGCGGCGTGCCGGTCAAGGTGACCTTGAGCCGGGAGGAGTGTTTTTTTGCCTCCCGCACCCGCCATGGCTTTGCCATCGATGGCAAGATTGGCCTCAACCGCGATGGCACCCTCAAAGGCTATCAGCTCGACGTGCTCTCCAACACCGGCGGCTATGCCTCTCACGGCCACTCCATCGCCAGCGCCGGGGGCAACAAGATCAGCTACCTCTATCCGCGCAGCGCCTTTGGCTACGACGCCAAGACCGTTTACAGCAACCTGCCCACCGCCGGTGCCATGCGCGGTTACGGCGCGCCCCAGGTGATTTTTGCCCTCGAGTGCATGCTGGATGACGCCTGCGCCGAACTGGGGCTGGATCCGCTCGATGTGCGTATCGCCAACGTGGCGCGGGAAGGCGATGTCAATCAGGTCAACCAGAAGACCATCTACAGCGCCGGGTTGCCGGACTGCCTGCAGCGTGGTCGCGAGATGTTCGAGTGGGAGCGACTCAAGGCCGAGTGTCTGGGGCAGGATCCTCACCTTAGGGTGCGGCGCGGCATCGGGGTAGCGTGCTTTAGCTACGGCTCCAACACCTATCCGGTGGGGGTGGAGATCGCCGGTGCCCGCATGCTGCTCAATCAGGATGGCACCGTCAATCTGCAGATCGGCGCCACCGAGATAGGGCAGGGGTCGGACACTGTCTTTGCCCAGATGGCGGCCCAGACATTGGGCATTCCGTTTGAGCAGATCCGGGTCATTTCGACTCAGGATACCGACATCACCGCCTATGATCCTGGCTCGTTCGCCTCGCGTCAGAGCTATGTGGCGGCCCCCGCCATCCATCAGGCGGCGCTGCAGTTGCGGGCCCGCATTTTGTCGCTGGCGGCCCAACTCTGCCATCAGGATGTGGGGTCATTGACTCTGATCGACGGTTACGTGGTGCTGGCCGGTGCGCCGGAGAAGGTGTTGATCAGCGTTGCCGAGGTGTCGGTCAACGCCTACTACCACCTCACTATCGGCGGTCAGATCACCTCCGAGGTCTCCCACAAGACCACCACCAACCCGCCCAGTTTCGGATGCACGTTTGTCGATCTCAGCGTTGATATCGATCTCTGCAAGGTGACCATCAATCGCATCATCAACCTGCACGATGCAGGCAAGATCCTCAACCCGCAGCTGGCGGAGGGGCAGGTGCACGGCGGCATGGGGATGGGGATCGGCTGGTCCCTGTTCGAGGAGATGATCATCGACGCCAAAACCGGCGTGGTACGCAACCCCAACCTGCTCGACTACAAGTTCCCTACCATGCTGGATTTGCCCGAACTTGAATGCGACTTCGTGCAGACCTACGAGCCCCAGTCGGTCTATGGCCACAAATCCCTGGGGGAACCGCCCATTATCTCGCCGGGCCCGGCGATCCGTAACGCCATTCGCATGGCGACCGGGGTGGCCATCAACGAGCTGCCTATCACCCCCAAAACCCTGTTCCGGGAGTTTGTCGCGGCGGGTTTGATTGGCGAGGGATCAGGGGAGGAGCAACACCATGTTTGATATTGCCCGTTACTACAAGGCGCACAGCGTGGCCGAGGCGGTCGCCCTGCGTCAGGCTGATCCCGAGGCGCGTTTGCTGGCCGGTGGCACCGATGTGATGATCCAGCTCCATCACCTCAACGCCGCCTATCGCCATATCGTTGATATTCACGACTTGCCCGAACTCAAAGGGGTGTGCGAGTTGCCTGATGGGTCGATCCGCATCGGCTCCGGCACCACCTTTACCGAGCTCATCGAAAACGAGCTGGTGCAGCGCCGCCTGCCAATGCTGGCCGAAGCCTCTGCCACCATCGCCGGCCCGCAGATCCGCAACGTCGCCACCTATGGCGGCAACATCTGCAACGGCGCCACCAGTGCTGACTCGGCGGCGCCTACCGTCGCGCTCGAGGCCGAGCTTGAGATTGCTGGCCCTAACGGCACACGCCGCATCCCCATCGCCGGTTTTCACACCGGCCCCGGCAAGGTGGCGCTGCAACCGGCGGAAATTCTGGTGGCATTTCACTTTGCGCCGGATTCTCACCCCCATGTGGGCTCCCACTACTTCAAGTACGCCATGCGGGGTGCCATGGATATCGCCACCATCGGCTGCGCCGCCTACTGCCAGATTGAGAAGGGCCACTTCAAGCGCCTGCGGCTGGCCTATGGCGTGGCGGCCCCGACCCCGGTGCGCACTCCTCACGCGGAAGCGGCGGCCGAAGGGCAACCCCTGACTCGTGCCACACTGGCCGCGATTGCCGAGGCGGTGGTGGCCGATGTGGCGCCGCGATCCTCCTGGCGGGCGGAAAAGGAGTTTCGCCTGCACCTTATCAAAACCCTGGCGCAGCGGGTGGTCGCCTGCGCAGTCGAACGTGCCGGAGGCAAGATCCTATGATGCAACCGCAAAGCTGTCCCGCAGTGGAGATCCAGTGCGAGATCAACGGCAAGCCTTACTCCTATGCAGTGCCGCCCACCATGTCGTTGCTCCATTTCCTGCGCGGGCAGGGGCTTATCAGTGTGAAAGAGGGGTGCAGTGTCGGTGAGTGCGGCGCCTGTACCGTGCGGGTGGATGGCACTGCCATCGACAGCTGCCTCTATCTGGCGGTGTGGGCCGATGGCAAATCCATTCGCACCGTGGAGGGAGAGCGCAAAGGTAACGAACTCTCCGACGTGCAGCAGGCCTTTATCGACGAGGGGGCGGTGCAGTGCGGTTTTTGCACCCCGGGCCTCGTGATGGCGAGCGCGGCTCTGCTCGACAAGACCGAACGCCGTCCGCTGACCGATGCGGAGATCCGCCGCGGGCTGTCGGGCAATCTGTGCCGCTGCACCGGGTATCAGAACGTGGTGCGGGCGGTGAAGAAGTGCTGCAAGGGTTGAAAGCAGTTTGCCCCTTCGGTGACGAAAGCCGCGTAACAAGCAATAAAACCAAAGGCCCGTCTCGCAAGAGGCGGGCCTTCTCTCTTTGAGTCGTTAACCGGGTTGATTACCCTTTTTGCGGCTCGATCACCAGTTTGCCATCCTTGACCGGAATGGTGGCGCCCGGGACTTGCTTCATGCGGATCACCCCCTCCTGACCGGCGAGGCGATAGGTCACGTCATAACCAATGGTGTTGACGCTCGTATCCTGTACGGTTTTGCAGCGCTGCTCGGTGGTGGTGTAGGTATCGCCCGCCTGCATATTGCCCTGCACCTGATTGCCGGCATAACCTCCCGCGACCGCCCCGGCGGCAGTAGCCACCTTCTTGCCGCTGCCACCGCCAAACTGGTGGCCGACCACGCCACCCAGCGCCGCGCCCACCACGGTGCCGAGGATCTTGTGCTCATCCTGTACCGGCTTGCGGTGAGTCACGGTGACGTTGCGACACTCCTGGCGGGGAGTCTTGATGGTCTCGGTGATCGGCTTGCTGGCGATCACCTCGGCAAAGGTGGGCTGGGGTGTAAAGAGGGAGCCGCTGGCCGCGGCCGAGAGCGCCAGGGCCGAGGCGATGCCAATACCGATACCTGCCATCATGGATCTGTTCATCTTGTTGTTCTCCTGCATACCCACACGGGCTGTTCCAATCTGGCGCCATCTTGTCACAACCGGTTGGCCGGACAAGGCGAGGGGGATGGGTCTGCGACAGGCACTGGCAAGGTCAAAAAACAGCCACCATGAAAAAGTGTCTGACTTTGGCGACAACGGACTAAAAGTGACCGGTTTCCGACGTGTGGTGAACTTAGCAAGTGTGATAAGGAGCAATTCGAGTCGCAATTTGCAAGGCGGGCGGTGAGCAGCATGCCAGAGTGGCAAAGTGCTGACGGGGGCAGGTCAAGGAAGGTCTTGAACAAGGGCTCTGTTCGTTGAGATGGCCACGCAAGTGGTTGATAAATGGCTCCAGCCCCATCGGATGTTGGCCGATAAGAGATCACGGCAAGCATTTTGCTTTGATTGGGTGAAGCAGAGGGTGAACGGGTCGGCAGACAACTGCGTAAGACCTGATATGAAGAGGTTAACCCGAGATCATCGGATCAATGAGGGGGAGATATGTCAATGTTACCCAGCTGGATCACCCCGGCCATCCAGGCCAACATCATCACGGTGCAGCAGGCCGAACGTCTGCTTTCATCCCTCTACCGACCCCTGGCCGAGCAGGGAGAGGAGTTCCCGCCGATATCGCCGACATCAGCCTCAAACTCTACTGCTTCCGCCAGCAGGGGCGGGTGCGCCACTAAGGCTGACAAAAGAACACCCCGCGCCAGGCTCGGGGTGTTGTCACTCATGTATCACAGGCCCATCAGGCCAACATCACTTGCGCCACCAGCATCAGGGCGCCAAATCCCAGCACAAAGCCCACCATGGGCAGCACGAACTTGACCCACTTGTTGAACTGGATGCCGAGCATCTGCAGAGTGACCAGCACCAGTCCGGTGGGGGCCAGAAACAGCATGGCGTATTGGCCCCAGTTGTAGGCCGACACCACGATATAGCGAGGGATCATCACGGTATCCGCCAGCGGCGCCATGATGGGCATGGAGAGCACCGCGAGCCCCGAGGAGGAGGGCACCACCAGCCCCAAGAGGGTGAACACCAGCATCTGCGCCACCGCGAACACGGCGCCATGCATGCCGGAGACCAGACCGGAGGCGTAGGCCAGAATAGTGTCCGAGATCATCCCCTGATCCAGTACCAGATTGACCCCCCGCGCCAGCCCGATGATGAGGGAGACGGCCACCAGCTCCGACGCCCCCTGAGTGAAGGCCTCGACCGCCTCTTTCTCTTTGAGACCCGAGATAAAAATGATGATGATGGCGATGGTCAGGAAGGAGGCCGCCATCTGCGGGAACCACCAACCGGCCATGGAGACGCCCCACACCATCAGCGGGAAGGCGAGGATAAACAGGGTCAGAATGATCTTGCGGCGCAGGGTGAAGGGCACCCCTTCGTCCATAGAGCCCTCTTTGAGAAAACGGGCGCGAAAACTCTCTCTGTCCTCATAGGTGTAGGAGAAGGCTGGATTGGCCTTGATCTTCTTGCAGTACCAGTAGAGATAACCGATCACCACCAGGGTGCCCACCAGACAGCCAATGGCGCGAAAGATCAGCCCTTCGGTAAAGGGAATGCCGGCGGCATTGGAGGCGATCACCACCGAGAAGGGATTGATGGTGGAGAAGGTGGTGCCCATGGAGGCGGCGAGGAAGATGGCCCCTACGCAGACGATGGAGTCATAGCCGAGCGCCAGAAAGATGGGTACCAGTATGGGGTAGAAGGCGACCGCTTCTTCCTCCAGTCCGCAGGTGGTGCCTCCCAGCGCCATCACGAAGCAGACCAGCGCCACAAACAGGAACTCGTTGCCCCGGGTCTTGTATGAGAGGGCGACCAGCCCCGCACTGAATGCGCCTGTCTTGTTGATGACGCCGATCAGCCCCCCGAGCACCAGAATAAAGACGATGATATCCGCCCCCTCTATGGTGCCCTTGACCATGCTGACCGCCACGTCACCGAACCCCTTGGGCGCTTGCTCCAATCGGGCATAGGTGCCGGGAATGGCAATGGGCTTGCGGATGGTGCCGTTGGTAAATTGCTCCACCGCAATATTGATATTAAGTTTTGCCAGGGCATCCTGGGTTGCGGGAAGTCGGCTTATTTCCCCCTGTGGGCTATTGACCATCAGACTTTCACTGGCTGGATTATAAGAGAGCTTGGCATAGGCGCCCGCCGGAATTATCCAGGTCAGTGCAATGGCCAGTAACATAATAAGAAACAGAATGGTAAATGCAGTAGGGAATTGTCTGCGTGGTGTGGTATTCGGCACGGCACACATAAAATGCTCCTTGATAAAGCAGGTTTGGGCTCGGCGGAATATCGGGTCGATAGGGTTTCTGCATCATACATCCAAGGTACGCAAACTCACTGTGGATTGCGTAGTGATTGGCGAGAAATCTGGCCTGATATTGAACATCCGGTAGATTGTTTCACGTTGTAACCGTAACCCGTGTGTGGCTGAATGAACATGGTGCCATGCTCGCTTTATGGGATGGCTCACAAAATTTATTTTCCATGGATTTAACAGCTGATATGAAATAAAAGTTATTATGCAATAACTATTTCAGCTTTCGTTTTATGCGGTTTACCTTAAATAAAGGTCATGAAAATAGTGCGTGCCGAGATGAATGAAATGACATATAAAGCAGTTTTGACGGAATAATATTCCATTATCGTCATTTTTCGTTATTCGCCAAAAACAGCCTGTGAAAAAAATGGCACGCTTTCCCGTAATGAAATATTTTTTGCAACGAAAACAGGGGGCCTCTGTTGGCAGCAGGCTGCCCCTGTCTAAGACGTTTTGCTAATACCTGCCGCTGCAGGCTCACTGTTAGGCTGTCATCCCCATAAGAGACCAGTGACGGGCAGGATGCCCATGTCGCTGTCTGATCTCTGATTGATCCCGAAATAGCCCGTTTTGTGCCACTTGTGAGGAAGGAATCCGATGACAGTGCAGAACATCTATGAGCGCGACCTTGCCAAAACCGCCGCCAATTTCGAGGCCCTGACCCCCATCAGCTTTCTGGGGCGGGCGGAGCGGGTCTATCCCGACTATCCGGCGCTGATCCACGGCTCGCTGCGCCAGAGCTGGGGCGAGACCGCCCGCCGTTGCCGTCAGTTGGCCTCGGCCCTGAGGCTTCGCGGCATCGGGGAAGGGGATACCGTCTCCATCGTTGCGCCCAATATCCCGGCGATGTTTGAAGCTCACTTCGGGGTGCCCATGAGCGGCGCCGTGCTCAACACCATCAATACCCGGCTCGATGCCGAGTCGATGGCCTTTATCTTCCAGCATGCCCAGAGCAAGGTGGTGCTGGTGGACAGGGAGTTTGGCCCTGTGGTGCGCAAGGCATTGGATCTGCTGGAGAGCCAACCGTTGGTCATCGCCATCGACGATCCCCTCTACCGGGAGGGTGCGCTGATCAGTGACCTCGACTATGAGGTGTTTCTTGCAGAGGGGAATGGGGATGAGCCTGGCTGGTTGCCGCAAGATGAGTGGCAGGCCATCTCCCTTAACTACACCTCCGGCACCACCGGCAATCCCAAGGGGGTGGTCTATCACCATCGCGGTGCCCACCTCAACGCCATCAACAACGTGCTCTCCTGGGAGCTGCCCAAACATCCCGTCTACCTCTGGACCTTGCCGATGTTTCACTGCAACGGCTGGTGTTTCCCTTGGACGCTGGCGGCCACCGCCGGGGTGAGCGTCTGCCTGCGTCATGTGCAGGCCGCCGCCATTTATGAGGCGCTGCACGAGCACAAGGTGAGCCACTTCTGCGCGGCGCCCATCGTGCTCAATATGCTCAACAATGCCGACCCGGCGCTCAAGCAGGGGCTGGATCACCCCATCAAGGTGATGACCGCTGGCGCTGCGCCCCCCGCCACCGTGATCGCCGGCATGGAAGCGATGGGGATCGCCGTGACCCACGTCTATGGCCTCACCGAAACCTATGGCCCCTGCGTGTTGTGCGAGCCGCAAAGAAGTTGGCAAGGGCAGGATGCTACTGCGCTCTCCCGCCTCAAGGCACGGCAGGGAGTTGCGTCGCCCCTGCAGGGGGAGATGCGGGTTATCAATCCGGTCACTGGCGAGCCGGTGGCCAAGGATGGCAAAACCATAGGGGAGATAGTGCTGCGCGGTAATGTGGTGATGAAAGGCTATCTCAAAAATCCGGCGGCCAGCGCCGAGGCGATGGCGGAGGGGTGGTTTCGCAGTGGCGATCTGGCGGTATGGCACCCGGATGGTTATGTGGAGATCAAGGACAGATCCAAGGACATCATCATCTCCGGCGGGGAGAACATCTCCAGTCTGGAGGTGGAGGATGTGCTCTATCGCCATCCCGATGTGGACGAAGCGGCGGTGATCGCCATGCCTGATGAGAAGTGGGGGGAGGTACCCTGCGCCTTCGTGAAACTGAAAGAAGGGCGAGAGACTACCCAGGCGGAGTTGATCGCCTTTTGCCGGGAGCAGATGGCCCACTTCAAGGCCCCCAAACGCATCATCTTCACCCCATTGCCGAAAACCTCCACCGGCAAGGTGCAAAAATTTGTGCTGCGCAAACAGCTGGGGTAGCGGCCTGTTCGTAAGGAGCCAGCACAGCCATTCATAGGAGGGAGATACGAGGGAGCTGGAGGGCTGCTGGCCCTCCCGTTGTATGGCTAGGGTGCCTTGCAGGCGACGCAGTTGCGGCCGCTCTGTTTAGCCTGATAGAGCATCTGATCGGCGCGGGCGTAGAGGCTCTCCATCAGCTCCCCTTCGCCATTTTCCACCAGTCCGGCGCTGATGGTGATGACCAGCTTATCCCCATCGGGCAGGGGCAGCGGGCTTTGCATCACCTGCAGGCGCAGCCGCTCGGCCAGAGATGCGGCGGCCGAGAGGGTGGTGTTGGGTAGCAAGATGGCAAACTCGTCACCGCCGATGCGGGCCAGCACATCTTCGCTGCGCAGCACCGATTGCATCACCCTGCCCAGATGCACCAGCGCGCTATCCCCAAGGGGATGGCCGAAGCGATCGTTAATGCACTTGAACTGATCCACATCCAGCACCATCAGCACCGAGGTGAGATGGTGGCGCATGTCCAGACTGAGGTTCTTCTCGCACAGTTCGAAAAAGAAACGGCGGTTGTAGAGACCGGTGAGGCCATCGCGTACCGACTGCTGGTGCAACTGCTCCTTGAGCTGGTGCAGTTCGGTAATGTCGGAGGAGATACCGATCAGGGTGGGAGTGCCATCCCCCAGCAGAAAGGGCACCTTGACCGACCAGTAGTAGTGCTGATTTCCTTCGGGATCGGTCAGCATCTCTTCCCCGGCTTGCAGCTCGCCGGTTTCGAATACCCGGTTGTCCAGCCGCCACAGCTGGCAGGCGCTGGCAGCCGGGATCACCTCATCATCGCGCCGATTGATGATCTGCTCGGCAGGAATGCCCAGCAGATCGGCGACCTTTTGGTTGACGTAGAGAAAGCGGTGCAGGCTGTCCTTCATATAGATATGGGCATCCACATTGGCGAGGATGAGCTCCAGCAGCTGATGCTGCTCCGCCAGCCGCGCCTCGATCAGCTTGTGTTCGGTGATATCGGTGGAGATGCCGCACAGGCCGATCAGGTTGCCATCCCGGTCATACATGGGCTTTTTGACAGTCCAGTAGCAGCGCTTTTCCCCGGTGGTTTTGAGGTAGTTGACCTCCTCTTGGGCGAGGGCAAGCTGCTGCTCCAGTACCAGTTGATCGTTGCGCTGAATCGCATCCGAGAATTCGAGATCAAAAAAAGCCCGATCATCCTGCCCCTGCAACTCGGCGAGGGTGCAGCCAAAGAGATCCAGCACCGCCTGATTGGCATAGGTGTAACAGCCCGCCAGATCCTTGGTAAACATGTAGGCGTCCGTCTCGTTGAAGATGGCTTTGAGGTGATCCAGCTCATGCTGTAACTGGATAGAGAAGGGCTCATCCTTCATGGGGCTAACCATCCTTGGTTAAGGGCATCGTTGTATACAGCGCGAATATATGTACCAACGGTTTAAATTAAGCACTTCACAGGCCATGTTTCGCGTTTATTTCCGCAGGATCTGCGCCATGTCACACGATTGTCATCGTTGGTGTGGTCAAAGGAAATCAACTGAGTCCGTGGCTATGCAGATAACCGTCCCACCTATATCGGCCCGGCATCGTTGGCCAGCAGCAGAGCAATTGCCCGGCAGTCAAATACGCCAGCCCGAGCGGCAGAAAGGGCAACAAACAGGTCTTTAATCAAACTATTTTCACTGTGCCCCTGATATCATCCTCAGCAACGCAATATGGAGAGATTCGAGATGGCAGTGGCACCGTTTAATTGGGATGACGTCGTTCAGTGGGACGGGCCGGGGGCCATTGCGGGTAGCGAAGAGATCTTGAGTGCCGATCGGCTTGATCGTGCCCGCTATGCAGAGTTTCTGACCAACTACCTGGCCGCCGAAGGCAAGCAGCGCAACTATGTGCTTAACCTCAATGCCGAGTGGGGGGCGGGTAAAACCTGGTTTATCAAGCGCTGGTATATGGAGCTGAAAGCGCACTATCCCACCGTCTATATCGATGCCTGGCAGCAGGATTTTTCCGATGATCCTTTATTGACGGTTATTTCGTCGATTATCGATCAATTGAAAGATGCAACAGGAAATAAGGTTGCAATACCTGATGGCATCAAGTCCAAACTATTGGGTTTGCTCAAAGTGGGCGGGAAATTGGTGCTCAAGTCAGCCATTAAAAAAGCTGGATGGGAAGATAGTGATTTTTCTGTGGAAGGCGAAGATGCAGATAAGCTGGTTGATACGCTTTGTAGCAATCACAAAGAGCGTTATGAATCTATTCAGTATCTTAAACAAGAGATAAGGCAATGGGTGGAAGGGGTTGTTGGATTAGGTAACGGAGAACTGGACTATCCCGCCTTTATTTTGATTGATGAACTGGATCGCTGCCGTCCCTCCTATGCGGTAGAAATGCTGGAGACTATCAAGCATATCTTTGATATTAAGCGCGTGGTGTTTGTACTGGCCACGGATACCGAGCAGTTACAGCATGCTATCAAGGTAATTTATGGCGATGGTTTTGATGCAGAAAGTTATCTTGGCCGATTTTTTCATAGACGATTTACATTAGGCAGTATCTCTCGGCGAGAGTTTATTCAGCAGGCAATTGTAGATAAAAAATTGCATTTTGAGCATGTCAACGTATGGCCTGAGATCACTGATAGCCAAGTGTTGGTAAATGTATTGACAGCTGTTTGTGATCATTTTTCATTGAGCTTAAGAAAAACAGAGCAAGTGTTGGATCGAACGATCGCGTCCATCGTCAATTACCAAGGTTGCACATTAAATCTGATTTTTCTTGTTTACATGTTCTCTCTTTGCGAGAAACGCAATGGAGATTATCGTGCTGTAGCGGATGGCAAAATGCCTACGACAGATAACCATCCTAAGCTAAAAGGTTTCAATACTCTTACAAGTGAGTATGAAGAACAACATTTTCAATGTTTTATAAAAGCAGGGAGTGCAATAGGAAGTTATATTGAGGATGTCGAACATGAACGATATCTAAATCCTTTTATAGATGGAACATATATGGTTTCATTAAAAAATATGTTAGCCATTTCTTATGAAAGTCTATTGAAATCGACTTCAGATGATGAGTGTTCATATCGTTTTATCACGTTAGCAAAAGATTGTGTTAAGCGAATGCGAAATTTGACTGTAGAAGAAAATACTATTTTGGCAGAAAAGGAACTCTCACTATTGGAGCGACGTTTAACAACGTATAAAAATTTAGTTGAGCTGGCTGTGCATCTTGACTAAATAAAGCCGGGATAACCCGGCTTTACTATCAACTTATTTATTATGTCGCTCGTAAAGTCGCTGAACGACATCCTGTAATCCCAGCCCTTCATTTTGCAGCAGTACGGTCAGGTGGTAGAGCAGATCGGCGGATTCGTTAATGAGCTCCTCCCGATCCTTGGCCATGGCGGCCAGCGCCACTTCAACACCTTCCTCACCCACCTTCTGAGCGATCCGCTTGGTCCCTTTGCCATAGAGGCTGGCTGTGTAGCTGGTGGCCGGATCGGCCCCTTTGCGGGCGGCCAGGGTCTGTTCCAACTCTGCCAGAAAACCGAGCGGTGGCAGCGGGTGACCATGGAAGCAGGAGGTCGTCCCTTTGTGGCAGGTGGGGCCGACGGGGTTGGCGGCAATCAGCAGAGAGTCCTGATCGCAGTCGGTGCTGATGGCCACGAGTTGGAGCACATTGCCCGAGCTTTCACCCTTGGTCCACAGTCGCTGTTTGCTGCGGCTAAAGAAGGTGACCTGACCTGTGGTCTGGGTCTTTTCCAGTGCCTCACGGGTCATAAAGCCCTGCATCAGCACCTCGCCGCTGGCGGCATGCTGGACGATGGCGGGTATCATGCCATCG
Source organism: Aeromonas sp. 61P (assembly GCF_051919545.1). Classification (NCBI taxonomy): domain Bacteria; kingdom Pseudomonadati; phylum Pseudomonadota; class Gammaproteobacteria; order Aeromonadales; family Aeromonadaceae; genus Aeromonas; species Aeromonas sp. 61P. The sequence continues at coordinate 3,069,595 of NZ_JBQBEL010000001.1, forward strand.
CATTTTGCCCAATCGAGCTGCTCGGCAAGGGGGCGCGCGCTGGCGGTGGTTTGTGCATTTTCAGAGAAGTTATTCACGGATGGCGACTCCTTCGTTTTTCAGCCTGCGTTTCAATTCGGGAATGGGGATAAGGCCCTTGTGGAACACAGAGGCGGCCAGCGCCCCGTCCACATCGGCGAGGGTGAAGGCATCGCGAAAGTGCTCCATGGCACCGGCGCCGCCGGAGGCGATCAGCGGCACCTTGCAGACACTGCGCACCAGCTTGAGCTGGTCGAGATCATAACCCTGACGCATGCCGTCCTGATTCATCACGTTCAGCACGATTTCGCCTGCGCCGCGCTTTTGCACTTCTTGCACCCAGTCGAGGGTGTGCCAGGCGGTGGTGCGGGTGCGGCTCTCGTCACCAGTAAACTGTTTGACCTGATAGTGGCCCGTGTCGGCGTCGAAGTAGGAGTCAATGCCCACCACCACGCACTGCACGCCAAAGCGCTCGGCCAGTCGGCTGATAAGGGTCGGGTCGGCCAGCGCCGGAGAGTTGATGGAGACCTTGTCTGCGCCAAATTCGAGGATCTGGCGGGCGTCCTCCACGCTTTTGATGCCACCGGCGACGCAGAAGGGGATATCGATCACCTCAGCTACCCGGCTCACCCAGCTCTTGTCCACTACCCGGGCATCACTTGAGGCGGTGATGTCATAGAACACCAGCTCGTCAGCGCCTTCCTCGGCGTAGCGGCGCGCCAGCTCGACAATGCCGCCCATCACCTCGTGGTTGCGAAATTGCACCCCCTTGACCACCACGCCATCTTTTACGTCGAGGCAGGGGATAATACGTCTTGCCAGCATCAGTTGCCTCCTGTGGTATCAGCTGCGGGGGCTTGCCAGCAGGCGATGGCGTCACCTACCGAGAATTTGCCTTCCAGCAGGGCACGGCCAAGGATGATCCCCTTGACGCCGGAGCCCTTGAGCGCCTCGATATCCGCGATGCCGCCAATGCCGCCGGAGGCTTGAAAGGCGACGCTCGGGTAGCGGGCGCAGAGATCCCGATAGAGCTCGACGTTGGTGCCAGCCAGGGTGCCGTCACGGCTGATGTCGGTGCAGAGCACATGCTTGAGCCCGGCGGGGAGGAAGCGCTCGATCAGTGCCTCGATGGTCACACCGCTGTTCTCCTGCCAGCCCGCCACCGCGATATGGCGATTGCCCTGCTCATCGATATTGACGTCCAGCGCCAGCACGATCTGCTCGGGGCCATATTTCTCCATCCAGCTGGCCACCAGAGCCGGGGATTTGACGGCGGTAGAGCCGATCACTACCCGGCTGGCGCCAGCGGCCAGCAGATCCGCCACATCCTGTTCGGTGCGCACGCCGCCGCCGACCTGAACCGGCGCTTCGGTGGCCGACAGCAGTTGGGTCAGCAGGGGCAGCTGGCGCGCCTTGGCATCTTTGGCACCGTCCAGATCCACCAGATGGAGCTGCACCGCTCCTTGGGAGACATATTCATCTAAGCGGGCCTGCGGGCTGCTGCTGTATTCGGTCTTCTGCTCGTAGTCCCCCTGATAGAGGCGAACCACCTGACCGTTGATAAGGTCAATTGCGGGAATGATCATTCAAAGCTCCAGAAAATTTTGCAGCAAACGGGCACCGGCTGCGCCTGAGCGCTCCGGGTGGAATTGGGCGCCAAAGAAGTTGCTGTGCTCTGCAACCCCACCGACGATGGCGGTAAACGGCTGGCCATAGTCGCAGGTCGCCAGCGTCGCGTCGGTCACCTCCAGCGCATAGGAGTGAACGAAATAGAAGTAGCTGCCGCTCGGGATCCCCTTGAGCAGAGGATGGGTCTCGTCATGCTCAATCTGGTTCCAGCCCATATGGGGCAGGCGCAAATTGTCCACCTCCATCAGCCGGATCTTGCCCGGCACTATGCCAAGGCAGTCGATAAGGCGCTCTGACGAGTCATCCGTACCCATGCTCTCTTCGGAAGCCTCCGCCAGCATCTGCATGCCGAGGCAAAAGCCCAGCAGCGGCTGCTTGGCGGCGCGAATGAGCGGTACCAGCCCGCGCTCGTTTAGGTTCTTCATGGCGGCCACCGCGGTGCCGACACCGGGCAGGATCAGCTTATCCGCCTGCTCGATATCGGCCGCCACGCTGGAAACCAGCGGCTGCACGCCGAGGCGCTCGAACGCCATTCTGACCGAGGCCAGGTTAGCGCAGCCGGTATCGATAATGATCAGCTTCTGCTTGCTTACATCCATCACAGCACTCCCTTGCTGGAGGGAAGCTCGCTCCCTTCCACCCGGATGGCCTGACGCAGGGCGCGGCCAAAGCCTTTGAACAGTGCCTCCACCTGATGGTGGGTGTTGCCGCTGCCCACCTTCATCTGCAGGGTTATGGCCATGGCGTCCGACAGCGAGCGGAAGAAGTGGGGCACCATCTCGGTGGCCATCTCGCCCACGTTGTCGCGGCCAAAGCCGCTCGGGCAGTCAAACACGAAGTAGGGGCGACCGCTCAAGTCCAGCGCTGTGCCCACCTCCTGCTCGGTCAGCGGGCGCGCATCGATTACCGCCTGCACCTCGTCCATTGCCAGCACGAAGCCGAAGCGACCGATGCCGCGCTTGTTGCCAAGGGCCTGACGCAGCGCCTGGCCGAGGGCCAGCCCCACATCCTCTACCGTGTGGTGATCGTCAATATGCAGATCGCCGCTGACGTTCAGCTTGAGCTGAAAACCGGCGTGGGTGGCAATTTGATCCAGCATGTGATCAAAGAAGCCGATACCGGTGGCGATCTGGTTGCCGCCGCTCTTGTTTGTGGCAGAAGGGTCCAAATCCACCGCTACCTGAATGCGGGTCTCCTTGGTGTAACGCTCCACCGAGGCTACGCGCCCCTTGGACAACAGCTGATCACGGATGGCGAGCCAGTCGTGATCCTGTGGGTGGTAGCGAATGCCGCCAATACCCATATTCTCGGCGAGTTGCAGATCGGTCTGGCGATCGCCAATCACGAAGGAGTTGGCAAAGTCGATGCGACCGGAGGCGAGATACTCCTTTACCAGCCCGAGGTGAGGCTTGCGGCAGCTACAGCCGTCGGTAGGGAAGTGCGGGCAGATCAGCACCTGTTCCCACTTCACCCCTTGCGATTCAAAGAGGTGCATCATCAGGTCGTGGGGTGGCTGGAAGTTCTCCAGCGGCAGGCTGGCGGTACCCAGCCCATCCTGGTTGGTCACCATCACCAGCACGTAGCCAGCGGCCTGCAACTCGCGCAGCACCGGAATGACCATGGGCTCGAAGCGCAGTTTGGCGAGGCTATCCACCTGCTTGTCGGTCACCGGCTCTTCAATCAGGGTGCCGTCGCGGTCGATAAACAAAAACGGGGTCTTCATCGCTACATCCTTGTCTTACAAAGTGGGAGAGGGCAGATCACGCAGTACGGCCAGCACGGCATCCATCTCGCCCTGATAGCCGATGGTGACGCGAATGCTGTTATCAAGGCCGGGTTTGGTCGAGAAATCCCGCAGTATGATGCCGGCGGCCTTCATGGCAGCAAAGACGGCGGCGCCATCCACAAAGCGCACCAGCACGAAGTTACCCTTGTCCTCGAATACTTCCTTCACGCAGGCAAGCTTGGCCAGCTCTGCCTTGAAGGTGGCTTTTTGCTTGTTGAGCTCCATCACTCGCTCGCGCATCAGCTCCAGCCCCATGGGGGAGAGGGCCTGCGCCGCGATCTGGGCGATGGGCTCGGGGATGGGATAGGGGGCGATCACCTTGGCCAGCATGGCGATCACCTCGGGGCTTGCCAGCGTAAAGCCGCAGCGGATCCCCGCCAGGGCAAAAGCTTTGGAGAGGGTGCGGGTCACCACCAGATTGGGGAAGCGGGCCAGCAGGTCCACCACGGACGCTTCCGGGCAGAACTCGATATAGGCCTCGTCCACCACCACGATGGCGCGATCCCGGGCTTTCTCCAGCAAAGCGATAAGACCGTCGCGACCCACCAGATCCCCTGTGGGGTTGTTGGGGGAGCAGAGAAAGACCAGCTTCACATCGCTGAGGCGATCGGCAATGGCGGGCCAGTCAGGCTGACGGCTGGCGGTCAGCGGCTGCTCGACGATACCTACGCCGCAGGTCTCGGCGCTGATGGCGTACATGCCGTAGGTGGGCGGACAGATGAGGATCTGATCTTCACCCGCTTCGCAAAAGGTGCGGATCAAGAGCTCGATGGCCTCGTCGGCGCCGCGGCTCACCAGCACCTGATCCGGATTAACCCCGGCGTAGGCGGCATAGCCGTTCACCACCTCGGCCGGTTGGCACTCGGGGTAGCGGTTGAGGCGGCTCCCCTCAATGGTGAAGGGATAGGCCAGCGGCGCTTCGTTGGCGTTGAGCCAGACGTGGCCCTTGCCGCCGATGCGGCGGGCGGATTGATAAGGAGTGAGGGCCCGCACCACGCGGCGCGCCAGATTGGCAATGCTCATGACAAATCCTTCTGCTGTGCTGTTGGTTGGGGCGCGGTGGCCAGGGCATTCAACCTGAGGGTGACGGCATTTTTGTGGCCATCGAGCCCCTCGGCCTGAGCAATGCGCTCGACGATAGGGCCAAGGCCGCGAATACCATCGGCGCTTAGCTCCTGCACCGTGTAGCGGCGCTGATAATCGGCGAGGCCAAGGCTCGAGCAGGTGCGGGCATAGCCATAAGTTGGCAGGGTGTGATTGGTGCCGCTGGCGTAATCGCCGACCGACTCGGGTGTCCATGCCCCCAGAAAGATGGAGCCGGCATTCTCAAGCTGATCCAGTAGATCACGGGGAGCGCGGGTCTGCACGATCAGGTGTTCCGGCGCGTAGGCGTTGGAGATGGCACACGCTTCGGTCAGATCGTCACAGAGGATCACCAGACTGCTGCCGAGCGCCTGCGCGGCGATATCCCGGCGGCTCAACTTGGCCAGCTGGCTCTTGATTTCGCCAGCGATGGCATCGGCCAGCAGTGGTGAGGTGGTCACCAGCACCACCTGACTGTCGGGGCCATGCTCGGCTTGGGAGAGCAGATCTGCTGCCACGAAGGCGGGGTTGGCGCTCTCGTCGGCAATGACCAGCACCTCGGAGGGGCCGGCCGGCATGTCGATGGCGGCGCCGCGCCAGTCGCGGGATACCTGGCCCTTGGCTTCGGTCACATAGGCGTTGCCCGGGCCGAAGATTTTGTCCACCTTGGGGATGCTCTCGGTGCCGTACGCCATGGCGGCGATGGCCTGGGCACCGCCGATGGCGAACACCTTCTCGACGCCGCAGGCGCGGGCGGCAAACAGGATCTCGTCGCTGGCGGGGGACGGGGTACAGAGCACCACTTCACGGCAACCGGCTAAGCGTGCCGGAATGGCCAGCATCATCACGGTGGAGGGGAGCGGTGCGCTGCCCCCCGGCACATAGAGGCCGACCCGGCTGATGGGCTGGATGCGCAGCTCGCACACAACCCCGGGTTGGGTCTCTACCCGTACCACCGGCTGAACTTGCGCGTCGTGGAAGGTACGAATGTTGGCAATCGCTGCTTCGATGGCGCTTTTGATGTTGTCATCCAGCCGCGCGCAGGCAGCTTCAATCTCATCTTCGCTAACGCGCAGCTGTTCACGGGGGGCGCGCTCGAAGCGCTGGCTTAGCTCGCGCAGGGCCTCGTCGCCCCGGCTTCGCACCGCTGCGATGATCTCTTTGACCACGGCGCCGATATCGGCCTCGTCATTGAGGGCGGGCCGGGTCAGCACATCGGCCTGCTGGGCGGGGGAGAGGGTCTTCCAGATCAGGGTCTGCATGATATCCCTTCCTTATTCCATCATCTTTTCGATGGGCAGCACCAGAATGGAGCTGGCACCGAGCGCCTTGAGCTGCTCCATGGTCTCCCAGAACAGGGTCTCGCTGGATACGACGTGCAGCGCCACCTGATTGGTGTCACCGGCCAGCTGCATGATGGTGGGACGCTCGGCACCCGGCAGCAGATCGGTGATGGCATCGAGCTTCTCTTTGGGGGCGTGCAGCATGATGTACTTGCTCTCGCGGGCCTGCTGCATCCCCTGAATGCGGGGCAGCAATTTGTCGATGAGCTTCTGCTTGGCATCGGACAAGGGGTTGGGGGCCTGTACCAGCACCGCTTTGGAGCGATAGATCACCTCCACCTCTTTGAGGCCATTGGCTTCCAGCGTCGCGCCGGTGGAGACCAGATCGCAGATGGCATCGGCGAGACCCGCGCGCGGCGCCACTTCCACCGAGCCACCCAGCATCACGCTCTTGAAGCCGAGCCCCTTATCGTCAAAGAAGCGCTTGAGCAGCCCGGGGTAGGAGGTGGCAATGCGCTTGCCCGCCAGACTCTGTGGCCCTGTGTAGGTTACATCTTCCGGCACCGCCAGCGAGAGGCGGCAGCCACCAAAGTCCAGCTGCTTGAGGGTTTTGACCTCGAAGGGCAGTCCCTGTGAAGCGCGAATAAGCTGCACCTCTTCCAGCACGTTCTCGCCGATGATGCCAAGGTCGACCACCCCTTCCATCACCAGACCCGGGATGTCGTCATCACGCACCCGCAGGATATCGATGGGCATGTTCTCGACATGGGCGATAAGGCGCTGCTCGCGCAGGTTGATCTTGAGGCCACAGCTCTTGAACAGGGCTTGGGAGTCCTGGCTCAGACGACCGGACTTTTGCATGGCGATACGCAGACGTTGTGTTTCCATTGCTCGATTTCCTTCTAGTCAAAAACGAAAAAACCCTCGGAAGTGTGTGCTTCCGAGGGTTTATGAATCTTGCGGTCCTTTTGGAAGTCACCAGTTAAGTGTCTTCCAGCAGTCAACCTCCTGAAAGACTAGTCGGGATGATGATGGTGGTGATGAGTCTTCAGGGTGGTGAACTTCATGTAATCAATCCTTTACAAAATAAGATGTCGTAATTGACGCCTGATTTAAACTACCTGCCTTGACAGAAAATGCAACCCGAAATTGTGATTTGATCGATTAAAGTGGCGAAAACGGTTTTCTGGTCGATAACTAGACAATAACCCCTGCAGGAGTCGCCATCATGCCCAGCCAGGACCTGTTGTTCCCCATTTTGCCCCGGGCGCCCGCTGCGCCCGGCAGCGAAGATATCAAGCGGGAAGTGAACCAGATCAGCAAAAAGCACCAGCTGCGCAAGACCAGCACTGACAACAGTGACTCCCAGCAGCGCCAGCAGGCATATAACACGCCAGCCAAACGTGATCAGCCCAAGGCGGAAGAGGGCGATCACAAGCCGGACCCCGAGCATCAGATCGATCTGTTCGTCTAGGCAGATTATCTGTCCCGCTTTTGCCGCGCTTTTGGCATAATGGCCGCTTTTGCTGCGGGACGCCCTTTTGACCATCCAGACCCTGTTCAAGCCAGATGGCCCTCTGGCCAGCCATATCGACGGTTTCAAAGCCCGCGCTCCCCAACTGGAGATGGCCGAAGCGGTCGCGCGCGTCATCAAAAGTGGTGGCCGTCTGTTGGTGGAGGCGGGGACCGGTACCGGCAAGACCTACGCCTATTTGGTGCCTGCGCTGGAGTCCGGCAAGCGGGTGGTGATCAGCACCGGCTCCAAGAACCTGCAGGAGCAGCTCTTCTATCGGGATCTCCCGACCATCACAGGGGCGCTCTCCTACACCCCGCCGGTGGCCTTGCTCAAAGGGCGCAGCAACTATCTCTGCATCGAGCGGATGAACCGGCTCTTGAGCGAATCCCATCTGCAAAAGCCTGAAATTCTCAACGATCTGGTGAAGGTCAAATCCTGGTCCACTGCTACCGATAACGGCGATGTGGGGGATATTCCGGGATTGCAGGAGAACGCCGAGATCCTCGCCCACGTCACCAGCACCAACGATAACTGCCTCGGTCGCGACTGCCCCTATTACGACGACTGCCATCTGGTGGTGGCACGACGCCGCGCCATGGACGCCCAGGTGGTGGTGATCAACCACCACCTCTTCTTCGCCGATATGGCGGTGAAAGACACCGGATTTGGTGAGTTGGTGCCCGAAGCGCAAGTCTATGTGTTTGACGAGGCGCACCAGCTGCCGGAGATCGCCACCAACTACTTCGGCAAGTCGGTAGGCAGCCGAACGATTCAGGATCTGGCGCAGGATATCCAGCTGGCCTATCGGGCAGAGGCCCACGACATGGCCCAGCTCGGCAAGGCGGCGGACCGGCTCGCTATCGCCAGTCAGGACTTACGTCTCGCCTTCGGGGTGGATGGCGGTCGTGGTAATACCCGCGACATGCTGCGCCAGCCGCTTTGGGGGCAGGCTTTGGCTCGTCTTAACGATGCCATCGGGCTTTGCTACGAAGTGCTGAAACTGGCTCTCGGCCGTGGCGAGCAGCTGGATCACGCCTTCGAGCGCATCAGTGAACTGCGCACCCGCCTGGGTGAAGTGCTGGCGGTCAACCAGACCGGTTTCTCATACTGGTACGACTGCTCACGGCTTCATTTCACCCTCAATCTGACGCCGCTGTCGGTGGCCGAGCGATTCAGTGCCGAGGTGCAAAGACCGGAAGTGGCCTGGGTCTTCACCTCCGCCACCCTGACGGTGGATATGCGGTTTGATCACTTCAAAGCCGAGCTGGGGCTGGCGGGCAGCGCCGAGCTGATCCTCGACAGTCCGTTTGACTATGGCGAGCAGGCGCGGCTCTGTGTGCCCCGTTATCTGCCGGAGCCCAACGCCTTTGGCCGTGGCGAGCAGCTGGCCAATCTGATGATCCCCCTCATCAACAAGACGCCGGGTGGCTGTTTCTTCCTCTGCACCAGCCATCAGGTGATGCGTCAGGTAGCCGAGGTGCTGCGCCGGGAGATTGGCCGCACCGTCTTGTTGCAGGGGGAGGACAACAAGCAGCGGTTGCTCAAGGAGTTTGTCGAGAATGGCCGCGCCGTGCTGGTGGCGACCAGCAGCTTCTGGGAGGGGATCGACGTGCGAGGGGCGGCGTTGTCGTGTGTTATCATCGACAAACTGCCGTTTGCCAGCCCTGATGATCCGCTGCTCAAGGCGCGGGTGGATGATTGCAAGCTCAAGGGGGGGGATCCCTTCGCCGAGCTGCAGTTGCCCAAGGCGGTGATTGCCCTCAAGCAGGGGGTGGGGCGGCTTATTCGTGATCGCAGTGATCACGGGGTGCTGGTGATCTGTGATCCACGAATGGTCAACAAGCCTTATGGCGCCACCTTTATCAAGAGTCTGCCCGCCATCCCCCGTACCCGGGAGTTGGGAACGCTGGGGAGTTTTTTCGATCGCAGTGAATAAGTGTGCCGCCAGCTAACAGATTTGAACAACGGGTGAGCATATCTCGCTTGCCGGTTATGTAATTGACTGATTTTATAGAGATTGGAAAGCATGAACGAGTTGAAGATCCTGGCCGTTGATACCGCCACCGAAGCCTGCTCCGCCGCCCTGCTGGTGGGTGACAAGCTGTTCTCCCGCTGGGAGGAGGCGCCACGGGATCACACCCGAAAAATCCTGCCCATGGTTCAGGCTGTGTTAGAGGATGCCGGGATAAGTTTGAGTGACCTCGATGCCATCGCGTTCGGCCGCGGCCCGGGCTCCTTTACCGGCGTGCGGATCGGCATCAGTGTGGCGCAAGGTCTGGCGTTTGGTGCGGGTGTGCCGCTGATTGGCATCTCGACCCTAGCCGCCATGGCGCAAGGCGCCTATCGACTGGATGGCGCCGAGCAGGTGCTGACCGCCATCGATGCGCGGATGAACGAGGTCTATTTCGGCCGCTATGAGCTGATTGATGGCCGCATGCAACTGGTGGGTGACGAGGTGGTGAGCGAGCCCGCGGCACTGGTTGACGTCCGTGGCAAGCTGGCGGGTCGGGTGACCTGCGTCGGCACCGGTTTTGAAACCTATGGCGAGACCCTGAGTGGTCTGGCCGATGAGCTGGCGGTGAGTCAGGTGCGCTTCCCGGCGGCAGAAGACATGTTGCCGCTGGCCCGCGCGGCCTGGTTGGCGGGGGAGGCGGTGCCGGTTGAACAGGCGACGCCGGTCTATTTGCGTGACAAGGTGACCTGGAAAAAACTGCCGGGTCGCGAATAAGGGCAGGAGCACTGACGTCATGTCGCTCTTGCCGCTCATCAGCTGCAACACAAGCGGATGGCCCGACGGGCCACGCCGGCAACAGGAGAGTGACATGATGCGTAATACCAGAAGCGACATGATGAAACGCACAATGGTGGTCGGGGCGCTGGCCCTGCTGCTCGGGGCCTGCAGCTCGGTTCCTAAAGAGCTGGCCTATGAGCCAGAAAACCAGCTGGTGGCCTATCAGCCCGCCCTTGGCGGGATGGAGGGCAAACCGGCCCGCTGGAGCGGCGTTATCTCGGCGGTGCACAACAAGGCGGATCAGAGCGTCATTGAAGTGGTCTATTTGCCGCTCAAGTCCAACGGCGTGCCGGAGCAGACCGAGCAGAGCCCGGGCCGTTTTCTGGCCATCATGAAGGGCTTTGTCGACCCGACCCTCTATGCCAAGGGGCGCAGCCTGACTGTGCTTGGCACCATAGGCAAACCGGTTGATAGCCAGATTGGCGAGCACAAGTACCGCTTCTCTGTGCTCAATGTGACGGGCAGCAAGCTGTGGCCGCCAGTCAAGGAGGTGGAGGTGCGCTACATGGACCCCTACTTCTACGATCCTTTCTATGATCCCTTCTGGCCGAGACGGCCGCTGCGTCGCTAAGGCTTGCCATGATCAAGAGCATCAAAAGCACTCTGCACGAACGTCTGCTCACCTTGGCAGATGGTCGGCAGGTGGCCCTGCTTGAGAATCAACTCGCGGATCAGACTCAGCAGGGCAAACCCCTGCTGATCGCTTTGCATGGCTGGCTCGACAACAGTGCAAGCTTCTTGCCGCTGGCACCGCATCTGGGGGATTTTCACCTCATCTGTGTCGATCTGCCGGGACATGGTCACTCCGATCACAAAACCAACCCTTATGTCTTTGTCGACTGGCTGGACGATCTCTACCAGATCGTTCAGGCCGCAGGCTGGTCGCGCTTCACTCTGCTCGGTCACTCCCTCGGGGCGCTGATCGCCTCCGCCTATGCCGGGGTGTTTCCCGAACAGGTGGAGCGGTTGATCATGCTGGAGGGGCTGGGGCCGCTCAGCCAGCCCGATGAGGAGGTACCTGCCCAGCTGCGACGTGCAATTTTAAAGCGCAGTCGCACCCGGGAGCGCAGTGCCAACGGTTTTGTCTCCATCGATGAGGCTGTCGCCGCTCGTTGCAAAGTGGCGGATATCACGCCGCAGTCGGCGCGCCTTATCTGTGAGCGGCAGCTTGAAGAGCGGGCAGGGCGCTGGCACTGGCGCAGCGACCCCCGTTTGCGGGATCTTTCACCCCTGAGAATGAGCGAAGGGCAGGCCCGGGCATTGATGGCGGCTATCCGCTGTCCTGTGCTGTTGATTCAGGGGGAGCAGGGCTTTGCTGCACTTGAAGCCCAATGGCAGGCCCGTCAGGATGCCTTCCAGCAGATCGAGCGGGTCATATTGGGTGGAAACCACCATTTTCATATGGAAAATTCGGTTGATACGGCCGTTTGTATCGTAAAGTTTTGTCAAGTTCGGTAGAATCGCCAGCTTTCAATTATTCTAGGTTTGTTTTCTCCCTCACATTTTTCTGTTGTTAATTTGCTGTTAATTGATGTTGCGCTGTGTAAATATGTGCGGCATTAGAGCATCAGCTTAAAACAACCGATTAAAATGGATGTGAACCGGGACGGAGGCAACACAGTGAGCGCACAGGTGCTAGTTATGCAGGAGAAGTTTGTGGAAAAAGTCTGGCTGAAACGTTATCCGGAAGGGGTCCCCGCCGAGATCAATCCAGACCAATACAGCTCCCTGGTCGAGATGTTCGAATCCTCGGTAACCCAGTTTGCCGATCAGCCCGCCTTCGTCAACATGGGCCAAACCATCACCTACCGCCGGCTGGAAGAGCAGTCCCGCGCCTTTGCTGCCTACCTGCAAAACGAGCTGAAGCTGGAGAAAGGGGATCGGGTTGCGGTGATGATGCCTAACCTGCTGCAATACCCCATCGCCGTGTTCGGCATCCTGCGCGCCGGCATGATCGTGGTCAACGTCAACCCGCTCTATACCCCGCGCGAGCTGGAGCATCAGCTCAAAGATTCGGGTGCCAAGGCCATCGTCATCGTCTCCAACTTCGCCCATACCCTGGAAAAGGTGGTCTACGACACCCCGATCAAGCACGTTATTCTGACCCGGATGGGGGATAACCTGGGGCTGGCCAAGGGCACCCTGGTCAACTTCGTGGTCAAGTACGTCAAGAAGTTGGTGCCGAAATACAATCTGCCCCACGCCACCACCATGCGTCAGGCCCTCTCCAAGGGGCGTTTCCTGCAGTACATCAAACCGGAGATCACCAACGACGATCTCGCCTTCCTGCAGTACACCGGTGGCACCACCGGCCTCTCCAAAGGGGCCATGCTGACCCATCGCAACATGATTGCCAACGTCGAGCAGTGTCTCGGCGTCTACGGCCCCATGCTGGAGCGCGGCAAGGAGTTCGTGGTCACCGCATTGCCCCTCTATCACGTCTTTGCCCTGACCGTGAACTGCCTGCTCTTTATGCGTATCGGCGGTTACAACCTGCTGATCAGCAACCCGCGCGACATCCCAGGCTTTGTCAAAGAGATCAAGAAGTACCCCTTCACCTGCATTACCGGGGTCAACACCCTGTTCAATGCGCTGGTCAACAACGAAGAGTTTCAGGGGATCGCCTTTGACAAGCTCAAGCTCACCATCGGCGGCGGCATGGCAGTGCAGCGCGCGGTTGCGGAGAAGTGGAAGACACTGACCGACACTCCGCTGCTGGAAGGCTATGGTCTGACCGAGTGCTCACCACTGGTGAGCGTCTGCCCCTACGATCTGACCGATTACAACGGCTCCATCGGTCTGCCGGTCTGCTCTACCGAGATCCGGCTGGTGGATGACAACGGTCAGGTGATCCACGCCCTCGGCACTCCGGGCGAGATGCAGGTGCGCGGCCCGCAGGTGATGGTGGGCTACTGGCAGCGTCCCGAGGCGACCGCCGAAGTGATGCAGGATGGCTGGCTCTGTACCGGTGATATCGCCGTGTGCGACGAGCAGGGCTTCTTCAAGATCGTTGACCGCAAGAAGGACATGATCCTGGTCTCCGGTTTCAACGTCTATCCGAACGAGATCGAAGATGTCGTTGCCCTGCACCCGAAAGTGTTGGAAGTGGCCGCTGTCGGTGTGCCACACAAGGTCTCCGGCGAGTTGGTGAAGATCTTTGTGGTCAAGAAAGATGCAAAATTGCAGGAGGACGAGATTATTGCCCACTGCCGCAAACATCTGACTGCCTATAAGGTGCCGAAACTGGTAGAATTTCGTGACGAACTTCCCAAGACCAATGTGGGCAAGATCCTGCGCCGCGTACTGCGCGACGAGGAGATTGCCAAGCAATAACCGGACTGAAGCTGCAGAACCCTCTGCAAACCAGCACCGTCGTTATGCAGAACCGTGGGTCATCCCACGGTTTTTTCTTTTTGGCCCTGATCAACCGCGCAGGCACAGATGCACTATCAACTTATCACTCAGCAAGCCGAACTTGAGCAGTATCTCGCTTCTCTGGCCGACGTTCCCCTGGCTATCGATACTGAATTCGTTCGCACCCGTACCTACTACCCCCAGCTTGGCCTGTTCCAGATCTATGACGGCGAGCATCTGGCACTGCTGGATCCGCTGACGCTGGATCTCTCCGCCCTCTGGCAGCGACTGGGCAGGGAAGGGCAGATCTCCATCCTGCACGCCTCTGGCGAAGATCTGGAGCTTATCCAGCATCAGGCGGGCCACCTGCCCAACCAGATGCACGACACCCAGCTGGCAACCGCCTTTCTCGGTTACGGCGTCTCGGTCGGCTTTGGTGCGCTGGTGAACGAATTCCTTGGGGTCGAGCTGGAAAAAGATCAAGCGCGCACCGATTGGCTGGCCCGCCCGCTTACGCCACGTCAGCTTGAATACGCGGCAGCGGATGTCTTCTACCTGATGCCGCTCTACGAGAAGGTGATGGCCAAACTGCGGGAAAGCGGCAAGTTTGCCTGGTTCGAGCAGGAGTGCCAAAACCACTCCGCCCGCAAGACCCAGGGTAGCGATCCCCGTCAGGCTTATCTTGACATCGTCAACGCCTGGCAATTGGGTCGCCGCGAGCTCGCCATTCTGCGCGAGCTGGCCGCCTGGCGCCAGCAAGAGGCGGTGCGCCGCGATCTGGCCCTCAACTTCGTGGTCAAAGAGCTGCACCTGTTCAAGGTGGCGGAGCGTCGTCCTGCCTCCCTGCGGGATCTCAACGAGCTCGGCCTCTCGCCCATCGAGATCAAGATCCACGGCAAGCGGATGCTCGATATCGTCGCCAAGGCGCAGCAGAGCGATCCTGACAGCTGGCCCGAGCCCATTCGCCGGCTGGTGGACTTCCCCCAGTACAAGGCCGAGCTCAAGCGCATCAAGGCTATGGTGGAAGAGAAGGCCAAAGCGAGCAATATTCCGCCCGAGCTGATTGCCAGCAAGAAGATCATTCACCAGTACTTCACCTGGAGCTGGCGGATGAACGACGAAGAGCGGGCCCGTAGCGATAAACCGATGCTGCTGCAAGGGTGGCGTCATGAGCTGGTCGGTCACCTGCTGGCACAATAAGCCACCAGACGGTTGCACCTATAAATAAATCCTCACCCCAGGGTGGGGATTTTAATTGGGCGAAAGAGACAAACAGGCATGCTGAACTGGAGAACGCAGAGGGGACATGGCTGGCCGGATGGCAGGAGTCGAGAATGAAAAAGAGAGCAGAGAAGAAAAGGCAGCGGCTAATACCGCTGCCTTTTTTGATCACCAGATAGGCTGGGTCAGGTAGGGGTTGCTCACCTTCTCGCGGCCGAAGGTGGAGCTGGGGCCGTGGCCCGGGATAAAGACGATCTCGTCACCCAGCGGCAGCAGGGTCTCGGTGATCGACTTGATCAGCGTCCCATGATCGCCACGGGGGAAGTCGGTGCGGCCGATGCTGCCGGCAAACAGCACGTCGCCAACCCAGGCGAGTTTTTCGGCCTGGTTCAGCAGCACGATATGGCCCGGGGTGTGGCCGGGGCAGAAGTAGACATCCAGCTCGCACTGGCCAAGCTGCACCTTGTCACCCTGCTCAAGCCAGCGATCCGGCGTGAACGCGGGGGTATGGGCGAAGCCGAACATCTGGCTCTGCTGGGGCAGCATGTCGAGCCAGAAGGCGTCCTCCTTGTGGGGACCGGTAATGGCGACGCCGGTCTTTTCCCGCAGCTCGGCGGCGGCACCCACATGATCCAGATGACCGTGGGTCAGCAGTATGTGGGTCAGGGTCAGGCCGCGCTTGGCGATGGCGGCCAGCAGTTTGTCCGCTTCGCCGCCCGGATCGATCAGGGCCGCCTGATGGGTCTCGTCACACCAGATGAGGGAGCAGTTCTGGGCGAACTGGGTGACCGGGATCACCTCGAATTTCAACATAGAGTTCCTCTCTTGGGATGGGTCAGCCGCGCAGTGCGCTGGCATGCTGCTCGGCGAAATAGTCGAGGCAGGCCTGCTTGTCACCGCGAAACACGATGCGCTCCTGCTTGTTGCCAAGCTGGTAGAGATACATGGGATCGTAGTAGCGGGTCAGCAGCAAGGTGATCCAGGCCAGATGCAGCCCGGTATCGCCGCTCTTTTCCTGCTCGGTGAGGGCGGTCTGCATCAGGGTATCCAGCTCGCGGTGGGCCAGATCGCCGAGGCGGCGCTTGAGGCGGGCCAACGCATCGGTGAGGTAGGCGGCAAACAGCGGCCAACCGGCTTCCTGGCCATACATGGCTTGATAGCGCAGCCAGAGATCGTGCACGTAATCTTCGCGGATCTGCTCGGCGCGATCGATCTGCGGTACATCCACCACCACCAGCGGTGCCTGACTCATGGCCTCATGGAGGGAGAGGGGCAGGCAGCAGCGGCCAATCAGGCGGCTCTCGTCCTCGACTACGAAGGCATGCTCGCCCTGATGGCGGCGCTTGAGCAGTTCGATGGCCATGTTGTTTTCAAAGTTGATGTTGCTGGGCTGGCCGCCGGGCAGCTGACCAAACGACGAGCCCCTGTGATGGGCGTGTCCTTCCAGATCGAGCGCCTGGGCCACATGGTCCAGCATATGGGTCTTGCCGGAGCCGGTCATGCCGGTCAGCACAGTCCAGCGACACTCGGCAGAGGCCTTGTCCTGGGTGTCGATCAGGAAGCGGCGCAGCTCCTTGTAGCCACCGGCGACGCGGGGGCGAATCACCCCCGCTTCAGCCAGCCACTGTTGTACAGTTTGCGAGCGCAGGCCGCCGCGAAAGCAGTAGAGCAGGGCATCGGGCTGCTTGCGCAACTGCGCCAGCCAGCCTTCGAGTCGTTCGGCACGCACTGCTCCCCCCACCAGCTTGTGTCCAAGCTCAATGGCGGCGGCCTGACCCTGCTTCTTGAAGCAGGTCCCCACCTGGGCACGCTCATCGTCTGTCATCAAGGGCAGATTGGTCGAGCAGGGGAAGGCCCCCTCCTTGAACTCGATGGGGGCGCGCACATCAATCAACGGCACATCGTCCAAAAAGAGTTGGGCGTAGTCCGTGGCCAGTGGCAATTCACTCATTGGACAATCTCGATAAAGCGGGAGCCCTCAAGGGGCTTGATCTGGCCGATGGGTGAGAGTGCAAGGCCAGCTTCGCGCGCGATGGCGAGCAGCTCGGCTTCGCTCTCTTTCCCCACGGCGACCAGCAGGCCGCCACTGGTTTGCGGGTCGCACATGATGTTGCGGGTGCGATCGTCCATGGCATCGAGCTTGTGGCCGTAGGAGTCGTGATTACGCAGGGTACCGCCCGGGACGCAGCCCTCGGCGAGGTAGTAATCCACCTCATCAAGCAGCGGCAGCGCCTTGAAGTCGAGGCGGGCGCTGACATTGGAGCCTTCGCAGATCTCCAGCAGATGGCCCGCCAGACCAAAGCCGGTGACGTCGGTCATGGCGTGGACACCCGGCAGCTCGGCAAAGCGCTGGCCGATCTTGTTGAGGGTGCACATGGCATTGGGGGCCAGTTGCTCGTGTTCGGGTTTCAGCTTGCCCTTCTTCTGGGCGGTGGTGAGGATGCCGATACCGAGGGGCTTGGTCAGATAGAGGGTGTCACCCACCTTGGCGGTGTCGTTCTGCTTGATGGCATTCAGAGGCACGATACCGGTGACCGCGAGGCCGAAGATGGGCTCGGGGGCATCGATACTGTGACCACCGGCCAGCGAAATGCCCGCTTCATGGCACACCTGACGGCCGCCATCGATCACCTGCTGGGCTACTTCCGGCGCCAAGGTATTGATGGGCCAGCCGAGGATGGCGATGGCAACGATAGGCTTGCCGCCCATGGCGTAGATATCGCTGATGGCGTTGGTGGCGGCGATGCGGCCAAAGGTGAAGGGGTCATCGACGATGGGCATGAAGAAGTCGGTGGTGGAGACAATGCCCTGACCGTTGCCGATATCGACCACGGCCGCGTCATCCTTGCTGCTGTTGCCAACGATCAGGGTCGGGTCGTTGAAGCCTGGGATCTGGCTCTTGAGAATGGTGTCGAGTACCTTGGGAGAAATTTTGCAGCCGCAGCCAGCGCCGTGGCTGTATTGGGTCAGACGAATGGAAGACATACTTACCCCTTTTATTTGCAAACAGAGCAGAGGCTCTGTGGAGCCGTCTTGGTCAATGGGCGGTCTTGTAGAGAGAATGACAAGAAGCCGCAAATATGGGTGGCCTCGGTGCCAACAGGGGCAGCGATGACTGGCAGTTATGAAGGACCGCCAGGCCGGACGGGGAAGAAAAGGGCGACAAGGTGCGCCAGCGCAGCCCCGCCAAGGGCCACAGGACGGGGCATTATGCCACATTTGCCCCTTGGGGTTCGAACAGGAATTCACATAAACAGCAGGGAATTGCCCGCACTTGCCTGTCATCGCTCTGGATCCGGCGCTGGCTGATTGATTGCAGTACAGATGCAGCAAAGAGGACGTCAAAGAGATCCACAGCACGCAACAGCCGATCGACAACAGGAGAGCTTAGTGACCACAACATTTTTGGTTAACCACCCCATCACCACGGCACAGCTTGCGGAGTTGTTGGCGCAAACCTCGCTCGGGGCGAGACGGCCGCTGGACCATCCGGCCATCCTGCAGGGCATGCTGGATAACGCCAATTTGCTGATCACCGCCTGGCAGAGCGAGACCTTGGTCGGTGTGGCCCGCTCGGTGACCGATTTTCATTTTTGTTGCTACCTCTCGGATCTGGCGGTGGCCGAGTCGGTGCAGGGGCTGGGGATTGGCAAAGCCCTTATTCGCGAGACGTTTTTACAATTGCAGCCCGGCTGCAAGCTGATCCTGCTGGCCGCGCCGCAGGCGGTGGCGTACTACCCCAAGCTTGGATTTAGCCAGCACCCGAGCGCCTGGGTGATGAGCAATCTGGATGAACTGGTACTGGATGAGTTGGCATAAGCCCGTCAACTCATCCAGACAGGGCGAGATTAGCTTATCCGGCTTGCTCCAGCGCCGGTTGCCGTGACTTGCCCCAGCGGCGCAGGCGCCGTTGCAGTGGCCGCTCCAGCAGGTTGTAGCTCAACGCCGAGAGCCCGATCAGCACCACCAGCATCAGCAAGGTTGCCACTACCCCCAGCAGCGGGTTGGTCTGGCCATACCACCATTCGGTGATCCCCGGCGCCAGATAGTGGATCAGCTCGCAGCCAGTGAGCAGCACCAGCGCATGGAGCAGGTAGATGGAGTAGGAGAGATCTCCCAGCCAGTTGGTGAAGCGGTTATCCAAAAGGCGCAGCAGCGGACTCCGGCGCTCCCCCTGAGCGGCGGCAATCCAGATCAGCAGCACGTAGGAGCCGATCAGCAGCAGTGTCAGCTGCGGCGTCATGGTGAACTGCATCAGCGCGAAGGGCAGCACAAAGGCTACCAGCAGCGGCAGATCATGCTTCATCATGGGCAAGCCTTGCGCGGCCTTGACCCTTGGCAGCAGCCAGAGGCCGAGCACAAATTCACTCACCCCGCGTCCCACCGCCAGCGCCCCGCTGGTGACATCCAAGGTGCCGCGACTGTGTACGATAAAGGCCAGCACCGTCAGCGCCAGCAGGGGGGCGAGATGGCTCCAGCGACTGCGGGTCACCGCCAGCGGGATAAGCAGCGGGAACAATAGGTAGCTGATCCACTCTACGCTGAGCGACCAGGCGGCGAAGTTCCAGGTCAGCCCGTGATCGGTCACCACCTGCAGCAGCAGGAAGGCGCTTGGCAGCGCCTCGGCCGGGGTGAAGGGTGAACCGAAGGGCGGCATCCCTTCCCACTCCCACATCTTGAACAGGGGGCCAGCATAGAAGCCCACCCCGTGCTGTGCCTTGTAAAGCTCCCAGCCAACCAGCAATAGCAGGGTCACCATATAGAGGGGGTATACGCGGGTCAGCCGCAGCCAGAGAAAGCGGCCATAACCGATAGTGCGGGGCGTGCGGGTGAAAGCCTCGCCATAGACATGGGCCAGCACCACGCCGCTCAAAATAAAGAACAGGTCGACCCAGAGGTAGCCGTTCTCGATGAGTTGGGTGTGGCCTGCGATCGGCTCCATCCACTGGGGAAAGAGCAATAATCGGGCATGGAACAGCACCACCATCAGGGCAGCGATGCCCCGCAGCGGCGTTAACAGCGGCAATGATTGATTCATATCGGGATCCCTTGTGATGTTCAGCTTGGCCTGACATCTATTTTGTTGTTGTGCCGCCCATCAATCCTGACGGGACGGTTGCCCCGGCTCGGCTGCCGCAGGCGGGATCACACTACGGAAAAGAGAGTCATACGGATGTGATTTAAATCATAAATGTGCAGTTATTGTGCAAAGTAATTTAAACAGAGAAGAAGTGGGGCGCTGGCAGTAAAAGAGGAGGAGAAGGAACGCGAATAAAGCAGAGAGGGTGGTCATCGGGGCGAGCGTCAGGCTCAGGTTTATACGGCGCGATGCAAAACAATCAGGCCCGCAAGGGGCCTGATTGATCACAAGGGAATATGACGACCGATCAGCGGGCGCGCACCACCAGACCCTTGAGGTAGAAGCCTTCCGGATAGGCGGTACCGATGGGGTGATCGGAAGCCTGGGAGAGCAGCTCCAGGATCTGGGCATCGCGACCTGCATCGAGTGCCGCATCGGCGACGATCTTCTGGAACAGGCTCTGCTCCATCAGGCCGGAGCAGGAGTAGGTCAAGAGCACGCCACCCGGTGCCAGCAGCTGGAACGCCAACATGTTGATGTCCTTGTAGCCACGGCAGGCGCCAAGCAGCTGGGCCTTGCTCTCGGCAAACTTGGGCGGATCCAGCACGATGACATCGAACTTCTCGCCCTTCTCACGATATTCCCGCAGCAGCTTGAAGACGTCGTGACGGACAAACTGGGTGTTGCTGGTATCCAGCCCGTTCAGCTCGGCATTCTGGCGGGCGATATCCAGCGCATTCTGGGAGAGATCGACGTTGACCACTTCCTTGGCGCCGCCCTTGAGGGCATAAACGCCAAACCCACCGGTGTAGCAGAAGCAGTTGAGCACCCGCTTGCCTTCGGTATACTTGGCAGCAGCCTGACGGTTATCCCGCTGATCCAGATAGAAGCCGGTTTTATGGCCGTTACGAATATCCACTAGGATCTTGACGCCACCGTTCTCCTCGATGACCACCGGCTCATTCGGGGTCTCGCCATAGATAACGCCGGTGCGCTCTTTCAGCCCTTCCTTCTTGCGCACTGCCACGTCGGAGCGCTCATAGATGCTGCACTCTGGGTAGAGGGTACGCAGTGCCTGCGTTATCAGCTCACGCTGGAACTCGGCACCGGCAGAGAGGATCTGGCACACCAGAAAATCGGCATAACGGTCGATGGTCAGACCCGGCAGGCCGTCGGATTCGGCGGCGCAGAGGCGATAACCGGTGAGACCCTGACGCTTGATCAGCGGATCGCGAGACTCCTGCGCATATTTGAGACGACGGATAAAGAAGTCGAGATCGACGGTCTCATCCTTGTCGAAGGTCCAGACTCGAGCACGGATCTGGGAACTGCCTGACCAGGCGCCACGGGCGAGCCACTTGCCATCGTTGGCATAGATCTCGACGGTATCGCCGTCAATGGGGTTGCCCTGAACCCGCTCAATCCCCTTGGAGAAGATCCAGGGGTGGCGACGCAGCAGGGATTTTTCGCGGCCTTTGACGAGATAGATGGAAGCGCTCATGGATGTTTGCCGATGGTAGAAAGAAAAGGGCCACATTCTATGTGGCCCGCAGGTAAAACTCAAACAACCCTGTGTAATGGATGGGGTTGCCCTGATCTGACACCTCATATGGTCAGAGCTTAATCCCCTTGAGCGCCTGGGTCAGCTCGCTGGCGGTGGCTTTCAGCCCCTGCGTACCGGCTACCGAGGCGCTGGCGGATTCTTCCACCTGCGCCGCTTCATGGCGCACTTGATCCAGATTGTGGGTGATCTCGGTGGCGACCGAGCTCTGCTCTTCGCTGGAGGTGGCGATCTGGGTACTCATCTCCAGTACCGCATCGCTGTGGTTGCTGAGCTTTTCGATATCGAGCCCCACCTCGCTGATGAGCTGCTGGCTGCTGGCGGCACGCCCCACGGTTTTCTCCATGATCTCGTTCAGCGCGCCGGTACCGGTCTGCAGCTCTTCGATCATCTGCTGGATCTCCACCGTCGCCTGCTGGGTACGGCTGGCGAGAGTACGCACTTCATCCGCTACCACCGCAAAGCCGCGACCCTGCTCACCGGCACGGGCCGCTTCGATGGCGGCGTTGAGGGCCAACAAGTTGGTCTGCTGGGAGATGGCGTTGATGACGTTGACCACCTCGTTGATCCGGTTGGCGTTGTGGGTGAGCCGCTCGACCGCGCCGGAGGCGTTGCCAATCTCGTCGGCCAGAGTACGGATCGCTTCGATGGTGCGGGCCACCCGGTTGGCGCCATTGGCCGCCTCTTGGCTCGACTGGCGGGTCTGCTGCAGGGTGTCGTTGGCATTGCGCGCCACTTCGCGGATCGCTGCCGACATCTGCTCCATGGCAGTGGCCAGTGAATCCATGTGCTGGCGCTGTGAACGCGCCATGGTCTCGCCTTCGCGGGCATGGTCACGAAACTCGTCGGCGGCCATGGTCAGCGCTTCGGCAGACTCCTCCACCAGTTTGACGATCTGGTGCTGGCGGTCGGTAAATCGGTCGATGCTGCCCGCCAGGGTGGAGAACTCGTCCCGCACCGGGAAGAAGTTGAGTCGGAAGGTGAGATCCCCGTCCGCCACGGTTTGCAGCGCCTTGTTGGTGGAGTAGAGCGCACCGGAGACAAAGGTCATCATGTAGTGGATCACCAGTGCCATCAGGGCGGCCAGCGCGCCGATCAGGAGCAGGGTCGAGCCCTGACCTTCCCACATGGAGAGGTTGCCGGTGTCGAGATCACCGGTGACGTAGCCTACCTGACCTGCTGGCGCGGTAAAGAGGTAGTGACCTCCTTGCTGCTGCAACCCGCTGCTGCCTTGCCGGGTCAGACGCAGATCAGCAGGCAACACCAGAGTTGGCTGCTGGCTGACCAGCTGCGCCGTGGTTTCGACCCGTTGCTGCAACTGTGCTACCCGCAGGGAGACCTCCTGCTGATGGCTGGCCGCCAGCATGTACCAGCTGAGGAAGGCGATGATGAATAGAGGTAACCAGAACGCGATATGGAATTTTTCACTGATGGTGAGGTGAATGAGATAGCGGTCAACCCACCGAAATTTAACTTCTTTCATAATGGAGCTGCATCCTGCAGAGATAGAGTGTCGGCACATTATCGTCTCGGGAAATTTTTTCTTAAGCGGAAGGTGTGAGAAATGGGAGAGCAATCGTTTGTCATTCGGGTGTGGGGGCAGGTGCAGGGGGTGGGATTTCGCTATTTCACCCGCGAGCGGGCGCTGCAACTGGGTTTGCGGGGCCATGCCTACAACCTGGAGGATGGCTCTGTGGAGATCCTCATCAGCGGCTCCGCGCAGGGGGTGCAGATGATGCTGGGGTGGCTGGAGCATGGCCCGCGCACCGCCAGAGTGACCCGGATGGAGTATGAGGAGGCGCTGCCGCCCACCGGCCAAGGCTTTCATACCAACTGAGGTTTTAGGGGCAAGACAACTATATTTTTTTCCTTAATTCACAGCATCACGTTTAGTGAGGTATCCTGATTTTCACAGACAGTCCCGATTGTTACTATGAGACAATCGGGGGTATTTAATGAAATCGAGAGAACACTATTCACCAGAGTTTCGGGCAGAGGCGGTTCGACTGCTGTTGGAGCAAGGCCTTGGCCAAGCTGAAGCCGCCAGAAGGTTGGGTATAGCCAAAGGCACACTGAGCAACTGGGTGGTCGCAGCCAAAGGAGGAAAGGATACATCGGCCATTCCCGGAGCGCGTTCTGTCGCCGAGCTGGAGGTGAAGTGGCCCGGCTACGCAAAGCTCTCGCACAAGCCAACATGGAGCGCGACATCATAAAAAAGGCCGCCGCGTACTTTGCTCAGGAGTCACTGCCAAGTACGCGTGGATAGCCAACCAGCAGGATCTCTATCCCATTTCCGTTATCTGTCGTGTGCTGGAGGTCTCTCGTGCGGGCTTCTACCACTGGCGCCAGCGTCCACTGTCACAGCGCCAACAAGAAGATGAACGACTCAACCTCGCCATTCGGGCTGCTCACAGCAAGACGCGCCAGACCTATGGCGCAGCGCGTTTACAAGCTGAGTTGGCCGCCGAAGGATTTTACGCCGGACGGGACCGAATTGGGCGATTGCGCCGTGAAATGGGGTTGTCTTGCAAACAAAAGTGCAAATTCAAGGCGACAACCCATTCTGCTCATTCCCTGCCTGTGGCGGAGAATCGCCTTGGTCAGGTCTTTACGCCGACGAAGCCCAACGAAGTCTGGACCGGTGATATCACCTATATCGCCACCGACGAAGGCTGGCTTTATCTGGCTGGTCTCAAGGATGTGTTTACCTGTGAGATAGTGGGTTATGCGATGGGAGAGCGAATGACCACCAGGTTGGTCAGTCAGGCGCTGTTTCGGGCTGTGCAGCAGAAGAGGCCACCAGTTGGGCTTATTCATCACACAGACCGGGGCAGTCAGTACTGTGCCAAGGCTTACCGGGCTCTCCAGGTACAATTTGGCATGCAGACCTCCATGTCACGCAAGGGGAACTGCTTCGACAATGCCCCGATAGAAAGCTTCTGGGGGTCTCTTAAAAATGAACTGGTTCACCACCATAGATTCAAGACGAGAGCGGAGGCCAAGGCAGCGATTCAGGAATACATAGAGATTTTTTACAACCGCCAACGTCGGCATTCACGACTTGGCAATGTCAGCCCGGCGGAGTTTAACAAGAGGTATTGGAGAACAGCTCAGGCTGCTTGATCTGGGACTGTCCGATCTTGTCAGGACACCTCAGGGTTCTCCATTTATTGGGGGAAAAGGTGTAAACCATATTCAGAACGGGACACGAGAAATAAAAAAGCCACACCGGTTGGTGTGGCTTTTGTTTAGGGGGTCAACCCGGGTTGCTTAGGGGCGACCGGCCGGGCAGGTGGCCACGTTGACGGCGGCAGTGCTGCCACCGTGACGACCTGAGGTGCTCACCTCGTTGCGTACCAGCGGCGGGTAGTTAACCGGCTCGCGGGCAGGCAGGGCAGGGGCCTCGGCAGGAGTTGCCATCGGGGCGGATGCCTTGCGGGCACGAGCAAGCAAGCCAGCGGAGCGTGCTACCTGTTTGGTGACGACCGGAGTCTCTTCCGCAACAACGGCAGCGACAGGTGCCGGGGTTTCGACAACAGCAGCTGGCATCTCGACTGCAGCGGCGACCGGTGCAGCTTCTACGACAGGCGCGGTAACAACAGGGGCTTCAACAACCGGTACAGTTTCAACCACTGTGTCGGGAGCCACGTCGGCAACCGGAGCAGCGACAACAGCTACTTCTGGCTCTGCTGCAACCACTACCTCAGCAACGGTTTCAACAACCGGGCTTACGGCAACATCGGCTTGAGTTGCTTCAACCTGGGCAGTGGCCTGCTCGGCAGCTTCTTCAGCGATGGCCTCGGCAACCACGTGCTCGGTCAGTGCTGCAGAGGCCTGCAGGGCTGCGGCAATGGCTTCAGCGCTCGGGATGGTGACAACAGGTGCTACCGGCTCTTCAACCTGTGCTTTGGCAATATCTGCCTGGGCTGCGGTGGTCAGCGTGGTGGTATCTTGCTGTTCTTCGTCACGCTGGCTGCGGGCATCTTCGTTGATGCGCTTGCGGCGCTGACCTTCGATGCGCTGGCTGCGCGGAGTGCGGCGTGAACGGCGCTGGCCTTCACTCTGCTCTTCCTGCTCGTTACCCACGGTGGCATCGATCACTTCAGCTTGCGCTGGTACTTCGTCAACCGGCAGGGCAGGGGTGTCAGCAGCGGCGACATCGACGCGGATCTGCTTGCGCAGTTGGCGACGTTCGCGGCGCTCGGCCACTTTCTGCTCTTTCTCCTGACGTGGCTGGACGGCAGTTGCATCAACGGCATCTACCGCTTCAACAACGACTTCGGCGCGCGGCTCACGGGGAGCACGAGGTTCACGGGCTGGACGTGGCGCACGTTCCTGGCGCGGCTCGCGAGGTTCGCGCTCCTGACGGGGTTCACGTTCCATGCGCTGTTCGCTACGCACCTCACCACGGGCTTCACGCTCCTGACGAGGCTCGCGCTCTTTGCGGGGACGGCGATTGCGGTTTTCACCGGCTTCGCGGTTGCCACCTTCACGCTTCTCGCCAGCTTCCGCATTGTTGCGGTTGCCACGATTGTCATCACGACGAGGACGCTGACCACGGCCACGGCCTTCTTCGCGCTGGTGACGTTGACCTTCATCCTTGCGTACTTCACGAGCTGCTGGTTTCTCGGCGGGCGCTTTCACGTCGGCAGGGGCTGCATCGCTGCTGAACAGGCCGGTAATGCCTTTGATCAGCTTGCTGAAGAAGCCGGCTTCGGCAGGGGCCGCAGCAACGGGAGCCGCCGGCTGTTGCGGCGCCACAGGGGCCGGTTGTGCCGGTTGGGCAAAGCCTTGCAGCAGCGGTTGCTCACGCTCGATCACCTGAGCTTGCTTCGGTTGGTAGACCGGCTTGGCAATCTCGGTTTTCAGTTCGTAGCTGGCCGCTTCCGGGATCTCGTTCTGACGAATGCGAGTCACTTCGTAGTGCGGGGTTTCCAGATGCTGGTTCGGAATGATGTAAACACGCACATCATTGCGCTGTTCCAGACTGGCGATGGCGGCACGCTTCTCGTTAAGCAGATAGGCGGCAACATCCACTGGCACCTGGCCATGAACCTGCTCGGTATTGTCCTTCATGGCCTCTTCTTCGATGAGACGCAGGATGGACAGGGCGAGAGATTCGTTGTCACGGATCACGCCCTGACCCTGGCAACGGGGGCAGATATGGCTGCTGGACTCGTTGAGGGAGGGGCGCAGACGCTGGCGAGACATCTCCAGCAGACCGAAACGGGAGATCCGGCCCAGCTGAATACGGGCCCTGTCCTGATGCACAGCTTCACGCAGACGGTTTTCCACTTCGCGCTGATGGCGAACCGGGGTCATGTCGATGAAGTCGATTACGATCAGGCCACCCAGGTCGCGCAGACGCAATTGACGGGCAATTTCGTCGGCCGCTTCCAGGTTGGTTTGCAGCGCAGTCTCTTCGATATCGCCGCCCTTGGTGGCGCGGGAGGAGTTGATATCGATGGAGGTCAGCGCTTCGGTCGGATCGATAACGATGCTGCCACCGGAAGGGAGGCGCACTTCACGCTGGAAGGCTGATTCGATCTGGCTCTCAATCTGGAAGTGGTTGAACAGGGCTACTTCACCCTTGTACAGCTTCACGCGGTTGAGGAAATCGGGACGTACCAGCTCGATATGGGCCTTGGCGCGTTCGAAAATCACCGGATTGTCGATCAAAATCTCGCCCACATCGCGACGCAGGTAGTCACGGATGGCACGCACGATGACGTTGCTTTCCTGGTGGATCAGCACCGGCGCAGCGCGCTCCTGAGAGGCCTTGTGGATGGAGTCCCAGTGGTTGAGCAGAACGTTCAAATCCCACTCCAGCTCTTCCGGAGACTTGCCCACACCGGCGGTACGTACGATCAGGCCCATGCCTTCCGGCACGGTCAATCCGCTCAGGGCTTCTTTCAGTTCAGTCCGCTCATCACCCTCGATGCGGCGGGAGATTCCACCGGCACGGGGGTTGTTGGGCATCAGTACCAGGTAGCTACCTGCCAGGCTGATAAAGGTGGTGAGGGCTGCACCCTTGGTGCCACGCTCTTCCTTGTCGATCTGGACGATAACTTCCTGACCTTCGCGGACCACTTCTTTGATGTTGGGACGACCCTGATAGGAGTAACCGGAGGGGAAGTAATTGCGGGCGATCTCCTTCAACGGCAGGAAACCGTGGCGCTCGGCGCCGTAGTCGACAAAAGCAGCTTCAAGGCTGGGTTCTACGCGGGTGATCTTACCCTTGTAAATGTTCGCTTTCTTCTGCTCGTGTCCCGGACTTTCAATATCCAAATCGTAGAGCTGTTGTCCGTCAACCAGCGCTACGCGCAACTCCTCTTCTTGAGTTGCGTTGATAAGCATTCTTTTCATTGAGTTCTCATTATTGTGTCATTTTGATTTCCTCCATCTGGGTCCTGCCAGCGCCGGCCTCGGGTCTTCAGCATACTGGGGCAACCTCCCGGTTGGGGTATGCATGAGGCGCAAACTAAGGGCGTTCTGGTCATCACTTCTCGAGAAGGAATGAATAAGGATGCCGAAATGGAGACAAATAAACGGTGATGTTTGTGTTCTCCATGCGTTGTACCTCGCACCCGGGAACCGTCATGTTCTTGTATACACGGTGTTTCGGGATTGGGTGGCATACTTTTTGGCCACTTAGTACAAGGCTTGAACACAATGACAAAACCTTGTTTATTATCCCATTTAAACCTCTTTTATAGCAAGGCGCCATTTTTCAACAAACCATGCAGCCAAGGGGCGCGGGCAGTGTTAAAATCCGCGCCATGACACAGATACAACAACAAGTGCAGCTGCTCACCATCGAAGCTGAGCATGACGGGCAGCGCATCGACAATTTTCTCAAGACTCAGCTAAAGGGCGTCCCCAAGAGCCTGATCTATCGCATCCTTCGTAAAGGCGAAGTGCGAGTAAACAAAAAGCGCATCAAACCGGAGTACAAACTCTGCGCAGGTGACGAGGTGCGGGTGCCCCCCGTGCGCGTTGCCGAGAAGAATGAGCTGCCTTCGGCAAACCTCGGGGTTATCCAGCGTCTGGAGAGCCAGATCCTGTTCGAAGACGATGCCATGATCGTGCTGAACAAGCCCTCCGGCATGGCAGTACATGGCGGCAGCGGCCTGAGCTTTGGCGTGATTGAAGGGCTGCGAGCCCTGCGGCCGGAAGCCCGTTTCCTCGAATTGGTTCATCGACTGGATCGCGACACCTCTGGTGTATTGCTGGTTGCCAAGAAGCGCAGCGCCCTGCGCAGCCTGCATGAGCAGTTGCGCATCAAGACCATGCGCAAACAGTATCTGGCGCTGGTGCGTGGCAAGTGGCAGGCTCACGTCAAGGTGGTTAATGCGCCGCTGCGCAAAAACGATCTGCAATCCGGTGAACGGGTAGTACGGGTCAGTGCCGATGGCAAGCCCTCCGAAACCCGGTTCCGTATCGTGCGTCAATTTGCCGAAGCGACCCTGGTCGAGTGCAGCCCCATCACCGGTCGTACCCACCAGATCCGCGTGCATACCCTGCATGCCGGTCATCCGATCGCCTGTGACGATAAGTACGGTGAAGCAGCATTTGACGAGAAAATGCGCAGCCAAGGTCTGAAACGGCTCTTTTTGCATGCCTGGAAGCTCAGCTTCACCCATCCGGCCGATGGTCGCGAAATGCAGGTAGAAGCGCCGCTCGCACCTGAGCTCGACAACTTCCTCAACGGCTTGCCACGCTGATGCAGGATATCCGGCTCGCCATTTTCGATTGGGACGGTACCCTGATGGATTCGGTAGGCCGGATTGTGGCCTGTGTGCAAGCGGCCGCCAGAGATTGTGAGCTGGCGGTACCTGCACCAGCCCAGATCCGGCAGATCATCGGATTGAGCCTCGATGTCGCCATGTCCCGTCTGTTCCCCTTATGCAGTGGCAGTGGCGCCACCAGCGGTGAGCGCCAGATTGCCGCAATCATCGATCGCTATCGTCATCACTATCTGCACGACGCGACCCCCAGCCCGCTGTTTGCCGGGGCTGGGGAGTTGCTGCATGACTGGCAGTTACGAGGGCTGCAACTGGCCATCGCTACCGGCAAATCGCGCCGTGGGCTGGATCGGGTATTGGATGAGACCGGGCTGCGCTCGTTGTTTGTGACCAGTCGTGGGGCCGATGAGGCTCGCTCCAAGCCTGATCCGCTGATGCTTGAGCAGATCCTGGACGAGCTGGGGCTGTCACCCCGGCAGGCCGTCATGATCGGCGACTCTGTTCACGATATGGCGATGGCCGAGGCAATTGCCATGCCGCGCATCGGCGTTACTTGGGGTGTAGATAGTCGGGATGCCCTCGGTCGTCAAGGACCTGTGGCGGTGGTGGACTCCATGAAGGCTCTTCGCGCGCTGTTTTAGACGCCTCTTTTTAACAGACATCAATCTGATTGATAACAGAAGCCCGGTCTATTGATCGGGCTTTTTATATCCTCGATCTAGCTTATCTATTCTCGTCCGCAATCAGGGCAGGGCAATACCGTGGCGCTCCAGCAGTTCGATCAGGCCGATCAGTGGCAGACCGATCAATGCGTTAGGGTCGCGCCCCTCCAGCCCCTTGAACAGAACGATCCCCATCCCTTCACATTTGAAGCTGCCCGCACAATCTAGGGGCAATTCTGCCTCTACATAGCGGCGAATGGCGGCTTCATCGAGGTTACGAAAATGGACGGTGAAAGGTTCCACCAGTTGATGAGTCTCACCGGTTGCGGCATTTACCACGCACAGGCCGGTATAGAAGGTGACGCTGCGACCTTGAGCCGCCATCAGCTGGGCGATGGCATTGTCGATGGTGCCCGGTTTGCCGAGGATGCGTCCATCGCAGACACACACCTGATCAGATCCGATGATCAAGCCGTGATCACGATGTCGGGCGATGGCATCAGCCTTGGCACGAGCCAGTCTGGCCACCAGCGCCTCGGCGGATTCGCCAGCCAGCGGGCGTTCATCCACATCGGGGGCGGCACATTCAAAGGGGAGGCCGAGCTTCTCCAGCAGGGCTTTGCGATAGCGAGAAGTTGAGGCGAGGATCAGATTCTGTGGCATAATCAGGTACCGATGAAAGCGAGTACCGGCATTCTAGGGACTTGTGACGTTAAAATCATCGGCGGTAAGGACTTTTTCCTTTGACTATCAGTTGTTGGACCTATATTATTCGCGCCCTATGCAAAAGGTGAAGTTGCCCGTTAAGGTTGATCCAGTCCGTAGTGCCTTGAAGCTGCTCGATTACATCGGGATAGTGGAAAAGTCGCAGATGCCCAGGCTGGAGGAATCAACCGCTGGCTTGCAGAGTGATATCGAGGTATCACTGCACTTTGGCAAAGATGTCCAGAAGTTGACCGTTATGAAAGGCACTGCCCATGCCAAGGTTGACCTGGTTTGCCAACGTTGCGGAGAGACATTCGAACACCTCTGTGAAGCTGAATTTATCTACACTCCGCTGTTCGAAAGAACAAACGAGGAAGAACTGCCGGAAGCTTATGAGCCCATTGAGTTGGACGAAAACGGCGAGATAGATCTTCATCAAATCCTGGAGGATGAACTCATCCTCTCGTTGCCTCAAGTCGCTATGCATTCTCTGGATGCATGCCCGAGAGGAAACATGGAGATGACCTGGGGTGAAATCGAACCTGCTGATGAGCGGCCGAATCCCTTTGCAGTTCTTGAAGAGCTTAAACGTAAGTGAATTTAGGAGTTAGCCTACAATGGCCGTACAACAGAACCGTAAAACCCGTGCCAAGCGTGGCATGCGTCGTTCCCACGATGCGCTGACCACCGCTGCCCTGACTGTTGATCAGACCAGTGGCGAAATTCATCGTCGTCACCACGTGACTGCCGATGGTTTCTACCGCGGTAAAAAGGTAATCGCTTAAGGATTGCCTTTGTCTACGCAAACTGTCGCGCTAGACATCATGGGGGGAGATATTGGCCCCTCGGAAACAGTGCCTGCCGCCGTGCAGGCACTGTCTCTTTTACCCCAGCTAAAACTGATCCTGGTCGGCGACCAGCACCAGACCTCTTCTTTGCTGCAGCAACATGGCTTGCTGAATCATCCCCGCGTTCGTTTCGTACATGCATCCCAGGTAGTTGGCATGGGCGATAAACCGATCGTGGCGCTGCGTACTCTGAAAGACTCCTCCATGCGGGTGGTACTCAATCTGGTGAAAGCCGGTGAGGCCGATGCCTGCGTCAGTGCTGGCAATACAGGTGCGTTGATGGCGATGGCCAAGTGCGTGCTCAAATCTCTACCCGGGGTAGACAGACCAGCCCTCATCAAGGCGTTGCCAACATTGAGTGGTAAACGCACTGTGATGCTGGATCTCGGCGCCAACGTCAGTTGCGATGCCGATACCCTGTTGCAGTTTGCGGTGATGGGCTCCGTCGTGGCCGAAAAGGTAGAAGGCATAGCATTACCTCGTGTTGCCTTGCTCAACATCGGCGAGGAGGAGATCAAGGGCAACGATCTGGTGCGCCACAGCGCCGAATTGTTGCGTCAGTGCCACGCGCTCAATTATGTCGGGTTCGTCGAAGGGGATCGCATCTTCAGCGGCGACAGCGACGTGATCGTCTGCGACGGTTTTGTCGGCAATGTCGCCCTCAAGACGGCAGAAGGGGTGGTGCGGATGATGGCCCAGCTGGCCGGATATCCCCGCAAGAAACGCACTTTTCTTGGCCGGATCGCCGGATTTATGTTCAAACGGCGTTTTTCTTACCTGAACCCCGACCAGTATAACGGGGCAAGTCTGTTAGGATTGCGCGGCATTGTGGTAAAAAGTCATGGGCGGGCCGAACGGCGCGCTCTGTGTAATGCGATCCTGCTGGCCGCACAAGAGGCCAAACATCAACTTCCACTGCAAATAGCAGATCGCCTTGAAGCTGTCTTCTCTGACAGGGATCTATAAGAACTCTATGCATAGCAAAATTCTGGGTACTGGCAGCTACCTGCCGAGTTCAGTGCGTACCAACGCCGATCTCGAGCAGATGGTTGAGACCAGTGATGAGTGGATCGTGGAACGCACCGGTATCCGTGAGCGCCGTATTGCCGGGGCTGACGAGACCGTTGCCACCCTCTCTTACCAGGCCGCCCTGCGCGCCTTGGATGCAGCCGGTTTGACCGCTGCCGATCTCGATATGATAGTGCTGGCCACTACCAGTGCTGAAAATGCCTTCCCGGCTGCCGCCTGCGAGCTGCAGGGGCTGCTCGGCGTACCGGGCATCCCTGCCTTTGACGTGGCAGCGGCCTGCGCAGGCTTCACTTATGCGCTCTCCATTGCCGATCAGTTCGTCAAATCCGGCGCCGCCCGCCATGTACTGGTCGTCGGGGCCGATGTACTCTCCCGCATGTGCGATCCACAAGATCGCGGCACCATCATCCTGTTTGGTGATGGGGCTGGGGCTGTGATTGTCGGTGCCAGCGAGACGCCGGGCATCCTCTCTACCCATCTCCATGCCGATGGCCGTTATGGCGAGCTGCTCAAGCTGCCGCACCCTCGCCGCGGCATGCCGGGTGCCGAGCTCGAAGCCTACATGTATATGAAAGGCAACGATGTCTTCAAGGTCGCGGTCACCCGTCTGAGCGAGATCGTCACCGAAACCCTTGCTGCTGCAGGCATCAAGCCGAGCGAGCTGGATTGGCTGGTGCCGCATCAGGCCAACTTTCGCATCATCAGCGCCACCGCCAAGAAGTTGGGTATGAGCCTCGATAAAGTGGTGCTGACCCTCGACAAGCACGGCAATACCTCTGCCGCTTCCGTTCCGGTCGCCTTTGACGAAGGGGTGCGGGATGGCCGGATCAAACCGGGTCAGCTGGTACTGCTGGAGGCCTTCGGCGGCGGTTTTGCCTGGGGCTCGGCGCTGGTTCGCCTCTGATCTTCGGCGGGATGGTGCGCCCATCATCCCGTCACCGATTTCATTTTTGTCTTATCTAAAAGGAATCAATGATGACCCAATTTGCCATTGCCTTCCCGGGACAAGGTTCCCAGTCCGTTGGCATGCTGGCCGAGCTGGCCGAACAACATGCCGTGATCAAGGAGACCTTCGCCGAGGCGAGTCAGGTGCTGGGTTATGACCTGTTTGCCCTGGTGATGGATGGTCCGGTTGAAGATCTGAACAAAACCTGGCGCACCCAGCCTGCGCTGCTGACGGCCTCTGTCGCCCTGTGGCGCCTGTGGCAACAGCAGGGTGGGGCAACTCCTGCCATGATGGCGGGTCACAGCCTGGGTGAGTACTCCGCGCTGGTTTGCAGCGGCGCACTCGATTTTGCCGATGCGGTCAAACTGGTCGAGTTGCGTGGTCTGGCCATGCAGGAAGCGGTACCGGAAGGCACCGGCGCCATGGCGGCCATCATCGGTCTGGATAACGAATCCATCGCCGCCAACTGCGAAAAAGCGGCACAAGGGCAGGTGGTCTCTCCGGTCAACTTCAACTCCCCGGGCCAGGTGGTTATCGCCGGTCACAAAGAGGCCGTTGAGCGCGCCAACGTGCTGATGAAAGAGTCGGGCGCCAAGCGTGCGCTGCCGCTGCCGGTCTCCGTGCCGTCTCACTGCGCGCTGATGAAACCTGCCGCAGAAAAACTGGCAGCTGCGCTGGACGGGATCGAGATCAAGGTTCCAACCATCGCTGTCATCAATAATGTCGACGTATCCTGTGAACAGGATCCGGCCGCCATCAAGCAAGCGCTGGTACGTCAGCTGTTCAGCCCGGTTCGTTGGACCGAGACTGTCGAGCGGATGGCCAACGAGGGGGTTACCCTCGAGATCGAGATGGGACCGGGCAAAGTGTTGACCGGGCTCGCCAAGCGTATCGACAAGCGCGTGGAAGGTATTCACGCCAACGATGCCGCCTCTTTCGAGCAGGCGCTGGCCCAGATCAAGTAAACAGGAGCAAGTGATGAGCTTTACCGATAAGGTTGTGTTGGTGACCGGTGCCAGTCGTGGCATCGGCCGTGCGATTGCCGAAACATTCGTGGCCCGTGGCGCGAAAGTGGTCGGTACGGCGACCAGCGAGAGCGGTGCCGAGGCGATCAGCGCCTATCTGGGCGAGAATGGTTGCGGCATGGCACTGAACGTGACCAGCCAGGAATCCATCGAAGCCGTCTTCGCCGCCATCAAGGCGCGCTTTGGCGACATCGACATCCTGATCAACAACGCGGGTATCACCCGTGACAACCTGTTGATGCGGATGAAAGATGACGAGTGGAACGAGATCATCGATACCAATCTGACCTCGCTTTATCGTCTGAGCAAACCTGTGCTGCGTGCCATGATGAAGAAACGTCACGGTCGCATCATCAACATTGGCTCCGTGGTGGGAACCATGGGCAATGCCGGTCAGGTCAACTATGCTGCCGCCAAGGCCGGTCTGGTTGGTTTTACCAAGTCGTTGGCGCGGGAAGTGGCATCCCGTGGTATCACAGTGAACGCGGTTGCTCCCGGTTTCATCGAAACCGACATGACCCGTGCCCTGAATGACGATCAACGTGCCGGCATCATGAGTCAGGTGCCTGCCGCCCGTTTGGGTGATCCAAAAGAAATTGCCGCAGCTGTGGTATTCTTGGCTTCTGATGAAGCAGCCTATATCACCGGCGAAACCCTGCATGTTAATGGCGGGATGTACATGGTGTAATCAATTTGTCGTAAGATCTGTTCAAATTTGCGATAGTACGCCGAAGTTTGGCACATTTCGTGGTTTGACCAGCGGCAAGCTACTTGCAAACTCACGTCAATTGAATAAACTACCCCAACCAGACGCAAATAGCGTATTTTTAAAGGAAAATTCAGGTCATGAGCAACATCGAAGAACGCGTAAAGAAAATCATCATCGAACAACTGGGTGTTAAAGAGGAAGACGTTAAGAAAGCTGCCTCCTTCGTCGACGACCTGGGCGCTGACTCTTTGGATACCGTTGAACTGGTAATGGCGCTGGAAGAAGAATTCGATACCGAAATTCCTGATGAAGAAGCCGAGAAGATCACCACTGTTCAAGCGGCTATCGACTACATCACCGCTAATCAGGAATAAGTTCCTGTTCTAAGAGAAGCGGCCCAAGGGCCGCTTCTTTTGTATTTGTTCCTTTTCAAAACACCTCTCGGAGACTACCTCAGTGTCAAAACGCAGAGTCGTGGTGACCGGCTTGGGGATGCTTTCCCCGGTGGGTAACACTGCCGAATCCAGCTGGCAAGCACTGCTCAACGGGCAGAGCGGCATTTCCCTTATCGAACACTTTGATGCCAGCGAGTTTGCAACCCGCTTCGCAGGTCTGGTGAAGGATTTTGATCCCGAGCAGTACGGTATCAACCGTAAAGACGCTCGCAAGATGGATCTCTTCATTCAATACGGCATCGCGGCCGGTATCCAGGCGCTGGATGATTCCGGCCTGACCATCAATGAAGAGAATGCCGAACGTGTCGGCGTGGCGATTGGCTCCGGTATCGGCGGTCTGGGTCTGATTGAACAGAACCACGAAAGCTTGGTCAATGGCGGCCCGCGCAAGATCAGTCCCTTCTTCGTTCCGTCCACCATCATCAATATGGTGTCCGGTCATCTTTCCATCATGAAAGGTCTGCAAGGGCCGAACATCGCCGTGACGACCGCCTGTACCACTGGTACCCATGCCATCGGTATGGCGGGTCGGATGATCGCTTACGGTGATGCCGACGTGATGGTCGCCGGCGGTGCCGAGAAAGCCTCCACCGCGATGGGGATGGGTGGCTTCGCTGCCGCCAAGGCACTCTCCAACCGCAACGACGAGCCGCAAAAAGCGAGCCGTCCGTGGGATAAAGATCGCGATGGTTTCGTGCTGGGTGACGGTGCCGGTGTACTGGTGCTGGAAGAGTACGAACACGCCAAGGCCCGTGGCGCCAAGATCTACGCCGAGCTGGTCGGTTTTGGCATGAGCGGTGACGCGTACCACATGACTGCGCCTCCTGCAGATGGCAACGGTGGTGCTCGCGCCATGAAAAATGCCATCAAGGATGCTGGCATTGCCCCCGAGCAGATTGGTTACATCAACGCGCACGGTACCTCCACCCCGTTGGGTGATGTGGCTGAACTGCGTGGCATGAAGTCGGTGTTTGGTGAGCACGCCAAATCCCTGATGGTGAGCTCCACCAAGTCCATGACCGGTCACCTGTTGGGCGCCGCCGGTGCCATCGAGGCGATCATCACTGTGTTGGCCCTGCGTGATCAGGTGGCTCCGCCCACTATCAACCTGGATAACCCGGATGATGAGTGCGATCTGGATCTGGTACCCCATGTGGCCAAGCCTGGCAGCTTCGAGTACGCCCTTTCCAACTCATTTGGTTTTGGCGGCACCAATGGCTCACTGATCTTCAAACGCGTATAATTTGCCGCAGGGCAAAGACACAGGCCCGATACTGCCGGTATCGGGCCTTTTTTATCGGAGGGATCCCTTTGCTTATCAATGGCATGAAGCTTGATACCATCTCGGCCCATGATCGGGGGCTGGCCTATGGTGACGGTCATTTCACCACCATGGCGGTCAGGGAGGGTCGCGTGTTGCAGTGGCCTGCCCATCTGGCACGGTTGCAGCTGGCCAACAACCGGCTGGGATTGGTTGAACCGGACTGGGATCTCTTGACCCGGGAGGTTGAAGAGATTGTGGCCGACCAGCCACAATGCGTGGCCAAGGTGATCCTGACCCGCGGCGAGGGGGGGCGGGGCTATGACGGCAGCGGATGTCAGCACACAACCCGGATTGTCACTCTGGCACCATTTCCCACTCACTATGGCCAGTGGCAACAGGAGGGGATCGAGATAGTGGTGTGCCGCCAGAGGATCGGTGATGCGCCTATGCTAGCCGGGCTTAAAACCTTGAATCGTCTGGAGCAGGTATTGCTGAAAAGCGAACTTGTCAGCCGAAATGCAGTCGAAGGGATAGTGCTTAACAGTCGTGGTTTTCTGATTGAAGGGGTCAGTGCCAATCTGTTTTGGCGTCGGGGCAAGACGGTGTTTACACCCGATCTCGCCCGCGGTGGTGTCGATGGCATCATGCGCCGCCAGGTGATGGCGATGTTGAAACAGATGAGTATTGAGTTGCGTGTGGTAGAGGCTCCGCTGGAGTCACTATGGCAGGCGGAAGAGGTGTGGCTCACCAATACCCTGATGGGGGTCGTGCCGGTCAATTGCATCGAGGATATTCACTATCCCACAGCGGTATTGAGTCGCCGTTTACAGGAGCGTTTGGTCATTGAAGTTTAATCGGCTTTACACCCTGCTCGCGGGGGCGGCACTGACGGTAGCCGCTGCCGGGGGCTATGTACATTACAAATGGCAACAGGTAGAGACGCTCACCAACAAGGGGCCGACCCGGCTCTTTACGGTGGAGAAGGGCGCCCATGCGGCGCGCCTCATCGCCGAACTAGGTGAGGGGGAAACCAGCCCCTGGGCGGTGCGGCTCTGGCTGCGCAGCCATCCCGAACTGGTGGCCATCAAATCGGGCACCTATGAAATCAAGGAAGGGGCCCCTCTCAAGGAGACCCTCTCTCTGTTCGCATCGGGCAAGGAGTTTCACTTCAGCCTCACCTTCGTCGAAGGTTCCCGTTTCGAGGATTGGCAGAAGCAGCTCTCCAGCGCCCCATACCTTGAGCGATTGACCGTCGAGCAATCCGAAGCCGACTTGGCGCAGGAGCTCGGCATCGAGAATGGCAAGCTGGAGGGTTGGTTCCTGCCGGAAACCTATGCCTATACCACCCATGCCAGCGATCTCTCGATCTTGCGTCGCGCCCATCAGGATATGGAGACTTTCCTGCAGCAGAGCTGGGAGAAACGTCAGGCCAACCTGCCGTACAAAACGCCCTATGAGGCGCTGATCATGGCCTCCATCATCGAGAAGGAGACCGGCCAGCCGGACGAGCGGGCACAGATCGCCTCGGTGTTTGTCAATCGTCTGCGTCTGGGCATGAAGTTGCAAACCGATCCCACCGTCATTTACGGGGTGAAAGATCGCTACGATGGCAACATTCGCCGCAGCGATCTGACCGACAAGAATCCCTACAACACCTATGTGATCGACGGTTTGCCGCCCACGCCTATTGCCATGCCGGGCAAGGCCTCCATCGAAGCTGCGCTTAACCCCAAATCGACCGATTATCTCTACTTTGTCGCCAAGGGGGGCGGTGCTCACTATTTCTCCAAGACCCTCGATGAACACAATCGGGCGGTTCGCGAATACATATTGAAGAAACCCTAATGTCTAAATTTATTGTGATCGAAGGATTGGAAGGGGCAGGGAAGAGCTCGGCCGTTCGTTATGTGACCGACTATCTGCAGCGCCACGGCATCAACCGGATCGAGTGCACCCGCGAGCCGGGTGGTACGCCACTGGCCGAGCGGATGCGGGCCATCGTCAAAGAGGTGCACGACGAGCGCCTCACCATCGAGGCGGAATTGCTGCTGATGTATGCCTCCCGGGTACAACTGGTGGAGACCCGCATCAAACCCGCACTGGCCGACGGTGTCTGGGTGGTGGGGGATCGCCACGATCTCTCCTCCCAGGCCTATCAGGGTGGCGGCCGTGGTATCGATGCACAGCTTATCGGAGCCATCAAGCAGGCAGTGCTGGGCAACTTCAAGCCGGATCTCACCCTCTATCTCGATATCGATCCCGCCCTTGGCTTGCAGCGCGCGCGCCATCGTGGCGAGCTGGATCGCATCGAACTGGAGCAACTGAGCTTCTTCGAGCGCACCCGAACTCGTTATCTCGAACTGGCCGCCAAGGATGATTCCATTGTGGTGATCGATGCGGCGCAAACGCCGGAACAGGTCAAAGCTGCCATCGAGCTTGCATTGGATCACTATCTGTCAAACGAGCGCCTATGTATCCCTGGCTGATCCCCGACTGGCATGCCCTGAGCCAGACTGCCCAGTCCGGTCGTCTCGGCCACGCCTGGTTGTTGCTCGGCGATCCCGGTCTTGGCAAAGAACAGCTGGCCGAGCGGTTGGCGCGTCTGCATCTTTGTCAGCAACCGGATCGCGGAGAGCCGTGCGGCCACTGCCACTCCTGCCAGTTATTTGACAAGGGCAACCACCCGGATCTTGGCACCATCACCCGCGACAGCAAGACAATCGGGGTCGAGGCTATTCGCGAGATCTGCACCCGGCTGCAGGGCTCTGCCCAGCTCGGCCGTGGCAAGGTGGTGATTATTCCTGAGGCGGAGCGGATGACCGAATCGGCGGCTAACGCCCTGTTGAAAACCCTGGAAGAGCCGGCCGGCGACAGCTTGCTGTTGCTGATTGCCTCCCAGATTTCCCGGTTGCTTCCCACCATTCTCAGTCGCTGTCACAAACATGTCTGTCAATTGCCTGCGGAAGGGGAAACAGTACGCTGGTTGGCCGAGCAGGGTCATCAGGCCACGTTGGCTCAGGTGCGGATCTGTCAAGGGGCCCCGTTGCGGGTACTCGACTATATCGAGCAGCAACAGGACGGTACTCGCCGCGAATTGCTGGAGCAGTTTGTCGCCCTGAGTCAAAGTCCGGTCAAGGCGACGGCACTGTGCAGCCAGCTTGGTCAGGAGACGCTGGTAAGGTTGCACTGGTTGCAGCTCTTCTTGTGCGATGCCCTGAAAACCCAGGCAGGATGCGGTCACCATCAGCTGGCCATGCCTGATCTGGCCATCTTGAGTCAACGGTTGGCGGAGCAGCACTCCAGCGAAAAACTGCTGGAGGCAGAACAAGATCTGGTAGCCCTGAAAGCGGCATGCCAGCCGGGCCAGCTCTCCAATCCCACCATCCATCTGATGAACTGGCTCAGTCGCTGGTTATAAGTACCGACAAGCAGAAAGGTTTTATATGTTACTCGTTGATTCCCATTGTCATCTCGATCGCCTCAGCTATGGCAGCAAGCAGACCAGCATGTCTGATGTACTTGCCAAGGCCGCGAAACTGGACGTGGGATATTTTCTCTGTGTCAGTGTGACTCAGGCACAGTTCCCGACCATGCTCGAGGCGATCGCACCTTATCCCCAAGTGTTTGCCTCTTGCGGGGTACACCCGCTCAATCAGGAACCCGGGGTGGATGCAGCCTTGCTGCTTACTCAGGCGGCGGACGAAAGAGTGATCGCCATCGGTGAGACCGGGCTCGACTACTTCTACTCCCCCGAGAACAAGGAAGTGCAGCAAGCTTCTTTCCGCGAACATATCCGGGTTGCTCGCGCGCTGAACAAGCCGCTGATCATCCACACTCGCGATGCCCAGCAAGATACCTTGCAGATCATGCGAGAAGAGGGCGCTGATCAGGTCGGCGGTGTGCTGCACTGCTTCACCGAATCCCTCGAGATGGCGCAAGCGGCGATGGCGATGGGGTTCTATATCTCCATCTCCGGGATCGCCACCTTCAAAAATGCGTCTGCACTGCAAGAGGTGGTCAAGGCACTTCCCCTCGACAGATTGCTGGTCGAAACCGACTCGCCCTATCTTGCCCCCGTGCCGCATCGGGGGAGGGAGAACGAACCCGCCTTTGTGCGAGACGTTGCGCAGTTTATTGCCGATCTGCGTCATATTCCGCTTAATGAATTGGCAGAAGCCACCAGCCGAAATTTCTTTGAACTATTCAAACTGGCGAAAAAATAACACATAAGCCCCGTTGCTCGGGGCTTTTATATTTCAAATACCAAGCTGATTACCCACCTGAATATCAACACCGAACTGTGTTATCTCTCACATTTATCCAGTCTATGTAGCCTGTTCATCCATACAAACCGAGTCGAATCATATTCTGATGTTTCGTTTATCTAATGTGGCCAAGAGGTATAAAAACATCAGGCTATAAGTATCGATAATATTCATTATCGATACTTGATGTGTGGGAAGGATCCTGTAAGATCCTCTCAAACTTCATATTAATCATAGCGTTCCGTGGCATATCCAACCTTGTCTAATCCAGCTCATCAGTCACTGCAGACTGTTTTTGATGCGCAACTAAATAGCCGGGCGCGCCGCTTTTTGCGCAGTGCAAAAGCGGATTCCACCCTCAATGCCTATCAGGCTGATACCCGTATTTTTGTCTTCTGGTGCCAATTGCACGGGCTGGATCCGCTACAAACGACCCATCACGACATCATGAATTTTCTCGCTGATCAGGCCGACGGCGTATTGGCCGACTGGATATGGCTGGATAAAGAGGGGGGGAAGGGGGAGCTGCGTAATGGCGAGCCTCGAAAACCAGCAACCTTGGTGAGACGGCTGGCGGGGATCCGTTATGCCTTCAAGCAGAAAGGAATTCACCCCATGCCCACCGAACATCCCGAAATCAAGGAGATGATGCGCGGTATTGTCAGGTTAGGGGATAACCGCAAGCGCAAAACCGGTGCCCTGACGCTGCAACCATTGATCCAGGTACTGGATGGCATCGACACCAATGACCTCGCGGGTTTGCGTGATCACACCCTGATACTGCTGATGTTCAGTGGCGCCTTGCGCCGTTCGGAAGCGGCCCGAATTGAGGTTAGCGATCTCGATTTTATGGGGCAGGGGATCCGCCTTCGCCTCAAACCGAGCAAGCATCAGCTGCATGAAACCGAGATAGCCTTGATTCCGGGCAAGCACTATTGCCCCGTGTCGGCACTGCAAAAATGGCTACACAAAAGCCGGATCAGCGAGGGGCCGCTGTTTCGGCGCATGAACCGCTGGGGCCAATTGATGGCCGAACCACTCGGCCCACAGGGCATCAACCTGATGATCAAGCGGCGAACCGGCCAAACCATCGACGATCTTTACGTCAGTGGCCATAGCCTGCGGCGCGGTTTTATCACCTCGGCGGTGACTGCCGGCAAACCGATGAACAAGATCATTGAAGTCACTCGCCACAAGGATATGCGAAC
Source organism: Aeromonas sp. 61P (assembly GCF_051919545.1). Lineage (NCBI taxonomy): Bacteria > Pseudomonadati > Pseudomonadota > Gammaproteobacteria > Aeromonadales > Aeromonadaceae > Aeromonas > Aeromonas sp. 61P. The sequence continues at coordinate 3,111,778 of NZ_JBQBEL010000001.1, forward strand.
CCTGCAGGAGTACTTCGATGATGCCCATAAATTCTCCGATCATGCCCTTGATGGCTTGCTTTGACACAACTGCGTCACTTCAGAGATTACGTTAAATAGAGGCTCAAACTGTGCGCCGCTGGAATTAGCCAGTTTTGATGGTTTGAACTGTATGAAACGGAATATTACAAAAAACTTCATTTTTCGTTGGTTTGAGTGCGGGTTAAGTATCGAAGAAACAGCAAATCTTTGTTTTGTTTCTGTGACAGAGGTCACGCTATGGGACGAAGGGAAAGTGATGCCAGAGATATACAAACGAGTCATGCGAATGGCATCAGGCAGGGAATTACCAACCATTTTCGAGCGATATTGGGAGGGATGGAGGATGTCCGGATACCACCTGATAACGCCCGCAGGGTCACAAATGACACGTCAGCGACTGGAGCTAATCGACATTATGGGCGCTGAACACTTCCCAAGATGGAAATCCCCAAAGGTTAAGTACACGGGGCGCTAAGGCGTTTGCCGACCTCAGAATGCTGAAAGCCTTAAAAGCCGGTTTAGCAGGGAAGGGGGTGATCCAGTCTCAGGGCTAGATGGGCATGTTCCGCCGCCCGCCGATTGGTGGAAATATCGACATAAGTGGGCGGCTTGTAGGGGCTAAAGCCCCTGAAAATGCGGTTCCGCTGACTGCTATTTAACATAAAAAAGCCATTACGCAGTGTTAGAAAACCCCGCCTGTTTGGAAATTGAAGAACTGGCCGAGGTATGTGCAGGAACGCACACGGTACGATGTCCAGTTATCACAATGCAAGCTTTGGGCGGGGGCGCGCCAGTGTCTCGCAAGCGCCCGCAGTTACCCACCGCTCGGAACCCCTTCTCCACAGGCGAGCCCCCCTTGCCCCCGCAGTCAGGGCCACAGTCCGCAGGTTAAATCAGCTCTCTTTGTTTTTGTTTTTCAGGGCGTAAGGCCTCCCCATGCCCACTCGGGGTGATTGTTTCTTGCCTTCGCTTCGCTCAGGGCGGCCTACGGCCGCAGGGCGGAAACTTGGACTCCGGTGGTTATAGGGAGGCTATACGCGCCTTGTTCCAAGGCGAAGGCCCCCAACAGCGGGGACATCTCCCCGTTGGGGAGACCGGGGGACTGCCTGATGGATAAGGGGTTCCGAGCCGTGGATAACTGCAAAAGAAAAAGGCGCTCACTCGACCCAACCGCGCCCCCTACAGCTTGCATCTGGAGGGGGAGGGGGGTGAGGCGCGCGCGCCCTTCACATACTTTATCAGGGGTCAAACAGAGGGGGTCAGAGTGTAGCCCTGATGGTATTGGAGAGATCGGGTAAGGGTTAGCTGCCCGTAGTAGTTGAGACGGGCTTTAAGGCCATACTTGCGCAGCCAGTAATTACGGCGGACGACCCTGCCGAACTCTGGATGGCGCATGGCTGTAGCATGGTTGACGATGCCCCACCGGAGCAAAACAAGGATCATGGGGATGTTTTGGCGGCGGGCAACGTGGTCGGCAAACCGCATGATGGCCCAGCGGGGGATCTGCAAGGGATTGGTGATCGGGAATCGGAATTGATAGACGGGCGGGGTTGACCTGGATGATGCAACAGCGCCGGATGGCTTGGCTTTTTGCACGTGTTTATCTCCATACCACTGATGGATGTATTTTGCTGGCAGAATGCTGTAGCAGGCCCGCATATCGACAAAGCGAGGCTCTGTATAGCGTTCACAGTCGGGCGTTGCGTCTATGGCGTCAGGGTGGAGATAAGCGTCTTTGTAATCGCCATTGCCAAGCTTGATCCGACATTTGATAAGTCCCTTTGAATCCCGTATCGGGAAATCAAACAGTTCTTTGCCATCGTCGAACTCTTGGGCGGTGTCATAAGCCTTGTAGAGCCAACGGCCCCATGTGTATTTGGTGCCGCAGGGGCTACCGGTGGCTTTGCTCTTGCCCTTGAAATAGGAGGCCACATGGACGCGGGGAACGCGCAGGCCGAACTTGATCACCAGCCGAGCAATCCAGATAAGGGGATAGACGAGAAAGCCCTTGGCCCCCATGGACGAGCTGAACATGGTATCGGAGCTGTAGCACCAGCAGATGGTACGGCAAAGGGCGTTGACGATCTGCTTGTCGATTGACTCGATGTCCTGAACACCGAGGAAAGCGTTCCAGCCGCGTTTACGGACGAGACGGAGCCATTTAATCAACTGGGCGCGGTCAGGGTTGTTCCAGTCACGAGTGTTCATGAAGAACGCCGTTTCATCGAGAGCCAGGCAGCCATTTTTCGATTCATCATAGATCTGCTCTTGGTCTGACCGGAGCGCGGTTTTCTTAGGGCGCTCATACGCATAACCGAGGTTCTCAAGGTCTGACGAACGGGGCTCTTCCGGCAATCTGATGATCGGGGTTGCTTTACCCTTCTCATTGAGGGGCATGTGCTCGGGATAAACATCAATGTTTGTCGCAACAGGGCGGCCCTCATTGAGGTAGCCGACCATGATGGAGACCATTGTTACGGACTTACCAGCCCCAACGGGGCCAGTGACAAAATACGGCGCTTTCATGAAACCTCCCGAATTAAGGTAACTGTTAGGTTATTTGGCATCATATGCAGCACGGGCAACCGAGACTTGCCAGATAAAGAGCCATTGGGCCGTTCTGGCAGTGGCAATAAGAGCCATGACATGGGGAGTATTGGATGGCAAAAGCGAGAGGCCAAACAGTACAAGGGGCTGATTCATACCAGTGGTTAATGTGGCAAGAATGCCGGATAGAGCGGCAGTGAATGTAACAACCATCACAGACATGGCAGCAATAAGCGCAATTAAAGCGGCCTTCTTTGACATAAGGCCAACAATCTTGGCAAAGAATGAGCCAAAGCGTTCTATAAGCAACCCGACAAGTATTTTCATAATCAACGACTCCCGAGGACTTGAACCATTGTTTTATTCCAAAGAACAAACAAATAAAGGCCAAATAACATATAGAGGAACCAATATATTAACGGGTGATATGTCTCATTGTAATTCTGACAAAAAAGGCCGTAATCATTAGCCTTTGCGGTCAAGCCAGATATGGTGAACGTAAATGGAAAAGGCTTACAGTTGCCAACAGGCCAAACCCATTGGGGAAATATTGGTGACGAAGTAGGGGGAGCCTGATTTGCAGCCTCTTTAATTTGCTCTTCAAGCCATGTCTTTTCCTCTGACAATTTATCAAGAGCACCCTCGGCAGGCTTGAGGGCATCTTGCGCTTTAGTGGCAGCCTCTTGATCCGCTTTGGCCTCTGCCTCTTTCTCTTTTCTCATGGTCTCTTCGAGCTGGGCTTGTGTGAGAGGCTCTTTGAGCTTGTCATTAGCAGAACCTACACCACCTTCTGGGGTAATGCCCTGTTGAAGCTGTGACAAAAGCTGTTGAAGCTGCTGGAGCTTCTCAGGGGTCACATAGTTGGCAGCGTTTGGGTTGGTAGTCTGTAACTGACCTTTAATAAGGGCATCGAGCAATGCCTCATCAGCCTCTGAAACGCCTGGGATGTATTTAACAGGGTCAGGAAAGATATGGGGGTAAGGGTAAGGCCACGCATCCGGAACCATAAAAGCTTGAGCGGCTGCCTTTGGGTCTTGAAGCATAAAATCAGCAAGAGACTGATAAATAGCATCATCAGGAACAGACTCAGTAACTTCACCTTGGGAAATTTGAGGAGTAAAAGACATATTACGAGCGCCATAACAAATATCAGGTTCGGATGAGGCACAAGCATAAACTTTAAAAGAAGAGGTCAAGCCAAGTTGAGGATTTTTAGGGCCAGAAACTAAAACAAGTTGCTTTAGCGAATCACCATCGAGAACGCGATTCAAACATTGCTCATAAGTGAAATTATAAAAATTACCAAAGTTAGTCCCACACTGACCAGTAAACTTAATTTTAGAGCTAGTAACCTGTCCGGTTAATTCATCAATGGCCCAACCAGCAGCAGCCATAGTTGCAAACCAAGCAGCATACCAAGCATTTTTCTTTACAAGCCCTTTCATGTTGGTTTTAACATGAGACATAAAAGAAGCTTTTGGAACATCAACATGCTTAACAGCATAAGGCGCATTTGCGGCATACCCCTTAATTGTGGTGTTTACCTTAATCAAAGAGTCATTGACGATTTTGACAGAGTTTGCCTTGATAACTTCGGCATTCTGGAAGAAATCGCCTATCTGGAGAGCCGAGGCCGAGAAGGTGACGGCGGCAGCTAGTATTACGATGTACGGGCGCATATATCCCCCATGAAAAAGGGGGGCAGAGCCCCCCGATAGTACAGGGGCAGAGCCCCGCCAGTGATTAACCCTGAGCACCTTTGCGAACGAAGGTTTGCAGCAGGCCGAAGCCGATGGACAGGGACAACACCACGGCCATGATGGCAAAGCCAGCGCCGGAAGCGGTAGCAGCATCGGCCAGAACGGAAGTCTTCACCTCAGTGACCAGAGCGGAATCCAGAGCGCCGCCAGCAGCGGAGGCAACGCCAGAGACCAGAACACCGGAGGTAACAACTACCGGAGCAGCGTACTTACGAACCATATTGCGAATTTTCATGATCATTTCCTTTTGATTGATGTTTACGCTTTTCAATACAACTCAACCTTGAATTGCGTTTACCGTTTTCAATTGCCGCGAGCGGCCTTCTCAAAAATCTGGCGCACGTATCGAAACGTAGTGCCAGAACCGTAGCCAACGAGCCAAACCAAGAACCCGCCAGCAATAAACATTTCAATACCTTGCTCAATCACCGTTGATTCCCTCCCATGAACCCAATGGCGTAGAGCAGCATGTAGGCGGCAGCCACAATCAGTTGGGAATAGTCGGGTGGAATGTCCATGCTTACGCCTTAGCGTTCTGGACGCTTGCGGGCAGGTCTACCAGACGGAACCCGTTGAACTGGCGGTGGCGGCCGTTGTCGTCACCGAACGAGCCGTTCCGGTACTCGACCATGAACTCGGTAGGGCCCTTACCAGCGATGGTTTTAAGCATGGCGTGATAGCCGGCTGTCACCTGCTCTTCGGTGATGGCCACATCAATGATCTGACTCGGGTCAGTGGTGAGCAGCTTCACGGTGCCAGTAGTGACCTTGCGCCCGTCACGGTCTTTGGTGGCGGTGGTGATGTCGGTGCCTGAGAGTATCTGAGCGATGATTTTCATTTTTTAAGCCTTCTGTGAGTTGGTGGTTGCTTGGTGCTTAGGGCAGTTATTGACACGGGTCCAAGGGAACTGACGGCCAGACTGGACAGGAGTCGCCAGCGCTGCGCGCTGCCCACTCCTGCCAGTCGGCCCAGTCCAGAGCGATGAGGTGGTTGTTATCGAGGTCTTCGAGAAGCTTCTCGCGTCCCTGCTCATACAGTTCGTCAGCCATGTGCAGGTATTCGCCTGTTTCGGTGGCAGTGATGAAGTAATCACGCACCTGCTCAATGAGTTTTTTCTTCTGGGTTTCCCACGCTTCCAGCGACTTGATTTGGTAACGCTTGAGGCGGGTAGCAATGTGAATTTGGTTGAAGAGAAGACCATCAACGGTGGTCTTTGCAGGGTCGCCGTATTGGGTCAGGCGGCCTTCTGGACTAACGCGCAGCTCGAAATCGGCGGCGTTCTCGTGGTACGGACGGCCCACGTTGCCAGCGTTCAAGCGAGTGAAGGCGCGGGGAGTGGAGTAAGAGGGGCGCAAGGTCTGAGCGTCACGGGGGCAGAAGATGCCGCCCATTGCGACACAGAAAGCGTCCCAGTTGCCTTCGTCAGCAGCACGGCGACAAGCGTCCAGCAGCAGCCAATCGCCTTGGGAGAGGGTCTCGAATCCGGGCATATCGTAGTCCTGATTAGCCATCCGGCGCAGTTCACGCCAAGCGGTTACTGTTGGGCCGCCGACCTGTTGGAACTGGCGGATATTGTTGGCGCTCTTCCATGCAAGGACGCGCTGGACAGTGGTAAGGGCAGAGGTTCCGGTCTCGAAGTCTTCGCCAACGGCGAACCCATCCACGTTTTTTGCGATGTATTTGGAGCAGTAGCCCACAGCAGAGCCGCGCTTGAGAGATAACGGCTTGCAGGTAAAGCGGTGTTTGCTGGCGCCCGCCTCATTGGGGGAGTCCTTGAAGCACTCTTTCCGGCAGATAGAGCGGTACTCATTGGCGCGTTCGTAGGGCACGAAGATGATGCAATGCCAGTGCGGTGTACCGTCTGCATGAGGCTCGGCAAATCGAAATCCGTATACAGAAATTGGCTCACGGGGGGCCTTTTCAGTGCCCTTGTCAGCACAGCGGCGGCCAATGTTGCGCCATACACCATTGAGGTAATCCTGTCCGTCTTTGACGGTAGGGCGGCCCGCTGCAATCCAGCGGGGGTTAGTCTTGCCGCCGCTGGTCGGATGGAAGCGGGAAGGGCAGGTGATGGTGAGGAACAAGGCGGCGTGGCGTTCCTGCTTGGCGATGGTTTCGAACCCTTTGAGGCGGGTCATCAGCTCGGCGCGCTGTACCTCTGGATTAGAGACAGAGGCGTCTATCGCATCGGTAAGAGAAACACCATTAAGAGGATCAGATATATCAACAGCAGCCAAGCCTGCAAGGGTGGATCTATTCTTGTGCACACGATGGGCACGACGAGACACAAGATAATCCGGTGCATAAACCTGTCCGGACTTGTGAACCATTCCAGCAAGACGGGCAGCATCGAAAAGTCTACGAGCAGACACACGGCGAATAAGCCGAGCCAAGAAAGTAGGTAATACCCAACGATTGAGCCAATGACATGGACGTGCCACATCGGGTTCTTCAAATTGGTAATCATAATCTGGATCGAGCAGGTCATAGCTTTCCAGAAGATGGCGCGCATTTCGGAAGGCGGGATATTCCTCTTCGTCTCCATCAAAATAATCCTTACGCAGGGTCAACACATGTTTAGCCAGGCGCTCGGCGAATGCCTCGAACGCCTCATCGTCAGAGGTGAGGTTAAGGGTTCCGCAGTCGCCGGAAATGTTCATCAGGTCAAAAAGCTCTTTGATACGCTGATTCGCTTCAAGCAAACCAGCGTACTCAAGGGCTTGTGAGTAGGCAGAACGGAACCACGGCAACAGGTAGTGATTGCGCACGGTCATATCGCGGCGGTGCTGGCAATGCTCGGGGGCGTTGATATCGCCATAATTGAGCAGGGCTTTATCATCGAGATAGGCGAAAGAGCCGACCCGAATATGGTCAGAGTCCTTGTCGGCATAGACAGATTTGAGGTCTACGGGTTTGAGGGCGGCTTGTTCTTGGGCCCAGTCTTCCCGAAGCATCGCCATATAAGGCTCTGAACTGCGGAGACGTAGTAAGTATAAATCGTGGTCAGAATAGCCAGAGCCAGCGCCGAGAAGGGGATAGCCAGAACGATGAGAAGGACGTCCCAGAGTGAAATGTCCGGTATTTGCGGAGCGGCCATTGTTCAAGTCCCTTTGGTTGGCGTAGGAGGTAAAGCGGATCATGACTTATTCCTCAGCCTGATAGCAGTAAACAGGGGAGGCGTCAGGCTCGAACGAACTGTAATCAGCCTCAGTGTTAGGGCAGTGAAGAACGTCAGAATACCCGTCACCTTCCATAAATTCGCCGCAGAAAGGGCAGGTAGGACGGTAAGCACGAAATGAAGACATGGCTTAAACCTCCCACTCACCAGCAAGACGAAGGTCATCTTCGCGGCGCTGATACATATTCCGGTCATCAAAACTGATGTCGTATTTGGGGGCAGGCTTGGGGGAGGGGGCAGCGGTCTTTTTGCCACATACCCAATCACCAGCAGCAGGGGAATAGACCTGTGGAGCAAGGCAGCCATAGGCCGAGTCGAAGCGGGATTTGCCACACTTGGGGCAAACAGGGTCAACCTTGGGAGCAGAATCGGCACCGTCACAGAGGACGTCACAATTCAATCCGGCATTAGTGACGCGGTAAGGCATACGAGCAGCGAGCTTGTTCACATGGGCAAGACGGGCCTCAAGCGGGTAATCTGGAGTGGTGCCGATAACCCCATTTATGGGCGCCATCTTGGTGAGAAGCTGGACGCGCTCGGAGAAGGCGTCGAGCCAGTCAAGTTGCTCTTGTACGGTGTGCTCGTCAGACCATTCAGGGTCAAGTTGAATGTCACCATCCAGAATCAGCAGGTCAGAAAAGGCGGCGCAACCTTCGCCGCCGCACTCTTGGCAAACGTGGTAAATCGGGGTTTGTTGCTGTAGGGTCTGGCGTTCCATGCTTCGTACTCACTGAATGGTAAGTTGATGTGAGTTTTAAGACATGTGCGAACTATTTACAACATACGGAAACAGGCACAGGGAAGGTGTGATAATCTTGATTTGACAAACATGAAAGGATGAGCAGATGGACTCTAAAACACTGATGGCGGCCTATATGAGGGCCAAAAACTACACAACTTACACTCAAGTTTCTAAAGACTTGGGTTTTACCACATCTTACATAGCGTCAATAAACAACGAACGGGCGCAATTTACTGATGAGACAGCAATTTTCCTTGCTCAGGGAGCGGGGCTTGATCCGGAAGAAGTGATAATTGCACTGAACGCAGTCAGAGCAAAGACTCCCGAGGCAAAAGCCACTTGGTACAGCATCCTAAAAAAGTATTGCGCAAACACGGGAGCCGCGCTGGCCGTGGGTTGCGTGATGATGGGAAGCGCTGAAACGACTTGCTTACTGACTGCGTATAATCATTTTTTATGTTAAATGATATCTTGTTGATCTGATGATATATTTGCCGTGCAGCCAGCAGCCCAAGGTGGAGGGGCATCTTCCAATGGATAATGGCATGAGATGAGAGATAACAAACTCGGAAACGTAATATCGCAAGGACATATGAGCCAAGAAATGACAGTGCGTGAAGAGCAAGAGGCGGGGCCCCAAAACAATGCCGAGCGGCAGCGCCAACATGTAAAACGCAAGCAGGAGACCCATACCCGGCTGCAATGCTGGATCAGCAATCGCCACGCAGAGCGATTGGCCGCACTGGGTCTTCATCTCGAAGACAGTCAGGCGTCACTCATCGAGCAGGCGATCGATCTGCTCTACCAACATGAGCTGGGTAGAGAACCTCCGTTTGAAAACAGAGTCGCCACACAGCTCGAAGAGACCGTTGAATAGACACAAGAGTGAAGTAACAGCGATACGTGAAAAGATAAAAAAAGCCAGGTACGAATTCCTTGTACCTGGCATAGGGGAATTGGCTCCTTGCAGAGCCGTGCGCTAACTGGTGTTCGGATTGCCTTAAGCTTAGACAAGGCTCAAGGCTTTTCAAGATCCGAAGAAAAGTTCAACCAGAGTGTGGGTATTTCAGACTCGTTCAAGTGCTGATGCACTGAACAACCCACTAGGCATTGAACAGATTGTTGTCACGCACCAGCTCGCGGGGGAGGGCATTCTTGACCCGACTCCCCACCCATTTCCCCATGCCCAGGGTATGCCCCTGATAGCGGACTATCACCTCGCCAGTACCAGCATCCTGTTCTGGCCAGACATCCCGCCCCATCATGAATTCCCGCGCATTGGCGCTATCCAGCTCGACCACGCCCTTGCTTGCTTTATCGCCATAGGCCAATGCCCACTCATGAGTGAGGCGATAACCTTTCTTGAAGGTTTCGGCCAACTTGATGCCGATGCGATCGAAACGAAGTTTGCCCTGCACCTGATCAAACCGCTGGGGGAAGAGCCAGATCTCGTCATTGCGGCCAAACAGCTGACCCTGCGGTGCCACCCCAAAGTTGGCTTCGATCTCGCGCAATATGGGTTCCGCCTCTTTGGCAGGAAGTGGCGCAAAAGGGAATTTACCCAGCTTGCCCGGCTGGAACATGGTGTTGGGCACCGAGTGAAGCTTGCGCAATCTGGCGACGAAAAAGCCTTCACTGTCGAAGATTTGGGGCCAAACGTGCAGGTATCCTTCGGATGTACAGGCCTGCTCTGCATGGGGGAACAGGTCTGCCAATGAGTCAAAACTCAAGGCATCGCCAAACTTGTCCAGCAGGGATTGGCAGACCGCCTGATTCTCCTGCTCACTCAAGGTACAGGTGGAGTAGACCAGCACACCACCCGGTTTCAGGGCATGGAAGGCGCTCTCCAGCAACCCTTGTTGCACCGCCGCAATCTCGTCGATGCTCTCGATGCTCCAGTTGCGCAGCGCATCTTCATCCTTGCGCACCGTACCTTCACCGGAGCAGGGGGCGTCGAGCAGGATAGCATCGAAGGTCTCAGGCAACCACTGGCCAAATACCTTGGCATCAAAATGGGTCATACCCACATTGGTCACGCCGCAGCGCTGGATATTGGCGCTGAGCACTTTCAACCGGCTGCTGGAAAACTCATTGGCAACCAGCATCCCCTGATTGTTCATCAAGGCGGCTATCTGGGTGGTCTTGGAGCCGGGGGCCGCCGCTGCATCCAGCAACATGCCATCCGCTTTGATCTTGTCGCTGGCAAAGAGTGCCGTCACCGGCAGCATGGAGCTCGCTTCCTGAATGTAGAAGAGCCCGCTCAAGTGCTCGGCGGTGTTGCCAAGGGGGACAGTTTCATCGCTGCGGGTCAGCCAGAAGCCGGTATCACACCAGGGCACAGGGTCGAGCTGCCAACCCAGTGGCTCCATCAGGGCGACGAAATCCGAGACGGCGATCTTCAAGGTATTGACCCGAATGCTGCGGCGCAGCGGACGTCGACAACTGGCCACAAACTCATCCATCGAGAGATGGGCCGGCATGATGGCCGCAATGTGGCGTAAAAAGTAATCGGGAAGGAAGGTGTTGTCGTGCACTGTGCCGTCTCGTTGACCGAAAAAGAGGGGCGATATCCTACCACAAGGCTAAGAATATTCTGAATCTGAACCCCATCAACAGGCACCGGAATATAAAAAAGCCCGGCACTGTGCCGGGCTTGGATGAGATACAAAGGGAAGAGATCAGGGCTGGATACGTGGACTCCACTCCAGCCACTCTTTCTCGGCTTTGCCATAGAGCGGATAGCTATGCCCCGCCTTGACGGTCGCCCCCATCTCTCTCTCCGGCGTATTGAAGGCGATGCCGCCAGCCAGCAGGCTCTGCACCGTCTCCACTTCGATGGTGCCGCCAGTCAACCCGATATCCGCCTTGACCCCGGAGACATTCCAGAAACGGGAGTTTGCCCGCACCAGATGGGCATACTCCTGATCGACGTTAACGTCGATCACCACCTCGCTACCATCCCGAGCCAGCGCCACCCTGGTGACACTGCCCACCACCATCTTGCGAAACAGCAGCGGGCTGCCGACGCTCAGGCCATTGACGGAGGGGCTCTTGAGGGTCAGGGACAGACCCACCGGGCCGACCTGGCTCAAGGGGAAGCGATCTTTGCCAGCGCCTTTACCGGGTTGTGCTTCTACAAACGCCCCCTTGATCAGGGTATCGAGGTGAGCGACACCGCCCAGCCCCAGCTTGGCTTGCACCAGAGTAAAGCGGGCGCCGGACTGCAGGAAACGCTCGGCATAGTGGCCATCGAGTTCCGCCTTGAAGATCACCTGACCCAGTGACGGCTCCAGCTCGATCTCTTCAATTTTGCCGATATCGACACCGCGATAGCGGATCGGGCTGCCAATCCCGAGCCCCGGATTGCTCTCTGCCACCAGTGACAGCTGGCGCACCTTGGCCTTGGCTTGCTCCCTGGAATCGAACAGTTGATGACTGCTGCGGCCATTGGCCAACCGATCGAACTCGATGGCGCCACGCAGCAGGGTACCGAGGTTGCCAACCTTGACCTGCACCCCATCGACCCGCACCTTGGTGTCGATAGCCGGTTTTTTCCAGAATTGGGGTTGCTGGGCGAGGAGGGGAGCATAGACCCCATCAATTTCGAGTTCGACCTCGACCCCCTCTTTGGCGGCGCGCAGCTGTTTGACCTTGCCCGCTTCCAACCCCAGATAGAGCACAGGTGAGCCAATGCCGATGCCATCGGCCTGATCTGCCTTGAGCAACCAGCGCTGGGGCTTGGCATCACGGGTACCGAGCAGTGCCAGCTCCTGACTGGGGTAGAGACGGTTAATCCGCTCGCCACTGCTGGCTTGTACCAGCTTGATCCCGCCTCCCAACCAGGCACTGGCCGGACTGGTTTCTACTTTGATGCCGCTCAGATCGGCATCGATCTGCAACGGGGCAGCGCGATAGAAGCGGGCACGGTTGAGCAGATGGCCATAGTTCGGCGCCATCACCAGCTCGACGCTGGCATTGCCGCGCGCATCCAGGATGAGCTGGCTGATGCGGCCCACCTGCAATCCCTTGTACCAGACAGGTGCATCCTGATTGAGCCCCGCCAGATCGTCAGCCTGCAGCGTCACCTTGGTGCCGCTCTGGGGCGCGCGATCGGTCAGGGTCATCTTCTGTACCGGTTTGCCCGCCACATAGTCGAGGCGAATGGCTGGGCCGGAGAGCAGGCGATCCGCATGCTGCACGCCGGTCGCGGAGAGAGAGACGCTCTCCCACACCAGTTGACTCTTGTCGGTAATGCGGTAAGCCTGCTCCGGGTTGATCAGCGCCGTCACCACCCGGCCTTTGTCGGTGAGACGAATGGGGTCGATACGACCGATCTCGATCCCCTCATAGAGGATGGGCATCCCCTCCTTGACCGGAAGATCGCCAACCGCAATGTCGATACGCTCGCCACGCGCCGCTTCCGCCAGCCCTTTATAGAGGACGAAAGTCTGTCCCTTCTCAGGCTCAGGAGAATCTTTTGGTGAGTCAAAGGCAATGCCGCCGCTCAGGATGGAAGTGAGGCTGCCTGCCTCCACGCTCACCCCGGCCAGACTGAAGGAGCCCTTGATGCCACTGATGTTCCAGAAGCGGGTATCAGCTTTGACCAGATGTTCGAAACGCGGCTCGATCACCAGATCCAGAATGACGTTCTGGTTGTCCTGACCCAGGCGGGTATTGATGACGCTGCCCACCTCGATACCGCGGAAATAGAGCTTGGCGCCAATCCCCACCGAACCCAGCGAATCGGCGGTCAGGTGCAGCATCCGCCCCTGAGCCTGATAGCCGGGAGGAGGGCCCTCCAGTGCATCGAAGGTCTCCTCCAGCGGATTGCTTTCACGCCCCGGTTGCAGGTTGATGTAGTTGCCGGAGACCAGGGTATCGAGGCCGGAGATCTCGGTGAGCGACGCCTTGGGGCTCACCAGCCAGAAGTCGGATCCCTTGCGGATCAGCGGTCTGGCACGGCTGTCAATCTTGGCCATCACCGCAATCTTGCGGCCATCTTCAGCCAGCTCCAGCTCTTGCACCACACCGATGGCCACCCCCTGATAACGAACCTGGGTTTTACCCGGCAAGATGCCGTTGCCCTGGGCGAAGTTGATCTGGATAAGCTGGCCACGGCTCAATACCTGCTGATAGAGAAAGCCACCCGCCAGCAGCAGGGCTATCAGGGGTAACAGCCAGACCGGCGATAACCAGCGACGCTTTTCGATGACGGGTTCAGCCCCGATCATAGTGACTCCTTATTGGCTGGATTAAACAGCACATCAGACAAAAACAGAGAAATCATCAACGGGCCGCCTTGTCCCACAGTAAACGGGTATCGAGCATGCGGGCCGACATCATGGTCAGCACTACCACACCGGCAAAGGCGGTGGCACCGGGGCCTGCGCGGACACTCAGCAGCACACCACGATCGACCAGTGCCACCATCAGCGAAATCACGAACAAGTCCAGCATCGACCAGCGACCGATAAAATCGATCACCCGATACATCACCAGCTGGCGCTTGCGCCGCACCGGTTTGGTCCGCTGCAACTGCCAGCAGATCCAGCCCAGACCCAATATTTTGCCCACCGGCACCAGTATGCTGGCGGTGAGGACTATGGTGGCAATCCCGCTCATTTTGCTGCGATAGAGCATCATGATACCGCTGAAGATGGTATCTGACTGCAGTAACCCCTTGTTGTAGAAATGGGTAATGGGCAACAGATTGGCAGGCAGCAACATGAAGGTGGCGAGCGCCAGCAAGCCCCACGACCAGGCGAGGGAGCGGGAATGCGCACCTGCAACTTGCTGCTGCAACGGGGGCAGACTGCCCCGGCTTGATAACGCACCAGCAGACCGCAGGTATGGCAGCGGCAGAGCCCCATCTCACGGGCGCTGGTCATGTTCCACCTCCTTTAACGGGATCCGCGCCCAGTAGGGGGCGGGGTCAAACAGGATCAGCAGGGTCATGTTGAGCAGCATCAGAATACCGAGGCTGAGCAAGCCGCCACCGAGGCGCACATCGGCGATGTCGATCAGTTTGAACAGGGCAACCAGCAGGCTGACGATATAGACCTCCAGCATGGCCCAGTGGCGAAACACCTCGACCAGCTTCAAGGTGACGGGAAGAATGTGCCAACGTTTGGCCAGACCCGAAGCCAGCACAAAGATCCCCGCCAATAATCCCACCGGCGCCAACACGGCGCACCAGAGCACCAGGCTGGCCACCCACCATTCGCCCTCGCCAAACAGCACCAGAATACCGCGCAGCAGGTCGGCGTCGGTGTTGACCCCAGCCAGCCGCAGATAGATCAGCGGCTCAAAAAATGCGGAGGGCAGCAGCAGAAATCCGGTGATGGTCAGGGCCATCAACTGGGAGGGACGAAAGGCATAACGGCCATAGAGATGTTGGTGACAACGCGGGCAGTGGGCATGGCGACGCAGCGGCAGTGCTTTGCGCTGGATCAGCAAGTCGCACGCCGGACAGACAATCACGGAACCGGGCTCCATCATACAATTCAACCTGTTGAAGGAATTGGTGAAATTTACCCTAAAACCGGTTTCCTGTCTTGCCTGCGGCCGGAATGTTACGAAAGTATAATTGACGTTAACGTAAACGTGATATTAGATAGCCAGACTAGACAGGTGAAAGGAGTCATGATGTCCAGTTTGTCCCCCTCGGCAGGCCTGCGCTTTCGCACCGCCCTTGCCAATGAACATCCCCTGCAGATCGTCGGCACCATCAATGCCTATATGGCGCTGATGGCCGAACGCAGCGGCTTTCAAGCTCTTTATCTCTCCGGCGCCGGAGTAGCCAATGCCTCCTATGGCTTGCCGGATCTCGGCATGACCTCCCTCAACGACGTGCTGATCGATGCCGAACGGATCACCGCGGCGACCCGTGTGCCGCTTCTGGTCGATATCGATACCGGCTGGGGCGGGGCATTCAATATCGCCCGCACCATCCGCGCGTTCGAGCGGGCCGGAGTTGCCGCCGTGCACATGGAAGATCAGGTGGCCCAAAAGCGCTGCGGCCACCGTCCCAACAAGGCGGTGGTGTCGCTGGAGGAGATGTGCGATCGCATCAAGGCGGCAGTAGATGCTCGCGAGAATAGCGAGTTCGTCATCATGGCCCGCACCGATGCACTGGCGGTGGAAGGGATGGAGTCTGCTCTTGAACGCACCGCTGCCTATGTGGCCGCCGGTGCCGACATGATCTTCGCCGAGGCGGTGACCGAGCTTGCCCAATACGACCAGTTCAAGCTGGCGGCCAAAGTGCCGATCCTCGCCAACATGACCGAGTTCGGCAAAACCGCGCTGTTTGACAAAGAGCAACTGGCCGCCCACGGGGTCGACATGGTGCTCTACCCCTTGAGTGCCAACCGGGCCGCCAATCAGGCCGCCCTCAACGTCTATCAACATATTCGCCAGGATGGCCATCAGCGCGCTGTCGTGGAGACCATGCAGACCCGGGAGTCACTCTACGACTTCCTCGGATATCACCACTACGAGCAGACACTGGATCGTCTGTTTACAGCCAAGGAATAGGAGGCAGCTTATGGGACAGCAAAAACCGTTGGGCGGGGCCGGTCTGCGCGGTCAAAGCGCAGGGGAGACCAGTATCTGCACAGTAGGCAAGAGTGGCACCGGTCTTACCTATCGCGGCTATGACATCAAGGAGCTGGCCGACAGCGCCCAGTTCGAGGAGGTCGCCTATCTGCTGCTCAAGGGGGAGTTGCCCGGTGAGCAGCAGCTTGACGCCTACAAGCGCGAGCTGCGCCGCCTGCGCACCTTGCCCCAGCCGCTGCTGGAAGTGCTGGAACGCATTCCCGCCGATGCCCATCCCATGGATGTGCTGCGCACTGGCTGCTCCATGCTCGGCGATCTGGAGCCGGAAGATGGTTTCGAGCATGAGCATGAAGTGGCGGATCGGCTGCTAGCTGCCTTCCCGGGCATTCTGATCTACTGGTACAAGTTCAGCCATGAAGGTATTCGTATCGCCCTCGACAGCGACGAGGAGTGTATCGGTGGCCACTTTCTGGCGCTGCTGCACCAGAAGGCACCGAGCGAGCTGGAGCGGCGGGTGATGCATGTCTCCCTTATCCTCTACGCCGAGCATGAGTTCAACGCCTCCACCTTTGCGGCGCGGGTTTGCGCCTCGACGCTCTCTGACATGTTCTCCTGCATCACCGCGGCCATCGGCACCCTGCGCGGCCCGCTCCATGGCGGTGCCAACGAGGCGGCCATGGCGATGATCGAACACTGGCAGGATGAAGAGCAGGCAAGGCGCGAATTGCTGGCCAAGCTGGCGGCCAAGGAGAAGATCATGGGCTTTGGACACGCCATCTACCGCACCTCGGATCCACGCAACGTCATCATCAAGGAGTGGTCGGCCAAGCTCGCCGAGGCGGTAGGGGATGATCGCCTCTATCGCGTCTCCTGCGAGGCGGAGAAGGTGATGTGGGAGGAGAAAGAGCTCTTTCCCAACGCCGACTTTTTCCACGCCAGCGCCTATCACTACATGGGGATCCCGAGCAAGCTGTTCACCCCCATCTTCGTCTGCTCGCGGGTCACCGGCTGGTGCGCCCACGTGATGGAGCAGCGCGAACACAACCGGATCATCCGCCCGAGCGCCGACTATGTCGGTCCGGCGCCCCGTCATTTTGTCTCTCTACAACAACGATAAGGAAATCACGATGTCCGCCAACGTCGACGTCAACCACAGACCCGAGCCCGATCAGGTGCTGGTCGATATTGCCGATTATGTCTGCAACCACCCCATTACCAGCGAGGCGGCTCTCGACACCGCCCGCTACTGCCTGATGGATACGCTGGGCTGTGGCCTCTTGTCCCTGCGCTTTCCCGAGTGCACCAAACACCTTGGCCCCATAGTCCCCGGTACACTGGTACCCCACGGTGCCCGGGTGCCCGGTACCCAGCTTTGCCTCGATCCGGTCAAGGCGGCCTGGGATATCGGCGCCATCATCCGCTGGCTCGATTACAACGACACCTGGCTGGCCGCCGAGTGGGGTCACCCATCCGACAATCTGGGCGGTATTCTGGCCACCGCCGACTGGCTCTCCCGTACTCGCGTGGCCGAGGGCAAGGCGCCGCTCACCATGGCCGATGTGCTGGTGGCCATGGTCAAAGCCCACGAAATTCAGGGGGTGCTAGCGCTGGAGAACTCCTTCAACCGGGTCGGTCTCGATCACGTGGTACTGGTCAAGGTCGCCAGCACCGCAGTGGTGACTCATATGCTTGGCGGAACCCGCGATCAGGTGATCGATGCGGTCTCCCAAGCCTGGGTCGATGGCCAGAGCCTGCGGACCTACCGTCATGCCCCGAATGCAGGGTCGCGCAAGAGTTGGGCGGCGGGGGATGCCACCTCTCGCGCAGTGCGCCTCGCCCTTATCACCATGAGCGGCGAGATGGGCTATCCCGGTGTGCTGAGCGCCCCCAAGTGGGGCTTCTACGATGTGCTGTTCAAGGGCAACCAGTTCGCCCTGCATCAGGGGTACGGCAGCTATGTGATGGAGAACGTGCTGTTCAAGATCTCCTATCCTGCCGAGTTCCATGCCCAGACCGCGGTGGAGTGCGCCATGAAGTTGCATGGTCAGGTGAAGGGGCGGCTCGACGAGATAGACCGTATCGAGCTCACCACCCATGAGTCGGCCATTCGCATCATCAGCAAGGTCGGCGCCCTCAACAACCCGGCCGATCGGGATCACTGCCTGCAGTACATGGTGGCGGTGCCGCTCATCTTCGGTCGCCTCATTGCCGAGGATTACGAGGACGATGTTGCTGCCGATCCCCGCATCGACGCGCTACGCGGCAAGATGGTGGTGCAGGAGGACAAACGTTACAGCCGCGAATATCTGGAGGCGGACAAGCGCTCCATTGCCAACGCCATCCAGATTTTCTTCAAGGACGGCACTCACACCGCCAAGGTGGAGGTGGAGTATCCGGTCGGCCATCGTCGCCGGCGGGAGGAGGGGATCCCGCTGCTGGTGGAGAAATTCCAGCACAATCTGGCCACCCGCTTCCCGACAAAACGGGTCAACGACATTCTGGCCCTCTGTCAGGATGGGCCGCGCCTTGCCGCCACCCCGGTACATGCCTTCATGGATCTGCTGGTGATCTGACCGGTCTTGCATTGGCCAACATATCGGCAAACAGTGATAAACGAAAAGCGGGCTCATCGGCCCGCTTTGTTATTCCGGCGGCTTATCCCTCGATAATCCTTACCCCAGCGCACTGCTGTCGCCGTTAAAGAGCGCCGTCATAATGGCCATCTCGCGACTGGCGATGGTCTCGAGGAACTCGTTGGCACGCCCCATCTGATGACACACCTGATAACCACGCTCGACAAAGGAGAAGAGCTCGCCAAGCCCCGCCAGATGGGCGGGACCAGACACCAGCTTGAGGGTTGCCCCCAGCAGCGGCTTTCTCGCCAGCCTGTCCAGCGTCATCCCAAGCTCGCTCACCAGCGCAATCTGATGTTCCCGGCGCGCCTGTTCACCCACGGCACGATAGGCGATGGTGTAGTGGTCCGGGGTGATGGGATCAATGCCATCAATGCGCCGCAGCGCCACCACCATCAGGTAGTCCAGCTCCTCGGAGAGGGCATCAAGCTCGATCGCTTGCGCCAGCACCTTGAGGCCGGACTCCGGCAACAGCCGCTCGGCGGTTGGCATCACCCGCATCACGTCCGCATCGCGGCGGGCACAATCCCCCGGGCCATAGAGATCGGTCAGGAAAAACTCGGCGGCAGGGCCGTAGCGGTCACTCTCCAGCAGATCACGATGGGTTCGCCCCAACCGGTCGGCCTGCCACTGGCGTAGCCGATCCCGATCCTGCTGATCTTCCGGGTGGGCACGCATCTGCTCGCGCAAGGCTGCAACCCGCTTGAGCTGGCGGTAGAGCCGACCCAGGGTGCTATCGTCGTCGTGGGCATGTTCTTGATGCGTCATCTACAGCTCTCTGGCCTTGGGCCCATTGATGGGGATTGGGTGATACGAAGATACAAGTGAATGAAAAACAAGCAGCTTTTGCTGACCGTTCCGTGACAAGTGTAGCGCGCACGGGGGAGGGAATAAATGCCATGTCCCGCTGATGGCCTGCATCCCTCTCGACTCTGTTAAGTGAGTCCCATTTATGTGAACCATCCTTTCATTTGTTGTGAACATGTGTTTAATATCAATAACTAACTTATGACCCAGAGTAACGACCATGTTCTTCAACTCGCTCGCTGGCAGCAGCGCACTCTCTATCATTCAGATCAGCCGTCAGCATCCGCTGGGACTGGCCGCCGCCCGGATCGCGGCCGAAGCCATCGCTGCGGACATGAGCGAGAGCTATCAACTCGATTGCGAATGGGCGGATGAAGAGGAGACCGAGCTTCGTTTTCGCGGCTCAGGGGTACATGGCACTCTCACCCTGGACGAAGATACCCTGGAACTGGAAGTGCATCTTGGTTTGATGCTGTTGCCAGTACGCAGCGTGCTGGAGCAAGAGATCCTCGATTATGTCGACAATCGCTTACCTTGCCCCAAACGTGTTTGAAACTCTTCGTTGCACTGGTTTTAAATAAACCAGCTGTAAACGATGGCTGTTTGAAATAAGTTGGCAAGCCATATGGTTTGTCAGATTTATTATCCAGCGAGGTCTCGATTCTATTTTTTAAGTAATCTTTCATCTTTATTTCATATTTCGAGTCGGCACTCATTAAAGTCATTCTGATTGCATCAAGCCTTCATCCGGATATGAGGGAAGGAGCAATTTGCCGCCTCGGTAAATTCATTTTGTAGGGAAACAACCATGCCACTGAGTGAATTTATCTCCTGCGTCGATACCGCCTGGTTACGCATGGACAGACCCAACAACCTGATGCAGATCATCGGTGTCCTGATGTTTGAAGGAGAGCTTGATGAAGCGCGTCTGCGGGCCGGATTGCGCCACACCATTTCGGTGCAACCCCGCTTTCACCAGCGGGCCGTGCTGGAGGGGGGCTCCTACTACTGGCGCCATGATCCCGATTTCGATCTCGATCAGCACCTCAAGCGAGTGATCCTGCCGGGTGAAGCAGGCAAGCTGGAGCTGGAGAAGCTGGTGGCCGATCTCGCCTCGACGCCGCTCAACCACCAGCGCCCCCTGTGGGATATGCACCTGACCGACACGTCGCTGGGTGGGCAAGCGCTGGTGGTGCGCATTCACCACGCTATGGGCGATGGCTTCTCGCTGGTGCGAGCCATGCTGACCATGATGGATAACACCCCGGAAGGGGCGCCGCGACCACCGTCACCGGAGCCACTGGATGACAGCGATGACGAGGATGATGAGGATTGCCACCAGGGCAGCCGTCTGGTGCGAGCCGGTCTCAAGCTGACCGGTAGCCTCTGGTCCAAATATGTCGAAGTGGTCACCCATCCCACCAAGGCGGTGGATTACCTCAAGACCGGGCGCGATCTGGCGAGCGAGCTGTGCAATATCGCCACCCTAGGTGATGACTCCCCCTGCCGCCTGCGGGGCAAGACCACCAGCACCAAGCGAGTGGCCTGGTCGGAACAAATTGATCTGCCGGATATCAAGGCAGTGGGCAAGGTACTGGGCTGCTCGGTCAACGATCTGCTGATCGCCGCCACCGCAGGGGCGTTTCGCCACTACCTGCAGGAGAAGGGGGATAATGCCAACAAGGTCAAGATCCGCGCCCTGGTGCCAGTCAATATGCGTGCACCGGACGATGAGGGGGCACTTGGCAACCGCTTCGGGCTGGTGGCCCTGGACTTGCCACTGGATGTTGAACACCCGTTGCAGCGGCTCTATACCGTGCGTGACCGGATGCAGGCGCTGCGCACCTCGCTGCAACCCGTGGTGGTGCTCAACTTGTTACATGCCCTTGGCATGGCCCCCAATGCGGTGCAACAGCAGGCCGTCGAGCTGCTCACGGCCAAGGCCAGCGCGGTGATCACCAATGTACCCGGCCCGCAGCAGACCCTCTATCTGGCTGGAGCAAAATTGCGTCAGCCGCTGTTCTGGGTGCCGCAATCGGGGGATATCGGCGTCGGCGTCTCCATCCTCTCTTACGATCACAAGGTGCAACTGGGCCTAATCACCGACAAGAAGCTGGTACCGGATCCGGATCGGGTGGTCGAGCGGTTTGCGGTGGAGTTCGAGCAACTGCTGTTGCTGGTTCTGATGGAGCCGGAGCTACTGTTTGACCCCAACGGACTGGATGCGCTGCTCGGTTGAGTGTGTACTTGAGCGACCGGTGACGGCGTAGCCAACCGGTCTGTACCCATAATAAAAGAGGCCAACCCACGGGTTGGCCTCTTGTTTTGTTGTCTATCCGTGGCAAGAGTGGCGGTTAATCCTCCAACTCTTCCCGCGCCGCCTCCACATCGAGACGTTCCATCGCATCCATCGGTTCGCATTCGGCCGCTTCGGCATAGAGGGCTTCGGCCGCTTTCAGGCGGCTCTTGCCGTGCAGCATCACCTGAGCGTTGGCGTACTCCATGCGGGCGATAGCCGATTCGGGGATCAGCGCCAGCGCCTCCTTGAAGTGACGCTCGGACTCCTCCTTCTTGGCGCCATAGGTGAGGCCGCCGATCATGGCCCCCAACTTGTCGACGATCTCCGCATGCCAGGCGCCAAAGGCAATATGGGCCTCGGCGTGATCTGGCGCCAGCTCCAGCGCCTTCTCAAGGCTTGCCTTGATCTTGTCGCCAATTCCTTGCGAGAGGGCCTTGGAGATGGAGATCACCTGGCTGTAGCGCCCGAGGGCCAGCGCGTGGAAATACCAGGCGTTGGCGTTCTTGGGTTGGCGCTTTTGCAGCTTCTCGGCATGGCTGGCCGCCCGCTCGAAGGCGGCGCGCTTGGCATACTTGTCTTCCAGCAGATAGCTGGCGTGGATCACCAGTGCCTTGTTTGCCACATTGAGGCCCGCCTCACCGGCCGCTTCGCCAAGGGCGACGGCCCGGGCAAAATCCCCGGCATGATAGGCCCGCCAGGCATCCTGTACCTGTTCATCCTCGGGCCAGGGTTCGGCATCCCCCTGATGGAGACGATCCCAGTTGTCCGCCAGCTTCTGGCCAGCATAGTCATAGGCCGCATCCGCGTAGGGGAAGGGGACAAATTCGAGTTGTGAAGTGGTCATGCTTGTTCTCCCTGTAGCATGTGAATCAAACCTTGTCGGTGTAGTGGTGGGCGAGGGCGCCCAGATGAGCGCGGGCATCGGCCCGCAAATAGGGGGCGACCAGTTGCATTACCTGAAAGACGCCGAGGGCGATATCGGCGTCCGCCTTGGGGTGCAGTGCCCGCTGGTAAGAGATCCAGAATGTGCCCACCAGCGCCACATTGGCCGCCAGCGTGCGCATCTGTTGCGCCGTGCCCTTCATCAGCCCGACCGTTTGCAGATGGTTGCAAATGGCGATGGCGGTCTGCTCCTTGCGGCGCAGCAGGGCGGAAAAGCGCTGTTCCACCTGATGATAACCACTCATCAGGGTCGCGATATCGTAGTAGAGGAAACGGTACTGCCATATGGCTTCAAACATCAGGTGGAGAAAGAGCCAGATATCTTCTGGCTCATCGGACGGGGTGCTGACCGCCTCCAGCAGGCGATCCATCTGCTGTTCAAATTCGCAGAACAGGGCGTTGACGATCTCCTCCTTATTGTGGAAGTGGTAGTAGAGATTGCCCTGGCTGATCTCCATCTCGGCCGCAATGGCCGAGGTGGTGACGCTGGGTTCCCCTTGTCGATTGAAGCAGGCGAGGGCAGTGGTCAGGATCCGCTCCCGGGTACGACGTTTGGGTTTGCGATCCATGCTACTCCTTTGATGATGAACGGCGCACGCCGTGGCGATAGCGTTTGGCAAGCCAGTGCTGCAACTGCTCCAGCGACTTGTCGAGGGCGGCGACCGAGCCAATGCCGGGGGCCAGCAGGGTGCGATCTTCATCGGCCAGCGCGGCCAGATTGAGCTCGAGGCCATGCTTGGCCAGCACCGGCGCCAGCTCGTCACGACGCAGCCAGAGATCGCGGCGGGTATGCTGGTAAGCGTGCTCGCAGAGGCGGCGGCGATCCCGGTAACTGAACACATTGGTGAAGAACATCTCGCCATCGGCTGAAGAGGGCTCAAACAGCAGGGCGTCAGCGTCGGGATATTGGTGTTTGTAGCGATCCATCCCCACATGCATACGGGAGTGGATGATGGCGCGAAAGGTCTGGGCCAATACCACCGGCAGACCGCTGTCCACCAGATTGGTCGGCGCGCCGGCGGCCATGTCCGCATCATAGGGCACCAGCGGATTGATGCAGAACACCAGATCCGCCCCCTCTTCCAGCGCTACCGAAGCGTGCAGAGTCTTGATCAGCGCCCCGTCCACATAGTAACGACCGTTAATCAATGAAGGGGGAAAGAGGCCGGGCAGAGCGGCCGACGCCTGTACCGCCGCCGAGATAGGCACGTCATCGAGCCCCGGGCTACCAAAGGCAACCGGATGACCGGTGTCGAGTTCGGTTGCGACCACAAACAGTCGGCTGCGCAGCTGGCGAAAATCGTTGCTGCGGCCGGGACGAGAGAAAAACTGGGTCAGGGTGCGATCTACCCCGCGGTTGTCGAACAGTCCGGTCGGAATGGCCTTGGAGAGCCCCTGCAGCGATTCAAACAGGCTGCGTTTCCAGGGCGCCGCCAGATAGTAGGTCAGGCTCTGCCACGCCAGCGGCGGGATCGAGGCCAGACGGTCGGCATATTCACGAAAGGCGGGGCGCAGCAAGGTAGCCGGGTCAAACATCTCCCCCGAGTCATCGCTGAGCAGGATCCGCACCAGCTTAGCCGGCGAGATGCCGTTGGCCAGCGCCGATGCCACCACGGCCCCCGAACTGACACCAACATAGATATCGGCATGGTCAAGGCGCAGGCCGTTGATGCTGTCAGAGAGGGCTGCGCAGGCACCGATCTCGTAGATGCCGCCGAGCGGCCCGCCGCCAGCAAGGGCAATTGCGATGGTACTCATAGCGTCGCCTCTCTATCCATGACATTCACCATGACAAGACCGGCCCAGCGCAGGGCATGGGCCGGTATCAATCACCTTCCGTCACCGCGAGGGATCAGGGCAGGACGCTCTCTGCTTTGGCCTTCACCTCTTTCACCGCATCTTCCGCTGCGGAGAGGAGATCGGCGGCCTGCTCAACTACGGCCTCTTTGGCCTTGGCTACCGGTGCCTTCTTTACCGGAGGCTTGCGGGCAGCGGGCTTTTTGGCGGCAGCCGGTTTGGCTTCAGCGGCAGGGGCCTCCTTCCTGCGCATCCAGCAGTTGCTGGACCACATCGGTCAGCTCGGCCATGCGCTTGGAGAGCTTGTCGATATCCTTGCGGGTCGGAATGCCGAGGCTGGCCACAGCGCGGGCCACGCGATCTTCAAACACCTGCTCCAGACGACCCCAGGTATTGGCGGTCTTGTCGGTCACAGCGGCAATCTTCTCATCTGCGCTCTGACGGGTTTTTGCTTGCAGCGCTTCACCTTCCTGCACCAGGGCTTCAAAGATCTTGCCACCCTCTTCCTGCGCCTTGGCATAGGCACCCAGACCCGCCAACCAGATCTGCTGGGTGGACTCCTTGATGGTGGAGGTGAGTTGGTTGTCGGTCACTGACCCTGCCAGCGCTTTCAATTTCTTAGCCATGATCTTCTCCTTGAATAACGACAGTTAAATGTAATGGCGACAACGAAACTGCATTCGGGTTGTGGCATTACTGATTTTTCAACTTCAGTCTAGGGACAAAAAATAGAGGGTTCTACCTAATAACGGAACAGGCACACCACCGAAATTAGGGTTTGCTCACGAACCGACAATCAAATTGCAGATTCCCATATGAATCGTGATATATCTAACAACCTAGTAACACCCTAATCAGTAGCAGGATTCTCTTTATGAACTATTTCATTACTGGCGGTAGTGGTTTTATCGGGCGTCGATTGATCAAAAAGTTATTCCAACAGCATCCCGACTGTACCGTCTATTTTCTGATGCGCGCCTCTCATCAGGAGAAATTGTCAGAGTTGTTCTCATTCTGGATTGTGGATGAATCGCGCGCAGTCCCGGTTTTTGGCGACATGACGCAACCGCTGCTGGGGGTATCGGTCGAGATGCAGGAGCAGTTGATCGGCAAGATCGACCACTTCTTCCATCTGGCTGCCATCTATGATCTCAACGCCAAGGCCGGGATCCAGCAGCAGGTCAACACCGAAGGGACCCGTCATGCTGTTCAACTTGCCGAGCGGCTGGGGGCGGGGCAGTTCCACCACTGCAGCTCCATCGCTGCAGCGGGCCTGTTCGACGGTCTGTTTCGCGAGGATATGTTCGATGAGGCCGAACACCTCGACATGCCTTACTTCCAGACCAAGCACGAAGCGGAAGGGATTGTGCGCAATGAGTGCACAGTTCCGTGGCGAGTCTATCGACCGGGGATCGTTGTCGGTGACTCCAATACCGGCGAGATGGACAAGATCGACGGCCCTTACTACTTCTTCAAGACCATTCAGAAACTGCGTCGTCTGCTACCTCCCTGGATGCCAGCCATCGGGGTGGAAGGGGGCCGTATCAATATCGTGCCGGTCAACTTTGTGGTCGATGCCATGGTGCATATCGCCCATCAGGAGGGAGAGGAGAACAAAACCTTCCACCTGACCGACCCCAATCCGATGCGGGTTGGCGATATGCTGAGCACCTTCTCCCGCGCCGCCCATGCGCCAGAGCCTGCGATCCGCATCAACGCCTCTCTCTTTAATTTCATTCCCCGCCACCTGACCGCCATGCTGATGACCATGGCGCCGGTGCGCCGCATCCGCGATGCCGCCATCGCCGATCTGGGTCTGCCCAAGGATGTGTTCCGCCTTATCAGCTATCCCACCCGTTTCGACAGTCGCGAAACTCAGCGGGTACTGAAAGGGACCGGTATCGAAGTGCCGCCGCTGCACAGCTACGCCTGGCGGCTGTGGGACTACTGGGAGCGTCACCTCGACCCGGAGCTCTTCATTGAT
Organism: Aeromonas sp. 61P; assembly: GCF_051919545.1. Classification (NCBI taxonomy): domain Bacteria; kingdom Pseudomonadati; phylum Pseudomonadota; class Gammaproteobacteria; order Aeromonadales; family Aeromonadaceae; genus Aeromonas; species Aeromonas sp. 61P. Next base: position 3,138,042 of record NZ_JBQBEL010000001.1, read on the forward strand.
CGCTCCCTGCGTGGTCGGGTAGAGGGCAAGGTGGTGCTGGTGACCGGGGCAACCTCTGGTATCGGCCGTGCAACCGCGCGCAAGCTGGCGGAGGCGGGGGCCAACGTCGTTACCATCGCCCGCGACGAGCAGAAGATTGCCGAGACTAAAGCGGAGTTTGCCGAGCTGGGGCTGACCATCGAGATCTATCAGGGGGATCTCTCCAATCTGGCGCAGGCCGAGGAGATCACCGCTCGCATCGTGGCCGATCACGGCGGCGTCGATATTCTGGTCAACAATGCCGGCCGCTCCATCCGCCGCTCCATCGAGGACTCCTTCGATCGCTTCCACGATCTGGAGCGCACCATGCAGCTCAACTACTTTGGCGCGCTCAAGGTGATCATGGGGGTGCTACCCACCATGATCGAGAAGAAAAAAGGGCACATCATCAACATCTCCTCCATCGGGGTGTTGACCAATGCGCCGCGCTTCTCCGCCTATGTTGCCTCCAAGTCGGCCCTCGATGCCTGGGTGCGTACCGCCGCCTCCGAGTTTGCCGATAAAGGGGTGAGCTTCTCCATCATCAATATGCCGCTGGTGAAAACGCCGATGGTCGCGCCGACCAAGGTCTATGAGCAGGTACCTATGATGACGCCGGAAGAGGCCGCCGATCTGGTGTGCGATACCATCATCAACAAGCATGTGCGACTGGCCACACGCCTCGGGGTGTTTGGTCAGGTGGTGCATGCCCTGGCACCTCGTGTTGCGCAGGTGATCATGAATACCAGCTTCCGCACCTTTGCCGATCCCAAGGATGGCGACAAATCCAAGGCCACCGCCGATCAGGTTGCCGTCTCGACCCTGATTAAGGGGATACACTTCTAACCGGGTGATACGATAAAGAAATCAACAGGGGCCTGAGCAATCAGGCCCCTGTTTTATTTGGAATAACAGTTGAAGGTCGAATAAGGAGAATCAGACTCGGGACAGCAGATCAAGCAGCAGATCAGTCGTGCGACGGGAGTAGAGCAAAGAGAGATGGCCAATGGCGGGCAACTCGATATCTTCCATTCCCACCAATCGTTGCCGCTCCTGCGGCATCACCACATTGTCGTGACTGGTGCGCACCGAGATGCCGGGCACGCAAAGCGGCACAGAGGCAAAACGCTGCAACCAGCCGGAACCGGGCTCCATCTCGCGGGCATTGGCCCCAAGCCCTAGGGCGGCAAGCTGACTCCCCTGATGAGGCGTAGCCAGGGTGATCAGGCGCACGACCTTGTCACCCCCATGGAGAGCCAGATAGTCGCGGCAGACCAGCCCCCCCATGCTGTGACCGACCAGCACCAGCTTGTCAGCCCCGGTCTGCGCCAGCACATCGTCAATCCGGGTGGCCAGCAGCGGCACCATCTCATCGATATGACCAAATGGTGGCATCAGGGTAATGGTGGCAACCACATGGCCTGCGGCTTCCAATCTGGCGCGCTGGGTGCGCCAGATCCCGCGACTGCAACCGTAACCATGCACCAGCAATACGGGACGCTGGCATGGACGCAGCCGATCGGGTGCCATCAACAAAGGCTCGAACGGTAGCAACAAGGTGAAGGTGTAGAGGTAGGCCAGCATCTCCTGCGCCATCATCTTTACCCGGCGCCCGAGGCCGATAGCCGGGGAGGGGTAGAAGCGGGTAAACAGCCAGCTGCCGAGCACCACCAGACAGCGCAACCCAAGCAGGGCAAACACGACAAACAGCAAGGTCAGCAACCAAGGAAGTCCCACGACCAGGTGGGCGATACTCCCGAGGAGCAGCACCTCTACCATCAGCAGGATAAACAGGTGTCGTACGATCGTCATAAGGCCATGATCCGACCAGTCAGGCGTGGAAGTCAAATGGCACTTTGAGACAGCTTGATCCAGCGCGGCTTTTGTCGCTAAACCCCGGCGAACTCTTTTCCGGTGAGGTTATTTGCAATACTGTATATCCATACATATACTCTATCCATCATCACCAAGAGGAGGCCATCATGGCTGTCGAGATCAAATATGTGGTTGTTCGTGGGGGAGTGGAAAAAATGACCTTTGCCAGCAAAAAAGAGGCCGATGCCTATGACAAGCTGCTGGATACGGCCGATGAGTTGATGACCCTGTTGGCTGGCGCCCCGATCGAGCTGGCGCCAGAGCAGCAAGAGAGTCTGGCATTCTACCTGGCAGAGCAGCGCGATGTGCTGCAAACCCTGCTGCGCGGCGGCAAGGTTCAGGCAGGCACGAAAGAGGAAGAGGCCCCAGCAGCCAAGCGCAAGGAGAAGCCACTCAAGCAGGTGGCCTGATTGCACAGACCTTATTTCTCGGGATAAACAGCTCGCAGCATTCACTTTATTTGCATTTAAAACCATTTTTACGGCTATTTACCCCGAGAATTTTTTAACAACGGTGCATATCCAATGCATAACTGAATAGCGAGCACCACTGCGCGACATCAGCCTGATCTATGAGGAAATAATTGAGCAAACAGTGGAGAGAACGTTATCCAGATCGCTCCCGGTTACCTTAATCAGCAACAACAAGAGGTAGTACCAATCCCAACAGAAGCCGCATTCATGTATCACGAGCCCTTTTCTAGCAACTCGGCTCACAGGCTCATATCGACTCATCTCAGCATCAACAAGCAACACCATGACTCAACAACCATTATCCTTGCCGCCAGCCATGCCGCTGTTTGACAGCCTTATCTATCTGGAAGCTGGCAATCCGCAGGTCAATCAGTACCTTGCCAACCTCAGCCTCAATGATGTGCCCGATGCCGGGCTGGTTTACGAACTGGCGGTTGATTGGCTGCTGGAGCAGCGCAACAGCGAAAACAACTACAAAACCTATCGCAGCGAACTGACCACTTTTTTGCACTGGTGCTTTCGCGAGGCGGCCATCAGCCCGAAAGATCTCACTCGCCGCATCATGATCCGCTATCTCGACTACTGTCAGTCCCCCCCTGGCGAGTTGATCGCCTATCGCAACGTGGCGCAGTTTGTCCTCGACAAGGAGTGGGGAGAGCGGTTGCCCAATCCGCAATGGCGACCGTTTCTCGGCAAGCGGGAGCTGGGCCGCACCTTGCCCTATCGCCTGAGCGAGCAGGCGATGAAGACCAAGCTCGCCATCCTGTCGGCCTTCTTCCAGTTCCTGATCCAGGAGGAGTACATGGACAGGAATCCCGCTCTGCTACTGCAGCGGGTCAAACGGCCGCAACAGCTGGAGGCCGATGATCAGGTGCAGGCCTTCAGCGAGTTGCAGTGGTCATACGTGATGCAGGCTGCCGATACCCTTGCCAACGACCATCCGGAGCAACACGAGCGCAGCCGTTTTCTCACCATTCTGATGTACGCCTGCTATCTGCGGATCTCTGAGGTTGCAGCCCGGCCGGGCTTTACCCCTGTGATGGGGCAGTTCAGGCGGGATCGCAAAACCGGCGTCTGGGGCTACTTTATTCCGCAAAGCAAAGGGGGCAAACGGCGTACCGTAGCGGTATCCCAAGCGCTGCTGGCGGCACTCGAGCGCTACCGCCGTTTCCTCGGTCTCTCTCCCTTGCCGACACCGGATGAACAGACGCCACTGTTCGTTCGTCATAAAGCGGCAGCCCACGGCCGCGAGCAGGGGGAGATCAACGCCAACCTCGGCATTCGCCAGTTACGGGATTTGATCATGGTGATCATCGGTAAAGGCGCAGAATTGGCAGAGCAGGATGGATTTGTCCAGGATGCGGCCGAAATGCGGCAACTCTCTCCCCATGCGATCCGCCACACCGGGATCACCCATGACATCAACCTGCATGGGCGGCCGCTTTCCCATGTACAGGCCGATGCAGGACATGACAGCATCGACACCACTTCGAAATACCTGCACACCAGCCACAGTGAACGACATGAGAGCGCCCAGCAAAAGCCGCTGGACCGACTGAACCAACAAGTGAGAGATAACGTTCGCAAAAGCTAACGAACAACGTGACATTACCCTGATTTGTATTGACTGCTCTTAGAGCACAGAATGGCTTGTTTGGGATGTCATAGAAGTTGGTGCAGCGATGTTGTACTTCTCTGGATGGCAATCGGTTCAGGGAATATTTGTGGCTCACATGGATGATTAAGAATAGGCACCTTCTCATCTGCGGCATACATATTTATCGCGTAACAGAGAAGCAAAAAAACAAAATTGCTTGCTGAAACACCGAGACCACCCGATGCCGAAAGCTAAGTAACATGCCGGAAGCAATCATATTCGGATTGAACAGCGCCTTGTTATCACACTTGCATATCCAGTCATCATTGGTGATATTGATGTCAATATTAACGAGAAGCCAAGGAGCGGATATGCAAGTGGCAGTGGTGGAAAAGACCTTCAGGATCGTTGGCAAAGGGTCGCTCATGGCCCAGTTCACCTTTATCTCTTCAGGCACACTGCATATCTGGTTTCCGGATGTGGGCCTGCAGATGGAGGCCCACTGCAAAGAGTTGCGTATCGAAGATTGCACCATTATCTATACCAATGGCCTCCATCATGGCCAGCCCAGAGCACTCTGGTCCTTAACCCTCCATCCCGACGATATGAACGAGCTCAAACGCATATTGCAGCAGTTTAACAGCAACCTCTACTTGACCTGCCAGCCACCCACATTGGCCATCGCCAAACGTGCCTTGAATATGAATTGACCCGACTTCCAAAAAAGTCGCAATCATGCCAGCCACAACAATAAGCTGTGAGGATTAAGGGGAGGGGAATCTATCGCGATAGTCGGCATTTTTATGGCTGTTTTACAAGAAGGAGTATCAATATTTCCAGAGAGAGACCTCTCAAGTAGGGGACAGATATTTCCAAGAATATTCACGGTAATGACGATAGTTATAACGGTGAAAATCAAACATAACGCTCAATAAGTGAGGGGGATTCCGCACAACGGATTGATTTAATAGTGAACTCTTGTCTCAAAATGGGACATTTGTGGTTTCAGAATATCGACTAAGGGGAGGGGACATAGTTCCAAGAGATGTTAGGGTACAGCTAAATGAGCAGTTGGTTGAACTCGCCAATTCCTATTGCCAACACTATGGCTCCAAGCACGATGCATTGTCTGCTTTAGGTGAGGATCTTCTTCGTTTGGCAGATCAAGGTGTCCATGATGGTTCTTCGTCATGGATCGCATTAATACAGGAGTTGTGTCGCCGTAGTGGTTAAATCCACTCAACGTTATCTCTCACATAGATGCCGATAAATGGGGTTATCGGCATCTCCATGCTATTGATCACTTGAATCATTTTTTTTCCAGCTCCATCTTAACTTGGCCTATTTACTTCTTCATGGAGAAACTTCGAAATGACATACAGCATTGGCGATGTAGTTTATCTGAACAGTGGTGGCCCTTACATGACAGTCACCTATGTAGATGCTTTGGATAATGAACTGCGTTGTAAGTGGTTCTTTAATGGTCAAGAGAATCAGGGCATTTATCCATCTGCAGCAGTTAGCCTGCGACCTGAACCCAAGAACGAGCCGGCAAACGAAGCAGGTTCAGTCAAATTGTGGGATTGACCCACAAACGTATCGCCGAATACTGAAAAGATATTCTCAAATTTCCTTTCCGTAATCTGGACCCCAATCCATTTCACTAAGTGACGTGGCATTGGGGTCACACTGTGCCAGCAGTTATTCCAGTGTGTAGCGCGGTTGGCCACGCAGTTTGGCGCGAGCACGCTCCACATCATCAAACGCCGCAGTCAGCAGCGCCGGATCACCATCTTCAAGAGCTGCCTGCAGATAAGCAACCATATCGGCCTCGGTGGCCAGGCAGTCAACCGCATCAAAGCGGCTCCATTGTTCGGTTCTCTTCATTCCGTCCTCCCGCATCCGTCATTGCGCATAATGTGGCCGCGGTATTATGTTGAGGGTTTTCCCCCTGCGATAATCCCGAAGGGGCAGGGGGACGCGACTAGGCAGGGACGTGGGACAGCTTGCTGGCATCGTCCCAACGCCGGAGCGCCCGTAACATAATCCGCATTTATGCGCAGTGACCCAAGAAATATCTAATGAGTAGACTACATATATAAAAGGGCACTATATGTGCCCATTTAAAATTCATTATATCTTTATTAGCTGTGATGCAACTACAAGCGTTGTACTTATCTTGTCTGTTCGATACTTCTTGAATTCTTTATCGGGAACTTCGCTAACATCACCTTGGTTACTGCGCCACAATGCCAATATGATAACCTCATCACCCTTATCCACTTTACCAAACCATGTTGCATCCTTTGCCCAGACGCTGACCTCAACATTCGCGCCTACCGAGCTATCATCTTGATCTGCAACAGAAAGGCACCTGTATAGGTTGATGACGTTGCTCTTGTTTTTCCCAACTCCAATGCGCTTTGATTTTATAACACCATGAATTGCAATCGGATATTCTTTCCCAGATGCCAAAATCTTTAGCGCATCAAGATATCCATCAGCTTCAAAATAAAACTTATCCCAACCAATACTTTCCTTACCAAAAACAAGCTTTATTTTGTCTGCAATAGCCGACTGACTGTCACAAGCTGCACGAAGCTCTAGCACTCTTTTGGCAGAGTTTATATAAGGTAGTTTCTGCTTGCCTGACTTAATGTAGCTATTTGAGTTAGCACCAGCAGAAATTCCGCTACCTTTATTCTGTGATGCTGATGACGCATTCTTTATATTGTCCTTTATCATATTGAGGCGCATGCGATATTCGCCTTGCCCCAAGCTGACAAACATATCTTTCGATTCATCAACGATGCTTAACAGCGTTGCATCAATCGCATATGGACAAGCCCCTACCGCGTGCACTTTGCCAGGCATCAGCTTGAAGTAGGCGGGAACAAGGATTGATTTGCCATCCAGGCCTCGCACATGCTCAGAGTTATGCGTTACAGTCACCTTACAGTGCTCGCATAGCAATGGCTCTGCACCCTTCCCTTTAATGTACTCATCCGAAGACCATGGCCGACCGTTCTGGTCGATCGCCATCTTCATTTTAATCCCCATAACCACCTCCAAATTAAGCTGTTACTGCTGCTTGTTCATTTTTATCTGAGCAAGTGAGCTGTACGCATATACAGTTTCCTCGCGGATCTCATAATACACAGAGATGACACGATGTAAACACCCGAAATATTTGTTTTAATTGGATTTTTTATTAAAAATTCGGCGGCCAATTTATAATAAATTCCCCGCCTTTTAAAAAAGAAAAGGGGGCTATAAAAGCCCCCCTGGTGGTGATGACTACTCATCGCCTTCACTATCTTTTAGCTCCCTGAGCTTCTCTAAGTCTTTCAGGAAAAACCGCTCACTCACCCTCATAGCTTGGAGACCGGCAATCAGTTTCGCAATGACGATAATCTCGTCATCCTTCAGCGTTCTGATGTTGTAGAGGCTAAACATGGCCGCTTCTGCAACTTTGTTCCTTCGGCCATCGAACATGAGCTTCCCTTTTTTCACCATGTCCTTGTCTTCGCCAAACATGAGATAGACGGGGGATTCTTGGGTGGCTTCCGCGATCTTCTCCAGCTCGCTCGCGTAAACGTCCCTTTTGCCAGATGCGATACGCTTGAGTGTCGTTATGTTGACCCCAGTCATCTCCTCAATGCGTTCATATGTAGAGTGGGTTGTTATGGCCGTTTTGATGCGCTCAGCCCTTTGTAGGTCGGTCATAGTCTCTTCATCATGTTGCTGGTTGGGTACACCAGTCATTCTACCCTCCTGTTTTTTCCATACTCGCCAAAGGATCTTATTTGACACTTTTCAGTGTCATTTACCTTAATTCTAGCACAGGCTCTCACGTAACATATGTGACACCCTTTAGTGTCTATATTGGTATTGCCAAGGTTTCTCGTGATAGACCTCCTCAAGCTCGATTTACCCTTCAAAAGCGAATGGCAGTTGGTATCTCCAACGGCCGATCATCGCTCGGGGGTCTATATCGATCTGGAACAGGTCGCTAAGCAGGGGAGGCTAAAGCTCTCCGCTATGGCAGTTGAGTATGAGATTGATGGGGATTTGACCGTTTCCGGCCTGTCCCATCCCTTCGAGTCACTGCCCAGTCACTTCGGCAGCCTTGCAATGAAGATCCATCAAGGGGGTAGCAACCGCCTTCCAGGTGTCGAACTCAAAGCCTCTCCAGCAAAACTTCTGCAAGGCCACAACGTGTTCGGCCCAACGAGCATCGAGCTCTGCTCGACCGAACTGCTGGCAACTCTGGCATGCGCCTGCCCTGAACTGTTTGAAATGCTGGACATTCCAAACACTACCCTTGAATGGATCGATGTAACGTTCTCCGCCCGGGTGAATACAGAAGAGCAGGGGAAACAGGTCATTTCTGCACTCAAGAACATCCGTTCCGGACAGACCAAGCAGAGCAGGATGAACCGTGATCATGAGACTACTGCAGAGTGGAACACCGGCAGCCGCCATCGTTCCTTGAAAGCCTATTTGAAGGGCCCAGAGTTCCAGCGTCAGCTGGCCGAATACATGAAGCGCCTTCAAAAACAGCCGAAAAATGAATCACTTCGCCGCTGTGTTGAGGTCATGAAAAACCCAGCATTGCAGCTCTATGCGAGCCTCTGCGTTCGCTTTGAGGCCCGATTGAAACAACGGGCGCTGACCAAGCATGGCGTCCCGTTCAGATTGTTTGACGCCATCCAGTACCAAAAAGACTACGAGCAAGACGGCCGCTGTTTGATTGCCGATCTATGGAAAGCCGCATTTAAAGAACTGTTTGATGCCCTGGGGGAACAGCCCATGAAGGTCTACACCGACGACGAGATCCGTAACGCGCTCTACACCAGTTATCAGCGCATCACCCCGAAGGGGAACACCAGCTATGCCAAGGCCCAAAGGGTTCATGGCTTTTATCGCCGGCTACTCAATGAAGGGTATGAAACGGTTTATCGCAGCATGAGCAGAGAGACATTTCGCCGTCATTTGGCCGACCTGATGGCTGTAGGCCTCACCAAGGCACAGTTGCAAAATCTCTCTGGCGAAGCCTCCAACGTGGTACCGCTGATCCAGGTGATCAATATCGATTTTGGGCGGCAGCACCCCGACTGGTATGTCGAACCCGTCAGCACACTAGACCGCATGGCCACAGCAGCACAACCAACAGAAGTCGTCACCATCGAACGTGACCCGTCCGGTGTTCCTATGGTCACCCGAACTCTTGTCGAACCCATACCAGGGGCAATGCCGCCTCGTTCTTATCCATCATCACCTGGGCACCGCCTCAGGGCCGTCAGTTAAGGAGTGTCATTTATGCATCAAGGTGTTCTCATCCGTGGCCGTATGCTCGGCTCTCGTCAGCAAAACACACAGGGGCGGAACGGCCCTATCACTCGCCATGAAATCGGCATTGCGGTTAGCCGTTCGAATGGCTTTGGCGGCTTCCAGGAAGAACAAATTGTGATCCGGGTTCCCAACGCCCTGGCCCAAGCAGGCATTCCGCTGCAGGCCAACAGCATGATCGACAAAGTTGTCGAAATCCCTGTTTGGCTTGAAGCGTGGTCTGGTCAGCGTGGCGCCAACGTGACCTACCACATGAGCAACGATGCGGCTCTTCGCGAAGTCACCTCACTTTCGCATGAGAAAAACAAGGTGTGATCGATGGCCCTCAAGTTTCTGAAAAAGGACGTCAAGTGGGAGGAGGGGACAACTCCCGTTCTACAGGCTAATTCAAGCGATGGACGGCATTACCTGACTAGCTCAATACCAGGCATCATATTTCACTACGTTGATAGTGACTTGGTATATGTCGGCAATACAGTTATTAACACTGAGCAAGAATTGAAAAAGGTAATGAAGACTCTTTATCGCTCATGGGAATAACACCATAGGCAAAAATGGCTTATTGCATCGCTGTTAATGAACAGGGATTTCTGTATCAGACAGATATCCCTGTAAAAGAATGTTCCTCTATGATTATCCAAACCGTAGAGGAATATAAACAATCCACCGTTGATATAGCACCGTCAGATATCGCCATTATGTTTTCATGGGCGTTTGGCGCAGTTGTTGTTCTCGGTTGGTTTCCTGGCTTCGCTATCGGTGTAGCGAAAAAAGTAATTAATCTCTTGTGAGGTACTTATGTCTATTGTCAAAAAAGCTATTCCTGTAATCATCGTTGCAGCTTCTGCACCGGCTTTTGCTGCCGGAGAAACATCGGCTCTTGACCAGATGTTTGCTGCTGTCAATTTGGGAACGGTTGTAACCTTCGTTGCAAGTGCCGGTGTCACTATTGTTGGCATCGCGCTGGCAACCAAGGGGATCTCCTTGGCCAAACGCTTGGTCAGCAAAGCCTAATGACCGCTTCCTTTGCCTATATCGTCTTCATGTCGTCAATTATTACGATAGGGGGACTATCAGGAATGGCGTTTGTTATGGGAATGAAGGGGGCATAAGCCCCCTTTTCTAACGGAAAGTTTCTCATGCGAAACTTTTAGCCACGCAAGCCAACTGTAATATGTTGTAGCGTTTTACAACATATTACAGCGCCATTTTCTCATGCGAAAAATTTAGCCGCTAAATTTCTTGGAGCACCATATGTGGCGCAGACTCCTTGTTTACTCATTGTGCTTTTTCACCGCCTGGATGCCTGTCAACCAAGCACGCGCGTTCTTACCGGCATTTGCCCCCGTGGTAATGGCTATGGCCGAACAAGCCGCAATCTGGACGGGCAGAACCCTAGCTACTCGTCTGGCCGTCCAGTACGCCGCGGGCGCTGCTGCTGTTACTGCTGTTGCAATATCAACTCCGCCGTTGCTTAAAAACTTCGCAAAGGAGGATTTGAAGATCGACCCCTACGGTATGCTTTCTTTCCAGCTCAAGCGTTACGGAATAACGCTCAATGGTGATAACCTTGATAACGTCAAACGTTGCGATTTTTCTTCTTCAGGATTCCTTGACTGTGATCTTATGAAGGAGTTCAGTTACGCCCCCTACGCCGATTCAACCCCAGTTTCTAGCTGTATTCCTCCAGACAGATTTACAGGCCTCCCTGACCCTTCCAGAAACAAAAGTGATGACCCTTATTACAAGCAAGGTGACAAAGCCTTAGATATGGCCACCTGTGTTTCTTATATCACTGAGGAAGCCAACAGCGTCCTTTCAATCCGTACATCACAGTATTTGGATACCAACCCGACATGTAAGTTCTACCGTGAGGATGTGACCCCGCCAAACAATACTATTGTTCGCTTTTTTAACCGCTGTGAGGCCAATCCCTTATCTAAGGTTTTCTTTGGTGTTTCAGGTACGAACTACCGCTATGCCTATGATGTTGACATTGTCGTTAATGAATACAGAAATGACACAATGGTTAAATCATCCGTTGTAACTTCTGCCGTTTCATATGATTACCAAACTGCTTTGCTTAAAGTTGAGTCAACTAATAAGGAAGAGGTTTTGGAAGAGTCTGTAGCGAGTGTTCTCGATGGTGTCAGCGTTGATGGTACTATCCCTGAACACTATTTGCAGGACATGAAAAATCCAGGCACCCGTCTTCCCAAGCCTCACCTAGTAGATAACTCAGTTGTCATTCCGGTTAAGCCTGATAACCGCCCAGACTTCGATATTATTGGGACACCTCCCGTTGTATTACCATCGGGTAAGCCACTGCCTCCCGTCACTGACCCAATATATGGTGATGCCATTAATTCCGTTATCACCGGCAAACCAACTACAGACCCAGATACTGGCGCAATTGCAGGCGGTGTAATTCGCCCTGTTATCACCGGCCCGAAACCAACCGTTCCAGGTGAAGGTGGCAACACTGGATCAGGCTCTGGGACGGGTACGGGGTCAGGAACTGGTTCTGGGACTGGCTCGGGAACCGGCACAGGCTCCGGTTCTGGCACTGGCACTGGCACTGGCACTGGCACTGGCACTGGCAGCATACCCAGCTCTGTTACCGTCTCCAACCTTGGCGGCCTGGAATCTCGTCTCGACCGCACCAATGAGCTATTGGCTACGACCAACGCCGTTGACCTTCATGGCGTAGAAACGCGGATTGATGAAACTAACCGGCTGCTTTCCGACACCTTCACAACCAGCGTCCCCGCACAAACCCTGCCCGATACCGCGCAGGGAACCTCTTGGTGGAAGTCTCGTTATCCCGCTGGGATGGCAGGCGTATGGAGCGGATTCACGCAAGAGCTGCAACACACCGCGCTTTTTGACTGGCTTAATGGCTTTCGTCTACAGCTGTCAGGGGGAGGGGAATACCCTACCTGGACAATCTGTTTTGACATGGGGTTCGCTGACTTCGGCTGCCATCAACTGACCGTGCCGCCGAATGTCTGGATAGCCATTCGTGCTTTCGTCATCTTCTGCGCCGGCTTGCTGGCCAGGCGTTTAGTGTTCGGCGGCTAAGTCCGCGCTGCTTGATTTTCTCATGCGAAAAATGAGGTGCTCTCATGCTTGATTGGTTTGCTCACCGCTGGAATGACTTCCTGAACCTGCTCTATTCACTGCTGCTCTCGCTCTTTGACATGCTCAAGGATTTGGCCTGCTTCCTCTTTGAAGCGATCTTGTCGATTGTTCACCTGGCTATCTCCGGCCTTGGCTCCATGCTCGGGGCCATGAACATCATTCAGTACTTCTCCATGCTCCCCGCTGATGTGCAAAACATCATGGCCATCGCGGGGGTGAATGATGCCTCAGCCATCATTGTGACGGCGATTGGCGTTCGCCTGATCCTCCAGTTGATCCCCTTCACCAGACTCGGTTCATAAGGAGGCAACATGGCACTAAACATCATTGTTGGCCGTCCCGGCTCTGGCAAATCGTATGAAGCAGTCGCATTTCACGTGATCCCAGCCATCAAGGAAGGCCGTCGTGTGGTCACCAACCTGCCGTTGATGATGGATCATCTGATCGCCGTGTTTGGCGAGGAGGTGAGGGATCTCGTTGAGGTTCGTCAGGATGGCTTTAGTCGGGAGCACGGCGCTATCAAGGCGTTCTCTGACCCCGAGCACTTCACCCAGGAGGAGTGGCGCAACGAGCAGGGGCAAGGCCCGCTGTTTGTCATTGATGAATGTCACTTCCAATACCCCCGAGCAGGGCGTAACAAGAAGGCGAGCGATGACCTCATCAACTGCCTAGAATACTTCTCCATGCACCGTCATTACGGCCACGACATTCTGTTTATGACCCAGTCCCTGGGGAAGGTGCACAAGGATCTGCGTGACATGATCGAGATCCAGTTCTTGGTCAGCAAACACGCCGCTGCGGGCTCTGATAAAACCTACACCCGCAAAGTACTCGATGGTGCTGGGGCTCGCGCAACCTGCCTCTCTGAGTCTGTTCGCCGGTACGACAAGACGTTCTTCCCGTTCTACAAGTCACATACCCAAACAGAAGGCAGTGTTCAGGAGGCCAAAGCCTCCGACATTGTGCCGCTGTGGAAAAGATGGTGGTTGTGGTTGGCGGTGATCCTCATCTTCATCGGTGTCCCGATGAGCGTAAAGTCCCTGTTCAATATGCTGGGCAGTGATGACCCAGCGCCGGTATCTGTGCCGGTAGAGCAGGCAGCAGCATCACCAGCGCCTTCTGACCCAGAAGTGAAGGCGGCGGCACCAGTCATGCCGACCACCCCTGCTAAAAGCGTGCAGGAAGCCCCATTCTCCAAGTTTGATATCACCATTACCGGCTGGGCGGATACATCCTATAAGGACAATACCGGTAAGTTTCATGCCCAGTTCGAGTACTACCTGGAGGCCAAGGGCAACAATGCCTATTACTTCTCAATGAAACTGAGCGACTTAATGATGGCCGGTTATCAGGTCTATTCCCTTGGGCCTTGTCTGCTGCGCTTGGTATATGATGAACGGGAGCATTTTCTGTACTGTCAGGGCAACAAGCCCCAGCAAGAAAGCTCGGCAACGATGGCACTCGCTGCGCTTCCCCTGAACTAGCGCCTCCACGTATTCCAGGAACAACCTTGAGAAGGGGCCCCCGCTTGCGGGGTAGAGTCTCAAGGTTGGTCATGGGCCCCGAGTTTCGCATGAGAAACTTTTGCGCATGCGCAATTTGTTGGCCCCATCCATTCGCTGCCAGGCTCTCATTTGCAGCTAGGGGGGGTGATTATGCGTAGGTCATCCCTCTTGGTGTTCATCGGCGATGCGGCTCGGCTGAGCAACTTGTTGCTCTGATGAGACGTATCCAGCAAGCGCAGCACCCTGCTTTTGTGAGCTACATCGGCTCTTGCGCGCGCTAGATGCCCCGCGCTGACCCTGGGGGGGAGGGGGCATCCGTGGCCCCAGAGTCCACTGTCTTTAATAGTGGACTCTTGTCTCAAAATGGGACATTTGGTTAATCCATTCCAGCTGTGTTGTCTTGAATGTTTATCCATGTGGTAGCACCATATGGCTCGCACTCATTGATAGGGAAGTTGATCGTGGCCAGCAAAGAAAAGCGAGCGCAACGCTCCAAGCAGAAAGCAAAGGCGGCTAGGAAGGCGAAGAGTGAGGTTCGATATGAACAGCATTTCAATCTCACTCAGTCCAAAATTGCATTTTTTCAATCGCTTCCTCCGTTCGATGGGGAGCACCACTACTTGAAGCCGTTGGGGGAGGAGGTTCTTGCCAAACTCGACGTCAGCAACCTATCTGCTATCGAACTGATGGAGAGAGTGGGCGTAAACGCTGCAATCTTTAGCATCTGGTGTGAAGGGAAGGGGGTATTGACCACAATTCCAGTAGATGATGCATATCGTAGAATGCAGCGCTTGTCAGAAGATCAAACATACATCGCCAAACTCTTTCAGGCTCTCCCTGACACCGCAAAATATGACTTCATTGAAATGTCGAAGATTTCCCGTGGAGAAGTAAGTTCAATAGTTTATTAGTGCCGCCTGTTATCTCTAACGAAGATGCCGATAAATAGGGTTATCGGCATTTGCTTATCTGAATGACATTCCTATCACTTATGAGGTGTATAGCCAGGGAATTGGAACAGAAGACCATATAAAGCAGACATGCTATCTCTGATCACTTCCAAATCTCGTTCTTTGTAAAGCGAGTCCGGCAAGCATTCAATTAAAGCACACAAGTTTTCGAACTTTGGTCTCAGCTCTACTGGTAAATCGTTCTCTGCTGAGATGTGAGCCAACATCTGCCCATAAATCTCATTGAGCGCCTGAGCTGGAGTTCCACGCTCATAAATATAGGTCAGTGCGCTAAGCAGCTTCTCATAGGCATAGGTGTTGCTGGTCGTCATGGGAGATCCTCTGTAGTTACTCGGTGATGCTTCACCGGAGTCAATTATGCATCACCGCGCACCCACGGAACAATTCCCCACATTTCAATGACTTACCTTCATTGGCAACTTTGACCAACAGTTCTTCCTGCGTGTCGGCTCACTCAAACTTGGAGGTTAAATTATCTCACCTGGTAACGTGGCATTGGGGTCACACTGAGCCAACAGTTCTTCCAGTGTGTAGCTCGGCTGGCCACGCAGTTTGGCGCGAGCACGCTCCACATCGTCAAACGCCGCAGTCAGCAGCGCCGGATCGCCATCTTCAAGAGCTGCCAGCAGATAGGCAACCATGTCGGCCTCGGTGGCCAAGCAGTCAACCGCATCAAAGCGGCTCCATTGCACAGTTCTCTTCATTCCGTCCTCCCGCATCCGTCATTGCGCATAATGTATATTATGTTAAATGGAATATCTTGTTTCCTGTCACCACTTATTGAACTGTGTATAATGGCAACAATTGATCCTATCTTCGACCGGATGTCTTAAGTGGCTGAATTAACATCAGAACAATTAAAACCCGCTTTTGCGATTGAACAGTTCCCCAAGCTCAGCGAGCTTGAACCTATCCCCTTTGCTGCGCTGCAACCCAGAGCCATTTCCGGCATCAAACGTCTTGCCAGTTTTGATGGTGACTGTCCGGTCATGCTGCTCAACGGGTTCCCCGGCGCAGATTACGAAGGCGTTTGCCAAACGTTGATTGCCGACTCCAATGGCAAGGATGGTGACCTGTTTGATCTCTGCTACACCGAGAATCTGAACAACCCCTACAAGCCTATCTGGCTGCGCCTGCAACCGGGCACCGGCGTCGAGTTTTGCGAAATGGTTGGCGAGCTGCTCAAGCTGTTGAGCCACCATCTCGATGCCGAACGCATCGTGACCCGCATCATGCGCAAGCAGAACAATGATCCGAAAATCGATGATTTCCTCTCTGATCTGGCGGCTCATGTGGCATTGGGTCTGGAGTTCCAGCACCCCATTCTGATCAACCTGCTGATCCACCACGAAGCGCAGGAAGCGCCGGTAATTTATGGCCGTGATCTCAACTGGGATACCCTTTTTGGCTCCATCAACTACCAGACCGAGCAAGGCTCAGTCTATGCCAACCAGCACCTTTTGGAGCCCGGTCTGCTGCGCGAAGCCAACGGCGGTTACCTCATTTTGCAACTGGACGAGCTGCTGGATCAGCCGCACCTCTGGTTCAAACTGAAAAATGCCATGCAAAAAGGAGAGCTGGACTGGAACGCTTATCAGGAAGGGAAAACCCTAACCCCCTTCTTCGCACCCGAAGCGACCCCCATCAAGCTCAAGCTGATCCTGGTGGGTGACCGACTCGATGTGGCCGAGTTCCAGATGCTGGATCGGGATATGTCCGAGCGCATCTTCCTGCGCGCGGATCTGGTATCAGAGGTGAATATTGAAGAGGATCTGCAGGAATTTCTGCAGTACCTGGCTTGGCTGCGCCAGCGTTGGAGTCTGCTGGACTTCACACCAGCCGCCCTCGCCGCCCTTTGTCGTCATGCCAGCCGCCTCTGTGACCATCAGGAGTGGCTGTCGCTCTCCGAAGTGCAACTCTCCGCCATCATGCGGATGGCTGACAGTCTGGCCCGGGAGCTGGAATCTGATGTGGTCACCGACGAGCATATCCGTGGCGCACTGGAGGAGCAGGATTACCGCCTCAACTATCTGGTTGAGCAGTCAGATCAGGGGGTTATCGACGGTCAGATCCTGCTGCAAACCGATGGCGAAGAGATTGGCCAGATCAACGGCCTGTCGGTCATTCAGGTCTCCGGTCACCCTTATGACTTCGGCGAGCCGGTGCGCCTCACCGCTACCGTACACCTTGGTGATGGCGATGTGGCGGATATCGAGCGCAAAGCGGAGCTGGCCGGTCATATCCACGCCAAGGCGATGATGATTATCCACGGCTATCTCTCCAACAAATTTGGTGCAGAGAACCCCTCCCCCCTGTCGGCCAATCTGGTGTTCGAGCAGTCTTACCACGAAATTGATGGCGACAGTGCCTCACTGACCGGCTTGTGTGCCCTGCTCTCTGCCCTCGCCCGCCAGCCTATCTATCAGCACTTCGCCGTGACCGGTGCGGTCGATCAGTTTGGCAATGTGCAGGCCGTTGGTGGAGTGAACGAGAAGATTGAAGGCTTCTTCCGGGTGTGCAAAATCCACGGCATCACCGGCAAGCAAGGGATCATTTTGCCGGGCACCAACATCCAGCAGCTAAACCTCTCTGACGAGGTGATTGCAGCGGTTGAAGCAGGCCAGTTCCACATCCACCCGGTGGATCATGTGGAAGAGGCCATCGAGTTGCTGACTGGCTGTGTCGCCGGTGAGCCTGATATGCCCGATACCCTGTTTGGCCGTATTCAGGAGCGGTTGGACGAGTTGAACGGCTCCACTGCCAAAGTCGGACTGCTGCAATCCCTGCTGGGGCGCCTGTTTGGCCGCTGATGAAGTGATCGGAGTTGTTTAGCGAACAACTGTAAGCTAAATTGGCCCGGCTTTGACCCATTTGAAGGAAATACCGCGTGACCGTAGACAATACCACCATGGAAGCCCGCCTTTCCCTGTGCGAACAGGGCAAGAACTCTTTTACCCGTGAAGAGCTGCTGGCTTGCAGCCGTGGCGAACTGTTTGGTGAGGGTAACAGTCAGCTGCCTGCCCCCAACATGTTGATGATGGACCGCATCGTCAAGATCAATGACAACGGCGGCGAACACGGCAAGGGCGAGATCCTGGCTGAGCTCGACATTACTCCGGATCTCTGGTTCTTCGATTGCCACTTCCCGGGTGATCCTGTGATGCCTGGCTGTCTCGGTCTGGACGCCATGTGGCAGCTGGTTGGCTTCTTCCTGGGCTGGAAAGGTGGCCCCGGCAAGGGGCGTGCTCTGGGCGTGGGTGAAGTGAAATTCACCGGCCAGATCCTGCCGACTGCCAAGAAAGTGACCTACAAGATCACCTTCAAGCGCGTCATCAACCGCAAGCTGGTGATGGGGATTGCTGATGGTGTGGTCGAAGTTGACGGCCGTCCGATCTACAGCGCCACCGATCTGAAAGTGGGCCTGTTCAAAGATACCACCGCATTCTGATCTCTCTGATTGGTGGTAAAACAGCATTAACGCAAAGGGGCCACAACGGCCCCTTTCCTTTTGTAATGAGTGATGAAGTACCTGCTACTTCATGAAGAGGCCTGAGCCCCGCCCTTCCATGGCGTCACGCCAACCACCAAGCCAATGCCCTCGGGCATCCAGGCATTGATACGGACACGCTTCTTTCTGTTTGCCGACCACGCCAGCCTGATAACCACGAGCACGAGCTCTTTCCAGACGGTCCCGCTTCTGTCTCTTCATCATCTACGACCCTCTTCGTGGAACAAAAAAAGCGACCAATTCTGCATCGGTCGCTTTCATCTTTACTCCTGCGAGCGCACTGGGTCAAACAAAAACTTCCACCCTAACCGGGCTATGTGACACAAGGCACTGAACTGGATTAAGTTTTAATTACAGGGAACTTACTCCTGATTTTTGAGTCCTTCCAGCTCTTCCCAGCGAGCAAATGCCTGCTCCAGCGCGGCTTCAGCGGCATTGAGCGCATCCAGTTTCGGCTGGGTTTTATCTGCCGGCAGCGAGAAGAACCCGGGCTGGTTGATCTCGCTTTGCAGCGCATCCAGCTCGGCTTCCAGCTGCTCAAGACGAGCAGGCAACCCTTCCAGTTCAAGCTGCAGCTTGTAGGAGAGCTTCTTGCTTTTCTTCGGCGCTTCTGGCGCGGCGGCAACGACCGGCTCGGGCGCCTTGACCGTTGCACTCTTGGCCTGTTGTTGAGCGTTCTGCTGTTCGCGGGTCGCCATCATGTCGGCGTAACCACCCACGTAATCGCTGATGCGGCCATCCCCTTCAAACAGCCAGCAGCCGGTCACTGTGTTGTCGATGAAGCGACGATCGTGACTGACCAGCAGCAGGGTGCCGGGGTAGTCGGAAAGCAGCTCTTCCAGCAGTTCCAGGGTTTCCACATCCAGATCGTTGGTCGGTTCATCGAGGATCAGCAGGTTGCTCGGCTTGAGGAACAGCTTGGCCAGCAGCAGCCGGTTCTTCTCGCCACCGGAGAGCGCCTTGACCGGCGTACGGGCCCGCTTGGGCTCGAACAGGAAGTCCTGCAGGTAACCAAGAATGTGACGGGAGCGGCCGCGCACCATCACCTCCTGCTTGCCCTCCCCGACGTTGTCCACCACGGTCTGCTCGGGATCGAGCTGCTCGCGGTACTGATCGAAGTAGGCCACCTCCAGATTGGTGCCCCCCTTGACGGTGCCACGGGTTGGCTCAAGCTGACCCAGCAACAGCTTGATCAGGGTCGATTTGCCGCAGCCATTGGGGCCGACCAGCGCAATTTTGTCGCCGCGCAGCACTTGCAGATCGAGCCCCTTGAACAGGGTGCGATCGCCAAAGTCCAGCCCCAGCCCTTCAGTCTCGAACACCAGCTTGCCGGAGCGATTGACCTCGTCCAGTTGCAGCTTGGCCTTGCCCTGCAGCTCGCGGCGCTGGCTGCGCTCCATGCGCATTGCCTCAAGGGCGCGCACCCGACCTTCGTTACGGGTACGGCGAGCCTTGATACCCTGACGCACCCACACCTCTTCCTGGGCCAGTTTGCGGTCGAACTCGGCATTTTTCAGCTCTTCGACCCGCAGCCACTCCTCTTTCCCCTGCAGATACTCGTCGTAGTTACCCGGCCAGGAGGTGATGGCGCCGCGATCGAGATCGATGATCCGGGTCGCCAGCTTGTGGATGAACTCCCGATCGTGAGAGATAAAGACGATGGCGCCGCGAAAATCCTTGAGGAAATCTTCCAGCCAGTTGATGGCTTCGATGTCCAGGTGGTTGGTCGGCTCATCGAGCAGCAACAAGTCGGGATCGCAAGCCAGCGCACGGGCCAGCGCCACTTTGCGCAGCCAGCCGCCGGAGAGGCTGTCGAGGGTCACGTCAGGATCCAGCCCCAGCAGGGTCAACACCTGACTGATGCGGGTCTCGAATTGCCAGCCGTTCTGATAATCGAGCTGCTCTTGCAACTCGCTCATCTTGCGAATGTTGGCATCTGACGGATCGCTCGCCAGCTCCATGGAGATGTGGTGGTACTGCTTGAGCAACTCACCCACCCCCGCCAGCCCTTCGGCGGCATAGTCAAACACCGTCAGCTCGCTGGAAGCAGGCGGATCCTGCTCAAGGCGGGTCACTTTCAAATCTTGTTGCAGCACCAGACGCCCGTCATCCAGCGGCAATTCGCTGGCAATGACCTTCATCAGGGTGGACTTGCCAGCCCCGTTGCGGCCAACCAGACAGAGGCGCTCGCCCCGCTCGATGGTCAATTCGGCATTGTCGAGCAGCGGGAAATCACTGAACGACAGACATGCGCCGTGCAATGTTAAAAGAGCCATGTGTGTTCCTTATTTCATATGAAAAAAACGGGCAGCAGACTGGGTCTGCCCCCGTTTTATCGTCAAATCACTCTCACCCCTGACGGGCGGCCCAGCTTTTTAGCTCGGCCAGTGTGAAGGGCCAACCGAGCTCGCGGCCTGCTTCGTCACGCAGCACCGGAATGCGCACCCGATAGGCGGCAAGCCACTGCTCATCATCCATGATGTCGCACTGGCGGGTGGCGGTGGCAAGACCAGCCTCCTCCACCAGCGCCCAGGCCTGCTCGCACAGGTGGCAACCGTCGGTATGAAACAGGGTCAGCATCACGCCTCGCCTTGCTCCGGCGCATGGGTGATGATCCAGCAGTTGTGGATGTGCTGGTTACGTTCGAAATCCTTCGGTCGCGTCTTCTGGGTGATGTTCTGGGCCTTGAGACCAGTGGCCTCTAGACCGGCCAGATCCATCTTGAAGTGACGCTTGTTGTTGGAGAAGACCAGAGTGCCGTCCGCCGCCAGCAGGCGCTTCAGGTGCTGCATCAGCAACAGGTGATCGCGCTGCACGTCGAAGCTCTCATCCATCCGCTTGGAGTTGGAGAAGGTGGGCGGATCGATGAAGATGAGGTCGTACTGTTCATCGGCTTCAGACAACCACTTCAGGCAATCAGCCTGGACAAACTTGTGCTGACGGCCCACCAGCGAGTTGAGACGCATGTTGTCCTGCGCCCAGTTCAGGTAGGTGTGAGACATGTCGACTGTGGTGGTTTCGCTGGCACCGCCAAGACCTGCGTGCACGGTGGCACTGCCGGTGTAGGCAAACAGGTTCAGGAAGCGCTTGCCCTTTGCCATCTGACCCAGCATGCGGCGAGTCTGACGGTGGTCGAGGAACAGGCCGGTATCGAGATAGTCGTAGAGGTTGACCCACAGACGGGCACCGTACTCCTGCACTTCCATCCGGTGCTGCTCTTCAGAGAGCTTCTGATACTGCTGTTTGCCTTCCTGACGCTCGCGCACCTTCAGGATCACCTTCTCGCCATCCATGCCGGTCACCTTGATGGCGGCCTGCACCATGTCGAGCAGACGCTGACGGGTCTTCTGGGCGGGGATATCCTTGGGCGCCGCGTACTCCTGCACCACCAAGTAGTCCTGATAGCGGTCGATGGCGGCGTTGTACTCAGGCAGATCGGCGTCGTAGAGACGGTAGCAGTCGAGATTCTCTTTCTTGGCCCACTTCTCGAGCGCTTTCAGATTCTTGCGCAGACGGTTGGCAAAGTCCTGCGCCACCTCTTTTTGCGAGGCGACGGCATCGAGCGCGATCTGGTAGTTGCGCAGCTGACACTCGAGAGCGCCGTTGAACAGGCGATATTGCTTGTCGGCGCGCAGGCGCAGACAGCTGAGCAGCTCGGGTGATGCGGACAGAATGGAGACTCTCCACCCCTGGAAGCTGCGACGCAGAGCATCGCCCAGCGCCTGATGCACTTCCAACAGCGCCGGGAACTCGCCAAGACGCTCCCCATAAGGCGGGTTGGAGATAAGCATGCCGACCTGGCGGGCCTCCCCTTGACCTTCTTCCCCTTCAACAGGGGCAGGCATCGGCAGCGGGTTTTCCAGCTTGGTGACATCGGCCTGCTTGAAGGTGATGAGATGGGCCACACCGGCCGCTTTGGCATTGTCGCGAGCTTTGAGCAGCACGCGCTGGTCGGCATCACAGCCAAACAGCTTCACTTCGCAACGTTGCATGCCGCGTTTGGCACGCACTTGCGCTTCCATCATCAGGCTCTGCCACAGTTCGCTATCGTGCTGCAGCCAGCGATCGAAACCGAAGCGCTCGCGGCGCAGCGCAGGCGCCATGTCGGCGGCAATAAAGGCCGCTTCAATCAGCAAGGTACCGGAACCGCACATCGGGTCCATCATGGGCTCACCGGCCCAGCCACTACGGGCAATCATGGCGCAGGCCAGGTTCTCTTTGAGGGGGGCTTCACCGGTGCCTTGACGATAGAAACGCTGGTGCAACGCCGGGCCTGACAAGTCCAGCGTGATATTGGCCTTGCCCTTGCCCAGGTGCGCCATGATACGGATATCCGGCGACTTCTTGTCCACGTCCGGACGCACGTGACCGCGCTTGGTGAAGCGGTCGACGATGGCATCCTTGATCTTCAGCGCGCCATATTGGGTATTGCGAATGGCAGGGTTGGTACCGGTAAAGTCCACCGCGATGGTAGAGGTACCGGAGAAGTGCTCTTCCCAGGGAATGGTGTGGGCGCCCAGATAGAGATCCAGATCGTCGTTCATCTGGAATTCGGAGAGCACCAGCACGATACGGGAGGCAAAACGGCTCCACAGGCAGGCCTTGTAGCCAATCGCCAGTTCGCCTTTGAAATGGACGCCAGCCACGGTCTCACGGACCTGCTCTGCGCCAAGATTGGTCAGCTCATCGGCCAACAGGTTTTCCAGCCCCTTGGGGCAGGTTGCAAAAAATTCTTTCATCACGCTCACGGGGAACCCATAAAAATAGTGCCGTATTATACCTCATCAGGCGGGCTGGAGCATGCAAAAGTCGGCGCAAACAGCAGGATGGAAACAGATTGATAGGTGGCGAAAAGGTAAAAGGCCCCATGACTACCCGATGGCGAGATCATGGGGCCAAACATCATTTAGCGCATCACTTCATACGAGCCTTGAAACGGGGATTGCTTTTGCAAATCACGAACAATTTGCCCCGGCGGCGCACCAACTGACAATCAGGATGACGTGCCCGTGCGGATTTGAGTGAACAGACGACCTGCATTCAGGACTCCTTCTTGCTTGAAAATGCGCCAAAGCGCTTGTTGAAACGGGCCACACTCCCCTCGCTCGATACCTGCTTCTGCTTGCCGGTATAGAACGAGTGCGACTGGCTGGAAACATCGAGCGACACATAGGGATACTCCTTCCCGTCTTGCCACGTGTAGCGGCGGTCGCTCTTGATGGTTGAACCGACCAGGAAAAAGGCATCTGCTGCCGTGTCATGGAACAGCACCAAACGATAATCCGGGTGAATATGAGGCTTCATGGCAACCCCATTTTTATGTTATAACAAAATGTAAGTGAGAATAGCTCTCGTTTCAAGCATAAAATGTCGTATGAAGAAAATCGCTGCAGTGAGTGATGTGTTGATGCTGAGGTGGAGGCACTACACAAGCAGAACGAAACAAGAGGGAGACACCATGCTTGCTGCGCGGAAGACCAAGATACTGCGTGGGTTAGAACACAAGGTGCAAGTGAGTGTAACAAGCCTCAGGAGAGGCTGGATCACAACCATGAAGATCAATCAGAATGGGCAAGATGTTCGCGGATCAATGAAGTATCAGAAACGAGGCGCGATTGAGGTGACAACAGTAAAAACAAGCAGCAGTGTAATCACAGAGATAAAAAGATTGATGAAAATATATCAACTGACCTGACGATATTGCTCGGTCACGGTAATACGCGGTTTCATCCGGTTATTCATCACTTTGATCACCCCGAAACGCGGCAAGTTTTTACTGGTGGTCAATACCAGATCGGCAGTGAGGTTCAAACAGACGCTAGCCTGATCCCCTGCCTCAATGACCATAAATTCGCCGTTGCCATGGGGTGTATTCATCAGGACCAGATCACCGTTTTGCGGGATCACTTGCGGATGCTGTTCACTAAAAAACCAGCTTTGCGGCATCAAAGGTTTATAAAAGCGACTGACCGCGATGGCATTAAGCACCAACTGAACCTGATGCGGAATACTCCACTCAAGTTCGGCTGCTTTATCCATCAACTGATAATAGAGGGCGGCATCATCGACACAAAAAGGTTGGGTCGCAAACGAGCTGGGCACCAATTGCCGCCCTTTATACTCGGTCGCAAATAACATGTTATCAGACAGGTCCAACATCAGACGGTCACTCTGGGCATCATAGTGCCATTGCCAGCTATCGGTCGGTTGGATAAACATGTTGGAGCCCTTACTTGATAATTACCAGTTGACTTTATTCCATATGCAGAAAATCAGCAACGTCAAATAAAGGGCTCCGCCATCTATTTCTTAAATATTGGTCACAATCTCTTTGACCAACCCCGGCCCTTTATAAATAAAGCCGCTATAAATTTGTACCAGACTGGCACCGGCGGCCAATTTTTCACGGGCGGCCATGGCACTATCAATACCACCTACACCGATAATTGGCAGAACACCATTGAGCGCCTTGGCCAGATGACGGATCACCTCGGTACTCTTGTGCTGCAGCGGACGACCACTCAGGCCACCCGCTTCACCGGCGTGGGGCATGTCATAAATCATCTCGCGCTCGAGGGTGGTATTGGTGGCGATAACCCCATCAATACCATTCCGTACCAGCGAAGCGGCCACCTGATCTATTTCTTCAAGGCTTAAATCCGGGGCAATTTTAACCGCCAGCGGCACATACTTTTTATATTGGGCGGCCAGCTCTTGCTGACGCACCTTGAGGGCGGCCAGCAATTCATCCAGCGCCTCGCCATATTGCAGTGAACGCAAACCCGGGGTGTTGGGGGAAGAGATATTGACGGCAATATAACCGGCATGATCATAAACCTTGTCCATGCAGATCAGGTAATCATCCTTGCCCTGTTCGATGGGAGTGTCTTTGTTTTTGCCGATATTAATGCCGATGACTCCCTGATATTTGGCCTCTTTTACCTTGGCCACCAGATGATCCACCCCCTTGTTGTTGAATCCCATCCGGTTGATGATCCCCTCTGCCGGAATAACCCGGAACAGGCGCGGCTTGTCATTACCGCTTTGGGGTCTGGGGGTGACGGTACCGACTTCGATAAAACCAAATCCCATGGCGCCCAGCGCGTCAATGCACTCACCATCTTTATCCAGACCGGCCGCCAATCCCACCGGATTGGCAAAAGAAAGCCCCATGACAGTGACGGGGCGTTTCGGCAAATTCTGGCGGAAGAAACAATCGAGTGGCGTACCGAGAAGGCGGGGCAAATATTTCATGGAGAGATCGTGAGCCTGTTCCGGATTGAGTTTGAACAGGAAATGCCTGGCGATGGGGTACAACATCTTTGCTCCTTAAAGAAAGCCCCGGCAACTGGCCGGGGCTTTGGGTGTAATGTCGGTGTCATGCCTTAATCTGGCAATTAAAGTGCCCGACAATTCAACTGGAGCAGGTTCAACTCTCGCAAGGCCACCGAGAACTTGGCGAACTCGTGGGTACTGGTGGTCTTGAAGTCGGCCAACATGTGGGTCCAACGGGACAAGAGTTGCTCATGCTCCGAAATCCAGTCGGCCAGTATGGTAGCGCATTCTCCCTGATCTTTGCACCCTTCCAGTACCACAGAAGTGAGACTGCGTTGCTGCCAGTCCAGATCTTCGCGGAAGGAGGCTCGCGCCATCGCCTGCCAGTGGTTGCCGACCGGCTGATGGTTGATCTGGTCGAGGAACCAGTGCAGATCCAGTTTGGCTCCGAGGCGATAGTAAACGTTGGCGGCACGCAGGATATCGGTCTTGTGCTCCGCGGCAATCTGCGCCAGATCCAGGCTGGAGAAGAGGCTGCTCATATGGGCGACCTGACGGGCAATGGCCTCCGGCACCTGTTTCTCCATCCACTTGGCAACAGCCTGACGATGCTCGGCCACTTCGCTCTCATCCATCACCTCGTAGAGGTGCTTCCCCAAGGTCTCGAACGCTGGACGGAAGAAGGCGATGTTCTCGCTGATGCTCCAGCTGCGATTGCGGGCGCGCAGGAACCAGCGGGTGGCACGGCGTACAATGCGGCGGCTGTAGAACATCAGCTCGAGCTGAGTCTGGGCATCCACCAGGTTGTCGCACCCTTCGATATCGCGCCACAGCTGGTTCATGCCAAACACTTCGCGGGCCATGGCAAAGCAGCAGGCCACTTCGGCGACCGAGGCACCGGTTTCGTCCTTCATCCGGCTGGCGAAGTTGAGCCCCATGTCGTTAACCAGCATGTTGGCCACCCGGGTAGCGATGATCTCGCCGCGTAGCGGGTGATCGGCCAGCTGGGTACCAAACTGCTGCTGCACCTTGGCTGGGAAGCTGGTGACCAGCATGTTGGCGAGGAAGGGCTCGTCGGTCACTTCCGGGCAGTTGAGCTGCTCTTTCAGCACCATCTTGCCGTAAGCCACCAGCACCGCCAGTTCGGGGCGGGTCAGTCCCTGCCCTGCCGCCATCCGCTCGGAAAGCTCCTCATCGGATGGCAGGAACTCCAACGCACGGTCCAGCTTGCCTTCCCGCTCCAGCCCCTGAATAAAGCGCTGTTGCTCTTTCAGTTGTTCAGAGCCGCGGAAGCTGGTGACCGAGATGGACTGGGACTGGCGATAGGCGTTGGTGATCACGATCTGCGCCACGTCGTCGGTCATCTCATAGAGCATCTGGTTACGCTGCTTGAGGGTCAGATCCCCTGCGGCCACCAACTGGTTCAGCAGGATCTTGATGTTCACCTCGTTATCGGAGCAATCCACCCCGCCCACGTTGTCGGTAAAATCGGTGTTGATGCGACCGCCCTGACTGGCGTACTCCACCCGACCGAGCTGGGTAAAGCCGAGGTTGCCTCCCTCACCCACGATACGGGCCCGCAGATCGCGGCCGTTGACTCGCAGTGCGTCGTTGCTGCGATCGCCCACTTCCCCATCGCTCTCGCGAGCGCTCTTCACGTAGGTGCCGATGCCGCCGTTCCACAGCAGATCGACATTGAGGCAGAGCAGCGCCTTGATCAGCTCGTTCGGCGCCATGCTGGCCTTGTCAGTGCCGAGCAGGGTCTGCATCTCGGGGCTGAGCTTGATGGACTTGGCCGAGCGCAGGAAGATGCCGCCCCCTTGTGATATCAGCTCGCGGTTGTAGTCATCCCAGCTGGAACCCGGCAGATCGAACAGACGCTGGCGTTCGACAAAACTCTTGGCCGCATCCGGAGTGGGGTCAACGAAGATGTGCATGTGGTTGAACGCGCCCACCAGCCGGGTGTGCTCGGAGAGCAGCATGCCGTTGCCGAACACGTCGCCGGCCATGTCCCCAATCCCCACGCAAGTGAAGTCGGTGGTCTGGCAGTTGACGCCAATTTCACGAAAATGCCGCTTGACCGACTCCCAGGCGCCGCGGGCGGTGATACCCATCTTCTTGTGGTCGTAACCGACCGAGCCGCCGGAGGCGAACGCATCGCCGAGCCAATGGCCGTATTCGAGGCTGATCTCGTTGGCAATATCCGAGAAGGTGGCAGTCCCCTTGTCGGCAGCAACCACCAGGTAGTAGTCATCCTCATCGTGACGCACCACGGATTTGGGCGGGATCACCTCGCCGCCGATGATGTTGTCAGTCACATCGAGCAGGCCGCGGATAAACAGGCGATAACAGGCCTTGCCCTCCTCCTGAATGACGGCGCGGGGCGCCCCCACCGGCATCTGCTTGCAGTAGAAACCGCCCTTGGCCCCCACCGGCACGATGACGGTGTTCTTCACCTGCTGGGCTTTCACCAGACCCAGCACTTCGGTACGGAAGTCCTCCTTGCGATCGGACCAGCGCAGACCGCCACGAGCCACTTTACCCCAGCGCAGATGCACCCCTTCCACCCGCGGCGAGTAGACGAAGATCTCGAATTTCGGCAGCGGCAGCGGCATGTCGGTGATGCTGGAGGGAGCCAGTTTGAAGGAGATGTAGGGCTTGATATTGCCCGCCTTGTCCAGCTGGTAGTAGTTGGTACGCAGGGTAGCGTCAATCATCTCCACATAGCGGCGGATGATGCGATCGTCATCCAGGTTGGCCACCTGATCCAGCTTGGCGGCAAGCTCCTCGTGCAGCTTGGCTTCTGCTTTGGCATCTTGCTTGCCAGCCGGGTCGAGGCGCTGCTCAAACAGGGTAAACAGCTGTTGGGCGATATCGGGATAACGGGTCAGAGTCTCTTCGATATAGGACTGACTGAAGGAGACGCCGGTCTGGCGCATGTATTTGGCATAGGCGCGCAGCACCGACACCTGGCGGCCGGTGAGACCCGCCCCCAATACCAGCCGGTTGAAGCCGTCATCTTCCAGCTGCTTGTTCCAGATGGCAGCAAAGGCCTGCTGGAAGCGTTGCTGACTCTGGGCCAGATCAAAGGGCTGCTCGCCGTGCAGCAACATGGAGAAGTCGAGGATCCAGAACAGATCGCCACCTGGAGTGCGTACCTGATACGGGGTCTCACCTATCACCCGCAGTCCCATGTTCTCCAGCATCGGCAGCACATCGGAGAGGTGAATGGGCTCGGTGCGGTGGAACAGCTTGAGCCGTACCCGACGGTCGTTCTCCTCCTCCTGCGCGCGGTAGAACAGCATACCGAGCGGCTCGGCTTCGCTCAGGTTATCGAGCGCCATGATGTCGGCCACAGCAGAGCCCGGCAGCACATCTTCCTTGTAAGCACGGGGGAAGGCGGTGCTGAAACGGCGGCGCAGCTCGTTACCACGGGCCTCGCCATAATGGGAAAGCAGCACGGAGTCGAGTCTGTCGTCCCAGCTGCGGGCCGCTTCAATCAGGTTGTTCTGTACTTCGTTCACATCCACATCCACGTTGTTGTTGTTGACCCGCACTATGTAGTGGGTCCGCGCCAGCACGCCCTCGGTGAAGTAGACGTTGAACTCCACCTCTTCGTTGCTGCCAAAATATTTCTGCAATATTTGCTGGGTCTTGATCCGCAGCGCCGTGTTGTAGCGCTCCTTGGTGACATAGACCATGCAGGAGAAGAAACGGCCGTACACATCGCGGCGCACGAACAGCCGCAGCATGTCACGCTCCTGCATCTCCAGCACCCCAAGACCGGTGGCCAGCAGCTCCTCTTCACGGGCCTGGATCAGCTCATCGCGAGGATAGGTTTCCAATACGTTGAGCAGCGCCTTGTAGGCGTGGGAGCCCTTCTCATGACCGGAGGCGGCCATGATGCGCTCGAGACGATGGCTGATGAGCGGGATCTGGGTCGCGCTGGTGTTGTAGATGGAAGAGGCATAGAGACCGATGAAGCGATCTTCCCCGATCACCTTGCCATGCTCGTCAAAGCGCTTGATGCCGATGTAATCCACATAAGCCGGACGGTGCACCCGGGACTTGCTGTTGGATTTGGTGAGGATCAGCAGGTCAGAACTCAGAGCGGCATGACGGGCGCTGGCAGGCATGTTGCCAAGGCGCTGGCCCACCTCCTTGATGGAGTTCTTCATCAGCCCCAGACTGGAGCTCGCCTGCGGCAGGATCTCGTGATCCCCCTCCACCGCCTTGACGTCGTAACGGCGATACCCCATCAGGGTGAAGTTGTGGGCAGCCACCCATTTAAGGAAAGCAACGCAGGAGGCCACCTCCTCCTTGCTGACCGGGTGCTTGCGCTTGGGAAGTTCGTCGATGATCTCATTGAGCTTGGCCAGCATCGGCTGCCAGTCGCCGACTGCCAGCGCCACTTCACCAGCCACCGAGTTGAGCTCGGCAGCCAGCGCGGCCATTTGCTCCTCGCTGGTGAGGTGATCGATCTCGATAAGGAATGCCGTTTCAACCGAGGTCTGCCCGTCGGTGTTGTCGAGCTCCAGAATGGAGTCAATCTTGCCATCCGAACCGCGAATGAGGTGCAGCGGTTGGTGCAGCATCATGTGGGCGGTGATATTGAGCCGTTTGAGCGCCATCCGAATGGAGTCCACCAGGAAGGGCGAGTCCTGCAGGATCACCTCGACGATGGTATGGGGCGATTGCCAGCCGTGACGGGTCAGCTCGGGGTTGTAGACCCGGATGTAGGGATCGGTACCGCTGCGCTGATTGAGGGCATTCCACAGGCTCAGGGCCGCACCGTAGAGATCGCTGTCATTGCGATCGTGCAGATCGGAGCTCGCCATGTTGCCGTAGAACTTGGCAACGAAGCACTCGACCAGAGAGGCGCTGTTTTTGGGCAACTTTTGATGGATCAGGCTGAGAACGTTTTCGAGCAGAACTGAGGTAGGGGCGTCTTTCAATGCCATTTTTATATTCCTTATCGGACGACATTAACCACCGACGCAGAGGCAACCACCCTGGTTACCCGCTGGTGCAGAGTTGTTGCGAAGTGTAATGGCTTGGATAAGGGAAGGCGAGGAAAGGTGCTAACGGGATGTTAAAAACAAGGTGCAGATCACGGCTTAAACTGTGAGAAATTTTGCAAATAACCAAAAATACAGAAATTCCCACTACCTTTGTGCCAGTTTACCGGATGGATAGTGACGCAAAGCAGATAAACAGTCGGTAATCTGTTCGATTTTTGTTAATTTATGCGTTCGAGGCTGATAAAGCGGTAATCGTCCTGGGTTTTCAGCCGAAAATAGCCATGCACACCATTGATGGCGACAAAGGGCCGTATTTTTTCTATGCCAAGCTCCAGGGTCAATCCCTGTTCGCTGCGCACCACCAGCCGTCTGGCATGGCCCTGATACATCAGCATCACCTCGTCACTGCTCAATGAGAGCCGAAAAGTAAACTGCTTCACGCTTGCTCCTGATCACACGACAAATCACACAATAGGGGCAGGCGCATTCACGCCCCTGCCCCGTCAACACTTACTGCTGTAGTGCCTTGCTGACCTTCTCGAACAGATCCCGTGCCAGCCCCTCAAGGTTGGCAAGACGGGTCAGCTCGGCGCGGATCAGGGCCTTGCGCGCCTCATCCAATCGCTTGAACTGGATAAGCGGAGTGATAAGGCGGGAGGCCACCTGCGGATTGACCTCGTTGAGCTCGATCAGCAGATCGGTCAGGAAGCGGTAACCGCTGCCATCCACCGCATGGAACTGCACCTGATTGCTCATGGCGAAACTACCGATCAGCGCCCGCAGCCGGTTAGGATTGCGAATGCTGAAAGTGGGGTGATTCATCGCCTGTTTCACTTCGCTAAGCACATCGGCAGCCGGTTTGCTGCCAATCAGCCGCAGCCAATTGTCCAGCACCAGTCCATCCTTGGCCCACTTGCCTTCAAAATCGGCCAACAGCGCGGCACGGCATGGCAACAGATAGCCGTTGGCCACCTGCAACGCCGCCAGGGTGTCGGTCATGTTGTCGGCAGTTGCATACTGCTCGCGCACCAACGCATCGGCATGCTCCGCATCCAGCGCCGCCAGATAGCCGAGCACTACCCCTTTGAGGGCCCGCTTGGCCATGTCGGCATGCACCACCTGATAACCATTCAGACGCAGGCTCTGATAGGTCGCCGCCAAGCGTGCGCCAAAGGCCTCGGCAAGACGGGTGTGGATCGCGTTGCGCACCTGATGAATGGCATCGATATCGGCCACCTCGAACAGCTCGGCCAGGGTCGCTTCACCGGGCAGCGCCAGGATCTCCGCCTTGAGGGCCAAATCGAGATCGCTGTCGTCCAGAATAGCGACGAAGGCGGCCAACAGGGTTTGGGAGAGCTCAACCCCCAGCCCGTGCTGGACCCGCGCCACCCCGTCGATGACCGCCTTGTTGATCAGCATCTGGGCCGCATCCCAACGGGCAAACTCGTTGCGGGCAAAGCGCATCAGGAAGGCGAGCGCTTCATCGCTGTAGTCATAGTGCAGCTTGACCGGCGCGGAGAAGTCCCGCAGCAGGGAGGGAACCGGTTTGACCGGCACCCGATCGAATTCGAAGGTCTGCTCCGCTTCCAGCACGTCGAGCACGTTGCCGATGGCCTTTCCCTGATACTGCAGCGCAATGACGGCACCCTGCTCGTCATAAAGCTCGATATCGAAGGGGATATGCAGCGGCAGCTTCTGCGGCTGATCCTGAGTCGGCGGGGTGTGCTGGCTCACATGCAGACGGTAAACGCCGCTGGCGGCATCATACTCGTCGGTCACTGTCAGCTCAGGGGTACCGGACTGGCTGTACCAACGGCGGAAACGGCCGAGATCGACACCGGAAGCATCCTCCATCGCTTGCACGAAATCATCACAAGTAGCGGCCGAGCCGTCGTGACGCTCGAAGTAGAGACGCATACCAGCCTGGAAGGCATCTTCCCCCAGCAGGGTGTGCATCATGCGGATCACTTCCGACCCTTTCTCATAGACGGTCAGGGTGTAGAAGTTGTTCATCTCGATCACCACATCCGGGCGGATCGGGTGCGCCATGGGGCCAGCATCTTCCGCAAACTGCGGGCCGCGGACGGTACGCACGTTGTTGATGCGGTTGACGCCACGGGAGCCTAGGTCGGAGGAGAACTCCTGATCCCGGAACACTGTCAGCCCCTCTTTCAGGCTGAGTTGAAACCAGTCACGACAGGTGACGCGGTTGCCGGTCCAGTTGTGGAAATATTCGTGGCCGATCACCCGTTCGATACCGTGGTAGTCGCTGTCGGTGGCGGTGGCCGGATTGGCCAGCACGAACTTGGAGTTGAAGATGTTGAGCCCCTTGTTCTCCATGGCGCCCATGTTGAAGAAGTCCACCGCAACGATCATGTAGATGTCGAGATCATACTCGAGGCCAAAACGCTGTTCGTCCCAGCGCATGGAGTTGATGAGGCTCTCCATGGCAAAACCGGCGCGATCGAGGTTGCCCTTGTCGACGAAGATCTCGAGGGCCACTTTGCGACCGCTCTTGGTGGTGTAGTGGCTGCGCTCCACATCGAAATCACCGGCCACCAGCGCAAACAGATAGCTCGGTTTGGGGAAAGGATCCTGCCACTGCACGAAATGGCGTC
Source organism: Aeromonas sp. 61P (assembly GCF_051919545.1). Taxonomy (NCBI): domain Bacteria; kingdom Pseudomonadati; phylum Pseudomonadota; class Gammaproteobacteria; order Aeromonadales; family Aeromonadaceae; genus Aeromonas; species Aeromonas sp. 61P. The sequence goes on from NZ_JBQBEL010000001.1 coordinate 3,171,396, forward strand.
CGCCATCCAGATCACCGCTGTCGACCTTGTTGCCGTTGGAGAGCAGGAAGGGGAACTGGGCTTTGTCGGCGGTAATGCGGGTGCTGTAGCGCGCCAGAATGTCGGGGCGGTCCAGATAATAGGTTATGCGGCGAAAGCCTTCCGCTTCACACTGGGTGCAGTAGGCATCGCCTGACTTGTAAAGCCCTTCCAGGGCGGTGTTGGCGGCCGGATCCAGCAGGGTGACAATGGTCAGCACACATTCGGCCGGCAGGTTGAACAGGGTCAGACTGCTCTCGCCTTGCTCGTAATGGTCACAGGGAATGCCATCGATGGCAACGCCCTTGAGGGTCAGCTGTTCACCATCGAGGACGAGCGGCGCATTGTGCTCGCCGTTGCGACGAATGCGGGTGATGGCGGTGACCTGGGTCAGCGGCTCCTGCAGTTGGAAATCGAGGTCGATGGTGTCGATCCAGTAGAGCGGCGCCTGATAATCCTGGCGATATTTGGCCGTCATGGCCTGGGAGTGATCGGTCATTATTGTCTGCTTCCACGCTTGTTAAAGGCGAGAAAGAGGCTGTCACAACCAACTGGCGGGGTCAAACAATTTGGCATTACGTCAGATACGCCAGACAAAAAGAAAGGGCGACCGCAGTCGCCCTTGTGCATTGGAGGTCGCCTTGTCAGCTGCGTTTGCTGACCTTGGCCAGATCCGCCGTGATATTGGCCGCTTCGATGAGATACTCATCGGGCGCTTCAAAATCAGCGGGCAGTTCATCCAGACTCTTCACCGCCGGCTTGCCAAGACGTGCCAGACGTTCGTTGGTACGTTTGAGCGCTTTCTCATCCTGTTTCGCCTGCTCTGCAACACGCTCCGCCTCGTTGAGGGAGACCGACTTCTTGTCTTTCTCCTCCTTGTAGTCGGCGATGTCCTGCATCACATAGGCAAACTCAGGATCCTTGGCGATCCGGGCATCGTGCGCCGCCTGCAACTTGGGCAGTACGCTGGCGAAGTTGCCGAGTTTCTCGTAGTTGGCGGAGGCAATCTTGTCCCACGGCAACGCATTGAACTCACGGCTTTCGCCCGTCTCTTCCGGAGCAACCGGTGTCGGGAAGCTGATATCCGGCGCAACGCCCTTGTTCTGGGTGCTGCCACCGTCGATCCGGTAGAACTTGGCGATGGTGTACTGCACGTGACCGAGCGGCTGCTCGTAGAAGTCATAGACCTTGGCGAGACTGCGATGCTGCTGCACCGTCCCCTTGCCGAACGAGTTTTCACCCAGAATCAACGCGCGGCCATAATCCTGCATGGCGGCAGCGAAGATCTCGGAGGCCGAGGCACTGTAGCGGTCGATCATCACCGACATGGGCCCACCGTAGTAGACGTTGCCATCGTCATCGCCATTGACCGTGATACGGCCCATATGATCACGAATTTGCACCACGGGACCGCTGGCAAAGAAGAGACCGCTCAGGGCGGAAGCTTCGGTCAGGGCGCCGCCGCCGTTACCGCGCAGATCGATGATCAAGCCATCGATCTTCTTCTTGTTCAGGCTGGAAAGCTCCTTGATCACGTCATCGTGCAGATTGACGTAGAAACTCGGGATCTCGATAACGCCAATCTTCTTGCCTTCGGCGTTAATCACCTTGGACTTGGCAGCCCGGTCTTCAAGGCGCACCTTATCGCGGGTCAGCTCGATCTGCTCGGTCTTGGCGGTTGCACCCTTGCCGCGCTGGATCTCCAGCTTGACCTTGCTCCCCTTGGGCCCCTTGATGAGCTCGACCACGTCATCAAGACGCCAGCCGATCACATCGACAATCTTGCCATCTTCCTGCCCCACCCCGGTGATCTTGTCATCGGGTTTGAGGTGGTTGGATTTGGCAGCCGGGCCACCGGGCACCAGAGAACGGATGACGGTAAAGTCATCTTCCGCCTGCAACACGGCACCAATCCCCTCCAGCGAGAGGTTCATCTCGGTGTTGAAACGATCGGCACTGCGTGGTGAGAGGTAACTGGTGTGCGGTTCGATGGCGCGAGCGAAGGAGTTCATGAAGAGCTGGAAGACATCCTCGCTCTCGGTCTGGGACATCCGCTTGATAGCGTTGTTGTAACGCTTGCCAAGCAGCTCCTTGATCTCGGGCCACTCCTTGCCACTGAGCTTGAGACTCAGGGCATCGAACTTGACCCGCTGACGCCACAGCTCGTTGAGCTCTGCTTCATCTTTGGGCCAAGCCGCCCCTTCCCGATCAAACACATAGTTGTCGGTCTGGGTAAAATCGAAAGGAGTATCAAGCAGTTTGAGGGCGTATTCGAACCGCTCATAACGCCGCTGCTGACTCAGGTTGAACATCTCGTAGGCGGGAGCCAGACGGCCTCTTTCGAGGTCGGTGTCAAAACCGTTACGGTACTTTTCAAAACGGCTATATCAGAGGCCAAAAACAGGTTGCGGCTGTAGTCCAGATTCTCCAGATATTTATCAAAAATCACGGAGGAAAAGGCATCGTCCAGCTTGAACTGTTTGTAGTGCGAGCGGGTAAACAAATTGGTAATTCGCTTGCTGGCCGTAGCATGTTGGCTCTCTTGAGCCAACACAGGCAAATCACTCTCCTTGAGCACCGGCTCGATGGCCTGTGCAAGCCCGGCAAGCGCCAGGCTACAGGCAACGAGGGAAAAACGAATTACGCCATGCTTCAACATTTGTCTCCTTAGAGAACCAAGTGCTCTGATTTGACCCGCACCATCATGCCGGTCTGCAGTTGGACCTGTACATCGTCCTTGGTTACTTCCTTGATGGTTGCCGGAACCGGGAATTTACCCATAACGACGCGCACATCCTGGCCCACTTTCAGCGTAGCGGCATCCACTTTAACCAGCGGAGCGTCAGCGACCGGTGCCTTGGCGGCAGCTTTCGGCTTGGCAGCTACATCAGCTTTCTCGGTTTTGCGCACAGCAGGACGACGGGGCTTCTTGGCCTTCTCATCCTTCTCTTTGGTATTGGTACGACGGCTGGCGAATACGCGCTCTTTGCTCTCTTTCAGAGCTTGCTTGGCGTGCTCGATGTGCTCTTCGGTCAGCAGTTCGCCCGGGTTGCCATCCAGATCAACGCGAGCCTGGCCAGCTTTGAGACCGTGCAGGTAGCGCCAGCTGGAGGTGTATTGACGCAGTGCGGAACGCAGCATGGTCTTGGAGACTCTGGCATCGTCAGCAAGACGCTCGGCCAAATCCTGGAAGATGCCAATCTTGAGCGGCTTGGCCTCTCCTTCAGCAACGAAGCAGGCCGGGAATTTCTCGACCAGGTAGGCAACGATCTCTTTACTGTTCTTCAGCTTCTCAGTGTTTTCCATGTATAACCTTGGCTTTCATATAAACGCACGGGCACGTCCCGAGCACAACAAAGGCCCCATTATAGAGAGCTTGGGGCCTTTTGCGAACCATCTAGCAATGACTTAGAGCATGCTTTCCAAAATTTGCACCGTTTCTTCGAGGCCAATCCGGTCTTGCTGGTCGAAACGGTTAAAAATTGGACTGTCGATATCGAGCACCCCGATGATCTCGCCACCACGACGCACCGGGATCACGATTTCCGAGTTGCTCGCGCCATCGCAAGCGATGTGACCGTCGAACTGGTGGACATCGTCAATGAGCTGGGTTCTCCCCTCTGCCACTGCCGTACCACACACCCCGCGGCCGACCGGGATCCGTACGCAGGCCGGTTTGCCCTGAAATGGCCCCAATACCAGGGTCTCACCCTGCAACAGATAAAAACCGACCCAGTTGATCTCCTCCAGCTCCTGATTCAGCAGCGCGGAGAGGTTGGCCAGATTGGCAATAAGATCGGTTTCCCCCTCCAGCAGCGCCTTGGCCTGCTGGTTGAGGGTGCGATAAAACGGTTGTTTTTCAATCATGATTAAATGAACTTCACTCCCTGATGGTTTGGGGAAGGTAACGCCTGGCCGGGAAATTTCAAATATTTTTTCCACTCCCCACCTCTTGCGCCGTTATTCCCGGGCAACGGAAAGCGCCAATTGCTGGCGTTGACCATTACTCCACTCGATATTTAACAACCAGATCATGACGGGTGATGTACAGCTCCCCACCTGGGTTACCCCCTGCCACTGTCCTTCTATTTGTTCAAAGTTCACCGGAATGATGCCCATAAACATATCTTTGCCTTCGAGTGTCGCTTTCACAGGTTTGACGACCGGATCGCCGCCGGTAATAGCGATGGCAAAGTCATGTTCGGCGCGCAGCGGTAATTCCTTAATGGCGACCGTCAGCGGCTTGTCACCAATCAGCGCGCTGCAAGGGGTGTGGGAAAGATCACAAATCTGATCTTTTTTCTGGTCAGCAGAGACGCTGTTATCGGCCGAAAACCAGGTGCGATAGGCCATCAGCGCCAATAACAGCGCCAATACCAGTACGAGGTGCAAAACTTTACGTGCGGTAAGTCTCTCTTTCATCAAAAACAGCCCGATTAAGATGCAATTAAAATAGTTTTTTGTGATCTCGAACAAGGTAAAAAACTGCCATATCGAGACCGGACGGAGCCAAATATATCACTGTTTATACTGTTATTTTACCTGTCACTTCAGTATCATTCCCATGCAGTTTTCATTTAGCCATCTTTTGCTTTTCCTTTCGTTAACAGATGTTAACAACTGGTCGGCGGTGGCTGATGAAGCCAGTCCGGTTCTCCGGATACAAAACCAAACAACAGCAGCATCGGAAGCGGAATATAACGATGAGCCATACAACTAACCATCCTGAGTACAACTACACCGTTGTTCGCCAGTTTACCGTCATGACGATTGTCTGGGGAATTGTCGGCATGTCGGTTGGCGTACTGATCGCAGCCCAGTTGATCTGGCCTGCCCTCAACTTCGAGACCCCGTGGCTGACTTACAGTCGTCTGCGGCCCCTCCATACCAACGCAGTGATCTTCGCCTTCGGCGTCAGTGCACTGATGGCAACCTCCTTCTACGTGGTTCAGCGCACCTGTCAAACCAGACTGTTTGGTGGCCCGCTGGCAACCTTCGTCTTCTGGGGTTGGCAAGCAATCATCCTCTCTGCCGCCATATCTCTGCCGCTGGGTTTCACCTCCGCCAAAGAGTATGCCGAGCTGGAGTGGCCGATTGATATCGCCATCACTGTGGTATGGGTCGCCTATGCCATCGTCTTCTTCGGCACCCTGATGAAGCGCACCACCTCCCACATCTATGTGGCGAACTGGTTCTTCGGCGCCTTCATCATCACCGTCGCGGTGCTGCACATTGTCAACAACATGGAAGTGCCGCTCTCCGGCATGAAGTCCTACTCCATGTACTCCGGCGCCATGGACGCCATGGTGCAGTGGTGGTATGGCCACAACGCGGTAGGCTTCCTGCTGACCGCCGGCTTCCTGGGGATGATGTACTACTTCGTGCCCAAGCAGGCCGGTCGTCCGGTTTACTCCTATCGCCTCTCCATCGTGCACTTCTGGGCGCTGATCTCCCTCTATATCTGGGCCGGTCCTCACCACCTGCACTACACCGCACTGCCTGACTGGGCTCAGTCACTGGGCATGGTGATGTCCCTGATCCTGTTTGTCCCCTCCTGGGGCGGCATGATCAACGGCATCATGACTCTCTCCGGTGCCTGGCACAAACTGCGTTATGACCCCATCCTGCGCTTCCTGATCGTCTCCCTCTCTTTCTACGGCATGTCGACCTTCGAAGGCCCAATGATGGCGATCAAAACCGTCAACGCCCTCTCCCACTACACCGACTGGACCGTCGGTCACGTTCACTCCGGTGCGCTGGGTTGGGTTGCCATGGTCTCCATCGGTGCGGTCTATCACCTGATCCCGAACCTGTTCGGTCAGGGCCGGATGTACAGCGTCAAGCTGATCAACGTTCACTTCTGGCTGGCGACCGTGGGCACCGTGCTCTACATCGTTGCCATGTGGATTTCCGGCGTGATGCAGGGCCTGATGTGGCGTGCAGTCAACGAAGACGGCACCCTGACCTACAGCTTCGTTGAAGCCCTGCAGGCATCCTATCCCTTCTATTTCGTGCGCTTCCTGGGTGGCTGCTTCTTCGTCACCGGCATGTTGCTGATGGCTTACAACGCCTATCGCACCATCACTGCGCCCAAAGGTTCTCTGGAACCTGTCGCCCAGCCAGCATGATTGAAGAGGTCAACCCATGAGCAACAATAACCGTCACGAAATATTTGAAAAAAGCGTTCCCATGCTGGTGGTCGGCATCATCTTCGCCATCAGTCTGGGGGGCCTGGTTGAAATCACTCCGCTGTTCTTCCAGAAGCAGACCACCGAGCCGGTGGAGGGCCTAAAGCCCTACACCGCTCTGCAGATGGAAGGACGCGACATCTTCATTCGCGAAGGCTGCACCAACTGCCACAGCCAGATGATCCGTCCGTTCCGTGCCGAAACCGAGCGTTACGGTCACTACTCGGTCGCAGGCGAGAGCGTCTGGGAGCACCCCTTCCTGTGGGGCTCCAAGCGTACAGGTCCGGATCTGGCCCGTGTTGGTGGCCGCTACTCCGACGAGTGGCACAAGGTTCACCTGATCAACCCGCGCGATGTGGTACCGGAATCCAACATGCCCGCCTACCCCTGGCTTGATACCAATGTGCTGACCGGCGAGATGACGGCCAAGAAGCTGGCGCTGTTCCGCGATCACTTCGGTGTGCCCTATACCGACGCCGATATTCAGGGTGCTGGCGAAGCCGTGAAGGGCAAAACCGAGCTGGATGCGCTGGTGGCCTATCTACAATCACTGGGTCATGCCCTGAAATAAGGAGGCAAAGATGGACTACGGCACATTTCGCGGTCTGTATACCCTGCTGTTGATGGCCATCATGATTGGCATCATCGTCTGGGCCTACAGCAAACGCCGCAAGACCTCTTTCGACGAGGCTGCCAATCTGGTTTTTGCCGATGATGAGCAACCCGGTGCTGATAAAAAGAACGCAGGAGCGAAACAATAATGAGCACTCTGTTTAGCATTTTTGTGACTGTCATCAGTCTGGGAACCATCCTCGGCTGCTTCTTGCTGCTGATGTGGTGCCGCAAGGACAAGATGGGTGTGGAAGAAGGCAAATCGATGGGTCACTCCTTCGATGGCATCGAGGAGATCAACAACCCGCTGCCGAAGTGGTGGACTTACATGTTCCTCTTCTTCATCGTCACCGGTCTGGTCTATCTGATCGCCTTCCCGGGGCTTGGCAACTTCAAAGGCCTGCTGGGCTGGCAAAGTTCCAACCAGGACGTGCGCTCGCTGGCCGAGTCCAAGGCTGCAACCGAATCGGCCAAGGCTGAAGGTCGCGCGGTGGAGTATGACCGTGAGGTCGCCAAGGCTGACGAGATCTACGGCGCCAAGTTCCGTGAACTCACCTATGAAGCGGATGGCAAAACCTATCGTGCCATTACCGAAATCGCCAAGGATCCGGAAGCCCTGAAAGTGGGTCAGCGTCTGTTCCTGCAGAACTGCTCCCAGTGCCACGGATCCGATGCCCGCGGTGGCCGCGGCTTCCCGAACCTGACCGACAGCGAATGGCAATGGGGCGGCCAGCCAGATCAAATCAAGACCACCATCATGGGCGGTCGTCAGGGGATCATGGCTGCCTGGGGTGAAATCCTCGGCAAAGATGGCGTTCAGGAAGTGGCCTCCTATGTGCTGAGCCTCTCCGGTCGCAAGGTCGACCTGGTGGAAGCGAAGAAAGGTGAAGCACGCTTTGCCATCTGCGCAGCCTGCCACGGGGCCGATGCCAAGGGCGGTATTGCCGTCGGTGCGCCAGATCTGACCAACAACACCTGGCTCTACGGTGGCTCCCGCGAAGTGGTGGTGCAAACCATCACCCACGGTCGTCACGGCGTGATGCCAGCCTGGAAAGACATTCTGGGTGAGGACAAGGTTCACCTGCTGGCCTCCTACGTTTACAGCCTGTCTCATCAACAGTCTGCCAAATAAGGTTCACCCGTAACGTTGTAACATGTGATAAACACGTGATTACACAGCAAAAAGCCTCGACTCCTCGAGGCTTTTTGTTATCTTGTGTTGCGTAAAAACCATCTTCCACGTTAATCATTCGTTTCATGGCAGTAGCAATCATGACCCAACCTCTATCCAAACCGTGGTATCGCCAATTCTGGCCCTGGTTTATCATCGCCCTCCCCACTGCAGCCGTTGTCGGCAGTATCGCCACCGCCATCATCGCCAGCAAGGATGGGGTCAATCTGGTGGCCGAGGACTATTACAAACAAGGGAAAGAGATCAATCAGGACTTGAGCAAGTTTGACCGCTCCGAAGCGCTCAATATCCGCTTTGGACTGGAGGTTGACGGCAACGAGCTGACTCTCAAACCCATCAGCGGTGACATTCCTGCCGGGCAAGCTCTCTATCTCTCATTGTTCCACCCGACTTTGGCCGGTCAGGACAGCGAACACATGATCACCGCCGATGCGAGCGGCACCTATCGCCTCCATTTCGACAAGCCGCTGGTCGGCAAGTGGCACATTCGGGTCGATGCCTTTGATCACCAGTGGCGATTGCAAGAGACCGTCCAGCTGCCTACCCTGGCCCCTGTCGAACTCGACCCGAAAGGACGCTAAGCCATGACCGGCTGTTCTCACTGTGGCGAGCCGGTGCTCGCCACCGCCCCTGCTGCTTGCATTCTGCATTCAGGGAGGCATAACGCATGACCCCCTGCTTTCACTGTGGTGAGCCGGTACCCGCTAATAGTGGTTATTCCCTCAAGATAAAGGGGATTGTTCGCCCCATGTGCTGCCCCGGTTGTCAGGCTGTGGCAGAAACCATCATGGAGTGCGGCCTCGCCAGTTACTACGATCACCGCACCGCCCCCGGCACCAAGGGCGATCTGGTGCCCGAAGAGCTGGCCGCCCTCACCCATTACGATCTGGCAGAAGTGCAACAGGATTTTGTCACCGACAGCGGTACCCTTCGCGAAATCCAGCTGACAGTAGAAGGGCTCACCTGCGCCGCCTGTGCCTGGCTTATCGAACGCCACCTGATGACCCTTGGCGGCCTGCGCTACATCAACGTCAACACCACCACCCACCGGGCCCGCATCAAGTGGGAGCCTGACCAGCTCTCCCTGAGTGACATCCTCAAGGGATTTGCCCAGATCGGTTATCGTGCCTACCCGTTCCAGACCCATCAACAGGAGGCGCTCTACGCCAAAGAGGTGCGCAGCTATATGTTCCGGCTGGCACTGGCAGGGCTGGGCTCAATGCAGGTGATGATGTGCGCCGTGGCCCTCTACATGGATCTCTTCATCAGCGTTGAAGATGAGTTCATGGTCTACTTCAAGTGGATAAGCCTGTTACTTTCCACCCCCATCATGATCTATTCGGCCCAGCCCTTTTACGTGGGCGCCTGGCGCAGCCTGAAACAGGGTCACCTGTCGATGGATGTGTCGGTGTCGCTGGCGCTGATCGGGGCTTTTATCGCCTCCATGTGGGCCACTGTGTTCAATACCGGTGAGGTCTATTACGACTCCATCACCATGTTCGTCTTCTTCCTGCTGCTGGGGCGCTTTCTCGAGTTGCGGGCCCGGCGCAAGGCGTCGGAATCAAGCTCCAACCTGGCGCGACTGGTGCCCATCATGGCGACCCGCATCGATGATGAAGGGGAGCATGAGGTAGCGGCCAAGACCTTGCAGGTCGGCGATCGGGTACGGGTGCTGGCCGGCGCAACCTTGCCGGCGGATGGCATCATTGTCGAAGGGCAAGCCAGCCTCAACGAATCCATGCTGACCGGTGAACAGCTGCCCCTGCTCAAACAGCGTGGTGATCAGGTCTATGCCGGCACCATCAACACGGATGCCCCGCTGCAGATCCGGGTCAGCCACCGTATTGAAGAGTCGCGGATCGCCCAGATCATGCGGCTGCAGGATCACGCCCTCGATGACAAACCGGCCATCGCCCAGATGGCGGATCTGCTGTCACGCCACTTTATTCTGGTGCTGCTGATCATTGCCGCTGCGGTCTGGACCTTCTGGCACTTCCATCAACCAGATCAGGCGTTCTGGATCACCCTCGCCGTGCTGGTTGCCACCTGCCCCTGTGCCCTGTCGCTGGCCACCCCGACGGCGCTGACCTCGGCCACCGCCAATCTGACCCGCAACGGTATCCTGCTGCGCCGCGGTCATGTGCTGGACGTGCTGACCAAGGCCAACCGGATCGTGATGGACAAGACTGGCACCCTGACCACAGGTGAGATCAGTCTGACCGGCACCACCACCTTGGCAGAGATGGACGAGACGCACTGCCTCGCCATCGCCCGGGCCATGGAGGCACAATCCGAGCACCCCATAGCTCGCGCCTTCCGGCTACCTGCCGACAGTATCAGTGTGCTGCCATCCGCCCGCGAGATCACCCCGGTCATCGGTCACGGCATCACAGCGCTGGTGGATGGCGTACGCTACCGCATCGGCAGTGCCCGCTGGCTTGGGCTGGATCCGGCGCAAGAACGCGGCCGCGGTCTGGCTATCTATCTGGCCGACGAGCAGCAGGTCTTGGCCCGCTTCAATCTGGAAGATACCCTGCGCCCCGATGCCAGGGCGCTGATCGCGGCATTCAAGACGGCAGGTCTGCAAACTACCGTGCTGACTGGCGACAGCTCTTTGCAGGCAGACGAGATTGCCCGCGAGCTGGGAGTAGATGAGCTGATCAAGGGGGTCTCACCCGATGGCAAGCTGGCCTACCTCAAGGCCCGGGAAGCCCAAGGGGATATCAGCATCATGGTGGGCGATGGCATCAACGACGCGCCGGTACTGGCTGGCGCTCACGCCTCGTTTGCCATGGCTGGTGGCACCGATCTGGCGAAAAACAGCGCCGACGCCATCCTGCTGGCCGATGACCTGAGCCGACTGCTCGAGGCAAGAGTGCTGGCAATGCGTACCCGCAAGATCATCATCGAGAACTTCGCTTGGTCTATCGGTTACAACCTGCTGGTGCTGCCGCTGGCGGCCTGCGGCTGGCTGCCCCCCTATCTGGCGGCGGCGGGCATGTCGCTCAGCTCACTCATCGTGGTAACCAACTCCATGCGCCTCAACCGATGAGGCTGGTGGCGGAAAATAGCTGAAAATGTGGCCTGCCTCCGATGCAGGCCACATTTCTCACTGATAGCGGCTGGCCCCCTGCCCGAACAGGGTTACCATAGGGGAAGCTTGCCAAGGATGAACGCCAAGGTACCTCTCATGAATATAATTTTTGTCCTGATCCCCATCGCCATCCTGTTTGTGATCATCGCCGGGGTCGTCTTCTTCTGGGCCATTCGCTCCGAGCAGTTTGAAGATCTCGACCGGCAGGGTTCCAACATCCTGTTTGACGAAGAGCAACCCACCCACAAACCCGCAAAGCCTGCTGACCATGACCCACAACCTTGATCTGGCCGGCGCCCTGCTGGTCGGACTGGCAGGCTCTGCCCACTGTATCGGCATGTGCGGTGGCGTCTCCGCCGCGCTCTCCATGGCGATCCCCGCCAACAAGCAGCACTTCTGGGGGCGGCTTGCCTATCTGCTCAACTACAACCTCGGCCGGATCCTGAGCTATGTCATTGCAGGTGCACTGGTGGGCGGGCTGCTCGCCACCACCAGCGAGCTGGGCACTGGCAAGCACGCCATCGCCGGATTACGCCTCATGGCAGCGCTATTGATGATTGCGCTTGGTCTCTATCTGGCGGGCTGGTGGCAAGGGATCTTGCTGCTGGAGCGACTCGGTGCCAGACTTTGGCCCCGTATCAAACCGCTGGCGGGCAAATTTATCCCCTTCACCTCACCTGTGCAGGCACTGCCCTTTGGCATGGTGTGGGGTTGGCTCCCCTGCGGGCTGGTCTACTCCATGCTGACCTGGAGCGCGGCGGCGGGTTCGGCCAGTGGCGGGGCGCTCATCATGCTCTTTTTTGGTCTCGGCACCCTGCCCACCCTGTTCGCGTTGGGCGGGCTTGCCGATCGCCTGAGATACTGGCTCACCCTGCGCAGTTTGCGCCTTGGCGGTGCCCTGCTGCTCATTTTGTTCGGGGTACATACCTTCTGGATTGGCATTGCTTCCTTTTGAAACCCTATCCAAAACGGATGAGTTGATGGTAAACTTGTTTGATATAAATCAATTATTCGTATGAGCCTATGATCCCGGAAAAGAAACCTGGCAGACGTATCCAGAGCGGTGGCTGTGCAATTCATTGCCAGGATTGCAGCATCAGTCAGCTCTGTATTCCCTTCACTCTGAACGACAACGAGCTTGATCAGCTGGACAGCATCATCGAGCGCAAGAAGCCGATCCAGAAGGGTGAAGAGCTGTTCAAGGCTGGCGATGAGTTCAAATCGCTCTATGCCATCCGTTCCGGGACCATCAAGTCTTACACCATCACCGAGCAAGGTGATGAGCAGATCACTGCATTCCACTTGGCTGGCGATCTGGTCGGTTTTGATGCCATCAACAAGCAGGCCCACCCCTCCTTCGCCCAGGCGCTGGAAACAGCCATGGTGTGCGAGATCCCCTTTGAAGTGCTGGATGATCTCTCCGGCAAGATGCCCAAACTGCGACAGCAGATCATGCGTCTGATGAGCAGCGAAATCATGGGCGATCAGGAGATGATCCTGCTGCTCTCCAAGAAGAATGCTGAAGAGCGCCTCGCCGCCTTCCTGCACAATCTGTCGGTACGCTTCTCCGAGCGCGGCTTCTCCGCCAAGGAGTTCCGTCTCTCCATGACCCGTGGTGACATTGGCAACTATCTGGGTCTGACCGTCGAGACCATCAGTCGTCTGCTCGGCCGTTTCCAGAAGTCCGGTCTCATCAGCGTCAAAGGCAAATACATTACCGTGCTGGATCAGGTCGCGCTGGGCATGATGGCCGGTGCAACTCGCCCGCCCTGCGGCTGATTTTCCGCTTACTCTCCCGCTTTTCTCCTGCTTTCTCTGCCGGATCCTTTCCTCTGGAATGTGATCCGGTACGTTCCCCATACACTCCTCCTGCGCTAAGCTGTAATGGCTAAGATTCTGCTGTCATTGGACTTTTCCAAGGAGGAGAAGATGGTCAAATATCAGAATATTCTGGTGGTTATCAATCCAGAAGAGGAGCGTCAAATCGCCCTCGAACGGGCAGTCAAAGTCGCCGAGCTGGACGAAAACGCCCATCTGACCCTGCTGCTCACCATCTATGACTTCTCGTATGAAATGACTGCCATGCTCTCGGTGGACGAGCGGCAAGAGATGCGCGACGGCGTCATTTCACAGCGACGTGAGTGGCTGGACGAGATCCTGACCCCCTATCGGGCACAGGGGATCGAATGCGAGGTGAAAGTAGTCTGGCACAATCGCCCCTTCGAGTGCGTCATTCAGGAAGTGCTGGAGCAGCGCCACGATCTGGTGGTCAAAGCCACTCATCATCACAGCTTCCTGCAAACCTTCATCTTTACCCCCACCGACTGGCACCTCCTGCGCAAATGCCCCTGTCCGGTGCTGCTGGTCAAGGAGGGTCACTGGCAACGGGGCGGCAACATCATCGCCGCCATCAACTGCTCAAGTGACGATCCGGATCAGAAACTGCTCAACGAACGGATCACCCAGGAGGGGAGCGACATCGCCGAGCTGCTGGGCTCCAACCTCTATCTGGTCAACACCTACCCGGGCACTCCGGTCAACGTGGCCATCGAGCTGCCGGAGTTTGACCCCAACGCCTACAACGAAGCTATCCGCAAACATCACGAAAGCCTGCTGTTCAGCCATGCCGACAAGTTCGGGATTGGTCATCTCTGGACCCGGGTAGCAGAGGGGCTACCGGAAGAGGTGTTGCCGGATATGGCCGAAGAGCTCAAGGCGACCCTGATGATCATGGGCTGCGTCGGCCGTACCGGTCTTTCTGCAGCTTTGCTCGGCAATACCGCCGAACATGTGATTGACCGCCTCTCCTGCGACATCCTGATCCTCAAACCGGCGGACTATAGCTGCCCGGTCGACAGTCGTCGCAATCAATCATAAGGTGCCTGGCACCTTGCCCTCCCCCGGGACATGGCTATAATAACGCGCTTATTTGTGTCCCGGGTTTTACGAGCATGCTAGAAGAGCTGAACGCCAAAGAAAAATACAGTTTCAACAAACTGCAAAAGCGCCTGCGGCGCAACGTGGGTCAGGCCATTGCCGACTTCAACATGATTGAAGAGGGCGACAAGGTCATGGTCTGCCTCTCCGGCGGCAAGGACAGCTTCGGTATGCTCGACATACTGATGAGCCTCAAAGCCAGCGCCCCCATCCATTTCGATCTGGTTGCCGTCAACCTGGATCAGAAGCAGCCCGGTTTCCCCGAGCATGTGCTGCCCGAGTATCTGGATTCCCTCGGCATCGAGTACAAGATAGTCGAGGAAGATACCTACTCCATCGTCAAAGAGAAGGTACCGGAAGGCAAAACCACCTGCTCCCTCTGCTCACGGCTGCGCCGCGGTATTCTCTATCGCACCGCCCAGGAGCTGGGTTGCACCAAGATTGCCCTTGGCCACCACCGTGACGACATCCTCGAGACCCTGTTCCTCAACATGTTCTACGGTGGCAAGCTCAAGTCCATGCCGCCCAAGCTGGTGAGCGATGATGGCAAGAACGTGGTGATCCGCCCGCTGGCCTACTGCAAAGAGAAGGATCTGATCCGCTACGCCGACGTCAAAGCCTTCCCCATCATTCCGTGCAACCTGTGCGGCTCGCAGGAGAACCTGCAGCGTCAGGCCATCAAACAGATGATGCAGGATTGGGATCGCCGCTTCCCCGGTCGTATCGAAACCATGTTCACCGCCATTCAGGACGTGATCCCGAGCCACCTGCTCGACCACAAGCTGTTTGACTTCAAGAGCATCAACCGCGACTCCGGCATCATCGATGGCGGCGACAAGGCGTTTGATCCGCCCGAGATGCCGAAGGCGCCGCTGCTGGATATCGACGAGATGGACATGCTGGATGTGATTGAAGTGCGCTAAGCCGCCGTCACAGGGCAAACGCCACGCAATAAAAAAGGAGCGATGATCGCTCCTTTTTTGCTTTCTTTATCTGCCTGTTACCAACGTGACAACACCATCGGCATCAGCCCTTGTGCAACCAGGGGGTCAGGCGCAGCACGTCAGCCTGCAGGCGCAGTTGCCCGGCGGCGAACGCGGCCAGTTGCTCATTGCTCAGCAGCAGGTGGCCTTCCTGCCAGGGCAGCGCCTCCTGACGGGCGCCATCAATCAGATAAGCAGTGCCGCTCTGCTCCACCAGAGTAATGCGTACCCCTTCCATCTTCGGCAGGAAGTGCTTGCCGACCATGCCTGCCATCTTGTCGAGCAGCGACTGCATCTGCAGCTGACGGGCCGCCAGCTCGGCCAAGGGCAGCTCGGGCCCGTTCGGCGCATCTGCCATTACCTGTACCGTCATATCGCATGTGGCGTGCTCTTCTTTCAGGCCAACGGTCACGATCCCCTTGTCGAGGTTGAGATCCTCATCAAAAGGCAGGCGCAGTTCGCTATCGACCGTTACCTCGCCCGCCACTTCCTTGCTGTCGGTTGCAACCCGGGCAAAGGTGAGGCCACAGCGCTGACCATTTTGCGGATCGGTCAGATAAAACCCCAGTCTGGCGTGACCAAACTCCCCTTTAGCAAAGGTCTTCATCTGGCTGTAGAAGGTGCTGTATTGCAGATCCAGCACCGGCTCAGCCAGCGCCAGCCCTGGCAGCAAGAGCGTGGCCAGCAGACTCTGGCGCACAGCCTTGGTCACTCCATATCGACGGGTCATTCAACGTCCTTTTGCATCATGCATTGAAATGGTTGGGGCCTTCTGTCACCTCGTTAACCTCTACCCCCACCCCGCAGAGATCCCGATAGAGGATCCCCTTACAGTTGAAATAGAGCGGTGCCACCCAGATAAGCCCCAATCCCATGGGGATCAGAGCCAGGAAGAAGAGCGCGGTCATCACGCCGTGGAACAGCACAATGCTGGGCCAGCCGCGTGCAAAGAGCTTGAGAGAGACCAGAATGGCCTGGGGCGGCGTCAGGCCACGCTCCAGCACCAGCGGGACGGTAAAGAGCAGCCCCATGCCGATCAGGGCCGAGGGAATGAAAGAGAGTACGGCGGGCAATCCCAGCAGATCGAACAGCGGGCCAAACAGGCTGGTGAGCAGACTGCCAAGCAGGCTCAGCATGCCGAGGCGTACAAAGTGGCGGAAGAAGTCGAACACCTGGTTGGCCCGGGCGCGTACCCCGACCGACTGCTGCAACCCCAGCATATCGAGGGAGCTGGTCATGGGAGCCATCACCACCGTCATCAGCAGGCTCAGCACCATGGCTACATTCATCTGGCTGTCATCCCCCAGATAGGGCAACAGCAGCACATTGCTGAGCAGGATCCAGATCGCCGTCACCCCGACAATCGCCAGCAGCAGGCCAAATCCGGTACGGCGGGTCTGTTGCCATCCCTCCTGGATGACCCCTTTCAGATCAAGGCGGTAGCCCTGGTTCAGAGACTGCTCAAGGGAGCCGCCAATACGCATTTTATTACTCAATTGACTATCCAATATCGAAAACGACCAAATCAGGTGGCACATTATAGCGATTTGGTCTGCTATTCGTAGCCGTTTTTCCTGCGCACTTGCGGCTAATTCGGGCCAAAAAGCCTTTAATTTCATGTGTCGGCTGCATAGAATGCGGCCCTCTTTCAACACGATGGCCACTGGCTGGGGTGAGACTGGCGGATGATGAACAATCCACAGGTAATTGTCGCGCTGAACAAGATCAGCAAAAAATACGATGGCAAGGTGATCCTGAGTGACCTTGACCTTGAAATCTATGACGGTGAATTTCTTACCCTGCTGGGCCCTTCCGGCTGTGGCAAGACCACCCTGCTGCGCCTGCTGGCCGGGCTCGAATCGGTCGATGGTGGCACCATCTATCTGGCCGGTGACGAGATCACCCATATCCCCGCCGAACACAGGCACATCAACACCGTGTTCCAGAGCTATGCGCTCTTCCCTCATATGACGGTGTTTGAAAACGTCGCCTTTGGCCTCGAGATGCAGAAAGTACCGGCCAGCGAGATCCGCCAGCGGGTCGAGGAGACCCTCGCCATGGTGCAGCTCACCGAGCTGGCCAACCGCCGCCCGGATCAGCTCTCCGGCGGCCAGCAACAACGGGTCGCCATTGCCCGCGCCGTGGTCAACAAGCCCCGCCTGCTGCTGCTCGACGAATCCCTCTCGGCGCTCGACTACAAGCTGCGCAAGCAGATGCAGAGCGAGCTCAAGGCGCTGCAACGTCGCCTTGGCATCACCTTTGTCTTCGTTACCCATGATCAGGAAGAGGCGCTCACCATGTCTGATCGCATCCTGGTGATGGAGGGGGGCCAAATCATCCAGCGTGGCACTCCGCGCGATATCTACGAATCGCCAGCCAATCTGTTCGTGGCCCGCTTTATCGGCGAGATCAACGTGATGGATGGCAAGCTGATCAGCCAGCGCGAGCCCGGTATCTGGCAGGCCGAGGTAGAGGGGCGCGAATGCCTGCTCCATACCGCCTTGCCGTTCCAGCCAGACGACAAGGTGCTGGTGCTGCTGCGCCCGGAAGATCTGCGCATTCTCGATCAGGATGACGATCAGAGCGGTGCGCTACGGGGCAATATCCGCGAGCGTAACTACAAGGGGGCGACGCTGGATTCGGTGATCGAGCTCGAAAGTGGCAAACAGCTGCTTATCTCCGAGTTCTTCGACGAGGATGACCCCGACTTTGACTACCGCCTGGGTCAGGAGGTGGCGATCCACTGGGTTGACAGCTGGGAGGTGGTGCTGCCCTATGAGCCTCACTAATCTGCGGGTACCACACAGCTTTGCCCACAACGGCTTTCGCAACGGGGCCATCGCGCTGATCCTGGGCTGGCTGACGCTGTTTGTCTTCCTGCCCAACCTGATGATCATCGGCGTCAGCTTCCTGACTCGTGATGAGTCCGAGCTTATCGCGCCGCTCTTTACCCTGAACAACTATGGCCGCCTGCTGGACCCGCTCTATTTCGAGGTGCTGCTCCACTCCCTCTGGCTGGCGCTGCTCGCCACTGCCATCTGCCTGCTGGTGGGCTACCCCTTTGCCTGGCTGTTGGCCCATCTTCCAGCGCGTATCCGCCCGCTGCTGCTGTTTCTGGTGGTGGTGCCGTTTTGGACCAACTCCCTCATTCGTACCTATGCGCTGAAAGTGCTGCTCGGCACCCGGGGGCTGATCAATGGCTGGCTGCTGGATCTGGGGCTTATCGAGCGGCCGCTGCAGATGATGTATACCGAGGTGGCCGTCATCATCGGGCTGGTCTATGTGCTGCTCCCCTTTATGGTGCTGCCGCTCTACTCCAGCATCGAGAAGCTGGATGGCCGTTTGCTGGAGGCGGCGCGAGATCTTGGCGCCAACGGCTGGCAGCGGCTGGTGCGGATCATTCTGCCCCTCACTCTGCCCGGCATCATCGCCGGTTGTCTGCTGGTGTTCCTGCCCGCCATGGGGATGTTCTACGTCTCCGACTTGCTGGGGGGCGCCAAGCACCTGCTTATCGGTAACCTGATCAAGACCCAGTTCCTCAACAGCCGTGACTGGCCCTTCGGCGCCGCCATCAGCGTGATGCTGACGGTGCTGATGGCACTGTTGGTCTACTGCTACTGGCGGGCGGGCAAACTGCTCAGCAAGAAGGGGGAGCTGGCATGATGCGCGCATTGAAAGCTCTGTTTCTGCTGCTGGTGTTTGGCTATCTCTATGTGCCCATCGGGGTGCTGATCGCCAACTCCTTCAACCTGTCTAAATATGGCATCGACTGGCGCGGCTTTACCCTGGGCTGGTATGAGAAGCTGTTTGCCAGCGCCAGCCTGATGCAGGCGGCCCAGCACTCCCTGACCATCGCCGCCCTCACCGCCACCGCCGCCACCCTGATCGGTACACTCACCGCCGTGGCGCTGTTTCGCTACCGCTTTCGCGGCAAACAGTACGTGAGCGGCATGCTGTTCGTGGTGATGATGTCCCCCGATATCGTCATGGCCATCTCCCTGCTGACCCTGTTTGTAGTGACCGGTATTGCGCTCGGCTTCTGGTCGCTGCTGATCGCCCACATTACCTTCTGCCTGCCGTTCGTGGTGATCACCGTCTACTCGCGGCTGTGTGGCTTCGATGTGCGGATGCTGGAAGCCGCGCGGGATCTGGGTGCTGGCGAGTGGATCATCCTGCGCCGCATCATACTGCCGCTGGCCCTGCCCGCGGTGATGGCGGGCTGGCTGCTCTCCTTTACCCTGTCGCTGGATGACGTGGTGGTGAGCTCCTTTGTTACCGGCCCGGCCTACGAGATCCTGCCGCTCAAGATCTACTCCATGGTCAAGGTGGGGGTCTCCCCCGAGGTCAACGCCCTGGCCACCCTGATGCTGGTCGCCTCCCTCGGGATGGTGCTGCTGGCGCAACTGTTACTGCGTAAACGGCAGGGTTGACCCTGCCCGTTTCGTCCCCGCCACCTTTGGCGAACTCTGTCACGGTGGGCCGCAAGGCCCCATAACCCCAAGGAGTTGTTGATGACAATCCAACACAAGGCCGGCGCCCTGCTGGCAGCCGCCCTCACCCTCACCACCCCGCTGCTGAGCCAGAGCGCTCACGCGGCCGATGACAAGGTGGTCTACTTCTACAACTGGTCGGAATATGTGCCGGATGGCCTGCTGGAGCAGTTCCAGCAAGAGACCGGCATCAAGGTGATCTACTCCACCTACGAATCCAACGAGACCCTCTACGCCAAGCTGAAAACCCATGGCGACGGCTATGACGTGGTGGTGCCCAGCACCTATTTCATCTCGAAAATGGCCAAGGAGGGAATGCTGCAGCCGCTGGATCGCGCCCAGCTGCCCAACTTCAAGCACCTCGACCCCACCCTGCTCAACCACGAGTACGACCCGGACAACCGCTACTCCATCCCCTATATCTGGGGCGCAACCGGGATCGGCACTAACACCGACATCATCGAGCAACCCGTTACCAGCTGGAAACAGCTCTGGGCTCCGGAGTGGAAAGAGAGTCTGCTGCTGATGGACGATGCCCGCGAGGTATTCCATATCGCGCTGGTGCAACTGGGCTATAGCCCCAACACCCAGGACAAGGCGCAAATTGCCGAAGCGTTCGAATACCTGAAAAAGCTGATGCCGAACGTCAAGGCGTTCAACTCCGACAACCCGGCCGACCCCTTTATCGCCGGCGAGGTCAATATCGGCATGTTGTGGAACGGCTCGGCCTACGGCGCCCAGCGTGAATATCCCTCCATCCAGATGACCTACCCCGAAGAAGGCGCCGTGCTCTGGATGGACAACCTCGCCATCCCGGCCAAGGCCAAGCATGTGAAGGAGGCCCACGCCCTGATCAACTTCCTGATGCGCCCCGATGTGGCCGCCAAGGTGGCCGAGGCAATTGGCTACCCCACCCCGGTCAAGGATGCCATTCCCCTGCTCACCCCGGCGTTTCGCAACAACCCCATGGTTTTCCCGAGCGACGAGATCAAGCGCAAGGGGGAATTCCAGTCCGATGTGGGGGACGCCTCCCGCCTCTACGAGCAGTACTTTCTGCAGCTGAAAGCCATGGTGGCCAAAGCCGGTTAAGTCGGCGGTTAATCGGCCCTGACGGGATTAATGGATTAAGGGGGCAATATTTGCCCCCTTCGCCTTTTACCAATCTGCGCAATTTTTAAGCGTAACATTCATTGACACAGAGAGGCACAGGCGAGCCTCGGTTAATGGCAAAATATATGGACAGTCGCCTTTAAGCCAGACTGACAGACCACAACTCTTGTCCGTTCTCCACAGCAGCCAGCTTCAAAGTAAATTGTCAGGGGAATATGATAGTGGTAGTGGTGTCTTTTTATATTCAGAATGGATTCAGCATTGCTCCATTGTGGAGATATAGGCACAATAGATACGTTTATGGGGAATGACTGTGCAGTATTATCGAAACCGCGAACGTCCGATTACGCTTCGCTAATCGAACCTACGGTCCTTTGACAATCATGAGTAAAACATATTTATATGGAAAGCTATTTTAACAGATCAATTTATATTTTCCATTTAATCACTGCTATAGATTGAGGAACGGTACGGCAAAAATTGTTGATTTGAATGATGAATGGGCGCTAAATATTGGCAAGGTTTTCCTGTCGTTTGGCAGCCTAGAAAGATTCACCATTGATTGCATCAGTAAATGGTTAAATAGCCAAGTAATTTTAAATCACTTAACAAGTTTACCTCTGGCGCAAAGAATAAACATAGTAATTGATTTGGCAAACGATAGGTATGGTGAGCGCAAAGAAGTTCAGTCATTTTGCGAAAATATGAAAAAAATGCTAGAGCTAGCAAAAAAGCGAAATTTAATTGCTCATAATCCTTTGATGATGGTTATCTATGAAGACTCTGTTGAAGAGGAAATATTCTCTCTTAAGAATGAGAATACAAGAATGACACTATCTGATTTGCTCTCATTAGTCACTGAAGCTGAAAGACTGTATAGTGAGCTACATTGTGACCTGGTTAAACTTCACTTCATTGATAATCCAGAATTGTTATCAATGTTTCATGAGCAGGATTTAACCGGCCTTATTGATACAAGAGGAAAATGATTTTTTAATTAGGTATTTAAAGCAGTCACCTTGTTTGAAGTATATGTTTTCAACCCCTTAAATCAGTGTTATACGCTTAGAGCTAAAAAATGGAAATTAAATAACTCTGTAGATTATTTGATATATAGGTTTAAACGTAGTTGATCCAGAAGAATGACTGCTTAACCGCGTTTATGTAGCTAGTTCGAGGTTTTGGCCGAGGAGTTTAAGGTATGGACAACCAATAAGATGGCAAGAATCGATTAATTCTGCGCTTTTTCATCCCCCCTCAGGGGTGTAGATTGGCTGTGGGGGCAAGCGTTGCCCCCTCTCTTTTTTCATGACCCCTCGAGGTATCACGGAAAACACGTTTTTCGCCGATATCGCGGGTGGCCTGAGCCAATCAGGAGTATTCATGTCCGATCTGACCCTCTATTTCGCTCCCGGCACTTGTGCCATGGCCGTGCAGATTGCCCTGCTGGAAGCGAATGCCCCGTTCCAACCCCGTCTCGTCAACCTCGCCGCAGGGGAGCAACGTGACCCTGCGTATCTTGCCATCAACCCCAAAGGGCGGGTGCCAGCCCTTGTCACCGAGCAGGGCACCCTGACCGAGACCCCGGCCCTGCTGCTCTATGTGGCGCAGCGCTTCCCCGCAGCCAAGCTGGCACCGCTGGACAACCCGTTCCTGCTGGCCCGCATGCAGGAGGTCAACTGCTTCCTCGCCTCCACCGTGCATGTCTCCCACGCCCACGGTCGCCGTGGCAGCCGCTGGGCCGATGACGAGCAGGCCATTGCCGCCATGCAACAGAAAGTCGCCAGCAATATGCGCGATGGCTTTGCCCAGATTGAGCAGCACTATCTGGCAGGCCCCTGGGTGCTGGGCGAGCAGTTCAGCGTGGCGGATATCTATCTGTTCGTGGTCGCGGGCTGGCTGAAAAGCGATGGGGTCGAGATCAGTGAATTCCCCAAGGTTGCCGATCATTATCAGCGAATGCTGAGCCGTCCGGCGGTCGCCAAGGCACTGGCCAACTAACAATAAAATCAATAGCTCGATAAATAACAAGGGTGTCAGGGCTCTGCTGACACCCTTCCTGCCTCCTCCCCTGCACTTCTTCTCCCGCCTTTGAGATCGTTTTCACATTTCCGTGGTTTTGCCGTGGCCCTTCCTTAGTAAAAAGCCTATCTTTGCGCCATGACGCAACCGGTTGCGTAACCGGTTGCCTAGCGGTTCACAGATTGACGGGCCATGGCCTGATGAGGTGCTGTATGAAACGAGGCGTACTGCTCAATGCTCCCCTGAGTGCTCTGGTGGCACAGATGGGCCACACCGACGAGATCACCGTCTGCGATGCAGGCTTGCCCATTCCGGCAGGTCCGGAGCGGATCGATCTGGCGCTGATGGCGGGGACACCCAGCCTTGAAACCGTACTGACCGCCCTGCTCACCGATCTGGTGGTGGAGAAGGTGATCATGGCAAGCGAGATCAGGCAGATCAGCCCCGCCGCCCATCAGGCTCTGGTCGATCAGCTTGAGGCGCACGCAGCCGCCCAGGGCAAGCCCATCGCCATCGAATACTGCCTGCACGAGGAGTTCAAAACCCGCTCCCGCCAGAGCAAGGCCATCGTGCGCAGCGGCGAGGTGACTCCCTACGCCAACCTGATCCTCTGCGCCGGTGTGGCGTTCTGACATTCTTCAAAGAAGGCCTCTTCAAGGAAGCTGCAAATGAGCACAACCTCCCCCCTCTCACCCATTCTGGAGCTGACCGGGATCGTCAAGACCTTCCCCGGTGTACGCGCCCTCGACGAAGCGGGTCTGCGGGTCTATCCGGGCCAGGTGATGGCTCTGCTCGGCGAAAATGGCGCCGGCAAATCCACCCTGATGAAGGTGCTGACCGGTATCTATCAGGCCGATACGGGCAGCGTCAGCTACCGCGGTCAACCGGTTCACTTCAAGGGCCCCCGCGACTCTCAGGATCAGGGGATCAGCATCATCCATCAGGAGCTGAACCTGCTGCCGGAGTTGTCGATTGCCGCAAACATCTTCCTCGGCCGCGAGCCCCGCACCCGTTTTGGCAGCATCGACCACAAGCAGTTGCGTGAGCGTGCCAGCGGTCTGCTGGCACGGCTTGGCGTCAAACATGGCCCTGATACACGACTCGGAAGTCTCTCCATCGGCGAACAGCAGATGGTGGAGATCGCCAAGGCGCTGTCGTTCGATGCCAGCGTCATCATCATGGATGAACCGACCGATGCGTTGACCGATACCGAGACCGAGCAGTTGTTCAAGGTTATCCGCGAGTTGCGTGAACAGGGTTGCGGCATCGTCTATATCTCCCATCGCCTCAAGGAGATCTTCGAGATCTGCGATCGGGTCACTGTGCTGCGCGATGGCAAGTGGATCGGCGAGAAGGCGGTGAGCGATCTGGATGAAGACAAGATCATCGAGATGATGGTGGGTCGCCGTCTGGAAGAGCAGTACCCGCGTCTTGAGCGCGAGCTCGGCCCCGTCAGCCTGCAGGTGAAGGATCTGGCCGGTCCCGGCGTGCGCGGGGTGAGCTTCTCCCTGCGTCAGGGGGAGATTCTGGGTTTTAGCGGCCTGATGGGTTCCGGTCGTACCGAGCTGATGAAGCTGATCTACGGCGCCAGCCCCGTCAGCGCCGGTGACATTACGGTGGATGGCCACGCGCTGGTACCAACCAGTCCGGCCGATGGCCTGGCCGCTGGCATCGCCTATATCTCCGAGGATCGCAAGGGGGATGGTCTGGTGCTGGAGCTGTCGGTGCGGGAGAACATGAGTCTCTGCGCCCTCGACGAGTTCATCAGCAACGGCAAGATCGACGGCAAGGCCGAACGGCAGGCGGTGAGCGACTATGTGCGCCTGTTCAACATCAAGACCCCGAGTCAGGATCAGCTGATAAAGCTGCTCTCTGGCGGCAACCAGCAGAAGGTAGCCATCGCCAAGGGGCTGCTGACCCGGCCCAAGGTGCTGATCCTCGACGAGCCGACCCGCGGCGTCGACGTGGGGGCGAAAAAGGAAATTTATCAGCTGATCAACCAGTTCAAGAAGGAGGGGATGAGCATCATTCTGGTCTCCTCCGAGATGCCGGAAGTGCTCGGCATGAGTGATCGCATCATGGTGATGCACGAAGGGCGCATCAGCGCAGAGTTCAACACCCGCGATGCCAATCAGGAGAAGCTGATGGCGGCGGCAGTCGGTAAACAGTGGCAAGCAGAGCAAGAGGCATCCCAATGACAACCCAAACCCTTTCCCGCCGCGGCGTCATGAGCAAGGCGTGGTGGATCGAGAACAAATCCCTGGTCGCGCTGCTGGTCCTGATTGGTGTGGTCTCCTTTCTGAGCCCCAACTTCTTCACCGCCGACAACCTCCTCAACATCCTGCGCCAGACCTCGGTCAACGCCATCATGGCGGTCGGTATGACGCTGGTTATCCTCACCGCCGGTATCGATCTGTCGGTCGGCTCGGTACTGGCCCTGTGCGGTGCGCTGGCGGCGACCATGGTCGCCATGGAGCTACCGATCTGGCTGGTGGTGCCCCTCACTCTGGGTGCCGGTGCCCTGCTGGGCGGCGTCAGCGGCCTCATCATTGCCAAGGGCAAGGTGCAGGCATTTATCGCTACCCTGGTCACCATGACTGCCCTGCGCGGTATCACCATGGTCTATACCGAGGGTCGCCCCATCTCCACCGGTTTCAGTGACGGCGCCGATCACTTCGCTTGGCTCGGTACCGGTTACCTGTTCGGTCTGCCGGTGCCCATCTGGCTGATGGCCATCGTCTTCCTGCTGGCCTGGTTCATGCTCAACCACACCCGTCTCGGTCGCTACATCTACGCGCTGGGCGGTAACGAATCTGCCACCCGCCTCTCCGGTATCAATGTGGATCGGGTGAAGCTGGCGGTGTATGGTCTGTGCGGCGCGCTCTCGGCGCTGGCTGGGCTTATCGTTACCTCTCGCCTCTCCTCTGCCCAGCCGACGGCGGGCATGGGTTACGAGCTGGATGCCATCGCTGCGGTGGTGCTGGGCGGAACCAGCCTGATGGGCGGCAAGGGCCGCATCATGGGCACCCTGATAGGTGCCTTGATCATCGGTTTTCTCAACAATGCCCTCAACCTGCTCGACGTATCGTCCTATTACCAGATGATCGCCAAGGCCAGCGTGATCTTGCTTGCCGTGATGATCGATAACAAAAGCAACCGTTAATAAGACAAGCCACACACAAGGAATGAAATGATGAAAAAGCTCAATACCCTGCTCGCTGCCGCCATCATGTCCGTGCTGGGCACTGCCCAGGCCGCCGATCAAACCCTGGCGATGGTGGTCTCCACCCTCAACAACCCCTTCTTCGTCACCATGAAAGAGGGTGCAGAAGCCAAAGCCAAGGAGCTTGGTTACGAGCTGGTGGTGCTGGATTCCCAGAATGACCCGGCCAAAGAGCTCTCCAACATGGAAGATCTCACCGTGCGCAAGGTCGGCGCCATCCTGATCAACCCGACCGACTCCGAAGCAGTCGGCAACGCCATCCGTCTGGCCAACCGCGCCAACATTCCGGTGCTGACCCTGGACCGCGGCGCCGCGCAAGGCGAGGTGAAAGCCCACATCGCCTCCGACAACGTGGCGGGCGGCAAGCTGGCCGGTGACTTCATCACCGAAAAACTGGGTACCGGTGCCAAGGTGATCCAGCTGGAAGGGATTGCCGGTACCTCCGCCGCCCGCGACCGTGGCGAAGGTTTTGCCCTGGCCGTGGCGGCCAACAAGCTGCAGGTACTGGCTTCCCAGCCTGCCGACTTTGACCGCACCAAGGGTCTGAACGTCATGGAAAACCTGCTGGCTGCCCACCCGACCGTACAGGCAGTGTTCGCCCAGAACGACGAGATGGCGCTGGGTGCCATCCGCGCCGTGCAGGCTGCCGGTAAAGAAGTGATGATCGTCGGCTTCGACGGCACTGACGATGGCAAAGCCGCCGTGGCCAAGGGTAAACTGGCCGCCACCGTGGCCCAGCAACCGGCTCTGATTGGTGCCATCGGCGTCGAGACTGCCGACAAGGTGCTCAAAGGTCAGCCGGTCGAGAAATCCATTCCGGTACCGCTGCAAGTGGTCAGCAAGTAAGTGCTCGAGGGGAGGTTCGCCTCCCCTTTTCCCTCTCGTTCAGGTGCCTCCCGGCTTGGGCTCACTCCATCACAGTGTTCAAGCCAAGATGCATCAGGAGTAGTCAACATGAATCGTCTCGTCGTTCTGGGCAGTGTCAATGCAGACCATGTGCTGCGCGTACCCCACTTT
The DNA here is from genome assembly GCF_051919545.1 of Aeromonas sp. 61P. NCBI lineage: Bacteria > Pseudomonadati > Pseudomonadota > Gammaproteobacteria > Aeromonadales > Aeromonadaceae > Aeromonas > Aeromonas sp. 61P. Next base: position 3,198,282 of record NZ_JBQBEL010000001.1, read on the forward strand.
CCTCGCCCGGGTGAAACCCGACCGGTCACAGCTATCAGGTGGTCCCGGGTGGCAAGGGGGCTAATCAGGCAGTCGCAGCTGCCCGCCTTGGCGCCCCCGTCTCCTTTATCGCCCGCATCGGTGATGACGCCATCGGCCACCAGATGAAAAGCGGTTTTGCCAAAGATGGCATCGACGTGAGCGCCGTCGAACTCGATCCCAAGCTCCCGACCGGTATCGCCATCATCTATGTGAGCGATGAGGGGGAGAACAGTATCGGCATCTCAGCCGAAGCCAACGGGGCCATCACTCCGGCTGTGGTGAAAAACCATGAAGCGATGATCGCCGACGCCCACACCCTGCTGTTGCAGCTGGAAGTGCCGCTGGAGAGCGTCCATGAAGCTGCACGGCTGGCTCGCGCCAACGGCACCCGGGTGGTACTCAACCCCGCCCCCGCCCGTCCGCTCTCCGCTGAGCTGTTGGCGCTGGTGGATCTTATCACCCCCAACCAGACTGAAGCCGAGCTGTTGACCGGCGTCAAAGTCACCGACGAAACGAGCGCCCGCGAGGCTGCCGCCCGCTTCCACCAGATGGGGATTGCGGACGTGATGATCACCCTGGGGTCGCAGGGGGTCTATTGCAGCAACGCACAGCAGCAACAGCTGATCCCGGGCTTTCGGGTCAAGGCGGTGGATACCACTGCCGCGGGCGATACCTTCAACGGCGCCCTGCTGGCGGCGGAACTGGCGGGTGCCGATTTCCACAGCGCGGTGCGCTTTGCCCACGGGGCGGCGGCGCTCTCCGTCACCCGATTCGGTGCCCAGAGCTCGATCCCGAGCAAGCAGGAAGTTAACGCCTTCCTGCTTGAGCAGACTGCGCAGGGGCACTGATGGCCAATATCAAGGAGGTGGCGGCGCTGGCGGGGGTCTCGACCACCACCGTCTCCCACGTCATCAACGAGACCCGCTTTGTGGCCGAGGAGACCCGCGAGCGGGTCTTCGCCGCCATGCGCGAGCTCAACTATGCCCCGAGTCTGGTGGCCCGCAGCCTCAAGGTGAAGGAGACCAACAGTATCGGCATGCTGGTCACCACCTCCAGCAACCCCTTCTTTGCCGAGGTGGTGCGCGGGGTGGAGCGTTACTGCTTCGAGCAGGGCTACAACCTGATGCTGGGCAACACCGAGGGTCAGGCGGAAACCGCTCTCTCCTACCTCAAGATGATGCTGCGCAAGCGGGTCGATGGCCTGCTGATCATGTGTAGCGAAGGACAACAAGAGGTCTTCAACCAGCTCGACTGGCTCAAGAGCCTGCCGGTGGTGGTGATGGATTGGGGGCTGGTCAGCGAGGATGTGGATCTTATCGCCGACAACTCCTTCCACGGTGGTTATCTCGCGACCCGCCATCTGATTGAGCTGGGCCATACCGCCATCGGTTGTATCACAGGCCCCCACAGCCGCGCCCCCGCCAACCAGCGCCAAGCTGGCTTTGAGCAGGCGTTGCAGGAGGCAGGTCTCACGCTCAATCCTGACTGGATCCAGGAGGGGGACTTTGATTGTGCCAGCGGCCATCAGGCGATGACCCGTCTGCTGGCATTGCCCGAGCGTCCCACCGCCCTCTTTGTCTGCAACGACATGATGGCAATGGGAGCAATCAGTGCCGCCCATCAGGCGGGGCTGGTGATCCCGCGCGACCTCTCCATCGTTGGCTACGACAATGTGGCGCTGGCCGAATTTATGTCACCGCCGCTCACCACCGTCAACCAGCCCAAAGAGGAGCTGGGGCGCCTCGCCGTCACCCGCCTGTTAGCTCGCATCAACGGCGAAGCGGTGGAGAACCACCTGATCACCGTCGACCCGGACCTGGTGATCAGGCAATCCTGCGCCCCTCGGGGAGCCCGCAGAATTCGGAAAAAATCGTACGCTAAGGTTTTCCGGGCATCCGTAAGGGCCGAAACTTCCCGTCTTCCAGTCTGCGGCTCTGCCGCCAGACGTAATCGCCGGTTAGGTTGATGTGCTCCCAGCCCAGCGGCGACAGGAATTGCAGCAGCTCGCCGTCCACCGGCTTGCCGGCCTCGACCAACCCCTGGGTGGCGCGTTCCAGGTACACCGTGTTCCACAGCACGATAGCCGCCGTCACCAGGTTGAGGCCGCTGGCCCGGTAGCGCTGCTGCTCGAAGCTCCGATCCCTGATTTCCCCAAGGCGGTTGAAGAACACCGCCCTGGCCAGCGAGTTGCGCGCCTCACCTTTGTTCAGGCCGGCATGCACGCGGCGGCGCAGTTCAACACTTTGCAGCCAGTCCAGGATGAACAGCGTGCGCTCGATCCGGCCCAGCTCGCGCAGGGCCACGGCCAGTCCGTTCTGGCGCGGGTAGCTGCCGAGCTTGCGCAGCATCAGCGAGGCGGTGACGGTGCCCTGCTTGATCGAGCTGGCCAGGCGCAGGATGTCGTCCCAGTGGGCACGCACGTGCTTGATGTTCAGGGTGCCGCCGATCAGCGGGCGCAACGTCGGGTAGGCTTGCACGCCCTGCGGCACGTACAGCTTGGTTTCGCCGAGGTCGCGGATGCGCGGCGCGAAGCGGAAGCCTAGCAGGTGCATCAGGGCAAAGACGTGATCGGTGAAGCCGGCCGTGTCGGTGTAGTGCTCCTCGATCCGCAGGTCGGACTCGTGGTACAGCAGGCCGTCGAGCACATAGGTGGAATCGCGGACGCCGACATTCACCACGCGGGTGCTGAACGGCGCGTACTGGTCGGAGATATGGGTATAGAACAGCCGTCCCGGCTCGCTACCGTACTTCGGGTTGACGTGCCCGGTGCTCTCGCCCCGGCCACCCGCGCGGAAGCGCTGGCCATCGGAGGATGAGGTCGTGCCGTCGCCCCAGTGGGCGGCAAAGGCGTGGCGATACTGGTGGTTGACCAGCTCGGCCAAGGCCGCCGAATAGGTTTCGTCGCGGATGTGCCAGGCTTGCAGCCAGGACAGCTTGGCGTAGGTCAGGCCGGGGCTCGACTCGGCCATCTTGGTCAGCCCGAGGTTGATCGCATCACCGAGGATTGCGGACAGCAGCAACGTCCTGTCTTTGGCCTCGGCCCCGTCCTTCAAGTGGGTGAAGTGGCGGCTGAAGCCCGTCCAGTCGTCCACGTCCATCAGCAGTTCGGTGATCTTGATGCGCGGCAGTAACTGGCTGGTTTGGTCGATCAGCGCCTGCGCCCGATCCGGCACCGCCGCATCCAGCGGGGTGATTTTCAGCCCTGACTCGGTGAGGATGGCATCGGGCAGCTCGTTGTCCTTGGCCAGGCGGGTGACGGTGGCCAACTGCTCGTCCAGCAGCTGCAAACGCTCTTCCAGGTACTGGTCGCTGTTCGGGTTGATCGCCAGGGGCAGGGCCTGCTCGCGCTTGAGTGCGGCGAACTTCTCGGCCGGCAGCAGGTAGTCGTCGAAGTCGCGGAACTGCCGCGAGCCCTTGACCCAGATGTCGCCGGAGCGCAGGGCGTTCTTCAGCTCGGACAGGGCGCAGATTTCGTAGAATTTCCGGTCGAGGCCTTCCGGGGTGATCACCAGCGGCTTCCAGCGCGGCTTGATGAAGGCCGTGGGTGCATCGGCCGGCACCTTGCGCAGGTTGTCGGCGTTCATCTCACGCAGGGTCTGCACGGCTGCCAGCACGCCTTGCGCGGCCGGCCCGTGCTGTTCCCCAACTTTTCGCTCGGCGAAGAGTATGAACATGCGCCGCCGGCGACGAATCGCCAAATCTCACCGTATCTCCCGAGCGGACGATTTCGCACCGGTCTGCCCGTCGAAGGGCTTGCGATCGAACGGGGCGACCTTTTCTATGCATGTCCGCGAGCCAGCGTCTTTTATGGCACGGCGCTCGACGCCGACCTTCGGACGCGCGGCGTAAGCACGCTTGTCATGGCCGGGATAAGCACCACCGGCGTTGTTCTTTCAAGCGTCGCCTGGGCTAGTGATGCGGACTACGACGTGCGTTTGGTCCAGGACTGCTGCTACGACCCGGATCGGGATGCCCACGAAGCTCTGTTGCGTTCCGGGTTCGGCGGACGTGTACAGGTCGTGTAATTTTCGGGCCTCGCATGATCGCGGCCATAGCCGCAGGTGGATTGGTGCGAGGCAGGGCCAGTCCAAGTCAGGGTGCGGTCATCGCGGCGCCTGCAACTCTCAAAAACCCATCGCCGTAGCGGAGGTCTTGTAATCGCATGTCATTACGCACGCCCGATTTATTGTTCACAGCGATAGCACCTGCCATTTGGGGCAGCACCTACATTGTCACCACCCAATACCTGCCGAACTTCTCACCGATGACGGTCGCGATGCTGCGGGCGTTGCCGGCGGGTTTATTGCTCGTGATGATCGTCCGACAGATTCCAACGGGAATCTGGTGGATGCGCATCTTCATCCTCGGCGCACTTAATATTTCGCTATTCTGGAGCTTGTTGTTTATTTCGGTCTACCGCCTGCCGGGCGGGGTCGCGGCGACGGTAGGCGCTGTGCAGCCGCTGATGGTCGTGTTCATCTCTGCCGCTCTGCTAGGTAGCCCGATACGATTGATGGCGGTCCTGGGGGCTATTTGCGGAACTGCGGGCGTGGCGCTGTTGGTGTTGACACCAAACGCAGCGCTAGATCCTGTCGGCGTCGCAGCGGGCCTGGCGGGGGCGGTTTCCATGGCGTTCGGAACCGTGCTGACCCGCAAGTGGCAACCTCCCGTGCCTCTGCTCACCTTTACCGCCTGGCAACTGGCGGCCGGAGGACTTCTGCTCGTTCCAGTAGCTTTAGTGTTTGATCCGCCAATCCCGATGCCTACAGGAACCAATGTTCTCGGCCTGGCGTGGCTCGGCCTGATCGGAGCGGGTTTAACCTACTTCCTTTGGTTCCGGGGGATCTCGCGACTCGAACCTACAGTTGTTTCCTTACTGGGCTTTCTCAGCCCGGGGACCGCCGTGTTGCTAGGATGGTTGTTCTTGGATCAGACGCTGAGTGCGCTTCAAATCATCGGCGTCCTGCTCGTGATCGGGAGTATCTGGCTGGGCCAACGTTCCAACCGCACTCCTAGGGCGCGTATAGCTTGCCGGAAGTCGCCTTGACCCGCATGGCATAGGCCTATCGTTTCCACGATCAGCGATCGGCTCGTTGCCCTGCGCCGCTCCAAAGCCCGCGACGCAGCGCCGGCAGGCAGAGCAAGTAGAGGGCAGCGCCTGCAATCCATGCCCACCCGTTCCACGTTGTTATAGAAGCCGCATAGATCGCCGTGAAGAGGAGGGGTCCGACGATCGAGGTCAGGCTGGTGAGCGCCGCCAGTGAGCCTTGCAGCTGCCCCTGACGTTCCTCATCCACCTGCCTGGACAACATTGCTTGCAGCGCCGGCATTCCGATGCCACCCGAAGCAAGCAGGACCATGATCGGGAACGCCATCCATCCCCGTGTCGCGAAGGCAAGCAGAATGTAGCCTGTGCCGTCGGCAATCATTCCGAGCATGAGTGCCCGCCTTTCGCCGAGCCGGGCGGCTACAGGGCCGGTGATCATTGCCTGGGCGAGTGAATGCAGAATGCCAAATGCGGCAAGCGAAATGCCGATCGTGGTCGCGTCCCAGTGAAAGCGATCCTCGCCGAAAATGACCCAAAGCGCGGCCGGCACCTGTCCGACAAGTTGCATGATGAAGAAGACCGCCATCAGGGCGGCGACGACGGTCATGCCCCGGGCCCACCGGAACGAAGCGAGCGGGTTGAGAGCCTCCCGGCGTAACGGCCGGCGTTCGCCTTTGTGCGACTCCGGCAAAAGGAAACAGCCCGTCAGGAAATTGAGGCCGTTCAAGGCTGCCGCGGCGAAGAACGGAGCGTGGGGGGAGAAACCGCCCATCAGCCCACCGAGCACAGGTCCCGCGACCATCCCGAACCCGAAACAGGCGCTCATGAAGCCGAAGTGCCGCGCGCGCTCATCGCCATCAGTGATATCGGCAATATAAGCGCCGGCTACCGCCCCAGTCGCCCCGGTGATGCCGGCCACGATCCGCCCGATATAGAGAACCCAAAGGAAAGGCGCCGTCGCCATGATGGCGTAGTCGACAGCAGCGCCGGCCAGCGAGACGAGCAAGACCGGCCGCCGCCCGAAACGATCCGACAGCGCGCCCAGCACAGGTGCGCAGGCAAATTGCATCAACGCATACAGCGCCAGCAGAATGCCATAGTGGGCGGTGACGTCGTTCGAGTGAACCAGATCGCGCAGGAGGCCCGGCAGCACCGGCATAATCAGGCCGATGCCGACAGCGTCGAGCGCGACAGTGCTCAGAATTACGATCAGGGGTCTGTTGGGTTTCACGTCTGGCCTCCGGACCAGCCTCCGCTGGTCCGATTGAACGCGCGGATTCTTTATCACTGATAAGTTGGTGGACATATTATGTTTATCAGTGATAAAGTGTCAAGCATGACAAAGTTGCAGCCGAATACAGTGATCCGTGCCGCCCTGGACCTGTTGAACGAGGTCGGCGTAGACGGTCTGACGACACGCAAACTGGCGGAACGGTTGGGGGTTCAGCAGCCGGCGCTTTACTGGCACTTCAGGAACAAGCGGGCGCTGCTCGACGCACTGGCCGAAGCCATGCTGGCGGAGAATCATACGCATTCGGTGCCGAGAGCCGACGACGACTGGCGCTCATTTCTGATCGGGAATGCCCGCAGCTTCAGGCAGGCGCTGCTCGCCTACCGCGATGGCGCGCGCATCCATGCCGGCACGCGACCGGGCGCACCGCAGATGGAAACGGCCGACGCGCAGCTTCGCTTCCTCTGCGAGGCGGGTTTTTCGGCCGGGGACGCCGTCAATGCGCTGATGACAATCAGCTACTTCACTGTTGGGGCCGTGCTTGAGGAGCAGGCCGGCGACAGCGATGCCGGCGAGCGCGGCGGCACCGTTGAACAGGCTCCGCTCTCGCCGCTGTTGCGGGCCGCGATAGACGCCTTCGACGAAGCCGGTCCGGACGCAGCGTTCGAGCAGGGACTCGCGGTGATTGTCGATGGATTGGCGAAAAGGAGGCTCGTTGTCGGAACGTTGAAGGACCGAGAAAGGGTGACGATTGATCAGGACCGCTGCCGGAGCGCAACCCACTCACTACAGCAGAGCCATGTAGACAACATCCCCTCCCCCTTTCCACCGCGTCAGACGCCCGTAGCAGCCCGCTACGGGCTTTTTCATGCCCTGCCCTAGCGTCCAAGCCTCACGGCCGCGCTCGGCCTCTCTGGCGGCCTTCTGGCGCTCCTGCTGCGGCGTCCGCTCGTGGGCCGTGGCGCGGGTCCGCGCGCCGGCCTCGTGCGCCTGGCGCTCGCGGGCGAGGTCCAGGGCGGCCGTCTTCACGTTCTGCCTTGCGCAGATGAGATAGGGGAGCCCGCAGAATTCGGAAAAAATCGTACGCTAAGGTTTTCCGGGCATCCGTAAGGGCCGAAACTTCCCGTCTTCCAGTCTGCGGCTCTGCCGCCAGACGTAATCGCCGGTTAGGTTGATGTGCTCCCAGCCCAGCGGCGACAGGAATTGCAGCAGCTCGCCGTCCACCGGCTTGCCGGCCTCGACCAACCCCTGGGTGGCGCGTTCCAGGTACACCGTGTTCCACAGCACGATAGCCGCCGTCACCAGGTTGAGGCCGCTGGCCCGGTAGCGCTGCTGCTCGAAGCTCCGATCCCTGATTTCCCCAAGGCGGTTGAAGAACACCGCCCTGGCCAGCGAGTTGCGCGCCTCACCTTTGTTCAGGCCGGCATGCACGCGGCGGCGCAGTTCAACACTTTGCAGCCAGTCCAGGATGAACAGCGTGCGCTCGATCCGGCCCAGCTCGCGCAGGGCCACGGCCAGTCCGTTCTGGCGCGGGTAGCTGCCGAGCTTGCGCAGCATCAGCGAGGCGGTGACGGTGCCCTGCTTGATCGAGCTGGCCAGGCGCAGGATGTCGTCCCAGTGGGCACGCACGTGCTTGATGTTCAGGGTGCCGCCGATCAGCGGGCGCAACGTCGGGTAGGCTTGCACGCCCTGCGGCACGTACAGCTTGGTTTCGCCGAGGTCGCGGATGCGCGGCGCGAAGCGGAAGCCTAGCAGGTGCATCAGGGCAAAGACGTGATCGGTGAAGCCGGCCGTGTCGGTGTAGTGCTCCTCGATCCGCAGGTCGGACTCGTGGTACAGCAGGCCGTCGAGCACATAGGTGGAATCGCGGACGCCGACATTCACCACGCGGGTGCTGAACGGCGCGTACTGGTCGGAGATATGGGTATAGAACAGCCGTCCCGGCTCGCTACCGTACTTCGGGTTGACGTGCCCGGTGCTCTCGCCCCGGCCACCCGCGCGGAAGCGCTGGCCATCGGAGGATGAGGTCGTGCCGTCGCCCCAGTGGGCGGCAAAGGCGTGGCGATACTGGTGGTTGACCAGCTCGGCCAAGGCCGCCGAATAGGTTTCGTCGCGGATGTGCCAGGCTTGCAGCCAGGACAGCTTGGCGTAGGTCAGGCCGGGGCTCGACTCGGCCATCTTGGTCAGCCCGAGGTTGATCGCATCACCGAGGATTGCGGACAGCAGCAACGTCCTGTCTTTGGCCTCGGCCCCGTCCTTCAAGTGGGTGAAGTGGCGGCTGAAGCCCGTCCAGTCGTCCACGTCCATCAGCAGTTCGGTGATCTTGATGCGCGGCAGTAACTGGCTGGTTTGGTCGATCAGCGCCTGCGCCCGATCCGGCACCGCCGCATCCAGCGGGGTGATTTTCAGCCCTGACTCGGTGAGGATGGCATCGGGCAGCTCGTTGTCCTTGGCCAGGCGGGTGACGGTGGCCAACTGCTCGTCCAGCAGCTGCAAACGCTCTTCCAGGTACTGGTCGCTGTTCGGGTTGATCGCCAGGGGCAGGGCCTGCTCGCGCTTGAGTGCGGCGAACTTCTCGGCCGGCAGCAGGTAGTCGTCGAAGTCGCGGAACTGCCGCGAGCCCTTGACCCAGATGTCGCCGGAGCGCAGGGCGTTCTTCAGCTCGGACAGGGCGCAGATTTCGTAGAATTTCCGGTCGAGGCCTTCCGGGGTGATCACCAGCGGCTTCCAGCGCGGCTTGATGAAGGCCGTGGGTGCATCGGCCGGCACCTTGCGCAGGGTGGCGAAGTTCTCGCCGACCAGGTGCAGGTGGTCGAAGCCTTCCGGCCGGGCCAGCAGCTCGGCCTCGCTGACGCTCTCGGTGAACTCGTCCCAGGGAATCACCGCCTCGATGGCGGCATAGGGGTCGCTGCCGCTTTCCTTCGCTTCCAGCAGCGCCTGGCCGATCCTGGAGTACAGGCGCACCTTGTCGTTGATCGCCTTGCCCTGCTTCTGGAACTGCTGCTGATGCTTGTGCTTCGCGCCGCTGAACAGCTTGACCAGGATGCGGTCATGCAGATCGACCAGCTCATCGATCACGGTCGCGGTGCTCTCCAGCACCACGGCGGCCAGGGTCGCGTAGCGGCGCTGCGGCTCGAACTTACCGAGGTCTTTGGGCGTCATCTGCCCACCCTCGCGGGCCAGCTTGAGCAGGCGGTTCTGGTGGATGTGCCGGCCCAGGCCTTCGGGCAAGTCCACCAACTGAAATGTCTTCAGCCGCTCGATGTGTTCCAGCATGTGCCGAGAGTTGGGTTTCAGCGGTGCCTGGCGCAGCCAGGTCAACCAGGTGATGCTGCTGCCGGCCTTGAGCTTCAACAGCTCGTCCAGCTTGGCCCGATGCGAGTCCGTGAGTGGTTCGACCAGGGCGCGGTAGACCCGCCGATTGGCTCGCGCAATGGCTTCCGAGCAGGCCCGGTCAATCACGCTCAGCGCCGGCAGGATGCGTCGTTTCTGCCGTAGGCTCTCCAGGGCCTGACCGGCCAGCAGCAAGCCTTTGTCGGTCTGCTGGGCCAGCTCGGTTAGCTCGCGCACCAGGGCGCGGAAGTCGGACAGGCCGAACGGGGCCAGTTGCAGGTAGGTGCGCAGTTCCTGGGCATGCTCGCGACGGGTCACGTCGCGCTCGCCGTACTTTGCCCAGCTCGCCGGCTCGGCCTGGACTTGCTTCGCCACCCACAGGATGACCGGCTCGGGCAGCTCGCTGTCGGTTCCCAGCGCGTAACCGGGGTAGCGCAGCAGGCAGAGCTGCACGGCGAAGCCGAGGCGGTTGGCGTCGCCGCGTCGCTGGCGGATCAGCGACAGGTCGGAGTCGTTGAAGGTGTAGTAGCGGATCAGGTCATCCTGGCTTTCCGGCAGCGCAAGCAGGGTGTCCCGCTCCGTGGCCGAGAGGATCAAGCGACGCGGCATGTGTCAGTCGTCCGTGCGGAGGTACTGGTAGAGGGTTTCCCGGCTGATGTTGAACTCGCGGGCAAGCTGCGCCTTGGGCTCGCCGGCCGTCGCTCGCTGCCGCAGGGTAGCAGCCTGCTCATCGGACAGGGCTTTCTTGCGGCCCCGGTACGCGCCACGCTGCTTGGCCAAGGCGATGCCCTCACGCTGCCGCTCGCGGATCAGGGCGCGCTCGAACTCAGCGAAGGCCCCCATCACCGACAGCATCAGGTTGGCCATCGGCGAGTCCTCGCCAGTGAACACCAGGCCCTCCTTCAGGAACTCGATGCGCACGCCGCGCTGAGTCAGCTTCTGTACCAAGCGACGCAGGTCATCGAGGTTGCGGGCCAGCCGATCCATGCTGTGCACCACCACTGTATCGCCTTCGCGGACGAAGCTCAGCAGCGCTTCGAGCTGGGGGCGCTGGGTGTCCTTGCCCGATGCCTTGTCGGTGAACACCTTGCTCACCTGGGTTTGTTCCAGCTGGCGTTCCGGGTTCTGGTCAAAGCTGCTGACCCGGACGTAGCCGATGCGGTGCCCCTGCACGATGTCTCCTTGGTTGAAGGCGGCTTAAGTGCACTTTCTGTTCCGTTGTGCCTCAAAGCCCATTTCTGTCAGGCTGAAATCTATAACCTTCGCGGGCATGTGTCAAAAAATGGGAAAGCAGACTCTATTCTGACTGTCGTTTTCAGAAGACGGCTGCACTGAACGTCAGAAGCCGACTGCACTATAGCAGCGGAGGGGTTGGATCCATCAGGCAACGACGGGCTGCTGCCGGCCATCAGCGGACGCAGGGAGGACTTTCCGCAACCGGCCGTTCGATGCGGCACCGATGGCCTTCGCGCAGGGGTAGTGAATCCGCCAGGATTGACTTGCGCTGCCCTACCTCTCACTAGTGAGGGGCGGCAGCGCATCAAGCGGTGAGCGCACTCCGGCACCGCCAACTTTCAGCACATGCGTGTAAATCATCGTCGTAGAGACGTCGGAATGGCCGAGCAGATCCTGCACGGTTCGAATGTCGTAACCGCTGCGGAGCAAGGCCGTCGCGAACGAGTGGCGGAGGGTGTGCGGTGTGGCGGGCTTCGTGATGCCTGCTTGTTCTACGGCACGTTTGAAGGCGCGCTGAAAGGTCTGGTCATACATGTGATGGCGACGCACGACACCGCTCCGTGGATCGGTCGAATGCGTGTGCTGCGCAAAAACCCAGAACCACGGCCAGGAATGCCCGGCGCGCGGATACTTCCGCTCAAGGGCGTCGGGAAGCGCAACGCCGCTGCGGCCCTCGGCCTGGTCCTTCAGCCACCATGCCCGTGCACGCGACAGCTGCTCGCGCAGGCTGGGTGCCAAGCTCTCGGGTAACATCAAGGCCCGATCCTTGGAGCCCTTGCCCTCCCGCACGATGATCGTGCCGTGATCGAAATCCAGATCCTTGACCCGCAGTTGCAAACCCTCACTGATCCGCATGCCCGTTCCATACAGAAGCTGGGCGAACAAACGATGCTCGCCTTCCAGAAAACCGAGGATGCGAACCACTTCATCCGGGGTCAGCACCACCGGCAAGCGCCGCGACGGCCGAGGTCTTCCGATCTCCTGAAGCTAGGGCAGATCCGTGCACAGCACCTTGCCGTAGAAGAACAGCAAGGCCGCCAATGCCTGACGATGCGTGGAGACCGAAACCTTGCGCTCGTTCGCCAGCCAGGACAGAAATGCCTCGACTTCGCTGCTGCCCAAGGTTGCCGGGTGACGCACACCGTGGAAACGGATGAAGGCACGAACCCAGTGGACATAAGCCTGTTCGGTTCGTAAACTGTAATGCAAGTAGCGTATGCGCTCACGCAACTGGTCCAGAACCTTGACCGAACGCAGCGGTGGTAACGGCGCAGTGGCGGTTTTCATGGCTTGTTATGACTGTTTTTTTGTACAGTCTATGCCTCGGGCATCCAAGCAGCAAGCGCGTTACGCCGTGGGTCGATGTTTGATGTTATGGAGCAGCAACGATGTTACGCAGCAGGGCAGTCGCCCTAAAACAAAGTTAGCCATTAAGGGAGTTAAATTGAAAATATCATTGATTTCTGCAGTGTCAGAAAATGGCGTAATCGGTAGTGGTCCTGATATCCCGTGGTCAGTAAAAGGTGAGCAACTACTCTTTAAAGCGCTCACATATAATCAATGGCTCCTTGTCGGAAGAAAAACATTTGACTCTATGGGTGTTCTTCCAAATCGCAAATATGCAGTAGTGTCAAAGAACGGAATTTCAAGCTCAAATGAAAACGTCCTAGTTTTTCCTTCAATAGAAAATGCTTTGAAAGAGCTATCAAAAGTTACAGATCATGTATATGTCTCTGGCGGGGGTCAAATCTATAATAGCCTTATTGAAAAAGCAGATATAATTCATTTGTCTACTGTTCACGTTGAAGTCGAAGGTGATATCAAATTCCCTATAATGCCTGAGAATTTCAATTTGGTTTTTGAACAGTTTTTTATGTCTAATATAAATTATACATACCAGATTTGGAAAAAAGGCTAACAATGCGTTGCAGCACCAGTCGCTTCGCTCCTTGGACAGCTTTTAAGTCGCGTCTTTGTGGTTTTGCTGCGCAAAAGTATTCCACAAAGCCGCAACTTAAAAGCTGCCGCTGAACTTAACGTTAGATGCACTAAGCACATAATTGCTCACAGCCAAACTATCAGGTCAAGTCTGCTTTTATTATTTTTAAGCGTGCATAATAAGCCCTACACAAATTGGGAGATATATCATGAAAGGCTGGCTTTTTCTTGTTATCGCAATAGTTGGCGAAGTAATCGCAACATCCGCATTAAAATCTAGCGAGGGCTTTACTAAGCTTGCCCCTTCCGCCGTTGTCATAATCGGTTATGGCATCGCATTTTATTTTCTTTCTCTGGTTCTGAAATCCATCCCTGTCGGTGTTGCTTATGCAGTCTGGTCGGGACTCGGCGTCGTCATAATTACAGCCATTGCCTGGTTGCTTCATGGGCAAAAGCTTGATGCGTGGGGCTTTGTAGGTATGGGGCTCATAATTGCTGCCTTTTTGCTCGCCCGATCCCCATCGTGGAAGTCGCTGCGGAGGCCGACGCCATGGTGACGGTGTTCGGCATTCTGAATCTCACCGAGGACTCCTTCTTCGATGAGAGCCGGCGGCTAGACCCCGCCGGCGCTGTCACCGCGGCGATCGAAATGCTGCGAGTCGGATCAGACGTCGTGGATGTCGGACCGGCCGCCAGCCATCCGGACGCGAGGCCTGTATCGCCGGCCGATGAGATCAGACGTATTGCGCCGCTCTTAGACGCCCTGTCCGATCAGATGCACCGTGTTTCAATCGACAGCTTCCAACCGGAAACCCAGCGCTATGCGCTCAAGCGCGGCGTGGGCTACCTGAACGATATCCAAGGATTTCCTGACCCTGCGCTCTATCCCGATATTGCTGAGGCGGACTGCAGGCTGGTGGTTATGCACTCAGCGCAGCGGGATGGCATCGCCACCCGCACCGGTCACCTTCGACCCGAAGACGCGCTCGACGAGATTGTGCGGTTCTTCGAGGCGCGGGTTTCCGCCTTGCGACGGAGCGGGGTCGCTGCCGACCGGCTCATCCTCGATCCGGGGATGGGATTTTTCTTGAGCCCCGCACCGGAAACATCGCTGCACGTGCTGTCGAACCTTCAAAAGCTGAAGTCGGCGTTGGGGCTTCCGCTATTGGTCTCGGTGTCGCGGAAATCCTTCTTGGGCGCCACCGTTGGCCTTCCTGTAAAGGATCTGGGTCCAGCGAGCCTTGCGGCGGAACTTCACGCGATCGGCAATGGCGCTGACTACGTCCGCACCCACGCGCCTGGAGATCTGCGAAGCGCAATCACCTTCTCGGAAACCCTCGCGAAATTTCGCAGTCGCGACGCCAGAGACCGAGGGTTAGATCATGCCTAGCATTCACCTTCCGGCCGCCCGCTAGCGGACCCTGGTCAGGTTCCGCGAAGGTGGGCGCAGACATGCTGGGCTCGTCAGGATCAAACTGCACTATGAGGCGGCGGTTCATACCGCGCCAGGGGAGCGAATGGACAGCGAGGAGCCTCCGAACGTTCGGGTCGCCTGCTCGGGTGATATCGACGAGGTTGTGCGGCTGATGCACGACGCTGCGGCGTGGATGTCCGCCAAGGGAACGCCCGCCTGGGACGTCGCGCGGATCGACCGGACATTCGCGGAGACCTTCGTCCTGAGATCCGAGCTCCTAGTCGCGAGTTGCAGCGACGGCATCGTCGGCTGTTGCACCTTGTCGGCCGAGGATCCCGAGTTCTGGCCCGACGCCCTCAAGGGGGAGGCCGCATATCTGCACAAGCTCGCGGTGCGACGGACACATGCGGGCCGGGGTGTCAGCTCCGCGCTGATCGAGGCTTGCCGCCATGCCGCGCGAACGCAGGGGTGCGCCAAGCTGCGGCTCGACTGCCACCCGAACCTGCGTGGCCTATACGAGCGGCTCGGATTCACCCACGTCGACACTTTCAATCCCGGCTGGGATCCAACCTTCATCGCAGAACGCCTAGAACTCGAAATCTAACGTCCGTTCGGGCATCGAGGTCCATGTCGGGGTGGGACGGGCCCGTGGCTTCAAGATCACTTGCAGTCCGACCGCGATGTCTTGGTTGCGCGAGAGGTTGTCGACAGGCCATGCTGAGTGTGCGATGGTTGATCGCTTCCTCGCCGCTCTCCACGGCGACGATGGCCGCCGCCATCAGCAAGTGCGCCAGTTCCCTATGGTGCCCTCGCTGCGTGTGAGCAGGTAGCGAGCCATGTCCAGCGTGGCAATTGGGGAAGGCCGGCGCAGCGGGAGCGAAGCGGCGAAGCTGGCCAGCAGTGAGCAGCAATCGTCGTTGGCCTCCCATACCGGCAGCATCATCGGCTCGAAGCGATTTTCCAACTGGTCATCGGAGCGGATGGCTAGGTAGGCGTCGCGCGTGCCTACCCCAACCAACGGGATGCGCAGTTCGTTGCCGAGGAAGCGCAGCAGGTTGAGGAATTCCCGGCGGTTGACGCTGTTGCCGGCCAGCACGTTGTGCAGCTCGTCGATCACCAGCATGCGCACGCCGACCTTGCGCAGCAGTGCCAGAGCCAGTTGCTCCATTTCCGGCAACCGTGGGCGTGGGCGCAGCGGCGCGCCCATCGCGGCGAGCAGCGCGACGTAGAAGCGGATCACGGACGGCTCGGACGGCATCTGCACGACCAACACCGGGATGTGCTCCTGGTCGGCGTCGGAGCTGGCCGGGTGGGTGCGGCGGAACTTCTCGACGATCATCGACTTGCCATTGTTGGTCGGGCCAACCAGCAGCAGGTTGGGCATGCGTTGCTTGTTTGGCCACGCATAAAGGGCTTCCAGCCGGTTCAGCGCCTCGACTGCGCGCGGATAGCCGATCCAGCGGTCGGCGCGAAGGCGCTGGATGCGCTCGTCCGCCGGAAGACGGGCCAAGCCCTGGGCCGCCGGCAGCAGGTGGGACAGGTCGATGATGGGATATTCGTCCACGGCTACCACTCCTCAATCTGGTCGAACGGTTTGGCGGGTGGCAAGTTGTCTGCCTGCGGGTCGGCAATATCCGTATCCGGCGGAACGGGCTTGTCCGGCCGAGCTGATGTCTTGAGGTGCTGGCGGCGATCCGCGTCACGCCGCGCCTTGCGTGTGGCCTTCTGCGCGCTGGTCACAATCTCACGCATCTGGCCGATCATGCGGAACAGCGCCGACTCATCCACCTGTTCGCGCCCTTGCTGCCGCAGTTTCGCCAGCGCCTGCCGTTGTTCCCAGAGGGTGACAGCCGGATGCGACAAGGTACGGTAGGGAATTTCCAGGTAATGCTGTCCCTCCGGTTCCAGGACCCAGATACGGCTGATGTCGCGCGGATCGCGCCGGATCAGAAAGGACGGCCAGCGTTCACGCCGCGCAATCCACGGCTTGAGCGCATCGGCGTAGTAGTGGATGTGGTCGATGACAAAGCCGGTGCGGGTCAGCGTGCGCCGGAGGATCGGCAGAAAATCGACCAGGAACGAAGTAGCGCGTGTGACGACGGCCGGTACGCCGACACGCGCCACGGCCTCGGCCCAGCGCGCGGCCGGCGGTTGGAGCAGGCCGTTGTGCACCGAACCGTGGTAGGTGCCGACCGCCAATGTGAGCCAGCGCTCTAGCTCGCGCAGCGTCAGGGCGGCCTTGTTTTCGGAATCGTAGTCGCCGCGCTGGTCAGGGTTGGAGAAGGTCGTTCCCGGCAGTTCGTCGTGAATCATCTGCATCGCCGTGCCGATGATCCGTTCCACGATGCCGCCATAGTGCGGCTGTCCCAGCGGGCGATAGTCCAGCCGGATGCCATGCTGCTCGCAACCCCGGCGCAGGGCCTCGCTCTTGAACTCGGCCGCGTTGTCTAGGTAGAGCAGCAAGGGCTTGCCGCTCATCTGCCAATCCATTTCCACGTTCAGTCCTTCCAGCCAAGGGCGCTTGTCGCAGGCGACATGCACGAGGCACAGGCCAACCGAAACGGCAGACGGCGCTTCCAGCGTGACGACCATGCCGAGCACGCAGCGGGTGAACACGTCGATGGCGAGGGTCAGGTACGGGCGGCCAATAGGTTGCCGGTCGCGGTCATCGACCACGATCAGGTCGATGACCGTATGGTCTATCTGCACCTGCTCCAGCGGCGCGGTCACGGCAGGAGGCTCGCCGCCCACACCTTGTAGGTCACGAGCGGCATCCTGGCCTTCCCGCCGGCGGATGACCTTGCGCGGGTCAAGGCTAGCGATCCGTAAGGCCACGGTATTGCGCGCCGGCACTCGCAGTTTTTGAGCCTTGCACACCTGAGTGACTTCGCGGTGAAAGGCCGCTAGGCTGCGCTTCTGCTTGGTCAGGAACCGCTTTTGCAGTAGCTCGTGGATGACGCGCTCGACCGGTTCCGGCAAGCGCCCCTTACCTTTACCTCCACCGGACTGGCCGGGCACCAGATCCGTCACGAGGCCGCTGCCTTGCCGGGCACGCCGGATCAGAACGTATACCTGGCGCCGAGACAAGCCCAGCGCCTGAGCCGCCATATCGGCCGCTTCGTGCCCGACCGTCTCCGACTGCGCCAACGGACTGATGATCTCCGCACGACGGCGCGCACGCTCCCAAGCCTCATCAGGCAGAGTGGCCACGCCTTGTTCTGGAATCCGTGGGGTGTCCGTCGCCATGCTCACCTCGCTTTGGTGCACACGAGTATTGAGCATAGTCGAGATTGGTGCAGATCACTTCTGATATTGAACTGTCAGGAGCTGGCTGCACAACAGCCATTACGCCCAATCAACTGGTGCAGTCGTCTTCTGAAAATGACACTGACGAAGCGGCGCGGCCCTGCCTGACATCAAGTTAGGGTATAGCCTAGATTGACATGCGCGATGCAACCCTTAACTTGCTTGCACCTATCGTTTCCATGCTAGCTTTATCGTAACGCTCAAGAAATTGGGCTTAATGCCGAAAACAATAAGGAGACTTCCGTATAACAGACGAATAATAATCCCCATATAATGCGCCTACTTATCAGCCTTTGGGACGTTGGGACGGTATTTTTCACTATATACCCCCAAGTTTTTAGACATGAAAAAAGCTCGATATATTATAAATATATCGAGCCTTTAAGTTACTGTTTTTCAATATCGTTCAAAATCTTGATAATTACAGTATACGGTTTTATGAAGTGGTATATTTGCAAATGCTTATTTTGCAAGGTCTATTTGCTTGATTTATCCTACAATCGTAATGCAAAACCCATGACCGGAAGCAACGAACTTAGGTTCAATCTCACTCAAATCCGAGGATAGCTTTTGTCCGGATTCTTGATTGGGCAATGTATCTGCGCCGCTTGATTTTACCGCTGCGTCCCAACTGCTTTCGATAACTTGTCCGTGATTCTCACCCATGCCGAACATGAGGTCGCTGCTAAAGAAAATACCACGTTTCTTTTCAAAAAATAAAAGTCCTTCCCACATATGCATTTCAGATGGGTAACTGATAGTTTGAAATTCAAAATCATCTCCGGCAAATATTTCATTCGGCTTTTTAATAAGCACATTGTTAGTAATACCAAACCCCATCAGTTGTCTTGCTGTGGTTTCGGAACAAACCGCGACAGCTTCGGGATGTTCTTTGAGAACCAAAGCAAGTCCGCCACATTCGTCTGATTCAAAATGAGAAATTAGAATGTATTTTATTTTGCGTTCACCGAGCAACTCTTGCAACTTAGGAATGGTAGTTTGCGCTTGTGATACGGCTCCGGTCTGAATGAGAACAGGCTCATTTGTCATCAATAAGTATTGGTGCATTGAAAGCTTAATCGGCTCCATTACCTCTGTAAATTGGTATAAATCTTTGATAATCTCTGTCATTGTCAAAACACCTTTTTCTATTTATAGTCTAACCTAAATTCCACGTGTGTTTTTTATTAGCTTCAAAAATCACTATTTCACGAAGAATTTAGACTGCTTCTCACACATTGTAACATTATTTACAACCACCTTTCAATCATTTTTGATAAATCATTGATTTCATCTTTGCTGCAATGATACTTAATAAACTCTGCAAGTTATCCACAGAGCAACACTCAATTTTATTGATGATATTCTTATTATACCAGACATTTTTCATACACTCCCTTGTACGGATAGTTTTCCGACAACTTCATGATTACATATCTTGCGGTTTTGATTATTTTTGCTGCAAGAAATACATACTTCAAACGAAAGGTCTTTATTTGCTGTCTGTATTCTGAAGAGTCCAAGGAATCAAACTTGAACAACAAAAATAGGTTATATGAAAGCATCATCATTTGAAACACGGCTTCATTCGCCCAAAATGACTTTAGCAAGAGATGACCCACCGCCATGTCGTATTTGGCTTCTTTGATATAGTTTTCAGCATTACCACGCTTTTCATAGTATATAACTACTTTTTCAGAAAGCAAGGTAGTATTTGTTACAAAGAAAAAGTAGTCGTATTCGGAACCTTCTAAAAGTGATAATTGTGCTCTTTCTTTTTCTGGTTTCAGTACGCGAGATACGACAAATCTTCTGTCTTTTTCCCATTTAACTAATTTTGTATACAGTTCTGTAGTTTCTCTACCTTCTTCTCCTTTAACGAATACAATTGATGAATTCGTTGCTTGTGAGGTGAGTGTAGAATAACTTTTGGCTTTAATTAAATATTTGCATCCAAGAGATTCTATCGTTTCGATAATTTTTTCATCAAAGTAGCCACTATCCATTCGAAATAAAATTTCTAAATCGTCTGATTTGATGTTAGCAACAATTTCTTTGATCATTTCCGCAGCACCGTTTGCAGTGTAAGTATTGCCACTTCTTACAAATCCGGTAACATATGCTTTTAATTCGTCGCAAAATGCAAATTGGATATTGTAGCATCGGTTTCCCAGTTTCTTAGGATTATATCCTTTTGACGCACCTTCTTGATGACCTTCTACGTTAATTACACTACTATCAATATCAATCGTAATGGATGTCAATTTACTTTTAGTGAGCAGTTTTTTAAAGACTTTAAAATTAATGTCTCTAAACATTTGGGTTGTCTTGAAGTTGAAGTTTCCTAGAAACCGTGACACTGTTTCAGGTTCTTTTACGGAAATATCAAACTCGTTGACGAGGGGATCATTTTGAAGTAGCTTTAGACGTTCTAACTTATCAATGCCAATGAAGTGACCGCAGAGCATGGTCTTTATATGATTCATCTTGATTTTATTTGTTGAGTCATTATCAAATACGAGGTCATTTTCAATAAAATCAAAAATCCCATTGCTTTTTGCATTCTCAAGGAGCAGAAAAAGACCTGCATTTGATGTTAGATTCTTAGCTTTGAAATCAATTTTATTAATCATAATTAGAACCCCTTTTTACTACTTTTCTTACTATTATTTTACCATATATCGAGTCATAAAAGCTGATAATTTAACATATTTTTGAGCACTTTTCTTTCACCCAATGGGTGAAAGCTGAATTTCGAAGGAATGCATATTTATCAAGGCTTTGATTATGCTTTTTGAAGTACTGACGTAGAATCTAGGAATAAAATAAAACAGCCAACCCTTGAGGTTCTTATGCGCCAGAATTTACCAGTGACGGGTCGAAACTTAGAACTCCCAAAAGATGCCAATATTCTTTCGACTACCTCCCCTCAAAGCCATATCACGTACGTTAATCCTGACTTCATTAAAATCAGTGGTTTCACTGAGGAAGAACTATTAGGCCAGCCTCACAACATCGTAAGACACCCAGATATGCCGCCTGCTGCATTTGAGCATATGTGGAGTACATTAAAATCTGGCCGCTCATGGATGGGGCTAGTAAAAAATCGCTGTAAAAATGGCGACCACTATTGGGTAAGTGCTTATGTAACGCCAATAGCTAAGAATGGTTCGATTGTTGAATACCAGTCTGTAAGGACCAAGCCTGAACCTGAGCAGGTTTTGGCTGCTGAAAAATTATATGCTCAATTGAGAAGCGGGAAGGCCGCGAGGCCGAAATTGGCTGCTAGCTTTTCCGTGAAAATACTCTTGCTCATATGGGGTAGTATTATATCAAGCGCAATGGCTGCCGGCATGCTTACTGATACATCAATAAGCAGCTTATTGTTAGCCACTTTAATGTCAGGAAGCTTAAGCTCTGTTAGTGTTTTGGCTATTCTCTCTCCTCTTGGAAGACTGGTTGAAAGAGCCAGGAATATTTCCAATAACCCATTAAGTCAATCCCTCTACACTGGGCGCACCGATGAGTTTGGCCAAATAGAGTTTGCTTTACGAATGATGCAAGCTGAAACAGGCGCCATAGTAGGTCGCATAGGTGATGCATCAAATCGGCTTAGCGAACACACCCGAGGCCTACTAAAGGATATTGAGTCAAGCAATGTACTTACAGTTGAGCAGCAGGCAGAGACAGATCAAATAGCAACGGCAGTAAACCAAATGGTGGCAAGCATTCAAGAGGTTGCGAGCAATGCACAGCATGCTGCAGATGCGGCCGGAAGAGCAGACACTGAGACGGCATCTGGCCAGCGTCTGGTAGCCCACACAAGCCAGTCAATCACTGCCCTTGAAGGTGAAATTAGGCAAGCCGCTCAGGTTATTCATGAGCTTGAAGGTCAAAGTAACGAGATATCAAAAGTTCTTGACGTTATACGAGGGATCGCCGAGCAAACGAATTTGTTGGCACTCAACGCAGCAATTGAGGCCGCGCGTGCTGGTGAGCAGGGGCGTGGTTTTGCTGTTGTCGCCGATGAGGTTCGCAGTCTTGCTGCTCGCACACAGCAATCGACAACGGATATTCAAAGCATGATCAGCGCTCTACAAGAGCGAGCGCAATCCGCTGTTACAGTCATGGAGCAAAGTAGTCGGCAAGCGCACACGAGTGTAGCTCACGCAGAGGAAGCAGCTACAGCTCTTGATGGAATTGGCCAACGCGTTAACGAAATTACCGACATGAACGCGCAAATAGCGACTGCGGTCGAGCAGCAGGGAGCAGTAAGTGAAGACATAAACCGCAGTATTATCAATATACGCGATGCTGCTGATACCAATGTACAGACCGGGCAGAATAATTTGCAAAGTGCGAAATCTGTCGCTCAGTTAACTAGCGCTCTGAGCGAACTGGCAAAACAGTTTTGGGAAAAACGAGGATAACGCTTTTCAGTATCTCGACAGGGATAACTTACTTTACCATCGGTTATCCCTTTTAGCCGCACAAATTTTAGCCATGGCTTTTCAGGAAGTCAGGGCTATCAGAATGGCCTTAGAAAGCCTAGTCAAAGAGCTGTCACGAGAACACCGTTAGCTTAGCGTACGATTTTTTCCGAATTCTGCGGTTCCCCCCCCTCGCCCCTGACGTTCAGGGGCAATAAACGAACAAGGCGACCCCGAGGTCGCCTTGTTCGTTTTATCTCTGCCGTGCAATACCGCTTTTTGCCCTCAGGCCAGCGACCGGGTCTCCCTGGCTGCCAGCACTTGCAGTGGCACCAGCCCCAATCGTCTGGCCAGCGGTTGCAGCAACTCACCATCTTCATCACCCTGCGGCAACCAGTAGCGGACAGGCCAGCCGGCTGCCAGCTGCGCCGAGGTGGTGCTGCCAATCTCTCTGAGCGCCAGAGTGCAACCCTGCTGCCGCAATCCCGCCAGCAAGGCACCATCCGGCTGCAGCATCGGCACCAGCAACACCAGCGGCGTACGGGAAGCCTCCGGCAGATAGGCCAGTAGATGAGTCAGCTGGGCCTGGTTGTCGAGCGGGACCAGCAGTGCCCGACCATCGGCATACTGCGCCTTGTGCGCTTGCAGCACACGGGCCAACATGGGCCCCAGCACACCGCACTCCTGCAGCCAGCGCATGTGGCAAGGTACTCCCTCCTGCTCACGCCACTCAAGCGCCAATTGCCACATCTCGTTGCCCTGTCCGTCCGTCAGCGCCTGTAATGCCACTCGCAGCGGTGCTGGCTCGCGCCCCGCCAACCACTCTCGCAGCTGATGAAGCTGCTGCTGACTCAACTGCAACTGCTGCAGCATGGCAGGCTCAAACCAGCTGATCGCCCCATCCAAGCTACGCTTGGCCTGGTTAAGGGCCAGGATGGCCTGATCCAGCAGCCGGGCGGCATCCTGCTGTTGCGCCTTGGCGACCCCGAGCCGACAGGCCAGATCGAAGCTGCACTCCCGGGTCACAAACTCGAAATGGAGCAGATCCACCAGCTCATGAATGGCGGTTTCCAGCGCATCATCCGCCTTGGTCAGCACCACGGCAAATTCGTCACCACCGAGGCGGTAAGCGTGACTGCCATGAGCCTGTTGCAGCTTGTTGGCCACCATCTGCAACAGCCGATCACCGACCTGATAACCCAGCAGGTCATTGACCTGCTTGAAGCGCTTGAGATCGAGCACCACCAAAGCGCTCACCTCGCCAGCATGCAGAGCGCGAGAGAGCTGCTCCTGCAGGGCACGGCGGTTGCCAAGCTGGGTCAGGGGATCGAGCAGGGCAAGCCGACGGTTCGCCAGATTGGCGCGAATGAGGGCAGCGACCAGAGCGCCACCGGTCAGCAACAGGATCAGTTGCCAGATCTGCAGCCAGAACAGGCTGTTGCGGATCTGGCTGACCGATTGCTCCCGCTCCTGGCCGGAGAGGATCTGATCCCCTATCTGTTCGATGAGACGGGTCTGGCTGACGATCGCCTCCTGCAAGCGGGCAAGCTCAGCCCCCTCGCGCAGCGCACCGGCCTCCATCTGGGGTTCGAGCTGCTTGATCTGCTCGAACAGGGTGGCCAGCACTTTGCCGAGCCCGTGCCGCTGGCGCATCTCGGCGGTTTCACTGCTGATGAGGAAGATGTCGAGCCGGTTCCACAGCAGATCGTAATCGAGGCTCAGGGTCTCCATCGACAGTCTGCCAGCCCGATAGAGCTGCAGGTCGTAGAGAAAACGCTGGGATTCGAGCATCACCTGGCTGATGTTCCAGTGGACATTGCGGTAGAAGGTATCGACCAGCTGCTCCTGCCGATACTGCAGATAGAGGCTGCTGCCCGACGAGAGCAGAAACAGCAGCGATACCGCAGCCAACAGCAGATTTTGGCGGGATAGCCCCATCAATCGACGATCTCGATGCGGGTCACCTGCCACACCATGCAGTTGTGAATGGCTGGCACGTCCAGCTTGGGATAGGTGGTGAACGGGATGAGCAGCCAGAGCGGCCCCTTGTTGCGCCGGGTCAGCGGTTTGCCGTCTTCGTGACGCACCAGAGTTAGCGGCACGCCGTCGAACAGTGCCAGATCCACCACCTGCTGGTAACCGTTGAGGGCCGAGACGGCGATCTTGCGGGCATCCGGGCTCCCTTGCGCCGCCAGCACGGCTGACAAGGTCGGTCCGCGATAGTGGTGGGCGCCCTGAGTCCAGGGGGTAGTGGTGGTGAATTCGGTCTGTGGCAAGGCGGAGAGGGCCTCCTCATCGAGGTTCACCTGCTGGCCATCTGGCAGTATCAGGGTCATCAGGGGGATGGAGGCCGATGCACTGGCACTGGCCAGCACCAGGAGAAAAAAAGCGATCCATTGCTTGACTGCGGTCATGGTAATTTGCGCCAACTGCGTCCCATTTTTTAAATGGTTGCCAGTGTGGCGATTTCACCGAACCATTGCAACTGTCCCGTCGCACAGTAGCTCAGGGACCGCGCATCTCCATCCAGTTGTGCCCCTCGACTTGCCTCGGTTGATGAATGCCGCACGCCTCCAGCAACTCATCGACATAGGCGGGCACCAGCAGGGAGGCTGGGCCATAGCGTTTTTCGTCAAACTGGCTACCCACCTCGCTCGGTTCGAGATTGAGCTCGATGGTGTGCGCCCCGTTGAGGCCCGCCTCATGGACAAACCCGGCGGCTGGATAGACGGCGCCAGAGGTGCCGATGGAGATGAAGAGATCGCACTGGGCCAGCGCGCTGTAGATGCGATCCAGCCCGAGCGGCATTTCGCCAAACCAGACCACATGGGGACGCATCGGCTGGGGAAACTGGCAGCAGGAGCAGAGCTCGTCCTGATGGAGATCGCCGCGCCACTCGATCACCTGACCGGACTCGGGGCAGCGGGCCTTGAGCAGCTCCCCATGCATATGGATAAGGTTCTTGCTGCCCGCGCTCTCGTGCAGATTGTCGATGTTCTGGGTGACCAGCGTCACCGAACCGGGCAGCAGTCGCTCGAGACGAGCCAACGCATAGTGGGCCGGATTGGGATGAACCTGGGGCTGTTGCAGCTGTTTGCGGCGGGAGTTGTAAAAGCGCAGCACCAGTTCGGGATCCCGGGCATACCCCTCGGGTGTCGCCACATCCTCGACCTTGTGCTCTTCCCACAAACCGTCGCAGGCACGAAAAGTCTTGATGCCGGATTCGGCAGAGATCCCCGCGCCGGTCAGGATCACGATATGTTTATATGACTGCGCCATAAGCTGCTCCGTCTATCCCCGCACAATAAATGTGACCTTAGCACAGGGAAAAAAGTGTCACTATTCGCCCTTGGTCTTAAGCGGCGCCGCTGGCGGCACGGGCAACCAGGCATCCAGTACCGACAGATCCAGCCTGACAAAGACCATCTCCCGCCCGGTCACCAGGGTCAGCGGCAAACCAAGGCGCTTGAGCAGGGTCAGCATGGGCCGGTTCTGGGCCAGCACTTCCGCCGTCCACTCCCGGATCCCGTCCGCTCTAGCCAGCAGTGCCAGCGCCAGCAGAATGCGCCTCCCCGCCCCCTTGTGCTGAAAGTGATCCGCTACGATGCAAGAAAACTCCGCCCGATCGGGATGAAGGCGGCGGCGGATTGATTGCGCCTGAGCCAGCGGCTCACCGGCCAGATCGGTCAGTAGCAGCGAAATCTGTTGTTCGGGATGGTAATTGAGAAATTGGGCCACCTGTTCCGGTGGCGGCGTCCGTTTCGGACGCATAAAGCGCAGATAGATGCTCTCTTCACTCAATGCATCGTAAGCGGCCAGCATGCGGGTAGGCGCCACCCCATGCAGCTCGCGCAGCAGGCAAGGCACCCCGGAGACCTGCATCGCCAGTGGCAGCGCAGCTCGGGAAACCGGATGGGGCCAGCCCTCCAGTCCTTTGCCAAGGCGCTCCCGGTGCATGGGCCAGCAGAGGTAGCGCGGCATGGCTTACCAGCGCCCCGTCATACCGCGCTCTCGCCACACCTCGACGTCGAGCAGGTTGTAAGGATCATCCAGATAGACGACGATCCCCAGCTCCCGAACCCGGGCCATAAAGCGTCCCAGCAGGGAGTCACCGGTCAAGGACTCCATCTCCGGCAAGATCCCCTGCCCCAGCAGCAAGGCTTGCAGCGGCAAACGCTCCAGCAGATCGAATGGCAGATGCTGGCTGTTATCGAGCAGCAGCGCCAGCTTGCTCCCCGCCAGACTGGCTTGCAGCACCAGCGCGAAGCGATCGGCATTGCCGAGCAGGTGGTCACGACGGTGGATCAGCAGGGTCAGTTCGGCCGGGGTACGCGACTGCTCCGTCAGCCAATCCTTGAGCGCCTCCCAGCGGCTGGGTAAACCCGTTACCGCCAGCCAGACCGGATGAGGGGTCGCGGGACTGGAGAGCAGCCCAAGCTGACCCTGCACCTCCCCCTGCCACCGGCGGATGGAGCGGCGCTGGCCGCTCAAGCGCTGCTGACGCAGCGGGCCCAGATAGAGTCGACGCAGCAACCTGAGCAGCTCGTCGCAATCAAGCGGCTTGGCCAGCGCCGCCAGAATATTGAAACCGGCATCGTGCAGCAGGCGGCGGGCTCCGTCGATCAGCGTCTGCTCATGGGCCGAAAGCAGCACAATGGGCAGCCCGGCCTCCTGCAACTGGGGCTGGTTCATCAGCAAACTGATGGCATCTTGCTCCACCAGACTGAGATCGCACACCAGCAGGCTGATGTCGCCCGCCGACAATGCCGCAAGACAGGCCGATTCATCCTGTACCCACTGACAGGAGAGCCCCAACCCGGCGATGGTCTGTTGCAATTGCATCCCCTGAAACGGGTGATCCTCGAGCAGCAGCACCTTGTTAGCGGCCAGCCAGTTGCACCATTTACGGTAACTGGCGGCAAGCCCCCCCAGCCAATCCTCGCCGATAGCGTAAATCCCCTCATGCTGCTGCAACTGGGGGAAGTAGTCCGCCTGCTGATGAGCGGCGGGGTCGTAAAGGGCAATGGCACCTGCCGCAAACAACCCTTCCCACTGCCAGCAGGCATCCGGTCGGGTACGGTGCAGCGTGACATCGGAGGGCAATGTCATGGTGCTGGCCAACTCATGGGCGGTGCTGTCGAGGGCATAGAGCACAATGGGGCAAAATCCTGCCGCCTCATGCTCTTCCGAATCGAGCAACGCCAGTAATTCTTCATCAGTGATGATCATCTTGAGCCCTCTTTGAAAACTGCTGGCTGAACTCATCCAGTGCCCGGTTCAATCTGGCTTGCAGCATCGGATGGGGCGCCTGTTGCCACTCTTCAATGACCGCCACCAACGCAGTCGCCCCTACCATTCTGGCGGCCCCCTTCAACTTGTGTAAAGCAGCATTCACGCCAACTTCATCTTCTTCTGTGCTGCAGCGCTCAAGTTCGGCCAAATCATCACGGGTAGCCTTCAGATAAAGGGCGGCCAGTTCATCGGTCAGCAGCGAGGCAACCGGTGTCGGGGCGACAGCATTGCTCCCCTCTTTGGCAATATGGCGCAGCAAGGTCGCCAGCTCCTTGAGGGCGACCGGCTTGTCCAGATGGCCATCGCAACCGCAGGATTGCAGCTCCCTTGCCGCCTGATCACTGAGATCTGCGGTGATCACATAGACCGGCAGACGGGCCCAACGGGCGGATTGGCGCAATTGCCTGCACAGCTCGGCCCCGTTCATCACCGGCATCTGCAGATCGGTCAGCACAAAATCCACCTCCTGCTTCGCCAGCATCTCCAGCGCCAGCTGCCCGTTGGCGGCAGTGATAACGCTGGCACCAAGTTGCCCCAGTTGCAGGCTGATCAGCTCGCGATTGACATCGTGATCTTCAACCAGCAGTACCCGCATGCCAAGCCCGGGCTGGGTACCGGCGACCGGTTGATCCGGGGTCAGCCGTGGCTGCAGCAGGGTGATGATGGTCCCGGGCACCCAGGACTCCCCTTGCCAGGCCCAATAGTAGAGCCCCTTCTCGTCCACCTCCGCTTGCAGCGTATCAACGGCGTTGCTGACGGTGGCGATCCCCAAGCGACTGAGCCAGGGCGAGAGCGCTTGCGCCTCATCGTGGGGTAAAGAGAGTGCCAGCTGCCGCACATTGGGCAGCCAGTCCGGCTCCTGCTGCACCCGCTTCAGGGGCAACTCGCAATAGAAGCGGCTACCACCACCAACACGCCCCTCGACATCGATAAGACCCCCCATCTGCTCGATCAGCTGCTTGCAGATCGCCAGACCAAGACCGGTGCCCGGCGCCCGCAGCTGGCCTTCAACGGCAAACTGCTCGAACGGCATAAAGAGCGTGGTGCGCATCTTGGTAGTGATCCCCGGTCCCTGATCATCCACACCAAAGCGCAAGGTCGATGCAACCACCTCGGCCCACAGCACCACTTCCCCACGCAGGCTGAACTTGATGGCATTGGAGAGCAGGTTGTGGAGTACTTGCCGTACCCGGTGAGGGTCGAGGGTCTGCAGGGCTGGCAGAGCCGGGTTCAACTTAAGGCGCAGTTGCAATCCCTTGGCCCGCGCCTTGGTCCAGTGCACCGCCGCCACGTGCTCGCACAGCTCGGCAAAATCGGTGGGTTGCGGCGAGAGGGAGAGTTTGCTGTTTTCGTTGCGGCTAAAGTCGAGCACATCGTTGAGCAGGCCGAGCAGCTCATCCCCCGCCTGACGCACCCGCGCCAGCGCCGAATCCTGCTCTCTCGACAAAGGAGTGCTGGCCAGCCACTCCAGCAAACCGAGCATGGCGTTCATCGGCGTGCGGATCTCGTGGCTGATGGCGGCCAAAAAGCGCCCCTTGGCCAGAACTGCCTGTTGCGCCTGCTCATGGGAGTGCTGCAGTGCTTGATCCTGCTCGACCCGGGCAGTGGCATCCTGCATCACCGCATAAATTCGCCAACCCTGCGGTTGACTGCGGCCACGGCCATAGAGCTGCAACCAGCGCAGACCCTTGGTCGGATGGTGGTAGCGCATGGTGAACGCGAAGGGTTTGCCAGCCTGCAACATGGCGAACATCTCACGGCTTACCCGACGACGATCCTCGCGCTCCAGCATAATGAGCACCCGTTTGGGCTCACGACGGATCTGCTGACTCGCCAGCCCCAGCAGCTCGTAACAGCCCCGGCTGATAAACTCGATCCCACCTACCCGTCCCCGCTCGAACATAAACTGCAGCACCACGCCGGGAACGGTATTGGTCAGGGCGCGCAGGCGGCGTTCTGCCTGACGCAAAAAACGGGCCTGCTCACGCAGCACACTGATATCCGACAGGGCGATAAGATCGGTGGCTGGTGCCTGCTTGTCCAGCCGCAGCGGATGCTGGGCATAGGCGAAGACCTGATCCCCCAGCACAAGCTCCCCTTCACTCTTCTGAGGCTGCACCGGCGGCAGCATCAACTGCTGCGAATAGCGCAGGGCCAGACGTCGCCCCTGCTTGTTGGATTTGATCACCTTGCCCTGGCTATTGCGCAGATAGACGGGCATCGGCAACGCCTGAAACATGGTTTCCCGCAGCTCGCTCTCGATGGCTAGCGCCTTCTCGGCGGCGTGACGCTGGGCCACCTCCCGTGCCAGTTGCTGGCGGGAGCGCCAGATCCCGCCGATGACGATACCGCTGATCAGCAGTGCCATGGCAATGGAGCCAAACCAGGCGGCGTAGCTCACGCCGGGCTGCTGCACGACGAGCAAGCGACGCCAGCGCTGGTTTAGTTCATCAATCTGGGTGCTGGTCAGTGCCATCAGGTTGCGATCCATCACCCCGGCCAGTTCGGTCTGACTCTTGTTGATGGCAAAGCCAAGACTGAAGCGATCTTCCAGCTCCTCGATATCGAGCCCTTCCAGCAAGTTGGTACGCTGGGGATATTGCAGCTGATATAGCTCGCTCAGCATGGCGTCAGCCTTGCCCTGTTTGATCGCGGCAAGCCCCTGCTCGAGGCCGTCGGTGCGAAGCCACTCCTGATCACCGAGCAGGGCGAGCAAGGAGGGATCGTAGAGGGATTCCGGCACCAGAATACGCTGCCGCTTGAGTTGGGTGATGCGATCGGCAGCCAGCTTGCGCTTGCTGATCAAAGCAAACCGGTTGGTGGAGATCGTCCGACTGAAAATGAACTGATCCGTCAATGCCGGGGATTCCGGCAAGCCGGCCATCATATCCGCCTCACCACGGCGCAGCTTTTCTACGGCCTCCGCCTTGCTGGCGGCATGCACCAGCTTGTATTTCAGGCCGGTCTCCTGGGTGACCCAGCGCAGCACATCCGCGCTCCACCCTTTCGCCTCCCCGAGATCATTGACGCCGCTATAGGGCATCAACTCGGGATTGACCACCAGGCGAATGGTGCGCCCGCGGCCGGATAACCAGGCCTGCTCGGTATCGCTGAAGTGGGGCTGGTTGACATATAGCGACCCCTGATCGAGATAGCGAGCCAGATCGGTATAGATAGTACCGGCGGGCATATGACGGATCAGGGTGTCCACTAGATTGGCCAACTCAGGCTGATCACGCATCATCAAGCGATAGCTGATGATCCGATCCTCACCAAACAGGCGGCGCAGGCGCAACCCATCGGCAGGAAACTCGCGCATCAGATAGCGCAGTTGCAGATAGTCCCCCAGATAGGCGTCACCCTTGCCACTCTGCAGCGCGTCGTAGACCTTCTCTCCGCTTTTTAGGGAAATAACGCGTGCCTGGGGATAGAGCTCGTGCAGCAGGCGGGCTGAGTCTGCCACCGAGTAGACCAGAAAGCGGGCCTGTTTGAGATTTTCTCCCTTGTAGAGGATGGCGGCATCGGTCTCCATCATCGGACGACTTAACCGCATACCCTCCACGGCCTTCTTGCGGGTTCCGACATAGGGAATGATGTCGCAGTCACCCTCTGCGAGCCCATTGCGCAATGTCTGCCAATCGGGCAACTCTTTGAGCACCAGCGGAATCGGGAACAGCTCCTGCAACCGGGCGAGACGATCCTTGAGCAGTCCCCCCTCGGCCATCAGGTATGGTGGAGGAAGCGTCGCAGGATAGCAGAGCGAAAGCTGACTCAGTGAATTTACATAAGCTTGGGTCGCCGGCGCCAACGGCAGCACTGTGGTCTGCAAAGGCTTGACGTGCAATGGCAGTGCCAGTACGGCACCTAGAAGAAAAACGGGGAATTTGGTCATCTGAAAACAAAAGCCAGGCATCTGCCTGGCTTTTTATCACTCGTTGGGTTCAACATTTTCTACCCTGGCCTTGAGCTTCTGGCCAGGCCGGAAGGTCACCACGCGGCGGGCGCTGATAGGAATATCCTCGCCCGTCTTGGGGTTACGTCCGGGACGCTGATTCTTCTCACGAAGGTCAAAGTTACCGAAGCCTGAAATCTTGACTTGTTCACCACGCTCAAGCGCCTGTCGGATTTCCTCAAAGAAGGCTTCCACCATATCTTTGGCTTCACGCTTGCTCATCCCGAGCTGGGTGAACAGGTGCTCTGCAATGTCGGCTTTGGTAAGCGCCATAGATCAATCCCTCAAGGATGCATTCAACTCTTCACCAAGGGCCCGCACGACATTGTCTACGGTCTCGGCAATCTCTTTCTCCTCCAGGGTGCGCTGGGTATCTTGCAATACAAGACTGATGGCCAGGCTCTTCTTGTCCTCTGCCATACCAGCACCCTGGTATACGTCAAACAAGTTTATTCCAACTACCTGATTTCCGCCAACTTTTTTAATTACCGCAAGCACATCACCTGCCAGAACCTGACGATCGACCACGACGGCGATGTCGCGACGGTTCGCCGGGAACTTGGAAACCTCGGCTGCAACCGGCACCTTGGCCGGGGTCAGCTTATCCAGCTCCAGCTCAAACATCACCGCACGGCTCTTGAGGCCCAGCTTCTTCTCGAGGCTCGGGTGGATCACGCCGATGTGGCCGATGATCTCGCCATTACGCAGGATGGCTGCGCTCTGGCCCGGGTGCAGGGCGCTGTGCTCGGTGCGCTCGAAGGTAAAGGTGGCCCCTTCGGCGGTCAAGTCCAGCACCGCTTCCAGATCCCCTTTCAAATCAAAGAAGTCGGCTGCACGGGTTTTGATATCCCAGTGCTCGTCGCTCTGGTTGCCAGTGATGATACCGGCCAGCATCGGCTCCTGACGGATGCCGTTCTCGGCGCTTTCATCCTTGATGAAACGCAGACCCTGTTCAAACAGACGCACACGCGGCTGCTGACGGTTCTGGTTGTAAACCACCGCCTGCACCAGACCCGGGAACAGAGAGACGCGCATGGCGGACATCTCGACCGAGATCGGGTTCGGCAGCACGATGGCATCGCTCTGCGGGAACAGGGTTTGCTGGGTCTTGGGATCGACGAAGCTGTAGGTGATCGCTTCCTGGAAACCGCGGTCAACCAGCAGGTCGCGCACGCGCTTCAGGGTCACCTGCCCTTCTGCCTGCTCCACCATCGCCAGAGAGGCGGCGGGTTTCAGGTTCGGGATGTTGTTGTAGCCGTAGATGCGAGCCACTTCCTCGATGAGGTCTTCCTCGATGGCGATATCGAAACGCCAGGAGGGCGCCAACGCAGTCCAACCGTCAGCATCCACAGTCACCTGCATGCCGAGGCGAGTCAGGATCTCGACCACCTGAGCATCCGCCACGCTGATACCGATCACTTTATCGAGCTTGCTGCGACGCAGCTTGATGGGGGCAGCCTTGGGCAGATGGGCATCGGATTTGACCTCGATGACCGGACCGGCTTCACCGCCGCAGATATCCAGCAGCAGACGGGTGGCTCTGTCCATCACCTTGGCCTGCAGCTGCGGATCCACCCCGCGCTCGAAGCGATGGGAAGAGTCGGTGTGCAGACCGTAGGCACGGGCACGGCCGGTGATGGAGAGCGGCGCGAAGAAGGCGCACTCCAGCAGGATGTCGGTGGTGGTCTCGGAAACACCGGTGCGATTGCCACCGAAGATACCGGCCATGCAGGCAGGGCCTTTGGCATCGGCAATCACCAGGGTGGTCTCTTTGAGCTTCACTTCGTTGCCGTCGAGCAGGGTCATCGGCTCATCGGTGTGGGCGCGACGCACCACCAGCTCCCCTTCCAGGGTAGCCAGATCGAAGGCGTGCATCGGCTGACCGTATTCCAGCAGCAGGTAGTTGGTGATGTCGACAATGGCATCGATGGAACGAATGCCGCCACGGCGCAGCTTCTCTTGCATCCAGAGCGGGCTCTGGGCCTGCAAGTTCAGCCCCTTGATGACGCGGCCCAGATAACGGGGGCAATCAGCTGGTGCTTCAACCCGGATCGGGAAAGTTGCATCAATGGTGGCAACAGCTGGTGCCCAGGTCGGCTCGACCACGTCCACGCTGTTGAGCACGCCAATTTCACGGGCCAGACCGGCGATACCGAGGCAATCGGCACGGTTCGGAGTCAGATCCACGTCGATGGAGACGTCGTTCAGATTGAGGTAGTCGCGAATATCGGTACCGATGGGGGCATCGGCCGGCAGCTCGATGATGCCATCGGCTTCAACGTCGATACCCAGCTCACTGAAAGAGCAGAGCATGCCATGGGACGGCTGGCCACGCAGCTTGGCTTTCTTGATGGTGAAATCACCCGGCAGGGTCGCCCCTACTTTGGCCACACACACTTTCAAGCCCTGACGGCAGTTTGGCGCGCCGCAGACGATGTCCAGCAGCTCGGCTTCACCCACGTTGACCTTGGTCACCCGCAGCTTGTCGGCGTCAGGATGCTGGGCGCACTCGACCACTTCACCCACAACCACATTGTTGAACTGGCCAGCCACCGCTTCCACGGCGTCCACTTCCAGACCGGCCATGGTGATCTGTTCGGCCAGCGCATTGTCACTCAACTCGGTGCGGACCCACTCCATCACCCAGGATTTACTGAATTTCATGTTCTCTCGCCCTTACTTGAACTGCTTGAGGAAGCGCAGGTCGTTTTCGAAGAAGGCACGCAGGTCGTTGACCCCGTAACGCAGCATGGTCAGGCGCTCAACGCCCATGCCGAAGGCAAAGCCCGAGTATTTTTCCGGATCGATGCCGACTGAACGCAGTACGTTCGGGTGAACCATGCCGCAGCCCAGCACTTCCAGCCACTTGCCGTTCTTGCCCATCACGTCTACTTCGGCGCTCGGCTCGGTGAACGGGAAGTAGGAAGGACGGAAGCGAATGGTCAGGTCTTCCTCGAAGTAGTTGCGCAGGAAGTCGTGCAGGATGCCCTTCAGCTCGGTAAAGCTGGCATGCTCGTCAACCAGTAGACCTTCAACCTGATGGAACATCGGGGTGTGGGTCATGTCGTAGTCGTTACGATAGACGCGGCCCGGTGCAATGATGCGGATCGGCGGCTGCTGATGCTCCATGGTACGGATCTGCACGCCCGAGGTGTGGGTACGCAGCATCAGATCAGGATTGAAGTAGAAGGTATCGTGATCGGTACGCGCCGGGTGATGAGCCGGAATGTTCAGCGCATCGAAGTTGTGGAAGCCATCTTCAATCTCGGGACCACGGGCAACCTTGAAGCCCATCTCGCCAAACAGGCGCTCGATGCGCTCGATGGTGCGGGTTACAGGATGCAGACCGCCATTCTCGATGCGGCGACCCGGCAGGCTGACGTCGATAGTCTCGGCAGCCAGCTTCTGGTTCAGCACGGCGACTTCGAGCGCTTCACGACGCTCGTTCAGCGCATCCTGAACCTGCTGTTTGGCCTGGTTGATCACGGCGCCCGCGGCGGGACGCTCTTCGGCAGACAAGGCACCCAGGCCCTTCATCTGCTCGGTAAAAAAGCCCTTTTTACCCAGATATTTGACCCGGATTTCGTCGAGGGTAGCGATATCGCTCACGCCCTCAATTTCGGCTCTGGCTTGGCCGACTACTTCTTCAAGCTGTTGCATGTCTTCCTCGTCACCACTCCCGGTACAGGAGCCTTTAGGCTAAATAAGGTCAAGAGGGGAATAATACAAAAAAAGCCCCTTCGCTGACCATAGTTAAGGTGGGCTTTTCTCCCTACAAATCATTTTGTTATATCAAGCGAGTCTTATCGGTTCACCGCAACTCCTTAAATAGTGGAACAAACATCCAGTTTGTTGGCATATAAAGCGGTTGTAGAATCGGTCATCTCGCACATATCACCTTATGTGGAGAAATATGTAGCGCGTGTAAAACAGTGGACAGAATATGGACGAGAGAAAGGAAAAAGTGATGTAAAAACGTGAATGACAGATACAAAAAAGGAGGCCTGAGCCTCCTTTTAGCGTTTATAACAGAACTGGATTAAACCAGAGCTGCTTTAGCTTTTTCAACCAGGGCGGTGAAAGCCATTTTGTCGTGAACAGCGATATCGGACAGGATCTTGCGATCGATCTCGATAGAAGCCTTCTTCAGACCGTTGATCAGACGGCTGTAGGACAGACCGTTCTGACGGGCTGCAGCGTTGATACGCGCAATCCACAGCTGACGGAACTGACGCTTTTTCTGGCGACGGTCACGGTAGGCATACTGACCAGCTTTGGTTACCGCTTGTACCGCTACGCGGTAAACACGGGAACGGGCGCCGTAGTAACCTTTGGCGGCTTTCATTACTTTCTTGTGACGAGCTCGAGCAGTCACACCACGTTTAACTCTTGGCATTTTTCACATCCCCCCTTATGCGTACGGCAGACAAGCGACAACACGTTTGTGGTCGGCAGCAGAAACCATAAATTTCGGTCCCAGCTGACGCTTACGCTTGCTGCTCTTCTTGGTCAGGATGTGACGCAGGTGGTTGTGCTTGCACTTGAAGCGACCCGAGCCAGTCTTCTTGAAGCGCTTTGCAGCACCCCGGTTGGTTTTCATCTTCGGCATTTCATACTCCGCATTGTGAGTGACAACAAAATCGCAAGGCGAACCAACTCGTGGGGCAAGCCCCATGAGTCAATTTCTTGTGGGCCTTAAGATTTCTTCTTAGGTGCGAGGACCATCACAGCTTGACGGCCTTCGACTTTCGGGAACGATTCGACTACGGCCAACTCTTCCAGATCGTTCTTGACGCGCTCGAGAACCTTGATACCAAGATCCTGGTGGGCCATTTCACGACCACGGAAGCGCAGGGTGACCTTAGCCTTGTCCCCGTCTTCCAGAAAGCGAACCAGGTTGCGTAGTTTTACCTGATAGTCGCCTTCGTCAGTGCCAGGACGGAATTTGATTTCCTTAACCTGGACGACTTTCTGCTTTTTCTTCTGTTCTTTGGTTGTTTTGCTCTTTTCGTAGAGGAATTTGCCGTAATCCATGATCCGGCAAACGGGCGGCTCAGCATTTGGACTGATCTCTACCAGATCAACTCCGGCCTCTGCGGCCAAGTTCAGAGCATCCTGAATGGAGGTGATGCCAATGGCTTCACCATCCAGACCAGTCAGACGAACTTCTTTCAGACGGATCTCTTCATTGATCCGGTGAGCGCGGGCTTGCGGTTGCTTGCCCAGTTTTTTTCCGCCTTTTATAGCTTATTCCTCCACTTTCTTTTGTCCGCGGGTCTGAACTTCCTGGGTCAACAGAGCGATGAACTCTTCAACAGGATAAGTGCCCAGGTCAGCCCCTTTACGAGTCCGTACTGCAATCTTACCGGCTTCAACTTCTTTATCGCCGCAGACCAGCATGAAAGGTACTCGCTTCAAAGTATGCTCGCGGATTTTAAAGCCAATCTTCTCATTTCTCAAGTCCGCTTTTGCGCGAAGGCCCGCATCATTCAATGCTTTGGCTACTTTCACCGCATAATCGGCCTGATTGTCCGTGATATTCATGACCACAGCCTGAGTCGGTGCCAACCAGGTCGGGAACAGACCGGCGTACTCTTCAGTCAGAATACCGATGAAGCGCTCGATAGAACCCAGGATGGCCCGATGGATCATCACGGGTACATGGCGATCGTTGTTTTCGCCCACATAAGTGGCACCCAGACGACCAGGCAGGGCAAAGTCGAGCTGCACGGTACCACATTGCCACGCACGATCAAGGCAATCGTGCAGGGTAAATTCAATTTTGGGACCGTAGAACGCCCCTTCACCCGGCTGCAGATCGTACTTCAGACCGTTGAGCTCCAGCGCTTCGGCCAGAGCTTTCTCGGCTCGATCCCACATCTCGTCGGAGCCGATACGCTGCTCGGGACGAGTGGAGAGCTTGACCACGATGTTCTCGAAGCCAAAGGTACCGTAGACGTCATAGACCATACGAATACAGC
The DNA here is from genome assembly GCF_051919545.1 of Aeromonas sp. 61P. Lineage (NCBI taxonomy): Bacteria > Pseudomonadati > Pseudomonadota > Gammaproteobacteria > Aeromonadales > Aeromonadaceae > Aeromonas > Aeromonas sp. 61P. The sequence continues at coordinate 3,235,463 of NZ_JBQBEL010000001.1, forward strand.
CGGAGACCTCTTCCATGATCTGCTCTTCGGTACAGAAGATGTGAGCGTCATCCTGAGTGAAGCCGCGCACCCGCATCAGACCGTGCAGGGAACCGGACGGTTCGTTGCGGTGGCAAGAGCCAAACTCGGCCATCCGCAGCGGCAGATCGCGGTAGGATTTCAGACCCTGGTTGAAGATCTGAACGTGACCCGGGCAGTTCATCGGCTTGATGGCGTACTCGCGGTTCTCGGACTGGGTGGTGAACATGGCCTGGGCATATTTCTCCCAGTGACCTGAACGCTCCCACAGGACGCGGTCCATCATGAACGGACCTTTCACTTCCTGATAGTCGTACTCTTTGAGCTTGCCGCGGATGAAGGTTTCCAGCTCGCGGAAGATGGTCCAGCCATCGTTGTGCCAGAACACCATACCGGGTGCTTCTTCCTGCATGTGATACAGGTCGAGCTGCTTGCCGATCTTGCGGTGGTCGCGCTTGGCGGCCTCTTCCAGACGCTGCAGATAGGCCTTGAGCTGCTTCTTGTCAGCCCAGGCAGTACCGTAGATACGCTGCAGCATCTTGTTGTTGGAGTCACCGCGCCAGTAGGCGCCGGACATCTTCAGCAACTTGAAGTGGTGGCAGTGACGCATGTTGGGCACGTGCGGGCCGCGACACATGTCGATGTACTCTTCATGATGATAGAGACCTGGCTGGTCATCACGGGCAATGTTCTGATCCAGGATTTCGACTTTGTAAGACTCGCCGCGCGCCTCGAATACATCGCGCGCTTCTTGCCAGGAGACTTTCTTCTTGATGACGTCGTAATCCTTGGCTACCAGCGCCAGCATGCGCTCTTCCAGGGCAGCCAGATCTTCATCGGTCAGGGTACGGTCAAGATCAACGTCATAGTAGAAGCCGTTGTCGATGACAGGACCGATGGCCATCTTGGTCTGGGGCCAAAGTTGCTTGATAGCATGACCCAGCAAGTGGGCGCAGGAGTGGCGCAGGATGTCCAGACCTTCTTCGTCTTTGGCGGTGATGATGGCCAGCGCAGCATCGGCTTCGATCAGCTCGCACGCATCCACCAGTTCACCGTTTACCCGACCGGCAATGCACGCCTTGGCGAGACCGGGACCGATGTCCGCAGCCACATCCATGACGGAAACAGAGTGGGCAAATTGACGTTGGCTGCCGTCAGGCAGAGTAATGATTGGCATTATGTGTTTCCTTATACAGTGGTGACCCCTACCAAAGGTCACATGCGGGATGGAAAAGAGATTCAAAAAGGTGATGTTTTGGTTCTCCACAGCACTTTGCGAAGACGGCCTGACACGTAAACCACATGTCTAACGTGACAAACCAAGCCAAAACGGCCCCATGCTACCAGAAGTCGGGCGTGCTGTATCGGATTTGCAGATATTTTCTACAGTCAAATGAGTCGCCTGCCGACTATTCACCAAGCAGAGATTGCCAGTTGAAGTCAAAGTCACTGCTCCCCTCCTCGGCCAGCGCCAGCTCTTGCAGCACCTGAAGCGCCAGCTTGTTGCCCTTTTGTGCCGCCTGATAGAGCCACTGTTTCGCCTGAGGCAGATCGACCCTGCCGCTGACCCCCATCAGATGAAGCACACCGACTTTCAGCATGGCCGGGACATCACCATTGCGGGCAGCTTGATCCATCCAGTGAAAGGCTTGGCGCAGATCTCGCTTGACCCCCACACCGCGCAGATAGAGCTCTGCCAGCCGGTATTGGCCGAAGGGATCCCCTGCCTGCGCCGACTGGCGATAGAGGCTGATGGCCTGATGGATATCCTGCTCGCTCCCCTGCCCCACCTCATGACTCCAACCCATGAGAGCCTGTGCCCGAGGTTGGCCTTGATCGGCCAGTGGCGACCAGATCCGGGTCGCCTCATCAAAGTGACCGGTACGCCAGGCACGGTTGGCGGCAGCCATCTCCTGCTCGGTGGAGAGCGGAAGCAGACGCCAGATAACCAGCGCAAACAGACCGATAAACTGCCAGCGGGAAGTGGTGGGTCTCATGATGATTTCCGTGATCCAGTTCTCATTTCGTCTATGTAAACGAAATGTAGCGTTGCGATCAAGCAAGAGATCCCTACGACAACCCTTTTTGCACCCGGTCGATCAGTAGTTGTTGTCATTTATCCGGTGCACCTGCAAAATAACTGTATGTATAAACAGTATCGGTGCACACCATGGCAGGACGAGGCAGCCCCCACAATATCGATCACCGTTTTAGCTGCACCCTTGTCGAAGCGGTCGATGACGGCTGGCAATCGTCCGATTGGGATGCCACCTTCACTCCTTCTGTGCCTGACACCGAGGTGCGGGAGATCGATGCACGCAGCATCATCAGCTACAACAGCTCGCCGGATGTCCCCTTTGGTCGCTCCATCAACCCCTATCAGGGGTGCGAACACGGCTGCATCTACTGCTATGCCAGACCCAGCCACGCCTATCTGGAGCTCTCCCCCGGCCTTGATTTCGAGAGCAAGCTGTTTGCCAAACGCAATGCAGCCGACCTGCTGCGCCGGGAGTTTGCCAAACCTGCCTATCAGCCACAGACCATCTTCATTGGCGCCAATACCGACCCCTATCAACCCATCGAGCAGCGCTATCGCCTCACCCGGCAGTTGCTGGAAGTGATGCTGGCCCACCGCCATCCGGTCGGGCTCATTACCAAGAGCGCCATGATCTTGCGCGACCTCGATCTGTTGACCGAGCTGGCCAGAGAGGGACTGTGTCAGGTGATGGTGTCGGTGACGACCTTGAACGAAACCCTGCGCCGACAGCTGGAGCCCCGCGCCAGCACAGGTGCAGGCCGCTTGAAAGTGATCGAGAAGCTGGCCAACGCTGGCGTGCAGGTGGGGGTACTGGCCGCCCCCATGATCCCGAGGCTCAATGAACCGGAGCTGGAGCAGATCATCAAATCGGCCGCCGAGGCTGGCGCCAGTTGCGCCGATTACATCCTGCTGCGCCTGCCCCACGAGCTGGCGTCGCTATTTGGTGACTGGCTCGATACCCACTATCCGGGCCAGAAGGAGGCTATTTTAAATCAGTTGCGAGCCAGCCGCGGTGGCGGGCTCAACAGTACCGCCTTCGGCACCCGCATGCGCGGTGAGGGGCTCTTTGCCGATCTGCTGGCCCAGCGCTTTCGCCTTATCAGCAAGCGCCTTGATCTGGGCAAACGCCATATTCAGCTCAGGCTGGATGGGTTTATCCGCCCTGGGGAGCAGCTGTCGTTTTTCTAATCCCCCTTTTACGCCCTGCATACATCAGATGCACAACCCTTGCCTGCCAAGAGGTTGAGAGGAAAGCCTGTCGCGGCACATCCTGTGGAAACCCCGCTTTTCAGAATTTTCCAACGGAGTAGCCATGTCACGACAGGATCGCGCTATCCGGTAATGACCGTGCTAACGCCTTAGCCTGCGCGCTGATCCCGACCCTGTTGCACCATTTCAACCGGTAGTCGCGAGGGCTCATGGGCCACTTCGTGCTCATCCTCTTCATACTGCGGCACCTCTGACTCGCCCCATACCCGGCTCCACCAAATTTCCCACGTGATCCAACTGGTCATATGCAGCTCCTGACGGTGAAGGTGATAGCAACAACGCACCACTCGCCCGGCAGGATAGCGGCTGGGAATGACAGGGAAATGACAAAAAAATCACTTGTAAAAAGGCAACTGGCCGTGACAAGGAAAAGCCGAAACAGTTCACATATTCGGCGAAATCATCCTGAAAGCGGTCACAAATCTGCAGGTTGTGGATTGCAGCTCACTCTGTTCCCGCCAAAGCTGGCTTGCCCATTCAGGCATCTATAAAAACAGGGACACAATAATGAAACACACAGCGGGAATATGGGCGATCGCAGGCATGCTGATCGCCCCCTTGGCGCACGCCGACGTCATACTTCACGCCTTCAACTGGAAGTACAGTGAAGTAACCGCCAAAGCCGACCTTATCAAGTCGGCCGGTTACAAACAGGTACTCATCTCGCCGCCTCTCAAGTCATCAGGCAACGAGTGGTGGGCTCGTTACCAGCCGCAGGATCTGCGTCTTGTCGACTCCCCTCTTGGCAACAAGCAGGAGCTCGAGCAGCTGATCGCCGCCATGAAGGCGCGGGGCATCGCCGTCTATGCCGATGTGGTGCTCAACCACATGGCCAACGAAAGCTGGAAACGCCAGGACCTCAACTATCCCGGCAACGAGCTGCTGCAAAGCTACGCCAGCAACCCGGCCTATTTCGAGCGCCAGAAACTGTTTGGCGATCTGGGGCAAAACTTCCTCTCCGGTCAGGATTTTCATCCGGAAGGGTGCATCAGCGACTGGAGCGATCCGGGTCATGTCCAGTATTGGCGTCTCTGTGGCGGTGCCGGTGACAAGGGGCTGCCGGATCTGGATCCCAATAACTGGGTGGTAAGCCAGCAACAGGCCTATCTCAAGGCGCTCAAGGGAATGGGGATCAAGGGTTTTCGGGTCGATGCGGTCAAACACATGAGCGATTACCAGATCAATGCCGTGTTCACCCCCGAAATCAAACAGGGGATGCACGTGTTTGGCGAAGTGATCACCACAGGGGGCGCAGGCAGCACCGATTACGAGCGCTTCCTCAAACCCTACCTCGACAGTAGCGGTCAGGGAGCCTATGACTTTCCGCTGTTTGCTTCCCTGCGCGGCGCGCTGGGGTATGGCGGCAGCATGAACCTGCTGGCGGATCCGGGCGCCTATGGTCAGGCACTGCCGGGCAGTCGTGCCGTCACCTTTGCCGTGACCCACGACATCCCCACCAACGACGGCTTCCGCTATCAGATCCTGACCCAGACTGACGAGAAGCTGGCCTACGCCTACCTGCTCGGCCGCGATGGTGGCTCGCCGCTGGTCTATTCGGATCACGGCGAGACCCAGGCCAAGGATGGACTGCGCTGGCAGGATTACTACCAGCGCGCCGATCTCAAGGGGATGATCCGCTTCCACAATGCGGTGCAGGGTCACCCCATGCAGCTGGTCGGCAGCGGTGACTGCTTTGTGCTGTTCAAACGGGGCAAGCAGGGGCTGGTCGGCATCAACAAGTGCGACTACGAGCAGGAGTATTGGCTCGATACCGCCAAATTCGAGATGAACTGGTATCGCAACTATCGTGACGTGCTCGACCAAGGCGCCGTGGTCAACGTGCAGAGCCAGTGGGTACGGGTCGCCATTCCCGCCCGCAGCGCCAGAATGTGGCTGCAGGAGTGATCCAGCCGTAAGATCAGCGGAGAGTCATAAAAAGCAGACAAATAAAAAGAGCGACCACCAGGGTCGCTCTTTTTGCTCAGAGACGTTGCTCGGGTAACAGGTGACGATACTCGTCGCCCGCTTCCCCAGCATCGACCGCATCAGTGCCGGTCGCGGTATCGGTACCTTCAGATACCTCACCGTCAACGGCCAGCGCGTCGTTCTCGTCTTCGTCGCTCTCGGCGATGCGCTGCAGGCCAACCACGGTCTCGTCTTCACCGGTACGGATCAGACGTACACCGCCGGTGTTACGGCCAATGACGCTCACCTCGGCAACACGGGTACGCACCAGGGTGCCGCCGTTGGTGATCAGCATGATCTGGTCGGTATCTTCGACCTGGATCGCATCGATCACCTTGCCGTTGCGCTCATCCACCTTGATGGAGATAACGCCCTGGGTACCACGGCTCTTGGTCGGGTATTCGGCCAACGCAGTCCGCTTGCCGTAACCGTTCTCGGTGGCGGTGAGGATGGCACCTTCGCCGCGCGGAACGATGAGGGAAACCACCTTGTCACCGGCGCCCAGCTTGATGCCACGGACACCGGCGGCGGTACGACCCATCGGACGCACGCCCTTGAAGGTGCCCTTGCTTTCGGTGCCTTCGCCGTTGTCGCTGCCATCATCGTCGTTGCCAGCATCGTCGTCGGTTTCAACGTCATCGCTGACATCCGCATCGGCGCGACCGCTGCCTTCGGCGAAGCGAACGACTTTGCCCGCGTCGGAGAAGAGCATGATCTCGTTGCTGCCGTCGGTGATATCCACCCCGATCAGCTCATCGCCCTCTTTGAGGTTGATGGCGCGGATACCGGAGGAGAGCGGACGGCTGAAGTCAGAGAGGCTGGTCTTCTTCACGGTACCGTTGGCGGTGGCGAAGAACACATACTTCTCGGCGTCATATTCCTTCACCGGCAGGATAGCGGTGATACGCTCACCCTCTTCCAGCGGCAGCAGGTTGATGATCGGACGACCACGGGCGCCACGGGAGGCTTCCGGCAGCTGGTAAACCTTGAGCCAGTAGACCTTGCCACGGGTGGAGAAGCACAGAATGGTGTCGTGGGTGTTGGCCACCAGCAGACGCTCCACAAAGTCCTCTTCCTTGATCCGGGTGGCCGACTTGCCACGACCACCACGGCGCTGGGCCTCGTAGTCGGAGAGCGGCTGATACTTCACATAGCCCTGGTGAGACAGGGTAACCACCACGTCTTCCGGGGTGATCAGATCTTCGATGTTGATCTCGGCACTAGACATGCTGATCTCGGTGCGACGCTCGTCGCCATACTGCTCACGCACGGCCAGCAGTTCATCGCGGATCACTTCCATCAGACGAGCCGGGCTCGCCAGGATGTGCAGCAACTCGGCAATCAGATCCAGCAGAGACTGGTACTCTTCCAGGATCTTCTCGTGCTCGAGGCCGGTCAGCTTGTGCAGACGCAGGTCAAGGATGGCCTGGGCTTGCTGTTCGGTCAGGAAGTATTGACCTTCACGGATACCGAACTCCGGCTCCAGCCACTCTGGCCGTGCCGCATCGTCGCCCGCTTTTTCCAGCATGGCGGCCACGTTGCCGAGTTCCCAGCCCTTGGCAACCAGGCCCGCTTTCGCGTCGGCCGGGGTCGCGCTGTGGCGGATCAGCTCGATGATGGGATCGATGTTGGCCAGCGCAACCGCCAGACCTTCCAAAATGTGCGCCCGATCCCGCGCCTTGCGCAGTTCGAACACGGTCCGGCGAGTCACCACTTCACGGCGGTGCAGCAGGAACGCATCCAGGATCTCTTTAAGGTTCATCACCTTGGGCTGGTTGTTATCGAGCGCCACCATGTTGATGCCGAACGTGGTCTGCATCTGGGTGTGCTTGTAGAGATTGTTCAGCACAATCTCGCCGGACTCGCCGCGCTTGATCTCGATAACGATGCGCATGCCGTCTTTGTCAGACTCATCGCGCAGGGCACTGATGCCCTCGATCTTCTTCTCTTTGACCAGCTCGGCGATCTTTTCGATCAGTCGAGCCTTGTTCACCTGATAGGGGATCTCGTGAACGATGATGGTCTCGCGACTGGTCTTCTCGTCCACTTCCACTTCAGCTTTGGCCCGCACATAGATGGAGCCACGACCGGTACGGTACGCCTGCACGATGCCGGAACGACCGTTGATAATGCCGCCGGTGGGGAAATCCGGGCCGGTGATGTAGGTCATCAGCTCGTCAATGGTGAGGTCGCCGTTTTCGATCAGCGCCAGGCAGCCATTGACAATCTCGGTGAGGTTGTGAGGCGGAATGTTGGTCGCCATGCCCACCGCGATACCGGAGGAGCCGTTGACCAGCAGGTTGGGAACCTTGGTAGGCATGACCGCCGGGATCATCTCGGTGCCGTCATAGTTCGGCACCCAGTCCACGGTCTCTTTGTCCAGATCAGCCAGCAGCTCGTGGGAGATGCGGGCCATCCGCACTTCGGTATAACGCATCGCCGCGGCGCTGTCGCCGTCGACTGAACCGAAGTTGCCCTGACCATCGACCAGCATGTAACGCATGGAGAAATCCTGCGCCATCCGGACAATGGTGTCATACACAGCGATATCGCCGTGCGGGTGATATTTACCGATTACGTCACCGACCACACGGGCCGATTTTTTATAGGGCTTGTTCCAGTCGTTCCCCAACTCGTTCATAGCAAACAGAACGCGGCGGTGAACCGGTTTCAAGCCATCACGCACATCCGGCAGAGCTCGTCCTACGATCACGCTCATGGCGTAATCAAGATAGGAACTCTTGAGCTCTTCTTCGATGTTGACCGGCGTGATCTCTCTGGCCAGATCGCTCATAGAAAGCCTTATCCCTAATTAGTTGTTCTTTGGCTTAAACAGCGCGACATGGTAACACACTGAGCCAAATACCTTAAGCCACAAATCGGGTATCAGATCGGGCTGGTGTGACAAAGTCCGTCCGTTATAATGCCCGCCAGGACAATAGATTGCGCCCATGACTCAGAAGCGGGCGCCCTGCCACAGGATCTTCGAAAAATGAACAGTGATGCCAATGTCGATCTGACAGAAATCGCCAAGTTTGAAGCCATCGCCTCCCGCTGGTGGGACATGGAAGGTGAATTCAAACCCCTGCATCAAATCAATCCGGTACGCCTTGACTGGATCACCGACAAAAGTGGCGGTCTGTTTGGCAAGCGCATGCTCGATATCGGATGTGGTGGCGGTATTCTCTCCGAGAGCATGGCCCGCCGTGGTGCCAGGGTAACCGGCATCGACATGGGCAAGGAGCCCCTCGGCGTCGCCCGCCTGCACGCTCTGGAGCAGGGTGTCGAGCTCGAGTACCGCCAGATCACTGCCGAAGCCCATGCCGCCGAAGTGCCGGGCCAGTATGACGTGGTCACCTGCATGGAGATGCTGGAGCATGTGCCGGACCCCGCCTCCGTGCTGCGCGCCATCGCGACTCTGGTACGCCCGGGCGGCCGGGTGTTCGTCTCCACCATCAACCGCAACCCCAAATCCTATCTGATGATGATCATCGGGGCCGAATACCTGATGAAGATGGTGCCCAAGGGTACCCACGATCACAAAAAATTCATCACCCCGGCCGAACTGTGTCGCATGGGTGAAGCAGCTGGCCTGCTGGTGCGGGACATGAGCGGCGTCCACTACGCCCCCCTCACCAACCAGTTCAAGCTCGGCAAGAATGTTGACGTCAACTATATGGTGGAGTTTGTCCGCCCGGAGCACGGTTGATGAGCGCCTCTCACCTGCAACCTCTTCGTTGCGTGCTGTTCGATCTGGATGGCACCCTGCTCGACACAGCCCCGGATCTGGGGGCCGCCGTCAACCACGTGCTGATCAACGAAGGTTTTGCGCCGCTCTCTGACGACATTATTCGTCAGACCACCTCCCACGGGGCGCTCGGACTGCTGAAAGCGGGCCTCGGCGACGAACTGCTTGAAGAGCTGGGGGCCACGCGCCTACGCAATGCCCTGCTCGACTACTACGCGGCCAATCTCTGCGTCGGTACCCGTCCCTATGAGGGAATGGTGGATCTTATCGAGTGGCTGGATGAAAAACAGCTCCCCTGGGGCATCGTCACCAACAAGCCGGGCTTTCTCACCGAGCCGCTGCTGGCAGCCCTGCCACAGCTTGCCAGCTGCGGCGTCACCGTCAGTGCCGATACCCTGCCGGTACGAAAGCCCGACCCCGCCCCCATGTTCTTTGCTTGTGAGAAGCTGGGGGTCGAAGCAGCTCACTGCCTCTATGTGGGGGATCATGTGCGGGATATCGAAGCGGGCCGCAACGCCGGCATGCGCACCGCGGTCGCTGGCTGGGGCTATCTCAATGATGAGGAAGATCCCGCCCAGTGGGGCGCCGACCTGCACTTTGATACCGTGCAAGCCTTGCACCACTGGCTGCGCTATGAGTTGACGGCCAAAGCGTAACGCGCAGCCTTACCGGCTGATATGCGAAAACGGGGGCGAAGAGACTCTTCGCCCCTTGCATCTCTTCCTTTACGCTCCCGCGTCCTGCGCCACCATCACGCCTCTATTCATGGATAATAAAGGCAGCTTTCCGCCTGTTGGATACCCATTTGACAAGCTCGCAGCCGTCACAAAGCGGCTACAAACCACCGTCATCTGATGCAAAGCCCTTGCCACGCTGAGCCCGCGGCTGCGACAACTGGACAGCTTTTGACCCTTGTTGCATAAGGGATAATCAGCCGCCGTTTGCTAGTAAAAAGCCCCCCGTTTCGCAAGCAAAAAAAGTTATTTAAATTTTCCATCTTCGATCGGGAGACTTGCTTTTAGCGGAGCGGACGAATGAAAACCCGCTCACTGTGAGCGGTCACTAACTGATGGGGCAAGACTCACAATTTATCCACAGCTCGTCACTTATCCACACATTGCAATGGCGGGCCGACCTCACTATCTTGTAGCTCGAACTTAAAATAACACTACATCTTGTGATTCATCGCACAATCTCTACCCAACTCCCGCACACCGCCGGGGCCTGGGTGGCGTCATTGTGCGATGGTTTTTCGGGAATCAACTGAAGGTCATCAGCCAATGAACTTGTTTGTGACGAAGCGTAACGGACACAAAGAACCCATCGATCTGGATAAAATTCACCGCGTGCTGGACTGGGCCGCCGAAGGGCTCGACAACGTGTCGGTCTCCCAGGTAGAGCTCAAATCCCACATCCAGTTCTATGACGGTATCCGTACCGCCGACATTCACGAAACCATCATCAAGGCGACGGCTGACCTCATCTCCGAGCAGACCCCGGACTACCAGTACATGGCAGCCCGTCTGGCCATCTTCCACCTGCGCAAGAAGGCCTACGGCCAGTTCGAACCGCCCCACCTCTACCAGCACGTGGCTCGTCTGGTGGACATGGGCAAGTACGACAAGCACCTGCTGGAAGACTACACCCAGGCCGAATTCGAAGAGCTGAACACCCATCTGGATCACTGGCGCGACATGGATTTCTCCTACGCGGCAGTCAAACAGCTGGAAGGCAAATATCTGGTCCAGAATCGCGTTACCGGCGAGATCTACGAGAGCCCGCAGTTCCTCTATATGCTGGTTGCGGCCTGCCTCTTCTCCAAGTATCCGAAAGATACCCGTCTGGACTACATCAAGCGCTTCTATGATGCGGTCTCGACCTTCAAGATCTCCCTGCCGACCCCGATCATGAGCGGCGTGCGCACCCCGACCCGTCAGTTCAGCTCCTGCGTGCTGATCGAGTGCGACGACAGTCTGGATTCCATCAACGCCACCGCCAGCTCCATCGTGCGTTACGTTTCCCAGCGCGCCGGTATCGGCATCAACGCCGGTCGCATCCGTGGTCTGGGCAGCCCCATCCGTGGTGGCGAAGCGTTCCACACCGGTTGCATCCCCTTCTACAAATACTTCCAGACTGCCGTGAAGTGCTGCTCCCAGGGCGGCGTGCGCGGCGGTGCGGCCACCCTGTTCTACCCGCTGTGGCACACCGAAGTGGAAAGCCTGCTGGTGCTCAAAAACAACCGCGGCGTGGAAGAGAACCGTGTTCGTCACATGGACTACGGCGTGCAGATCAACAAGCTGATGTACCAGCGCCTGATCAAGGGCGGTGACATCACACTGTTCTCCCCGTCCGATGCACCGGGTCTGTACGATGCCTTCTTCGCCGATCAGGACAAGTTCGAAGAGCTCTACGTCAAGTACGAGCAGGATCCGGCCATTCGCAAGAAGACCCTGAAAGCGGTAGACCTCTTCTCCCTGATGATGCAGGAGCGTGCCGGTACCGGTCGCATCTACATCCAGAACGTCGATCACTGCAACACCCACAGCCCGTTCGACCCGAGTGTGGCGCCGGTACGCCAGTCCAACCTCTGCCTCGAAATTGCGCTGCCGACCAAGCCGCTCAACAACATCGACGACGAGAGTGGCGAAATCGCCCTGTGCACCCTCTCCGCCTTCAACCTGGGTGCCATCGAGAAGCTGGAAGATCTGGAAGAGATGGCCGATCTGGCCGTGCGTGCCCTCGATGCCCTGCTCGACTATCAGGATTACCCGATTGCCGCCGCCAAGAAGGGCAGCATGGGTCGTCGCACCCTGGGGATCGGCGTCATCAACTACGCCTACTACCTGGCCAAAAACGGTGCCCGTTACTCCGACGGCTCCGGTCTGGCCCTGACTCACCGCACCTTCGAGGCCATTCAGTACTACCTGCTGAAAGCCTCTGTGCAGTTGGCCCGCGAGTTCGGCCCCTGCCCGCTGTTTGGCGAGACCACCTATGCCCAGGGCATCCTGCCCATCGACACCTACAAGAAGGATCTGGATGCGCTGTGCAACGAGCCGCTGCATCTGGATTGGGAAAGCCTGCGTGAAGAGATCAAGTCCGTGGGCTTGCGCAACTCAACCCTGACCGCCCTGATGCCGAGCGAGACCTCCAGCCAGATCTCCAACGCCACCAACGGCATCGAGCCGCCACGCGGTCTGGTGTCGGTCAAGGCCTCCAAAGACGGCATTCTCAAACAGGTGGTGCCCGAGTATGATCGCCTGAAAGATCAATACGAATTGCTCTGGAAGCAACCGAGCGTTGACGGCTACCTGCAGCTGGTCGGTATCATGCAGAAGTTTGTGGATCAGGCGATCTCCGCCAACACCAACTACGACCCTGCCCGTTTCGAAGGCAACAAGGTACCGATGAAACAGCTGCTCAAGGACTTGCTGACCGCCTACAAATACGGCCTCAAGACCCTGTACTATCACAACACCCGTGACGGTGCGGACGATGCCCAGACCGATCTGCAAGATGACGGTTGCGCTGGCGGGGCTTGCAAAATCTAAGTCACGGCAAGAGCTGATAACCGGGCGGGAGCGACAAGCTCCCGCTCTCCTGTTTTCTCTATTCACATATTCTGGTAACCATGGCCTATTCAACTTTCTGCCAAACCCAAAACGACCAGCTCAAAGAGCCGATGTTTTTTGGCCAATCGGTCAACGTAGCCCGTTATGATCAACAAAAGCACGAAGTGTTCGAGCGGCTGATCGAGAAGCAACTCTCCTTCTTCTGGCGCCCGGAAGAGGTGGATGTCTCCCGTGATCGCATCGACTATCAGGCCCTGCCCCCCCACGAGCAGCACATCTTCATCTCCAACCTGAAGTACCAGACCCTGCTGGACTCCATTCAGGGTCGCAGCCCCAACGTGGCGCTGCTGCCGCTGGTCTCCATTCCGGAGCTGGAAACCTGGATCGAGACCTGGGCCTTCTCCGAGACCATCCACTCTCGCTCCTACACCCATATCATCCGCAACATCGTCAACACCCCCGCCCAGGTGTTCGACGACATAGTGACCAACGAGCAGATCCTCAAACGCGCCGGCTCCATCAGCCACTTCTACGACGACCTTATCGAAGCGACCGCCCTCTACAACCTGCACGGTGAAGGAACCCACACCGTTGCTGGCCGCGAGGTGACCATCACCTTGCGTGAGCTCAAGAAGAAGCTCTATCTCTGCCTGATGAGCGTCAACGCGCTGGAAGCGATCCGCTTCTACGTCAGCTTCGCCTGCTCCTTTGCCTTCGCCGAGCGCGAGCTGATGGAGGGCAACGCCAAGATCATCAAAATGATCGCCCGCGATGAGGCACTGCACCTGACCGGTACCCAGCACATGCTGAACCTGATGCGCAGCGGTCAGGATGACCCGGAGATGGCCGAGATCGCCGCCGAGTGCGAACAGGCCTGCTTCGAGCTGTTCAAAGAGGCGGCCATTCAGGAGAAAGAGTGGGCTGAGTACCTGTTCCAGGGCGGCTCCATGATCGGCCTGAACAAGGACATCCTCTGCCAGTACGTCGAGTACATCACCAACCTGCGGATGGCCGCCGTCGGTCTGCAGCCAGCCTTTGCCGGCACCAAGCAGAACCCGATCCCCTGGATCAACACCTGGCTCTCCTCCGACAACGTGCAAGTCGCCCCGCAAGAGGTGGAGGTAAGTTCCTATCTGGTGGGTCAGATCGATAGCGAAGTAAATGCCGACGATCTGGGTGATTTCGAGCTGTGAGTGACGCCATCCGCACGCTGGCACCTGCCCCGCACTCGCCTGCCGAACAGCAGGCGGTGCAGGCACCACGGGTACATACCCGAGATGGCGTGCTGCACGCTCATCCCGGCGAAAGCGTGCTGGAAACCCTGGAACGCCACGGCCATCGGGTCGAGTTCCAGTGCCGCAGCGGCTATTGCGGCGCCTGCCGCACTCCGCTGATGGCTGGCAAGGTGCACTACCCCAATGTGCCGCTGGCATTCGTCGCCCAGGGGGAGTGCCTCCCCTGCTGCTGCAAACCGGTCGGCGCCATCCGGCTGGATATCCAGAAGAGCTGACGAAGCCACAGACTGGCAACTCGCACAAAATAGAAAGCCGCCGGAGCAATCCGGCGGCTTTTTTTGTCTCTTCACATTGCTAGGGCGCGCGATGACAGACGCCCAACCCCTCAGAGGATTACAACCAGGGGGCGGCAGTCGGCCCATGGTGCAGGCCCAGTTTCCAGACCCGGCCAAAGTGCTTGTAGTGACCGGCCGCAACACCGGCCTTCTCACCCATACCGTGGTAGAGATCGAGGTGGCCCTTCTTCACCGCCCCGCCCACATCCAGCGCAATCAACAAGCGCAGCTGGTGCTTGCCGGTCCAGTTGCCCTCTTTATCGAGCAGGGGGACTTCGGCGAGGATCGGGGTACCCATCGGCAGCAGGGTCTTGTCGGCGGCAACGGCCGCCAGCGGCAGCAGCGGGATACCGGCGGCGCCGATCACATCATTGGTGGGTCGACGCTCGAAGAAGACATAGGAGGGGTTCTGCTCCACCAGCTCCTTGACGCTCTCCTCCGGCTGGCGGTTGGCCCACTCCTTGATGGCCTTCATCGACATCTGCTCTTTGGGCACTTCACCGCGGTCGATCAGTACCCGACCGATACTCACGTAACCGTGACCGTTCTTGCCGCTGTAGCCCAGATATTGCAACCTATCGTCGTCACCATAGTGAACAAAACCCGACCCCTGCACGTCCATCAGGAAGTTGTCGATCAGGGATTTGCTGTAACCCAGCTCCAGTCCGCGGTTGGCCAGGGCTCCCTGATGGATCTCGGCCCGGGTCGGACAGCGACCGCCACATTTGGGCATGGCATAGATGGGATATTTGTACTTGGCATCCGGGCGGTGACGCACCTCCAGCACCGGCGAGTAGTAACCGGTAAAGAGCACGTTCCCCATGCGATCAGCACCGCCCAGCTGAGCCAGGCTGATACCGTAACGGGTGATGTCGGCAGGATTGCCGCCGCTCGCTACCCAGCGGGAGAGCTGGTGATAGAGCTCGCCATAACGGCGGGTCATCTTGCCGGAGCGCTCCAATACCAGTCTGCTTTGCGGGCCAAACTTGCTGTAGTCGGCACGCGCACGGCTATTGACCCGCTCCACCCTCACCAGATCCTCTGGCAAGGTCCCGTCCAGATACTGCTTGCCCAGATTTTCCGGCACCTCGCAGTTAAGAAAGCATCTGTCGTCGGTCTGTTTTTTGGGCACTTCTGCTTTGTCAGAGTTGCCCGCACAACCGGCCAGTCCCAGCACTGCGGCGGTCAGCCAGTACGCGTGTTTGTTCATATGTCCTCATATAACGCCAAGAGCCATGCTCGGCGGGGAAGATGCCAAATTTGCAGGGGGAAAGCAAACGACATCAATCACTTGAAGCAGGATTTCTCCAAAGGGGATCCGCTGGGTTATAACAAGGTGACAGGATGTGCGAGGTGATGGATGGAACAGCTCGAAATCTTCCCGCTGCAGAGCCCCTGCATCGGGGTCTGCGAAGTGAACAACAAAGGCTACTGCAAGGGGTGCCTGCGTAACCGCGAAGAGCGTTTCAACTGGCTCACCATGACCCCTGCCCAGCAACAAGAGGTGATGCGCCTGTGCCGGGATCGCAAACGCCGGGTCGAGGCTGCGCGGCGCAAGGCACAGGAAGGCGATCAACCTGAACCAATACCGCAATCTGGCTGGGATTTCTGACCCGCTCCTAACATCCCTGCAAGCCATATTCCTGCGCTCACGAGACACGACCTATCCAGCATATAAAAAATGCCGCCCGATCTTTCGACCGGGCGGCATTGTCATTGTGATGCGCGTTATGAACGCGGCAGATCAACCAAACAGATGGTGGCTGACGATGAACAGGCCGCCGGAGAGCAGCATGGTCAGCGGCAGAGTCAATACCCAGGCCATCAGGATGGTCTTGATGGTCTGGCTCTGCAGGCCGGATTTGTTTGCAATCATAGTCCCCGCCACCGCAGAAGAGAGGATGTGGGTGGTGGACACCGGCATACCGGTCAGACTGGCGACCCCGATGGAGGTTGCTGCCGTGATCTGGGCCGCAATGCCCTGGCTGTAGGTCATGCCGGTTGTGCCGATCTTCTCGCCCACGGTATGAACGATACGACGCCAGCCCACCATGGTGCCGCAACCCAGCGCCAGCGCGATGGAGACGATCACCCAGGTCGGTGCGTATTCAGCGGTCGCGGTCAGATCCTTGCGCCATTTGGCCAGATCGGTCAGCTCCTTGGCTGGCAGCGGCAGCTTGGCAGCCTTGCGGGCGGTGTCATCGATACAGAGCAGCAGACGACGCACTTCGCGGCGGTCGGTCAGGCTCATCTGATCATAAGTACGCACGGCACCCAGACGGGCATCCAGGGTGGCCATCGCCTGCAGCACTCCATCGGCGGAGCAGTGAGTCATCAGCTCTTCCTGAGCCGTTGCCGGTGCAGAGAAGTTGATGACGCCAGAGAGGGCGGACTGGTTGCGCTGGTAGATCTCCATGATGCGCTGGTTGGCATCCTGGGTCCGATCTAGGTCATAAGCGCGGCTGTTCATGTCCAGCGCGAAATAGGCGGGCGCCATGCAGATCAGCACCAGCATCACCAGACCGATACCCTTCTGGCCATCGTTGGAGCCGTGTACGAAGCTGACGCCCATGGCTGAGGCCACCAGGGTCAGACGCGCCCAGAATGGCGGGTGCTTCTTGCCATCCACCAGCTGGCGCTCTTCCGGCGTTTTGTGGATCTTGTTGCTGGTCCAGATGCGCTTCATCGCCAGCAGCAGCAGTGCCGCGATGATGAAGCCGATGGTGGGAGATATGATGAGGGAAAGCATGATGTCGATCGCTTTGCCCACGTTGATCCCTTCTGTCACCGGTTTATGGGTGATCCAGGCATAGGCGCCGCCTACCCCCAGAATGGAACCGATCAAGGTATGTGAACTGGAGGCCGGGATCCCGAAGAACCAGGTGCCCAGGTTCCACACGATGGCGGAAAACAGCAAGGAGAAGACCATGATCAACCCTTGGGTGGAGTCCATCCCAAGCAGCAGGTCGATGGGCAGCAGATGGACAATGGCATAGGCCACACCCAGTCCACCAAACATGACGCCAAAAAAGTTGAAGATCCCCGATGCAACGACCGCCAGGTGAGCTGGCATCGCCTTGGTATAGATAACCGTTGCTACCGCGTTGGCGGTATCGTGAAAGCCGTTGATAAATTCATAGGCAAGCACAAAAAAAACGGCCAATACCAAACCGATTGACCACCACAAACCCAAACCACTAAACATTTCAAACATAAAAAAAAGCCTGTTTATGAGTTGCGGCGGATTATGCCAGATGGCGGCCAACACCATAGCCACCATTGAAATATTTCAGCCATAAAAAAAAAGAGCTTTTTGGAAAAAAATATCCTAGAGCCAGTCTTCATGCGGCTTGCCATCGATTAATTAAAGCCATCAATGATTGCGGGAAAGGGCAAAAATAGCTGACAATTAAGCCAATAATTTCATTTTTATGACAGAAAAATGGGCAGACGTGGTGATAAAACGTCCCTGCCCCACCAATCTCATCCGACCAGCACCATCAACCCCATATCCGTTTGATTCCAGATGCAAAAAGGGAGCACCTTGTGCTCCCTTGAATCGTTGCTGTGTTGCCAGTTATCAGTCCTGATTGATGCGGCTGGCAACGGCGCCCTGTTGGCTCTTGTACTTGGCATTTTCCCGCTTGTTGTAGGGACGGGCCGCGACGCCGGAGAGCATCTCGAAGTTCAAGGCGCCGATCTTCATCTTCGGACGCAGCGCCAGCGGCAATTTGCCGCCGTTGTAGAACTCCAGCACGATGCGACCGGACCAACCCGGATCGATCCGGTGCGCGGTCACGTGCACCATCAGACCCAGGCGCGCCAATGAAGAGCGGCCATCCAGCCAGCCGACGATATCGGCAGGCAGAGTAACGGATTCGTAGGTCACCGCCAGCGCCAGCTGACCCGGGTGCAGATAGAAGGCTTCGCCATCGGGGATGTGGATCTCATCACTCATCACCCGATCGATGGCATCGGCCATCTCGCTGCTCGGGCCGCTCAGGTCGATATAGGGTGCGGTATGATCGCGAAACACCCGAAACTCGTTACCCAGCAGCACATCGACACTGACACCACTGATCCGCTCTACCCCGGGCCGTGGCTCAATGACGATCTTGCCTTCATCCAGATGGCGTTCAATATCGGTATCACACAGACGCATTGGGCGACTCTCCTGACAAATTGTGCTTTTAAAAAAGCCGGGCATCACCCGGCTTGTTTCATCTTAACCGATCAACATGTGGCGGATACGCGCCTTGAGCATGTCGATGGCGATGCGGTTCTTGCCACCACGAGGCACGATCACATCGGCATACTGTTTGGACGGCTCGATAAACTGCAGGAACATCGGACGCACCGTCTTCTGATACTGCTTGAGCACGGAGTCCATGGTACGGCCCCGCTCCTGCACATCACGCACCAGACGGCGCAGCAGGCAGATGTCGAGCGGGGTATCCATAAAGATGGAGGCATCCATCAGATCCCGCAGACGGCTGTCGGTCAGCAGCAGGATCCCTTCCAGAATGATCACCCGGCGCGGCGCAAACGGGGTCACTTCGCTCATCCGGGTGTGTTCGGTGTAGGAGTACTGGGGAATGGCAACCGCGTCACCTTTAACCAGCTGACTAAGGTGCTGTACCAGCAGGTCGTGATCCAACGCGTTGGGGTGGTCATAGTTGGTCTTGACCCGCTCGTCCATGGTCAGGTGGGTCTGATCACGGTAGTAGCAATCTTCGGTGATCACACCAATCTGACCTGCGCCCAGTTCGGCCACCAGCTCTTCATAAATGGTCTGGGCTATAAGACTTTTGCCAGACGCAGATGCGCCCGCAATACCGATGATCACACACGAATGTTGAGTATCAGACATGACAAATACCTAAAAGAGAAGAGCAGTGGGGATGGTTTAAACCGATCCATTATATAAAAAAGGGTGGGTCATGCCCACCCTCAATTCCCTTTCAAGTGACCGACCGCCGATTATTCATCCAGGGCCATGGCATAGAGGGGGGTCGCAATCGGTTTTGCGCTGAAAAAGAGTTCAGCCCCTACCCTGCGCGCCAGCTTCAAATAGGCCTGAGCCAGGCTCCCTTCCGGTGCGCCGAACACCGTCGGGCAGCCATCATCCATGTGCTGGCGGATGTCGATGTGCAACGGCAACAGGCCAAGCAGCGCCACTTGATACTGCTCTGCCATCTTCTGGCCGCCACCGGTACCGAACAGCGGCTCATGGTGACCACAAGCGCTGCAGACGTGGTAGCTCATGTTCTCGATAATACCGAGCACCGGCACATTGACCTTGTTGAACATGGCGATCCCCTTGCGGGCATCGGCCAGTGCCACATCTTGCGGGGTGGTAACGATCACCGCCGCCGAAGTCGGCACCTGCTGGGCCATGGTGAGCTGGATATCGCCAGTGCCCGGGGGCATGTCTACCACCAGATAATCCACCTCGCCCCAGCGGGTCTCATGGAGGATCTGCGCCAGCGCCTTGCTCGCCATCGGGCCGCGCCAGATGGTGGCATCCTGTTCGGAGACCAGATAGCCGATGCTGTTGCTCTTGAGGCCGCAGGCCATCACCGGTTCCATCAGCTTGCCGTCATGGCTGACCGGGCGCTCCTTGAGGGTGCCCATCATGGTGGGAATGGAAGGGCCATAGATATCGGCATCGAGAATGGCGACTCGCGCGCCCTCTTTTTGCAGGGCCAGCGCCAGGTTGACCGCAGTGGTAGATTTGCCCACCCCCCCCTTGCCGGAGGCGACCACGATGATGTTGCGAATGCCCTGCACGGCATTGAGGCCCTGCGCCCTCGGCATGCTGGCCACATCGATCTCCAATGCCCAGTCGATGCGGGAGGCGCCGGTGGCGCTGCGCAGCCTGGCATCGTAGTTCTCTTTGAGCTGATCGAGCAGCGAGAGACCGGCAAACGGCAATACCAGCCGGATAGTGAGCCCCTGACCCTGATTGATGATCTCGCGAACGAAGCCGGCATCCACCAGATCCTTGTGCCAGCCTGCTGGCTTAAATTCGGCGAAGATCTGTTTTACTGAATCAATCACCATTAACTCCTCATTATCTTGTCATTATCTTGAGGTGAACGGTTACCGCACACAAATCAGTGGCTTGCCTGCCATCGTAACAGCAGGTGCTGCCAAGGTTGGCACAGCCACAACCCTAGGCAGGCTACCCCCAATTCGGGTAACATGCACGGCACTCTATCATCCCAACAAGCACATCAAGAACGTAATATGGCAACTGATCCTCGTAAAATGCTGGTAACCTGCGCCCTCCCCTATGCCAATGGCTCCATTCACCTTGGCCACATGCTGGAACATATCCAGGCCGATATCTGGGTTCGTTATCAGCGAATGCGCGGTCATCAGGTGCACTTCATCTGTGCCGATGATGCCCACGGCACCCCGATCATGCTCAAGGCACAGCAGATGGGGATCACCCCGGAAGAGATGATTGCCGCTGTCTCCAAGGAGCACCAGGCCGATTTCGCCGGGTTCAACATCAGCTTTGACAACTATCACTCCACCCACAGCGACGAAAACCGCGAGCTGGCGGAGTTGATCTACGGCCGCCTGAAAAATGGTGGCTTTATCAAGAGCCGCACCATCTCCCAGCTGTTCGATCCGGAAAAATCCATGTTCCTGCCGGACCGTTTCGTCAAGGGAACCTGCCCCAAGTGCAAGTCTCCGGAGCAGTATGGCGACAACTGTGACAGCTGCGGCGCCACCTACAGCCCGACTGAGCTGATCGATCCGAAATCTGCCGTCTCCGGCGCCACTCCGGTAATGAAGGACTCCGAGCACTTCTTCTTCGACCTGCCGCAGTTTGAAAAATGGCTCTCTGAGTGGGTACGTGGCTCAGGCGCCATTCAGGAAGAGATGGCCAACAAGATGCAGGAGTGGTTCGAAAGCGGCCTGCAGCAGTGGGACATCACCCGTGACGCCCCCTACTTCGGTTTCGAAATTCCCGGCGCCCCGGGCAAGTACTTCTACGTCTGGCTCGATGCCCCCATCGGTTACATGGCCTCTTTCAAGAACCTGTGCAACAAGCGTGACGACATCGACTTTGACAGCTACTGGAAAGCGGACTCCGACGCCGAGCTCTACCACTTCATCGGCAAGGACATCGCCTACTTCCACTGCCTGTTCTGGCCGTCCATGCTGGAAGGTGCCAACTTCCGCAAGCCGACCAAGGTCAACGTGCACGGCTATGTGACCGTCAACGGCGCCAAGATGTCCAAGTCCAAGGGCACCTTTATCAAGGCATCTACCTACCTGAACCACCTGGATCCGGAGTGCCTGCGTTACTACTATGCCGCCAAGCTCAACAGCCGCATCGATGATCTGGACCTGAACCTCGAAGATTTCGTGCAGCGCGTCAACGCCGACGTGGTCAACAAGTTGGTCAACCTTGCCTCCCGCAACGCCGGCTTTATCGCCAAGCGCTTTGGCGGCAAGCTGGCGGCAACCTGCGCCGAACCCGAGCTCTACGCCGAGTTCGCCAACACCCGTACCGCCATTGCGGAAGCCTATGAGAGCCGCGAATTCAGCCGCGCCATCCGCGAAATCATGGCGCTGGCCGACAAGGCCAACCGCTACGTGGACGACAAGGCTCCCTGGGTTATCGCCAAGCAGGAAGGCGCTGATGCCGAGCTGCAAGCTGTCTGCTCCGTTGGCATCAACCTGTTCCGCGTGCTGATGGCCTACCTCAAGCCCGTCATGCCGCTGCTGGCCGAACGTGCCGAAGCCTTCCTGGCCGAAACCCTCAGCTGGGATGGCATCGAGATGCCGCTGGTCAATCACACCGTTGCACCGTTCAAGGCGCTCTTCTCCCGCATCGAGCCTGCGAAGATTGAAGCCATGATCGAGGCCTCCAAGGAAGACTTGGCCAAAGAGCAGGCACCGAAAGTGAGCGGCCCGCTGGCTGATGACCCCATCAGCGAAACCATCACCTATGACGATTTTGCCAAGATTGACCTGCGCGTAGCGCTGATCAAGAAGGCCGAAGCGGTACCGGAAGCCGAGAAGCTGCTCAAGCTGCAACTGGATATCGGCGGCGAAACCCGTCAGGTGTTTGCCGGCATCAAGTCCGCCTACAACCCGGAAGATCTGGAAGGCAAGCTGACCGTGATGGTGGCCAACCTGGCTCCGCGCAAAATGCGTTTCGGCATGTCCGAAGGCATGGTGCTGGCCGCAGGCCCGGGCGGCAAGGATCTCTGGATCCTGGAGCCGCAGGAAGGCGCCCAGCCGGGCATGCGCGTCAAGTAAGCGTATCGCTGACTGCGACCACAGCCAGATAGAGAAGAGAGGCCAAACGGCCTTAATGCCAGTCAGTTAAGCCTGACTGGCATTGTTTTTATTGGCTTTTTTGCACCGCATACTTTTGTGGTCTTGCCTTCACACTGCGGGGATAACTCCGCTCCCTTCGCTCCGCTCCGGTAATACAAACTGGCCCGCTTGTTTCTCCAGGTCAGCCACCCGCTTCGGGATGCTTCCCGGTGACAGGTACGGCATGCAGCTCCGTTCATGGATGAGGTACACCGAGGCCATGTGAAAACTCAACTGGTTCGCCGTGTATCCCTTCAGACTCGCCGCCATCTTTACCATCTGGCTGCGCAAGAGGTTATACGCCAGCAGCACGCCCCACAGCTCTTGCCGTATCCCCGTCGCCTTCTTGCTGCGCAGGGTCAGCCGGTGCTGTTGCAGGCTGTGCCTCATCTCCCGATAGCCCAACTCGATTTCCCAGCGCTGGCTGTAGAGCTCAACGATGTCAGCGCCCGGGAAACGCATCGGGTCGACCATTGAGGTCAACACTTGGCGCTCCTTGCCGCTGATGTTGCGGGTCAGCAAACGGGCTTCCACCGTGTCCGGCAGTTGCGGCCACTTCTTGCGTGCCTGTGGACTGGTCTTGAGCTGCACCAGCACATCTTGACGCCCCAGCTTGCGCACCACCTCGTATTGCGTGCCCTTTTTGAGTGGCAGCAGCCAGTGCCGCTCGCTGCCAGTGGTTTGCCAGGCGTGGAGCAGACCGATAGAGTAAAACCCCTTGTCGAACAGGGTGAGCGAGTGGTCCGGCGTGCGTGCGACAAGCTGTTCGGCCAACACCATCTCGTTGACGGCGCAGCTCTCCATGACGGCCTGCACAAGTAGGTGACTGGTCAGCTCCATCTGGCAAAGCATGCGCACCTGCGGATAGGTGGTCTCGCCATGCTGGGTGCCGGGTTTGGCAAACTCGGCGTCATTGTCCGGGGTATCGGGGGTGCGCCACATCACGCCATCGACGGCGAGCAGTTGCAGCCTGGCCCAACCGGGGTGGTTGGCCTGCTGGTGCCAACGCGAGGCGGTCTCGTGAAACAGCCGCTCGATGCTCTTGTCCCCCAGTTTTTGGCGAGCTTGCAGGAAGGCGCTGGGGGCAACGAAAGGACGGTCGCCGTGCAACAGGATATCGAGCTGATTGACCAGCTGGGTCATGGGGACATGGCGGAAGATGGCCCAGACCAGACGCTCCATGGGCTACGGCGGCGACGCAGGGTCACGACATCCTCTTCGGCGAGCAGCGTCGTGATGAGCTCGGGAGCAATGAGGTCTGAGAGTGACTAAAACTGAGCAGCATTACTGGCGTGGAGGAAGTCGAGCGCTTGAGCGATACGCATAAAAAATCCGAAACCAATCAACAGGTTTCGGATTTTCACACAGCAGAAGGATCGGTCAATGGATCCTTAACTGATCGGCATTACACCAACCGGTGTGGCTTTTTTATTTCTCTTTTCCCCTGTGCACTCACAGACACATTAATACCCATGTTCTGCAAAGCCGCTTTGTCTGTTATCTCTCTATCATTGAACACTGCGATAACTCGTGTTTACTTTTTGACGTAACAGAGAAAGTCCATTTTCTACTTCTATGTTCAGCATGATGCGAATTGAGTTTGTCTGTGTAAAATCTTGTTTGTTGGCATACAAAAAGTTGTATATATGACGATCTACAATGGTCTGGTGTAGGGTTCAAGATCCATTTGATATGGAACCCTCTGGTTCAATGCATACTTGCCAACCAGGGCATTCGGTTGTACCGAGACCTGAATCCTCTTTTCGCAGAAATGAGGAGGTTCGACATAAAGCAAACCTGCCTCAGGTCTTGTTTAACTGATGATCAACTCAAGTTGCATCTACACAGATGCACATATAGGTAACAGTCGGTTGATATAGATTTGCTTTCCGAGAACTAGCCAGCTCCCCCTATCCTAGCGGCAGCACAATCTATACACGGGATATTGGTTACGGCCCTTCCCCACAGAGTTAAGTATTTGGCCCTGATATGCGAAACCTAAGTCACCGCTGCTCAACGATTCTGTTTAAAAGGCATATAAAAATGCCGCCCGGTTTTGCAACCGGGCGGCATTGATCATCTTCTGTTATCGAGGATGAGCTATCAGGCCGTGGCCAGCTTGGCCTGCTCTTCACCGCGCTTGAGCATGGCGTAGGAGACACCGGTCAGCAGTGACCCTGCTGCAATCGCCACGATATACATCATGACGTTGCTGATAGCGTGCGGGATAAAGAGCACAAAAAGACCGCCGTGGGGTGCCATCAGCTCGCAGCCGAACAGCATGGAGAGCGCACCGGTCAGGGCGCCACCAACCATACAGGCCGGGATGACGCGCATCGGATCCTTGGCGGCAAACGGAATGGCCCCCTCGGAGATGAAGCACAGACCCAGCACGAAGGAGGCCTTGCCCGCTTCCTGCTCCGCCTTGATGAACTTGGTGCGGGCCAGGAAGGTGGCGATCCCCATCCCCAGTGCCGGCACCATACCGGCGGCCATCACCGCAGCCATGGGAGCGTAGGTTTTGGAGGCCAGCAGGCCGACCCCGAAGGCGTAGGCCGCCTTGTTGACAGGGCCGCCCATGTCGAAGCACATCATGGCGCCGATGATGACACCCAGCAGCACGGCGTTGGCAGAACCCATGTTGTTGAGGAACTCGGTCATGGCATTCATGATGCCAGCCACCGGACCACCCACTACGTAGATCATCACCAGACCGGTAAAGAGGCTGGCCACCAACGGAATGATCAGGATGGGCTTGAGCGCTTCCAGGGTGGTCGGCAAGCGCACCTTGTCGCTCAGGTACTTGGCGCTGTAACCGGCCAGGAAACCGGCCACGATGCCACCGAGGAAACCGGCACCCAGCGAGCTTGCCAGCATACCGCCGATCATGCCGGGAGCGAGACCCGGGCGGTCAGCGATGGAGTAGGCAATGTAACCGGCCAGCACCGGGATCATCAGGGCAAAGGCGGAGCCACCACCGATCTTCATCAGAGCGGCGGCCAGAGTGCCTTCCACCTTGAACGCTTCGATACCGAACACAAACGAGAGCGCGATGATAAGGCCGCCCGCCACCACCATGGGCAGCATGAAGGAGACGCCGGTCAACAGGTGCTTGTAGGGGCCAGCTTTTTCCTCTTTCTTGGGTTGGCTGGCACCGCTGTGGCGATAGAGTGTCGCCTCGTTCCACGCCTTGTCGAGCTCGGCGCGGGTTTTCTTCAGCGCAGCGCCGGTGCTGGTGCGATAAACCGGCTTACCATCGAAACGGGCCATGTCCACCTCGATATCGGTGGCGAGGAACACCAGATCGGCAGATGCAATCTCCTCGGCAGTCAGGGCGTTCTGGGCACCGACCGAGCCTTGGGTCTCGACACGGATCTGATAACCCAGCTGTTTGGCCATGGTCTCCAGCGCTTCTGCCGACATAAAGGTGTGGGCAACGCCAGTCGGGCACGCTGTCACTGCCACGATGCGCTTGCCAGCGGCGGCCGGTTTGGCGGCAGCATTGGCAACGGCGGAGACGGCTTGATGACGATAGACACTGGCGCCGCTGGCGGCTGCCTCCAGCAAGGCGGCCGGATCCTGCAGGGCGAGATCCATGCTGCCCTGATAGACCTGCTTGCCATCATAGGCAGCGAGATCCACCGGAGCACTGGCGACAACCAGCACCAGGTCGGCCGCGGCAATCTGCTCTTTTGAGGGGATCTGGCGCGGTTGCACACTGGAGCCGACGTCGAGGGTGAGTTCCCAGCCAGCCAGTTTGGCCTGCTGTTCTATCCGTTTTGCAGCGAGAAAGCTGGTGGCAATGCCCGCCGGGCAAGCCGTAACCAAGATTGCTTTCATTGGGCATCTCCTGAGTTTTCCATTGAGGGGGTATGGCATTGAACCGGTGCCAGCGCATCCAGACGCTCTACGCGCACCTGTTCAAGTAAAGGGTTGAGCACATTGATATCGTCAAAGCCGACTGCGACCTGACTGACCGCCAAGGCCGAGACGGCGGTGGCCAGCCGCAGGGTCTGCTCCGGCGCCCAGCCAAGGCTGAGACCATGGGCGAGACCTGCCACCAGAGAATCGCCAGCACCAACCGTGCTGACCACCTGCATCCGCGGCGGAATGGCTTGCCAAACGGCATCCGGGGCAAACCAGATGAGGCCATCGGCGCCGTTGGAGATCACCACGTTGGGGATCCCGCTTGCCTGCAGCGCGCGGGCACACTCGGCCTGCTCGCTCAGGGTCTTGATGGGGCGACCCGCCCACTGGCCGAGCTCCTCCAGATTGGGCTTGACCAGGGTCGGCGCCGCCTTGATCCCTTCGCTTAAGGCCGCACCGCTGCAATCGAAGATCACCTGCTTGCCCTTGGCCTTGAGCAAGCGGATCAGATGGGCGCAGTAATCGGGAGCCACCCCTTTGGGCAGGCTGCCCGCCAGCACGAACCACTCAGCATGTGCAGCCAATTGGTCGATGGCCTGCTCCAGCGCGCTCACCTCCCCTTGCTGGATGGTGAGCCCCGGCAGGTTGAGATCGGTGACCCGACCAGACTGCTCGGAGATCTTGACGTTGATGCGGGTGCTGCCCGCTACGCGCACAAAGTGATCATCCAGCGCTAGCTCGGCAAACAGGGAGACAAAACTCTGTTCATTGTCAGCGCCCAGCCAGCCGGTGACGCCTACGTCGCGGCCCAGATCCTTGAGCACCATGGCGACGTTGATCCCCTTGCCTGCGGCACGCAGGTTGGCCTCGTTCACCAGATTGACCTCGCCAAGGCTCATTGCCTCAAGGCGAGTAGTGAGATCAAGGGCGGGGTTGAGGGTGATGGTGACATCTTCATCAATGCGCCCCCTCGCCCAGACCAGCGGCGATCGCCTCACCGATCCCCTTGAGGGCCGCTTCGGCATCTGCCCCTTCGGCGCGAAATGCCAAACGATGCCCACACTTGACCCCAAGGCCGATCACCTTCATCAGGCTCTTGGCGGAGACCGCTTCGCCGCTACCATCCAGATTGGCAACCCGGATATCTGATTCAAACTCTTTGGCCACCTTGACCAGCATGGCGCCCGGGCGGGCGTGCAGACCGTGGGGGTTGATGATGGTGAAGGTTTCGGAAAGACCGCTCGCGGGGCCCGCTTGCAGCATGGCCAGTCCCTCGCCGCCCGCCAGCGTAGCGAGTTGGCCGACAGCCGCCAGTTTGGCCAGATTCTCCAGTTGCGGCAGATGGCTGCTATCTGCGGCGCACAGCAGCAGCATGGCGCTGACCGGCTGCTCCCCTGCCGTGAGGGCGCTACTCGGGGTGGCCAGCACCCAGCCGGTCTGGGCCGCTTGTGCTCGAGCGAGCCAGACGCCCTCGCCCAGATAGGCAGGTTCGCTTGCCAGCAGGGCGCTCACCATGGCGGCATCGCCCCAGCCCGCCGATTTGGCGCGGGCGGCCGCCCCCAGCAGCAGCTGGTCGCGATCATCGGCCGGGAAGTCGGCCAGGGTCAGGTATTGCACCTCTTTGGCGGCAGTGGCGCCGGTCAGGATATTGATGATGGTGTCGGCATCGGTGGCCTCTTTGAGCTGGGCTGCCGCCTGCTCGTCACCCAGCACATGAGTGAGCTGGCGCAAGATGCCCAGATGCTCGTCGGACTTGGCGGCGATGCCGATGGCGACGTAGGCGATCTGCCCCTCGTCCCACTCGATGCCATGAGGGAATTGGGCCACCATGACGCCGGTGCTCTTCACCAGATGACGGGTATCGGTGGTGCCGTGGGGAATGGCGATGCCGCTGCCAAGATAGGTGGCATGCTGCGCTTCACGGGCCAGCATCCCATCCACATAGCCCGCTTCCACCAGACCGGCTTCGGTCAGTTTGCCTGCCAGCAGGGCAATGGCGTCCGACTTGGTCGCCACCGACTGCCCCAGCAAGATCTGCTCTCGCGCCAACTTCAACATAGAGACTCTCCATCAGGTTCCGGCCACGCCGGTACGTCACAATTGAACATTCGGGTAACTCGCCAGCTGACAATAGACCCGAACACGGTTCACTGTGATCGGGGCCCGATTTTCAGGCCACTGGGTCTCTTCGCTGCTGACAGGCTGAATCGTTTCACTTACACTCAGACTGAATCGTTTCAGCGAATTGATCAAGTACCCACAAAGAGTGCTTTTCAATGATATGATCCCGCGCACACTTTTCGGTGCCCTCACCCGGCAGTGACCGTGGGCCTTGCAACTCAAACAGAGCCAATATGATGAAACTGGATGAAATCGCCGCCCTCGCCGGTGTCTCGCGCACCACGGCAAGCTATGTGATCAATGGCAAGGCCGACCAATACCGCATCAGCCAGGCCACCCGCGACAAGGTGATGGCCGTGGTCACCGCCCATAACTACCAGCCGGACAGCCGCGCCGCCTCCCTGCGCGGCGGCCAGACCAAGACTCTGGGCTTTATCCTGCCCGACCTTGAGAACGCCAGTTACGCCAAGCTGGCCAAACGGCTGGAACAGGGGGCCCGGGCGCAGGGCTATCAGCTGCTCATCGTCTGCTCGGAGGATGATCCTGCCACCGAAAAAGAGCTGGCCCAGATGCTGGTGAGCCGCCATGTGGACGCCCTGCTGGTGGCCAGTTGCCTGCCGCCAGACGACCCCTTCTACGGCAAATTGCAGGCGCAAGGCAGCCAAATCCTCGCCATCGACCGGGCGATGGCAGCCGACAAGTTCGTCACCGTCGCTAGTGAAAACGAGAAAGCGAGCTTTGATCTCACCAGCTCCCTGCTCACCCCGACTCTGCGTCATATCGCCTTGATCACCGCCCTGCCGGCACTCACGATCAGTCAGGAGCGAAAAGCCGGTTTCGAGCAGGCGGTCGCCAGTCACAGCGCAGCTCGCCACCTGTGCGAGGGAGATCACTTCTCCCGCCTTGAGGGGTATCGCCTGATCAAAGATCTGCACCAGCAGCTGGGTCAGCTGCCCGAAGCGCTGATCACCACCTCCTACATCCTGATGGAGGGGGTACTGGACTACCTGCTGGAACAAGAGACCGATATGAGCCAGCTTGCCATGGCCACCTTCGGCGACGATCGGCTGCTCGACTTCCTCCCCTTTGGCATCAACTCCCTGCCCCAGCAGCACGACGCGCTGGCGAGCCAGGCGCTGGAGCTGGCGCTCAAGGCGGTCAATGGCGACTACCAGAGCGGGCTGCACTATGTGAGCCGCACCCTCAAGCGCCGTTGCTAACCTGATCGAAGCAGACCCGATTTGCTGTCAATGGGTGGGTAAAGCGAACAGATGACAATAAGGCTGCCAGCATCGGCAGCCTTATTGTTTTTCCCCACAACCCGACCCGCCCGCTTTGCTTTTTCTACCGTCTGGCCGACTAAACAACCGGCCTCCACACACCTTTCACCCCGCAACTAAACGCCAACGCCAACGCCAACGCCACGACAAGGCACTCCCCCATCCGTGCTGCAACCACTTGGCTGACCTGTATCAATGAGCCCCTGTCAGTCATTTTTCCGGTGCTATTTTCTGCAATCAGCTACCGCTGTCATCATTTATTTCCACTTATTGCCACAAGCCAGCACAAGATCCGTATAAAGGGGGTTGTTTCCGCTATTTTGATCCGCTAACGTGGCAAGCATCTTTTACAACTGACAGGTTTTAGGTACAGATGTTCCCGTTCCGATATTGCTAGCCTCCGGCCCTATCACCGGAGGCACCTTCTGATAACGCCAATTGGCCCCCTCTTGTTGACGTCACTGCTGACATCGCCTGTTTGCACTGACACCGCTACGTTCGGATGGATAACATGAATACCAAAACCCTGGGTTGTACCCTGTTGATTGCCGGCACCACCATAGGCGCCGGCATGCTGGCCCTGCCGCTGGCCTCCTCCTCCCTCGGCGGCCCCGCCACCCTGATGTTGATGGTCGGCCTCTGGGCCCTGATGGCCTTCACCGCCATGCTGCAAGTAGAGGCAAGCCTCAACACCGGCAAATGGTACCTGCACCAGCTGGCGGACCATCTGCTCGGCCCCTGGGGCAAGCGCATCGCCTCCTTCTGTATCCTGATGCTGTTCTACTCGCTCGCCTCCGCCTACATCAGCGGTGGCAGCAGCCTGCTGGCACAGGCGCTGGCCGATGCGGGCATGACCCTGAGCCAGGAGCAGGCCGCCTGGGCCTTTACCCTGCTGTTTGGCGGCATGGTCTGTGTTGGCACCCGCTCGGTGGATTACCTCAACCGGCTGATGTTCACTGTCAAACTGGTGATCATGGTGGTGGTGCTGGCGTTGCTGCTGCCCCGCACTGAAGGGCAGCATCTGCTCTCGATGCCGCTGGGTCAGGGCCTGTTGCTGGCGGGCCTGCCGGTGATCTTCACCTCGTTCGGCTTTCACGGCTCCATTCCGAGCGTGATGCTCTACCTCGGTGACTGCCCCAAGCAGTTGCGCCGAGTCTTTGTCTGGGGCTCAGCCCTGCCGCTGATCCTCTATGTGCTGTGGCAGGTAGCAATCCTAGGTCTGCTCGGCCAGCAAGCCCTGCTGCAAACCGGCGGCGCGCTGGACAGCCTGCTGGCCAACGTCGGCAAGCTGGTGAGCTGGCCTGCGTTTAATCAGGCGATGCACCTGTTTGCCGATCTGGCGCTCGCCACCTCCTTCCTCGGGGTGACGCTGGGGCTGTTCGACTTTATGGCCAAGGTGACCCGCCGCAAGGACAACTGGCAGGGCCGCACCCAGACCGGCCTCATCACCTTTGTGCCGCCATTGCTGTTTGCCCTCTACTTCCCGCAGGGCTTTATCATGGCGCTGGGCTACGCCGCGATTGCGCTGGCGATCCTCGCGGTACTGCTGCCGGTGGCGCTGGTGTGGCAGAGCCGCAAGCAAGCCCCCGCCCACCACTACCGCGCCCCGGGTGGCGTGGTGGCGCTGGGAGTGGCCGCCGCCATGGGCGTGCTGATTGTTGGCGTACAGATCAGCGTCAGCCTTGGAATGCTGCCAGCGCTGTAATCCCCGATACTGATGCCCCCAAATAGCAAAGCCCCGCCAATCTGATTGGCGGGGCTTTTTGTTGGACAAGAAATCAAGTTGGATACAGGCATCCGCCATTAATTAAGACTGCGACCCTTACCAAACAAACACCCAAACCTTCAGCTATATACCGACCTTTTTACTACCCAACCCTGAATAATCAGTTCAAAAACCGTTCATGCTCCTTCGCTACACTGCCCGCTCGTTTATCGCTATCAGGAGTTTGAAAACAATGATGTTGCACCTCAAGAAGAGCACCCTTGCCCTCGTCCTGCTTGCCGCCAGCGGCGCACTCAGCGCAGCCGAAATCGCCAACAACAATATTACCGAGGCGGAGATCAAGGCCGCGCAGGATGGTTGGGGCGCGGCGCTCATCAAGATAAGCGATGACTATCGCGCCGGTGGGATTGAGCGCGCCAAGGCGACTGCCGAGTCGGTGCTCGACAGCGCTTATGGCTACCAGCAGGGGCCGGTGCTGTTCAAACCCACCCTTGCCGGTGGCGAGCAGACCTTTCGCACCAACCGCGAGGGGGCGCTGGCCTACTTTGTCGGCAACAACAGCGCCTACCCCGCCGACAAAGGGTTCGCCCTGAAAAACTGGCAGAGCTATCGCTATGACAACGCCGCCGTCTATATCAACGGCGACATGGCGCTGACCATGGGCAAGGTGCATCTGGTGGATCGCGACAACAAGGAAACTACAGTCGACAAGACCTGGGGTTTCAAGAAAGGAGATGATGGCAAGGTGCGCATCGTGCTGCACCACTCCTCCCTCCCTTATGAGGGGTAATGACAGGGCCCTGCTCTGCCCACCATCAATATGATCAAAAAACAGCCCTGCCACCTCGGCAGGGCTGTTTTTTTGCGCCTGCGCTTGGCAGATGGCAAGTGAATAGATGACGGTCGTGCTAACGCAGTTTGCTGCTACCCTCAAGGCAAATCATTGAGATGCCGAGCAATGTCGAGTCTCTCAACTCCAGCCCCTCGTTATCATCACACAAGGAGCCAGATACCATGACCATACTGCCTGTTTACGCGGCCCTGCTCGCTCTGCTGTTTGTGTTGCTGAGCATTCGAACCATTCGCACCCGCCATAGCCGCAAGGTGGCGCTGGGGCATGGGGATGACCCCGCCATGTTGCGTGCCATGCGGGTGCATGCCAACTTTGCCGAGTATGTCCCCCTCGCCCTGCTGCTCATCTATTTCGTTGAAACCGGCAGCCATGCCCCCTGGCTTATCCATCTGCTGGGGAGCACCTTGCTCCTTGGCCGTCTCTGCCACGCCTTTGGCATGAGCCGCACGCCGGAGAACTTCCGTTATCGGGTGGCGGGAATGGGGCTGACCTTCACGGTGATCCTGGTGAGCGCTGCCCATATCCTGATCACGGCGCAGCTCCCCTGACCCGGCCGTCACGAATAGCTGGCGAAGCGGTCTGCCAGCCATCCCCATCGGCTATTCTTTACTGCACAGATAGTCGCAACAGTGCTGCTTGAACAAGCCCGATTCAGGAGTGCGATATGAAGTGGATTGGCTGGTTACTGCTTGTCGGGCTGACTCACGTTGCCCACGCAACCCCGCTAAAGCTGGCGGCAGCGGTCGAGCACACTGCGATATTGCGCCCTTTTATTCATGACTGGTTTGGCCGGGCCGGCATCGACTTTCAGTTGATCCCCTGCACCTATGCCCGCTGCGAAAAGTTGATTGAAGCAAACCATGCCGTCGATGGCGATATGGCCCGGATCAAGGGCTTTGATCAGACCTATCCCCACTTGCTGCAGATCGGTGCTCCCATCTCGGAGGCGGCGATTTATGGTCAGCCAAGGGATAACCCGAACTGGCCCCCTGCCAAGGGAACCGTGATTGGCTGCCTGCGTGGCATCCAGTGGTGCGAGCGCTTCCTCGGCAACTATCAGGTCATCTGGTTGAACGATGAGAAGCAGGGGCTTGCCCAACTGCATCGAGGCAAAGTGGATTGGCTCATCAAGATGCGCCCCGCCTCTCAACCCGCACTGGCGTCCCCCTGGCAGAAGCTCACCAAAGAACAGGTCTTTCTCTACCTCGATAAAAAGCACCGCGCGGAAATTGCGGCCCTGCTCAAGGTACAGCTGGCGTTTATCAATAACGGCCGCTGGCTGGCGATGCAAAAGCAATACCTCTCCGCCATCTAGCGCGGTTCTCGCAGCACCACACAGTGCCGATTACATGGCTGAAAAAACAAAAAGCCCTGCCAGATTGGCAGGGCTTTTCAGTCAACCGCATAGCTGGGGAGTCAAACTCCCGAGCCGCTTACTGGTTGTGGGTAGAGCGACGTGGACGACGGGCCTGAGCCGGTTTGCCAGCGCCATCAGCCGGACGCTGACCACCTTGCGGCTTGGGCTTGCCACCGTTACCGGTACGTGCACCACCCGCATTGCCATTGGAGGCGGAACGACCGGCCCCCTGACGCTGGCCTTGACCTTGCGGACGCGGCGCACGGCGCTGCTCGCTCGGATCACGGGGCTCTTTGCGCAGCGGTGCGCCGATACCACGGGCGATGTTGTCGAGGGTCTCGCGGGAGGCTTCAAAACCGGCCACCTGCTCGCACGGGATGTTCTGCTTGGTCAGACGCTCGATCGCCTTGATAAGCTTCCCTTCATCGGCAGCAACCAGGGAGATGGCGTGACCGGCAGCACCGGCACGACCGGTACGACCGATGCGGTGCACGTAATCTTCCGCCACGTTCGGCAACTCGAAGTTGACCACTTGCGGCAGTTTGTCGATGTCCAAACCACGGGCGGCGATGTCGGTCGCCACCAGCACCTTGACGCTACCATCCTTGAAACCGGCCAGCGCGCGAGTACGGGCACCCTGGCTCTTGTTGCCGTGGATAGCGGCGGCGCTGACGCCGTTCTTGTCGAGGGTCTCGGCAACACGGTTGGCCATGTGCTTGGTACGGGTGAACACCAGTACCTGCTGCCAGTTGTTGCTGGTGACCAGATGGCTCAGCAGCGCGATCTTGTTGGCCTTGTCGCACGGGTGCACCAGCTGCTCGATACGCTCGGCAGTGCTGTTGCGCGGTGCGACTTCGATCACCGCCGGGTTGTCCAGCAGGCCAGTGGCCAGCTCCCGAATTTCATCAGCGAAGGTGGCGGAGAAGAGCAGGTTCTGGCGCTTCTTCGGCAGCAGGGTCAGGATGCGGCGGATGTCGCGGATAAAGCCCATGTCGAGCATGCGATCCGCTTCGTCCAGTACCAGGATCTCCACCTCGTCGAACTTGACGGCATTCTGGTTGTAAAGATCCATCAGGCGGCCGGGACAGGCCACCAGCACGTCCAGACCACGGCGAGTTGCCATCATCTGCGGATTGATGCTGACGCCGCCAAACACGACGTGGCTGCGCATCGGCAGGTGTTTGCCGTAGTTACGCACGCTCTCACCCACCTGGGCAGCCAGCTCGCGAGTCGGGGTCAGCACCAGCGCACGAATGCGGTTCGGAGAAACCTTGCGCTTGCTCTCCATCAGACGTTGCAGCATCGGCAGGGTAAAGCCTGCGGTCTTGCCGGTCCCTGTTTGGGCCGCCGCCATCAGATCGCGGCCAGCCAAAACGGCGGGGATCGCTTGCTGCTGAATGGGAGACGGGGTGTCGTAGCCTTGTTCGGCAACGGCACGCAACAAGGGTTCGGCCAGACCGAGGGAAGTAAAACTCATAATTACCTGCTAGAGATAGGGGCGCCGGGGATTTGTGGTGGGGCTCCTCTGCTGAGCCGATGCCATCTCACAAGATCTGGGCCTATTGAGAAAACAACGATTTCCCCGGGGAGCAGAGCAAAGGGGAAAGAATAGAGGCGCAGTCTAACGGAGTTGCCCGGGATAAACGAGAAAAATGTGATGCTCCTCCCAGCACGAACAGAAAATTCCCCTCCTGCCCCCCGAATAATCCCGTTGATTGATGTAGCACGCACCACACTATTAACTGGCAACACAATATCAGCCCTCGCAGGCATGACTCGCGGGGCAAAAGCACGGGATAGAAGAACACAATAACGAGGTTTAGCTATGACCACGCCATATCGTCCCCGCGGCAGCTGGCAGGCAAGGATTGGCCTGCTGCTTCTGCTGCTAAGCCCTATGCTGCAGGCCAGTCAGACCCTGACCGTGGCGTGGAGTCACTGGCCCCCCTTCAGCCAAATCAACAACCGGGGTGAGCTGGATGGGCTGGATGTCAGCCTGACCCGCCAGATCCTCACCCAGGCGGGCTTTGCCCCCAAGTTTCGCGAACTTCCCTGGGCGCGGGCACTGCATCTGGTAGAGCACGACCAGCTGGATGTGGCGATGGCCGCCCTCCCCCTGCCGGAGCGCCAGAGCTATGCCCGCTTCTCGACCCCCTACCGCCAGAGTGCCTATGTGCTGCTGAGCAATGACCCTATCCCGGGCCATCAGGATCGCTGGGCGCAGCTCGATAACCTGTCCGCGTTGTGCAACGAGAAAGGGCTCAAGATAGGCAAGTTGCGCGGCACCCGCCCCATGCATCAGATGGATAGCTGCCCGGCGCTTAAAATGGCGACCGAATACAACGCCGATGAGCGGATGATCGATCTGCTGCTGGCTCGCCGCCTCGATGGCATCATCATGGAGTGGCAATATGCTCGGTACCGGCTGGCCCAGCTGGGGGCCGAAGAGTTTATCAGCTGCCAACTGTTGCTACACCACCAGCCGGTCAGTCTGATGTTTGCCAAAAACAGCGTGAGCGAAGAACAGATCCTCAAAGTCAACGAGGCCATTCATGCCTTGCCCAACCCCCACAACAAGTTCTCCCCCCCAAGGTGTCGCCTCAATGCCGATCCGGGCGCCGCGGATCTGCTGACCCGCACCCTCCGCAAGCAATGATGGGATAAGCCGCCACCTGAAATAGCAAAGGCGACCCGAAGGTCGCCTTTTTGGTATTGCCGAACTTGTTCCCCAAACAGGGAGCGATCAGTCGATGAGCAGCAACAGCGATCAGCGCAGTTGCGGGGTATGGGTCAACACCCCCTGATTCTGGGCGCGATGGCGCAGCAGATGATCCATCAACACCAGCGCCAGCATGGCTTCGGCGATGGGCACGGCGCGGATGCCGACACAAGGATCGTGACGACCCTTGGTGACCATCTCGATAGCCTCGCCTTCGGTATTGATGGTCTTGCCCGGCACAGTGATGCTGGAAGTCGGTTTGAGCGCCATGCTCACCACGATATCCTGACCCGACGAAATCCCACCCAGAATGCCGCCCGCATGGTTGCTGGCAAAGCCCGCCGGGGTCATCTCGTCGCGATGCTCGGAGCCTTTTTGCTCCACTACCGCAAAGCCGTCACCGATCTCCACCCCTTTCACCGCATTGATGCCCATCATGGCATGGGCGATATCGGCGTCTAGGCGATCAAACACCGGCTCACCCAGGCCCACCGGCACATTGCGCGCAATGACCTGCACCTTGGCACCGATACTGTTGCCCTCTTTTTTCAGGTCGCGCATGTATTGATCCAGTTCTTCCAGCTTGCCCGCATCGGGGAAGAAGAAGGGATTCTGCTCGATCTGCGCCGCGTCAAACGCCTCAGCCTTGATGGGGCCGAGCTGGGAGAGAAAACCGGTGATCTCGATGCCATGCACCTGTTTGAGGTACTTCTTGGCGATCGCCCCCGCCGCTACCCGCATCGCGGTCTCGCGGGCCGAGGAGCGACCACCGCCGCGATAGTCCCGCTGACCATACTTTTGGTGGTAGGTGTAGTCAGCGTGACCCGGCCGGAACAGATCCTTGATGTCGGAGTAATCCTTGGAGCGCTGATCAGTATTCTCGATGAGCAGCCCGATGGAGGTGCCGGTGGTCTTGCCCTCGAACACTCCGGAGAGGATCTTCACCTCGTCCGGCTCGCGGCGCGGTGTGGTGTAGCGGGAAGTGCCCGGCTTGCGCCGATCCAGATCTCCCTGCAGATCCGCCTCGCTTATCTCCAGCCCCGGCGGGCAACCATCGACCACGGCGCCCAGCGCCAGACCGTGACTCTCGCCAAAGGTGGTGACCCGAAAAAGTTGACCAAAACTGTTCCCTGCCATGCGCGCTCCTGCTTAGTTCTTGTAGATGGCGAAATGATCCTGATACTGCACCAGCTCTTCACGGGTCATCACAAAGACGCCGTGACCGCCGTTTTCGAATTCAACCCAGGTAAAGGGGATCTCGGGGAACTGGGCTTCCAGATGGATCATGCTGTTGCCCACTTCGACCACCAGCACGCCGTTATCCTTGAGGAAATCGGCCGCATGGGCCAGCAGACGCTTGGTCAACTTGAGACCATCGGAGCCGGACGCCAGCGCCAGCTCGGGCTCGTGACGGAACTCGTCCGGCAGATCCGACATATCTTCGGAGTCCACATAGGGCGGATTGGAGACGATGAGATCGTACTTGTCGCCCGCCGGCAGATCGCGGAACAGATCGGAGCGGATCGGAATGACCTGCTGCTCCAGCCCGTGATCGTTAATATTGCGCTCGGCCACGTTCAGCGCATCGATGCTGATGTCGATGGCATCGACTTCCGCTTCCGGGAACTCGTGGGCCATGATGATGGCGATGCAACCTGAGCCGGTGCACAGATCCATGATCCGGGTCGGTTCATGTTTGAGGAAGGGCGCGAAACGGTTGGCGACCATCTCGGCAATGGGGGAACGGGGGATGAGCACCCGCTCGTCCACGTAGAACTCCCAACCGGCATACCAGGCCTTGTTGGTCAGGTAGGCGGCCGGTACCCGCTCCTGTACGCGGCGGATAATCAGCTCGGCGATACGGTGACGCTCACTGCTGGTGAGACGGGAGTGGCGCATGGCCGGGTCTACATCCGGTGGCAGATGTAACGCGGGCAGTACCAGCTGCACAGCTTCATCCCAGGCGTTGTCGGTTCCATGACCGTAAAAAATCCCGGCGTCGTTGAAACGACTCATGGCCCAACGCAACATGTCCTGGATGGTGTGCATCTCGGCAACCACCTCATCGATAAATATCTTGTCCAAATCCACCTCCAAGTCGAGTAATATCCGGCCCGAGCCCCGTTTACGTTGCGGGCAAGACGCATACCTAATACATGAGCATCTGATGAAAAAAACGCCCTCACCGACAGACGAGGAAAACCTGCTGTTCCGCGATGCGATAAAAGGTACCCGGAAAATCAAGCAAGATACCATAAGGGCCGAGTTACGCCCGGTCAAGCAGAAACGCGAATTGCGCGAAACCCGCGAAAAGCTTGGGGTTGACCACTATTTCAGCGATGAGTATCAGCCCCATCTCGACGATGATGGGCCGACCCGTTACGTGCGGGAAGATGTGTCAAAATTTGAGCTGAAAAAGCTCAAGCGGGGCATTTATCCGCCGGAGATCTACCTGGATCTGCACGGCATGAACCAGCAGCAGGCAAAACAGGAGCTGGCGGCCCTGCTCACCCTCTGCCAAAAAGAGAACATTCACGTCGCCTCGGTGATGCACGGCATCGGCAAACATATTCTCAAACAGCGCATTCCCAGCTGGCTGGCCCAGCACCCCAATGTGCGCGCCTTCCATCAGGCCCCCCGCGAATGGGGCGGCGACAGCGCCATTCTGGTGTTGCTGGATATCGAAGAGTAGTTAGCCAAACGACCACACTATACTGAATATCAATATGTTATTCGCCGTGGAGGTCGCATGTTTACACAGGGTTCCCATGCCGACATAAAGTCATCTCTCGACGCCATCGGCGCTGCCGTGGCGGTGTTCAGCCTCGACAAGGATGATCACTTTGTGCTGGTCTCTGCCAACGATACCTTTGCCAAGGCGTTCGAGCTGGATGTCCTTGGCAGCATTGGCAAACAGCTGAGCGAGATGTTTCCCCGCTACATCACCAATACCATCGAGCCGCCAATGCACGAGTGTGTGCGCATGCAGACCGGGCTCGAGAGCGAGCTGCCCATCGACAGCCTCTCGCGCACCAGTTGGTGGCGCTTTATTCTCTCCCCCATCATCCCCGAGCAGGCACGGATCAACCGGATCATCGTGACCGCCATCGATATCACTGCCAAAAAGCAGCTGGAAGAGGCGCTCACCACCAGTCGCCGTCGCTTCGAAGCGGTGGTCAACTCCGCCTATGACGGCATCATCAGTGTCAGCAGCGAGTCACGCATCGAGCTTATCAATACCGCCGCCTGCGAGATGTTCGGCATCGACGAAAGCTATCTCGGCAAGCGGCTGGAAACCCTGCTGCCACAGCGTTTTCGCGCCAATCATGAGACCTATTTCAAAGCCTTCAGCAGCTCCCCCATCAATTCGCGCCCGATGCATGCCCGCGCCTCGGTGATGGGTCTGCGCCGTGACGGCAGCGAATTTCCGCTGGAGGTGACCATCGCCAAGATCAATCTGGGCCCGACCACCGAGATGACCGCCATCTTGCGGGATATCTCGGAGCGAGCCCGACTGGTGGAGGAGTTGAAGGTCGCCGCCACCACGGATCCCCTCACCGGCATTGCCAACCGGCGCCGCTTCAACGAACTGGTCAATGCCGAGATGCAGCGCTGCCAGCGTTTTGGCCATACCATGAGCCTGCTGCTGATCGATATCGACCACTTCAAGGAAGTCAACGATACCTTTGGCCATCAGCAGGGAGATCTGGCGATCCTGAGTCTGGTGAAACGGATCAGCAAACAGCTGCGGGAGGTGGACATGCTGGGTCGCTGGGGTGGCGAAGAGTTTATCGTGCTGCTGCCGGAAACCTCCCTCGAGCTCGCCTGGGCCAGCGCCGAGCGGATCAGGCTCGCCATCGAATCCCAGCACCATGCACTGGAGGGGGCTCTTGAGATCTCCCTCACCATCAGTATCGGGATCAGCGCCAGCAAGGGCAGCCATGACACTGTAGAGAAGATGGTTAGACGGGCCGACACCGCCCTCTATCTGGCCAAGAAACAGGGGCGCAACTGCTGCCGCAAAGAGGAGCCGGAACCGACCTGATGGCGCCCCCCCCTGCCCTCTGGTGACACTGCTAACCTGTGCCTGCAGAGATAACCAACCGCAACGAATACAAAAGACAGCGCTAATCTCTTCGGTAGCGCTTTTTCTCGTCATGCTTTTGGTGCACTTTTCAATCACCACCATCAAGAGGACGGCTAAAGCGCAGTGGGCTACCATCAGCCAGAGAGAGCCTCACCGACAGCATGCCGCCGTTGGGCAATTGCCACTCGAAGAAGTCATCAAATCCGGCAATCGTTACGGCGCGGATCACCTTGGCGACTACACCATGCGCCACCAGCAGTATCCGCTCCCCTTGCATGATCGAAGCAAGTTCCGTGAGTCCCTGCGAGACCCGGGCAATCACCTCATCAATGGTTTCACCACCGGGAGGAGCTTCAGCCCAGCGCCGGGTGATATTGCGCGCCCACAGTTCGGGATAGCGCTCCCTCGCTTCTGCCTGTGTCAGCCCTTCAAACAGGCCGACATCCCGCTCACGAAAGGCAGGCACAAGTTCCACAGGCAATCCCAACTGACGAGACAAGATGGCAGCACTCTCCCTTGTTCGAAGCAGGGGGGACGCCAGCAGCCGATCGAACGGGGCCTGAGTGGCCGCTATCTCGTCAGCCAATCGGGCAATGTGCCTCTGGCCACTCTTTTTAAGCCCGATATCCAGCGCGCCCTGATACCGTCCTTCCGCATTGGCTTGCGTCTCGCCATGGCGGATAACGACCAGCTCCATGTCAACCTCCCTTGTTGGGGCTACCTTGGTTTTACTTCCCTTTACGATAACGGGGATGCTCGTCCTGGATCGACAACCAGGGCAGCTGGCTGTCAGTATGGATGTGATAGGTTGGCGCAATAGCCTCTGGATTATCGAGAGAGGCGATAGCCAACGTGAGATAGTCAGGGTACTGGGTGCTGCGATACGTGAGGGTGGAGCCACACTCGGCGCAAAATCCCCGTCGGATAAAATCTGAAGACGCATACTCGGTCGGTTTGCCGCATAACCACTGCACCTGTTCGGCGTGAAAGTCCATCCAGGCCCCGACCGGTGCCCCCGTGGTGCGCTGGCAATCCCGACAGTGACAAAAATCGGCCGCAAAAGGTGCAGTCAGCATCTCATAACGGATCGCCCCGCAATGACAACCCCCCTTCATCTCGCCCCCTCGTTGCAATGTTGCACAAGCCAAAGAGATTACCAATATAAACCGGCCGTTTACATCTATTTTCTCAAGGGAATAAGCGACAATGTACCGAGATAAAGCTGAGTGATATAGCAAGACCTCACCATTTCAGGTGATAAATGACAGTTTACCAATAGAGAAGATACTCCTCATATTCGCTATGAGATGTTTCATTTTATGGTGGAAAATGAATTCGCAAGTAGCGCACTACACTCATCATAAGACGCTACTTTATGGGGGCTAACGAACCTGAATATAAATTTTATTCTTAACTTTGATTCAACACTATTTCATTTCAGTTTTCAGATAGAAACTCACCTTATCAGTTAGAACATAAGAACCATTGAAAATACAAGATAATATTCAGTAATGCACTGTTGATAATTAACGAGGAGAAGGAGTTATCCGCCCTCTCCTCTTTGGGAGTTAAATTACGCCATCTTATTTGGCAGGAACTACAACCCAGGGGCCGCCTTTGGCGGGATCATCCCCCTGTGTCCACCATTTGGCCTGATAGACGGCACCCTTGTAACTCACCTTGCTGCCCGCGGTGTAGACCTTGGTCGCTTCCCAAGCCGGGTTGCCACCGATGGGGGGGTCACTCGGATCGACCGGCGGCGGGGTCAGTTTGTCTACGACCCGCACTTTCGGCCAGTTGGCGTGGGAGCCGTAGAAGTTGGTCACGCATTTCTGGTAATCGCCTGGCACCAGCGCCGAGTAGGCGGTCTGGAAGCCCACCAGCTCGCACTCGAAGGAGTAGCCGCCTGGGCGATCCGGATAGTATTTCCAGTTGCCATCCCAGTTGGTGTAGAGCACGTCGGTAGCGCCGTTAAGATTGAGGCTGCCATAGGGAGTCTGCTGCCAGCAGGTGTTCTTCTCATCCGCCTTGATCGGGATCTGGTAGTGGTTGGCCAGCCCTTCCCAGTAGCGGATGCGATTGACCGGCTGCCCCTTGTCCTTGTTCTGCTCGCCACACTCGATGCCGCCGTTGATGACGTTGATGGTGGTACCGAAGCCATAGCCGATACCGGCGTCAGCTTCCCGTTTGGAGGGTACCCAGGTACGATCAATCACGTGCAGCATGGCCGGTTTCG
Source organism: Aeromonas sp. 61P (assembly GCF_051919545.1). Lineage (NCBI taxonomy): Bacteria > Pseudomonadati > Pseudomonadota > Gammaproteobacteria > Aeromonadales > Aeromonadaceae > Aeromonas > Aeromonas sp. 61P. The sequence continues at coordinate 3,278,229 of NZ_JBQBEL010000001.1, forward strand.
GGGCCTGCGGGGTGAGGAAAAACCAGATGGCAGAAGCGAGGTTAAGCCAGGAGTCCGCCACCAGCCCCGGGTTGTTGAGCAGCACGGAGGCATCGCCATCAAACATCGCCTCGGAGAAGGCGCCGTAGTTGAAGTGGTAAGAAAGCTGCTTGGCGCCGCGGCCGAAATACCCCTGACCCGTGCTGCAGGGCCACTTCTTGTTCTGCCAGTCGTTCTGGCCGCAGCCTGTGGTGTAGCCGGTCTGTCCCTCTGACCAGCCCATCTCCCGCACATGCACCAGCGCCTGCTGCCACTCCTCCAACCCCAGCGGGTTATCGGAGACGTTCTCCTTGGCAATATGGCCACCGGTCTCCTGAGAGAAGTGCGCAAAGGCCGTCACAATGGATTTTTTACAGATCGCATCAGAGTCGCGACCGTCGGTATATTCGCCACAGAACGCAGGGAATTTACCGATGGCTCGCAAGAAGCGGACATAAGTATATTCCGGCGCTGCCATCTGGGTTAAATATTCCCATTCAGATTGGGGAAATACCCGTTCAACCCGTTTTACGTTGTCAGGATTGCTTGCCAGACCCGGTTCAATGGCATCAACGATTTTATTTGACCGGGTCGCCAATGCCTTGGCCCATATTGCATACATGGGATTGGCCGTCTTGGCTTTTTCCATGGCTGCCAGATCCGGGGCCGCAATCACATATCCTCCCGCATTTTGCGGATCGGGTTGAATATTCATGGCTGCACTCATTGCGGCATAGCTTGGCAATGCGCAGGCGGCAGCGATCAGCCAGGCACAACGCTTGGGTTTGAACATGTTTATCGTCCTTGTTTGAATTAATGCGTTCCAAGAGTAGGTGTTTCAACAACTAAATTCACGATGAGAATTAAGAAATAAGCAGAATTTGTGAGCCATTTCACCTTGTGATATTCAGTGCAGCTGAAACAAAGAAAGAGAACCCAAACGAAGACGCCGCAGCGTGATCTTTCGCCCATTTTTAGAACAGTCGAGACGGCAAGGTGGCCTGCCATACGGTCATTGTTCGTGATGAAAAAAATGGCTGACAAGCTCAAGCTGTCAGCCATCATCAATGTTCAAGAAAAATGCTCAAAATAGCCGGATGTCAGACACGCACGGCACGGATCAGGATATTGCGCGGGGTCATGGGTTTGGCACAGAACTCCCCCACTTCGACCCGATAGCCCTGCTCTTGCAAAAAGAGCGCGCGATCCAGCGCCAGCCAGATCTCGAGGGGACGGCGAAACAAATGACGCACCAGCTCCATGCGGGCGACATCGCCAAAGCGACGCTCCCCGTGCTCCAACCAGGCGGGGTAGTCGAGCCCGGCGGGCAGCACAATTCCTTTGCGTTCAGCAGCCCAGCCACAGAATGCTTCGAAACTGCCAGTCAGCAGGCTCTTTTGCATATTGGGCACCGGCAGATACTCATCCACCCCGCGCACCTGACGCTGCAGGCAGTCAAACCCGAGCCGCCACACCACTTCCTGCTCGCGCAGGCGGGCGATCCGCGCACCGCCAGTCACCGTCTCCTGTAGCGGCAACTTGAGATCCGCCTTGCTCAACACCAGCTCGCTGGCGCTGGCCGCGGCTGACAGCGGGCGATAGTGGCTGGTACGGATCAGGTGGTAACAACAGGGAGAGATGGTCACGCCGCTGGCACTGCGCTCGGCCACCCGCTCCAGCAGATGGGTGTGCAGCTCGCCGCAGGCATGGAGTGCCATAGCGTGATGTTCGGGTGCGATCAGCACCGCCGACTTGGGGGCAAAGGCATCGGCGCAGGTAAAGGTCATATTGGCGCCATCCCGCTCGGCCAGCAGCCGACCTTCGTTACAAAGCTGCCCTTGCAACTCCAGACTGAGGATAGGAGCCTGTCGATGAAGTGACACCAGCCGCCCAAGATGCCCTTTGCCGGCACACCACTCCAGATAGGGGCCCTGATGGGCCGGCAAACAGGCGGTAAACGACTCGATCTGGGCCTTCTTGCGCCCCGGCATATGCAGCGCCATCTCCTTGCTGCAGGTGATGGGATCCGGGGTAAACGGGACAAGCTGGCTGAGTTGCTGCAGCTCGGCTCCCTCGGCAATCCAGGGGGCAAGCAGACTGCTGAGGGCGCCCATATCTGCATCGAGCTCTGCCAACTGGGTCTGCGTCAACCCATTGAGCAACGCCGCCAGTTCGGGCGCCTCATCGGCAAAGGCCATGGTCAGATGATGATATGGCTGATACTGCCACCAGCGTCGGTAGCGGGTGAGCAGTCGATCCAGGTGTTGAAAACGTTGAGCCAGCACGAATGCCCCTGCCTTGCAGTCAAAAAGGAGGCTCATTCTAGCGATCCCGCTTCAAATTGCACTCTTAATACCAAACGATCAGCGCCGCGCAACAGCACAGCCAACCTTGTGAGCCAGGGCAGACCTGACAAAGTGCGGGGTTTTATGCTATATTCCGCCCCCTCTTTCACGCGCCCCGCCCAACGCGGGTCGCTTTACCACTAGCTATGGGACCAACAACATGACCATCAACGCCATTCTGCAAGCGCGCGCGGGCGCCAAGTGTGAACTGTGCAGCGCCGAGCAGGCGCTGACCGCCTTCGTGGTGCCTCACTCCCCCGCCAGCGACGATGATCACAGCGTTGCTATCTGTGACACCTGCCGTGGTCAGCTGGAACAACCGGATACCCTGGTGGTCAACCACTGGCGTTGCCTGAGCGACAGCATGTGGAGCCAGGTGCCTGCGGTGCAGGTGATGGCATGGCGCCAGCTGAAAGCACTCTCCGGCAAGGGTGAAGTGTGGGCTCAGGATCTGCTGGACATGATGTACATGGAAGACGAAGCCAAGGCCTGGGCTGAAGCTGGTATTGCTGACGAAGATGACGACAGCGTACCGACCGTTGACTCCAACGGCGCCGTGCTGCAAGAGGGCGACTCCGTTACCCTGATCAAGGATCTGGACGTGAAAGGCGCCGGTTTCACCGCCAAGCGCGGCACTCTGGTCAAGGGCATCCGTCTGACCAACAACCCGCTCCATATCGAAGGCAAGGTCAACGGCGTGCAGATCGTACTGGTGGCCGCCTACCTGAAAAAGGCCTAAGCCAAGGGCGATTGCTCTGCTGTCTACTGCCAGAGCACAAGCTGTCTAGTCCTGAAATAGGTTTACACATTTTCAACTAGCATTTCTCTACTCAGAACCCCCTATGTACCGCATCGGGGGTTCTGTATTTCAACGCATGATGCGGCCGCTCCGCGTTGTAAATATCCACTGCTTCACGCACCATTTCCCGCGCTTGCGTTAAATCTTGCGGGCTTTGCAACAATAACTCTCCTTTCAAAATCCCGTTCACCCGCTCCGCCAACGCATTCTGGTAACAGTCATACCCATCCGTCATCGAGCATTTCACCCCGTACCGTTCATGTAGTGACTGATACAGCCCAGAACAATACTGCACGCCGCGGTCCGAGTGATGGATGAGTTCACCGCTGCCACGTCGTTGCTTCAGTGCTTTCTTGAACGCCATCGCCACCGATTCGGCATGCATTCCTTCGTGCACGTGATGGCCCACTATCTTGCGTGAGTAGGCATCCGTCACCAGGCTCAGGTACAGTGGCCCGCTCCTGGCTGGCAGATAGGTGATATCTGCGACCCAGACCTGCTCCGGGGCCACCGGCGTAACCTGCTCTGGTCCCGCCTTGAGCAAGTTGGGATGACGGTAGAAACGGTGAAAACTGTGGGTAGTCTTGTGATACGCCCGTCTGGGCTGCACCAGCAGGCGGTGCTCGGCCAATATCTGAAACAGCCTGTCACGCCCTACCTTGAGCCCGCCATCATCCTGACCCTGCAGCAGATAATGCAGCTTGCGCGTGCCCACCCGAGGTTGTCGCAGTCGAACCTGACGCACAAAGCGCACCACCTGCAATCCCTGGGCATGGCGCTCGTCGGCGACACGATTGCGCTTGTAGTAAGCCTGCCGGCTTATCCCCAGAAACAGGCAAGCCCTGACAATGGTCAGCCTCTCGACTTGCCGCTGCGAGAGGGCTTGCCGGGTCGCTTTTTTACGATAGAGACGCCGTAGTCATTCTTCAGTACATCGACGACGGCCTCAAAGAACTGGGCCTTCTGGCTCATCAGCGCCAGCTGCTGCTCGAGTTCCTTGATGCGCTGTTCGGGCGTCTGGTTGTCGGGGTCAGGCATGGTGATGCTCCTGCCGGTGCGCACAGAAGCCCCCTGGCTCCAATCTTGCCGACCATGTTTACGCAACCATACCAGAACGGTGGAGCGGCCCTGAATGCCATAACGCACCTGAGCCTGTTTGTAGGTGAGCTCGCCTTTTTCAATCTGCTCGACCAGTGCCAGTTTAAAAGTCAGCGAGTAATCGCGCTGTGTCCGTTTCACACCTTGTCCCATCGGGTTCTCCATTTATTGGGGGGAAAGGTGTAAACCATATTCAGGACGGGACAAGCACAACAAAAAGGATGGCGTCACGCCATCCTTTTTTATACCTGCTTGCCGCAAACGGCCAACTTGAGCCCATAACAGGCCAGCCAAAGCAAAAAGGCGCATCCGGATGGACGCGCCTTCTTTACAGGGCCGATACCGTTAACCGGCAGCGAAAACGGTCACTCAGGAGGAGAGCTTGCCGTCCAGCTCGGCAATCTTGGCCGACCAGTAGGCCGGGCCGGTTTCGTGGATATTGTTGCCTTCGGAATCGACCGCTACGGTCACCGGCATATCTTCCACTTCAAACTCGTAGATCGCTTCCATGCCGAGATCGGCAAAGGCCACCACGCGCGCCTTCTTGATAGCCTTGGCCACCAGATAGGCTGCGCCGCCCACGGCCATCAGATAGACGGCCTTGTGCTGCTTGATGCTCTCGACGGTTTTCGGACCACGCTCGGACTTGCCGATCATGCCGATAAGGCCAGTTTCACCCAGCATCATGTCGGTGAACTTGTCCATCCGGGTAGAGGTGGTGGGGCCAGCCGGGCCAACCACTTCGTTACGCACCGCATCGACCGGGCCAACGTAATAGATGAAGCGGTTGGTGAAATCGACCCCTTCCGGCAGCCCTTCGCCATTTTTCAGCATGTCGGCGATGCGCTTGTGGGCAGCGTCGCGACCGGTGAGGATCTTGCCGGAGAGCAGCACGGTATCACCGCTCTTCCAGCTGGCCAGTTCGGCCTTGGTGATGCCATCGACGTTGACGCGGCGCACGTTGCCACCCGCTTCACGGGTGATCTCCGGCCAGTCGCTCAGTTTCGGCGGGGTCAGCTCGGCGGGGCCTGAACCATCCAGCTCGAAGTGAACGTGGCGGGTCGCGGCACAGTTGGGGATCATCACCACCGGCTTGGAGGCGGCATGAGTCGGCGCAGATTTCACCTTCACATCCAGCACGGTAGTGAGGCCGCCCAAACCCTGGGCACCGATACCCAGCTTGTTGACCTTGTCGTAGAGCTCGACCCGCAGCTTCTCTTCAGTGGTTTGCGGGCCACGAGCGATCAGCTCCTGAATGTCAATGTGCTCCATCAGGGCCTCTTTGGCGAGCACCGCCGCTTTCTCGGCGGCGGTCCGCCGATGCCGATGCCCAGCATGCCGGGTGGGCACCAGCCTGCGCCCATGGTCGGCACGGTTTTCAGTACCCACTCGACGATATCGTCAGAGGGGTTGAGCATCACCATCTTGGATTTGTTTTCGGAGCCGCCGCCTTTGGCCGCGATGCTCACTTCCACCTTGTTGCCGGGGATCATGTCGATATGGACCACGGCAGGGGCGTTGTCTTTGGTGTTTTTGCGACTGCCGGCCGGATCGGCCAGCACGGAGGCGCGCAGCGGGTTGTCAGGATTGGTGTAGGCACGACGGGTCCCTTCGTCCACCATCTCCTGCACCGTCATGTCGCTGTCCCACTGGACTTGCATGCCAATCTTGACGAAACAGGTCACGATGCCGGTGTCCTGGCAGAGCGGACGATGACCTTCGGCGGACATGCGGGAGTTGATCAGGATCTGGGCCAGCGCATCTTTGGCGGCCGGGTTGGCCTCACGGTCATACGCCGCTTTGGCAGCCTGAACAAAATCCAACGGGTGGTAATAGGAGATGTACTGGAGGGCATCTGCGATAGAATCGATGAAATCCTGTTTTTTTATAATGCTCATATCATCCTCACTGGTCCTTGTCTCTGCCACGGAGCAGGGCAAGGGCTTCCATATGATGGGCCATGCTGACGTGCTGGCTAAAAACTATCAACCAGCAAAAAACGAACGACACGGCAGTTTTTTCTTAAGTCACCGACACCTATGATACGCTTGCCCACCAGCACCGACTAGGGTTCGGGAACCAAACTGTTGCCTGTGTAACATAAAATGACGCCAACACTTCATATCCATCATCTAGACCATAGTGCTGAACTCCATCAGCTTTTTGCCCGCCTGCAACATCAGCCGTGGGCTATGTTGCTGGAATCGGCGGGACCACTCGGCGCCGATAACAGCTTTGATATCATCACTGCCGATCCGCTGGCGACCCTCGAAACCCGCGGCCAGGTCACCACTCTCACCTGGCATGGTAAGAGCAGCGAACACAGCGAAGATCCCCTCGCTCTGCTGGCCCATACCCAGCAACAGCTGCTGGGGGAGCTGGAACTGTGCGCCACTAACCTGCCCTTTATTGGCGGCGCCCTCGGCCTGTTTGGCTATGATCTGGGCCGTCGCTTCGAGCGACTGCCGATGCAGGCCGCCGCCGATATCGCGCTGCCAGACATGGCAGTGGGCATCTACGACTGGGCGCTGCTGCGCAATGTGGCGACCGGCGACTGGCAGCTGGTGCACTGGGGGGATGAAGCGGGACTGGCCAACCGGCTGACCTGGCTAGAACAGCAGCAGGCCAAACCGGCCCCCGCTTTTGCCTTGCAGGGGACGTGGCAGAGCAATATGAGCCGCGCCGAGTATGGCGAGAAGTTTGCCCGCATTCAGGAATATCTCGCCGCGGGGGATTGCTACCAGATCAACCTGACCCAGCGTTTCAGCGCCCCCTATCAGGGGGATGAGTGGCAGGCCTATTGTCTGCTGGCAACCGCCAACAAGGCACCCTTCTCAGCCTTTATCCGCCTGCCGGAGAGCGCACTGCTGAGCCTCTCCCCCGAGCGGTTCCTGCTGCTCGATGGCCGTCATATCGAAACCAAACCCATCAAAGGCACTCGCCCTCGCCACCCTGATCCGGCCACCGATCGGCAAGTCGCGCGGGAGCTGGCGCAGGCCGACAAGGACAGATCAGAGAATCTGATGATCGTTGATCTGCTGCGCAACGACATCGGTCGGGTCAGCCGGCCGGGCTCGGTCAGCGTGCCTCATCTCTTTGCGGTGGAGTCGTTTCCGGCGGTACATCATCTGGTCTCCACCATCCATGGTGAGCTGGATGAACGCTGGCAAGGAGTCGATCTGCTGCGCGCCTGTTTCCCGGGTGGCTCCATCACCGGCGCCCCCAAGATCCGCGCCATGGAGATCATCGAAGAGCTGGAGCCCCAGCGCCGCAATGCCTATTGCGGCAGCATCGGCTATCTCAGCCAGCATGGCCGGATGGATACCAGCATCTGCATTCGCACTTTGATTGCCGAAGCGGGTCGTCTGCACTGCTGGGCCGGTGGCGGCATCATCGCCGACTCCGACGCCGACAGCGAATATCAGGAGACCTATGACAAGGTCGCCCGCATCCTGCCGCCGCTGTCGGCGCTGTAACCCTCCCCACTGTCTGGCCAACGCACAGGAGAGCTCCCCGCCATGGATCGCCACGAACTGCTGATCCGCTTCCAGTTGCAGCGACCCGCCCCGGCCCATCGCCTCACAATTGGCGGGCTCAGCCCAGCGGCGGTGTTGATCCCGGTGGTGATGCGCGATGAGGGGCTCAGCGTGTTATTGACCCGGCGCAGCCCACGGCTGCGCCATCATGGGGGGCAGATCAGCTTCCCCGGCGGGCGACAGGATCCCGGCGACGAGAACCTGATTGCCACGGCGCTGCGGGAGACCGAAGAGGAGCTCGGCATTCCGGCCCGGCTGATCGAGGTGATCGGCACCCTCAACCCGCTCAATACGGTGTCACGATTCGAGGTGCTGCCGGTGCTGGGGCTGCTCGATGGTAACTATCCCCTCATCCTGAGTCCGGATGAGGTGGATCACGCCTTCGAAGTGCCGCTGACCCATCTGCTGGATCGGCGCAACCACATCCCCCTGACCCTTTCCAGAGGGGGGAAAGCACACACCATCTACTGGATCCCCTGGCAACAGCACTTTATCTGGGGGGCCACCGCCAGCATGATTAACCAGCTAGCCCAGCATCTCGCAAAATAACAATTTACCTACATTTGTCTGAGCGAGATTTAATCATTAACACTAAAATAACGTGCCAATTGATAAACAATAATTGAATTTTTCTTGTTTTGATCACATTTCCATAAGAAAGTGCGGTTTTTCGTGCCGTAAAGATGAATTTGATCAACATTTTTGATTAGAAAAACCGTATCCTTGCGCCGACTTAATAAGAACCACACATTCGGGGTGAGATAGATGTCAAACACAGTCACTGGCACGCAGGGAGTTGCGGCGTCAACAGAGCAAGGGATCCGCTCTACTCAAACCACTCGTTGGGAAAAACGCGACTCTACCTGGGTCATCAGTCTGTTCGGGACCGCAGTTGGCGCGGGGATCCTGTTCCTGCCGATCAACGCGGGTATGGGCGGTTTCTGGCCGCTGGTCGTCATGGCGCTGCTGGTAGGTCCCATGACCTATCTGGCCCACCGTGGCCTGGCCCGCTTCGTGCTCTCCTCCAAAAAGCCAAATGCAGACATCACCGAAGTGGTGGAAGAACACTTTGGCGTGGGTGCTGGTAAATTAATCACCCTGCTCTACTTCTTCGCCATCTACCCCATCGTGCTGATCTACGGCGTGGGCATCACCAACACCGTGGAAAGCTTCATGGTCAACCAGCTGCAGATGAGTGCCCCGCCGCGCTGGATCCTCTCCATCGTGCTGATCATGGGCATGATGTCGGTGATGCTGGCCGGTGAAAAGCTGATGCTGAAAGTGACCGAGCTGCTGGTTTATCCGTTGATCGCCATTCTGGCCGGTATCTCTTTGTACCTGATCCCTGACTGGACCGGTGCTGCGCTGGAGCAAGTGCCCTCTGCCAAGGATTTCGCCACTACCCTGTGGCTGACCATCCCGGTACTGGTTTTCTCCTTCAACCACAGCCCGGCCATCTCCAGCTTCTCCCTGGCCCAGCGCCGCAACCACGGCGATCAGGCTGTCGAGAAAGCCGATGCCATCCTCAAGCGTACCGCCATGGTGCTGCTGGGCTTCGTGATGTTCTTCGTCTTCTCCTGCGTCATGAGCCTGACACCGGCCCAGCTGGCAGAAGCCAAGGCCCAGAACATCGCCGTGCTCTCCTATCTGGCGAACCAGCATGCCAGCCCCATCATCTCCTACTTCGGTCCGTTGGTTGCGTTCGTAGCCATCGTATCCTCCTTCTTCGGCCACTATCTGGGTGCCCGTGAAGGTCTGAAAGGGATGATCGTGCAGAACATGCGCAAGTCCGGCAAAGAGCCGAACGCCAAGAAAGTCGAGATGTTCATTATCGCCTTCTTCATCCTGACCCTGTGGGGCACTGCCATTGCCAACCCTTCCATCCTGGGCATGATTGAATCCTTGGGCGGCCCGATCATCGCTACCATCCTGTTCATCATGCCGATGTACGCCATTAAGCGCGTACCGGCTATGGCGAAATATCAGGGCCATATCAGCAACGTCTTCGTTGCAACCATGGGCATGATCGCCATCTCCGCCATCCTCTATCAGCTGGTCGGTTAATCCCCTACCTGCCGCTGATAGCAAAAAGCCAGCCGAACACTCGGCTGGCTTTTTTTATTGCGTTGTCCCGTCCTGAATAATCTTGCCACTCATCACGCAGTTATTGCAGCCACAGCACCTGAACTCACACAACAACCAAGGAAACAACCCTTATCCGGCAACCACATCATGATGTTTCAGGGCTTCGCACCGAACCTCGACCAACAAAAATGCCAGTCGGGTAAGCGACTGGCATCTCTTGATAAACACGCACTATCTCTGGCTGATTAGAGTGGTTGCGCTTCCAACAGGAACGGCGTGATACCGGTGATTTCCGGAATACCGAGCACCAGGGTGTCTTTCTGACCATTGCTACCCGGTTTCATGGTCAGATATGCAGTGACACTGGCGTTGCGATCGGCAAATTCGCGCATCCTTTTTTCCCAGAGCCCCTCATAAATTTTTCCCTCTTTGATATCAGCAGGCCCTGTCAAGGTATTGAAACTGCATGACCGATTGTTCCAACCAGTCAACGTCAGCTTGTTCAAACCTTGAGTGTTGGCCTCTGTCTCACCGCTTACAGAACACCCTTCTTTAAACAGGATGGTCAGCTTGATCCCCAAACCATTGTTGCTGCGCTCGGTTTTGAAATCTTGAAACAGTGCACTCTCCCCAAGGTTGTACCATGAGTCCGCGTTGATAGGCGCAGTGACCATCGGCTGCAATGCCACTTGGCCGCCCCAATTCTGAATAGTGAGTGCAGAATCGATTTTGGCTTTGACGGGTCGATAATCGAGTACCCAGAGTGACTGGCTGCTTCCCGCCGTATCTGGTACAGACGCCACCTTGACCAACCCATCGACATTGGTATTGGACTTTTGCTCAGCCGAGTCGAAGGTACTGGGTTGGCTTTTGTTCACCAGCAACGACAACGTCAGTGGGTAACCCTCACCTTTATTCAGAGAAGAGAAGCCTTGAGGGAAGGTATAAGTGCTGACTGTGGCACTTCTTTTCTCAGCAATGTTCATCGCCCAACCCGTGCCCTCTGTGGACGCCGGATAGACAAGACCGACCGCACGATAACTGTCGTTGACCGGACGGTTGATTAACTGCCCCTGAGCGTCCATCAGGACGGGGAGATAGACGCCAGCCACCGGCAGCGCCCTCGGTTGCGGCTCCGGTGGCGTGGTACCACCACCACCACTATCTCCGCCACCACCACCGCAACCAACCAAACCTAATGCACCAATAATTGCCCACGAAAGCGTAGTTTTTTTCATTATTTAATCTCGTTTTTTAGCCTGAACCTTATTATTCCGCAGCTATTTTAACGGGGCAGCACCCGCACTGTCTGTCGGCTATTTGTAACCAAACATTTCATCAAAATGAATGTTTTCTTGCGCACTCCTCTCCTCAACACATTTAGGCCCGCTGATATAAAAAGCCCCTCACAGAGAGGGGCTGAATCGAAAAATCGAGCTACCGGCTCACGCCTCGCTGCTGGGCAGCGCGGAAGGTTCCAGCAGGGTTTCATCTTCGGCCATGCAAGCAGCGGCGGTGAACAGCACGTCGGTGGAGCTGTTCAGCGCCGTCTCGGCAGAATCCTGCAGCACGCCGATGATAAAGCCGACTGCTACCACCTGCATGGCGATGTCATTGCTGATGCCAAACAGGCTACAGGCCAGCGGGATCAGCAGCAAGGAGCCGCCCGCCACACCGGAAGCGCCACAGGCACTGATGGTGGCGACCACGGAGAGCAGAATGGCCGTTGCCATGTCCACTTCCATCCCCAGGGTATGTACCGCCGCCATGGCGAGCACAGTGATGGTGATAGCGGCACCCGCCATATTGATGGTGGCACCCAGCGGGATGGAGACCGCGTAGGTATCTTTGGGCAGGCGCAGTTTTTCACACAGCGCCATGTTGACCGGAATGTTGGCGGCAGAGCTGCGGGTAAAGAAGGCGGTCACGCCGCTCTCTTTGAGGCAGGTCAGCACCAGCGGATAGGGGTTGCGCTTGATCTTCCAGAAGACGATCAATGGGTTGACCACAAAGGCGATAAACAGCATGCAGCCGATCAGCACCACCAGCAGTTGAGCATAGCCAAACAGGGCATCGAAGCCGGTCTCTGCCAGAGTGGAGGCAACCAGACCCAGGATCCCGAGCGGAGCACAGCGGATCACCGCTTTCACGATGGCGGATACACCGTGAGACAGGTCAGTGATCAGCGCCTTGGTGCTCTCGTTGGCATGGCGCATGGCGATACCCAGACCGATGGCCCACGCAAGGATCCCGATATAGTTGGCATCCATCAACGCCTTGACCGGGTTGGTCACCACGTTGAACAGCAGGGTCTGCAGTACCTCGGTGATCCCGCCTGGCGGGGTGATCTCGGCAGTATTGGCCACCAGATGGAGGTTGGAGGGGAACAGGAAGCTGGCAATCACCGCGACCACGGCCGCAGAGAAGGTACCAAACAGGTAGAGCGCCAGCAGCGGGCGAATATTGGTCTTCTGACCCTGCTTGTGACCAATGATGGCCGCCATCACCAGTACGAATACCAGCAGCGGAGCTACCGCTTTCAGTGCACCAACGAACAGACTGCCAAGCAGACCTGCCGTTTTCGCCCACTCGGGCGCAAACAGTGCCAGCAAGATACCGAATACCAGACCAACCAGGATCTGGCTGACCAGGCTGGTGCTATTGACCAGCCGAAGGAGGGGGTGTTGTTGTGTCATCAAAAAAGTCCCTAAGCACCGTAGTGCATGAATCATGAGTCCTGTCTGCAACCACTCATCGGGAGACCCCTGTCGCCCGAATGTGGTGTCTGTGGCCAGCCTTCTGTCGGGCCGATCCGCCAGTCACCGGATTGCATGACGGAATATCCCATTCGCCATCTTTTTTTTCCAGAGACTCACCAAAAAATATCCCGTTTCCATCACAAAAAACCGCAACAAAACCTTAACCACAGCGCAACCACCCATTTTTGTACGTTTTATCGACACTCTCTGCCCTCACCCTCACGACCATTCCTGTGTCATCCATGACCGGAATCGCTGTGCTATCATCCCCCATTTGCTGCGGAGCCTTGCCATGATCACATCCCTGCTCAACCAATATTTTGGTTTCTCCGCACTCAGGCCAGGTCAGGAGGCGGTGATCAGCCGGGTGCTGGCTGGTCAGAGTGCCGCCGCCATCTTTCCCACCGGCTCCGGCAAGTCCCTCTGTTATCAACTGCCTGCCCTCGCCCTGCCTCACCTGACCCTGGTGATCTCGCCGCTGCTGGCGCTGATGCACGATCAACTCGCCTTCCTTAAAAGCAAGGGAATAAGCGCTGCTACCCTCGACTCAAGCCAGAGCCCGGAGGAGAGCCGACGAGTGATGCAGCAGGCGCTGGATGGACAGCTCAAGATCCTGATGATCTCGGTGGAGCGACTCAAGAATGAGCGCTTTCGCCGCTTTATCCAGCAAGTGCCGCTCTCGCTGATGGTCGTCGATGAGGCGCACTGTATCTCGGAGTGGGGCCACAACTTTCGCCCCGACTACCTCAAGCTGCCGAGCTATCGCCATGACCTGAAGATCCCACAGGTGTTGCTGCTGACGGCCACCGCCACACCGGCGGTGATTCAGGATATGCAGACCAAATTCGGCATCGCGCCGGAGGGGGTCGTGGTCACCGGTTTCTATCGCCCCAATCTTGATCTGGCCGTCATTCCCCTGTCGCCCGACGCGCGGGATAGCTGGCTCGCGCAGGAGTTGGCCAACGATCCGACGGCCCCCACCATCGTCTACGTCACCTTGCAACACACCGCCGAAGCCTGTGCCGAGCACCTCATTAGAGAAGGGATCAACGCCCGCGCCTATCATGCCGGACTCGACTCGGCGCTGCGCAGTCAGATCCAGCACGACTTCATGGCGGGCAAGGTGGACTGCATCGTCGCCACCATCGCCTTTGGCATGGGGATCGACAAAGCGGATATCCGGCGGGTCATTCACTACGATCTGCCAAAATCTATCGAGAACTACAGCCAGGAGATTGGCCGCGCCGGACGGGATGGCCAGCCATCGCGCTGTATCGTGCTGGCCAACCAGAGCCAGCTGCCGGTGCTGGAGAACTTCGTCTACGGCGATACGCCGGATTTGAGTGCCATCCTCCAGCTCCTTGCCATCATCAAGCAGAGCGGGAACGAGTGGGAATTCACCCTGCTGCGCCTATCCAACGACACCAATATACGCCAGTTGCCCCTTAAAACCCTGCTGGTCTATCTGGAGATGGCGGGCATCATCACCCCGGCCTACAGCTACTACGCAGATTACCGCTTCAAGTTTGTGCTGGATAAAGGCGAGATAGTGAGCCGCTTCAATCCGGAACGCCGCCAGTTTCTGGAGCAGCTGTTCGCCTGTGCCCCGCAAGCCCGCAGTTGGTGCACCATGGACTTTGACGCCCTCTGGCAGGGCTATCAGGGGGAGCGACAGCGGGCGGTTGCGGCGCTCGACTACCTGCAGCAGCAAGGCTGGATCGAGCTTGAAAGCAAGCAGATGACCGAGGTCTACCGGATCACCCGTCAGGAATGGGACAACGAGCAGGAAGCAAATGCCCTGCATGCCCTGTTCCTGCAAAAAGAGCAGAGTGAGCTGGCCAGACTGCAAGCCATGCTCGACTTTTTCACCTCAAGTGAGTGCCTGAGCCACCGCCTCGCCCGCTATTTTGCCGATGAGGTGGCGCCGGTTCATTGTGGCCACTGTTCGGTTTGTCGCGGCGAGGTGGCGCATCTCCCGCCCCTGCCCTCACTGACCATGCCAAACGAGGCGGGGATCCGCGCCTGGTGCGATCCGCTGATTACTAAAACCGGTTTCGTGGATGCTCGTGTTCTGGCCCGCTTCTTGTGCGGTATCGCCACACCGTTGACCAGCCGGGTTAAGGCCAAATCGCTGGCGGGCGCAGGCCAATTGGCCGCCCACCCGTTTGCCCGCGTCCTGGCGGCAGTGCAACAAGCCTACCCTTGCTAGATGAGTGCTGGCGGCGTCAATAGCCACCAGCAGAAACAAGCGTTTACAGACGCAGAAAAAGAAGACCCTCGCGGTTGCGAGGGTCAAGCCAACGGAAACGTGCTTAAACAGAGCTTGGTGAGGCAACAGTCAACTCTCTTGCTAAAGCGTCTTGCTGCTCACACATCGCCAATCTAGGGCACTCAAAATGTAGCGTCAATGTAAAAATTAGAGCCAAAACTCCAAACAAAGTAACTTACGTTGACGTTCACGTAATGACATTCTCATCCATAACCTCGCCAACCCGCAGCCCCATTGCCTTTCGTCAAACCCCTTAATCTTTTCGCAATAAGTTCCCTGTTTCCCATAAACATTTATTTTTTATGTCTTTGACATTTACCTCACTATCGTGGCAAAAATAATTTAACAGTCAGTAACATAGCGGTGTTGTTGACTGACCCTCCCCGCACAAGGATCGGGCAGGTTTCTTCAGAATTTAACCTATCAACCGTGATGGATTACTGGAGTCTGTTGACTAGGCTTTAAAAGCGCACAACACAAAAGCAGTCATCCACTTTTTTCAGGGTAAGCGACTATAACGAGGGCAAAGTTATGGGCATATTCGAGCATTACCAACAGCGATATGAAAAAGCGAGAGAAGAGGAATATACCATCCAGGAGTTCCTGGATATGTGTAAGCAGGACAAAGCCTGCTACGCCTCCGCAGCCGAACGTCTGCTGACCGCCATTGGTGAGCCGGAGATGGTAGACACCTCAGCCAACCCCAGACTGAGCCGACTCTTCTCCAACCGCGTCGTGGCACGCTATCCCGCCTTCAAGGATTTCTACGGGATGGAAGAGGCCATCGAACAGATCGTCTCCTACCTCAAACACTCCGCCCAGGGGCTGGAGGAGAAGAAACAGATCCTCTATCTGCTGGGCCCCGTTGGCGGCGGTAAATCCTCGCTGGCAGAGAAACTCAAATCCCTGATGCAGAAGGTACCCATCTATCGCATCAAGGGCTCACCGGTCAACGATCACCCCTTCTGCCTGTTCGACATCGAAGAGGATGGGGAGATCCTGGAAAAAGAGTACGGCATCCCGCGCCGCTACCTGCGTCCCATCATGTCCCCCTGGGTGGCAAAACGCCTGCACGAGTTTGGCGGCGACATCACCAAGTTCAAGGTGGAGAAGGTCAACCCTTCCATTCTCGATCAGATTGCCATCGCCAAAACGGAACCGGGCGATGACAACAACCAGGATATCTCCTCGCTGGTCGGCAAGGTCGACATCCGCATGCTGGAGCACTTCGCCCAGGATGACGCCGATGCCTACTCCTACTCAGGCGCGCTGTGTAAAGCGAACCAGGGGGTTATGGAGTTTGTGGAGATGTTCAAGGCGCCTATCAAAGTACTGCACCCGCTGCTGACAGCAACCCAGGAGGGTAACTACAACGGTACCGAAGGGCTCTCCGCACTCCCCTTTGACGGCATTCTGCTGGCCCACTCCAACGAATCCGAGTGGCAGCAGTTCCGCAACAACAAGAACAACGAGGCCTTCCTCGACCGGGTCTACATCGTCAAGGTGCCTTACTGCCTGCGCGTCTCGGAAGAGGTGAAGATCTACGAGAAACTGCTGATCAACAGCGAATTGACCGAGGCCAAATGCGCCCCGGGCACCCTCGAGCTGCTGGGCCAGTTCTCTGTGTTGTCACGGCTGAAAGAGCCGGAAAACTCCAGCATCTACTCCAAGATGCGGGTCTATGATGGCGAAAGTCTGAAGGACACCGATCCGAAGGCGAAGAGCTATCAGGAGTATCGCGACTACGCCGGTGTAGACGAAGGGATGAATGGTCTCTCTACCCGCTTTGCGTTCAAGATCCTCTCCCGCGTCTTCAACTTCGACCACGCGGAAGTGGCCGCCAACCCGGTGCACCTCTTCTATGTGCTGGAGCAGCAGATCGAGCGCGAACAGTTCCCGCAAGAGCTGCACGATCGCTACCTTGAGTTCATCAAGGGCTATCTGACCCCACGCTATGTGGAGTTCATCGGCAAGGAGATCCAGACCGCCTATCTCGAGTCCTACTCCGAGTACGGTCAGAACATCTTCGATCGCTACGTCACCTACGCCGACTTCTGGATCCAGGATCAGGAGTACCGTGACCCCGAAACCGGCCAGCTGTTTGACAGAGCGTCTCTCAACAGCGAGCTGGAGAAAATTGAAAAACCTGCCGGGATCAGCAACCCGAAAGATTTCCGCAACGAAATCGTCAACTTCGTGCTGCGTGCCCGGGCCAACAATGCAGGCCGTAACCCCAACTGGACCAGTTACGAGAAGCTGCGCACCGTGATCGAGAAGAAGATGTTCTCCAACACGGAAGAGCTGCTGCCGGTTATCTCCTTCAACAGCAAAACCTCGGCCGAGGAGCAGAAGAAGCACGATAACTTTGTCGAACGGATGATGGAGAAAGGCTACACCCGCAAACAGGTGCGACTGCTCTCCGAATGGTATCTCAGGGTACGCAAGTCATCCTGACCCTGACTGTTCAAGGGGGAGTTATGGCGCATTTTATCGACCGCAGGCTCAACGGCAAAAACAAAAGCGCTGTCAATCGGCAGCGCTTCATCCGCCGCTACAAGAAGCAGATAAAACAAGCGGTCTCGGATGCTGTCTCCAAGCGCAGCATTCAGGACGTAGACAAGGGCGAGAGCATCAGCATCCCGACCAAGGATATCGGCGAGCCCCATTTTCATCAGGGGCACGGTGGTAAACGGGAGATGGTGCATCCCGGCAATGATCAGTTCGTCTCCGGTGACAAGATTGACCGCCCCAAAGGAGGGGGCAGTGGACAGGGTTCCGGCGAGGGACAGGCATCCAATCAGGGTGAAGGGGCCGATGATTTCGTGTTCCAGATCTCCAAGGATGAGTATCTCGATCTGCTGTTTGAAGATCTGGAGCTGCCCAGGCTGCAGAAAACCCAGCTCAATCAGCTGATGGAGGTCAAAACCTATCGGGCGGGCTACACCTCAAACGGGGTGCCCGCCAACATCAACGTGGTGCGTTCCCTGCAAAATTCGCTGGCGCGGCGCATGGCGCTGCAAGCGGGCAAGAAACGCCAACTGCACGAACTGGAAGAGCGGCTGGCTCTGCTGGCCACCGATCCCAACGAGCACTTTGCCGAGATCGCCCTGCTCGAGAAGGAGATCAGGGAGCTGAAACGACGGATCGATGCGGTGCCGTTTATTGACACCTTCGATCTCAAATTCAACAACTTCGTCAAACGGCCCGTCCCCTCCAGCCAGGCGGTGATGTTCTGCCTGATGGACGTCTCGGGCTCCATGGATCAGGCCACCAAGGAGATGGCCAAGCGTTTCTATATCCTGCTCTATCTGTTCCTCAGCCGGACCTACAAGAACGTCGAGGTGGTCTATATCCGCCACCATACCCAGGCTAAGGAGGTGGACGAGCACGAGTTCTTCTACTCCCAGGAGACAGGCGGCACCATTGTCTCCAGCGCCCTCAAGATGATGAATGACATCATCAATGAGCGTTACCCCGCCAACCAGTGGAACATCTATGCGGCGCAGGCATCGGATGGTGACAACTGGGCTGATGACTCACCGCAGTGCCGTGAAATTCTGGCGCGGGACATCATGCCAAGGGTGAGGTACTACTCCTACATCGAGATCACCACCCGTGCCCACCAGACCCTGTGGCACGAATATGAGTCGGTAGCCAGCCAGTTCCCCCACTTTGCGATGGAGCACATTCGCAAGGTCGAGGATATCTATCCGGTGTTCCGCGAGCTGTTCAAGAAACAAGCGGCGTGAGGAGGTCACATGATCGAAACAGAAAAACGTGTAGCGCCACTGGATGACGGACCAGACTGGAACTTCGATCTGCTGGAGACCTATCACCAGGAGATCGCCCGGGTCGCCCGTTTCTACAAGCTGGACACCTACCCCAATCAGATCGAGGTGATCACCGCCGAGCAGATGATGGATGCCTACTCCAGCGTCGGCATGCCCATCGGCTATCAGCACTGGTCGTTCGGCAAGCGCTTTATCCATACCGAGCGCAACTACAAGCGCGGCCAGATGGGGCTGGCCTACGAGATCGTCATCAATTCCGATCCCTGTATCGCCTACCTGATGGAGGAGAACACCATGCCGATGCAGGCGCTGGTGATGGCCCACGCCTGCTACGGTCATAACTCCTTCTTCAAGAACAACTACCTGTTCAAGGCCTGGACCGATGCCTCATCTATCATCGACTACCTGCTGTTTGCCAAGAACTACATCACCCAGTGTGAAGAGAAGCATGGCATTGAGGCGGTGGAACAACTGCTCGACTCCTGCCATGCCCTGATGAACTTCGGGGTGGATCGCTACAAGCGTCCCCAGAAGATCTCGATGGCTGAGGAGAAGCGGCGTCAGAAGGCGCGGGAAGATTATCTGCAGACTCAGGTCAACGAGCTGTGGCGAACCCTGCCCAAACAGCATAAAGCGGCTGGCGTGGAGGACAGGCGCTACCCCGCAGAGCCCCAGGAGAACATTCTCTACTTCATCGAGAAGAATGCTCCCTTGCTGGAGCCCTGGCAGCGGGAAGTGGTGCGCATCGTGCGCAAGATCAGCCAGTATTTCTATCCGCAAAAGCAGACCCAGGTGATGAACGAGGGGTGGGCCACCTTCTGGCACTACACCATCCTCAATCACCTCTATGACGAGGGCAAGCTGAGCGATCGCTTCATGATGGAGGTGCTGCACAGCCACACCAACGTGGTCTATCAACCTGCTTACAACAGTCGCTACTACTCGGGGATCAACCCTTATGCGCTGGGGTTTGCCATGTTTACCGACCTGCGCCGCATCTGCGAGAACCCGACCGAGGAAGATAGATACTGGTTCCCCGACTATGCCGGCAGCAACTGGGTCGACACCCTCCACTTTGCCATGCAGAATTTCAAGGACGAGAGCTTTATCAGCCAGTTCCTCAGTCCCAAAGTGATGCGGGATATGAAGCTGTTCGCCATTGATGACGACGATCTGAAGAACTATCTGAAGGTCTCTGCCATCCACAATGACGAGGGGTACCGTCAGGTGCGCAATACCCTGTCGGCCCAGTACAACCTGAGCAATCTGGAGCCCAATATTCAGGTGTACAACGTCGCCGTGAAGGGGGATCGCTCCCTCACCCTGCGCTATGTGCCCCACAACCGCATTCCCCTTGGCGACTCTCGCCATGAGGTGCTCAAACACCTCCATCAACTGTGGGGATTCGATGTGGTGCTGGAGCAGGATAACGGCGAGCTGCCGCCCGATATTATCGGCCGCTGCCCGGAGCGCAAACCGGGGATCTGACCCGTGACGTGATATCTCGACGGCCCACTTCGGTGGGCCGTTTTTTTATCAGCTTTCGCCTCTGCCTGCATCATCGCAGCACAACCTGAATAAATCACAACATAGAAAGAGGCCCGCACTGTATGCGGGCCTCTTTGTCTTGCAGTTAATCTGCAGCGGCTATCAGTAGAAGGTCTGCTGCTCTGCGGCCATCGCCTTGAGACGTGCACAGGGGGCGAACCGATCACCATGGCGCTTCTGGTAATACTCCAGACGGCCAACCAGATGATCAATTCCTAAGGTGTCCATGTAGCGGAACGGGCCGCCAAGGAAAGGCGGGAAACCGATGCCGAAGATGGCCCCGATATCGCCATCACGGGCCGAGGCCACCACACCGCTATCCAGCGCCATCGCCGCTTCGTTGAGCATCAGCAGCACGCAGCGCTCGGCGATTTCCTGACGAGCCAGCTTGGCAGACGGCTTGATGCCGAGCACGCCATAGACGCTCTCGTCCACCGTCTTCTTGCCCTCTTTGCCAGTCAGCTTGTTGCGCGGTGCCGCCTTGCCATAGAGATAGAAGCCCTTGCCGTTCTTGCGTCCCTTGCGATCATTTTGCAGCAGCTTGTCAAACGCCTTGGGCGCCTGGAACTGCTCGCCGCCCAGCTCTTTCTCGAGAATGGGGGAGATCTTGGCGCCCACATCGATCCCCACCTCATCGAGCAAGGTGATGGGGCCAACCGGGAAGCCAAAGTCCAGCAGCGCGCTATCCAGCACCTCCACCGGCTCCCCTTCCAGCACCAGTCTTGCCGCCTCATTCATGTAGGGCGCCAGGATGCGGTTGACGTAGAAACCGGCTTCGTCCTTCACCACGATGGGGGTTTTGCCCTGGGCGCGGGCAAAAGCCAGGGTGGTAGCGACCGTCTCGGCACTGGTGCCAGCGTGGGGGATTATCTCCGCCAGCGGCATCTTGTCCACCGGGCTGAAGTAGTGCAGCCCCACGACTCGCTCTGGGTGCGCCGCCTCTGCCGCAATCTGGTTAATGGGCAGGGAGGAGGTGTTGGAGGCAAACACTGTGTGCTCACCGCACTCACGCTCCACGTCCTTCACCATCTGGTGTTTGAGATTGAGATCTTCAAACACCGCCTCCACCACCATGTCGACCCGGTGGAAACCGGAGTAGTCGAGGGTGCCGGTCAACAGGCTCATCTGCTTTTCCAGCTCGCTGCGCAGAATGTGACGACGCTTGAGCTTCTTGGCCAGAATGTCATAGCTGTAGCGCATGGCATTACCGATGCCACTACTTGCCACATCCTTGATCCGCACCGGCACGCCCGCCTTGGTAGCGGTGACGAACGCAATGCCGCCCCCCATCAGACCACCGCCCAGCACGGCCGCGTGGCCCACCTTGCGCGGCTCGGCCCCCTGATAGGTGACCTCTTTCTTCATCTCGGTGGTGGCAAAGAAGATGGAACGCAGAGCGGCAGACTCAGCCGTCATCACCAGCTCGCCAAAGTGGCGGGATTCGGCGGCCAGACCGGCCTTCATCCCCTCCTCCACGCCTATGCGCACCACCTCGAGGATCCGCTCCGGCGCCGGGTAGTTGCCACGGGTCTTGGCTTTCACCCCCTTGCTGGCTTGATCGAACAGCACCTTGCGACCCAGCTTGTTGGTCTCCAGCACCTTGCCCTGCAGATCCCGTTTCAACTGATGGCGCGGTTTGCCCTTCTTGGCCAGCTTGATAGCGGCATCCAACAGGATGGAAGGGGGCACCACATCGTCCACCAGCCCCAATTTCTTGGCCTGTTTGGCGCGAACCTGCTTGCCGGTCAGCATCAGATCCAGCGCCTTGGCCACTCCGATAAGGCGCGGCAGACGCTGGGTACCGCCAGAGCCCGGCAGCAGACCGAGCTGCACTTCCGGCAATCCCAGCACAGATTTTCCGTGATCGGTCACCACCCGACCATGGCAGGCCAGCGCCAGCTCCAGCCCGCCACCGAGGCAGGGGCCGTGAATGGCGGCGATCACCGGAATGGTCAGCCCCTCGATCTCGGCAAAGATCTCCTGCCCTTCTCGCGACAGGGTCTCGGCATCCTTGGCACTGGTGCAGGCGGCCAGCATGGTAATGTCAGCGCCGGCAATGAAGGAGTCCTTTTTGCCGGAGGTGACCACCAGACCGATCAAATCCTTGTTGCGTTTCACTTCGGCCAGCACGGTGCGGATCTCCTCCACAAAGGCGGCCTTGAGGGTATTCATGCTCTCGCCCGGCACATCCATGGTGAGGATGCCGATGCCATCTTTGCGAACATCCAGGGAAAAAGTCTTAGCGCTCATCATTCAACCTCCAACACCATAGCCACGCCCAATCCACCCGCCGCACAAGCGGTGTTGAGCCCCAATCCCCCGCCGCGACGACGCAGCTCGTGCAGGGTCTGGGTGATCATCCGCGCACCGGTCGCGGCAAAGGGGTGGCCATAGGCCAGCGAACCGCCGAGGACGTTGAATTTCTCCATGTCCACCTCGCCAATGGCCTGATCGCGGCCCAGCTTGTCACGGGCAAACTCGTGGCTTGCGAACATCTTGAGGTTGGCCAGAGTCTGGGCGGCAAAGGCTTCGTGCATGTCGATCAGGGTGAGATCACCGAGCGTGATACCGGCTCTGTCCAGCGCCAGCGGCGTGGCATAGGAGGGCCCCATCAGCATGTCCTGCCACACATCGATGGCCGAGAAGGCGAAGCTGCGGATAAAACCCAACGGTTCGAGTCCCAGCTCTTTCGCGCGACCTTCCCGCATCAGCAACACAGCAGCGGCGCCATCGGTCAGCGGCGTGGCGTTGGCTGCAGTGACTGTGCCATGAACCCGGTCAAACACCGGTTTGAGCTTGGCGTAACTCGCGAGATCCGAGCTTTCACGGATATTGTTGTCCCGCTCCAGCGGCGACTTGTAAGGCGGCACATGGGCGGTAAACACCTCGCCGCTGAGCTTGCCATCTGCCCAAGCCTGCGCGGCCAGGGTGTGGGAGCGATGAGCCAGCGCATCTTGCGCCTCGCGGCTGATCTGGTGACTCTTGGCCATCTGCTCGGCGGTCTGCCCCATGGAGAGGCCAGTAGAGTATTCCGCCACGGCAGGCGGCACCGGCAGCAGATCCTTGACCCGCAGCTGACGCAGAATATTGAAGCGCTGCTGCAGATTGCGCGCCTTGTTGAGATCCACCAGGGCTCGGGCCAGCTTCTTGCTCACTCCGATAGGTAGTACGGAGGAGGAGTCAGCACCGCCGGCGATGGCGATATCTACCGTACCGGCCATGATGGATTCGGTGACATTGGCCACCGCCTGAAAACTGGTGGCGCAGGCGCGAGAGACGCTATAGGCATCGGTATTGACGCTCATGCCGGTACCGAGCACGATCTCTCGAGCAATGTTGGGGGCTTCCGGCATCTGAACCACCTGACCAAACACCAGCTGGTCGATAAGCTTGGGATCGAGATCGGTACGGGCAAGCATTTCGCTCACCACCAGTTTGCCGAGATCGACTGCAGGCACACCATGAAAGGCGGTGGCCTGCTTGGCAAAGGGGGTACGCAGCCCCGCCACGACGGCAATCCGTTCGCCCTGGCGAGTCGTCAGTTTCAATGGCTGTTTCATCCTGGCTCCTTGGTTTAAAAGGCAGAGGTCTGACCTCATTGCGCCACATATTAACAATCCAATCACAAGTTTCATACAGCTGATTGAAACTAAATTAAGCGCGGCAAGGCCCCTTTGCTCGCCCTTGGGAAGCAACTGGAGTATAAAAAGATCAACTTCCATAAAAACAACGGGTTTATCACATGGCAGCGGCCGAGTTCAGAGCACTTAGGGACTATCTTGGCAGTCAGATCCTGGGGCAGGAGGAGCTAATAGAAGGGCTCCTGATTGCCCTGTTATGTGAAGGACATGTGTTAATCGAAGGGGCCCCCGGGCTGGCCAAAACCCGCGCCGTCAAGGCGCTCGCTGGCGCCGTCGAGGGACGCTTTGCCCGTATCCAGTTTACCCCCGACCTGCTTCCCGCCGATCTCACCGGCAGTGAGGTGTTTCACCCGCAGGATGCCAGTTTTGTATTCCAACCGGGCCCCCTGTTCAATCATCTGGTGCTGGCGGACGAGATCAACCGGGCGCCAGCCAAGGTACAATCAGCGCTGCTGGAAGCCATGGCCGAACACCAGATCACCGTGGGCAAAAAGAGCTGGCGGCTGCCACCCCTCTTTATGGTGGCCGCCACCCAGAACCCCATCGAGCAGGAGGGTACCTATCCCCTGCCGGAAGCCCAGCTCGACCGCTTTCTGCTCAAGTTAATGGTGGACTACCCGAGCCCCACCATGGAGCTGGCCATCCTCCAGCTCAACGCCAGCGGCGAACTGCTTGGTGCGGCGCCGGTGACCCTGAGCCAGACCACCTTGCAACGAGCCCGCAGCGAAGTGCTGGCGGTGGCCATGCAAAGCCGACTGGAGCACTATCTGGTGGAGCTGGTCTGCGCTACCCGCCCGGGCAGTGGCCTGTGCCCTGCCCTTGAGCCATTGATTGTCGTGGGGGCAAGCCCCCGCGCCACACTTGGGCTGGCTCGCTCCGCCCGCGCCCGCGCCTGGCTCGCCGGACGAGATTATGTGCTGCCGGAAGATATCCAGCTGCAAGCCTATCCGGTGCTGCGCCATCGCCTTATTCCCAGCTATCAGGCATTGGCCGACAATCTGGATAACGATATCCTGATCGCTCAACTGCTGGATCAGGTGCCATGCCCCTAGAACCCGGTCTGCATCCCGACATCGCCATGTCACTGCCACGGCTGCTCAATATCCGGCTCTGGGCCAAGGCCAGGAAGCCACCTCACGCAGGCAGAAGCAGCAGCGAACGCGGCAAACCGGGCCGCTCTCCCGGACTCACGTTTCGGGAGCTGCGCGCCTATCAGGCTGGTGACGAGGTACGCCATATCGACTGGCGAGTGACGGCGCGCCTCGGTCGTCCCTATACCCGTCTTTATAGCGAGGAGCTCGATCAGGCGCACTGGCTGCTGCTCGATCTCTCTCCCGCCATGTATTTCGGCTCTACGCTGCAGCTCAAGGCGCGCCTGGGGTGCGAGCTGGCAGCAGCCCTGCTCTGGCAAGGGGAGAAGCAGCACAACACCTTGATCTACCACGGGCTTATCCCCCATCACCAGAGCCAGCGCGGCAGCGTGCTGCCCCTGCTCGAATCCCTCTGCCATCACTATCAGCAAGGACTGGCCCGCCGGGCGCTTTCTCACTCGCTGGCCGACACCTTATCCGGCGTCAAGCTGCCTCACGGTGCCAAGCTGACGATCATCACCGATCACCGACCCTGCGAGTCGGCGCTCTGTCAGCAATTGCAGCTGCTCTCCCGTCGCCACGATATCCACTATTGGCAGATCCGTGACCCCCTCGAGGCAGCCCTTCCCTCTGATGGCCAACTGCCAGTGACCATTGATCGGCCAGGGCAACACTATCAGGGCTGGCTGGATGGGGGCCATGCCGGTTTCTCCCGCCGCTACCAGCAAGCTGCCGAACAGCAACTGGCCCACGGCAAGCAGCAGTTGCTGCCGCTGGTGCAGCGCCTCTATCTGCTCGATAACGGCCAGACGCTGCAACAACAGTGGCAGGAGGGGTTATGTCATCAGAGATGAGCTCGCCCACCGAACTCGACAACGCCAGTCCCGCCTCCGAGGCCATCACTCCGCCGCTGGCCGCCCTGATGCGAGACATCCACCCGGGGCCGGATCTGATTGAACAGAGTCTTGACCCCAGAGTGCAGGCGCTATTGTGGCTATTGATCACAGCGTTATTGCTGCTGCTGATCGTCCTGATTGCCCGCAGGGTGATACGTTACCGCCGCTGGTGTCGTCAGCTGGAGGGAGAGCCGGCACTGCTGGTGGCACGCATACAGGAGGCCCTGCGTCATGAAGCACTGCAACGTTGGCCCGAGGCGCGCCAGCTGCAGGGAGAGGCGTGGCTCGCCTTCGTCGATCGTCACGGGGACAGCAATTTCAGCCAGTTCTCATCTCACTGGAGCAGTTGGCTCTATGGCAGCCAGAACCCGACTCGCGAGCAGTGTGAACAGCTTCGGCAACATTATCGCCGTTGGGGTCAAACCCTCTTCTTCCAACTTCCCCCCCGCTCGGGGCGTAAAGCCGGACGGAGGCATCCATGATCCTGGCCTGGCCCTGGTTTGCGCTGGCGCTGGTGCTCCCCTTGCTGGTGCGCTTCGGCTTGCCACCCCTGCGCCGCGGCTATCTGGCTCACCCCGGGTTTGCGCTGCTGCGCCCCCACGCCGGATTGCCGCTCTGGCGCGCCATGCTGCTCTGGTGCGCCCTTATCCTCGCCCTCTGCCGCCCCCAGTGGTGGGGGGAACCGGTGCTCCAATATGAAGGGAGTCGGGATCTGCTGCTGGCAGTGGATCTGTCAGACAGCATGCGCACCCCTGATATGCTCGATAACGGCGAGCAGCAAGCGCGGCTGACGGCGGTGCGTCAGCAGATCAAAACGCTGATCGCCAAACGGGCCGGAGACAGGGTGGGCCTCATCGTCTTTGCCGATCACGCCTACCTGCTCTCTCCCCTCACTCAGGAGATCCCGGCGCTGTTGACCTTGAGCGACGAGCTCGATTTTGATCTGGTCGGCCGAACCACCGCCCTTGGCGAGGCGATCCAGCTGGCACGTCAGCATGGGGATCCTGGTCGCCCCACCGCCCTGCTGCTGGTCACTGATGGCCGCAATACCGCAGGCAATGCCGACCCGCTGCAGGAGGCCAAACTCGCCGCAGCGCAGGGAATACGGATCTACACGCTGGGGGTCGGGGCCGATCCCGATACCTTTATCCAACCCTATGATGAGGCAGGCAGCGGTCAGGCCGATCCCAGCAGCGAACTGGACGAACCGCTCCTGAAAGAGCTGGCAAAAACAGGACAGGGGCGCTATTTCAGGGCGCGAACCCAAAGCGATCTCGATGCCATCAATGCGACCCTCAATACCCTTGAACCTGCCCCCATGCCGATTGCCCAGTACCAGCCGGTGATAGAGCTCTACCCCTGGCCGTTGGCACTGCTTTGTGGCTTGCTGCTTCTGCCATCAGGACACGGCAGACTGGAGTTTCGCATGGTGCGTAACTGGCTGGCACGAGGCGCGCGCAAATGGAGCTGATCTTGCTCCGCCCCCTGTGGCTGATCGCACTCATCCCCTGGCTCTGGCAAGGGTGGCACCGTCGTCGCCAGCCCCCGCTGCTCGCACCTGCGATGCAGGCTTATCTGCTGCCAGCCTCCCGTCCTCAGCGCCCCTGGCTCTGGCTGGCAACCCTGCCCGTGATTTTGGCCCTGAGTGGTCCCGCACTGCGCGGTGAGCTGCAACAGCAGCCTGCGGCACCGCTCGATATCTGGCTGCTCGACTTGTCACGCTCGATGACCGCCACCGATCTCAAACCGGATCGGGCAACCCGGGTCAGATGGCAATTACAGCAGCTGCTGAGCCGCGCCAAGGGCGAGCGCATTGCGCTGATCCTCTACGCAGGCGATGCCTACCTCGCCATGCCGCCCACTCGGGATCATCAAGCCCTTTCGCTGCTACTGCCCGACTTGCGCCCCGATATCATGCCGCTGCAGGGCAGCAACCCGGCACGGGCGGTGGCACTTGCCATGAAGCAGCTGGCCCCTGGAGAACAAGCGCGTCTGCTGCTGATCACCGACGACCTCACCCGGAATCAGATGACCCAAATCGCCGCCCTGTGGCCCTGCCAGCAACGCCTTCTCTGCCGCGACACCCAGTCAGCACGCCTCGATATTCTGCTCGCCAGCAGTGGTCAACCGGCCCCCATGCCCGCCATTCCGGCCAATGAGTTGGGATTTGCCGCCCGCATGCCCGCGCAGTTGCCCGCCCCCGATAGTCAGGCCATTGCCGCACTGGCCAACCGTCTCGGCGGTGAGCTGCAGTGGCTTGCCAGTGATGTCCCCCGCTTTGCACCGCTGCCCACCACTACCTCGGCCCTCACCCCGGCGCCACTGGATCTTGGCCCCTGGTTGCTAATCCCCTTGTTACCGCTCGCCTTGCTGGCCAGAGTCGGCGTCCGGTTGATGGTGGCGCTGATGGTGGGAATTCAGCTGCTTGCGCCGCAAGATCTGCAAGCAGCAGAGAAGGGAGATCTGCAAGCGATGCAGGCTTATCAAGAGGGGGATTTTCAACGGGCTGCCCGCACCTTCAACGATCCTGTCTGGCGCGGCAACGCCTGGTATCGAGCTGGTGCCTACCGGCAAGCCATCGCAGCCTATCAGGAAGCAGCGAGCGCCACCGCCTACTACAACCGCGGCAATGCCCTGTTGCAACTGGGGGAGTTTGCGGCCGCCAAAGAGGCCTATCTGGTCGCTCTGGCACTGGAGCCCGGCCATGAAGATGCGCTCTATAACCTCTCTCTGTTGCAAGGCGGTGCGGCCGCCGCTCCCGATACCAGCATCAGCAAGCAACCCAAGCCATCGGCAGCTCAGCAGGCAGCAGCAATGCCCCTGCCCCCCTCTCCCCCGGTGTTGCTGCTGGAGCAGCGACTGCGCAAAGAGGCACTACGCCGGGATCTGATCAAGGTGGAGGAGCCCTGGTGACACGGGCAGGATGGGGGCTGTTGCTCGCACTAGCGAGTCTACTTTGCTGGGCCCTGCCCCCACGGGCAGAGCTGCTGCCGGGGGCCGACCCCAGCGATTGGCTGCTGATCATCGAAGCGGATGGCGAGCGCCAGAGCAGCGAACTGGAGATCACCCCCCTACTGCGCCAGTTTGCAGTGGGCAGAGTGACCATGAGCCGGGTCACCACCCCGGTACAACAACTGACTCGCTGGCAGATCCCGCTGCACCAGAGCGACTCACCCGCTAATACAAAGGTGGTGATTGCCCCGCTCAAGCTGGGAAATGAGTTCACTCCCTCGCTCACCCTGCCATTGAGAGAGGTGAAAACAGCGGCGCTGCCGCAACCCGCAGCCCCCTCGCCCCTCGAGATGCAGGCCCGCCTTGAGCATCAGGGCCCGCTCTATCCCGGCCAGCCGGTGATCTACCGGCTGACACTATGGCTGCCCACCAGTATGCAAAACCCGGCCCTGAGCGAACTCAGCTCTGCCCACTTTACCATCCGTCGCCTCGGTAGCGACGAGTGGATCGCCCCCGTTCAGGCTGGTCTACCCGGCCGGCTCACCCGCAGCTGGCTCATTCAGGCAAAAGCGCCTGGGCTATGGCTCCTCGACTCACCCCGCTTGCAGGGGCAGCTCACGCAGCAAGGGAACAAGCCGCAAAAACTCTCGGCCCGCGCGGCACCACTCGAGGTTCGGGTCGACAAAGCCCCCGCCACGCCGGTGGCCACCCGGCTGACCCTGAGTCAACGGCTTGAACCGGCCTCCACGGGGGAAGTGGGTGAACCACTGATCCGTATCCTCACCCTGACCATGGAAAATGGTGACAGCGGCCAGATACAGCTTGCCCCCCTGATGGCCCATCAACTGCCAAACGGCATACAGGCACATCCCGATGGCGAGCAACAGCAGGAGCGTTACCGAGATGGCAAGCTGCTGTTTGAGCGACAGTGGCGCCAGACTCTGGTCGCGGAGCAGAGCGGCGACTACCAGCTGCCCCCCATTGATCTGCCCTGGTTTAATACCCAAAGTGGCCGGATTGAGCAGGCCAGCCTGCCTGCCATCACGCTGACGTTTCAGGCAACGACAAATCGGCAACCTGATCAGCAGACATCGCAGATGGCACTGCGAGAGAGCCTTTGGTGGGTCGTGCTGGCCATAACGCTGCGTGCGCTATGGCGCCACTGGCCTCGCTGGCCCCGCTGGCGCGCCTTCTATCAACTGCAACGTGCCCTTGCCCAACACCAGCCGGATGCCAGTCGCAAGGCGCTGATCAAGTGGGCGACCATGCGCTGGCAGGTCTCCTATTATCAATTAGGCCAGTTGCCTGACGCTGGGCATAATCGGCTCGGCAACGCGCTCGCCGCACTCGAGCGAGCCTGTTTTGCACGGCCCTCTTCTGGCCCGCCCATCGAGTGGCGCGCTCTGGCGCGTACCCTCAGGGCTGATGAAACGGCCGGTATTGCGTACCTGATTTACCTGCTGGCGCACGGGAGTTCCCGCTCCCGCCGCCACGCCCCCTGACAAGGATTGCCCTATGGCACTACTGTTTTTTAGAAAAAAACGTGCTCAGCAGCATATTGGTGGAAATGATCCGGCCACTTCGCCGGTCTCTGATCCCATGGCTGACAAACAAACCAAATTTGAAGCACTGGTTCATGCGCTGCATGGCGATCTATACCGGTATGCCTACTGGCTGACCCGGCATCCCAACGTGGCGGAAGATCTGGTGCAAGAGACCTTCCTGCGCGCCTGGAAGGCTATCGACACCCTGCAGGATGACAAGGCGGCCAAGGGGTGGCTGATCACCATCCTCAGACGGGAAAACGCCCGCCGCTTTGAACGCAAACAGCTGGAGCTGGTTGATCTCGACGATCACCCTCAACCCCAGCACGATGCACTGCACAGCGAACAGGAGATGGAGAACGAGTGGTTGCACCGTCACATCGCCCGGTTGCCCGAGGAGTATCAGGAGCCACTGCTGCTGCAAGTTGTGGGAGGATTCAGTGGTGAGGAGATTGCCGAGATGCTCGGCCTCAACAAAAACACCGTCATGACCCGACTGTTTCGCGCCCGCAACCAGATCAAGGAGGCGATGGAGCAGAAGAACCAAGCAAGAGGACACGGACATGGATGAACTCGAATTTCGCCGCAACGCCATGATCCAGCCCAACGATCAACAACCGGACTTTCTCAAAACTGCTGAAGCAAGCCAAGCCAATCGGAACTACCTCGACGAGATGAAGCAGTTCGACAGAAGCCTCAAGCGTGCCATGCAGGTAGAGGTTCCCGCCGGACTGGCCGAGCGGATCCTGCTCAGGCAAGCCATGCTGCAAGACAGTGATGCGCCAGATGATATGCCGCCATCCCGACCCCTTGGCACGGCGCCGGTCAAGCTCCGGACATCGACATCCTGGCGCCAGATCGCCTTGGCTGCATCGGTCGCCTTCCTGCTGGGAATGAGCACCCGCTGGATCACGCTGCCAGAAACGGCTCCTGCGGCCCTCTCCCTCGCACAGGTGGCGATGGCTCATGTCTATGGCGAAGAACCCTTTATTGAAGGTGTCGATGAGCAGGTCAATCTGCATAACATCAATGCCAAGATGGAGAAGTATGGCGCCACCTTAAGCGGGATGGATGGGCTCAAGGTGACCTATGTCAATCACTGCTCGTTTTATCAGGGACCAGCCTTGCACATGGTGATCCAGGGAAAGATGGGGCCAGTCACTCTCTTTTTAGTGCCCAAACATGTGCCATTAACCCTGCAACAGGCCACCTTTGAAGATGGCACCCTCAAAGGAGAGATTGTCCAGCTCAAAGGCGCCAATATGGTACTGATTGGCGAGATGAGAGAGCCACTTGCCCCCGTTGCCAACGCCCTGCAGTCACGTCTGCAGTGGGACATTTAACATCGCTGGTTAACAACCTCAGATCCATCCTCAATAGCAGGCGGCGGTCACGAGCCGCTGCCTGTTCCCCCCCAGATTACTCCCCTTTGTCACTCATTTGCCTCAAGATTTCGAAAAATTGACAAAATTTTTTTTGTGACGGAGATCGGCAATCCAGGTCAATAATCCACCTTTACACCCTCAAAATGATGAATTAAACAGCAAGTTAAAACAAATGATTAACACATCGATCACTTTTATGTATTCTGCTGTCACTGGTCTGATTTCTTACCTCCTACCAGATCCATAGAATCACGCCAGAATTGATTGGGAAGAAGCTGAAATAAAAACGGATTTTGTCGAGGTTTGCATTGAACGTGCAGCCAATATCGGCAAAAAAATCTGCCTACAAGAGAGAACACCATGACGACAACTATTTTCAAGAAGAGCCTGATTGCCGCCACCATCGCGCTGGCCACCGGTCAAGTCCATGCCGCGGCATTCCAGTTGAACGAGCACTCGGCCTCCGGTCTGGGTCGCGCCTATGCCGGTGAAGCGGCTATCGCCGACAACGCCTCTGTTCTGGCCCGTAACCCGGCCGCCATGACCACCTTCGACAAGATGGCAGTTTCTGTCTCCGGCACCTACATCAAACCGGATGTCGATGTGGATGGTGCTGTTTACGCTGGCGCGAACAAAATGGCTCCAGCCAGCGAAAGTGGCATTGCTCCGGCAGCCTTCGTTCCCGCCTCCTACTTTATTCAGCCGCTGAATGACCAGTGGGCTTGGGGTATTGGCATCTTCTCCAACTACGGTCTCTCCACCGAATACTCCAAAACCTTCCCGGCTGGTGCCGGTGCTGGTGATACCGAGTTGATGACCTTCAATATCAACCCGAACATTGCCTATCGTGTCAACGAACACTTCAGTGTCGGTGCTGGTATCAACGCCGTTTACGGTGCCGCCGAACTCAACCGCTATGCCGGTCTGCTGGGCCCGCTGAACCCACCTAGCCAAGGTGGCCCGCTGCCGACAGATACTCGTCTGGCTCACTTGAAAGGCGACACCTGGGGCTTTGGCTGGAACGTTGGTACCCTGTATGAAGTCAATGAAAACCATCGCTTTGCACTGACCTACCGTTCACAAGTCGATATGAGCTTTGACGGTGATTTCCAAGGTGCAAGCTCACTGAATCGCACCGTGGATGGCAACCTGAAGCTGGATCTGCCTGCACAAGCCGAGTTCGCTGGTTACCATCGCCTGAGCCCGCAGTTTGCTGTTCATTACTCTGTAAACTGGACTGACTGGAGCGCCTTCCAGGAGCTGAAAGCAACCAGCAGCCAATGTGCTGGCGGCGTATGTCTGCAAAAAGATGAGAAGTTCAAAGATTCTACTCGCTACTCCATCGGCGGTACCTGGTATATCAACCCGGCATGGGAAGCTCGCATGGGCTTTGCCTATGACAACACCCCGATCGAAGCCGAATACCGTAGCCTGAGCATTCCCGACTCAGACCGTATCTGGTACAGCGCCGGTGCCACCTACCATATCAACACCGATATGAGCGTTGACTTTGGTATGGCTTATCTGGACGGTAAAGAAGTTGACGTCAACGAAGGTCTGCGTAGCCACTCCGACAGCCTGCGTTGGAAAGGAACTTCCCACGGCAACGCCTTCCTGGCTTCTGCCCAGTTCAACATGAAGTTCTGATTATTGATAGAATGGAAAGAGCGCCGCCAGGCGCTCTTTTTTTATCCATAACTTAGATTTCAGCGCACACATGTAGCACACACGTGTTTATTTTTCTTTTCCAATCAAGCTATTAGAGTGCATCATCCCAGCATTTAATCTTGTTTTATCCAGATACTGGCCATTACCGTTGCCTTGCTGGTCATACCATATAAAATCCTGCCTTCATTCATATGACCGATTGAACCTTCGGGTAACAGCAAGGATTTTGCCATGCATCCCATCATCAAACCGTCCGCCATCGCCCTGCTGGTGATCGCGGGTCAGACCCATGCCGCCGGGTTCCAATTGGCTGAACAGTCCGCTACAGGACTGGGACGCGCCTTTGCCGGTGAGGCAGCCATCGCGGATAACGCCAGTGTACTCTCCCGCAATGCAGCAGCCATGACCCGCTTCGATCAGATGGCGCTCTCTGGCGGAGTCATCTATGTCAGTCCTGACGTCAATATTGAAGGCAACACCCGCTTGCCGACCAAAGCCGGTGTCGTCACCTCCGATGCCAGTGCACACGATATCGCCGCCGCAGCCTGGGTACCCAACGCCTATCTCATCATTCCACTCAATGAGCAGTGGCGACTAGGCTTCTCGGCAACCTCTTACTACGGCCTTGGCGTCAAGATGCCGGATAACTACAGCGCGGGACACTTTGGCAATGTCTCCGATATCAAGACCATGGATCTGGGTACCTCACTCGCCTATCGCATCAATGAGATGTGGTCAATTGGTGCCGGGATCTCTGCTATTCAGGGCGAAGGCGAAGTCGGTGGCACCTTCCCTTCTCGCAACCTGATCGCAAAACATTTGCAAGGGGATGGCTGGGCATGGGGCTGGAATGTCGGCACCTTGCTGGAGTTGTCCGAACAAACCCGAATTGGCCTCTCCTACCGTCACGATGTCACTTTGACCCTCTCGGGAGATGCTATCCTGGGCCGACCCAATGCAGATGGCTCCGTTACCGAGATCAGAGATACCGGTAGTCTGGATCTGCCGTTGCCAGCGACGGCAGAGTTGGCGGCGTTCCATCAGCTGACTGACAAGCTGGCTCTCCACGGCAGCCTGAACTGGACCAACTGGAGCAAATTCGTTCAGTTGGAAGCTGATCTCAACAATTTGCAGAACATGCACATCAAGGACGAGCACTGGGAAGATAGCTGGCGCTACGCCATCGGTATGACCTATCAGGTCACTCCCAAATGGCAACTGCGCTCCGGTGTGGCCTATGACGCCAGCCCTGTGCCAGCCGATCGTCGTACCATTTCCATCCCGGATGCCGATCGCCTCTGGTACAGCCTGGGAATGGGGTATCAGTTCACGCCCAACCTGACCGTGGATCTGGGGCTGACCCTGATCGATGGCAAAAAGGTGGATGTCACTGAAAAAATGGAGCTGCAACCGGGTAATCCGATGACGACCTCCACCTTCCAGGGCACTTCCGAAGGGGATGCCTGGCTGGCTGGTGCACAATTGAGCTATCTCTTCTAAATTCCTTCCCTGCAAAAAACGCTATGCCAATTATTGCCTTACTCAATAAGGTGAACACTGGCATAGTGTTCTGCAACACCATAAAATCAACCCAGTACCTTTACTGGAGCAAGGCATGTATTCCTACGTAGCAAGACAGCCGATCCTCGACAGAGACCTCAAAACTCATGCCTATGAGCTGCTCTTTCGCGATAGTCTGAATAATGTCTTCCCGAGCATCTCCTCCCAACAGGCGACGTCACGCCTGGTGGTCGAACAATTCCTGCAACAGAATATCGATCAACTGTTGGGGGGCCGTCCCTGCTTTATCAATTTTCCCCACTCACTGCTACTGGAGGGATTGGCAGAGTGCCTGCCGCCCGAAAAAGTGGTGATTGAGATCCTGGAAGATTCCCCACCGGATGATGCCCTGCTGGAAAAGGTGAAACAGTTGCACAAGCTGGGATATCAACTGGCACTCGATGACTTCACCATGTCACCGGATTGGGAGCGCTTCCTCCCCTTTATCCACATCATCAAGTTTGATCTTCGTGCCACCCCCCTGATGCAGATCAAAGTGTTTATCCAGCGGCATCAGACGCTGGGGCTCACCTATCTGGCGGAAAAAGTAGAGGACAAGGCGGAGTTCGAGCGGGTCAAACAGCTGGGGATCCAGCTGTTCCAGGGCTTTTTCTTCAGCAGACCCGAGATGGTCAAGCAAGCCACCATGGAGCCAGCACAAGTCGTGGTGATGCAGTTGCTCAACGTGGTCAACGAGGCAGAGCCTGATATCAACAAGATTGAGCAGCTACTCGGTCAGGATATCTCCCTCTCCCTCAAGCTGCTGCGCTATGTCAACCATCTCAAAGGTCACACCAACCCTATTTCGTCATTTCGCCAGGCTGCCATCTATCTGGGCAACACCCAGCTAAAGCGCTTTGTTTCGCTGGTAGCCGCGACCAGTGCGGGCAAGGGCAAGAGCGCCGAGCTCTACCAGATGTCGATGATCCGAGCCCGATTCTGTGAACTGCTGGCCCATGCCCACGCCCCGAGCCAGCAGGCACAACAAGCCTTTATCACCGGTCTCTTCTCCCTGCTGGATGTACTGATGGAGCAGCCGATGGACAAACTGCTCGGCACTATCCCTCTTATCGACGATATTCGGCTGGCGCTGCTGGAGCGCAAAGGCAATCTCGGTTTCTACCTCGCGTTTTGTGAAGATTACGAGAGCGCCAACTGGTCACGGGTCACGGCCAGAACAGCCCGCCTGGGGCTGAGCGAGGATAAGGTGAGTCACCTCTATCTGGCCGCCACCACCTGGGTCACGGAACAACTGCTGGCGATGGAAGCCACCAATTAATTCGTTTCGTCATTCACTTCGACCGCGATAGCGGTCGCCTCCCCCCCCCCGATACAGAGCGCGGCCACGCCTCGCTGCAAACCCCGTTGCCGCAGCGCGGCGATCAGCGTCACCAGAATGCGTGCGCCACTCGCCCCCAGCGGATGACCAAGCGCACAGGCCCCACCATGCACATTAACCTTGTGATGAGGGATGCCGACCCCGCTCATGGTCAGCATGGTGACCATGGCGAAGGCCTCGTTGATCTCGAATAGATCCACCTCTTCCACCGACCATGCAAGACGCGCCAGCAAGCGTGAAATGGCGCCAATGGGCGCAGAGGTAAATTCGGCGGGCAATGCCGCGTGGCTCTGATAACCGACGATCCGTGCCAGCACTGGTACCTGCCAGGCTTGCGCCGTGGCGCCATCCATCAATATCAGCGCCGCCGCACCGTCCGAGATGGAGCTCGAATTGGCCGCCGTAATGGTGCCCTCCTTGCCAAATGCAGGCTTCAGGGTCGGGATCTTCTCCGGTCTGCCCTTGCCAGGCTGCTCGTCTTCGGCCAGCAACAAGCGATCACCGCGATAGACACTTGCCAGCTCGGATGCAAACGCGCCGGCTTGCTGCGCATCGCGGGCACGCTGCAACGACGCAAGAGCAAACTCATCCATGGCAGTGCGGGTCAAACCAGCCAGATCGGCGCTGCGCTGGGCATGCCCCCCCATCAGCTGGCCATCATAGGCATCTTGCAAACCGTCGAGGAATAGGTGGTCCAGTACCTTTTGATGCCCCATCCGAAAGCCGCTGCGGGCATTATCCAGCAGATAGGGGGCACGGCTCATACTCTCCATCCCCCCCGCGACCACTACCCTGTTGTCCCCAAGGCGGATGGTATCCGCCGCCAGCATCACTGCTTTCATGCCGGATCCGCACACCTTGTTGACCGTGGTAGCAGGCACACTATCTGGCAACCCTGCTTTCAACAACGCTTGCCGGGCTGGCGCTTGCCCCACGCCCGCCGCCAGCACATTGCCCATAAACACTTCATCGACCTGCTCCGGACTCAGCCCACTTTGCAGTAGTGCCGCCTCAATGGCACAGGCACCCAACTCAGGCGCAGTTACCTCTGCCAATACCCCCTGAAACGCCCCCATCGGAGTCCGTTTTGCCGCCACAATTGCAATATCCATTTGCCTGCCTCTGTTTGTTACATGGCCATAACATAGGGGTTCTGACGCGATGGAACAAGAGTTGCAGTGCAGTTTACGTTTAGGTAAGGTGCAGACAGGATTTAGTTCGCCAAGAAGTCTGTATGAACAACAAGGATGAAGGACGGCGCTTCAGCATCAGTGAGCTGGCCCGGGAATTTGATATTACGACGCGCAGTATCCGTTTCTACGAGGATCAGGGGTTGCTCAATCCCGCCCGAGAGGGACAAACCCGCATTTACAGCAAGCAGGATCGGGTTCGCCTCAAGCTCACCCTGCGCGGCAAGCGGCTCGGGTTCAGCCTCGCCGAGATCCGCGAGCTGTTTGATCTCTATGATGCCGACAAGAGCAGCCGCACCCAGTTACAAACCATGCTGGGACTGGTTGAGGAAAAACGGCAGACACTTCAACAGCAGATGGAAGATATCAGGATGGTGCTGCTGGAGCTGGATGCCGCCGAGCAGCGCTGCCAACAGGCCCTTAGCCAGCTGGGATAACCAGCTTGCTGGGCTGACAAGGTAGCTCTTTCAGCCCGATCACAAGATGCCAGATAGCAAAAAGCCACTCCTGAGAGTGGCTTTTCTTCGACCTGACGGTTCGCTATTAAACGCGAACGAAGTCCAGGTGGATCAGCTTGTAACGTACCGGGTGACGCTGGATAGCTTTCACTTTTACGTTAACTTCTTCACCGTTGATAACCAGAGTCAGTACAGACTCATAGAATTCCGGCTTCTCTTGAGCCAGGATCATTTTCTTGTGGTCAACAGTGATGGACAGGGCTTCTTTGCCTGCACCGTAAACGATGGCAGGAACTTGGTCAGCTTGACGCAGGCGGCGGCTCGCACCTTTCCCCAGGTCAGAACGGACTTCAGCTTGGAATACGAAAGACATAGTATGTATCTCTTTTGGATGAATTTATGGTGCTAACTGCGACCGGTCAGCACCTCGCAAAACGAGCGCGAATACTACCACGGGCCAAATTCGGATACAAGGTACCGATTCTGCATTTAGCGCCCCTGCTCCAACCGGGCGAATTGCTGCTGACGCTGAGCCGGGCTCAGGGCATCAAACCGCGCCAGGGTCTCGGCGCGCGGACAGTAGAGACCCTCCCCCGTTCTGACTCGAATGCTCTTGCCAAGCCGCTGCTGGTTCTCTGCCACCAGCGCCAGCAAATAGCTGTAGGTATCGGCTCCCCGGGCACTGGATAACTGATTCGCTATACGCCACAGGGTCTCCCCTGCGGCGACCTGATGACACACGGTTTGTGGACCGCCGGCCGCAGGAGCCGAGAGGGTAAGCATGGCGTCACTGCCTGCGGATAAGCTAGCCGTGTGGCTGGCGAGCGCCATATCGGTGCTCGCTACTCCCTCATATCCTTGGGCACCACTCATCCCCGCTGTGCGAAAGGTCACCCCCAGCTGAGCGAGCAGAGGTTCGCTCGCGTCGGGGTCGCTGGGCATATCAACACCACCGAACGCGTCTTGGGGTGTACGGAACTCGGCGATAAAGGGCGCGACAGGTTGCGCGTGATAAGCAGGGGACCCACTCCCCTGCTGCACGATTGCACCAGCCGCAACAGCCTGCCCGGGGACAACCCCGTAAGCCATCTCGTCGATGCGCCGCAGCCTTGCCAGATAGGTTTTGGAGAGCTGCGCCTCCCCCTCGAACAGATCGAAAGGGGGGACCAGCCGGGCGGGAAAGAGGATCTGCCAGCGACCGTGCTTCTGCTTTTGGGCCAGCGGCGGAAACTGATTGCCACGCCAGGCCACAAACATCGCAGGCGGCGTGCGCGCCAGCGGGTAATATTCCGGGTTCAACTGCACCCAGGTTTGTTCCGCGATGGGTTGATAACCGCTGATCACCACCTGCGCCACACTCAACCAGATCCCCAGCATCCTTGCCTCCCTGACTTGCGGTTTGAAGGGGCTACCTGACCGGCAACCCCTTCTCAGCACCCGCTATCATGCTGTTAAAACAGTTAGATAGCAGCTTAGCACTGAGCGATGACGTTAAGCACCCGTTTATCGGAGACCGGATAAGGGGTCCCCAGATTCTGGGCAAAGAACGACACCCGCAGCTCCTCGATCATCCAGCGGATATTGGCCACCTCGGTGGGAATAAGCTGGGATTTGGGGATCTTGGCCAGCAGCGCCTTGTACTCCGACTCCACGCTGTGCACCTTGAGCATGTAGACCCGATCCCGGTTGGGATCGATGGCCAGCTTCTCCAGGCGACGCTCGATGGCCCGCAGGTAACGCAAGAGGTCCGGCAGCCGCTGCCAGCCGGTCTCGGTGACAAAGCCCTTGTGAATAAGGTTGCCCAACTGCTGCTGGATATCCGACATGGCAAAAGCGGTGTCGAGCTGCATCTTGCCCTTGAGCCGTTTCTTGATCTCGTGGGACAGCGTCAGCACGGCTTCCACCTGCTTGGCCACCTCAACTACCGCATCGTTGAGCTCGGCGCGGACAAACTCCTTGAGCGCCTCGAAATCGGCCTCGTCCCAAGCCAGCCCGCCATGCTGATCGATCAGCTTGTCGCAGCCACAGGCGATGCAGTCGTCGATAAGCTCGGCCACCTTGCCAAAGGGGTTGAAATAGAGCCCCAGCTTGGCCTTGTTGGGCAGCTTCTCCTGCAGATACTTGATAGGAGATGGCACGTTGAGCAGCACCAGCCGGCGCTGACCGGCCCACATCAGCTGCTGTTGCACCACCGGGCTCTCCACCAGCTGGATGGCGACCGAATCTTTCTGATCCACTAACGCCGGATAGGCCTTCACCTCGAAACCGCTGCGCTTTTGGCTGTACTCCTTCGGCAGCTCGCCAAAGCTCCAGAGGGTGAGGCCGGACTGCTCGATGTCGTCGTCCGCCACTTGTGACAACGTCTCCTGCACCTTGCCGCGCAGCGACTCTTTCAAGGCTTCCAGATCTTTCCCTTCCGCCACCTTCTTGTGTTTGTCGTCCACCACCCGGAAGGTGAGTTTCAGGTGATCGGGCACCGCAGACCAGTCCCAGGATTCGCGGGGCACGGTCACACCGGTCATACGCCGCAGCTGGCGCTCCATCTCGTCCAGCAGCGGCCCCTGCTCGGGGTTGATGCTGGCGAGCAGCGCATCGGCGTAGTTCGGCGCCGGCACGAAATTCTTGCGCATCGGCTTGGGCATCGACTTGATAAGGGCCACCAACAGCTCATGGCGCAGCCCGGGGATCAGCCACTCAAACCCCTTCACCTCCACCTGATTCAGGAGCGGCAGCGGGATATGCAGGGTCACGCCATCGGCGGCCTCCCCCGGCTCGAACTGATAGGTCAGCTTGAGCTTGAGGCGCCCCTGCTGCCAGACGTTGGGGTAGTCGAGATCGCTGATGTGGGCGGCATCTCCCTTCATCAGCATCTCTTTTTCGAAGTTGAGCAGCTCGGGATCCTGCTTTTGCGCCTCTTTCCACCACTTGTCGAAGTGGCGGGCGGAGATCACCTCCTCCGGCAAACGGGCATCGTAGAAGCGGAACAGATCCTCGTCATCCACCAGGATGTCGCGCCGACGGGATTTGTGCTCCAGCGCCTCCACCTCGGCCAGGAGCTTGCGGTTATCGCTGAAGAAACGGTGACGGGTCTCGAAATCCCCCTCCACCAGCGCGCGGCGGATAAACAGCTCGCGGCACAGCGCCGGATCGATGCGGCTGAAGTTGATGATGCGCTCGTTGACTAGGGTCAGGCCATAAAGCGTCACCTTCTCCTTGGCCATCACTGCGCCATTTTTCTTCGACCAGTGGGGGTCGCTGTGGTGCAGCTTGATAAGGTGCCCCGCCAGCGGCTCCACCCACTCGGGTTCAATCTTGGCGTTGATGCGGGCATAGAGGCGCGAGGTCTCCACCAATTCTGCGGCCATCACCCACTTGGGCGGCTTCTTGAACAGACCCGAAGCCGGGAACAGGTGGAAACGGCCGTTGCGGGCGCCAAGGAACTCGGGTTTTTCCAGATCCTTGTTGCCGATATGGCTCAAGAGGCCGGTCAACAGCGCGCAGTGCACCGTCTTGAAATCTGCCGGTTCATGGTTGGCTTTAAAACCCAGCTCCTTGACCGTCTGACGCAGCTGGAAGTGAATGTCCTGCCACTCGCGCACCCGCAGATAGGAGAGAAACTCCTTCTGGCACATGCGGCGGAACGGATTGCTGCCAAGGGCATCCTGCTGCTCTTTCAGGTAATTCCACAGATTGACGAAGGCGAGAAAGTCGGAATCCTTGTCCTCAAAGCGCCTGTGCTGCTCGTCGGCGGCCTGCTTCTTCTCCATAGGCCGCTCGCGGGGATCCTGAATGCTGAGGGCCGCGGTAATCACCATCACCTCGCTCAGGCAGCCAGTTTGCGCCGCGCTGATCACCATCTTCGCCAGACGCGGATCAAGGGGGATGCGCGAGAGCTGGCGACCAGTCTCGGTCAGCTGCAACTTGGCTTCGCGATCGCCGGTGGCGGGCAGCTCGCGCACCGCCTCCAGCTCTTTCAAGAGAGTCAGACCATCCTTGATATGGCGGGACTCCGGCGGCTCGACGAAGGGGAACGCCTCCATATTGCCAAGGCCGAGCGCCAGCATCTGCAGGATGACCGATGCCAGGTTGGTACGCAGGATCTCGGGGTCGGTAAAGGCGGAACGGCTGTTAAAATCCTCCTCCGAGTAGAGACGGATACAGATACCATCTGCCACCCGGCCGCAGCGTCCTTTACGCTGGTTGGCACTGGCCTGGGAGACCGGCTCGATGGGCAGGCGCTGCACCTTGGTACGCCAGGAGTAACGACTGATGCGGGCGGTGCCCGGGTCAATGACGTAACGAATGCCTGGCACCGTCAGCGATGTCTCCGCCACGTTGGTGGCGAGCACGATGCGCCGTCCGGCATGTTGCTGGAACACCTTGTTCTGCTCGGCGTTGGAGAGGCGGGCGTAAAGCGGCAGCACCTCGGTATCGCGCAGGTTGAGTTTGCGCAGGGCATCGGCAGTATCGCGGATCTCCCGCTCGCCGTTCATGAAGATAAGGATGTCCCCGAGCCCCTCGCGGGACAGCTCTTCCACCGCGTCGAAGATCCCCTGCAGTTCGTCGCGCTCCTCCAGCCCCTCGCTCTTGTCACTGCTTTTTTTATCAACAAACAGTGGGCGGTAGCGCACCTCCACCGGATAGGTACGGCCGGAGACCTCGATCACCGGCGCCTTGTTGAAATGGCGGGAGAAGCGCTGGGGGTCGATGGTGGCCGAGGTGATGATCACCTTGAGATCAGGGCGCTTGGGCAGCAGTTGCTTTAGATAGCCCAGGATGAAGTCGATATTGAGGCTGCGCTCGTGGGCCTCATCGATGATGATGGTGTCGTACTGGGTCAGCATCCGGTCATTCTGGATCTCCGCCAGCAGGATACCGTCGGTCATCAGCTTGATGTGGGTCTGCTCGCTCACCTGATCGGTAAAGCGCACCTTGTAACCCACGTAGTGGCCAAGCTCGGACTCCATCTCCTCGGCAATACGGGCCGCGACGGTGCGGGCCGCCAAACGGCGTGGCTGGGTGTGGCCGATAAAGCCCTTCACTCCGCGCCCGAGCGCCAGACAGATCTTGGGGATCTGGGTGGTTTTGCCCGAGCCGGTTTCCCTGCAATGATCACCACTTGATGCTCTTGAATGGCCTTGGCGATTTCAGCCTGCTTCTGGCTGACCGGCAGGTTGTCCGGATAAGTGACCTTGGGCACTCCGGCCAGACGGGTTTGATAGCGCACTTCGGCGGCGGCCAAATCAGCGGCGATGGTCTCAAGCACGGCGGCCTGTTTGCCTTCAGGCAGCTTCTTGACCCCGTGCAGACGGCTGGAAAGGCGGCGGGCGTCGAGATTCATGCAGGCAGAGAGACGGCGGCGCAGCGCCTCGATAGAGAGAGACAAGGTACAAATTCCTTAAATAGGTGCCCAGAGGGGCCATATCGATAAGCTGGGAGCGATCCTAAAGAGCGAGCGGGGGCGGTGCAAGCCTTAACGTAGCGTTATATATGGGAAGACAGAGAGATTGGCCGCTCCTCAAACATGACAAAACAACCATTGTAAGATGGCATAACATAGATAAATGGCAGCATATGAAATAGCCAAGGCAAGCCGAAGCTTGCCTTGGGAGAGAGGAAAACAGGGTTAACCGTGGGTGTGATGGACAAAACAGGTAGTGAGCTGGGCGTGAATGGCCTGCATGACGTTGTGGCGATTGATGACCCCGAGCAGACGCCCCTCCTCCACTACCGGATAGATTTTCGGCTTTTGCCCCATCATCATCTCCGCCAGGCTCAAAATGCTGGTATCTGGCCCCACCGACAACACCTCCTTGCGCATCACATCCTTGACCTGCGCCACCTGTTCGCAGTGATAGGCCTCTTTAAGCAGCACTGCGATGCAATCCTGCTCGGAGATCCAGCCAATCAGATGACCCTGCCCATCCACCACCGGGCCACCGAGCTGATGACTGTTCAGAAATTTCTCAACCGCAGCTTGCACCATCATGTCGGCAGTGAAGGTGATGGGTCTGCTCTGCATATAATCCTTGGCTTTTAGCGATTCCATATCTGCTCCCCTACGGTAGTCCATCAAGCTGGCGTCTTGTGCGCCGGTACCGGCACCATGCTCGGCTTGTTCCAAGCATAGCTGGCTCGCGGCAGTATGAGTCAGCGGCCAGCCTCTCCCTCAATTGATGGCATGATCCGGCTCGCGATCCGGAATGGCTGCCATCATCATCTGCGGCAGGTGATCGGCCAGCACCGCCACCACAGCTGGATCAACCCGCCCCTGATCCGCCAGTTGCTGCATAAAGGTCAATGCGTCACGGGCAGGCAGGCCGCGCCGATAAGGTCTGTCCTGTACCATTGCCTGAAAAATA
Source organism: Aeromonas sp. 61P (assembly GCF_051919545.1). Lineage (NCBI taxonomy): Bacteria > Pseudomonadati > Pseudomonadota > Gammaproteobacteria > Aeromonadales > Aeromonadaceae > Aeromonas > Aeromonas sp. 61P. The sequence goes on from NZ_JBQBEL010000001.1 coordinate 3,322,563, forward strand.
TCAGCGACCCGCAGGATCCGCGCTTCGAGCGCCATGGCGGATGCCGGCAGGTGGAACGGATAGCCCTCCCCGTCAGGCTCCTCATGGTGATAGGCCGCCCAACAGGCAATCTCCTCAAACCCTTCGATATGACGCAGGATCTGGTAAGTCTCGAAGCTGTGGGTATTGATGATGGCCCGCTCCTCTTTCGTCAGGCTGGCAGGCTTGTCGAGGATCTCGTCCGGCACCCTGAGCTTGCCAAGATCATGCAGCAAACCGGCGATCTCCAGCATGTCACAATGGATGGCACTGACTCCCATCAATTCTGCCAACGCACGAGACAACCTGCTCACACCGAGTGAATGCGTCATCGTGAATGGGCTTTTGGCGTCGACAATGCCAGAGAAGATCTGCGCCAGCGCTTTTAGCTCCCCGTTGAAGGTCAGACAAGGCTCCCGCACCTGCAGCATCTCCAGCATGTAATCATTGATAGAGCGTGCTTCCAGCTGCAGCCAGAATGCCTCAGAGCGAGACGCCTTGAGGAAGGCATCCACCAGCTCAGGGGCAAAGAACTCGTCACGGAAATCCTGCAGGCGTGCGCGGATCTCGTTGGTATGCATCAACAATGAACCATCACCATAGTAGGGCGCCGCCAACGCATCGCAGCGATCCACCAGAAAGATAAGGTTGGCCTGACGGGCTACATTGGGGTCCACATCGGCCATCTCGCGCAACAGGTGCCAGTGGGTATGGTGATAACGGATAGGCAGGGCCAGCGGGGCCAGCAAACGGAAATCCTTGAGCAGTTGATACCCTACCTCGCAGTGGCGCTGGGAGGACTCCCAATCGAACTCGCTGACCAGATGGTGATGGGTGATGGTCGAGGAGACACCGATATCATGCAGCACCCCCAGCTCGAACAGCAGACAGCGTTCGGCCTCACTCATCCCCAGCTCCCGGCTGCACTCGGCAGCCATAATCCCGACCCGTTTACCGTGGGCCACATCGCCAATGCCCACCAGATCCAGCGAGGCTGACAGGGCATACACCACCTGCCTTAGATCCACTTGCAATGAAAAGGGGGCTGCGCCCTGCGCTCTGTCCATGATCCGGGTCCCATGCGATGTTGTTGTATCAAACTGGCGCTGTTTTATGCTTCGCCTTCTATCAACTTAGTCAATAGCCGAGCCTTTTACCTTGTTTTTATAGGCATTTATGACCCTGACACCTTGAAAAGGCAAAGATTACAGCTGGATTTATTTGGCCACACCCATTCAAGTCATATGTATACGTTCAAAAATATGCGAGCAGGCTTTTTAAATCTCGCGATGACATTGTGAGCAGTTTTAAAAATTCATATCTAAGCGAAACAATCAACACCCCAGCTTTACTTAATTATGACTTAATCAGAATTAAAGAGTGCTCGGTTGGCCAGTAAGAATTTTGAATAAAGGCACACCACAACGCTAATAACAGCTCTCATCCCCTAAATTGATTAGCCGAACTGTGAACTCCATCACCCATTTATTCGCCTTATCGCCATCGATAGCGGTAGACACCTCCGCCTTCTGGATACACCTTCCCATGCTCGCTCGAGCCCACCCGATAGCTTGCGACCAAAAGGTTGGAGAAAAAATATCGGATAACCAGCGGTTATATTCGCTATAAGGCGACAAGGATAAACGGGATTTATAGATTGAAACTGTTGAAAGCTGATTTCCAAGCTGCGGTTAACTCGAGCTATTAGGTCATATCACTCTTTGCAGGTCATAACGACAGCGATAAAGGGGAATGTGCCCATCCGGGTATTCCATCCCCTCCAAAAGCCTGCACGGGATGATATTTCCACCGCGTTAAACGCACGCTGCTTTCATCGCCTATTTTGTGTACCAATTCACATCAGATTAGGCGTGGAGCCAATAATGGCCATTCAAATAAACAAAATAGCCATGAGCCTTGCCTTAATGGCCACCGCTGGTAGTGCCACAGCAGCCGCCAAGCCCAATATTCTTGCCATCATGGGCGATGACATCGGCTACTGGAACATCAGTGCCTACAACCAGGGGATGATGGGCTACCAGACCCCGAACCTGGACAGGATCGCCAATGAGGGTCCTCTTAACCGGTCACTACAGATATCACTAAACAATCATCATATCCTGAGAGATAGATTGGCCTTATAGTTTCGGTGAGCAAGACAGAAGTGCATAAGATATCGGGAGCAACCGCCCAATAAACCGCCACCTGCGCGGCTCGCCCTTCGTTCTGCCTGCGCTATGGTTTACCATGCACACAATTGTGGTGCCTGGCACCGCCCACCCTAGCGCCAGGCGCTACCGTCATCGGATACCTCATCTCGAGCAACATGAGCAAAACAGCACACGCGGGCAACGAGCCAACATTCTACTTTCACGACTACGAGACCTTCGGCATCAGCCCCGCCAAGGACAGGCCGTCGCAGTTTGCCGGTATTCGTACCGATGCGGATTTCAACATCATTGGCGAGCCTCTGGTCATCTATTGCAAGCCTCCGGCGGACTATCTGCCGGATCCGGAGGCGTGCCTGATTACCGGTATCACGCCACAGAAGGCGATGAAGGACGGGCTGTGCGAGGCAGATTTCATTCACCAGATCCACGAGCAGTTCGCCACGCCGAATACCTGTGTGCTTGGCTACAACAGCATCCGCTTCGATGATGAAGTGACCCGTTACACCCTCTATCGCAACTTCTATGACCCCTATGCCTACAGCTGGCAGAATGGCAACTCCCGCTGGGATATTCTCGACATGCTGCGGGCCTGCTATGCCCTGCGCCCGGAGGGGATCGAGTGGGCGTTTGACGATGAGGGCAAGCCGAGTTTCCGGCTGGAGAAGCTGACGGTCGCCAACGGCGTCGCCCACGCCAATGCTCATGATGCGCTCTCCGACGTGCTGGCCACCATCGAGATGGCCAAGCTGGTGAAAAAAGCCCAACCCAAGCTGTTTGGTTACCTCTTTGACCTTCGCAACAAGAACAAGGTGAAGGCGCTGATTGACGTGGTGACCATGAAGCCGCTGGTGCATGTCTCCGGCATGTTCTCTCCCTGGCAGGGTTGTGCAAGCTGGGTCTCGCCACTTGCCTGGCACCCCACCAACCAGAACGCGGTGATCATGGTGGATCTGACCCGTGACCCCACCCCGCTCATTGAACTCTCCAGTGAGGAGATCCGCGAACGCCTCTATACCAAAAAAGAGGAGCTGGGGGATCTGGCGGGCATTCCGGTGAAACTGGTGCACATCAACAAGTGCCCGGTGCTGGCGCCGGCCGCCACCCTGACGGCGGAACGGGCCGACGAGCTCGGCATCAATCGGGAGCAGTGCCGCAAGAGCCTGGATCTGCTGCGCGCCCACCCCGAGGTGCGGGAAAAACTGGTGGAGGTGTTCAATCAGGAGTTCGCCGGCAGCAATGAGAGCGACCCCGATACCCAGCTCTACGCAGGATTCTTTGGCCATGGCGACAAGTCCACCATGGATCTGGTGCGTGCCACCCCCGCGGATCTGCTGGGTGAACGGGAGTTCGCCTTTACCGACGCTCGGCTGCCGGAGATGCTGTTCCGCTATCGCGCCCGCAACTGGCCGCACACCTTGAGCGAAGCGGAGCAGAAACGCTGGCGCCTGCACTGCAGCGACTACTTCAGCCGCCGTCTGCCGGACTATGTGCCCCGTCTCGAGGCGCTGGCCGAGCAGAACCAGAGTAACGAACGGAACTTTGCGATTCTAAAGAGTCTCTATCACTATCTGGAAGATTTATGAGTTGTGAGTAGTTTCACAATAAATCCTTCCCGCCCGTCCCCTTCTTCAGGTCATAATGACGAAGGGGATTTCCCCAAAAACCAATATCTTGCAACATCCTGAGCGGATGTCTCCCAAGCAAGAGATCTCTTTGGCCGAATGGAAGCCATTTGCTGATGCCTCGTCACCACGCACTGCTCGGATTACTGGCCCTGCTGCCGCTGGCAGCCAACGCCGCATACCGGTTCGATGTGCCGGATTATCTTGCTCGCCTGCCCGAGCAGACCTATCGCATCGTAGAACAGAACTTCAATACCCTTTATCAGCAGACTGATTTCACTCCCCTGATCACCAACAGCTACTTCAACGGCTCCCATCTCTACAAGTTTGTCGGGGTACCGCTGGCCATCAGCGCCCAGTCAGGTTTCCAGCTGGAGGTGTTTGGTCAGGTCTATAACCGCGCATCGCAAGCCTATATGCACCTGAGCGAGGACATGTCCCTCTATCGGGTGATGCGGGTCGATCTGATGGGGAACCCCAATGATCAACTGGCCATCGGTTTTGGTCTGGGGGTGCCCATCACCCCGTTGCTGACCCTCAAGGCGATCGCCTCCGGCAGTGACATCCCGGGCTATGGCTCAGCCAAATACGCCGTCGGCTTTGAGTGGCGTTACTGATAACCGCTGATTGAAACAATTCAGGCTCCGTGATGGAGCCTGAATTGTTTATGGTGAGGTTGTGATCAGGCGTAGCGGATCACCCGCCCTTCGCCCCCTTGCAGGGTCACAGCCGTACCGACTGCCTGCCCATGCCAAAAATCAGTTCCCCCTTCCGGCAGCAGAAACTCCTGTGGTTGCTCCTCCCAGTTGAACAGACAGAGCAAGGTGCCGCCCTCGGGCAGGCTTACTTCACCACAGGCAAAGTCCATCGACTCGAAACGGGCAGAGGGTGCACGGGACGCACAAAGCTCAAGCAGCTTGCGCAGTTGCACCGCCTGCTCCTCATCGAGATCTTGCAGTCGATCACCGGCCAGCATCATGCCGCCGCTCGCCACCAACGCTGCCAGATGGAAGCTGTAATCCGCATTGCTTGCCTGCTGGCTCGGCAGATCCCGAAGGCAGATACAGTCGGGGTCGAGGGCCCAGAGCTTGTCGTTCTGCCAGGCGCGGCAGAAGGCCTCGCGGGCGATCTGGCGATAGCGGTGGCCGTTGCGCTCCACATCATCACTCACCCGCATGCCGTGCACCAGCCCAAGACTTGGCCAGATGGGGGCGTTGCAACCGAGCAGGAAAGCCCCTTCACCAGCACCACGCAGGATGGCCGCCATACCGCGTTGATAGGCTTCAACCCGGGTGGCGGCCGGATCGTGGAAACGACCACCGTGGATGGCGCCCCAGAAATTGGCATCTAGCTTGAAGTAGTGGATGCCCCACTGCTCGCGCAGGGTTCGGAACACCTGCTCAAGGTGCGCCTGCACCTCGGGGTGGGTACCATCCAGCACATACCAGGGAGTACAACGCCAACCGCCATAGGTGACACGCTCGGAGGGGAGCGGCAGGCCGTCATCCCCCTTCACAAACCAGTCGGGGTGCTCCTGAAACACCTGTGAACCGGGTTCGGCAATAAAGGGCGCGACCCAGAGGGCGGGCTCGCAGCCAGCCTGTTTGATCTCCGCAGCCAGTGCCGCAACGCCTTGCTCGAACTTGGCCGATGGAGTAAGCCAATCGCCCATTTTAGCCTGATAGCCGTCGTCGATCTGCACGTAACGCAGGGCAGGGAAACGCTCGGCACGCACCTGCAGATTTTCGCGAATATCGGCGGCACTTACCTCGGCGTAGTAGTGATACCAGGAGCACCAGCCGCTCGGGCGCTCACTCACCTTGCCGATCAGCGAGCCATGTTCGACCTCGATCAGCCGTGCCAGTTCGGCCAGCAGATCTTCGCGCTCCGCCCCTTCGAGGCAGATCAGCGCCTCGCTCTGCCAATGCTCACCAGCCGCAAGTTTTCGCCCTTCGCAATTCATCAGGATCTGCAAGCGACCATCGGGATAGAGACGAAACTCCCCGCCAAAACGGTGGCAGCTGGCAAAGGCGAGCAGCAGCCACCCCTTGCCATGCTCCACCAGCAGCAGGTTGTGAATGGTGTGATAGTCATTGTCATCAGTGATGCGATAGACGCTGGCATCGGGACAACGGCCGACATGTTGCGGTGATTGCCAGCACCCCATGGTCTGGGCCAGCATCTGGAATCCTTCGCCATAGATGGAGCTCTCCACCGGCAGGCCAAGCTTGCCGTCAAACAGCACCCAGCGCTCGACCGGGGTGGCATCAGAACCGGTGTTGTCGAGTCGCACCCGACACAGGGGCCCTTCCCACTGACGGGTTTGCAGCAGATGGGGTGGCAACGCATTATCGTTCGCCAGCTGGCGAACTCGGGACAAGAGGGATGTCATCACTACTCCTTGTAGTTCAAAAAGGGTTCTATCAGGCACTTTTCAAAAAATGCCAATCAAATCAGCTTCAAATGAACTGATTTCAGTTGTTATTGTTTTAATGCCGCGACCCGGCCTCTCTGGTAAACTGCGATTTTTCTTCCCAGTCGATGAGGTTCACGTGATCGCGCAACGCGCCTTGCTGTACTTTCGTGACTTTATGGTCATCGTCGCCTGCCTGCTGGCAGGCAAATCCGTGGCAGCCATCCTGCCGTTCGCCTTTCCCGGCAGCATCATCGGCATGCTGCTGCTCTTCGTGCTGCTCTCCCTGCAACTGATCAAGCTGCACTGGGTCGAGCTGGGCGCTGGCTTGCTGCTGCGCCACATGGGCGTTTTGTTCGTGCCAGTCGCGGTCGGGCTGGTGGCCTGGCTTGAGCCCCTGCGCCAATCCTTCGGCGTCATCATGCTCTGCATCGTGCTCGGGATCGTGCTGATCCTCGCCACCGTCGGTCGGCTCTACCAGAGGATGAACAAATGATCTTCTGGCTCGCAATTCCCCTGACCCTGGCGCTCTATTTCGCCACCCGCGCCCTCTATCGACGCCTGCCCTGGCCCATCATCAACCCTGTGCTGGTGCCGACCGCGGTGCTCATCGGCCTGCTGCTCTGGTTTGATCTGCCCCTTGAGCTGTACGAGCGCGGCAGCAGCCCCATTACCATGCTGCTAGAACCCGCAGTGGTGGCGCTGGCGCTGCCGCTCTATCAGCAGGCGCGCCAGATCCAAGCCAAGCTCAAGCCCATCCTAATCTGTACCCTCGCCTCCGTCTTGATCTCGGTGTGCACAACCCTGCTGATCGGTCACTTTATGGGCACAGATCCGGCACTGCTCGCCTCCCTTGCCACCAAATCCATCACCACCCCGCTCGCCATGAGCGTCAGCCAGTCCATCGGCGGCATTCCCGCCATCGCGGCCGCCGTGGTGGTGGTGGTGGGGATTGTCGGTGCCCTGATCGGCTACCCGCTGCTCAAACTGTTCAAAGTGACCGATCCGGAAGCGCAAGGGCTCGCCATGGGGGCCTGTGCCCACGCCATCGGCACAGCTACTTCCGCCGAGAAGGGGATCACCCAGGGGGCCTTTGCATCGCTGGCCATGGTGGTGTGCGGGATCCTCACCGCTGCCGTCGCGCCGCTGCTGTTTGCCATCTATCACTGGCTGATCTGATCACCCCATTGACCACCTGTTGACCATTCCGAGGGGCCTGCTGGCCTCTCGGGGTGCGACCTGCCGCACAATTTGCACAAGACAAACGTTTCCATTACCATCCCCCTCCGTTTGCCCGTCAGGGCGTGAGCCTGCTCACACATTTACCCGAGCTTGCTCCCTACAATGGCCGCCCAATTGGCCTTTGAGGACACACTATGCATCCCCGTTTTGCCAAGCCATTCGATACCCTCTCTGCCCCGCTCAAAGCAGCCGTGCAGCCCATGCTGGATAGTGCCGACTTCAACGCCCGCTTCACGCCGGAGCAAGTCGCCACCCTGAAAGCCGCCACAGGTCTTGATGATCTCGCTCTGCGTCTCGCCCTGTTGCCGCTGGCCGCCGCCTGCTCGGTGGCCCCCATCTCCAAGTTTTATGTCGGTGCCATCGCCTGCGGCCTGAGCGGCACCTGGTACTTCGGTGCCAACATGGAGTTTGCAGGACAAGGTCTGTTCCACTCGGTCCACGCCGAGCAGTCCGCCATCTCCAACGCCTGGCTGGGTGGCGAGACCGGGATCTCTGAAATCACCGTCAACTACACCCCTTGCGGCCACTGCCGTCAGTTTATGAACGAGCTGAGCACCGCCAAGATCCTGAAAGTCTCTCTGCCCGATGACCTGAGCGCCCTGCAATCCTTCCTGCCCCACTCGTTTGGCCCGGCGGATCTCGACATCACAGATGCGCTGATGAGCCCGCAGGATCACGCAGAGCTTGAACTTCAAAGCGAAGACCCGCTGTGGCAAGCCGCGCTGGCCTCCGCCCGTCAAAGCTACGCCCCCTATAGCCAGGGCTATGCCGCGGTGGCGCTGCAGTTTGCCGATGGCCGCATCTTCTCTGGCCGCTACGCCGAGAACGCCGCCTTCAACCCCAGCCTGCCGCCGATGCAGATGGCCTGCGCCCATGCAGTGCTTAATGGCGAAGAGCTTGCCACCATCCGCCGCGCCGTGCTGCTGGAGAACAAGAACGGCCAGATCAGCCAGCGTGACTCCGCCCAGTCCACCCTCAAGGCGCTGGGCTCCGTCGAGCTGGAGTATCAGGCGGTCTGACCCAGTTTGCTTCAATAAACGAAAGCCCCCGCACCTTGGTGCGGGGGCTTTTTTACTTGGCCGTTTAACCGGGAGTGGCCGGTGATCTTCACGGCTTGGCTCGGTTGATCACCCCGTCTAACCGGTTGCTGATCAGACCGGTTTCAGCCGAGCCGTGAAGTGGCGCAGCAGCGGCGGCTCGTAGTCGAAGGTGAGCCCGCGAATGTCGCTGGCCCGCGCTTTCACCGCGATCAGGCAGTCGGCCACATAGTCCATGTGATCCCGGGTGTAGACCCGGCGCGGAATGGTGAGCCGCAACAGCTCGAAGTCTGCCGCCTCCTGCTTGCCGGTGGCGGGATCACGCCCCAGCAACAGGGAGCCAATCTCCACCCCGCGCACGCCCCCTTCCAGATAGAGCTCGCAGGCGAGCGCATGGGCGGGGAACTGCTCGGTCGGAATATGGGGCAGCAGCTTTTTGGCATCCACAAACACCGCATGGCCGCCGGTGGGGGTCTGGATCGGGATGCCCGCCTCGGCCAACCGCTCGCCGAGATAGGCCACCTGACTGATGCGATAGGTGAGATACTCCTCATCCATCCCCTCCCGCAGACCGATGGCAAGCGCCGCCATGTCCCGCCCCGCAAGGCCGCCATAGGTGACAAACCCCTCCATCGCCACGCAGCGCACCTGCACGGCGCGAAACAGGTCGAGATCTTCTTTGAAGCAGCAGAGCCCGCCGATATTGACCAACCCGTCCTTCTTGGCCGACATGGTGAAGATGTCCCCCAGGGCAAACATCTGGCGCACTATCTCCTTGATGCTGCACTTTGCATAAGCCGGATCCCGCTCCTTGATAAACCAGGCATTCTCGGCAAAGCGGGCAGCGTCGATCACCACCGGAATATGGTGACGACGGGCCAGCTCGGAGACCGCCTCCATATTGGCCATGGAGACCGGCTGACCACCGGCGCTGTTGCAGGTCACCGTGATGATGATGCCGGCCACGTTGTCGGCCCCCAGGGTCTCGATGGTGTCGGTCAGGCGAGGGAGATCAAAATCCCCTTTCCAGGCGTAGGGGGCAGTGGTGTCGAGAGCTTTCGGGGTGAGCAGGTTGATGGCCCGCGCGCCAGCCAACTCCACATGGGCCTTGGTGGTGTCGAAGTGGTAGTTGGAGATAAAGACCGGCGCCTTGCCTTTGCAGCGTTTGACCAGCTCGGGGAAGAGGATCTGCTCCGCCCCGCGCCCCTGGTGAGTGGGCATCACATGCTGGTAACCAAAAATGTCGCGCACCGTTCGCTCCAACTCGACGAAGTTGCGGCTGCCCGCATAGGCCTCATCCCCCATCATGATACCGGCCCACTGGCGGTCGGACATGGCGCCTGTGCCACTGTCGGTCAGCAGATCGATATAGACATCCTCGGCCAGCAGCAGGAAGGGGTTCCAGCCAGCGACCTCGAGGGCGGCGCGGCGCTCGGCGCCAGTGGTCTGTTTGATGGGCTCGACCATCTTGATACGAAACGGCTCGGGTATACGACGCATAAAAGACTCCTCACCGGCGCTGGGCCAGTGTGTTTGAAATCGGGATTGGCAAAGAGGCCGGGGCGATCAGGGTCGTCCGGCTGACAAATTCAAACGGCGGGTGCCGCCAATCAGCGGTGAGGAAAGTCGAAGGTGAGAATGGGATCTCGGGTATACCAGTGGGCGAGCAGGCAAGCTGCCCGGGGCGTAGCTGTCATGATTGGCATCACTCCCCTCCATATCGGTTGTAGACAGTCGGTGGCCAACAAGATCCATTGATGGGTGCTGCCAACAGGCAGCCTCGCCACGTTAACGGCTGGTTAATTTGCAAACAAGGGGTGCACCGACGGGCTGTGCGCCCGCTCACAAAGTGCGCATCTGCGCGGCAAACTGGCAGTGAGGTTGATCCGCCCGCGCCCCCGGTTCGTTATTCTCCCTACCCACACGCCACATCCCCCATCAGCCAAGGCCGGAAGCCATCATGCATCGCAAACCCCATCTGCCCGAGAAGATCTGCCCCGTCTGCCAACGCCCCTTCAGCTGGCGGCGCAAGTGGGCGCGCAGCTGGGAGGAGATTCGCTACTGCAGCGAGCGCTGTCGCCACGCTCGTCACAGCAGCCAGCAACCTGAGGGGGAGCGAGTCTGATGGAGCTGCGCCTGATTCTCGGCGATCAGCTGAACGCCGGTCACAGCTGGTTTCGCACCCCGGATCCGGCAATCTGCTATCTGATGGCAGAGCTACGTCAGGAGACTGACTACTGCCACCACCATCGCCAGAAGGTGCTGGCCTTCTTTGCCGCCATGCGCGCCTTCGCAGCGGCCCTCACCCAAGCGGGCCACCGCGTGTGTTACCTGACTCTTGATGAGAGTGCCCGCTGGCCAGACTTGCCCAGCCTGCTGGCAGCCCAAATCGCGGCACATCATGCCGACAGATTCGCCTGGCAGAGCCCGGACGAGTGGCGCCTCGCCAGCCAGTTGAAAAGCTGGGCGGCGGGCCTTGCCATCCCAACCACCGAGGTGGAGAGCGAACATTTTCTCACTCCCCGTGATGGCTGGCAGCGCTATCCCCACAGCCGGATGGAGTTCTTCTACCGCGCCCTGCGAAAGCAATATCAAGTACTGCTTGATGAGCGCGGCCAACCCCTTGGCGGGCGCTGGAATTTTGATGACGAGAACCGCGCCAAGCTGCCGGAGCGTCAGCCGATCCCGGAACCCCTCACCTTTGCCAACGAGGTGAGCGATATTGATGCCATGCTGACCCGCCACGGGGTCAGTACCATCGGCGAGGCGGATGCCAGCAGCCTGCCGTGGCCCATCACAAGGCGCCAGAGTCGTGAGCTGCTGGCCCATTTTCTCACCCACTGCCTGCCTCACTTTGGCCGCTATCAGGATGCCCTGAGCGAGCGTGGCTGGAGCCTGTTTCACAGCCGCTTGTCGTTTTCCCTCAACAGCAAGATGCTTCATCCGCTTGAGGTGATCCGCGCCGCAGAGACCCACTGGCAGGCCAATCAGGCCGACATCACGCTGGCGCAGGTGGAGGGTTTTATCCGCCAGATCCTCGGCTGGCGCGAGTTTGTCCGTGCCCTTTACTGGGAGAAGATGCCCGACTACAAGCAGACCAATTTTCTCGGGGCCAACCGACCGCTGCCCGGTTTCTTCTGGAATGGAGAAACCAGGATGGCCTGCGTGCGTCACGCCATAAAGCAATCCCTTAAGCACGGTTACGCCCACCATATCCAGCGGCTGATGGTGACAGGCAACTTTGCCCTGCTGGCGGGGATCGATCCTGACGAGGTGGATCAGTGGTATCTCGGTATCTATGTGGATGCCATCGAGTGGGTGGAGCTGCCCAACACCCGCGGCATGAGCCAGTTTGCCGATGGCGGCCTGATGGGCAGCAAGCCCTACGCCAGCAGCGGCGCCTATCTCGAGCGGATGGGCCACTACTGCAAGGGGTGCCACTATCAGGTGAAAGCCCGCCACGGCGACGGAAGTTGCCCCTTCAACAGCCTCTACTGGCACTTTCTCTGGCGCAATCGGGACAAACTGGGCGGCAATCCCCGCCTCGCCCTCCCCTATGCCAACTGGGATGGCCAAGCCGCAGAACAACAGCAGGCCATTCTGGCGACGGCGGAGCACTGCCTGATCAAGCTGGAGCAGTTGTAAGCGGGCCATGTCCCTCACAACAGCGCAGCGCTTTGCGCTGGCAATCAGGCTCACCATCGCACCAAACACCAGCCTGTGACTTGCAAGCAGATGGAGATCCCAATCCTGCGCAGAGCGGTTGAATATCCTGTGGCGGCTGATTATGGTGGTGGCCACATCAGGAGATCAGTCAAGGAAAGACGATATGGAGATAGTGGTTCTCGGTGGCGGCGTGATTGGGGTAACCAGCGCCTGGTATCTGGCCAAAGCGGGTCACAAGGTGACCCTGCTGGAGCGACAAGGGGGCGTCGCCCTTGAAACCAGCCATGCCAACGCCGGGCAGATATCCCCGGGTTATGCGGCCCCCTGGGCGGCCCCCGGCATCCCCCTCAAGGCCGCCAAGTGGATGCTGCAAAAGCATGCCCCCTTCACCGTGCGCCCCACTGCCGACCCCTTCCAGCTACGCTGGATGCTCAGAATGCTCGCCAACTGTACTCCGACCGCCTATGCCACCAACAAGGGGCGCATGGTGCGTCTGGCCGAATACAGCCGCGACTGCATGAAACTGCTGCGCGACGAGTTGAGCATCGATTACGAAGGGCGCCAGCTCGGCACCCTGCAGCTGTTTCGCAGCCAATCCCAGCTCGATGCCAGTCAGCGCGATATCGAGGTGCTGGAGGAGTATGGCGTCCCCTACCAGTCGCTGGATGCCAGCGGCTGTGAAGCGGCAGAGCCTGCGCTGGCGCGGGTGCGTGGCAAAATCGTCGGCGGCTTGCGTCTGCCCGGCGACGAGACCGGCGACTGCTTCCGCTTCACCAAGGCCCTTGCCCTTGAAGCCGAGAAGCTCGGGGTCAAGTTCGTCTTCAACTGCGACATCGACGAGATTGAGCAAGCCCGCGGCCGCGCCGTGGCGGTGCGGGCGGGCGAGCAGCGCTATCGCGCCGATGCCATCGTCTGTGCGCTCGGCAGTTATGCCACCGGTTTTTTGCGGCCGCTGCTGCGCCCGCTCGGGCTGGAGCTGCCGGTCTATCCGGTCAAGGGCTACTCCCTCACCCTGCCGATGATCAATGCCGAGGCCGCCCCGCGCAGTACCGTGCTGGACGAGACCTACAAGGTGGCCATCACCCGTTTTGACGAGCGGATCCGGGTCGGCGGCATGGCGGAACTGTCGGGCTACAACCTCGCTCTCAACCCCAGACGTCACGACACCCTGGCGATGGTGGTGGGGGATCTTTTCCCCGAGGGGGGCGATATCAGCCAAGCCGAGTTTTGGACCGGCCTGCGTCCCATGACGCCGGACGGCACCCCACTGGTGGGGCCCAGCCCCATTCCCGGCCTCTGGCTCAATACCGGCCACGGCACATTGGGCTGGACCATGGCGGCCGGCTCGGGTCAGCTGTTGTGCGATCTTATCAGCGGCAGCGAACCCGCTATCAGCGATGAGGGGCTCACCCTGGCCCGTTACGGCTAAGCGCCTAACAGGTCGGGCTGTTTCACTCGCCGACTGCGCCCTCAGACAACAGCACAGGACGTTCCCAACCGCTTTATTGACAGGCCACCGCCATAAACGGTGGCCTTTTCGTCTGATGTTGACCTTCTCGCTCCCCGTCTGCCTGAGCGGTGCTCTGGCTGCCGGTTAATGCAGCAAACGGCACAGAATATTGCGCAATTCGACTTGCGCAAGCCGCCACAATCCGTAATGTGGATAGACGCATTTTTCGCAGCGCATATTTTTAAATGGCCTGTAAACCGCTTGTAAACAGGCGTCGCCAGACAAGGGGTTACGGGTGTCATCGCGAGTTTCTTTAGCAGCAATCCAGGGTAGGACATTATGAAAAAAGTAGGTTTGGTCGGTTGGCGTGGCATGGTGGGATCGGTTCTGATGAGCCGGATGCAGGAAGAGCAGGATTTCGCCCATATTCAACCCACATTCTTCACCACCTCCCAGGCCGGTGAGGCCGCTCCCAACTTCGGCGTCGATGCCGGTACTCTGCAGGACGCCTTCGATATCGAGGCGCTGGCCAAGCAGGATATCATCATCACCGCCCAAGGCGGCGACTACACCAAGGATGTCTATCCGCGCCTGAAAGCCGCTGGCTGGCAGGGTTACTGGATTGACGCCGCCTCCTCCCTGCGGATGGAGAAAGACGCCGTCATCATTCTGGATCCGGTCAACGGCGACGTCATCGAGCAGGCTCTGAACGATGGCATCAAGACCTTCGTCGGCGGCAACTGCACCGTCAGTCTGATGCTGCTGGCCCTCGGTGGCCTGTTCAAGGCCGATCTGGTGGAGTGGGTGAGCGTGGCCACCTATCAGGCTGCCTCCGGTGGTGGTGCCCGCCATATGCGCGAGCTGGTGACCCAGATGGGGATGCTGCGCGACGAAGTGGCGGTTGAGCTGGCAGACCCCGCCTCCGCCATTCTCGACATCGAGCGCAAGATCACCGAGAAGACCCGCTCCGGCACCCTGCCGGTGGACAACTTCGGCGTACCGCTGGCCGGTGGCCTTATCCCCTGGATCGACACCAAGCTCGACAACGGCCAAAGCCGTGAAGAGTGGAAGGGTCAGGCCGAGACCAACAAGATTTTGGGTATCGAGAACGCCGTCATTCCGGTGGATGGTCTCTGTGTGCGGATCGGTGCCCTGCGCTGCCACAGCCAGGCGTTCACCATCAAGCTGAAAAAGGACGTGCCGCTGGCGGAGATCGAAGCGCTGCTGGCTGCCCACAACGACTGGGTGAAAGTGATCCCCAACGATCGCGACATCACCGCCCGCGAGCTGACCCCGGCTGCCGTCACCGGCACCCTCAGCATTCCGGTGGGCCGTCTGCGCAAACTCAACATGGGCCCGGAGTATCTGGCCGCCTTTACCGTGGGTGACCAGCTGCTGTGGGGCGCCGCCGAGCCGCTGCGCCGCATGCTGCGTATCCTGCTGGCGCGCTAATCCGCCACAAAAGCAGAGACAACAAGGGCGGGGAGTCACACTCCCCGCCCTTTTTCATTGCCTGTTTTTATGACCCGTTTAACGGGTTCACGGCCTTGCCATTACTTGAGCAGGATTCGCTGGCAGCCGCTGTAGATCTCGGCCCGCCCGGGGCGACAAAAACCCACCAGGGTGAGCCCGGTCTGCTCGGCCCGCTCGACCGCAAGCTCGGTGGCGGCGGAGATGGCGAGCAGGATCTCCACCCCGGCGCTGGCGCACTTTTGCACCATCTCGAAACTGGCGCGGCTGGTCACCAGAATGGCGCCGTCACGGCGACCCGTGCGGCACAGATGGCCCACCAGCTTGTCCAGCGCAATATGGCGCCCCACATCCTCGCGGATGGCGAGAATATTGCCCTCACCATCCAGATGCACTGCCGCATGGGTGGCGCCGGTGCGCTGGCCCAGCAGCTGGAGCGGGCGCAACGCGGTCAATACCTTGTCGATATGCCCTACCGCCAGACGCTGGCTGTCTGGCAAGCTTGGCTGGGTGCGGATCACCTGCTCCAGACTCTCGCTGCCGCAGATGCCGCAACCGGTGCGCCCCGCCAGGGTGCGCCGCTTCTCTTTGAGGCGATGAACGCAGCGGTTGGCCAGAGTGATATGCAGCTCAATCCCCTGACAGCCCTCAATCTGCTCGATGTCGTGGATATCGAGCAGGCTGTCGATGATCCCCTCCGATAGCGAGAAACCGATGGCGAAATCCTCCAGATCGGAGGCCGAACACATCATCACGCTGTGGGCGATACCGTTGTAGACCAGCGCCACCGGCGTCTCGGAGGGGAGCGCCATCTCGCTGTCGCAGGTCAGCGCATCGGCGCGGTAGTGCACCACCTCGCGATGGATGGCGCAGCGTGCCAGCTCGTTCTGCGCCTCCAGCTCAAGTAGCTCTCTCATGGTGCAACCCCGTCAATGATCTCGGGATCTCTGGCCGAAATGCCGAGCCGCTTCATTTTGGAGAGCAAGGTGGTGCGCTTCATGCCAAGGCGGTTGGCCGCCCCCCGCTCACCTGCGACAATGCCGTTGCAGTCACGCAAGGCGGCGATGATCGCCTCGCGCTCATCGGTCGGCCCCTCCTCGGCAAAGAGCGGCGTGGCGGGCTCGTCATAAACCAGGGTCTCAATCTTGTGGTAGCCCTTGAGGGGCATCAGCTCCTCCGGCGAGAGGTTGAGCACATGGCCGCGGGTCATCACCACGGCGCGCTCGATGACGTTCTCCAGCTCGCGGATATTGCCGTACCAGGGGAGCGATACCAGCATTTTCATGGCATCGGCGGGGATCGAGGTGATGGTGCGGCGCATCCGCTTGGCGATCTTCTTGATAAAGAAATTGACCAAGAGCGGAATATCCTCGCGGCGCTCGCGCAGCGGCGGCAGTTCGATGGGAAAGACGTTGAGGCGGTAGTAGAGATCGCTTCTGAAACGCTTGTTCTTGACCATGGAGAGCAGATCGCAGTTGGTGGCGGCCACCAGCCGCACATCCACTGCGATGGGGTTGCTGTTGCCCACCCGCTCCAGCTCGTGCTCCTGCAATACCCGCAACAATTTGGGTTGCAAGTCCAGCGGCATATCCCCCACTTCGTCGAGGAACAGGGTCCCCTTGTGGGCCCGCTCGAAGCGGCCGATGCGCTGGGTCAGGGCGCCGGTAAAAGCCCCCTTCTCATGGCCAAACAGATCGCTCTCGATAAGGCCGGTCGGGATGGCGGCGCAGTTCACCTTCACCATCTCGTGGTCATGGCGGGCACTCAGGGCGTGAATGGCCTGGGCGATCAGCTCCTTGCCGGTGCCGGTCTCGCCGAGGATCAGCACGGTGCTGTCGCTCTCGGCCACCAGCCGCACCTTCTCCAGCACGTTCGCCATCACCGCGCTCTGGTAGATGATGTGGGGGAACTCCCCCTGCATCTGCGGCTCGTTGATGCGAATGGTCTTCTCTTTTGCACCGTTGGTGTTGGAGATCTCCTGCTGCGCCTGCACGTTGTTCATGGCAATGGCCGTACGTGCCGCCACCTGCTCCAGCAGGGAGATATCGATATCGGCGAAGAAGTTGGCCTCTGGGTGAGAGAGGATCAGCACCCCCAGCAGGTTGCCCCGATAGCGCAGCGGCAAAATGCAGGAGCTGTCGGCCTCGGGGGGCAGGATCTGGGAGGTAAAGCGGCAGCTCGACTGGCAGCCGTGGCCCTGCTCGCGATAAACGAAGAAGGGCTCGCTGTGGCGCAGCGCCCCCTGCAGGCAGTTCTTCTCGAAGCAGGAGTGATCGATGATCCCCGGCTGCTCGCTCTGCTGCTGATTGACCAGATAGCTCTTGAAGCTGTCCGAGGTGGCGTTGTACTCGGCCAGACAGAGGCTGCTGATGCCAAAGTGGTGGTGCAGGATGGCAAACAGGCTCTTGGGCAGCTCGGCGATGCGCACCAGCTTGATCACCGCATTGGTCACATCCACCAGAATTTTGCAGCTGTCGCGCTCAAGGCGCAGGGAGTTGGCCTGCTCCAGAGTGCGCTCCTTGTCCTGCACGTTCTCCAGCGCAATGGCGATGATGGCGGCAAGCTGGGTCAGCTTGGCCAAGGTCTCCATGGTGAAGCTGTCGAGGCGGGTATTGATGAACTCGACCCCGCCCAGATGGCTGCGGGCGGTGGTGATGGGGAGCTGGCAGTAGGAGCGCAGCCCCTCATAAATCCCTTCGGAATCGAGGGGGGCGCAGCGGTTGGCAAAACGGGCGGCAGGCAGGATGATCGCCTGCTCGGTGCCATCAGTGGGAGCGTGCAGGTCTGCCTTGCGGCAGACAAGGTGCTTTGGGCCGCTCTCTCCCATATAACAGAAAGTGGCCTCCTCGCCGGAGCCCCGGTTGAGGATCAGGTTGACCCGGGTTACGCCGCCAAAGCCGGCATCTATCTTGTTGAGTTTGTGGATAAAGTCATCGAGCGTCACGGCCGACAGGAGGGATTTGGAGAGCAGGAGGAAACCGTCGTCCCAGATGGGAGAGATCTCGTCCAGGGGGATGGCACTCACAGTAAGCATTGCGGCCTCACGTTATATCAATTTCAGTCACCAGTCAGGCTGTCCATGCCATCGCATCGCGACACAAGCGTTTCACCAGAATTAATAGCCGCAGCGCACTATCAACGCTGCCAAAAGGAAGGCGGTGACGACACTTGTCGCATGTTGCAATTCCAGAGTTGTTATTAACGAACGACAACAAAAAGTAACATCGTTATCGGGGGATATATTGGAATGGCGACTCATCATAGATGAGCTCAAATTTCATTACAATCCGATTTAATATATCTGATGGCCATATTTAACCGGTTATTTCATCAGTTCTTGATCTCAATTAAGGCGCCTGAAAAGTGGGCCGCCGTCAACTGTCAGATCTGCCCTTTCCTCTTCGCTGGCTGCGGGTTTCAAGATGGCGTTTGCTGCCCATCCATCGGCAATTTACGAGGTGATGATCCGGCTGTGGCAGCACTTCAGGCCACCGAAGATAAAGAGGGCCGACAGGCTCTGGAAGGCCATCAGCAGCCAGCTGGCGTTATCGGCAAGCTCGACGGCGACGCTCTGGTGCGTGAGGTAGATCAGCAGGGTGATCACCCCCAGCAGCAGGCCGTTGATCAAGGTGGTGGAGATAAACCCGATCAGCCAGGCACTGGAAATACTCAAGGCAGAAAATACGCTGCTCATGGCAAGCCGCGCCGCCATAAAACAGCCGAAAAAGCCGAAGCCGAGCAGAAATATCATCTCGTCGCGCCAAATATAGCAACCTATTCCCAGCAATATCGCCGCCAGATAGGTGCCAATATAGAAAAGTCCGAATAAGCGACCAATTTCATGTTGCATCATTTACTCCCCTTTTTTTGGGTAATAAAAGGGTGCCCGACTCGATAAATCCGAGTCGGGTTCCCTTATTTGTGCAGAACCTCTTTTTTAGGGCGATCAGCCCTTGGCTGCGCTGCGCAATTTCGCCTTGAGCGCGCTGTATTCAGTCTGGACGTACACTTCCGCCTCAGGCTGATTGTCGATGCGCTCGATCTTCACCGCGCAGTACTTGTACTCCGGCGTGTGGGAGACGGGATCGACGTGCTCGATAGTGAGCTCATTACAGGCCCCGATCCACCACTGGTAGGTCATGTAGACCACCCCGGCGTTGACCCGATCGTTGTAGTTGGCGCGGGTGATCACCTTGCCACGGCGCGACGAGATCCACACCAGCGCCTGATCCTTCACCCCGAGCTTTTTGGCATCGCTCGGGTGGATCTGCACATAGCCCGGCTCATCGGCCAGAGTCTGCAGCGCCGAACAGTTGCCGGTCATGGAGCGGCAGGAGTAGTGACCCACCTCGCGCACGGTGGAGAGCACCAGCGGGTACTCGGCACAGGGCTGCTCCAGCGGCGGCCGCCACTCGGAGGCAATCAGCTGACCCTTGCCACTCGGGGTAGTGAACACATTCCCCTCGAACAGAGTGCTGGTGCCCGGGTGATCCTCGGTCGGACAGGGCCACTGCACGCTCTTGAGATCGGCCATCTTGTCGTAGCTGACCCCGGCGTAGAGCGGGCAGAGCGCACGCATCTCGTCCCAGATCTCTTCGGTGTTGTGGTACTCCATGGGATAACCCATGGCGGTCGCCATCAACGAGAAGATGGCCCAGTCCGGTTTCACGTTCTCGGGGGGCGTCACCGCCTTGTAGAAGCGCTGGAAGCCGCGATCCGCCGAGCTGTAGACCCCTTCGTGCTCGCCCCAGCTGGTGGCGGGCAGAATGACGTCGGCCATCTCGGCGGTCTGGGTCATGAAGATATCCTGCACGATCACCAGCTCCATCCCCGCCAGAGTGCGGCGGAACTGACCCAAGTCAGCCTCGGTCTGGGCCGGATCTTCACCGAAGATGTAGAAAGCCTTGCACTTGCCCTCCTCCACCTTGTGGCCAAGCTCGGTCAAGCGGTAGCCGGGTTTCCGGGAGAGCGACTCCACGCCCCACGCCTTGGCGAACTTGGCGCTGATGGCGGGATCGGCCACCGACTGATAACCCGGGAACTGGTGGGGCAGCATCCCCATGTCGCAGGTGCCCTGCACGTTGTTCTGACCACGTACCGGCCCGCAACCGGTACCGCGACGACCAAAGTTGCCGGTCAGCAGCGCCAGACCCGCCAGCCCCTTGACCACATCCACCGCCTGACCGTATTGGGTCACCCCCATGCCCCACAGGATCATGGACGCAGGCGACTCGGCATAGGTGCGAATGGCGGCGCGGATATCGGCAGCTTTCAGGCCGGTGATCCCCTCCACATATTCCGGGGTGTACTTGGCCACCGTCGCCTTGAAGGTCTCGAACCCTTCGGTGTAGTTGGCGACAAATGCCTTGTTGTAGAGCCCTTCATTGATCAACACGTTGGCGAAGGCGTTAACCAGCGCCATGTTGGAACCGTTTTTGAGCGGCAGCCACTGATCGGCGATGCGGGCGGTCTCCACCATACGGGGATCACACACAATCACCTTGGCCCCGCTTGCCTTCGCCTTGAGGATATGGCGGGCGACGATGGGGTGAGAGTCAGCAGCGTTGTAACCAAACACCAGCAGGCACTTGGTCTCTTGAATTTCGGGAATGGCGTTGCTCATGGCGCCGTTGCCTACAGTTGTCTCCAGACCGGAGACTGAGGGTGCGTGTCACACCCTCGCGCAGTGGTCGACGTTGTTCGTCCCAATCACCGCTCGGGCAAATTTCTGCATCACATAGTTGGCTTCATTGCCGGGGCCACGGGCAGAGCCGGTGGTCATGATGGCGTCCGGACCATATTTCGCCTTGATGGCAGCCAGACGGCTGCTGGCGAACTCGATCGCTTCGTCCCAGGAGACGGCCTCGAACTTGCCACCGCGCTCGCGGCGGATCATCGGGCTCTTGAGACGGGGGGTCAGCAGGTTGGTATCGTTCAAAAAATCCCAACCGTAATAGCCCTTGAGGCAGAGCTGCCCCTCGTTGGTCCGGCCGTTGGCGCCTTCGGCCCCCACCACCTTGTCGTTTTCAACCAGCAGGTTGATTTTGCAACCGGTGCCGCAATAGGGGCACACGGTAATGACTTTTTTCATGACTCACACTCTTGTTTGTTAACGAAAAACGGCTCGGCAAGCCCGCTCACACCCGCGCCGGCATCGCCAGCAGTGCCTCGGCACTGGCCAGCTGTTTCTGCCGGTTCAGGTTTTCAAGATGCTCCGGTGTGACCAGCCGCAGCGCCTGGGTCGGACACACCTCGACACAGGCCGGGCCCGCCTCGCGGTGACGGCAGAGATCGCACTTGAGCGCCTGCGCCTTGGTCTGCGGACGCTTGAAGAGCGAATCGGCAGCGGGTGCCACCTCTTTGAGCACCACCGCCATGGCGCCGTAAGGACAGGCCACCACGCAGGACTTGCAGCCGATGCAGCGCTCCTGCAACACCTTGACGCAACCATCCTCGCTGACGATGGCATTGTTCGGGCAGGCCATGGCGCACGGCTTGTCTTCACACTGGCGGCAGAGCACCGGCGTGGTCACCTTGCTGCCCACGATCACCTTCAGGCGCGGCTGAAAGTAGCTGTCCTTGGAGACCAGATGTCCATCCTCGATGGCAAGATGCAGGCCGCCCTCCCGCTCAAGGGTCCCGCTGCAAGACCCTGACTGGTGTGAAACGGCGCAGGCCACCTCACAGGTACGACACCCAATACAGAGACTGGGATCTGCAATCACGAAGCTGTTCATAGAGAGGGATCCTAAATGGTTCGTTACACCGGGCCGCCCGCCGACAGGCAAAGAGGCGGCCAGCCCCCCACAAAGCATTTATCAGACCAAAATGGGCCAAGGGTGCGATAAAAATTCACAAGTAACTGAAAATAAAGGGTTAATTAGAAAGAGAAACGTGCTGCATGCCACAACTGACGAGGGTGACGACGGGGTGGGAAGTGTGATCGACACGACAAAAGTGACGAGCTCGACACCGGCTGACCAACCCCTGCCCCAGTCGTGTGACGGAACCATTCGAAGGAGTTTGCAACCAGGATCGGCCGCCCCAAACCGGACAAGTGGAGGAACGACATCCGGGGAGAAAAACCATACCAAGGATCCAAAATGGACTGTGCAGCACGCAAAAACGGCTTGGAGCGGCGGCCAAGTTGTTTGATTTTTCTATCTAGCTGGAAGGCAATCATCAAGTTAAACAGAACAGAAATGAGCCACTTATTGACTAATTTATTGAGCCAGAGCCGGTTTTAGGCCCCTGCCCCTTCTGTTTTCTATCCCTCCGGTTAATATGTGCCACTTGGCAACCAGCTCCGTTTATGCCACATGATTTTTGAAAAAATTTATATAGAACTGTAATTTTTCAGTAAGGAATCAATAATGAATGTCGTTGGCGCAAGATGGTGGAAATTTGATTTTCATACCCACTCACCGGCTTCTTGTGATTATGGGAAGGGGGATCACGACTTAAGATATAATAAAAATCCTAGAGAGTGGTTGCTCGACTTTATCTCAAACAATATAGAGTGTGTAGCAGTAACAGATCATAACACCGGTGAATGGGTTGATAAACTAAAAGATGCCGCAGAAACTTTAAGATCGGAAGGGCATTCAATATATATTTTCCCAGGGGTTGAAATTACCGCAAATTCAAATATTCATATTATTGGAATTTTTGATCCTACATTCACTAGCTCCGATATAAGTGCTATCGTAGGTGCGACAAAATTCAGAGGGACAAAAGGTGATAGTGATGCGGTTGCCGAAGAAAGTGCAGAGAATATAATACGAGAAATAGTACGTTCGGGTGGCGTTGCAATTCCTGCACACATTGATATGAAAGCAGGCCTTTGCCAGATTACATCCTCTAACACCATCAAACAAGCATGTGAATTATCTAATGCGGTTGAAATTATTTATCCAGATAAAGACACCGAGCCAAGTAGATTGTCACGGTTTAATAATCTCGACCTTGATTTACCTTCAATAATTGGCTCTGACTCTCATCACCCTAATGATATTAATCGTGCTTATACATGGGTAAAGATGTCTACCCCTTCTATTGATGGTTTAAAATTAGCTTTAGTTGATGGAGTATCGTCTTTAATTCGTTCTGATGCAGAATCAGGGAATCCCAATCAATACTCCAGCACCACTCTACACTCTATCACAATAAAAAATACAAAGTATGCTGGCAGAAAATCACCTTTAGAAATAACTTTCAATCCATGGTTGAATTCAATTATTGGTGGCAGAGGAAGTGGCAAATCCTCTGTTCTTGAATTTATCCGAATAGGAATGGATAGAAGCAAAGATCTTACTTTATTAAAACCTGATAATGAAATCAGACGTTCATTTGAAAGCTTTATTAAAACATCGGCATCTAGAGAATCAGAGGGGGTCCTACTTGATGACTCTGAAATAAGCTGCATTTATATTAGAGACAATATCCAATACAAGCTGAATTGGAATAAGTCGACCAACTCTGTATCAATTTCACGTAAGGATAATGATTCATGGATTTTAGAAAATGGTGAAGCACACTCTAGGTTCCCAATTAAAATATTCAGTCAGAAGCAAATTTTTGATTTAGCCAAAAACCCTAATGCACTTTTAAAACTAATGGATGAGTCATCTATTGTTAAAAGTCAGCAATGGAAAATGGATTGGGAGGATAAATGCTCACACTTTCTTACATTAAGCAGTCAAATTAGAGAGTTGAAATCTAGACTATCCAATAAAGATATTTTACTCGGTCAGCTATCTGATGTTGAACAGAAATTAAAAACTCTAGAGAACTCTGAAAATAAAGAGATTTTTAGTTTGTTTCAACAATTCAGCACAAAGAGGTCTATCGTAGCGAAATTAGAAAGTGATGTTGAGCTGTTAGCTAAGGATTTAAATGTCTATTTAACCTCAGCTAAAACTCCTGAAATTGATAGTGATGTGTTTGATGTTCATGCTGATTCAGAACTTCAAATCATAGAGGAAATGAATCAACTTTCAGATAAAGTTACATTATTTAAAACCGCAATTGAGTCGGCAGGCTCTGAACTTGAAAATGAGCTTGTAAAATTCAAGCTGTGGTATGCTGGCAGTAGTTTTAATCGAAAGCACATTGATGTTTACAATAAATACAATGAATTAATGACAACATTAAACACAGGGAGTGAATAACCCTGCAGAATACTCTAAGTTAATAGATACGAAAAGCTCCTTAATTAAGTCAATTAATGAATTAACTGTTATTGAGTCAAAAATTGCTGACCTCAACCTTCAAATGAACTCTGCTTATGCCTCAATAGTAGAATTAAGAGGAAACCTTACTTATAACAGGTTACAATTTTTAAAAGAAAATATAAAAGAACAAAGTGGAATTAAAATTGAAATCACTCCTTTAGGTGATACTGAAAATATAGAGCATTCTTTTAGAGATGTGATTGGACGCTTAGATGGTGCATTCGCATCAGATATTTTTGACTCAGAGAAAAAGAGTGGATTTTTATACAAATTAAATCAATTGATGTTAAATCTTGAACCGAGAGATGATTTGTCTTTGAGGTTTTCAGCACTTCACGATTTCAAAGGAAAGCTATTTAATTTTAATTCCGGAGATATTCTTGGTGAGAAAGTTGGAAAGCGCTTTATTGACTTTATGGCTCAGCAGCAACCACAGAAATTTGATGAACTAAACTTGTGGTTCCCTGATGATAAGTTAACAATAAAGTTCTTCGATGGGAAAAGATATAAAGATGTATCTCAAGGATCCGCCGGTCAAAAAGCATCTGCTATTCTTTCATTTCTTCTTTCATATGGAACTGAGCCTCTCATTTTGGATCAACCTGAAGATGACTTAGATAATGGTTTAATTACAAATCTGATAGTGTCGAAGCTACATGAAAGCAAATCAAAACGTCAAATAATAGTTGTAACTCACAATCCAAACATTGTTGTGAATGGTGATTCAGAATATGTCATCGCTTTAGCGGATAAGGGCCAGATAATACAAACTGCATCTGGCGCGCTGCAAGAAATTAATGTTAGGAAAAATGTATGTGAAATTATGGAAGGTGGAGAGTTAGCACTTCAAAAAAGATATAAAAGAATGCTAACTATCTAAAAATAAAAATATAATCGCAAGGTGCTATAGAAAATATTGCACCTTGCATTTCACATCGAGACACCCACATAAAGCATTGCACCTCTTGCCTCTTTTAATACTTGATGCAATTCACTTCGTTCATTGCATCATACCCTTTTCTCCTTTAGGAAATAAAGACTCCATTGATACCCAACCCTCTCCCCTTTGCCATCCTGCCAGCATTTAATTAGTGATTACTTTATCGTCTATTTATTATCCATTTTGGTAAAAGAGAGTAGCCAAACCACTTCGCTAGATAAAACAAACAGTTGCCTGCATTGTCGCGGCCTATTTCAATCGCCGGATAATTAATTCCCTTACTCAAATTGAACTTTTGATTATTTATAACTGAGCATAGTCCCGCAGAGTGTGTGTCATTATAAGCTTAACGACAGATGAACAGACTGTGTCCCATGAAACGCATCTTTATATCCGATTAGCTCCCTTCCCATCGCAATCCTTTGATTTCCCCCGATGTTGTATCCACACATACCTGATGTGTTCGGGGCGATCTGCTGTGGCAAACGTGTAAACATCAAACTGACAAGATGAACTCATGAACTGTGATAAACAACAAGCCATGTCCGGCGTCATGCTGGCGGCGATTGGCGTAGTCTATGGCGATATCGGCACCAGCCCGCTCTATACCTTGCGCGAGTGCCTGTCAGGTCAATTCGGGTTCGGCGTCGAGCCGGCCTCCATTCTCGGCTTTCTCTCGCTGATCTTCTGGCTGCTGATCCTGGTGGTGTCGGTCAAGTACCTCTCCTTTGTGATGCGGGCAGACAACGCCGGCGAGGGTGGCATTCTCACCCTGATGTCGCTGGCGACCCGCAACGCCTCCACCCGCTGGACGCCATTGCTGATCATCCTCGGCCTGATTGGCGGCAGCTTCTTCTATGGCGAGGTGGTGATCACCCCGGCGATGTCGGTGATGTCGGCCATCGAGGGTCTGAGCATTCTCACCCCCGCCCTCGACCCCTATATCGTCACCCTCTCGGTGCTGGTGCTGACCCTGCTGTTTGCCATCCAGAAACATGGCACTGCCATGGTGGGCAAGCTGTTTGCCCCCATCATGCTGATCTGGTTTATGACGCTGGCGGTGCTGGGGCTGCGCGGCATCATCCACAACCCCGAGGTGCTGGGTGCGCTCAACCCCATCTGGGCGGTGCGTTTCTTTATCCAGTACCAGACCACCTCCTTCTTTGCCCTCGGCGCCGTGGTGCTGGCGATCACCGGGGTGGAGGCGCTCTACGCGGATATGGGCCACTTTGGCAAGAATCCAATCCGCCTCGCCTGGTTTATCGTGGTGCTACCCTCGCTGGTACTCAACTACTTCGGTCAGGGGGCGCTGCTGCTGAGTAACCCCGCCGCCATTGCCAACCCCTTCTTCCTGCTCGCGCCGAAATGGGCGCTGGTGCCGCTGCTGCTGCTGGCAACCATGGCGACGGTGATCGCCTCGCAGGCGGTGATCTCCGGGGTCTTTTCGCTGACCCGGCAGGCGGTGCGCCTCGGTTATCTCTCCCCCATTCGCATCGTTCACACCTCCGAGCAGGAGTCCGGCCAGATCTATATTCCGGTCATCAACTGGATGCTCTATATCTCGGTGGTGATCGTCATCATGAGCTTCGAGCACTCCAGCAATCTGGCGGCGGCCTACGGCATCGCCGTGACCGGCACCATGGTGCTCACCTCCATTCTCTCCTGCTCGGTGGCCAAGAACAGCTGGCACTGGAACAAGTATCTGGTGGCCATCCTGTTTGCCGCGCTGCTCTGTATCGACGTGCCGCTCTTTGCCGCCAACCTCGCCAAGATCTTCTCCGGTGGCTGGCTGCCGCTCACTCTGGGCGCGGTGATGTTCACCGTCATGACCAGCTGGAAGAGCGAGCGTTTCCAGCTTATTCGTCGCCTGAACGAGCACGGCAACTCCCTTGAGCCGATGATCGCCTCGCTGGAGAAATCCCCGCCGACCCGGGTGGCGGGCACTGCCGTCTATATGTCGCGGGTGGTCAATGTGATCCCCCATGCGCTGCTGCACAACCTCAAGCACAACAAGGTGCTGCACGAGCGGATCATCCTGCTCACCCTGCGGGTGGAGGATGTGCCCTACGTCCACAATGTGCGCCGGGTCTGCATCGAGCAGCTCTCCCCCACCTTCTGGCGGGTGGTGGCAAGCTACGGCTGGCGCGAGACCCCGAACGTGGAGGAGATCTTCCACCGCTGCAACGCCGAGGGGCTCAGCTGCCGGATGATGGAGACCTCGTTCTTTATGGCCCACGAGTCGCTCATCATGAAAGACCGCCCCTGGTATCTCTATCTGCGCGGCAAGCTCTTTATGCTGCTGCAGCGCAACGCCCTGCGCGCCCCGGATCAGTTCGAAATCCCGCCCAACCGAGTTATCGAGCTGGGTTCGCAGGTGGATATCTGATGGCGGGTTGATGGCCTTTTGATGGCATAAAAAACGTCAGCAAAAAGAGAGGGAGGCATTAGCCTCCCTCTCTTTTTCCGTTAACCCCGATTACCGCCCCCCTCATCCCCAGCCCTTCTCCCGCAAGGGGAGAAGGGGGCAAACCACGGCGCCCCCCATAGACATCCCACCGTAGGGTGCAACAAGCGCAGCGCCGTGCACCGCGAACATATTTGATAGCGGTGCAATTCACTGCGTTCTTTACACCCTGCTTATGCTGCGTTTTCCAAGGTGACGAACCCTCTTGGCGGCTTCGTCACAAGTGACGAACGTCACAGTTCGACAGCCATGCCAGCCCTTTCACCCAACCACACCAAGATTTTTATTTATTTAAAAACAGCAACTTAAAACCAATTTTGCTGCAAAAACCAATCTGGCCCGTATCTTGCCAACCTGCCCCTACTTTCTCCGTTCGCGACACGACAAGGTAGGCTATGAACCGCTTCGTTATCGCTGACCCCAAGCTTTGTATCGGCTGTGGCACCTGTATGGCGGCCTGCAGCGAGGTACACAAGGCGCAAGGTTTGCAGCAAGCCCCCCGTTTAACCGTTATACGACACGAGCAGGCGACCATGCCGGTTCAGTGCCGTCACTGTGACGATGCCCCCTGCATCAAGGTGTGCCCGGTCGAGGCAATTCGCCAGACCGGCGATTGCGTGCAACTCAACGAGTCGCTCTGCATCGGCTGCAATCTCTGCGCAGTGGCCTGCCCGTTCGGCGCCATCCAGAGCGGCGGCAGCCGTCCGGTGGCCATGGCCACCAGTTACGACACCTATATCCCCTGCTCCATCCGCTCCAGCAACCCCTCCACCTCCGCTGGCCTGCGCTGCTTTGGCGAGGATCTGCTGAGCTGGGAGCCGGGGGTGCGCAGCATCGCCGTCAAGTGCGACCTGTGCGAATTTCGCACCGACGGCCCGGCCTGTGTCGGAGCCTGCCCCTCCCAGGCACTGAAGCTGGTCAATGACGGCGACACCGAACGCGCCGCCCGTATCCGTCGCCAGCAAGCGGCCGACACCAACCCGCAAGGGGCCTCCGCCTTCTCGGCGCCTGCCACGGCGATCCCTGCCTCCGATTTATCCACCACAGAGGGAGTTCGCTGATGTTGTCCCCCCTTGTTATGGCCACGCTCCTGCTCTTTTTGCTGGGCGCTGCCGCCGGTTTGCTCCTGCAAAAGCTGCCCGCACTGGCCAACCGTCTCAACAGCGGTTTTGCCCTGCTGGGCTCGCTCGCGGGTCTGGTCGCCGCCATCCAGATCTTTGCCCAAGGCGCCCCCGTCGACGGCCAGCTCTGGCTGCTGGGCTCGGTTCATCTCGACATGCTGGCCGCGCTGATGCTGCTGGTGATTAGCACTGTCGGCGTCGCCGTCGCCCTCTACTCCTTTGCCTATATCCGCGAATATCAGGGCAAGGGCGATGTGGCCATCGGCGCGCTGATGAACCTCTTCCTCTTTGCCATGGTGGGCATGGTACTGGCCGACAATGCGCTCGGTTTCTTGCTCTGCTACGAGCTGGTGACCCTCACCACCTACTGGCTGGTCAAGACCAACCCCGAGGCCGCCAAACAGAGCCGCCTCTATCTGGTGATGAACCATATCGGCATGGCTCTGGTGCTGATCGCCTTCTGGCTGCTCTGCCGCGAAAGCAGCTCGCTGGAGTTCGCCGCGCTGCGCGAGCACCATCTGGCGGGCGCATTGGCCTCTCTGGTGTTCCTGCTCAGCTTCTGCGGCTTTGGCCTGCGCGCCGGTTTCGTGCCGCTGCACGGCTGGCTGCCGGTGGCCGAGCCCGTTGCGCCGTCCCATATCTCGGCGCTGATGTCCGGTGTGATGGTGAAGCTGGGTCTCTTTGGCATCTTGCGGGTCAGCATCGATTTTCTCGGCGCCAGCCAGCTCTGGTGGGGCTATGTGGTACTGATCTTCGGCGCCTGCTCGGCAGTGCTCGGGGTGCTGTTTGCGCTGGCCGAGCATGACCTCAAGCGGCTGCTCGCCTACCACACGGTGGAGAACATCGGCATCATCCTGATGGGGATGGGCATCGGCATGATCGGCATCGCCAACCAGCAGCCGGCGCTGGTGGTGCTGGGGCTGCTCGGCGCGCTTTATCACCTGCTCAACCACGCCATCTTCAAGAGCCTGCTCTTTATGGGCACCGGCTCTGTGATGTTCCGCCTGCACACTCGCGACATGGACAAGATGGGGGGCCTCGCCAAGCTGATGCCCTGGACCGCGCTGGCGTTCCTCATCGGTGCCATGGCCATCTCGGCGCTGCCGCCGCTCAACGGCTTTGTCAGCGAGTGGTTTATCTACCAGTCGCTGCTCTCCATGACCAAACTCGGCACCTCTGTCGTCGCGCCGCTCGCGGTAGTAATGCTGGCGGTGACCGGCGCCATGGCGGTGATGTGTTTCGTCAAGGTGTACGGCATCTGCTTCTGCGGCGCACCGCGCAGCGAACACGCGAGCCACGCCCGCGAAGTGCCGGGCACCATGGTGGCAGGCACCCTGCTGCTGGCCGCGGTCTGTCTGGTGCTGGGTCTGGGCGCCCCCTGGATTGCCCCCCATATCGCCAGCTATGGCCAAGCCTTGGTTGCCAGCCAAATGAGTGTCGCCACCGGCGCCACCCTGCTGCCACTCGATAGCAGCCAGGCGATCCTCTCCCCACCCGTTATCGCCATCACCTTGCTGGGTCTGTTCCTCATCCCGTTGCTGGTACTGGCCATCTTCAAGGGGCCCAAGCTGGGTCGTCGTCACGCTGGCACCCCGTGGGCCAGTGGTTACGCCTATGAGGAGCGCATGAGCCTTACCTCCGGCGGTGTCACCCACACCTTGCGCCAACTCTGCGCGCCGCTCTATCGCAAGCAGCCGCAGCTCGATCTGGCCAGCGCCCTGCACGGGGTGAGCGATACCAGCGGGACGACCGGCTGGCTGCTGCACGGCATTGTGCTGGCGCTCTTTATCCTGATGGCTGTAGGAGTCTGATATGCCTGTTCTTGAAATGCCGAGCTGGGGCATGGTTACCCTCGCCCTGACCCAGGCCATCGCCATGCTGGCGCTGGCGCCGCTCGCCACCGGTTTCAACCGGGTGCTGCGGGCCAAGATGCACTCCCGTCAGGGGCCGGGCCTGCTGCAGGATTACCGGGATATCGCCAAGCTCCTGCGCCGCCAGGAGGTGACCCCCGAGCCTGCCGGCATCCTCTTCAACCTGATGCCTGCGCTGCTGATCGCCGCCCTCTTGCTGGTAGGGATGGCACTGCCGACCCTGACTCACGAGTCCCCCTTCCCCATCGCCGGGGATCTCATCACCGATATCTATCTGTTCGCCATCTTCCGCTTCTTCTTCTCCCTCTCGGGGCTCGACAGCTGCAGCATGTTTGCAGGGATCGGTGCCCGCCGCGAGCTGACTCTCGGCATTCTGGTGGAGCCCATTCTGGTGCTCGCCTGCTTCATCATGGCGATGATGGTGGGCAGCTCGGATCTGGGCAATATCAGCAGTTATGTGGCGACCCAGCCGCTGGCCGCCCCCATCGCCACCCTGCTGGCCGGCGCCGCCTGCGCCTTCGCGGTGTTTGTCGAGATGGGCAAGCTGCCCTTTGACTGCGCCGAAGCCGAGCAGGAGCTGCAGGAGGGGCCGCTCACCGAGTATTCCGGTGCGGGCCTGGCCCTGCTCAAGCTCTCCATCGGCCTCAAGCAGCTGGTGGTGGTGCAGCTCTTTCTGGTGATTTTCCTGCCCTTCGGCAAGGCGGCCAACTGGAGTCTGCCCGCGCTCATCGGCGCGGCGCTGATCCTCGCCTGCAAGCTGCTGGTTGCCTTTGGGCTTGCCGGCATCATCGAAAACGCCATGGCCCGCACCCAGTTTGTGCGCACCCACAAGCTCACCCGCTACGCCTTGGGGCTGGCCCTGCTGGCGCTGCTCGCCTATCTGGTCGGGATCTGAATCATGCCCGCCAGCACAGCGACTTTTTCCGATTTCACCTTTACCGAATGCTCATTCCCGAACATTAAAGTGAGAACTGCATGACCATCGCCATTTCGGATCGCATCGGCTGCGACTACATCCAGCAGGTGCGAGCACAACTGCCCCACGCCATCGTCGACGAGGAGTGGCAAACCGCCGATCAGGCCACCATTACCGTCAAACCCACCAGTCTGGTCGAGACCGCCAGCCTGATCTTCCATCAGCTGGGGGGCTGGCTTCCGCTCTCCTTTGCCAATGACGAGCGCAGCCTCAACGGTCACTTCGCCGTCTACCACGTCTTCTCCATGGAGGGCGACACCAAGTGCTGGATCACCGTCCGGGTGCTGGTGGATGCCGATACCCAGGAGTACCCCTCCATCACCCCGACCATTCCGGCAGCGGTGTGGGGTGAGCGGGAGATCCGCGACATGTACGGCCTGCGTGCCATCGGCCTGCCGGACGAACGCCGTCTGGTGCTGCCGGACGATATCCACCCGCTGCGCAAGGACGCCATGGATTATCGCCAGCGCCCTATGCCCACCACCGACACCGAGACCTACCCCTTCGTCAACGAGCTCGGCAGTGATGCCAACCGCATCGTGCCGGTCGGCCCGCTGCACATCACCTCCGATGAACCGGGCCACTTCCGGCTGTTCGTCGATGGCGAAGACATCATCGATGCCGACTACCGCCTCTTCTATGTCCATCGCGGCATGGAGAAGCTGGCTGAAACCCGTATGGGCTACAACGAAGTGGCGTTTCTGACCGATCGGGTCTGCGGCATCTGCGGATTTACCCACAGCGTCGCCTACACCACCTCGGTGGAGAACGCCATGGGTATTCCGGTGCCGGAGCGGGCCAAGATGATCCGCGCCGTGCTGCTGGAGGTGGAGCGCCTGCACAGCCATATCCTCAACATCGGCCTGTCGAGCCACTTCACCGGTTTTGACACCGGCTTCATGCAGTTCTTCCGGGTGCGGGAGAAGTCCATGACCCTGGCCGAGCTGCTCACCGGCGCGCGCAAGACCTATGGCCTCAACCTGATTGGCGGGGTGCGCCGCGACATCTTCAAGGAAGATCGCATCAAGGGTGCCCAGCTGGTGCGCGAG
This sequence comes from Aeromonas sp. 61P, assembly GCF_051919545.1. Taxonomy (NCBI): domain Bacteria; kingdom Pseudomonadati; phylum Pseudomonadota; class Gammaproteobacteria; order Aeromonadales; family Aeromonadaceae; genus Aeromonas; species Aeromonas sp. 61P. Next base: position 3,355,306 of record NZ_JBQBEL010000001.1, read on the forward strand.
CTCCGTGATGAGCTCAAACCCCTGGTGGCCATGCTGCTGGATACCGCCAACATCTCCTCCCGCCTCATCGGTATCGGCAAGCTCGACCCGCAGATTGCCCGCGATTTCAGCTGCGTCGGCCCCATGGTGCGGGCGAGCGGCTTCAAGCGCGACGTGCGTCGGGTTCACGACTTTGCCGGCTACCGCGAGCTGCCGATGGAGATCCAGACCAAGGCGGGTTGCGACGTGCAATCCCGGGTGCTGGTGCGCATCCACGAGCTCTACGACTCCCTCGACATGATTGAGTTCGGCCTGGAGCACCTGCCGGAGGGGCCGCTTTTGACCGAAGGGTTCACCTACCAGCCGGGCAAGTTTGCGCTGGGCTTTACCGAGGCGCCCCGCGGCGAGAACGTCCACTGGAGCATGACCGGGGACAACCAGAAGCTGTTCCGCTGGCGCTGCCGCGCCGCCACCTACGCCAACTGGCCCGCCCTGCGCTACATGCTGCGCGGCAATACCGTGGCGGATGCACCGCTCATCAGCGGCAGTCTGGATCCCTGCTACTCCTGTACCGACCGGGTCACTCTGGTCGACCCCAGGAAGGGCAAATCCACCGTGGTCTCCTACAAGGAGATCGAGCGCTACGGCATCGATCGCAAAAACTCTCCGCTGAAATAAGGGGTCATCATGATCAAGCTGTTCAAGACCATCCTCAAGGCTGGCACCCCAACCGCCAAGTACCCCTTCGCCCCTATTGAGGTGAACCGGGATTTTCGCGGCAAACCCAAATATCAGGCGGATCAGTGCATCGCCTGCGCCGCCTGCACCAAGGCCTGCCCGGCCAATGCGCTGGTGATGGAAGTGGACATGGAGACCGGCGAACGGCGCTGGGAGATCTCCATGGCGCGCTGCATCTTCTGCGGCCGCTGCGAAGAGGTCTGCCCGACCCGCGCCATCGCCCTCTCCCCCGAGTTCGAGCTGGCGGTGACCAACAAGGCCGATCTCTATGAGGAGGCCCGCTTCGCGCTGGCCCCCTGCACCCTGTGCGGCACCTACTTTGCCCCGAGCAAGCTGGTGGCGCTGGTGGAGGACACCCTCAAGCAGGCGGGCACACCGCTGGCCACCCCGGAGCGGCTGCACCACTGCCCCGACTGCAAACGAAAACAGAGCATGCTGAGCCAGCCTGACTCGGCCCTGATCACACCGATAGCCACACCGATGGCCGCACAAAAGGAGTGGATATGATGAGCAAGATCAAAGGCATAGAACCGGTTGTCGGCCATGCCCATACCCGCGCCGTGCCGCTGGCACAGGATCCCGAGATCACCAAACTCAAGAAGACCCTGCTCAAGGACATTCGCCGCTCGGCCTATGTCTACCGGGTCGATTGCGGCGGCTGCAACGCCTGCGAGATCGAGATCTTCGCCACCATCACCCCGCTGTTCGATGCCGAGCGTTTCGGCATCAAGGTGGTCGCCTCCCCCCGCCACGCCGACATCCTGCTCTTTACCGGCGCGGTGACCCGGGCGATGCGGGTGCCGGCCCTGCGTGCCTACGAGGCGGCGCCCGATCCCAAGATCTGCATCGCCTACGGCGCCTGCGGCTGTGACGGTGGCATCTTCCACGACCTCTACTGCGTATGGGGCGGCACCGACAAGATCGTGCCGGTGGATGTTTATATCCCCGGCTGCCCCCCCACTCCGGCAGCCACCATCTACGGCTTTGCGGTGGCGCTCGGTATGCTTGAGCAGAAACTCAAAGCCACCAGCCACGAAGTGCAACCGGGTGAGCGGGTCGAACTGCGCCACACCGGCATCCCCAACGAAATTCGGGTAATGATCGAGCGCGAAGCACGCCGCATGGCCGGCTACCGGCAGGGGCGGATCATCGCCGACGAGTTCATGGCCCTGCTCGAAGGGGCGACCCAGCAGGATGTGGATCTGCGCATCCAGAGCTACCTCGATCAGCACGACGATCCGCGCCTGGCGGAGATCGTCAACAACCTCGCAAACGCCTGCTCAACCGGGCGGCCGGCAAGGGAGAAGCGGTGCATGGCTGACGAGGTTTTCTTCTATCGACTCTCGCGCAAGTTCGTCGACGAGCAGTTCGACGTGCCGGAAGAGGCCAGGGAGGTGATGTACTACAGCCTCGCCATCGGCCATCACCTTGGCATCGTCGATTGCCTGCGAGCAGACCTGGTCTGCTCGCTGATCGGTTATCGCGACTGGGTGGCCAAGCTGCCAGAGGGAAGTGAAGCACGCCGCAAGATGGAGGGATTTCTCACCTTTGGCGAGATCACCATCTATCGCGAGCACTGCCATATGCTGGCCTGCGCCTTCGACCGACTGCGCAAAGCCGACAATCTGCTCGATGAGCAGGAGCTGGGCTGGACCAATACCTTTATGGATCAACTCACCGCCCTCTTTAACGACCCCCATATGTACCTGATGGTAAGGAGCCGCTGATGGGCTGCAATCTCGTGTTGACCGTGGGCAATGCCATGATGGGGGACGACGGTGCTGGCCCCTATCTCGCCGACAAGCTGCTGGCCGCCTCCCTGCCCGGCTGGATCCATATCGACTGCGGCATCGCGCCGGAAAATGTGGTCTACAAGGTGCGGGAGCTGCAACCGGAGCGGGTGGTGCTGGTGGATGCCGCCGAGATCGGCGAGAAGGCGGGAACCCTGCAGGTGATCCCCCCCGAGACCATCGCCGAGATGTTTATCTTCTCGACCCACAATATGCCGCTCAATTTCCTGATCGACGAGCTCAAGACCTTTATCCCCGAGGTGATCTTTGTCGGGGTACAACCGGCCATCGTGGCGTTCTCCTTCCCGATGACCGAGATGGTGAGCGAGGCGATGGATTATCTTTATCAGCATCTTGATGCCGCCAGGGATACCGGTCTGTTAATAGATAAACTGGATCAGTGGAATATTGCCAACGCCAAGCGGTGATTATTTAGCGAGTTGTTAACGACCGTTATTGACCGACGGTTCCGGCAATGTGATCGAGGCCCGATGTTAAATTAAAAACATCGGGCTAATTGTGCTGAATTTGATATAAAACAAGGTTCTTTGATTTTTTCAAAAAATCGCTAACTCTCGCTTTTTTATGACAAAAAAAGCGTTGCCAGTCACAGAAATTTGCCACAAAATGGCGACCGTTATGGAAGTTGATGGGGTCTGGTGGCCTCCTCGGTCTTCAAAACCGATGTGAGCCGAGAAGGCTTTGGCAGGTTCGATTCCTGCCTCTTCCGCCAAATTTATCTATTGAACAAATACTCTCCCGCTGAATTTTTCAGTCTGGATGTTATTTCCATTGTTTGTTCAATATGTTTGAAGTAATACTTCAAAAAAGGTGCTTGCCGCTTGCCAATATAATCCGAACTCAGGTTATCTCGCTGGCCAAAAATTAATTTATCAGCATCGATGCAGCATTAATTTATACCCGCTCATTGATGCACCCAGTTTGCAGTCATCCGCAAATCGCCAGCAGTGCCATAACCCGTCAGCTCGGCCTCTCTATCGGCAAACCGATGCGCATCCCGAACCCACGCACTGCACTGGTAATCCCATGCCGAACTCGTCTCACGCGTCAGCTATCCCCCACCGCCAGCCCGCATCAGGTACGGCTGCCGACGATTCACTGCCAGATTCACAGCAACAGCCCAGCCAGCAACCAACGCGCCGTTTGCCGCAAGTGGAACAGCTGCTGCAGCAACCCTTTCTCGCCGGGTTTATCGAAGCGCTGAGCCGCCCGCTGGTGACTCAGGCGGTGCGCGACACCCTGAGCGAGCTGCGCCAGAGCGAAGATTTTCGCCAGCACGGCGTCGCCCCCGAGCAGATCGAGGCGCTGATTGCCAAACGCTGCCAACAGCAGTTGCGCCAGCGTCAAACCCGGGTGATCAACGCCACCGGCACCCTGGTACATACCAATCTGGGGCGCTCACCGCTAAGTGTCGATCTGTGGGACGAGGTGCGCGACCTCAACACCGGCTACAACAATCTGGAGCTGGATCTCGCCACCGGCAAGCGCGGCGGGCGCAAGGGGCTGATCGCTCCCCTGCTAGGCTGCCTCACCCAGGCCGAGGATTCGCTGGTGGTCAACAACAACGCCGCCTCGCTTTTTTTGCTGCTGCAGGAGGTGGCCAAGGGGCGCGAGGTGATCGTCTCGCGCGGCGAGCAGATCCAGATTGGCGGCGGCTTTCGCATCCCCGACATTCTGGCCCTCTCCGGCGCCAAACTGGTGGAGGTGGGCACCACCAATATCACCACCGCCAAAGATTACCTCGATGCCATCACCGATCAGACCGCGCTGGTGCTGATGGTGCACAAGTCCAATTTCGCCATTCGCGGTTTTACCGAATCCCCCGATATTGGCGAGGTAGCCCGCGCCCTGCCCGAGCACGTGGTGCTGGCGGTGGATCAGGGCTCGGGCTTGACCACAGAGGAGTTTGCGCCGGATGAAACCTCGGTGCGCCAGTACATCAAGGCGGGGGCGGATCTGGTCTGCTACTCCGGCGACAAGCTGCTGGGGGGCCCGCAATCGGGCATCATCAGCGGCCGCAGCGACCTCATCAAGCGGCTGGAAAAACACCCCATGATGCGCACCTTCCGCCCGAGCCGCATCGTCTACTCCCTGCTGGAACGCCTGCTCATCCACAAGCTCAACAAGTCCCCCGTCGGCGAAGGCATCGCCCAGCGCACCTTAAGCAACCCGGCAGCCATGCAGGCGAGAGCCTCCCAGCTGATGGCCGCCCTGCCCGGCTGCTTTGTGCCGGTCCCCGCCCAGTTGGTGGTGGGCGGCGGCACCCTGCCGGACGAGTTCTACCCGGCCCCTGCGCTCGAATGCACCGACCCGCGTCCGGCCCAGCAGCTGCTCGATGCTCTGCGCGAACTCCCCGTCCCGGTCATCGCCACTGTGCGCCAGCAAAAGGTGCTGCTCAATATGGCCACCCTGCAGCCGGCGGAGATGGAGCTGTTGATCGCCCAACTCAGGGAGTTGCTGCAGCCCGCCCCGTTCAATGCAACAAATGCGACCGAGGAGCCCTGATCCCATGACCCCCTATCGCGCCGTTATCGGTCTTGCCGGCCACGTGGATCACGGTAAAACCCTGTTGATCAAGGCCCTCACCGGCATCACCACCGCCCGCGCCCACGAGCAGGCCATCGGCATGACCCAGGATCTCGGCTTTGCCCACTTCGACGACAGTCAGGGCAACACCTTAGGCGTCATCGACGTGCCCGGCCACGAGCGCTATATCCGCAACATGGTGGCGGGGCTCTGGAGTCTGGATCTGGTGCTGCTGGTGATTGCCGCCGACGAGGGGTGGATGCCGATGACCGGCGATCACCTGCGCCTGCTCAAGGCGATGGGGGTGCCGCGCCTCTTGGTCTGCATCAACAAGTGCGATCTGGTCTCCCCCGACGAGCTTTTACTGCTTGAAGAGAGTCTGCTGGAACGGGTGATGGACGAGAGCGGCATGGTGCCCGATATCGTCAGCGTCAGCGCCAAAACCGGCGAGAATATGACTGCCCTGCACACCGCCATCGTCTGCCAGCTGGGAGATATGGCTGAGCATCATGCTCCCCGCGAACAGGCCTCCCCGCGACTGTATGTAGACAGAGTCTTTACCGCCAATGGTACCGGCACTGTGCTCACCGGCACCCTGCAACAGGGCAGTCTCAAAGTGGGGGACAAGCTGCGCCTCTACCCCGCCGATCGGGAGGTGCAGGTGCGCTCCCTGCAGGCCTATCACCAGAGCGTCGACGAGATCGGCGCCGTCTGCCGGGTGGCGGTGGGCCTGAAAAAAGTGCCCCACAAGGAGGTGGCCCGCGGTCACTGCCTCACCAGCACTGTCGGCCAGTGCGAGGCGGCGACCCACCTTATCGTGCGACTCAACGCCGAGAGCCTGAGCGACAAGGCGCTACGCACGCAGGAGATCGAGGTGGCCCTTGGCAGCTGGCATGGCCGTGCGCGCTTTGTACCGATAAAAGAGACCCGGCTTGCGCGGCTGATCTTTGCCAGCCCCATCCCCTGCTTCTTCGGCCAGCCACTCGCCATCATTCGCCACGGCAGCAGCGAACTGCTGCACGGCGCCCGCATCGTCTGGTGCGGCGACATCCATCCCGCCAGACGCAAGGCGCTGCACGCCCTGCTGGGCGAGCTGCCAGATGAGCTCGATCACTACAACCCGGCCACCCTGCAGCTGGGGCTCAATGGCTATGTGCTGGCCAGCCGCTTTGACCAGCGGCCCGAACAGGTCACCCCTCTCGGTGACTGGCTACTGGATAGCTGCTGGCTGGCCCAGCGCCGCGACCAGTTGCTGGCCACCCTGGCCAGCGAACCGCTCAGCGCTGCGGAGCTCACGACCCGCTTTGGTATCGCCCTGCCGGTCATGCAAGCCCTGCTCCAGCAGCTCAAGAGCGAGCAGCTAATCCGCCTGCACCATGACAAGTGGCAGCCGGGCAGCGGCGAGTCGGAAGATGATCTGGGAGAAGAGGCACAGCTGGTGCTCAAGGTGGTGCGAGATCAAGGCAAGGAGGGGTACGAGCCCGGTAAACTGGGCCCCGGCGGCGTGGCGCTGGATCCCTTTATCACCCGCAAGCTGCCCGCGGCCCTGCAGCAGGCCTTGCAGCAGGCCTTGCAGCAAAAAGGTGCCCTGCAAAAGCAGCTTCGCAACCTGGCGCGACTCAAGTATCTGGTGCAGCTCGATGGCCCCATCTACTACGACGCCGCCCTTTACAACCAGATGGTCGCCGCCGTGCTGGCGGGCCATCAGGTGGGAGATCTGATCGACATGGCATCCTTCAAGGAGATCACCGGCTTGTCGCGCAAATACGCCATTCCGTTCTGCCTGCGCATGGAGATGGATGGCTGGGTGCGGCGCGAGGAGAACGAGCGCCGGGTGCTGCGTTTGCCAGCCACTCAAGATGAGATGGAGCCGGCATGAGCGCCACCATTGCCCCCTCTGGCTCTGCCAATCCTGTGACCAACAGGCTGCGCCGCGAATTTCATATCGACGGTATCGTGCAGGGGGTCGGCTTTCGCCCCTTCGTCTATGGACTGGCACTGCGCCACGGCCTTGCCGGTTATGTCTTGAACGATGCCAATGGCGTCACCATAGGTGCCGAGGGTTCCCCCGAGCAACTGGCCAGCTTTGCCCGCGAACTGCGGGAACTGGCACCACCGCTGAGCCGTATCGATCATTTCAGCGAACGGGAACTGCCCTTCGCTCATGATCCCGACTACAACGGCGCCTTTCATATCAAAGCCAGCCAGCAGCAGAGCGCCGCCACGGTCGCCATCTCGCCGGATCAGGGGATGTGCGAGGCGTGCGCCAACGATGTGGCCAACCCCAAAGATCGCCACCACCACTACCCCTTTACCAACTGCACCCACTGCGGTCCGCGCTACACCATTATCCGCCGCCTCCCCTACGACCGCCCCCACACCGCCATGGCCGGCTTTGCAATGTGTCCGCGCTGCGCGGCGGCCTATGAAAACCCGCTGGACAGACGCTACCACGCCCAGCCGGTGAGCTGCCCCGAGTGCGGGCCGCATCTGACCTGGCGCAGCGGTCGCGGCGATGCCCTGGCCGAGCGCGAGGATGCCCTGCTCGAAGCCGCCCGCGCCCTGCAAGCGGGAGCCCTGATTGCGGTCAAGGGGATGGGGGGTTATCACCTGATATGCGATGCCCGCAATGAACGGAGTGTGGCCAGATTGCGAACGCTCAAACGGCGCGCGCGCAAGCCGCTGGCGGTGATGATGGGCTCCCTTGCCGAGGCCAAACTGCATGTCACCGGCTGCGAGGCAGAGTGGAAGCTGCTCGCCTCTCAGGCCAGACCCATCACCTTGCTGCGCAAGCGCATTAACGATGATCGGCACTCAGAATCCCTACTGACAACCGCGCCGCTGGCCGAGGGGATCGCCCCCGGCATCCCCTACCTTGGGGTCATGCTCCCCTATACCCCGCTCCATCAGCTGCTGCTGGACGCGTGCGCCATGCCGCTGGTGGCCACCAGCGCCAATGGTCGCGGCAGCCCAATCCTTATCGAATCCGAGGTGGTGGTCAGGGAGCTCGGCAGTGAGATTGACGGCATCCTGGATCACAATCGCCCCATCCTGCACCCCTGCGACGACAGTCTGGTGCAGTGGGCAGGCGGGCGACGCCAGACGTTGCGCCTCGCCCGGGGCTATGCCCCCTGCACCCCCAGCCTGCAAGAGGCGGTCAAGGTACCGCTCTTGGCGGTCGGGGCGCAGCAGAAGAACCAGCTGGCGCTTGCCTTCAGCCGCCAGCGCATCTACAGCCCCTATATCGGCGATCTGCATAGCCTGCCGATGCAGGAGCACTTTGAGCAGACCCTGGCGACCTTTCGCGACCTCTACGATCTCAAGCCAGAACTGCTGGTGTCGGATCGCCACCCGGGCTACCTCAGCCATCAGTGGGCCAAGGGCTATTGCCGCAATCAGGGGGTGACCCACCTCGAGGTGCAGCACCATCACGCCCACCTGCTGGGGGTGATGGCCGAGCACAACATCACGGGCCCGGTGCTGGGGGTTGCCTTCGATGGTACCGGCCTTGGCGATGACGGCACCCTCTGGGGCGGCGAGCTGCTGATCGCAGACGTTCAGGGATTTGAGCGGGTTGCCCACCTTGCCCCCTTCAAGCTGATCGGCGGCGAAGCGGCGATCCGCGAGCCGGTGCGCCAGCTGCTGGGGCTGCTGTTTGAATCGCACAGTCCTGAGGAGATCCGCGCCCTCGATATTCCGCTGATCAACAAGTTGCCAGCTGAACGGATCAGCAATCTGCACCAGCTCTGGCAGTTGGGTCGCAACGCCCCCTACACCAGTTCCATCGGGCGGCTGTTCGATGTGGTGGCAGCGCTCTTGGGGGTGATCGACACCCCGGATTACGAGGGCGAAGCGGGACTCTTGCTAGAGGCGGCTGCCTTGCAGCTGACCCCCGATGAACAGCCCTTCCCCCTCGCCTTTGATCTCAGCCAATCAGCAGAGGGGCCACTGCATATCGAGTGGGCCGAGCTCATCAATACCCTTGTCAGCGAGCGGCGCCAAGGCACCTCCACCGCCAGCCTGGCCGCCGGTTTTATCCGCGCCATCAGCGCTCTGGTCATCGCTCTGGCCGAGCGCTTCCCCGGCTATCCGGTGGTACTCGGGGGCGGCGTCTTTCAAAACCGGGTGCTGATGGATCAGCTGGTGCCCGCGCTCGAAGCCGCCGGTCGGCAGGTATTGACCAGCGAAACCCTGCCGCTCAATGACGGTGGCATCGCCGCCGGTCAGCTCTGGTTTGCCATCCACCATCTTGCCACGCACCAGCCTGCCACAGCCGGTTGTGCCACCTTGTCGGAGTCCTGAAATTCATGTGTCTATCCATCCCCTCTCAGGTGGTGCAACTGCACCCCGAAGATAACTGCGTCACCGTCGACACCCTTGGGGTGCAGCGGCGCGTCAGCTGCATGCTGCTCGAAGAGCCTCTCCAGGTGGGCGACTATGTGCTGCTCCATATCGGCTTTGTGATGAGCAAGATTGACGAAGAGGAGGCGCAGGCCAGCCTCGAGAGCTTCCGCCAGATGGTGGCCCTGATGCCCAAGCAGGATATCTTGCCATGCTGACCTTGAATGATCTGTTTCAGGGCTTTCGCCAGCCCGAGGTGATCCGCGCCCTCGCCGCCCAAATTAATGAACTCGCCAAAGATCTCCCCGAGCCGCTGCGGGTGATGGAGGTGTGTGGCGGCCATACCCACACCATCATGAAGTACGGCCTGCACCAGTTGCTGCCGGCCAGCATCGAGTTTGTCCACGGCCCCGGTTGCCCGGTCTGCATCATGCCCAAAGAGCGCATCGATCAGGCCATCGAGCTGGCGAGCCAGCCCAGCGTCATTCTGGTCACCCTGGGGGACATGATCCGGGTGCCGGGATCCAGGGGCACGCTGGCCCAGCAACGGGCCAAGGGGAGCGATATCCGCCCGGTCTATGACCCCCTCGATGCCCTGCGTATCGCCAAAGAGCATCCGGAGAAAACCGTGGTCTTCTTCGCCATCGGTTTTGAGACCTCCACCCCGATGACAGCGGCACTCTTGGCTGCCGCTGAAGCTGAGGGGATTGAGAACCTGCTGTTTCATATCAACCATGTGCTGGTGCCCCCCGCCATTCATGCGGTGATGGCTGACGGGGTGGCCAAGGTGAACGCCTTTATCGGCCCCTCCCACGTCAGCGTCATCACCGGCGCCGATATCTACCTGCCCATCGTCGATCGTTATCAGGTACCGGTGGTGGTGAGTGGCTTCGAGCCGGTGGATGTGATGGAGGCACTCTTGATGATGGTGCGCCAGAAGGTGGAGGGTCGCTACGCGCTGGAGGTGCAATACAGCCGCGCCGTCACCGCCAGCGGCAATAAAGCCGCCCAGCGGCTGGTCGAGCGCTTTTTCGAGACCCGCGAGCACTTTCGCTGGCGAGGCCTCGGCGATATCAACGCCTCCGCCCTGCGCCTGCGCGATGCCTTTGCCAAACGTGATGCGGAGCGCCACTTCGCGCTCAATCAGACTCCCATCGATGACCACAAGGCGTGCCAGTGCGCCGATATCCTGCGCGGCCTGGCCAAACCGAACCAGTGCAAAGTCTTTGGCCGGGGCTGCACCCCGACCCAGCCCATGGGCAGCTGCATGGTCAGCTCCGAAGGGGCCTGCAATGCCTACTACCGATATATGGGGATCCAATGAGAGAAATTCAGTTAAGCCACGGCGGCGGCGGTGTAGAAATGAACCAGCTGATCAATCAGCTCTTCTTTCGCCACTTTGGCAACGAGATCCTGCTGCGCGGTGAAGATGCTGCCCTGCTGCCGGTAAACGGCCCCGTAGCCTTCACCACCGACAGCTTTACCGTCTCGCCGCTCTTCTTCGAGGGGGGGGATATCGGCAAGCTGGCCATCGCCGGTACGGTCAACGATCTCGCCATGATGGGGGCCAAGCCCGAGTATCTGAGCTGCAGCTTTATCATCGAGGAGGGGTTCCCCTACGCCGATCTCGCCCGCATCGTCGAGTCGATGGCGGCCGAGCTTGCCAAGAGCGGCGCCCGCATCGTCTGCGGCGACACCAAGGTGGTGCCCAAGGGGGCGGCCGACAAGATCTTTATCAACACCAGCGGGGTCGGTACCTTCCCGCGGCCTGAACAGAGCCGGGGCATCTCGGTACGCAACCTCAAGGCCGGTGACGCCATTCTGGTGTCGCGGGATATCGGCAGCCACGGCGCCTGCATCCTGATGGCCCGTGACGCCCTGCAACTAGGATCCGATCTCAAGAGCGACTGCACCACCCTCTGGCCGCAGGTCGAAGCGCTGCTGCAGGCTGGCATTACCCCTCACGCCCTGCGCGACGCCACCCGCGGTGGCCTTGCCGCCGTGCTCAACGAGTGGAGCAGCGCCTCCGGTGTTGCCATCGAGCTGGAGGAGTCCGCCATTCCGGTGTGCGATCCGGTGCGGGGCCTCTGCGAGCTCTACGGTTTCGAGCCCCATGATCTCGCCAACGAGGGAACCATGGTGCTGGCCCTGCCTGCCGAGCAGGCGCAGGACGCACTGGGCATCTTGCGGCAATTCAACCCCGCCGCCAGCCAAATCGGCGTGGTGCAGGCGAGCGATCGCCACAAGGTGATCCTCAACAACCCCTGGGGCAGCCGCCGTTATCTGGAGCTGCCGCAAGGTGAGCTGCTGCCGCGGATCTGTTGAGCAGCCATGCCGTTCCGTCATTTACAGGGAGGAGTCACTACTCCTCCCCATATCGGTTAAGGAGCCACCATGCACGAAATGTCTCTGGCCATGGCCGCTATCGATCTGGCAGCCGAACAGGCCACCCAGCGGGGCTTTACCAGGGTGACCGCCCTCTGGCTCGAGGTCGGCAGCTTCTCCTGCGTCGACCCGGACACCATTGCCTTCTGTTTCGAGGCGGCCGCCAAGGGCACCGCCGTCGAAGGGGCCCAGCTGCACTTTCAGCGCCAAGCGGCAGAGGCTTGGTGTTACGACTGCAACCAGACGGTCACCCTCACCGAGCGCGGGCAGGCCTGCCCCGAGTGTGGCGGATACAAATTACGAGTCGCGCAGGGTGATAGCCTGCGCATCACCGACATCGAGGTAAGTTGATATGTGTAGCATATGCGGATGCGGCCAGGCGCGAATCGCCGGCCATGAGCACGATCATGAGCATCATCACGAGCATGAACATCACCATGAACATGGTCATGAACACGACCATCATCATGCTCATAACGCCCATCACCATCATGATCACGAGCAGAGTGCACCGCGCACCCTGATCATTCACCACCACTACCACCATCAGGGGGATGTCCATCACCACTACCACGGGGTACGGGCTCCCATAAGCCATGAGGGGCATGATCAGCCCTATGAGCACCATCATGATCACCCCCACCACCATCATCATGATCATGCCCACTCTCATGACCACGGCCATTCCCACGCGCATCCCCATGATCACAGCCATGACCATGACCATGACCATGACCACCAGCAGGGTGATCTGCACTACGGCAAAGGGGAAGCGGGACTGTCGGTGCCCGGCATGGGGCAGCGCCAGCTGATCGCCATCGAGATGGATGTGCTGGCCAAGAACAATGCGCTGGCCGCCCACAACCGCGAGCACTTCACAACCGCCGACCAGCTGGTGCTCAGTCTGGTCTCTAGTCCGGGGTCAGGCAAAACCACTTTGCTGTGCGAAACCCTGCGCCTGCTAGCCGAAAAACGCCCCTGCGCGGTGATCGAAGGGGATCAGCAGACCAGCGCCGATGCGGATCGCATTCGTGCCACCGGCGTCCCTGCCGTGCAGATCAACACCGGCAAGGGCTGCCATCTGGACGCCAAAATGGTTCACGACGCCTGCCACCAGCTGCCCGCCAATCAAGGGGGCATCCTCTTTATCGAGAACGTGGGTAATCTGGTCTGCCCCGCCAGCTTCGATCTCGGCGAGAAGTACAAGGTGGCGATCCTCTCCGTCACCGAGGGGGAAGAGAAGCCGCTGAAATACCCGGACATGTTTGCCGCCGCCCAGCTGATGGTGATCAACAAGATCGATCTGCTGCCCTACGTCAGCTTTGACGTGGCCCGCTGCATCGAGAACGCCAAACGGGTCAACCCCTATATTCAGGTGATCCAGGTCAGCGCCACCACAGGCGAAGGGATGGATGCCTGGCTTAACTGGCTGGCCACGGCCTGAACCAGAACCGGTTAAATGCCGCTGATAACGGTAGAAAACAAAAGAGGGAGGCTGATGCCTCCCTCTCTTTTATCTGCGCGCTTTGCCAACGATTCTCTCTGTATACAGAATGGCCAACGTTTCATACTCGCGCCCCCTCACCTTGGCCCTCTCCCCAGGGTGAGGGAATCGGTTTGTGGATGCCGCGGCTATACGATGCCCTCAAACCCCTCAGGGGGCTTCGAGCATAACAACCAGCCATATTTTCAAACCCCAAGGTTCTCCAAACCCTAAACCCCGAGCCTGGCGAAATGGCACCTTCTGCTCCCTTCTCCCCTTGCGGGAGAAGGGCTGGGGATGAGGTGGAAGCCAATCCTCAGGCCACGCTACGGGCCATCGCCTCCTGCTCCGCAGGCGGCTCACCAAAGCGCAGCACCCGATGACAGATCTGACGCAACAGCGCCTGCTGGTGGCTGAAGATCACCATGCCAAGCCCGCGCTGCTCGCACTCAATCATCAACTCCCGCCAGAGCTGGCGCTGGATTTGCGGATCCAGCTGGGCGGTCACCTCATCGGCAATCAGCAGACGGGTACGGGGATCGAGGGCGCGCAGCAACGCGATGCGGGCCAGCTCGCCGCCGGAGAGTTGACCGGGTTTACGGCCGAGCCACTCAAGTTTGACCATAAAGCGGGCAAGCATGGCCTCATCGGGGCGCCATACATCCCACAACGCCTGCCCGGTGGTGCGATAGGGATTGAAGGTGAGTTCCGGGTGCTGGGGCACCAGCTGGATAGGGTTATAACCTTTTACCTGTTCAGGTACAGGCTGCCCATCCAGCAGGATCCGCCCGCCAGCCCCAACCGGTTGCCAACCCGCCAATACCCGCCCCAGCGTGGTCTTGCCATGGCCACTCGGCGCAGAGATACCGAGTCGCTCGCCCGCTTTCACCGTCAGCGATAACCCCTGCCAGAGGGGACGTTCCCCCTGGGCGATAGTGAGATTTCGTACTTCAAACATCAGGAAACCTCCGGCACAGAGAAGAGCGCATTGAACTCGGGCAGCGCCTGCCAGTGGGTGCGGAGCATCTCGCTCCCCTGCCCCTGGCGCAGATGGTGGCAACTCAAGGTATCGCTCACCTGCCCCTGATGCAGCGCCACAATGCGATCGGCAAAGCGGGCCGCCAGCGCCAGATCGTGGGTCACCCAGAGGATACCGCTGCCATGATTGGCCAATTCACGCAACTGGCCGAGCAGCTGGCAGGCCAGCCCCTCGTCGAGCCAGGCGGTGATCTCGTCTGCCAGAATGTAGCGGGCACCGCCGAGCGCCGCAGTGCAGGCAAGAATGCGCTTGGCCATGCCGCCGGAGAGCTGGCGCGGGTACCTGTCCAGGGTGGTCGCGGGCAGCTGGTAGCGCAGCAGCTGCTCGCCGAGCCGCTCGCGAGAACCGCTCTGGCCGCAGAGACGTGCCGCACGGCCCAGCTGGCGCTCCACCGTCAGCAGCGGATTGAGGGCGCTTACACCCTGCGGCACATAGCAGAGGGTGTGGCCGCGCAGACCGGCCCTACTGGCATCACACAGGGGCACGCCATCGAGGGAGATGGTGCCGCGCATCCTCAGGTTGTCCGGCAGCAGGGTCAGAGCGCTTTGCAACAGCAGGCTCTTGCCCTCGCCGCTCCCCCCACCAGCGCCACTATCTCCCCAGGCGCCAGTTGCAGGCTGATATCGGTCAGCAAAGGCTGCCAGCTGCGCCGCCCCAGCCAGGAGTAGTGGGCCGCCTCTATGGTCACATGGTCAAAACTCAGCATGGTTCACTCCTGTGCCACAACAGCTGTTGCAAGGCGCGGGTAGCCTGATCAAACAGCAACACCAGCAGCAGCAACATCAGTCCCGGGAAGAGGGCTAGCCACCAGCCACCGCCGGCCAGATAACGCAGGGCATCGGCCAGCAGCAGGCCCAGCGAGGCCTCGTGGGCCGCCAGCCCAAAGCCGAGAAAGCTCAAGGCCGCGCTGTGCAGCACCGCATGGGGAAACATCAGCAAAGTCCCGATAAACCATTGGGGCAACAGCCCCGGCAACAGGTGGGTACGCCAGCGACGCAGCGCCCCCATCCCCTGACAGCGGGCCAGCACCACATAGTCGCTGCAGGCGATCCGCCGCGCTTCTGCGCAGAGAATGAGCGCCAGCTTGGGCCAGTGGGTGAGCGCCACCGCCAGGATCACCCCGCGCATACCACCCCCCACGGTAAAGCAGATAAGGATCAGCAGCAGCATATGGGGCAACGCCAGCATAGCGTCGATCACCATTCGCACCGCCGCATCACATCTGGGATGAACCAGCGAAAGGCTTGCCGCCACCATGGCCAGCAGGCCACTGCAGAGTGCCGTGCTGATGCCCAGCTCCAGACTGGTGAGGGTGCCCTGAAAGGCCCGCAACCAGAGATCCCGCCCCATCTGATCGGTGCCGAACCAGTGGGCCAGCGAGGGGGGCTGCTGACGGGCCAGCAGATCCATCGGCACATCCTGATGAGAGAGGCTCCAGCCGTAAGTGGCCAGCAGCGCCAATCCGAGCAGAGCAAAAACCAGCCGCAGTATGGAGGGAAACGGATTAAACAGCATGCTCACCCTCCCAGCCCCGATTGATGCGGGCCAACAGCACACTGGCCACAGTGTTGCCAATAAAGACCAGCAGGGTGCAGAAGAGCACTATGCCCATCAGCAGGGGGATATCGCCCCGCAGCCCCGCATCCACGGTGGCCTGGCCGAGCCCCGGATAGGAGAAGACCTTTTCGGCCAAGAGCGATCCGCCAATCAGCTCGCCAAGGGAGGCAAACTGCAGGCAGAGCGCCGGGGTCAGGGCGTGGCGCAGCACATGAAAACGCAGCATGGGCCAGCCGCCATCGCCCTGAGCGCGGGCGTAGCGAATAAAGTCGCTCTCCAGCACCTCGGCCACCCGCGCCCGGGTATGCAGGGCAATATTGCCCAGCCCGAGCAAGGCGAGCGTGGTCACCGGCAGCAGCAGATGACGCAACCGCATGACCCAATCCGCCTCATCGGCAGCCAGTCCCGGCGTCCAGGCGCAGCAGACCGGCAGTAGCGGCCAGTGCACCGCAAACAGGGCGAGCAGCAACAGGCCGACCCAGAAGGTGGGCAAGGAGGCGAGCAGATAGGCAAAACGGCAAATCAGGCGATCGGGCAAGCGGTTGAGATAGCGACCGGCGCAGAGGCCCAGCAAAATCCCGAAAAAGCCGGAGAGCAGCCAGGCGCCCGCCAGCAGCAGGAAGGAGGCAGCAAAGCGCTGGCCTATGACTTCACCCACAGGCGCGTTGTAGAGCATGGAGTAACCGAGATCCCCCTGCAGCACCTGGGTAAACCAGTGCCAGTAGCGCAGCCAGAGCGGTTGATCCAGCCCCCAGCGAGCGGCAATGCGGGCGTACTGCTCCGGCGGCACATGGAGCAGATCGTTGCCGATATAGGCCTTGATGGGGTCGATGGGGGAGTAACTCAGCAGCACAAAGGTGGCGACCGAGACCAGACAGAGCAGCCCTGCCAGACGCAGCAGGGCTTTTAGCAACAGATAACCTGAATGACTCAAAGGCGAACTTAACGGCACGTCCACCGCCAATCCTGCAGGTTGTTGAGCAGGGACCAGCTACCGTGAATTTCCGGCGCCCCCTTGCCAAGATCGATGCAGCGGTTGGCCAGATAGGTGTGCTGCACGTTGAGCAGCCAGGCCCAGGCGGCATCTCCCTGCACTCCGGCGCCCGTTTTGCCATCCCACTCCACCTGTTGCCAGAACGGCACGGCCGCCTGCCAGTTCGGAGCATCCAGCGCCTGCTTGAGGTGGCCATCCACCACAGGATTGCTGTAGTAGCCCGGGTTGTAGAACTCTACACCACCGGAGCCGCTCTGGTAGTGGTGATAGAGCTCCATGGGATCCAGACTCCCCCACCCCATCAGCACCGGATTGGCGTGCATCTCCCGCTCCACCTGCTCCCAGCTGCCGGACTTGAGGCTCACCTCGAGGCCGATGGGTTTGAGCATGGCCCGCACCGCTTCTGCCAAATCCCGGCGGGTGCTGTCGCCACTGGTGTACCAGAGGGTAACGGCGGCACGCAGGGAGCCCTTGTGGCGAATGCCGTCACTGCCCATCTTCCAGCCCGCCTCGTCGAGCAGGGCATTGGCGTGGGCCGCATCCCCATCCTTGAAGGCGGTGGCCTTGTTCAGCCAAGGCAGGCCTTCTACCGCGCTGTAGGCGGGGATGGCATGTCCTTCCAGCAGCTGGTCGGCCAGCAGCTTGCGGTCGATGGCGTAGTTGATGGCGCGGCGCACCGCCACATCCGAGGTCACGTCGTTGCCGATGGGATAACCCTTGGCATCCTTGCCGCCCGCAGGCGGAATGGGGAAGACGATACCGCGGTTCTCTACACTCGGCCGCACCCAGAGCTTGAGGGAAGCAGGCACGGTTGGCGCAAGCGACGGGGCGATGCGCACCACATCAAGCTGGCTACTCTGGGCAGCGGCATAGGCGCTCTCTTCATCGATAAAGACAAAGACCAGCCGTTTGAAATCGTTGTTGCCGCCGGCGTAATAGGGGTTCGCCTCCACCACCAACTGTTGACCGGGCAGGAAGCTCACCAACCGGTAAGGGCCGGCACCGACCGGCTTTTGGGCGTACGCTTTTGCGTCGTAATCCTGCTTCGACACTATCCCCAAGGATCCCAGCACGTTGACGAAGGTGCTCTGGGGGGCACTCAAGGTGATGGCAACTTCGGTGGGTGAGAGCACCTTGGCCGAGACAAAGTTGCCCATGTCGATCTTGCCGCCGCCCTGGGCTGCGCTGTTGTAGGTAAAGGCCACATCCTCGGCGGTAAGCGGCGCGCCGTTGGAGAATTTCAGGTCAGGCTTGAGGGTGATAAGCCACCCTTTGCCATCCTTGTTCGGGGTCACCGATTGGGTGAGCACATTCTGCCAACTGAGATCGGCACTATCGCCAGCAATCTGTTTGAGCAGCGGGCTGTGCAGCAGCAGGTAGCTGCCGTGACTCCAGCCAAGCAGAGGGTCAAACCCTTCGGTGGGTTCGGCTCCGATGGCGAGCTTGAGCTCGGCAGGCACAGGTTGGGCGGCGGCCAGCACCGCGTGAGAGGCAGTGCCCAGCAGCAGGGTCAACAGGGCGGTAGCGCCGGATCTGGCGTAATGGCGAAGGGAATTGCGAGAAACAGTCATGGGGATCCTTCTTGTTTTGTACCACTCACGGATCATCACTCAAAAAAGAGGCGCAATGCGTGTCTGAACATGGGAGTGAGGGGCCAAAATGGCCCCCTATTCTAAACTTGATTTCGCGTGAAACCTAGCGACTATGCCGGTTGACCGCGCCGGGCACCGAATAGCCGTCTGCGGCCCAGATCCACATCGCCAGCCCCTTGCTGCACCGGCAAGGAGAGCAGCATCTTGAGGGTGCTGCTCACCAGTGCGCGCCCCTCCCCGGCCCCGAGATGGGGATCGAGCGGCGACATCAGGGAGCAGGCCAGCAACTGTCCCGTCTCGGGCAGTTCACCCACCATAAAGGTCATGTTGCCGCAGGGGAGCTGCAGGGCGAGCCGATCGCTGCTGCTTCGCACCGGCCAAAGCTGATCCGGCCCCGGCAGCACCACCACGCTCAACATCCAGGGGGTGAGCACACAGCCGAGCCACTGACCTTCAAACAACGTGCACTCCGCAACTATGGGCATGGTGGCGTGATAGAAGGGCAACGCCTGCATCTCTTCGCGAGCGATCCGCTCGTACTGGGCTACCAGCAGGGGCGCGGGATTGCGGGCAAAACCGGCAAACTCCTGCGCCATCTCCGGTACTCTCTCCAGCACTCTATCAACCTCGCTTAAATGGGACTGCGCCATAGGCCCTCCCGCGCTTGTTCAGCTTTCTCCTGCTCAGAGAGCGGGATGGCGGGGGCACCGACACTGGCCAGCAGGGTCAAGATCCGATCCGTCGCCTCCCCCATGGCCGCCGCCACCACAGGGGTAAGGCCGATGCGGGGTTCGAGGGATTCGGGCTCTATGCCGATCAGGGTGAGCCGCTTGGGCGACTCCCCCGTCATGTGCAGCGCCGAGAGCACATCCGCCAGCCCCAGCTGATGGGGGGAGATCTTGCGGCCAAACAGGGTCGGGATCTCCTCATCTTTCAGGGTCACTACGGTGCCCGGCGGATTACCGCTGCGCACCGCATCCGCCAGAATGATGTGATCGCGACTGGCCATCGCTTCGAGCAATTCCATACCGGCGGTACCGCCATCGAGCAGCTCGATGCCGGGGGCGAAACGGTAGTTGCGCCCCAGCGCCTCGACGATGCGAACCCCCACCGCCTCATCGCTCAAGAGCAGGTTGCCGACGCCCAGGATCAGGATGTTCATCACAACACCTTCACCTGAGTCGTTTCACCATTTTGGGTATCCACCACATGCACCGCGCAGGACATGCAGGGGTCGAACGAGTGGACGGTGCGCACCACCTCCAGCGGCTTGGCGGGATCCGCCACCGGGGTGCCCACCAGCGCCTGCTCGTAGGGGCCTGGTTCGTCGTTGAAGTTGCGCGGGCCCGAGTTCCAGGTCGATGGCACCACCGCCTGATAGTTCTCGATCTTGCCGCCCTTGATGACGATCCAGTGGGAGAGCATGCCGCGCGGTGCCTCTTCAAAGCCCACTCCGCGAAACTCTTTATCCGCCGGGATCTCGGCCTTGATATAGGCGGTAGTGTCCCCCTTGCCGATGTTGTCCACCAGCGCCTTCCACTGATGGGACAGGGTATCTTTGAGCACACAGCAGCGCACCGCGCGACCGATGATGCGGCCCATGGTGGAGTGCAGCTGCTCGGTCTTGATGGCCGAGCCGGTGAGCGCCTTGTAGATGCCATTCAACTGGTCGAAATGCGCCACCGTCTCCGGGTGTTTGGCGGCCAGCTTCACCAGCAAGTCGGCAAGCGGCCCCACCTCCACCACCTTGCCGTAGAAGGTGGGGGATTTGACCCAGGAGTATTTGCCGTCATCCTGCCAGCCGGTGTAGTTCGGCTCGGTCTTGCCCTCCCACGGCTTGAGGGGCTCGTCATCCTTGTACCAGGCGTGCTTGTTGCTCTCGGCGATGCCCTCCATCAGCCAGCCATCCTGATGGCTCTCGATGGGGCGATAACCCGCCAGATTGCCATTCTCGATATAGCCGCCCGGCATCAGGAAGCTGCCGCCGTCACCGTCGGTGGGGAGCTCCGGCACGCTCAGGTAGTGCTTGGCCCCCTGCCCCAGACTCAGCCACTCGGGGTAGTGCGCGGCGATGATGGCGGCATCCACCTTGTAGACCTGCTCGATAAACTCGCCGAGCCGGTCGATAAAGCTCTTCACGTAGAGCAGCCGCTCCAGGTTGAGCACGCTCGGTGCATCCAGATTGATGGGGTTGGCCACGCCGCCCACCGCCAGATTCTGGATGTGCGGGCTCTTGCCCCCCAGAATGGCGACAATGCGGTTGGCATCGCGCTGGCACTCCAGTGCCTGCAGATAGTGCGCCACGGCGATGAGGTTCACCTCCGGGCTCAGCTTCATCGCCTTGTGACCCCAGTAGCCGTTGGCAAAGATGCCAAGCTGGCCGCTCGCCACCAGGGCGCGGATCTTCTCCTGCACCTTGGTCAACTCGTCGGCACTGTTAAGGGACCAGGTCGATACCCCCTTGAGCATGTCTGCCGCTTTTTGCGGATTGGCCTCAAGGGCCGCGGTGATGTCCACCCAGTCCAGCGCGGAGAGCTGATAGAAGTGGACGATGTGATCGTGGATGTTGTGGGCCGCGATGATGAGGTTGCGGATGTACTGGGCATTGACCGGCACCTTGGCGCCGATGGCGTTCTCCACCGCCCGCACCGAGGCGATGGCGTGAATGGAGGTACATACCCCGCAGATGCGCTGCACTATCATCCAGGCATCGCGCGGGTCGTTGCCCTTGACGATCTCCTCCATCCCGCGCCACATGGTGCCGGACGACCAGGCTTTGGTCACTTTACCGCCTTCGATTTCGCAGTCGATACGCAGGTGCCCCTCAATGCGGGTGATGGGGTCTATGGTGATACGTTGGCTCATACGTTGGCTTTCCCTCGGGCCTGATAATCTTGGTGAACACGTTCAAGTGATGGCAGTACCGGCAAGAGCCGGATCAACAGCAAATAGGCACACACCTCGATGGCAACAAAGCCCAGAGAGATCAGCACCTCCGTAGCGGAGGGGAAATAGTGGTAGCCATTGCCGGGGTTGAAGGCGAGCAGGGAGTAATCCAGTCGCCAGAGGGCGGCGCCCAGCAGCATGCTGAGGGCCCCCAGGAACAACATGCGCGAATCCCGGCGGCTCTTGTCCCAGTGGAACACCAGCAGCGGGAAGATCATCAGCGCAATCTCGCTCCAGAACATGATGGAGAAGCGATTTAACTCGGAGAGATACTCCGACTTGTCGTGGATGACGATCTCGGCAAAGCGCAGCGCCACAAACAGGATCAGGAAGATATCGATCACCTGGGTCAGTTTGTAGAAGAGCGACTTCTCGTTGGGGCCCCGCCCCGCCAATCCGGCCTGCACCAAAGAGCCCTCAAATACCACGATGGAGAAGCCCATGATAAATGCGGTCAGCAGCGAAAAGACCGGCAGCAGCTCGTAGCTTTGCCAGAGCGGATGGATCTTCTCCCCCGCGACGATCATCAAGGATCCCATGGAGGATTGGTGCATGGTGGGCAGCAGAGCCCCCAGCGCCAGCACGAAGAACATGATCTTGTTGAGGCGAATGAGGGACGCCTTCCAGCCGAACTTCTCCAGCAGCACGGGAGCGAACTCCAGTGCCATCACCCCGATATAGATGGTCATGCAGACCGCCGTCTCGAACAGCACCGAGGAGGTGTTGAAGTGACCGGGCAGGTAGAAGTACGGCAGGTTCCAGTAACGCCCCACGTCGATGGTGATGGAGAGGCCGCCCAGCGAGTAGCCAAACAGGCTCGCCAACAGGGCCGGTCGCACCAGCGGGTGATACTCGCCCCGGTTGAACACATAGACAGCCCAGGCCAGCGCCCAGCCGCCACAGGCGAAACCGGTGCCGATCAAGAGATCGAACGAGATCCAGAGCCCCCAGGGGTAGCCGCCATTCAGATCGGTGACCGAGCCCAGCCCGAAGACGAGGCGTTTCAAGATCAACATGCCGCACAGCACGGCAAAGGGGGCCAGCACCAGCACAGGCCAGCTGACCAGCTTGCCGCCGAGGGGATGTGCCTTGTGATTACTCATGATCCTTGCCTCCCTTTGTGGTGCCCTGATCCTTGATCTGCGCACTCCCCTGATCATGGCCATCATCGTGATGGTGATCGTGACCATTCTTGGTGTTGCGGCGGATCAGCACCGAGAGGCCGGTCAGCACCACCATGGGCAGCACCATCCCCTTGTAGAGGGTGTGCTGGATATGCTCGGAGCGGGCACCGGAGGAGAGCTCCGGCAGGTCGGGCATGTCGAGCCTGGTGTAGGGCACCCCGGCCAGCACCAGCACCTGGGTGCCGCCCCCCTCCTTCTCGCCATAGACGTAAGGCTGGTAGTGGGGCACTTCGTGCAGGTAAGGGTCGTTGGCAGAGAGGGTCTGGCGCGGATAGGCATATTCGCTGCCCGGAGTCGCCAGCAGACGACGCTTGGCTTCTGCCATCAGCTCCTCGCGGGTGCCGAAGATGACGGCGCCGGTGGGGCACACCTCGACACACCCAGGCAACTTGCCCTGATCGATCCGTTCAAGCCCCTTCTGGTTGCAGAGCTCGCACTTGTGGATCGCCCCCAGCGGATTGTCGTAGTCATATTTGGGCACATCGAACGGGCAGCCCACCATGCAGTAGCGACAGCCGGTGCAGACGCTCGGGTCGTAGTGAACGATGCCGGTCTTGGGATCTTTTTTAAGAGCCTGCACCGGGCAGACGGAGACGCAGTTGGGATCGACGCAGTGCATGCACTGCTTCTTGATGTAGGCGTAGCCATCCACCAGCTGATCCTTGTGCTCGCCAGTGCCGCTCTTCCACACCTGAATGATGTTGTTGGTGTAGGGGGTCAGCTTGTCGTTGTTGGACCAGGTTTGCGCCCCGGCTGGATTGGCCGGATTGCCGTTAAGGCGCTGACACTCCGCCACACAGGCCTGACAGCCAACGCAGAGGGTGGAGTCGTAGAGCATGCCGAGTGCGCCGGGAATGGGCGGCTTGTTCTTGGCCGCCGCCATTGCGGTGCCGGGTACGGCTGTGCCCGCCGCCAGCGCACCGACGGAGGCGAATTTGAGGAAGTTGCGTCTGTTCACGGTTACTCCTCCCGTGATGGGTGCTGCCCGGCTTCGTGGCGTTTCTGCTGGCGACCGAGTTCACGCACCGTCATCAGACTCACCCCCACCAACACCCCGAGGGCGCCACCGATAAGGCCGGTCGCGGTGGGCGAGGTATAGCCCCCCTCCTGAATTTTCACGTCGGGTTTATCCACCCGCGGGGTCGGGTTCTCGACCTTGGCGAGCTGGAAGATCCCCTTACTAAAACCGACCCCCTGCTCGTTGCAGCCATAACAGGGGTGACCGATGCCGACCGGCCAGATGCCGCCGCCCACATCGCAGAACTCCAGAGTTGAACAGTTGCCATAGGTCTCCGGCCCCTTGCAGCCCAGATGGTATAGGCACCAGCCCTGACGGTGGCCCTCGTCGCCAAACTCCTTGGCAAAACGCCCCGCGTCGAAGTGCGGACGACGCTCGCAGTTCTCGTGGATCAGCCGCTCATAGGCAAACAGCGGGCGCTTTTTGCTATCCAGCGCTGGCAGCTTGCCGTAGGTGATGTAGTAGGCAACCGTGGTGAGGAAGTTGTGGGGATTGGGCGGGCAGCCCGGGATATTGATGATGGGAGTACCGATATTGCCGAGGGCCTCTTCGAGGCTGGCCGCGCCGGTCGGGTTGCCGCCGCTGGCAGGCACTCCGCCCCAGGCGGCACAGGAGCCGATGGCAATCACCGCAGCCGCGTCGGCGGCAGCACGGCGAATATGGTCGACAATAGGCTCACCGGCCACCATGCAGTAGACGCCGCCATCCTTGAGCGGAATGGAGCCATCCACCACCAGCACATATTTGCCTTTATAACGCTTGATGGCGTTGTGCTTGTTCTCTTCAGCCTGATGACCAAAGGCCGCCGAGAGTACCTCGTGGTACTCCAGCGAAATGGTGTTGAGGATCAGGTTCTCGATGGTGGGGTGGGTGGCGCGCAGCAGCGATTCGGTACAGCCGGTGTGACTCCTGCGCCCCAATCCAGATCACCGGCGGCCGTTCGGGGCTGGTGAGCGCAGTGGCCATCTTGGCGACGGCATGCTGACTTAATCCCAGGGTTGCGGCCATCCCGGCACACAATTTCATAAAATCACGGCGATTAATCCCATGAGCCGATAAAAAATTATCCTCGACCATTCTACTTATTCCCGTAGTGAGCACTTGTTTGATAAATGCTTAATAGCGGAAATGCTAAGGACTCACCCACCCTGCAGTATTGATCTCTATCAATTTCGACCGGCTTACCCCTATTTTCATAGCGAGCCACATCACAAATGAAATTAATTACCCCCTAAGGGATATTTAGCGACACCGTAAATTTTATGAACTTAATTGGATATTAAATAATTAATCACCGCATATCCTCTCTTTCACTGTGAGCCAAATTAACATGATTGAAATCTTGGCTATACCGCTCATTTCACAATACTGATGCCCACCAATAAATGATCCGTTGAATATATCTTTACTCATCTCATTGCATATTTCATGCAGTCATCCACGGGACAACCTCCTGACTTGCCTCCCCACACCAGAACTGTCTCACGGCCAGCTGCCACCGGTAGCAAGCACGGCCTGCACGGCACGATTTACCTGCTGTCGCTTGATATCTGCTTGCATCTTGCCTGCGCTGAAGGGCGATGATTGCTCCTGCTAGCCCACACAGCACAACCCCGCTTGGCCTCCCTGCCGTTTAACGCAGCTTAGTGAAAAGATGCCGCCGAGGTATGCATATCAATACGCTCCCCCCACTCTTTATTGTCCTGGATGCTAGTGAGTAAAATATCGCGATCACGGATATGTTTACGCATCATCGTGAATCTGCATTCAAATTAATAATGAGAGAAAAGGCAAGGTGGAAGGCTGCCTGCAACATAGTGAACATATTTAACTCGCGATACATTCGCTCATCCGGTTACAGATGTTACCGCCCACATTTACACTATTTACCTTCACGTCACCCTGCGTAATTAACCAGAGCGTAAATATCCATCTCTATCGATATAGATGATAATTGTTCTTGTTCAATGGCAACCCTAAAAAATGAGTTGGGATGACGATGAACATGACAAGCGATAAGGGTGTTAACCATCACCCAAGCAGTGGTGCCAGCAACTGCAGCGCCTTATCGAACTCGAACTCGTTGACCGCCCGGCTCACCTCTTGAAATGCAGCACGCAGCGGCAATGCACTGCCAGCCAGATCAGCCTCAATCTGCTGACAAAGCGCCAACGCCAGGGCATCGCTCTGTGCCAGCAAGGCACCCAACTGCTGGAGTTGCGCCTCCAGCATCCCGGCATCGATGCCTCGGGAAGCGCCCATCGTCACAGGGGACACTGCCAGCGCGGCTTCCAGCCCAGACAGCAGGGGCTTCAGCTCGGCCATCAGGGATGGCAAGCGGGTTGCGACCCCTGCATCATCCCCCTCTTCACAGGCTTGCTCGAGCAGCGCCGCCTGATCCGCCACACCGGTCGCCCCTATGGTGCTGGCACTGCCCTTGAGGGTGTGAGCCAGACGCCGGGCCGTGACGTTGTCATCCGAGGCCCACGCCGAGTGGAAACTGGCTTCAAACCCCTGCTGCCCGTTACAAAAGCGCTGCAACATATTGCGGTAGAGCGCACTGTCGCCCCCCATCACGGCCATGCCCCACTGCACGTCAAGGCCGGGCACGCCTTGCCAAGGGGTCGCATCGTCAGTCACCTGCAACTTGCTGGCGGCAGCCAGAGGTCTGGCGGGTGTGATCCAGTGCGAGAGGGTCGCCAGCAACAGCGGCATATTCAAGGGTTTGGCGATGTGGTCATTCATGCCTGCCGCCAGCGCCTTCTCTTTATCCCCGGCCATGGTGCTGGCGGTCATGGCAATAATGGGGATCCGGGCCAGCGCCGGATCGGCGCGGATCAACCGGGTCGCGGTGTACCCGTCCATCACCGGCATCTGGCAATCCATCAGGATGCCGTCAAACCCGCGATCTTGCGCCAACAGGGCGAGCGCCTGTGCCCCATCGCAAGCACAGACCAGGGAAATCTGCTCCTTGCCCAGCAGGGCCAGCGCCACCTCCCGGTTCATGTCGTTATCATCCACCAACAGCAGACGAGCCCCCGCCAGCCCATGAGCGGGCAGCGCAACCTGATGATGGGGGCTTGCATCCGATAACGCCTCTCGTCCCACGGCATCGCCCCCCTGCGCCTTACACAATGCCTGACACAGTGCCTGCGGGGTAAACGGATGGGCCAGCACATCACACGGCGCCAACCCCAGCGCAGCAACATTGCTGGCAAGCGGTGCGGGATCGCCCGAGGTGATCAGCAAGATCGCGGGCGGCGCTGCCAGCGTGCCAACCTCCTGCAGCACCTCTGACAACCAGCTCTCCCCCTCCTGCCAGCCCAGCACAACTCGATCACAGGGTTTGCCCGCCGCGATGCCTTGATGCAGCAGTGCCAGCAGTGCGGCGGGCTCGTCCGCGCAGACAAGCTCAACAGGCAGCGCCGCCAGGTGGTGGAGAATGGCCGCTCGCGAAGCAGGACACGACTCCAGCAACAGCAGACGCTGCGGCGCCAGCGGCATAGCCACACGTAGCTCTTTCTCCTTACCCTGATCCGCCAGGGTGGCGAGACAGATACGGAAGTGGAACTCGCTGCCCTGCCCCGGGGCGCTCTCCACCCGGATCTCACCGTCCATCAGTTGCACCAGATTGTGCGTGATGGCCAAACCAAGACCGGTGCCACCATATTTGCGGGTGGTCGAGCTGTCAGCCTGTTCAAAGGAGTGGAAGAGACGCTGGCACTGCTCGGCTGTCATGCCGATACCGCTATCCTGCACACTGCCCTGCAGCCAGATCTTGCCATCTCGCTCGTTACTGCGGGCCAGCCGGACAATCACCTCTCCCTGCTCGGTGAACTTGATGGCATTGCTGGTCAGGTTGAGCAGGATCTGGCCAAGCCGCAGGGGATCGCCGCACAAACGGTCAGGCAGATCAGCGGCCAGATCGAACAGCAGCGCCAGCCCCTTTTCCCGCGCCCGAAACGCCGTAAGATCCGCCAGCCACTCGAACACTTCGTTGAGCTGGAAATCCACCTTCTCCAGTTGCAGCTTGCCCGCCTCCATCTTGGAGAAGTCAAGGATGTCGTTGAGGATCCCGAGCAGGTTGTTCGCCGCTCTGTCTATCTTGCTCACATAGTTGTGCTGCTCGGGGGAGAGGTTGGTTTGCAGCACCAGATGGGCCATGCCGATGATGGCATTCATTGGCGTGCGGATCTCATGGCTCATGTTGGCCAAAAATTCGCTCTTGGTTCGGGTGGCATCTTCGGCGATCTGCCTAGCTTCTAGCATGGCGGCCTCAGCCTGCTTGCGGTCGCTGAAATCGAAGATGATCCCGTCCAGATAGATGGCCTTACCCTCGGCATCATAGGTGGCGAGTCCGATGGAGTAGACCCAGCGGAGCTGACCCCAGCGATCGAAGATGCGGTACTCGTTGATGTATTGCCGATGTTCGGCAATGGCATCGATGGTGTTGCGGTTGCTCAGTTCGAGGTCATCAGGATGGATCAAGTCACCAAAATCGCGGCTGTTATCGACAAAATCGCTGGCGGGATAGCCGGTTAATTTTTCCGCCTCGTCGCTGACGAACAACATGGTCCAGGGATGATGAGGCAAGCAGCGATAGACCATACCCGGTACGTTGCGCACCATGGACTGGATCCGCTGCTCGCTCTCGTGCAGCCGCTGGCGATCTGCCGCTATCCGGTCATGAGCCTCCCGCATGGCCTGCTCGGCGGCACGGATCGGGGTGATGTCGACCAGGCTGCCGACTGCACCGCTTCGCTCGCTCTCGGCAAGCTCAATCCCCGAGAGAAAATAGAGCATGTCCAGAGGACGGCCATCCGGCGAAAACAGGCGCACCTCATGCTGCGTTCTGGCCTGGCTGCCAGCCACCCTCAACAAGGTGTTGTCCTCATCCGCCGAGTCCAACCCGGCAAGTTGGGGCAACTCCGCCAACCGCTTGCCCTCGAGCGGGCGGGCACCACCAAATGAGCTGGTAAAGGCGCGATTTACCCCCAGCAGGCGACCCTGATTATCGGTATAGAAGAGAGGATGTGGCAGGGTATCGATCAATGCCTGCTGGAAGGCAAACTGTTCGTTGCGCTCGCGGATACTGCGGCGACGCAACATCCGCCCCTGCCAGAGCAGGGCCGAGCTCAGACATATCAACAGGGCGGTGCCGAACAAGGCCACTCGCCGCCATCCTGACACGGCCTGTTCCACATTGCCCAACAGCAGCAGCGTCCACTGCCCTTTGGCATCGTGCCACTCGATAGGCATGCGGCTCACCAGATAGCTATCTTTCCCTATCCGAACTTCACTGCCATCGAGTGCAGGCAGGACCACCGGTTTGCGATCCGGGGCAAAGTAGTGTCCATATAGGCGAGAGGCAAAGAGCTGCTGTTGCCTGGCGGCAGAGTTCGGCCCCACCACCGCCATTTGCCAGTCGCTCTTGTTGCTGGCCATCACCACTCCATCTGGCGAGACCAGCAAACCGATGGTATCGCCCCACCCGGCCAGAAAGGTATCGAGCAGCGCCATCTCGTAACGCGCCACCACCACCCCAGTAATGTCGCTTCCTTGCGCCCGATCGTGAGAGACTGGCGCCGCCACATAGATCATCCGCTTGCCGGTATTGAGGCTAACCCCGGCATCTACCGTTTCCAGCCCCAGGATCCCTTGTCTGAAGTAAGAGCGAAACGACACATCCTGCCCGACGACATGGCGACCAAGCGCATCCCAATCACGGACAATCACCCCTGCTTTATTAGTAACAAAGGCATGATTGGCCTTCACCCCCTGCGCCAACACCTGCAGAGCTTCGCTCGGGCTCAGCTCCCCCCGCTCGAGCAGTGACGATTGCTGGATCTCGCGGTTGAGGCGGCCAGCCAGTTGCACTGCCCCCATCCCCTTGCTTGAGAGGGTCAGTTGCTGCAGATTGTCGCCCTCGCGCTGAATGCGGGTATCCAGCGACTGGCGATACTCCTGCCGCTCCAGCTCCAGATAGAAGGCATCGACCAGCGTGGCCAACATCAGGGAGAGCAACAGCACGGCAGCAATGTGCCAGAGACGCGATTTCATGGTTGACAGCATACTCCATCGTTCTGCCTGACCATCATCAGCACCGCCTCACAGGTGAAGACGTGCAATAAAAGGCACTCACCGAGCAGCGCATTCATCAACTTGTGGCAGCCACTCTTATCATCAACCAGCAGCACCATAGGATGAGCCGCGCTCGGGGTAAGATGTTCCATATCTAGTGATTCTCCCTGCCAAGATGGAGGATGGCGACCCCTGCCAACCTTTCTCACACCATAACGGATCCCCCGACAGGCAGCCATGACAACCCAGTTGAAATGTGCGCACAACCCGACAGGAGCCAGCAACTCACAAGGGATAAATCGGATACAAGAAAAAAGTGGATATGGGGTAATGGCGGTTGTACACCATCAGAAGATGGGTCAGCACCAACGGTATGATGATATCGGATTGCTCTCTTTATCACGTTAGGTGATGAGCCAGCTTGCAGATTTATATTTCCAGCGCAAGGTAGCAGAGGTATCGGTTGACCAGGGTCATGCACCCTATATTATCATGCTCAAAATGAGCTGGCAGGATACAGCGACAGATGGGCACATCAGATAGCCATATGGACATAGCAAAAATAATTTCCGGGCCCACGCTGGTACTGGAAAAAGATAATGTGCACAGCGATGCGCTATGCAATCAGTTACGAGCCATTGGCATAAGCCAGATTACGGTGGTGGAGAGTGTCGAGGCGCTGGAACGTTGCGTGGCTGATGGCCCTGCCGCCATGATCATCTGCAATATCGATCTCGATTCGGCAAACTTGCTCACGCTGCTGAAAAATATTCGCAGTAGGGCACCTCATCACACACTGCCATTTTTGACCCTGACCTCAGGGACAGATCGCCCATTGATCGAACAATTTGTCCAGGCGAAAGTCTCTGACATTATCTTGACCCCGCTCAAGCCCGATACCCTTAAAACCAGGATCACTCGGCTGCTGTTGGCAACCAGCCAGTCGCAGCCCCCACTTTCACAATTTGAATTCGGTCGTTTGCACCGTTTTTCCAACAGCGATCTGGTCGCCAGCAATCAGGATAGTCCCACCATTCTGGTGGTTGACGATGTTCCAGATAATTTGATGCTGATCACCTCGGTATTTCGCAAAGAGTTTCATCTCAAGTTGGTCAAGGATGGTGAAAAAGCGATCAGGATCTGCCAATCGGATAATCCACCCGATCTGGTGCTGCTCGATATCATGATGCCCAACCTGAACGGATTCGATGTCGCCAGAATTTTGCGTGAACATCCCCACTCAGAGCACATCCCCATCGTCTTTATGACGGCACTGGATGATATCTATTCCCGTAAACGGGCGATGAAACTGGGGGCCGTAGATTTTATCACCAAGCCGATCGACATCGAGATGCTGCGTTTTCGCATTGCCAATCTGATGCGGCTGGTGCATGCCAGAAGAGAGCTGCAAAAAGAGTTCGATCAGATGCTTGAGCTCAATGCGCTCAAAGAGAGCCTCGAGTTCAATATCCGCTATGAAATTCGGGAGCCCCTGCTCAACGCGCTACACCTGCTGGAAGAGCTGGCGGCCGACTCATCGCTCAACATGCTCCAAAAAACCCAGCTATCCATCACCAGAAAATCTGTAGGCGATGCACTGGCATTGACCCGGCTGGCCAGCGAGATTTACCAGATTGAAACCGGCACCTTTGTTTTGAAAGCGGGTAAAGTCCAGCTCTTTAATATTTTCAACCGGCTTTCGGTGCAATTCAAAAATCTCTATGCCGAGAAAAAGCTAGATATCAAGCTGACCAAACCCAAAAATTACCTCTATGATGAGCTATTCATCGCAGGTGACGAATTTCTCTGTTATTCCGCGTTTCAAATATTGACACGGCTCGCTTGTGAGCATGCGGCACCCTCCTCCTGCGTGGAAATTGTCTGTCTGAAATACCCCGACAGCATTATTTTAAATATTGATAGCTCGACCTTGCTGGATATCAATAATGTCCTCTCTCTGTTCGACAGATTCCCATCCTCTAATAACAACAAAGAAGCACACAGTCACAATGGCTATCATGGCAAAATCATGCTGGAAGCCCATGGTGCCACCGTTACTGTGTCGCTGGATGAAGAAACCAGGCTGCTGAATATCTCGGCGCACTTCCCGCAAAAAGAGGGTTTCAATCCATATCCAGAGTGAAAAGAATCACGATCACAGAACTCTGCGGTAACATCGCCGTGGATCATTTTTGGCTACTGCGATGGGTGAATAAAAAAAAGGATTTATCACCCCTTTCCATTTATCGTCATCTGGTGGTTTACGCAACGGGGTCTCTTTAATGCAAGCAGCAAGGGCGAACACCATGAAGCTACCTATTATCCTGTTGGGCTATCTCATTTATACCCCACTCAACAAACCCATCCATTTAAGGAGATAACATGAATCTCATTCGCCGCGTTATCCCCTTGTATGTTCATATTGCCCATCTGTTTCTGGGTTTATTGCTGGTGTTTGCCTTGATCACTCTTGGTCACCAATATCGGCAAACCAAAACCATGCTGATGAAAGAGGCTGAAGACAGATTCACCCTGATTGGCCAAATCACCACTCAGGCTTTAGAAGGGCTGTTCAGCACCTCAGCTTTAAGCGTCAATCTGCTCGCCCAACAGCGCCTGACCGAAGCCAAGACCCTGTCAGAGCGAATGGCCAGCCTTCCCTACATGACAACCCTGCTCAAAGGACAACCTTCTGCCAACGCGGTGTATGCCGGTTACAACAACGGCGATCTATTCTGGCTCATGCGCTGGCCTGCCGACACCGAGGTACAACACCTAACGCCGCCCGCCAATACCCGCTGGATCGTGAAGAGCATCCGGCATCAAGAGGCAACCACTCTTACGGAGACCTTCGCGCTGGCCGACAATCTCACCATCATTGAACGGCAAGAGGAATCAGGACAATTTTTTGATCCAATAGAGCATCCATGGTTTATTCAGGCCAAGCAGAGTGGACAGTTGGTGCAATCCCCTCTCTATATCTCGCACGATACTCAGGAGATGTACCTGAGTTTTGCCGAACCAATGCAAAATGGGGCTGGCGTCATAGGGATGAGCCTGAACCTCCGAGCTATCGAGCGCCTGCTCAAATCCGCCAAGATAACCCCCAATATGCGTCTAGCCATCGTCAATGAGCAGGGCGAGCTAATGACAAGTCATAAAGGTGGGATGCTGATTCATGAACATGGCGCTTATCGACTTGCAAGAGTGACCGAAGCCGACCTGCCTATGATCCAACACTTGATGAATGCCAGTCAGAATCAGAAGGCAGATAGTCTTTCCTTTAAATCAGAGGGCAATGATTGGCAAGGAATGCGTATCACTTTACCGGAAGCCGATGGGTCAAAATTAACCCTCTGGATTGCAGCACCTGTCGATGAGTTGCTGGCCACCGCCTTCACCATTCGCAATCAGACCTTCCTTCTGTCGGGCATCTTCCTGATCTTTGCCCTGTTCGCGGCCATCAAGCTGGCCAGAACCGCCGCCAGGCCCCTTGATGACCTGACTCAAGAAGCAGGAAAAATCGCCCACTTCGACTTCAACGATCCGATCCGAGTCAACTCCTATATTGCTGAAATCATCGATCTCTCCCAGGCCATGGGCGACATGAAATCGACCATCCAGCGCTTTTTGCAGCTTTCCACCTCCCTCTCCAGCGAGACCAGTTTCCCCCGCTTGCTGGAGCGGCTGCTCACCGAAATGCAGCAACTGACCGGTGCAACAGGCTGCATGCTCTACCTCTCCGATAGCGGCAACAAGACACTGGATCTGGCAGGGTTGTGCTGGAATGGCGAGGTGCAGGAGCAAACGCCGATCCACAGTATCGGAACCCTCAATCAGCCAAAACATCCACTGTTCCAGAGCTTGCAAGGGGTAGAACTGGAACCCGTTGCATTGGTCACCAGCGAATTGCAGATCCTGTTTCCCTACGTCGAGGAGAGCGACACACCACTGACCTTCTGGCCGATTGCCCTGAAAAACCGTGATGGCCAACTGCTCGGCACCCTGGTGTTTCTGATCGATGAACGGAAGAAGTCACTGACCCCGCAGCGGATGGCATTTGTCAACGCGCTCTCTTCCACAGCCGCCGTGGCACTCACCACCCAGCGACTGCTGGAGGAGCAGCGCAATCTGCTGGAAGCCTTTATCCAGCTCATCGCAGGGGCCATCGATGCCAAGAGCCCCTATACCGGTGGCCACTGTCAACGAGTCCCCGAACTGACCAAGATGCTGGCAGAAGCGGCATGTGAGGCCAAGGAGGGCCCCTTCCAACACTTTTCGCTCGATGAAAAACAGTGGGAAGCAATACATATCGCGGCTTGGCTGCACGATTGCGGCAAAGTCACCACTCCGGAGTTTGTGGTCGACAAGGCCACCAAGCTGGAAACCCTGTGCGATCGCATTCACGAGGTCAGGATGCGCTTTGAAGTGCTGAAACGGGATGCCGAGATTGCCTACTGGCAGGCACGTCTCCATGGGGGTGATGAGGCCACGTTACAGGCCACGCTGCAACAGCAGTGGCAACAGCTGGATGAGGAGTTTGCCTTTATCGCCCGTTGCAACGAAGGGGACGAATTTATGGCCACAGAGGATATTGCAAGGCTGCAGCAGATCGCGGGCCGCACCTGGCAGCGCACGCTCTCCGATCGGATTGGGATCTCTCAGGATGAACTGGCGCGCAAACAGCGGGCCGCGGAGTCACCGCTGCCGGTCACCGAACCCTTGTTGGCCGATCGCCCGGATCACCTCTTCACCCGCAGCAACCGCGACCGCCTTGCCCCTGACAACCCTTGGGGATTTCAGGTCAACACCCCTGAATACCTCTATAACCGCGGCGAGCTCTACAACCTCGCCATCCGCCGGGGCACCCTCACAGATGAGGAGCGCTACAAGATCAACGAGCACATGATCCAGACCATCATCATGCTCGAAAAACTCCCCTTCCCCGCCAACCTGAAACAGGTGCCGGAAATCGCAGGGGGACACCATGAGAAGATGGATGGCACTGGTTATCCCAAGCGGCTGAAACGGGACGAGATGAGCATCCCTGCCCGGATGATGGCCATCGCCGATATCTTCGAGGCGCTGACCGCCGGCGATCGCCCCTACAAGAAAGCCAAATCTCTTTCGGAGGCCATCCGCATCATGGGATTCATGCAACAGGATCACCATATCGACCCCGAGCTGTTTGCGCTCTTTCTCCGCTCTGGCGTCTACCTGCGCTATGCCAAGCGTTACATGAGCCCGGAGCTCATTGACGAGGTGGATATCAGCCCCTATCTCGCCAGCCATTGATCGCCGCGAGGCACTCTGGGTTACCTGATGCCTGCAGTCTGGGGATCTGCATGCAGACCCGCCGTCTTGCCACCGGTGGTCACCCCGATGCGTAATAGAGATGAGGAGGATATGCACCGGACAGCCATGCTAGTCCTCTCCATGGCACCTTGTTCTGACTGACCTTACGGTCACTTGCCAATAACGGTAATCGAACAAAAAAACGATAAAAATCAAGATAGATAGCCAAATGAAATGACATAATTGACTATAGTTCAAGCGAACGTTTTAAAAACGTGACCACTTCACATGGGCCCAGCGCAATGACCACTGAACGGGAACCGTTGATCCGCTCACTGTTTGATGAGTACATCGAGCTGTATTCATCACGGGATGATCGGCTCACCACGCGGTTTAGCGACAATTTCAGCGGTTTTGCCGGCAGCAGTGATGTTCTGGTTACCGATAGGGATGAGTGGATCCGGATAACCCGCCGCGATTTTGCCCAGATCCCGGGCAGGATCCGCCTGGAAATACTCGATGTGACCCTGCAAGATCTGGCCGCGGATGTGGTGGCTGTCACCGCCTTCTTTCATATCCATCTACCGAAATCAGAACCTATCCTCTCCCGCAGAACCGCCAGACTGGTGCTGATTTTTCGACACGAAGCCATGGCGTGGAAAATTGCTCACAGCAGTATCTCCATCCCTTACAGTGCGGCTCGGGAAAGCGAAATTTACCCGATGACCAGTCTGGAGGAGCGCCAACATGAGCTGGAGCTCATTATCGAGCTCAGAACCAAGGAGCTGGCGGAAGCGAACCGGAAACTGGAAGCGCTCAGCAATACCGACGGGCTCACCAACATCGGCAACCGTCGTCTGTTCGACAACTCATTGAACCAGGCCTGGGAGCGCTGTATTCAGACAGAGATGCCGATTGCGCTCATCATGCTCGACATCGATCATTTCAAGCAGTTCAACGACCTCTATGGCCACGTTGCCGGTGACGAGTGCCTTCGATTGCTGGCCCATACCCTGGCGCAATCCGGGCGCCGCTCGGGGGAGTTGGTGGCCCGCTACGGCGGAGAGGAATTTGTCATCCTGTTGCCACATGTCGAGCGTCAATCCGCCTATGAAATTGCCCAACATATCCAGCGACTGATTTTTGCACTCGCGCAGCCACACGCACAAAATACCACCGGTCTGGTGACCGTTAGCATGGGTGTCGCCTGCCTCAGACCATCGAGTTACTGGCAGCCATCTGAACTGGTCAAACTGGCTGATGCTGCGCTCTACACCGCCAAATCATCCGGCCGTAACTGCATCAGAGTGGCGGAGTCACCAAGCTTCCCGCAACCAGTCTGACCATAAATCCCTCATACCCCCCCCATCCTCTCCGTGGGGAACCACTGCGCGCTAACCATGCACGGCAAGGCTCAACGCATCCCATCGCAACATGCCTTCCCACTGATCCAGTGTGCTTTGGTAGGTATCCGCCGCGTTGTAATGGACCATGGCATGCAGGCGGGCATGATGGCCAAGTCGCTTGACCACGTCGGGCATGG
The DNA here is from genome assembly GCF_051919545.1 of Aeromonas sp. 61P. NCBI lineage: Bacteria > Pseudomonadati > Pseudomonadota > Gammaproteobacteria > Aeromonadales > Aeromonadaceae > Aeromonas > Aeromonas sp. 61P. The sequence goes on from NZ_JBQBEL010000001.1 coordinate 3,391,818, forward strand.
CATTGAGGCTGGCCAGCACCTGCGCCAGATCGCCGGGATCGTTTGGCTGATATTTGCGGCAATTCACGTCATCGGTGAGGTGTCGATCCCACCAAGCCCCATCGGCCGGGATCACTACACATAATCCTGCCGCCATGGCCTCCAGAATGGAGAGACCAAAGGGCTCCTGATGACTGGTGGAGACAAAAATGCCGCATTGAGATCGGATCTCGTCAAGATTGGCGGGGTTGGCATACCAGTGCGTGTCTGGCATCTGTGGCTGTGGCTGGCTGCAGGGTTGCAGCGTGCCCTTGGGCTGCAGATAGCACACCATCAGCTCGGGGCGAGCGTCAGGGATCAGTTGATGGGCGGCCAGCATGGTCTCCAGCCCCTTCCAGCGCAGCAACGAAGCCGCCCATAAAATACGAGGCCCCCCCAGGGTCGCTTTGGGCCAATCAATCTCGCTCAAACCATTGGTAAATGGCTGCCAGTGTGACGGGAACTCGGTCTCGCCAAGCCGGGCCAGCAATGCCGCCAGGGAGCTGCGCGTCGATTCCAGATAAAAAACAAAACTCGCCCGTTGCAGGGCTCTGGCAGAGAGCCCCGAGCATCCCACAGGGCCATGGATCAGCTGAACCACCCGGCACCGCAACCAGCGGGCCGCCCAGTAACAACAGAGATCCACCCCCGGCCCGGACGCCGCCACCAGGCACTTCACCTGCCTCAGACGCAACACCAGCCAGAGGATCAGCAGGGTCTGCCACCCCTGTTTGAGCAGATAGCCGATGCCGGACTCCCGCCCTTTCAATATCCGGGGCAACCAAAGGGGATGATGCTGACAACGGGGCCAGGAGTCGGGATCCTGGGTCAACACATGGCATGTGAGCCCGGGCATCCGTTTGGCCAACTCATCGAGCAGCACTTCGGTCGCAACCTTGGAGCCACCGCGAAACGGGATGGGATCCACGACGATGACCTTTCCAAACACCGGCTCAGTTTGCATGCTCATCTTGCTGCTCCCTTACTCTGGTACCTTGCGGCGGCCAAACCCCAACTGCACTTTTTGCGCCACTCTTGCCATCCCACTCGCCAGCATATTGCGCCCTCTGGCAAGGAGTCGTTGCCCCGCCCAGTGAATGAGTGGTCGGAAGGGTGTGGGGGCCGTGGCGTGCCAACGACCAGCCAGCGCGGCGTCCCACACCGCCGTGACCGCGTCAACGTAGCGCGCCACCGTGAACAACTGTGCGGCACGCAACTGAGCGGCCCGCCCCATCGCACATCGGCGCTGCGGATTGCTCAATTGCCGCCAGTGATCAGCCATCTCGGCCCAATCCCCCGGGGTTGCCAGCAAGCCGGTCACCCCCTCTTCCACCACTTCGGGGATGCCGCCCACCCGATAGGCACTGACCGGAAGCCCCAACATGCCTGCCTCCGCCAACGTCAGACCAAACACCTCCTCACGGGCTCCAGAGACCAGCAGATCCACCCCGCCCCGCAAGATAGCGGCACTGTCCGGCCGCTCGCCCAAAAAGTGGACGCGCTCGGCCACCCCGAGTTCGACAGCCAACGCCATCAATGCTTCCCGCTCCGGGCCGCTGCCAATAATCAGCAACTGGGCTTCCTCCCCCGATGCCATCAGGGCAGCCAGCGAGCGGATCAGCAGATCAATCCCCTTGCGTTTGATCAATGAGCCAACGGTTGCGATGATCATATCCCCCGGTGGCAAGCCCAGCATGCCGAAGACCGGCCAGTGAGCACCGCCATTCAGGCGAGCGGCATCCACCCCGTTGGGTACCCGGATCAACCGATCGGCCGCGCAGCCATCCTGGCGCCAGCCGGTCAACACCGGCTCGCTCACCCCGATCAGCACGCTTGCCTGATGGACCCGCAGGCTGAACCTGTCTCTGGGCTGGTAACGGGCATGGAGGTGGCACACCAGCGGCACCTGCAACGCCCGACAGGCCCCCGCCAGCCACTGACAAGGGGCCGCACTGTTGGCATGTACCAGCCCAATCTGCCGCTCGGTGATGAGCTCTCTGGCTCGCCGGGAGAGGCGCCGATGGGCTGCAAGATCAAAACGGGGCGCCTGCCATCCCAGCAGCAGGCTGAACGGCTCGACCATGGTTTCTATCCCGAGGGTGGACGCCTCTGCCGCCAGTGTCGGGCTATTGCACCAGAGCAGCGGCGTAAACCGGCTGCGATCGAGGTGGGCCAGCAGATCCAGCAGGCAGCGTTCGCTGCCGCGGATCCAGTCCTCTCCGTAGTGAACCAGCAAAACAGGGGTTGCGTTCATCCTCTTGCTCCCTTTGGTGGCACTGCCGGCAACCGGGTTGCCTCCTGATGATCCTCCGCGGTGGCTTTCGCCTCTGTGGCCGCCTGCTGCACGTACTTGATGGCGGCGACGGCCAGCGCCAGCTCCAGATAGATGGGCCAAGTAAAGCCTTGAGTGAGAAAAGATCCCGAAATCACAAACCCCACCATGCTGGCCATCACCCCCTGCATCGCCGTGATCACTGCAGGAGGCATGCCAGCAAGCTGGCAACGCCAGCAACTGCGCAGGGTCACCGTCACCATGCCGATAAACAGCACCAATCCGACAAAGCCGGTTTCAGCCAGCACCCCGAACCAGGTGGAGTGCACCGCATGATTAAGCCCATCCCAATGGGGGCTGTAGAAGAAGTAGTTGTAATAGAAATTGGACAAGCCCACCCCTACCAACGGATGACCCAACGCCATGCCCCAGGCCGCTTGCCAGGCGTAGATCCGCCCCATGGCCGAGGCATCGACCCCGCTCTCGGCGGCGCCGCCAGATGCCCGATCGCTGATCCCGGCGGCGGCAAAGAGCACCAGCAGCGCGACCATCCCCATCGAGATCAACAGGGTTTTCGACTTCACCCGCTGCCAGGCAAACAGGCCGCTGACAGCACACACGCCAAGCAAACCACCGCGGCTCTGGGTGGCGATAATGGCGGCGGCAGTCAGCGCAAAGCCGAGCCCCCCCAGCAAACGCCCCCCCACCCCATTGCCCTGATTGAGCAGCAAGCTCAGCGAAAAACCGGCAGGAAAGAGCAGCACCAGCGCCAGATCGTTGGGATCCCCCAGCACAGAGCCCAGCTCGCGCCCTATGGTCACCCGGGTCCCCTCCACCAGCCCGATCCCGCTCGCCTTGTTGTAAAGGGCCACCAGCGCCACCAGACAGCCCGCCACCACAAAGGTGCGCACCGCCAGCGCAAAATCCCCCGGGGTGCGCACCAGCCAGGCGGTGGCCAGGGTCATCAGATAGATCTTGCTGTAGCTGCCGGTCCAGGTGGCGATGGCCTCGCCCCGGTTACTGGCAAACAGCACACCAATGGAGACCATCACAAAGAAGGCCGTCAGCCAGCTCAGGGCTGTGCTCCAGTAGGGCCTGATCCGGCCGGTCAGCAAAATGTGCCAGACCAGCGCACCGATGGCGGCCAGCGAGAAGAGCAGCGGGATCTTGAGGGGATAGAGCTGGGGGAACACCTCATGCAGCCGAAAGAAGGAGAAAGTGACAAACCCCAGCACCATCAAGAAGGGCCAGCGCAGGGCAAACCAGATGGCGGGAATGGCAAGGCCGAGCACCGGCAGCAGCAAGGGATGGGGCAGCCGCCACCAGAGCAGTGCCAGCACCAGACAGATGGCGCTTGCCCAAATGGCTGGCGTTAAACGAGCCATAATCCTGCCCACCATTGGCCGAGCCAGACCATCGCCAGCGCCCCGAGCGAACTGGCCCAGAGGGTCGAGAGGCGATACGGCAGCGGTAGCAACCGCTGGCTCACCAGATAAAAGGCCAGCGCCCGTACCAGATAGACCAGCAGCAGGGTCCAGATCACCCCGGCAACCCCGAAGGGGGGGATGGCGAGCAGAAAGCCTGCGACCCCAAGACCGCTGCAGCCCAGATTGATCACCATCTGGGCATTGCTCTTCTCGCCGCTAAAGCAGCCGACATTGAGCAAGTCCGAAACATTGCGCACCGCCATACCCAGCACCAGCAGCGGAATATAGGCGATCGCTCCATGATAGCTCTCCGGGGTCAGCCAGCGAATAAGCAAGGGGGCGGTAAGCCCGACAATCCCCGCAGTGACAAACCCCAGTACCGACCCCATCACGCTGTAGTGGGCATTGAGCCGCAGTCCATCCGGCTCGCGCAGCAGCATGAAACGGCGGGGATACCACCAGAGAGCAAAGGGTTGCAGCAACAGCCCCACCGCCAGCGCCAGCTTGCCCGCCACCGCGTAGTAGGCAAGCAGCGCCTCCCCCACCACATCGGCCAGCAGCCAGCGATCCAGTCCGCTCAGGGCAAAACCTGCCAGCCCGCTCACCACCAGGGGCAATCCATAGCGCAGCAGCGGCCGATAGTGCTGCCAGTCAAAACGGATCCCGCTATCTCGCCACTGCCAGAGGCTCAGCAGCAGCGCCAGTGCAACACAGGTCAGAGTGCCGGAGGCTAGCACCCCGCTCACGCCCCAGCCGAGCCAGAGCCACCAGCCGGTCAGCACCGACTGGATCACCGCCTTGCCTGCGGTCGCCACGAAAAAGAGCAGCGCCTGATTGCGCATCCGCAGCCATGCCAGCGGCACACCGATCACCCCTTCAAACGGCAGGGCACAGAGCACCCAGCGCACATCCGCAAGACGGGTTTCAACTGGCAGCCAGGCTTGCACCACAGGTGCCAGCAGCCAGAGCAGCACCAGACTGGCCAGGGCGATCAGCCAGACCAACCCAAACATGCGGGCCACCACCTGCTGGCGCTCCTGCTCATCTTTCGCCAATCCTGCAAAGCGGTAGAGGGCATCCACCAACCCGAAGCCAAGGATCAGGGACCCCAGATTGATGAGGGTCAGCAGCACCTCCAGCTGGCCGTATTCACGAGGCAGCAGCTGATGGGTCAACACCGGCAGCATCAGCAGGGAGATCCCCTTCATCAGGAGCAAGCCGCCGGCGTAATAGAGCATGGCAATCTGGTTCACACCAAGTTTCATAGGGCCTCCCAGCCACCCGAAGCATCCTGCTCCGGGTCAGCTACCGCTAATGCAAAGCCCACGCCACTCACTCCCGCCCAGAGACGATAGCTCCTCTGCGCGGCTTAACCGGCCTGAACAGGCCCAGAATGAGACTGGCATTTGCGTTTTGCACAACGCTGGCTGCAAATTGCACCGACCGGCGCAATCTGACTCTCCTCTTAGCCCCATTTGGCCCGATCTAGCTGGGGCCGTCCTGTTGGCCCGATCCCTGCTTTCTGCTTAGCGAGCAACGGACTGCACCAGAGGGAGAGGTCGCCATGAACACCATCAACCTGCACCGGATGAAAAGCTGGGCCAAACAGGGGGAGACGCCACTGGCTCGCCGGGTATGGCGTCTGGCCAAAAGTGCCCGTCACTGGTCATTCCCCGTGATCCCTCCCCTGCATCGTCTGCTTTATCGGCTCTATCTGCTGATCAGCAACGCTCTGGCGACCCTGACCCGCACCCTTTGGTGGACCCCCTTGTTTCAATCTCGCCTCACGGCCCCCGCCCCGCGCCTCTATCTCTATGGCGGCATCCCCTATATCAGCGGTCCGGTCACCATCGAAATTGGTGCCGACTGCCGCCTCAGCGCAGCCATGACCATCAGCGGCCGGGTATCGAGCCAGACACCTCGGCTGGTGATTGGCCGCAATGTCGGGATTGGCTGGCAAACCACCCTGGCGGTGGGCAGCAAGATAGTGCTGGGGGATAACGTCCGGATTGCAGGGCGTGCCTTTCTGGCGGGCTACCCGGGGCATCCGATCAACGCCCGCGATCGCGCCCGGGGCCTGCCGGATCGCGATGAACAGGTGGGGGCCATTGTGCTGGAGCAGGATGTCTGGCTTGGCACCGGGGTGATGGTGATGGCCGGCGTCACCATAGGCGCCGGCACCATTGTCGCCGCAGGCAGCGTCGTCACCCGGGATCTGCCCGCAGGTGTGTTGGCAGCGGGTGTACCGGCCACCGTACTGCGCCCTTTGCAGCCACAGGATCACAGCGACCCCGCACACGCTTCGGAGACCTTTGCATGAAACCACACACACTGCCGCAACTGGTGGTATTGGGAGAGGATTGGGGCCAGCACCCCTCCAGCACCCAACACCTGATCAAGCGTCTGTTGCCCGATTATCAAGTGCTCTGGGTCAACTCCATCGGCATGCGCTGTCCCCGCTTTACCCTTCATGATCTCACCCGCATCGTCCGCAAACTGGGGGCCGTGCTGCGCGGCGCGCGCCATGCTGGCGGCCAGTCGGTTGCGCCATCAGAGGTCAGCAGCCCCCGGGTACTGCCGCCGCTCGCCTTGCCACTGCCGGGCAGTCGGCTGGCGGGCAAGATCAATGGCCACTGGCTGGCGGCGCAGATCCGGCGCCAGTTGCCCGAGCTGGATCGCCCCCTGCTCTGGATCTCCCTGCCCAGCGCCGTCGATCTGATTGGCAAGCTCGAAGAGCGGGCGGTCATCTACTACTGCGGCGATGACTTCTCGGCGCTGGCGGGGGTGGGTCATCAAGCCATTGCCCACTGCGAAGCCCGACTGGTGGAAAAAGCGGATCTCATTCTGGCCGCCAGCCCCGCGTTGGCCAGCCGCTTTCCCCCCCATAAAACTCGGCTCCTCAGCCACGGCGTGGATCTCGAGCTGTTTATGCCCCCCAGAGAGCGCCCGGCGGATCTTCCCTCCGGCCGCCCCATTGCCGGATTTTACGGCAGCCTGAGCGACTGGATTGATATCCCTCTGCTGGCAGAGACGGCCGCCGCCCTGCCACACTGGGATCTGGTGCTGATTGGCCCGGTCCAGACCGATATCTCCCCCCTCAAGGGGCTCCCCAATATCCATCTACTGGGTCCCCGTCCCCATCACACGCTGGCGGCCTATGCCCAGCACTGGCAGGTGAGTCTGCTGCCCTTTGTCGACAACGCCCAGATCCGTGCCTGCAATCCGTTGAAATTGCGTGAATATCTGGCCGCAGGGCGACCCATCGTCAGCACCGATTTTCCGGCCCTCGATGGCTATCGGGATCAGATCCAGCTGCCCCACGATGGGGAGAGCCTGGCCCAGGCCATCAACCGAGCCGCCTTTGATCAACCCAATCCGGGCTGGTTTCAGGAGAGTGGCTGGGAGGGGCTCACCCGCAGCGAAGGGCGCCACACGCGCCAACAGCAGGTGGCCCTGCAAAGCTGGGATCACAAGGCTGCCGAGCTGAACAACTGGTTGAAGGGGCTGCCCGGATGAGCAGAGGGCTTTGGCTGGTTATCCTGCTCTGCTGCCATGCAGCAATGGCCGCCACCCGGCTGGAGGGGCAGACCCCGCTGCCCCTGACAGGCAACCAGACACCCCAGCGGCTCGATCTGAGCACCCACAACTGGCCAATAGGCAGCGATGATGAACTGGTGATCGAGGGCCATAACCCCAGCGCCCACCCGCAAACCCTGATCCTGCGTATCGACGATAACGCCTCGGTCAACTACCGCAGCCGGGTCAATTTGGAGCGGATTGTCGCCCCCGGCCCCTTCACCCAGCGCTTTGCCTTGAGTGAGTGGCGCACCAGCCAGCCCAGAGCGCTGGCGCTGGACAAACTCAGCAAGCTCTATCTCTTTATGGCCGATAACGCCCCCTCAATGACCATTCACCGCTGGTACTGGGAGCCCGGTCTGACTCTGCCTGAGAGCACCATTGCGCTGGATCTGGGGGCGGCGGTGGCGCCCCGCTTTACCGGCTTTGAAGCCCTGAGCCCGGGGGATCCCCGGCTGATTGGCCATCCCACCCCCATCTTGCGCCCCTCCGGCGATGCCCTTGTGCGCGATGGGCTGCGCAATCTCGACGGAGTACGACTGGACCTGGCCAAAGGGCGCTACCAGCTTACCCTCTGGCTCGATGACCCAGGTGAATGGGAGTACCTGCCCCACCCCTTCGAGCGCAGCGTGCTGGTCAATGGCGAGCCCATCTGGGCCGAACAGTGGCAACCGCAGGAGTGGCTAACGCAGCGCTATCTGGCGGGACAATCCCGCGAGGCACTGCCAAACCCGGATCCCTGGCAGCTGTTCGGGGCACGACAGGGCGGCCCCGTTCATGTCACTCTGAACCACCCCGGCGGCCCGATCACTATCACATTGGTGGGTCACTCACCGGATGCCAAATACCTGGCGGGGCTGCTGCTTGCCCCCTATCCGGCCCCCACTAGCAAAGAGGCTCTTCCGAATAGTGGAAAAGATCTCGCCGTATTGGCCGACGCTACCGCAAGCGTGCTGACCAAGCAGCGCCAGCTGTTTTTGGAAAAGTGGACTCTGGCCCCCTATTCCCCAGCCCCAGCCCCAGCTGCGCAGCAACTGAGCCTCACGCCGATTACGGATGCCGCCCCAACCCTGCAGATCGCCCCGGCATCTGCGGCCGATGCGTTGCAGCAGGCTGCACAACCGGTGCTGGCCGCCCGTGGCAGCCAGCTGTTGCTGGAGTTTGCCATCCACGCCGCCACCGACGATCCGGCCCCTTGCTGGTGATCCAGCCCCCCGAACAAGCAGGATCGCCGCTGGCGCTGACACCCTATTACGGCAAGTGGCATCTGGTTCGCCCGCAGGCGAGCGGCACCCTGTTGGCCCCCTCGGATCAGGAGCTGGTCGAGGGGATCGCCGGGCTCACCCTGCTGGCAGGCGTACCTCGGCGTCTGGTGCTGCAGATCACCGTCCCTCGCGATGCGCCTGCCGGTCACTATCTCGGCAATATTCAGCTGCTGAGCCAGCAGCAACTGGTGCAGCTGCCACTGACTATCGAGGTGCTGCCGCTGACTCTGCCCGCGGCCAGCAAGCCGGTCGGCATCTATGTCGAAGCGCCCCCTTATCTGAATTGGCTGAGCCCCAATCCCGAGGCGTTAAAAGAGCAGATCGCCGCGGCCAGTCGCTGCGATCTGCAGCGGCTCGCCAAACTCGGGATCAGCGGCCTCTCGCCCGCCCTGCCACAGGAAGAAGCGGGGATGCGGGAGATCATGGGAGAGGCGGCCGGGCTCGGCTTTGTGCCGCCCCTGCTGGCCTATACCCCGCTCAAACGCTGGGGGAGCGACCCTGCCAGCCAGCTTGAACAATGGCAGGCGCGGCAACAGGGGTTGACCGACAGCGGCTTGCCCCCGCTGGCATGGAGCCTGTTTGATGAACCCGATCTCGCTACCCTGCCCGCCATCACTACCCTGGCGCGGGAGATGAAACGGCGGGATCCGGCGGTGCTCCGCGCAGGCCACTTCAATCATCCGGGTCAGGTTGGTCTGCTTGCAGAGGTGGAGATTGCCCTGATCAACGCAGGCTTTGGCGCCGACAAGGCCGATGTGGCGCGGATACGCCAGCACAAGGTCACCCCCTGGTTTTACAATCTGGGCACCCCGAGAGCCGCCGGGTTCTATTTGTGGCAAAGCGGCGCCGAGGGCTATTTGCAGTGGCATGGTCGCATGCCCACCGCCCTGCCTTATGACCCCACCGACGGGCGGGAGAGCGACTTTATGCTGCTCGGCCCGCAAGCCTGCGAGGCGCATCGCCTCTCCCACGATCTGTTGCTGTTGCAGCAAGCCATCGAAGATCTGCGCTGGCTCGCATGGCTGGAGCAGGAGGCCCGCTATCAGGTGGATGCCGCCCTGCTGCTGGAGCGCCTGCGCGATCAGCTGCCGACCCGCTGGCAGGTGGCAGAGCAACTGCCCTCTGCCGCCTGGATCCAGTGGCGCCGCGAGATTGAACAACTGGCCAAGGGATTGAAAACATTGCAAACTGGTGCCAACTCATCCTCCTGAAGTGACTGCGTATGGCCAACCAGACTCCCCGCTCCACAGCCAAAGACAGCGCCCTGCGCCGCCTGTTGCCCCTGATGCTGCCGCTGCTGATCCTCACCGGTTGCGCCCGTCAGGAGCCGGTCAATGAGACCCTGCCGATCCTCAACCAGTTGCGGGAACAGCAAATGGCCGAACAGCCCCAGCTGCAACTGCAGTACCAGAACGCGGAGACACAACTGCCAGCGGATCAGGAGCAGCAGTTGCATCAGTTTTTGGGACGCAAGGATCCGGCCCGGATTGCGCTGATAAGCGGCCCCGGGCTGCAAACCGACATGCTGGAGAGTGCGCGGATGGCGAGCGTGCGACTGACAGCCCTCACCCGCTTGCTGGGAGCTCGCGCCATTGAACTGGAGCCCCGCTATGACCCCATGCTGGCCCCCAATACCTTGCTGATCCGCATTCTGCCAAACGGTGAATCGGGGTCGGTCACGCCAGCGGAGGCGCAATAAGGCCGAGACAGGTGGTCGGCAAGGCCACCCGATAGAGGGGATAAGGGGCCAGCCCCCACAACTTGCGCCAACCCTGGGTAAGACGGTACGAGAGCAGCGGCGGACTCTGGTAAAGCTCACCTAAAAACATCACCCCTTGGCTCATCCCTTCACCCGCCAGCGTCACTGACATCGCCTCGCTATCAGGCGCCACCAGCATGGACTGCAGCAGACCGTCACAGCGGGGATGGGCCAGCTGATAGCTGACATAGGTGCCGCCCAATACCGGCGTAGCCACCCGCAAGCGCCAGCCCATCTGGACCAGCTCCAGCAGCATCGGCTTGGCTCCCTCGTTAACTGCCCGGTTCTGATAACGCCAGCCCATGGCGGCAGCACTGAGCAGCGCCACCAGCAACAGCAACAGATATCCCCTAGATAGATGCATCACGGCGTCCCCTTAGAAAGAGGATGGTCATCACCAGCAGCATCATATTGACCACCCGGCTCTAATAACTCCACCAACCGCAAATACCCCTTAGACAGACGCATCACGGCGCCCCCTTAGAAAGAGGATGGTCATCACCAGCAACATGATGGCCCACTGGTAGAGCTGGGCCAGCGAGCCGGTATGCAGCCAGCCATACCAGCGCAGATCCAGGCTCATCAGCACCAGCCGCAGCTGATTGGCCCCGATATAGAGCAGGCAAACCAGCAGCAACATGGGCCACTGCCGGTAGAGGGGCCGATCCGGCGCCAGCCAGCAGCAGGAGACCAGCCAGGAGAGCACCACCAGATAGAGTTGAGAAAACGAGGAGCACCCCTTGAGTACGATCAGAGCGTGGCCCCCCAACCGCTCGATGCGATTGCCATCAAGGCGAGTCTCCCAGCCAAGCAGTTGCAACCACTGGCCTACCCCCCAGGCATCGAGCGCCAGCACGGGGCCGGAGAGCAGGGCAAACACCTGCTGCCCCCACAACACCGCCACGGTAAAGGCGAGCACAATCTGCAACACCGCCCGCTCATCGCCACTCTGGCATCGGCGCCACAGCGAGGCCACCAGCAACAGACAGGCCAGCGCCTTGCAACTGGCGCTGGGGATCAGGATCAGCAGGATAAAGAGGGCGAGCGCCAGTGGATGCGGACGCCAGCTCGGTGCAACCCGCGATGCAATTTGCCACCAGATAGCAATCAGCAACACTACCAGCATGTTGAAGTGACCCATATTGAGCCATACCATGCCCCACTGATTGGCCAAACCAAGTAGCAGCCAGTTGGGTGCCCACTGCCAGGGACGGATCGCCATCGCAACTCCTGCCGGTTATCAGCGCTTTTGACCACTGTCGCAAGTTCTCGCAAGTTCCATGCCTGCCCGGCCTCACCCGGATCAAGCCAAGTCAGAGGATGCAACAAAGCTGGCACGCTTTATTCATTCCCCCTGCTGGCACTAGCGCCAAGGAGAAGGAGTGGGCAATGAAACTCAAACCGTTGGCAGGGCTGCTGGGGATGTTGTTGGTAACCTCCCCCGCATACGCCTTGACCGAAGTCGATACCGAACTGCAACTGCTGATGGATGTGTCGGGCAGTGTCAGTTCATCGGAATTCAATCTGCAATTACAGGGCTATGTGGATGCCTTTTACAATCAGGATGTACAGAGCGCCATCCTCGACACCAGTGGCGGCAAACTCGGGTCCATCGCGGTACAAATGGTGATGTGGAGCAGCAGCAACCAGCAAAGTCTGATGACTGACTGGTTCCACCTCTACGACATGACCTCCATCAACAACTTCGCCGCGACCCTGGATTCACTGGTGCGCCCCTTTGCGGGGATGACGGCACCCGGTTCGGCCATGGCCTTTGGTGCCCAGCAGTTTGATACCAACAACTTCACCGCCGCCCGCCAGGTGATGGATGTGTCGGGTGACGGTATCCAGAACAACGGGCTGGATACTTCCACCGTGCGGGATCAACTGCTCGCCTCCGGCATCGATACCATCAACGGCATCACCATAGGTCAGGACTATGCCGATGGGGTGTTGCAAGAGTGGTATGTGGAGAACGTGGCGGGCGGTCAGGATGCATTTGTCATCAATGCCACCACCTTTGCCGACTTTGGCAATGCGCTGGAGCTCAAACTGGCGGCCGAAATTGAGGGGGGCATTATTCCGGAAGGTGCACTGGCCGCCCCCATCGAGGAGATCCCGCTGGCCGCCCAGCTGCTGCTCGGTATGCCGCTACTGCTGGCCTGGCGCTATCAGCGCCGATCTCAAGGCCGTCCGCAGCAAGCCAACTGGCAACAAACGCCAGCCATCGGCTAGTTAATCACCCCGTGTGTTGCGATTAGGGAGCTACGGCTCCCTGATTTTTTCCGTAACCATGGCTTTCAACAGAGGCTGCATAACTTCTGGTTTGAATACTGCCCGTCATCAGTCAGTAACTCAGCTCATTTATCGAGACTGATTGACAGCCTGCTGCTTCGCCGTAATGACAATCAGTGTCGTACTACATCATTCAAGTTTTGGCCTCGCCTGTAGCTCATGGCACAATGCATGCCTTGATTTTGGTTTGGGGGAGATATGACTCCGGCACAGGTGAAGCAATATGGTAAAGGATTGGGCCTGTAATTGAACTTCCGTATTCGTTCCTTAGTACCTTGTCCGAGGGTGCATCTGTTATCAGAAAGTTATCTCCATATTCTGGTGGCTCAGTTGGTGGCGTATTGAGTGGAGAATTTGATGCTATCAAGTCAAGTTAAAACCATCATTCGATGGGCCTTAATTTTAATTGTTGGTCTTGGCTATTATTTCTGGCTCGGCATAGCCTATTTACCGTTTGGTCATATATCAGAGAAAGAGAGTGTTTTACTTTCTGGGCCAATTAACTTGGAGCTGCACCAAACAATATTGAAAAGTGTTATGGATGCGACTAATACAGTCTACAGCGCTGCTTTTTGGGGTTTCTTGGTATGTGTCAGCCTTATACTGCTAATTTTTAGCAAGGTACGATAAAACCTGAAAGGCAGCATGATTTCCGCCCAGACCTCGCCCGACACTGACTCTCGAATTGGCACCGGTTGGTACGTACCTTCCTTATTGGCAAGAAGTGTTACCGCAAGTGTCAGATTATGTCTATCGGCTAATCGCCCCTATTAACTAACAGGCGCCAAACACGAAATACAGTATAGTGTCTGGCGCCCTTTCATTGTTATTCAATTACTCTAAAAACAATTCATCGAACAACACATTTTTCAATCCAGCTATATCTTCAGGTTGATCTAGCCCAGCTGAGAACACTTCTTCTAATTCGCTGCGAGACATCCGAAAGAACATATTTCTTGATGGCTGATTTCTTATTCTGATGTGGAATGATAAAACAAAAGTGTTAATTGACACTCTAGACTCATGTAATCTCTTTGCCAACGCGTGCGCATAACTTAATACACTACTTCTAACTTGATTTGGAGTGACATTAGAGATGTTCACATTAACATTAAACCACGCTTCATCATTATCATTTTTATCAAGAAAGATCACGGAAATTTCGCCATCAATGAACTTGCGCGGGGTTATTGGGTTTAACTCGCTAAGACCATGATTAATAAGGTGCTCCATTAGCACTCGTTTCTCTACGATATTCTGTTGTTTTTCTTCTTTAGAACGTTCTTCTGATGGGTCACGTGAGCTTGCAGACATTTCCATTCCAGTATATATAAAAAATTCCGGAATGAATTTTGTGATTTTATAAAGAGTATATAGTAGTGGTAGAAGACAACTGTAAAAAACTGCCGCCTTTGTAAGATACAGAACGCCAGTGTTGATTAAAGATATAATGTATGGATACATTATAAGAAGAATAACTGGTAGCAAAAACAAAGTGTTTTTTAACACACCACGATTAGCTATATATCTGAAATATGCTCGTCTTCTACCATAGTGACTAGGCACATATTTTTTAGAGTGTATTGTTATTATATACCCTTCCTCTTTTGCGTAGTCTAATGTGGCATTCAAAAAAAATATGAAGTATAGGCCGTATAACCAAGAGACTGCCACCGCACTATTTGGGAAGAATAACACTAGAAATGGAGATGCAGTAATATATGCTAATGAATATAGCAATTGACGACCAAAGTGCAAATATAGTTCTAAAAACATCCTTCGTGAAAATTTGAACGACGAAAATCCGCTTTGCAGAACAAACAGCATTGCCGCAAAAGCGATACCGAACAGAACGCCAGAAACGGACAATAGTGTCTTATAAAACTCTTCAATCGCTATTGGCAGCGGAGGGTTTAGGATTACGTCCAAAACTAGCTTTTCCCTTTATTCACATAACAGTATTTAGATAAAAGATGCTATTAATGTGTTAGTAGCACCTTCAATTTAACTCCGTAACATATCACCCCACCAATAAATCATTTTAAAACTTTTGCATTAGCAACCGGCTTCTGATTTATGAGTGTACTATCAACGCTCTATGCAGGCTCCACTTGTAACACTGTACAAAACAACAGTCAAGATGCGGGATTAGAGAGCTCCTCTAAATCTCATTGTTATACAAACATCTAAACGGTGTTAGTACAGGGCATAGCAAATACGTAATTAGCCCAGAGGCTGGCTTAACCTCATAAAAAGGCCTTATCACAAGGCCTTTTAAGAAATATCCAGATTCCGGCTAGCAGCCAGCTTTTGTGGCAATCAACCCGGTTCTGGTGACAAAGGCAGCACCTGCCCATCGAGCGCCGGATCACTATGGGATGGATAGTCCGGCACCGGCTCGCAGTAGGGAATGCGACTTAGCACCGGCGCCCTGACCAGGGCGGCCAGCTGATCGGAGCGGCGCAGGCTGGCATCCGCCAGTTCGGCCACCAACGCCAGACCGCAGCCAAGCCCCAGCCCGCCAACAATGCCCGCCAGCAAAAACAGCCAGAGCGGGTAGTTGCTCGGCTTGCTGGGGGCGAAGGGTTTGTCGATCACCTTGATCCGCTCCCCCTGCTCGAAGTTGCCCAGATCGCCGGTCACCTTGGCCTTCTCATAGCGCAGCAGCAAATCCTGATAGAGAGTGCGTTTGACCGCCAGATCCCGCTCCAGCTCGGCGAGTTGGCGCTCTGTATCCCCCTGGGAGTCGACCACCTTGTCCAGCCCATCCAGCTGGCTCTTCAAGCCAGCGGCGTTTTGCTCTGCCTCCGTCAGCTGCGTCTGGGCCAGCTGCCACTCGGGCCCGCGGGCCATATCCGGTTGGGATTTGAGCTGCTCGAACTCCTGCTGCAACTGGTCAATCTGATAGCGCAGACTCTGCACCTTGCTGTGCTCGTCGCTGTAGCGGGCTCGCAGCAACACCAGCTCGGTGCGCATCAGCTGCAGCTTCTCATCCAGTTGGCGGGCCAGCTGGCTCTCCTGCCCCAGTGATAGCTGATCGACCCGGGCCTTGGCCTGCTGCAAGGTGATCAGGCTCTCGGCGTAACGCTCCTGCAAACCATAGAGACGGGCGACGTTGGTACTCTGCTGCTGGGGCAAGGCGCTGGCATGCTCCCGTTTAAAATCGGCGAGCAGCTGCTCAGCCGCTTGCAGTTCGCTGCGGCGGCTGTCGAGCTGGCTTTGCAGGAAACGTTCGGACGATTCCGCCGACTGGCGCCCCTTGCTGAGTAGGTTGAAGAAAAAGCGCCGCGAAATGGCTTCGAGCAAACCGGCGCTGTTGGCCGCCGAATCCGCTTTGACCTTTATCTCGATCACCTCATCGCCGATCAACCGCAACGAGACGGCACTCGAGAGCCAGTCCATAATGGCATCGCGCTGGGCTGGCGGGGTCTCGTCATTGACCAGACCGCGATCCCGCGCCACCCCGTCCAGCACATAACGGCTGCGCAGCAGGGCTTCGAGCACCGCAAAACGATCCTTGAGACTCTCCTGAGTGATCAGATCCTTGAGGGTCGGGGTCTGGTTGGCATCTTGCGGCACCATAAAGGTGGTGCGGCTCTCATACTCCTTGGGGGTGAGCAGGCCGACCGTCACGCCCACCAGCGGCATCACCAGTACCGGGATCAGCAGCAGATAGCGACGGCGCCAGGCGGCAAAGAGAATGATGTAGAGGTTGTAATAGAATTGGACAGGCATGGCATCACTCCCTGAGAAAGGCCCTCCCCCCGCACGATGCAAAGGCAGTGCCACCAGAGGAGCTGATCGCCTCTGTGGGCAGATCGCAAGAGTGGTACAAGATTCGCATTCTCCCGCTATCCGGGGTGCCACCCCTTCCCTTGCCGGAGCGCGAACCATGTTGTCATCAACCCCGTCGCACAAACCCCATCCCCGCGGGAGCGCCATCGTTCAAATAGTGCAGCACCTGCAGCCCGGCGGGCTGGAGACCATGGTGCTCAACCTCACGCAGGCGAGCCCGGCCGAGCAGCCAGTGCATATCATCTCCCTCGAAGGGCGCAAAGGGGATGTGTTAAGGGCATGGCCCGCCCTGCATCCCTTTGCTGGCAATATTCACTGTCTGGAAAAGCCCGCAGGCTGGTCGCTGGCAACCCTCTGGCGGCTCACCCGACTGCTACGCCAACTCAAGCCCGGCGCGGTACATACCCACCATCTGGGGCCCATGCTCTATGGCGGTCTGGCCAGTCGGCTGGCCCGGGTGCCCACCCTGGTACACACAGAGCACGATGCCTGGTATCTCGATGATCCCCATCAGCGCACGCTGGCCCTGTGGGGACTGCGCGTCTTCAAACCCATTCTGGTGGCCGATGCCACGCCGGTAGCCAACCAGCTGCTGGCCAAGCTGGGCCAGTTGTCGCCAACCGTGATCCCCAACGGCATCGATGAGCTGCGCTTTGCCCCGGGCGCCGCCGCCCTCGCCCGTCAGGAGATGGGACTGCCGCAAGTGGTCAAGTTGATTGGCTGCGCCGCCCGCCTTGAGTCGGTCAAGGGGCATAACTTGCTGCTGGAGGCGATCCGCGCCCTGCCGGAGGAGGTGCATCTTGCGTTGGCAGGGGTCGGCAGTTTGCAAAATGCGTTGCAACAACAGTGTCAGCAGCTGGGGATCGCCCATCGGGTCCATTTTCTCGGGCTGGTCGAAAACATGCCGCGCTTCTATCAGGGGCTGGATCTCTTCTGCCTCCCCTCACTGGCGGAGGGGATGCCGCTTTGCGTGCTGGAAGCACAGGCGTGCGGGGTGCCGGTGGTGATGAGCGACGTGGGGGCGGCCAGAGAGATCGTCTGCCAGGCCAGCGGCCATATCCTGTCGGAGCGGGATCCCGACCGCCTTGCCCAGCTTCTGGCACAAGGGTTGCTGCACTGCCATAGCCTGCGTGCCGTCACCCGTGAGTTTGTGTGCCAGCAAAGCAGCTTGAGCCGGATGGCTCAGGCCTATCAGCAGCTTTACAGCCGCTGATCAAGCGACCCGATGACCAGAGGAGCATCCCATGGAATGGATCATGATCGTGTTCTGGCTGTGCGCTGTACTGGTGGTCTACCACCATGTCGGCTATCCCCTGCTGCTCAAATTCGGTGGTCGGCAGGCGCGCAAGGTAGCCAATCCGCCCCGCCCCCTGGATCGAGGGTTCAAAGCAGACGCCACCGATGAGGCGCTGCCGACCATCACCCTGCTGATGCCGGTTTATAACGAGGCGGCGACCATCGCGGCCAAGCTGCAAAACCTCGCCAGCCTCGATTACCCCGCCGACAAGCTGTGGGTACATGTGCATTTCGACGGCTGCAGCGACAACAGTTACCCCATTGCGCTAAGTCAGCTCGGTGATCCCGCCCTGCAGCAGTTGCAGATCAGGCTGTTTGATCACCCCCGCAATCGCGGCAAGGTCGCCGTGCTCAACGAGGCCATGACCTGGGTGCACAGCGATCTGGTAGCCCTCACCGATGTCTCGGCCCTGCTGCCCATCGACAGCCTGCTGCTGGCGGTCGCCCATTTTGCCGATCCCAAGGTAGGGGTGGTCGGGGAGGCATACCGCTTCTGGCAACCGGGCTCACAGGGCGAGGAGAGTTACTGGCACTATCAAAGCCAGATCAAACTCTGCGAGTCGGCCCTTGGCGGCATGCTGGGGGCCCACGGGGCCTTTTACATGATGCGCCGGGAGTGCCTCACCCCGCTGGCCGCCGATACCATCAACGACGATTTCATCCTGCCGATGCAGGCCATCGCCAAGGGGTATCGCGCTGTCTATGACAATCGCTGCGCCGCACTGGAGCTGGAAGTTTCCGATGCCGCGCTGGAGGCGACACGGCGCAAGCGGATCGGGGCTGGCAACACCCAGCAGCTGTTGCGGTTGCTGCCCCTGCTGCACCCCAAGTTCGGCTGGGTTGCCTTCAACTTTGCCAGTGGCAAGGGGCTGCGGGTGTTGATGCCGCTCTGCCTGACCCTGCTGTGGCTCTGCGCCATCCCGCTGGCCACCCAATCCCTGCTGTTTCAGCTGCTGCTGGGGCTGCAACTGCTGGGGTATCTGCTGGTCATCTTGATCCAGCTGACCCCTGTCCACCCCTGGCCCAATCTGTTTCGCAAAATCCACTATCTGGTGCTCGGACACTGGTACAACGGCATGGGCACCCTGCGCTACTGCCTGCGCGCCCCCATACGTTTCATGTCACAGGAGAAAGCCGTATGACACACCCCATTCCAAGATTGACCCTGGTGGTCAAACGCAGCATGGATCTGCTCGGTGCCACTCTTGGCCTGCTGCTGACGCTGCCACTGTGGCCGCTGATCATGCTGGCCATCCGGCTCGATAGCCCGGGGCCGGTGTTCTTTCGTCAGCTGCGGATCGGGCGCAGCCACGCCACCCATACCGAGCTCTTTTTCATGATCAAGTTTCGCACCATGCGCGTCGACGCCGAGGCGGCCACCGGGCCGGTCTGGTGTGGCAAGGGGGACAGCCGGATCACCCGCAGCGGCGACTTTCTGCGCAAAACCCGGCTCGATGAGCTGCCGCAGTTTATCAATGTGCTCAAGGGGGAGATGTCGCTGATCGGCCCCCGTCCGGAGCGACCCGGGATCGCCAACCGGCTGGAAGATGCGGTGCCGTACTTTATCGAACGCACCTATGAAGTGGCCCCCGGTATTACCGGTCTGGCACAAGTCAATCAGGGTTACGACGAGTCGCTGGATGATGTGCGCAGCAAGCTGGCGTTCGATCTGGCCTACTCGGTCGCCCTGCTCCACCCCTGGCGCTGGCTGGTGCAGGATGTGCATATCATCGGCAAGACGATTGCCATCATGGTTGGCAAGAAGGGGCGCTAATCCCGCCGCGCCGACCTCAACCACTTCTCAACGCCCATCAGGCCATTGTCACTGCAATGGCCTTTTTTATGGCGCATCCTTGTGGCACATCAATGGTGATCACAAAGAAGTCCGCGACCTGATCGCCATCATCTGGCCCCATCCATCCGCAGGCCTGATGTCCGCTTGACCAACCGCAGAAACCCGAGCGTTGCGTGATCACCGAAGCAATCCGCCCCCTGCAACCCCTAACACCGGCACATAAAAAAACGAGTGGCCAGCGGCCACTCGTTTTTGGCGGGTTTCCCCTTGGGGATTCAGGCGCCGTAGACAGCCAGAATATCGGTCACTCTGTTGTTGACGCTGTACCCGCGGGCTATGGTGTTGCGGGCCGCCTGACTCATTTTGCTGCGCACCACCCCATCGCTACGCAGCCAGTAGTTGACCAGCTCCGCCATATCTCGCACATGGCCGGGCTCCACCAACCAGCCATTGGATTTATGGTCGATCAGATTGACCAGCCCCCCCACCGCAAAGGTACAAACCGGTATGCCGTGAGCCATCGCCTCCAGGGCCACCAGCGGCAACCCTTCAAAGCGGGAAGTGATGCAGAGCAAGTCGATGTTGTGCCACTCATTGGCCATGTTCTGGAAACCATGAAGCTGGACGCGATCACCATACTGCTGCAACAAGCCGCTTTTCATGGGGCCATCCCCGTAGAGATGAAACGCCCCGTCCGGGCAGAAGGCAGCCAGCTGGCAGAATGCCTCCGGCCCCTTTTCCGGCGAGAGGCGGCCGACAAAGGCGATCCGGTTGCCAGTTACCGATGCCGGCGTCGCAGGCATGGGGACAAAGTTGCTGATCACCGTGCTCGGCACAGGCAATTTGCGAGCGATGGGCTCGCTCACTGCAATACACTTCGCAAAACGCGCTGTGGTGCGATCCAGCCAGCTGTAAAACTTCAGCAAACCCTCCCCGTCATCCCCACTGTGAAAGGTAGAAACCACCGATTTACCGGTGAACCAGGCTGTCAGCCGCCCCAGCACCCCGGCCTTGTAGCCGTGGGTATGGATCAGCACAGAAGCAGGCTGGCGGGCCAGACGGCGCATAAAATCGCGGCTGTTTTGGCACACCTCGTAGGGCAAGCCCTGTTGTTTGAGCAGGGTCGTAAAGGGGGTCATGCCGTGGTTGCTCACCAGCACTATGGTGGGGCGAAATCCCCTGGCCAGCAGATCGTTGGCGAGATGGATAATGTGAACTTCAATTCCACCGACCTGACGCGCATCGATAGCCAGCCAGATCTGCTGCATGGGTAACATAAGGCCCTCCTCCCGTGGCTCCATGCCACCTGAAATGAGGCGCTGCATAGAGCGGGCCAGTCAGGCAAAGAGGGGCAGGATCAGGCGCCGGGACAGGCGACCAACAAGAGGGTCATGTCATCGAGGGCGGCATCATTGATGCGCTCATCAAACCAGCGGGCAATGCGATGAGCCAGTTGCTCAAGACCGGGCCCCGAAGTCAGGCAGATCGCCTTGAGCTGCGACTCCCAGCGCTGGCGCTCTTCTGCGTCACGGCTATCGAGCAGGCCGTCGGTCCAGAACAGCAGGATCTCGCCGGGCTTGAGCTGACGCTCATTGGTCACGAAGTGGGGATCCGGGCGCAAACCGGGCAAGGGGCCGGTCACGCCGACCTGACGGATGGTGCCGGGCCCGACCAGCCAGGGCGCCGGGTGGCCCGCGCTGGCCCACTGCACCCGCCCCTCGTTGCCGAGCTCAATACAGAGGGTGGTGAGCAGGGTAGCCCCAAGGAGCGGATCACTGTGAACCGCATTGGACAAGATGGTCAGCAAACGGGCGGGGGCGCGCTCCAGATCGTGCGCCGTCAGCAAGCCGCGCAGATAACCGGCATAGGCATGGGCGAAGAACTTGGCTTCCGCGTCGTGGCCCATCACATCCCCGAGCCACAACACCCGATCCTTGACCAGCAGAAAGTCCCCGCCCCCCACGGTGGCGGCCCGGGTTTGCAACGCCAGCTGGTATCCCCCTATGGAGGTGGCGGGCAATAACGGGCGCAGCGCCGAGGTCATGCGCTGATCCAGCTGCTCGCCCCATTGCGACTTGAGCTGCTCCGAGCGTTGCAACACCCGCGAAACCGCCAGCAACAGGTCCTGCTTGGTGATGGGTTTGACCAGAAAGTCATCGATCCCCAGCGCCCCCGCCCGACTCTGGGTCCACTGATCCTGATGACCGGTCAGGAAGATAAAGGGCACCCCCTTCATCTTGGGATCCTTCATCAACTGCTGGCGCAGCCCAAAGCCATCGATCCCCTCCATCTCGATATCGGAGAGCACCAGCGCGGGAGGTTGCTTTCCAAGCGCCAGCAGGGCGGCATGGGAGTCGGCATAACTTTCAACCCGGTAGTGCTCATGAAGGTAGGCGGTGAGCAAGGCACGCATCACCTTGTCATCGTCGATCACCGCGATCACCGGCAGTTGGTTGACCGGGCCCTGCTGGCGAAGGGCCACACGATTGCGCTCACCGTCGCGAGAGAAGTGCACCTCGGCAAACAGCTGGTGCACCAGCGCCAGCCCGTATCCCCCCTCCTGCAGTTCATCGGGTAACGGCGCACTGGCAAGACCGGGTTGCGGGCCGCCATCATCCTCCAGTATCAGACTCAAACCCGTTTCATCCTCTTTCAGCGTGAGCCAGAGCCGGGTCGCGGGAGGGACGGTGTGTTTGACGCTATTGGTGGCCAGCTCACTGAAACAGAGCAGCCAGTTGGCTTGATCCTTTGGGGAGACCTGAAACAGGGAGAGTCCCTGTGCCAGCCGGTTGCGCAGTTCGCGTACCGACTGCAGGGTTGCCGGAGCAGATCGCAACCAGTCATCCATATCGGGCCTCCATCAGCGGGCGATCAGATCCGGAAATTGAGCAAGGCACTGCGCCGGCACCAGCGCTTGAGCCATTCGGTCACCCGGTTACTTGGCAGCCGGTTGAGTTCGCGCAGGATCTCGCTGGCCAGCCCCGGGTTGAGCTTGTCGTTATAGACAGCGCCAATCAGATTGGCCTCGGCACGGGTCAGTTTATCCACCGCACTTTGTACCACGGTCGTCGGGGTCACCCCCGCCAGCACCACCAGCAGTGCCCCTTCACAGGCCCCACACACCTGATCGGCCGGAATATTGCCCCGATTGAGGGCAGTGAGCGGCGAGGTATCGAAGATCACCACATCGTAATGTTCCAGCCAGCGAACCAGCAATTGGCGCAAGGTATCCTTGTTGCGAAAGGCCATCAGATCCTTACCCGGCGCCGGGAGCAGCGACAAGGAGCGGCCATTGGCCACAGGCTCGGGCACATCATTGGGCCCCCAGGCAACCGCCGGGACGCGGCCGGGGTGATAGAGATTGAGATCCACCAGCAGGGTGCGCAGCCCATCCGCTTCCGAGCGCCTTGCCAGCGCATCGCAGATGGAGCTCACCCCCTCTCCCCCTTCCGACGAGGTGACCGCCAGCGAGCGGAGCCCCCGGGCGACCGTCGCCGCATAGAGGGATTCGAGCTCCAGATATTGAATGGGGATGCTCATATCAAAGCGTTCCGACCAGGGCCACCACCGAGATCGTGGTCAAAATGTCGCGCATACCATCCATGAAGATGGCCCAGTTGCTGCTTTTGCTATCAGGGATAAAGACGGTGTCCCCTGCGCGCAGCACCGGTAACTGGCTAAAGTCGGGCTCTTTGGCAAAGCCGTCGAGATCGAAGCTGCGGGCCTGATCCCCCTGACCACTGGTAGCCATGTTGATCACCACAATCTTCTTGATATAGGCGCTGCTGGTCGGGCCCCCTGCCTCTGCCAGCAGATCCAGCAGGGTCATGGAGGAGTCAAAGCGGTAGCGACCAGGACGGGCTATCGCCCCCAACACCCGAATAGTGTTCTCCTTGGGCTCATCGAGCCAGGGGCGATTCTTCTCCGGCAGGTAGATGGAGTCGCCGGGCAGCACCTTGGGCAGCAAGGTTTCATCGCCGGTTTCAAAGTAGAGGGCAAGATCGAGCTTGCTGACCCGCGCCGTGCTGCCACTGCGATGGGCGATGCGCACATTGCGCAGATCCGCCGCCGCAGTCGGACCATCGGCGGCCGACAGGATGTCGATAAAGCCCATCTGCTCATTGAAGGCATAGCGACCGGGGGCCCCGACCTGACCGAAGATATAGATGGAACTGTCCGGTGACTGGCGCACCCACTGGGACTTGTTGTCACTGGGATCGGTGGGCAGCTCGGGGATCATGATGGTGAATCCGGCCCGGATCTTCGGCAGGCTGGCCAGCGCCCCGCCCTGATGAAGGAACTTGTCGAGATCAAACAGGGTTGGCGTGGCCTGCCCCCCTTCGGCGGTCAGGATCTGCACCTTGGCGATATCGGCCCGCTCGTTGGGGCCACCGGCGTGGGCGATCAGATCCAGCAGCGACATCTCGTCAGACCATTCATAACGGCCCGGGATCCGCACCGCCCCCATCACCATCACCGCCCGCCCGGGTGCCACCTTCAACCAGGACTTCTCGTTGATATCAGTTTTTTCCGGCACAAAGATGGCATCACCGGGTTTGACTTGGGGCAGCGCCTTTTGCATCCCTTCGGTATAGGCCTGCAAGTCGATGGGTTCGATCGTGCCATCGGTGCGCAGCAAACGGATCTGACGACTCTCGGCATAGCGGGTCGGGCCGCCGGCATTGGCCAGAATATCGAGGAAGGAGTCCCCTTCCCGCCCCTCATAGGCACCGGGTTTGAACACCTCACCCATGATGTAGATGGTGCGTGCCCCCCGTTTTATCTGCTCTTCATCCTTGGGCACAAAGATGGTGGCGCCCGGCGCCAGATTGGGCAGCAGCTTGTTGTTGCCGGAGTCGAGATAGGCTTTGAGATCGAACAGTTCGGGGGCATCACCATTGATCACCCGGATCCGCTCCACCCCGGCAAAACGGGTCACCCCACCGGCTCGCATCAGCAGATCCACGATGGAGTTGCCACTCTTGAAACTAAAGGCGCCGGGGCTGTTGACCTCACCAAACACCTTGATCGCCTTGCCGGTATCGCCATCCCCGCCTGCCGCCAGGGTTGCCGCATCAAAATCAATCTGCACGTTGCCGATCAAAGGGGATGCTGGCACGAACACCACATCAAGGGATTGCAATGGCGGCAACACGCTGGCATCGCCGGTATCGAGATAACGCTTGTAGTCGAAGCTTGAGACCGTGCTGCCACGCCGCACCTGCATATTGTTGAGCTGGGCACCAGGCACCAGACCGCCAGCGGCATCGAGAGCCATCTGCACGTTGCCATCGGGCGCCAGATCATAACTGCCGGGTTTTTTGACATAGCCCATCACGCTGATCAGCAGCCGCTTCTCCAGCAAGGTGACGGTCAATTGAGAGAGGTTGTTGTAAACAGGTTTGAGGGCGGTGCGGATCAGTTCATCCGCCTGTGGCAGGGTCTTCCCCCCCACCACTAGGTTGCCGACTTCAGGCAGTGCAATCTCCCCCTGCTTGTTGATCTGGAAAGGCTGATCAAAAGCAGGCTCACCGGGTTGCACTATGGCCAACCGATCACCGGGAGCCAACAAGGTGGAGGCCAGTAACGGGCAGGTGAACAACAGCAAGAGAACACAGATCAATCCTTCGAGAGCGCCCCGTTTCATAGACATCCTTTTCGTCTGTTACGTCTGCCCCCATTGGCGTAAGGGGAGCCCTGACCAATCAGCACGACAGCCATCCGCTGTTGTCTGTTGCAGCCGCAAACGTACTTGTTGTAGTGATTGTGCCAACACGGTCTGACGCCAGGCTACATCCGACCAGAGCCGTCCGTGCATATCCCGTTCGATATCAATACGTTGAGATTGTAGTCGTTTCAACTCGGCAGGCATACACCCCTGCAGACTCGCTTGCTTTAATTCCGTCAGCTGCAAGTCGAGTTCCTTCTGACGCTCATCATAACGAGACCAGACCCGCCGTTCATCCTCATTGACCGGAATACGGGTGGGTCTTGCCTCTGCCATGCCGCCATACCCCTCCGGCGGCCACTGCACACAACCCGACAGCAGAATGGACGAGAGCAGGATACCAACCCGTTTCATGATGCAGCGGCCATCATGCCACGGGAACGCATATAGGCCTTGATGCTCTCATGGCAGGGGATCACCCGGTCGATATGCAGCATCTCCAGCAGGTCATGAGGTTGACCGGGTCCACAGACAAGGGCCATCTGATGCCCGTTCATAATCAATCTTTTATAGAGAAATACCAAGGCTCCGATCCCCGACGAATCGATAAAGTGAACATCGCTGATATCGGCCAGGATATCTCCCGGGTGGGTCGAGAGGGTTTCAAACAACGGGCGGAGCTCACTGACGGCCATCGCGTCAAACTCGTTTTCCAGTACCACTACCTGGATATCATTAAGGGTGTAAGTCATGCTTTCCATCGCTAGCTCCTTGTCGATTCTCAGACTATTTGCTGTCACGGCATTCAGCACGTTGCAAATGTTATGCCGGGCAGTGCCACGGCACTTGTTCTCCAAATGATACTCTTTGCGCCTTATTCGCCGACACCCACTCCTCGTTTTGATTGCCAAATTGCAATTAACCTCCCCCGCACGTTGCAAACTGCAATTCACCTGGGCCGAGATCGCCCGATAACAGGCTAAATCACTGATAATTCAAGCCCATTAGACCGGGCCCGATTATTGCTTGCCTTTGCACACAGCTCACAAGCCACCGTTGGCTCGGCCCCCATGCCGCCATATTCCAGGAAGGAGAGATCATGAAAGCAGGCCTTTACATCGCACCACTGTTGGCAGCCCTTTGCGGCACCGCATACGCAGCCCCCTCCCCTGACAGCGCCGTGTTGAAGGTTGAAGGCGCCATCAGCAGCCCCACTCATCAGGCTCTGGCCCTGTGGGACAGCGCCATGCTGGATCAACTGCCGGTACACGAAATCAAAACCCATACCCCCTGGTATGACGAAGCCAAAACTTTTCGCGGCCCGCTGCTGCAAGATGTATTGGCCAAGGTCGGGGCAACCGGCAAACAGCTCACTATTACCGCGCTCAATGACTACTCGGTACAGGTGCCGACAAGCGATGCCGAGCAGTATCGGGTCATCCTCGCCCGCACGATCAATGGCAAGCCACTGTCGGTGCGTGACAAAGGGCCGCTGTTCCTTGTCTATCCGTTCGATCAATATCCCGAACTGCAAAACAAGCTCTATTACGGTCGGGCTATCTGGCAGATCAGCGCGATAAAAGTGGAGTAGATCCCATCATGCGTTCCATGGCGGCCAGTCAACGTTTCTTGTTTGTGGTGCTTTGTGTGCTGCTCCTTGCCTTTGCCGGTATTGGTACCATCCAGTACCGGCAATTTCAGGATCTGCAGCGCAGTACCAGCCAGGGCGAAGACAACGTGATGTGGAACTATTTCCAGCTCTATAACGAAGCGCTGCGTTTTCAAAGCTCGCTGCTCCATGAGTCGCAACCGACCTTCCAGCTAGATACGATATTCTGGTCAGCCGCATGGATCTGGTGTTGGAGAGCAAGGATCGCAGCCTGCTTCAGCAAACAGAGATCTACCAGCAGGCAAGCAAAGCCATTCGATCCTACATCTCTCTGGCGGATATCTGGCTCGGCCCGGAAGCCACCAAGCCGCTCGACAATCTTGCCCATCAGGAGCTGCGCCAACAGCTTGCCTCCCTGCTCCCCCTGCTCCATCAGCTGACTCTGGAGGTGAACCAGCAGGCGACCCTGTTTGATGTGGCGCGTCGCGACAGCGTGAGGGAGCAGATCATCACGACGACACTCATCGCGACCCTGCAATTTGCGCTGCTCTTTGTGCTCGCCCTGCTGATCTGGCGGCAAATGAATATCTCGTTTCTGCAACACAAACTGATGCAGCAGCTCAATGACAAACTGCTGCGGGCAAATCAGGCGGCAGAGGCAGGCACAAGAGCCAAAAGCAGCTTTTTGGCCAACATGAGCCATGAAATTCGCACCCCCATGAATGGCATTCTCGGCATGCTCTCACTGCTGGCCGACCGGGATATGGATCCGAGGGAGCGAGACTATCTGGAGACGGCGCGCGAATCGGCAAACCATCTGCTCGGTCTGCTCAACGACATTCTGGATGTATCCAAACTGGAAGAGGGCAAGATCGAGC
Source organism: Aeromonas sp. 61P (assembly GCF_051919545.1). Taxonomy (NCBI): domain Bacteria; kingdom Pseudomonadati; phylum Pseudomonadota; class Gammaproteobacteria; order Aeromonadales; family Aeromonadaceae; genus Aeromonas; species Aeromonas sp. 61P. The sequence goes on from NZ_JBQBEL010000001.1 coordinate 3,419,471, forward strand.
TGCAGCTGGCCCCCCATCACTTGCCCCAGCTGCTGGAGGATATCCGGGCCCTGATGCAGAGCAACTGCGATGCAAAAGGGATCAAACTGGCCCTGACTGTTGCCCCCGATACGCCAGAGTGGTTGATGATCGACCCGCTGAGAGTGCGGCAGATCCTCTTCAATCTGGTGAGCAATGCCATCAAGTTCACCCATCAGGGGGAAGTAAAGATCCACGTTGATAGCACCCTGTTGGAGCAGGCTCGACACTCGATACGCATCTCGATCCAGGACACCGGGATCGGCATGAGCAAAAGTCAGCTAAAGAACCTGTTTCAACGTTTCGCCCAAGCGGATGTCTCGATCACCCGCCAATATGGTGGATCGGGCCTGGGACTTGAAATATCCCGTAACCTCGCACGCCTGATGGGCGGCGATATCTCGGTAGAGAGCAGCGAGGGACATGGCAGTACTTTTACCTACATCTGGCCCGCCAGAGCCACGACCCCCTCGATTGTTTGCCTGCCGTCCAAGCCGCTGGACCAGGAGAGCTATCGCATCTTGCTGGTTGATGACAATGCCACCAACCGCAAGGTGATCGGCGCCATGCTCGACTCCGTGGGCCATCAGGTCACATTGGCCGTTCAGGGAGAAGAGGCGCTGGAGAAACTGGGTCACACCGAATTTGATCTGGTGTTGATGGATGTCCAGATGCCAGTGATGGATGGCCTGGTGGCCACCACCCGGATCCGCACCTCCCAGATGCCTTGGGCAGATATCCCCATCATCGCCCTGACGGCTGATGCGATGCCGGAATCCAAGCAATACTATCTCTCCCATGGCATGAACGGGTATATCACCAAGCCCATCAATAAAGAGACGCTACTGAGCGAGATAAACAGACATATTTCCCATGGGCGGCTCAAATACAACACAGCCATGCGTGTCACCAAGCAATAAAACCGCGGATGCCGGGCTACTGATTGCTCATGTGGGGCAACATTGACCTCTGTAGACAACTGAATGGGCTTGGGTCTGGAACGCACGCAGGCAAGCCGCTTCGCAACAGCTGCACGGGCCGTCAGCTTGTCTCGGGTATGCAGGGATTTTTTGTTCTGTACAGATCTAGTAATCCCCTCCCTACAACGTCCAGACCAAAGTGGATGACTATATTTATGTTTTTAATGCATCAATAACCACTCTTAATGCGGGTGAAACATTGCGGTGGGGATAATAGAGGTACAGACCAGCCAAACGGTGACTATAGGGTTTCAATACCTGGATTAAGATACCGCGCTCAAGTTCATCGCTCACCAATTCCTCTGGCACATAGGCCAGTCCCAGCCCCATTTTGGCAGCAGCCGCCTCCATATAACTGTCAGAGAAGACCCACTGCCCCTGTGGTCGATGCTTAATCGCCTTCCCCTCTTGCCACAGTTCCCATTGATAGAGGCTGCCATCGGCAAACTGGTAAGCGATACAGGGATGTCCCGCCAGATCGGCAGGCGCCTGGGGAAATCCGTATTGAAGAAAATGATCTGGTGTGGCTACCATCACCATCTCCAAATCGGGCGTAATGCGCACGGCCACCATCCCCTCATCCACCTCGTCACCCAGCCGCACGCCAGCATCAAAGCGCTCATCGATGATGTTCACGAAGCGGCTTTCACTGATGAGTTCCAGCCGAATATCGGGATAACGCTGCCTGAAGTTGGTCAGCTTGGGAAGCAGCACCTTGTCGATGGCATGTTGGCTGGCGTTGATCCGTACCGTGCCTGAAGGGGTATCACGATAGTGGGCGAGCGTAGCCAGACCCGCATCAAGGGACTGAAAACAGCCCTGCGCCGTGCGGTACAACTGCTCACCCGCTTGGGTTAAGGAGAGGCTGCGGGTGGTGCGCATCAGAAGCTGCACCCCGAGCCGGGCCTCGAGATCCCGAATCGTTCGGCTGACCCCGGACTGGGCAAGCCCCAACCTGGCTGCGGCCTTGGTAAAACTCCCTTCCCGAGCGACCAGCATAAAGACGTGGAGATCGTTGTAATTCTCGCGGCCTGTCATTTTGTTCACCCCCTATGTTCCTGTCCGCCACGACCTGAGTCAGGTGCGCGTCAGACGTCTTAATTTAGAACAAAAAAGCATTAATGTTATCAAAAAACCGCCTCTAATCATCACTATTCGTTCTAACTAGACTGTGTGTCGTGGTTCACAAAACCAACCCTCCACCACCAGGACCATGCATCTGAAATCCGATTTCGAGGAACTTTGCCATGAATGTTCTCCCCAAGAAACTGACAGCTATCGCGTCTACCCTGCTGCTGGGCGCCGCATTAACCGGAGTCTCTACATTGAGTCATGCCCAAACAACCAACCCCACTGAACCTGTCTCCATGGTCACCCAATGGGACAAGACCTTCACCCAAAGCGACAAGGTCGATCATCGCAAGGTCACCTTCAAGAACCGTTACGGCATCACTCTCGTGGCTGACCTCTATCTGCCGAAAAACCGGGGAGACGCCAAGCTGGCGGCCATTGCTCTGAGCGGCCCATTTGGTGCCGTAAAAGAGCAGTCGAGCGGCCTCTATGCCCAGACCCTGGCTGAGCATGGTTTTGTCACGCTGGCGTTTGACCCCTCTTACACCGGTGAGAGTGGCGGCCAGCCGCGTGATGTGGCCTCGCCAGACATCAACACCGAAGATTTCAGCGCCGCCGTCGATTTTCTCGGCCAGCAAAAAGAGGTCGACCGCAACCGTATCGGTCTACTGGGGATTTGCGGCTGGGGTGGCATGGCCCTCAATGCCGCCGCTGGCGACACCCGCATCAAGGCGGTGGCAACCAGCGTGATGTATGACATGAGCCGGGCCATGGGGCATGGGGTGGGCGATGGCAAGGATCGATTTTCCACCGCCGATCGCCGCGCCGTGCTGGCATACCTGAATGAACAACGCTGGAAAGATGCGGAAAGTGGCACCTATGCCCATAGCAATCACGACCTCTATGTCGATGACAAGGGAAATGTCACCGCTGCCGCCCGCACCCTGCCAGAGGTTCTGCCGGAAAACCCGCACCCGGTACTCAAGGAGTTCTTCGATTACTACCGTGTACCGCGTGGTTTCCATGCCCGTTCTGTCAACTCCAACGGGGCCTGGACCACTACCATGCCGCTGTCATTCATGAATATGCCGCTGCTGAGTTATGCAAGCGAAATATCCATTCCCACTCTGATCGTGACCGGTGAGCAGGCCCACTCTCGTTACTTTGCCGAAGATGCCTTCAAGGCCATTGGCAGCAAGCAGAAAGAGCTGGTCGTTGTGCCTGGCGTCAATCATGTCGACCTGTATGACAACCAGGCTGGTAAGATCCCGTTCGCCAAGTTCGAGCAGTTCTTCAAGACCAACATGAAGTAAGCGTCGAAAACGCGGCGGCCTCTTCGCCGCGTTTTCTCACTGGTTTCGACGCCACCTTTCACGCCGCATTGGGAGAAGCTCAATGATCAGAGGAGTGTTTGTTGGCGCGATGGCTCTGTTGCTGGGGGTGACCAGCACAGCAACCGCTACAAGTGCTAAGGCTCAGAACAAGGCAGATAGTATGAACATCAAGATGACGATAGCCAGCCAGATCATCACGGCCACCCTGGAAGATAGTCACAGCGCCCGGGACTTTTTTGCCATGCTCCCCCTGACACTGCCCCTCGAGGATTACGCCGACACCGAGAAGATTGCTTATCTGCCCCGCAAATTGACCACACAGGGCGCCCCAAAAGGCATTGACCCGAACGTGGGGGATCTCACCTATTACGCCCCGTGGGGCAATCTGGCGATCTTCTATCGGGACTTTGGCTATTCGACCGGACTGATTAAGTTAGGGCGCATTGAATCGGGTCTCTCCCACCTGACCACAACCTCGGCCGCCAGCATCACGATCGAAGCAATCGAATAAGCCCATATTTCACTTTCAGGTCATGCCATGAACGTAACATCGTTATCATCACATACACCCGCTGTCGTCAACGAACACTGGTCTGCGGTTGCTGCCATGTCCCTGTGTGTGGCACTGCTCATTGCCGCCGAGTTTATGCCGGTCAGCCTGCTGACGCCGATCGCCACCGAGCTAGGTGCCAGCAATGGCATGGCCGGTCTTGCTATTGCCATCTCCGGCCTGTTTGCCGTCCCGACCAGTTTGCTGATCGCACCTCTATCTCACAGGCTGGACCGACGTCATGTGCTCATGGGGCTAGCCGTCGTGATGCTGACCTCTTTAATCGTGATCGCCTTAAGCCCCAACTTTACCGTGCTGATGGTGGCACGCGCTCTGCTCGGGATCGTTATCGGCGGTTTTTGGGCGCTGGCAACCGCCACCATCATGCGGTTGGTCTCCAGCCAATCCGTCCCCAAAGCGTTGGGCATCCTGTATACCGGCAATGCGGTCGCGACCGCCTTTGCGGCCCCCATTGGCAGTTACTTGGGTGGACTGATCGGCTGGCGAGGCGTGTTCTGGCTGCTGGTACCGTTGGTAGTGATCAACCTGCTGTGGATGGTACTTTGCCTGCCTTCCATGCACTCCCAAGCACGCCCGCACAGCGCATTTCGCCTTATGCACAGACCCAACGTCGCCATTGCCATCATGGGCGTGACGCTGACCTTTGCCGGCGCCTTCAGTGCCTTTACCTATTTTCGCCCCTTCCTGGAGACACGCACCCAGGTCGACCTGCCACAACTCTCGGCGCTGCTGCTGGCTTTGGGGCTGGCCGGTTTTGTCGGCACCACAGCGGTAAGCATGCTGCTGCGCCGTCATCTTTACCGGATGCTGCGCTGGTTGCCACTGGTGCTAGGCGTTATCACCCTGACGCTGCTGGCGGTGGAGCATCACTTCTGGAGTGTGGCCCTGATGCTGATCCTCTGGGGCGCCCTTAACTCCGCCATTCCGGTCGCCTGGTCAGCCTGGATCACCCAGGGCATCTCAGATTCACCCGAGAGCGGTGGAGGCCTGATGGTGGCAGCTATTCAGCTGGCGATCACGTTGGGGGCTGCCGTGGGGGGGTGGTTACTGGATTCCCTCTCTATCAGGGCCACCTTTATGGGCAGTGCCCTGTTACTGACCGCCGCCTCCATGGTGGTCGGCAATGGCAGCCGACTAAGGCCCGTCACGCTTGACCAGTAAGTTGACCCATCCGTTAGCAAATCCATTCGCCATCGCACAGTGCAATTTTACCCAGCGCCTTGATGAAGCAGCCGATGTAGTTCTTCTGGTTGCTGAGTTCTTTCGGTGTCCAGGAGAGGGCCTTCTCTTTCAGGTAACGCTCACTGAGTTCTGAGAGTACAGGGGATGCAATGGCAGAAGGATCCATATGGGCCAACTGAGGGGCAGGATTGACTGCTGGTTGTATCTGTTGCGGTAGCTGCTGAAGCTCCGGCAGGGAGTTTGGCTGAGGTTCTGGCTGGACAGACTCAGGTTTTACCCAAGAACGCGCACAGGCAAACATCTTAGCCACCTGTTCACGAGCGACCAGCTTGTCCCGAGTTCGGAGAGATTTCTTGATGTCTTTGCGGCGACCACAGGGAAGCACAGTCACCTTGCGGTAGTACCAGATACCTTGCGGAGAGAGCCAGAGATTCACAGAGAAGACTCCTGATTCATCCACACAAAGTGGATTACCAAGAGGTCTGAAGGGGGGCTATTAGCTGTAACTTATTGAATTGCAGAAACAAGTGGTGGCCCTACCAGCAACATCCCGGCACTCGAGTCCCCCGCCTTGGCTGCTACCTTCCGGTCCTGACCAGGTCGACGGGTTATCAATGCGAGAGGACCAATAGGACCACCGGCGAGGAGAATAGGCAAACTGGGCGTTCAATGCAACGGCTTTCTACCCTCCAACAGATCGTTTGCCTTATTTTTCAACAATCTGCCGAATGAATCAGCTAAACAGCATAAATTTCGCCCCCACCAGCAGCATCAGCAGAGCAAATGCCTGCTTGAGGCGTCTTGGTGACAATCGGTGTGCCAGCTTGGCACCAAGGCGGGCAAACTGGGTACTGGTCAGCACAATGCCGAGCAGCGCTGGCAGATAGATGTAGCCCACACTCCACTCGGGCAGATCGGCATGACCCCAACCCGCATAGAGGTAGCTCAGACTCCCCGCCAGCGCGATGGGCATGCTGCAGGCTGCAGAGGCCGCTACCGCATTGCGCATTGGCACCGAGTTCCAGCTCAGATAAGGGACGGTCAGCGAGCCACCGCCAATACCAAACAGCGCTGACATCCAGCCAATGATGGTACCGGCGATGCCTGTGCCGAGCGCCCCCGGCATATGGCGCTCCGCTTTGGGCTTGAGATTGAGCCCCATCTGTAGCGCCATGCTCCAGGCGAAGCAGCCGATAATGATATTGAGGGTGCTGGTACTGAGCAGATTGGCCGTCATACCACCGAGCCAGGCACCAACCAGCATGCCCGCCCCCAATCTGCGGATCATCACCCAGTCGACGGCGCCCGCTTCCTGATGTGCTCTAAGCGAGCTGAATCCGGTAAAGATCATGGTGGGCAACGAGGTGCCGAGGGCCAGATGGGTAATGATTTCAGGGTCGATGCCCTGGGCGCGAAAGGTCATGACCAGCACGGGGACAATGATCAATCCACCACCAATCCCGAACAGCCCCGCCAGCATACCGGCAAAGGCGCCCAGCAGGAGGTAACCCATAAACAGCATAAAAATTCCTGTGTTAAACAAAAACTGGCCAACACGGCCGGGCAACAGTGGATATCTGCATGAAAAAAAAGAGATGGCGCGAGGGCCATCTCTTCATTGTGCCGGTTAGTGCAGTGGAATGGTACCGTCCATCACCTTGTAGAAGGCCAGCACGGCACAGCCAAGCAGGGCCGCCGTCATCCCCTGCTCCAGCCGGTTAAGACCGCGCAGACCGTGATGCTGACGCGCCTTCCAGTAGATGAAGATGCCCGGACTATAGAGCAGCGCCACCAGCAGCAGGTACTCCACACCAGCAGCGTAGACCAGCCAGCAGCCGTAAACCGTCGCCACCAGGGCCAGCAGCAGGTCACGCTTGCGCTGATGGGGTTGACCCTGATAGGTCTCCCCTTTCAATGCCAGCTTCAGGCCATAAGCGCCCGAAAAGACGTAAGGCACCAGCGCCGCCGAGGTTGCGATGTTGACCAGCGCCAGATAGGTGCTGCTCTGGAAGTAGATGATGATCAGGAAGATCTGCACCAGACAGGTAGAGCACCAGAGGGACACCTGCGGCGAGCCGTTCTTGTTCTCCTTGGCAAACCAGCCCGGGAACACGCCGGTCTTGCCTGCAATGTAGGGCACTTCAGCGGCCAGCACGGTCCAGCTGAGCAGAGCACCCATCACCGACACCACCAGACCGATGTTGATAAGCCAGGCGCCCCAGGGGCCGACCACGGCTTCGAGGATCATGGCGGTCGAGGGGTTCTTGAGCGCCGCCAGCTGCGGCTGGCTCATGACACCCAGCGAGAACAGGGTCACCATCACGTAAAGCGTCAGGGCGCCGAGCAGCGCCAGCACTGTCGCACGGCCCACATCCTTGCGATGACGGGCACGGGCAGAGACCACCACGGCCCCTTCAATCCCGATAAAGACCCAGAGGGTCACCTTCATGGTGGACTTGACCTGATCCATCACGGAGCCCAGCTCCATGTTGTTCTGGCCCCAAATATCCAGAGTGAAGGTATCCATGTTGAAAGCCAGCAGGATTGCAACACAGAAGACGATGAGCGGCACCATCTTGGCGATGGTGGTGACGATATTCACCAGCGCAGCAACCTGTACCCCGCGCAGCACCAGCGCATGCACCGACCAGATCAGGATGGAGGCCAGCGTGATGGCCACCGGCGTATTGCCGTCACCGAAGATGACGTTGTCAGGTGTATCGAAGAAGTAGCTCAGGGCGCTGAACACCACGATGGCGTAGGAGACGTTGGCCAGCAGTTGGCAGAGCCAGTAACCCCAGGCGGCGTTGAAACCGATAAAATCGCCGAAACCGGCTTTGGCATAGCTGAAGATACCGCCATCGAGATCGGGGCGGCGCATGGAGAGGTTCTGATAGACCAGCGCGAGACAGATCATGCCCAGACCGGTGATGGCCCAACCCAGGGCGACCGCCCCGGCACTGGCATGCGCAGCAATGTTTTGTGGCAGACTGAAGACCCCGGCGCCGACCATGGAGCCGATCACCAGCGAAATGAGGGCGCCCAGCCCTAGTTTCTTGTCCATTTCAATCCTGTTTATTTAGGCGGCGGCAGAGCGTCCGTATTCATACTGCGCGCAATATGGGAGGGGCTGGGAATCCTGACCCCGTGAAAAAGGCGGCAACTATATTGCATGACTATTCCGACCGCAATCCCTCGTCCCGTCAATCATGCACCGCCTTGACCGCGCGCAATTTTACAGCACTGGCCCATATGGCCTGTGAGCTGGCTCAAATTAACCAAGACCCATTGATATTTCTCATTTTTCTGCCAACACAACCTGACTCGCATGGTTCCTATGCATCGCCATTCAGGCACTCTCTGTATAAATAATCTGCATAAAAAAGCCCCGGTGGAAACACCGGGGCCCATTATGTAAATCCCTATAAACGCAAACCGCCATCCAGTTCTATCATCCTTCCCGACAGATAGTCGTTGGCAAAAATAAAGCTCACCGTCTCGGCCAGCTGTTGCGCCTCGCCAAGGGTGCCGACCGGAATGGCCTGCTGCATCCGTGCCATCGCCTCCGGCTTCATCGCCGCCGTCATGTCGGTGGCAAACACCCCGGGGGCAATCCCCATCACCCGAATGCCATGGCGCGCCAACTCCCGCGCCCAGGTCACCACCAGCGAGGCAACCCCCGCCTTGCTGGCGGCATAGTTGCTCTGGCCAATATTGCCGGCGCGGGCGATGGAAGAGATGTTGATGATGACGCCCCCCAGCCCCCCTTGGGCCATCAGCGCCGCCCCCTCGCGCCCACAGAGGAAGGTACCGGTGAGGTTGACGTCAATCACGCTCTGCCACTGGACCAGCGTCATCTTCTCCACCAGCTCACCCTCTTTCACCTTGATCAGCATGCCATCGCGCAAAATGCCGGCGCAGTTGATAAGACCGTGCAGCACGCCAAAACGCTCCTTGATGCCAGCAAAAACCGACTCAACCTCGGCTTCGCTCGCCACATTGCAGACAAACAGCTCGCACTGGCTATCTTGATCGCACTGATCATTCTGACTGCGCACCAGGGCTGCGGTCGCTTCCAGATCGGCGCGATTGATGTCTAGCAGCGCCAGCGTCGCCCCCTGTGCGCCCAGGGCCAGCGCAATGGCCCGTCCCAAGCCACGTCCGGCACCGGTAATAACGATGACCTTATCTTTGATATCCATCAATGCTCCTTGTAGCTGGTCGAGGGGAGATGCCTTGAAGAGAGGTGCCCGTCAGGCGGGATCCTGTTTATCCAGATAGAGTTCGACGATGCTGGAGAAATCGCGGCTCCCCTGCCCCTGAGCGGCATGCAGGTTGAACAGGTTGCGGGCCAGCGCCCCCATCGGCACAGCGCTGTGGCCATGCTCGGCCAGCGCCATGGCCAATCCCAAATCTTTCACCATCAAACGGGTCATAAAGCCCCCCTGATAGTTGCGGGCGGCAGGGACATTCTCCATCACCCCGGGCCAGGGGTTGTAGCGCTCCAGACTCCAGTTGTTGCCGGAGCTCTTGCCCATGATGGTGGAGAGCACGGCGGGATCCAGCCCCTCCTTCACCCCGAGGGCCAGCGCCTCGGCAGTGCCCGCCATATGGATCGCAAGCAGCATGTTGTTGCACATCTTGGCGATCTGCCCTGCCCCCAGCGCCCCGGCGTGAAACAGGTTCTGCCCCATGCAGGCGAGCAGAGGTTTCGCCGCCTCGAAATCCGCCGCGTCACCACCAACGATAAAGGTGAGCGTCCCGGCGGCCGCACCGGCGACACCGCCCGATACGGGGGCATCGATAAAGCGCAAACCACGGGCGCGGGCCGCCTCCCCGACCTGACGGGCAGAGTCGACATCGATAGTGGAGCAGTCGATCACCAGTGCACCAACCGGCAGGGCTGCCAGCAGATCCTGCCCCTCAGACAACCAAAGGTCGCACACATGCTCCCCCGCCGGTAGCATACTGATCACCACCTCGCAGCCGGTCACCGCCTCTCGGGCATCCCCCGTGGCGATGCAGCCAGCGGCGATGGCGCGCTCAATGTTTTGGGCAACCAGATCAAACACCTGCACCCTGTGCCCGGCCCTGGCCAGATTGGCCGCCATGGGCCCCCCCATGTTGCCGAGCCCGATAAACCCTATCCTTGTCATCCCGCTTGCTCCTTGCGTTGCTGATGGCGGCGTGCGCCGGTTGCCAAGATGTTATTCCTTGCAGGCCAACGGATTGCACCCCTGCGGCCAGTGATAGAACTCGTCCAGCCACTCCCCCTCCGATGGCAACTGTTGCCAGCGGGGATCTTTATCCTTGTCGATCAGCAGTGCCCGTACCCCTTCCACAAAATCCCCCTTCAGCACGCAGTTGACCGAGAGGGTCAGCTCCTCGGCAAATACTTCGGCCAGGGAGTTGCGGCGAGCCTGCCAATATTGGCGCCACAAAATGGCGCGGCTGATGGGGCTGCCGGTGCGGCAGATCTGCTGCGCCTGCTGGAGTACCGTCTCCTGTTCATCGAAATGGGCGCTGAACAGCCGCGCCAATACCCCTTGCAACGTGCGTCCCGCCAGCAAGGCATCGATCCTCTGTTGATGGGGCAGCAATACAGGCGCTGGCAAGCGGGCCGCCACCTCACGGTGCAACCCCCTGAACAACTGATCGATCTGCTCACGGGGCTCACCACAGCCAGTCCAGTCGAGCACGGCGAGGCGTAACAACAGCGCACTGCGCTCGCCACTGGCGATGGCGTGATCCGCCAGCCCAAGACCTATGGCATCACTCCCGTTGAAGCGGGCACCTGTCAGACCGAGCCAGAGCCCCAGCCGCCCCGGCATCCGGCTTAAAAACCAGCTCGCTCCCACGTCGGGGTAGAGGCCTATGGTCACCTCCGGCATGGCGAACAGGCTCTTTTCGGTCACCACCCGAAAATCGGCTCCGGCAAACAGGCCAATACCGCCCCCCATGCAGATACCATCCGCCACGCAGATCAGGGGCTTGCGGTAAGAGTGGATGTGGTGGTCGAGCCGGTACTCCTGCTCGAAAAAGTCGCGGGCATATTCGAACAGTTCCGAGCCGCTCGCCTCCTGCTTGCGGTAATAGAAGGAGCGGATATCGCCACCGGCACAAAATGCCTTTTCACCCGCCCCCTGCAGCAGCACACAGACGATGGCGGGATCCTGCTCCCAACGGGTCAGCGTCTGTTGCAGGATCTGGATCATCGGCAGGCTCAATGCGTTGAGAGACGCAGGGCTGTCGAGGGTCAACACCCCGACCTGATGGCCATCTTCGGTGGGATAACAGCTAACCTTGACCGGCTCACTCATAAACAGCTCCATATGGATTTATTCTGTTGGGCCATATTGCCAGCGCGGTAAGCGTTTCTCCAGGAAGGCGGCCACCCCTTCACGCTGATTGGCATCGCTAAAGAGATCGAGAAACAGCGACCGCTCAAGGGGCAAGGCGGCATCCCGCGGGCCACTGCGGCCCTGATTGATCAGGGTTTTGCAGGCGCGCAGGGCGCTCGGGCTCTGGCGCTCCACCAGATGGGCCATCTGGTGCGCCGCCTCCCACGCCTGACCGGTTTTCACCACCTCCTCCACCAGCCCCATCTCGTAGGCCAGCGAGGCACTCACCTTCTCACCGCAGAGGATCATCCGCTTGGCCCAGCCCGGCCCCACCAGCTCGGTCAGGCGCTGGGTGCCACCGGCACAGGGAAGCAAGCCCACCGAGGCTTCCGGAAGTCCCAGCAACGCCTGCTGCTCGGCGATACGGATATCACAAGCCAGCGCCACTTCCAGCCCGCCTCCCATGGCATAACCATTGATGGCGGCGATACTGACGCCGTGAAAACGAGCCAGCGCCTCGAAGGCCTTGCCAAAGGCCTCGGCTACTTCGCGGGCCAGCTCGACATTCCCCTCGACAAACATATTGAGGTCGGCACCGGCGCAGAAAAATTTGTCGCCCGCACCACGGATCACCAGCGCCACCACATCGGGACGACTGTCGAGCTCCACCATCATCTGCAAAAAGGCCTGCAGGCTGGCGAGAGTCCAGGTGTTGGCAGGGGGATGGTCGAGGGTGATATAGGCCACGTGGCCATGATATTCGAGTCTGATCCTTGTCATAACATTGTCCTTGTCGATGAAGCTGCCGCCATGATGACAGGCTTGAATGACACCAACCTGTGGCTGGCTCACAAAGCCGAAACCGGCATGGCATGGTGCAAATCGGGTGGCAGGCAACACACCCTTGATGCGACCACCTGTTAGCCCAGCGACAAACCGGGATCGGCCAGCAGGCGGCGCGCGATGATGAGTCGCATCACCTCGTTGGTGCCCTCCAGAATGCGGTGTACCCGGGTATCGCGCAGATAGCGCTCGAGCGGATACTCGCGGATATAACCATAGCCGCCAAAGAGTTGCAGAGCCTCATCACAAATTCGATAACCCACATCGGTAGAATAACGTTTGGCCATGGCACACCAGGCACTCTTGTCGGGTGCCCCGCGATCCAGCTTGTCGGCGGCCTGACGTACCAGCAGGCGGGCGGCAGCCAGCTCGGTCGCCATATCGGCCAGGCGAAACTGCACGCTCTGGAATTCGCTGATCGGGTGACCAAATTGCTGGCGCTGCTGCACATAAGCCAGCGCATCGTCCAGCGCCTGCTGGGCGGTGCCCACCGAACAGGTGGCAATATTGATGCGCCCACCATCGAGGGCCTGCATGGCGAACTTGAATCCTTCCCCCTCTTCGCCCAACCGATAACAGGCAGGAATGCGAACCCCGTTGAAAACAACCTCCCGGGTCGGCTGGCTGTTCCAGCCCATCTTCTCTTCTGCCTTGCCATAGCTCACGCCGGGGGCATTAGCCGGCACCATAAAGGCAGAGATCCCCTTCGCACCTTCACCACCGGTACGGGCCATCACCACCAGCACGTCAGTGCTGCCCGCTCCCGAGATAAAGACCTTTGTTCCCTCGATGAGGTAGCTGTCACCCTCGCGAGTGGCTCGGGTCTTGAGTGCCGCAGCATCGGAACCCGCCCCCGGCTCGGTGAGGCAATAGGAGCCCAGCAATTCGCCGCTGGCCAGTTTGGGCACCCACTCCTTGGCAACCTCGGTGGGCAACCAGCTACCCAGCATCCAGCTCACCATGTTGTGGATAGTCAGATACGCCGTGGTCGAGGTACAGCCCATGGCGAGGCGTTCGAAGATGAGGCTTGCATCGAGGCGCGGCAACCCCAATCCGCCAAACTGCTCCGGGGTATAGAGACCACAAAAACCTAGCCCGGCCGCCTGCTTGATGGTCGGGATCGGAAACTCATGCTCCTTGTCCCAGCGCGCGGCATGGGGTTTGAGCGCCTCATCGGCAAAGGCGGCGGCCGCCTCCACATACGCCTGTTGATCATCGGTCAGGGTAAAATCCATCTTGTCGTTCGCTCCCTTGTTGCCCCGCGCTTATTTTCCTGAGTTAGTGCTTTATGACGCGGCGCCCACACACTGCGTCAGTCGGATCTGCCACTATGGCGCTGTTGTCGTGGTAGCTGCTGACGCTCTCACAACCACCGCTTTATCGACACACAACAGATTAACAATTGATTTACGTTTACGCTAACGTAAACTTGTGGCAGAAGTGAAGTACAAAATGGACCGACCACTGACAGCCGTAACGCCGAGTCAGCCGGTCGACCAACCTTCCTACCCGACTGTCATATCCGCAAGGAGAGCATGGATGCAGATGGATGAAACCCTGAATGCCCTGACCGAACAGGTTGCGGCCTTCTGCCAGAAAGTGATCGCCCCACGCGCCAGCGAGATCGATCAGAGCAACGCCTTTCCCCGTGATCTCTGGCCCCGGATGGGTGAACTGGGGCTGCACGGCATCACGGTGGCGGAGGAGTATGACGGGGTGAACCTCGGCTATCTGGCCCACGTGCTGGTGATGGAACAGGTGAGTCGCGCCAGCGCCTCGGTCGGCCTCTCCTACGGCGCCCACTCCAATCTCTGCATCAACCAGATCCACCGCCACGGCACGGCAGAACAGAAAGCGCGCTACCTGCCGCCGCTGGTGAGCGGCGAGCATGTGGGGGCGCTGGCCATGAGCGAGCCGGGAGCCGGCTCCGATGTGGTCAGCATGCGCCTCACCGCGGTGCGCGAGGGCGATCACTTCGTGCTAAACGGCAACAAGATGTGGATCACCAACGGACCCGATGCCGACACCTTCGTCATCTATGCCAAGACAGATACCAGTGCGGGCCCCAAAGGAATTTCTGCCTTTATCGTTGAAGCAGGCACTCCCGGTTTTTCTACCGCCCAGAAGCTCGACAAGCTGGGGATGCGCGGCTCCAGCACCTGCGAACTGGTGTTCGACAACTGCCGGGTGCCGCAGGAAAACCTGCTGGGCACCCTGCACGGCGGGGTCAAGGTGCTGATGAGCGGGCTCGATTACGAGCGGGTGGTGCTGGCGGCGGGCCCCCTTGGCATCATGCAGGCCTGCATGGATGTAGTGCTGCCCTATGTGCGTGAGCGCAAGCAGTTTGGTCAAGCCATCGGCGAGTTCCAGCTGGTGCAGGGCAAGCTCGCCGACATGTATACCCGCCTCGCCAGCAGCCGGGCGCTGGTCTACTCGGTGGCGAGCGCCTGCGATCAGGGTCGCACCAGCCGTAAAGATTGCGCCGCAACCATCCTGTTTGCCGCCGAAAACGCCACCCAGATGGCGCTCGATGCCATCCAGTTGCTCGGCGGCAACGGCTACATCAACGAATACCCCACCGGTCGCCTGCTGCGGGACGCCAAACTCTACGAGATCGGCGCCGGCACCTCGGAGATCCGCCGCTGGCTCATCGGCCGCGAGCTGATGGGAGAAAATGCATGAGTCGTATCCACTCCCACCTTGACACGGCGAGCCCGGAATATGCGGCCAATCGGGCCGCCATGCAGGGGCTGGTCGACGATCTCCACGCCCGCATTGCCGAGATCGCGCTAGGGGGCGGTGCGGCCAACAACGCCCGCCATCAGGCCCGTGGCAAGCTGCTGCCCCGCGAGCGCATCAATCAGCTGCTGGACCCGGGCTCCCCGTTTCTCGAGCTCTCGGCGCTGGCTGGCTGGCAGGTCTATGACGAGCCAGTGCCCGCCGCCGGTATCATCACCGGCATCGGCCGGGTCTCGGGCAGGCTCTGCATGCTGGTGGTGAACGACGCCACCGTGAAAGGCGGCACCTACTACCCGCTCACGGTGAAAAAGCACCTGCGCGCCCAGGCCATCGCCGAGCGGCTGCGCCTCCCCTGCCTCTATCTGGTGGATTCCGGTGGCGCCTTCTTGCCGATGCAGGACGAGGTGTTCCCCGACCGGGATCACTTTGGCCGCATCTTCTACAACCAGGCCCGCATGTCGGCCCAGAACATCCCCCAGCTGGCGGTGGTGATGGGGCTCTGCACCGCTGGCGGCGCCTACGTGCCCGCCATGGCTGATGAATCCATCATGGTCAGGGAGCAAGCCACCATCTTTCTGGCGGGTCCGCCGCTGGTCAAGGCCGCCACCGGCGAGGAGATCAGCGCCGAGGCCCTGGGCGGCGCCGAGGTGCACTGCGCCCACTCGGGCGTTGCTGATCATATGGCCCGTGACGATGCCCATGCGCTGGCCATCGCCCGCACGCTGGTTACTCATCTGGGTAACGAGCCGATAGAGAGCAGCCCCGGCTACGAGCCCCCCTGCTACCCAATCGAGGAGCTCTACGGTCTGGTGGGCACCAGTCTCAAACGTCCTTACGACGCCCGCGAACTGATCGCCCGACTGGTGGATGGCTCTGATTTTGACGAATTCAAGGCGCTGTTCGGCACCACCCTGGTGACCGGCTTTGCCCGTATTTGCGGCATGGAAGTGGGGCTCCTCGCCAACAACGGCGTGCTGCACAGCGACAGTGCCCAGAAGGGGGCCCACTTTATCCAACTCTGTAACCGGCGTGCCATCCCGCTGCTCTTTTTGCAGAACATCACCGGCTTTATGGTGGGGAGTAGCGCAGAAAAAGATGGGATCGCCAAGCACGGCGCCAAGCTGGTCACCGCAGTGGCCTGCAGCCGGGTGCCCAAGATCACCCTGATCGTCGGCGGCAGCTTTGGTGCCGGCAACTACGGCATGTGTGGCCGCGCTTATGAGCCCGATTTTCTCTTTAGCTGGCCCAACAGCCGTATCTCTGTCATGGGGGGCGAGCAGGCGGCCGGGGTGCTGGTGCAGGTGCGTCGCGACAAGCTGACTGCCGAGGGCAAAGATTTGAGCGAGCAGGAGGCGGCCGCCATCCGTGCCCCGGTGATCGAGCAGTATGAGCGGCAGGGTCACCCCTACTACGCCAGCGCTCGCCTCTGGGATGACGGCGTCATCGACCCGGCCCAGAGCCGCACCGTGCTGGCGCTGGCGCTCGCCGCCTGTCAGGGTGCCCACATTGAACCCGAGCAGTACGGCATCTTTCGGATGTAAGGAGCAAAACGATGTCAGATCCACTTACTTCCTCAGCACTTGGCTCTTCAACACAGGGCCCGTTTCGGCTGGAGCGGCACGGCCCATTGGCCGAGCTGGTGCTGTCGCGCCCGGCCCGCCACAACGCCTTTGATGCCGACCTGATGCTGGGGCTGCTCGACTGCCTCGATGATCTGGCCCATCTCCATGGTCATGATCTTGCCGAACGCCCTCATGCCCTGCTGCTACGTGCCGAAGGCAAACACTTTTGCGCGGGCGCCGACCTCAACTGGATGCGCAATCTGGCCCACGCCGATTTCGAGCACAATCGCGAAGATGCCCGGGTACTGGCGCGGCTGATGCAGACCCTCGATGAGCTCCCCTTCCCTACGGTGGCGCTGGTACAAGGGGCCGCCTATGGCGGGGCGCTGGGCCTCATCTGCGCCTGCGATCTGGTGCTGGCCGCCGATGACGCCCGCTTCTGCCTCTCAGAGGTGAGCCTGGGTCTGGTGCCTGCGGTGATAAGCCCCTACGTGGTACGTGCCATGGGAATGCGTCAGGCGCGCCGCTACATGCTCAGTGCCGAGCCGTTCGATGCCATCACCGCCTGTCGGCTCAATGTGGCACATCAACTCTGCAAGCCGGATCAACTGCTGGCGGAGGGACGGGCGCAGGCCCTTCGTCTGTGCCGCAACGGGCCGGAAGCGATGAAAGAGACCAAACGACTGCTGGCGGCCATAGAGGCCCATCCTTCCCGCCTGCACGAAGAGAAAACCGTCGAGACCATCGCCCGGGTTCGGGTGGGGCTCGAAGCCCAGGAGGGGATGCAGGCCTTCTTCGACAAACGCCCTCCCGCCTGGCGCCCCCGTTTCAAGGATGAGACATGAACTATCACACCCCGATTAAACGTCTGCTGATCGCCAATCGCGGCGAAATCGCTGTGCGCATCATCAACACGGCGAAACGCCTCGGCATTCACACCATCGCCCTCTACTCCGATGCCGACGCCCACGCCATGCACACCCGTCTGGCCGATGAGGCTTGGCACCTGGGGCCCGCACCGGCCAGAGAGAGCTATCTCGACACCGGCAAGGTGCTGAAGATTGCCAAAGAGGCGCGCGCCGATGCCATCCATCCCGGTTACGGCTTTCTGTCGGAAAACAGTGATTTTGCCACCGCCTGCGAACAGCGCGGCCTGCGTTTTGTCGGCCCAAGCGGCGCCGCCATTCTGGCTATGGGCGACAAATCGGGGGCCAAGGCGCTGATGCAGGCCGCCGGTGTTCCTGTGCTGCCCGGCTATCACGGCACGGATCAACGGCCGGACTTCTTGCGCGATCAGGCGAGCCAGATTGGCTTCCCGCTACTTATCAAGGCCGCCAGTGGCGGCGGTGGCAAGGGGATGCGCCGGGTCGATCAGCTGGCCGACTTTGACGAGTCGCTGGCGGCAGTCAAACGGGAAGCCAAGGCCGCCTTTGGCGACGATCTGGTGCTGCTGGAGCGCTATCTACCCCAGGCTCGCCATGTGGAAGTACAGATCTTTGCCGATAGCCTCGGCAACGCCATCTATCTTGGGGACAGGGACTGCTCCTTGCAGCGACGCCATCAGAAGGTGATCGAAGAGGCGCCCGCCCCCGACATTCCTCCGGCTCTGCGCCGCGCCATGGGGGAGGCAGCCGTGGCCGCAGCCAAGGCCATCCACTATCAGGGGGCTGGCACCATCGAGTTCCTGCTCTGCAAGGATGAGTTCTTCTTTATGGAGATGAACACCCGGCTGCAGGTAGAGCATCCGGTCACCGAAGCGGTGACCGGGCAGGATCTGGTGGCCTGGCAACTGGCCGTGGCAGAAGGCAAGCCGCTACCACTCACCCAGGAGGAAGTGGTGCTGCGCGGCCATGCAGTGGAGGCGCGCCTCTACGCCGAGGATGTGGCGGCCGGTTTTCTGCCCGCCAGCGGGCCTATCCACTGGATCCACTGGCCCGTTGGCGTGCGCATCGACACCGGCGTTACCGCTGGCGATGAGGTCAGCCCCTATTACGATCCCATGATCGCCAAGCTGATCGCCCACGGCCAGAACCGCACCGAGGCGTTCGCCAAACTGGCCGATGCGCTGGCGGCGCTGGATCTCGGCCCGCTGGTGCACAACGGACCGCTGTTGCTGCGCCTGTGTGAAGAGCCTGACGTCCTGGCCATGGGTCACCATACCCAGTGGCCCATACCCACCACAGCACGGCCCATTCCTGAGCTCGCCTGGCCGCTGGCCGCCCTCTGGCTGGCGAGCCGCCCTGCGGGCACCTCCCCCTGGCAGCAAGCCTGCGGATTTCGGCTAGGGCCGGATCGCTGCTGGACAGCGGCGGTACGCATTGGTGATGAGCGCCGGGTATTGACCCTTCACGATCATGGCGGCCAGTTTGAGTGGCAAGGGGAGACTCATTGCTACCAGAGAGGTGACGATAATATCCGGCTGCAGCAGGGTGGCTGCTGGCAACAGATCCCCATTCAGACGGTCGCAGGCTCGGAGGCAGCCTTCATCATGACCCTGGGGGGCCAGCGCATCCGCTTCGCGGCCGATGATCGGCAGCACAGCCACCATCATGATCAGACAAATGAGAAGGCGCAGGGCGCCATCGCCCCCATGCACGGCATCGTGGTGGCCGTGATGATCGAACCTGGCCAAACGGTCAGCAAGGGGCAACCCCTGCTGGTGCTGGAGGCGATGAAGATGGAACACCAGTTGCGTGCAGAGCGGGACGGGGTAATTGAAGCCCTGCTGTGCAAACAGGGCGAGCAGGTAAGCCAGGGAACCGTGCTGGTGCGCTTTGCCGAAGAGACTGCTTCACAGGAGGAACACCCATGAACCGATCACAGGACGTCCGTGACGACAGGGTCAGTCTGGTGGAGATGGGGCCGCGAGATGGCCTGCAAAATGAAGCTGCGCCCCTCTCCCTGGTACAGCGGCTGGAGCTGATCCAGCGCCTTACCGACAGCGGCCTGCAACGCATCGAGGTGGGAGCCTTTGTCTCTGCCAAAAAAGTGCCGCAGATGGCGGACTCCGCAGCGCTGTTCGAGGCACTGCCGCGCAAGGGCTCAACCCGTTACGGCGCTCTGGTGCCCAATCTGCAAGGCTTGCAGGCAGCCATTGCCGCCCGCGCCGATGAGATTGGCCTCTTCACCGCCTGCTCCGACGGTTTTACCCGCGCCAATATCGGCATCAGCGTGGAGGAGTCGCTGGTGCGCTTCGCCCCACTGGTGCAGGAGGCGCGCCACCTCGGCATCAAGGTGCGCGGCTACCTCTCTACCGTCATCGCCTGCCCGTTCGATGGCCCGACCCGCCCGAAACGGGTCGCTGCCATGGCCGAGCAACTGCTGGATCTCGGTTGCCACGAAATTTCGCTGGGGGACACCATCGGCGTTGGCACTCCGGGCACGGTGGCGCCCATGTTGGATGCGGTGCTGCACGAGATCCCGGCGGGTCGACTCGCGGTCCATTTTCACGACACCTACGGCCAGGGGTTGGCCAACCTGCTACCCGCTCTGGAGCGCGGCATTCGCACCATCGACTGCTCGGTGGCGGGGCTTGGCGGATGCCCCTATGCCCCGGGCGCCTCCGGCAATGTGGCGTCAGAAGAGGTGGTCTACCTGCTGCACGGCCTTGGCATGACGACCGGGGTGGATCTCGACAAACTGGCGGCCACCGGCCAGTGGGTCAGCGAGCAGCTCGGTCGCCCCAACGGCTCGCGGGTCGGTCAGGCCCTGCACGCCAATGCCGAGCGGCTGCGTGCCCGCCTCTGCCAGCCACACGCCCAGCAACAGGAGTCATGACCATGTCCCGTTCCCTGCCCGGCAAGGAGATCACCTACAGCATTTCGGAGCTGGCCCACGAATTCGATGTCACGCCGCGCACCATCCGCTACTACGAGGATGAGGGGCTGCTCACCCCGCTGCGGGAGGGGCAAACCCGCATCTACAGCCACCGGGACAAGATCCGGCTCAAATTGACCCTGCGCGGCAAACGGCTGGGGTTTAGCCTGGCCGAGATCCGCGAGCTGTTCGATATGTACGACACCGACAAATCGAGCAAAACCCAGCTCCACTCCATGATCCAGCTGATCGATGAAAAGCGCGACGCACTGCGCCAACAACTGGAGGATATCCAGATGGTGATGGCCGAGCTGGAAGCCGCCGAACAGCGCTGTGTTAATTCCCTTAACAGCTTGAAAACTGGCGCAGATTAACCGAATCTGGTAGCAAGCTATTGCCCTGGGGATCCCATGAGATATTGGTGCTGGTTTTTGCTCTTGTTCAGCCTCTCTGGCTGGAGCCATCCCCTCATCAAGGTTGGTGGATACCCCTATGCCCCCTTTGTGGTCAAACTCCCCGATTCCAGCTATGAAGGGCTGACGCTGGACCTCATCGCCAAGCTAAACGAGATCCAGCAAGAGGTAAGATTCGTGTTTGTTCCCACCTCGGCCGCCAACCGCTACAAGGCGCTCGATCTGGGCCGTTTCTCGCTGATGCTGTTTGAAGACACCAAGTGGGGCTGGGACACAAATAAATTCAAAATGACAGCCCCCTTTTTAGGTGGTGGTGAGGTCTATGTGGCCCTGAACAAAGTGGGTCGGGATCAGCGCTTTTTCGATGACCCCTCTCGGCATCATCTTATCGGGGTGACCGGCTACCACTACGGCGTGGGCCAGTTCAATGCCGATCCCGTCTACCTGCAGCGCAAGCTCAATATCACCCTGGTCAAAGACAATGTCAGCGCCCTGCAAGCCCTGCTCAAAGGACGTGGCGAGGTAGCCATTCTCAACGTCTCATACCTTAACCAGTATCTGCTGGCCCATCCCGACACAGCCGATCAGCTGCTGATCTCGCAAAAATGGGATCAACAGTATCAACACCGCGCCATCCTTCACCCTGAGGCCCCCATTACCCCTGCCCAGCTGGAACAGTGGCTGGCAGCGCTGCAACAAAAGGGGGAACTGGATCGCCTTTGGACAAAGTACGGCGTACAACAGCACGCAACCCCATGATTACTATCCAGCTTTTCTGTACCATGGCGGGAACCAAATGGGAGTGCACCAAATGAACACCACCGAGCCCGCGTCACCCAAGCTCCGCTTGCTGCGCTACCTTGCCTACGCTTTCCTGCTGTTTCTTATCCTGATCACTCTGCTGCTGTGGCAAACCCCCCGTCTGATCCAGCGCTATCTGCCCGGCTGGCTGGCCGAGCACTATGGTCTGCAACTGACGCTGGGGGAGATTGACGTAGGGCTGCGCAACCCATCTCTCACCCTCGGCGCGACCGCCCTGCTCGATGCCAAACAGCAGCCCATCATCGGTTTTGAGCAGCTCTTTATCACCCCCGACCTGCAAGCCAGCTGGCAGCAGAAAGGGGTCGTGCTTTCCGCCGTCACCCTGACCAAACCCGTGGTGCTGCTGCAACGGCTGGCAGACAAAAAGGGGGAGGTTCGACTCAATCTGACCGATGCGCTGGCGACCCTGCTCGCCCCTTCGCCCTCCCCCGAGCCCGAAATAGCCAGCGCCCCACTGCTGGTCGATATTGCCAGCGTCAATGTCACTGACGGCCATGTGCGCTATCAGGATCAGCGCAAGGAGAGCGAACCCGGCTGGTTGCCGCCCCTCAATCTGGAGAAAGTGGCCCTCAAGCTCGATAACCTGCTCACCGAGGCAAATCACCCGACCGCCTATCAGCTGAGCGCCGCCATCAACGGCAAAAGCAGCCTCGCCGCTCACGGCAAGCTCGATGTGATGAACGGCATGGGTCAGGGCAAAGTGAGCCTCAAGCAGGTCGACCTGAAACCCTTCGCCCCGCTCTGGGCACCCTATCTCAAGCTGGATCTGGCCAAGGGCCACGCCAATACAGAGGTGGAGTACCAGCTTAAAGAGGGCAAGCAAGGGGTACTGTGGCAATTGTCCAAAGGCAAGCTGACGCTGGACAACTGGCAGCTTAAAAAACACAAGGGCGACGAATTTGCCCGCTTCGGCCAGCTGGCCCTGAGCGAATTGGCTGTCGATGGCCAGAAACAGTCGCTCCAGATCGGCAAGGTCACTCTGCAACAACCCCTGCTCAAGGCCACCCTCAACCCACAGCAGGAGCTGGATCTGGCTGACTTGCTGATTGAACAGGCCCCCGCCAAGCCCGTCAAAGGGGCCCACGTCGCAAACGAGGTGGCCAACAATGCGGCGCCCAAGTCGGCACAACAAGCAAAGACAGCCGGTAACGGCAAGAAACACGGGGCAGACAAACCCTGGCAGTGGCAGATCAAGCAGATCCTTATCGACAAGGGCGATCTCACTCTCACCGAATCGAGCAGCGGCAAACCGCAGGCACGCCAGCTCTCCGGCCTCAAGCTGGTGCTGGGGCCACTGGGCAGCAAGGGGGAGCAACCGAGCAAACTGACTCTGGCCACCCACTTCAACCAGAGCAGCCCCCTCGCCTTTGATGGCCAACTGACCCTGAGCCCCTTCACCCTAAGCGGCGACATCAACCAGCAGGGGCTGCCCCTCACGCTGGCACAGCCCTATCTGGCCGATCTGGTGCGTATCAAGGTGCAAAACGGGCTGCTGAGCAGCAAGACCCGCCTTGATCTCGCCACCACCGCCCAAGGCGATCTGAGCAAGCTGACCCTGCAAGGGGGGCTCGATATCAACGGGCTCAAGGTGGTCGATCGGGCAGACAATCAGCGGCTGCTGGAGTTCAACACCCTGGCTCTCACCGGTCTGACGTACGACGGCATCAGCCAGCAGATGCGGATCAAGGACATTGCCCTGAATAAGCCCTTCGCCCGCATCGAGATCAACGAAGATGGCACCACCAACCTGCAACAGCTGCTGTTGCCGCAACCGGCGGCAGCAAAAAGTACTGAAGCAAAGGCAGGCAGCAAGGCTCCCGACTTTCGTTTCACCATCGATCAGCTGCGCACCGAGCAGGGCAACCTGCGCTTTGCCGACCGCAGCCTGAGCCAAGATTTTGTGGCCGATATCGCCTCGCTGGGCGGCCAAAGTCGCCATATCAGCAATATTCCGGGGCAACGCTCCGATCTCGCCTTCAACGGCAAGGTGGATCGCTATGCGCCAGTGACCATTCGCGGCGGTACCAACCTGCTGGTGGCCAACCCGATCCTCGACATCGCGGTCGCTTTCCACAATCTGGAGCTCACCACCTTCACCCCCTATTCGGGCACCTATGCCGGTTATGCCATCGACAAGGGGCAGCTCTCCATGAAGCTGCACTACAAGCTGGAGGGCAATAGGCTGGAGGGGGATAACGACATCACCATCAAGAAGCTGCAACTGGGCGAGAAGATCAAGAGCGATCAGGCCAAGGATCTGCCGCTGGGGCTAGCCATCGCCCTGCTAAGCGATGCCAACGGGGTGATACAGATGAACCTCAAGGTGAAGGGGGATCTCGATCAACCGGACTTCAGCATCGGCAATATTTTCTGGGATGTGCTGGGCAACACCCTGAGCAAGGCGATCACCTCCCCCTTCTCCCTGCTCGCCTCGCTGGCCGATGGCACCGAAGATCTCGACGAACTTCCCTTCCTGCCGGGGGATCCCGATCTCACCCCCACCCAGCAGGAGAAACTGGTCAAGCTGGCGCAGGCCCTCAAGGATAGACCCAAGCTCAGCATGAACATTCGCGGCAAGGTCAACTTCAACGAGGAGCGCCCCATCCTGCAACGGCAAAAGCTGGAACGGGTACTGGCCAAGCTCACCGGCAATCAGGCAGATCTCGACCTGCTGGAACAGGACCCCGCCCTGCAAGAGGCGCTGGCCCAGGCCTATGAAGAGCGCTTTGGCGAAGATCTGGATGATCTGGCCGATCGCCTCCATCTGGATGAAGAGAGCGCAGCACTGCGGGCCCAGGCGGTGATCCTGCTGCGGGATCAGCAGCTCATCACCGCCAAATCCCTGCGCAATCTCGCCATGCGCCGGGCGCAAAATACCAAGGAGTTTCTGGTCGACAGCCAGGGGATCGCCCCGGAGCGGCTGTTCGTGCTCGACAGCCAGGTCAAGGAAGAGGACAAGGAAGCCAAAGTGATCCTGACACTGGATCAGTGACGCCGCCGCACTGCGTAAAAGCGTAAAAGCGTAATAAAAATACAACACCTCAACTATTTTGACACCTTTTGCTCACCAAACAGCCTGTCCTGGTGAGCGTTTGGCCTCTGATGCAAATAATCACGTAGTTTTTTTACGATTTATCCCCCTTGCCCCCTTGCGGGCGCGCCACAGCCTGCCTAAAATCGCGCGTCTTTTGTTAACCCCCACCTCTATTTTTGGAGAACGCCACGTGAGCGAAAAATTGGCCAACCCTGCCCCTCTGGGTCTGATGGGTTTCGGTATGACCACCATCCTGCTGAACATCCATAACGCAGGTTTCTTCCCCATCAGCGCCATGATCCTGGCCATGGGCCTGTGCTACGGCGGCATCGCCCAGATCATCGCTGGCATCATGGAGTACAAGCGTGGCAACACCTTCGGTGTGACCGCATTCACCTCCTACGGCCTGTTCTGGCTGAGCTTGGTGTTCCTGCTGATCATGCCAACCATGGGTCTGGCCGAAGCCACTCCGCACGCCTACATGGGTTGGTATCTGCTGATGTGGGGCATGTTCACCCTGTTCATGCTGGTTGGCACCATCAACTACCCGCGCGCCAAGCAGTTCGTGTTCGCCTCCCTGACCGTGCTGTTCTTCCTGCTGGCCGCCCGTGACTTCACCGGCAGCACCCTGATCGGCACCATCGCCGGTTTCGAAGGCATCATCTGTGGCGCCAGCGCCATCTACCTGGCCATGGCCACCGTGATCAACGAGCAGTTCGGCCGCACCGTGATGCCGATCGGCGATCACAAGAAAGCCGCCGCAGTACAGCTGAAAGCCGCTGCCTGATAGGCAAGCCACTCAGATTGTGAAAAAGGCACCCTCGGGTGCCTTTTTGCTATCTCGAATAACCATTCAATCGATCGGTTATCAGGTAAGTGACCCGGCGTCCGCCTCCCCCGCCAGCAAGCGGGTCGCGGGAAAACGCTGCGCGGGATCCTGGCTAAAGAACTGGCTCAGTTGCCGGTATACCGCAGGATAAACCTGCTGCAGCCGCAGCGGATCGGTAAAGAAGCACTCGCAGCTGACGGCGAAAAACTCCGCGGGATGTTCGGCAGCATAGGGATCGATGGCGGTCACTTCGTCCCGGTCGAGCTGCTGGCACAACTCGTCGAAGGCTGTCTGAAAGGCCTGTTGCCACAGCTGGCTGCTCATCTGCCCCGGCAACGGCGGCGCGCCGTCCGCCTCACCGCCCAGCATGTCGAGCTTATGGGCCAGCTCGTGGATCACCAGATTAAAGCCGTCCCAGTCGCCATCCTGCTGCAGTTCGCTCCAGGCCAGCACCAGCGGCCCTTGCGGCCAGGATTCACCGGCGTTCTCCTCTTCAAACTCGCTCACCAGCCCGAACTCATCCTGCACCTCCTGGCGCCGGGTGACGGGCTCGGGAATAATGATGACTTCGTGAAAGCCGCGATACCAGTCAAGGCCAAGGTGCAAGATGGGCAACGCCGCCTGCAGCGCCAGCACCGCCTGTTGACGGCGGCTGAGCTCGACCCCGATCAGGGTCAGGGTCTTGCGCTTGAGCAGCTGTTGCCCCAACCCGATAAGCGTCGTCTGCTCGGTGTCGCTGAGCCCTTGCAAGATGGGCACAGCCGCCAGCGCCTGACGCCACAATGCCAACTCATCCTCACTCATGGACGTTTGCGGGCGACCACCCAGCCATTTGAACCATCCCAGCACGCCTACTCCTTCTTTTGATGCAAACAACAGGTCACAACAGTTTGACGAACCGTTTCGGCCGCTCCTGATAATCCTGCGCCAGATAGAAACGGTGGGCCGCCTCGCGCTTGAGGCTGCTGGATAGCTCCAGCTGGGCGCAACCTGCGGCCCGCGCCATCGCTTCTGCTCCTTTGAGCAAGGCTGCGCCCACTCCCGCCCCTCTTGCCCCTTCATCGACAACCAGCGCCGAGAGCAGGCCCCAAGCTGGTGCAACATGCAGCGGTGCCAGCTTGTGCCACACCAGCACGCCGACCACCTTGTCGCCCTGAGAGGCGAGCAGCACAACGCTCGCGGGATCCGGCGCCAACAGGCGCGCCGTCACGTCAGCGCCTTCGGCAGGATACCCCAATTG
Source organism: Aeromonas sp. 61P (assembly GCF_051919545.1). NCBI lineage: Bacteria > Pseudomonadati > Pseudomonadota > Gammaproteobacteria > Aeromonadales > Aeromonadaceae > Aeromonas > Aeromonas sp. 61P. Next base: position 3,446,266 of record NZ_JBQBEL010000001.1, read on the forward strand.
GGTGAACAGGTGGGCGATTGCGCTCCCGTCGTCGGCCTCATGGGGACGGATCGTCAACGTCTCAGGGTCATTTTTCATTGTTGGCCTCATGTTTGCTTTCCATTGTGTTACGCCCGTCACATTGTCCGGCGCAGATCAACAAGGAGGATCTCATCTTTACTCATAGAAAACGCTGCCTGCCATTATCCCCCCACCCTTGTCAATTCACAAATTTGCAACAAGGCAACATTTTTCGCTGGGAAGCACCGATACAACTCGATATGTTACAAGCCATGCATGGCGCGTGTTTGCGCTCTGCTTAACCCCTCAACCTCGCGCTCATTTGTTAACTGGATTGTTAACAAACAGGGCCGAAAACAGTGACAGAGAGCGAGGCCAAGATCTCGCCAAGACAGCGCCACAAACACAACAAAGGAGTTGTTGTACATGAATGAAATCGTCAATACCATCAATGGTGTAATCTGGAGCCCTGCGCTCATCTACCTGTGTCTGGGGGTCGGTCTTTACTTCTCCCTGCGCACCCGTTTTTTGCAACTGCGTCATATCAAAGAGATGGTGCGCCTGATGTTTGATGGCAAGAGCACCGATGCCGGTGTCTCCTCCTTCCAGGCGCTGGCCATGACTCTGGCCGGTCGTGTGGGTACCGGTAACATCGCCGGTGTGGCCACCGCCATCACCTTCGGTGGCCCGGGCGCCCTGTTCTGGATGTGGATGGTCGCCTTCCTCGGCGCCAGCTCCGCCTTCGTGGAGTCCACCTTGGGTCAGGTTTACAAAGAGAAGATCAACGGTGAATACCGCGGCGGCCCGGCCTTCTACATCGAGAAAGGGCTTGGCATGAAGTGGTACGCCTGGACCTTCGCCATCGCGACCGTCTTCGCCTGCGGCGTGCTGCTGCCGGGCGTGCAGGCCAACTCCATCGGTTCAAGCCTGCAGACCGCCTTTAATATCGATCCGAACGTCACCGCCGCCGGTCTGGCGCTGCTGCTCGGCTTTATTATCTTCGGTGGCGTCAAGCGTATCGCCAGCTTCGCCAGTACCGTGGTGCCCTTTATGGCGCTCGGCTACATCATCGTGGCTTGTGTCATCATCGCCCTGAATATCGGCCAGCTGCCGAGCGTGATCCTGCTGATCTGGAAAAGCGCCTTCGGTCTGGATGCCGGTTTCGGTGCCATTCTGGGTCTGGCCATCATGTGGGGGGTAAAACGCGGGGTCTACTCCAACGAAGCGGGTCAGGGTACCGGGCCGCACGCCTCCTCTGCTGCGGCAGTGAGTCACCCGGCCAAGCAGGGTCTGGTGCAGGCGTTCTCCGTCTATATCGACACCCTGTTCGTCTGCTCCGCCACCGGCTTTATGCTGCTGATCACCGGCCTCTATAACGTACAAGGGCCGGACGGCGCCGCCATCTACACGGGTATTGCCGGTATCGCAGCAGGTCCGGGCTATGTGCAGACCGCTATGGAGAGCATGATGCCGGGCTTTGGCAGCATTTTCGTGGCCATCGCGCTCTTCTTCTTCGCGTTCACCACCATCGTTGCCTACTACTACATCGCCGAAACCAACATCGCCTACATCAACCGCAAGATAAATCGCCCCTGGCTCACCTTCTTGCTGAAGATTGCGCTGATGGCTGCCACTGTCTACGGCACCGTCAAGACAGCAGATCTGGCGTGGGGCATGGGTGATATCGGGGTCGGCCTGATGGCATGGCTCAACATCATCGCCATCCTGCTGCTGCAAAAAACCGCCTTCACCTGTCTGAAGGATTATGAAGCGCAGCAGGCACAAGGGATTGACCCCGTATTCCACCCGGAGAAGCTCGGCATCAAGAACGCCGATTACTGGGTGGGCAAGCGCTCCGAAGAGAACCTGGAACTGGAGAAATCTGGCCATCAGTTCGAGCCGGATCAGGATCGCAAGACCTTCTGAACCAGAACGACATAAGACATCAATAAAAAATGGCAGCCTCGGCTGCCATTTTTATTTATTTAATTTCAACAAGTTATATTCAAATTAAGGAGTTAAGTGCCACACAAGGGGACACTTTGGGACGTGAAAAGACACCCAAATTGGCAAAATGTGGACACTTTTTTCGGCCCATTCTCGAGGAAGATCAAGCTGGTTTAAGATGGTTTTCCAACGGGTTAAAGCGGACAGCGTCATTGAGATAATCCGGTGCAAAGTGGGCATAAGTCATCGTCTGATGAAATATCAAGTGGCCGCCCTCAAACGGTGGAACGCCCCCGTTTATGGATTTCGCGTGTGCGAGGCTCACCACGACGGTACCCCGCACTGGCACCTGCTGCTATTTATGCGCCCGGAAGATCGCAACCGGGTGATCGGCATCCTGCAACGCTATGCCCTGACCGATGACCACGAAGAGCTGGTACGGGATATCAAGGGCGCCCCACCCTTTACCGACTTTACTCCCCGCTTCGACTGGAAAGAGATAGACCCGGCCAAGGGCGATGCCGCGGGCTATATCGCCAAATACATTGCCAAAAACATCGACGGCGCCTACCTGGACGACGACGAAGAGGCTGGCACCGCCGCCGATGAGGGCGCCCTGCATGCCGTGGCCTGGGCCAGTTGGTGGGGCATTCGCACCTTCCAGCAGATCGGCGGCGCCCCAGTCGGGGTATGGCGCGAGCTGCGCCGCATCAGCAACGCAAAGAAGAATGCCGAGCTGGTTGGCCCACCCAAGCCAGTGCTGCAAGACCCGCCTGCAAGGGTGGGAAGTGATGCCTGCAGGTACCTATGTTGCCAATAGAACAGCCGAGATTGCAGCGAGGGGGGTTGGGGTTAAGACGGGCGACAGCCCGGCACCTTGGAGCTCTGACAATAACTGTACGCTACCGGATCCTGATGTCTTTACGGACCAGATCATGAGGCAACAATGGGGATTATCGCCCTTCTCTATCGAGCGTTTGCAGGCTGGCGCCAGTGTCAGCACGGACGGTTTCACCCTCTGGCTGCAGAACGGCCAGGTGCAGTCGAGCCGATCGTTACCAAGCGAACAGTATTGGCAGCCAGAAAAACTGCCGCCCGCCGAACAGGAACAGCCGGATGAGTTCGCGGTACCGGAAGGGGAGCAAGACTGGCCAATGCTGGTTGAGCTGTGCGGCAAGGTCTACCAGGCACAAGGCCATGCAGGGACACACCAGTGGATCGAGATGCTGCCACAGCCCTATCAGTCAGAAATGTGGCGGGTGCTGGAAGGATTAGATGTGCCGAAGTGGATGCAGGAGCAGGGAGACTACAGCGAGGAGTAGGCATGAACATGAGTAGCAAGCTTACCGTCAGCCGGTAAGAGTACCGCCGGCTGGACAATCGGGTGACCTGCGTCCTGCAGCAACGCTGGCCTGTCGGCTACCGCCCCGAGATACCTAACCCAATGCAGACCAGAGCCAGCCTCCCCAAAGTACCGGTTCTGTAAGCAGATGACGGCTCTGTGAGCAGCCCTATCTGAATAGCACCGGGCAACATCACCGAGCACGCCACCCCAAGCGTCGTCGAACATCTCAACCCAAGGAGCAATCCAGCAGTACTCGGTCGTGCTGACCATCGTCAACATATGAGGCCACAGCCCTACATCTTGACCAGCTACATAATGTGATACTAATTGCCTCGATAACAGTCCTGAGTTGTTCACGAGGAGAAGGCCTTGTGGAGCTTTCAATTCCAGTTCCTTGAGTGTATTGTTGCTCCGTTACAAAAGCGGAGCCAAAAGAGGAGTTCCTGCGAATACGTCCAGCACCATTAACAGACTGATAGCGTTGTCTTTAAATGTGTTTTCGGGGCCACGTTTCAGCGTTATATGGGCTGAATATTATGGTTAAGTTGTTCAAGGTGTGAACATGTTAAGTGAGGAAGAATACAAGGCTCATATTAATAGCATTGAAAACAAAGAGGTTCCAGAAATAATATTTTCGGTATTATGCAAAGTTTCACAATTTTTAGAAAATCGCAGAAAATTATTTTCTGAATCAGAAAGAATTAGGCAAAATCTATTTAACTCCTTCTTCAAACAATACAATACAATACAATATTGGCGCTCTCACAAAAAACTCAATATGTTTTTAATCCTGATATCAGCTATCTAGACATAAGATCTATTAATATACTTATTAGGTCTGCACATGAAATATATTTGGTACATCATTATTTAGTATCTGATGGTATGTTTGGAAGCGTCAATTCAGTTGACGAGAGAGCCTTTAAGTATCTTATATATAAACTATCAGGAGAATTATCACAAATAAGAACATTGGATTTGTATAAGGAGCTTAAATATAAGCCTGACAACACACTGGATTTATATGAGGCCGCCACTACCAATAAAAATGAAGTTTTGCAAAAAATAAGTTCTTTTGAAATTTATAAAAATTTACCGAAAGAACTGAAGAAAAAAATTAAATCAGGAGAATGGAGAGTAAATAGTGAAAGAACTTTAAGTTGGTCTGATCTAGCCGAATTAACACCGATGGTTGCTCAGTATGGAAAACTAGAATATCACCATTTAAGCCAATATACTCATATGACATATGCATCACAAGTTCTTGAGGCAAATCATAATCAAGATATTGATGGTTTGCTCTGCCATTTGTATATACTTGCATCTTTATTTTCGTTTTCTGTGATATCGTCTTACAATATGATAATCACAAAAGATGATATCTTAACAAAGAGAGAACAATCACTCATTATAGAGTTTTTAGGATTGGCCTCTAACAGATAAACATATCACAATTCATAACGTAGCGTCGCTAAAAAACAAACACGACGTTTTGATATAACAAAAATTAAGAGCTCATCATGGCAACACATAATGTAAATGACAATATTATATTAGCTAATTTATTTTCCTTTAATGTGGTTTCTGTTGGAGATATTATAAATTTGCTACTGATCCAGCCCCAAGTAACTAATCTTGTAGTAGATTCCATAAACTTCTCTCAAGGTCCGTCCGCCGACATTATTTTACTAGCAGATAACAACAATAATTTTTGCACTATTCAAAAAGATAACTCCAATGTGATTCATATTTTTAAAACTGCAGATAGCAATCCGATTATATTACATGAGCATCATGTATAACTGAGCTACAGTGGTTGCAGCTCGTGTTATGGAGTTTAGTGCTATGGACTTCTCCTTAAACTGTGTTTTCAAAACGTTCATATTTCAGAAGCTGCAATTTTAAGCCATAACATGGGCCTCTAAAGGGCCCATTCCAGTGTTTACGTAAATAAATTATTTTTTATCTGGATGGGGCTCTATCAAGTGAGGTTAGCGTTTTTCCATCCCTTGATAGGAGCACAGCATACGCCCCCAGTCCTTTCAAGACGGTCTCCTGCACCTCCGGCGTGAGTGATCCCATCAAGCTCAACACCAGCTGGTTTGTGGTCTTGGCCGAGGACCTTCGGGTGTGAGCAAACGACACGGTAGCCACCCAACTGTGGCCGAACTCTGCGTCGGAGCATGGGTAAAGATAGGTATCGCATAACTCACTTAACCACAGGCAGCTCGCCGAGCGCGGTGGTATAGCGGGGGCTTAGCTGCTCCCGCTTCATCATCCACTCTCGAGTATCCCGGCCACGGGTCGCAAAGTAGACCTTCCCCAACCGTCCCTGATTGATCTTGTAGATGACCTGCATCAGCGCCTCGCTGCGCGGGGATTGCTGCTGTGCGGCGAACAAGTCTCCCTGCTGCATGCTGGCGGGGGTGAAATCGGCCAGTATCACGCCACCTTTCTGGTAATGCTGTTCGTCGCGCCAGATGCGGGGGAGCAGCTCGGGGATCAGGGTCAGCAAAGCACGGGTGTCATGGGTGGGCATCGCCAGCTTGGTGCTTACCTGGATGCCGTAATAGGGCTCTCGGTCGCTGAACGGGCTGGTACGAATGAACAGAGTCACGTGCCGGCAGCACATCCCCTCCCCCCGCAGTTTCTCGGCGGCCCGCTCCATGTAGCCGGCCAGCGCCTGGTGCATGGGACCTATCTGGGTGATGCGCTCCCCAAACGAGCGCGAGCAAATGCTCTGCTGCTTGGCCTGGGCCTCTTGCTCCAGCTCGGTGCAGGGAATGTCGTGCAGCTCCTGCACTATGCGCTCGACCACCACGCTATAGCGGCGCCGCAGTGTCTTGGGGTCGGCGGCGACCAGGTCGGACACGGTCTTGATGCCCTGCGCCTCTAGCTTGGCCAACAGCCGCAGGTCAATGCCCCATATCTCGGATACAGGCCGTCAAGACCAGCCATGGAGCAGCCAACCACACACGACAACCTTGATTAGCAGCACCTAACCCTCCCACCTTAACAACGAGCTAAAAAAACACTCAACGCATCAACATAGGTCACCAACAAAATTAATACAACAGTTGAAATTGAACTGTAAGTATATATTTTTTTGGTAAACGTTGACCCAACCAAGGGCTTCGTGCGAATACCGCTAGACAGTAGGGACAGGCTAGGAATATCATGATCTATAGGCAATGTTTCAGTGTCAGTCATGAGAGTTGGGAGGTATTATACGGACTACTACATCAATCGTTAAAAACTATTTTCCAATCTATTCATTGTTAGTAGAAAACACCGATAATCGTCAAGGCAATTAAATGAAAAAATTATTTTTTATTCTATTTATTTTTTCCATACAAACATCAGCATCAGAAGATGAATATATAAACAAACTAAAGGAACTTGATTGGCAGCAAGTACCAAAATCTTATTCGATCTCTGACAATAAAGCGACAGTAACAACAACAGAGAATGATTTTTTAGTAATTGGTAAAGATGCCGATGAATACATGTATATAACGCAGGGACACAAGAACTATCACCCAGATGCTGTAATATTGAGGGTTCAGGGGCCAGAAGTAGATTCACAAGTCATCTATAAACTAAATAAAACTGGTTATTTAACTAAGGATGACTGGGGTGAAAACATTGATAAAGATGCAATGCTTAAAGAAATACAAAGAGGTACCACCGAGGTAAATAAATTAAAAGGAGAAGGTTACCTTGATTTATATGTAGATGGGTGGGCACAAACCTCATTTGGATAGTCTCAAAGACACTGTATATTGGGCCATATCAGGCCATGATGCTGCAAACAATAAATTCATTAATGCAAAGGCTCTAAAATTAGGGCGTGAAGGATATACAGAAATATTTTGGATAGGGTCACCAGAACAGTTTACCAGCACAGAAAAAGTGCTAGAACCTGTGTTAAAAAACTATAATTATAGTGAAGGTTTCAAATATTCTGATTATGTTCCTGGCACAGATGCAGTAGCCGCAGCAGGCGTGGGTGCACTAGTCTACAAATTGGCAACAGGAAAAGCGGTTGCAAAAGCAGGCGCTTTCGCCCTAGCCGCTGTTTTTGCTAAAAAATTGTGGTTCTTAGTATTTCTTCCGTTTGTATACGCTTGGAAATGGGTGAAGAGAAAACTCAGCAAAAAGCCAATCGAATGATTTTTTCAACACTGACCTTTTACACCTAATCCATTTCACTTTCTTTGTAGAAAATGGATGGTTAGAAATAACGTTAGGTCGCAACATGATCACACCAATAATGAATGACGATGCCGAGTGAATAGGGAAGAACAACTGGGGACGCTATTGCGCCCCCAGTCCTTTAAGTACCATTTGCCGCCCCTCTGGCGTCAATGACCCCATCAAGCTCAGCACCAGCTGGTTGGTGGTCTTGGCCGAGGGGCTTAGGGTGTGGGCAAACGACAAGGTGGCCACCAAGCTGTGGCCACACTCGGCATCGGTGCACTGGCAGTAGAGATCCGAGACATCATCGCTCAGTCGGTTGGTCTTGGTAATGCGGCCCCGCTGGCCACACACTTTGCAATAAACCCGCATTACGCCCCCTTTTCTATCCAAATCAACAGCCTATCTTGCCACAGCAAGCACTGTTTGTTTATACAGTTGAACAGATATTCTCCCGAAAATCGACCCGCAGGGAGACGGGAGTCCCGCGCTGTTGATGGCATCCTGGATAAGCTCGCACAGCGGCAGCACCTCGTTGCGGGCATAGGTCGCGTCGTACTTCTCAGGATCCCCTAGCCCTCCCCCACCATTGGTCGGGATGATGCCGGCCAGCGCCGCCGGAAAACGGTGGCTGGTCAATACGTCCTGGGCGGTGATCCCCTTGATGGCCGCGAACTCGTCCTTGGTCGCAATGTCCCCCACCGGGATCAGCTTGATGCCATCGGGCTTGCCGTCCGGGATGTTGACGAACATGGAGCGGAAGTTCCCTACCCCTTTGCTGCTGGCGATCATCTCCTTCATCTCCTCCTCGGTGTCGTCGTCCATGTTCGGGTCGGTGGCGTAGAAGATGAAGCCCATGTGGGCGCCGTTGAGGAAGTATTTGCGCCGAAACAGGGTGGCATCCTGATTGAGCAGCGCCGACTGCAGGCCGCCCAAGTAGTCGGGCATACCGTAGATCGCTCGTGCAGCTCGCAATCAGAGCGGATTGCGGCGCGGCCCGAAGGGCAGACGCCAACGAAACAGGCTGTTAAGGGTGGCCCGCCACTGATTGGGACGTCCCAGGATCTGCTTTTGCAAGCGAGTCTCTTCCTTCAGCATCGCCTCATCGCTGCGGGCCCAGGCCTGGCTGTAGAGCTGCTTGATCCCCGCCAGTGCATCCGGCGATTTGGTGATGAGGGTGCGGGCAAACTCCCGCGCCTCCACCAGCGGATCGGCGCAGACCCGGCTCACCATCCCGAGGGATTTCGCCTCGACGGCATCAAGCTCACGCCCGCTCATGGCCAGCTCCATGGCGGTATCCACCCCCATCAGGTTGCGCATGGTGACGCTGCCACTCATATCGGGGATGATGCCCCACTTGATCTCCATCACCGAGAAGCGGCAATCGGGGGTGCTGAAGCGAAAATCGGCGCCGAGCGCAATCTGCAGACCACCGCCAAAACAGACCCCTTGGGTGACTGCAATCACCGGCACCGGCAGCTGGTGCCAACCATAGGCAACCCGCTGGGCCAGATTGGTCGCCTCGTCCGCTTCACGCTTGAGAATATCGAGCGCCGCCACCGGCTGTCTCAGCATGGATTTCACATCCAGCCCAGCGCAGAAGGCCCGCCCCTCGCCGTGCAGGATCACCGCCCGCAGCCCCTTGTGCCGGGCGAGTTGCGTCAGCGTCTCATCGATGGCGCTGAACATGGCGCGGTCCAGCGCATTGAGTTTATCCCCCCGCGTCAGCATCACTTCGGCAATCCCGTCATGGATCTCGCACTTGACCCTTGGTTTTTCCATCTCCCTTGTCCTCTCCTTGATCCCTGAAACTGACTCACTGGTCATACCACCACGTTATCAGAGTGTGAACAGGCGGTACAGCTGAGACTAAAGTCGGCTGGTCGCCTCCCCCTCCCTTTGTCACACTGGGAGCTGCATGAGTGCCGCAAGCCAGCAGAGGACGCTGTCATGTCAACCCTGTTCAATTTTGCCAGACCACCGTTCGACCGACTGGATGAGGAGGCGCGCGAACGGCTCTCCCGTCACCTCTCGCTCTGCTATTTTCGCGCTGGCGATACTCTGCTCAAGGAGGGGGACGAGCCTCCCGGCCTCTATCTCATCATCAAGGGGGCGGCGGAAGAGTCGGCCCCTCACCACCAGTTTGGTGATTACGGGGTCGATGACCTGTTCGATGTGCGCGCCCAGTTTGATGGCCGCTGCCGCCACCGCTTCACCGCGCTGGAAGATAGCCTCTGTCAGCTCATTCCTCGCCACACTTTTCTGGCGCTCTGTGAGCAGGACTCGCAGTTTGCCAGCTACTTCACCGCCAATCTGGCCGAGCGTCAGCGCCAGCAGGAGCAGCGCGAACAGCTGGGTCAGAAGAATCTGGCGGAATTTATCCTGACCCGCATCGAACCCGGCCACCTGCAGGCACCGCTTATCGTCGACAGCAAGCTGTCACTGCTGGCGGCGACCGAAGCCATGGTGAGCAAGGGGACCGATTGCCTGCTCTACCCGGCCCACGACGGCTCCCTCACGCTGGCAACCCGCAAGACCTTGCTCCATGCCCTGACCCTCAAGGGATTGCCGCTGACGGCCCCCCTCTCGGTGCTGACCCCTACTCCTCTGATTGGTCTGCCGCTGGAGAGCTATCTGTTTGATGCCCTGCTGCTGATGACCCGCCATCGTATCAAGCGACTGGTGGTGTGGCGTGGCAACGAGGTGGCGGGGATCTTGCAACTGACCCAGGTGCTGGGGCTCTTCTCGACCCACTCCCACGTGCTGACGTTGCGTATCGCCCGCGCCGACAGCCTGCCAGCGCTGGAAGTGGTGGCCCGCGAGCAGCAACAATTGACCCGCTCGCTGTTTGCCCAAGGGATCCACACCGCCTTTTTGATGAAGCTGATCGCCACCATCAACGAACAGCTGATCGCCAAAGCCTTTGCGCTGGTGATCCCCCCCGAGGTGCAGGATAAGGTTTGCCTGCTGATGCTGGGCTCGGAGGGGCGCGGCGAGCAGATCCTCAAAACCGATCAGGACAACGCCCTGATCCTGCCAGAGGGGCTGACATGGCCCACCCAGACAGCCGATCTCGCCGAATTCAGCGCCCTACTGGAGCGCCTCGGCTACCCTCTCTGTCCCGGCCAAGTCATGGTGAACAATCCGGCCTGGGTAAAAACAGGCAGCGAGTGGCAAAGCGCCATTGCCAGCGCCTGCACCACGGCAAAGGAGGATGAGCTGCTTTGGCTCGCCACCCTGGCCGATGCTCACCCCATCGCGGGGGATCGACAGCTCCATCTGCCGGTTGCCAGAGCGCTACGCGAGCAGTTGGCGAACAGGCGGGATCTGCTGGCGGAGATGGTGCGGCCGGCAGTGGCCTTTCATGCCCCCCTCACCCTGTTTGGCAGGCTGGAGCAGCCACCGGAAGGGCTGGATCTGAAACGGGGTGGCCTGTTCCCGCTGGTGCACGGCATCCGCATACTGGCCCTTGAGGCAGGTAGTCTGGAGGCCTCAACCCTGGGGCGCATCGATGCGCTGGTGGCCGCTGAGCGGCTCAGTGCCGACTATGGCGCAATCTGGCGGAGGCGTTCCGGCTCTTTATCCGGCTGAGGCTGCGCAGCCAGCTCAAGGGGGGCAATAGTCGGGTGCAGACAAGCGAGCTCAGCCACAGCGAACGTGATCTGCTGCGCCAGGCGCTGCATCAAGTGAAGAAGTTCCAGCAGTGGCTCACCTTGCACTTTCGTCTGAGACAATAGCCATGTTGAGCCGCGCTCGACGCTACTGGTATGGCCGCGCGTTCCGAACGGGCGAGTTCGCGCCGCTCTTTGCCACCCCACCCGAAGATGAACGGGTCGCCCTCGATTTCGAGACCACCAGTCTCGATCCCGAGCAGGCCGAGATCGTCTCCATCGGGGCGGTGCGCATTCAGGGCAACCGGCTGCTGACCGGCGAGGCCCTCGCCATCAAGATACAGCCACCGGCCAGCCTGACCAGCCAATCTGTGGTGATCCACGGTCTGCGCCATCAGGATCTGCAACAGGGGATGGCGCTGGAAGCCGCTCTGCGCCTGCTGCTTCACTTTATCGGCCCCCGTGAACTGGTGGGCTATCACATCGCCTACGACCTGCGTATTCTCAATCTCGCCTGCCAGAAATTGTGGGGATTGACCCTGCCCCAGCGAGGGATCGAGGTGAGCCAGCTTTATCACGACCACCTCTATCGTCGCTATCCCGATGCGGCTATTGACCTCCATTTGAGTGCCATCTGCAGCCACCTTGAACTCCCATCCCTGCCCGCCCACGATGCCCTTGCCGATGCCACCACGGCCGCGCTCATCTATCTGCGCCTGACCTGCGGCTCGCCACTGGCTTATCCCAAAGTCTAATTGTCGACAAATAACATTTAATTCACATTTTGCCTACATGAGCAGATTACCTGCTCGTCGGGGTTACCCCATCCACCGCTGACACTCATGTCATGGAGAACTGCAATGGAACAGCAAAGCTATCTGAGGATCCAGCAAGATCCCAACTTCCAGGAGCTGGTCGCCAAGCGCCAGCGTTTTGCCTGGGCCCTCTCGGCTCTGATGCTGGGACTCTACCTGGCGTTTATTCTGCTCATCGCCTTTGCCCCCGGTTGGCTCGGCACCCCGCTCAGCGACAGCACCACCGTCACCCGTGGCATTCCGGTCGGGGTAGGACTCATCCTCTCCTCCTTCGTGTTGACCGGCATCTATGTGTTTCGGGCCAACGGCGAGTTTGACGAGCTGAATCAGAAGATCCTCAAGGGAGTGCAGTCATGAGCGCAAAAAGCATGAAAGGCAAGTGGCTGCTGTTGGCCTCACTGGCCTCCTCCCCCCTGCTGGCAGCGGATGCGCTGACCGGCGAGGTACAACGCCAACCCCTCAATGTGTCGGCCATCGTGATGTTCGTGGTCTTTGTAGCCGCCACCTTGTTCATCACCTACTGGGCCTCCAAGCGCAACCGCTCGGCTTCCGACTACTATGCGGCCGGTGGCCGTATCACCGGCTTCCAGAACGGTCTGGCCATCGCCGGTGACTATATGTCCGCCGCCTCCTTCCTCGGGATCTCCGCGCTGGTCTACACCTCCGGCTATGACGGCCTTATCTACTCCATCGGCTTTCTGGTGGGCTGGCCCATCATCCTGTTCCTGATCGCCGAACGGCTGCGCAACCTCGGCAAATACACCTTCGCCGATGTCGCCTCCTATCGCCTCAAGCAGACTGAAGTCCGCACGCTCTCCGCCTGCGGTTCGCTGGTGGTGGTCGCCCTCTACCTGATCGCCCAGATGGTCGGTGCCGGCAAACTGATCGAGCTGCTGTTTGGCCTGCAATACCATGTGGCCGTGGTGCTGGTCGGTATCCTGATGGTGCTCTACGTGCTGTTTGGCGGCATGCTGGCCACTACCTGGGTGCAGATCATCAAGGCAGTGATGCTGCTCTCCGGTGCCAGCTTCATGGCCATCATGGTCATGAAATCGGTCAACTTCGATATCGGTGCCCTGTTTAGCGAAGCGGTCAAGGTGCACGAGAAAGGGATCGCCATCATGAGCCCGGGTGGCCTGGTTGCTGACCCCATCTCCGCCATCTCGCTCGGTCTGGCATTGATGTTCGGCACCGCCGGTCTGCCCCATATCCTGATGCGTTTCTTCACCGTGAGCGATGCCAAGGAAGCGCGTAAATCTGTGTTCTACGCCACCGGCTTTATCGGCTACTTCTACATCCTCACCTTCATCATCGGCTTTGGCGCCATCTTGCTGGTGAGCACCAACCCGGCCTTCAAGGACGCCACCGGCGCCCTGCTGGGCGGCACCAACATGGCGGCAGTCCATCTGGCCAATGCGGTCGGTGGCAGCCTGTTCCTCGGCTTCATCTCCGCCGTGGCATTTGCCACCATTCTGGCGGTAGTTGCCGGATTGACCCTGGCGGGAGCCTCTGCGGTCTCCCATGACCTCTATGCCAGCGTGTTGAAGAAGGGCAAGGCCAACGAGACCGATGAACTGCGTGTCTCCAAGATGACGACTCTGGTGCTGGGTGTGGTTGCCATTGGTCTGGGGATCCTGTTCGAGAAGCAGAACATCGCCTTCATGGTCGGTCTGGCCTTCTCCATCGCCGCCAGCTGCAACTTCCCGGTGCTGTTCCTCTCCATGTTCTGGTCACGCCTGACCACCCGTGGCGCCGTCTACGGTGGCTGGCTGGGGCTGGTGAGCGCAGTAACCCTGATGATCCTGGGCCCGACCGTATGGGTGAAAGTGCTGGGTCATGCCCAGGCTATCTTCCCCTACGAATACCCTGCCCTCTTCTCCATGGGGTTGGCCTTCGTCGGGATCTGGTTCTTCTCCATCACCGACAGCTCCCAGAACGCCGCCGACGAACATGCCAAGTTCCTGCCGCAGTTCGTTCGCTCCCAAACCGGGCTGGGTGCCTCTGGCGCCACCTCCCACTGATGAGTCAATCACACTACCAAGCCGGCCTCGTGCCGGCTTTTTTTATTGCCCATCAATCGGCTGCACGCCCCGCTTGCCCCGATCAAGATCACACTTCTCGCTAAAACTTTCGGGGGATCTGTGCCATAATGCGCGCCATTTGACAGACCAATCGGGACACATACCTTGTTAAGTAGCAACAACATCACCATGCAGTTCGGCGCCAAGCCGCTGTTTGAGAACATCAACGTCAAGTTTGGCGGCGGCAACCGCTATGGCCTTATCGGCGCCAACGGCTGTGGCAAGTCCACCTTTATGAAGATCCTCGGCGGTGATCTGGAGCCCACTGGCGGTAATGTGAGCCTGGACGTCAACGAGCGCATCGGTAAGCTGCGTCAGGATCAGTTCGCCTACGAAGATATGCGCGTACTGGACGTGGTCATGATGGGTCACACCGAGCTGTGGGCGGCCATCGCCGAGCGCGATGCCATCTACGCCAACCTCGAAGCGACCGACGACGACTACATGAAGGCCGCCGAGCTGGAAGGTCTGGTCGCCGAGTATGACGGCTATACCGCCGAGTCCCGCGCAGGTGAACTGCTGCTGGGCGCCGGTATTCCCATCGAGCAGCACAACGGCCCGATGAGTGAAGTGGCGCCAGGCTGGAAACTGCGGGTGCTGCTGGCACAGGCGCTGTTCTCCAACCCCGATATCCTGCTGCTGGACGAACCGACCAACAACCTGGATATCAACACCATTCGCTGGCTGGAGCAGGTGCTCAACGAACGTGAAAGCACCATGATCATCATCTCTCACGACCGTCACTTCCTGAACTCCGTCTGTACCCACATGGCGGATCTGGACTACGGCGAGCTGCGCGTCTACCCGGGCAACTACGATGACTACATGCTGGCCGCCACTCAGGCGCGCGAGCGTCTGCTGGCCGACAACGCCAAGAAGAAGGCCCAGATCGCCGATCTGCAATCCTTCGTCTCCCGTTTCAGTGCCAACGCCTCCAAGTCCAGCCAGGCGACCTCCCGCCTCAAGCAGATCGACAAGATCAAAATTGAGGAAGTGAAGGTCTCCAGCCGTCAGAACCCCTTCATCCGCTTCGAGCAGGAGAAGAAGCTCTACCGCAACATTCTGGAGATCGAAGGCCTGTCCAAAGGTTATGGCGAGGCGCCCCTGTTCAAGGGCCTCAACATGATGCTGGAAGTGGGTGAGAAGGTCGCCATTCTGGGTACCAACGGTATCGGTAAATCGACTCTGATCAAGACGCTGGTCGGGGATCTGGCACCGGATACCGGTACCATCAAGTGGTCCGAGAACGCCCAGATCGGTTACTACGCTCAGGATCACGCCGAAGATTTCGACACAGATCTCAACGTGTTCGACTGGATGGCCCAGTGGAAACAGGAGAACGAAGACGAGCAGGCTGTGCGCTCCGTACTGGGTCGTCTGCTCTTCTCCCAGGACGACATCAAGAAGCCGGTCAAGGTGCTCTCCGGTGGTGAACAGGGCCGCATGCTGTTCGGCAAGCTGATGATGCAGCGCCCCAACATCCTGATCATGGATGAACCGACCAACCACCTGGACATGGAATCTATCGAATCCTTGAACCTGGCCCTCGAGATGTATAAGGGCACCCTGATCTTCGTCTCTCACGACCGCGAATTCGTCTCCTCTCTGGCGACCCGCATTCTGGAGCTGAGCGAAGATGGTATCCGCGACTTCGGCGGCACCTACGAGGATTACCTGCGCACTCAGGGCGTGGTATAACTCCGCACCTGCGCAAGTGCGCAATGCAAAACCGGCACTCAGGTGCCGGTTTTTTTATATCCCGTATTTAGACGACTGAGATGGCGTATAACAGTGGTGTGACTACACGCCACAGAGCAGAGAGCAGAGAGCAGAGAGCAGAGCTTGAGTATCCCCCTCTTTTGCCCACAGATAAAAAAACGGCTCCATCAAGGAGCCGTTTTCAATGGATTGCGCAGTGCCGATTACTCGACGGTTGCTTCCACACTGGTGAAGTACTCGATTTTGGCCGCCTTACGCAGCTCGTCGATCAGAGACTTGTAATCCACCTGGGCTTTGCCCTGACCCAGCTGAGCTTGCAGCATGGGGCCATGCCGGATGCGGCGGCAGGGACGTTGACCTTGTCCAGCGCAACCACAACGCGGTCACCATTGGTCTCGGCAACCAGAGCCACGCTCGGCTTGCCGTCGATCGGATGGGGCAGCGTGAACGCCTGGGCAATCAGGTTCTGATCCAGCTCGCGATCGAAGCGGGCAACCCCTTTGTGGGTCTCCACTTTCAGACCGAGTGCAGTCAGATCGGCGGTGATGCTCTCACCGACTTTCAGCTTGTCCAGCAGGCCCTGGGCCTTGCCACGGGCCACTTCGCTAGCCTTGTCATGCTTGATGGCGGCAATCACCTGCTCTTTCACCTCGGCCAGCGGCTTGACCGCTTTGGGCTTGTGACCAGTGATGTGCAGCACCAGCGCCTTGCCGTCAGCCAGCTCGATCACGTCGGAGTTGGTGTTGTCATCGCGCAGCTGTTCGGAGAACGCAACAGAGAGCACCTTGGGATCGTTCAGCGGAGCCGGAGCAGTCGCTTGGGTGAAGAAATCGGAAGATTGGACCTTCATCCCCATGGCATCAGCGGTCAGATCCAGCGAGTCCGGGTTTTCGAAGCTGTTGTCAGCCATCTTCTGCTGCTCGGCGAAGAACTTCTCCTTGGCCTTGTCAGCTTGCAGACGAGTGATGGTCTCTTCTTTCACATCGGCAAACGGCTTGGTCTGGGCTGCTTCAACCCCCAGCAGCTTGATGATGTGGAAACCGAACGGGCTCTTCACCACGCCGGAGAGATCGCCAGCCTTGTTCAGGGCGAACGCGGCTTTCTCGAAGGCCGGATCCATCACCCCTTTCTCGAACCAGTCCAGCTCGCCGCCTTTTTTGGCAGAGAAGGTATCGGAAGAGTCAGCCTTGGCCAGCGCAGCGAAATCTTCACCCGCCTTGGCTTTGGCCAAAACGGCTTCTGCTTTCTGCTCGGCCACTTTCTCGTCCTTGCCAAACGGGATCAGGATGTGAGCCACGTGGCGACGCTCGGCACGCTGGAACAGATCCTGGTGCTGATCGTAGTAATCCTGGGCATCCTGCTCGGTGACCTTGATATCCTTGGCGAGGTTGGCAGCGTCCAGCAGCAGATAGTCAACCTTGACCTGCTCGTCGTTCATGAAACGGGCGCCATTGGTCTTGTAGTACTGCTCCAGCTCGTTGTCGGAGACCTGAACGTCAGCCATGTAGTTGGCAGCAGCCAGACGCACCAGACGCAGATCGCGAGTCTGGTTGTAGAGCTTGTCGAGCTGCTCCGCTTCACCCTTGAGGGAGAACTCGGTGCCCAGCAGGGCGCTCATCAACTGTTGACGTACCATGTCCTGACGCAGGGAGTCACGGAACATTTCGGGGGTCATGCCGGCACGACGGATCAGCTGCAGATAGCGATCATTGTTGAACTTGCCGTTCTCGGCAAACTCCGGCATGGCCACGATGGCTTGCTTGATCTGTTCATCGCTGATGCGCAGACCCAGTTCACGGGCCTTGCTGTCCAGCAGCGCCTGATCGATCAGCCGATCCAGCACGCCGCGGCGGAACTGTTTCATGTAATCGGGGTTCGCGGCCAGCTGGCTGAATGCCTCTCCCATCTGGGATTCCATGCGGGCGCGCTCGTTACGGTAGGCATTTTCCAGTGCCGCAGCACTGATCTCGGTGCCATTGACGGTGGCGGGGGCGGTACGGGCCGGGCCGTTCAGGTAACTACCTACACCAGCCAAGGCAAAGGAGAGGATGATCAGGCCCAAGATAACCTTGGCTACCTTGCCCTGCGCCCCTTCGCGTAGTTTATCCAACATCATGTTTGTACTTATGCTCCCGAACTCGATGGGCGTAAACAATAAAAAGGCGCACCGATTGCGATGCGCCTTGGTCAATCAGTATGAGAGAAGACTCTCTAACTTGTCTGGTCTGCGACCAAGGACGGTAGCCGACGGATATCAGCGACCGGCTTAGTTAACAGCGTCTTTCAGGGCCTTACCGGCTTTGAAGGCAGGAACTTTACCAGCAGCGATTTCGATGGTCGCGCCAGTCTGCGGGTTACGGCCTGAACGGGCAGCACGCTCGCGTACAGCGAAAGTACCGAAACCAACCAGAGCAACCTGGTCACCCTCTTTCAGCGCTTCACCAACAGCATCAATGAAGGCATCCAACGCACGGCCAGCGGCAGCTTTGGAGATATCGGCACCGTCTGCAATCTTGTCAATCAGTTGAGATTTATTCACTCTTATATTCCCCTTTTATCAAACACCGCTGCGGCGCTGATTTCCCTGGCCACAACAAGTGGAGGTTTTATAGCAAGCCTCCTGATCAGTTGCAAGTGACAATCTGGCGCAAACCCGCGCCACACAACGCATTGCGACTCATCACGAGTACCCGATCGGTGGTCAAGGCTACTTCCGTTATCGGGCGCATGCAAGCCTTAACCACCCGCCGAATGCGCCAAATTTGCGGCGCATCAACATTTACACGACAGAAACGCGCTCAAACCCCTGTGGATTGTCCTGCAACGCCAATTCCAGCACCTCGTCAATCCAGCGAACCGGATAAATTTCAAGGTCTTGTTTGACGTTTGCCGGGATCTCCTCAAGGTCACGCTCGTTCTCTTTCGGAATAAGCACTCGCTTGATACCGCCACGGTGGGCTGCCAGCAACTTCTCCTTGAGACCACCGATGGGCAGCACTTCGCCGCGCAAGGTGATCTCCCCTGTCATCGCCACATCAGCACGAACCGGATTACCGGTCAAGCTGGAGACCAGGGCGGTACACATGGCGATACCGGCGCTCGGACCATCTTTCGGGGTTGCCCCTTCCGGTACGTGCACGTGGATATCGCGCTTCTCGTAGAAGTCGGCATTGATGCGCAGCTTCTCGGCACGGGCTCGTACGACCGTCATGGCCGCCTGGATGGACTCCTGCATCACGTCACCAAGGGAACCGGTATAAGTGAGCTTGCCCTTGCCCGGCATGTTGGTGGTCTCGATGGTGAGCAGATCGCCCCCCACTTCGGTCCACGCCAGACCACACACCTGACCCACCTGGTTCTGGTCGGTGGCCTTGCCGTAATCGAAACGCTGTACCCCAAGGAACTCCTTGAGGTTCTCCTGATTGACCTGAACATGCTTGATGCTCTTGTCCAGCAGGATGCGCTTGACCGCCTTGCGACAAATCTTGGAGATCTCGCGCTCCAGACTCCGCACCCCCGCCTCGCGGGTGTAGTAGCGGATCACTCCGACCAGGGCAGAATCTTCGATGGTGATCTCGGACTCTTTCAGGCCGTTGCGCTGGATCTGCTTGGCAACCAGATGCTGCTTGGCAATGTTGAGCTTCTCATCTTCGGTGTAACCGGAGAGACGGATCACTTCCATCCGGTCCAGCAAGGGGCCCGGGATGTTCATGGAGTTGGAGGTAGCCACGAACATCACGTCCGACAGGTCATAATCCACTTCCAGGTAGTGATCGTTGAAGCTGTTGTTCTGTTCCGGATCCAGCACTTCCAGCAAGGCGGATGCGGGATCGCCACGCATGTCCGAGCTCATCTTGTCGATCTCGTCGAGCAGGAACAGCGGGTTCTTCACGCCGACTTTCGCCATCTTCTGGATGAGCTTGCCGGGCATGGAACCGATATAGGTACGGCGGTGACCGCGGATCTCCGCTTCGTCACGCACCCCACCGAGGGCCATCCGCACATATTTGCGGCCGGTCGCCTTGGCGATGGATTGGCCCAGCGAGGTCTTGCCCACACCGGGAGGCCCAACCAGACAGAGGATGGGACCCTTGAGCTTGTTCACCCGTGCCTGTACCGCCAGATATTCGAGGATGCGATCCTTGACCTTCTCGAGGCCATAGTGATCGGCGTCCAGCACCTCTTGCGCCTTACCAAGATCTTTCTTGACCTTGGAGCGCGCCTTCCACGGCACCTGTACCATCCAGTCCACATAGCTGCGAACCACGGTAGCCTCGGCGGACATGGGAGACATCATCTTCAGCTTGGCAAGCTCGGCCTGGGCCTTTTCACGGGCATCTTCCGGCATGCCAGCCTCTTCAATCTTGCGATTGAGGGCTTCAAACTCATCCGGGCTATCTTCCAGCTCACCCAGCTCTTTCTGGATGGCCTTCATCTGCTCGTTGAGGTAATACTCGCGCTGGCTCTTTTCCATCTGCTTCTTGACGCGAGTACGGATGCGCTTCTCGACCTGCAGCAGGTCAATTTCCGACTCCATCATCGCCATCAGGAATTCGATGCGCTCGGAGACCGAGACGATCTCCAGCACCTTCTGCTTGTCTTCCAGCTTGAGCGGCATGTGGGCCGCCATGGTGTCAGCCAGACGCGCAGCATCGTCGATCGCCGAGATCGAGGTCAGTACCTCGGGTGGGATCTTCTTGTTGAGCTTGATATAGCCTTCAAACTGGCCGATGGCGGAGCGAACCAGTACTTCCTGATCCTTCTCCTCAATGGCTTGGGAGGGGATGTACTGGGCCTCGCAGACAAAGAAATCCTTGTCGTCGATCATCCGCTCCAGGCGGGCACGCTGTCCCCCCTCTACCAGCACCTTGACGGTGCCGTCCGGCAGCTTGAGCATCTGCAGAATATTGGCCACTGTCCCGACGGTGAAGATCTCCTCCACCGTTGGCTCATCGGTTGACGCATCCTTCTGGGCCACCAGCAGAACTTTCTTGTCCTGCTCCATGGCCGCTTCCAGACAGCGAATGGATTTTTCCCGCCCCACAAAGAGTGGAATGACCATGTGGGGATAAACCACCACGTCACGAAGAGGCAGGACGGGAATCTCGATGCGTTCTGAACGCTCTAGGTTCATATATGTCCTCTCGGCTTGTTATACCGTTGGCAAAGCGCTTGGCTGAGTATATGGGGGCGCAGAGATGAGATTCAATCGCCGAAACCGTAAAAAGCATGAAAGGGGCAAAAAGCCCCTTCCATTCGATTAAAAATCAGACATTTACTCTGATGCAGCAGCCTGGGTTTCGGGATTTTCGTAAATCATCAAGGGCGCGGAGTCCCCTTTGATCACGGTCTCGTCGATCACCACCTTGCTGACCCCTTCCAGAGAAGGCAGGTCATACATGGTATCCAGCAGCACGGCTTCCACGATGGAACGCAGACCACGAGCACCGGTTTTACGCTCCATCGCCTTGCGGGCAATGGCGTTGAGCGCATCGTCACGGAACTCCAGCTCAACCCCTTCCAGATCGAACAACGCCGCGTACTGTTTGGTCAGCGCGTTTTTCGGCTCTTTCAGGATCTGGATAAGCGCGGATTCGTCCAGCTCGGTCAGGGTCGCGACCACCGGCAGACGGCCGATGAACTCGGGGATGAGACCATACTTGATCAGATCTTCCGGCTCTACCTTGGCGAAGGTCTCGCTCAGGGTGGCCTTAGCATCCTTGGATTTCACCTCGGCGCCAAAACCGATACCGGTTCCCTTCACAGAACGCTGCTCGATCACCTTGTCCAGACCGGCAAAGGCACCGCCACAGATGAAGAGGATCTTGGAGGTATCAACCTGCAAGAACTCCTGCTGCGGATGCTTGCGACCACCTTGCGGCGGCACGGAAGCGATGGTCCCTTCGATCAGCTTGAGCAGTGCCTGCTGTACCCCTTCCCCGGACACGTCGCGGGTGATGGAGGGGTTGTCCGACTTGCGGGAGATCTTGTCGATCTCGTCGATATAGACGATGCCACGCTGGGCCTTTTCTACGTCGTAGTCGCACTTTTGCAGCAGCTTCTGGATGATGTTCTCCACGTCCTCGCCCACATAACCGGCTTCGGTCAGGGTGGTCGCATCGGCCATGGTGAACGGCACATCCAGCAGACGAGCCAGAGTCTCGGCCAGCAGGGTTTTACCGCTACCGGTCGGGCCAATCAGCAGGATGTTGGATTTGCCGAGCTCCACACCACTGTTTTCGCCGCTGTTGCGCAGACGCTTGTAGTGGTTGTAGACGGCAACGGCCAACACCTTCTTGGCGTACTCCTGCCCGATCACATAGTCATCGAGATGAGCGCGGATCTGATGAGGGGTCGGCAGCTCGTTACCATCGCGCTTGGGCGAGATCTCGCGGATCTCTTCGCGGATGATGTCGTTGCACAGCTCGACGCACTCATCACATATGTAGACGGAAGGGCCAGCGATCAGCTTGCGCACTTCATGCTGGCTTTTGCCGCAAAAAGAGCAGTAGAGCAGCTTATCACCCTCACCCTTGCGTTTCTCTGTCATTCAGCAACCTCGTTTTATCAATAGAGGATGGATCGGCCTGTTGAGTTTACAACAGACCGGGACACCCTGCTCAGCTACGCTGGCTCAGGACACCGTCTACCAGACCATAGGCCACGGCCTGCTCGGCGGACATGAAGTTGTCACGATCGGTGTCACGCTCGATGGTAGCCATGTCCTGACCGGTGTGGAACGCCAGGCGCTCGTTCAGGGTATTTTTAATCTTCAGGATCTCCTGGGCGTGGATCTGGATATCA
This sequence comes from Aeromonas sp. 61P, assembly GCF_051919545.1. Taxonomy (NCBI): domain Bacteria; kingdom Pseudomonadati; phylum Pseudomonadota; class Gammaproteobacteria; order Aeromonadales; family Aeromonadaceae; genus Aeromonas; species Aeromonas sp. 61P. Next base: position 3,468,785 of record NZ_JBQBEL010000001.1, read on the forward strand.
GATGCCTGACCCTGGAAGCCACCCAGCGGCTGGTGGATCATCACACGGGCATTAGGCAGGCAGAAACGCTTGCCCTTGGCGCCACCGGCCAGCAGGAAGGCCCCCATGGAGCAGGCCTGCCCCATGCAGACGGTGCTGACATCCGGCTTGATGAACTGCATGGTGTCGTAGATGGACATGCCCGCAGTCACCGAACCACCCGGCGAGTTGATGTAAATATAGATGTCCTTGTCCGGATTCTCGGACTCGAGGAACAGCAGCTGGGCAACCACCAGATTGGCCATGTGATCTTCAACCTGACCAGTCAGGAAGATCACCCGCTCTTTCAGCAGACGGGAGTAAATATCGTAGGAACGTTCACCCTTGGCAGTCTGTTCGACCACGATGGGGACCAGCGCATTGCTGGGAGAATCGGTCATATCGTTATAGTTCTTGTACATAAGGCATTGTCCCTAAAATAAAATGGCCCGAGTGGAGATCACACGAGCCATTATACTTAACAGTCTTGACCTTAAGTCAAATGTTCTTAGGCAGCGGCGCCAGACTTGTTGATCACTTCGTCAAAGGCAACTTCTTTTTCGGTCACTTGCGCTTTGGACAGGATCAGGTCGATGGCTTGATCTTCTACTGCCAGGTTACGAACGCCGTTCAGCATCTGTTCGTTCTTCTGGTAGTACTCGATCACTTCCTTCGGATCTTCGTAGGCAGTCGCCATGGACTCGATGATGCTGTTTACACGGGCATCGTCAGCCTTGATCTCGTTGGTGCGGATCACGTCACCCAGCAGCAGGCCTACGCGTACACGACGCTCGGCTTGAGCCTGGAACAGTTCAGCCGGCAGCTCGGGAGCGTTGCCGCCCTGGAAGCCACCGAAACGCTGCAGAGCCTGCTGACGCAGTGCGTCGATCTCTTGAGCAACGGCAGCTTTCGGCAGGTCGATTTGGTTGGCTTCAACCAGACCGTTCAGAACCTGCTCTTTCACGCTGTTTTTCAGGGCTTGAGCCAGTTCGCGCTCCATGTTCTTGCGCACTTCGGCTTTCAGCTCTTCAACAGAACCGCTTTCGATACCGAAACGCTTCACGAACTCTTCGGTCAGCTCAGGCAGGATCTGCTCTTCAACCTTGATCAGCTTGGAAGCGAACTTGGCTTCTTTGCCTTTCAGGTTTTCAGCGTGGTAGTCAGCCGGGAAGGTCACTTCGATGGTGAACTCGTCGCCCGCTTTCTTGCCCAGGATGGCGTCTTCGAAGCCCGGGATCATACGGCCAGCACCCAGCACCAGGTTGAAGCCTTCAGCTTTGCCGCCGTCGAACTCTTCACCGTCGATGGAACCGACGAAGTCCATGGTCACACGCATGCCATTGGCAGCGGCAACATCGGCATCAGCCCAAGTAGCGTGCTGCTTGCGCAGGGTGTCGATCATGTTGGCCAGATCTTCGTCCTTCACGGTCGAAACCGGCTTCTCGACCTTGATGGTCTCCAGACCAGCAACTTCAAACTCCGGATACACTTCGAAAGTGGCGGTGAATTCGAAATCCTGACCTTCTTTGATCTCTTTCGGATCCATGGTCGGGGCACCGGCCGGGCTCAGTTTGTTTTCGATGATGGCTTTGATGAAGTTGCTCTGCATCATTTCATCAGCAACGCGGGCGTGAGCCATGGCGCCGAACATCTTCTTGATGATGGCAACCGGAGCCTTGCCAGGACGGAAACCGTCGATGCGACGAGTTTTGGCCAGGCCATTCAATTCTTTACGCACAGCGGCGTCTACGGTAGCAGCCGGTACAGTGATGGTAAGACGGCGTTCCAGACCCTGGGTTGTCTCTACAGAAACTTGCATTCTTCTACCTCGTTCAACTCAGCACTGTGTGCTGACCCTTTATTGCCCCTGGGCAAAGCCCGGAGTCTTCCTGTTTATAAAGACAACGATATGTCTTTGTGATGAGAAAATATGACGCGGCATTATAGCGGCGCACTTTGGTCGAGTCGAGCTACACATCCCCCACATTGAGCGGCGTGCAAGCACAATTCGTGCAAAACTGCCCTTTATATGGGGAGAGAGGTGCCCGACTTCAACTATCCGATGGCAATAATTTTGCGTTTGCTCACCTTTTTTCATCCGAACGCCGCTTTATTACCCATCTTTCGCCGAAAAACAGCCCACCGTTGCGGGCGGCGACTCAATTTGACCAGCCAAATGGCGATTGGACCAATCAACCATTGCGTCCCTACCCCTCCCTCGTTATGGTGGCAACCAAATTGATGATCTGGAGTCACTCACATGGCCTTTTTCCGCTTCTTGTTCAATCTGCTCTGGTTTGTACTGGGAGGTGTCTTTATGGGCCTGGCCTGGTGGCTGGCCGGTCTTGTCTGCTTTATCTCGCTGGTCGGCATCCCCTGGGGACGTGCCTGCTTCGTGATCGGCACCTTTACCTTCTTCCCGTTTGGCAAGCAGGCCGTCAATCGCAAGACCATGACTGGCCAGAGCGATATCGGCACCGGCACTCTGGGGCTGATTGGCAACATCCTCTGGTTCGTGCTGATCGGCGTCTGGCTGGCCATCGGCCACATCGCTTCCGCGCTGGCCTGCTTCGTGACCATTATCGGTATCCCGTTCGGTATCCAGCACCTCAAGCTGGCACTCATCAGTCTGGCTCCTATCGGCCAGATGATTGTGACCAACCAGGAGGCTGAATCGGGCCGCTATATCCGCTAACTGCGCGAAATGCGCGGGCAGACGCTGCCCTGCAACGAAAAAAAGGGCAGACTAGAGTCTGCCCTTTTCTATTCTCTTTTGTTGAGGCCGTCATGTTACCCAGCCACTTTTTCGCCAATCTCGCCCGCATGAAACTCATCTACCGCTGGCCCCTGATGCGCAACATCCAGCCGGAAAACATCGCCGAGCACAGCCTGCAGGTGGCCATGGTGGCCCATGCCCTCGGCATCATCAAAAATCGACTGTTTGGCGGCAGCGTGAATGCCGACCGCGCCGCCGTGATGGCCCTCTACCACGACAGCAGTGAAGTGCTGACCGGCGATCTGCCTACCCCGGTGAAATACTTCAATCCCGAGATTGCCCGCGAGTACAAGAAGATAGAGCTGGCCGCCGAGCAGCGTCTGCTTGGCATGCTGCCGCCGGAACTGGTGGAGGACTTTCGCCCCCTGCTCGATTCGGCAGCCCAGGATGACGAGCTGGCCAGGCTGGTCAAGGATGCCGACACCCTCTGCGCCTATACCAAGTGTCTGGAGGAGATCAACGCGGGCAACCGGGAGTTCGAGCCGGCTCGCAAGCGCCTTGAAGCCATGCTGGCAGCCCGGATGAGCGATGAGATGCGCTACTTTATCGACACCTTCGTGGCCAGCTTCTCCCTACCGCTCGATGAGCTTAACGCTCACTAAGCCAGTCTACATGACCAGAAAACTGAAGGGCCCGCCGGTTTGCACCGGCGGGCCCTTCGTTATTTATGGCGCATTAGATGCAACGCATCAGTGACCCAACTCGCGGGACGGTACCAGACCGCTCGCCCGCCAGGCGGGATAGAGGGTCGCCACCAGACTCATCAGGATGGCGGCGCCCGTCACGATGATCAGATCCTGCATATGCAACTCGGTCGGCAAGAAGTCGATAAAGTAGATATCCGGATTGAGGAAGCGGTGGCCAATAAGCTTCTCGATGACACCCAGGATCTGGGTCAGCTTGCTCGAAAGCAGCCCGCCCAGTAGGGCGCCGAGCAGGGCTCCGGCCACGCCGTTGACCATCCCCTGAATGACGAAGGTGAGCCGGATCTGGCCGGGGCTCGCCCCCATGGTTTTCAGGATGGCGATCTCGCTGCGCTTCTCGTTCACCGCCATCACCAGGGTGGAGACGATGTTGAAGCAGGCCACGGCCACCACCATCAGCATCACCACATACATGACGGTACGCACCATCTGGATGTCCTGATAGAGGTAGCCCTGGCTGTTCATCCAGCTGCGGATATAGACGTGATGGGGGAACTGCTGCGCGGCGGCTACGGTGATGGGTTGCGCCTTGAGCACATCGCTCACCCGCAGGCTGAAGCCCTCCACATCGCTGGCCATGCCGGTGATCGCTTGCGCATCGGCCAGATGCATAAAGCCGAGCAGACCGTCGAGCTGACCGCCAATTTCCAGCAGCCCCACCACGGTCAGGGCTTCGCGCCGAGGATTCTTGATCCCCGCCTGATCACCCCCTTGCGGCAGCAGCAGGGCGACCGAATCCCCCACCTTGACCCCCAACTTGTCGGCGATGGTCTTGCCAAGGATCACCCCACGTTCACCCGGTTGCAGCTCACGCAGACCGCGGCCCGTCATGTATTTGCCGGCATCCGACAAATTGGCTTCCAGATCGGGCAGCACGGCGCGCAGTTGCACCCCCTTGAGGGCAGAGCCATGCTCCAGCAGGCCATTGAGGCGAATGACCGGCGCTGCCGCCTCAACGCCCGGTTGAGCCAGCAGGTAGTCGCGCAGACGTGGCCAATCCGGCAGCGGCCGCTCGACGGCGTCCAGCTCACCTTGCGGCACGACCGAGAGCACCCGATCTTTAAGCTCCCGCTCGAAACCGTTCATGGCGGAGAGGCCCAGGATCAGCGCCATCACCCCGAGGGCAATACCGATCAGGGAAGAGGCAGAGATAAAGGCGATAAACCCGTTGCGACGGCGGGAGCGGCTGTAACGCAGGCCCAGAAAGAGGGGCAGCGGTTTGAACATCAGGCAACCTCCGCCATCACGCCGCTCACCAGGGTCACCCGGCGATGGAGCTTGGCCGCCAAGCTCAGGTCGTGAGTCACTACCACAAACGCAGTGCCCAGTTCACGGTTCAGTTCACACAGCAGTTCGTACACTGCCGTGGCACTGGCGTGATCCAGATTGCCGGTGGGTTCGTCCGCCAATACCAGACTCGGTTCGTTGACCAGCGCCCGGGCGATCGCCACCCGCTGGCGTTCGCCACCAGAAAGCTCGGAGGGGCGGTGGTTCAAGCGATGGGAAAGCCCCACCCGCCCCAGCATCCTGGTTGCCTTTTCGGTGGCAACCGCCACCGACTCACCGGCGATCAGCAGCGGCATGGCCGCATTTTCCAGCGCACTGAACTCGGAGAGCAGGTGGTGGAACTGGTAGACAAAGCCCAGCTCGCGGTTGCGAAAGCGAGCCTGGGTACGGCTGTCCCAGTGGTGGATATCCTCACCCTTGAACAGCACGGCGCCGCTGGAGGGGTTGTCCAGCGCCCCCATCAGATGCAGCAGAGTGGTCTTGCCGGAGCCGGAGCTCCCCACTACCGCCAGCATTTCACCGGGCGCAACGCAGAGATCGATCCCCTTGAGCACCTGAGTCTCCAGCTCCCCCTCTTTATAGACATGATTGAGCGCCTGGCAGCGCAGCAGAGGTTCACGGGATACGGCTTCATTCATAACAGGGGCTCCACTTACGCCAGTGACCACAGAGGCACCAGTAACAACGCCGGTACTCGCACCGGAGGTAACAACAGAAGATGTATTATTCACGGCATTACTCATAACGCAGCGCCTCGGCCGGTTTCACCCGTGCAGCGCGGGCCGCCGGATAGAGGGTGGCACTGAAGCTCAGCAGCACGGCGCCCAGCAAAATGGTGATGACCTGAGCCGGCTCGACAATGACCGGCAGGCCACTGCCGCCAGCCGCCATATAGAGGTTGAGCCCCACCGCATTGAGCAGGGGGTTGAGACCCAGGGAGAGCGCAAGGCCCGCCAGTCCGCCAAACAGGGCGCCAATCACCCCGCTGGAGGCGCCAAGTACCATGAAGATTTTGACGATCCCTGATTCACTCATACCCATGGTGCGCAGGATGGCCACTTCGCCCTCCTTGTCCGTCACCACCATCACCAGTGCGGAGAGGATGTTGAAGGTAGCGACGGCGATGATCAGCACCAGCATCAGCCCCATCATCCGTTTCTCCATGGCGACCGCCTGGAACAGCTCGCCCCGCTCGCGGCGCCAGTCCTGCCAGACCAATCCGTCAGGCAACGGCGTCTTGATCACCTCATCGGCCGCAAACGGATCATCTAGCCAGAGGCGAATGCCACCGACGGTTTCTGGCGGCAGACGCAGCAGCCGCTGGGCATCCCCCAAGGCGATCAGCGCAATCTGGTTATCCACATCGGCGCCGACCCCGAAGATACCGGAGACGGTAAAGAGGCGCTGGGCCGGCACCCGACCAAACGGAGTGAAGCGGGTCCCTTCGGTCAGGATCAGCCGAACCTGATCGCCGATGGAGACATTGAGGCGGCGTGCCACCCCCTGCCCCAGCACGATGCGGTAGTGACCGGCCTGCAGGGTATCGAGGCGCCCCCCCAGCATCTGGGAGTGCAGGATGTCATCCTTGGGCCACTTTGCAGGGTCGATCCCCTGCACGCTCACCCCGGTCAGCTGGCCGGGGCTTTGCAGCATCCCTTCGCTGTCGAGCATGGGGGCAGAGGCAACTACATGGGGTAATTTGGCCAGATCCGGCAAGCCTTGCGGGTCTGCATCAATGCGGCCAGCCTGATTGGTCACCACCACATGGGGGATCACCCCGAGGATGCGCCCTTTGAGCTGCCCTTCGAAACCGTTCATTACCGAAATGACCACCATCAGGGCGGCGACCCCGATGGCGATGCCAAAGGTAGAGAACAGGGAGATAAATGAGACGAAGCGATTGCTGCGCTTCGAGCCTGCATAACGCAGGCCGATGGCCAGCGAAAGGGGCTGAAAAAGTCCGGTCTTCAAGGATATGTACGTTGCCAACAAAATAAGATACCGGATAATAAAGGGAAACCGTCCATGACAACAAGGGATAGCCTCCATGCAGGAACAGTTCTTCAGCGTCACTCATGCCACGCCGGTCAATGTGATCCCCATGCCGGCCGACTTCCACCTCCCCTCGTTGGAGGAGCTGGACGCTGAGCTGCCGGAGCCCTTTCGGATCTCTTCGGCCATTACCTCCATCGATCTGGTGACCACTCGCCTGCTGCGCAACCAGAACGAGTCGATGCACGATTTGATCGAGATCGTCAATCAGCAGTCCCGCAAGATCGACATGATCATGGGCTATGTGCTCTCCCTGCAGGACCATCCGGAGCAGCGCTTTCACACCCTGCGCTTCGGGGCTGGCCAGCTCACCTACCTGCACCCCTATCATGATCACGGGGCTGCGCCGCACCTGCACCAGATAGTGCGCCTCAAGATCTTCCTGCGGGAAGAGGCGGCCGCCATCTACTGCTATGGCCAGGTCAAACAGCTCGACGGCGGTGAACATGGCACCCATGTGCAGCTCGACTATGTGCGGATCCGCGAAGATGACCGTGAACTGCTGGTTCGTGCCAGCCTCCACGTGCAATCGAAGCAGCTCAAGCTGCGCGCCCAAGAACGTCAGCGCTAACCAGAGCGAACGTCGCGATAGATAACGTCAACGTTAAAAGAATCGAACCATGCCAATGACACTCCCCGCCTTGCCCGCCAAAGCGGGCCAAAAGATCACGCTCGGCCAGCTGGTCGGCAGCAGCCTCTCGCTGATTGCAGCCCGTCTCACCAGTGAAGCCAAGGGGCCGGTACTGCTTATCACCGCCGATACCCCGAGCGCCCTGCGCCTGGAGCAGGAGCTACAGTATTTGCTGGCAGACAAGCAGCTAGCCGATCAGTCCGCCCCCGTATTGCTGTTCCCCGATTGGGAGACCCTGCCCTACGACACCTTCTCTCCCCATCAGGACATCATCTCCCAGCGACTCGAGACTCTCTACAAGCTGCCACAGATGAGCAAAGGGGTATTGATTGTCCCCATCTCCACCCTGATGTTGCGCTGCGCCCCCCGGGTCTATCTCGACAAATACAGCCTGATGGTGAAGGCCGGTCAGCGCCTCAACCTGCAACAGCTGCGCGGGCGGCTGGCCGAGGCGGGTTACGTGGCGGTGGATCAGGTGCTGGAACATGGCGAATTTGCCGCCCGCGGCTCCCTGCTCGATCTCTTCCCCATGGGCAGTAGCAGCCCCTATCGCATCGACTTCTTCGACGATGAAGTGGACTCCATCCGCCCATTCGATCCCGAAACCCAGCGCTCCAGCGAACCGGTCAAGACAGTCAGCCTGCTGCCCGCCCGGGAATACCCTACCGACGAGGCGGCCATCGAGCTGTTTCGCGGCCAGTTCCGCGAGCAGTTCGAGCTGTCGCGGGCCGAGGGCTCCGTCTATCAGGAGGTGAGCAAGGGGCGCTGGCCTGCCGGCATCGAGTATTATCTGCCGCTCTTCTTCAACCAGACCGCCAGCCTGTTTGACTACCTGCCGGAAGAGACCCTGCTGCTCACTGTGGGGGACATCTACCCCGCCGCCCAGCGTTTCTGGAACGATATCGGCCAGCGCTATGAAGACAGACGCTGGGACAATACTCGCCCCCTGCTACCCCCGGCCCAGCTCTATCTGCCGGTGGAGCAGCTCTTTGCCTCTCTGGGCCAATATGGCGCGGTGCGGCTGCAAGAGGCCGCCACTGCGGGCGATGCTGGTCAGCACGATCTGCCTATCTCGGCCCTGCCGGATCTGCAACTCGATCACAGCAAGGAGCAACCCTTGCTGGCGCTCAACCAGTTCCTGCAAGGCTTTGCCGGGCGCACCCTGTTTGCGGTGGAATCCGAAGGGCGACGGGAGGTGCTCGGCGATCTGCTGGCGCGTATCTCGCTGCAACCCAAGGAATTCCCCTCTCTCGACGCCTTTATGGTGAGCCCGGATCGACACGGCCTGCTGGTGGCCCCCCTTGAGCGTGGCTTTCTGTGGCAAGAAGCCGGAGCTGATGCCAGTAATCAGCCACTGGCCCTGATCACCGAGACCGAGCTGCTGGGCGGCAAGGTGCGCAGCAAACGGGCTCGGGAGAAGAGCAAAAACTTAAGCTCCGATGCGGTGATCAGAAACCTGGGCGAGCTGACCCAGGGTCAGCCAGTGGTCCATCTGGATCACGGGGTCGGCCGCTATCTGGGACTGGAAACCATCGACGCCGGTGGCCTGCCCACCGAGTTTTTGACCCTTGAATATGCCGGCGGCGACAAGCTGTTCGTGCCGGTCACCAGTTTGCACCTTATCAGCCGCTACACCGGGTCGGATAACCCGCCCAGCCACAAGCTCGGCGGCGAGGCCTGGAGCAAGGCGCGGCGCAAGGCGGCGGAGAAGGTGCGCGACGTGGCAGCCGAATTGCTGGATGTCTACGCTCATCGCGCCGCCCGCGCCGGTTTTGCCTTCAAGCACGACAAAGAGGCCTATCGCCAGTTTGCCGCAAGCTTCCCATTCGAGGAGACCGACGATCAGCTCAACGCCATCAATGCGGTGCTGGGGGACATGTGTCAGGCCAAGAGCATGGACCGACTGGTGTGCGGCGATGTCGGTTTCGGCAAGACCGAAGTGGCGATGCGGGCGGCATTTGTGGCGGTGCACGGCGGCAAGCAGGTTGCCGTGCTGGTGCCCACCACCCTGCTGGCGCAACAGCACTACGACAACTTCCGCGACCGCTTCGCCAACTGGCCGGTGCGGGTCGAGGTGCTGAGCCGCTTCCGCTCCGCCAAGGAGCAGAGCGCTGTGATGAAGGAATTGGCCGAAGGCAAGGTGGATATCATCATCGGTACCCACAAGCTGCTCGGCTCCGAGCTCACCTTCAAGGATCTGGGGCTGCTCATCGTCGATGAGGAGCACAGATTCGGGGTGCGCCAAAAGGAGAAGATCAAGGCGCTACGGGCCGATGTGGATATCCTCACTCTCACCGCCACCCCTATTCCGCGCACCCTCAATATGGCGATGTCCGGCATGCGGGATCTCTCCATCATCGCGACTCCACCCGCCAAGCGACTCGCCATAAAAACCTTCGTGCGCCAGCACGAACCGGCGGTGGTGCGCGAGGCGGTGCTGCGTGAACTCAAACGTGGCGGCCAGGTCTACTACCTGCACAACGACGTGGAGAGCATCGAGAAGTGCGCCGCCGACCTGGCGGAGCTGGTACCCGAGGCCCGCATTGGCATCGCCCACGGCCAGATGCGCGAGCGCGACCTTGAGCGGATCATGTCCGACTTCTACCACCAGCGCTTTAACCTGCTGGTCTGCACCACCATTATCGAGACCGGTATCGACGTACCGAGCGCCAACACTATCATCATGGATCGGGCGGATCACCTGGGTCTGGCCCAGCTGCACCAGCTGCGGGGCCGGGTTGGCCGCTCCCACCATCAGGCCTATGCCTACCTGCTCACCCCCCATCCCAAGCTGATGACCAAGGATGCGGCCAAGCGGCTGGAGGCGATCGCCTCGCTTGAAGATCTCGGCGCCGGTTTTGCGCTGGCGACCCACGATCTGGAGATCCGTGGCGCAGGCGAACTGCTCGGCGACGATCAGAGCGGCCAGATTGAATCGGTGGGCTTCACCCTCTATATGGAGATGCTGGAGCAGGCGGTCGAGGCGCTGAAAAATGGCAAGGAGCCGTCGCTGGAGCAGCTGATGAGCCAGCACACCGAGGTGGAGCTGCGCCTGCCTGCACTGCTGCCGGATGACTATATTCCGGACGTCAACATGCGCCTCTCCATGTACAAGCGGATCGCCAGTGCGGCGGACGAGCAGGAGCTGCGCGAGCTGAAAGTGGAGCTGATCGACCGCTTCGGCCTCTTGCCGGAGGCAACCAAAACCCTGCTGGAGCTGGCCGCTTTCCGCCAGCGCGCCACCGCCCTTGGCATTCGCCGAGTTGAGATGAGCGAGCGCGGCGGATATCTGGACTTCACCCAGGAGACCAAGGTCAATCCGGCCTATCTGGTCAAGCTGCTCTCCAGCCAGACACGGGTCTACAAGATGGACGGGCCGACCCGGCTGCGCTTCCAGGTGCCGACCCAGGAGCGCGCCATGCGCCTGAAACTGGTGGATGGCTTGCTGGCGGATCTGGCCAACAACAGCCTGTGAGTCTTTGCAGCGCTGGCGGTTGGCCAGACAGATAGCGCCAACTAAAACGGGAGCCAAATCGGCTCCCGTTTTTTATTTGCTATCTGACTACTGCGTACGTTCAGCCCTGGTTGGCTGGATCCTCATGGGCGGAGAACTCGCGCATAAAGGCCTCGGCGCGCTCCACCATCTTGGTCGAGCCAACAAAGTAAGGGGTACGCTGGTGCAGCGCGGTGGGCTGGATATCCATGATCCGGCCAAAACCGTCGGAGGCCTTGCCACCAGCCTGCTCCACTAAAAACGCCATCGGGTTGCACTCATAGAGCAGCCGCAGCTTGCCGTTCGGCGAGTTGGTGCCGGACGGATAGATGTAAATGCCGCCCTTTAGCAGGTTGCGATGGAAATCGGAAACCAGGGAGCCGATATAACGTGAGGTGTAGGGTCTGTGGGTCGACTCGTCGCGCTCCTGGCAATATTTGAGGTACTTCTTCACCCCGTCCGGGAACTTGATGTAGTTGCCCTCGTTGATGGAGTAGATCTTGCCCTCTTCCGGAATGCGGATGTTCTCGTGGGAGAGGCAGAAGCAACCGATGGAGGGGTCGTAGGTAAAGCCGTTGACGCCAAAGCCGGTGGTGTAGACCAGCATGGTAGATGAGCCGTAGACCACATAACCGGCGGCGACCTGACGGTTGCCCGGTTGCAGGAAGTCCTCCAGGGTCACCGGCGAACCTTGCGGGCTCAAACGGCGGTAGATGGAGAAGATGGTTCCGACCGAGACGTTGACGTCGATATTGGAGGAGCCATCGAGCGGGTCGATCAGCACCACATACTTGGAGTTTTTGGAAAGCGGTGAGTCAAAGGCCACGAAGTCCTCTTCCTCTTCCGAGGCCATGCCGCACACCTCGCCGCGCGCTTCCAGCGCCGCCTTGAAGCGTTCGTTGGCGTAGACATCCAGCTTCTGCTGCACCTCGCCCTGTACGTTTTCAGCGCCCATGGAACCGATGATATCCGCCAGTCCCGCCTTGTTGATCTCCCGGTTCACCACCTTGGCAGCAAGGCGGATCGAGCTGAGCAACGAGGTCAGCTCGCCGGTCGCGGTAGGATAATCCGCCTGCTTTTTGACGATGAACTCACCCATGGTGATCATGTTTCGCATTTTTGTTCCTTTAGATCGCATCCGTTGGCATTGAAAACGTTTGCAGGCATCGGCAAAAAAAAATGCCGATCACCGGCGGCCTTGATTTGTAACCTAATGTAACGTCTGTTTTTTGTTTTTGCAGCGAATTAAGCGGCCTATTAAATAGGCTATTTCGCCTCATGTTATGGTAAAAGGCGCGTTTTATTCGGTTTCAATCGATAACTTTCGGCCTCTTAATTCGTGGCAATAACCTGCGACAAGCCATGAGCTGACTGGCCTTGAGTCATTAAAGATGGAGTCTGATGGGCCTGCCGTCCCCTCAGCCATTGCCTCTTGAGATCCGATCGCCAATCCAGCACACTGATTTCGCTTTGGAAGCAAATAAAACTCAAGGATTATCAATGAACAAGACTCTCATTGCCGGCATGGTAGCCGGACTGTTTGCCCTTCCCGCCTGGGCTGCCCAGGTGCCTGCCGGTACCAAGCTGCTGCCGGATGCCCAACAAATCTACGTGACCAATATCGGCACCGAACCCACCACCATCGACCCCCAGCTGGTAGAAGAGACCGCCGGTAGTGCCATCGTCAACGATCTGTTTGAAGGGCTCTATGAGCTGGATAATACCGGCAAGATCAAGCCAGCAGGTGCCGTCAGCTACGACATTGACAAGACAGGTACCGTCTACACCTTCAAGCTGAGGCCCGAGGCCAAGTGGTCAAACGGTGAACCGGTCACCGCCGCCGATTATGTCTACGGCTGGCAACGGGCGGCCGATCCCAAGACGGCCTCCAACTACGCCTGGTTTATCGAGTTGACCGGAGTGGTCAATGCAAGCGAGGTGACCCAGGGCAAGAAGAGCCCGTCAGAGCTCGGGATCAAGGCGCTCGATGACCACACCCTGCAGGTCACCCTGAAAAATCCGGTCCCCTTCTTCCTGAAGACGCTTGCCCACTACACCACGTTCCCGGCCCCCAAGGCCACCATTGAAAAGTTCGGTAAGGATTGGGTCAAACCGGGCAATATCGTCTCCAACGGTGCCTTTGTGCTCAAGGAATGGACCCCCAACGAGCGGCTGAGTGCCGAGCGCAATACCCACTACTGGAACAACCAGCATACCGTCCTGAACAAGGTGGTCTATCTGGAGATCGTCTCGGAAACCGCCGCCTACAACCGCTATCGCACCGGTGAACTGCACTACACCACTTATCCGCTGGAGCAGTACAAACAGCTCAAGAGCAAGAGCCCGGAAGAACTGGTCAGCGTCCCCACGCTGGCCAGCTATTACTATGTCTTCAATACCCAGCGCAAACCGTTCGATGACCCGAAAGTACGCAAGGCGCTCTCGCTCGCCATCGACCGGGAGACCATCACCGACAAGATCCTGGGACAGGGACAAATTGCCGCATATAGCTTCACGCCCCCCATTGTGGACGGTTTTGAATTGAAAAAACCGGCCAGCCAGCTGCAGAGCAAAGAGGAGCGGATCAAGCAAGCCAAAGCCCTGTTGGCCGAAGCGGGATATGGCCCGGACAAGCCACTCACAGTGGACATTCTCTACAACACCAACGAGAGCCACAAAAAGATTGCGCTGGCCGTCTCCTCCATGTGGAAACACAACCTGGGGGTCACTGCCACCCTCAACAACATGGAGTGGAAGACCATGGTCTCGGCACTCAACGAGGGGGATTTCGGGGTTAGCCGCTATGGCTGGAACGGGGATTATAACGATGCCTCCACCTTCCTCGATATCATGACCTCCAGCAGCAGTGCCAACAGCGGCAAGTGGTTCAACAAGGAGTACGACGCCCTGCTGGCCAAGGCCCACGACTCGCTGGATCCCGCTGAACGCAATGCCCTGTATCAACAGGCAGAGGCACTCATTGATGCGGATGCCCCCATCGCCCCCATCTATTTCTCGGTCAAATCAAGGTTGCTCAAGCCTTTCGTGAAAGGCTATCCCCACCTTAACCCGCAGGATGTGGTCTACAGCAAGGAGCTCTATCTGGTTGCCCAGTAACCGGCTAGGAAGATGTAACCATAAAAAAGCGCCTGCATTGCTGCAGGCGCTTTTCATTGGCGGCCAAGCAGGCCATTGGGCCTACTTACACCTTCACGCAAGATTACTCTTCGGGACAGGGTGCCAGCACCACCCGGTGGCGCCCCATCACCACCGGACGAACCAGCAGCTGTGCCAGCAAGACACCGAGCAGGGTCAGACCGCCCCCGATCAGGTGATAGCTGGTCAACCGCTCACCCAGCAGGGTGATGGCAAGGCCAGCCGTCATCACCGGCAGCAGGTTCATAAAGATGGCGGTACGGTTGGCACCGAGCAGGGCGATACCCTGCATCCAGAGCCAGGGTGAGAGCGCCGAAGTGGGGATACCGGCATAGAGGATCAGCCACAGGGCCCGCCCATCAGGCCACTGGCCATCCACCAGCAAAAAGAAGGGGGTCAGGATCACCACACTGCAGATCACCTGACCGTAGAGCAGCGACCAGTTGTCGAGCCCCAGATCCCACTTCTTGAGCAGCACGCTGTAAAGGGCATAAGTACCGGCCGAGATCAGCATATAGACAGAGCCGATATGAATGCCTTGGGTAAACAGCCGGGTCGGATCCCCCTGCCCCAGCAAGATAGACAAGCCAAGGATGGAGAGCAGCGCCCCCAGCACGGCGCCCCAGGTGGGCCGCTCGCGCAGCAGCCAGATGCTGAACAGCACGGTCAGCAGCGGCGTCAGTCCCATCATCAACCCCATCTCGGTGGCTCCCAGGGTTTGCGCCGCGTAGTAACCAAAAGTCTGGTTGAGCACCATGCCCAGCGAAGCCAGCATGGCGATCTGCCAAAGGCCAGCGCGCAGACGGGCACGCGCACGCCATACCCGACGGGCCAGAAACGGGCTTAATACCAGCGCAGCCACCACCCAGCGCGACCAGGCCAAGGCTGCGGGGGACAACGCACCAACCGCCAGTTTGCTGACGATGCCATTGCCAGCCCAGATGGCAATGCAGGAGAAGGGAAACAGAAAGGCAAGGGGCATGAGAGGATCCAGACCGAAGAGACAACAGCGGGCCAGTATAGGGGGCGATGGAAGATAAACAAAGGTGTGGGCCTGAACAGCCACATGGTGAACGCCAGTAGCCAGAAACAAATATGCCCGCAAAAGTGCGGGCATATCAGTGCAGAAACAGGTTCAGAAGCGCATCACGCGGCATCCATGTGCAGTCTTGAGATCAGCTCGTTGACCTCGGTGACTGTCTGGCGATGGGGAATATCCGCCGGATTCGGCATCAGCAACAAACCGGATTGGAAATCAAACCGCCCCCGACCATGGATGTAAATCCGACCTTTAAAGAAGGTTTTGACATGCTTTGCCACCATCAGTGGCAGGTACTTCTTGAACACTCTCATCGTTTGCAACCTCTTGCAGTTGTATCCGTATGACAGCAGCTTCTGCGAATTAATTCCGTAAAGTATTTATAAAAATCCGGAAAACTCGCCCATCTCTTCCCAAAAAATTCAATCTATAACTTTTTATTAACTTTTAGCCTATTGTATGCGGCCCTTCGAGCCAGAGCAAGGCTCCTTTGCCATCGTGCCACTCGATACAAGCGATCCCCGAGGTGGCGAACATGGGTGCTCCTGCTGCCGGGCAGAGGCTTTGCACCAGATAACCCACCAGCGGCAGATGGCTGACCATCAGGATCTGGTCATGTTGCTGCGCCAAAGTGGTGAGGTAGCTGGCCACGAAAGCGGGATCACCGTAAGGGGTAATGTCGCCACTCTCTTCAACGGCTGCTGCGTCAGGTAATTCACTGCATATGGCTTGCCAGGTCTGACGTGCCCGCAGATAGTTGCTGTGGATCACCCGATCCAGCGGGCCAATCAGCTGAGGCGCCAGCCAGCGGGCCATCTGGATAGACTCTTCAATACCCTGCTCGGTCAATGGACGCTGTTCATCTGTTTTCGCATTCATGCCAGCCTGGCCATGACGCATGATATAGATCTTCATTACAACCTCGCCCAACGGGCCTGTTTTGATAGCCGGGGAATCTTACCCCGCCACGGGTGTGGAAACAATTGCGCTACCTCTCAGAAAAGGGTTTGCCTGACGGGATAGCGGGGTCGATAATCATGTTTAAATTCAAATAAATCCAACGTGAGTCACACGCCAATGAGCCCATATGCCAGTCCCAATGACCATCGGCAATACCATTTTCTGGAGCTGGCCAACCGGCTCAGAGTCTTGTTGATTTGTGATCCCGACACAGACAAATCTGCCGCCTCGCTGGCGGTCAATACCGGCCATTTTGACGATCCCGCCGACCGGCAGGGAATGGCCCATTTTCTGGAGCACATGCTGTTTCTCGGCACCTGCACCTACCCCAAGCCTGGTGAGTACCAGCAATTTATGAGCCGTCATGGCGGCAGCAACAACGCCTGGACCGGTACCGAGTTCACCAACTTCTTCTTCGAGATCGACAACGGCTTCTTCGAAGCGGGGCTGGATCGCTTCTCCCAGTTCTTTATCTGCCCCACCTTTGATCCGGAGTGGGTGGACAAGGAGCGCAACGCGGTCGATTCCGAGTATCGCCTCAAGCTGCAGGACGACATGCGCCGCAGCTATCAGGTGCATAAAGAGACGGTCAACCCGGCGCACCCCTTCTCCAAGTTCTCGGTGGGCAACCTCGATACCCTGGCCGATCTGCCGGGACGGGATCTGCGCTCCGACCTTATTCGTTTTTACAAAAGCCACTACAGCGCGGATCGCATGGCGTTGGTGATGATCTCGCCGGAATCCATCGATACCCAGTTGCAGTGGTGCTGTCGCTACTTTGCTCCCATTTTGAATCGCAATTTGGGAACCCCGACCCTCACCATGCCACTCTACCGGCTCGATGATCTCGGCGTGCGCATCCACATCAATCCGGTCAAGGAGACCCGCAAGCTGTCGCTCAGCTTCCCCTTGCCCAATGTGGACGCGTTTTACGACAAAAAGCCCCTCACCTTCCTGAGCCATCTGATTGGTTATGAGGGGGATGGCAGCCTGCTCTCCCTGCTCAAGGCGAAAGGCTGGGTCAATCAGCTCTCGGCGGGCGGTGGCATCAGCGGCGCCAACTTCAAGGATTTTGGCGTCAACTTTGGCCTCACTCCTCTGGGCCTTGAACATGTGGACGACATCCTCGCCGCCCTGTTTGGCTATCTGAAACTGATTGGCCGCGAAGGGCTGCAGAGCTGGCGCTATGACGAAAAACGGACCGTGCTCGAATCGGCGTTTCGCTTTCAGGAGCGCGGCCGCCCCCTCGATACGGTGTCGGGGCTGGTGCTCAACCTCTTTAGCTACAAACCTGAGGATCTGCTCTACGGCGACTACATGATGCGCGAATATGACGAGGGGCTGATCCGCCGCTTCCTTGCCAAGCTCACCCCACACAACCTGCGCATCACCATCACAGCGCCGGAAGTAGCGACCGATCGGCTGGCCCGCTGGTATCAGACCCCCTACAGCGTGGCGACCATTACCGAGGCCGAGAAAATTCGCTGGCAGCAGAGCGAGCCGGATCCGGCGCTGGCGCTGCCCAAACCCAACCCCTTTATCAGCAGTCGGCTCGATCCGCGCACGCCAGAGCTTGCCGCCGACATGCCCGCCTGCCTTATCGATCGCCCCGGTTTTCGCCTCTGGCACCTCCATGAGCACCTGTTCAGCGTGCCCAAGGGCAATCTCTACATCTCCATCGACAGCGAACATGCGGTCAAAAATCCGCGCAATATCGCCATGGCGCGCCTCGCCGTGGAGCTGTTGGCCGACCACCTCAACGCCCTCACCTATCCGGCGGAGCTGGCGGGACTGGGCTATCAGATCTATGCCCATCAGGGGGGCTTTACCATCAACCTGAGCGGTTTTGCCGACAAGCAGCCGCTGTTGCTCGACATGATCCTCGGCAACCGCACCCTGGGGTATCCGGATCCGGGCCGCTTCGCCGAGATCAAGGAGCAGCTCATCCGCAACTGGGATAACCAGTCCAAGGCGCGCCCCATCTCCCAGCTCTTTAACCAGCTCACCAGTTTGCTGCAACCGAACAACCCGCCGTTCGAGCAGTTGCTGCGCCACCTGCGCACGGTAGAGCTGGAGGAGATGCCCGGCTTCGTGGCCCAGCTGTTTGGCGAGGTGCATGTCGAGGCACTGGTACATGGCGACTGGACTGCAGCCGAAGCGCTGGAGCTGGCCGCCCTGATGGAGCGCCACCTGAGCGACATCAATGGCACCAGCAGCAAGCCGAGCGGCGAGACCCGCCGCCCGCTCATCTCCATTCAGGACAGGGGCACCCTTATTCGCGAGCAGGGTTGCGATCACGAAGACTCGGCACTGCTGGTCTACTACCAGTCCCGTACCACTCGGGCGCGGGATCTCGCCTGCTTTACCCTGGCGAACCACATCATGTCCTCCACCTTCTTCCACGAGCTGCGCACCCGCCAGCAACTGGGGTATGTGGTGGGCGCCGGCAACCTGCCCCTCAATCGCCACCCGGGGCTGATCTTCTATATCCAGTCGCCGGTGGCAGGGCCGCAGATCCTGCTCGATGCGGTGGAGGAGTTTATCGACCTCTTCCCGCTCGCCATGCTCGAATTCCCCGAGCAGCAGTGGCAAGAGAGCAAGGCGGGGCTGCAAGCTCAGCTGAGCGAGCGGGATGCCAATCTGCGCAGTCGCGGCCAGCGGTTGTGGGTCAGTATTGGCAACAAGGATCTGGGGTTCGATCAGCGGGAGCGGGTCTGCGACGAGGTCGGCAAGTTGAGCCGCGCCGATCTGGTGCGCTTTATCACCCAACTGCGTTCGCGCACCTCCGATCGGATGATCCTCTGCAGCTATGGTCAGGGGCACGAACATGACGAGCGGATCACCGGCCAGTTTATCGACGATCCACGGGCATTTCGGCTCAATGCCGCCACCTTCGAGGCCTGATCAGGCCTCGACATCCCCCGCTTTTCCATTCCCACGGCATATCGCAGGCAATAAAAAGCCGACCCATCTGGGTCGGCTGGAAAAACCATAACAATTGCGACCAAAGCCGCCAAAAGTGAACATGAGCGTGAAAATCAGACACTGAGTTGCTGATCAGCAAGCGGGAAAGACCCGATACTCGCTTTGCAATGCCAACAGTGATTGAGAAACAGCCTCATATTAGGCACTCCCCCCGCCAGTCACGTTGATCTACGTCAAAGGAGGTAGCGAAGAGCGCGTAGCCCGATGATTTGTCGGCGCAGATCACCCTTTGGCCGCCCGCTAGCTGCCCGTTAACCCCGGCGAACCAGTCGGTAGGCCACCTCATCGAAGTAGGAGAGCTGACCCGACAGCACCCGCGGGTGATCCACCTCGGCGGCGCGCCCCAGCACCTCAATACGAAAATCGCGCTCGAACAGGGCTCGCACCTCCATCTCACCCACCGAGAAGGGGGGCTGACTCTGCTGCTCAGGCTGATATTCAAGGGTCACCAGCAGGATCTGGCCACCGGTCTCGACCAGCGAACTGATCAGGGCTGCATACTGGCGGCGCATCGCGGTCGGCAGGGCGATCAGCGCCGCGCGATCATAGACCAGCCGGTAACGGCGACCCAGACTGGAGGCGGCGAAAAAATCCCCCTGAAAAATGCGCAGGCTGTCCACTTGATGACACTGATAAGGGCCCACCTCGCTCACGGTGGAGGCAAGCTGGTTTTCACTGAAGAACTGGCTGACGGCAAGGCTGGATAACTCGAAACCATCGACCGGATGGCCCTGAGCGCTCAGCCAGAGCATGTCGCGGGATTTGCCACACAGGGGAACCAGCACCGGCTCGTCCGCTTGCTGGGCTGACCACCAGGATTGCAGCCAGTGGTTGAAGTCCGCCTGATGAAAGCCAATCCGGTTCTCTTCCCAACGCTGATGCCAAAACGCAGCTTCCATCGTTATTACCCTTCTGTACTAAAGATGCCTCAATATCACAACTTAACCGGCACCGCGCAACCCTCTGTCCTCCCCTTTTTGCCGCACAGCCTCTGCGTGTTATCGGGCGAATGGCGTGACGTCCCCTTGCCGCGCGCCTCGCTGTCGCAATGATCGCAATTGGCTGCGTTTATAACGGGCAAAGCATACCAATCCATGCAAAAACGTCATGGGAGTATGGCAATGAATGAATCAATGAAAGGAATGACATTGGCAGGCCAAAACGTGCCCGCCAACGCCAGAAAGATCACGACAGCGTGGCGCGAGCGGCCGCCAGCTGACGCTCGATATAAGCAAAATCGGGACGATCGGCGGGGAGTTCCGAGAGGCAGGCCGCTTTGAGCTGATGCAACCCATCAAGCGGTGAGTCTTGCGTATCGCAATGGGCCAACAGCTCCTCCAGCAAGCAACCAAAGGCGCGCACTTCCAGTCGCTCAAGGCCCAGCGCCCGCTCGCGGTCGCAGCGGTCATACAAGGAAGCAGCACCAAAATCCCCCAGCAGGGCGCGAGCCGGCACGTCAGACCCACGGGAAAACAGAATATTGTGGCCGTAGAGATCCCCGTGCATGATGCCCGCGCGGTGCAGATGGCCTGCCACCGAGGCGATGCCGTGGGCCATCGCCAGCGCATCCGGCACACTCAGATGCAGCCCCTCGGGATAGACATCCCGGGTGCAGGAGTCCAGGCTCGGCGGCCCGGCCAGATTGGCAAAGGCTGGGTCGATCAGCTCCATTACCAGCGCCGGAATGCCGGAGGGGTGATCCGCCACCTTGCCTATCACCTTGATAAGGTTGGGATGAGTGCCCGCCGCCAGCGACGCCGCCATCTCGCAGCGGGGCAGTCCATCGCTGGTCACCGCCCCCTTGAACAGCTTGACCGCCACCTGACTGGCATCGCCTCTATCGCTCGCCTGAGTCACTTCATCAGCAGTATTACCCACAAGGGTGGCGCGATGGATAACGCCGGATGCTCCCTGCCCCAGTAACTCGCCCAGCGCCAGCGTCTCCCAGGCAATGGGCGCGACATGGGCATCATCGATGGCGCGCGCCTCCGTCCCCTCGCTAAAGGGGTTGCCGGAGTAGGCAAGCCAGGAAAGGCGCGGCAGCGAGAGCAACCACTCGGGGAAGCGTTCGATGCGGTTGGCGGCGATGCGCAGCAGCTCCAGCTTGCGGCAGTTGGCAAGGCTGGCCGGCAGCTCGCGCAGGCGGTTGCCCGCCAGCATCAGCTTTTGCAGGGCATTGCACTGGCCCAGCTCATCGGGCAGCCTTTCAATTGCGTTATCGGTCAGGATCAGCCAGCGCAAACCGGCGGGCAGCGCTTTTGCCGAGACGGTGGCAATCTGGTTGGCCTTAAAGCCCACCATGGTGAGCTTCGGACAGCGCCCCAACACCTCGGGCAGCTCGGTAAAGCGGTTCTCGGAGCAGAAGATAATGCGCAGCTTGCCAAACCCGGCCAGCTCGTCAGGGAGCGCGCTTAGCTGGTTGCCGGTGAGATCCAGCACCTCCAGCGTCTCTTTCAGACTCAAAATCTCGTGGGGGAACTCCGTCAGATTTTCAGAGAGCTTCAAATGGCGGGCACCGCACAGTTCACCTGCGCGCAGCTGTTCCAGAGTATGCATAACCGTTTCTCAATCCTGATGATCTGCCTGATGACGTAGCCAGCCATCAGCGCGCGCCAAACCCGGGTCCGGCGGTTTTAAAGGGGGGCATTATAAAGAATTCGGGGCTCAGTTCTCCCCTTTTGTTGCCGCGAAGGCCTGTTTCGACATGTAGCAAAACGACTTGGGAACAAAGAGAGCAAGATTCGGGTCGTTCCGGCGAGGAGTGGTTGCCATAGTGGGGGCCAAACCCAAGTCGGTTGGAACCTATTGGGGTTCCAACCCACAGCCAACCCTGTGTACCACTGATTTGGCACACAACACACTCAGCGAGGGAACTGCCATGTCATTACTGTCCAACAAGGTCGCCATCATCACCGGCGCCAGCTCCGGCATCGGCCGCGCCAGCGCCATCCTGTTTGCCCGCGAAGGGGCCAGCGTCGTCGTCGGCGCCCGCCGCCAGCCCGAGCTGGATCTGCTGGTGGAGGAGATCCGCCACGAGGGGGGCCAGGCGGTGAGTCTGGCGGGAGATGTGAAAAGCGAGAGTTACGCCCGCGACCTTGTTGATCTCGCGCTAACCCGTTTCGGCGGGCTAGATATCGCCTTCAACAACGCCGGTACCACTGGCACGCCGGGCAGCGTAGAGCAGCTTGAACTGACGCAGTGGCAGGAAATTCTGGATACCAACCTCACCAGCGCCTTTGTGGGAGCCAAGTACCAGATCCCCGCCATGCAGGCGCGCGGCGGCGGCTCGCTTATCTTTACCTCCACCTTTGTCGGCCATACCCTGGGACTGCCCGGCATGGCGGCCTATGCGGCGAGCAAAGCGGGCCTCATTGGCCTGACCCGGGTGCTGGCCGCCGAGTATGGGGCACAAGGGATTCGGGTCAACGCCCTGCTGCCGGGGGGCACCGACACCCCCATGGGACGGGCTTTTGCCAATACGCCAGAGAGCCTCGCCTTTGTGCAGAATATGCATGCCCTCAAACGGCTGGCCCAACCGGAGGAGATCGCTCGCTCGGCCCTTTATCTCGCGTCCGATGCATCCAGCTTTACCACCGGCATTGCCCTGCTGGCCGATGGTGGGGTATCAATTTGTCGCACATGACGTTGTCGCCCCAAAGATCCTGCGACCGAAACCTTATCGTGAGAGCGCCTTATGTCTGATTACGCCCGCATCGCCGATGCCATCCGTTTTATCGCAAGTCAGGTGGAGCGTCAGCCCACTCTGGACGAGATAGCGGCGCACGTTCACTTAAGTCCCTTTCACTTCCAGCGGCTGTTCAGCCGCTGGGCCGGAGTGACGCCCAAACGCTATCTGCAAGTGCTGACCCTGGAGCGGGCCAAGGCGCTGTTGCAGGAGTCGCGCCCGCTGCTTGAGGTGGCCGATACCCTGGGCCTTAGCAGCGGCTCGCGGCTCTACGATCACTTCGTGCAGCTCGAAGCGGTAACGCCGGGCGAGTACAAACAGCGCGGGGCCGGGCTGGTTATTGATCACGGGGTGCACGACACCCCCTTTGGTCAGGCATTCGTCGCCCTGACCCAGCGGGGGGTGTGCAACTTCTCGTTTCTCGATGACAAGGCCCCAGAGGTGCCGCTGGCCACCCTCGCCCATAACTGGCCCGAGGCAGAGCTTAGGGAGGCGCCATCACGCACCCAGAACGTCATCAACACCATGTTCGATGGCAGCAAGGCGCCGGATCGCCCCATCTCCTTGCACGTGAGCGGCACCAACTTTCAGATCAGCGTCTGGCGGGCGCTGCTGCAGATCCCGCCCGCCAAGGTGGTGAGCTACGCCCAGGTGGCGAATGCCGTCGGCAACCCCAAAGCCGCCCGCGCCGTGGGGTTGGCGGTGGGCGC
Organism: Aeromonas sp. 61P; assembly: GCF_051919545.1. Classification (NCBI taxonomy): domain Bacteria; kingdom Pseudomonadati; phylum Pseudomonadota; class Gammaproteobacteria; order Aeromonadales; family Aeromonadaceae; genus Aeromonas; species Aeromonas sp. 61P. The sequence goes on from NZ_JBQBEL010000001.1 coordinate 3,492,281, forward strand.
CAACCCCGTCGCCTTGATGATCCCCTGTCACCGGGTCATCCAGCAAAACGGCAAACTCGGCGGCTATCACTGGGGCGAGACCCGCAAACAGGCGATACACGCCTGGGAAGCGGCGAGGTATGAGTGAAGGTGGCCTTTATTCTGCTCGGCCTGATGGGGGTGACGAAACAGGAGTGTTGGTTGTGAGTCAGCAGACAATAAGGCTGTGCCGGACAAGCGTGCGGCGATATAAAGCGGGGAGATCAGAAGAATCGGGGCGCAGATCGCCCCTTTGGTTGCCTTGGCGCGGCATCGCGCTCAGCCGCCCCACCTCAGCGAATTGACGAAACAGGTAGGGTGCAATAAGCGCAGCGCAGCGCATTGCACCATTTGCCGCGCGGCTTTTGTGCAAGGTATGAGGAACAAAAGTAGAGGTGCAATTTCATTGCACCCTACGGCACTGAAATCACAAAAACCAACACGTAGTAAAGATGCTGCGAGTTGACTGTCCCCCTTGAAACGTTTGTTAGCTCACACACCATGTGACGAAAGCCTTTATATGCTTATGATCGGCAACTACATCTTCAAGTGGGTTATCTGTAAGTTTTTGCTTAAATTTATACCACTCTCCTGTTTCCTTTGCGTCGAGACAAAGATGTGGTTCAATTGCACCTAATGACCATATCCATATTGCGTTTTCTTTAAAATGCTCGCAAATAACATTAATTGGTTCTTTCGACTTTTCTTGACTAGCTAAAAGCTCATAAATATCCGAGGCTTTAAAGTTATTGCCTTTCGTTGGATTTCGTCCGTTTAATAGAAAGCCATGCTCCGGCTGCATTTCTTGTATGATATCCAAGCAAGCCTCTAAAGCAGGGTGATCCTTTTCAATAAGTTGCTTTGTTTTAGCTACAGTAAAAGCGAAATCTAAATCTGCTAAGGCCTTAGCAGGTATATTCATTTCTTTCAGGATAGAAAGCATTCCCGGTATATTTGGTGATCCTGTGGCTATTACTAATGCTAACTTCGACTCGCCAAGTGTCTTACCAGTAGCTGATTTAAATAAGGTTGGTAGTACATGCTTTTCTGTATCCCCCTCTGCAACTAGTACCATATCAGAAAATAGTATTTGTCCAAGATTATAGGTATCAAAAAGCAATCGTGCCTGAGATTCATTATCGTCAAGTACTTTTTCAATAGCCTCCCTTAACCGGCTTTCAACTTTAGTACCATCCTCATTTTTACGCACAATATTCGTAATTGGAATGTCTGCCTGATCTATCATAAAAGGTGAATGGGTTGAAAAAACAACTTGATAGCCTTTTTCCGCTAGAACTTTCAGTGAGCCACGGATTTGCTCGATCGCTTGAGGATGAAGAAACAGTTCAGGTTCATCGATCAGTAGTAAGTTGGTTTTGCCCTCTTTACTCACATCCTTAGTTATTTCTGCAAGATGCCTAATCAACGTCATCTGTATAGCACGCTGAGCTCCATGCCCCATATCTGAGAAATCGGTACTTCTTTGGTTACCAGTTTCGGTAACTTTGATATTACCTTGTTTAAATAAGTCACTAATGTCAGGTGTGGGGATGTCTAAATTTAGTTTTAAACCAGGAAAAAAATCACCGATTTTACCATTGATAGAGTCATCAAATTCAGAAAATTCTTGCAGTCTCTCATCACCATTAAGGTTCAATTTTTTCCCTATAGCTGACAAGGCTGTATTTATCTCTTCACCTTTCGTTTTTAAAATTTCTTTTTGCAAATTTGAAATTAGCTTACCTATTGTATTCCCCACCTTAAATTTAGAAACGTCCTCTGCCGAATCCTCCATCGAATTGATAAATGTTGGTTCAGGGAACAACGTTGTAACGGCTTGAGGTAATCCATTTGGATTACTCCATTCGCCATTAGGATTTAGAGGTGACCGAATACCAAGAACCACAGCATTTTTTGCTGTTCCGGGCTTTTCTTGGAAAAAACGAATATCTAATGAATCATCAACGATATAAGGCTCTAAGCTTACTTTTTGTGGTTCAGAAAGATGACTTAAAGCCTTATCACTTAGACCAACTAAGCGAGCAATAATTTCTATAGGTTTTTTTGTATCGTTAAAGCTTGAATCTGTTTGCCCCTTCCCCCTAACAAGTGCATCTAAACATTTGAGAATGTTAGATTTACCAGCATTATTGTAACCCACAAGCGGAGTAAATTTTTCTAATTTAATTTTCGTATTCTTACATGAACGAAAATTTTTAATTTCCAATTCCGATATTCTATGCATTTTATTATTTTCCCTTTGTGAGCCAACTCTCGCTTAATGGACAGACAACGCCACTGTCAATATTCTGCATAACACCGTAATAAAAAACCAACACACACTAAAAATGCCAAGCGTTGGCTGTCCCTCTTGAAACATTTGTTATGTATTACACACTCAAAATTTGTAACCGACCAATTTATATAAGCTGATTTTTAACGCCTAGACCATATTTCAATACATCAATTGTAAATTGATACAGCTTCATTCCAGAATAACAGCCAAGCTACCACCAGAGAGCATCTAATTTGCAGCTTTTGATCAACGCGATGTCTCTGGTTTGATTCATCGGTGACTTCAAAGAGGTCATATCCAGACGGATATCCTAGCGAGCAAGGCAGATAAGCAAAAGCGAATGATGATAGTTTCCTGAGCAAGATCAACAAATCAATCAATAAGTACAAATACTGACCACGCATCAGAGGTAACTGGTAGTGGAAATAAGAAAGACGCCCTAAGGCGTCTTTCTTATTTTAAGGACTTGGAGCAAAAAGGTTGGAGGTTATTCCCCCTCCCCACTTTGCCCTACCACCCAATCAGATTGGTGTAATGGAGGTGATATGGGCATCCCCGTCCAGTGATTTGAAGATCTGCACCACGGCTTCACCATGGATCGGTTTGGCAAGCGGCACTGTGCTCTTGCACTTGAAGCGGTAGTTGGTACCAGCAACCACTTGAGTGGAGACTTCAAAGGGTACGTACTGCACCCCGACAAATCCTTTCAGTGCCTGATCAAATACCGCCTGATCCTCGGCGGTCAGCTTGTGATATGCGGTCCATCCACCCACCAACACTGCTTGTTCTGACATATCAAACTCTCCGTGCTCTATGATCCCGACTCGTTTGGCCGTTCGGGCTGCGCCCCGTTGATTCAAGTGGTTTCCGGTCTCCACCGGGGTGTCATCACTGCCGGTTGGCGCGATGACGATGGGCCCGTTTGCGCAGCTATCTGCAACTGGATCAGCCCTCACCCCAGCCACAAGCCGCTGTTGACAGCAGGCTCAATTGGCATGAGAGAGCCTAGTGCGGGATGGCAAAAATGCCCCTGTCACATATGACAGGGGCAAGGTGGCGAAAAAGCTGCTCTAAAAAAGAAGATGTGTAGCGCAAACGATTGAGAAAAGAAAAGACGCCTCAAGGGCGTCTTTTTGCATTTTTATGCTCGATGGGCAGAAGGGCGCGAGCCGCTTATTCCCATTCGATGGTTGCAGGCGGCTTGCCGGAAACGTCGTACACCACGCGGGAGATACCGTTGATCTCGTTGATGATGCGGTTCGATACGTGACCGAGGAAGTCGTACGGCAGGTGAGCCCAGTGGGCGGTCATAAAGTCGATGGTTTCGACGGCACGCAGGGCAATGACCCAGTCATATTTGCGACCATCGCCCATCACGCCAACGGAGCGCACCGGCAGGAACACGGCGAATGCCTGGCTGACCTGGTTGTAGAGGTCAGCTTTGCGCAGCTCTTCGATAAAGACCGCATCGGCGCGGCGCAGAATATCGCAGTACTCTTTCTTCACTTCGCCAAGGACGCGCACGCCCAGACCCGGGCCCGGGAACGGGTGACGGTAAAGCATGTCGTAGGGCAGACCCAGCTCGAGGCCAACGCGGCGCACTTCGTCTTTGAACAGCTCGCGCAGCGGCTCGACCAGACCCATCTTCATCTCTTCCGGCAGGCCGCCGACGTTGTGGTGAGACTTGATGACGTGGGCTTTGCCGGTCTGCTGGCAGCAGATTCGATAACGTCCGGATAGATGGTGCCTTGTGCCAGCCACTTGGCGTTTTTCAGCTTCTTGGCTTCATCATCAAACACTTCGACGAAGACGCGGCCGATGATCTTGCGCTTGGCTTCCGGCTCGTCAACACCGGCCAGGGCTGAGAGGAAGCGCTCTTCGGCTTCAACCTTGATGATGTTCAGACCAAAGTGGTCACCAAACATCTCCATCACCTGCTCGCCTTCGTTCAGACGCAGCAGACCGTTGTCCACGAAGACGCAGGTCAGGCGATCGCCGATGGCACGGTGCACCAGCATGGCGACCACGGAGGAGTCGACACCACCGGAGAGACCGAGGATCACTTCATCGTCACCCACCTCCTCGCGGATGCGGGCAACGGCGTCGTCAATGATGGTGGCCGGGGTCCAGAGGCATTCGCAGCCGCAGATGTCTTTGACGAAGTGCTCCAGCATGCGGGCACCCTGACGGGTGTGGGTCACTTCCGGGTGGAACTGCACGCCGTAGAAGCGCTTGGCTTCGTTGGCCATGGCCGCGTGCGGGCAGGTCGGGGTCTGGGCGATGGTGGTGAAGTCGGCCGGAATGGTGGTGACCTTGTCACCGTGGCTCATCCAGACATCCAGCAGGGCATTGCCGTTGTCGGCGATGGCATCTTCGATATTGCGCAAGAGCGCGCTGCTCTTGCCAGCTTCGCCCAGCACTTCCACCTTGGCGTAACCGAATTCACGCTCGGTGGAGGATTGCACCTTGCCACCCAGCTGCTCGGCCATGGTCTGCATGCCGTAGCAGATACCGAACACAGGGACACCGGCGTTGAACACATACTCGGGGGCGCGCGGGCTGCCCGCTTCGGTGACAGACTCGGGGCCGCCGGAGAGGATGATGCCGCTCGGATTGAATTCGCGGATCTGCTCTTCGGTTACATCCCAGGCCCACAGTTCGCAGTAAACGCCGATTTCGCGCACGCGGCGGGCGATCAGCTGGGTGTACTGGGAACCGAAGTCGAGGATAAGGATACGGTGCTGGTGAATGTCTTTAGTCATTTTATTCCTGCATCAGGCTGATGTTGTCACAAAGGGCACGGGATAAAAAAAGGGTGGAAAAACGGGGCGCAGGGCCCCGTTTTATCAGCCCATCCGATAGTTGGGGGCTTCTTTGGTAATGGTCACATCGTGGACGTGGGACTCTTTCATCCCGGCGCCGGAGATGCGCACGAACTCAGCTTTGGTGCGCATGTCGTCGATGGTGGCGCTGCCGGTCAGGCCCATGGAGGAGCGCAGGCCGCCCATCTGCTGGTGGATGATCTCTTTGAGGCGACCCTTGTACGGCACGCGGCCTTCGATGCCTTCCGGCACCAGCTTGTCGGCGGCGTTGTCGGTCTGGAAGTAGCGGTCGCTGGAGCCTTTGGACATGGCGCCCAGAGAACCCATACCACGGTAGGATTTGAAGGAGCGACCCTGATAGAGCTCGATCTCGCCCGGCGCTTCTTCAGTACCGGCGAACATGGAACCCACCATGACGCAGCTGGCGCCTGCGGCAATGGCCTTGGCGATGTCGCCGGAGAAGCGGATACCGCCATCGGCAATCACCGGAATACCGGTGCCTTCCAGCGCGTCAACAGCGTCGGAGATGGCGGTGATCTGGGGCACACCCACGCCGGTCACGATACGAGTAGTACAGATGGAGCCCGGGCCGATACCGACCTTGACGGCGTTGACACCGGCAGCAGCCAGCGCCTTGGCGCCCGCGGCGGTCGCCACGTTGCCACCGATGATCTGCAGATCCGGATAGGCGTCGCGAGTGGCCTTGATGCGATCCAGCACACCCTGGGAGTGGCCGTGGGAGGAGTCGATCAGCAGCACGTCAACACCGGCTTCCACCAGCGCGGCGACGCGCTCTTCGTTGCCGGCACCGGCACCAACCGCAGCACCGACCCGCAGACGACCCTTGTCATCTTTACAGGCGTGGGGCTTGCGCTCGGCTTTCTGGAAATCTTTAACGGTGATCATGCCCTTGAGTTTGAAGTCGGCGTTCACCACCAGCACTTTTTCGATACGGTGCTTTTGCATCAGGGCAACCACCTCTTCGCGAGGGGCCCCTTCACGCACGGTGACCAGACGATCTTTCTGGGTCATGATCTGTTCAACGGTCTGGGAGAGGTCAATCACGAAGCGCACGTCACGGCCGGTGATGATACCGACCAGCTGATTGCCGTCAGTCACCACGGGGTAACCGGCGAAGCCGTTCTTGTGGCTCAGCTCCTTGATTTGGGCGATGGTCATGTCAGGGCGCACGGTGACGGGGTCAGTGACCACGCCGCTCTCGTACTTCTTGACCTTGCGCACTTCGGCAGCCTGCTGCTCGATGGACATGTTCTTGTGGATAAAGCCGATACCGCCTTCCTGGGCCAGTGCGATAGCCAGACGGGCTTCGGTCACTGTGTCCATGGCAGCGGAGATCATCGGGATGTTCAAGCTGATGGCGGAGGTCAGCTTGGTACGCAGATCGGCAGTATTGGGAAGAACTTCGGAGTGGGCGGGAACCAACAGTACATCGTCGAAGGTTAACGCTTCTTTGGCAATCCTGAGCATGGCAATATCTCACCGTTGAGGAAGTGGGGGTGTAAAATATTGCCGACGAAGTTTACTCACGCATTGGTCACTGGTAAAGAAGTTTTTTGAATTTTTTATGGCATAGCCCTCTTTTAGGCGGCCAAAACGCCAAAAAACCAAGATTATCAGTACGAAAAGCGCCATTTCGGGGCAAAAGAGTTGGCTAACCGGTGATTTATGCAAAACCGGTAGGTGCCGACGCAGCCTAACCCCCATGCAAAGGGATGATCGACAGGGGCTCAGGGGGCAAGCGGCCTCTGACCACCCTCCCCTTGTCTTGTGTCCTTGTATCGTCTCTTGCCCTCGCGGCGACCACTCGCACCGGTATCATTCTCTTCTCAATGTCCTTTGCTCGGGCTGGATAATAAATTTCGCCCGCTGCCAATATATATTTTCTGGCAAAACAAGGGTTGCCTCTCTTTATTATTTTCGCCCCACCATCCGCAGCAAGGTATTATCTTTATCCAGCAGATGATGTTTCAACGCCCCGACAATGTGCACCAGCAAAAATGCCAGCATGACATATGGCAAATATATATGGACTGTGTGAGCAATATCCCGAACGGATTCACTGAATGGAATCACATTGGCAGGATCATGGATATCTGGATTCATCGGGATAATAGACCAGCCAAATATCGCGACACCTCGGCCAGCCGCTGCGGAATAACAGAGACCAGACACCGGAATAAGCAGCGTTGAAATCAGCAACCCCCAGTGGATCGCCCTGGCTGCCAATGCCTCGTAAACAGGATATTGACGCACAGGCTCAGGCCACCCTCTAACAAGGCGGAGAATGGCGCGGGGCAGGATCAAGATCAGTGCAATCACCCCCAGGGATTTATGTAGGGCATAGAGATCCCATATTTCAAATTTCACCATCAGATAACCTACAAGGGTCAGGCCAATCATCAGCAAGGCAACCGACCAGTGCAGCAAACGGGTCGTCAAACTTAAACGGGTTGAGGGATTCATAAGCTACTCCAAACAGGGGGCGAGTGAACGTTGGTCAAAATGGTGGCGCCGTGAACATCAGCAGCACCTGAGATATCAACGGCATCTAGGCAAGCTGCAACGCGGCCAGATGCGGGCAAGCGCGAGGGCTTTTATCGGGAGCCATACTGCCTGCCCGGATAAACGGCAGCGTTTCCAATCTTGCTTTTCTGCTGCTGGCGCCGCCTGCTTAACGCCCTCCCCCTGTTTCGGGTTAAGATAGCGGCCATCGTTTTATCCCGGCTCCGCCGGGGCAGACCACAGGTACGCCTTTGAACCGATTTACCCCATCCAGTGCGGCGAGCGGCCGCGAGCAGCAGGTCTTTACCGTCACCCGCCTCAACAGCGCCGTGCGCATGATCCTGGAGCAGGATCTGGGGCTGGTGTGGCTGACCGGCGAGCTCTCCAATCTGGCGATGCCAAGCTCCGGCCACTGGTACTTCTCCCTCAAGGACATGTCGGCGCAGGTGCGCTGCGCCATGTTCAAGGGCAACAACCGGCGGGTGGCCTTCCGCCCGCAGGATGGCATGCAGGTGCTGGTTCAGGCGCGGGTCTCCCTCTATGAGCCGCGCGGCGACTACCAGCTGATCATCGAGTCGATGCAGCCGGCGGGCGACGGCGTATTGGCCCTGCGTTTTGAAGAGCTCAAGCGCCGCCTCGGCGCCGAGGGGCTGTTTGACGAAAGCCGCAAGCGGCCGCTGCCCCGTGAACCGCGGGCGGTGGGCCTTATCACCTCCGCCACCGGCGCGGCTTTGCACGATATGCTCACCGTGCTCAAACGGCGTGCGCCGGATCTGCCGGTCTTTATCTACCCGACTCAGGTACAAGGCAGCGCCGCCATCAGCCAGATCGTCGCGGCGATCGCCAAAGCGAACCAGCGCGCCGAGGTGGATGTGCTGATCGTCGGCCGTGGCGGCGGGTCGCTTGAAGATCTCTGGTGCTTTAACGAAGAGGCGGTGGCGCGCGCCATTGCCCACTCCGCCATACCTGTGGTGAGCGCAGTGGGCCACGAGGTGGATGTCACCATCAGCGACTTTGCCGCCGACTTGCGCGCCCCTACCCCGTCGGCCGCCGCCGAGCTGGTGGCGCCAGACAATCAGGCCCGCATCCAGCGCATCGCCCACCTCAAACAGCGACTGCTGCAGGCGATGAGCCGCCAGCAGACCACCGCCCGCCACGATTTCATCCTGCTGCAAAAGCGGCTCGACCATCAGGATCCGAAGCGGCGGCTGGAGCAACAATCCCAGCGCCTAGACGAACTTTCTGCCCGTTTGCAGCAACTGCTGCGCCAGCGGCTGCATCAGGGTGAGCGGCGCCTCACCAACCTTGAACTGCGCCTGCAAGGCAAGAGTCCTGAGCGCCTCTTGGCAGCTGGCAAGCGCCGCCACCAGCTGGCCGAGGAGCGGCTTCATGCCCTGATTGCCAAGCGGCAAGACCTTGCTAGACACCGCCTCGCCATGCTCACCGCCCGCCTCGACGGGGTGAGCCCGCTCGCCACCCTGGGGCGCGGTTACTCCATCACCCGCACTGTGCGCGGCGAAGTCATCAGCCGCGCCGATCAGGTCAACAGTGGCGATCAGCTCATCACCACCCTGGCGCAAGGGAGCCTGCAGGTGCGGGTCGAGGGGATCGTCAAGGACTCTGCGCAGTAGGTCGGCTGCATCAAACCACCAGCCAATCTGCTATTCAGCCCGGCAATCAGCCAAAAACAAAGGCCACCACCGCAAACACGGTGGTGGCCTTTTTTATCTCAGGTGCTGTCGCCTGCTCACCCCTTGGCGCGGCGCGCCACCAGGGTGAACTTGTAATCATCGCTCTTGAAGAAGTTGCGACTGAACTCGAACACGGTGCCATCTTGCAAGAAGCCACGGGAGACCTTCTCGATAATGGGCTTGGCGGGATCGATACCGAGCGCCTCCACTACCTGCGCCGAGGGGAGCACCGGAATGATCTCCTGCTCGCTGCGGTCAATCACCAGTTGCTTCACCTCTTCGATGTAGTGGTACTTGGAGCCCTGCATCACCGCATAACTGAGATCGGGAAAAAGGGCGAGCGGCATCCAGGTCTCCTCCAGCGTCACTGCAATCTGGCGAATAAAGCGTACCCGCTTGACGTAGTAGACCAGCGCCCCCTCCACCAGATTGAGCCGCTCGGCCAGCTCGCTGCTCGCCTTGATCACCTCGAAGGCGAGAATGTCACTGTGGGTCTCGGCCGCCGGATCGGTCACCTTCTCATAGAGGCTGGTGAGCTGATAGATGTCGTAGTTCACCTTCTCCTGCCGCACATAACTGCCGCTGCCCTGAATGCTCTCGATGACGTTGAGTTCGGTCAGCTGCTTGAGGGCCTGACGCACCGTCACCCGGCTCACCCCGAACTGCTCGCGCAGCTCGGCTTCGGTGGGCAGGGCATCGCCGGGGGCCAGCTCCCCTTGCGCAATCCACTGCTGGATGGTGTCGGCTATCTGGCGATACATGGGTTTTTTCGACACGAAAGGCCACCTCGTTGGCTCTGCGCCATGATAAATGGAAGAGGCGCCATTCTACCCCAGTTGCCCGGCAGACAAAACGGCTCGCCCCATTTGACCTAACAAATCACCTTGATCAAACAATACAAAAACAATACAAATAACGAATTGTATGATACCACTCACAAAAATCAGTCGGCCGGTTTGTTAGCATCGCTGTCACTTTCACCATGACGGCTTGCTGGCAAGCCAACCAGACAGAGGATCATCATGAATCTGACCAGTCTTACCGGCCCCCATCTCATCACGTTGCAAACCCGGTTTGCCGATCGGGATGCGGCCATTCATGCCCTGGCTGATCGGCTCGATCAGGCCGGCAAGCTGCACGACAAGGCCGCCTTTCTGGCTGCTGTCATGGCCCGCGAGGCGCAGGGCCCCACCGCCCTTGGCGAAGGGCTGGCGGTACCCCACGGCAAGTGCGATGCGGTGCGTGAAGCAGCCTTTGCCGTCGCGACCCTGAGCGAGGAGCTGGGCTGGGAGGGGATCGACGGCCCCGAGCCGGTCAACCTGATCTTCATGCTGGCGATCCCGACCGATCAGGCGGGCTCCACCCATATGCAGCTGCTCACCACCCTCACCACTGCCCTGGTGGATGACGATACCCGCGAGGCGGTGCTGGCGGCCCAGAGTGCCGAGCAGCTGATGGCGCTGCTTGATGGTGAAGGGGATGGCGACAAGCAACCAGAAAAAGAAGACAACTTAAATACAAATAAACCCACTGTGGTCTGTGTCACCGCCTGCCCGGCGGGGATCGCCCACACCTATATGGCTGCCGAGTATCTGGAAAAGGCGGGGCGCAAGCTGGGCATTCGGGTACTGGTCGAAAAGCAGGGTGCCAACGGCATCGAGGACCGCCTGCCGCAAGAGGCGCTCGATGCTGCGGTGGCCTGTATCTTCGCCGCCGAGGTGGCCATCAAGGAGCAGGAGCGTTTCGCCGGTATCCCCCGGATCGAGACGCCGGTGGCCGAGCCCATCCGCCATGCCGAGCGGATCCTCAATGATGCGCTGGAAGCGGCCAAGGCCGGTCGCACAGCCCCGACGCCCAACCCCGGCCAGAGCGATGCGCCGACCAGCAAAAAGGTGACCCTCAAGACCGAGCTCAAGCAGGCGCTGCTGAGCGGTATCTCCTTTGCCGTACCGCTGATCGTGGCAGGCGGTACCGTGCTCGCCGTCTCTGTGCTGCTGGCCCAGATCTTCGGCCTGCAACATCTATTTGATACCGAGAACTCCTGGCTCTGGATGTACCGCAAGCTGGGCGGTGGCATGCTGGGCACCCTGATGGTGCCGGTGCTGGCGGCCTATACCGCCTACTCGCTGGCAGACAAACCGGCGCTGGGCCCGGGCTTTGCGGCGGGACTGGCCGCCAACATGATTGGCTCCGGTTTTCTCGGCGGTGTGGTCGGTGGTCTTATCGCCGGTTACCTGATGCGCTGGGTCAAGCAGCATGTGCGTCTGAGCCCCAACTTCAACGGCTTTCTCACCTTTTACCTCTATCCGGTGATCGGCACCCTGGTGGCGGGCAGCCTGATGCTGTTTGTCATCGGCCAGCCGGTAGCCTGGCTCAACAACAGCCTCACCGAGTGGCTCAACGGCCTCTCCGGCACCAATGCGCTGGTACTGGGCGCCTTGCTCGGCTTTATGTGCTCGTTTGACTTGGGTGGCCCGGTCAACAAGGCGGCCTACGCCTTCTGCCTCGGCGCCATGGCCAACGGGGTCTACGGCCCCTACGCCATCTTCGGCGCGGTCAAGATGGTCTCGGCCTTTACCGTCACCTTCTCCACCCTGCTGGCGCCGCGCCTGTTCCAGACCTTCGAGATCGAGACCGGCAAGTCCACCTGGCTGCTGGGGCTGGCGGGGATCACCGAGGGCGCCATTCCGATGGCCATCGAAGATCCGATCCGGGTGATCGGCTCCTTCCTCGCAGGCTCGGTGGTCACCGGCGCCATGGTGGGTGCCATGGGGATTGGTCTCTCCACCCCGGGGGCCGGCATCTTCTCCCTGTTCCTGCTCCACGATGGCGGCCACGGCGCCCTGATGGCTGCCGCCGTCTGGCTCGGTGCGGCGCTGGTGGGCACCCTTATCTCCACTGTGGTGCTGATCGGCTGGCGCCGTCACGCCATGCAGCGCGGCACCTATCAGGTGGTCGCCGCAGAGTAAGGCGCATCTTCACCACCACTTTTTCAACAGACTATTTTTCCGCACGGCAGGCAAGGGCCGCCGTGCGTCAGCAAAGGATCATTGTCATGACAGTTTCACGAGTTCACATCACCCCGCACATGCACTGGGATCGGGAGTGGTACTTCACCACCGAGGAGTCCCGCATCCTGCTGGTCAACAACATGGCGGAGATCCTGGCGCGTCTTGAATCCGACCCCGACTACAAGTTCTATGTGCTCGATGGCCAGACCGCGGTGCTGGAGGATTACTTCGCCATCCAGCCCGAGAACAAGGCCCGGGTGAAGGCGCTGGTGGAAGCGGGCAAGCTCATCATCGGCCCCTGGTACACCCAGACCGACACCATGCAGGTGAGCGGCGAGTCCATCCTGCGCAACCTGCTCTACGGGATGCGCGACTGCCTTAGTCTTGGCGAGCCGATGAAGATCGGTTACCTGCCCGACTCGTTCGGCATGTCCTCCCAGCTGCCCCACATCTTCAACGGCTTCGGGATTGACCGGGCCATGTTCTGGCGCGGCTGCTCCGAGCGCCACGGTACCGACAAGACCGAGTTCCTCTGGCAGAGCAACGATGGCAGCGAGGTGACCGCCCAGGTACTGCCGCTCGGCTACGCCATCGGCAAATACCTGCCAGAAGATGAGGCTGGCCTGCGCAAGCGGCTCGAATCCTACTTCGAGGTGCTGGAGAAGGCCTCGGTGACCAAGGATATCCTGCTGCCCAACGGCCACGACCAGATGCCGCTGCAGCAGAACATCTTCGCCATCATCGACAAGCTGCGGGAAATCTACCCTCAGCGGGAATTCCACATGAGCCGCTTCGAGCAGGTCTTCGAGCGCATCGAGGCGTGCCGCGACCAGCTGGCCACCCTCAAGGGGGAGTTCAACGACGGCAAATACATGCGGGTACACCGCACCATCTCCTCCACCCGGATGGACATCAAGCTGGCCCACGCCGCCATCGAGAACAAGATCGTCAACATCCTCGAACCGCTGGCGAGCATCGCCTGGGCACTCGGCTTCGAGTACCACCACGGGCTATTGGAGAAGATGTGGAAGGAGATCATGAAGAACCACGCCCATGACAGCATCGGCTGCTGCTGTAGCGACAAGGTGCATCAGGAGGTGATGACCCGCTTCATTCTGGCCGACGACATGGCCGAGAACCTGATCCGCTTCTACATGCGCAAGATTGTCGACAACATGCCGGTGGCGCTCTGTGAAGACGGCGTGCAGGTGGCCGACAAGCTCTGCCTGTTCAACCTGATGCCCTTCCCCCGTCAGGAGGTGATCAATACCAGCATCCGCATTCGCGCCCAATCCTTTGCCCTGAGCGATGAGGCGGGCCAGCCGGTTCCCTACTTCATCCGCGCCAAGCGCGAGATTGATCCTGGTTTGGTAGACAGACAGATCGTGCACTACGGCAACTACGACCCCTTTATGGAGTACGACATCCAGCTCTGCCATCCGCTGCCGGCTATGGGCTACGGCACTCTCCATATCGAGGGCAATCAGCCGGGACTGGAGCAGCCGGTGATGGCCAGCGGCGAGCTGCTGGAGAACGATTTTTACCGCATCGCCCTCAATGACAACGGCACTTTGCAGATCCTGGACAAGCTTCGCGGCACCACCTTCGATCAGGTGCTCACGCTGGAAGAGGGCTCCGATGATGGCGACGAGTATGACTACTCGCCGTCGCGGGACGAATGGCTGCGCTACTCCACCGAGTTTGCAGTGACCCGCGAGGTTACCCATCAGGCATGGCAGAGCATCGCCACGCTCAAACTGCGTATGGCATTGCCTGCCAACCTCGCCGAGCGAGCCAACCGTCAGTGCAGCGGTCACCTTGATGTCACCTGCCGCATCACCCTGGCGCACCAGAGCCCGCGTATCGATATCGAGCTGGAGCTCGACAATCAGGCCGATGACCACCGGGTGCGAGTGCTGATCCCCACCCCCTTCCCGAGCGACACCGTGGTCTCTGACAACCAGTTTGGCTGCATCACCCGCCCCACCCGCGACAGCGCCATGGCGAACTGGGAAGCGGAGGGGTGGAAAGAGGCCCCCATTCCGGTCTGGCAGCTGATGAACTTCGTCGCCCTGCAAGATGGCAAGCAGGGGCTGGCGGTGCTGAGCGACGGTCTGCGCGAGTTTGAAGTGATTGGCGAGCAGTGCGACACCCTGGCACTCACCCTGCTGCGCGGGGTCGGCGTACTCGGTAAAGAGGAGCTGCTGCTGCGCCCGGGTCGCCCCTCCGGCATCAAGCTGCCCACCCCGGACTCTCAGGTGCGCGGCAAACTCAGCTGCCGTTTCAGCCTGCTGGCGTTTGCCGGCGATCACATCAGCGCCAACGTGATGCAGGCGGCGCGCAGCTACCTCACCCCGGTGCGCTGCTACAACAAAATCCCGTTCGATGCCATGAAGCTCAACAAGGCGAGCTTCACCACCCCGCTGCAGTTCAGTCTGCTCACCATGGATCCCTCCGGTCCGGTGCTGAGCGCCCTGAAAAAGGCAGAGGATGAAGAGGCGCTGGTGATCCGGGTCTACAACCCGAGCGAGCAGGCGGTGCTGGAGGGAGGCAAAGTGAGCAGCGAACACCCCCTGAGCGACTGGCAAGCGGTGCGGATGGACGAACAGCCCCTGCCCCTTGAGCTGGCCGCAGGCGAGTTTGGCGAGCTGGCGCCCTGCCACTCCCGCAGCGTGCGCTTTCGGGTGGCTCGCGGCTAACCACCGGTAACACCCACAGGTAGCAACAGGCGGGGAAGAGTCATCCCCGCTTGTTTATCCCTTCAAGCTGGCCTGCCCCGCTTGATAAAGACATAAAAAATCCCCGCCAATTGGCGGGGATTTTTTATTGGGTTCTTCTTCATCCCGCGAGCGGGAGAGCACGCTTAGCTGGCCTTGCGCAGGATCTGCTCAAGGTAGTCGGCGAAGCGGTGACCGTGATGCTCCAGCAGTTTCGGGAACATGGAGATGGAGGTCATGCCCGGGAAGGTGTTGATTTCATTCAGCAAGATCTCCCCCTCCTCGGTCAGGAAGAAGTCGATGCGCGAGAGATGGGTCAGTTTCAGCTGACGGAACGCCTTGAGGGCATACTCGTGGATCGCATCGGCCTGCGCTTGGGTCAGCCCCTCGGCACGCAGTGCAGTCTCGGTATGGCTGGCACTGCTGTACTTCTCTTCATAGGTGTAGAACTTGTCCTGCGGCACGCAGATCTCGCCCGGATAAGTCGCCACCAGCTCGTCACCGTACTGGTAAACCGCTACTTCCAGCTCGCGCGGCTTGACCGCTTTCTCGATCAGTACCTGTTCGGAGTAACCGAAGGCATCGGCAATGCCTTTTATCAGATCCGCTTCGTTGCTGGCGGAGTAGCAGCCAACGGAAGAGCCCTGGGAGGCCGCCTTGATAAAGACCTTGCCCCACTTGGCCAGCGCGGCCTTCGCTTCGGCCAGCGCAGCGTCATTTTGTTCGGTCAGGAACAGGTATGGGGTGTTGGGAATGCCGATGGCGGAGAGCCACAGCTTGGTGCTGATCTTGTTGAAGCAGATCTTGCTCGCCTCGGCATCGCAACCGAGATAAGGCAATCCGGCCAGTTCGAGGAAGGATTGCAGATCGCCGGTCTCACCCGGGTAGCCGTGGATGCAGGGCACCACGTAATCCACCGGACGGGCCACGCTGTCAAACGAAAGCAGCTTGTCGAGCCCCAGCTTGCACTCGCGGCCATCGGCACTGAGCCAGCGATCGGCGAACATCTCGACGCGGGTCACTTCGACACCGGGCAGAAGGCCCAGTTGTTGCTCGAGGAAATTGGCGCTGCGCAGAGAAACCTCGTGCTCTGAGCCACCGCCGCCGCACAGCAGCAAGACATGCATGTTCTTCATTAGATGTGATCCCTTGGGAGAAGCGGCCTCGTCATGACCATTTGATAAGCCAACCACCATAAAAACCGGACGAAGCCAGATACGAACATAAGTGCGCGCCAGTGTAGCAAGGGAGATCAACCCTTGTCAGCTGATGGGAGACCCATGACCCCACTTCTTGCAGTGAAAAGTCTCCCCTGTGTCAAAATCGGGACACATTGCCCCTCAGCGCGGGGGATCGACCCTTCCCATGCCGTTGCCATTGACCCGAAACCAGCCGGCAATGCTGTAGCGCTCCTGATTGGCAGGCAGCACCTCGTGGGGAAACTCCTCGGAGAGAAACATGACCAGCCGCCCCCCCTTGGGGCTGACATCCATCAGAAACTGCTCCTTGTCGTCATACATGCGCAGCACTCCACCCGCTTCGGGCAGCCAGTCGTTGTTGAGGTAAAACACAGTGGTAAGACGGCGGTTGGAGCGACCGGCAAAGGCATCCCGATGGGTGGCGTAAAAATCCCCGCTGCGATAGCGGGCGAAGTGGGCCTCGTAGTCGAACAATCCCAGCATCAGCATCCGGTTGGCGGCAAGACGCAGGGACTCCATCCGGGCGAGGTAGTCGGCCACCGGCGCACCGAGGGAGGGCTCCAGCCAGTGGATCTGGTCACGGCGAATATCGGGATTGCCCTGGTGCAGGGCGTCACGGCCGATCCCGGCCGGTTGCCATTCGCCTGGCAAACAGGCTTTGAGGGCATCCACCTCGGCGGCGGTCAAAAAATCATCCACTATCACCCATCCCCGGGTGTAAATGGCATCCATGGCAGCTTGATAGTCCAAGATTGGCTCACAATGAGTGGAAAGAGGGCGCTTTGTAGCGACTTACCGGCAAAGTCACAAACCGGTTTGCTTATCTTGAGAAGTCCCAACATCAATACGCGAGTTGCTGCTCGCTTCCCCGCTTTTTATCGCCAGTTGTGATCCCGCTCCGCCAACAGGCGTATTGGCTGTCGAAACTGTGATGGCCCTTGCAATCGGTACGAGGAGGCGCCGCGGCCTCCTTGCGGTGCCAAGAGCCAGCCGATACCGTATCCGCATCGCCATGTTGCTGTTCATCCGGCGCTTGTCTCTGTCACCGACCGAACCACTCACGGCACAACCCGCGCATCCCCCACGAAAGGATCTTCATATGCCTCTGCCCGATCTCACTTTGCAACGACTGGATGGTACCCCCTACCCGCTGACTCAACTGGCGGGCAAGGTAGTGCTGGTGGTCAACGTGGCCAGTCGCTGCGGCTTTACTCCCCAATATGAAGGGCTGGAAACGCTCTATCGGTAGCTCGGCCCCAAGGGGCTGGTGATTTTGGGCTTCCCCTGCAACCAGTTCGGTCAGCAGGAGCCGGGGGATGCGGACGAGATCGCCCGCTTCTGCTCCCTCGACTATCCGGTCACCTTCCCCATCATGGCCAAGTGCGATGTCAACGGTGAGCATGCCCACCCCTTCTACCAGTGGCTCAAGCAACAGAAACCGGGCTTTCTTGGGCTGGAAAACGTCAAATGGAACTTCACCAAGTTCCTGATCGACCGCGATGGCAACGTGGTGGAGCGTTTCGCCCCCCAGGCCAAACCGGAGAGTCTGGCCGAGCAGATCCGCGAGATGCTCTGATGCTCCCGCACCGTTTTACGCCACTGCGTTGAACGATTGTATGGCGGCCGGTGCGACAGCTACTGCGCATCGGCCGGTCTTTTGCTATATTACGGCCCCGTTATCATTTCCATATCGTGGCTGGCCCCAACACGCTGGCTGCCCGTTGAGCCAAAGGCTCATCTCAGGAGTTTCTCTCGAACATGTCATTCAACGAACTGGGTCTGTCTCCGCATATTCTGCGGGCCGTCAAGGAGCTGGGTTACGAACAGCCAACCCCCATCCAGCAGCAAGCGATTCCGGCCATTCTGGCCGGTCAGGATGTGCTCGGCGGCGCTCAGACAGGCACAGGCAAAACGGCCGGTTTCACCCTGCCGATGTTGCAGCGTCTGCTGGCCAACCATGGTCGTGGCCGTCGTCAGGTGCGCGCACTGGTACTGACCCCGACCCGCGAACTGGCGGCACAGGTGGGCGAGAGCATCATCAAGTATGCCCACCACCTGCCGTTCAAGACTCTGATCGCCTATGGCGGTGTCAGTATCAAGCCCAATCTGGACGCCATCAAGCTGGGGGTGGACATTCTGGTCGCCACCCCGGGCCGTCTGCTGGATCTGCTGACCCAGGGCGCCCTGACCCTGAGCCAGCTGGAAGTGCTGGTGCTGGATGAAGCGGATCGCATGCTCGACATGGGCTTTATCGTCGACATCCGCCGCATCATGAAGGCGCTGCCTGCAGAGCGGCAAACCCTGCTCTTCTCTGCCACCTTCTCAAACGACATCAAGGCGCTGGCGGATGACCTGCTGAACGACCCCACCCTGATCGAGGTGGACCCCAGCAATACTGCCGCCGAGCAGGTGACCCAGCGCATCATTCAGGTAGATCGGGAACGCCGCCGCGAGCTGCTCTCCCACATGATTGGCCGTGGCAACTGGCAACGGGTGCTGGTGTTTGTTCGCACCAAGCAGATCGCCGACCGCCTCGCCCAGCAGATGCAAAAAGATGGTCTCAATACCGTGGCGATCCACGGTGACAAGAGCCAGGGTGCCCGCAACCGGGCGCTGGCCGATTTTCGCAGTGGCGAGGTGCGGGTGCTGGTAGCGACCGATATCGCCGCCCGCGGTCTGGACATCGATCAACTGCCCTACGTGATCAACTTTGAACTGCCCCAGATGGCGGAAGATTACATCCACCGTATCGGCCGTACCGGCCGCGCCGGTCGTGGCGGCGAGGCCATCTCGCTGGTCAGCCAGGACGAGCTGGGTCAGCTCAAGGCGATCGAAGCCCTGATCGGCCAATCCCTGTCCGTAGAGATCCTGGAAGGGTATGAGCCAAGCGGCAAGCCGAGTCGCCAGACTCTGCCCGGTAGCAAGCCGGTGCAAAACCCGCCTCGGGCCCGCGGCCATGCCAACGCCAAGAGCAGCAATGCCAAGGGCAAGCCAGCCGCAGGCAAGGGCAAAGCCAAGGGTGACGCCAGCAAAAATCCCGCCCAGTCTCCTCAAAACAAGTCCCGCAAGCGGGAAGTGGTGGGCGAGGATATCGGCTTTGCGCCGATGCGCCGTCTGCCCAAAGCAATGCGCGACAGCTATCAGGAGAGCAGCGACGAGTAAGCTCGCACGACGCTAACTGCCAAGCCGAAAGAGGGAGCCACTAAGGCTCCCTCTTTCGTTATGGATCGCACGGAGCCGTGCAAGTGTTCCGTGCAAATGCTCCGCTCGGGCTCAAACCAGCGAATGGCGCACCGCGGCGGTACCATGGCTGGGCGGCGCTGAACCATCGAGCGGATTGAGCTGCAAGAACTCGAACAAGCCAGCCTGCATATTGACGTTCCAGAAGCGGCCGGCGAGGGTGAGTTGCAACCGTGCGTTCTCGATCTCGGCCAGCCCGTGCTGCTGCCAGGCGGCAAAAAGCGGCATCAGATGGGTCAGCAAAGGCGCTGGCAGACGATCCAGCGCCAGCACGCCACTGTCGAGGGCGCCACGCAGCAGACCGTCCATCCTTGCATTGGGATTGCGTCCCATCACCATCCCGGGCGCCCGCTTGCCACTGGCCAACGCGTCATGCCAGGGGGCCAGATCCCGTCCATACATCAAGCCGTGGCCAAGAATGCTGCCCCCAGCACCGGCGCCAAAGGGGAGGATCTCCGCACCGCGCTTGGCCATCTGGTTATAACGACTCTGCTCGGCCGGGCTGCGCCGCCAGTGACTGCAAGAGAGACGCTCCCAGCCGTGAGCTTCCAGTTGCGCCCCGCCATAGGCATACATGGCCGCCCGCTGCTGGCCATCGGCGAGCCAATCCAGAGTGCCCTTCTCCTGCGCCCGCTCCAGATTTGTGCCCTGCATGGCGATGAGCTGGTAGAGATCGACCCCGTGTACACCACTCGCTATCACATCGCGGATATCCTGCTGCCACACGGCATCATCCTGACCGGGCAGACCAAAGATGAGATCCGCCACGATCACAGCCGCATCATCCCGGGTCAGATCACCCAGACGGGTCAGCAGCGTCTCCCTGTCATCGAAACGGGCCGCCTGCTGACGCACCCGGGTATCAAAGCTCTGCACCCCGAAGGAGAAGCGGTTAAAGCCCCCCGCCAGCGCCACCTGCCATTTCTCATCATCAAAGCCGTTGAGCCGCCCCTCCAGCGTCACCTCGGCATCGGCCGACAACGGAAAACGGCGGATCACGGCGGCCAGCATGGCCAGCTCGTCGGCGCTCATGTCGGTCGGCGTACCGCCCCCTACATAGACGGCTGAAAACGGCATGCTCTGCGCCAGCGGGGTGTCAGCCGCCTGCGCAAGAGAGGTACAGAGGGCGTTGACATAGCGGTTGATCCGCGCCGGATTGGCGCCATTTTCAAAGAAATTGCAGAAGCTGCAGCGCTTTCGGCAAAACGGAATATGGATGTAGAGGGCGCGCTCCTCCGCTTCACTCTCTCGCTGCCACCAGCTCTGCCAGCCAGCCTCATCCAGCGGGAAGGGGCCCATCCCTCCCCGACTGGCGTGAGCCGAGGTCTTGGCGCGAAAAGCAAACTTGAGGGGATCCGGCGTGGCAATACCGGTCATGGAAGTGGTCAGATTCATGATGGTCACTATTATCAGCAAATAATGACAATGATAACGATTATCGTTACTGGCAATTTGTTCTGGATCAACCCGAGGAGCAGCCCCCCCTCCTGAAAGCCATTTTGGCAACCTGCATTACCGATCTGCTTAACAGATTATTTACTCAAGAGTGGTTATCGTGTGCCGATAGAGAACCATCTCCCGCCGTTTCTTCGTCTACGATCAAGATGATACGGGATCACATAACAACACCAAGCGCATGGAACTTGCCCAAAATGCATAACCTCTCCTTGAACTGGAAAATATTCCTCCCTCTTGCGCTGGTCATCAGCACCACCTTTGGCCTCTGCTTCGAACTCTCCGCCTGGCTGCAACGGGATCTCGCCATCCGGCTGGCAGAGGAGAAAGTTGAGAGCATGGCCAACACCTATATGGATCAGGTGAACGTGCTGATGATGACCGGTGGCATGGCCAACCGGCAGATAGTGCAGACCAAACTCAAGAGTGAAGCGGGCATCGTTGAGGCCCGTCTGGTGCGCGCGCCGGCCGTCAGCAACCTGTTTGGCCCGGGTCATCCGGATCAGAAAGCGCAGGATCCCCTCGATGAGCGTGCCATCAATCAGGGTGAAGCCATTCTGGAGCAGCAGGGCAACCTGCTCACCTTGATCAAACCGTTCAAAGCCTACAAGGAGTATCGCGGTACCCAGTGCCTCACCTGTCACCAGGTCAATGAGGGGACCGTGATGGGGGCGGTGCGGATCAGTTATGACCTCAGCCACACCTTCGGCGAGATCCGCCACAACAACCTGATCCTGAGCGGCAGCCTGGCCGCCGTCTTCAGCCTCGGCTTCGGCTTGCTCTGGTGGGTATTGCAACGCTACGTGAAACACCCACTGCGCCAGCTGCAGCTCACCATGATCCGGATGGCCAAAGAGCGCGACCTCGCCCTCCCCCTGGTCAATCACAGCCGGGATGAACTGGGCCAGATGACCCGCGCCGTCAATGACATGGTGCAGGGATTCCGCCACAGCCTGCAGGAGGTGGAAGGGGCGACCCACCAGCTCTATCAGGAGTCGAACCAGATCCGTCAGGTCGCGACCCAGACCGAAAACTCGGCCCGCCAGCAAGAGGGGATGACCACCCAGGTTGCCGCCGCCGTCAGCGAGCTGGCCGCCAGCTCTCATGAAGTGCGCGAACATGCCCGCCACAGCGCCGAGCTCTCCGCCCTCACCAATCAGGATGCCGCCGACACCAGCCGCCTCGCCCAGCACTCCATCACCGATATGGGCGAGATGTCGGCAGAGATCGATCGGGTGGATCAGGTGATCCAGCAACTCGACAGCCGCTGTCTTGCGGTTGACGGTGTGCTCGAGGTGATCAAGGGGATTGCCGATCAGACCAACCTGCTGGCCCTCAACGCTGCGATTGAAGCGGCGCGGGCAGGTGAGCAAGGCCGTGGCTTTGCGGTGGTGGCCGATGAAGTGCGGGCCCTCTCCAACCGCAGCCGCGCCGCCAGCGAAGAGATCTCCCAGATGATCGCCGCCCTGCAAAATGAGGCCCAGAGCGCAGTTACGGTGATCGGGGATGCAAAAAGCAAAGCCGATGAGAGCATCAGCAAGACCGAAGCGACCCTGGCAGCCATGCAGAACATCATCGAGCGCATCGCCCGCATCAACGACCTCAACGCCCAGATGGCGCAGTCGGCCGAAGAGCAGGACAGGGTCTGCCATGAGGTTGACAGCTCGGTAAGCGATATTCGCAACACCTCCAACGACACCCTGGGTCAGGCGCACGCCGCCAATCTCGCCAGCATTCAGCTGGTAGAGCAGTGCCAGAAACTGGAGGCTCTGCTGAAAACCTACCGTTGGTAATCCACTTCACCAACGAAAAAGCGCGACCCGAGGGTCGCGCTTTTGCTTTATGGATTCGACTTGCCCGAACGGCATCGTTGTTGTTCCAGCGGCGCGTTGACGATTAACAGCGCCACCAGGATAGCTTTAACGGGCGTTACGGGTTGCGACGGCATCCGCTAGGTTGCGCAGCAGCACTTCGGTATCAGCCCAACCGATGCAGGCATCGGTGATGCTCTGGCCGACCGTGAGTTCACACCCTTCCACCAGATCCTGACGGCCTTCTACCAGATGGCTCTCCACCATCACACCAAACACCGCCTTGCTGCCGGCACGCAACTGACCTGCTACGTCTTCGGCCACTACCATCTGGTTCTTGAACTGTTTGCTGCTGTTGGCGTGACTGAAGTCGATCATCACCTTCTGCGGCAGACCGGCCTTCTCCAGCCCCTTCACAACTTCGCTGACATGGGCCGCGCTGTAGTTCGGCTCACGACCACCACGCAGAATGATGTGACAGTCCGGGTTGCCGCGGGTCGCCACAATGGCGGAGTGACCATATTTGGTGACCGACAAGAAGTGGTGCGGCGCACTGGCGGCACCAATGGCATCGATGGCGACCTTGATGGTACCGTCAGTGCCGTTCTTGAAGCCCACCGGACAGGAGAGACCGGAGGCCAGCTCGCGGTGTACCTGGGATTCAGTGGTACGGGCGCCGATCGCGCCCCAGCTCATCAGATCCGCCACATATTGCGGGGTGATCATGTCGAGGAACTCGGAGGCAGTTGGCAGCCCCATGTCGTTGAGATCCAGCAACAGCTTGCGACCAATGCGCAGACCATCGTTGATCTTGCAGCTATTGTCGAGGTACGGATCGTTGATCAGCCCCTTCCAACCCACTGTGGTACGCGGTTTTTCGAAGTAGACCCGCATCACGATCTCCAGCTCATCTTTCAGCTCGTCGCGCAGCGCCTTGAGGCGCTTGCCGTACTCCAGCGCGGCGACCGGATCATGGATGGAGCAAGGACCAATCACCACCAGCAGACGATCATCTTCGCCGGCCAGGATATTGTGAATGGCCTGACGGGATTCAAAAACGGTGGACGAGGCAACCTCGGTAGCCGGAAACTTCTCAAGCACCGCAACCGGGGGTAATAACTCTTTGATTTCACTGATACGAACGTCGTCGGTTTGATGCTGCATGACAAGGCTTCCTGCTAGATGACTGCGATTAGGAAATCTCAACATAGCCCGCGACAGGGCATGTGTAAATAGGAAATTACAGCAATCACAAAACTATTTTATATATCAATCTTGCAAGTTATTGAAATGATGCTAAGCAAAATGGAAGTGCGGATGAGGAAGGCAAAAAGGCCCGCTCAGCGCGGGCCCGAAGCGTCGGTGATGACGGTTTTTTCAGTGATCAGCCACGCTGGCTGATACTGGCCAGCTTGTCGAAGTAATCCGGGAAGGTCTTCGAGGTGCACTTGGGATCATTGATGGTGACCGGTGTATCCGACAGCGCCACCAGCGAGAAGCACATGGCGATACGGTGATCGTTGTAGGTATCGATCTCGGCATGCTTGAGCTGGGTCGGCGGGGTCACGGTGATGAAGTCATGCCCCTCCTCGACTTCGACGCCCAGCTTGCGCAGCTCGGTCGCCATGGCGTGCAGACGATCGGTCTCCTTCACCCGCCAGTTGTAGATATTGCGAATGGAGGTCGGCCCCTCGGCAAACAGCGCGGCAACCGCGATGGTCATGGCCGCATCGGGAATATGGTTCATGTCCATATCCACTCCGTGCAGCGGCGCCTGCTCCGCCTCGATGAAATCATCACCCCAGGTGATGCGCGCGCCCATCTTCTCCAGCACGTCGGCGAAGTGGATATCACCCTGAATGCTGTGCTTACCGATACCGGTGACCCGCACCTTGCCCTTGATGGCGCCCGCTGCGAGGAAGTAGGAGGCGCTGGAGGCATCCCCTTCCACCAGAAAATCACCCGGGCTGATGTAGGTCTGGTTGCCCTTGATGTAGAACAGCTTGTAGTTGTCGTGCTCGATGACCACCCCGAACTGCTTCATGATGTGCAGAGTGATGTCGATGTAAGGCTTGGAGACCAGCTCCCCCTTGATGTGGATCCGGGTATCACCGGCCGCCATCGGCGCTGCCATCAAAAACGCGGTCAGGAACTGGCTGGAGACGGAGCCATCGACGTGCACATCGCCGCCCCACAGCCCCTTGGCATCCACCACCAGCGGCGGATAACCATCGTGTTTGAGGTACTGGATATGGGCACCCGCTTCACGCAGGGCATCCACCAGATGGCCGATGGGACGCTCTTCCATGCGCGGCTCGCCGCCCAGGGTATATTCACCTGAGCCGAGGCACAGGGCGGCGCAGAGCGGTCGCATGGCGGTACCGGCGTTGCCGAGGAACAGATTGACCGGCTCTTTCACCGCAAAGCTGCGGCCCAGACCCTGAACGATACACTCGGTCTTGTCGGCGGAGAGCTTGTACTTGACCCCTAGCTGGGTCAGCGCAGCCAGCATATGACGAATGTCATCGCTGTCGAGCAGGTTGGTCAGACGGGTGGTGCCACGAGCCAGCGCCGCCAGCAGCAGCGCACGGTTAGAGACACTCTTGGAGCCGGGCAGATTGACCTCTCCGGCCACACGAGAAATGGGTTCCAAACGCAACGAATTCATAGACTTCCTGTGCTATCTCAAAAATAAACGCCTGTCCGGACGTTAACAGCCTGCGTCCCGCTCGGCAAGGGCACTTTCAGGGGAAATCGCACGGCAAACGCCAGCGCGCTGGTTCTGTTGAAAAAAAGACGCCGGGGTATCCCCGGCGTCTTGAATCACTGCAATAGCTGGAAGCGGCTCACGAGTTGTCACGAGAGGCCACCAGCAAACAGGTGGAGCTTTCTTCTCAGCCGTTGCGCTTGGCAAAGCCATCCATAAAGCTCACCAGGGCCTTCACCCCCTCCAGCGGCATGGCGTTGTAGATGCTGGCGCGCATGCCACCGACAATGCGGTGTCCTTTGAGGGCCAGCAGGCCAGCCGCTTCCGATTCTGCCAGGAACTGCTTGTCCAGCTCGGCATTTTTCAACTGGAACGGGATGTTCATCCGCGAACGGCAGCTGACATCCACCTGATTGCCGTAGAAGCTCGACTGATCGAGATAGTCATAGAGGAAGTCGGCTTTCTCCTTGTTGCGCGCTTCCATCGCCTCGAGGCCACCCTGTTCTTTCAGCCACTCGAACACCAGACCGGCCAGATACCAAGCGTAGGTGGGCGGCGTGTTGAACATGGAGTCGTTCTTGGCGGTGAGCTTGTAGTCGAAAATCGAGGGGACATCGGCTCTGGCCTGATCCAGCAGATCATCGCGCACGATGGCGATGGCGAGCCCGGACGGGCCGATATTCTTCTGGGCACCGGCATAGATGATGCCAAAGCGGCTCACGTCGAGAGGACGGGAGAGAATGGTGGAGGAGAGATCTGCTACCAGCGGCACCTCGCCGGTGGCCGGGATGTCGAACATCTCGATGCCGTCAATGGTTTCGTTCGGGCAGTAGTGAACATAGGCCGCATCGGCGCGAAACGCCGGGGTCGGCAGCAGGTGGGAGATCCCCTGCTCGTTCTTGGCAACCCCCTGGAAGGTCTGGATATCGCCATACTTTTTGGCTTCATCCACCGCGCTCTGGGACCAGACGCCGGTCAGCAGGAAGTCCGCCTTCTTGTTGGCCCCGCCCAGCAGGTTCATGGGCACGGCGGAGAACTGACCGCGGCCGCCACCGTGCATGAAGAGCACCTTGTAGTTGTCCGGCACCGCCAGCAGCTCGCGCAGATCCGCTTCAGCCTTCTCGGCCACCGCCATGTAGGGCTTGCCGCGATGGGAAAGCTCCATGACCGAGGCTCCCAGCCCCTGAAAATTACAAAATTCGCGCTGGGCGCGCTCCATGACTTCAACCGGCAGCATGGCGGGGCCGGCGCAGAAGTTGTAAATCTGTTTGCTCATGACGCTTTCCGTGAGTGGATGAGAGTAATCGATGACTTGTCAGGTTTTACACAAGAGCAGCCAACGGATCAAAGGCTTTTTGGGAGCTGGCTCAACCTTTTACCGTCACTCTGCGTCCCCCTTGCAGTAGAAAAAGCCCTGAACGGGTCAGGGCTTGCAGGGAACATGCACAGAAATGGCGGGCAGAGCGCATAAACCACCTCAGCTCAGCCATTTCTGACAAATTTACAGTTTGGCGGTGAGCTCCGGCAGCAGAGTGAAGAGATCCCCCACCAGTCCGTAGTCCGCTATTTGAAAGATGGGGGCGTCGCTGTCCTTGTTGATGGCCACGATAACCTTCGACTCCTTCATCCCCGCCAGATGCTGGATGGCCCCCGAGATACCGACCGCGATATAGAGCTCCGGCGCCACCACCTTGCCGGTCTGCCCCACTTGCAGATCGTTGGCGACATATCCTGCATCAACGGCGGCTCGCGATGCCCCCACAGCACCGCCCAGCTTGTCGGCCAGCGCCTCAATCAGCGCAAACTGAGCCTTGGAGCCCAGAGCCCGGCCACCGGAGACAACTACCCGGGCGGCGGTCAGTTCGGGCCTGCTGGAGCGCACCGCTCGGCGCTCGACCAGCCGGATACGGCCTGCGAATTCGGGCACGGCCAAGTGCTCGATGAGAGCCTGTCCGCCCGTCGCCGCCTTGGCAAACGCGGTGGCCCGCACCGTCATCACCTTGACGGGCGCCGAGCTTGCCACCCTGGCAATGGCATTGCCCGCATAGATGGGGCGCAGGAAGGTGTCGCTGCTCTCGATAGCCGTCACCTCGGAGAGCATCTCCACCCCGAGCCGAGCCGCCACCTGTGGCAGCAGCGCCTTGCCCATGGCACTCGCCGCCATCAGGCAGTGGCTGTAACCTTCGCACCAGCTGGCCAGCAGCTTGTCCACCCCATCCAGCAGCCCGTCGGCTAGCAGGGGATGTTCGGCAAGCAGAACCTTGTCGACACCGCCAATGGCAGCCGCCTGCTCACCCGCCTCGGTCAGCCCCTGCCCCAGCAACAGCAGGTCAACCTGACCGCCGATGGATCCGGCTGCGGTCACCAGTTGTGCCACGTTGTCGGCCAGATGGCCTTGATGATGTTCGGCAATGATCAGCACGCTCATGGCAGCACCTTCGCTTCGTGTTTGAGTTTGTCCACCAGCTCGTCCACCGAGCCCACCTTGATCCCGGCGCTGCGGGCTGGCGGCGCCATCACCCCGAGCAAACGGGTCTGGTTGGCCACCTCAACGGCGAGTGTCGAGAACGGAGCGCTATCAAGCGGCTTGCGCTTGGCCTTCATGATGTTGGGCAGCGAAGCAAAGCGCGGTTCATTCAAACGCAGATCGGCGCTCACCACCGCAGGCAACGGCATGCCCAGGGTCTCAAGGCCACCGTCGATTTCGCGAGTCACCAGCAGTTCTCCCGCTTCCACCTTGAGTGCTGACGCGCAGGTCGCCAGCGGCCAATCATTGAGGGCAGCCAGCATCTGGGCCACCTGATTGTTGTCTGAATCGATGGACTGCTTGCCGAGCAGCACCAGATCCGGCTGCTCCTGCTTACACACCTTGTGCAAGGCGCGGGCAACCGTCAGCGGGGCGAGCGTCTCATCGGTGACACTCTCACCGGTTATATAGTGCAGCGCCCGATCCGCCCCCAGCGCCAGCCCATGGCGCAGTTGCTCGGCGGCAGCGTCAGGGCCAAAGGTCACCACCACCAGTTCGCTGGCAACCCCGGCTTCCCGCAGCCTGACCCCCTCCTCCACCGCAATTTCACAAAAGGGGTTGATCCCCATCTTCACATTAGCCAGCTCCACGTCGGAGCCGTCTCCCTTCACCCGGATCTTGACGTTGTAGTCGACTACCCGTTTGATTGCGACCAGCAGCTTCATGGGGTCATGCCTCGTCTCTTTGGATTGAATTCATTAGTGTGCCTCTGCGTTTGTTGCAGTACGCTCTTCCCTGATTTTTTGCTTTTTCTTGCTCAGTTTTGCTTACAACAGCTTTACGTTTACGTAAACTACCAGCATTACCCTAGGCCAACCAGAGCGCAGAGGCAAGATGAAACGGGAAGCAATGGAATTTGATGTCGTCATCGTCGGCGGCGGTCCGGCGGGGCTCAGTGCAGCCATCGCCCTGAAACAGCAGGATGCCACTCTCTCTGTCTGTCTGCTGGAGAAGGGAGCGGAAATTGGCGCCCATCTGCTCTCCGGCGCCCTGTTTGATCCCGTCGCCTTGCAAGAGCTGCTGCCGGATGGCTGGCAGCAAGCGCCGCTCGGCGTGCCGGTCAGCGACGATCAGGTTCATCTGCTGCAAAGCGAGCAACGTTCCCTGCAACTCCCCGCCTGGGCGGTGCCGCCCCGGATGCACAATAATGAGGGCTGTCACATCATCAGCCTCGGCAATCTCTGCCGCTGGCTTGGCCAACAGGCGGAAAAACTGGGAGTCGAAATATACCCGGGATTTACCGCCAGCGAACTTATCATGGACGCGGGCCGGGTCAAGGGGGTTATCACCGGCGATCTGGGGCTGGATCGCGCGGGCAATCCAAAAGCTGATCATGTGCCCGGCATGGCGCTGCTCGGCCGCTACACCCTCTTTGCCGAGGGGGCCCGCGGTCATCTCGGCAAGCAGCTGATCGCCACATTCAATCTGGCAAGCCCTGCCCAGCCCCAGCACTATGCCATCGGCTTCAAGGAGCTATGGCAACTGCCAGCAGGTCGGGGCAAGGCGGGACAGGTGCTACACGGTAGTGGCTGGCCCCTTGGCAAGCAGGGGGGCGGCAATAGCCACGGCGGTTTCTATCTCTATCACATGGAGGGGGATCAGGTGGCAGTCGGGCTGATTGTCGATCTCAACTACCAGAATCCCTGGCTCAGCCCGTTCGACGAATTCCAGCGCCTCAAGCATCACCCGCTTATCGCCGGCGTGTTGCAAGATGGGGAGCGCATCAGCTATGGCGCCCGCGCCATCACCAAGGGGGGCTGGCACGCCCTGCCCCGTATGCACTTCCCGGGCGGCCTGCTGATCGGTTGTGATGCGGGCACTCTCGACTTTTCCCGCATCAAGGGGATCCACACCGCCATGAAGTCCGGCATGCTGGCGGCAAAAACCGTCGCGATGACGCTGCGGGGGGGCGATGAGGGTGGACGGGATCTGGCCCAGTATGGCGACGAGCTGCAACAGAGCTGGCTGGCCCGCGAGCTCAAGGCGGCGCGCAACTTCGGCGCGGCGCTTCACCGCTATGGTCCCTGGTTGGGCGGGGCCTTCAACTGGCTGGAGCAGCGGGGTGCCTCCTTCCCTCTGCTGGGCTCTATCACCCTGTTGGACAAGGAGCCTGACTACCGTCAGCTGCGCATGGCCAGCCGTTGTCAGCCCATCAGCTATCCCAAACCCGATGGCAAGCTGAGCTTTGACAAGCTCTCGTCTGTGTATCTGGCCAACACCAGTCACGACGAGGATCAACCTTGCCACCTCAAGCTGCAGGACGAGCGCATTCCGGTCGAGGTCAATCTGCCCACCTGGGCCGAACCCGCCCAACGCTACTGCCCGGCAGGGGTGTTTGAAGTGCTGGAAATGGAAGGCGCGGCCAAACTGCAAATCAACGCCGCCAACTGCATCCACTGCAAAACCTGCGATATCAAGGACCCCAGTCAAAACATTATCTGGACGCCACCACAGGGGGGCTCCGGGCCTAATTATCCGAATATGTGATGAAGCGGGGCAGCGGCAACAAGCAGCCCCAGCTAGCCCTCCCCCAACCAAAGGCTGGGTTCTACCCCGCATAGCCGCTCAGGTGATCCGACCTCGCTGTTTTTTTGAACAAACAAGCTGAATCCCTGATGAATAGCCCCTGACAAGCGCGGCCCGCCCCTGTATAGTTCGCCGCATTCAGGTTTTCCATCGGCCCGATCTGCTTATCCACGGGATCGCCTTCTGCAGCGATCTAAGGCCGCATGACCTGTGCAACCATCCCTGATTACCCATGACTTTTTAAGGGGGGACAGATGATCACCGCCTACATTCTCAACAACAAGGTGCTGGATATAGTCACGCTCGGGCCTGACGACATAGTACCTGACAACACGGTCTGGCTGGATGCCTACAAGCCGGACACGGCAGAGCGAGAATGGTTGACGGGCCTGTTCCTGGAAGAGGTCCCCGACAAGGAAGAGCTCGACGACATCGAAGCATCCGCCCGTTTTTACTGGGATACCGATGGTCTGCACATTCACTCCCTGTTTCCCCAGCGGATCGGTCGTGACACCAAGGGTGTCCACGTCTCCTTTACCCTGCGCAACAACCTGCTGATCAGCATTCGTGAAGATGACATCGGGCTGGTGCGCCTGCTGCGCCACTATATGCGCCAGGATCGGCTGGAGGTGGAGGATGCCCTCGACATCCTGCTGGAGGTGCAGAACCTCAAGGTGGAGTACCTCTCCGACCTTATCGAAGATGGTTACAAGACCTTGGAAAACACCGCCGATCAGATCTTCGAGCCGGATCAGATCAACCCCATGCTGAAAGAGTTGATGGCACAGGAAGAGGCCAACGGCCAGATCCGTCTCTCTCTGCACGATACCCGCCGCGCCTTGCGCTTCCTCAAGCGCAGCCTGCGCCAGCGCATGAGCCTTGAGCAGAACAAGTGGATTGACGAGATGCTGCACGACGTGGAATCCCTGTTGCCCCACACCCAGTTCCTGTTCGACAAGATCAACTTCCAGCTGGAGGCCTCCATGGGGGTGACCAATCTGGAGCAGAACAAGGTGATCAAGATCTTCTCGGTAGCCGCCGTGATCTTCCTGCCGCCGACCCTGATCGCCAGTATCTACGGCATGAACTTCGGCCGCATGCCGGAGCTCGCCTGGGAGTATGGTTATCCCATGTCACTGGTGCTGATGGTGATGTCATCGCTCGGCACCGGCCTCTTCTTCAAGCGCAAAGGCTGGCTGTAACGCCGCCAACGCGCGCTGCGATATCTGAAGAAACGGATTGGGGGGCATGGCCCCCCGATTAATTTGCGCCACACCCAACGCCTTGCAAAGGGCCCTTCGTCGCCCCATATCCCTTCCATCATTCAATTCAAGTGGATAACGGGCAACCATGACCCTCTACCCCGAACACCGATATGACGATCACGGCCAGTTGCGCCCGCCTCTCTGGTTCTGGCCCATCGCCCTGTTGCTGACCCGCTCGGTCTGGCTCTTTCTGATGGCGGGAGTGACCCGCGAGAGCGGCAGCGAAATCCTGACCCTCTTTTATCCGGACAAGATCACCCTCTACATCAGCCTGCTGACCGACGTGCCCGCCATGCTGGCGTTGCTCGCCTGCGGCGGCACCTATCAGCAGACCCAGAGCATTCGTGCCAGACTCCGGCGCCACAGCCCGCTGCTGCTGCTCTGCTCTGCCGTCAGCGGCCTGCTGATGCAATTGCACAGCCTCAATCTGCAGAAGTGGTCATTCAGCTGGCCCACCGCACTGGTGCTGGTCGCCAGCCTCTGGGCGCTCTGGTATCTGCTGCGCAGTCGCCAGTTGCGCGAATATGCTGCCGATGAGCCCCACTAACGGGGCTGATACCTATTGACGAGTGACCCGGATCTGCAGGGTCTGGCGCTCGCTCTGGCTGCCTCGCCCCCCCTGTAGCTGGGTGCCGAGGCTACTCCCCTGATCCGCTGAGCTGGTCGAGAGCTCCCCCACCGTCAGCCACTGGCCCGGGGCCCCGCTCACCTCGGTGGCACTCTGCCCACGATTGATGGTGCCCTGATCCAGCCTCGCCTGTTCGCTGCTCAGCGCAATCTGCACCCGATCCCCAATCAAGGTGGCCGTGGCATAGAGGCCGTTCACCAGCGGCATCATCCCCACCACGGCTCCCCCATTCCACTGATAGAAGGTGACCGGTTGATAGGAGCCCATCTGCAGCAGCACGGGACGACCCGACAGCCCGCGCACCTGCCAGCTGTCGTTCTGGCTGCGCTGGTACTGCCGGGCGTTGCCATCGAGCAGCCACTGCCGCTTTGCCTCGTCGCGACTGATTGAGCCCCCCAGTTGCTGACCGCTGGCGGCACCATCGACCCGCCACTCGATAAGCAGGCTTTGCGGTGGCTGGTTGATCTGCGCCAGCGTGGCTTCGGCCTCCTGCAGCTGGGCTGGCGTCCCGCTCAGCACCAGCTGATTCCCCATGGCACTCACCCCAAGCTGGGGATAGAGCTCCTTGAGGGTCTGCACCGCCGCCTGCGCCTCGAAGACCGGGATCACCTTCACCTCGGCCCACAGCGACGGGCTCCACAGTCCCATCATGCAGCCAAGCCACAGCAGCGCCCTGCGGCCAATCTTGCCCATCCGAACCATTGCGCTCTCCTCGTTCTCTGTGCGTAGACCCACACCCGCAGCCAACTGATCAGCCCTATTCCGCTCACCCGTCGATGATGAACCCGGCGGTTGCCAAAAAACAATCGGGAATGCAGCAAGTCCGTGATTTCCCACGGCATGAGGCTCTCATTCCACGCCCGTTATCGCGTAAGATAGCGCCATCATAGTTGCCCAAGCGGAATCCATCATGTTGAAACAGCTGTTGTTACTCCCCCTCGCCCTGCTGCTGGGGGCCTGCTCCCTGACCCAGTACAACGTCAGCGAGGCCGAAATCAACCAGTACCTCAAAGATCAGGTCTCTTTTGAAAAACAGCTGGGGATCCCCGGCATCATGTCGAGCAAGATCCGTCTGGATGAGATACAGAGCCGCATCGGCCGCAAACAAGCAGATCGCATCGAGCTGGACGCCGCTGGTGACCTGCAGGTGAGCAGTCCCCTTGGCAGCCAGCAGATGAAGATCCGCTTTGCCCTGAGTGCCCGTCCGGACTATGTGGCCGATCAGGGCGCCATCTATCTGCGCGACCTTGAGCTGGTCTCGGTCAAGACCGAGCCGGCCGATATCGGGGCTGCCCTCACCCCGCTGCTGCCCACCTTCAATCAGTCCCTTTCCCTGTTCCTGTCGCAGACGCCGGTCTACCGCCTCGACAGCAGCCGCAAGAACGAAGCCAGGATCAAGGAGAAGGTCGAAGCCCTCAAGGTAGAGCCGGGCCGTCTGGTCATCCCGTTCAAGCTGCTCTGATCCCCGCAGCGCTGGCACTTTCAGCGCGCTCAACAGATAACCGTCCTCTTCGACAGCGCACATCCGGTTTAACGTGCAGCCGAATGGGGCGGTTTTTTACTTCTCAAGTCCCCTGCAACACAGCATAATGCAGACCATTCTCATTTAGATTCGTCATGAGAAGCGTCAATAATAAAACCAATGGTGAGAAGGGACATGAGAAAAACCGTACTGGTTCAGGCGATCGCCTGCGCACTGATCAGCGGCGCCGCACACGCAGCCGTCAAAGTCGAAGACAAGACATTCAATACCGCTGCCAACATGCTGGCCTATACCGAATTCGAGCTCTCCGGTGAGCCGCTGGCCGAAGCGCTGGGGCTGGATCTGGACGTGCTGGATGCCAACCGTGCCGATGAGCCGACCCCGTTCGACTTCGCCGCCGGCATCGAATCCTACGAATACTCCGAAGAGGCAATGTACGCCCTCAACTACCAATCCGGCATGGGCCCTCATCTGGTGAACGGGCCGCAAAACCTGGCCCGTGGAGGCACCATGGCCTCTCTGGGGCAACGGGTGTTGGCCATGGCCGATGCCGTTGGCTTCCCGGCTGATGAAGTGCCGCAGGGCATGTATCCCCTCTCCCTGCCCTACGCCTCCGCCAATCCTGAGTTTGCCCAGGCAGTGAATACCACTCCGGTCAATGGTGACCAGATCACCATCAAGACCGCCAAAGGGACCGAGAAAACCGTCAAGACCCAGGTGCCCGCCTACTTCCGCGACTACAGCACCCTGCGCTGGAGCGGCAGCGACAACCTGCTGGTGCCCGCAGCGGTGGGCGGCATCCTGCTCAAAGAGGTGATGTGGTCGCAAGACTTCCTCGGCGGCATGCACGTGGCCGAGACCGATGAAGAGGTAGAAGCCGCCTCCGCCACCATGGATCAGGATGGCAAACACAAGCTGGGCGTCTCTGCCGCCGATGGCTTCAACGGCATGATGCTGACCGAGCAGTCCATCGACAAGCTGGCCATCATGCAGAACAAGCTTGGCTTCGATGGCAAACAACTGGGCGCCAAGATCACCCCGCAGTACGATCCGGCCAAGGGCGTGATTTACTTCCCCCATCAGGTGAAAGTGACCGAAACCAGCAACAACGATGCCGGTGCCATCGGCAAGCTGGAGGTGGTGGATGGTTCCGCCCAGCTGCGCGATGCCTGGATGATGCTGTGGCCGCTCTCCGAGTTCTATGCCTTCAGCGATCAGCGCAGCGCCAACACCAACCAGAACCCGGCCTTCCACGCCGTGTTTGACGGCGAGCCGTTTGCCGCCGCACCGGCTGCCAACAAGGCCAATGACTTGGGCAAAGCCGTCGCGGGCAGCGATGCCTTCTCGCTGGCGATCAATCTCTCCAACCTCACCTTCAAGAACCTGGCCGCCCTGCACTTTGATGCCAAGGCTGGCACTCTGGTCGACAGCTGGCAGGCAGGCAAACAGGGCAAGCACGTCACCACCTTTGACGCTGCTTACGCACTGGTCGCCCTGCAGATATTCCAGCGAGCTCAGGATGCGCTGCCGGTCGGTTACGCCGCAGGTGACAATGGCGAGCTGAACCTCAAGACCAAGCAGGGTCAAGAGGCGCTCGACTTGATCCGCAAACAGGCCGATTTCATCCTTGCCAACCTCAAGGGCAAAAATGGTCTGGTGCATGACGGCATCACCCTGGGTGGCAAGCTCGATGCCGGCCACTCCATCGATGCACAGTTCGCCGCCATCCGTGGTCTGACCGCTGCGTTCCTCGCTACCTCCGATGCCAAGTACCGCACTGCCGCCCGCGAGCTGTTTATCGCTGCCGACAAGGCCTACTTCAATGACAAGGCGGGCACCTGGCTGGCGGGTAAACAGGGTGAATACACTCCCTGGACCCAGGCTGCCATCTCCGGCGCCCTGCGCTCTGCCATGCTGAACCTGCGCAACGAAGGGGCCGAGAAGGCGCCCGAGCTGGAGCTGGCAAAGCTGACCGGTCAGTACGTCAGCTGGTTCCGTGGCACCGTCAACGGTGGCATGCAGATGGCCGAGTGGATCGGTGACTCCGGCGAGAACATCATCGAAGGTGCCGGCAGCGACACCGATGAAGATGGCGTACCGCAAGTGACCGCCGCCGGTGGCAAGCACGGCACCGCCATGGTGATGGCCGCCAAAGCGGTGGTTAGCGAATAATCCTCACCATTCACCAGCATGAAAAAGGGAGCCAACTTGGCTCCCTTTGCATTACAGCGTCTGACACAGTTTCAAGGACTTTCCTCAAACCAGCTTGTCCAGCATCTCCTTGGTCACCAGCACAATCCCCTGCTCGGAGCGGTAGAAGCGGCGGCTATCCTCATCGGCATTCTCGCCCACCACCAGCCCATCGGGCAGCACACATCCCTTGTCCACCACCACCCGGCGCAGACGGCAACCGGCGCCAATCTCGACCCCGGGGAAGATGATGGCCTGATCCAGGGTGCAGAAGGAGTGCACCCGCACATTGGTAAAGAGCACCGAGTTGAGCACGAACGACCCGCTGACGATGGTACCGCCCGAGAACATGGAGTTGATGGTCATGCCATGCTGACCATTGCGATCCTGCACAAACTTGGCCGGTGGCGTCAGGGTCTGGCTGGTCCAGATGGGCCAGTTCTGATCGTAGATGTCGAGCTCGGGCAGCACGGAGGCGAGATCCATGTTCGCTTCCCAGAACGAGTCCAGCGTTCCCACATCACGCCAGTAGGGCTTTTGCCCCTCGCGCGCCCCGACACAGGACATGTTGAAGGGGTGAGCAAATGCCATCCCCTCCTCCACGATGCGGGGGATCACATCCATCCCGAAGTCGTGCTTGGAGTCCTGATTGTGAATATCCTCCTCCAGCAGTTGGTAGAGGTACTCCGCCTCGAAGATATAGATCCCCATGGAGGCCAGCGAGCGATCTTCGCAACCTGGCATGGCGGGCGGATTGGCCGGTTTTTCGACGAAGGCGCGGA
Source organism: Aeromonas sp. 61P (assembly GCF_051919545.1). Lineage (NCBI taxonomy): Bacteria > Pseudomonadati > Pseudomonadota > Gammaproteobacteria > Aeromonadales > Aeromonadaceae > Aeromonas > Aeromonas sp. 61P. Next base: position 3,529,172 of record NZ_JBQBEL010000001.1, read on the forward strand.
TCTTGCGCTGCTCGTCGATATCCATGATCCCGAAGGCGGATGCCTCGGCCCGCGGCACCTCGATACAGGCGACCGTCACCTTGGCACCAAGGCGCACATGGTCGAGCAGCATGGCGGCGTAATCCATCTTGTAGATGTGATCCCCCGCCAGCACCACCAAGTATTTGGGGCCGTAGTCACGGATGATATCGACGTTCTGATAGATGGCATCGGCGGTGCCGCGATACCAGTGCACCTCATCCACCCGTTGCTGGGCAGGGAGCAGGTCGATGAATTCGTTCATCTGGTAACGCAGGAAGGACCAGCCCGATTGCAGGTGACGCAGCAGGCTGTGAGATTTGTATTGGGTGACTACACCAACGCGGCGGATCCCCGAGTTGATACAGTTGGAGAGCACAAAATCAATGATCCGGAATTTGCCACCGAAATGGACGGCAGGCTTGGCGCGGTTGTCAGTCAACTGCTTCAGGCGACTACCACGTCCACCCGCCAGCACCAGTGCCATACTCTGGTTCAATAATTGTCGTGCTTTGGCACTATTTTCGGGCTCTAACAACATGATTTACCTCTGCCTTGTTTGATCTATTTTCAACTCATCTTCGCCTGTTTCGGCACCTGTGAAAGTGGTTTCACTCACATTTAACCGATCTCAATTGACCCTTTTCACCGAGTTGCGAGGAATAGCATGCTTTGCTCCGCCAGCTTGGTTAAAATTCCCCCACAAAGCAGCCACTTCAAGGATGACAAGATGGTTCACAAGCTCGGACGTACCCTCTTTCTGATCGCCACCATAGTGACCATACCCCTGCTGCTCCTGCAAGCAGTTTGGTTGGCCCTGCAGAGCACACCGCTCACTTTGGCCATTATTCTGACCACCACACTGCTTGGCATGATCCTGCTGTTGATGCTGGCCATCCGCACCATGGATGGCATGCTCCAGCATCAGGAGCTCACCTGGGTCAAGGCGATCAGAGGGCGGGATCCCTCACAACTCGATGAGCCCGCCTCCCAGGAGGTACTGCAACAGCTGCTGGAACAGTTCGAAAGCGCCGAGCAGAGCGCCCATCGCCAGCTGACCGAGCTCAGCAACCTGGCCACCACCGACGAGCTGACCCAGCTACTCAATCGTCATGCATTTCGCCGCGACATGACCGAGTTGCTGCAGCGGGATCAGGACACCCAGACCGCGACCCTGGTGCTGATCCGTGCCACCGAGCTTGGCAAGATCAACGCCCAGCGCGGCTTCCAGTCTGGTGATGCCTACATCAAGGACATGGCGGCCCTTATCAAGCGGGTGGTAAGCCGCTTCCCGGGCAATCAGGTCTACCGCATCTCGGGGGCCGATTTTGCCGTGCTGGTGCAACCGGTGGCCAATATTCCCCCCCATCTGCTGGGGCAGGATTTGAAGGTGGCCTTCGATCACTATCAGGATCAGCACGAGCTGGAGAGCACCGGTTACTCGGGGCTGACCAAGCTCAGCAGCGGCCAGAAAATCGAAGCTGTGCTGGCCAGAGCGGATCTGGCGCTGGCTCGCGCCCAGACCGAAACCATCAACGGCTGGGCCATCCAGCAGGATGACAGCGCCTCCGAGCTGCAAGGGCAACACCACTGGCGCGACGTGCTGACCGAAGTGCTGGCACAGGAGCGCCTCAGCTTTACCTACCAGCCGATCCAGCCCCTGCATCGCAGCATGCTGGCCTACAACGAGATCTACACCCGCTTCAGCGGCAATGACGGCACCGCCCTGCCCACCGACACCCTGTTTGCCATGGCCCAGCGGCTGGATATGGTGATGCGGCTGGAGCAGCTGGTCATTACCCACATCATGCGTCAGTACCGGGCCTTTGGTGCCAACCAGAGTCGCTGGGGGATCAACCTCTCCCCCAACCTGCTGCAGAATAGCGCCTTCCTGATCTGGCTTGACCGCCAGCTGCTCAAAGATCCCAATACCAGTGCCAATCTGGTGTTCGAACTGGATGAAGAGCATCTGGAACGCAACCTGACCGGCGCCAAGCGGGTGTTTGAACTGCTGCGCCGCAACGGCAGCCGCTCGGCCATCGCCAACTTCGGCAAGGGGATCGGCTCCTTTACCCTGTTTCGCGAGCTCAAGCCCGACTACATCAAGCTGGACCCTGCCCTGATCACCGGGCTGGAGCAGGATCAGACCAACCAGCAGTTCGTGCGGATGATCGTCGATGTATCACATCGGATGGGGTGTCAGGTGATTGCAGAGGGGGTGGAACAGCTTGGCCAGAAACAGCTGCTGCAGGGGATGTACGTGGATGGTTTGCAGGGCTATCTGATCGCCCGGCCGCAACCGCTGCGACCGGATATCAGCCAGCTGGGGCTCTTTACTGAGGATGCTTCAGCTTCAAAAGGGTCAGAATGATGTCATTGAGCTGGCGATAGCGCTCCAGCTCCTTCTGATCGTAACGGGTCGCCAGTGTAGTAGGATTGTGGCGGTTTTTGAGGTAACGGTTGATTTGCAGGCGATTGAACCCCGCCACCTGATAGACCTGGCCAAGCAGGGTATTGAGCTCATCGTGCTCCAGACCGGCTCTGGCCAGATAGTCCCCATCGGCGGGACTCTCGGTCTGGTGACTCCACTTGCCAATGCGGCCACTCTCTTGCAGGTAGCTGAGCCACTGCTCGATATAGAGCGGTTTGCACCCCGCCAACAGGTTGAAAAAGCCCACAGCATCGCAACGACAACCGCTCAGGAGTAGGACCGCCAGCTGATCGTCATCGCACTGGAAGGTCACTGGTCCGGCTTGCGCCCAATCCAGCGCCTGCACCCGAATGCTGGCCTTCTCACCCGCAGCTCCCGTTACGTCGAATACAAACATGGCGCTCCTCCCTTGGCAAAAGGTTGATGATGGACCATCCCTCTGACAGGTGCAAAGGCAAATCGGCTTTTAACTCATCAATCGGGCCATTCGACCATAAAAAAGACCGGCACCCTCACGGATGCCGGTCTTTGTCCCGATGGCCTGTGCGTTCAGGCCATCAGTGGAGGCGCTTTCAGGCGTCCAGTTCAACCAGTGCCTTGGCCAGCTCGATGGGTTCGAGCTCCTGGCCTTCCAGATCGGCGTTCCAGTTCGGGCCGACCAGCACATCATCTTCATCCAGATCGTTGATCCAGATATCGAGAAACTCTTCCAGATCGATCACTTCCGGCTCGTAATCGGCCCACTCGTCGACGCAGTGCAGACGGGCGTCCTCTTCGGCAGACCAGAGCGGCATCACGTCGGCATCTTCAAATTCGGCGGAGCGGCAGACGACCCAGTCTTCCCCATAGCGCAGACCCCACACCTGACCCGACTCGCGGACTTGTTCGATAAACAGTTGGAAATTGGCGTCAAGGTTGTCGTTAAGCATGCTCATGGGATTCTCTCTTTCTTTCGGGTGCTGCGGCATTGTCGGGCGACAATACGATGGCCAAATGGTGTCGTAAAAGTGACATGGACTCAAGCATATTGGGGTTATTCCGGGAAAAAAGCCGGGATAACCCCCATTTGCCTGCAAAAACGCCTCCCGATGGAGGCGTCTTGCAGATTCAGGAGATCAACGCTCCCAGTAAACCTCTTCCAGGCTGTCCTCTTTCTCCGGCAAACCGCGGGAGAGACGTGGGCTGCTCTGGGCCAAGACCTCGTAGCTGACGCGATTGGCGTATTTGCAAACCTGGGCCAGTGAGGAGTAAGTCAGGAACTCGGAGATGTGCTTGGCGGAGTTGGGCACATTCATCCGGTGATAGGAGTTGGCCACCATGTCGTGCAGCACGGCGGAAAGGGCGCCATCCCCTGCCCCGTTGGTGTTCTTGATCTTCTCCGGGCCACCCATATACGGGGAGATGTGGGAGTAGATACGGGCCGGTTTGCGGCACTTGGCACGGGCCATCGGGCGGCTGAACTCATACATGTTGAACTCGGGGATAACGCCTGGCAGCAGGGTATGAGTGGTCTCGCGCTTGTAGTCCTCATCGGTGTAGCTCGCCATGTAGAGGCCGATGGGGCCAGCAGTACAGAGCACCATGTCGGCCCAGTCGAGCGCCTTGTCGGCCGCACCGAGCGGATCAGCGATACCGGTCAGGGCTTCACCTTCGTCTTCGTTCATCGCCAGCACAGTCACGTTTTCGGCAATGAAGTCGCGCCACCACTGGGGGTTTTCGTCGATGACGAAACGGGTGCCCAGGGTCAGCACCACGGGAATACCGGCCTCGCGGGCATAACGCACAGCAGTCATGGCCGCCTCTTTCATCGGATCACCATCGTCACCGCGTACCAGATAGGCGGTGATAACTAGGGCAGATGCCCCTTTGATCACATCCTCCGGAATGTGCTGCACATCCAGCTGGTTCATCTTGCCAGCGTTTATACCGAAGCTGCGCTCGCCGCACTCGGTAATGAAAGTGAAGCAACGGCCGATGGGACCATCAACTGGCTGCAGATAGTCCAGATTGACGCGGGAAGAGGTGTTGCACAGATAACGGTAGGCGTAGCAGCCGATGCGAATGTCCTGACTCATCACACCCAGCAGGATGGAGTGGGAATCGGCCAGTACCGAGTAGTTGTGTACCGTGTTGCCAATGGTACCACCGGCAAACTCGCTCACCACCATGTTGTTGGCCTTGAGCTCGTCATAAATGCGTTCTGCCACGTCGTCGTTGATGACGACGGAGTGCCCCTTGCTCAGACCATAACGGGTCAGAAAGTCTTCATCCACATGGGCTTCAATATCAACCAGGGTCTGATCAATCCCGACGACGTAGGCTTTGCCCAGCTCGGTTAACAGGGGATTTTGCGGCACCAGGGGATCGCGTCTGTCGACAGGGAAGTAGTGTTTGGACTTGCGCTGACCGGGAAATTTCATGGCAATGTTCTGTGCTCTGGGGGAAAGAGGGGCTGGATTTTAACACAATCCGCCGCCCCGAAAAGTCGCCCTGTTTAAATAATGGAGTCAGTATAGACAAGGCCTGCAAGGAAAAACGTTTGCCTTTTCACCATAAAAAAACCACCCCGCCCGGGGTGGCTCTATAGCATAAAAAAGCGTCGGTTTTCAGGCGGCCGCCATGCCCTGCAACAGGGCCAGCACCGAGAAGAGGCCGAGGGCGAGCCAGAACAGCAGGGTGCCCAGAAAACGGGGCACATTGGGGGCTTTGGGGATCTGGATGCCAATGGCATGCAGGATGCGGCCGACCAACAGCATGGCGCCACCGGCATGCAGCCAGAGCGCACCGGCACCGGATAGCTCGCACAGCGCCATCAGCAGCAGGGTCAGCGGCACATACTCGGCAAAGTTGCCGTGGGCCCGGATCGCCGCCAGCAGCTCGGGGGCCTCCCCCTGCCCTATCATCACCCCGAACTGGGCGCGGCGTTTGACCACCCAGAAGGAGAGCCCCAAAAACAGCAGCCCCAGCAAGCCTGCGTAAATCAGCGTGATATGCACCATAAGACGACTCCTTGTTTGACTGGCTGCCGGTCACTCATGCCAATTCGCGGCAGATGAGTGAGACCATCATCCTGATGTGGGCCTGATCGCTGTTGAGGGCCGGAATATATTCAAACCGCTCGCCACCGGCCTCCATGAAGATCTCCCGGTTCTGTACCTGAATTTCCTCGAGGGTTTCGAGGCAGTCGGCGGCAAAGGCAGGACAAATTACATCGAGCCGCTTGATGCCCGCAGCTGGCATACCGGCGATGGTCACGTCTGTGTAGGGCTTGAGCCACTCCTCCTTGCCAAAGCGGGACTGGAAACTGGCCGTCCACTGCCCGGCCTCCAGCCCGAGCGCCTCGGCCAGCAAGCTGGCGGTATGGCGACACTGGTGACCATAGGGGTCCCCTTCGTTCTCGTAGCGCTCGGGAATGCCGTGGAACGACATCAGCAGGTGATCACCCTGACCGTGCTGCTCCCAGTGACGGCGCACACTCATGGCCAGCGCCTGAATGTATTCGGGATGGGCGTGATAATCACGAATGAGCCGTACCACCGGCAGATTGCGCTCTCTCTTCATCGCCTTGCTCCAGGCATCGAAGACCGAGGCGGTGGTACTGACCGAATATTGCGGATAGAGCGGCAACAGGATCACCCGGTTGACCCCTTTGGCCTTGAGCGCCTGCCAGCCATCATTCACTGACGGGGAACCATAGGTCATCGCCAGCTCCACCGGCACCTCAACCCCCTCCCGCTTGAGCTCCTGCTCCAGCGCAGCACGCTGCTGCTTGCTTATCACCATCAGCGGCGAGCCCTGCTCGGTCCACACCTGCTGATAGAGCTTGGCCACTTTGGGCGAGCGCGTCGGCAAGATGATGAAGTGGAGCAGCGGGCACCAGAGGTAACGGGGCAGGTCCACCACACGGGGATCGTGCAGGAACTGGCTGAGGAATGCTTTGACGGCAGCGGTGGTCGGTGCGGCTGGGGTACCCAGATTGACCAGCAATATTCCGGTTTTCGTGGTCACGTTGGCTTCCTGTCTATCTGTCATTATGCAAAAAGGGCCCGACAGGGCCCTTCTCTTTATTTATCTGATGGCACGGGAAACAGTGCCGGCAGCAAAGATCAGCCCAGAATGGTGGCAAGCTGCTTGCTGACCAGATCAACCGGCTGGGTGCCGTCGATCTTGACGTAACGGGTGTGGCCCGCTTCCGCCTCTTTGCCGTAGAAACCGATCAGCGGCGCGGTCTGCTGATGATATACATCCAGACGCTTGCGTACTGTGGTCTCTTCGTCGTCGGCGCGGATCACCAGATCTTCACCGGTCACGTCATCCTTGCCTTCCACTTTCGGCGGGTTGAACACCACGTGGTAGGTACGGCCGGAGCCGGAGTGAACGCGACGGCCGCTCATGCGCTTGACGATCTCTTCGTCCGGCACATCGAACTCCAGCACGAAATCAACCACGACACCGGCGTCCTTCATGGCTTGCGCCTGGGGAATGGTGCGCGGGAAACCGTCCAACAGGAAGCCTTTGGCGCAGTCCGGCTGAGCGATGCGCTCTTTGACCAGACCGATGATGATGTCGTCAGAGACCAGCTGACCTGCGTCCATCACAGCTTTGGCTTTCAGACCGAGCTCGGTGCCCGCTTTGATCGCCGCACGCAGCATGTCGCCGGTGGAGATCTGGGGAATACCGTGTTTTTCCATGATGAACTGAGCCTGGGTACCTTTGCCGGCGCCCGGAGCCCCCAACAGAACAATGCGCATACACGCTCCTATTGATTGGTTATTCAAATCTTGCGAAGGCAAAAAAGTACACGGTTTCGCCCGTTTCTACAAGGGTGAGCCAATTGAATGAGCACTTTATCACCACAATAACCGGCTGATCGAACAGGATTTCATCGCAAGGGGAATACGCAAAAATAGCCAGGGATTCAGCATAGAGCGCCAAAGGCAGGAAGGAGGTACGACAGAAAAAAAGATCCCGGCTCAGGGCCGGGAATTGCGCTCAAAAGTAACTACTTGTCGCTCGTAGTAGGAACAGGGCAATAGTAGTTTGCCCCCTGTGCGTCAACAACTGTCAGATGTGACAGGCAGGCCGCTATGAAACCGGAACTGTGGATCCGGCGAGCAGATTAGCTCGGCTTCCAGCTTGCCAAAGAAGGCCACCCGCTCGCTGATATCCTCCCCTGCGTACTGTTCGGCCAGGCTCAGGTAATCCTGATAGTGGCGCGCTTCAGAGCGCAGCAAAGAGACATAGAAACGGCTCAGCTCTTCGTCCAGATGGGGCGCCAGCTTGGCAAAGCGCTCGCAGGAGCGGGCCTCGATATAGGCGCCGATGATCATCTTGTCGACTATGGTGGCCGGCTCATGGGTGCGCACATGCTGCATCAATTGGCGGGCATAGCGGGAGGCCGTCACCGGCCCGTATTCGATGCCGCGGGCCTGCATGATCTCCAGCACCTGCTCGAAGTGGTGCAGCTCCTCCTGAATGAGTCGCACCATGGGAAACAGCAGCGGATTGCGTTCCAGTTCGGCAAAGACGGTGCGATCAGACTCCCCCATGCTGCGTTTGCCCAGGATCTCGGCCTTCTCCGGGATGGCATCCAGCTCGCGATAAAACTCCAGCTTGGGCAGCAGATGGCGCTTGCCCTTCGGCAGGCAGTAGCGGCGCACCAGACTGTGGGCAGTGAGTGCAGCCTTGGTCTCGCAGTTGGCGTGATCGATGAGCAGGGTCGGTAAACGGGCCGGATCCCGCGCCATCTCCACCCACTCATCCGGGGTCTCGCACTGCAAAAACTGGCGCACAGGGGCTAACAGGTCATCCATCTAAACTCTCGTTTGTTAAACACGCAGGTTAAAAGCGTATCGGTCATATATGTTGCCGCCTATGCTAGCGGATCCCGCTGGCCATGCCCATATCCGGCAAGATAAGCGGATATTTTTCAAACAGATACACCCTACCCCTTCTGGCGGTGCGAGGCAAAAACGACAATGGGGGCCACTGGCCCCCATCTCGCTATCCCATCCGGCAAAACCGCAAACGTTTAACTGCCTTCGTTAAAAATTTCCAGATTGCTGGTGCCTTCCTGCCACTCACGCACCGCTTTGGTGTCATCGTTGCGCAGGGCGTTGAGGTGATCCAGATAGGACTGGTCCACGTCGGAGGTGACGTAGTGACCATTGAAGACCGAGGTCTCGAAGTGACGCAGATCCGGGTTGATCTCCCGCACGGCGGCTTCCAGATCTTCCAGATCCTGGAAAATCAGGCCGTCAGCGCCAATCAGCTTGCACACCTCTTCCACTTCGCGGCCATGGGCGATCAGCTCGTTGGCGGTGGGCATGTCGATGCCGTAGACGTTGGGGAAGCGAATTTCCGGCGCCGCCGAGGCGAAGTAGACCTTGGCTGCCCCCGCTTCACGGGCCATCTGGATGATCTGCTCGGACGTGGTACCACGCACGATGGAATCATCCACCAGCAACACCTTCTTGCCCTTGAATTCGGAGCTGATGGCGTTGAGCTTGCGACGCACCGACTTCTTGCGCTGGGTCTGGCCCGGCATGATGAAGGTACGGCCGATGTAGCGGTTCTTCACGAAGCCCTGACGGTACGGCAGGTCGAGGGTATGGGCGATCTCCAGCGCCACGTCACAGGAGGTCTCGGGGATGGGGATGACCACGTCTACATCGAGATCTTCCCACTCGCGGGCAATCTTCTGACCCAGCTTGCGACCCATGTTGAGGCGGGCGGCGTAGACCGAGACCTTGTCGATGCACGAATCGGGACGGGCGAAATAGACATATTCGAATATACAAGAGCTCATCTGCGGGTTCTCCGCACACTGCTCGGAGAAGAGCTGGCCCTGCTCGGTGATGTAGATGGCTTCACCCGGCGCAATATCCCGCACCGTCTCGAAACCGATGGCGTCGAGCGCAACGCTCTCTGAGGCGAGCATGTACTCCACCTGCCCCTGCTCGTCGACCCGACGACCCAGGATCAGCGGGCGAATGCCGTTGGGATCGCGAAAACCGATGAGACCATGACCAATCACCAGCGAAACCACCGCATAAGCGCCGCGGATCTGCTGATGGGTTCTGCGCACCGCGGCGAAGATATCTTCGGGACGCAGGGCCATCTTGTCACAGCGATCCAGCTCGTGGGCCAACACGTTCAGCAACACTTCCGAGTCGGAGGTGGTGTTGATGTGACGGCGGGCGACCTTGAACTGCTGCTCCTTGAGCTCCTTGGCGTTGGTGAGGTTGCCGTTATGGGCCAGCACCATGCCGTAGGGCGAGTTCACATAAAAAGGTTGGGCTTCAGCGGCACTTGAGCTGCCTGCGGTGGGGTATCTGACATGACCTATGCCGATGTTCCCTTGCAGACGCTGCATGTGGCGCACTTCAAACACGTCCTTCACCAGGCCATTGGCCTTGCGTTGCCGGAAGTTTCCACTATCAATGGTCACGATCCCGGCGGCATCCTGTCCCCTGTGCTGCAACACCGTCAAGGCGTCGTAGAGGGCCTGATTGACGGGGGTGGTGCCAACTATACCGACAATACCACACATGTCTTTGCTACCTCGAAGTCACTATACCTGTTTAAGAAAACTGGATGAGTTCAACATGAACCCGAAAAACCACTGGATCACCGGCTTGAACTCCGGCACCAGCTTGGACGCCACCCACCAGTCGCTCTGGGAGAGGCTGGTGAAGGTATCCATGAAAAAAAGCAGGGCACTGACGATCAGCACCCCGCGAATTGCACCGAAGCAGACCCCCAGCACCCGATCGGTACCGGAGAGACCCGTCTTGTCCACCAACAGGCCCACCACATAGTTGACCACGCTGCCGAGGATCAAAGTCGCCACAAACAGCGCCGCGATGGCCAGACCGTTGCGAACCAGCGCGTCGGAGAAGGAGGTGAAATAGACGGCGAGATCGGGATAGAAATGGCTGGCAATAAAGAAGGCGACGAACCAGGTGACAAGAGACATGGCCTCCTTGACGAAGCCGCGCACCAGGCTGATAAGAGCAGAGAAACCGACGATGCCGATGATGGCGTAATCAATCCAGACCATAGAAAAAGATGTCCTGCGAAATTGCGGCGCAGTCTAACAAAAACGATTGCGCATTGCTTGATAAAAATGTGTTAACTGTTCAAAGCGACGCCGAAAAGCCGCATTTTTTCAGCACTAAAACGGTTGATCGGCGCCAGAATGCACAACGCCATGGCAATGCCATGGCGTTGTGGTCAGCGGCGTGAACTTACCCGATGTGGGTCAGGCCACCCATGTAGGATTGCAGCGCAGCCGGGATGGCGATGCGGCCATCTTCCTGCTGGTAGTTCTCCATCACGGCAACCAGGGTACGACCCACTGCCAGACCGGAGCCGTTCAGGGTGTGCAGCAGTTGCGGCTTGCCGTCGATGCGCACGCGAGCTTGCATGCGGCGCGCCTGGAAGTCGGTGCAGTTGGAGACAGAGGAGATCTCACGGTAAGTGTTCTGGGCCGGCAGCCACACTTCCAGATCGTAGGTCTTGGAAGCGCAGAAGCCCATGTCACCGGTAGAAAGCGCCATCACGCGATACGGCAGCTCCAGCAGTTGCAGCACCTTCTCGGCGTGACCGACCATCTCTTCCAGCGCATCCCAGGATTTCTCCGGGTGAACCAGCTGAACCATTTCGACTTTGTCGAACTGGTGCATACGGATGAGGCCACGGGTATCACGACCGTAGGAACCGGCTTCAGAGCGGAAGCAGGGGCTGTGAGCGGTCATCTTGATTGGCAGCTCTTGCGCGTCAAAGATCTCGTCACGGGCCATGTTGGTGAGCGGCACTTCGGAGGTCGGGATCAGGGAGAACTTGCGCACCTTGCCCTCTTCTTCCCCTTCACCTTCGATACCGGTGTTGAACAGGTCCTGGGCAAATTTCGGCAACTGGCCGGTGCCATAGAGGCTGTCCGGGTTCACCAGATAGGGCACGTAGCACTCGGTGTAACCGTGCTGCTGGGTGTGCAGATCCAGCATGAACTGAGCCAGGGCACGGTGCAGACGGGCAATCTGACCCTTCATCACCACGAAACGGGTACCGGAGAGTTTGACGCCATTCTTGAAGTCAACGCCCTTGGCCGCTTCGCCCAGATCGATGTGATCGCGTACCGGGAAGCTGAACTCGCGCGGGGTACCCCAGCGGCGCACTTCCACGTTGTCGTTCTCGTCACGGCCCACCGGAGTGGTCTCGCTCGGCAGGTTGGGGATGGCGTCGGCAATGGCTTTCAGCTGGGCCAGCAGGGCATCCAGCTCGACCTTGCTGGTTTCCAGCTCGTCGTTGATCTTGGTCACTTCGGCCTTGAGCGGGGCAACATCTTCACCACGACGGGCAGCTTCACCGATGGATTTGGAGCGGGCGTTGCGCTCGGCCTGCAGCTCCTGGGTACGGGACTGCAGATCCTTGCGTTTCTCTTCCAGAGCGTTGACAGCCGCTACGTCCAGAACGTAGCCACGTGTCGCCAGACGAGCGGCAGCCTCTTCGATATCGCTGCGCAGATATTTGGGATCCAGCATGGTTTACCTACTTTTTTAAAATGGGATCTGGGCCTGAGTCGTCATGACGGGCTGGGAAACAGATCCGGAAGTTAACATCGGTTGGCGCACCCCAATCGTCTTCAGAATCGGGCCTTAACTATCACAGGCCTTCGAGATCAAGAAGATGGCGCAAGGCCAAGACAAGCGGGGTCAGACGGGCAGTGTAGCAGACCGCCCCCCCGCCCGAACAGGGACTATTTGTGTCGTTTTTACCGACTTTGGCACGCAAACCGTCCTGTATATTCAAACGCCTGACCAATTTTCAGCCATGCGAGGTAACAAAGGGGCTATTTGCCCCGTTGCTGCGGACTTTGCCTGTCCAGTTCATGGAGGTAATCGAGCTTCTGGCCAATCTGCTTTTCAAGGCCGCGATCAGTGGGCTGGTAGTACTGCTTGCCCGCCAGCTCGGGCGGGAAATACTGCTCGCCCGCAGCATAGGCGCCCGGCTCGTCATGGGCATAGCGATACTCGGCGCCATAGCCCAGATCGCTCATCAGTTTGGTCGGCGCATTGCGCAGGTGCACCGGCACCTCGAAGTCAGGGAGGTTTTTGGCATCATGGAGCGCTGCCTTCCAGGCGGTATAGACCGCATTGCTTTTCGGGGCACAGGCGAGATAGACGATCGCCTGGGCGATAGCCCGCTCCCCTTCCGCCGGACCGATGCGATGGAAGCAATCCCAGGCCGACAGGGCGACCTGCATGGCACGGGGATCCGCATTGCCCACATCTTCCGAGGCTATCGCCAACAAACGGCGGGCAATATAGAGCGGATCGCAACCGGCACTCACCATGCGGGCATACCAGTAGAGCGCCGCATCCGGCGCCGAGCCGCGAATGGACTTGTGCACCGCCGAGATGAGGTCATAGAAGTGATCCCCCCCCTTGTCGAAGCGGGCCACGTGCTCCCCCACCACGGCAGCGAGCAGGGCACTGTCGATCACCCGCGCCCCTGTGCTGTCGGTTTCGGCCATGTCGGCCAACAACTCCAGATAGTTGAGGGATTTTCGCCCGTCCCCATCAACTGCCTTAGCCAACGCCTCTTTGACGCCGGGGGCAAAGGTGAGTGCCGGATCATTGAGACCACGGGGATCAGTCATCGCCTGATCGAGCATGGCGAGAATATCGCTCTCCTCCAGTCGCTTGAGCAGATAGACCCGGGCTCGTGAGAGCAGTGCGTTGTTGAGTTCGAACGAGGGGTTTTCAGTGGTGGCACCGATAAAGGTGATGGTGCCATCTTCGATGTGGGGCAGGAACACATCCTGCTGGCTCTTGTTGAAGCGGTGCACCTCATCCACAAACAGGATGGTGCGCACTCCGCGCCAGCTGTTCTCCTTCGCCTTGTCGATAGCGGCGCGGATCTCCTTGATCCCGGAGGTGACCGCAGAGAGTCGCTCCACTTCCGCCTGACAGTAGTGAGCCATCAGCTCCGCCAGCGTGGTCTTGCCGGTACCGGGCGGCCCCCACAGGATCATCGAGTGGCAGTGACCCGCCAGAATGGCTTTGCGCAGGGGCTTGTCAGCCCCCAGGATATGTTGCTGACCGATATACTGGTCGAGGTTTTGCGGCCGCATCCGGGCCGCCAGCGGACGAAAGTCCGATGAGAAATCCAGCGTCAAGTTGCTCATCTGTATTGACCACCCAGCGTCACGCCACTCGCCTTTGACTGGCGCAGTGGCGAGCAATCCAACGACCGCTTGCTCATTAGCGCTGGTCGTCCAGCTCGACCCCCTTCGGGATCTTGAAAACAAATTCGTTGCCCTTGAGCACCGGCTTGCGGTTGAAGTTGCTAAGGGTGAATTCACTCCACTGCCCTTGCGCCTCTTTCACATCGAAACGACTGATGTTGTCTTGTCTGTCGAAGGTGACACGGAAGGAGGCGATCAGCTCATCCTTGTGACGGCTGGTGACGGTATAGACATCCCCCTGCTGGGTCACGTCATAGTTCTTCCAGAACTTGTCGTCATTGCCAGCGATCAGAATAAAGGGGGTGTTGAGCACCGCATCTTTCAGCTTGAGGGCGGTCACCTGCTCGACGAAGGGATCATAGACCCAGACATCCTGACCATCGGCCACGATCAGGCTCTCGTCCGGCGAGGTGGTGTGCCAGTTGAAACGGTTTGGCCGCTGCACCAGCAGATCGCCGCTGGCCTTTTGCAGCTCCTTGCCCTTGCTGTCATAGACGGTCTGGGCAAACTTGGCGGAGAAGAGGCTCACCCCCGCCAGCTTATGTTTGAGATCGCTGGCCGCATCGGCCCACACCTGGCTGCTGGCCATCAGCAGCACGGTACCCATCAACAGTTGTTTTTTCATCACGCTCTTCATAAAGACGCTCTCGATAAAAGGCCACGCCCGCGGAGGGCATGGCCAGGGATAGTATGAAACGGTGAGGCTTAGTCCCGCACCGGCGGCGGTGCCAGCACGTCGCGCTGACCATTGCCACCCGGTGAGCTGACGATGCCCTGATTCTCCATCTGCTCGATGAGACGGGCTGCCCGGTTGTAACCAATCTTGAACTTGCGCTGGACGCTGGAGGTCGAGCCACGGCGGGACTCCACCACAAAAGCGACAGCTTCGTCGAACAGGGGGTCGAGCTCTTCATCGCCACCACCGCCATATTCGCCGCTGCCACCTTCGCCACCCGACTCACCGGAGAGGATCTCCTCGATGTAGTTCGGCTCGCCGCGCAGTTTCCAATCCGCCACCACCTTGTGCACTTCGTGGTCATCGACAAAGGCACCGTGTACCCGGGTCGGGTTGGAGGTACCGGCCGGCATGTAGAGCATGTCGCCCATACCGAGCAGGGATTCGGCGCCGCCCTGATCGATGATGGTGCGCGAGTCGATCTTGCTCGATACCTGGAACGAAATACGGGTCGGGATGTTGGCCTTGATAAGACCGGTAATCACATCCACTGACGGACGCTGGGTCGCCAAAATAAGGTGAATACCGGCGGCCCGCGCCTTCTGGGCGATACGGGCGATCAGCTCTTCCACCTTCTTGCCGACGATCATCATCATGTCGGCAAATTCGTCCACCACCACCACGATGTGGGGCAGCTTCTCCAGCTCCGGCGGCATCTGATCCATGGAGTCACCCGGACGCCACAACGGATCCAGCAGGGGTTCCCCCTCCTCGATGGCAGCCAGTACCTTGTCGTTGTAGCCCTTGAGGTTGCGCACCCCGACTGCCGACATCAGCTTGTAACGGCGCTCCATCTCGCCCACACACCAGCGCAGGGCGTTGGCGGCATCCTTCATGTCGGTCACCACCTCGGTCAGCAGATGCGGGATCCCTTCGTAGACCGAGAGTTCCAGCATCTTGGGGTCGATCATGATGAAGCGCAGATCATCGGGGGATGACTTGTAGAGCATCGAGATGATCATGGTGTTGACCCCCACCGACTTACCGGAACCTGTGGTACCGGCCACCAGCAGGTGCGGCATCTTGGCCAGGTTCACCACCACCGGCTCGCCGGCGATGTCCTGACCCAGGCCCATGGTGAGCGGGTTGCGGCTATCGCGGAAAGCATCACAGTCGAGGGTTTCGCGCAGGTAAACGGTCTGACGCACCCGGTTGGGCAGCTCGATCCCCACATAGGTCTTGCCCGGGATCACCTCAACCACCCGCACGCTGCTGGCAGACAAAGAGCGGGCCAGATCGCGCGAGAGGTTGGTGATCTTGCTCGCCTTCATGCCCGGCGCCAGATCCAGCTCGAAACGAGTAATGACCGGGCCCGGATAGACACCCACCACCTTGGCCTGCACGTTGTAGTCGGCAAGCTTGGCCTCCACCAGACGGCCCATTCGATCCAGCTCATCCTTGCTCATCATCTGGGTCTTGGCGGGTGGACGGTCGAGCAGCTCGATACTCGGCAACGGCGGCATTGTTGACTGCGGACGACGCTTGGGCTTGGTCGGTGCAACAGCGACCGGCGCGGCGACCTCGTCGTCCCCTTCGGCCCACGGCAGATCCAGATCGTCATCATCATCGTCATCGGCCACAGCCAGTACCGGCTGACGGCGCCCATTGGCAGCCGCCACCGCACGTTTCGGCTTGGCAGCCGGAGCCGGCTCATCATCTTCATCATCAAACTGGGGATCGAACTCGAAGGTATCGTCGTCGAGTTCCGGCAGCCACTCTTCGGCGGCAGCCTTCTGGTTCTTGGCCTTGGGCTTGCGCGTCCAGCTGGTGTGCGGCTCATCTTCCTCGTCATCAAACGCGATGGCCCCTACCCCGCCTTCCAGCAAGGGATCCGGCCCCTCGTTGCGGGGTTGACGCCAGCCACCGGTCAGCCAGCGGCCGAGGGTGGTCGGGAAGTGGTAAACAGCGCTGACCGAACCGGTACAGGCCGCACCGATCTGCTCGACAATAGTGAGCCAGGACCAGCCGGTAAACAGGGTGATGCCGGTTGCCACGAAGCAGAGCAGCATCAGGTTGGCCCCGACGCCGCCAAACAGCGGCACCACTGCAGAAGCGATCACATCCCCCACCAGACCACCGGCGGAGAAGTTTTGCATATCGTTGAAGTTCATGCTGGCAATGGCCGACATGCCGAGCACGGTCAGGATAAAGCCGATGATCCGCACCCCCAGGGTGAGGTAATCCACATCGAGCAGACGGCTCGGGCGCCAGAACAGACTCCAGCCCAGCAGCACCACCAGCGGCGGCACCAGATAGGAGAAGGCACCAAAGGTAAACATGGTGATATCGGCGAGCCAGGCACCGGCACTACCGGCGAGGTTCTTCACCTCCCCTTGCCAGGAGGTCTGGGACCAGCCGGGATCCGCGGGGTGATAGGACAACAGGGCAAGCAGAAGATAAGCAGCCATCAGGGTGATGGCGATCAAGACGGCTTCGAAGATCCGTTGTGTACCTGATAAAGGAGTAAACAGCTTTTTATCGGCCAAACTCCGGCTCCTTTCTGAAAACATGTAATGCAGGAAATAAGGGGGCCTAGTATCCCCGAAAAGCCCATCGATTGTCAGCCAGAGCCTGATGGGACGGGGCCATATTTGCAATTATCTTTACAAGAAGAAACGAGCGGACCGGCCGCTCGTTTCTGACTGTCATGGTGTCTCATATGGAAAAGATACCACGGCATAACCTGCTTTATCGGGCTGATCACCAGACGACTGCTCTGCTTGACCTCTTCCATCACCACATAGGTGCGGGTGTCATTGACACCGGGCAGACGCAGCAGGGTTTCCCCCAACAGACGGCGGTAAGCCGACATGTCGCTGACTCGGGTCTTGAGCAGGTAGTCGAAGTCACCGGAAACCAGATGACACTCCTGGATCTCTTCGAGCACCTGAACAGCCTTGTTGAACTGTTCAAACACATCAGGCGCCCCGCGATTGAGGGTTATCTCTACAAACACCAGCAGAGATGCGTCCAGATAATGAGGGTTCAGAATAGCGGCATATCCTTCGATATAACCTTGTCGCTCGAGGCGACGAACCCGTTCCAGACACGGTGTAGGACTCAGGCCAACTCGCTTGGACAACTCAACATTCGAAATCCTGCCATCCTTTTGCAGTTCATTAAGAATGTTGCGGTCAATCCTGTCCAAATCCTTTAGCCGACTCTTAGCTTCCATCATTTTATTCCATCCTTTGGCTATTTTTTGGTAAGAATCACCAGTCATTTTATAATTATGGTCACAAATCCTGTCAATACCTGAATATACTAGGCGCAAATGTTGGTTAACATTTTGGCAACATGAAACACCAATCTATAGACGAGGGATAGCATGATTATCGGTGTACCTAAAGAGATAAAAAACCATGAATACCGCGTAGGCATGGTTCCGGCCAGTGTACGTGAACTGACAGCACGAAACCATACTGTTTTCGTCCAAAGCGGTGCCGGAAACGGCATTGGCTTCAGCGATGCAGATTATATCGCTGTTGGAGCCGAAATTTTGGCCTCTGCAGCAGAGGTTTTCGCCAAAGCCGAGATGATCGTCAAGGTCAAGGAACCTCAGCCTGTCGAATGTGCCATGCTGCGCCCGGGTCAAACCCTGTTTACCTATCTGCATCTGGCGCCAGACTTGCCCCAGACCGAAGCCCTGCTGAAAAGCGGCGCCATCTGTATCGCCTATGAAACCGTCACCGACGGCCGTGGCGGCCTGCCCTTGCTGGCCCCCATGTCGGAAGTCGCAGGTCGCATGTCTATTCAGGCGGGTGCCCAGGCACTGGAAAAATCGCGCGGTGGTAGCGGTGTGCTGCTCGGCGGCGTACCCGGTGTCGAACCGGCCAAGGTGGTGATCATCGGTGGCGGCGTGGTCGGCTCTAATGCAGCCCGCATGGCCATTGGCCTGCGCGCAGATGTGACCATCCTCGACAACAACGTCGATACCCTTCGCCGTCTCGATAACGAGTTCCAGGGAGCGGCCAAAGTAGTCTACTCCAACAGCGAGACGCTGGAGCGCCATCTGCTGGCGGCCGATCTGGTCATCGGCGGCGTGCTGGTACCGGGCGCCACTGCGCCAAAACTTGTCCGCCGTGACCACATTGCGCGCATGAAGCCGGGTTCTGCCATCGTCGATGTGGCCATCGATCAGGGCGGCTGTGTGGAAACCTCCCACGCCACCACCCACCAGGATCCGACCTATATCGTCGATGAAGTGGTGCACTACTGTGTCGCCAACATGCCGGGGGCGGTGGCCCGCACCTCGACCGTGGCGCTCAACAATGCCACCCTCCCCTTTATCATCAAGCTGGCCCAGCAAGGGTATCGTCAGGCACTGCTGAGCGATCCCAACCTGCTGCACGGGCTCAACGTGATGGAGGGCAAGCTCACCTGCAAGGAAGTGGCCGTGGCACATGGCCTTGCCTACACGGATCCCCTGACCCTGCTGAACTGATCTGCGCTGGCCTGCGCCAGTTGGAGATGAGTGAAAATCCGCCCGCGATGGGCGGTTTTTTTATGCCTTTATTTTGCATGTCACCCCTTGTGAACACGATTAGTGCAATCGACTCACCAGCCTTTGACCCCGGATCACGAATTACCTACAATCGCGCAAACTCATCACATCCCGGAAATGACATCATGAGCCAAGTCACTCACAGCAAATTGCTGATCTTAGGGTCAGGCCCGGCCGGTTACACCGCGGCCGTCTACGCCGCCCGCGCCAACCTCAATCCCCTGCTCATCACCGGCATGCAGCAAGGGGGTCAGCTGACCACCACCACCGAAGTGGAAAACTGGCCAGGTGATCCGGAAGGGCTGACAGGCCCGGCCCTGATGGAGCGCATGAAAGAGCATGCAGAGAAGTTCGACACCCGCATCCTGTTTGATCACATCAACAGTGTCGAACTGACTCAGCGCCCGTTCCGTCTCAAGGGCGACAACGGCGAGTACACCTGCGATGCCCTGATCATCGCGACCGGCGCCTCCGCCAAGTATCTGGGTCTGCCCTCCGAAGAGGCCTTCAAGGGGCGCGGCGTCTCTGCCTGTGCCACCTGTGACGGTTTCTTCTACCGCAATCAGGAAGTGGCGGTGATCGGCGGCGGCAACACCGCTGTTGAAGAAGCTTTGTATCTGGCCAACATCGCCAAGAAGGTGCACCTGATCCACCGCCGCGACGAATTCCGTGCCGAGAAGATCCTGATCAAGCGTCTGCACGACAAGGTCGCGAGCGGCAATATCGTGCTGCACACCCACCAGACCCTGGACGAAGTGCTGGGCGATCAGATGGGGGTCACCGGTGTGCGCCTGCGCAACACTCAGGACAACAGCACCAGCGAGCTGCCGCTGATGGGCGTCTTCATCGCCATCGGCCACCAGCCCAATACCCAGATCTTCGATGGCCAGCTGGAGATGCAAAACGGCTATCTGAAGGTACGTGGCGGCCTCGACGGTTTTGCCACCCAGACCAGCATTGAAGGTGTCTTCGCTGCCGGCGACGTGGCCGACCACAACTACCGTCAGGCGATCACCTCTGCCGGTACCGGCTGCATGGCAGCCCTCGATGCCGAACGCTACCTCGACGCGCAATAAACAAGCGTAGTTGTGATATAAGGCATACCAGTCGGTATGCCTTTTTTATTTAAAGGAGTCTAATGAAACAGAAGATATTGATTGTCGAAGATAGCCTGACCATCCGCCGTATGCTGACTCAGGCCATTGCCCAGCAGACAGGCCTCGAGATTGACGCCTTCGATACCCTCGAAGGTGCCCGTCACTGCCGGGGCGAGGAGTATGTGGTCGCGCTGGTGGACCTGACCTTGCCGGATGCGCCCCGTGGCGAAGCGGTCAACGAGCTGCTGGCTCGAGGTTTGCCGGTGGTGATCCTCACTGCCGACATCAGCGAGGATAAACGTGCCGCCTGGCTGGAAACCGGCGTGCTGGACTATGTGATGAAGGATTCGCGCCACTCGCTGCAATATGCCGTCAGTTTGGTGCACCGCCTCTATCTCAACCAGTCTATCGAAGTGCTGGTGGTCGACGACTCACGCACCTCCCGTCACCGCACCATGGCCCAGTTGCGCAAGCAGTTGTTGCAGGTGCATGAGGCCAGTCATGCCCGTGAAGCGATGGCGATGCTGGAGCAACACCCGGACATCCGGCTGGCACTGGTCGACTATTATATGCCGGATATCGATGGCATCAGTCTGGTGCGGATGCTGAGAGAGCGTTACAGCAAGCAGCAGCTCGCGATTATCGGGATCTCGGTCTCGGACAAGCGCGGTCTCTCTGCTCGCTACCTCAAGCAGGGCGCCAACGACTTTCTCAACCAGCCGTTCGAGCCGGAAGAGCTACAGTGTCGGGTCAGCCACAATCTGGAAGCGCTCGAGCAGTTCAACAGCATTCAGGAGTCAGCCAATCGTGATTACCTGACCGGTCTCTACAACCGGCGCTACTGGTTCAACGAAGGGCAAAAATGGTTTGAAGAACATCAGCGCCAGCAGACGCCTCTCGCACTCTGTGTGCTTGATGTGGATCACTTCAAGCAGGTCAACGATCACTGGGGCCATGCCATCGGCGATCAACTGCTCTGCCATCTGACCCGGCTACTGACCCAGTTCTTCCCCGATGCCATGATCGCCCGCTTTGGCGGAGAGGAGTTTGCCATGATGGTGCCTCACTGTACCGTCCCCGTGTTGATCAAGCGTCTTGAAGGGCTGCGTCAGCAGCTGCGCCAGCAACCCTTGTCACCGGAAACCCCGCTCTTTGTTCGCGCCAGTTACGGCGTGATCAGTGTCGGGCGGATATCCATGGACGAGGCGCTGAGCGTAGCGGATCGGCTGCTCTATCAGGCAAAGAACACCGGTCGCGACAAGATAGTCTCTCAAGAGATAACTATCTGAATCCTCAGGGCATCAGTCCCGTGTATTACCGCCCGACAGACTTTCCAGCAGGAGAGTCTGCGGGTTCCTTTCCTGCCACAGTCTCCCCATCACCGAGACTATCGAAAGTCAGTAAGTCTTGTCGACCCGCACCCCATCATCGAAGTAGAGAATGCGCACCTTGTCCCCATTGGCAAAGACCATGGTGGGATCATAATCCTGGATCACGTTGATAAGGGCATTTTGCTCGTTGCGGATCAGCAGCTCCACCAACTTGTTTTCCACCACGGTTCCCCCGGACTGGTATTGCTGCGCAGCTGCAGCACCTGCGAGCGCGCCGACGGCGGTGGCGATTTCACGGCCATGACCGCCGCCAAACTGGTTGCCAAGCAGACCGCCCAACACGGCACCACCCAGCGTCTTCCAGCCAGAGTGCTCTGACTCCAGGATCTGGCGCTGGGTAATATTGCGCACCGTTTCGACCTGACCAAACACCACCTGATTGACCGGCCGCGCGGTATTGCGCTGGTAAACTTCCGCCCCGGCGGGCGCCGTGACAAAGCAGAGCAAGCTGGATACTATCAGGATAATGGCCTTCATCTATGAACCTCGTTGCCTTATGTCTCGCTATCTTACCCAACTGGATGATGAGCTTTGCTGGTTTCCCGACCCCAGCCATGCGCTGGAAGAGCCCAATGGCTTGCTGGCGATCGGCGGGGATCTCTCCCCTGCCAGATTGCTGGCAGCTTACCACAAGGGGATCTTCCCGTGGAATGAACCCCACCAGCCGACCCTGTGGTGGTCACCGGATCCCCGTGGGGTGATCCGTCCCGACCAACTCCATGTGGGGCGCACACTGCAGAAGATTATCCGCCGTACCCCATTCGATATTTCCGTCAATCGCGCCTTTAATGAAGTCATTACCGCCTGCGCCGCCCCTCGTCGCACTGCCGATGGCACCTGGATCAGCCAGCCCATGATCGAGGCCTACCAGCAGTTGCACCGGCTGGGTCATGCCCACTCTATCGAGATCTGGCAGGAGGGAGAGCTGCAAGCGGGACTGTATGGCCTCTCTATCGGCCGACTGTTTTGCGGTGAATCCATGTTCAGCCGGATTGATAACGGCGCCAAACTTGCCATGGTGGCACTCTGTCGCCACTTCGCCCGCCATCGCGGCGCCCTCATCGATTGCCAGATGCAAAACCCGTTTCTGGCGACCCTGGGTATCGAGGAGTGGCCAAGGGCCCGTTTTCTGGCCGAACTGGCACGCCTTGGCCATCAACCACTATTGGCTTCCTGCTGGCAAGAGGGGGAAATCAGCCTATGACTGAAGAAGTGATCCTCAAAGTAGGGCTGACTCCCAAGCATCCCTGCAGTTATCTGGACCATGAACAGGAGCAATTGCTGGTACTGATGGATCACAATCTGCTCAACGCCAACGGTTACGAGCGATTGTTGACTGCCGGTTTTCGCCGCAGTGGCAACGACATCTATCGTCCCCACTGCCCGGCGTGCCATGCCTGCCAGTCCCTTCGTATTCACAGCGAGCGCTTTCGCCCCAGCCGCGGCCAGAAGCGGATCCGCCAGCTCAACAGGGATATCGAGATCGTCCTGAGCTACGATGACAAACCCGAGTATTACCTGCTCTACGAACGCTATATCCGCGAACGCCATCACGATGGCAGCATGTATCCCCCCAACCGCAGCCAGTATCGTGGGTTTCTCCATTGTGACTGGATGCCGCCGCTCTACCTGGAGATGCGCAAAGAGGGCCGCCTTATCGGTGTAGCCACCACAGACCTGCTGCCCCACTCCTTGAGCGCCATGTACACCTTCTTCGATCCTGACTATGCCGATCGCTCCCTGGGCACTTTTGCCATCCTCTGCCAGCTCGATCTGGCCAGGCGAACCGGGCGAAGCTGGCTCTATCTTGGCTATCTGGTAGAGGCGTGTCGCAAGATGAATTACAAACGCAATTACCTCCCTCATGAACTGTTAATTCAGGGGGAATGGAAAAATATCGACACCAAGCCCGAGTAAACTTTACACATAGCCTTAAATCCGGCATGATCCAGCGGTTTTTTGTTGTGGCTTATCAAGAGGATTCAATGGCTAAAGAAGACAGTATTGAGATGCAGGGCACTATTCTCGAAACCCTGCCCAATACCATGTTCCGTGTGGAACTGGAGAATGGTCACGTGGTTATCGCTCATATTTCAGGCAAGATGCGCAAAAACTACATTCGTATCCTGACTGGAGACAAAGTAACGGTAGCACTGACTCCCTACGATCTCTCCAAGGGACGTATTGTTTTCCGCTCTCGCTAAGCCAGGAATTCAGCAAAAAACCCCAACCTTTCGGTTGGGGTTTTTTGTCGTTTTCTGATCACTAACGCTTAGTGGGAAACAGCTTCAACATTGACCTGAAAATCAAAGCTGAGGCTGTCATTTACCAACTCAACCTTCACAATTCCCCCGTCAACCAGTGAACCAAACAGGATCTCGTTGGCCAGGGGTTTCTTGAGGTGCTCCTGGATTACCCGACCCATCGGTCTGGCGCCCATGGCTCTGTCATATCCCTTCTCTGCCAACCAGTGGCGGGCACGCTCTGACACCTCGAGAGAGACTCCCTTCGCATCCAGTTGAACCTGCAATTCGACAATGAACTTGTCGACCACCTGATGGATCACCGTCATATCCAGATGGTTGAACCAGATGGTGTGATCAAGCCGGTTGCGAAACTCCGGACTGAAGGTCTTGTTGATCACCGCCATGGCATCGTGGCTCAAATCCTGTTGCTGGAAGCCAATCGATTTACGCTGAGTCTCCTGCACACCGGCGTTGGTAGTCATGACCAAAATCACGTTACGGAAATCCGCCTTGCGCCCGTTGTTGTCGGTCAGGGTGCCGTTGTCCATCACCTGCAACAGCAGATTGAATACGTCCGGGTGAGCTTTCTCAATTTCGTCAAGCAACACGACGGAATGAGGATGCTTGATCACCGCATCAGTCAGCAGACCACCCTGCTCAAAACCGACATAGCCGGGAGGCGCACCAATCAGACGAGATACGGTATGGCGTTCCATGTACTCGGACATATCAAAGCGCAGCATCTCGACACCCAGCGCCTTACCAAGCTGCTGGGTGACCTCGGTCTTGCCCACCCCGGTCGGACCAGCGAAGAGGAAGCACCCTACCGGGCGACGCTCGTTACCCAAACCTGAACGAGAGAGGCGAATCGCATCGGTCAGCACCTCGATGGCTTTATCCTGACCAAAGACCACCATCTTCAGATTGCGCTCCAGGTTCTTCAGTACTTCTTTATCTGAAGAGGAGACTGATTTTTCCGGAATGCGGGCGATCTTGGCCACAATGGACTCAATTTCCTGCACATTGATCACTTTCTTGCGCTTGCTCGCCGGCAGTAACCGTTGACCGGCACCCGCCTCGTCGATCACATCGATCGCCTTGTCGGGTAGGTGACGATCATTGATGTACTTGGCAGAGAGCTCGGCAGCTGCACGGATCGCCTTGGCGGTATAGCGTACACCGTGGTGGGCTTCGTAGCGACTCTTGAGCCCCATCAGGATGCGAGTGGTGTCATCGATAGTCGGCTCGACAATATCGATCTTCTGGAAGCGACGGGCCAACGCACGGTCTTTCTCGAAGATCTGGGCGTACTCCTGATAAGTGGTGGATCCCACACAGCGGAGCAAACCATTGGAGAGCAGCGGCTTGATCAGGTTGGCCGCATCCAGCTGACCACCGGAAGCAGCACCGGCACCAATGATGGTATGGATCTCGTCGATAAAGAGGATGGCCCCTTCCTGACGCTCAATCTGCTTGAGCAGTACTTTGAGGCGCTTCTCGAAATCACCACGGTATTTGGTGCCCGCCAGCAGAGAACCCATATCCAGCGAATAGATGGTACTGCCCGCAATCACCTCGGGCACATCCCCCTTGACGATGCGATAGGCCAACCCTTCGGCAATGGCGGTTTTCCCCACGCCGGCTTCACCCACCAGCAGCGGGTTGTTCTTGCGACGGCGGCAGAGCACCTGAATGGTACGATTGAGCTCCTGATCACGGCCAATCAGCGGATCGATGCGCCCTTCCAGCACCAGCTGGTTCAGGTTGGTGGCAAAGCTCTCGATCTGTGCGGCCGAAACATCATCATCAGACTCGGGATTGTTATTGCTGCCGAGATCCGGCTTGCTGTCCTTGCGCACCCCGTGGGAGAGGAAATTGACGACGTCGAGACGGCTGATCTCGGCTTTTTTCAGGAAATAGGCAGCTTGTGACTCCTGCTCACTGAAGATAGCGACCAGCACGTTGGCGCCGCTTACTTCGGTATTGCCGGAGGATTGCACATGGAAGACGGCACGCTGCAACACGCGCTGGAAGCCCAGTGTCGGCTGGGTTTCACGATCTTCATCATCGCGCGGTATGAGCGGAGTAGTTTGGGTGATGAATGCGCGGATCTCCTTGCGCATCTGCTCAACATCGGCACCACAAGAGCTCAGCGCCTCATGGGCTGAACTGTTATCCAGAAGGGCTAACAACAGGTGCTCGACGGTCATGAATTCATGACGCTCGTCACGGGCCAGTTTGAAAGCCTCGTTCAGCGTCTTTTCTAGATCTTTATTCAACATAGGCACCTCCCCTAGTACAGCTACAATGTGGTGTCACACTCGCCATCAAGTCATCAGATTCAAGCCTTTTCCATAGTACAGAGCAGTGGATGTTCGTTGTTACGTGCATAGGTGTTGACCTGGACAACCTTGGTTTCGGCGATCTCTGCGGTAAACATGCCGCAGACACCCTTACCACTATAATGCACACTCAGCATGACCTGAGTCGCCTTGTCCAAATCCATACCAAAGAACTTTTGCAGCACCTCCACCACGAACTCCATCGGGGTGTAGTCATCGTTGTTCAACACAACTTTATACATGGGTGGCGGCTGCAGCTTTGTTTTCTCTGCTTCTGCAATCTCTTCATTAGCAAAGAGTTCTTTCTGCTTGCTCATAATCGCGCTTTGGTACCTCTAGATTACTACCGTCTAACACAAGGTTGTCAATAGACTTGTTAACCAGATCACATCAGCTGTTAACAACTTCTTGACTCGCTCAAAAGTTAGACTAGATTGGTTACTTGCTAATCTGTGCCCGTCTGCTATGGGCCCATGTCCCTAGTTATAAAGGGCTGGCGCAGGTTACTCAACGACTTCTGGGTAATCAATAAAAGGATGTAGAAGTATGGCAACCGGCACAGTTAAGTGGTTTAACAACGCAAAAGGATTTGGGTTTATCTGTCCGGAAGGGGGCGGTGAGGATATCTTCGCTCACTACTCCACGATTCAAATGGAGGGCTACAAGACCCTGAAAGCGGGTCAGGCTGTCAATTTTGAACTGCAACAGGGGCCGAAAGGAAATCACGCCTCTGTGATTGTGCCAAACGAAGCACAAAATATGTAAATAACACCCGTTGGATAAATAAAAAACCGGTTCCTCTCTGAGCAACCGGTTTTTTATTGTCATATTTCTGGCGAATCCTGCCTCCTCACGGGATCACAGGGTTATCACCAACCATGATCAGTCGTGATATTCACTGCAGGCGATCAGGGTATTTTCCATCAGGCTGGCGACCGTCATCGGGCCCACGCCACCGGGTACCGGAGTAATGAAGGAGGCATGGCTGCGCGCCGTCTCAAACTCCACATCCCCGACCAGCGAGCCATCAGCCAGACGGTTGATGCCCACATCGATCACCAGTGCCCCCGGTTTGATCCACTCCCCAGGGATGAAGTTGGGCTTACCGACCGCAACAACCAGCAGATCGGCACGGCGAACCTGCTCTTCCAGATCCCGGGTAAAGCGGTGACAGGTCGTGGTTGTGCAGCCAGCCAGCAACAATTCGAGGGTCATGGGACGCCCGACGATGTTGGACGCTCCCACCACGACCGCATGCAGACCATGTGTCTTCACGCCGGTGGTCTCGATCAGTGTCATGATCCCTTTCGGAGTGCAGGGGCGCAGCGCCGGAATACGTTGGGCCAGACGGCCGACGTTATACGGGTGGAATCCATCTACATCCTTGTCAGGCTGGATCCGCTCCAGCACCTGAGTGGTATCAAAGTGATCCGGCAACGGCAGCTGAACCAGAATGCCATCTACGTGGCTATCCGCATTCAACTGGTCGATCAGCGCCAGCAGCTCTTCCTGACTGGCAGTTGCACTCAGATCATAGGAGCGGGAGAGAAAACCCACCTCCTCGCACGCCCGACGTTTGCTGCCGACATAGACCTGAGAGGCGGGATCCGCCCCCACCAGAATGACTGCCAGCCCTGGAGCCCGTTTCCCTGCCGCCAACCGCTGTTGGACTTGCGCCGCGACCTGGCTGCGAATCGTTTGCGCAACCTGTTTTCCATCTATGATTTTGGCAGACATCGTTCTCCACTCACCATGTGTTCAACTGCCGCGCATTGTCGCATTTTTTTAGCCGGGATGTTAGCGGCAGACGCACGCCATACCTGTAGCGGGCAATAAGTAGGCACTTGAATTTACTGGGGGAAAAAGTCGTTGACGCTGGCCCTTACGCTTGGCTATGATGCCCGCCCGTTGCCCAGTACGACTCATGTCGATATGCTGGTCAGGGATTTTCGGTGATTAGCGCAGTCCGGTAGCGCATCTGGTTTGGGACCAGAGGGTCAAAGGTTCGAATCCTTTATCACCGACCATGTTCATCGACTCGTCCTTAAGACGTGTTGATACAAAGCGCCCTTAGCTCAGTTGGATAGAGCAACGGCCTTCTAAGCCGTGGGTCGCAGGTTCGAATCCTGCAGGGCGCGCCATTGATGTTCCCCAATCCTTCTGGATTGGCGAGCGTTGATGAAAATTTCAGTGGTGGCTGTAGCTCAGTTGGTAGAGTCCCGGATTGTGATTCCGGTTGTCGTGGGTTCGAGCCCCATCAGCCACCCCATTATTCTGTCGATAATCGCCGTAAGGTGATGTCCATCGACTTGGTGCAGTGACCTTCTGGTCTGCTCCGCGAAAAACCGGCCTTGGCCGGTTTTTTTGTTTTTGCGCTCGACAGCGCCTTACCTTGTCTGCAAGGCCATCATCCTCCAGATCGATAAACGCAGCTCTGCCCATTTGTCACGATATGCTCCTCTCCATCGATACACACAGCCACACTCCCCCGCACATCAGCCTGCCCGGTTCTTTTTCTGTATTTCCCAAGCGCCATTGATATGCTGATCGCTCTTCTTCTCTCCTGCTTTCCGTTGGAGCTTTTCTATGCAACGCATTCTTTTTGTCGAAGATGATCCCGAGATTGGCCAGCTCATCAGCAGTTGGCTCGGTCGCCACGATATGGACGTGATCCTCGAGCCCAGAGGAGATCTGGCACTGGCCCGGGTAGAGGCCGAACAGCCCGACCTGGTGCTGCTCGATATCATGTTGCCGGGACAGGATGGCATGTCCCTCTGTCGGGATCTTCGGCCACGCTTCGACGGCCCCATCGTAATGCTCACCTCGCTGGACAGCGACATGAACCAGATCCTGAGTCTGGAGCTGGGCGCCAACGACTACATCCTCAAAACGACACCACCACCGGTGCTGCTGGCCCGACTTCGGGTACAATTTCGCCAGCACCAGCAAACACCAACCCAACCGGCAGCCACCAGCAGCGTTCCCCAGCAGCTGCAATTTGGTCGGCTGCGGGTGGATGGTCCGGGACGAGATGTGCGCCTCGATGGCGAGAGCATTGCCCTCTCGACCGCCGACTTTGATCTGCTGTGGGAGCTCGCCTGCCACGCGGGCCAAATCTTGAGTCGGGAAGCCCTTTTTCGCAGCTTGCGCGGCCGGGAGTACGACGGTCAGGATCGCAGCATGGATGTGGCCATCTCCCGCCTGCGCCGCAAACTGGGTGATAACCCCGACAACCCGACCCGGATCAAGACGGTGCGCCAGAAAGGCTACCTCTTCGTCCCCCACGCCTGGGAATAACCCTCTTTCAGGAGCACAGCCATGCGCCGCCTCTTTATCCAGTTCTATCTGTTGCTGATCGGCTGCTTCACCCTGGCCATCCTGCTGGTTGGCATGGTCTATCAGGTGACCGCCGAACGGGCGGGTGATCGCTATCTCGAACGCATGATGCAGGGCTCTCTTGGCCTGTTGACCGGCGAGTTGGCAAGAACCCCGCCAGAGCGCTGGCCCGATCGGCTGGCCGAGCAGAGCAGTCAGTTTACCCTCCCCCTCATGATCGGCGAGCTGGTGCGCCAGCCCCTGACCAGCGAGGATCAAGCCTTTCTGGCCGCCGGCAACATTGTCATCGTCGAGGAGGATGACACCTTCCTGCAGCGCATCCCCGATACCGATCGGGTGCTGATTGTCGGCCCTGTACCCTACCTCTCCTACCTGCACGAGCTGCACTGGGTCGACGTGGGACTGCTGCTGGGGATCGGCCTATCCCTCGGCCTGCCCATCCTTCTGTGGCTGCGTCCCCACTGGCGCGGCTTGCAACAGTTGGAGCAAACCGCACGTCGCGTAGGCGATGGGGATCTCTCCTGCCGAACCAATCTGCCACCGGGCAGCAGTCTGGCCCGGGTGGGACGCACCTTCGATCAAATGGCGACCCAATTGCAGGCCATGATTGCCAGCCGCAAGCAACTGACCGATGCCATCGCACACGAGTTGCGCACCCCGCTGGTCCGGTTGCGCTATCGGCTTGCCATGCTCGAACCTGCCCCTGCCGAGCAGGAGCAGCAGGCGCTGGAGCGAGATCTGGGAGCGCTGGACGCTCTGATCGAAGAGATGCTCACCTACGCCAAGCTGGATAGACCCGAGTTGCCGTTGCAACAGGACGAGCTGGAGCTCAGTCACTGGGCACAAGCGCATCTCGGCGACTGGCAAGCGCTGGCACCCGAGAAGAGGCTCACCCTCGATCTGCCGCCACGCCACATGCCCTGGTGCGGCGATCAGCGTCTGCTGACGCGCGCGGTGGAGAACCTGATCGGCAATGCCCTGCGCTACGCCGAGAGGGAGGTTACCCTCTCCATCTCGCGGCTGCAGGAGAACTATTTGCTGGAGGTGAGCGACGATGGGCCGGGGATCGATCCGGCGCTGGCGCCCCAGATCTTCGAGCCGTTCGTGCGTCTTGATCAGAGTCGGGATCGCCGCACCGGCGGCACCGGGCTGGGGCTCGCCATTGTGCGCAGCATAGCGCTCCACCATGGTGGTGATGTGGCATTGCTTCCCGCCGCCAAGGGAGCCCGCTTCTGCCTCACCCTGCCTGTACATTTGGATACAAACCGTCACCAACCGCTCACTGAAGGGCCGCTGCTACCGTCATAGGATGACTGTCATGGAGAACGCTCCATAACATCAACCCGAATAAGGAAATTGACCATGAAAAAGATCATTCCCCTGACCCTGGCTGCCGTCTTCGCCCTCACTTCCGGTTTCACCATGGCGGCCACCCCGACCAAGACAGCCACACCGCAGGCGACCCAGACCAAGGTGGTGAAAAAACACCATAAAACCACTCACGCCAAGACTCCTGCCGTCAAAGTCGCGCCGAAAACCAAGTGATCCAACCGGTCACTGGATATCACAGAGGGAGGCTGACGCCTCCCTTTCCATCTCTTCCCGAAATTTTCCTGACGAGCGCCTCCCTCGTCCAAACCGGATCCACGACCCGGCTCCCCCTTTGCGGGAAACGGTCAATGACCACAGGAACATGGCATGTGGCGTCATCTGCTTAAATGGCTCGGCCCCTTGTGCAGCTTGCTGCTGCTCGGCACCGCACTGATCGTGCTGTATCACCTGACTCAGGCATGGCACTGGCACGATATTCGTGTGGCCATCTGGTCCCAACCCCTGCCGCGACTGGCGGGCGCCCTGCTGCTGACCCTGCTCAGTTATGGTTGCCTCTGCAGCTATGACATGCTGGCGCTCCATGCGCTGGGCAAGCGCCTTCCCTGGCAACAGGTCAGCATTACCTCCTTTATCGCCTACACCTTCTCCAACACCCTGGGATTTGCCCTGCTGACGGGCACCTCGGTACGCTATCGCCTCTACTCAGCATTGGGGCTCGCCACCGGGGAAGTGGCCCGCGTGGTGCTGTTCTGCTCCATCACTTTTTTCCTCGGCCTGCTGGCGTGGGGAGGTGGCTCCCTACTGACCTGCGATGTATCACAGCTGCTGCCTGACTGGCCGCAGTGGGCAGATACCCTGCTCAGGCTGGCGGGCATGATGGCTCTGCTGTTGGTGGCCTGCTACCTCTGCTGGCCCACACACCGTCTCTCCTGGCGCGAACACACCCTGACCCTGCCCGGTTTCAAAGTTCGTCTGTCGCAGCTGCTGGTCGCGCTGGCTGACTGGATGGCCGCCGCCGCCGTACTGTTTGTGCTGCTGCCCGCATATAGCGTCCCCTACCCTGTGCTGCTCAGTGCCTTCGTGCTGGCCAGCTTCCTCGGAGTACTGGCCCACGTGCCGGGCGGGATCGGCGTGTTCGAAGCGAGCATGAGCCTGCTGCTGGCTAACTACCTGCCAACCGACAAGCTGCTCGCCTCGCTGCTGCTCTACCGCTGCATCTATTATCTGCTTCCCTTTCTCTGTGCCCTGCTGCTCTTTACCAGCCAGGAGATGTTGCAACAAAAAGCGCGCTGGCAGCGGCTACAGGGGCTGATGAGCGCAGTGCGCGAATTTCTTCCCGCCCTTATCAGCATGGGCACCTTCGCCGCCGGCAGCCTGCTGCTCTGCTCGGGGATGATCCCGACCATGCGCAGCCACATCGAAGTGTGGCTGCAGGTGTTGCCGCTCCACCTACTGGAGCTCTCCCACGTGCTCGGCAGCGTGAGCGGTATCCTCCTGATCCTGCTGGCGCGCAGCCTCTATCGCCGTCACGACGCCGCGTTTCGCATCACCCAGCTGCTGCTGGCTCTGGGTATCGCCTTCTCCCTGCTCAAGGGGGGGACTGGGAGTCAGCCCTGCTGCTTGGCAGTTTCCTGCTCATCATGACCCCCTGCCGCACCCTCTTCTATCGCAAGGGGTCGCTGCTCTATCCCCAGTACACCCCAGGCTGGCTCATTTCGGTCGGCGCCGTGCTGCTGGGGGCGCTGTGGCTGCTGCTCTTCTCCTATCGTCAGGTGGAGTATGACCACGCCCTCTGGTTCCACTTCTCGCCCCACGGTGGGGCGGCCCGCGGCCTGCGCGCCATGGGGAGCGTGGTGGCCGTGCTGGCCGTTGCCGGGGTTGCCCAGCTGCTTGCGCCGCTGCGCATGGTCGGCGAAAAGCCGGACAAGGAGACGCTGGCGCGCGCTCACGAGCTGGTGGTGCGCGAAGGGGGGATCCACGGCTATCTGGCCCAGTTGCAGGACAAGTCCCTGCTGTTCCACCCCGCCGGTGACGCCTTCCTGATGTATGGCATCGAGGGCAACAGCTGGATTGTGATGGGGGATCCGGTCGGTCGCCCCGAGCAGATCGAAGAGCTGCTCTGGCAATTTCGCGAGCGATGCGATGAACACGACGCCAATCCGGTCTTTTATCAGGTCTCGGCCCGCTATCTGCCGCTCTATCTGGAGCTCGGGCTGATCCCCTTCAAGCTCGGTGAAGAGGCGATGGTCGATCTGGCTACCTTCGATCTGGCGGGCAGTCGGTTGCGCAACCTGCGCCAGAGCCACGCCAAGGGCAAACGGGAAGGGTTGACCTTCGAGGTGGTCGAGGCGAGCGCCGTGGCTCCCCTGCTGCCCAGATTGCAGACCGTCTCAGATACCTGGCTGCAGAGCAAAATGGGCAAGGAGAAGGGGTTTTCGGTCGGCCGCTTCGAGCCTGACTACCTGACCTTGAGCCCGGCTGCACTGGTGTGGCACGAGGGGCAGATTGTCGGCTTTGCCAACCTCTGGGTGAGCGATAACAAGGAGATGCTCTCCATCGATCTGATGCGTTACAGCCTGGATACCGGCACCGCCCCCATCATGGATTTTCTCTTTGTCGAGCTGCTGCTGTGGGGCAAGGAGCAAGGGTACGCCAGCTTCAATCTGGGGATGGCCCCCATGTCCGGCTTCAACGATCACCCGCTCAACAGCTACTGGGCCCGCCTTGGCAATACCCTGTTCGTCCGTGGCAGCCGCTTTTACAACTTCCAGGGGCTCAGACGCTACAAGGAGAAATTTTCGCCCCGCTGGGAACCCCGCTACCTGCTCTGCAGCAGCAAGCTGGTACTGCCCAGAACCCTGACTCACCTGATCACCCTGATTAGCCGCGGCCCGCTGGGGCTGATCAAGAAATAGGAGCATGGCCAATGAGAGCCTTGATATTGCTGTTACTCAGTCTCGTACTGCCCGTTTCATCTTTTGCGGCGCATGCCGCCCCGGTCAAGGATGACCTGAGCCTGATTGAGCTGCCGGTCAAGCAGCCATCCGACGCCCCCATGGTGATCTTTCTCAGCGGCGATGGCGGCTGGGCAGCCCTCGACAAGGGGTTGAGCGCCCAGTTTCAGCTGCACGGCCTGCCGGTCGTGGGCTGGAGCTCCCTCACCTACTACTGGAAGAAGAAAACCCCGGAGCAGGTGACCGCCGATCTGGAGCGGATCCTCGATGATTATCAGGCGCGCTGGCAGCGCCCTCGCTGGCTGCTGGTCGGCTTCTCGTTTGGTGCCGAGATTGTCCCCTTCGTCATCAACCGGTTGCCGGAGCACTATCGTCAGGGGCTGGTCGGGGCCGTGATGCTCTCCCCCTCCACCAGCTCGGACTTCGAGATCCACGTCAGCGACATGCTGACCCACAAGGCCCGCAGCTACCCGACCGAACCGCAGGTGAAAACCATCCGGGATCTGCCGATGGTCTGCCTGCAAGGTGCCGATGATGATGACGACGACCGCCTCTGCCCCCGTCTCAACCAACCCAACGTCACCAGCATCACCCTGCCGGGAGGACACCATTTTGACGATAACTACCCCCAGCTCTATCAGGCCATCACCAAGCATCTGAACCTGCCCCCGGATCCACTGACTGTTGAGCATTAATCGGTATCACCACGGAATGCCTTTCAAGTACCGAGCAGGGCAAATCAGCGAACAATGAAAAGGGCCTCTCTTGCGAGAGGCCCTTTTACTGAATCGGGTGGAAACTTTAAAAGGATCGACCAATGGGTTGGCCGTGGCGTCAAAGTAACCGAGGCTTTTCACTACGATTGCCCAAGCGGTTCAGCCAGATGCGCTATCAAGAACGAAGATTTGCATTCCTATGCCAGCAACCACGCGGGGATTGCGCCAGAAAGCAAAAAGCCCTGATGTTGCCATCAGGGCTTTGCAATTTGGCGGTGAGGAGGGATTCGAACCCTCGATACGTTGCCGTATACACACTTTCCAGGCGTGCTCCTTCAGCCACTCGGACACCTCACCAAATTTTGGTCTGTGGTTTAACGTGTTCAGCCAACACGGTGTTCGCTACGCTGTTGCGCTGGAACGGGGCGTAATTTAGGGGAAAGCTCCGCCCGCGTCAACGGCTTTTTTCACCTGGCAAACCGTTCGAACACTTAATGCACAGATTCCGGTGCAACCTGGATTTCCGGCAGATTGAGGAAGCCGGAACGTTCGCATTCGGCAACCAGTTCGTGGGTGGCAGCGATGGTGCTTTGCACGAACAGCAGGAACTGCTCGACGCTGAGTCCGGCCTTGGTAAAGACGGTGTGGCCGACCACCAGCCGCGGCAGGTTGTCATCGATGATATCGAGGAACACCTTGAGGGAGGGGTACTGCATATTGAGTCGGCCCAGTTCGGCAACCAGCGGCAGCATTGCGGAGGGGCGCACTTCCAGCTCGGAGGAGAACAGCAGGCCTTCCTCTTCCACGAAGATCCGGCTCTCCTGAATACCATCGACCGACTGCAAAGAGACAATGTGGATACCGTGACACTGGTCGCAGACATAGTGCTCGATACGAGCTTGTTGCAACCAACGCATTATCATTTCGGAGCTGGGGATATTCATCATTTCCACGACAAGATTGGGATCAAGGGGCGCAGTCTAAACCAATTTGCTATCAACAAAAAGCACGCCAACCCGATAACCCTGCGGCTCGCTTCTTTTTGGCAAGCGCTATGCATATACTCAGCCAAATCCACGATGACGCTTGCCCCACAGGGGGCCCCATGACGATCCAAGAAAAGTATCGCCTTCATCTTAAATCACTCTCGGATGAGCTGCTCACCCTGCAAAAACCCATCCGCATTCTGGATGCCATCAAATGGCCACGCCATCTGCAGGATCGCTTTCTGGCAAGCGGTGGCAGGGAGCTGCCCGCTATCGACAGGCACTTCTATGATGCCCTCCCCCTCGGCTTCGATCCGCGCAACAAGTATCTGGAGCTCAAGGAGCTGCGGGACCGGATCCGCAGAAAACTGGGGCCACAGGACGATCTTGGCCGGATCCTGCAAGAGACGGTCGATCAGTACATGGTGGTGATCGAGATGCTGCGCCAGCGCGGCCAACCCGATTTTCAGCGTTACAGCCAGCTGCTTTATGGCTCTGCCAGCGATCACCTGCGCGGGGATCGCAAGACTCTCAAGGAGCTGGGCGCCCGCCTGTGCGATATCTTCTCCCTGCCCGGCGCCCGCCATCTGGTGCGCCCCTACCCCAAGGAGTTCGAAGGAGAGGCCGCGGTCGCCAAACTGCAGGGCAAGCTGTCGAGCTACTTCAGTGACGGCACTGTGCAGGTGAAGCTGAGCGATGGGATTGTCTCCGATGCCGCTGCCGGTGGCGACTACATCAAGCTCAACTCCCACGCCCGTTTCTCCGAGCTGGACTTGCAGGTGCTGGAGGTACACGAGGGGTGGGTCCATGTCGGCACCACCCTCAACGGTCGCCAGCAGCCCTATGCCACTTGGCTGAGCGCCGGTTCACCGCGGATCACCGCCTGTCAGGAGGGGCTGGCTGTCCTGATAGAGACCCTCACCTTCAGCTCCTTTCCGGATCGGGCCAAGCGTATCTCCGATCGGGTGATGGCCATCGACATGGCCGAGCGCGGCGCCGATTTTATCGAGGTGTTTCAGCACTTCGTGCTGCAGGGCACCAGCGAGCACGACGCCTACAAGATCACCCAGCGGGTCTTTCGTGGCGGCATGGTGGGCGGCGGCGCCTGCTTTACCAAGGATCTCTCCTACGTGCGTGGCTATGTGGAGACGGTCAACTTCATCCGCAGCGCCGTACTGGAAGGGGTGCCCGAAATCCTGCCGATGCTATTTGTCGGCAAGGTGACACTGGATGACATTCCGGTGCTCTATCAGCACTATCTGGAGGGGCTGATTGCCGCACCCCGCTATTTGCCGCCGATGTTTCGCGATCTCACCGGCCTCTATGTCTGGTTCGGTTTTGCCTCCGGCATGTCACTGGTCGATATCGGCCGGGTACAGCACCATTTTCGCCAGCTGTTTCAACGCCTGCCGGTGGCCGACCCCATCATTGCGCCGGTGGATATCGAGATCGACTGAACCACAGCGATACAAGTTGGGGAAAATAAAAAGGGCGCCAGATTGGCGCCCTGCTCGACGATTCAAATATCCGCAGCCGAATTACTTGTAGGCCCGACCTTCGAGATAGTGTTTGCGACAGAGCGACACATAGCGATCGTTGCCGCCGATCTCCACCTGTTCGCCATCACGCATCACCTGCCCCGCTTCGTTGACCCGGGAGTTCATGTGAGCCTTGTTGCCACACCAGCAGATGCTCTTCAGCTCTTCAAACTTGTCGGCCAGACAGAGCAGATGGTAGGAGCCTGGGAACAGCTCGCCGCGAAAATCGGTCTTGAGGCCATAGGCCATCACCGGAATATCCTGCTCATCGACGATGCGGGCCAGCTGGTAGACCTGCTCACGGGTCAGGAACTGGGCCTCGTCCACGATAAAGACATCGATATGTTTCTTCGCATGGCGCGCTTTCACCATTTCAAACAGATCGCAGCTGTCGCTGAACACGTCCACCTTCAGTTCAAGGCCAACCCGGGCACTGATCACCCCGACCCCGAAACGGTCATCGATGGCAGGCGTCATCGCCAGAGGATGCATGCCCCGCTCCAGATAGTTGAAGTGCGCCTGAATGAGCTGGGTGGATTTGCCTGAATTCATGGTGGCAAATTTGTAGTGCAGTGAAGCCATGATACTGTTCCGAAACTGAATTTATGGGCGCATGCTAACCAAAGCCCCTGACAAAACCAAGGGGCCCGCGGGCCCCTTGCTCTATAAATGTTACGCGGTGGCCAACACTGGCCGCGCTTTGGCCTTTTTCAGGTGATAGCCGGTAAAGAGCACGAACCAGAGGGCACTGACACTGAAACCGGCCAGGCTGGAGTGCATCAAGCCCATCGCCAGGTAACCGATGGCCGCGCCGAAGGCGATGGCCAGTGCATAGGGCAGCTGGGTCATCACGTGATCGATGTGATGGCAACCGGCACCGGTGGCAGAGAGGATGCTGGTGCTGGAGATGGGTGAGCTGTGATCCCCGAACACCGAGCCAGCCAGTACCGCAGCCAGCATCGGCAGCATCAGGCTGATGTCGCTGGCGGCGGCCATGTCACCGGCCAGCGGCAGCATGATGCCGAAGGTACCCCAGCTGGTGCCGGTGGCAAATGCCATGGCACAGGAGAGGATAAAGACCACGGCAGGCAGCACTTCGATCGGCAGGTTGCCGTTAGCCAGCGAAGCCAGGTACTTGCCGGTCTCTACGTCGCGCACCACGGCACCTATGGTCCAGGCAAACAGCAGGATGTTGATGGCTGGCAGCATGGCCATGACGCCTTGCGGCGCGGCCTTGATCCAGTTCTTGGCACCCAGCTTCAGGCGCATAGCCAGACCGATGGAGACCACCAGACTGCACAGGGCACCGTAAACCAGCGAAGAGCCGACGTTGGTGTTTTCGAACGAGCCAAGCACGCTGAACGGCAGCCCTTTCTCGCTCAGCACCGCAGCACCGGAATCAATCATGAAATAGATGGTGGCGGCGGTCAGGGTCAGGATCGGCAGTACCATGTCGATCATGCCGCCGTTGCTCTCTTCCGGGCTCTCCATATCCAGACCGATGGGGCGGCCCTTGGACTCATCCCACAGCTTGCCTTCCAGCGCCCACGCTTCGTGTTGACGCATCGGGCCGATATCCAGCTGACAGGCGATCACCACCAACACCATGATCAGGGTGAAGACGGCGTAGAGGTTCATCGGGATCATCTCGACAAACGCAGCGATGGGGCTCTGCTCGGTCAGACCGTGGGCCGCCATGATGCCGCCAACCAGGGCGATGATATAAGCTCCCCAGGAGGAGATGGGCATCAGCACGCAGACCGGCGCCGCGGTGGAGTCCAGCAGATAGGCCAATTTGGCACGGGAGATCTGGAAGCGGTCGGTCACCGGACGGCAGATGGCCCCCACCGACAGGCTGTGGAAGAAGTCATCGATAAAGAAGGCAAACACCATCATGCCAGTCAGGGCTTTGGCGCCCTTGCGGGTCTTGGCACGACGCTCGGCCCACTCGGCAAAGGCACGGGTCGCCCCGGAGACGCTCATCAGGCTGATGAGGCCACCCAGCAGCAGCATAAACAGGATCATGTTGACATTGTCACGATTGAGCGCGCCATCGACCCAGAAGATCTTGAGCACGGTATTCAACATGTAATGCAGGGATTCGAGGGGCGAAAACTGATTGAGCAGCAAACTGCCGGTGACGATGCCCACACCAAGGGACAGCAGCACGCGGCGGGTCATGATCGCCAGCGCGACAGCCAACAGGGGGGGAAGAACGGACCAACCGGAGTCGGCGAAATGACTAATGTCCATGATCTCTTTGCACCTAAAGATTACAGGTGGAGATCTACCGAGAGGATCTAAAGAAACAAAACCTATGGGGAGGTCATACTCCTCAGCCCCTTCAGGTAGCGCTCCATAGTGGATGACTATGGCAGTCCTGCACCTATTAGATGCAGAACCAGCAGCCCGGTATGATGGCCTGGCCACTTCGGCGCTGACTCCTTTCCTTGTGCATCACAGGCATCACCCTCCGCACAAATACTCATAGGCAGCGCGCCTCTACTTAAAGGTATTCGCCGCACATTTTATCGAGATGGCAGCTTATAGCAAGTTTTTTGATTAAATAGTCACGATAAACATATCAAGGTCGAAAAATGGTAGTCAAATGATGCAATAACGCCAGCTTTGACGCTATTTTCACCTACTGCGGTTTCATTGGCATCCAATCACCAAGCCTATTGCTGGCCATATTAAATATCTGTATTGATGTTCCCCACGGATATAATATTTAACCCGGCTTGACTTATTTAAATCACCAAGCAAGAATCAGCTGGAACATAATATTTTTCTCTGACTCGACGTGGTAACTCCTATGAATGAATTTTTAAAGGTACTGCTTAATATCCGCAGTCTGCGTGCGACCTGCCGCGAACTTTCTCTGGAACAACTGGAAGAGGCACTGGAAAAACTCTCTGCGATCGTTGCTGAGCGTCAGCAGGATGAAGCTGCCGAGCGTCAGGCCCGTGAAGAGCATCTGCGGAAAATTAACGAATATAGCGAAATGCTGAAAGCCGCCGGTATTGACCCGGCAGAATTGGTAAGCGCTGTCGCTACCAACCCCGGCAAATCAGAAAAAACCAAGCGGGCGCCACGCCCTGCCAAATATCGCTATCAGGATAATGGCGTAGAGAAAACCTGGACCGGCCAGGGCCGTATGCCTTCGGCTATTGCCAGCGCAGTGGCAGCAGGCAAATCACTGGAAGACTTTGCGATCTGATCTCAATCTCGTTGCTAATAAAAAACCTCGCCAAGGCGAGGTTTTTTATTGCCGCTTAAACGTGAAATATCAGATAGCCGATTGCGGGCGATCTGCTGCCTTGACCCACAGCACTTCACGATCTCCTGCCACACAGATGAGATAGCGGGCAACGGTAAAGAACCAGTCACTCATCCGGTTCAGATAGGGCAGCACCTCGGGATTGACCCGCTCTTCCCGGCTCAATGTCAGCAGCAAGCGCTCGCAATGACGCACCAGAGTGCGCACCACATGTGCTTGCGCCGCGGCACGGGAACCACCGGGCAATATAAATTGGCGCAGCGGCGGCAATGGCTCACTATAACGATCTATCTGCTGTTCAAGGCGAGTGGTCCAGGCGGCATTAACTTGCCAAATTGATTCATTCTGGGCGTCGCTGGAGAATGCCAACTCCCCCCCCAGATCAAACAACTCCTGTTGCAACAGCTGTAAATCAGCCAATAAACCGATCTCTTGCGACGGCACGTCACAAATCAGCAAGCCAATATGGGAGTGAGCTCATCGATATAACCGTAGGTCTCGACCCGCAAATGATCCTTTGGCAACTGGATACCATCGGCCAGCCGGGTCATGCCCTTGTCGCCCTGCCTCGTATATATTCTCATACCGACATCCTGTTAATAATGGGAATAATCATGGATTCGAGTCCATTGAGTTTGATTTCGTAAGCCAACGCCAGCGTCTGGCCCAATTTACCCGCCGGAAAACCGCTGCGCGCCATCCACACCAGATAGGGCTCGGGAATATCGATGATACGCCGCCCCTGATATTTACCGTAAGGCATCTTGTTGGTCAGGGTCAGCAGCACCTGTTCGTCGGATAGCCAATCCATATTAATCGATATCCAGATATTTATGAGTCTGGATTGAGAGTCGCCAGTTACGCGCGATACAGGTATCCATCGCCAATTGGGTGGCCCTTGGCTTCTGGCTAATCGGCTGTAAGGCAATAACCACATCAGGGCGCAGGGTCGCGGTAGCGAGCAGCGCATCCAGCTCTTCAATATGGTGCTCGGTCGCCACCGGATGCTTGATCTCGTTGGCCCGCTCCAGCGCCGAGACCAGCACAGGCAGCCCCCCTTTCATACCGATCTTGGGGGAGACGGTTACCCAGGTCTGCTCATGGGTCTTGATCTCGCTGGTGCCACTGGTTTCAATCTGCACCTGATAACCCGCCGCCAGCAGGGCTGACGAGAGTTCGTGCAGATCGTAGAGGCAGGGCTCGCCACCGGTGATCACCACATGGCGCGCCTGATAACCCAGGTCGGTAAAGCTCTTGATAATCTGCGCGGTGCTAAGTTGGCTCCAACAATCGGATTCGTTGGAGCGATCCAGCACCGCAGCCTTGCCCACTTCACGAGCCGGATCAACAACCCAGGTATGACGGGTATCGCACCAGGGGCAGCCCACCGAGCAACCCTGCAGGCGAACAAAGATGGCGGGCAGGCCGGTAAAGATGCCCTCCCCCTGGATGGTCTGGAAAATCTCGTTGATTGGGTAGTGCATCTCGATCACGGCTTGTTGCAAAAGTCGCGGATTATACCCCAAGCCACGGCAAGACGCAGGCTCACTCTGCGCTTTTCTCGCCCTGCCCGGTTTTCTCAAACAGTCTGGCCATGATGCCCGCCTTGTCGGCCAGATAGTTGTTCAGGCCGCGACTGCGCAGTTCACACGCAGGACACGTGCCGCAACCGTCACCGGCAATGCCGTTGTAGCAGGTCAGGGTCTGCTGGCGCACCGTGTCGAGGTGACCATAGTGATCCGCCAGAGCCCAGGTCTCGGCCTTGTCGAGCCACATCAAGGGAGTTTCAAAACGGATGCCGCGATCCAACCCCAGCGACACCGCCTGATTGAGGGCCTTGACGAACTCGTCACGGCAATCGGGATAGCCGGAGAAGTCGGTCTCGCAGACACCGGTGATCACCGCTTCGGCGCCCACCTGATAGGCATAAATGGAGGCCAGGGTCAGGAACAGGATATTGCGGCCCGGTACGAAGGTGTTGGGCAGCCCGTTATCCTGCAGCTCGCAGCTGACAGGAATGTCGTCACGGGTCAGGGCAGAGACCGCCAGCTCATTGAGCAGCGTCACATCCATCACCTTGTGGGCGGCAATCCCCAGTGCACTGCCCAGACGGCGCGCGGTGTCGATCTCTTCCCGATGGCGCTGGCCATAGTCGAAGGTGATGGCGTGCACTTCATCATACCGGGCCAATGCCTGCACCAGACAAGTAGTGCTGTCCTGACCGCCACTGAAAACCACGACTGCTTTTTTCATCTTGATAACTCCTTGAATTGTCACGCGCGGCGGCCTTCGGCAAAGTCCTGCCACTGGGTATTCAACCGATTGAACAGGGTCAGCAAGGGCGCATAGCGCTCCTGCCTTCCCTCCCACCGGGACAAGAGGTGATAGCCCGCCTCTATGGTAGAGAGGGCATCGGGAAAGGGTTTCTTGCGAATGGCATATTGACCAGCAATGGCACCAATGCCGATACGGGGCAAACGGGCCAGTGCCCGGTTGCTCTGCAACATGCGATAGGCTTTGCGCCAGGTGCCGTCTAACAAGATAAAGGCGACGGATGCGGAGCCAGAGGATTCACTCTCCCACTGTTGGCGAAGATCGGTCAGCGAAATGGCATCCTCATCCGGCCAGAGTAGATAGCAGCGACGGGAAGGATCTGCAAGCAATCCATTGAGCCACTCATCGCGGGAAAAGTCCTCCCCCACATGGATCTCGCACTGTTGCAAAGAGGCTGCCAGCAGCGCCGCGGTCCCCTTGGGATGTGCCACCTCGTTGGGGTGCTGCAAGATGTAGAGTGGCGTGTGATTGTCAACCGGCACAATATAATCGCACAGGCAGGCTTTGAGGGCTCGGGTGCAACGTGTACAGTATCGACTGTTCTTGTCGTTGGACTGTTTCATGTTGTCAGACAAATCTGGATTGCTCTGGGTTATCACGCTCTCTCTCACCAGCTTGCTACTCTTCTTTACCGTTCCCAATCTTCAGCTCTCCTTCGATCGGCCCTTGATCGCCGGGGGCGAAGGGTGGCGGATCATAACAGGCAATCTGGCTCATACCAATCTGTGGCACCTGCTGCTCAATCTGGGCGGCCTCGCCATCCTCTATAGCCTGTTTCGCGACTATCTGGGTGGGGCTCGCCTGCCGCTGCTGATGTTGCTGCTCTGGTTGGCTGTGGGCTTGGGGATCTGGTGGTGGTGCCCGCAGACCCAATGGTACATGGGGCTATCAGGCTCGCTGCATGGCCTGTTTGTATGGGGGGCAATGCAGGATATCCGCCACGGACGCCGCACGTCGGGCTGGCTGCTGCTAGCGGGGATGGGGCTCAAGCTGGTGATGGACTTCTACAACGCAGGAGAGAGCCCGATCTCCACCCTGATCAATGCCAGGGTACACATCGGCTCTCATCTTATCGGGGCCGGTGCAGGCCTGTTGCTCGGCCTGCACCGTGTATCACTGAGTGAGCCTGTTACGCACCAGCCAGCTCGGCATTGATGCTGGCCAGCATGGCGGCCGGATCGGCAGCCTGCGTAATGGGGCGACCGATAACCAGATAATCGGCCCCCGCCTCGACCGCCGCTTTCGGTGTCATCACCCGGCGCTGATCCCCGGCCGCTGAACCGGTCGGGCGAATACCCGGGGTCACCAGCTTGAAATCTTCGCCCAGCAAGGCTTTCAACTCATGGGCCTCGT
This sequence comes from Aeromonas sp. 61P, assembly GCF_051919545.1. Classification (NCBI taxonomy): domain Bacteria; kingdom Pseudomonadati; phylum Pseudomonadota; class Gammaproteobacteria; order Aeromonadales; family Aeromonadaceae; genus Aeromonas; species Aeromonas sp. 61P. The sequence continues at coordinate 3,573,017 of NZ_JBQBEL010000001.1, forward strand.
TGGCAGAGCAGACCACCCCATCCAGACCGGATGTTTTGGTCAAGGTAGCCAGCCGGATCACCTGCTCGGCGGGGCTTACATCCAGACCAAGAGGGATCATGTCGGACTGCTCCATGCTGGTCAGTACGGTCACCCCGATCAACAATGGCGCCTTGTCGCCATAAGGCAGCAGCGCCTCTTTGGCGGCACGCATCATCCGCTCACCACCACTGGCATGCACGTTGACCATCCAGACACCGAGCTCGGCACTGGCAGCCACGGCTTTGGCAACAGTATTGGGAATATCGTGAAACTTCAGATCCAGAAAGACATCGAATCCCTTGGCCACCAGCTGACGTACAAACTGCGGGCCAAACAGGGTAAACATCTCCTTGCCTACCTTGAGACGGCACTGGGCCGGAGAGATACGTTCAACGAACGCTAAGGCATCTGCCTCGTGCTGATAATCCAGCGCTACCAGTACTTTGGGATCTTGCATCTCACATCCTATTGCTTGTTATTCACCGTCCAGACCGCGGATCGGCTTGATGGAACCCCACTGGCGACAAGACGGGCACTGCCAGAACAACGAGTGAGTGGCAAAGCCGCACTGCCGACACTTGTGGGTTGACTTGATTTTGATCTGCTCGCCGACCAGCTGTTGCAGAAGCTCGAGGCTCTCCTTGGCAGGCCCCTCCTCCGCACTGGCCAGTTGAAAACCCACCAACTGGTAAAAACCTTTCATCGAGGGATGACGACGCAGCTGACGCAGCACCAGCGAACGGGCCTGGCTCAGGCCATCACGCTCTTCAACCAGCTTGGCAAGGGCCAGGGTCACGCTGACACCGGCGTGATCTTCCACTGCCTTCTCAAGCAGTGGGATCAACGCAGGCGTGCGCCCCAACTGCTGATAGCACTCGAGCAATTTGGGCATCGCCTCGGAGGCAAAGTCGATATCCTGCTCGAACACCCGCAGCAGCTCCTTGCTGGCCTGCTCATACTCCCCTTCCGCCATGGCGAGCTCAGCGAGGCGCAAACTGGCCCGGGCACATGCCGGATTGATACTGAGCGCCCGTTTGAGCTTGGCCAGCCCCTCCCCTTTATTGCCCTCACGCAGCGCGATCTCGGCTTGCTCGCAATAGAAATGGGAGATGGGGTCGGCCAGCTTCTTGCCCTGGAATTTTTGCAGACGAACCGCCACATCGATGGCCTTGTCCCAATCCCGCAGTTGCTGATGGATGATCAACAGCTGTGCAAGCGCCGTCTCTTCATAGTCGCTGTCGTCACACAGCTCGTTCCAGAGCGCTTCCGCCCGATCGAGCAGACCAGCAGCAAGAAAGTCGCGCGCCAGCTCCTGCAACGCCAGCTGGCGCTGTTCCCGGGTCAGTTGGCGGGTTACCAGGTTCTGGTGGATCTTGATGGCACGATCGACCTCCCCACGCTGGCGAAACAGGTTGCCGAGGGAGAGGTGTGTTTCGATGGTTTCACTGTCCACCTCAAGCAGCTGGATAAAGAGATCCACCGCCTTGTCGGATTCATCGGACAGCAAATAGTTGAGGCCCGCCACATACTGGCGGGAAAACTGGTTACTCTGTTTTTGGGTGTCCTGGCGAACACTCCTGCGACCCATGTACCAGCCATAACCGGCGGCGATGGGTAACAGCAGGAAAAGCAGTTCAAGCATTGAGGAACATTATTCCTTACCCGGTGACCGGGCCAGCTCCAACTCGCGGGATTGACGACGCATGGTGCGGTTGAGGGTGCGGTTTTGCATTTTCAGGCGCAGGAACAGCAGGCCGAATACCAGCCAGCCCAGCAAAAAACCGCCAGCGAAGAAGAAGCCCAACAGCATGGCAAGCGAAAACTCACCCTGAGCGATCAGGTAATTGAACTGAACCAGCTGGCCATTTTGTGAGCCCAGCGCCAGGGTCAGAACAAACACCAGCACCAGCGGAATGAGGGCCAAAATACGCTTCATAAGAGCTCCCTGTCAGTATCTAATGAGAGGCTGATTATCCTTAAAATCGCAGGCAGACTCTAGAGTGAATGGGAAAAGAGTTTAAGAAACAAGACGATTGGCACAGGAATCGGTGCCAAAAAGAAAAAAGGCATACCCGAGGTATGCCCATTTCTGCATTATTCAATGATGTTGACGCGCTCGCGCAACTCTTTGCCAGGTTTGAAGTGCGGGACATATTTCCCGGTCAGTTCAACCTTGTCCCCAGTCTTGGGGTTGCGGCCCACACGGGGCGCACGATAGTGCAGTGAAAAACTGCCAAATCCGCGGATTTCAATCCGGTCGCCGTTTTGCAAGGTCGACGCCATCTGCTCAAGGATCTCCTTGATGGCGGCTTCGACATCCTTGGCCGGCATATGCATGCGGCTGGCTGCCAGTTGTTCGATGAGATCTGATTTGGTCATAACGTTAAATCTCCTTCCCCGATCACATGCAATATTCATTTTGCCAGGATAAAAAAGGGCGGCGCAATGCCGCCCTTTTCTTGCATCAAGGATTACTCACCCTTGGCGGCTTTGAACGCTTCCATCATAGCATTGCTGAACACAACTTCTTCTTGCTGGTTCAGGTTATCGATAGCAACACGCTCGTCAGCCTCGTCCTTAGCACGGACAGACAGGCTTACGGTGCGGTTCTTACGATCAACGCCCATGAATTTAGCTTCAACTTCGTCACCAACAGACAGCACCAGAGTGGCGTCTTCTACACGGTCACGAGCAGCGTCGGAGGCACGCAGGTAGCCTTCTACGCCATCAGCCAGTTCGATAACGGCACCTTTGGCATCAACCTCGGTAACCTTACCCTTCACGATAGCACCTTTCTTGTTGTCAGCCAGGTACTTGTTGAACGGGTCTTCTTCGATCTGCTTGACACCCAGGGAGATGCGCTCACGCTCCGGATCCACTTGCAGAACAACGGCTTCGATCTCGTCGCCTTTCTTGAATTCACGCACGGCTTCTTCGCCCTGGTTGTTCCAGGAGATGTCAGACAGGTGAACCAGACCGTCGATGCCGCCATCCAGACCGATGAAGATACCGAAGTCAGTGATGGACTTGATCTTGCCGGAAACACGGTCGCCTTTGGCGTGAGTTTCGGCAAACAGCTGCCACGGGTTGGATTTGCACTGCTTCAGACCCAGGGAGATACGACGACGCTCTTCGTCGATGTCCAGAACCATCACGTCAACCACGTCGCCAACGTTAACAACTTTGGACGGGTGGATGTTCTTGTTGGTCCAATCCATCTCGGATACGTGTACCAGGCCTTCAACGCCTTCTTCGATTTCAACGAAGCAGCCGTAGTCGGTCAGGTTGGTCACGCGGCCAGACAGACGGGTGGTCTCCGGGTAACGCTTGGCGATAGCAACCCAGGGATCTTCGCCCAGCTGCTTCAGACCCAGGGATACACGGGTACGCTCGCGGTCGAACTTCAGAACCTTGACAGCGATCTCGTCGCCAACGTTGACGATTTCGGAAGGATGCTTAACGCGCTTCCACGCCATGTCGGTGATGTGCAGCAGGCCGTCAACACCGCCCAGATCTACGAATGCACCGTAGTCGGTCAGGTTCTTGACGATACCCTTAACTTCTTGACCTTCTTGCAGGTTAGCCAGCAGGCTTTCGCGCTCGGAGGTGTTCTCGGTCTCGATCACGGCACGACGGGAAACAACAACGTTGTTGCGCTTCTGGTCCAGCTTGATGACTTTGAACTCGAGTTCTTTGTTTTCCAGGTGAGCGGTGTCACGGATCGGACGCACGTCAACCAGAGAACCCGGCAGGAAGGCACGGATGCCGTTCAGTTCAACGGTGAAACCACCCTTGACCTTGCCGTTGATGATACCGATAACGGTAGCTTGCTCTTCGTAAGCCTTCTCAAGCTGCAGCCAGGCTTCGTGGCGCTTGGCTTTTTCGCGGGACAGCTTGGTTTCGCCGAAACCATCTTCGATAGAGTCCAGAGCCACGTCAACGGTGTCGCCGACGTTGATTTCCAGCTCGCCCATGGCGTTCTTGAATTCTTCAGCCGGGATAGCGGACTCGGATTTCAGACCGGCGTCAACCAGTACAAAACCGTTCTCGATAGCAACGACAGTACCCTTGACGATGGAACCTTGACGGGTTTCAACGGCGTTCAGGGACTCTTCAAAGAGTTGAGCAAAAGATTCGATCATTGTTTATGTCACAAATGAAACATCCACTTGCAATCCGGCACAAGCGGGGCTGTTTTAAATAATCTGCGCCATCCTTGGTGCAGACGACCGGATGTCAGCTTGCGCTGGCATCACCAAGTTGTTGCTCTGCATAGGCGAGTACTGTTGCCAGCACTTCATCTATGGTCATGGCGGTAGAGTCTACCACCAGAGCATCTTCTGCCGGTTTCAGCGGTGCAGTAGCGCGATTTCTGTCGCGATCGTCACGTTCCCGAATCTCGGTTAAAAGACGCTCAAAGTTAACATCAAAGCCCTTATCTTGCAACTGCTTATAGCGACGCTGGGCCCGTTCTTCGGCACTGGCGTCGAGGAAAATCTTCACCTCGGCCTCGGGGAAAACAACTGTGCCCATGTCACGACCATCGGCAATCAGACCCGGGGCCTGACGAAAAGCACGCTGACGGCGCAACAATGCTTCGCGCACCCGGGGGAAGGCGGCGATTTTACTGGCAGCATTACCCACTTCTTCGGTGCGGATGGTGCGGGAGACATCTTCCCCTTCCAGGATCACCTTGACCAGATCGCCCTCAACCTGAAATTGCACATCCAGATTGGCAGCCAGTGGCACCAGTGAGGCTTCACTGTCCAGCTCTACATCGTGATGTAGGGCGGCCAGGGACAACACCCGATAGATGGCGCCCGAGTCCAGCAAGTGCCAACCCAGCTTCTCAGCAAGCAGCTGACACAAGGTGCCTTTACCTGCACCACTGGGGCCATCAATTGTCATTACGGGGGCCATCTGAGGCATAACTTCTCTCCTGCACTGTGTTGCTCCCATCCCGAAGGGGTGGGTTAATGGGCGCCGATTATACCCGAATGTGGTGAGCCTGGCAGTCATCAATCCGCACAAAGGGCCAAAACCCCGCCGGACAGCTGTGCTTGTATCTCATTTGGAGATTTCATTAAGCAATGCAGGGACTTGTTCTTATGGTCGTTCCTGACAAGGCGCGCTAAACTGGCCCCCTTTTTTGAGCCGTTAGTAGTAAGGAGCAACCTATGAGCAGCGTTACCCTCGTGGCCAAATCCAAATTGCCAACCCCTTGGGGCACCTTCACGCTGGTAGGTTTTCAGGAAACCGGCACAGGCAAAGACCACGCCGCACTGGTGATGGGCGACATTACCGGTGACGAGCCCGTGCTGGGCCGGATCCACTCAGAGTGCCTGACCGGCGATGCCCTGTTCAGCCTGCGTTGTGACTGCGGTTTCCAGTTGCAGGCGGCCATGGAGAATATCGCCAAAGCCGGTCGTGGCGTGTTGCTGTATGTGCGTCAAGAGGGCCGTGGCATCGGCTTGCTCAACAAGATCCGCGCCTATCACCTGCAGGATCAGGGGGCCGATACCGTGGAGGCCAACGTAGCCCTTGGTTTCGCCGCCGACATGCGCGATTACACCATCTGCGCCGATATGCTCAAGCAGCTTGAGGTCAAGTCTCTCAAACTGATGACCAACAACCCGCGCAAGATGAAAGCGATGGAATCCTTCGGTATTCCGGTGGCCGAACGGGTACCGTTGCAGGAAGGACGCAATCCCCACAACGAGTTCTATCTGTCGACCAAGGCCAACAAGCTTGATCATATGCTGAAGAAGTGAGCCTGCATTGACGAATACCAGATAGTCAAACGCCTCTCAATCGGAGGCGTTTTTCTTGGGACGACCACACATCAACCCAAGCTATCTAAGTGGTACGATCAAATTGGCCAGCAGAGCTTCAAGCTCTTCGCCAGTGCGGGCAGCACAGTATTGTTCGACCCGCTCGCGGGTCAATTGCGGCGCGAGACGTTCAATCAGATCGTAGAGATAGCCGCATAAAAACGCCCCTCTGCGCAACCCGATAGCGGCCACACCGCCTGGTAGCCAGGGCGCCGTTTTGAGCACCAGATCGCCATCGCGCTGGGGCTCCCAGGCAAAAGTTGCCATCACCCCGATGCCCATTCCTTGTCTGACATAGGTCTTGAGCACATCGCTGTCGCTCGCACAGCAGGCGATCCGGCTCTCGGCATGAGCACAATCAGTGCCATGTGCAGCAGAGAGCGCCCTTCCATCGGTCACCAATGCAAACTCCACCAGCTCGGCCGGGGTCAGCGATGTTGCTTTGGCCAACGGATGATCCTTGGGCAGCACCAAGCCCCGTTGCCACTGAAAAGAGGGGAGCATGAGCAGCTCGCTCCCCTCCTCCGGTTCATCGGCAAGCAGCAGATCGGCAGCGCCATCATGCACGGCTGCGCGGCACTGCGTCGCACTCCCCTGCATCACAGTTACGGCAACTTTGGGAAAGCGGGCCATAAAACCCTTGAGGATGGCGGGCAGAATATAACGGGCTTGCAGATGAGTAGCCGCAATGGTGAGGGTTCCCTGCTCCGGATGCACATGCTGCCTGGCCATCACTTTGATGGTGGCGACCTTGTCCAGCACCTCGGCGGCCACTTTGATCACATCCCGACCGATGGGGGTGATCTGGGTCAGGTGTTTACCGCTGCGCTCGAAGATCTGGATCCCCAGCTCATCCTCCAGCATCCGCACTTGTTTGCTGATCCCGGGCTGGGAGGTAAAGAGGCTCTCGGCGGTGGCCGACAGATTCAGCCTGTGGTTCGCCACCTCGACGATATAGCGCAATTGCTGCAATTTCATGGTGTAGCCCTCAAGCGAACCCACCGTTAATAGTAACAAACTTTCAGCAATGACCCGCCGCCATCAGGCCGGGCGATCCTTGAGTAGGAAATCGCGCAAGGCACGGTTGGCCATAGAGAGCGGATCACCACGCCGCCACGCCACACAGAGGTCTAGGTAGATGGGCGGGTCGAAGGGTACACCACTCAGATCCGGCTCCTCTTCCAGCACCATGCGCAAGAAGGTGGTCACCGCAAAGCCTTGCCGCACCACCGCCTTGAGCAGAGGGATAAGATTGCTCTCGAAGGCGATATCGGGTTCAACGCCCAGGCTCTGGGCCAGCGCCTCCATATGCTCCCGGTGGTAAAAACCACGGCGAAATAGCGCCAGCTCCTGAGCGAAAAACTGCGAGAGGGTGACGGCCGATGCGCCACGCAAGGGGTGATCGTCCCCCACCACCATCAACATCTCTTCGCTCAGCAGATGTGCCCCCTCGATGGCAGGGGGGAGATCACTAGTGATGAGAATGGCCAGATCGAGGGAGCCATCCACCATCCGGCTGAGCAGCTCGCGGGTACCGGCCTCTTCGACCCGGATCTTGAGGCCGGGGTAGCGGTGCTTGAAGGCCATCAGACGAGGGGGGAAATAGTAGGAGCCCATCATGTAGGGGATCCCGATCCGCACTTCCCCCCGCTCCAGCCCCTTGAGCTCGGCCATCTCGGCCTCGGCCTGATGCATCTGCAGCAACAGACGCTCGGCATGGCGACAGAGCACCTCTCCCTCAGGGGTGAGCCGTACCGCCCGGTCCTGTCGATCAAACAGCCGCAATTCGAGCTGCTGCTCCAGCTTGGCGATGGCCATGCTGATGGCCGGTTGTGCCACATGCAGACTGTTAGCTGCCTTGGTAAATGAGCCGGCATCCCTGACCGCCAGCAGATAGGTGAGCTGTTTCAGATCCATGTATCAATTAATCTTATGGGATAGATAACTTAAATATATTATATTTATAACCGCAAGGACTCTACCCTGACCAAAAGTAGTCAGGACAATACGCAATGATTGAAGTTGGAAGTCGCGAGTGGATACGTGCAACCCTGGCCCTCAGCCTGGGCTCTTTTCTGGTGTTTCTGAACCTCTACCAGACCCATCCCCTGTTACCCCTGATTGCCGAGGTCTTCTCGGTCAACTCCCTCTCGGCCAGCTGGACCCTGGCAGGATGCACTGCAGGCCTCGCCGCCTCCCTGCTGATCTGCGCCAGACTGGCGGATCGCCATGGCCGTCGGCAGGTCATGCTGGGTACCCTCACCCTGGCGGTCCTGCTCTCACTGTTAATCCCGCTGGTTGAGCAGTTTGGCACCCTGCTGCTGCTACGCATCCTGCAGGGCGCGCTGCTGGCAGGACTGCCCGCGACCGCGATTGCCTATATGGGGGAAGAGTTCAGCAAACGGGCGCTGCTCTCGGCGGTGGGGGTCTATATTGCCGCCAACTCCCTCGGTGGCATTGCCGGTCGAGTGGTCGGCGGTCTGTTGGCGGGCTGGTTTGGCGACTGGCAGCATACCTTTCTGGGGATCGGTGTAATCAGCCTGTTACTGCTGCCGCTGGTCTTCTGGCTGCTGCCCCATCAGACCCGCTTTGTGGCGAGCGCCCCCGTTCGCGGCCAATTTGCCCGCGCCTTGCAACAACACCTGACCAATCCCTTGCTGGTAGGGGCTTACCTTATCGGCGGGCTCAACTTTATGGTGTTTCTGAACCAGTTCAGTTATCTCACCTTCTTGCTGGCCAAGCCCCCCTTCTCCCTGCCCACCCAGTGGCTCGGCATGCTGTTTCTCACCTATCTCTCAGGGACGGTGGCCTCCTCTCTGAGCGGCCGATTTGCCAATCGCTGGGGGGCACAACGCATGCTGCTGGTCGGGATCGCCCTGATGGCCCTCGGCAGTCTGTGGCTGCTGCAAGCTAGCCTGCCCGGGATCCTGAGTGGGCTTGCTGATCTCCAGCTTCGGCTTTTTCCTGGCACACGCCTGCGCCAGTGCCTGGGTCGGTCATCATGTCGAACACAACCGCGCCCTCGCCTCCTCCCTCTATCTGGTGGCCTACTATCTGGGAGCCAGTCTGGGGGGACTTTACCTGCACCCCTTCTGGGAGCAGGGTGAGCTAGGCGGTCTGGTCATGGGGATTGAACTGGTCCTCATCCTGACGGCGGGCTTGAGCCTCTGGCTCGGCCGTCTCAAGCAGCGAAGCCAATCGCCACTGCCCGCCCAGCAACCCCACCGACACGGGTAACGGGCTCAGCGCAAACAGGGTCACCCACGAGCAGATGGCGCTCTCGCAACCCAGCACCGCCAGATAACAAAAGGGGTCACACCGGTGACCCCTTTTGCTGCGTTATTCAAGAGCCTGTCAGGCTCGCACCGCATTGAGCGCAGGATCACTCCTGATCGAAATAATCCGCAGGCACCGCGACCACAGCACCGGTCGCCACCTCTTCGGCGATCACCTCAGCCAGCGGGCGCAGATGAAACTTGATCTGGCCGGAAGGCAACATCAGGCCAATATCGGGGTTGCGGGTATCCTGCATGTTGCCGGTTTTGAATGGCAGCTCGGGATAGCACGCTACCAGATCTTGCAGTGAAGTGACCACCAGCTCGATATGTTCCAGCCCCGCCTGATGGACGCGACCCGGTTTCGGTGCAGCCAGCTCGATACAGGGTACCTGTACCTCACCAGCCAACAGCGGCTGATGCAACTGATAAGTGGCGATGGGACGTCCGCCAATCATACCCTCCACCAGCAAGGTACCTGCCTCAGCCAGCACAGCACATAGCGCGCGGTACTCCTGCAGGGTAGCCGCCCGATAACAGAGGTGATCGACCGTTGGCCGGGAAATTGTGACGCCACTGGCGGCCAGTTCGGCCAACAGCTGAGAAACAAATGGGGCCATTGGCCCCAGTGTGGAATCGAGTGGGTGGGACATGCTTACCGCTTCTTGGGTTGAAACAGGACATCAAGCTCGTCGGCTTCCTTGTCCTTGATGTTTTGCAGATCCTGCGCGCTGTTTTGCTGCTGCAGCTCTTCAAGCTCCTTGAGCCCCTGACGCATATCTTCTTCACGGGCCAGCAGATAGGGATCCTTGTCGCCCACGCTCGCCATGGCCGACAGACCCTTGGTATAGAGCTGGCGGCATGTACCATATTGGCCCTGAATGCGGGCATCCATCGCCCGCTTGACCAGATTGGAGATATTGATCTTGAGCTGCATCAGCTCGAGGCGGCGCTCTTCCTGGGCAAACCCTTGCGGGTCAATCTTGCCCTTGTTGTGCTCGACCCGCAGCACAGCCCGCATCTTCTTGACCAGCTGCAGCATCTGGATCGCCTGACGATCGGACTCCGGGGTCTTGAACTGCCCCTCATCCTGAACGCTGTAGTTCTCCTGCACATTCTTGATCTGGGTCTGCACATCGACGATGCGCTGCTTGATTTGATTATTCGGCATCACCTGGGCGATGGCGCGATAGGCATCGAGGATCCGGTGCTGCAACAGCAACACCATGTTCTTGGAGAAAGGCACCAGATTGACGTTCAGCAACACCTCTTCGGTCTCGTCAGCCACCGTCTTGTGTCTGGCAACGGCGTGACGCTTGTCCGCCTCTGCCTTCTGCTTATATTGCTGCACCACGTTATAGGCGATAACCAAAAACAGGAGTGCGCCAATAGACAGCAATACCAAAGTTAAAATCATAGGATGTCCAAACCCCTGTTCCTATCCAATTGCGTGATCCTACAACAGCTTACCCACTTAAGGTAGCCTGCAGATCCCCCCTTGCCCACGATTTGTCACCAAGCTGTGCCCCCGGTCTCAGGGAGAGATTGCAGGATAAGGGGATGATGACCATGACGGTCACCTCCCCATAGTATCGCCCATCAGCGCTATTACTTGAGGTTAAAGCCCCGCGATTGCAGGAATCCCAGCATGAAAGGGCGGGACTCCTTGCCCAGAATGGCGCGGATCTGACCGCTCCAGGTCTGCTGTTTGTTGTTGCTGCTGCGGGCCTGATAGTAGTCCGCGATCTGCTGATCGTACCGGGCCAGCAGGTCGCGATCCAGCTCGTGCTGGTAGCGCTCCTGATGCACCACCAATCCCCTGGGCAGACGGGGTTTCTGCTCCGGCTGCTGGGCAGGATGACCAAGGCAGAGGCCAAACAGCGGGATCACCTGATGGGGTAAGCCGAGCAGTTCGCTCACCTCGGCCGGATGGTTGCGAATGCCGCCGATATAGACCCCGCCCAGCCCCAGCGACTGCGCCGCCAGCAAGGCGTTTTGCGCCATCAGGGCACCGTCGATGGCTCTGATCAGCAACTGCTCCGCATAGCCGGTCTGGGCCTCGGGCACGATCTGGATGTGGCGGTGGTAATCGGCGCAGAACACCAGAAACTCGGCCGCCTGCACCACATAGGGTTGATTGCCCGCCAGCATGGCCAACTGCTGACGCGCCTCGGGCTCGCAGACTCGCACAATACTGGTCACCTGCAAAAAGCTCGAGGTTGAGGCGGACTGGGCGGCGGCGAGTATGGCATCCAGCTGCTGCGGGGCGATCGGCTCGGCACTAAACTGACGAATGGAGCGATGGGAAAGGATAAGATCGATGGTCTGATTCATGGCACCTCCAAAATGAGGTAACACCATAGCGAAAAAAACGAGGGAGCCCAAGGCTCCCTCGCACACCCAGCTTAAGGGGCCGGATAGACGTAAGGGGCTTGCAACCCGAGCGGGAAGCCGAGCGCCCAGTAGAGCAGCAGGAAAATCGTCCAGCTCACCAGGAAGGCCAGTGAGTAGGGCAACATCATGGAGACCAGAGTACCGATCCCGGTGCTCTTCACATACTGCTGGCAATAGACCACCACCAGCGGGAAGAAGACCATCAGCGGGGTAATGATGTTGGAAGCGGAATCCCCGACCCGATAGGCCGCCTGGGTCAGCTCGGGGGAGATCCCCACCGCCATCAGCATGGGTACCAGGATCGGGCTGATCAGCGCCCACTTGGCGGAGGCCGAGCCGACTACCAGATTGACGGTGGCGGTGAGCAGGATCATCCCGACGATAGTCACCTCACCTGGCAGCGCCAGCGCATGGAGCACTTCGGCACCGGAGAGGGCCAGCAGGGTGCCCAGATTGGAGTCACCAAACGCCTTGATAAAGAGCGCGCAGAAGAAGGCCATCACCATGTAGGAGCCCATCTTGTTCATGGTGGCCGACATGGCATCGATCACATCCTTGCCACTCTTGAAGCTGCCTGCGACAAAGCCGTAGACAATCCCGGGCAGGATAAAGAGCAGGAAGATGAGCGGCACAATGGACTTCATCACCGGCGCGGCGAAGGTAGTCAGGGAGCCATCGGCAGCACGCAGCGGTGAATCGCTCGGGGAGAGCGCCAGCGCCAGCAGCACGATAGCCGCCAGCATGGCAAACCCGGCCCAGTTGAAGGCCCGGCTCTCTTGCGCGCTGTAGCGCCCCATCTCGTCGGCACTCTCCAGATCCTCGTTGAGCGCCACGTGCTTGAGGCGCGGCTCCACCACCTTTTCGGTGATGAACCAGCCGACGCAGATGATCAGCAACGAAGAGGCACCGGTAAAGATGATGTTGCACAGGGTGTTGACCATGTAGTCAGGATCGAGCAACTGAGCGGCGGACTGGGTAAAGCCCTGCAGCAGCGCATCCCCGCCGGAGGGCAGGAAGTTGGCGGCAAAACCGCCGGAAACACCGGCAAAGGCAGCGGCGATCCCCGCCAGCGGATGGCGTCCGGCAGCGTGGAAGATGATGCCACCGATGGGGATCACCAGCACATAACCCGCATCTGCGGCGGTGTGGCTGACGATCGCTACCAGGATCAGCATGGGAGTGAGAAAACGGGCAGGCGTCACTTTCAGCAACTTTTTCAGACCGGTATTGATAAAACCGGACTGCTCGGCCACCCCTACCCCCAGCATGGCCACCAGCACGATCCCCAGCGGGGCAAAGCCGGTAAAGGTCGTGACCATGGTAGAGAGGAACTCGGCCAGACCGGCACCGGTCAGCAGGTTGTTGACCACTACCGCCTCCCCGGTACGGGGGTTGACCAGATCAAACTGGAATTGTGACAACACCCAGGAGCCGACCCAGACGATCAGCAAGGCGTAGAGGAACAGCATGGCGGGGTCGGGTAATTTGTTCCCGGCTTTCTCGACGCCATTGAGGAAACGGTTCAGCCAACCTTTGGGAGGGCTGGCCGGACGGTCATTGACAGCAGCATGACTCATTATTGCGATACTCCTTTCCCTAGAAACGAGGTCGCATGCTAGCAATTCCAGTCAATCCGTCTCATGACCGATCGCAAAAGAATGATTAATTTTGATTAAATATTGCGGAATAAAATCCCAAGTTGTGGCCTAACGCACACTTGTTACTCTGCCATCACGGCATCTAGCAGTGGATAACGCCCGACCTGGCAATCCACCACAAAACCGCTCGCCTCGACTTGCGCCACTGTAAGCGGCTTGCTGAACAGATATCCCTGGAACACATGGCACCCCTGGGTCTGCAGTGCGGCCAGCTCGTGAGGCTCCTCCACCCCTTCGGCCATGATCCCCAACCCCAGATTGGTGGCCATGGCCGCAGTCGCCCGGATCACCGGCAAGTTGAGGCCGACCACGAAGGAGCGATCCAGCTTGATGTTGTTGATCGGCAACCGGTTGAGATAGGCCAGCGAGGAGTAGCCGGTACCGAAATCATCGATGGCAATCTTGATCCCCTGCTCGCTCAAATCATCGAGAATGCCGAGGCACCCCTTCATATCGAGCATCAGAACGGTTTCGGTCAGCTCCAGCGTCAACAGGGAGGCATCCACCCCGTGCAGCTCCAGCTGCTGGCGAACTTGCCCGGGCAGCGCCGACGAGAGCTGGAAACCGGAGAGGTTGACGGAGACCGGCACTCGCTGATGGAAGCGCTTCTGCCAGCTGGCTACCTGTGCCAGCGCGGTGGAGAGCACCCAGCTGCCGATCTCGCGGATCAGCCCCATCTCTTCGGCCAGCGGGATAAATTCCACCGGCGAGACATGGCCGAGCACCGGGTTGTACCAGCGCAGCAGCGCCTCGTAACCAATCAGACGCCGTTTGGCGGCATCGACCTGCGGCTGGTAACAGAGGCTCAGCTCCTGACGGCCGATGGCCTTGGCCAGAAACTGTTTGAGATTGAGCTTGCGCTGCAGGGTCTGTTGCATGCTGGGGGTGAAACGCTGCCAGCGCAGCCGCCCCATCTGCTTGGCCTGATACATGGCCATGTCGGCACGGGTGATGAGGTTGTCCCCGTCATCCGCATCATCGGGATAAATGGCGATACCGATACTGCCGCCGATGGTCACCTCCGGCAGCCCGCTCAGTTGCAGCGGCTTGGTCATCTGGGAGAGCATCTGATCGGCCACCTCTTGCGCCCGATCCCCCTGATTGCCCAGCGGCACCAGTGCTGTGAATTCATCGCCACCGAGGCGAGCCAACTCCACATCCCGCGGGCAAATCTGTTTGAGGCGACCGGCGACCCGCTCCAGCAGGCGATCTCCCGCCTTGTGGCCGTAGTTGTCGTTGACCAGCTTGAAGTTGTCCAGATCCATGAACACCAGCGCGAAACGCTCCCCCAGCCCGCAATAGGCCTCGAGGGATTTCATCAAGCCATACCGATTGAGCAGGCCGGTCAGGGAGTCGTGCCAGGCGAGGTGGCGATGCTCCAGCTCTTCGAGTTTGCGATCGGTAATATCCCGCATGGTGAGCAAAATGCGGGCCCCCTGCTGGATATAGCGGAACTGATACTGGAACCAGCGCATCCCCTTGAGGGTACGGCACTCCCCCTCGGTCACCACTTCATCGAGACGGGAGAGCTTCTGGTAGAAGCTGTCATCATTGCCGGAGAAAACCTGGGAGAGCTTGGCGATCTGGTGGCCGAAACACATTTCGAAGTGATAGTTGCCACTCTCGAACACACCATGGCTATCGAACAGGCAGGCAAGGGTATCGCCGGTTGCCAGCGAGGACTCCTGATAGAGGGTATCGGAGTCGAGCACCGCTTCGGTCATCATCATCAGCCGGCCAGCCAGTTGAATACCGGAGAGGCGCAGATAGATCTGCTTCTTGACCCCCTTTGGGGAGAGGGTCCACCACTCGTTGTAACTGCGCCCCTGCTGAAAATCACCCAGATAGCGCTGTAGCAGCAGATCGATGGCGGTTGCCATATCGGCAGAGAAGTCGCGGGAGCAGAGTTCGTCGAGAGACGTCGCCTCCCACACGGAGAGCGCGGCGCTGTTTGCCCAGAAAATATGGTGATGCTCGATGTCATAAACCCAGATCGGGGTATGCAGAACATCCATCGTCTTCAGTAACCGTTCGTCAAGCGTATTCATCTGGTCAAGGTCATTCATGCTGGATGGTCACTGGTTAACCGGAAAACAGATCTGGCAAACCGCTAGCTGCAGAATGCAAGGTGCAAATACCTCTCGGCCATTATCCCTTTTCACATAGCCAAGAGCGGACAAAACTATTTCAGATATCAACAACAGGGCAGCCTGTACGGCAATACTACAAAGGACTCAGCCAAGGACCCTGTTAATCCAAGCAAATCATATAGTCGATTTTTAACTTTTTTCCCCAGTAAAAACAAGCACTAAGAGCTATCCACTCGAGACCTTGAAAGAGCAATTGCATATTTGCTGCGATAAATTTGTTATTAACATTTAAATCAATGGCGGAAATAGTCATCACTCTCTGTCACAAAGCTTCCATTAATTAACCAAGCGGATGGATAAACAGCCAAAAAAACGCCAAAACGGACAAAAATAGTTCACTAAGGCGGAATTGATATACCCCAATTTCATTTTTCAACAGGCAATGAGCAAAACCCGAATATATGATCTGCATCACATTGGCTGTGGATGGCAAACCACCCCAACTGAGCACGCAGAGCAACCCGGCGCCCTTCCATCAGGTTGCAATATCGGCCTTCGCTCGCGGTTATAGCGGAATCAATCAGGGAATATGGCAAACATCACTGCCGTAGTACCATTTGGCATCATGCCGAAATAATCACCAGCGTGGGGAAACTGAGATGACGGGCGGGTGGATAACTGGTATCAACAGAAATCGAATCCAGATCAATTAAACGCTGAATTACCCTTGCCAACCCGGAACGCTCTTTTTATGGTTGCTCCCTTGTTACACCCAGAACAGCGTTTATGAAGCACATCGAAGAGTTCTACCTGTTCGTCAAGGTGGTGCAAGAGGGAGGATTCTCCCACGCTGCAGCCGCACTGGGCATGCCAACAGGCACCATCAGTCGACGCATTTCCCAGCTGGAAGAGCAACTGGGTTGCTCCCTGCTACATCGCTCTACCCGCAAGCTCCGCCTTACCGATGATGGCCTCAGATACTACGAACGTCTCTGCACGCCACTCGCGCAAATCGAGCAGGCCACCAGCGAGATCCAGGGTCAAGAGGCCGATATCACCGGGCTTATCCGGATAGCTGCGCCCATCGCACTCTCCAACACCATCCTCATCGATATGCTGGCCGAATTCGGGCTGCACTATCCCGAGGTACAGTTCGATATCACCCAGACCAATGATCACCAGCACCTGTTCGACAATGATCGGGATCTGGTGTTCTTCAACGGTGAGCTGCCCCAGTCGCTGCCAAATGCGATCTGTCTCGGCCATATCGAGTACGGCCTGTTTGCCTCACCACTCTATTTGACCAAAAAGGGCACCCCCTCCCATCCCAACCAGCTGGAAGAGCACGATCTCATCTACTGCTGGCCTCACCAGCACTGGCAGCTGACCGACAAGGATGGCCAGAGCGTCTGCATCAAACGCAGCGCCAAACTGACCGTCAACCAGACCCAGGCCGCGGTACGCGCAGCCCGGCGTCATCTGGGGATCGTCAACGCCCCGCTGCACTATCTGAGCAGCTTCCTCCATGACGAGCAGCTGGTGCCGGTACTGACCGACTGGCAAACCGGCAATCGCCCCTTCTACATGTTGTGTTGCCAGCACCAGTTCGCTCCGTTGCGTGTTAAGATGTTCGTTGAATTTGTTGAAAAATACTCAGCACGCTATCGCAATCGGCAGTGGGACAACCAATTTTCACAAGGTGATAGCCTCACCCATTGCATCTGACCGTTAGCGGGCCACACTTATAGCATCCCTTGCCAACAGAGCCTGCCTAACGCCATGAATGTATTGATATGTGATGACTCCGGGTTCGCCCGCAAACAGCTGGCGCGGGCGCTCCCGGCCGACTGGAAAGTAGATTTGCACTACGCAGCCAATGGTCTCGAAGGGATCGAACAGGTGCTGATGGGTCATGGCGATCTCATCTTCCTCGATCTGACCATGCCGGAAATGGACGGTTACGGCGTGCTGGAGACCCTCCAACGGGAGGGTCTGCGCAACAAGGTGATCGTGGTCTCTGGGGATATCCAGCCAGAGGCCTATCAACGGGTCATGGGGCTGGGTGCGCTCGATTTCATCAAGAAACCCGCGGCCCCCGAGACCCTGCTAGCCCTGCTCAAAAAGCATGGTTTCTGGAGTGCCGCCCCGAGCGGTCAACCAAGCGCCCCCGAGCAGCTGACAAGCGGCGTGGTAGCCGATGCAGGCGTCAAGATCACCCCCGAAATCCGCGATGTCTATCAGGAGCTGGCCAACGTCTCCATGGGTCAGGCAGCCGACTTGCTGGCTCGTCTGCTCAACGCCTTCGTGGTACTGCCTATCCCCAACGTCAACGTGCTAGAGGTCTCCGAGCTGCACATGGCCCTCTCGGCGGCTGCGGATTCGGATACCCTCTCCGCCGTCTGTCAGGGGTTTATCGGTGCTGGGATCGCCGGTGAAGCGCTGATCCTGTTCCATGACTCCAGCTTCAAAGATTTGGCCAAGCTGATGAACCATCAGGGGACGCTGGATCGCACCGCCGAACTGGAGCTGTTGATGGATACCGCCAACGTGCTAATCGGCGCCTTCCTGCGCGGCTACGCCAACCAGCTCGACACCCCCTTCAGTCAGGGGCACCCGGTGGTGCTCGGCCAGCACAGACCCATCAACGAGCTGATCAACACCAACAAGAGTCGCTGGCGCCGTACCCTTGCCATCGAGATCAACTACCGGATCCAGGATTACGCGGTGCAGTGTGATCTGCTGCTGCTGTTTACCGAAGATTCCATCGCCACCATGAACAACAAAATCATGCACATGCTCTAGGAGTGACTATGGAAATCCGTGAATTTCATTGGCTGATGAACATAGTCCAGAACCTGGACGTAGGCCTGGTAGTGCTCGACAAGGAGTACAAGGTTCAGGTGTGGAACGGCTTTATGGAGAGCCACAGCGGCCGACTGGCCAGTGACGTGCGCGATGGCGTACTGTTCGAGCTCTTCCCCGATGTGGACAGAGCCTGGTTCGAACGCAAGGCCAACATGGTCTTCAAACTCAACAACCGCGCCTTCAGCACCTGGGAGCAGAAGCCCTATCTGCTGCGTTTCTCCAACTACCGCCCCATTACCGGCTCGGCCCCCCACATGTTCCAGAACCTGACCCTGGTGCCACTGGCCGATTTCGGCGGTCAGGTGACCCACATCGCGGTGATGATCTACGATGCCACCGATGAGGCCATGCTGATGAGCGGCCAGCGGCAGACTTGAGCTTGCAGCAAATAACAGAGGGCGCCGCGGCGCCCTCTGTTATTTCGGTATGAACAGGTCTTGGTATAACCTCTACTTGACCAGCCGTCTCAACGCGCTCCGAGATACTCGGTGAAGGCGTCGATCACCTCTTCAATATCGTCATCGTTGATTTGCAGATGGGTCACCAGCCGCAGCTCGCCGTAACCGGAGAAGAGGATCCCTCGCTCCTTCATAAAAGCGAGCAGAGGGGCCGATTCCCCCTCACGCAGCCGCAGGAACACCATATTGCTCTGCACCAGCGAGAGGTCGAGCTCGATGCCCGGCAGTGCAGCCAACCCTTCGGCCAGCCGTTTGGCACGGCGGTGATCATCGGCCAGGCGGGTCACATGCTGCTCGAGGGCAAACAGACCGGCTTGCGCCAGAATCCCCGCCTGACGCATGCCACCTCCCAGCATCTTGCGCAGGCGGCGCGCACGGGCGATGAAATCGTGGCTGCCCACCAGCAGCGAACCCACCGGTGCCCCCAACCCCTTGGAGAGACAAATCGAGATACTGTCAAACGGTGCAGCGATCACCTCGACCGGGGTCTCGCTGGCCACGGCGGCGTTAAAGAGCCGGGCGCCATCGAGATGAAGCTTCAAGCCGCGCTCGGCAACGAATGCCCCCATCTCCTGCAGATAGGAGAGCGGCAGCACCTTGCCGTTGTGGGTGTTCTCAAGGCAGATCAGGCGAGTCTGGACGAAGTGGGCATCATCAGGGGCCAGCGCAGCCTTGATATCATCGAATGCCAGCGTGCCATCGCGCTGCATCGGCAAGGGTTGCAGGGCTACGGAGCCCAGCACGGCACTCCCCTGCGCTTCATAGCGATAGATGTGAGCGGCGTTGCCGAGGATGGCCCCCTCACCGCGCTGACAGTGGCTCATCACCGCCAACAGATTGGACATGGTGCCGGACGGCACAAACAGCGCCGCCTGTTTGCCCAGCAATCTGGCCCCATGGGCCTCCAGCGCGTTGACGCCCGGATCTTCACCATAGACATCGTCACCCACTTCGGCGTGGAGCATGGCTTGACGCATGGCGTCAGTAGGCTGGGTGACGGTGTCACTTCGTAAATCGATATAGCGCATGAGATCCCTCCTGAAACAGGAGAGTGACGTTAGCCATGCGCCCCTCGCTTGGCAAGGGGCGCATGAGCAGAATGTGAAGCCAATAGACGTCCGTAGAACCCGCTGGCGGGATTTACCAAAGCAGCGGCTGAGCGTTGAGATCCAGTAGCTGGCCCGATTGAGTCAATGATAACCCCTTGATGAGATTGAGCAGTTTCACCGCCACCTCGGCAGGATCCTGCAATTGATCCGCGGGCAACTCGCTCAGAAAGGGGGTATTCATCGGGGAGTCCATCAAGCCGGGCGCAACGGCTACCACCCCTGCTTGCGGGAAACGCTGCGCCCACTCGAGGGCCAGCGTTTTCACCCCCATGTCGAGGGCCGCCTTGCTCATCCGATAGCTGTAACGCCCCCCCTCCAGATTGGAGGTGATGGAGCCCGCCAGATCAGAGATGGCACAGAGCCACAGCGGATGGTCATTGCCCATCAACCGACTGAAACGGGCAGCCAGCGCCAGTGTTGGCCAGGCATTGGCCAGCAGGCTGTCGCACAGCCACTTGGGGTGCACCTCTTCGACCCGCCGCTCTGGCATAAAGCTGACATCGTGCAACAGGCCGATGGTGTTGATCACCACAGTGGGAAGCGGATCGGTGTCGTAGAGGGTAAACAGGGCGTCGAACGAGATGGCGTCCACCTCTTGCAGCGGGAAGAAGGCCCCCATCTCGATCCCTTTTGGATAGGTGCGCCCGGCAAGCAGGAAGGACTCCCCCCTTGCCATCAGCTCTCTTGCCAGCGCCGAGCCCAGCGCACCACTTCCGAGGATCAAGTAGCTCATCGCTCATTCCATGGAGAGTTATCTTGCTTAGAGCGTATCAGAATAATCAACCGGCCGTGACACGACCAAAGGGTAATATGCCCCTCCTCACGCTTCCCCCAGATGGCGACCAAACTCCCGCGCCAGCGCCAAGTCGAGAAAACCGTCAGCTTTCTTGTGGGTGCGCAAAAACTGGTAATAGGCGAGCAGGGTGACCAGTGCCTCCTCATCGGGCAGCCCCACCCCGGGTTGCTGCTCGCCCAGCAGTAGCTGCGCCGCTGCCAGCGCCTCCCTGTCTACCACTTCCGCCTGACGGTAGAGATAACCGCAGCCGGTTGCCAGCCACTCCAGCGAGCAGTTGGCCCCCATGGCGATCTGGTTGGCCCGCGCCAGACCAGGCTCGGCTCCCTTCAAATATTTGCGGATCAGCGCTTCACTGAGCCCCACCTTGCGGGCAAACGCGCTCACGCTCATCTCCCCGATCAGGCTCTGCAAGCGCTCGGCAAATCCTTCCATCCAACTCTCTCTCCTACTCTGCGATCAGAACCAAAGTTCGAATCATGCCACTGCCCATTATTGCTTTGCCAGCCACATGAGGCCAAGATGCCCGCAGTCATCTATGTTGCACATCGTTTTCGCATCGTGTTTTTCAAGGAGTCAACCATGTCTGTATCCCGTGTCGCCCTGCATCCGCAAGGCCCCACCTTCTCTCGCCTCATCATGGGTTACTGGCGCCTGATGGAGTGGCAGCTCTCTCCGGCCGCTCTGCTCGATCTGATGAAATATCATCTGGATCTGGGGGTCACCACCATCGATCACGCCGATATCTATGGTGGCTACCAGTGCGAAGAGGCCTTTGGTCACGCCCTACGCCTCGAGCCTTCCCTGCGCAGCCGGATGGAGATTGTCACCAAGTGCGGTATCGCCCTCACCGCCAAGCCAGAGCATGCTCTCAACCACTACAACACAGGTAAGGACCATATCATCGCCAGCGCCGAGGCCTCGCTGCGCAAGCTCGGCACCGACCATCTGGACCTGCTGCTGATCCACCGCCCGGATCCCCTGATGAACGCAGATGAAGTGGCCGATGCCTTTATCACCCTGAAACAGGCGGGCAAGATCAAGCACGCCGGGGTATCCAACTTCACCGCCCGTCAGTTCGAGCTACTGCAATCGCGCCTCCCCTTCCCGCTGGTCACCAACCAGCTGGAGATCTCGCCGCTTCATCAGGAAGGGACACTCGATGGTACCCTGGATCAGTGCCAGCAGCTTGGCATCAAGCCGATGGCCTGGTCATGTCTCGGCGGCGGCCGACTGTTCAGCGATGACGCCTATGCCCCGCTGCGTGCCGAACTGGAGCAGATCCGTCAGGAAGTGGGCGCCCAGACTATCGAGCAGGTGGTCTACGCCTGGGTAATGATGCTGCCAAGCCAGCCGCTGCCCTTGATTGGCTCCGGCAAACGGGAGCGGATTGCTGCCGCCGTGGCCACCGAATCCATCGTCCTCAATCGCCAGCAGTGGTTCCGCATCCGCAAGGCGGCGCTCGGTTACGACGTCCCCTGATAACAGCAAAACGTCCAGAAACAAAAACGGCATGGGGGAAACCCATGCCGTTTTTTTATTGCCGAGGTACCTTAGCGGTGGCGCTGTTGCGGGCGACCACGGGGAGCATCTGTCTTCGGTTTGGCCTGGTTGACGGTGATGGTACGGCCACCGACTTCTGTGCCATGCAGACCAGCGATGGCCTTTTCGGCATCACCATTGACCGGCATTTCAATAAAACCAAACCCCTTTGACTGGCCGGTATCGCGGTCGATGATGATATCAACCTTGTCGACCTGTCCAAACTGGCTGAACAGGGTTTTCAGTTCGTCGGCCGTCATCCGGTACGACAGATTTCCTACGTAAATCTTCATGCCATCCACTCTCGATTCAAGGTGCCTTCTCTATGCAATCCCCAGCATAACGGTAAGGGCACAACCCCTATGCCGGACCTGCCATGGCTTCATGCCGTGGCCTTCTCCACACTGTCGTCAAGTGATTGATCTCTTGGGTTAACAGTGCAGACAAGATCAATTCGAGTCACTGGCAGTATCTGAGCTTTGCCGGGAATTGTCGAGAAAATAGTCGACTCAGGCCGATTGCAGATCTGACAACCGTTGCGCCAGCATCCGGCGACCGTGCCAGGCCCGTTTAAAGCCGAAGCGATAGACAGACGGGCTCACCAGATGGAGCTCCCCCGCCTTGAGATCCAGCAAGGCCATGGCCGCCGCCAGCTCCTCTTCACTCAGTTGCAGATCGAGGCTGAAGTCGAGCCACTGGCCATCGTGACCCACTCGCCGCTCCCGTTCAAGCGCCACCAACTGACTGCGGGGCAGTGCCAGCGCTTCATCCTTGTTGCCATTGAGCAAATAGATATGCTGTTCATCCCACCCCAACTCCGCCAGGCGCCAGGGCTGCCAGCTGCGGGGCAGCGACACCATGATCCCGGTGATGCCACCAAAGACCACGCCCGCCCAGTTGAGCAGCGCCATGGCCCCCCAGCCATCCCACAAGGAGGCCGCCACCACGCCCCAACTCACCAGCAACAACAGAAAAATGACGCAGCGATAGCGCACCGCTGGCGGCATCAACAGCTGCACCTGGGAACCGGCAAGCAAGGATGTAATACGCATGAAAAGCTCCTGTCATCACGAAATGGCGCCATTGTGAATAGCCATCAGGATGCTGACAAGGGGGTTTTCTTTGTCATCCCCCTATAAAATCAATACCATGACGTAAATGATTCTCAGTGGAACCCGCTTCTTGACCAGCTCGCAACCCTGTGTGCGCTTTTGTGGCGTCGACAAATTCTATGGCGACTTTCAGGCTCTTCATCACATCGATCTCACCATTGAACGGGGAGAGAAGTGGGTCATCTGTGGCCCGTCAGGCTCGGGGAAATCGACCCTGATCCGCACCATCAACGGGCTGGAGGGGATCGACGACGGCCAGCTGTTCCTGTTTGGCGAGCCGGTGACCCCTTCCTACCTGCGCCGCCTGCAAGGTCGGGTTGGCATGGTGTTTCAGCAGTTCAACCTCTTCCCCCATATGACGGTGCTGGAGAACCTGATGGTGGCACCGGTGCATACCCTGGGGTTGCGCCCTCAGGAGGCCAAAGCCCGGGCGCTCGGGCTGCTCGAGCGGGTGCGCATTCAGGCGCAAGCCGACAAGTACCCCCACCAACTCTCCGGCGGCCAGCAGCAGCGGGTCGCCATCGCCCGCTCCCTCTGCATGCAACCCGAGCTGATGCTGTTTGACGAGCCCACCTCCGCCCTCGACCCCGAGATGATCCGCGAAGTGCTCGATGTGATCCGCGAGCTGGCTGACGAGGGGATGACCCTGATCTGCGTCACTCACGAGATGGGCTTTGCCCGTCAGGTGGCGGATCGGGTGCTCTTTATGGATGAGGGGAAAATCATCGAGTCGGCCCCGCCCACCCGGCTGTTCAACGCCCCTCGTCACCCGCGTACCCGGGCCTTCCTCGAACAGGTGCTCAGCTATCATGGCTAGGCTCAATCGCCCCCGCCTGCTTGGCTGGCTGTCGGGCACTGTGATGCTCTGTGCGCTACTGGGCTGGGCGCTCTATAGCGGCGCTCGCCAGATGGGCTATGAGTGGCAGTGGCCGCGGGTGTTGCCCTTTCTCGGCGAATGGGATGAGGGAACCTTTTATGCCGGCCCCCTGCTAAACGGCCTGCTGGTCACCCTGCAGGTGGCACTGCTCAGTCTGCTGGGCACTCTGGCGGTCGGGGTGTGCGTGGTCAGCCTGCGGCTGGTCCCCTCCCGGCTCGGCCCCTGGCTCGCCATCGCCTATCTGGCGCTGGTGCGCACCACGCCCCAGCTGGTGCAACTCTATATTCTCTATTTCTTGCTGGGCCCCATGCTGGGATTGGCCCCCCTTGCCTGCGCCGTGTTGAGCCTCTCCCTCTATCAGGGTGCCTTCACCGCCGAGGTCTTGCGTGCAGGTGTACAGGCCATTCCCAAAGGACAGTGGGAGGCGGCCCAGTCGCTTGGCTTGTCGCGAACCATCACCCTGCGCAAGGTGATCCTGCCCCAGCTGATGCGCATCACCTTGCCGCCGCTGACCAACGAGCTGGTCTCCCTTATCAAACATTCGGCGCTGGTGAGTGTGATCGCCATCTTCGATCTGACCAACGAAGGGCGTACTCTGGTTGCCGATACGTTTCTGACCTTTGAGGTGTGGTTTACCGTGGCCGCCCTCTATTTGCTGTTAACCCTGACGCTGTCAGCCTGTTCGCGGGCGCTGGCCCGTCACCTGAATCCGGATCAACAAGGACGCTAACCATGAATCTGTCATTCAAGACCACCCTGTCGGGCGCTGCGCTGCTACTGACAAGCCTGCTCACTCCGGCACTGGCACAAACTGCCCCCTCCGACACCCAGGCACAGATCGAGCAGAGCGGTACCCTGCGGGTCGGCATGTCCACCTTCGCCCCCTGGGCGATGCGCGACAAGCAGGGCGCCCTGATCGGTTTCGAGATTGACGTGGCCCGTCGCCTCGCCACAGATAACGGCTGGCAGGTAGAGTTCGTGCCTACCGCCTGGGATGGCATCATCCCCTCCCTGCTGGCGAAAAAATATGACGTCATCATCGGCGGCCTCACCATCACCCCCGAGCGGGAGAAGATCGTGCGCTTCACCCAGGCCTACTCCCATTCGGGGGTGCAGCTGGCCGCCTCCAGCACCATGGCCAAAGAGAAGAAAACCGTGGTGGACTTCAACCAGCGCGGGGTGATCCTGGCGGTACGTCGTGGCGCCTCACCGGTACAGGTGGCAAAAGAACACTTCCCCAAGGCCACCCTGCGCCAGTTTGATGACGAGTCACAGGTATTTCAGGAGGTGCTGAACGGCCGCGCCCACGGCGCCCTCTCCTCTTCCCCGAAACCCGAGCAAGAGGCGCTGCGCCATCCGGATGCCCTCTTTATGCCGTTTGCCGAGCCGTTGGCACAAGGCGATGAAGGCTTTGCCCTGCGCAAGGGGGATGATGCCCTGGCTGAGCAGTTCAACGAGTGGATCGCAGCCCGTCAGGCCGATGGCTGGCTCAAGGCGCGCCATGACTACTGGTTCAAGTCGCTGGCGTGGGAAGCGCAGGTCGCCAACCCCTGATGCTGATTGCTCTAAAAGAGACCATCCGGCGCATCGTCCGTGGGGCATGTCGGAACATCAACTGGCTGGATGGGGCGATCGCCCTGATCCTGCTGCTGGCTGGTCTCTGGCTGGCCAGCCGCTTTCACATCGGGGTGGCCTATCAATGGCGCTGGCATGAAGCCTTCGATCTGCTGTTCACCCCCGGCCCTCACGGCGAGTTGCCCTATTTTTCAGCGGTCTGCTCACTACCTTGCGCATCGCCCTGCTCGGCATGGTGCTGGCGCTGCTGCTCGGCACTGCGCTGGGGGTAGCCGCCTTCAGCCGCCGACCCTGGCTGGTGATGCCCGCGACCCTGTTTATCCAGCTGATCCGCAATCTGCCGCCGCTGGTCTTTATCTTCATCTTCTACTTCTTTATCGCCAACCAGCTGCTGCCTGCAAGCGGCCTCTCCCGCTGGCTCGGCACCGTATCACTCTCCCCGTGGCAAGAGGCGCTGTTTGGCCCACCAGCCCGCTGGGAGAACCTCATCTCAGGCACCCTCTGCGTTGGCATGATCAGCGCAGCCTTCGTCGCCGAGATCGTCCGCGCCGGGCTGGCCGCCATCCCCCGTGGCCAGTGGGAGGCGGCGCAGAGCCTCGGGCTCTCCCCCTGGGTGCGGCTGCGCCATGTGATCCTGCCGCAGGCCATGCTGCTGATGTTGCCCCCCCTCACCGGTCAGCTCATCGCGCTGGTGAAGGATACCGCCATCGTTTCCCTTATCTCGGTGCAGGAGCTTACCTTCGTCGGCACCGAGATGGCCAACTCCAGCGGGCTGGTCTACGAGATCTGGCTGCTGGTGGCCGCAGCCTATTTATTTATATGTTTGAGTCTGTTCGTATTGCTGAGCCGACTCGAAACAAGACAAGGAGCACGCACATGCTGACGTCCCTGTTGATGGCGACCGTATTGCAAGCGGAAGCTATCGGCGGTTATGCCGCCGGTTGCCTGAAAAACGGCGTATCCCTGCCCCTCGAAGGGCCTGGTTATCAGGTGATCCGCACCAAGCGGCTGCGCTACTACGGCCACCCCGACCTTATCCACTATCTGCAAGCGCTGGCCAACCAGACCCGCATGGCCGGGCTGCCGGATCTCTATATCGCCGATCTGGCGATGGCCCGGGGCGGCCCCTTTACCTCCGGCCATCGTAGCCATCAGACCGGACTTGATGCCGATATCTGGTTTCGCATGGCCAACCGCCCCATCAGCAAATGGGAGCAGGATGCCCCCAAGGAGTGGGCACTGATCGACGAACCCAGCTACAAGATGTTACCGGGCCGCTTTGGCCCACAGCAGCTCACCCTGCTGCGGCTGGCGGCCAGCAAACCCGAAGTCGCCCGCGTCTTCGTCAATCCAGTGATCAAATCCGCAGTCTGCCAGCAGGCAGGTAGCGAGCCCTGGGTCGCCAAGCTACGCCCCTGGGTGGGCCACTTCAGCCACTTCCACGTACGGCTGCGCTGCCCGGTAGGCAGCCCCGATTGCGAACCACAGGCTCCCATTCCGCCCGGCAATGGCTGCGGGGAAGAGCTGGCATCCTGGCTCAAAGACAAGCCCCAGCTGCCCAAGGTATCCGGCATCAACAAGCGACCTGAGCTACCTGCGCGTTGTGGCAACTGACCCCAAGCTGGTATGGTGATGCACGCTTGGTCGTACACCATCCATGGCGCACTATCGACTCGAAATACCAAAGGAGAACAACAAGATGGCCACATCACTCTGGCGCAGAACCACGCAGAGCCTGTTGACCCTGACCCTGCTGCTCGGCCTGACCGGCTGCGGCATGAACAACATTCCGACCCTGGATGAGCAGGTCAAGGCGAGCTGGGGGCAGGTTGAGAACCAGTATCAGCGCCGTGCCGATCTCATTCCCAATCTGGTGGCAACCGTCAAGGGCTACGCCAGCCATGAGCAGGAGACCCTCAAAGCGGTCACCGATGCCCGTGCCCGGGTCGGCAGCGTGCAGGTGAGCGATCCTGCCCAGCTCAAGGAGTTTGAAGCGGCGCAGAACCAGCTCTCAAGCGCCCTCTCTCGCCTGATGGTGGTGGTAGAGCGCTACCCCGAGCTGAAAGCGGATCAGCAGTTCCTTGCCCTGCAGGCCCAACTGGAAGGAACCGAGAACCGTATCTCGGTGGCTCGCCGCGACTATATCGAGGCGGTGCGCCAGTTCAATACCGAGATCCGCACTTTCCCCGGCGTCATCTGGTCCAAGCTGCTCTACTCGGATCTGGAGGCCAAACCCAGTTTCAGTGCCAAACCCGGTGCCGATGAGGCGCCCAAGGTCAGCTTCCAATGAAGATGATGCTGCGCTGGTTTCTTCCCTGTCTGCTGCTCTGGGCCAGTGCCCTGCAAGCGGCACCGGACTTCCCGACGCTGAGCGGACGGGTGGTGGATGAAGCCAGTCTTATGTCCCGCAAACAGGCCCATCAACTGACCCAACAGCTGGCCGCCTTTGAAAAGCGCAGCGGTATCCAGCTGGTGGTGGTCTCTGTCGACAGCCTCGATGGGGAGACCATCGAGGAGTACGGCTACCAGCTCGGTCGCCACTGGGGGATCGGCCAGAAAGGTAAAAACAATGGCGTGCTGTTGCTGATCGCCCAGGATGAGCGCAAGGTGCGGATCGAGGTAGGCTATGGATTGGAAGGCGCCCTGCCCGACGCCATCGCAGCCAACATCATCCATGGCCGCATCCTGCCCGCCTTCAAGCGCGGCGATATGGTGGCCGGGATCATGGCGGGCAGCCAGAGCATCATGAAGGCACTCGCCGGAGAATATCAGCCGGTCGAGCAGCCAAAGAGTGACAACGGTGGCGGCCCCTGGCTGTTTATTCTGGTGGTGATTGCGATGATCGTGCTCCACAACCTGCGCGGGGGTGGTGGCGGTGGGCCGGGAGGACGACGTCGGTCGACCTACATGGCCGGTGGATTGGGTGCCGGCTCCTTTGGTGGTCGCTCTGGCGGCGGATTCAGCGGTGGCGGCGGCAGTTTTGGCGGCGGCGGAGCCTCCGGTGGCTGGTAACAGGAGTAAAGAGACAAATCATGATTTCTAAACAGTTCTTCCACACGCTTCAGGCCAAGGTGCGCGAAGCGGAGCTAGAGACTGATGCTGAACTGGTCACCGTGCTGGCCCCGGCCAGCGATGGCTATCGCTACATTCCCACCCTCTGGGCGGCGCTGCTGGCGATGCTCACGCCGCTGCTGGTGTTCCAGCTCGGCTTCTGGCTCGGCTGGTACGAAATCCTGCTGGTGCAGTGGTCGGTCTGGCTGCTGCTGAGCCTGCTGTTCCACTGGACCCCCATCAAGATGCGGCTCATCCCGAAGAAGGTTCGCCAGCACCGGGCGGCCCTGATGGCTCGCCTGCAATTTGTCGAGCAGGGGCTGCACCGCACCCGCGACCGGCTCGGGGTGCTGATCTTCGTCTCGGCCGCCGAGCACTATGTAGAAATACTGGTGGATGACGGCATCGCCCAGCATATCGACAACGGCCAGTGGCAGGAGATCATCGACGACTTCGTGGCGCGAGTGCGCAACAAGGAGATCGAACAGGGTTTTCTGGAGTGCGTAGAGCGCGTTAGCGCCATTCTGACCGATGCCTTCCCGGCCACCCGGGCTCAAAACGAGCTGCCTGACAGCCTGATCATCCTCGACAAGCCCTGATCCGGTTTAAAAAACCGGCATTCTGCGCAAGCGTTAGGCATTCGGAAAAGATTATGAAAAATAAGGGGAAAAGAGGTTGACCCACACAGTCCTTTCCCCTAAATTACGCCCCGTTCAAGCGCAACAGCGCAGCGAACGAAAATTTGGTGAGGTGTCCGAGTGGCTGAAGGAGCACGCCTGGAAAGTGTGTATACGGCAACGTATCGAGGGTTCGAATCCCTCCCTCACCGCCAAATCTAAAAAAACCGACCTCAGGGTCGGTTTTTTGCTTTCCGGCAAACACCTATGCCGACAAGTGAGCCAGAGCCACGCAGTGGCAGATCATCCACGCACTCATCCCCCGGTTTGCAAAGCACTGATGGAACATCACTGCTTTTCGTATTGCCAGCTCCCTCCCCCTACCTTGCTTTTGTGATTGCCCCACCCGACAAGCGTTCCTTCCTGTCACAACAGGAGCAACAAGATGATTGCAATGCCATCTTATGGCCGCAACACGCCTTCTTTTATGGACGTTACCCAGCGCCCATTAATTGCTCAGCGATTGGATATCATTTTGAAAAACTGATACTTAAGTAGCTACACTAGCGATTATCAACATGCAGGGATGTGTAAAAAATGAGCTTGATTGGCTTGGTACTGGCGTTGATCGCCATCCTTGGCGGCAACATGATCGAGGGTGGTCATCCCAGCGCACTGCTCGATCTGCCCGCATTTCTTATCGTGATCGGCGGTACCATAGGTGCTGCGCTGACCCAGTTCCCCTTCTCCGTCGTCGGCAGCACCATGAAGCGTTTCAAATGGCTGCTCTCCCCCCTCAAGCTCGACATGCATGAACAGGCCCAGTTACTGGAGACCCTGGCAGGCAACGCCCGCCGCAGCGGCATGCTGGCGCTGGAAGGGATGATCGACGAGATCAAGGATCCCTTCCTGAAGAAAGGGGTGCAGATGATGGTTGATGGTTACGAGAAAACCAAGATACACGAGGTGCTGGAGAACGAGATCGAATTTGAACAGGAAGATCTCGAACAGACGGTCAAATTCTATGAAGCCATGGGCGGCTACTGCCCGACCATGGGGATCGTCGGGGCGGTATTTGGCCTGATCCACGCCATGGGTCTGCTAGATGCCCCCGACAAGCTGGGCGGCGCCATCGCGGTGGCCTTTATCGCTACCATCTACGGGGTATCCGCAGCCAACCTGATCTTCTTGCCGTTCGGCAACCGCTACAAGGGGTTTGCCCACCAGATCCGCCACTACAAGGAGATGACCCTGACCGGCATTCTCTGCATCGTTGATGGCGAATCCCAAGCGCGCCTGCAAGTTACCCTCGAACCTTATCTGGGAGGTCACGGTGGCCAAAAAGAAAAAGGCTGAAGCACCGGAGAACCATGAACGCTGGCTGGTCTCCTATGCCGACTTCATGACCCTGCTGTTCGCCCTGTTTGTGGTGCTCTACTCCTTTGCCATGGCCAAGCAGTCCGAAACCCGAGTGCTTATCCAGGGCTTTATCGAGTCGCTGGGTAAAATCGGCCTCATCTCCCCGCCTGCCGGCTCACCCTTGATGCAGGGGGGAACAGGGATTCTCGAGCCGGAATCGAAGACCACGCCGAGCAGCCCGAAAGAAGAGACTGTACTGGAAAAAGATGCCCCCATGGCGGCATCGGACCCCTTCAACGAGACCATAGGTGCCTCGGAAAAACCGAGCGCCACCGAAGCCTGGCCCCACAAGACCAAGGAGCAGGAGTGGGTGCAGGTGACCAAGCAGAAGCTTGAGCAGCAACTCAACGCCCAGATTGAATCGAAGGATCTCGAGGTCGAGCAACTCGGCAGTCAACTGGTGATCCGCATCGGCGAGAAGGCGCTATTCCCCTCCGATTCGGCGTTCCTGCAGCCCCAGTTCATCCCGCTGGTCAACAAGATCGCAGGCATTCTGGCCAATATCCCGGGGCAGGTAGTGGTCACCGGTCATACCGACAACTCCCAGGCGCCGGTGGAGCTCTATCGCAATAACTGGGAGCTCTCGGTGCTGCGGGCCTCCTCCATCGTGCAGACCATGCTGACCAACCCCCAGCTGGATGCCAGACGAGTCATCGCTCAGGGGGTTGCCGACACTCAACCCCGCTTTGCCAATGACACCCCTGAACATCGCCAGGCGAATCGCCGGGTCGATATCACCCTCTCTCAAGGCAAGGCCGCAGAAGAGTCGCTGCAACTGCTCAAGCCCTGATCCCCCCGCTCCTGCCTCGCGTGGGAGCCTCTTTTTAAAAACAAATAGCTCAATAATATCAACATCATAAGATCTTAATGATAATGATTGCCATTTATTGTCAAGTGGTCAGGCCTCTGCAATAATGCCGCCCCTCAGGCTTAAATAAAAACAATTATCATTATGAACAAACTGCTTCAGGCATGGCCGGCACTCTTGTGTGCCTCCGCTGGCGCGGCCGATCTCCCCCCTGTGGAGAAGGCTCGCAGCGACGACACCATCATTGTCACCGGGCAACGGGTACAACAGAAACTCTCCGATGTTTCCGGCTCCATCACCGTCATCACCCAGGAAGAGCTGGACCGTCAGGTCGCCAGCGAGCTGACTCATGTGTTTCGCAAGATCCCCGGTGTCTCGGTCACCGGCTCTGCCGGGCGACCGCAAAACATCAGCGTGCGCGGCATCGGGGGCAACCGTATCCTGCTGATCAAGGATGGGGTGCGCGTCAGCGACGGCTTTGGCGCCGACAACATCAATGACAAGGTGGGTCGCTTCAACTTCGACCTTGATGACATCAAGCAGATTGAGGTGGCCAAGGGGGCCGGCTCCTCCCTGCATGGCTCCGATGCCATCGGCGGCACCGTGGTGATGAATACCAAGCAGCCGGAAGATTATCTGCAACAGCAAGATAGCTATCTGGCGGCCAAAACCCTCTACGGTGGCGACAGCAACAAGAAGAAGCTCAGCATGACCGGCGCGGTACGGGCACTGGAGAGCGAACATCTGTTACGCCTCTCCGGCTGGCGTGGCAACGAAACCGCCAACTTTGAGGAGAACCGTATTCCGGCTGATCTGGATGGCATGAGTGCCTCCACCAGCAGCCGCCTCCCCCTCAATGCCCATCACGCTCTGCGGCTGGAGCTGGACTACTACGAGGATCACGCCAAACGCCAGATGGGCCCAAAGGCGGTGCCCCAACCCGATGGCAGCTGGGATGTGGTCGGTTTTCAGGAAGATGGCGATCAGCGCACCCAGGGCGGCAAGTTCAGTTGGGAAGCCAACGATCTGGGCATGGTCGATACCCTCAACTGGAGCCTGTTTGGCAATCAGTCCCGCAACGAGGCCAACCAGCGCCAGCTGCTGCGCAACGATGCCCTGAGCGGCTATCCCAGATATCGCAGCCAGCGCACCCTCTCCACGTTCGAGGAACTGCGCCTTGGCAGCGAGCTGGAGTTGCAGAGCAAGCTGAGCACCGGCTCGCTAGATCACACCTTCAGCTACGGTGTGGAGCTGGAGCAGGCCAACCACGAGCGGCCGGTCAGCAATCTGACCCTGGAAGATGGCATCACCACCCAGGGACAGAAAGCCCCCTTCAGCAAGGCCGAAACCCGCCGCGATGGCATCTGGCTGAGCGATGTGATCGATCTGGGCAGCTGGCAGTTTACCCCGACCCTGCGCTTTGACCGCCAGCGCCTGCGCGCACCGGACAGCAATCTGGCCGAGAACCACAGCGACCACATCTCCCCCAGTGTGGCGGCCAGTTACCGCTTCAACGAAACATGGCGCAGCTGGCTCAGCTATGCCAACGGCTTCCGCGCCCCCGCTTACGATCAGGTTTACGGCAACATTCCTCACTACTTTGCCATGCCGCCGTTCGAGATCATTGCCAACCCCAACCTCAAGGAGGAGACCAGCCACAGCCTGGAGTGGGGATTGAATGGCCAAAGCGACAACTGGAGCGTCAAACCGGCCGTTTTCTACAACCGCTACTACAACTTCATCGACTGGCGCCAGACCGGTTTTCGCCTCGATGACGGTGTCTTCCTGCGCCAATATCGCAACGTTGCCAAAGCAGAAACCTGGGGCGCCGAGCTGGCCGCCAGCCTCTGGCTGAGCGACGAGTGGGAGCTTTCGACCAATCTGGCCTGGATGGATGGCAAGGATCACCGCGGTGAGCCGCTGCGCACGCAGACACCGCTGGAAGGCAACACCACCCTGCGCTGGCAACAGCTCGACTGGGGGGTTGAGCTCAGTGGCAACTATGCCGCCGCCATGACCAAGGTGCCACAGTGCGCCAATGCGCAGACTGGCTACAACGGTGCCTGCCAGAGCAGCGCAGGCTGGTTCAGTCTGGATCTCACCGGCGACTGGCAGATCACCGAGGCGCTCAAGGTCAATGCCACCATCGGCAACCTGCTCGATACCCGCTACGTCCGCTATCAGGATGTGGCCGGACTTCCGGCTGGCAGCGATACCTCCCTCTACAGCCAGAGCGGCCGCTACCTGTCAGCCAGCCTCAGCTACCGTTTCGTGGGGATGTGATGAAGCATCATGCAATCATGGCGGCCCTGTTGGCCGCCCCGTTGGCGTGGGCGCAAGAGGCCCTGCCACCGCCGATCCCGTCCCAATCGCACCTGATTTCAGGCAATCCCGTACGCCAGGATCCCTACTTCTGGTTGCGGGACGAGAGCCGCAGCAACCCGGCCATTCTCGCCCTGCTCAAGCAGCAAAATCGCTGGAGCGAGCAGCAGCTCGCCGCGCAGCAGCCGCTGGAAGCAACCTTGCGCGCCGAATTTGACCGCCATCCGGCGGGGGAATCTGTGCCAGACAACTGGCTTGTCCGCGGCGATCAGGCATGGCAACTGCGCCCGGATGGCTCACTCTGGCAACGCCACGGGGGCAAGGTGCAGCAACGACTTCCCGCCAGAGCGGGTGAGGGCTATTACGAAGCGGGCGGCTGGGCCCTGAGCCCGGATAACCACACACTGGCCATCGCCGAAGACAGGCGCGGCGATCTCGACTATCAGGTCACCCTGCTCGATCTCCAGAGCGGCAAGGCGCTGGCCAGTTTGGCGCAGCGCAGCGCTGATCTCGCCTGGTCACAAGATGGTCGCACCCTCTACACCATCGCCAACGAGCGCTACACCCTGCGCCCCTGGCAGCTGCGCGGCTGGCAGGATGGCCAGGAGCAGACTCTCTATGAGGAGCTGGATCCCGCCTGGCTGCTCAGCCTCTATCGCACCACGGATGGCCAGCATCTGGTGTTGCAGGGCAACAACCACGATAGCTCGGAGCAGTACCTGCTCGACTCGGGCAAACCGCAGCAGGTCAAACCCCGCCAGCGCGGGGTGGAATACTATCTGGACAGCCAGTCTGGCTGGGTGATCAAGAGCAACCGGGAGGGGGCATTTGCCCTCTACTCAGCCAGCACGCCGCTCGGTGAGTGGCAGCGCCTGTGGCCCAGCGCCGGGGAAGATCTCGGCGATCCCGAAAAGTGGCGACTGTTTGATCGCCATCTGGTGGTGCAGTTTCGCCAGCAGGGGGAGGATTGGCTCGCCCTGCTCGATCGCAACGGCCATGAACGCCAGCGCCTGCCGCTGGCCAGTGGCGCCGGTACCGGCTGGCTGCAAGGAGAACATGACCCGGCCAGCGACCGCATTCTGGTGCGCAGTCAGGGCTTGAGCCAGCCCCCCGGCCAGCGCTGGCTGGATTTAAACAGCGGCCAGTGGATCAACGACCAGCACACCGCAGGCAATAAAGCATTGCCCTATCAGAGCGAGCGGCGCTGGGTCACCTCCGACGATGGCACCCGGGTGCCTGTCTCGCTGGTGTGGCGCAAGGATCTGGCCCCCCGCGCCGTACTGCTCTACGGCTATGGAGCCTATGGCACGCCGATGCGCCCCTACTACCAGAAAGAGCTGTTGAGCCTGCTGGATCGGGGTTTTGTCTACGCCATCGCCCATGTGCGCGGCGGCGGCATGCTGGGGGAGCAGTGGACCCGCGACGGGCGGGGCATCAACAAGCAGAACGGCATCAGCGACTTTATCGCTGCCGGCAACACCCTGCGCCACTGGTCGTCCGACTCAGCCCCCCTGCCCCTGTTTGCCATGGGGGGCAGCGCGGGGGGCACACTGGTTGCTGCGGCCCTCAACCAGCAACCGACACTCTTTAGCGGTGCCGTGTTGCAGGTTCCCTTCGTCGATATGCTCGGCACCATGAGTGATCCCGCCCTCCCCTTGACCCGTCAGGAGTATCAGGAGTGGGGCAACCCGGCCAAGCCTGCAGAGTATCAGGCGATGCGCCGCATCAGCCCCTACGACAACCTGCACCGCGCCCCCTACCCGCCCCTGCTGGTCACTACCGCCCTGCACGACAGCCAGGTGCCCTACTGGGAGCCGGTCAAGTGGCTGGCCCGACTGCGGGAGCACAGCACGGGCTCCGGCCCCTACCTGCTGCTGACCGAACTGGAGGGAGGCCACCGCGCCGGTGGTGGCGATCGGGCTCGTGAATTTGCCTTCTTGTTGCATCTGGCGGGGATCACCCAATGACCCTGCCGCTGATTGGGAGTACCACTATGAAACCCCTGTTGCCCGCCCTCTTGCTGGGGCTGGCTGGCTTTTCCACTCAGGCCGCCGAACTGCGTTTTGTCGAACAGGACGCCCCGGCCGATCCCCGCCTCTGGCTCGAACAGCAGCTCGGAGTCACCCTGAGTGATGCCCCGGCCTACCAGCGCCAAGGCAAGTTGGGCCACTATCTTCACTATCGCCAGCAGCTCAATGGCGCACCGATCGCTGGCCTTATGGCCGCCGTCAGTCTCGATGAGCAGGGTCACCCGTGGCGCCTTTATCACAATACCCGGCTGATGCAGGCACAGGCGGCGCCATGTGATGAAGCAAGCCGTGCCGGGGTGGATGCCTATACCGCCACGCTGGATGGTACGGTGTGGCAATTCGCTGGCAGTGACGAAGCCCAGCCCTGGTACTGGCAGGATGGCGACACACTGACTGCGGCCTGGCGCCTGCTGGCGGTGGAAAGCCAGCCGGGCAACAGCAAAAGCAGCCACTGGCAACTGTTTGTCACCTGCGATGGCAGCGCCCTGCTGGGGCGCACGCTGCAAGAGGCCAACACC
Source organism: Aeromonas sp. 61P (assembly GCF_051919545.1). Lineage (NCBI taxonomy): Bacteria > Pseudomonadati > Pseudomonadota > Gammaproteobacteria > Aeromonadales > Aeromonadaceae > Aeromonas > Aeromonas sp. 61P. Next base: position 3,609,382 of record NZ_JBQBEL010000001.1, read on the forward strand.
CGTGCCGAAGCGGCACCGCTGGCAGGGGAAGCGGCCACGGTGCAGGCCCGCATCTTTGCCCTCGACCCACGCACTCAGCTGCAAGATGGCAATTTGCTGTGGCGCCACGATCTGGTACTGGACAACCGGGCCTATCGCACCGTCCCGCTCACGGTACAAAAGGTGGATGACACCTACCAGCTAAATGGCCCACGCGCCCGGGTCGTGGATGGCACGGAGCCGGAAACAGCTCCCTTTAGTAGCCCTGATGCCGATGGCTTCCAGCTGGATCACCAGCAGCCCGCCTTCCTCGATATCAATGGCTACTACCATCTGGATCTGGCCCAGCGCCATGTGGAATCCCTTGGCTACCCGACGCTGATGGGCGGCCCCCTGGCCATCGATACCGATGCCGGGGAGCAGGACAACTCTCTCTATGACCCCTTCCTGCGCCGGTTGGAAATTGGCCGGATAGGGGTGCCCGATGCGGAAGATCCCATGGTGATCTGGCACGAGTTTGGCCATGCGGTGCAGCACCATATCCTGCCCGACATGGGAGAAGAGGGTGACTGGGGCGCCATCGGCGAGGGCTTTAGCGACTATCTGGCCGCCAGCTGGCGCCAGCGTAGTCCAGAGGCTCGCCAGTTCGAGCCTTTCATGGTCTTCAACTGGGATGCCAGGATCAGCGGCCGGACGCCCCGTCAGCTCGACGATCTGCGGGCGCGCTATCATCCGGGCTTCCTCTATCCGGCTCACCTCACTATCAACGGCAGCAACGGCGACCAATTGTGGGGCACTCCGCTCTTCACCGCGCAGCGCCAGGCCGTTGAACAGTATGGCGAGGTAGCCCGTGACGAGTTCGATACCCTGCTGATTGAATCCCACTTCGGCCTCGGCCCGCAGGTGCGGATGCCCCAGCTGGCGCGGGTCACCGTGGATACCGCCAACCGCCTCTATCCGGATCGCAGTTATGGCAAGCTGCTGGAGCAGGCCTTCCGCCACCACGCCCTGCTGCCCACTCCCATTGCGGCCCGCCTTGCCGATGACAGCTACCTGCTGCCCGGGGAGAAAAAGAGCCTCGCCATCGAATTGACCAACCAGAGCGGCCGCCCCCTGACCGTGGCTGACGCCAGCCTGCTCCCGAGCAAGGGGCTCATGGGTGACGGTCACTGGCAGGGAGAGCTCAACGCCGATGGCACCGCCCGCTGGACCCTGCCGCTGGAAGCAGCGAGCAACCTGACCTGTGGTGAGGCAGTCACCTTGCCGCTGCAGTTCCAGCTCACCCTGCCCAGCCCCACCGAGCGCCAGACCCGCCTTGACCTGCAACTGCCGATCGGTGAACCGCTCTGGCAACGGGCCATCGGCCAGGGTGGCCAGATCAAGGATGCGGTGAGCGATGAGCGGCACGGCCTGTCCCGCTTCACTCTCACCCTGCCCGAGAGCAAGGCCCGCATCGACAGCGGATTCGTGGTCGCCCTCGATCTGGAGCACAGCAAGCTGGAGCAGCTGGAGATCTGGCTCACCTCCCCTTACGGTACCCGGATCAGCCTGTGGAACAAGGGCTACGCCAGCCATACCCGGCTCAAGGGGGAGTTTCCTCGTGAACTGGTACCGTTCGAATCGCTGGACAAGCTGCACGGCGAACCGCTCGCTGGCCGCTGGCTGCTGGAGATCAACGACACCAGCGCCGGTGACACCGGTCAGTTGCGCAACTGGCGGGTAGCCCAGCAAGTCGGCGCCCGCTGCGACAAGGATGAAGCCCTGCCCAACACCGGCATCATTCCCCTTGAGCAGGATGAAGGGGGTGGCGGCACGGCTTCCCCCCTGCTGCTGTTGCTGGCCCTCTGGCCCCGCCTCTGGCACCGGAGCACCCCGCGCCGTTGAATCCTGTACCACGGGGGTTACCGCCCCCGTGAACCTGTGACCGAATCAAGGAATGTGAAGTGAAACCATCCGTACTGGTTATTGCAACCCTCTCAGCCCTGCTCAGCGCCTGTGGCGGCGGGGAAGATAACGCACCACTGGCGATCCCGGACTACCGGGTCGATGTCGCCCTGCCGACTGCCGGTACCCTGTGCGCCGATCTGGATCAGAACTGGCAATGTGATCCTGCCGACCCTGCCGTCAGCGGTGAAGGAGTTGTGGCCCTGGTCAGCCGTTCGGCCAACATCGTCAACTCGCCCCTGCTGTTCGTACCGAGGAGCGGAGGCCTGCTGCTGGCACATCCGGCCGCCAAAGGGGATCCACAACGGCTACAACCGACCCTGCTCAGCACCCTGTTGCAGAGCCGCATTGCCGAAGGGGTGGCCGCCGATCGCGCACTGACGCAGCTGCTGGCCGACCTCGCGCCGCTGCAACCGGGCAGCGACCGCGCGGCCCTCGCAGGTCTCGGCCAGTTTGATCAGGCGCTGCAGCAGGTGGCGATCAGCTTGCAGCAAGAGGCCCGCACACGCCTCATCACCGCCAAGGAGACCCAGTTGCTTACCACCAGCTATCGCGTCATCAGCCTGATGCTGGGGCAATTGGCTCAGGAGTGGCAGCGCAACGGCCAGTTTGCCGAAAATATCCAAAGCGAACTGCTGACCCTGCTGGTGCAACAGCAGCCACGCAACCTGCTGACCGTCACCGGCGTCACCACCTTCAGCGATGGCAACGATCCGCTGCTGGAACAGGAGCCCGACGACTATCCGGGACAAGATGCCAGCTGGAATCGCACTCGTCCCCAACTTGCCTATCGCAAGCTCAATGATCGCGGTCAGGTGCTCCCCGACAACGCGCCGAGCTGGCAGTGCGTCAAGGATCTCAATACCGGTCTGGTGTGGGAGGTCAAATCGGACGATCCCTTGAGTCCTGACTGGAAAAGCAGACCCTTTGCCTATGAGGATGAGCAGTTCAAGGCGACCGCAGGCGAGCAGCAAGCGGCCTATCAGCACATCCATCACAGGATCGAACAGCTCACCGCCGAAGGGGATCTGGCGGCTCTCGCCCGGGCACAGGCGCTGACCACCATGCTGACCACCCGCGCGTATCAGCAGTGGCTCAATGGCGAGCAGCGCTGCGGCATCAGCCAGTGGCGGCTGCCCACCATGGGTGAGCTGATGTCACTGATGCACTACGGCAGCCTGGCCAAGGACCCGCTGGGTCAACGCATCATCGTGGATACCCGTTACTTCCCGGATATCGCCCCCTCGGAAGATGACACCTACCATGGCTACTACTGGAGCGCCACCAGCAACACAGCCCAGCGCTTCTCCGGTGGCCCCATCAGCAAACGCACAGTCCTGCTCCTGGGAGAAGATGCGGGCACCACCTATCCCGCGCTGGTGCAGCAAGATACCTATATCGAGCTGATGCAGGTACGACTGGTCGCCACTCCCCAATAATCCGAGGAATATCATGAGCCTTTATCGCTTTTCGTTCGCCATGCTGGCACTGCTGGCCCCCCTGGCCCACGGTGCTGCCATTTGTGATGACACCATGGATCGCACCGCCCCCTCTGCCCGTTTTCTTGACCATGGCAACGGCACCGTCACGGATCAACACACCGGCCTCACCTGGATGCGCTGCAAACTGGGGCAGACATGGAGTGGCAGCAGTTGCCTGGGTGAACCGACCGTTTACTACTGGCAGCAGGGGCTGCAAGTGGCGGAGCGGATCCGCAGTGACAGCAGCCATGCTCTCTATCACTTCGGCGGTATCAGCCAGTGGCGCCTGCCCGACATCAAGGAGCTGGCGACCCTGGTCGAGCATGCCTGCTACAAGCCCTCTCTCAATGAAGCCATTTTCCCGCGCGCCATGGCGGGGGGCGGTAAAGAGGTCAATGAGGGCTATGTCTATCTGATGAGCAGCACGGTAACCTCCGCCAATGGTCAGCGGGCGTATCTGGATATCACCTCGGGAGATATCGGTCTTCGCTCCATTGGCGCCTACCCGGATCAGGTCTTGCTGGTCGCCAATAAACCCTGACCGCCCCACGCTCGAAACCGGAACGCGATGACAGGAGAGGCTTGAAAGCCTCTCCTTTTATTGCTCTTGCCGCCCCCCTACCTCACTCGCCATCACGCTCTTCTCCCGCCAGTGCCCCCTGCCCGCGATACCGACCTGATCCGGCTTCGCCCGCGGCATTTACCCCTTTCAGGTGATGACGAGGAGCAGCACTCTGCGCTTTCCAGGCCTTTCTCGCCCGCCATAACCAACAAAAAAGTGCGCTTCTTAACAAAATTTAATTACCGGTTAACCGATTAATAATTAACCCGTAAAAATGACATGTAAATCAGTGCGAAAGTGTCATAATGCGTAACATTATTGTTAAGTCGCTTGATTAATTTGGTTAGGAAAAACCTCTATGTTTGCTGATATTTCTGCTCAACATTGGGCTTTTGCCATTTATGTCATCGGTGCCATCACCATCTGTCTGGTGATGATAGGCCTCGCCGCCCTGCTGGGAGGTCGCGCCTACGGTCGCACCAAGAACAAGCCATTTGAATCTGGTGTCGACTCGGTCGGCAGTGCCCGCCTGCGTTTTTCCGCCAAGTTCTATCTGGTCGCCATGTTCTTCGTCATCTTCGACGTCGAGGCGCTCTACCTGTTTGCCTGGTCTGTCTCCGTGCGGGAGAGTGGCTGGGTCGGCTTTATTGAAGCCACCATTTTCATCGGACTGCTGCTTATCGGCCTGATCTACCTCTGGCGCATCGGCGCACTGGACTGGTCACCGCGCAAACCGCAGCTGAACAACAAAAACAGTGATTGAACCACAGACCCTTTCCTTGAGGTTGCACCATGAAGTACACCCTGACCCGGATTGACCCGGATGCACCCGTTGAGCGCTACCCCCAGGAGCAGCGCCAGACCGTCGATGACCCACTGGCGCAAGAAGCGACGCGCGGCATCATGATGGGCCGCCTCGAGGAGGTGCTGCAAGACACAGTCAACTGGGGCCGCAAAAAACTCCCTCTGGCCTTACAACTTCGGCATCTCCTGCTGCTACGTGGAGATGTGTACCGCCTTCACCTCCCCCCACGATGTGGCCCGCTTCGGCGCCGAAGTTATCCGTGCCTCGCCCCGTCAGGCCGATTTCATGGTGATTGCAGGGACTCCCTTCATCAAGATGGCGCCAGTCATCCAGCGCCTGTATGAACAGCTGCTCGAACCCAAGTGGGTGATCTCCATGGGGGCCTGTGCCAACTCCGGCGGCATGTATGACATCTATTCCGTGGTGCAGGGGGTGGACAAGTTCCTGCCGGTCGACGTCTACATTCCGGGTTGCCCGCCCCGTCCCGAAGCCTTTTTGCAAGCCCTGATGCTGCTGCAGGACTCCATCGGCAAAGAGCGCCGCCCCCTCTCCTGGGTAGTGGGCGATCAGGGGATCTACCGTCCCCAGATGCAGGCCGAAAAAGAGCGCAAGCGCGGCGAACGGATCAATGTGACCAACCTGCGCACGCCGGATGAGATCTGACCATGAAACTGACTCGTGATTTTCCCAGCAATTACGCCATGGCCCAGTGGCAGCCCAGCGACCACAAGGATGCCAAAGTCATTGGCGAACTGTTTGCCCACTTCGGGGCCGAGCACTTCACCGTGCAGACCACGCGCACCGGCGTGCCGGTGGTCTGGCTCCCCCGCGAACTGCTGCAGGATGTGATGGGCTTTTTGCGCAAGGTGCCCTCCCCGTTCGTGATGCTTTTTGATCTCAGCGCCACCGACGAGCGGCTGCGCAGCCATCGCGACGGTCTGCCCCAGAGCGATTTCACCGTCTTCTATCACCTCATCTCCATCGACCGTAACGCCGATGTGATGTTGAAAGTGGCGCTGGCCGAAAGTGACCTGCATCTGCCCACCATCACCAACCACTTCCCCAATGCCAACTGGTACGAGCGGGAAGTGTGGGATCTGATGGGCATCACCTTCGATGGCCACCCCCATCTGACCCGCATCATGATGCCCAAGAGCTGGCAGGGTCACCCGCTGCGCAAGGATTACCCGGCGCGCGCTACCGAATTCGATCCCTTCATGCTCGATGCCGCCAAACAGGACATGGAGCAGGAGAACCTGCTGTTCAAACCGGAAGAGTGGGGGCTGGCCCGCGGCAACGAGAACGAGGACTACATGTTCTTGAACCTCGGCCCCAACCACCCCTCTGCTCACGGCGCCTTCCGTTTGGTGTTGCAGCTCGATGGCGAGGAGATCCGCAACTGCGTGCCCGACATCGGCTATCACCATCGCGGTGCCGAGAAGATGGGCGAGCGCCAATCCTGGCACAGTTACATCCCCTATACCGACCGGGTCGAGTATCTGGGCGGGGTGATGAACAACCTCCCCTATGTGCTGGCGGTCGAGAAGCTGGCCGGCATCAAGGTGCCGCAGCGGGTCGACATGATCCGGGTAATGATGGCGGAGCTGTTCCGCATCCAGAGCCACCTCTTGTTCCTCGGGACCTATATCCAGGACGTGGGGGCCATGACCCCGGTCTTCTTCACCTTCACCGACCGGCAGAAGATCTACACCATCATCGAAGCGATCACCGGTGCCCGCATGCACCCGGCCTGGTTCCGTATCGGCGGTGTGGCCCACGACTTGCCGAAGGGATGGCAGCGGCTGGTGCAGGACAACCTGCTGAGCTGGCTGCCCAAGCGGCTGATGGATTACGAGAAAGCGGCGATGCGCAACAGCATTCTGCGCGGTCGCACCATAGGCGTCTCTGCCTACACCACCGAGCAGGCGTTGTCCTGGGGTACCACGGGGGCCGGATTGCGCGCCACCGGCCTCAACTTCGACGTGCGCAAGTGGCGTCCCTACTCCGGTTACGATCAGTTCGACTTTGAAGTGCCGGTCGGCAGCAATGGTGATGCCTACGACAGAGCCACCGTGCGGATCGAGGAGATCCGCCAGAGCATGTCGATCATCGAGCAGTGCATGAAGAACATGCCGGAGGGCCCCTTCAAGGCGGATCATCCGCTCACCACCCCGCCGCCCAAAGAGCGCACCTTGCAGCACATCGAGACCCTGATCAACCACTTCCTGCAAGTGTCTTGGGGCCCGGTGATGCCCGCTGCCGAGTCGTTCCAGATGATTGAGGCGACCAAGGGGGTCAACAGTTACTACCTGACCAGTGACGGCTCCACCATGAGCTACCGGACCCGGATCCGCACCCCGAGCTTTGCTCACCTGCAGCAGATCCCCTCGGTGATCAAGGGCAGCATGGTGTCGGACCTCATCGTCTATCTGGGCAGTATCGATTTTGTTATGTCGGATGTGGACCGTTAAGTGATCCGCCCTCCCGGCCATGGCCGGGAATCGGGATCGCCGGACGAGCAGTAAAAGGACAAGCCACCAAAGGTCAAGTCATGAGCCAGCAATGTCAGTGTCACAATAATCAGACCCCACAGGGGCAAGGGGCATGCAGCAGCAAACAGGACGACTTCGTTCTGAGCCAGGCTGAACTCGATGCCATCGAACACGAGAAACACCACTACGAAGATCCCCGCGCCGCCAGCATCGAAGCGCTCAAGATCGTGCAACAGGCCAGAGGCTGGGTTCCCGACGGCGCCATTCATGCCATCGCGTCCGAGCTCGGCATTCCCGCCAGCGACGTGGAGGGGGTTGCCACCTTCTATAGCCAGATCTTCCGCCAGCCGGTAGGGCGTCACATCATCCGCGTCTGCGACAGCATGGTCTGCTACATCAATGGCCATGAAGATCTGATGGCCGGTCTCAAGGAGGTGATGAACCTCGGCCCCGGTCAAACCACCCCGGATGGCCGCTTCACCCTGCTGCCGGTCTGCTGTCTTGGCAACTGCGACAAGGGGCCAGCCATCATGATCGATGACGACACCTATGGCGGCCTCGATCCGGTGACCTTGCTGAAAACGCTGGAGGCTTACCCATGAGCCTGCCGCAGAACAAGATCCTCGCCTCTCTTGGCACCGCCAACCGCACGGCCCGCACCGCCGAGACCCACCCGCTCACCTGGCGGCTGCGGGACGACGGCCAGCCGGTGTGGCTGGAGGAGTATCAGGCCAAGCAGGGCTATGACGCCGCCCGCAAGGCGCTCGGCCAGATGAGCCCGGATGAGATCGTCAGCACCGTCAAGGATGCCGGCCTCAAGGGGCGTGGCGGCGCGGGCTTCCCCACTGGCGTGAAGTGGGGGCTGATGCCCAAAGACGAGAGCATGAACATCCGTTACCTGCTCTGCAACGCCGACGAGATGGAGCCCAACACCTGGAAAGATCGCCTGCTGATGGAGCAACTGCCCCATCTGCTGATCGAGGGGATGATCATCAGCGCCCGGGCGCTCAAGGCCTATCGCGGCTACATCTTCCTGCGCGGCGAATATGTGGATGCCGCCATCCACCTGCGCCGTGCGGTGGAAGAGGCCAAGGCCGCCGGTCTACTGGGCAAGAACATTCTGGGATCCGGTTTTGACTTCGAGCTGTTCGTCCACACCGGCGCCGGCCGCTACATCTGTGGTGAAGAGACTGCGTTGATCAATTCGCTGGAAGGGCGCCGTGCCAACCCGCGCGCCAAACCCCCCTTCCCCGCCGTCTCCGGCGTCTGGGGCAAACCCACCTGCGTCAACAACGTCGAAACCCTCTGCAACGTCCCTGCCATTATCGGCAACGGGGTCGCCTGGTATCACGGGCTGGCGCTGCCGGGCTCGGAAGATCACGGCACCAAGCTGATGGGCTTCTCCGGCAAGGTGAACAACCCCGGGGTCTGGGAGCTGCCCTTTGGCATCACCGCCCGCGAGCTGTTTGAAAATTACGCCGGCGGGATGAAGAGCGGCTATCGCCTGAAAGCCTGGCAACCGGGCGGCGCTGGCACCGGCTTCCTGCTGCCGGAGCACCTCGATGCCCAGATGTATACCGCCGGTATCGGCAAGGTAGGTACCCGGATGGGGACTGGCCTCGCCATGGCGGTGGATGACTCCATCAGCATGGTCTCCCTGCTGCGCAACATGGAGGAGTTCTTCGCCCGCGAGTCGTGTGGCTGGTGCACCCCCTGCCGCGACGGCCTGCCCTGGAGCGTCAAGCTGCTGCGGGCACTGGAGCGTGGCGAAGGGCAATCCGGCGATCTGGCGACCCTGGAGCAACTCTGCGGTTTCCTTGGCCCGGGCAAGACATTCTGCGCCCACGCACCGGGCGCCGTCGAGCCGCTCGCCAGCGCCATCAAATATTTCCGCTCCGAATTCGAGGCCGGGATCAAAGGCAGCGGTGATAACCGCAAGCCGGTCACAGGGATCCAGCCCAATCTGCTGGGCGAGCGCTGGTAACGACACCACAGATTTCACAAAACAGGTTTCAGGGAAGTTGTATGGCAACCATTTATGTAGACGGCAAAGAGTACGAGGTAGACGGAGCAGATAACCTGCTGCAAGCCTGTCTGTCGCTGGGTCTGGACGTCCCCTATTTCTGCTGGCATCCGGCGCTGGGTAGCGTTGGCGCCTGCCGCCAGTGTGCGGTCAAACAGTATCAGAATGCCGATGACAAACGCGGTCGTCTGGTCATGTCTTGCATGACCCCGGCCACCGATGGCAGCTACATCGCCATCGAGGATGAAGAGGCTAAAGAATTTCGCAAGAGCGTGGTGGAGTGGTTGATGACCAACCACCCTCACGACTGCCCGGTGTGTGAAGAGGGCGGCGCCTGCCACCTGCAGGACATGACGGTGATGACCGGCCACAACAGCCGTCGCTACCGCTTCACCAAACGCACCCACCAGAATCAGGAGCTGGGCCCCTTCATCGGTCACGAGATGAACCGCTGCATCGCCTGCTACCGCTGCGTCCGTTACTACAAGGATTATGCCGGTGGCGAGGATCTCGGGGTCTATGGTGCCCACGACAACGTCTATTTCGGGCGGGTCGAGGATGGCACCCTGGAGAGTGAATTTTCCGGCAACCTGGTGGAGGTCTGCCCCACCGGCGTCTTCACCGACAAGACCCACTCCGAACGTTACAACCGCAAGTGGGACATGCAATTTGCCCCCAGCATCTGCCAGCAATGCTCCGTGGGCTGCAACATCAGTCCGGGCGAGCGTTATGGCGAGCTGCGCCGCATCGAAAACCGCTTCCACGGCAGCGTCAACCACTACTTCCTCTGTGACCGTGGCCGCTTTGGCTATGGCTACGTCAATCTGGCCGATCGCCCGCGCCAACCGCTGCTCAAAGATGGCAACGACCAGCTGACCATCACGGTCGATGGCGCCCTCAACCGCGCCGCCGATGCCCTGCGCACGGCCCGTGGCCTCATCGGCATCGGCTCGCCCCGCGCCTCGCTGGAGAGCAACTTTGCCCTGCGCGAGCTGGTGGGGGCAGACAACTTCTACGCTGGCGTCGAGCAGGCCGAGTGGGCCTGTCAGCTGAAGATGCTGCAGATCCTGCAACAGGGCGGCGTGCCGACCCCGAGCCTGCGGGACATGGAAGAGGCCGACGCCATTCTGCTGCTCGGCGAGGATGTCACCATGAGCGCTGCCCGTATCGCGCTGGCGCTGCGTCAGTCGGTCAAGGGCAAGGCTCGCGAGCTGGCCCGCAAGATGAAGGTCGATCTGTGGCAAGTCGCCGCCGTTCAGACCCTGGGTCAGAACGAGCGCTACCCGCTGCTCATCACCAGTCTCGACACCACCCGTCTTGACGATGTGGCGGCCGACAAGCTGCACGCCCCCTATGCCGATCAGGCGCGCCTTGGCTTTGCCATCGCCAACCTGCTCGACCCGAGTGCACCGGCCGTGGCCGACCTCTGCCCCGAGCTGCAGGCACAAGCGACTCGCTGGGCCGAGCTGCTCGGCAACACCAAGAAGCCGCTCATCATTGCAGGCTCCAGTGCCCACGATGTGGCGCTGCTTGAGGCGGCCAGCAACATTGCCCGCGCCCTGAAAGGCCGAGGACTGGAAGCCAGCATCGCGCTGGTTGGCCAGGAGGCCAACTCGCTGGGTCTGGCCATGCTGGGCGCCCAAACCTTGTCAGACAAGCCACTCGAAGCCGCCCTTGCGCGTATCGAGTCCGAAGAGGGGTTGGCGCTGGTCACCCTGGAGAACGATCTCTACCGCCGCGCGCCACGCAACCGGGTGGATGCTGCGCTGGCACGGCTGCAGCACCTGCTGGTCATCGACCATCAGGCGACCCCGACCGCCAACAAGGCTGATCTGGTGCTGCCAGCGGCCAGTTTTGCCGAAGCCGATGGCACCCTGGTGAACATGGAAGGGCGCGCCCAGCGCTTCTTCCAGGTCTATGCACCCGCCTTTTACAACGCCGATATTCAGGTGCGTGAAGGGTGGCGCTGGCTGGCGGCGCTGCAAGGGGCGATCGAACGCAAGCCGCTGCGCTGGCAGAACTTCGACCAGGTCAATCATGACTGCGCCACCAGCAATCCGCTGCTCGCTACCATGCTGGAAGCGGCGCCCAACGCAGGCTTGCGGATCCGTGGCATGCGGCTGGCCCGTGAGCCACACCGCTACAGTGGTCGCACCTCCATGCTGGCGGATCAGAACGTCAGCGAGCCGCGGGTAGCGCAAGATCCCGACTCCCCCTTCAACTTCTCCATGGAAGGGTATGCCGGAGCCCGTCAGCCGCTGCCGCAAGTACCGTTCGCCTGGGCGCCGGGCTGGAACTCTCCCTCCGCCTGGAACAAGTTCCAGGATGAAGTGGGTGGCAAACTGCGTGCTGGCGATCCGGGTCGCCGTCTGCTGGAAGCAACAGACCAGCAGGCAGAAGGCAAGGAGCTGCTCGGCTGGTTCACCACCATCCCCGCCCCCTTCAAGGCCGCAGAGGCACTGCAGGTGGTCAATTATGCCCAGCTGTTTGGCGGCGAGGAGCTCTCCGCTCGCAGCCCGGTCATTCAGGCCCGGATGAACGAACCCGAGCTGGTGCTCAATCCCCTTGATGCGCAGCGTCTGGCCCTCCACGGGGGCAGTCAGGTTTCCTTCTCCTGGGGCGGTAGCCACTGGCAACTGCGTCTGCGGCTTAGCGATCAGCTGAGCGCCGGTCTGGTGGGACTCCCCCTTGGGGTGAACGGCCTGCCGACGGCCCTGCAACAAGCCTCAATCACTAACCTGCAGGAGGTGATCGCATGAGCGAGTCGCTGATCGATCTGTTGCTGGAGGTGGGCAAGGCACTGATCGTGCTGGTGGGGATCGTGGGGGCCGGCGCCTTCATGAGCTTCATCGAGCGCCGTCTGCTGGCCCTGTGGCAGGATCGCTACGGCCCCAACCGGGTGGGGCCGTTTGGTCTGCTCCAGCTGGCCGCCGACATGATCAAGATGTTCTTCAAGGAGGACTGGATCCCGCCGTTTGCCGATCGGCGGATCTTTATCCTGGCCCCCATCATCGCCTTCACTGCCTTTATTCTGGCGTTTGCGGTGGTGCCCATCACCCCCACCTGGGGCGTGGCGGATCTCAATGTGGGGCTGCTCTACATCCTGGCCATCGCAGGGCTGGCGGTCTATGCGGTGCTGTTCGCCGGCTGGTCGAGCAACAACAAATACTCATTGCTCGGCAGCTTGCGCGCCTCGGCCCAGACCCTCTCCTACGAGGTGTTCCTGGGCTTGTCGCTGATGGGGATCGTGATCCAGACCGGCAGTTTCAACCTGCGGGATATCGTCGAGGCACAGGCAGACTTGTGGAACGTGGTGCCCCAGATCCTGGGCTTTGTCACCTTCCTGTTTGCCGGTGTCGCCGTCACCCACCGTCACCCGTTCGATCAGCCGGAAGCCGAGCAGGAGCTCGCCGACGGCTATCACATCGAGTATGCGGGGATGAAGTGGGGTCTCTTCTTCGTGGGCGAATATATCGGCATCGTGCTGATCTCCTCGCTCATCGTGACCCTCTTCTTCGGTGGCTGGCACGGCCCCTGGCTGCCCCCCTTCATCTGGTTTGCCCTGAAGACCGCCTGTTTCATGGTGTTCTTCATCCTGCTGCGGGCCTCCCTGCCTCGCCCGCGCTTTGACCAGGTGATGTCGTTTGGCTGGAAAGTCTGCTTGCCGCTGACCCTGATCAATATGCTGGTCACCGCGGCAGTTGTACTGATAAGTACGCAGTGAGGCACTCAATATGAAAATTGTTAGCATTATTCAGGGTGTCGGCACCCAGTTACGCAGTCTGGCCATGGTCTTCTCCCATGCCTGGCGGCCCCGTGAAACCCTCAACTATCCGGAGCAGGCTGTCTATGCGGCCCCCCGCTACCGCGGTCGCATCGTGCTGACCCGCGACCCCGACGGGGACGAGCGCTGCGTGGCCTGCAACCTCTGCGCAGTTGCCTGCCCGGTCGGCTGCATCTCGCTGCAAAAATCCGAGCGGGAAGATGGTCGCTGGTATCCGGAGTTCTTTCGCATCAACTTCTCTCGCTGCATCTTCTGCGGCCTGTGTGAAGAGGCCTGCCCCACCACCGCCATCCAGCTGACGCCGGATTTCGAAATGGGTGAGTATCGCCGCCAGGATCTGGTGTACGAGAAGGAAGATCTGCTGATCAGCGGGCCCGGCAAATACCCGGACTACAACTTCTATCGCATGAGCGGGATGGCCATTGACGGCAAGCCGAAAGGGGATGCCGAAAACGAAGCCAAGCCCATCGATGTCAAGAGCCTGCTGCCCTGAGGAGTCAATCATGGAACTGGCATTTTATGCCTCGGCCCTGGTGGCCATTTACAGCACGCTGCGGGTGATCAGCACCAGCAATCCCATGCATGCGCTGCTCAATCTCATCATCTCCCTCATCGCCGTGGCCATGATCTTCTTCTGCCTGGGTGCCGCCTTTGCAGGCGCCCTGCAGGTGATCGTCTACGCCGGCGCCATCATGGTGCTGTTCGTGTTCGTGGTGATGATGCTGAACCTGGGGAGTGCCCAGGCGCAGGAGAAAAAGTGGCTCACCCCCATGACCTGGGGGGGCCCAGCCCTGCTCTCGCTGATCCTGCTGGGCTTTCTGGCCCACGGCATTCTCGGGGTGACCGGGGGCCTGATCGGCGTGACCGAGGTGACCGCCAAGCAGGTGGGTGTCGAGCTCTTTGGCCCCTATGTGCTGGCGGTGGAGCTTGCCTCCATCCTGCTGCTGGCGGGTCTGGTAACCGCCTATCACCTGGGTCGGGAAGAGAAGAGCGGTGAAGTGCTCTCCGTCCCGCGCTCTGCTTCCCGCTCTGCACAAGAAGGAGGTCAGCAATGAATGGAATCCCTATGGAGCACGGCCTCCTGCTGGCCGCGGTGCTCTTCTGCATCGGCTTGTGCGGTCTGCTGATCCGCCGCAACCTGCTCTACATCCTGATGAGTATCGAGATCATGATGAATGCCTCGGCACTGGCGTTTGTGGTGGCGGGTAGCCGCTGGGCCCAGGCCGATGGCCAGATCATGTATATCCTGGTGATTTCTCTGGCGGCAGCGGAGGCCAGTATCGGCCTTGCCCTGTTACTGCTGCTCTATCGTCGTTACCACACCCTGAACGTGGACACTGTGAGCGAGATGCGCGGATGAGCCTCTTATATCTGACTTTTTTATTTCCGCTGCTGGGATGGCTGGTGTTGGCCTTCTCCCTCGGCCGGTTTGGTGAGCGTACCTCGGCGCTGATCGGGGTAGGCTCCATTGGCCTGTCGGCCCTCACTACCCTGTGGGTGGGCATCGACTTTCTGGGCAACCCGCCCGAGGGGGGCGTCTATGTCCAGCGCCTGTGGCAATGGATGGCGGTGGGCAACTTTACCCCGAGCTTCTCACTGGCACTGGATGGCCTGTCGCTGACCATGCTGGGGGTGGTGACCGGTGTGGGTTTCTTTATCCACCTGTTCGCCTCCTGGTATATGCGTGGGGAAGAGGGTTACTCCCGCTTCTTCACCTACACCAACCTCTTTATCGCCAGCATGCTGTTTCTGGTGCTGGCCGATGACCTGCTGTTTGTCTACCTCGGCTGGGAAGGGGTAGGGCTGTGCAGCTATCTGCTGATCGGCTTCTACTACAAGGATCGCAAGAACGGAGCGGCGGCCCTCAAGGCATTTGTCGTGACCCGGGTGGGTGATGTCTTCCTCGCCATCGGCCTGTTTATCCTCTATCGGGAACTAGGCACCCTCAATATCCACGAGCTGCTGGTGCGCGCACCGACCCTGTTTGCCGAGGGCTCCCCTGCCCTGTCGCTGGCCTGCCTGATGCTCCTGGGCGGCGCGGTCGGCAAATCAGCCCAGCTGCCGCTGCAAACCTGGCTGGCGGATGCGATGGCAGGCCCGACCCCTGTCTCCGCACTGATCCACGCCGCCACCATGGTGACCGCCGGTGTCTACCTGATTGCCCGTACCCACGGCCTGTTCCTGCTGGCGCCTGAGGTGCTGCATCTGGTCGGGCTGGTTGGCGCCATCACCCTAGTGCTGGCAGGCTTTGCCGCACTGGTTCAGACCGATATCAAGCGGATCCTCGCCTACTCCACCATGAGCCAGATTGGCTACATGTTTCTGGCACTGGGGGTCGGCGCATGGGAAGGGGCCATCTTCCACCTGATGACCCACGCCTTCTTCAAGGCGCTGCTGTTCCTCTCCGCCGGTGCCGTGATCGTTGCCTGCCACCATGAGCAGAACATCTTCAAGATGGGTGGCCTGCGCAAGAGTTTGCCGCTGGTCTACGCCTGCTTCCTGGTGGGGGGCTCGGCGCTGGCGGCGTTGCCGCTGGTCACTTCCGGTTTCTACAGTAAGGACGCTATCCTGTGGCAAGTAGAAGCCTCTGGCCAAAGCGCGCTGCTGTGGGCAGGTCTGGCGGGGGCATTCCTCACCTCGCTTTATACCTTCCGGCTGATCTTCATCGCCTTCCATGGCAAAGAGCAGACCAAAGCCCACGCCGGTCACGGTCTGGCTCACCATCTGCCGCTCTTGGTTCTGCTGGTGCTCTCCACCGGGATTGGGGCTCTTATCACCCCACCGCTGGCAGGTGTGCTGCCGGCAGGCCCGGGGGATCATATCGAAGAGGGTCGTCATGCACTGGAGATAACCTCCGGCATCATCGCCATTGCAGGGATCGCGCTGGCTGCGTTTCTGTTCCTTGGTGAGCGCCGTCTGGCCACATCCATTGCCAACAGCGCCCCGGGCCGTCTGCTCAGCACCCTCTGGTTCAACGCCTGGGGCTTTGACTGGCTCTACGACCAGCTGTGGGTCAAGCCCTATCTGCTGGCTACCCGTCTGGTCGGACAGGATCCGCTGGACTGGATGATGGGCCTGCCCGCCTGGTTTGCCCTGCGTGGCAACCAGCTGCTGGCCTGGACCGTGACCGGCAAGTTGCGCTGGTATGCCGCCTCCATGGGGATCGGCGCCGTGCTGGTGCTGGCGCTGTTGTTGCTGGGATAACGCGATGAACAACCGGACAATCATACAGCCAGGCTGTTTGCTCTCCCTGATGGAACAGGGAGCGCAATCTCATATGAACTTGAACGAGAGCTGATACCGTGACCTTACTCTGGATCTTGCTAATTCCTTTTATCGGCGGCTTGCTCTGCTGGCAGATGGAGCGTCTCGGCGGGCAGTTTGTCCGCTGGGTTGCCCTGCTCTCCATGAGCGCCAGCCTGCTGCTCTCCTGTGCCATCTGGCTAAGTGGTGATTTCTCCCTTGCCACGACCGGCCTCGACAGCGCGGGCGTCTCCGGTGCTGCCTCCGCCTGGGCCGCCGAGTGGCGCCTGCCGTGGATCCCCCGCTTCGGCATCTCTTTGCATCTGGCGGTGGATGGCCTGTCGCTCTTGATGGTGATCCTCACCTGCTTTATCGGGGTACTGGCCATTCTCTGTTCGTGGAAAGAGATCGTGCAGCGCATCGGCTTCTTCCACCTCAACCTGCTCTGGATCTTGGGCGGCGTGCTCGGGGTCTTTATGGCGCTGGACCTGTTCCTCTTCTTCTTCTTCTGGGAGATGATGCTGGTCCCCATGTACTTCCTGATCGCCCTGTGGGGCCACTCGGTCACTGACGGCAAATCACGGATCAACGCCGCGACCAAGTTCTTCATCTACACCCAGGTGAGCGGCCTTATCATGCTGGTGGCCATCATCGGGCTGGTGCTGACCCACCAGCATGCCACCGGAGTCTTCACCTTCAACTATCTGGAGCTGCTCAATACCCAGATGAGCAAGGGCGTTCAGTGGCTGCTGATGCTGGGCTTCTTCATCGCCTTCGCGGTCAAGATGCCGCTGGTACCGCTGCACGGCTGGCTGCCGGATGCCCACAGTCAGGCGCCGACCGCAGGCTCGGTGGATTTGGCCGGTATTTTGCTCAAAACCGCCGCCTATGGTCTGCTGCGCTTTGCCTTGCCGCTCTTCCCCGAGGCGTCCGCCGAGTTTGCCCCCTACGCCATGGTGCTTGGCCTGATCGGGATCGTCTACGGTGCCATCGTGGCCTTTGCCCAGACCGACATTAAACGGCTGGTAGCCTACACCAGCATCTCCCACATGGGCTTTGTGATGATCGCTATCTACTCGGGTAGCGAGCTGGCCCTGCAGGGCGCCGTGGTGCAGATGATCGCCCACGGTCTCTCCGCTGCCGGCCTCTTTATCCTCTGCGGTCAGCTCTACGAGCGGTTGCACACCCGGGATCTGCGCCAGATGGGTGGTCTGTGGGGGCGTCTGCGCTATCTGCCGGGTGTGATGCTCTTCTTCTCGGTGGCGTCGCTCGGCATGCCGGGCACCGGCAACTTTGTCGGCGAGTTCCTGATCCTGGTCGGCAGCTTCCAGGTTGCCCCTGTCATCACGGCGGTCGCCACCTTCGGTCTGGTACTGGCCTCGGTCTACTCCCTCATCATGTTGCAGCGCGCCTGCTTTGGCCCGGCCAAGGATGAGAGCATGCTCAAGGGACTGGATCGCCGCGAGCTGACCATGATGATGGTGATCGCGGGCCTGCTGGTTCTGCTTGGCCTCTATCCCCAACACGTGATTGACACCGCCAGCAGCAGCCTTATCAACGTGCTGCACTGGTATCTGCTGCCGACTGCTGGAGCCCTGCAATGACTTTCTCCGCTTCCCAACTGCTGGCACTGCTTCCCCTGCTGTTGACCACCGGGGCCATGGCGGCCCTGATGCTGGCCATCGCCTGGCGCCGCTGTGTCACCACTGCCTTTACCGTGACCATTGTTGGCCTCAACCTTGCTCTGTTCTCGCTGCCCATCGTGATGGCGCAAGGGGATCAGGGGGTCACCCCGCTGCTGCAAGTGGACAGTTACGCCGTCTTCTACATGGGACTGGTACTGATCGGCGCTCTAGCCACCTGCACCTTCGGTCAGTCCTGGCTGAAAGCCTACCCGGACAACCGGGAGGAGTTCTTCCTGCTGCTGCTGATCGCCACCGCCGGTGGTCTGGTGCTGGCCTGCTCCCGTCACCTCGCCTCTCTTT
This sequence comes from Aeromonas sp. 61P, assembly GCF_051919545.1. Taxonomy (NCBI): domain Bacteria; kingdom Pseudomonadati; phylum Pseudomonadota; class Gammaproteobacteria; order Aeromonadales; family Aeromonadaceae; genus Aeromonas; species Aeromonas sp. 61P. The sequence goes on from NZ_JBQBEL010000001.1 coordinate 3,627,680, forward strand.
TTATCGGGATCGAGATGCTGACCCTGCCAATGTTCGGTCTGGTGGGTTACGCCTACCGCGAGCGCCACTCGCTGGAAGCGGCGGTGAAATACATGGTGCTCTCTGCCGCCGCCACCGCCTTCCTGCTGTTTGGCATGGCGCTGCTCTATGCACAGGCAGGCAGCTTGAGCTTTGCTGCCCTGGGGCAGACCCTGGCCGAGAGCCCGGCTCACCACCCGCTGCTGATGGGCGGTCTGGGGTTAATGCTGGTCGGATTCGCCTTCAAATTGTCGCTTGCCCCCTTCCACCTCTGGACGCCGGATGTCTACGAAGGGGCACCGGCACCGGTCGCCACCTTCCTCGCCACCGTCAGCAAGGTGGCGGTCTTTGCCGTGCTGCTGCGCTTCTATCTGGCGGTACCGGCGGCGAGCGATCCCATGATCCACTGGTTGCTGGCAGCCATGGCGGTCATCTCCATCCTGGTCGGCAACCTGCTGGCCCTGGTGCAGACCAACGTCAAACGGATGCTGGGTTACTCCTCCATCTCCCACTTCGGTTACCTGCTGGCGGTGATCGTGGCGAGCCGATTCGGCCAGATGCCGGTGGAAGCAGCCGGGGTCTACCTGCTGATGTATCTGTTCACCAGCCTGGGTGCCTTTGGGGTGGTGAGCATGATGTCGAGCCCCTATCGCGGCAAGGATGCCGACTCCCTGCACAGCTATCGCGGTCTGTTCTGGAAGCGCCCCTATCTGACTGCCGTACTGACGGTGATGATGTTGTCACTCGCGGGCATCCCGATGACCCTCGGCTTTATCGGCAAGTTCTACCTCATCGGCGTCACCGTCGAGGCGCAGCTCTGGTGGCTATCCGGTGCCATCGTGCTCGGCAGCGCACTGGGTCTCTACTACTACCTCAAGGTGATGGTGACCCTCTATCTGCGCGAACCGGGTATGCAGCAGCGGGATGCCAGCGCCGACTGGGCACTCTCCTCCGGTGGTGTGGTAGTGCTGCTCTCTGCAGCGCTGGTGGTGTTGCTGGGGCTCTATCCCCAGCCGGTCATCAGCCTGGTACAAGGGTTTCAGCAGGTGGTGTTGCAGTAACCCGGCTCATTTCCCTTCAAAACCGGCCCATGTGGCCGGTTTCTTTTTTATGTGGATTGCCTGCTGGCAGAGACCCTTTTGTGTTGGCATCTCACACCCCGTGCAGCCGTTGGTCTCGTCCGGTATTCATCCAACCCCCTTGCTGATATATTGATGACTGGCAGGAATGGAGTTCCGAGCGATGATGCAGCCTACTTTTCATCAATTTGATGCGCATCCACTGGCCGATGCATTGCTTCCCTATGAGGGGCAACGACTCGATGTGTTGCTAGCCGAGCGGGATGCCGCACGCGTTGCCGATCTGCAGCAGCAGTGTCAGCGCCTCAACATTCAACTCTGCGGCGCCATCTTTCCACGCCTTGTCAGTCGGCACGGTTTCCACGAAAGGGGGGCTTGGCTGTTGCCCCGACCAGCATCCCACAATCCTCTGCTGCTCTCGCTCTCCCCTACAGCCAGTGCCGATACACTGGCCGATATCATCTGCGAGCAGTTGGCGTCCCGACTGGCAGAATGGCCGGACACCGAGAAGGTTCCCACCCTCTTTCTCACCTTTGACGCCATGCTCCCCAATATTGCAACCCTGCTCGAGGGGATCTATCTAAGGCTGGCGGACAGGGTCAACTATGCGGGTGTCAATGCAGGTAGCGGCCAGTTCACAGCCATGCCCTGCCTGTTTGACACCCAGAGATTGCTGGGGCATGGGGTCAGCTGTGCACTGCTCTCCCCCCACAGTCCCCCCTTGCTGGAGCACGGCTATCAACTCACTGCCCAGCCCATGCTCGCAACCAGCAGTGAAGGCAACAAGATCTCCTTTATCGACTGGGAGCCGGCTTTTAGCCGCTATCAATCCCTGATCCGGCAACAGTTCCAGCAAAACCTCACACCAGAGCAGTTCTATCGGTACGGTGTACATTTGCCCTTGGGGTTGCTGCGAGCCAATGGCGATGTGATCGTGCGGATCCCGGTCGCCGTTACCGACGACGGTGCCCTGCTCTGCGTCGGAGAGGTGCCTGACCACAGTATTCTCACACTGCTGAAAGCCCCGGAAAGCCCCACAGAGCACGCTGTCGAACTGGCCGAGAAGCTCGGCCGGCACGGTACACCCGAGCGCCTCGAGATCTATTACTGCGCCGGCCGTCAGCAGCACTTCGGCGAACAGAGCACCCTAGAGCTGGAGACCCTCTTTAGCCACAGCGGAGCCCACGAGCTGGTCGGGGCCCTCTCTCTTGGCGAGATAGGAAGTGTAAGGCCGGGGGATTACCCGCTCTTTCACAACGGTGCCATCCTCTGTCTCAGCGAGGGTTAGCAATGAATAACGATCACGCCATGGCCATTGTCTGCGATCTCGCCCTCTGCATCGGTCGGGAGGTCACACTCGATGCCCTGCTCACCAAAGTGTTGCAGCGCTTTATGTTTCACTGTGCCACACCGGTTGGTGTGGTATTGCAGCAGCAACGGGAAGGATATGAGCTGCTCAAGGTCATTGGTGATGATCAGCTATCCCGGCACAGTGGCTCGCTGCTCTCCTTGCCTGCCTGGATTGTTGAAGGTGACCAATGTGCGCTGCAAACGACCTTGCCTCTCCCCGGTGGCCGACCGTACCACTTTGCCTATCGGCTCAGGGTTGACGGGGGATATCTCATCTTGCTGCTGGCCCCCCAACCCCAGCAGCACACAGTGCCGGTCTGCCATCTGTTCAGCCCGGTGCTCGGTAATCTGGCGCGCGCCATCCAGTTGTGCAAGGACAGCGAACAGCTCGCCAGGCGCCAGCAGGCCGAGCTGGTCGACATGCAGCGCCTCAACGAATCCCTGCTCAAGGCCATTCCCATCCCGGTGTTCTACAAGGATGTCGAAGGGCGCTTTCTCAGCTGCAACCCGGCCTTTACCCAGGTCACCGGGATCAGCAAGGCCGAGCTGCAGGGGAAGCGGGTGGACGAAATCCTGCCCCCGGAGATGGCGGACGAATATACCCAAAGGGACATGGAGGTGCTGCGCAGCAGGCAGCCGCAATATTTTGAACACACGCTGTTTGATCGCAGCGGCCACCGCTACCAGGTGCTCAACTTCAAGGATCTCTTCTATGACCATCAGGGCGAGGTGGCCGGAATCATAGGGGCACTGGTCGACATCACCCATATCAAGGAAAGCGAGGAGCGCCAGCGCACCCTGCTGTTTCAGACCATCGCGGCCCTCTCCTCCGCGATTGCCCACAAAGATCCGGTCACGGCAGGACACGAACGGCGCGTGCATGATCTCGCGCTGGCTATAGGTCAACAGCTGCAACTGCCGCAAGAGCAGCTGGATGGATTGGGTCTTGCGGCCATGGTGCATAACATCGGCCTGCTGCAGATCCCGGCGGAGATCCTCACACGCCCGCGGGAACTGAGGCCGGTTGAGTTCGAACTGATCAAACAGCATCCGGACACTGGCCGCGAGATCCTGCAACAGATTGACTTCCCCTGGCCCATCACCACCATAGTGATGCAGCACCATGAAAATCTCGATGGTAGCGGCTACCCACAAGGGCTACAGGGGGATGCGATCTCGCTGGAGGCGAGGATTATACGGGTCGCCGACTCCCTGGCCGCCATGACGGCCCACCGTCCGTTCCGGCGCGCCCTCTCTCTCACCGATGCGTTCGCCGAGCTGACGCGCTATGCCGGTGTGCATTACGACAAACAGGTGGTCGATGCCTGTTTCGCCGTCTGGCAAGCGGGCTACCGCTTTACTACCACCTGACTCTGGTTGCACCAAGATGATGTTAAAAGATCTACCGCCATCCATTCAGCCACCGGGCGTCAGCTCTCACCCCACCGCAGCCCTGCTCCATCAGGTGATGGAACAGCTGCCCTATCGCGTCCTGTTGAAAGATACCCGTTCACACTTCATCGCCTGCAACCGACTGCTGGCCGACGATCTGGCCCTCACCCCGGCCGAACTGGTTGGCAAGTGCGATGCCGATTTTTTCCCGGCCGAGCTGGCCCAACGCTACCGGGATGACGATCTCCAGGTCATGGCCAGCGGCACAACCCGGCATCACGAAGAACCCTATCTGAAAGGGGGTGAAGACCGCTGGCTCAGTACCACCAAGTTTCCCCTGTACGATGAGCTGGGCAAGGTGATCGGTGTCGCTGTCTTTTTCGAAGATATCACCGACCAGAAACAGCAGCAGGAGCGTCTCCAGCAATATACCTGGACGCTGGAAGCAATAACCCGCGCCCACCATGCCATGCTCAAGCAGGGGGATGAACAGACACTACTGCAGGAGATCTGTGATGCCATCACTTTCGATGGCCGTTTTCCCCTGGTGACCGTACTGCAGACCGCTGATCAGAACAGAGTACAGATCCTGGCGCAGGCAGGTCAGGCCGTCTGGTTTGCCAGCGATAACTGGCTCACCCGGGACGCAGCCCTGATCAGTGCAATCAGTTCAGGCGAGATGCGCAACGAAGCACTTGGCACCGAACTGGTCCACCACTCCGCCACCTTGAGGGGACGGCTGCTGCTGCCATTGCAGTGGCAAGCCACTGTGCCAGGCGGACTGCTTATTCACAGCACGCAGGCCAGAGCCTTCACCGATGAGGAGGTGCATCTCTTCAACGGACTGGCCGACTACCTGACCTATGGCCTGCAGGCACGTCGAACCCAGCAGGCCTATCTTGCCGCCCAGCGTGAAAAAGCCATGCATGCCCGCCAACTGGAGCTGGCCCTAGAGGATGCGCTGGGAGCCATCGCTGCCGTGCTGGAACAACGCGATCCCTACACCGCCGGACACCAGAAGCATGTCGCTACCCTGGCGCTGGCCATCGGCCGAGAACTGGGGTTGGGTGATAAACCGCTACGCGGTCTCTATCTGGGCGCCATGGTGCACGATATCGGCAAAATCCAGGTCCCTGTCGAGATCCTCACCAAACCGGGCAAACTGACCCCCCAGGAGTTCAATCTGGTCAAGGAGCATCCGACAGCGGGTTATCTGGTGCTCAAGGATATCGCCCTGCCCTGGCCCATAGCCCGGATGATCCACCAGCACCACGAGTATCTCGACGGTTCCGGCTATCCATCAGGGTTAAAAGGCGAGCAGATCCTGCTGGAAGCGCGCATTCTCACGGTCGCCGACATAGTGGAGTCCATGTCATCGGATCGTCCCTACCGTGCTGCCCTGGGGATTGCGCAGGCCCGAACCCATATCATGGCCATGCGGGGAGTCCAGCTGGATGAAGCCGTGGTCGATGCCTGTCTGCGTATTCTGGATCGGGGAGAGTTTACCCCTCATGAACTTGGCCACGGCCAAACCTGATCGACAGAGCCCATATTGAAAAACCGGCCAAATTTGGCCGGTTTCTGTTTTTATGCGCTGGTGCTGTCTCTATTAACCCAGACGAACCCGTGCGTTGCGGAACATCCGCATCCAGGCGCCGTCCTCGCCCCAGTTGTCGGGGTGCCAGGAGTTGGCCACGGTGCGGAACACCCGCTCCGGGTGCGGCATCATGATGGTGGCACGGCCATCGGTAGTGGTCACGGCGGTGATACCGTTCGGTGAGCCATTCGGGTTGGCCGGGTACTGTTCGGTCACGCTGCCGCGGTTATCGACAAAGCGCAGCCCTACCAGACCGCTCTGCTGCAGTGCGTTCAGGTGAGCGGCATCACGCACCTCGACACGCCCTTCCCCGTGGGAAACGGCAATCGGCATCACCGAGCCTGCCATGCCGGCGAAGAAGGCCGACGGGGACTCCTGCACTTCCACCAGGCTGAAGCGCGCCTCGAAGCGCTCGGAGCGGTTGCGCACAAAGCGCGGCCACAGATCGGCGCCCGGGATGAGATCCCGCAGGTTGGACATCATCTGGCAACCGTTGCAGACACCCAGAGAGAGGGTATCGCCACGCTCGAAGAAGCGCTGGAACTGCTCGCGGGCGTTGTCATTAAACAGGATGGACTTGGCCCAGCCTTCACCGGCCCCCAACACGTCACCGTAGGAGAAGCCGCCACAGGCCACCAGGGTCTGGAACTCCTCCAGCTTGATGCGACCGGAGAGAATGTCGCTCATGTGCACGTCCACTGCCGCGAAACCGGCACGATCGAACGCCGCCGCCATCTCCACATGGGAGTTGACTCCCTGCTCGCGCAGCACCGCCAGACGGGGGGATACCCCACGGGCGATATAGGGAGCAGCCACATCCTCGGACGGGTTGTAAGTCAGCTTGGCATGCAGACCCGGATCGGTGGCGTCCTGACGGGCCGCGTGCTCACTGTCGGCGCACGCCGGGTTGTCGCGCAGGCGCTGCATCTGCCAGCTGGTCTCGCCCCAGATGGTGCGAAGAGCGGTACGGCTGGCACGATAGACCTCCTGACCGCCCCGCTGCAAGGTGATGAGATCCCCTTCGCGCACGGTACCGAGCACATGGGAGCAGGCTGCCAGACCGTGACCGGCCAGCAGAGTCATCACCGCCTCTTTATCTTCACGACGCACCTGAATGACGGCGCCCAGCTCTTCGTTGAACAGCGCCGGCAGCAGCTCGCCGCCGATGCGATCGAGCTGGATGTCGAGGCCGCAGTGGCCGGCAAACGCCATTTCGGTCAGGGTGACGAACAGGCCACCGTCGGAGCGGTCGTGGTAGGCGATCAGTTTGCGATCGGCCACCAGCGCCTGAATGGCGTTGAAGAAGCCCTTGAGCTGGACCGGATTGTCGAGATCCGGCGCCTTGTCACCCAGCTGGCGATAGACCTGCGCCAGCGCCGAGGCGCCGAGGCGCTGCTTGCCATTGCCAAGGTCGATGAGGATAAGGTCGGTTTCACCGAGATCGGTACGCAGTTGCGGAGTAACCGTGTTGCGCACATCCTCGACCCGGGCAAAAGCGGAGATGAGCAGGGAGAGCGGCGAGGTGACGCTGTGCTCCTTGCCATCCTGCTGCCAGCGGGTCTTCATGGACATGGAGTCCTTGCCCACCGGAATGGTGATGCCAAGGGCCGGGCAGAGCTCCTCACCTACCGCTTTGACCGCCTCATAGAGACCGGCATCTTCACCCGGGTGACCGGCAGCGGCCATCCAGTTGGCGGAGAGCTTGACCCGCTTGAGGGAACCGATGTGGGCCGGTGCCAGGTTGGTGAGCGCTTCCGCTACCGCCATGCGAGCGGAGGCGGCGTGGGAGAGCAGCGCCACCGGGGTACGCTCGCCCATGGACATGGCTTCGCCGTGATAGCTGTCGTAGGTGGCAGCGGTGACGGCGCAATCGGCCACCGGGATCTGCCAGGGGCCAACCATCTGGTCGCGATTGACCAGACCGGTCACGCTGCGATCGCCGATGGTGATAAGGAAGGACTTCTCCGCCACGGTCGGCAGACGCAGAACCCGCTCGGCCGCGTCACTCAAAGTGATGCCATCTAGCTGGAGCGCTTTGCCCTGTGCTGGGAGGCTCACCACGTCACGGTGCATCTTGGGCGCCTTGCCCAGCAGCACGTCCAGCGGCAGATCGATGGGCTGATTGTCAAAGTGGCTGTCAGAGAGGGTCAGATGCTTCTCTTCGGTCGCGGTGCCGATCACGGCATAAGGGGCGCGCTCGCGCTCGCACAGGGCCTTGAACAGCGGCAGCTTGTCCTGCGCTACCGCCAGCACGTAACGCTCCTGGGATTCGTTGCACCAGATCTCCAGCGGGCTCATGCCCGGCTCGTCGCTCTGAATGGCGCGCAAATCGAAACGACCACCCCGCTCACCGTCGTTGACCAGCTCCGGCATGGCGTTGGAGAGACCGCCCGCCCCCACATCATGGATAAAGACGATAGGGTTGTCGTCACCCAGCTGCCAGCAGCGATCGATCACCTCCTGGCAACGGCGCTCCATCTCGGGGTTGTCACGCTGCACCGAGGCAAAGTCGAGATCTTCGGCTGACTGGCCGGAGGCCATGGAGGATGCAGCACCACCGCCCAGACCGATGTTCATCGCCGGGCCACCCAGCACAATCAGTGCCGCGCCGACCGGGATCTCCCCTTTCTGGACATGTTCGGTGCGGATGTTGCCGATGCCGCCTGCCAGCATGATGGGCTTGTGGTAGCCACGCACCTCGACGCCGTTGTGGCTCGGCACCTCCTCTTCGAAGGTACGGAAGTAGCCGAGAATGGCCGGACGGCCGAACTCGTTGTTAAACGCGGCGCCGCCGAGCGGCCCCTCCTGCATGATGTCGAAGGCACTGACGATACGGCTCGGCTTGCCGAAATCCTGCTCCCAGGGCTGCTCGAAGCCTGGAATGCGCAGGTTGGAGACGGAGAAACCGACCAGACCCGCCTTGGGCTTGGCACCGCGACCGGTGGCTCCCTCGTCGCGGATTTCGCCGCCGGAGCCGGTGGCTGCGCCCGGGAACGGGGAGATGGCGGTCGGGTGGTTGTGGGTCTCCACCTTCATCAGGATGTCGACCTGTTCCTGGTGATACTGGTATTCGCCGTTGGCCGGGCTCGGGAAGAAGCGGCCCCCCTGGCTCCCTTCCATCACGGCGGCGTTGTCTTTATAGGCAGAGAGGACATGATCCGGCGTCTGTTCGAAGGTGTTTTTGATCATCTTGAACAGCGACTTGGGCTGCTGTTCGCCATCGATGGTCCAGTCGGCATTGAAGATCTTGTGACGGCAGTGTTCGGAGTTCGCCTGGGCGAACATGTAGAGCTCGATGTCGTTGGGGTTGCGACCCAACTTGGTGAAGTTCTCCACCAGATAGTCGATTTCGTCGTCGGCCAGCGCCAGACCGAGCGCCACGTTGGCTTCGGCCAGGGCTGCGCGACCACCGCCCAGCACATCCACCTGGGTGAAGGGGCGCGGCTCGTGGTGAGCAAACAGGGCGGCAGCTTCGCTCATCTCGGCAAACACCACTTCCATCATCCGATCATGGAGCACGGCGGCAATGGCGCTGCGCTGGGCGGCACTCAGCTCACCCTGCCCCTTGATGGTCAGGTAGTAGGCAATACCACGCTCCAGCCGCTTGACCTGTTTCAGGCCGCAGTTGTGGGCGATGTCGGTTGCTTTGGAAGACCAGGGGGAGATAGTGCCGGGGCGGGGGGTAACAAGAAACAGCTGACCGCTGGGGGTGTGTTCGGGGATGGTCGGGCCGTAGCGCAAGAGCTGGCCCAAGGTCGCTCGCTCGGGGGGAGAGAGGGGGCTTGTCAGCTCGGCAAAGTGCACATACTCGGCATAGACATCCTCTATCTCTACTCCGCTTTCTACTCCACTCTCATTTCTCATCTGTGCGAAGCGTTGCAGCAGTTTTTGGACACGAAAATCAGACAGTGCTGGGGCACCACGCAAGATATCCATATGACCTTTCTCACCAAGTTTTAAAGTGGGGGGGAATTGAGACGCGCGTATTATAGGGATCTGGCTCACAGCGGACAAACGTTTTTCTCACTTCGTGCAGTGTGACTCTGCGCACACTCTCTGGTATAAAGGTGCCTCTTTTTTGACAAATGCCGATTTTTTCAACAAAGGTACTCACCTACTTGCGCTGCATTTTTCGACTGTTTATCGGGCTGTTGTTGACGCTGACACTGGTTGGCTGCGACTTCTATAGCCCCTCCAGCCAGCTGGAGCAGATCCGCCAGCGAGGCGAGATCCGGGTTGGCACCATCTATGGTCCCACCTCCTATTACCAGCGTGACGACCTCGCCCAGGGATTCGATTACGAGCTGGCGCAAAATTATGCCGACTGGTTGGGGGTGAAACTCACCATCATCCCGGTCGACACCACTGACCAACTGGTCACCCTGCTGAAAAAGGGCAAACTCGATCTGGCGGCTGCCGCCATCATGGTCACCCCCGAGCGACGCGAGCTGTTTCGCTTCGGCCCGGGCTTCTACCAGGTCTCCCCCAAACTGGTCTACCGCAACGGCAAACCCAAGCCGGCCTCATTGAACGATATCAAGGGCAAGCTGGTGGTGGCCGCCGGCTCCACTGGTGAAGATCTGCTCAAAGAGATGAGCAAAGAGAATCCGAAACTAGCCTGGAGCACCAGCGACAACGCCGATGTGGAGGAGCTGCTCAAACAGGTGGTGGATGGCAAGATTGACTACACGGTGGTGCAGGATACCGTGCTGGCCCGTACCCAGCGCTACTACCCAGAGCTCACCGAGGGGCTGACCCTGGCCCAGAAGCAAACCGTTGCCTGGGCCATGAGCAAGCTGCCCGATGACAGCCTCTATGCCAGCGTGATCGACTTCTTCGGTCAGCGCTTTATGGATGGTGCCATTGCCAAGCTGGACGAGAAGTACTTCGGCCACGTGCAGAACTTCGACTTTGTCGATACCCGCACCTTCCTCAAGCGCGCCAAGAGCCTGCTGCCCAAGTACCAGCCGCTGTTCCAGACTCACGCCAAGAATATCGACTGGCGTCTGCTCGCCGCCATCAGCTATCAGGAGTCTCACTGGGACCCGCAGGCCCGCTCCTACACCGGCGTGCGCGGCATGATGATGCTGACCGAGCCCACCGCCAAGGCGATGGGAGTCAACGACCGGCTTCATCCGGAAGAGAGCATCAAAGGTGGCTCCCTCTATCTGCAACAGATGATGGAGAAGGTGCCGGATTCGGTGCCCGATGACGAGAAGGTGTGGTTTGCCCTCACCGCCTACAACATCGGTTACGGCCACATGATGGATGCCCGCCGCCTGACCAAAGAGCTCGGCAAGAATCCCGACGCCTGGAGCGACGTGAAAGAGGTGCTGCCGCTGCTGCAACAGGCGCGCTGGCACCGCAAGGTACGTTACGGCTATGCCCGTGGCAGCGAGGCGCGCAACTATGTCAACAACGTGCGCCAGTATTACCAGAGTCTGCTCTGGCTCGACAACGAGCAACAGAAGGCACATCAGCGGGAGAGTCTCGACAACGACAGCGAGCCCGAGCTGGCCGAGCGCCCCACCGCCATCGCCGAAGTGGTCAATCAGATCACCATGCGCTAACCAGCCATTATTCGGCTGTTTTCACACAAACTTCTCTGTTACCATCGATTCACATCGGAGCCTATCCGAAATCGCATTGTTTTCATTATGTTGAGAGATTAAATAACAGCAATTTCGGATGGGCTCCATCAATGACCCAAGGCCTGGATGGCCACCTGAGTTGGGAGGAGACCAAGATGCAAAAACGTAGAAAAATCAGTCTGGTCAGAAAAGCGAAGTGCAGCTGGAGCCCCAGACGCAAACTCAAGCTTAATGACATCAAGCGCAACCTGTGGCGCAGAAATCGATCCTATACCCTGCTTATTGCAGAGCACACAGCATAAACCCGGCATTCGCCGGGTTTTTTTATCTTCTTTCTCACCTGATTATCGTCTTACACCAGCGCCGCCTTGAACTGTACCGTCCGCTTGGAGATCAGCGAGTTGCAGTGGTTGCAGAAGTAATCCACCGCGCCGCACGCCTTGAGACGCTCCAGCTCCTGCTGGCAGGTGGGGCAGATGGCAGTAACGCGAACAGGGGCCTGGCACTGGCCACAGGTTTGCTCCTTGCTGCGGGTATCCAGTTCAGCCTGGCATGATGGACAAAGCAGGGCTTCCATAATCAACTCCTCGAAAAGTGGATCTGCCATGGTCTTGTTCCATGGCAGATCCCCCTCCCCTTATTCCTCACCTTAACATGGCGAGGATAACAAAGCGGCTGCCGGTGAGGGCAGCCGCAAGGACTTATTTCTTCTTCATCTTCAGCAGGCGTTTGCGCTGACGTTCCTGACTCAGGGTCATGGTGTTCTTCTTCCCTTCAAACGGGTTGACCGACTCCTGGAACTCGACCCTGATCGGCGAGCCCATGATCTTGAGGGACTTGCGGAAGTAGTTGATCAGATACCGCTTGTAGGAGTCCGGCAAGTCGTTCAGCTGGTTGCCGTGGATCACGATACGCGGCGGGTTGTAGCCACCGGCGTGGGCATACTTGAGCTTGACGCGGCGACCATTGACCATCGGCGGCTGGTGATCTTCCTGCGCCATCTGCATGATGCGGGTCAGCATGGCCGTGCTGGTACGACGGGTGGCGGACTGGTAAGCCTCCTGAATGGATTCAAAGAGATGGCCGACACCGCTGCCGTGCAGGGCGGAGATGAAGTGAACGCGGGCGAAGTCGATGAAGCCCAAGCGACGATCCAGCTCGTTCTTCACATCCTCTTTCACCTTCTGATCCAGACCATCCCACTTGTTCACCACCAGCACCACGGAGCGACCGGCGTGGAGCACATAGCCAAGGATGCTCAAGTCCTGATCGGTGATGGTCTCCTGGGCGTCGATCACCAGCAGGCAAACGTTGGCATCTTCGATAGCTTTCAGGGTCTTGATAACGGAGAACTTCTCCACCGTCTCGTGCACCTTGCCACGACGACGCACACCGGCTGTGTCGATAACCACATACTTCTGCTCATCACGCTCCATCGGAATGTAAACAGAGTCACGGGTGGTGCCGGGCATGTCATAGACGATGACCCGATCTTCACCCAGCATGCGGTTGGTCAGGGTAGATTTACCGACGTTGGGACGGCCAACGATGGCGAACTTGATGGGCAGGTCGGCGAACGGGGTCTCCTTGGTGTCCTCTTTGGTATCGAGTTCACCGGCAGCCACCATGCGCAGCAGGGCTTCTTCGTCGAAGTCCTCCTCTTCCTCATCCTGCGCATCTTCATCGGTAGCGGAGTCGACCAGGGTCTCCAGATGGGGAGCCAGGGCCAGTTCCAGCAGGCTCAGCACGCCACGACCGTGTGCGGCCGCGATCTGGTAGACCTCACCCAGCGCCAGACCGTAGAACTCGGAGACCGCGGAATCACCGTCGATACCGTCGGTCTTGTTGGCCACCAGAAATACCTTTTTGTGGGCCTTGCGCAGGTGCTCGGCGATGGCTTGATCCGCCGCGGTCAGACCGGCACGGGCATCCACCATGAACAGCACGACGTCCGCTTCTTCGATGGCCAGCAGGGATTGCTCGGCCATCTTCAGCTCGATCCCCTCTTCGGTGCCATCGATACCACCGGTATCGACCACGATAAATTCCAGCTCGCCCAACTTCGCCTGACCGTATTTACGGTCCCGGGTCAGACCGGGAAAATCGGCAACCAGGGCATCCCGAGTACGGGTCAAGCGGTTAAACAGGGTGGATTTCCCCACGTTGGGGCGGCCCACCAGGGCTACTACAGGAGTCATAAAAGCCTCATTCTCAAGACGACAAAGGCTCCGGGTCCGAAGACCAGGAGCCGGATATTCACATTATCGGACGATCAAGGACGCTTGAGGGCGTACAACTTGCCGTCACGGCTCTGCACATACAGGGTCTCGCCATCCACCAGCGGGGCGGCATAGAGACCACTGCTATCGAGCTGCTGCATCGCCTTGATGGTACCGTCGGTACGATCAAGCCAATACAGGTATCCTTCCACATCACCCACCACCACATAGTCACCGAAGATGACAGGTGCAGTGACGGTACGATTTTCCAGCTGGGTGTTGGACCACAGCTCCAGACCGTTGCGACGGTCGATGGCAAACAGGTGGCTGCGACTATCGGTCAGCACGATGGCATTGCCGGTCATCGCCAGATCGCGATAGCCGGAATACTTGCGCTTCCACACTTCATCGCCGGTCATCAGCTTGCGCGCCATCAGCTGACCGTTGTAGGCGATGGCGTAGAGCTCATCACCGGCAATCAGCGGGCTGGCATCGACGTCAACCATACGGTCCAGCTCGGTGGCACCGCGCGGATCAGCCACCTTGGACTGGCGCACCGGCTGGCCGTTGCTCAGCAGGGCGATGCCCACCTTGCCATCGGCACGACCGTAAATCACGGCGCCGTTGGTGATCACCGGTGCACCGGCACTGCGCAGGGTCAGTGGCGGCTGCTCTTCGGAGAGCGACCACTGCATCTTGCCTTCATCGGTATCGAGCGCAATCAAGCGACCGGAGGTGGTCAGCACTACCACGCGGCCATCTTCCACCGCGGGGCTTGCCACCACTTCGCCGGGCACATTGGTCTGCCACAGCACTTCACCATTCTCTTCGTTCAGGGCGTAGACCACCCCGTTCTCGGAGCCGAGGAACAGCTTGCCGTAACGGGAGACCAGACCACCGGAGAGGCGTGCGCTGCGCTTGTCGGCGTTGACCGGCAGGTCGGCCAGATCGACAGTCCAGAGGCGATCGCCACTGGCACGGTCAAAGGCGCTGACATCGCCGTCGCGGGCCGCCGCATAGATACGATCCTCTTCCACCACCGGCTTGAGCTGGGAGTAGAAGTCACCGATGCCATCACCCACAGTAGATGACCATGCGGTGTCGGCAGTGAAGGCAGATTCAACCTTGGGCAGCGGCGCCATCGGGTTGAGATCCTCTTCGGAACTGAACAGGGAGCAACCCTGCAGAGCGAAGGAGACCGCAGCCCCCAGCGCCACCATCTTGAATAGATTACGCATCCGGTGCCTCACCAGTCGCAACGGCCGGCAGGGCCAGATCGTCCATTTTCAGCTTGAGCTCGGCGCTACCCTGCAGGCCGCCGGCATCCGCCGCCGCCTGATAGGCATCACGAGCCTCTTCGGTCTTGCCCTGCTTTTGCAGCACATCGCCACGGGCTTCGGCTACCTGCGCCTTGAAGGCGTCATTCTGGATGGTCGCCAGCTTGGCCAGCGCTTCATCTGCCTTGCCCTGATCATTCAGCACACGGGCCAGACGCAGCGCCGCGATGGGGCGAATGCTCTCGTCACCTGTGGTGGCCACCAGATCCAGCTGCTCGACAGCCAGATCCAGCTTGCCCACCTTGACGGCAGCGGCAGCCAGTTGCAACGCGGCCAGTTCACCGTAGGAGTCACCCTTGTTGGCAGTGACAAACTGCTGTGCCTGCTCGAAACCGGCGGTATCGCCCTTGGCCAGCTGCTCAATCACCTGGTTGTAAGAGTGGGAGGATGCCTCCATGGTCTCTTGCTGGTGCTGGTTGTAATAGCGCCAGCCGAACAGACCGACCAGACCGATCACGGTCCCGGCAATCACCGAGGTTCCGTTCTCTTTCCACCACTCCTTGATAACCTCAACCTGTTGTTCTTCGGTGGTATAGACTTCCACAGCTTACTCTCCTTTGGCTGCCAGCAGGGCAATGGCGGCGTCAACCTTGACGGTCTGTTGCTCGGCCTGACCACGCAGATATTTGATAGTGATCTCCCCGTTTTGCACCTCGGTCTCACCAAGGATCAGGGCGATTGCCGCGCCGCTCTTGTCGGCACGTTTGAGTTGTTTCTTGAAGTTGCCACCACCGCAGTGGCTCATCAGGCGCAGGTCCGGCAGGGCATCGCGCAGACGCTCGGCCAGCTGGAAGCCAGCCTGTTCGGTCCCCTCGCCCACCATCGCCAGATAAACATCCACCGCCGGGCGGATATCGGCGTTGAGCTCGAGGGTCTCCAGCATCAGCACCAGACGCTCCATGCCCATGGCAAAGCCTACGGCCGGGGTCGGTTGACCGCCCAGCTGCTCTACCAGACCATCGTAGCGGCCACCGGCACAGACGGTGCCCTGGGCACCCAGACTGCTGGTGACCCACTCGAACACGGTCAGGTTGTAGTAGTCAAGACCACGCACCAGACGCTCGTTCACTTCGTATTTGATACCGGCAGACTCGAGCAGGCGCTTGAGCCCCTCGAAGTGGGCCAGGCTCTCTTCGCCCAGATGGTCGAACAGACGCGGGGCACCCGCCAAAATGGCCTGTACCTTTTCATCCTTGGAGTCGAGCACCCGCAGCGGGTTGCTGTACATGCGGCGCTGGCTCTCTTCGTCGAGCTGCTCCTTGTACTGCTCCAGATAGGCCACCAGCGCATCGCGGTAAGCGGCACGCTCGGCGCTCTGACCCAAGGTGTTGAGCTGCAGGGTGACATGCTCGCTGATGCCAAACAGACGCCACAGACGGTGGGTCAGCATGATCAGCTCGGCGTCAATGTCCGGCCCGTTGATGCCAAACAGTTCGACACCGAACTGGTGGAACTGGCGGTAACGGCCCTTCTGGGGACGCTCGTGACGGAACATGGGGCCCATGTACCACATCCGGCGTTCCTGGTTGTAGAGCAGACCGTGTTCGATACCGGCACGGACGCAGCTGGCGGTCCCTTCCGGACGCAGGCTCAGGCTGTCGCCGTTGCGATCTTCAAAGGTGTACATCTCTTTTTCGACCACGTCGGTCACTTCACCGATGGCGCGCTTGAACAGATGAGTCTGCTCGACAATCGGCATGCGCACTTCGCTGTAGCCATAGCTGGCAACGACCTGGCGCAGGATCTGTTCAACCTTCTGCCATACCGGGCTCTGCTCCGGCAGGCAATCATTCATACCGCGAATAGCTTGGATCTGTTTTGCCACGTTGATACTCGAGAAAAAGAGGTAAAATTTGGCCGCATTATAGGGATTTTCCCCCCCAAGGTAAAATCAGGGAATCCGGATGCGGGATTTAAAATCAGTCACCTGGAAAAAGGGCCACCCAATGTGGCCCTGTTTCGCTCACTCCTTGTCCATCGGGATCCGGTTGGCGGGATCCAGCATGGCGGCGCGGGCGCGAATGCGGCGCTCCAAAGTTGGAATGAGATCCTTGTTGTCGAGCCGATCGACCCGCTGGCCCCCTTCATAGAAGGCACTCTTGTTGGCGGCACCCGCCAGACCAAGATCGGAGACGAGTGCTTCGCCCGGGCCATTCACCACGCAACCGATGATGGAGACATCCATCGGGGTGATGATATCTTCGAGCCGCTCTTCCAGCGCATTGACGGTGGCGATCACATCGAACTCCTGCCGTGAGCAGGATGGGCAAGCGATAAAGTTGATGCCACGGGAGCGAATACGCAGGGATTTGAGGATATCGAAACCGACCTTCACCTCCTCCACAGGATCCGCCGCCAGCGAGATACGCAGGGTATCGCCGATGCCGTCGGTGAGCAGCATGCCCAGACCGATGGCAGACTTCACCGCGCCGGCACGGAAACCGCCCGCTTCGGTGATGCCAAGGTGCAGCGGCTGCTCGATCTGCTTGGCCAGCAGGCGATAGGCACCGACTGCCAGGAACACATCAGAGGCCTTGACACTCACCTTGAAGTCCTGGAAATCGAGGCGATCGAGGTAGTCCACGTGACGCATGGCGGACTCCACCAGCGCTTCGGGGGTCGGCTCGCCGTACTTCTCCTGAATATCTTTCTCCAGCGACCCGCCATTGACCCCGATACGGATCGGGATATTGAGGTCGCGCGCGCAATCGACCACCGAGCGCACCCGCTGCTCGTTGCCGATGTTGCCCGGGTTGATACGCAGGCAGTCGGCACCGTACTCGGCCACTTTCAAGGCGATGCGATAGTCGAAGTGGATATCGGCGACGATGGGGATGCGGGTCTGCTGTTTGATGAGCCGGAAGGCTTCCGCCGCCTCCATGGTGGGCACGGAGACACGGACGATATCGGCACCGACCCGCTCGATCCGCTGGATCTGCTCGATGGTGGCGGCGACATCTGTGGTCTTGGTGTTGGTCATGGTCTGCACGGTAATGGGGGCATCGCCCCCAACCGGTACATTACCAACCATGATCTGTCTGGATTTACGACGAATGATGGGTGATTCGTGAGAAGACATGGGAAACAGATTACTCCTGCGGCAGTGAGAAGCGGGCTGTACGACCGTTGTTGTAACGGCTCATATCAAACGACTGCCCCTTGTAGTCAAGCTTGACGGCCATGGGCGCGCCAATGATGAACTTCAGGGGCTCGGCGCCTTCCAGCACCAACTCGTCGTTGGCCTTCTTCAGACCACTGAACAGGGTCTTGCCGTTGGCATCCTTCACATCCAGCCAGCAATCGGCGGTGAAGCTCATCTTCAGTTGCGGCGCAGTCGCCGGATCAACGACAGCCTCTTCAGATTCAGTGCCATTGGCACCGGATACTGCAGCATCGGTTGCAGTGCCAACAGCCGCACTGACATCGGTCGGGGCAACAGCCGCAGAAGCAGGCGCCAGGGTAGCAGACGCATCAGAGACCACTACAGGGGCAGCCACATCCGTGGCGGCCGGTGCGATGGCTGCGCCTTCCACCGGGGCGGTGTTGATCGCATCGGGCGGCGTGATAGCAGGTTCAGCCGGAGTCGAACTGGTTGCACTCATCTCGGTGGCTGCCAGCGCTTCATCACCGGCGGAGCGGCGTGAAGTACTCTGCCACCACCAGGCGACCGAGAGCGCAATCAACACCAGGATCACCAGCCAGGTCACCACCTTGAGCCGACTGTCGTTGGCTTGCTGGCGGGAGCGACGGGAGAAGCTCTGCATGTCGATATTGTCGGGAGGAGTCAGACCCAGCTTGTCGTAAGCGGCCAGAATGGTCTCATCGGGGATCCCGACCAGCTTGGCATAGGTACGCAGATAGCCCCGAATAAAGGTATGGGAGGTGTGCTTGTCGTAGGTATCCGATTCGATAGCGGCGATCAGGGTCAGACGAAGGTGAATGCGGGACGCAACTTGTTCTCGTGTCCAGCCAAGCTGTTCACGGGCGTTGCGCAGCAATTGGCCTGGGCCTACTGCCTGGGAGTCGTCTTGGAAATCGTGTTGCTGTTCAATAGTCATTGGCTAAATAACGCTTGGCTTGTTGCGAAGTGGGATATTGCCTTACCAGCTCAGTCCCGAATTGGTGAAGTAATGCCGGCTTGTCCATCGCCTGTGCCAGCCGAAGTCTCAACCAGAGACTCTCCTCGTTCTCGTCTGACACATCGGCAAAACGGGCGAGGTAGGATTGCACATCAGGCAGCTTGCCATCTTTCATGGAAAGCTCGGCCAAGTCCAGCAATAACCCTGGATTGCGGGGATTATACCCCAAGGCCAGGCGATAGTACTCGCCTGCTTTATCATTTCTGCGATTTTGCAGCGCACAAAGTGCCGCATTTTCATAGGTATCGGCAATTTTTACGTAACCTGGCTGAATAACAGCCTGGTTGAACGCCTGATCTGCCTCGGCATACCTGCCGCGATCACAGAGGAAGGCACCATAGTTGTTCATTGCGTCAGCATTGGACGGATCCATGGCAAGGGCGTTCTTGTAATGGGTCTCGGCTGCCTTGAAATCTCCTACCTTCTGGTAAAAGTAGGCAAAACCGATCTGGATCTGGGGGTTGGAGGGGTCATACTGGAGGGCGCGGTCAAGATTGAACTTGGCCTGCTCGGCATTGCCCTGACGCAGGTACTGGATACCCAGGTCAAGGCGGGTTTGGGCAGCCGCCTTGAGGTCAGGACCCACTTCACGCTGGGTCGAGTTCTGGCCAGCGTAAGTGGTCTCGGTCACACAGCCTGGCAGCGCGCAGAGCGCTGCCACTACGATCAATGTACGTGTATCCATTCCCTGTCTATACAATGGCTTAGCATTTAAACCATTTTGACGGAAATCCCATCCTGTTGCATCCGATTTTTGATAGTTCGCTTGGTACGGTCAATCACGTCACCCACCAGCTGACCACAGGCGGCATCGATGTCATCACCACGGGTCTTGCGGACAATCACGGTGAAACCGTACTCCATCAGCACCTTGGAGAAGCGATCGATACGGCTGTTGCTCGGCTTGCCGTAAGGGTTGCCCGGGAAGGGGTTGAACGGGATCAGGTTGATCTTGCTCGGAGTGTCCTTGAGCACCTTGGCCAGCTCGTGAGCATGCTGCATATCGTCATTGATATGATCGAGCAGCACATACTCGACGGTCACCCGACCACCGTTGGCATTGGATTTGGCCAGGTAACGACGGACACCGGCGAGGAACTCCTCGATGTTGTACTTGTCGTTGATCGGCATGATCTCTGAACGCAACTTGTCGTTCGGAGCGTGCAGGGAGATAGCCAGCGCCACGTCGATCTGGTCACCCAGCTTGTCCAGCGCAGGTACCACGCCAGAGGTGGAGATGGTCACCCGGCGCTTGGAGATGCCAAAGCCGTAGTCATCCATCATCAGACGCATGGCAGGCACCACGTTGGCGAGGTTGAGCAGCGGCTCGCCCATCCCCATCATCACCACGTTGGTGATGGGACGCTTGCCACCGACCACGCGGGCCGCACGCCACACCTGACCGATGATCTCGGAGACTTTCAGATTGCGGTTGAAGCCTTGTTGAGCCGTGGAGCAGAACTTGCACTCCAGCGCACAGCCAACTTGAGAGGAGACGCAGAGGGTCGCGCGGTCATCTTCCGGGATGTAGACGGTCTCTACCTCCTGATCGCCCACCTGCAGAGCCCACTTGATGGTGCCATCGGCAGAGCGCTGCTCGCGGCTGATCTCGGGCGCCTTGATCTCGGCGATCGCCTTGAGGCGCTCTTTGAGCACCTTGTTGACGTTGGTCATCTGATCGAAATCATCACACCCAAAGTGATAGATCCACTTCATGACCTGATCTGCCCGGAATGGCTTCTCGCCCAGTTCGACGAAAAAGGCACGCATGGCATCCCGATCAAGATCCAGCAGGTTGATTTTTGTTTCGCTCATCAATGGCCTCAGTTCAAACACTTCATCAATTATTGGCTGACGACGTCAGGGGGCGGCATTGTACAAATAATGGGTCTGGCTTTCCACCTGGAGAATAGAGGGATATTGCGTAAACGGCGAAAACAACAAAGGGAGCCGAGGCTCCCTTGGGTCATCATCAACAAAAATCAGCCGCGCGGGCAAATCTCGTTGTCAGAGAAGAAGTAGGCAATTTCGCGGGCAGCGGATGCCGGTGCATCGGAGCCATGTACTGCGTTGCGATCGATGCTCTCGGCATAACAGGCACGCAAGGTACCAGCCAGCGCCTCTTTCGGGTTGGTAGCACCCATGATCTCACGATTGCGACGGATGGCGTCTTCCCCTTCCAGCACCTGCACCATGACAGGGCCAGAGGTCATGAAGCTGACCAGATTGTCATAAAAAGGCTTGCCCTGATGCTCGGCATAGAAACCGGCAGCCTGTTCACTGCTCATGTGCAGCATTTTGGATGCCACCACTTTCAAGCCTGCGCTTTCGAAACGGCTATAGATGGCACCGATCAGGTTCTTGCTGACAGCATCCGGTTTGACGATAGAGAAGGTACGTTCGATGGCCATTGATATCTTTCCTTAACTACAGAGTTTTATTGTTAGAATCCATGTTCGCTGGCGATTATACGTAAACAAAAACCGGAAAAACACACAAACAAGCAACTTTTTATTAAACATCACTCCCTTGCAATCAACATCCACACTCATCTTGACCGAGCAGAGCCGGAAAATATGTGCGCTTGCGCACGATAGTTACCTTAAGCCGCCAAAACCCCATCTTTTGTTCACAATTCGAACAGCATGAAAAAGGCACCCGAAGGTGCCTTGTCTCGCCTATTTGGCTTCCGCCAGCAAGGCCCGCGCTATGGTGCGCATCCCCAGAGTATTAGCTCCCGGCGCCCAGAGGGCATCGCCGTTGTCACTGAAGCAGGCGGCCAGATCGATATGCAACCAGCCCATCCCTTCGTTGGCAACGAAACGGGAGAGGAAACCCGCAGCGTTGGAGGCGCCACCCGGCCCACCCCCCTTCACCGGACGGCTGTTGGCCGTGTCGGCGTAATGGGAAGGGCACTGCTGGCGGTGCCAGGGCTCCAGCGGCAGCGGCCAGGCAGGCTCATGCTCAGCATCGGCATAGGTCATTGCGCGGCTTACCAACCCTTTGTCGAGGCCGAACAGAGCATTGTAGCGCCCACCCAGCGCCATCACGGCTGCGCCGGTCAGGGTCGCGGCATCGATGATCAGCGGTGCGCCGGACTCGCTCGCCAGTTGCAAGCCATCGGCCAGTACCAGCCGCCCCTCGGCATCGGTATTCACAATCTCGACCGTGGTGCCGTTCTTGTAGGTGAGGATGTCGCCCAGCTTGTAGGCGTGGCCGGAGACCAGGTTCTCGGCGCAGCAGAGGATCAGCTTCACCCGCTTGTCGAGCCCGCGCAGCATAGCCAGCGCCAGCGCACCGGTGACAATCGCCGCGCCCCCCATGTCGCACTTCATGGTGAGCATCCCCTCGGAGCTCTTCATGGAGTAGCCGCCGGAGTCAAAGGTGATCCCCTTGCCCACCAGCGCTGCCGCCACCGGCGCCTTGGGGTCACGCCCCGGGTTGAAGTCGAGCTCCAGCAATACCGGTTCGCGCGCACTGCCGCGGCCCACCTGATAGAGGCCGACCCAGCCCGCCTGTTGCAGCGCTTCGCCTTTCAAAATGCGATGACTCACCTTGTCCGGCGCCAGCTCGGTAATAAAAGAGGCCGCTTCCACCGCCAGCTCCAGCGGGCCCAACTGCTCCGGGGTGGCATTGGTCATCTCGCGCACCCAGCGGCCGCAGAGCCAACGCGCTTCCAGCTCCTCTCTGTCCTCTTCCGAGGACATGGCCCACTGCAGTTGCACCTCCGCCTTGGGGGTTTGCAGCCCTTGGGCAAAAGCCCACTGCTGTTCACGCTCCCAGTGACCAGCCAAAGTCACTTTCTGGATCCCCTGCTGGCAGAGGCGACGGGCCGCCTGCTGGATATCGAGCAGAGGATTGGCCGTCACCAGATGGATCACCATGCCGTCGGCACGGTGAGAGAGCAGCGCCCCCTCCCCCCACTCGGCCGGTGCAAATTCACGACTCAGCCAGACATTCATGCGGTCACCTCCTGCAGCCAGCGGGCTATGGTACGCAGACCGTGACCCTTGGCGCCGGTCGCCCAGAGATCGTTGCCCGATTTCTGATAAGAGGCCGCCAGATCCAGGTGCACCCAGCCCTTGCCCTCATCGCGCACGAAGCGGGAAAGGAACGCTGCAGCCGTGGTGGCACCGGCCGTACCTTCGGCTGAGGCGACGTTGCCCAGATCGGCAAAGGCCGAGGTGAGCTGGCTGGCATGCCAGGGTTCCAGCGGCAGCGCCCACGCCTGTTCGTTTTCCACCTTGGCGGCGGCCAGCGCACGCAGCTGTTCGGTCTCATCGAGGGCAAACACCGCATTGTAGTCGCGGCCCAGCGCCATCTTGGCGGCGCCGGTCAGGGTGGCTGCGTCAAGGATATAAGCTGCACCGCTGTCGGAGGCCGCCATCAGGCCATCGGCCAGCACCAGACGACCTTCCGCATCGGTATTCTGGATCTCGACCGAGATGCCGTTCTTGTAGGTGAGGATGTCGCCCAGCTTGAAGGCGTGGCCGGAGACCAGGTTCTCGGCGCAGCAGAGAATGAGCTTCACCCGCTGGTTCAGACCGCGGCTGATAGCCAGCGCCAGCGCGCCAGTCACCATAGCCGCGCCGCCCATATCGGACTTCATCGGCAGCATGTTGTCAGAGGACTTCATGGAGTAGCCACCGGAATCAAAAGTGATCCCCTTGCCCACCAGCGCCGCCACCACGGGTGCATTGCGATCCCCGGTCGGGTTATAGTCGATCTCCAGCAGCACAGGCTCGCGCTCACTGCCACGGCCAACCGACCAGATCCCGATATGGCCGGACTCGCGCAGCGCTTCACCGGCGGTGATGCGGGCTGTAACCTGATCCCCGGCCAGACCACGAATGAGCAACAGGGCCGATTCCGCCAGACTCATGGGGTAGATCTCTTCCGGACAGCCATTGGTGATGTCACGTACCCAGCGAGCCGCCTTGAGCAGCGCATCCAGTTCACGGGCTTCCGCGTCGCTCTGCTGGCCGAAATCCAGTTCACGCGCACCCTTGGCGGCGTAGAACCCCTGGGCGAACGCGTAGCGACGCTCCAGATCCCACCCCTCACCAGCCAGCGTCACCCGCTTGATCCCGCTCGATTCGAGGCGACGGGCGGCGCGCTGAACGGTACGCAGAACATCCTTCTCCTGACCGGCGGCACCAAGATGGATCAGTGCCTCGTCGCCATTGAAACTGAGCTGGGCGCCCTCGCCCCAATAAGCGGCCGCAGCCTGGGTGGATAACGCTACCTTCATCATGTCAGCCATCGTGTTTGCTTCCTTTTTACTGGCACTATGTATAAGCACTCTTTATGGGAAAGAGCTTATTGGCAAAGAGAGAATAACGAATACAAAAAAGGCCGTGCCCCCGAGGGTCACGGCCTTCCACCATATCACTGAAGCACCACAGGATGCTGCACGTGCAATTCACTCATGTGTAATTAATGGCGTTCAGAGGCAAGGTTCAGGGTGTACTTGGGCAATTCCACCACCAGATCCTCGTCCGCCAGTTTTGCCTGGCAGCTGAGGCGCGATTCCGGCTCCAACCCCCACGCCTTGTCCAGCATGTCGTCTTCCAGCTCGTCACTTGGCTCGAGCGAGTCAAAGCCCTCGCGCACCACGCAGTGGCAGGTGGTGCAGGCACAGGATTTCTCGCAGGCGTGCTCGATTTCGATGCCGTTGCGCAGCGCCACATCCAGAATGGTCTCGCCGCTTTGCCCCTCGAGGGCGGCGCCATCCGGACAGAGTACGGGATGAGGAAGAATGATCAGTTTTGGCATATTACACCTTGTTGACGTTTTGTCCGGTCAGCACCTTGCGGATGGAGGCGTCCATCCGGCGGGCTGCAAACTCGCCACTGACAGCATCGGCTGCCTCAATGGCTTCTTTGATTTGATGGGTTGCGCCGCGTTGCGCATGGTCAGCAGATGGGCGATGGCGGCATCAATCTCGGCACGCTCGGCAGCATTGAGCAGGGCATCGCCATCGGCGGCCAGCGCCGCATTGAGACTCTCGACCACCCGGTCGGCTTCAACCTGCTGCTCGGCCAGCATGCGGGCATCCATATCCTGCTGGGCATTCTCGATGGAGGCACTCAGCATGTTGAGGATATCCTGCTCCGCTAGCCCGTAAGAGGGCTTGACCTGGATCTCGGCCTGCACGCCGGAGGATTTCTCCATGGCGCTGACCGAGAGCAGACCATCCGCATCCACCTGGAAGGTGACGCGAATATGGGCGGCGCCGGCTGCCATCGGCGGAATACCGGTCAGGGTAAAGCGGGCCAGGGAGCGGCAATCGGCCACCAACTCGCGTTCACCCTGTACCACGTGAATGGCCATAGCGGTCTGACCATCCTTGAAGGTGGTGAACTCCTGGGCGCGAGCCACCGGAATGGTGGTGTTGCGCGGGATCACCTTCTCGGCGAGGCCGCCCATGGTCTCCAGACCCAGCGACAAGGGGATAACGTCCAGCAGCAGCATCTCGGCATCGGGCTTGTTACCCACCAGAATATCGGCCTGGATGGCGGCGCCGATGGCGACAACTTTGTCCGGATCGATACTGGTCAGCGGCGTACGCTGGAAGAACTCGCCCACCAGTTCACGCACCAGAGGCACGCGGGTGGAGCCACCGACCATCACCACTTCCAGCACTTCTACCTGCTCAAGATCCGCATCGCGCAGGGCGCGGCGACAAGCCAGCAAGGTCCGTTTCACCAGCGGGGTGATGAGTTCATCAAACTGGCTACGGCTCACTGAGCCCTGCCAGCCAGCAAAGGTGCACGCCACCTGCTCGGCATCGGTCAAGCCGTGTTTGACGGCCGCAGCCACATCCAGCAGCTCGCGCTGCAGATGGGCATCCAGCTCGCCGGTCAAACCGGCTTGCTCCTTGATCCAGTCCGCCAGCAGGTGATCGAAATCATCGCCGCCGAGGGCCGAATCACCGCCGGTCGCCATCACTTCGAACACACCGCGATGCAGCCGCAGGATGGAGATATCGAAGGTGCCGCCCCCCAGATCGTAAACCGCAATCACCCCTTCCTGACCGGAGTCAAGGCCATAGGCAATCGCGGCCGCGGTCGGCTCGTTGAGCAAGCGCAATACGTGCAGACCTGCCAGACGGGCCGCATCCTTGGTGCCCTGACGCTGGGCATCATCGAAATAGGCGGGCACGGTAATGACCACGCCGTCGAGATCGCCACCCAGGGTCTGGGCGCCACGCTCGGCCAGCTTTTTGAGAATTTCGGCCGACACTTGGACCGGATTGACCAGCCCCTGACGGGTATGCAGTTGCGGCATGCCATTGTCGGCGGCAACAAACTGGTAAGGCTGCTGGCGGGTATCGATATCGGCCAGCGCCTTGCCCATCATCCGTTTGACCGAGACGATGGTGTTGTGAGGATCGAGTGCCGCTTCGCGCTTGGCATCAATTCCGACTCGAATGGCGTCGCTTTGATAATGCACCACTGACGGGAGCAGGTCGCGCCCTTGCTCATCGCAAAGGGTATCGGCGTGACCACTGCGAACCGCAGCGACGAGAGAATTGGTGGTGCCGAGATCGATGCCGACGGCACGTTTGTGCTGATGGGGAACAGCGCTCTGGCCGGGTTCGGCGATTTGCAGTAATGCCATGGGTAATGAAACTTCCAGCGTTAAAGGATCAAGACTCGAGAAGCGAGTCTTCGAATCGTTCCAGCTCTTCGAGGAGCTTGTCGACAAACTTGAGTTTGCGAACGCAATCAGCGGCAACGAGATCTCTGCCGGCGGCAAGAGACTCGGCCAGCTGCTGCATCAACATCTGGTGATCATGCCTGATCTCGCTGCGGAAATCCTTGATGGCGCGCTCAGGGTCGGCGTCATCTTTCAGATCGGCCAGACGCTCGCGCCACTCCAGCTGCTGCATCAGAAACGCGGTATCTTGCAGAGTCTGCTGTTCACCACGGATATCAGTGCCACGCAGGGAGAGCAGATACTCGGCACG
Source organism: Aeromonas sp. 61P (assembly GCF_051919545.1). Classification (NCBI taxonomy): domain Bacteria; kingdom Pseudomonadati; phylum Pseudomonadota; class Gammaproteobacteria; order Aeromonadales; family Aeromonadaceae; genus Aeromonas; species Aeromonas sp. 61P. The sequence goes on from NZ_JBQBEL010000001.1 coordinate 3,654,374, forward strand.
GCGCAGCGGCGCCTTGAGGGTGGTGAATGCTTCGTTGATCTGGGCGGCACGTTGCACCGCAGCCAGCTGCTCCCGTTCGGGGGCGGTGGCAAAACGATCAGGATGGAATTGGGTTTGCAGCTGGCGGTAGGTATCAGCCAACTGACGGGTATCGAGCTCGAAGCCTTCAACCAGCCCAAACAGCTCGAAATGATTCATGCAAACCTCTTGGAAACGTTCGCCACTACCTCACTCGCCCCTGGCAAATGAGATGTGGTTGAACGGGTCATGGACAACCCGCTCAACCACAGACGAAGGATCATTGACGTCAAACATCTCAGACACTGAAGCTTTCGCCGCAACCACACTCGCCTTTGGCGTTGGGATTGTTGAACTGGAAGCCCTCGTTGAGGCCCTCCTTGACGAAATCCAGCTCGGTGCCATCCAGATGGATCAGACTCTTGGCATCGACAATAATCTTGACGCCCTGCTGCTCGAACACCTGATCCTCATCGGTCAGTTCATCAACGAACTCAAGCACGTAGGCCAGACCGGAGCAGCCGGTGGTTTTGACGCCGAGGCGCAGGCCAATGCCCTTGCCCCGGTTAGCCAGAAAAGAGGAAACCCGTGCCGCGGCGGCATCTGTCATGGTAATAGCCATACTGCTCTCCGGCGCTTAGAGACCTTTCTTCTGCTTGTAATCGGCGATGGCGGCCTTGATGGCGTCCTCAGCCAGAATGGAGCAGTGGATCTTCACCGGTGGCAGGGCCAACTCTTCAGCGATATCGGTGTTCTTGATGCCAGCCGCTTCGTCCAGGGTCTTGCCCTTGACCCATTCGGTCACCAGGGAGCTGGAGGCGATGGCAGAACCGCAGCCGTAGGTCTTGAACTTGGCATCTTCGATGATGCCTTCGTCGCTGATCTTCAATTGCAGCTTCATCACGTCGCCACAGGCGGGCGCACCGACCATGCCGGTTGCAACGCTGGGATCATTCTTGTCGAAACCACCGACGTTGCGAGGATTCTCGTAGTGGTCGATTACTTTTTCACTGTAAGCCATATCTCACTCCTGCTAATTCTGTTGCTCACTGACCAGATAGATCAGTGATGAGCCCATTCGACCGTGTTCAGATCGACGCCGTCTTTGTACATCTCCCACAGAGGGGACATCTCACGCAGACGACCGATGGAGTCACGAATAAGCTTGACCGCGTAGTCAATCTCTTCCTCGGTGGTGAAGCGACCCATGCTGAAACGGATGGAGCTGTGTGCCAGCTCGTCGTTCAGACCCAGTGCGCGCAGCACATAGGAAGGTTCCAGGCTGGCGGAGGTACAGGCCGAACCGGAAGAGACCGCCAAATCTTTCAGCGCCATGATGAGGGATTCCCCTTCCACATAGGCAAAGCTGACGTTGAGGTTGCCCGGAACACGTTGCTCCAGATCGCCATTGATGTAGACGGCTTCAATATCCTTGATGCCATTCCACAGACGCTGGCGCAGAGCCAAGATGCGCTCGCCTTCACTCACCATCTCTTCTTTGGCGATGCGGAAAGCTTCGCCCATCCCGACGATCTGGTGGGTCGGCAGAGTACCGGAACGCATGCCGCGCTCGTGGCCGCCACCGTGCATCTGGGCTTCCAGACGAACGCGGGGTTTGCGGCGAACAAACAGTGCACCGATCCCTTTCGGACCATACACCTTGTGTGCTGAGACGGAGAGCAGATCCACTTTCAGTGCTTCCACATCTACCGGGATCTTGCCCACACTCTGAACGGCGTCCACGTGCAGCAGAATCTTGCGGGAACGGCACAACTCGCCGATGGCGGCAATGTTCTGAACCACGCCGATTTCGTTGTTCACATGCATGATGCTGACCAGGATGGTGTCATCACGCATGGCATTCTCGATCATCTCGATAGTGAACAGGCCGTTGGGCATCGGCTCAAGATAGGTCACCTCGAACCCTTCACGCTCCAGCTGGCGACAGGTATCGAGCACCGCCTTGTGTTCGGTCTTGGAGGTGATGATGTGCTTGCCCTTGCTGGCATAGAAGTGGGCAACACCCTTGATGGCCAGGTTATTGGATTCGGTCGCACCGGAAGTGAAGACGATCTCGCGGGGATCGGCACCGATCAGATCTGCCACTTGATTACGGGCCAGATCCACCGCCTCTTCGGCTTGCCAGCCAAAGCGGTGAGAACGGGAAGCCGGATTGCCGAACAGGCCATCCATGGTGAGACACTGCATCATTTTTTCTGCGACACGCGGGTCCACCGGACAGGTTGCCGAATAATCAAGGTAAATAGGCAGTTTCATGTTTTTCTCCGTCACAGTCCGGGTCATACAGAGTCCCGCTGTGGAAAGCACGTTTATAGTTGGACTTTCAAGCTCACATCGCCGTGTTCTGCCCGATCAACCAGGGACAACACGGTCTTCATTTGTTCATCTTGCTTGCCGGCAATGCGGCGCACATCGGCCTGGCGTACCAGCTCGGCCAGGGTAATATCCCCGAGGAAGCTGGAGATCCGCTCGCTCAGATCGCGCCACAGGGAATGCGTCAGACACTGGGTACCACCGTGGCAGCCGCCCTTGCCGAGACACTTGGTGGCATCGACCGACTCATCGACCGCGGTGATCACCTGACCAACCGAAATCTCGCCTGGGGCCAAACCGAGGCGATAACCACCGCCCGGACCACGCACGCTGCTCACCAGACCATGTTTGCGCAGGCGGGCAAAGAGCTGCTCGAGATAGGACAACGAGATGCCCTGGCGCTCGGAAATATCGGCAAGGGGGACGGGCCCCTGCTCTGCATGCAGCGCCACGTCGAGCATGGCGGTTACAGCGTAACGTCCTTTTGAAGTCAGTCTCATGTGCCTTACCGTCTTGCGAAGCAATTTAATGGGGCACATGGTCACATACCCGACCAAATCAGTCAAGTATATGGTTGAGTAAATCAGTCGGATTAATCCGGTACGCGCGCTTTCTGCACCGAGGTCAGAATACCGCGCAGAATGTTGAGCTCAGCTGCTTCCGGCCGAGCCCGATTGAACAGGCGACGCAGCTTGCTCATCACATGACCCGGATGGTCATCGGCAATAAAACCGGTCTTCATCAGGGTTTGTTCCAGGTGCTGATAAAACCCTTCCAGCTGGGCGGCACTCGGGTAGGCCATCTCATCTTCAGGCTCGGCGGCCTGCCCTGCAGCCAGCGCATCCGCACTTCGTAACAGAGGGTCTGCACCGCCATGGCCAGATTGAGAGAGCTGTAATCAGGATTGGCCGGAATGGCCACGTGGTAGTGGCACTTTTGCAATTCGTCATTGGTGAGGCCGGTGCGTTCACGACCAAACACCAGCGCGACCGGGTGCACCATCCCCTCAACCACCGCCTTCTCGCCGGCTTCACGAGGGTCAAGCATCGGCCAGCTCAGGGTGCGGGAGCGGGCGCTGGTGCCAATCACCAGACCACAATCGGCGATCGCGTCGTCCAGAGTCGGGACGATACGGGCATTGGCAAGCACATCGCTGGCACCAGCCGCTAGGGCGAAGGCATTGTCATCCGGCAAGGCTTGCGGATCAACCAATACCAGCTGGGTCAACCCCATGGTCTTCATGGCACGTGCCGCAGACCCCATGTTGCCGGTATGAGAGGTGTTTACCAAAACGATACGAATCTGATCCAACATGCCCAGTCAATCTTCAGTCAAAAATGGCGCGCAATTGTAACATAAGAGAACACAATGTTGGCACCGTAAAAGCCGAGCCATTTCAGAACAAAACCACCCGTTTGTATAACAAACCAGCATGAGGGAAGCGAGAGGGGGGGACTAAACTTGATGGATATCCGATAAACGGCACAGGAGACACAACGCCATGCTTCCTCCCTTTATCTATGAGAGATTGCCCAGCCTCTACCTGCTGGCAGCCATTGCCATTATTACGTTGAGTGAACAGCCCCTGCTCTGGTTTGCTGGCGCCTTACTGTTTATCGCCGGAGCGGTGACCTGGATGATGCGCTCCAGCTACCGGCGTACCGATCTGATTATCTTTCCGAGCAAACGCTGGCTACAGCCGGAATGGCTGTATGAAGCGCAGCCCTTCATCTGGCTGGCTGCGGGGCTGGCCATGTCACAGCTGCCCGCCCCTGCGGCACTCATCGCCTTGGTGCCCTGTCTGTGGGCCTGTCGTTGCCTCTGGGCACGGCACCATTATCGTCGCCATGCCCATGGGGTGATTGTCCACTTAAGACGAGATCCCGCCCGGCGCCGTCTGCACCGGAGCCTGCGCTGACTCGGTGCAGGCGCGTTCGATAAACGTCGCCAGATCCATCAGGGGATACTTCATCAGGCTTGGCAAGCCATCGAGATCCAGACTGTCCATCAGGTTTTTCACCTCAAGGCCCAGTTCGGTATCCCCTTCTATCTTCAGCTTGCGCTGGAAAAAGAGCGAGTCCGGATCCTCTTTGCGACCGGCAATCAGGATCAGGTCGTTGGCGGTACCGCTGAAGCAGACATCGGCCTTGTTACACTCGCGAGCTACCACCAGCTGGCCATTCTGCTCACTGATAAACCAGCACAGCTCCAGATCAGAGACTTCGACTTTCAGCCACTTGTCTGCCAGAAACTCGAAATCGCCATCTTCGATAGCCTCTTTGAAAACCCGGGCCAGTAAACTCTCCATCAGCTGCTTTTGCAGATTGAAGGGAACCAGCTTGAGGGGATGGCGCAAGAAGCGCGGAGCCTGTTCGACCAGGCGGCGTTGCAGTTGTTGAAACACGATAGACTCCCTTTTTTGCGCATTCAAACACAGGGAGAGTGGCAAGATCCTGTTGGAAATCAAACTTGTGCAGGGTTACCTCAAGAAGGGTAAAGCCACACAAAGCTGCCTCAGGTCAAAAAGTGGGAGTGCATGGCTGCATACAATCAGGGCTCGTTTGCCCTTCATATGCACTCTCGGAGCGTACCAATGGAATTACTCTGTCCGGCAGGCAGTTTGCCGGCACTGAAAACCGCCGTGGATAACGGGGCCGATGCCGTTTATATCGGTTTCAAGGATGACACCAATGCCCGCCACTTTGCCGGTCTCAACTTTACCGACAGCAAACTGGAGAAGGCGGTAGATTATGTGCATCAACATGGTCGCAAGCTGCATATTGCCATCAATACCTTTGCCCATCCTGGGGCCGATGCGCGTTGGAAACAGGCGGTTGATCGCGGGGTGGCCCTCGGCGCCGATGCGTTAATCATCGCCGATCTCGCCGTGCTGGAATATGCCAGCCGCCACTACCCCGAGATGGAACTCCATGTCTCGGTGCAGGCCAGCGCCACCAATGCCGCCGCCATTCGCTTCTATCAGCAGCAATTCAATGTCACACGGGTGGTGCTGCCCCGGGTGCTCTCCATGCATCAGGTCAAGCAGCTGGCCCGCGAGACCAATGTTGGCCTTGAGGTATTCGCCTTTGGCAGCCTCTGCATCATGGCCGAGGGGCGCTGCTATCTCTCCTCCTACATGACTGGCGAGAGTCCCAACACCGTCGGCGCCTGCTCACCGGCCAAGTTCGTCCGTTGGGAAGAGACCCCGAATGGTCTCGAGTCGCGGCTCAACGAGGTGCTGATCGACCGCTACGGCCCGGGCGAAAATGCCGGTTACCCGACCCTGTGCAAGGGGCGTTTCGACGTGGATGGGCAGACCTACCACGCGCTGGAAGAGCCCACCAGTCTCAATACCCTGGGTCTCCTGCCCGAGCTGTTCAAGACCGGGATCCAGTCGGTCAAGATTGAAGGGCGCCAACGCAGCCCCGCCTATGTGGAGCAAGTGACCCGAGTGTGGCGTGCAGCCATCGATACCTATCAGGCCAATCCCGAGGCCTATCAGGTCAAAGCTGAGTGGGATGCCCAGCTCGCCCGCGTCTCCGAAGGTAGCCAGACTACCCTCGGCGCCTACCATCGTCAGTGGCAATAAGGAGTCCACCCATGCAATTTTCTCTCGGGCCTCTGCTCTTCTACTGGCCCAAAGCCGATACCGAAGCCTTTTACCATGCCGCCGCCGACAGTCAGGCCGACATCATCTATCTGGGGGAGACCGTCTGCAGCAAGCGGCGCGAACTCAAAGTCGATGACTGGATTGCACTGGCCCATCAGGTGGCCAGCTCCGGCAAGCAGGTGGTGCTCTCGACCCTCGCCCTTATCTCCGCCCCTTCCGAGCTCAAGGAAGTGAAGCGGCTGGTCGACAATGGCGATCTGATGGTCGAAGCCAACGATCTCGGTACGGTACAACTCGCCTGGGAGGCAGGGATTCCCTTCGTCTGTGGTCCCGCCATCAACGCCTATAACGCCGATGTACTGCGCATGCTGCTCAAACAGGGGATGAAACGCTGGGTCATGCCGGTTGAACTGTCCCGTGACTGGCTGATCCAGCTCAATCAGGATCTGGGCTCCCTGCGCGACCAATTTGAGGTGGAGGTGTTTGCCTACGGCCATCTGCCGCTCGCCTACTCGGCGCGCTGCTTCACCGCCCGCTCCCTCGACAAACCGAAAGACAACTGCGAGCTCGCCTGCATCAACTACCCCACCGGACGACTGGCCAACAGCCGCGAGGGGCAACGGGTGTTCAATCTCAACGGGATCCAGACCCAGTCCGGTTACTGCTACAACCTGGGTAACGAGCTGGCTGGTATGGAAGGTCTGGTAGATGTGGTCAGGCTTTCGCCGCAAGGGATGGAGACGCTGGAGATGCTGGCCCGCTTCAAAGCCAACCGGCAGGGCCAGGCTCCCCTCTCCTTGCAGCAAGGAAGCGATTGCAACGGCTACTGGCGCCAGATCCCCGGCATGAGCCTGGTTGAGTAAACCCGCCATTCGCCCAACAAAAAGGCCTCATCGCGAGGCCTTTTTTACCACTATCTGGCAGTGGTTCAGGAGGGCTGATCACCCTTGTTACGAGCGCTCTGGGCACCTGGCGGCAAGGGTTTGCGCGCCATCAACTCCAGTTCCAGCAGCGCATAGCGGTGCTCGATAAAGTCGTAGACGTTGTTGGATAAGGCCAGCTTGAAGTAGCTGATGGCTTCCTTGCGGTTGCCTTTGCCCAGCTCGAACTTGCCCAGATAGAAGTAGGTTTCACACAGGCGCTCGGCAAGCTCCCGGTTATCCTTCACCCCTTTCACCACGTTGCCCATCAGCTGGGAAGCGTTGATCTCGCCGGTATAAAGGCGAACCAGATCCCAGTTCCAGGCATCGTCATCGTACTTGTTGAGACGCTCGCGCATCCGGCTCATGGCGGCCGACGGGTCAAGTTTCTGCTCGGCCAGATAGAGCCAGATCACCCGATAGGGGTCTTCCGGCTGCGCCTCGTAGAAACGCTTCATATCGGCCGCGGCCAGTTCGGGACGGTTGCCGTAATAGAGGGCGATGCCACGGTTGAGATAGGCATAGTCATAGTCCGGCGCCAGTTCGAGGGCGGAATCGAACGCATCATAGGCTTCGTCGTAATTCTGCTGCTGTACCAGATAGACGCCGATGAAGTTGTAGGCTTCGGCGAAATCCGGTTTCTCCCGCAGGGCACGGTTGAAATCGAGCCGCGCGAGGGAACGCAGACCAACCCGATCAAACACCACAGCACGCTCATAGAACAACTCTGCCCGTTGCTCGGTGGTCAGTTCCATTTCACTGAGCATCTGCCCGAGTCGGGCGAGCGCCAGCTCACTCTGGTAGGAGACCTGCAGGGGGGTCGCCAACACCAGTGAAGCAGGCTGCGGCTTGGGAACCTTGGGGGTGTTAACCTGACTGCTACTGCTGCAACCCCACATGGGAAGCAACAACAGGATACCGAGGAGGTATCCAATCCCTTTCCTGACGTTCAATGAACACTCCGACGCTTACGCTTGACCCCGCATATGGTAAAGGTCAACTGCCGCTTTGTCATGTAGCTGTGCCCCTCTACCTCAAATAAATCAGGATTCGACAGGGTATCCGGCATCGCACCAACCGCGAAACCCGCCGTCGACGCTGATCACCTTGCGATAACCCATCTGTTGCAGGTTGTCCGCCGCCAGAATGGAGCGAAAACCACCACCACAATAGAGGTAGAGCTCGGTCTCGAGATCCGGGAACTGGGTCTCGATATCCCGCTCAATCACGCCACGACCCAGATATCGGGCACCGGGCAGATGGCCTTTGGCCCACTCGCTCTCTTCCCGCACGTCGATCAGGTGAAACGTGCGCCCTTCGTCCTGCCAGCGCTTGATCTGGTGAACATCGGTTTCGGTGATGCGGGAGCGGATCCCGTCAACCAGCGCCAAAAAACGGGGATTGTGATGCATGACAAACTCCTGTTGTTTAAATCATGTGCGTCAGCAAACGACACGCAGAGATAAGAAAAGAGCGCCATGAGGCGCTCTTCACTGTTACGGCAGGATTTCCTGTTGGTCCGCACCCTCTTTCTCTACCTGGGTGGGCAGCATGTGCTCGCGCTTGACGCCGAGGAACATGGCAAACGCACTCGCCACATAGATGGAAGAGTAGGTACCGAACGCCACACCGATCACCATGGCCACGGCAAAACCGTGGATCAGCGCACCGCCCTTGAGCAGCAGCGCCAGCACCACGATAAAGGTAAGGCCGGAGGTGATGATGGTACGACTCAGGGTCTCGGTCATGGAGAGATCCAGAATGTACTCGGTATCCCCTTTACGCACCTTGCGGAAGTTCTCCCGCAAGCGGTCGAACACCACGATAGTATCGTTAAGGGAGTAACCCACCAGGGTCATCAGTGCCGCCAGTACGGTCAGGTCGAACTCGTACTGGAAGTAGGCAAAGACACCCAGCGTGATCACCACGTCGTGCACCAGGGAGAGAATCCCCCCCAGCGCCAGACGCCATTCGAAACGCACTGCCACGTAGGCCAGGATACAGAGGATGGAGGCCAGCATGGCCAGCGCACCGTCTGTCGCCAGTTCATCACCCACGGAAGGGCCGACGAACTCGACGCGTTTGAGCACTGCGCCCTCGTCGAGCTGCTTGGCCGCCGCCAGCACTTCGTTACCCTGTTGTTCTACCTTGACCCCCTCTTTCGGGGTCAGGCGGAACAGCACGTCACGGCTGGAGCCAAAGTGTTGCAGGGTTGCCCCTTCAATCTTCTGCTCTTCCAGAGCGTCGTGGATCTTGTCCAGGCTCACCGACTGCTGGAACCCCACCTCGATGGTGGTACCACCGGTAAAGTCCAGACCCCAGTTCAGACCCCGATCAAACAGGAAGAACAGGGCTACCACCATCAGCACGGAAGAGAAAACCACACCCGGCTTGGCATAGCGCATAAACGGGATCGGTTTTTCAAAATGTAGAATCTGAAACATTTCTCTATCCTCAGATGGGCAGCTTGTCGATACGCCGTCCACCCCAAGCCAGGTTGATAATGGCACGGGAAACTGTGATGGCAGTAAACATGGAGGCGGTCAGACCAATGCCCAGCGTCAGGGCAAAGCCCTTGATAGCGCCAGTACCGATACCGAAAAGGATCACACAGGTGATCAGCGAGGTCACGTTGGAGTCGGCGATGGTGGAGAATGCTCGATCAAAGCCCAGATGGATGGCTTGCTGAACACCACGACCGTTGCGGATCTCTTCACGAATACGCTCGTAGATCAGTACGTTGGCATCCACCGCCATACCCAGCGTCAGGACGATACCGGCGATACCCGGCAGTGTCATGGTGGCCCCCGGGATCATCGACATGATGCCGACAATCAACACCAGGTTCATACAGAGCGCCAGGTTGGCAACCCAGCCGAACGCGCGGTAGTAGATCCCCATGAACAACACGATCACCAGCATGGCCCAGCCGATGGCTTCCATACCGCTGTCGATGTTCTGTTGACCCAGGCTCGGGCCAATGGTGCGCTCTTCCACGATCTGGATCGGGGCGATCAGGGCACCGGCACGCAGCAGTAGCGCCAGGTTGTGGGCTTCGTTGGCGTTGTCGATACCTGTGATACGGAACTGGCTGCCAAGACGCGACTGGATGGTGGCGACGTTGATCACCTCCTCCTGCTTGCGGAACTTGCGCTTGCCATCCGGACCCGGTTGACCGACCGGCTTGTACTCGATGAAGACGGTCGCCATCCCTTTACCGACGTTATCCTTGGTAAAGTTGGCCATCTTGTTGCCACCCTGGCCATCCAGCTTGATGTTGACCTGGGGACGGCTGTACTCGTCGAAACCGGACTGGGCACCCACGATGTGGTCACCGGTCAGGATCACCCGCTTTTGCAGCACCACGGGACGACCGTTGCGATCGTTGTAGACCTTGGAGCTGGGCGGGACACGGCCATCGGCCGCAGCCTGGATGTCGGCAGTCTCATCGACCATGTGGAATTCCAGGGTCGCGGTTGCCCCCAGGATCTCCTTGGCGCGAGCGGTATCCTGAATACCGGGCAGTTCAACGACAATGCGCTCGGCGCCTTGCTGTTGTACCAGCGGCTCGGCTACACCCAGTTCGTTGACCCGGTTACGGATGATGGTGATGTTCTGCTCGAGGGCGTACTTCTTCACTTCCTTGATCTTGGCTTCGCTCAGACCAGCCAGCAGGATGAACTCATCCCCTTTCTGCTCGGTAGTGAAAGTCAAATCAGGGTTCTGACGACGCAGATGAGAAACGGCGCGTTCCTGATCGGCTTCGTCACGGAAGATCACCTGCACCTGATCTCCGACCCGGCGTACGCCGGAGTAACGGATCTTCTGGGTGCGCAGCTCGGAGCGGAAATCCTGCACCATCTGCTCTTGCTGCTTGGTCAGTGCTTCGGCCATGTCCACTTCCATCAGGAAGTGCACACCACCGCGCAGATCAAGACCCAGCTTCAGAGGCGCCGCACCGATGGCTTCGAGCCAGGCGGGAGTGGAAGGTGCCAGGTTGAGTGCGGTAATGAAGTTGTCGCCCAGCTTGTTGGCAACGATATCACGCGCCTTCAGCTGGTCTTCGGTGTTCTTGAAACGGATCAGGATAAAACCGTGCTCGAATGCAGCATGTTTGACCGGGATCTTGGCCGCTTCAAGGGTCTCTTTCACCAGATCAAGAGTATCTAGCTTGACTTCGGCACCACGGCTGGCAGAAACCTGCAAAGCCGGATCTTCGCCGTAAAGATTGGGGGCTGCATATAGAAAACCGATGGCGATCACCAGGATCACCATCAGGTATTTCCACAGCGGATAGCGATTCAACACGCTGTGCTCCTTGGGAGATTAAAGGGACTGGATAGAACCCTTGGGCAGAACGGCAGAGACGAAGTCCTTTTTGATGGTGACTTGAGTCTGGTCGTTCAGGGCGATCACCAGGTAATCGCTGTCTGCAGCCACTTTGGCAATTTTGCCAACCAGGCCACCGGAAGTGAGCACTTCATCACCCTTGGACAAGGAGCTCATCAGATTGCGGTGATCCTTGGCACGCTTGGCCTGGGGACGATAGATCATGAAGTAGAAAATCAGGCCGAATACGGCCAGCATGATGATCATTTCCATACCACCACCCTGTGCACCCGGTGCTGCGCCTTCTGCATACGCCTTGGAGATAATGCTCATTTAACAACCTCTTATTGATGTAGATTTAAAAAAACAAAATTATATGTTGTTGTTATTTAACGTCATTTTCAGCTAACGGAGGCACAGGCTTCCCTTGCCGACGGTAAAACTCTGTTACAAAGTCGTCTAATTTACCCTGCTCGATCGCGTCCCGCAAACCCTGCATCACACGCTGGTAATAACGCAGGTTATGAATCGTATTCAGACGGGCACCGAGGATCTCGTTGCACTTGTCCAGATGGTGCAGGTAGCTTCGGCTGTAGTTCTTGCAGGTGTAGCAATCACACTCGGCATCCAGGGTACTGGTGTCGTTGCGATGTTGGGCGTTGCGGATCTTCACCACACCATCGGTGGTGAACAGGTGGCCGTTGCGGGCGTTGCGGGTCGGCATGACGCAGTCGAACATGTCGATACCGCGGCGCACCCCTTCCACCAGATCTTCCGGCTTGCCGACACCCATCAGGTAGCGCGGCTTGTCAGCCGGAATTTTCGGGCAGACGTGCTCGAGGATACGGTGCATGTCCTCTTTGGGTTCACCCACCGCCAGACCACCGACCGCATAACCGTCGAAACCGATCTCCAGCAGCCCCTTGAGGGAGACATCACGCAGATCTTCGTAGACCGAGCCCTGGATGATGCCGAACAGGGCGTTCTTGTTGCCCAGCGCATCAAACTTGTCGCGGGAGCGCTTGCCCCAGCGCAGGGACATCTCCATGGACTTGCGCGCTTCTTCATAAGTGGCCGGGTACGGAGTGCACTCGTCGAAGATCATCACGATGTCGGAGCCCAGATCGTACTGTATCTCCATGGACTTCTCGGGGTCGAGGAAGATCTTCTCGCCATTGATGGGGTGACGGAAGTGGACGCCCGCTTCGGTGATCTTGCGAATATGGCCTAGGCTGAACACCTGGAAACCACCGGAGTCGGTCAGGATCGGGCCCTGCCAGTTCATGAAGTCATGCAGATCGCCGTGGGCACGCATCACTTCCTGACCCGGACGTAGCCAGAGGTGGAAGGTGTTACCCAGCAGGATCTGGGCGCCGGTTTCACGCACTTCTTCCGGGGTCATCCCCTTGACGGTGCCGTAAGTCCCGACCGGCATAAAGGCCGGTGTTTGTACCACACCACGTTCGAAGACCAGTTGACCGCGACGGGCACGGCCGTCGGTGGTTTTCAGTTCAAATTTCATTGCTACCTCGGCTGCGTCAGATAAACAGTCTGACAATAGGAGGGCCGCTCACGGCCCGGTAAATAAGCTGAAGCTTATGCTTCAACCTGGCGACGGGTGACGAACATGGCGTCCCCGTAGCTGAAGAAACGGTACTGCCCGGCCACGGCTGCCTGATAGGCCGCCATCACGTTGTCATAACCGGCAAAGGCGCTGACCAGCATGATCAGGGTCGACTCCGGCAGATGGAAGTTGGTGACCATGGCATCGACAATCTGGAACTGGTAACCAGGGAAGATGAAGATATCGGTGTCACTAAAGAAGGGCGCCAGCGGTTTGCCCTGCGCCAGGGTGACCTTGGCCGCGCTCTCCAGCGAACGGACCGACGTGGTCCCCACCGCGATCACCCGGCCACCACGGGCACGGGTGGCCGCGATGGCATCTACCACCTCTTGCGGCACTTCCGCATACTCGGAGTGCATATGGTGATCTTCAATCTTATCTACCCGCACCGGCTGGAAGGTCCCCGCCCCTACATGCAGGGTGACGAAGGCCGTTTCAACCCCTTTGGCCCGAATTTTCTCAAGCAGCGGCTCATCAAAGTGCAGACCGGCGGTCGGCGCCGCGACGGCGCCCGGCTTTTGATTGTAAACGGTCTGGTAGCGCTCCTTGTCGGCATCCTCGTCGGGACGGTCGATATAGGGGGGCAGCGGCATGTGGCCGATGGCCTCCAAAATCTCCAGCACCGGACGCGGGTCGAGGAAGTGGATCTCGAACAGGGCGTCGTGGCGGGCGCGCATCTCGGCTTCAACACCACCATCCATGATCATCCGGGTGCCGGGCTTGGGCGCCTTGGAGGCACGGACATGGGCCAGCACGCTGTGCTCGTCCAGAATGCGCTCGACCAGTACCTCCAGCTTGCCGCCGCTGGCCTTCTGGCCAAACATGCGCGCCGGAATGACACGGGTGTTATTGAATACCAGCAGGTCACCCGGATTGAGCTGATCCAGCACATCCACAAATTGACCGTGGCGCAGGGCGCCAGTTTGACCATCGAGCTGCAACAGGCGGCTGGCGGTACGCTCTGCCATCGGATAGCGGGCAATCAGCTCGTCTGGCAGATCAAAATGAAAATCGGATACTTGCATCTTTCACCTCGGGGGGAATCGGCGGCTAGTCTAGTTATCCCCTTCTTCCAAGGCAACCCAAAAGACCAAAAACCCAAGAGAGACAAGGGGTAGCGAGCAATATTGAGACACACCTCCGGTTAATGATTCTTTAATGTTCTGTATTGACCCTGATCATGTTTTGCCAGTTGGGGCTGGGCTAGGGTGAAAGCAGATACACAAGGAGGCCCACCATGATGACCCTATCCGAAATCATGACCGAACATCCCTTCACTCTGGGTCCGTCAAACAGTGTCAAACAGGCGATGGACCTGATGCAGCAGGAGCGGATCCGCCACATTCCCATCGTCGACGAGCAGCATCACCTGCTGGGGTTGGTAACCCTCACCGATATCCTGGCCACCCGGGAATCCAAGCTGCTGCTCATCAGCCCGGAGCGGGAAGCAGAATTTACCGACAGCGTGCAACTCGACGAGATCATGACACGGCAAGTGGCGAGCGTAGATCCTCACGCCGGCATCAAGGAGGCGGCACTTTACCTGCAGCGGCACAGATATGGCTGCCTGCCGGTACTCAAAGGACGCAAGCTGATCGGCATTGTCACCGAGTCAGACTTTATTTCCGTGGCCATCAACCTGCTGGAATTGATGGAAGAGCAGGAACCACCTACCGACTTTTGACAGACTTAGCTGTAATTAAATTACAATAAAAGCGTTTTCAGCCGTCAAAATAAGCTGAAATGATGAAACACTTTCATTTTGATTGAAAAATTACACCAAATGCTTGCCTTGTGATCTGCGTCACACTATCATACCTCTCATGCAATAGTTGCCGAGGGGGAGACGAGGGATTGTGCACCCATTATCTTCCTCTCATATGTCTGCAAGTTTGCACACCCCGTAGTTAGTCTTTGCTGTAAAGCATTTGTTTATATAGCCATTCCTTGTTTGATGACCCGGCCCTGTCGTTGCGATAGCGCCGGGATTTTTTTATCCGCGTTTTCTGCTCTCCCCCTTGTCAGCACATACCCCATCGCTGCGAGCAGCGGTCTCAACCTCCTGCGCCACCTGTTTGCACCACCGTTTATCTCATCGCGTCATCGTGGCTCTGCACACCCCTTCTTATGCCTTGAAAAGGCGATGTAGCGCACAGATATTGAACCACGACAAGGAGTTATCTCAGTGGGCCAGAGATATTCATGTTAGGTACAGCCATAGTGGGTTATCTAATAAGTAGATTTAAGCGATTCAAAATTGCGGCTTTTATCGATTAGCGGAAGCCCCTATGATGAATCCATCGAAAGTTAAGCGCCTCGTCTGGCAAGACTCTTCAACACCAGACCGGCATATGTACATCACCAAGGAGCAATTACATGTCTACCTACATCAACACTGAAATCAAGCCGTTCAATGCTACCGCCTACCACAATGGCAAATTCGTTCAGGTGTCTGACGCTGACCTGAAAGGCAAGTGGTCCGTGGTCTTCTTCTACCCGGCTGACTTCACCTTCGTTTGCCCGACCGAGCTGGGCGACCTGGCTGACAACTACGCTGAATTCCAGAAGCTGGGCGTTGAGATCTACTCTGTCTCTACCGATACCCACTTCACTCACAAAGCATGGCACGACACTTCTGACACCATTCAGAAGATCCAGTACCCGATGATTGGTGACCCGACTGGTACCATCACCCGCAACTTCGGCGTGATGATCGAAGAAGCTGGTCTGGCTGACCGCGGTACCTTCGTGATTGACCCGCAGGGCATCATCCAGATCGTCGAGATCAACGCTGGTGGTATCGGCCGTGACGCACTGGAACTGCTGCGCAAAGTCAAAGCGGCCCAGTACGTTGCCTCCCACCCGGGTGAAGTGTGCCCGGCTAAATGGAAAGAAGGCGAAGCCACTCTGGCCCCGTCCCTGGATCTGGTAGGCAAGATCTAAGCCTCCCGCTTCCAAGACCGGCCCGCTTCAGGGCCGGTCTGCTTTCCGGCCTTGCCAAATAGACCTGAAAGCAGACCGACTCACATTTAATGCCAACTCGCCATTACAAGAAGGAATTCGACCATGTTGGATACCAACCTCAAACAACAGCTGAACACCTATCTGCAGTACATCGTCAATCCCATCGAGATCAGCGTGTCCGGCAACGACAGCGACAAATCTGCAGAGCTGCTGGCACTGGCCAGCGAGATCGCCGAGATGTCACCCAAGATAACCCAGACCTCTGGCACTGCCGCTCGCAAGCCTTCCATGAGTGTCGCGCCGCAGGGCCAAGCCCCGCGCGTTCACTTTGCCGGCATCCCCATGGGTCATGAATTTACTTCTCTGGTACTCGCCCTGCTGCAAAGCGGCGGCCACCCCTCCAAGGCCGATGCGGCCGTGCAGGAGCAGATCCGCAATCTCAAGGGTGAGTTCCACTTCGAGACCTATATCTCCCTCTCCTGCCACAACTGCCCGGACGTAGTTCAGGCCCTCAATCTGATGGCGACCCTGAACCCCGGTATCACCCACACCATGATCGATGGCGCCCTGTTCCAGGAAGAGGTCAATGAGCGTCAAATCATGGCGGTACCGAATGTTTACCTGAACGGTCAACCGTTCAGCCAGGGCCGCATCTCGCTCGAAGAGATTGTCGCCAAACTCGACACCGGCGCCGCAGAGCGCAAAGCTGCCGAGCTGAATGAGAAAGATCCCTACGACGTACTGGTCGTGGGCGGTGGCCCGGCCGGCGCCGCAGCGGCCATCTATGCCGCTCGTAAAGGCATTCGCACCGCCATCGTTGCCGAACGTTTCGGTGGTCAGGTGATGGACACCGTCGGCATCGAGAACTTTATCTCCGTGCCCTATACCGAAGGCCCCAAACTGGCCGCCAGCCTGGAGCAGCACGTCAAACAGTACGGCGTTGAAGTGATCACCGAGCAGCGCGCCGCCGCCATCAGCAAAAATGGGTATGTGAACGTGGATCTCGCCTCTGGCGCCACCTTGAAGAGCCGCGCCGTGATCCTGGCTACCGGTGCCCGCTGGCGCGACCTGAACGTACCAGGCGAGCTTGAGTACCGCACCAAGGGCGTGGCCTACTGCCCGCACTGCGATGGTCCCTTCTTCAAGGGCAAGCGAGTAGCTGTGATCGGTGGCGGTAACTCCGGCATCGAGGCAGCGATCGACTTGGCTGGCATCGTCGAGCATGTGACAGTGGTGGAGTTCGCCGACACCCTGCGAGCCGATGAAGTGCTGCAGAAGAAGGCTCGCTCCATGGGCAATATCGACATCATCATGAGCGCGCGCACCACCGAAGTGATCGGTGATGGCAGCAAGGTGGTCGGTATGGACTACGAAGATCGCACCACAGGTGAGATCAAACACTTGGCGGTGGCGGGTATCTTCGTCCAGATCGGCCTGGTACCGAACACCGAGTTCCTTAAAGGGAGCGAGATTGCCCTGACCCGCTTTGGCGAGATCGAGATCGATACCAAAGGGGCGACCTCCCTGCCCGGCGTCTACGCAGCAGGAGATGCCACCACGGTACCGTTCAAGCAGATCATCATCTCCATGGGTGCTGGCGCCACCGCCGCACTGGGTGCGTTTGATTACCTCATCCGCAACCCTGCTCCTGAAGCGACCAAGGCTGATGCTGTGACCGCCTGATAAACCCAGCGCAACAAAAAGCCGATGCTCGATTTAGTAAACACGAGCGTCGGCTTTTTTATATCTGCATCGATGCGCCCGCCGCAAATGGCGGGGGTGTTCATGACTGGACTTAAACGACGGGCATCACTCCAGCAAGAAAACAGCCTCGATATTATCACTTACCGTGATCTGCTGTTGTTGATAGCTGTTGTCCGCCATATCCGCCGCAGGTGCAGCCATCGCCATGGCCTGCACTACCTTCAGGTTGCGGCTGTAGGCGGTAATGGGCGAAGCATTGCGGTACTCCACACTGTAGATCTTGCCAAGCTTCATCCCGAACGCCTTGGCCAGAGATTCAGCCTTTGTTTTGGCATCCTCAACGGCATTCAGACGGACCTGCTCCTTGATGACCTGCGGCGATTTCAACCCGTACTCAATCTGGGATACGGACTCCAGCCCGGCTTTGAGTGCGGTATCCATCAGGGGGCTCAACTTGTCGAGCTGATAGAGCTTCACCGCCAATTGTCGCTGAGCACGGTATCCCAACAATACCGGCTTCTTGTTCTCGCCATACTGATATTCCGGAGAGACCATCAGGTTGCCAGCCTCAACATCGCTGCGCTTGATCCCCAACCCTTCCAGTTGGCTGAAAAAGGCTGCGACCTTGGTATCGACCTGCTGCTTGGCCTTGAGGCCCTGCTTATCAAGTGCACTCACCGCCACATTGAGGGTGAGCATATCGGGTTCGGTCTTTTGCTCGGCATAACCGCTCACCACCAGATGGGGCGCTTGCGGCACTTCAATCGCCAGCAGCGGAGCACTGACAACCAGAGCGGAAAGAGTAAGAAGGGGACGCCACATAGAAAAAAACCTCAGTCGGAAAGATTGAGGCCATTATGCCCGTGCAGCTACGGGATTCATATATCGTGCAAGGGGGGGAGCTGATCCAGTATCTGATTGGTCAGATCGAGGCTAATGGTGACCATGCTGCCGGGATCCTGGCTCTGGTTTGCCATATCCAGCGCAGGAGCCGCGCCACAGACCAACACCTCATCATCGAAATGGAACGAGTCCCACGACAGAACGTGTCCTTGCACCGCCTGTCCGATATTGGTGCCACCACTATCCTCCTCCATCGCAGACCAAGGGATGGTATCAGATGGCCCTAGCAAATCTTGCAACAACGGAGAGTGAAAACTGGCCAGCGGATACTCCTGCTGCCCCTGATGATGGCCAACCAAAATCATGTTATGGGCAGACTCGGTATCCATGACCGGCACATAAGTGATAGAGGCCGTAGCGAAATCAACATAGAGCGAGCCCGCTACATCACCGGCCTCATTCTCAATCTCCATCCCATCCAGCCGATCCCCCTCGATCGAGGCCTGATAGCCAAACTGGCCTGCGCAGGTAATGTTCCCCTGCCCATCCCAGCTATAACGGATGCCATCAATGTCGACCCAGTTGAATGACTGCATGATTACCCCTCTCATCTACTACCGCTATCTTATCCATCCCCTTGGGGAAAAAACAGGGGCCAGGCAAGCCCGGCCCCAAGACAAGGTTACGGATCAACCTTCAAGTTACCGTCATCCAGCAACTTCTGAATAATCTGCAAGTCACTGTTACCCAGGGTCGTCAAGTCAATACTGTCAAATTTTATGACGTGGGTGGTTCCTCCATTCGTACCATCCAAATCAATAGTCAATGTTGATTTGTTTGTGCCTGGCCCATCACTACTGAAATTGAGGTACGCATCAAGCGAACCAGAGTTGGCATGTTCGCCAGTGAGCAGCTCGCTGATATCCAGTACATCTCCGCCAGTGCCGGTGGTGAAGTCTTTGATGACATCCACACCACCGATATCACCCGCCCCCCACTTAAAGGTGTCTTTACCGCCTCCACCTGTCAGGGTGTCAGACCCTGTTCCACCAATCAGAATGTCGATACCGTTACCACCAATCAGGATGTCATTCCCTTTTTGGCCATAAAGCACATCATTACCGTCGCCACCTTCAAGGGTATCATCGCCACCGACAGCCCCCTCCTTACCATACACTGCATGCTGGCTGTAAAGTTCGTTGAGCAGTTGCCCACCACTCTTGCCCGGATTGTCTGCCACAAACTCGAACCAGCCACCATCCACATTGTCTGCATGAATGCTGTCACCAAAAATCACGTCGTTGCCTGCACCGCCCTGCAACAGGTCTGAGCCGACACTAACAGCGGTAAAGAGCGAGCCCAAGCCACTGGACAGGTCATCAAAGCTGTCTACGGCGAGGTAGTTATCTGGCGTGTTGTCAATCGCATTGAGGTTATTGCCAAATGATGCACCGGATGGCACCCCGATCCCGACCGCATTAATCACCACCCCAGGAGCCGTCAACGCATTCAGGGCTGTCATACCGTTAGCAATCTGGGTTGAATTGGTCCAGCTTCCAACAGTTGGCTCCCCGTCCGTAAGGAAGTAGACATACTTATGATCTGCGACAGGATCCCCGGTCATCATGGTATTAAGAGTTGTCAACGCAGCCTGATAGTTGGTCCCCCCCCCTGAGCGAGTTAGATTACTGACAGCCTGCTGAGCAGCGGTAACCGAGGAATAGGTACCCACAACGTTGCTATTATCTGCAAACGTACCAATCTCGACTTGCAACTGTGATATGCCACTGAACTTGGCCAGCAAGTTATTGATGGCATCTTTCATGAGCTGGAATTCAGTGCCGCTAATACTTCCCGACATATCGATCATGAACGTCAGGTTGTAACTACCCGAAGTCACTCCGCCAACATCACCGATCAATACATCTGCCCCAACTCCACCCACTATTGCCCCATCCACATCCGGAGCAAGAAGAGGGTTGGGACGAACGTGATCGTCAATAGCTGTGCTGGCTCCGGAACCTGTGTCATTGGCATTGCTACCAACCACCAGGACCGGATTGATAATGGTCAACTTGGCACTGCTGGTATCTCCATCGCCATCCTTGATCTTGTAAGTGATCTCGACAGGTGCCCCCTCAGCTCCTCCTGATGGTGGTGTGAATCGATAATCACCATCATTTTCAATGTAGAGGGTGCCCTTATTGGTACCCAGTGCGATAGAGAAAGAGGTATTGCTGTTATTAAAGGTGTAGGTTGTTCCGTTGTACTCTACAGAAACCAGTTTGGGCGTACCAAAACCGTCGGCACCAGCACTGTCATTGGCTGTCACATTGCCATCAATTACCTGTGTCAGGTTGGTCAGTGTTCCCGACAGCTGACCCGCGGTATTGATCACCACCACATTGTTGTTGTGAGCGCCACTCGGTGACCACGCGACACTTTGCAGGTCAGCATCAAGTACGCTGGTTGAGCCAATCCCCACGGCATATGCACCATCAATGCCTTTTTGCGTCAGGAAGTTTGTCCAGTCATTGCGCTCTGTGGCGTTAATTGCCTCATCAGCCGAACTGGGCACTCCATCCAAATGAAGAATACAAAGGTGTTATCAGCGGAAGGCGGTGTCCCATAATTGTCCCGAACCGCTTGCAAAGCATCATCGTAGTCAGTAGAACCGCCAGAAGAGATGCTAGTCAGCTGACCAGTTACCTGATCCTTGGTCAGCCATACCTGACTGCCGACACTCTTGACAGTGGCCGAACTATCAAAATCAACCAGCATCACCTTGACCAGCGAGTTGCCATAGCTGTTCATCAGATTCGTTACAGCATCCTTAATAACCTGCATATTGGTATTACCAATACTGCCTGAGCTATCGAGAACCAACACCAGGTTGACAGTGCCATTAGTGCCACTGGTAATGGTATCAGCTACAGCACTCGGACCGTCGTCCTCGAACTTGACGCCAGCACCGATGCTCACGCTCTTGCTCGCCACATCACCATCACCATCGGTGGTGGTCACCACCGCCGACAGCTTGCCTGCCAGGTCTACCGGCTCGTCATAGTTGGTCGGGCTATCCGGATGTTTGATAGCTACAAACTGGGTCACGCTCAGTTTGCCGTCTTCCCCTATCTCCAGCTTGAATGCGTTGCTGTCCAGGCTACCGTTACCATCGCTGTCAAACTTGCCGTACACGATGTCGCTGTCAGCACCGTCCGCCACCAGGGTGATGGCCTTGTTGCCCACCGTGGTCACCAGCCCGCTGGCCGCCACATCAATACGCAGCGACACATCGGTCGTGCCGCCGTCCACGCCTGTACTGCCCACGCCACCACTGAAGATCGACGCAACGCTGGTCACGGTGACACCCAGCTGGGTCGATTCATCGGTGGTGACACTGCTTGCCAGCGTCATCGCCGTCACGCTCGGACCGTCGTCCTCGAACTTGACGCCAGCACCGATGCTCACGCTCTTGCTCGCCACATCACCATCACCATCGGTGGTGGTCACCACCGCCGACAGCTTGCCTGCCAGGTCTACCGGCTCGTCATAGTTGGTCGGGCTATCCGGATGTTTGATAGCTACAAACTGGGTCACGCTCAGTTTGCCGTCTTCCCCTATCTCCAGCTTGAATGCGTTGCTGTCCAGGCTACCGTTACCATCGCTGTCAAACTTGCCGTACACGATGTCGCTGTCAGCACCGTCCGCCACCAGGGTGATGGCCTTGTTGCCCACCGTGGTCACCAGCCCGCTGGCCGCCACATCAATACGCAGCGACACATCGGTCGTGCCGCCGTCCACGCCTGTACTGCCCACGCCACCACTGAAGATCGATGCAACGCTGGTCACGATGACACCCAGCTGGGTCGATTCATCGGTGGTGACACTGCCTGTCAGCGTCATCGCCGTCACGCTCGGGCCGTCATCATCGAAGCTGAATACCGACCGCTCGCCTGCAATCAGAGTGACAGTGGCACTGTCGGTCACGCTATCGCCATCACCATCCATCACGGTCACGCTGTACTGCAGCTGCACAGCGCCGTCCTGGCTCAGCAACAGGTTTACCGCCTCGTCAAAGGTGGCGTTATCACCATGGTCCAGCGCTTCGTACAAGGTGGTTTCCAGTTGGTAGACTGGCGGGTCGCCGGCATCGGCCACATTGACGATCTTGATCGTGAACACCGGGTCGCCACCATTGACATCGCGTCCCACCAGGTTCCCCCCCTCCTGGAACAGGGTGATTGCCCCCCCTGCAGTCGAACTCAGATTGGTCGCCAGCCCCCCCACCGGTACCCCCACGAAGCTCAGGCTGGCGGTGGTGCTACCCACACCGTCCGAGCCATAGCTGACGCTACTTTGGGCAAACAGGCTGGCCAGTCCGCCACTGACGCTGCTGTACACCTGGGCCAGGCCCGGACCGGTATCGTCGTCATTACCATCGGCGGTCTCACCAGACGCCGCACGGTCGTCCCCGACGCTCTCATCCAGGCTGACCTGCAGGGCCGCCAGTTCCACTTCCGAGGCCTCGGCACTGACACTCAGAGTCGGGCCATCATCATCGAAGCTGAATACCGACCGCTCGCCTGCAATCAGAGTGACAGTGGCACTGTCGGTCACGCTATCGCCATCACCATCCACCACGGTCACGCTGTACTGCAGCTGCACAGCGCCGTCCTGGCTCAGCAACAGGTTTACCGCCTCGTCAAAGGTGGCGTTATCACCATGGTCCAGCGCTTCGTACAAGGTGGTTTCCAGTTGGTAGACTGGCGGGTCGCCGGCATCGGCCACATTGACGATCTTGATCGTGAACACCGGGTCGCCACCATTAGCATCGCGTCCCACCAGGTTCCCCCCCTCCTGGAACAGGGTGATTGCCCCCCCTGCAGTCGAACTCAGATTGGTCGCCAGCCCCCCCACCGGTACCCCCACGAAGCTCAGGCTGGCGGTGGTGCTACCCACACCGTCCGAGCCATAGCTGACGCCACTTTGGGCAAACAGGCTGGCCAGTCCGCCACTGACGCTGCTATACACCTGGGCCAGGCCCGGACCGGTATCGTCGTCATTACCATCGGCGGTCTCACCAGGCGCCGCACGGTCGTCCCCGACGCTCTCATCCAGGCTGACCTGCAGGGCCGCCAGTTCCCCTTCCGAGGCCTCGGCACTGACACTCAGAGTCGGGCCATCATCATCGAAGCTGAATACCGACCGCTCGCCTGCAATCAGAGTGACAGTGGCACTGTCGGTCACGCTATCGCCATCACCATCCACCACGGTCACGCTGTACTGCAGCTGCACGGCGCCGTCCTGGCTCAGCAACAGGTTTACCGCCTCGTCAAAGGTGGCGTTATCATCATGGTCCAGCGCTTCGTACAAGGTGGTTTCCAGTTGGTAGACCGGCGGGTCGCCGGCATCGGCCACATTGACGATCTTGATCGTGAACACCGGGTCGCCACCATTGGCATCGCGACCCACCAGGTTCCCCCCCTCCAGGAACAGGGTGATTGCCCCCCCCGCAGTCGAGCTCAGATTGGTCGCCAGCCCCCCCACCGGTACCCCCACGAAGCTCAGGCTGGCGGTGGTGCTACCCACACCGTCCGAGCCATAGCTGACGCCACTTTGGGCAAACAGGCTGGCCAGTCCGCCACTGACGCTGCTATACACCTGGGCCAGGCCCGGACCGGTATCGTCGCCATTACCATCGGCGGTCTCACCAGACGCCGCACGGTCGTCCCCGACACTCTCATCCAGGCTGACCTGCAGGGCCGCCAGTTCCACTTCCGAGGCCTCGGCACTGACACTCAGGGTCGGGCCATCATCATCGAAGCTGAATACCGACCGCTCGCCTGCAATCAGAGTGACAGTGGCACTGTCGGTCACGCTATCGCCATCACCATCCACCACGGTCACGCTGTACTGCAGCTGCACGGCGCCGTCCTGGCTCAGCAACAGGTTTACCGCCTCGTCAAAGGTGGCGTTATCATCATGGTCCAGCGCTTCGTACAAGGTGGTTTCCAGTTGGTAGACCGGCGGGTCGCCGGCATCGGCCACATTGACGATCTTGATCGTGAACACCGGGTCGCCACCATTGGCATCGCGACCCACCAGGTTCCCCCCCTCCAGGAACAGGGTGATTGCCCCCCCCGCAGTCGAGCTCAGATTGGTCGCCAGCCCCCCCACCGGTACCCCCACGAAGCTCAGGCTGGCGGTGGTGCTACCCACACCGTCCGAGCCATAGCTGACGCCACTTTGGGCAAACAGGCTGGCCAGTCCGCCACTGACGCTGCTGTACACCTGGGCCAGGCCCGGACCGGTATCGTCGTCATTACCATCGGCGGTCTCACCAGACGCCGCACGGTCGTCCCCGACACTCTCATCCAGGCTGACCTGCAGGGCCGCCAGTTCCCCTTCCGAGGCCTCGGCACTGACACTCAGAGTCGGGCCATCATCATCGAAGCTGAATACCGACCGCTCGCCTGCAATCAGAGTGACAGTGGCACTGTCGGTCACGCTATCGCCATCACCATCCACCACGGTCACGCTGTACTGCAGCTGCACGGCGCCGTCCTGGCTCAGCAACAGGTTTACCGCCTCGTCAAAGGTGGCGTTATCATCATGGTCCAGCGCTTCGTACAAGGTGGTTTCCAGTTGGTAGACCGGCGGGTCGCCGGCATCGGCCACATTGACGATCTTGATCGTGAACACCGGGTCGCCACCATTGGCATCGCGACCCACCAGGTTCCCCCCCTCCAGGAACAGGGTGATTGCCCCCCCCGCAGTCGAGCTCAGATTGGTCGCCAGCCCCCCCACCGGTACCCCCACGAAGCTCAGGCTGGCGGTGGTGCTACCCACACCGTCCGAGCCATAGCTGACGCCACTTTGGGCAAACAGGCTGGCCAGTCCGCCACTGACGCTGCTGTACACCTGGGCCAGGCCCGGACCGGTATCGTCGTCATTACCATCGGCGGTCTCACCAGACGCCGCACGGTCGTCCCCGACACTCTCATCCAGGCTGACCTGCAGGGCCGCCAGTTCCCCTTCCGAGGCCTCGGCACTGACACTCAGAGTCGGGCCATCATCATCGAAGCTGAATACCGACCGCTCGCCTGCAATCAGAGTGACAGTGGCACTGTCGGTCACGCTATCGCCATCACCATCCACCACGGTCACGCTGTACTGCAGCTGCACGGCGCCGTCCTGGCTCAGCAACAGGTTTACCGCCTCGTCAAAGGTGGCGTTATCATCATGGTCCAGCGCTTCGTACAAGGTGGTTTCCAGTTGGTAGACCGGCGGGTCGCCGGCATCGGCCACATTGACGATCTTGATCGTGAACACCGGGTCGCCACCATTGGCATCGCGACCCACCAGGTTCCCCCCCTCCAGGAACAGGGTGATTGCCCCCCCCGCAGTCGAGCTCAGATTGGTCGCCAGCCCCCCCACCGGTACCCCCACGAAGCTCAGGCTGGCGGTGGTGCTACCCACACCGTCCGAGCCATAGCTGACGCCACTTTGGGCAAACAGGCTGGCCAGTCCGCCACTGACGCTGCTATACACCTGGGCCAGGCCCGGACCGGTATCGTCGCCATTACCATCGGCGGTCTCACCAGACGCCGCACGGTCGTCCCCGACACTCTCATCCAGGCTGACCTGCAGGGCCGCCAGTTCCCCTTCCGAGGCCTCGGCACTGACACTCAGAGTCGGGCCATCATCATCGAAGCTGAATACCGACCGCTCGCCTGCAATCAGAGTGACAGTGGCACTGTCGGTCACGCTATCGCCATCTCCGTCCACACGGGTCACGCTGTATTGCAGTTCCAGACTGTTCTGCCCACTGAGCAGCAGCGACAGTGATTCATCAAACAAACCGGAGTCGTCATGAGACAAGGCTTCAAACTGGGTGGTCTGCAGTTGGGATACCCCATCTACCACCACAATCTTGATGCTGAAGACCACACCTCCTTCACCATCAACCCCTTGCAGCTCGGTCGCGCTCGCTGCATTGAGGGTAATCGCACCACCTTTGGTGGCCGACAGGTTGGTGGCAACCCCCGCCTCGCCAATTCCGACAAAGCTGAAACTGCCGGTGATGCTACCTGCACCATCAGCACCGTAGCTGCCACTGCTGGTAAACAGTGACAGCAGACCACCTTCAATCGCAGTTGTAGCCCGGGCCAGTGCACCCTCTACGTCATCACTGACATAGCCGTCATTCACATCACTTTCGCTGTAGGTATCCTCTTTGCCAACCGTCTCGTCCAGACTGACCGACAATCCACCCAAATTAGCCTCTTCGGCCACCCCCACATCCTGGGTCGGCACATCATCCTGAATAACGATGTCCAGCGTTGCACTGGTTGTATCACCGTCATCATCGGTCAAGGTCACAGCGAGACTCTCACCCAATTGCAGATCAAACGCGGGTTGTTGATGGGCCTCGTTATCAAGGAGGGTATAGCTGTAGGAGACACTGCCGTTACCGGTAACGGGATCGTAGGTTATTGCAGTGATTTGCAATCCATTGCCAAGCGGAGTCTCAATGGATACAGGCAGAGCAATCACGGTGCCATTGCTGATCAACTGGATCGCCCCGATTGCCAGCGTTTGTACGCCATCAGGGGCATTAAAGGTAAACACCCCACTTTGAGTTAACGCGGCAGCGTTAGGTGCCGAACCGTCGGCCAGGTTGGCATCACTGACCAACACCTCTCCCCCTTCCAGGGTAAGCCCATCAAGGCCTACCGCCTCATCTACCGGAGTAATGGAGATAACGAGTGTTGAAGTCACTGTCTCCTGGCCATCAGTTACCTGATAGTTCACCGGCGGAACTGCACCATCATTGTTAGGAGCCGGAGTAAAGGTATAGCTCCCATCCGGATTGATGATCAGCGTGCCCACTCCGGTAATGGTGGCAGCAACACCGGCAGGGACTCCGATATTGATACCCCAGTCATATGAAACGATAGAGGCATCAGCAGGCCCATCTGGATTGGTACTATTGTCGAGCAAATTCCCACTGATCTGAGTGTCTTCCAGGGTCACGGCGGTTTCGCCCAAATCATCAAGCTGATTTTCAAGAATCAAATCTTCGGCCTGATTTTCATTGATGACAGCGGCCGTATCGTAGGTGGTATCAAACCCTGCAGCCGCTATCGTGGCATCGCCTGTTCGATCAATTGTTACGAAACCACCATTACCACTGGCCCCCGCAACTCCACCAATACCGCCACCACCACCGGCCGCTGGTGCCCCACCAGCAGCAGAAGCCTCAAAGTTTTGAGTCGGGTCAACACCCTGCAGAATCGATTCTTGCAATGCGGCAATATCTGAAGGTGCGCCTTCCTGGCTGGCCGCCACTTGCGGTTGAGCAGGTCCAGCGGACTCGGAACCTGCCGGAACATCCGATGCTGGAGTATCGTCATAAGGGGAAAGAGCCAGCTTGGCATCATCAGCTATGGCCAATTTTGCTCCGGGTTGGAGAATTTCCCCTTTTTGCAGAGGGCGGCTGCTTCCATCAGCCAGCACAATATCCACATTGCCTTCTATAGCTGAGACAACCACGGACTTGTCGATGATTTGGGTACGCATATCCATTGCTCCAAGGTGACAGATCTTGATGTCTACACCGTAGAAGGAGATAGCGCGCTGTTCCGTTGCAAAAAAGCGTACGTTCGAGAGGAATTCAACAAATGGACGGAAATAAATCGAAGAGTTGGTATTTCTTAATACAAATCAGAACCCTAGACCCAGCCCCATTCAAGGCTGACCTTGAGTTTGTTATAGAAAAATGGCGAAAAGAGAAGTGACTGGTATAAAAAAGGCCCCTATCGGGGCCATTTAATTCAAGGCAATGGGAAGGCGGGATGAACAAATCCCTGGTAACCATCGATATGCAACTTGGAAAGCAGTTCCACTTGATGTTGATCTTCGACTCGGGTTGCAATAGTCGTCACACCGGCATTGTGCGCAGCGCGACACACTGCAGCCAGGAATGAGGTGTCAGCCCCCGGCTCCATGACCTGACTGGTATAACCGTGATCAACCTTGACATAAGCCGGCGACAACTCCTCCAGATAGCCCAGAGACTGGAAGTGACGACCATAGTGGTCAACCCCCCACTGAAAACCATGAGCTTGCAAGGTGCAAACCAACGCAGCCACGTTGTCTTTATGTTTCATGATGGCAGCTTCAGGTATTTCAAATAACAACCGCTCTTTGAGCTCTGCATGCTCGGTCAGATAGCGCGTCAGCCAGGTTAAAAATTCATCCGAACAGAGCGAGCCAGCAGTGATGTTGATCGCCAGTACCAGATCAGACTGTTTTTGCAGTAATGGAACGCAAGCATCAAGCACCGCCTGGTCAAACTCGCCACCCAATTTGAACTGTTCAATCGCGGGCAAGAACTGACCGGCAAAATAATCAGTGCCATCCCGAGAGATAGAAGCAAATAGTTCGGCATGCAACCTTGCTCCATTATCAAACCGGCAAGCTGGTTGTGCTTTGAAGCGCCAAAGTTGTCGTGAAATGGCATCTTGTACCAGATCTCGCCAGGCCAAACGCCCCATCAAACCTTGCTCGGTCCCCCCTTCCATCACCACAGCACCACGGCGTTCATTGCGCGCCTTGCCAAGCGCATTATCGGCTTTGGTCAACAAGGCAGAGAGATCATCATTGCCATCACGACCAGCAATACCGATGACGGAGAGCGCATCCCCTTCGCCCATTGGATTCACCACCAGATCGGCAATGCGGCTATTAATCACTTCAGCCAGCTCTTTTAACTGAGTGAGATCGTCAGTTGGACAGAGCAGCGCATATTCCGTCGCGGAGATCCGTGCCAAGGCTGCGCCATCCCACCCTTTTAATTGCTCTTTCAAAGCCTGAGCTATCGATTTGACCATGTTGTCGCGGGCAGCAAAGCCTTCATCGCGATAGATATCATCCAGCATGTCGACCGCAACCAGCATGACGCCACCTTGGCCAGCCTCCGCGATCCATGCGTTTACCTGACCCACAAAATAAGCTCGGTTGCCAAGCCCCGACACGGCATCGACATAAACCCGCTCACGCAATTTCTCGGCCTCATCGGCTTGCTCTTTAAACTGCAACGCCAATTTGCTTGAGAGCGTGTTGATCGCCTGAACGACCTGCTTCAATTCATGGGTTTTAGGCTCCGGGATTGTATGACCGAAATGGTGCAGCTCAATCTCGACGGCTTGATCACAGATCTGTTTGAGTGGCTTGAGCAAGTAGTTGAGTGCTCTCATCAACAAAATTGTGGTGATCAAAAAGCCGACCAGAAACCAGCTCGCCAGCTCGCTCATCCCCCACCACAACTCGTAATAAGCCTGGCCGGGGTGACCCACTACTTTTAATTTTCCAAGCTGCAACCAGCCAGACGTCAGAATTGACTCGTTGGATACCTCAGGAAACAGTCCCAAATTTACAAACCACCGCGGTACCCCCTGAATATTGTTGGTATTTTCCTGCTCGATGACATCCTTTGATGCCAGCAGATCAAGGCGAACCAGTCGATAATAGCCACCATCAAAAATGGCCTGGATCACCGACTCGGCACCGACCTTGTCACCGTTTTCCAGATAGGGGGTGAGCGCAAGCCCCAGCGAGGTTGCCGTATTGATGACCGTTGTTTCCTGTTGCTGCGCCAGATAAGTGCGGGTTGAATTGAATTGCACCCAGTATGTGGCCGCAAATAACAATCCAAACAGCAGCAGCATGGTGGCTAATAACTGTCGATAGAGCGTCATAGGTTAATCATCCAAATTCACCACTGGCCGAGCCAATCGCCCCGAGGTCATGCGATTGCGTAAATCATTCCATAATCCCAAGCGGGATGATTGACCAGCCAGTTCCCCTTGGCCTCGTGCCTTCATCAACCACAAGTGACTACCGTTAAAACTGTAAATAGGCACCAGATCACGCCGCTGTGTGGCTGGGCGAATCGAGCCTATCAAATTATCCAAAATAACCGGAACGGACGAGGGTGTCTCATAATATGCCACCACCATGTGAAACTGGTTGTAATCAAGAGCCTTTACGTACACCATCCGCATTTTATCATCCGGGATCCCAAGCTCGAGCAGCGTAGAGTATTTAGCGATACTGAAATCTTCACAGTCTCCCCCGGCGGCTCCCAAAAATTCTAGCGGGGTTGCCCAATAATCCTTTTTGCGCCACAACTTGATATCGTCAATAAAACGCATCCGATTGAAAAAATTATTAACCCGCTCAAGCTTTTTTTCTTCGCTCAGGGCCCTGCCCTTCGTCTCCATGACCAACATACGCCAACTGGTTACACGCTTGCCGGCTCTGGCGCCATAGGTCTGCTCCGCCCGCTTGATCAAGTTGAGATCTTCCTGTGGCAGAGGCTGACTGGCACAGAGCAGAAGTGAGAAGGGTAACAGCAGGATCCATAAGGAGTGGCGCAGAGCGCGTAAGGATCTGTATCTCCATTCATTAAGAAGATAACACCATCGGCTACCGGTTCCGCGCTGGAGTGTCACATCATATTCCTGCTGCATTATTACTGCTGCACTCCTCAAAGCTCGTACAACAACCTGCGTTAGCCAAACATGGTGACTGCCAGCTGCAATCACCATGTTGGCGTTCATGATCCCTGCGGGATCATGAACAAACGGTTATTGCCTGGCCTGCCATTCAGCGGGTTGTTTGACGCTAAATGCATTGAGCAGACTGCCTGTCGCGTTGAGAATGCGATAGTCAGCCAGCAGTGCATCATACTCGGCAGTGATGTAGCTGCGACGCGCCTCGAACAATTCGTTCTCGGTGTTCAATACGTCCAGCAATGTCCGTTGACCCAAACCAAACTGCTTCTTGTATGCCTGTACGGTGTCATAGCTGGCGTCAACATGCTCTTTCAGGAAGGTCTTCTGCTTGGCCAGCGACTCTTTCGCGTTCCAGGCCAGACGAGTGCCTTCCTCCACCTGGCGGAACGCATTCAAATGAATGTCTTTCGCCTGAGAGTAGAGCGCCGATGTTGCATTGCTCTCTGCCACATCAGAACCGCCACGGAACAGGTTGTAACGCATCCGCACCATTGCGGTCAGATCATCGTTGCGCCCTTTGACCGCATCGATATCCTCATTCCAGTTCTGATCGACCTCGAATGTTACATTGGGGTAGAAACCGGATTTGGCACCTTCATGCTGATACTTGGCCGCTTCGATATCCTGCAGGGAAGAGAGCAGGGTCGGATGGACTTCGGTCGCTGTTTTCAGCGCACTATCGAGGCTGGTCGGGATAAGCTCGGTATTGGGAACCGGCTGTACCAGATCTTTGGGTACCTCGTTCACGACACGAATAAATTCACTCTCTGCGTCGCGATAGTTGTTTTCAGCAGCGGCCTGATTTGAATAGGCCCGGGCAACACGACCTTCAATCTGGGTCTGATCCGCAGTAGAGCCAAGACCTGAATCAGTCCGCTTGCTGATGTCGCTGCGGATCTGCTCGTGGGTTTCCAAGTTCTGTTTGGAGAGTTCCAGGATCTCCTGCTGGCGCAGCATATTGAGGTAGACCTCAGCTACTCGCAGCGCGGTATTTTCAGCTTCGGAGATCATCGCCAGACGCTGGGCATTGGCTTCAGCTTCGGTTCTGGAGACGTTGTTGCTGACATCAAAGCCATCAAACAACATTTGTCGCAGACTGAGTCCAGCCTCTTTGCGAGTCAACGAATCATCACTGTTTGGGTTAATTCTTGTCGAAGGACTGTCCGTTTTCTCGTAACCTACGCCGCCACGCAGATCGATCGTAGGATAATAGCCACCCTTGGCTCCATCATGCTGATAGAGTCGTGCCTGATACAGATCAAACGCTTCCTTTATCTTGGGATGCGTAGCAAGTGTCTGTGCCACCGACTCTTCCAGAGTCTGGGCCTGACCCAAACTCGGGATCAGGATGCAGCCACTGACCAGCATGGCAACAATCGTTTTTTTCATGTTATCTCCAGTCATGTTTTGTTTTTAGATTGTTGGCTTATCGTTCTCTCAGTGCCGACTGCTTTGCCCGTAAAATCGGCTTAAGCAAATAGTCTAGGACACTTTTTTTACCAGTAATGATATCAGCACTGGCTAACATACCGGGGATGATGGGAAGTGCGTTAAGCTCATCGCCCAAGTAACTCTTCTCTGTTCGAACCCGAACCAGATAAAAGGAGTTCCCCTCCTCATCCTGGATCGAATCCGCACTTATCTGTTCAACCTTGCCATGCAATCCTCCATAGATTGTAAAGTCGTAGGCAGTAATTTTGACAATGGCATCCAGCCCCGGTCGCAGGAAGGCGATATCTTTCGGTGACACCTTGGCTTCTACCAGCAAGGTATCCTCCAACGGCACAATCTCCATCAAATCCATGCCGGGCTGAACCACGCCGCCCAGGGTGTTGATCTTGAGTTTCTTGATGGTGCCCTTGAGCGGAGCAATCACGCTGGTCCGGTCAACCCTGTCTCGCAAGCCAACCTGCCCTTCTGACAACTGGCCAAGCCGCCCCTGTTTCTCATTCAGTTCAGTCTGGGAGTCTGCTCTGAACTTCAGCGCAATATCATTACGCTTGGAGATGGTCTCACGCAGTACCGAATTGAGTTTTGGGATCAGCAGACGGTTGCTCTCCAGCTCCCCCTGCATCTCGTTGACCTGCCGCTCAAGCTTGATTAGCTCCACTTGAGGCACTATACCCTCTTTCGCCAACGGACGGCTAATATTCAGTTCCTGTCTGGCCAAATCCACACTGCGATTCACGGTGCGGATCTTGGCATTCAGTTCAATCAGCTCCTGCTCTTTCTGTTCGATTTGCTGACCAAGAATATAGAGCTGGTTCTTCAGGTTATTGAGGCGATCCCGCTGTACAGAGCGCTCACGGTGTGCGTATTCGGCAAAGACAGTTTCATAACCATCGGGAAACTGGATTGGCGCTTCACCTACCACGACCTGTTCACGCCACCCCAGTGCCGGGTCGTTTTTCACCTCGACGCTGGCCATCTCGGCACGCAGACGGGCCACATCCCCCTTGAGGGTGACTACCTCTTGCTCCCGTTCTCTAAAGTCGGAGCGGAAACGGGTGTCATCAATGCGCAGCAGCGGCTGCCCCTTTTCGACGATATCCCCCTCTTTGACGAAGATCTCTTTGACGATCCCCCCTTCCAGGTTCTGGATCACCTGCAGCTGACGGGATGGAATAACTTTGCCCTGACCCACGGTGACTTCATCCAGTTCGGCCCAGGCAGCCCAGACGATGGCACTCATGAAAAAGAGGAAACAGCACCATAGCAGGATACGAGCTCCCGTCGGCGTGGTCAGCAGCACAGCTGCCGCGCCGTCATCGACAAACTCCAGATGCTCGGGTGCCGGCAATACCTCGCCGGAAGGCGTCTTTTTGCTGCGCTTGAACCAGTCCATGAGCCCCTTAACCATGGGACACCTCCTGCACGCGCACTTTCCCTTCCTTCAACTGCTGTAACACCACCTCTTTGGGGCCATCAGCAACGATCTGCCCCTGCTCGATGACGATCACTCGCGATGCCACATCCAGCATCGAGGTTTTGTGAGTAATGAGGATCAATGTGGTTTCCGGGCCCAGTCTGGCGAGCTCTTGCTTAACCTGCATCTCGGACTGGTTGTCCATGTTGGAGGTCGGCTCATCCATCACCAGAATGGGGGGATCATTGAGCAGGGCGCGTGCCAGCAGGATCGACTGACGCTGGCCACCGGAGAGCTGACGGCCACCCTCGCCTATCTGCCGATCCAGCCCATTGGGATCCCGGTTGGTAAAGTTGGTGACACCCGCCCGCTTGGCGGCGCGCAATACTCTCACGTCATCCACCAGCGGATTACCCAGCATGATGTTGTCCCGCACCGATCCGAAAAAGAGAATGACATCTTGCGGAACACAGCCGATATTGCGACGGATCACCGCAGGCGGCAGTTGATCAAGTTCAAAACCGTCGATACGTACCGAGCCATCGGTCGGTCGATACAACCCCATCAACAGCTTCTCCAGGGTCGTTTTACCCGCCCCAATCCGGCCGATAATCGCCACCTTTTCGCCCGGCTGAATGCGCAAATTGATATTGTGCAGAGTGCTGGTTTCCATTCCCGGATATTTGAAGGAGACATTTTCAAATTCAATGCGACCGGCAATCACCGGATGATGGATATATTGCTTGCCCTCCTCCTGCTCACCCGGGGTTTGCATGATTTTTTCCAGAATATCCAGTGCTGACTTGGCCTGGTTATAACGGGTCGACAACACGGAAAGTTGTACCATGGGCGCAATGGCGCGGCTGGAGAGCATCACGGCGGCAATCATGCCCCCCATAGTGACCAAGCCTTCGGAGATCTGGTAAACACCGACGATCACCAGACCGACCGTCACCACCTGCTGGATATAACTGGCCAACGAGGACATGGAGTTGGTAATGCGGCGCGTCTGTACACCCCAGGTGGAAATATGGGAGACGGCCTGTTCCCAGCGATGCTGGAACATGCTCTCGGCGCCGAAAATCTTGACGGTTTCCAGCCCGGAAATACTTTCAATCAGGTTGGCGTTCTTCTGGGACGCAAGGCGTGACCCCTCTTCGATGGACTGCTTGAGGGGCTCCTGAATATAGAAGCTGTAGGCGATGAGGATCAGCATGGCGACGATGGGAACCACCACCATTACGCCTGCAAACATCCAGATAATAAAAAGGAAGAAGACGGCAAAAGGGAGATCGATAAGAGTAGAAACCGTTGCGGAGGTGAAAAACTCCCGCACCGATTCAAATTCCTGCAGATGTTTGGCGAACGCGCCAGTGGAAGCGGGACGAGACTCCATCCTCATGCCCATCACCTTGGCGAAAATCTTGGCAGACAGCAGCACATCAGACTTTTTACCGGCAATGTCGATAAAGTAACTACGCAACTGCCGCATCACAAAATCGAAGGTAAAGACCACCATGGCCCCGACCGCCAGCACCCAGAGCGAATCAAACGCCAGATTGGGCACAATCTTGTCATAAACGTTCATGGTAAAGAGCGGACTGGCGATGGCAAACAGGTTGATCAGAATGGAGGCGATCAGCACATCGCGATAGATGCCGCGGGATTCGAACAAGGTGCTCCAGAACCAGTGTCCATCACGGGTTTCAAGCACCTTGGGCGAGCGTTCGTCAAACTTGAACTGCTTCTTTACATAGAAGAGGCGCCCCAAATACTCATCACCCAACTGGGCTGCGGTCAGCCATTGCGCGGCATCACCAGCCTGCGGGAAAATCACTTTCCCCTGGCTGCGATCTTCGTTCCACTCCAGCAAAATGCAGGCGCCACCACTGCGCATCTGCAATACGCAAGGCAGCAGCAAGGGAGAAATATCAGCCAGTGGCTGGATCACTTCACGGGCGGATAACCCGCCCCGCTCGGCAGCACGGCAAAAGAGTGCGGTTGTCAGGCGTCCGGAGACCAGTGGCAACCCGGTCGTCAGGGCATCCTGACTGTTGGGTACACCATAAAAACGGGTCAAGAAGACCAGACACTCCAATAACTCATCAATACGACTTGTTTCTGCTTGCATAGCATCCTGTCACTGCATAAATGAGGTAGATAAGAGCGTTCATCGCTCATATTTCCCTGCTATAGCCACGCTAAAACCGAGTAGCCTTCCCGCTGATGAGACTGATCAGGGGATAAACCTGTCCAGATAGATCGCGACACTCATCCCCAATTTCCCGGCACAGCAGCAATGGCGGCATGATTCGTTATTGGTAAAAATAATCGACTCATCAACACCATGCTAACACTGCAACCAGGGTGAATGTCGGAGTTAATTGATAATGACATTTATTATGGCGCACCACTATATCAACCGGCACGTACCAAAACTATAGTTTAGGGTATGAAGTTTTTTATATAACCCTATGTTTTACGTGAAAATAATAATCTGGTGCTCAATTATAGGTCAGGAAGTATGAAGGGTCTGCCCAACGCGTGACCTTGCGGGCCGTTCAATGAGAGTGCTTTGGCAATATCCGCCATGGCCGTCCAGCGATTTTCACACCAGGCTGGCGCCAACAGGGTTGGACGGCGCGCGGAGGCCGAAATCCGGTGATACACCACCTCGGGCGGCGTGTGCTGGATCATGGCAACGGCCGCCTCCACATACTGCTCCAGCGTCAATACCTCAAGCCGCCCCGCATGCCACGCTTTGCCAAGAGTACTACCCTCTACCACATGAAGCGGATGCAGCTTGATCCCCTCCACGCCGGTCTCAACGATGCGATGCAGGGTATCGAGGCTGTCCATCGGCACTTCGCCCGGCAGGCCGACGATCAGATGAGCACATACCTTGATGCCGCGCTGATGGGCACGTCTTACCGCATCCTCATAGGCGGCATAACCGTGGCCGCGGTTGATCCGTTGCAGGGTCTTGTCATTGGCACTTTGCAGCCCGAGCTCCAGCCACACCTCGTAACCCCGGGCCTGATAGCCCGCCAACAGATCCAGCACCGCATCCGGCACGCAATCGGGGCGAGTGCCCACACAGAGCCCCACCATATCGCTCACTGACAGCGCCTCTTCATACATCCGCTGCAGATATTCGACCTCGGCATAGGTACTGGTATAGGCCTGAAAGTAGGCAAGATAGCGCTTGGCACGGGTGACTTCGTCCCGGCGAGCCAGCAGTTGTTGTACCACGGAGAGTTGTTGGGCCGACTCGTCGGCAAAAGAGGATACGTTGCAGAAGGTGCAGCCACCACGGCCCAGGGTGCCGTCACGGTTCGGGCAGGTGAAGGCCCCGTGGATGGAGAGTTTGTGGATCTTCTGACCATGACGCTGCTTGAGATCCTGACCGAATGTATTGACGAGTTCGTGTAACTGCATGACACCTCCGCTAAAGGAGCGCCATTGTACGAGCTTGCGCAAAACAGGGGCTGAGCTGGATCAAGCTAGCAGAGAGGGTAAAACATATAAATACCCGACCAATTTTGAATAAATATAGAGAAAAAGCGCAAAAAAAGGATTTTTACAGTTCTTTGACGATTTAAACAGTAAACATCCATATGAAAATGAGACCTGATAACCCACTGTTGAACAATGAAAAATCCAAAGAGACCCGACAGCACACAATTGCAAGCATGGGATATTGAAAATGTGATCACTTCCGCTCTCGGTAGCATAGGGTTGGTAAAATTACTACATTCGCCCATCGTCGCCGAGCACACCATTGAGCCCGTCAATGGCGATATATTTAACCAACAAAATCAAACTACACAGAATAAACACTCCATAACTGCGAGCTAACCCCCCTAACCCGACATTTTGTTATGCGAATGTAACCATGAAGACAAACCTGACCTGCGATTGACCTCGCCAGAAAATCCCATTAGTTTGGAGATTCGCCACGTCAGGCAGACGGAACCACAAGAGCCAATCGCAATTTATGCAGTCAGGTGATGACTATGCGATACAAGGCCGAGCAAGGGAGAAATGCAATGTCACTATATGATCCAAAGCTGGAGAGGGATAACTGTGGCTTCGGCCTGTTGGCCCACATGGAAGGGGAAGCCAGCCACAAGCTTGTTCGTCTCGCGATGTCAGCATTGGCTCGCATGCAGCACCGCGGCGGGATCTCCGCCGATGGCAAGACCGGCGATGGTTGCGGTCTGCTGCTGCAAAAACCCGACAGCTTCTTCAGAGCTGTCGCCGAGGAGAAGGGATGGCACCTTGGCCGCAACTATGCGGTCGGCATGCTGTTTCTCAACCCTGACCCCGTATTGGCCCAGCAGACCCGCGACATCATCGACGAAGAGCTGGAAAAAGAGACCCTGAGTCTGGTCGGCTGGCGCAAGGTGCCCGTCGATACCAACGTACTGGGTACCATCGCCAAAGCCTCCCTGCCCAGCATTGAACAGGTCTTTGTCAACGCCCCGCCCGGCTGGGTCGACAAGGATCTCGAGCGCCGCCTCTATATCGTGCGTCGCCGCATCGAAAAGCGCGTCAACGACGACTACTTCTATGTGGTCAGCCTCTCCAACCTGGTCACCGTCTATAAAGGGCTGTGCATGCCGGTGGACTTGCCGCGCTTCTATCTGGATCTCGCCGACATCCGTATGCAGGCGGCCATCTGCGTCTTCCACCAGCGTTTCTCCACCAACACCAGCCCGCGCTGGCCGCTGGCCCAGCCGTTCCGCTATCTGGCCCACAACGGCGAGATCAACACCATCGCCGGCAACCGCCAGTGGGCCAAAGCGCGCAGCTACAAATTTGCGACGCCGCTGATCCCCGATTTGCAGGAAGCGGCCCCCTTCGTCAACACCACGGGGTCGGATTCCTCCAGTCTCGACAACATGCTGGATCTCTTCCTCGCCGGTGGCATGGACCTGTTCCGCGCCATGCGCCTGTTGATCCCGCCAGCATGGCAAAAGCACCCGAACATGGATGACGACCTGCGCGCCTTCTACGACTTCAACTCCATGCACATGGAGCCGTGGGATGGCCCCGCCGGTATCGTCATGACCGATGGTCGCTACGCCACCTGCGCACTTGATCGCAACGGTCTGCGTCCGGCCCGCTACGTATCACCAAGGACAAGTTCATCACCCTCGCCTCCGAAGTTGGCACCTGGGACTACACCCCGGACGAAGTGCTGGAGAAGGGCCGGGTCGGCCCGGGCGAGCTGTTCGTGGTGGATACCAGCAACGGCAAGGTGTGGACCAGCTTCGAGATCGATGACGATCTCAAAAACCGCCACACCTACAAGCAGTGGATGGATAAACATTGCCGCCGACTGGTCCCCTTCGAGCAGATGGACGATAGCCAGACCGGTAGCCGCGAGTTCTCCGACGACCAGCTGAAAACCTATCAGAAGCTGTTTGGCTACTCCTTCGAAGAGCTGGATCAGATCATCCGGGTACTGGGTGAGAACGGTCAGGAAGCGGTCGGCTCCATGGGGGATGACACCCCGATGGCGGTGCTCTCCTCCGGCCCGCGCACCCTTTATGACTACTTCCGCCAGATGTTTGCCCAGGTGACCAACCCGCCCATCGACCCGCTGCGGGAAAACCACGTGATGTCGCTGGCCACCTGTATCGGTCGCGAGCAGAACGTCTTCAACGAGACCTTCGGCCACGCCCACCGGGTGCTGTTCCAGTCGCCGATCCTGCTCTACTCCGACTTCCACCAACTGCTGGCACTGGAAGGTGAGTACTACCGTCATCAGGTGATCAGCCTCAACTTCAAGCCCGAAGAGGGGCTGGAAACGGCCATAGTGCGCATTTGCGACGAGGCCAAAACTGCCGCCAGGAGCGGCACCGTGCTGCTGGTGCTGTCGGATCGCGATATCAGCGCCGATACCCTGCCGATCCCGGCCGCCATGGCGGTGGGTGCAGTGCAGCGCACCCTGGTGGACAACAACCTGCGCTGCGACGCCAACATTCTGGTGGAGACCGCAAGCTGCCGTGACCCGCACCACTTCTCGGTGCTGCTGGGCTTTGGCGCGACCGCAATCTACCCCTATCTCGCCTACGAAACCCTGGCCAAACAGGTTGAAGAGGGCGTGCTCACCATGTCCCTGCGCCAGGCCATGGTCAACTATCGCAACGGCATCAACAAGGGGCTCTACAAGGTGATGTCCAAGATGGGCATCAGCACGGTCGCCAGCTACCGCTGCTCCCAGCTGTTCGAAGCGGTGGGCCTAGCCAAGTCGGTGGTCGATACCTGCTTCCGCGGCGTATCGAGCCGTATTCAGGGTGCCGATTTTGCCGATATCCAGCAGGATCAGCACAATCTGGCCCGTCAGGCCTGGCTGGCCCGCAAGTCCCTCCCCCACGGCGGCCTGCTCAAGTTCGTCCACGGCGGCGAGTACCACACCTACAACCCGGATGTGGTGCAGACCCTGCAAGCGGCGGTGCGCTCCGGCAACTATGCCGATTACAAGGAATACGCCCGTCTGGTGAACGAGCGTCCGGTTGCCACCCTGCGCGATCTGCTGGCCCTGAAGAAGGTCGACAATCCGGTCGCACTGGATCAGGTTGAGCCGGCCGACAAGCTGTTCCCCCGCTTTGACTCCGCCGCCATGTCCATCGGTGCCCTCGGCCCAGAGGCCCACGAGGCGCTGGCTGTTGCCATGAACCGCCTCGGTGGTCAGAGCAACTCCGGCGAAGGTGGCGAAGATCCCAAGCGTTTCGGTACCGAGAAGAACTCCCGCATCAAGCAGGTCGCTTCCGGTCGCTTTGGCGTCACCCCCCACTACCTGATGAACGCCGATGTAGTGCAGATCAAGGTGGCGCAGGGTGCCAAGCCCGGCGAGGGTGGCCAACTGCCAGGTGACAAGGTCACCGCCCAGATCGCCCAGCTGCGCTATTCCGTGCCCGGCGTGACCCTGATCTCGCCGCCGCCGCACCATGATATCTACTCCATCGAGGATCTGGCCCAGCTCATCTTCGACATCAAGCAGATCAACCCGAGCTGTCTGGTGTCGGTGAAACTGGTCTCCGAGCCCGGAGTGGGCACCATCGCCTGCGGCGTGGCCAAGGCCTATGCCGACTTCATCACCATCTCAGGTTATGACGGCGGCACTGGCGCGAGCCCTCTCACCTCGGTCAAATATGCCGGCTCCCCGTGGGAACTGGGTCTGGCTGAAACCCAGCAGGCGCTGGTCGCCAACGGTCTGCGCCACAAGGTGCGGCTGCAGGTGGATGGCGGTCTCAAAACTGGCCTCGACATTATCAAGGCGGCCATCCTCGGCGCCGAGAGCTTCGGCTTTGGCACCGGCCCCATGGTGGCGCTCGGTTGCAAATACCTGCGTATTTGCCACCTGAACAACTGCGCCACCGGCGTTGCCACTCAGGATGAGAAGCTGCGTCGCGAGCACTTCACCGGCCTGCCGGAGATGGTGATGAACTACTTCAAGTTCATCGCCGAAGAGACCCGCGAGCTGATGGCTCAGCTCGGCGTCACCCAGCTGACCGACCTGATTGGCCGCACCGATCTGCTGGAAGCCCTGCCCGGCCTCACCGCTCGTCAGGCCAAGCTGGATCTCTCTGGCATTCTGGCCCGTCCGGTAGCACCGGCAGGCTCCAGCCTGTTCAGCCAGCAGCACAACCCCACCTTCGACAAGGGGCCGCTCAACCTGAAAATGGTGGAGGATCTGCTGGAAGCGGTGGAAACCTCAAGCGGCGGCGAGTTCCGCTACGACATTCGCAACACCGACCGCTCGGTGGGTGCTCGCCTCTCGGGCGAGATCGTCAAACGTCACGGCAATCAGGGAATGGCGGCGGATCCGGTCAAGGTGCACTTCAACGGCACCGCAGGCCAGAGCTTCGGCGTCTGGAACGCGGGTGGCCTTGAGATGATCCTCACCGGTGACGCCAACGACTACGTGGGCAAGGGGATGACCGGCGGCAAGCTGGTGATCAAGCCCCATGTCGGTGTGGCGTTCAAATCCCATGAAGCGGCCATCATCGGCAACACCTGCCTCTACGGCGCCACCGGCGGCAAGCTCTACGCTGCAGGCACTGCCGGCGAGCGTTTCGCGGTGCGCAATTCCGGCGCCCTGGCGGTAGTCGAGGGGATTGGCGACAACGGTTGTGAATATATGACCGGCGGCATCGTCACCGTGCTCGGCCAGACTGGCGTCAACTTCGCGGCGGGTATGACCGGCGGCTTTGCCTACGTGCTCGACGAGTGCGGCAACTTCGCCAAGCGCACCAACCCCGAGCTGGTGGAACTGCTGGACGTGGCGGATCTCGCCATCCATCAGGAGCACCTGCGCGGCATCATCACGGCGCACCTCAATGAGACCGGCAGCTCGCGCGCCGAGGAGATCCTGGCCAACTTCGACTCCTATGTGCCCAAGTTCAGGCTGATCAAACCCAAGTCCAGCGACGTGAAATCGCTGCTGGGTCACACCAGCCGTTCCAGTGCAGAACTCAGAATCCAGGCGCAATAAGGAGGGAACCCTATGAGCCAGAACGTATTTCAGTTTATCGATGTGCAGCGGGTTGACCCGCCCAAGAAGCCGCTCAAGATCCGCAAAATCCAGTTTGTGGAGATCTACGAGTCCTTCAATCAGCCGCAGGTACAGATGCAGGCGGATCGCTGCCTCGAGTGCGGCAACCCCTACTGCGAATGGAAGTGTCCGGTCCACAACTACATCCCCAACTGGCTGAAGCTGGCCAAAGAGGGGCGCATTCTGGAGGCGGTGGAGCTCTCCCACCAGACAAACAGCCTGCCGGAAGTATGCGGTCGGGTCTGCCCGCAGGATCGCCTCTGTGAGGGCTCCTGCACCCTCAATGATCGCTTCGGCGCAGTGACCATCGGCAACATCGAAAAATACATCACCGACAAGGCGTTCGAGATGGGCTGGAAGCCCGATCTCTCGAACGTGGTCAAGACCGGCAAGCGGGTCGCCGTCATCGGCGCCGGCCCAGCGGGTCTCGCCTGCGCCGATGTGCTGGCACGCAATGGCGTTACCCCGGTGGTGTTTGACAAATATCCGGAGATCGGTGGCCTGCTCACCTTCGGCATCCCCTCCTTCAAGCTGGAAAAAGAGGTGATGCAGCGTCGCCGCGAGATCTTCCAGGGGATGGGCGTGGAGTTTCGTCTCGAGACCGAGGTGGGCAAGGACATCACTTTCGCCGACCTGCTCGGCGAGTTCGATGCGGTCTTCCTCGGGGTCGGTACCTACAAGTACATGAAGGGCGGCTTTGCCAACGAAGAGGCGCCGGGCGTCTATGACGCCCTGCCCTACCTCATCGCCAACGCCAACCGGCTGCTGGGCTTTGAGAAGGCGCAAGCCGACTATATCGACTTCGCTGGCAAGCAGGTGGTGGTGCTGGGCGGTGGTGATACTGCCATGGACTGCGTGCGTACCGCCATCCGTCAGGGGGCTGACAAGGTTATCTGCGCCTATCGCCGCGACGAGGAGAACATGCCGGGCTCCAAGCGGGAGGTGAAAAACGCCCGCGAGGAGGGGGTTGAATTCATGTTCAACCTGCAACCGGTGGCGGTCGAGCTGGATGCCAACGGTCGCACCGTCGGCATCAAGGTGGTGAGCACCGAGCTGGGTGAACCCGATGCCAATGGCCGCCGCAATCCGGTGGTCATCGAGGGCTCAGAGCAGGTGTTGGCCGCCGATGCGGTGGTGATGGCGTTTGGCTTCCAGCCCAACCCCCAGCCCTGGATGGCGGAGTTCGGCATCGAGCTCGACAACCGGGATCGCATCAAGGCCCGCGAGCAGGCGGAATACGCCTTCCAGACCAGCAATCCCAAGGTGTTCGCCGGTGGCGACGCGGTACGCGGCTCCGATCTGGTGGTGACCGCCATCTACGAAGGGCGCAAAGCGGCCGAAGGGATCATGGACTATCTGGCGGTCTGATCCGACCTGCCAAGGCCCTGATGCGCTTTCACAATCAGCCCCGCCAATGCGGGGCTGATTTTTTGCAGCTATCCACCTCCTACAAACGCACCACCAGCCACTCCCCCTTGCCGACCGGCACCAGCGAGGTGGCAAAGGCCGGATCCTGCCCGACCTCGTTCATCCACTCCACCATCTCGCTGCGATGGGAGATGGCGTTATCGACCACCAGCAGGCCACGGGGTGCCAGCAGGCGGCGGAGCTGCGGCCACCATGCCCGGTAGTGCTGACGATCCGAATCAAGGAAGATGAGCTGATAGCCGGCTTGCGGCAAGGTCGGTAACAGCTCACCCGCATCCCCTGCCAGCAAGGTTATCCAGGGGACCAGCCCTGCCCTCTGAAAG
Organism: Aeromonas sp. 61P; assembly: GCF_051919545.1. Taxonomy (NCBI): domain Bacteria; kingdom Pseudomonadati; phylum Pseudomonadota; class Gammaproteobacteria; order Aeromonadales; family Aeromonadaceae; genus Aeromonas; species Aeromonas sp. 61P. The sequence continues at coordinate 3,698,487 of NZ_JBQBEL010000001.1, forward strand.
TTGTCATGGGCCTGCACGCGCTTATCCTCATCCAGCTCAATGGTGGTCACGTGCCCCTCCAACCGACGCACCGCTTCTGCCAGCCAAAGCGTGGAGTAACCATTGGAGGTGCCAATCTCCAGCACCGCCTGCGCCCCACGGGTCTGCACCATCACTGACAGCAACTCCCCCGTGTCGCGGGTGATATTGAGCAGCTTGCGGTGTCGAGCCTGCTGCATGCTGTCATTGCGCTCGCCAAGCTGCTCCAGCTGGCGTTTTAACTGTTCCAGTTCCATCGATATCCCTTTCGTCCTTGCCCAAAACCGTTAGCCCACACCTCCAAGCTTGGCATTTGGGAGTCAAATGATTGCTTTCAACCGCCATTCACACCACAAAGGATGAGAAAAGGACAACCATTTGAGGCAGAATTTGTGACGTCTATCTGTTACACTTCGCGCCCGCCATTTTCCGGCTCACTCTCTGACTTGATGTCAGGCGCAGCCGTCGGTGGTTACAACCTCCGTCTCGCTCATGCCGAGCTAACCAAGCCAAACACAGCCCAGCTGGAACACAGGAACCCATTATGAGATTTGAATCGTTCGATTTTGCCCCCGAGATTTTGCGTGCTGTCTCAGATTGCGGTTATCAGGAGATGACCCCTGTGCAGCAACAGGCGATCCCGGCCATTCGCCGTGGCCGCGATGTGCTGGCCAGCGCCCAGACCGGTACCGGCAAGACCGCCGCCTTCGCCCTGCCCATCTTGCAGCGTCTGGTAGACAATCCGGCGCCGGTCCAGCCTTCCAACGCCCGTGTGCTGATCCTGACCCCGACCCGCGAGCTGGCGGCTCAGGTGGCGAGCAACATCAATGACTTCGCCAAGTATCTCGATATCACCACCATCACCATCGTCGGCGGTGGCAAGCAGGACGTGCAGGCCAAGAAGCTCAAAGCGGGCGCTCACATCATTGTGGCCACCCCGGGCCGTCTGCTGGAGCACCTCACCGCCTGCAACCTCAGCCTCTCCGGCGTCGAGTGTCTGGTGATGGATGAAGCGGATCGCATCCTCGACATGGGCTTCAGTGCCGATGTGCAGAAGATCCTGCAAGCGGTCAACAAGACCCGTCAAAACCTGCTCTTCTCCGCCACCTTCTCCGATGCGGTGAAGAAGCTGGCCAACCTGATGCTGGATCGCCCGCAGATCGTCAGCGTCAACAAGCAGAACTCCACCGCCGACACCGTCAGCCACACCGTCTATCCGGTCGAGCAGAAGCGCAAGCGCGAGCTGCTCTCAGAGCTGATTGGCAAGCAGAACTGGCAGCAGGTGCTGGTGTTCGCCAGTACCCGCGAGAGCTGTGATGTGCTGGTCGAGGAGCTGAACCTCGACGGCATCAAGTCCGCCGTGGTCCATGGCGAGAAGGCCCAGGGCAACCGTCGCCGCGCCCTGCGCGAATTCATGGAAGGCAAGGTACGGGTACTGGTCGCCACCGAAGTGGCCGCCCGTGGTCTGGACATTCCGGATCTGGAATACGTGGTCAACTATGATCTGCCGTTCCTGGCGGAAGATTACGTGCACCGCATCGGCCGTACCGGTCGTGCCGGCAAGCGCGGCATGGCCATCTCCTTCGTCAGCCGTGAAGAGGAGCGTACCCTGCTGGAGATCGAGGCCCTGATCGGCCAGAAGATCCGCCGCATCATGGTGCCGGGCTATGAGGTGAGCAGCCGTGACGAGCTGATCAAGCAGTTGCAGGAGCGTCGCCGCTTCGGTAAGCGCCCGCAACGTGAAGATAACGCCGTGGCCCAGGTGATGGCCGAAGCCAAGCTGCAGGGTCAGCGCCTCAAGCGTCTGGCCGCCGCCAAGAAGCCCCGTCAGCCGAAATAAGGCGGGCAGTTGCTCTATTGAACCGCAAAGGCGCCACTGGCGCCTTTGCCATCTCTGTCATCGGTGTTGACCTGTGGTGGTCAACTCAAGGATTGCTTATGACCTCTCCAACCTACAATCAGGCCCTGCTCGAGATGGCCACCCAGAGCCTGGCCGAACTGGCCCGCACCGCCGAGCAAAAGGCGGGCAAGCGCACTCCGGCGCAAGAGAGCCACTTTCTCTGCACCTGGATGGCCGACTCCCTCAAGGAGAAGCGCTTCTCCCGTCTGGTGATGGAAGATTTGAAAGCTTGGGTGCAGCTTGGCCGCACCCTGGGCGCGGGTGCCGATCTCAAGGGGCTACTAGAGCGCATCGCCTTCCAATACCAATGCGCCATGACCAATCCGCAGCAATTGGGGGCCAAGCTGGCAGCCCTGCTGGAGGAGCTGGCAACGGCAGGCTGGCTGGTGCTGACCGAAAGCGAGGTAAACGCCAAGCTGCGCCTGCAATCGGGCGGTCAGGCCAGTCTGGTGGTAAGCCACAGCGAATATGAAGGCCATATCGAGGACGGTGAGCTTGTCAAACCCCTCACCCTCTATGTGCGCGGTGACGAGAAGGTGCTGGCCGAGGCGGCCTTCAAGCACGGCCTGCTGCTGAGCCAGGGCAACAAGAAGACCACCCTGGTCAAGCACCACAAGGCCTACCGGCTGATGCCGGACAACGCCCAACCGGCGCTGGCACTGCTGAGCGAGGCTCGCCAAGGCGCCTGATCCCGCCTGTTTTCAGCAATAAAAACGGCAGACCCTTGCGCAGGATCTGCCGTTTTTTATTGTTCGATCTTTGGTGATGAGGTTGGGTAGTCGTTTAGCGGATCTTGATGCCAATCTGGCCCGCGTCACACCACTCGAACATCACCTCTTCGCTCTTGCCACAGCAACTGCCACCACAGACGCGACTCTCGCGCTTGATGACCCGACCCTTGCGCATCCAGACGCCGAGCATGGCCTCCACCGCATCTTCCGAGGTGTGGAAGTGGCGAGCCAGATCGCGCCGGCTCACCTTCTGCTGCGCGGCGAGGTAATCCCCCAGCTCGCGCAGGATCATAAGGTCACCACCTTGCGGGCGACGATGTCACCGTGACGGCGACCGGCCCACCAGAGCAGTCCCAGAGAGAGGCCGTAGCTGACGATCCAGAACAGGCTCTGCTCCGGATGAGTGGCAAAGGTCGCGACCTGATAAAAGAGGGTGGCGCACATAAAGGCCATGTAGTTGCACCATACCGCCGTCATTAGCGCCCACTGACGACCGGTTTCCCGCACCAGCGCGCCCATGGCGGCGGCGCAAGGCATGTAGAGCAGCACGAACAAGAGGTAGGCAAAGGCACCGGCCGCCCCGTCGAAGTGGGTCTGCATGTTGCCGTAGGTGGAGACATCCACCTCCTGCGCCTCGGCGGCAGCTTTCTGGTCGTCGAGGTTGCCAACGTCAAGCCCCATGGGGTCGCTTGGGTTGATCTCCGCCAGATTGGCCGCCACGGCATCGATCGCTTCGTGGAAACTGGCCACCAGCGAGAACTCGCTCTCCTCCTCTGCATCGCCACCACCGGCGTAGAGGCTGTTGAGGGTCCCGACCACCGCCTCTTTGGCGAAGATACCGGTGACGATACCGACTGTGGCCTGCCAGTTGTCATCGCGTACACCTATGGGGTGCAGCACCGGGGTCACCGCCTGGCTTATCTTGCTCAGGACCGAGCTCTCCTGCTCCTGATGGCCAAAGCTGCCATCGGTACCCAGGGAATTGAGCACGCTCAGCACGGCAACCACCAGCACGATGGTTTTACCGGCGCCAAAGACGAAGGATTTGAGCTTCTGCCAAGTCTTGATGGCAACGTTGACCGGCCGCGGCCACTCGTAATCCGGCATCTCCATCAGCATGGAGTCGCTCTTGCCCGGCAGCAGGGTGCTGCGCAGCAACAGGCCGGTGAGCACCGCCACCACAATACCGATGAGGTAGAGACCGAACACCAGGTTCTGGCCTGATTCAGGGAAGAAAGCCACCGCAAACAGGGCGTAAACCGGCAGACGGGCACCGCACGACATGAAGGGGGCCATGGCGGAGGTCATCAGCCGCTCCCGCTCGGAGTTGAGGGTACGGGTCGCCATCACCGAGGGGACGGTACAACCAAAGCCCATCAGCATCGGTACGAACGCCTTGCCTGGCAGGCCGAGGCGGCGCATCAGGGCATCCACCACGAAGGCGGCGCGGGCCAGATAGCCTGAACTCTCCAGCACCGCGAGGAAGAGATAGAGGCAGCCAATCACCGGAATAAAGGTGGCGACGGTCTGCAAGCCGACACCAAAGCCATCAGCCAGAATGGCGCCCAGCCATTCGGGGGCATTGACCAGCCCCAGCAGGTGGTGCACCCCATCGACAAACAGGGCGCCGCCCATGATGTCGAAGAAGTCGATAAAGGCGCTGCCGACGTTGATGGCAAACAGGAACATCAGGTACATGACAAACAGGAAGAAGGGGATGCCAATCCAGCGATTGAGCAGCACCCGATCCAGCCACTCGCTCTGGGCCTCGGTGAGCTTGCCCTTCTGCTGACGAGCCTGTTGTACCCACTGGTGGATATGGCCGTAGCGAATATCCGCCAGCTGCAGGTCGATATCCTGTCCCTGATGGGCGCGAGCCACTACATTGGCGGCGGCCGCCTGCTGACCGGGCAGCAGGGTCTCCTGCATCACCGCATCCTCTTCCAGCAGGCGCAGGGCGCGGCCACGGGTAGTGAGGTGATGCGGGGCGAGCAGGGTCTCCAACTCCGCCAGATCGGTTTCAAGCGCGTGGCCGTAATCGAGCTGCAAGGCGGCTTGCGGCTGACCGATAAACTGCCGGATTTGCTGTTTGAAGGCGGCAACCTGCTTGCTGTTGTGGGCAGAGAGGGCCACCACCGGGCAACCGAGGGATTTGCCGAGCTTGCTCTCGTCGATGACGATGCGGCGCTTTTGCAGGATATCCAGCTTGTTGAGCACCACCACCATAGGCAGGCCCAGTTCGCGCAGTTGCAGCGTGAGGTAGAGGGAGCGCTCCAGATTGGCGGCGTCGATGACGTTGAGCAGCAGGTCGGGTTGTTGGCCTTGGGCAAAGCGGCTGGCGATCTGCTCGTCCAAGCTGCCATCCTGACTGGCCAGGCTATAGATGCCGGGCAGATCCATCAGCTTGAAGTGATGCTCACCCGCGCTGAACTCACCCATCTTCTTGTCGACGGTGACACCACTCCAGTTGCCTACCTGCTGGCGGGCGCCGGTCAGGGCGTTAAACAGGGAGGTCTTGCCGCTATTGGGGTTACCTACCGTTACCAGGGAATAATTCATACCAGCTCTACCTCTATTTTCTTCTGAACCCGCCGCGTGCGTGTGGCAAACCGCTTTGCAGGTTCGACTTCTTGTCTCTGAACCGCTCCCGGTGACTTTCTTGACCGGAGCGGCAGCCGAGCAGCGGGTTATACCGGCTCGACTTCTATTTGCTGGGCCAGACTCTTTTGCATGGAGAGACAGATCCCCTGGCACTGGATCTGGAGCGGGTCCCCCAGGGGGGCGGAGCGCAGATAGATGACTTCAGTCTGGGGCAACAGGCCCATCACCATCAGTTTGCGGCGCAGCGGCCGGGCGAGCTGATTCATATTCTTGATGCGAGCACTCTGTCCCGGTGACAACTGCGTGAGTACCATGACTGACTCCTGAAGTTAAACAATAATAATTCGCTTTTACTTGGGGCATTATAAGCTGTGTCTTCAACTTTTATTTGAGTAAAATCAAACTCCGCTTAGCTAACCCATAAAGTATTGCCATGAGTCACGACAACAACAGCCACCTCGTTTACAGCACAGATGGCGGCATGATCAAGGAGCAGAGCGCTCCCCAATCCGCCTCCCCCTTCCCCACCGACGGCACCGTGCGCATTCGCCGCGAGACCAAGGGGCGCAAGGGTGCCGGGGTGATCACCATTCATGGCGTACCCGCCGAACAGCAAAAATCCCTGGCCACCCTGCTCAAGAAAAAGTGCGGCACCGGAGGCGGTATCAAGGAGGGAGTGATCGAGATCCAGGGGGATAAACGGGACCTGATCAAAGCCGAGCTGGAGAAAGCCGGTTTCAGCGTCAAGCTGGTGGGTGGCTGATCCCCTTGTCATTCATGCGGTTTTTCCCTAGAATGCCCGCTCCCATCGAGGGGGAGTAGTCTCGCACGCCGGTGCCATCCATTGCATGAATACCGGTTTGCGACCCTGATCAACATACTTGGTGCCAAATCACCATGGTCAGGGTGATCCATGCCAGCCATGGATTTGACAAGACCTTTGACGGGCCAGTGCCAATACCGGGGACGGATGGCGCAGGCTTGTCTTTGGTTTATAACAATTCCGTCCCCCGGTCATTTTTATGGAAGCTTTGTTAACCTCAACCCTCAGCGTCGCTATTGCCGAAATCGGCGATAAAACCCAGCTGTTGGCGTTGCTGCTCATCTGCCGTTTTCGCAAGCCCTGGCCCATCATCGCCGGCATGCTGGCGGCTACCTTGCTCAACCATGCGGGCGCTGCCTGGATTGGCGAGTTCATCAGCCGCTGGCTCGATCCCAAGATAATGACCTGGCTGGTCGCCATCGCCTTTATCGCCATGGCTATCTGGATTTTGGTGCCGGACAAGATGGATGACGAGGAGAGCCCGCTCGATAAATACGGCCCCTTTATGGCCACCTTCGTGCTCTTCTTTATTGCCGAGATTGGCGACAAGACCCAGATTGCCACCGTGCTGCTGGCCGCCAAGTATGACTCGCTGGTGCAGGTCATTACCGGTACCACCCTCGGCATGATGCTGGCCAACGTGCCTGTGGTGCTGATCGGCAAGCTGGGGGCAGACAAGCTGCCGCTCAAGGGGATCCGCATCGCCTGCGCCATCCTCTTCGTCGGCCTCGGGGTGAGCACCCTGATCTTTGCCTGATCGCCTTTTCCGCTGCTCAAGCCCTCCCCTGTGGAGGGCTTTTTTGTTTGCTGCTGTGTCTATTGCGTAATCCGCTGTCGCAACCACCAGCCGTAGAGCCAAGGGGCAGTGCACGGTTGCGGGTGCCTCATGCCATAATGGGGCAAACCTCGTGGAGTCCCCCCATGCACAACGTATCAAGAGAGACACTTCTCGAATGGGTCAAACAGGGACGGCTGGCGCCAGAGAAGCTGGCGGACGCCCTGACCCTCGCCGATCTTCCCCCCCATCCGGCGCGCTGGCAGTGGCTGTTTGACCGGCTGCTGCTGTGGCTCGGCGCCATCTGTATCGGGGCTGGCCTCATCTTCTTCGTCGCCTTCAACTGGCAGGAGCTGGGCCGGGTCTCCCGCCTCGCCCTGCTGGAGGCGCCGCTGCTCGCCATGCTGCTTCTGCTGTGGCGCAAACCGCTGGGGGATACCCCCCGTCAGGCGCTGCTGCTCGCCATCGCCCTCAATATCGGCGCCCTGCTGGCGCTGGTGGGTCAGACCTACCAGACCGGCGCCGATCCCTGGCAGCTGTTCGCCACCTGGGCGCTGATGCTGGTTCCACTGGCGGTATTTGGCCAAAGTCCCCTGCTCTGGACCTTAAGCTGGCTGCTCGGCCAGCTGGCGCTGGTGCTCTACTGGCGGCTCGGTTTGTTCACGCTCTTCTTTACCTTCGATGAAGAGGGATTGGGCTGGTGCCTTACCCTGCTCAACGCCGCCCTCTGGGGTCTGCTTCTGCTGGCACCTGCCAGCTGGCGCCTGATGCCAAGCTGGCTGGCGGGCCTGGCTGCCGGTCTGGGGGCCACCCTGCTCACCCTGCTGGCGCTGTTTGATGCCGCCTCCCCGCTGGTGTGGCCACTCTGGCTTGGCTGGCTCGCTGCGGCCTATGCCCTTTGGCATCACAGATTTATCGCCGGGCTCGCCATGGGGTGCCTCAGTCTGATTGCCGTCATCCTCGCGGCACTGGGCAAGTGGATGGAGCCCGACATCAACGGCTTCTTGCTGCTGAGCCTGATTGCCATCGGCCTTTCTGTCACCGCCGCCCGCTGGCTGCAACAACAACGGAGGTCTCATGAGTGATCTGACCCTTTGGCAAGCGCTGCAACAGGCCAATCTGGTGGAAGGGGATCAGCCCCGTGATACCCACCCCCACTGGTCGAGCCGCTTTCTGCTCGGGCTGGTGGGCTGGATTGCCGCCCTGTTCCTGCTCTTTTTCCTGTTTCTCACCTTCGAGCAGCTGACCCGCGAGGCCAACAGCGCCCTGCTGCTCGGGGCCGTTCTGCTGGCGGGGGCCTACGCCCTCAATCGCAGCCAAAGCGGCGATCTCTGGGATCAGTTCGTGCTGGCACTCACCCTGGCGGCCGATGCCTGGCTGCTCTATGGCCTGCTCGATCAGCTGGACCTTCATCACGCCCTGCTCTGGTTTGGGTTGTGCCTGCTCTCCCTTGCCATCGCCGTGCTGTTCGATCACTGGCTGGTGCGGCTGTTTCACAGCGTGGCGGCGGCCCTGCTGCTCACCCTTGGCCTCGCTTGCCTCGGGCTGCAACTGCTGGCCCTGCCGCTGGTGATGGCGGCCATCACCTTCTGCTGGCTGCGGGCAGATAGGGATCCAGAGCGTCACCAGCTCTACCACTCCATCACGCTGGGGCTCGCCCTCTCCCTGCTGGTGCTGGGCCGTCTGCACCAACCGCTGTGGGATGGCGGCAGCAGCGTGCTGGACGAACTGGGGCTTTCCCGCCTGCCGCTCTGGCTCAATCCCCTGATCTGCGCCGCCCTGCTGCTGGCGGTGATGGTGAAACTCAAGCTCCCCCTGCTGTTTGGCCTGCCGCTGGTGCTGATCAGCGCCATCATCCCCGGCATGGGGGCAGGCGCACTGGTGCTGATCCTCGGGTTTTATGCCGGCAGTTTAGGGCTGATGACCCTCTCGGCCCTGCTGCTGCTCGGTTATGGCTCGCTCTATTACTACGACCTGGGGCTCACCCTGATGACCAAATCCTGGCTGCTGCTTGGCTCCGGCATCCTGCTGCTGGTGGCCCGCCAGTTGCTCACCACCTTTGCGGCAAGGAGCGACTCATGAAACCTGTGACCCGACAGCTCGCCCTGTTACTGAGCGGCCTCGCCATCCTGGCGGGCATCAATGCCACCGTCTGGCGCTATGAGCACGCCATGAGCAGCGGCGAAGTGGTGCTGCTGCGACTCGCTCCGGTCGATCCCCGCTCCCTGATGCAGGGGGATTACATGCGGCTGAACTACGAGATTGCCCGCGAGCTGACCAGCCGCGACGCCCGTGCGACTCAAAACAAGGGCAGCGACACCCTGGTGATCCGCCTCGATGCCCATCAGGTGGCCAGTCTGGTGGCCGATGGCAAACCGGATCGACTCGCCAGCGATGAGCGGCTATTGCAGGTGCACCAGAGCGAGCGGCAGTGGCAGATCGGCCCCGATGCCTACTTCTTTGAAGAGGGCACGGGGGAACAGTACGAAGCGGCCCGCTACGGCGAGTTCCGGCTGCAAGCAGATGGCAAGACCCTGCTGGTGGGGCTGCGGGATAAGGCCTACCAGCCCATCGGGCAGATCCGCGCCCGCTGGTAACGGCAGTGAGTGGCTATTTACTCTGTTCATGGTCACACTCAAGGGAAGGTTGATCGCTAAGGATGTTCCCAATGAGGATATGGCTGATCTGTCATCTGTTGCTGCTCTGCTGGGCCTCGACGGCCCGGGCTGATCTGGGCAAGCTCGAGTACCTCACCGAAGAGTACCCCCCCTACAACTTCAGCGATCCGCAAGGCCAGCCCACCGGCCTTGCGGTCGATCTGCTGCAGATGATCTGGCAACACAGCGGCGTGACACCCCAGCCGGTGCGCATCCTGCCCTGGGCGCGGGGTTATTACTTGCTAACCCAGAAGCCCAACGTGGTGCTCTTCTCCACCGCCCGCACCCAGGCGCGGGAGGATCTCTTCAAGTGGGTCTGCCCCATCGGCTACTCGGAGTACATACTGCTGGGCCGCAAAGCGCAGAACATCACCCTGACCGCCTTCGAACAGATGAGCCAGTACAAGATCAGCGCCGTGCGCTCGGACGCCGCCGAGCAGCTGCTGCTCAACAACGGCATGGATGACAACAACATCATCCCGGCCAACCGCCTGTCGCAGGGGTTGAAGATGTTGCTCTCCGGCCGCGCCGACCTGCTGGCCACCAGCAAGCTGGCGGGATATGACGCCATTCGCGAACTGAAGCTGAACAGCGACGACTTCAACGTGGCCATGGTGCTGAGCGCCGAGCAGCTCTGCTACGCCTTCAGCCGTCAGGTGCCCGACAGCGAGATCACCCTCTTTCAGCAGGGCCTGACCCGCGCCCTCGCCTCGGAGGAGTTTCGAAAATTGCAGGCCAAATACCTGCCGGTGCGCTGAGCACTCACTCACCCGATGGGCAGCAGTTCGCTGCCCATTTTATTGATGAAAGATGCAATAGAGGTGGCTAGCTATTCCCGCCGCAAGCAGTCAAACTGGGCTACATAGTTGATTGCGAAGGATCTTTCCCGTGCGGACATGGCACCTACCTCATCTGCTACTGCTCTTGTGGGCCACCTTCGCGCAGGCCGATCCGGGCAAGCTCGAGTATCTGAGCGAAATCTCTCCCCCGTTTAATTTCAGCGACCAACAAGGGATGCCGACCGGATTGTCGGTGGAGCTGATGCAGCTTATCTGGAAAGCGCGGGGCGTGTCGCCCCAGCCAATCCGCATTATGCCCTGGGCCCGGGGCTACAACTTGTTGCAACAAAAACCCAATGTGGTGCTGTTTGCCACCGCCCGCACCCCGCAGCGGGAAGCGCTCTTCAAGTGGGCCTGCCCCATCGATCACTCGGAGTTTGTGCTGCTGGGACGCAAGGCGGACAACATCACCCTCGGCTCGGAGGCCGAGATCAGCCGCTACAAGGTCGGCGTGGTGCGCTCCACCGTCTCCAGACAGCTGCTGCTCGAACGCGGTATCAATGAGCGCCAGCTGATGCTGGCCAACCGCCTCACCCAGGCGGCCAAAATGCTCACCTCAGGTCGCGCCGATCTCTTTGCGACCAACAAGCTGGCGGGCTATCAAACCCTGCAGCAGCTTGGCTTCAAACCGGATGACTTTCATGTCGCCTTCGTGCTGGATGCCAGACCGCTCTGCTACGCCTTCAGCCGTCAGGTGCCCGACAGCGAGGTCGCCCTCTTTCAGCAGGCGCTGACCCACGTCGTCGCCTCGGCGGATTTCTCGGCCCTGCAAGCCAAATACCTGCCGCTGCGCTAACGCCCCGATCGCCGCCGACATTGGGCGCGGGACGGGACTGTGCACCCGAGCTTTTTTGCCAAACATGCCCCATCGCCTTGGCGAAATCGGCCAGCTTGGTCACACTTGAGCAGATATTCCCTTGATCAGGATGGCAAAAATGAAACCATGGATTGGATTGGCCGGGGCGCTGCTGGCCACCCTCGCACAGGCGAGTCCTGAGCTCGGCAAACTGCACTACATCACCGAAGAGTACAAACCCTACAACTACGCCGATGCCAACGGTGCCCCCACCGGCCTCGCGGTCGAGCTGCTGCAACTGGTGTGGAAAAAGACCAACACGCCGGCGCAGCCCGTCACCATCATGCCGTGGGCGCGCGGTTACTACCTGCTGACCCAAAAGCCCAATGCGGTGCTCTTCTCCACCGCCCGCACCCAGGCGCGGGATCCCCTGTTCAAGTGGGCCTGCCCCATCGGGTATGCCGAGATCGTGCTGGTGGGGCTGGCCGATCGCAATATCACCATCACCAAGCTCGACGATGCCAAGACGTTCAATATCGGCGCGGTACGGGCCGATGTGGGGGAGCAACTGCTGCTCAACAACGGCTTTGACGAGACCAAACTGATGGCCGCCAACCGGCTGGCACAGGCGCTCAAGATGCTCACCTCCGGCCGGGTCGATCTGGTCTCCACCAACAAGACCACCATGGAGCAGCTGATCGTCGAACAAAAACTCGACCCCGCCCGCTTCAAGGAGCAGTGGGTGCTGAGCTCGGAGCAGTTCTGCTTCGCCTTCAGCCATCCGGTGAGCGACGAGCTGGTCAAGGAGTTCCAGACCGGCTTGACCCAGGTGCTGGCGAGCAGCGAATACCCGCTGCTGCACAGCAAATACTTCCCTACCCCCGCCACCAAATAGCGGCGTCGAGCGCCAATAACAAGGGGCCCACTGCGGGCCCCTTCGCTTTTTCCGTTTGCACACCCCTCTTTTTACCGTTTGCACGCCTCTCGCGGCGTCACCCCACCGCCCTGCCACTGCCAAGCCCCGACAACCAACAACTAATCACCAATTAATAAAAGTTTGTGCCAGCGCAAAAATTCACTCTTTTCTGATAGTTAGTCCATCAAAACCATAGATAAGACCACTCTGGCTCCGTAATATGGCGACGGGCGTCTGTTGACCCCTTTTCCGAGATCAATGGTCAACGGCGCAATCTGGTAGCGACAGTCAGGGGCGGTAGCCACTTTAGCTGAGACCAGCCGGTCTCCCGTGCCTGCACCAGGGTAAGCGTCCCCTCTCCCCTTGCGGGAGAGGGCTAGGGTGAGGGGTCACTAGCCTGATGGGCATGACTTCGTCATGCAGGACACGAGGACTCCGTCCTCGATGGGGTTTCGCCGCCGCTGCGCGGCTTGGCGAGTGACTTTGGAAAGACCCGCTCTCTTTGGCAAATAACACCAAAAGTCTTATCCCCCACTTGTTCGCCCTCCTGCGTCGGGATCACCTCGGCGAACAGCAGGGGGCAACACCCAACCCGCCGCACCGAGGTTGGTTAAGAGCATCCGGTGTATTCGAGGCTATGATCGGGAGAGACGTTATCTCTGATCCGACCCCTCGTCCCCTTATGGCGAGATCAGATTGCCGCCCCTATGTAACAGGTATCATCGACATGGTTGCATAGGTGAAAAAATCATAGTGAGTACAACGGCAAGCGGCAGATATCCCTATCGGGAAGCGGTTTTATATTGAAGGCCCGATAGTGAACGCTTCGTAGTGATAATTACCCCATTTATCTATAAGCGTCGTTAAGCAATTCTATGCTCTCTAAAAAATCAACAATGGGAATTTATGCTAATGGGCAGACAAGAAGAATATAAACAAGGAGATATATAGCTCTATGTATCAGATGGATGATAATAATAGAGGTGGTGTAGCTGCAAAAAAAGGATTCTTCTTTCAGGATTACGTTGCAACATTTTTAGCCACTGAAATGTTACTTGATCGTGATATTAAAGGAATAGGGTGTGAGGTAGGTGACGATATTGAGATATTTCACTCAGACAATAGCATAACGCATGTCCAGGTAAAAACAGGAACAGTAAGTAATCATTGGACCTTAAGCGAACTTAAAGCTCCTAGAAATGTCAATCAAGGTGGCAAAGCTCAGCCTAACTCTTCTATTCTCCATAAAAGCCTCGAACTTGATAAAACCCCAAACATTCTCAGTAAATTTGTATTGGTAACAGATAAGCCTGTTAGTGGCCCATTGTGTTTCTTAGAAATCCCCCACGAAAAAAGAGCATTAAAGAGCGGGCGAGAAGGTTTGATTAAGTCGATTAATACAGCATTAGGTAAAAAGTTTCAATCTGGCAATGGCCATAGAGGAGAATACTGGGTTGACAAGACTTTATGGCGCGTATTTCCGAATGTAGAATTAATAATACTAAAGACTGAGCACAATTTAAGAATTGCTTGTGAAGAATTGCTCAACTGCACTCTTAGCACCGAGTCAATTAAACAGCTGGGTGAAATTCTATGCAACAAAATTTATTCAAAAAGCCAACTTTCAAAAAAAATTAATACCGTAGAAGATAAAACTTTATTCAGGCAAGAGTCTATATCTATTTTGCATTCATATACCTTAAGTAAGGCCTTGGTTACCAAGGCATATCCTAATAATCAGTTAGCCGATATTGTCACGTCGCTATTTGAGGAAGTTTTAAATAAACACAAAAACAAGGGGTTCAAACAAGAATTCAACTTCAATGTATATCGATATGATTATATCGTCGATATGTTAATCAAATGGCTTGACGAAGTTTTTTTAAAACCATCTGAGATGGTCGGTAACGACCCTACTTTAATTAAAGCAGAGACAATTCTCAAGAGAATATCTGATCTTGAACTCAACAAAGTAATCTCTAAGGTTATATTTAACAGCATATTGAGGAAGCAGAGCCAAGCCCAACCAATTCCTATGATAATGTTTGCAGCCAATAACAATAAAATCCTTAAATTTGATTCTGTGCATATCGTTAAAAACGACAAAATAAAAGATGAGCTTTGGATAGGGGTTAATGAATTCATAGAAAATAATGATGACGTTTTCAGTACCATGAATAAAATATGTGATAAATTATATGAACTAGTATTCATAGATATGGATACCGATAGACAAGTTATTTTAGAAAGCAAAGAAGATAAATATTTATACAAACATGAGATAGACTCAATATTAGATACATCTAATAGTTTCTCATCTCATTTAGATAGGTTTAAATTTGTGATTTTCCTATCCTATAAGATGCAATCTTATGACCACCAAACCTGTGAAGATGCACTCATTCAGGAAATAAAAAATAAAGCAAGTTATATGTATGACTACATAATTAGGAAAAACCAAATTTTCGAAAAAATTCGTCTTGGCTTTTATTTGTTCCCTACTCCATGTAACGACACCATACTAAACAGGTTCAAGAGCAGAGTATTCCCATGACTATTGACACGAAATTTGAGCATAGTCCTTTACTATATTTAAAGAAAGCTTCTGGACTTCTATCTAATCCAGTTAGTGCGGCGGAAGGCCGTGATATGATTATTAGGGCATTAGACAATAGAGAGTTATATAAAAATTACGAGATATTGTTAAAGCACTTGGTTCGGAAGGCTGGTCTCTATCCCTATCTTAATACAGAGTTTAAAAAACATGATTTAGAAGACATTATATCCATTGAGGCAAATAAGCCAAAGCTCAATAATGACATTGTATTCCATGCTATTCAAACAAGAGTTTTCAATGAGTTGCTTAGTGGTAAAAATGTGGTGTTGAGTGCCCCAACAAGCATGGGAAAGAGTGAGATCATATCTAATATATTAACTCCAGAAAGATATCGTACCGTCGTTCTAATTGTACCTACAATTGCTCTAATAGATGAAACTAGGAAAAAGTTAGTTGTTATGTTAGGAGAGCAATACAGAATCATTCATCATAATAGTCAGTCTTATGATGAGCATGAACCGACAATATTCATTTTAACTCAAGAACGATTTAATAAGAGAAAAGATCTTGAAAAGATCGATCTGTTTATTATTGATGAGTTTTATAAGCTTGGATTTAAATATGACAAAGATGGCGTATTAAAGTATGACGAACGAGCAATATCTCTAAATATTTCTTTATCTCAATTACTTAAACGGTCTAAGCAGTGGTTTTTTATTGGGCCAAATATTACCAGCGTTAAAGGTCTTTTTAGTCTTGTCGGAGATTTTACTTTTATTTGTAGTAATTTCCGCACCGTTTCCGTTGATGTTAAAGAGTATAATATCCCTGCAACAGATACTGATAGAAAAAAGGAGGTGCTACTAGAAATCTTGAATGAATGTAAGGACGAAAAAACAATAGTATATTGTCGTTCGCCTAATGCAGCTAATAAGTTGGCACAATTCTTAATGTCGGGAACTTCTTTTGAGGCTAGCTACAATGATGAGTTTGTTGATTGGTTGTCAAAAAATTATGATCCTAGATGGAACTATTGCCAATCATTAAAGCACGGAATTGTTCTTCATCATGGAGTTCTGCCAAGAGCTTTACAACATTTTTCAGTTGATATTTTTAATCACTCTAATAGACATAATTTACTTATATGTACATCAACAATTATTGAAGGCGTAAACACTAAAGCTAAAAACGTTATCATATATGAGAACTACAATGGACTCGAGTCTATTGACAAGTTTACACATAATAACATTAAAGGAAGAGCTGGTAGAATGTACAAACATTTCGTCGGCAAAGTATATTGCTTGCAAGCTCAACCTGAAGAGGATGATTCTGATGAGTTAGTAGTCCCCATAGGAGATGATGGGAGCAATTGTCCCTTGAACCTTTTGGGATCTATTGACATAGACCATTTATCTTCTGGAGCATTAAGCTCTTGGGAAGATTTTAAAAACAACACTATCATACCCATTGAAATAATTAAAAATAACTCATCATTTGAAGTTGAAAAAATTGAATCGCTACTTATTGCAATTAACAGCATACGTGTTATGGATTTCAGTTTATACAAAAAACTAAACTTTTTTGGTAAACCAACAACAGAAGCACTTTATTTCATAATGGTACAGTACATAGAAGCTAGAAGGAACGTACTGACAAGAAATGGTTTTGCTGTAACATCCAAGGATGATAAAGATCCTGTGTTATCTATTTGTGGTAAATTTAGAGCATACATAGCTGCTGAATCAGTTGATGATTACCTTACACAGCAGATTAATTGGAAATACAATAAACTCATTGAGAGCCAGAATGATAAGCAGGATATAAACGAACAAATGTCAGGTGTAATCGATGATGAGCTAAAAATTATATCGAATGTATATGGTTTCAGTTTCCCTAATTTTTTATCACTTTTTTCAGATATTCTTTTTCACTTGAACTTTAAAGAAAAAACTGGTTTGAAATTTGATTACGGCCCATTAATTAATGATATGGAATTTCAAAAATTAACGGCAGGTTATGCAGCTATACATGAAATGGGCATCCCCCACCAAACACTTGAAAAAATAAGAAAGGAATTGATAAATATTAATGAATCTTCAGTTGAGGAACTGAGTAAAGCTATTAATGAAAAATATCATTCAATAGTATCTTTGAATCGGGTAGATAGATATTTCATCCATGCAGCTATGCTTTAAATAGCCAATAGTTACACATGCTCCCCCAGCCAAAATCCTATTTCCCCAATCCCTTGCACTGCTCTCCCCTTTCAGCGAAAAAGGCGGTCAACATGCACGCTAAAGCCACGGGCGGGCACGGTATTGGTTCCCCCTGCAAACCGCCGAGTCGAGTGCAACGGGTCAGGAGCGCCATCAGGGATGATGGCGCAGCCGCAACCGGCATAGGGGCCAAATCGGATCAGGGCGAGCACTGCTCGCCCCCGATTTGGCGCGAGAACAAGGATGTTCGAAGCGGGCTTTGGCCGAAGCCATGGATGGCGTAGGCCAAAGTGCCGTCTGCGGCGCTTCGTCCTATACGTTGGACGGCATTCCGCCGAGAAATGACGTTAGCCCCCCTCACCCTAACCCTCTCCCGCAAGGGGAGAGGGGATTAGAGCGCAGGCCACCGAGGCTTAAGCAGATCGCAGAGGCTTAAGAGGTGTCGAGGGAAGAGACACAAACAAAAACCGCAGCCCAAGGGCTGCGGTTTTTTTATTGGCGCAACCTGTTGGCACCAGACGCCAACAAGGCCAACCGGCCTTAGGCACGGCGCCAGCTGGTCTTGCCGGCGCTGTCTTCCAGCACGATACCCATCTCGGTGAGACGGTTGCGGGCGGCATCCGCCGCGGCCCAGTTCTTGTCAGCGCGGGCCTGATTGCGCTCGGCGATCAGGCGCTCGATCTCGGCAACCTCTTCGTCCGCTTCGTCACCCTTGAGGAAAGCCTCGGGGTCTTGCTGCAGGATGCCGAGCACGGCGCCCAGCTCGCGCAGACGGGCGCCCAGCGCGGCGGCGACGGCCATGTCTTCACCCTTCTGGCGGTTGATCTCGCGCACCAGATCGAACAGGGCGGAGTAGGCTTCCGGGGTGTTGAAGTCGTCGTCCATCGCCTCTTTAAAGCGAGCCACCTGCTCGTCGCCAGCGGCAGCCGCGGCCACCGGCAGATCGCGCAGGGCGGTGTACATCCGCTCCAGCGCTGCGCGGGCTTGCTTGAGGTTATCTTCCGAGTAGTTGAGCTGGCTGCGGTAGTGGCCAGACATCAGGAAGTAACGGACGGTTTCGGCGTCGTAGTGAGCCAGCACATCGCGGATGGTGAAGAAGTTGCCAAGGGATTTGGACATCTTCTCTTTATCCACCATCACCATGCCGCTGTGCATCCAGGTGTTGACGTAGTCGCCACCGTGGGCGCAGCAGGACTGCGCGATCTCGTTCTCGTGGTGCGGGAACTGCAGATCGGAACCGCCGCCGTGGATGTCGAAGTGGTTGCCAAGGTGCTTGGAGTTCATGGCGGAGCACTCGATGTGCCAGCCAGGACGGCCCGGGCCCCAGGGGCTTTCCCAGGTCGGCTCGCCGGGCTTGGACATCTTCCACAGCACGAAGTCGAGCGGGTTGCGCTTGGCATCGACCACGTCAACGCGGGCACCGGCTTGCAGCTGCTCCAGATCCTGGCCGGAGAGCTTGCCGTAGTCGGCGTAGGATTCGACGATAAACATCACATCGCCGTTATCCGCCACGTAGGCGTGCTCTTTTTCCAGCAGGGATTGCACCAGCTCGATGATCTCTTCGATGTGCTGGGTGGCGCGCGGTTCGATATCCGGGCGCACCATGCCGAGGGCGTCGAAGTCGGCGTGCATGTCGCCAATCAGACGCTCGGTCAGCTCGTCGCAGGTGACGCGGGTTTCAGCGGCGCGCTTGATGATCTTGTCATCCACGTCGGTGATGTTGCGCACGTAAGTCAGGTCGTAACCGGCGTAACGCAGGTAGCGAGCGACCACATCAAAGGCGACGAAGGTGCGGCCGTGGCCGATATGACAGTGATCGTAGATGGTGACACCACACACATACATGCCCACCTTGCCCGGGTGGATAGGTTTGAATTCTTCTTTTTGACGAGTGAGTGTGTTGTATATCTTCAGCATCTTCTAACCACTGCCTGTGAGTAAAATGGTTGGTCATAATACCCCGTTCAGGGGCAGAAAACGAGGCAGAAAAGCGGGCCAATCCCGCCTGCCAGCACGGTTACGGCGCCAGAGAGACTATGCCGCCAGCCCCTGATGGGCTAGAATTGCCACCACTTTATGCCATACACCTGCGGGCACTTCGTCGTCCGCATCAAATGAAAGGACATATCATGGTCACTCTGCACACCAATCACGGCGACATCACCCTCACCCTGAACGCTGAAAAAGCCCCGGAAACCGTGGCCAACTTCCTGCAATACTGCCGTGACGGTCACTACGACAACACCATCTTCCACCGCGTCATCGACGGCTTCATGATCCAGGGCGGCGGCTATGCCCCGGGCTTTGAAGAGAAAGACACTCGCGCTCCCATCAAGAACGAAGCGGCTAACGGTCTGTCCAACAAGATCGGCACCATCGCCATGGCTCGCACCATGGAGCCGCACTCTGCCAGCGCCCAGTTCTTCATCAACGTGAACAACAACGACTTCCTCGACTTCAAATCCGCCACCACCCAGGGCTTCGGCTACTGCGTATTCGGTGAAGTGACAGCCGGCATGGACGTGGTCAACAAGATCAAGGGCGTCAAGACCGGTAACTACGGCCGCATCCACCAGGACGTGCCGGTAGAAGACGTAGTGATCACCAAGGTGACCCTTGCTGACTGATCTCTGCCGACTCGGCACTGACAAAACTGCGGCCCCGGCCGCAGTTTTTCCATCTGCCTCCCCCACTGCCAGTCCGAACTGGCGCCGCCTCGACTATCTGGCCCACGGCAACCCGCGCCAGCGCTCGGCCCATGCCCTGCTCACCACCGGTGTGTGGGATGAGCTGGCCGCGCAGTGCGCCGATCTGGCACTGGTGAGCACGCTCGCCATCGGCCTCGATCGGCCGGGCAGCGATCTCGATATTCTCTGCCAGCATCCCGATCCGGCGGCGTTTGCCGCTACTTTTGCAGAGCAAGGCTGGCAGGCGAGCGCCAAAGACGAGAATATCTGGCTGCTGGAGCGCATCTTTGCCTGTCTCGACCAGCCCTGTGCTGTTAGCGGCTCTGACAAGAGCGATGCCCGCTGGCCGCTGGAGCTCTATGTCACCCCCGCCCCCATCGAGACGCTGAATGGCTGGCGCCACCTCACCCTGATGGCCGCGTTACTCGAGCGGTTTGGTGATGCTTTCTATCGCGAAGTGCTGCGCCTGCGCCTTGAAGAGGGATTGAAAGGGGAAGCGGCCATGTGCCGGTTGCTGGGTCTGGCGGGCGATCCTTATGAAGCGCTGCTGATGCTGGAGGAACGAAATCTGGCCGAGCTGTCATGGCAGCCGCCATCCCGTGACGATATCCATACCTCAACTGGCGCGATGGCGCCCGCAGCGCACTATTCATCCCCCGTTGTTTCTACTATCTCTGCCACCCCCGTTTGCCCTGTTTCGACCGAGAGCCCGACCCCCACATCATGAGCACCCTCTTTATCAGTGACATTCACCTCTCTGCCCAGCGGCCCGATATGACCGCGGCACTGGTGCGCTTTCTCGAGCACGACGCCCCCGGCGCCGATGCCCTCTATGTGCTGGGGGATCTCTTCGAATTCTGGATTGGCGATGATGACCCCAATCCGCTCCATCAACAGATGGCCGATGCCTTCTTGGCCCTGAGCCAGCAGAACGTGCCCATCTACTTTATCCATGGCAACCGCGACTTTCTGCTGGGCCAGCAGTTCGCCAAGCGCGCGGGGATGACATTGCTGGGTGACCCTTGCGTTATCGAACTCTATGGGGAGCGGGTAGTGCTCAGCCACGGCGATCTGCTCTGCACCCTGGATGAGGGGTATCAGAAGTTTCGCCGCATCACCCAGCTCAAATGGCTGCGCTGGCTCTTTTTGCGGCTGCCGCTTGCCCGCCGTCAGGCCATCGCCTGCAAGATGCGCGGCCAAAGCCAGATGGAAAATGCCCACAAGAGCCAGATCATCATGGATGTGACGCCCGCGGCGGTGGACGACACCCTGCGCGCCCACGACTGCCGGATGATGATCCACGGCCACACCCACAGACCCGCCATCCACGACTTCACCCTCGATGGCCAGCCCGCGCGGCGCATCGTGCTGGGGGACTGGTTCGAGCAAGGCTCGGTGCTGATCTGCCGCCCCGGCGAGCAGCGGCTGGAAATGCGGGCGCTGGCAGAGGCTTGATAGCCCGCCAGTCCGGTTGACCACCAAGCGCCGGCCCCCCATCACTCCCCATCGTTCGCGCCATCCGGTTCACTGCCCATCAGGCGCGAGCGAATAAGTAGTGATCGCTCACAGATCAGCAAAGCAAACCTGCACTCCTCCTTCAGTCCCCGGGTTGTGTGAACCCCGTCACCTTGCCCCTTGCCAATTGAGAGGATGATGGCGCTCAGGCAGAAATGTCTTTCTCGCCAGCTATTTCAACAAGTTGAGGTTTATATGCCTGACAGCAATGTGGTCGCTCACCCGTTCGATGCCAAGAAGATCAATGTCAACGATCCCTATGAGATGAAGCAGTGGATCAAAATGTTCGAGTGCACCGAGGTCCAGCTGAAACGGGCGGTCAAGGCAGTCGGCACCTCAGGCAAGGCGATCCGAAAACACCTCAAGAAGTGAGGGCACCACCCCGTCACAAACCCGGCCCCGCTCGCGGGGCTTTTCTCATCTTGGCCTTTACGTGGGCCATCCCCGCCCCTGTTTGGCGGCGCACATACCGCCATTCAACCGCTCATAACCGGACTGTGCAGCCCGACCAGCACTGGCCGCCGTCCGACAGCTTGTGACCGGCCAGCACCGTCCGGCCCTTCGCATCCCGGCATCCCTGCCTATAATGCGGGCTCAAACACACAGAGAGGATTAATCCATGGGCTTTATCAGCTGGATCGTATTGGGACTGTTGGTGGGTATTCTGGCGAAGTGGATCATGCCAGGCCGCGACGGTGGTGGTTTCTTCATGACCGCCCTGCTGGGGATTGTCGGTGCCATGGTTGGCGGCTATGTGGGTACCCTGCTGGGGCTGGGCTCAGTGACCGGTTTCAATATCCCGAGCATCGCGCTGGCGACCGTGGGCGCCCTTATCGTCCTGTTTGTCTTCAACAAGATCCGCAGCTGACCCCCAACGCCATCTATGTGTAGATAAACAGGGCACCGCGAGGTGCCCTCTCTTTTTTTATCGCCCTCACGATGTTGCCAGCGGCAAGATCAGCCTCACCAGCAAGCCCCCCAGCTGGGTGGCCGGCAGCAACAGCACTTCGCCGTGGTGGTAGTGGGCGATATCGCGCACCAGCGCCAGACCAAGCCCCGCTCCCGGCTGTTCGCTCCCCTGCTCGAGGCGCTGGAACGGCTGCCAGACTCGCTCCGCCAGCTCGGGGGCGATGCCGGGGCCGCTATCCTCTACCTCCAGCCAGACCTGCCCGTTGCTTCGCACCACCCGCGCCGTCACGGTGCCGTGGGGCGGGGTGTATTTGATGGCGTTGTCGAGCAGGTTGGCACAAAGCTCCCCGAGCAGCAGCGGCTCCCCCGCCACCATGATGGCGGACTCCTCCCCCTCGTACCCGAGATCGATCCCCTTGCTCCGCGCCTGCGCCAACCGTGACAGACAGGCCTGCTGCACCAGCGCCGTCAACTCGATGGGCTCCCGCTGGCGCAGCCCGGAGCACTCGTCCGATTTCAGTCGCGCCAGCAGCAGGAGCCGCTCGGTCAGGGCGATGGTGTGATCGAGCCGCACGGCCATGGCATCGAGACTTTCGCTCATCAGGGCCGGATCGCCACTGCCGCGCGCCACCTCAACTTGGGTTTTCAAAATGGTGAGCGGCGTGCGCAGCTGATGGGCGGCATCGGCGCTAAAGCGCTCCTGCCGGGCCACCAGCTGGCGCAATCGGGCCAGCTGGCGGTTGAACGCCTGCACCAGCGGCCGGGTCTCCTGCCAGGGGAGCAGGTCGGGCAAGGGGGCAAGATTGGCGGCATCGCGGCGCAGGATCTCCCGCGACAGGCGCCGCATCGGAGTGAGCAGCCGTTTGAGCAACAGATAAGCGAGCAGCAGGGTGAGCACCACCAGCGCTCCCTGGGTCAGCAGGGCCGACCAGAGCAACTGCTCCGCCAGCTGCTGGCGACCGAGCAGGGTTTCCGCCACCGTGATGCGGGCCATGCCGTTGACGCCCCCCTCGCCTACCGGTTGCAGCAGCATCACGGCGCGGATCGGCGCCTCCTGATAAAGCCCGTCATAGAAGTAGGCAAGCGCCGGATAGCGGTCGGTCAGGGGCGTACCGTCAGGCATGGGGGGCAAGTCGTCAAAGCCGGAGATGACCCTATCGTCGATACCGCGCACCTGATAGAAGAGGCGATCGCGCATGTTGCGCTCGAAGCTGTCGAGCACCACATAGGGCACATCCACCCTGAGGCTGCCTTCGGCTGCCGTCAGCCGCTCGGCAACAGTACGGGCCGAGGCGAGCAGAGTGCGATCATAGGCCGAGGTGGCCGCCGCCAACGCGCCGTAGTAGCTGTACCAGGCCGAGGCGGCCCAGAGGATCAGCAGGGGGCCCCCCAGAAACAGCAGCAGTTGATGGAGCAGGGAGCGACTAATGGGAGGCCTCCGGCGCCGCTTCCAGCAGATAGCCAAGACCGCGCAGTGTGGTGATCACCACCCCGCTGCCCACCAGCTTTTTGCGCAGCCGGTGGATATAGAGATCGATGCTGTCGAGCCCCACCTCGTCATCGAGGTTGAACACCTGCTCGAACAGCTGCCCTTTGGCGACGGGCCGCCCGTGGCGGTACATCAGCGCTGTCAGCAGCGCCTGCTCACGCGGAGTCAGGGCAAGGCGGGCATCGGCCAGCAGAAAATAGCCATCGGGATGCAGGGTCAGACGACCCAGCCGCAACTCGGTACCGCCACTTTCGCTGCGCCGCAGCAGGGCTCGCAGCCGGGCATCCAGCTCCCCCAGATCGAACGGCTTGGCCAGATAGTCATCGGCTCCGGCATTGAGGCCGCAGATCCGCTCCTCCACCGCGCCGCGGGCGGTGAGCAGCAGCACCGGCACCCCCTGCCCCCGACTGCGCAATCGGCCGAGTACCGCCAGCCCGTCGAGCTTGGGCATCTCGATATCGAGCACCGCCAGCGCGTACTGTTCGTGGCGCAGCAGGTGGTCAGCCTGAGCCCCGTCAGCCACCCAATCCACCGCGAAACCGACGCTGGTGAGTGCCCGCGACAGCCAGTGGGCCAGTTCGTGATTATCTTCTGCCAACAGCAAGCGCATCCCTCTCCCCTTGTTCCTAACCGCAGCATTCAGCCGCACTGCTTCAACTGCATCCCTTCGTCACTGCCATTGCGGGAGAAGGTGCGATCAGGGTCACACTCCCGGCTCTTGGTCAGCGATTGAAAGGTGAATGAAAGGTTGTTGTTTTAACAATTTCGCATCACTTCGTCTATCGACGGAGTCACACCCAGGAAAAACAACGACAAGATGGAGCACACAACCATGAAGCAACGCACACGTCATGCCCTCGCCCTGCTGACCCTGCTCGGCGCCCTGCCACTGCAGGCGGCCGAAAGTGCCGCGACCCCGAGCCGTACCGAATGTATCGCACCGGCCAAACCGGGCGGTGGTTTCGATCTCACCTGCAAGCTGCTGCAGGTGAGCCTGCAGGAGACCGGTACCATCGACAAGCCGATGCGGGTCACCTACATGCCGGGCGGGGTCGGCGCCGTGGCCTACAACGCCATCGTGGCCCAGCGCCCCGCCGAGGCGGGGACTGTGGTCGCCTTCTCCGGTGGCTCCCTGCTCAACCTCTCACAGGGGAAATTTGGCCGTTACGGGGTGGACGATGTGCGCTGGCTGGCGGCGGTGGGCACCGATTACGGCATGATTGCGGTGCGCCACGATGCCCCCTATCAGAACCTCAAGGAGCTGGTGAGCGCCATGGAGCGCGATCCCAACAGCGTGGTGATCGGCGCGGGTGCCTCAATCGGCAGTCAGGACTGGATGAAGACGGCGCTGCTGGCCAAACAGGCCGGGGTTGACCCCCACAAGATGCGCTACGTCGCCTTTGAAGGAGGTGGCGAGCCGGTCACCGCGCTGCTGGGCAACCATGTGCAGGCGGTCTCCGGCGATCTGAGCGAGATGGTGCCCTATATCGGCGGCGACAAACTGCGGGTGCTGGCGGTGTTCTCTGCCGAGCGGCTGCCCGGCAAGCTGGCCACCATCCCCACCGCCAAGGAGCAGGGTTATGACCTGGTGTGGCCGGTGATCCGCGGCTTCTATGTCGGCCCCAAGGTAAGCGACAGCGAATACCAGTGGTGGAAGCAGACCTTCGATCAGTTGGTGAAGACCGACACCTTCAAGGCGCAGCGGGATCTGCGCGGCCTGTTCGAGTTTGACCTCACCGGCGAGGCCCTCGACAGCTACGTCAAGGAGCAGGTGGCGCAATATCGCGAACAGGCCAAAGCCTTCGGTCTGGCCAAATAGGAGCCGCAGCCATGAGCGATCGCATCTTCGCCGCCATCTGGCTGCTGCTCTGTCTGGCGGGTGCCGCCATCGCCTGGCAGATCCAGAGCGAATACAGCTATGAGCCGCTGGGGCCACGCCCCTTCCCGCTCGGCATCATTGGCCTGATGGCGCTCTGCGCCCTGTTGCTGCTGCGCCGCCAGCCGGACACCGTCAGCTGGCCGCCGCTGCGTACCCTGCGCCACCTCGCCATCATGGTGGTGGCGCTGGCCGGGTATGGTGCCAGCTTCGAGTGGCTGGGCTTTCCGCTGGCCACCACCCTGCTCACCTTTGTGCTGGGGCGCCTGTTTGGCGCCTCTGCCAAAGCCGCCCTGCTCTCCGGCGTCGTCGGCGGTCTGGTGCTCTATCTCGCCTTCGACCGGCTGCTGGATGTCACCCTGCCCCTCGGCGTCTGGTTCTCTTAAGGAGTCAATATGGATACCTGGATGTACCTATCCCAGGGCTTTGCGGTGGCACTCACCCCGGAGAATCTGGTGATTGCCCTGATCGGCTGCTTTGTCGGCACCGTAGTCGGCCTGCTGCCGGGCCTTGGCCCCATCAACGGGGTCGCCATCCTGTTGCCGCTGGCTTTTGCCCTGAAACTGCCCCCCGAATCGGCGCTCATTCTGCTCGCCACCGTCTATATCGGTTGTGAGTATGGCGGGCGGATCTCCTCGATCCTGCTCAACGTGCCGGGGGATGCCGCTGCCATCATGACCGCGCTGGATGGCTACCCCATGGCCCAGCAGGGCAAGGCGGGAGTGGCCCTCTCCATCTCGGCGGTCAGCTCCTTTGTCGGCTCCATGCTCGCCATCGGCGGCATCATCCTGTTCGCTCCGGCGCTGGCGCGCTGGTCACTGGCCTTCGGCCCGGCGGAGTATTTCGCCCTGATGGTGTTCGCCATCGCCTGCCTCGGCAGCATGATGAGCCAGAACCCGCTCAAATCCTTTATGGCGGCGCTGATTGGGCTCGGGCTCGCCACCGTTGGAGTGGATGCCAATACCGGCGTCTATCGCTTCACCTTCGACAGCGTTCACCTCTCGGACGGGGTGCAGTTTATCGTGGTGGTGATTGGCCTCTTCTCGGTGAGCGAAATCCTGCTGATGCTGGAACACACCAGCGGTGGCGGCAAGCTGGTGCGCACCACCGGGCGGATGCTGTTCAACTTCAAAGAGCTGGTCCATTGCACCGGCACCATGTTGCGCTCCTCCACCATCGGCTTCTTCGTCGGCATTCTGCCCGGTGCCGGTGCCACCATCGCCAGTGCCATCACCTACATGACCGAGAAGCGACTGGCGGGGCCCAATGCCAAATTCGGCGAAGGGGACATTCGCGGCGTGGCCGCGCCGGAGGCGGCCAACAACGCCTCAGCCTGCGGCTCCTTTATCCCCATGCTGACACTGGGAGTGCCGGGGTCGGGCACCACGGCGGTGATGATGGGGGCACTGACCCTCTACAACATCACTCCGGGCCCCACCATGTTCACCGAACAGCCCGATGTAGTGTGGGGACTGATCGCCGCCCTCTTGCTGGCCAACGTCATGCTGCTGGTGATGAACATCCCCATGGTGGGGCTCTTTACCCGCATGCTCTCCATCCCGCTCTGGTTTCTGGTACCCGCCATCGCCAGCGTCTCGGCGGTGGGAGTCTATGCGGTGCACAGCACTACCTTCGATCTGCTGCTGATGGTGGCCCTCGGGGTCTTTGGCTACCTGCTGCGCAAGATGCACTTCCCCATGTCACCGCTCATTCTGGGCTTCGTGCTGGGTGAAATGCTGGAGCAGAACCTGCGCCGCGCCCTCTCCATCAGCAATGGCGACACCGCCATCCTGTGGAGCAGCGGCATCAGCCAGACCCTGCTGGTACTGGCCATTGCAGTGATCACCCTGCCCCCGCTGGTACGCCTGCTGCGCCGCCGCAAAGCCGATCCGCTGATCCCGGACGCCCGCCCGGAGCAGGGAGCCTGATCCCCTCTGAACAGAAAGAGGCACGCCAGCAAACTGGAGTGCCGTTAACAAACAAGGGCCCCACACAGTGGGGCCCTTGTTTATGAATGGCGTGTTGACGCCATCCCGCGATTCAAGTCAGTAGGTCACTGCGCGTCCGGCTGGTTGGCCGGGGCCGCCTTGATAAAGGCTTGCAACTGTTCGCAGTTGGCGACGATGCGGCGGATAGTGGGGTAATCGTCCAGGGTCATGTCGTAGCGACGAGCGTTGTAGACCTGGGGCACCAGCATGCAGTCGGCCAGGGTTACTTCGTTGCCGACGCAGTAGACACCGGCGGTGGTCATCAACAGCTGTTCGAGGGCGGTGAAGGTCTCGTCAATCCAGTGGCGATACCAGCGAGCCTCCTGCTCGTTGTTGGCCCTGAAGTGTTCTTCCAGATAGTTGAGCACCCGCAGATTGTTGAGCGGGTGGATATCGCAGGCGATCATGTTGACGATCTGGCGCACCCGGGCCCGCGCGTCGGGGGAAGAGGGCATCAGTGAGTAGGCTGGATAGGTCTCGTCAAGGTACTCCATGATGGCGACCGACTGACCGATCTGCACATCGCTATCCACCAGAAACGGCACCAGCCCTTGCGGGTTGATCCGGCGATAAGCCTTCTCGCTCTGCTCGCCTTGCCGCAAATTGATGGGGTGCTGCTCATAGGCGAGCCCCTTGAGCTGCAACACGATCCGCACCCGAAAACTTGCCGACGAACGCCAATAGCCAAACAACTGCAACATAATCTGTCCCTGCATCTTATCTGGGCCCGAAGCCCGGCAGGTGCTCACCACCTGCCTCCTTGTGTATCCGGCACCGGTTGAGGGTTCGTCGTGATCCGGACATATCCCGAAAATCCTTGCCGCCAACCGGCGCTGGCCATCAACCTCCCTGACCGCTCGCTGGCACCACCTGTTGAGAGATGGTGCCAAACAGGTTTTGGCCAGAGCGATCTTCCATCGCGATCGACACTCTATCACCAAACTGCAAATAGGGGGTTATAGCTTGATCACAATCAAGAATTTCCAGCATGCGGCGCTCGGCGATGCAGGATGAACCGGCGCTGCGATCGTAGTTGGAGACGGTGCCCGAGCCGATGATGCAGCCAGCGCCAAGGGGACGGGTCTTGGCGGCATGGGCAATCAGATCGAAGAAGCTGAAGGTCATGTCCACCCCGGCATCAGGTGCGCCAAACAGGGCACCATTCAGATGGGTGTGCAGGGGCAGCAGCACCTTGCCATCGCGCCAGTCATCGCCGAGCTCGTCCGGGGTGATGGCCACCGGCGAGAAGGCGCTAGACGGCTTGGACTGAAAGAAGCCAAAGCCCTTGGCCAGCTCCCCCGGAATGAGGTTGCGCAGGCTCACATCGTTGACCAGCATCAGCAGCTTGACGTGACTGGCGGCCCCCTGCGGGCTCACCCCCATCGGCACGTCGTCGGTGATGATGGCGACTTCCGACTCGAAATCGATCCCCCACTCTTCCGAACCCATCACGATGGGGCCACGGGGGGCGAGAAAACTGTCGGAGCCCCCCTGATACATCAACGGATCGTGCCAGAAGCTCTCCGGCATCTCGGCGCCGCGCGCCTTGCGCACCAGCTCCACATGGTTGACGTAGGCGCTGCCATCGGCCCACTGATAGGCGCGCGGCAGCGGAGAGAGGCAAGACGCTTCGTCAAAGGGGAACGCCTCGGCCGCACGGCCTTCGTTAAGCTGCTGATAGACAGCCTCCAGCCTGGGGGCAACCTCGGCCCACTCGTCGAGAGCGGCCTGCAGGGTGGGAGCAATCTCGCTCACCCGTACAGCCCGGGTCAGATCCCGGCTCACCACCACCAAAGCGCCATCGCGCTTGCCATTGTTCAATGTTGCCAATTTCATAAGCGATTCCTTATTTGCCGGCAGCAGCGTCCGGGCGCTGCCAGCTGGAGACATACCGGGTGTTCTCGATCCCTTCGCACAGACTGCCAACGTTCAGCGCATCGCGGGTATCGAGCATCACCGCCACCTCGTCGGTGAACTTCTTGGCATAGGCCTGCCCTGCCGCAAACGCCTTGGGATGGGGGCCGTGGGTGAAACCGGCGGGATGGAAGGTGACCATGCCCCGCTCGATATTGTCCCGGCTGAAGAAGTCCCCGGCGTGGTAAAAGAGCACCTCATCATAATCGTCATTGCTGTGATAGAAGGGCACCTTGAGGGCGCCGGGATCGCTCTCGATGGGGCGCGGCACAAAGGTACAAATCACGAAGCGGCTCGCCACAAAGGTCGAATGGGCCGACGGCGGCAGATGGTAGCGGTGGCTCATCAGCGGGCGAATATCCCGCCAGTTGAGGCGCACCACGCACAAATCCCCGTGCCACCCCTGCGCATCCAGCGGGTTGAACGGCCAGGTGATGACCGATACCTGATCGTGGCGCTTCACCTGCAGCGACCAGGGATTCTCATCCTGCTGGGCTAAAAAGTGCTCATTGATGGCGGGCACATCGAGCGCCGTCGGGTCGAAGATGGCGTGATTACCCACCAGCCCCTTGTCCGGCAGCTGGTAGCTGTCGTTGGTCGCCTCGATCATCAGGATAAACAGGGGCGCCGTCGGCTCGATGCGCCACATGGTGCCGCGGGGGATCACCACGTAGTCGCCATCGCGCAGAGTAAGGTGGCCGTAGTCGCAGAAGAACTCGCCGCCCCCCTCGTGGATAAAGAGCAGCTCGTCACCGTCGGCGTTGCGCACCAGAAACGGCATCGCCTCGGAGAGCCGCCAGATGCGATAGCGGCAGTGGGGGTTGCTGAGAATGTCGGGAGCCACCCAAGGGGAGAGGGAACTCACCTCCTCTTGCAGGGCATTAAGGTCAAACAACCGTGGCCGCAGCGGCCCCTCCCAACTGCTCCAGTCGGTGGGGGCATGCTTGTGGTGCATGTGGGTAGCGGGGCCAAAAAAGCCGCTGCGCCCCAGCTCGCGCTCATAGATGGCCTGTTCCGGCAGGTCGGCATGGGCCTGTCGGGAGTGGGTCCCCTCCCGATGGGGGAAGTTAATCCAGTTACGCATTGCTCGCTCCCTCTTTGCGGGCACCCTTCTCATCCTCACCGCCATCCAGCACGCCACGGCGGATCTGGTCCAGCTCGATCGATTCAAACAGTGCCTTGAAATTGCCCTCGCCAAACCCTTCGTTGCCCTTGCGCTGGATAATCTCGAAGAAGACCGGGCCTATCACGGTGTCGGTAAAGATCTGCAGCAGGATGCCATCCTTGGTGGGGGAGCCGTCGATGAGGATGCGCAGCTCTTTGAGGGCCGCCAGATCCTCCTGATGCCCCTCGACCCGGCTGTTCACCTTCTCGTAGTAGGTATCGGGCGTCGGCATAAAGCCGGTACCGCGACTGCGCAGGGTACGGATGGTGTGGTAGATATCGCTGGAGGCCATGGCGATGTGCTGGATCCCCTCCCCCTTGTACTGACGCAGGTACTCCTCAATCTGGGACTTGTCATCCGCCGACTCGTTGATGGGGATGCGGATCTTGCCGCAGGGGGCGGTCATGGCGCGTGAATGCAGCCCGGTCAGCTTGCCCTCGATATCGAAGTAGCGAATTTCGCGGAAGTTGCCGATCCGCTCATAGAAGTTGGACCAGACATCCATATTGCCGCGATGCACGTTATGGGTCAGGTGATCGATCTCCATAAGACCGGCATCTACCTCTGCCATACGGGACTGCCAGTCGGGGTAGAAGACAAAATCCACGTCATAGATGGAGCCCTTGTCGCCATAACGGTCGACAAAGGAGAGCGTGCTCTCGCCGATACCGTAGATGGCGGGAATATTGAGTTCCATGGGGCCAATTTTGCCAACAAAGGGCTTGGCCCCCTTGGCGATGGCGTACTGCTGGGCTTTGCCCGCATCGCTCACCCGAAATGCCATGCCGCAAACGCTCGGCCCGTGCAGGCTGGCAAACTGCTCCGCCTGGGAGTGAGGCTCAGCATTGACCACGAAGTTGATATCCCCCTGCCGGTAGAGCCAGCACTGCTTGTGTTTGTGCTTGGCGACCTCGGCAAACCCGAGCGAAACAAACAGGCTCTTGAGGGCGGCAATCCCCTTGGCATCGGGGGCTGTGTACTCGACAAACTCGAAACCGTCTGTGCCTAACGGATTGATGGTATGGGTGGCGGAAGAGGTGGCATTCATCGGGCGCTCCTTGCTCTTGATTCGGTTAAAACGGATTGCGGCACGCAGCGGCGCAGCAAGTGTTAACAACTTGTTTCATTAGAGGCAGGGTGTAGCAGGAAGAGAAGAGGCGGGTTGCAGATAGTTTTTCGCAGCTGGCAGCAAAAGATGTAAATGAATTGTGACATTCAAGCCGCAGCCCTGCGGATCAAACGGTGACGACCAGTATGGCTGTCAGCTTTGCATTACAGTTGCCAGTTTTTGACCATCAGATGGGGCAAGCAGGCCCGGGCCTTTTGCAGTCGCACAGGCGTCGGATTGATCAACCACGCCTCTTTCCCCAACTCCAGCAGCGGCAGATCGTGCAGGCTGTCGCTCAAGGCCAGCTCGGCATCGAGGGCGCAAATCTCTGGCAACAGCTTGTGCTGGCCGTGGCAATAGAAGCGGGGCATCAGGCCGCCAAAACGGTAGTGCATCTGCGAGCCAATGATCCGGTGGGGCAACTGGCCGGGCAGTTGCTGATAGAGCTGGGCCCGCACCAGCGCGCAGGGGCTGGCGGAGATCACCCAGCAGCGCGCCCCCTCGCTTTGCAGCAATTCGCGAGCCTGACGATACAGCCCCGGCCTGGTGCGGCAATAGGCGCGCACCAGCTTGCGCCAGCCGAGGGGAGAGAGCCAAAGCGTGATGGCCCACCAGATCAGGGAGATACCGCGCCGCCGCTGACTTGGCAGCAAATAGACCAACCCACCCAGCGCAATCACTGGCAACAGCAGCAGCGGCCAGATCCGACGGCGCAGGATATAGCACAGCAGACCGGCGTGGCTGTCGCCGGGGGCCAGGGTGTCGTCAAAGTCGGCCAGGATCCAGCGCGGAGTGCCCCCGTCAGGATCACGATCTATCGCTGAATGGATAATGGTGTCAGACGCTGGGCGCATAAGCATCAGGGCGCAAGGGCAGCGATGGCTGCCGTGAGCTCGGGAGTGACAAATTCACTCCCCACATCGGGCGGACATACAAAGTCGAACGGCTCGCCCGCCAGGGTAAAACTCAATCGCCAGGCATGCAGATAGCCGCGATCGGCTGGCGTGCCGCCATAGCGCTCATCCCCGAGAATGGGGGCGCCGATACTTTTGAGGGCAACCCGGATTTGGTGGGTCTTGCCGGTCTGCGGTTTGATGCGATAGAGCCGCAGCCCCTCGCGCACCGGCACCGAATCAAACCAGCTGATAGCAGGATTATCCAGCGTGCGCGCCAGCATCCAGCTGCCGCCGCGCCCCTTTTGCATATCCCCCTTCACCCAACCCTGCTTCTTCTTGGGTTTGCGATCGGAGAGCGCCAGATACTGCTTGCTCACCTCGCGGGCCGCAAAAGCCATGCTCAGCTCACGGTTCGCCTCTGTGGTGCGGGCCAGCAGCACAAGCCGGAGGTCATCTTGTCGAGCCGGTGTACCGGATAGAGAGTGAGCCCGGTATCGGCCTTCACGCGATTGACCAGTCCCGGATTGACCGCCTCACCGTCGTCCTTCTCGTCGTGCATGCCGATGCCGGGCTGCTTGTCGATAACCAGGAAAGCGGGATGCTCAAACAATATCCGGTACATAAAACCTCGGGAACTGGGGAATAAGGCATGCAGCCAACGACTGACTGCGCTCGGGAGTGCTGCATTCTCCCTGCTCATCCGCCATTTGGCAAACCGGGCGGGCAGAGGATAAAGATAAAAAATGGCCCCACCTGCAGCAGGCGGGGCCATTTTCGCTCATCTTGGCAGATCACACCTTACACATTGCGCGGGCGCAGGTGGGCGTGCCAGCGCGCTTCCCACTTCTTGAACAGCCAGACGATGACAAAGGTGAGCAGCATATAGAGCAGCCCTGCGGTCAAAAACGCCTCGAACGGACTGTAGTAGCGAGAGTTGATGATCCGCGCCGCACCGGTCAGATCGACGATGGTGATGATGCCCGCCACCGCCGAACCCTGCAGCATGAAGATCACCTCGTTGCTGTAAGCCGGCAGTGCCCGACGAAACGAGTTGGGCAAAATGATCCGGGTCAGGGTCTGCCAGCGGGTCATGCCAAAGGCGTTGGCAGCCTCAATCTGGCCGCGCGGCATATTGTGCACCGCCCCGCGCACGATCTCGGCGGTATAGGCGGCGGTATTGAGGGTGAAAGCCAGCAGCGCACAGAACCAGGCTTCGGAGAAGAGCGACCAGGCGGCACTGTTCTTCAGCCACTCCCACTGGGCGGCGCCGTAGTAGATGATAAAGAGCTGCACCAGCAGCGGGGTGCCGCGAAAGAAGTAGATATAGGCCCAGATCGGCCCCTTGATCAGCCAGTTGCGGCTATTACGCAGGATGCCCATGGGCACCGCCAGCATCAACCCAAGGATCAGAGAGAGGGCCACCAGCCAGACGGTGGTATAGAGCCCCTCCCAGTAGGTGGGCCACTCTTTGAGAATGATTGAGAAATCCATGGCTTACCTCGTCTTGATGGCATAGTGACGCTCGGCCCACTTGAGCGCCGAGGTGGAGACTGCGGTGAAGATCAGGAAGATCAACGCCACCGCCATGTAGAAGGTGAAGGGTTGCTG
Source organism: Aeromonas sp. 61P (assembly GCF_051919545.1). NCBI lineage: Bacteria > Pseudomonadati > Pseudomonadota > Gammaproteobacteria > Aeromonadales > Aeromonadaceae > Aeromonas > Aeromonas sp. 61P. Next base: position 3,732,474 of record NZ_JBQBEL010000001.1, read on the forward strand.
GGTCGAGCCCGCCGCCAGCGAGGCTTTGCGCACCATGTCATCAAGGCCGATAATGGAGACCAGCGCGGTGGTTTTCAGCAGCACCAGCCAGTTGTTGCCAAACCCCGGCAAAGCGTGGCGCATCATCTGGGGGAAGAGGATCCGCACAAACACCTGGGTTGCCCGCATGCCAAAGGCCCGTGCTGCCTCCAGCTCGCCTTTGTCCACCGCCAGAATGGCGCCGCGAAAGGTCTCGGTCATGTAGGCGCCGAAGATAAAACCGATGGTCGCGACACCGGCCACAAAGGGGCTGATGTCGATATAGTCCGGAAGCAGGGAGACCCACTCCTGATTGGGATTACTCTCCAGTAACCAGCTGTTGTAAGTCTCGTTGACCCAGGTGCAGATACCGTTGATCAGCACCTGGCCGCCAAAGAAGAGCAGCATCATCAGCACCAGATCGGGGATGCCGCGAATGATGGTGGTGTAGCCGGTGGCGATGGCCCTGGCCCACTTGTAGGGAGAGAGTTTGGCCAGCGCCCCCAGCATCCCCAGCAGCAACGCCAGCAGCAGGGAGGCCAGCGCCACTTCCAGGGTGACCCAGGCGCCCTCCAGCAGCGAGGCTTCGTATCCTTTCAAATCAAACATATGCAGCTCCATCGCCACTGAATCTTCACGCACCTGCTAACCAGAAGGCTCCATAGCAGTCCGAATGAAATATGTGCAGCTCCATTGCAATCAATGCGGGCCCGTAAACTCCCTCAGGGAGGTGACGGGCCCGATGACTACTGACGGGATCAACCTGTCGTTATTTGCCGTAGACGTTTTTGGACTTACTCGCCGTAAACGTCTCTTTGTTTTACTCTCCGTAAACGTCGAACTCGAAGTACTTGTCGTTGATTTCCTTGTACTTGCCGTTGGCACGCAGCGCCAGAATAGCGGCATTGAATTTCTCTTTCAGATCCTTGTCAGCCTTGCGCACCGCAATACCGGCACCCTCGCCAAACCACTTGGGATCGGTCAGTTTCGGGCCGACGAATTCAAAGGCATCACCGCCCTCTTTCTTCAACAGACCGTCGGTGATGGCGGCAGAGTCGGCCAGCACATAGTCCACACGACCGGATTTCAGATCGAGATAGGCTTCATCGGCGGTGCCGTAACGCTTGATGGTGGCATTGGGGAAGTTGTCGGTAATAAAGGTATCCATGGAGGTTGCACGCTGCACTGCGACGGACTTGCCTTCCATAAAGGCTTTGTCGAGCTGCACATCAGTGCCCTTCTTGGCGGCAAAGCGGGCCGGAATGTGCTGGTACTTCTGGGTGAAGTCCACCTTCTTCTTGCGCTCTTCTGTGATGTCCATGGTGGCGATGATGGCGTCAAACTTGCGCGACAACAGCGCCGGAATGATGCCGTCCCAGTCCTGCTTGACCAGGGTGCACTTCACTTTCATCTCTTCGCACAGGGCGTTGGCGATGTCGATATCAAAGCCTTTCACCTCGCCACTGGGCTCGGTCCAGGAGAAGGGGGGATAGGCACCCTCAACCCCGATCCGGACCTCTTTCCACTCCTTGGCCATCAGGCTACCGGACGCAAGGGCAGTAACTACGGCTGTCGCCAGCATCAGCTTGTTCATGTATCTCTCCTTGATAAAACAGTTGATTGGGTAACCAGGCATCCCGCCATCAGTAGATGGAGGAGATGAATTGCTTGAACCGCTCGGATTTGGGATGGGCGAAAATCTCCTTGGGGTTGCCCTCCTCTTCCACCCGCCCCTGATGCAGAAACATCACCTTGTTCGATACATCCCGGGCAAACGACATCTCGTGGGTCACCACCAGCATAGTGCGCCCCTCTTCGGCCAGCTCGCGCATCAGGCCGAGCACCTCCCCTACCAGCTCGGGATCCAGCGCCGAGGTGGGTTCGTCAAACAGCATCACCTCGGGCTCTACCGCCAGCGCACGGGCAATGGCGGCCCGCTGCTGCTGACCACCGGAGAGGTGGCCAGGATAGTAGTCACGCCGCTCCCAGAGTCCAACCCGGTTGAGCAGTTGCTCTGCCTTGGCCAGTGCTTCGGCGCGAGGCACCTTGAGCACCTGGATCGGCACTTCGATGATGTTCTGCATGATGGTCATGTGTGACCAGAGATTGAAACTTTGAAACACCATGGCCAGCCGGCTGCGGATCCGCTCCACCTGACGCATATCCTCGGGCAACCGCTCGCCGGCGCGGCTGGTTTTCATCCGGATCAGTTCGCCATGGAGCGAGACGGTGCCGGATGAGGGGGTTTCGAGCAGATTGATACAGCGAAGAAAAGTCGACTTCCCCGAGCCGGAGGAGCCGATAAGGGAGATCACATCCCCCTTGTGGGCGGTCATGTCGATGCCCTTGAGCACTTCGTGGGTGCCAAAATATTTGTGCAGATCACGTACTTCCAGTGCGGCAACGTCGCTCATCCATTACAACCTTGTCTGTCCCTAGACGCCGCAGGGGGCGTGACTCAACCATCGTCCATTTAACAAAAAGTTAACCGATGGCAACCTTCAGCGAAAATATCACCCGGATAGTGAAAAAACAATACAGAACGAGGGTCTTCAGGGGATTCGCTCTATTTTTATTCGCTCTTTGCGTATTTTTCAGCACTTTATTTGCATAAGCAGCCGTTTCAATGGCTATTCCGATAACGCCTTTTTATACCCCAATCATATCAGTGGCAAGAGAAAAGCGTGATGTGTGCCAAACCGGCACCAAAATGGCTTTATGCACCCCCTTGCCGAGCGAAATATCGGCCCCCCGATTGGATCAACTTGATTTCATTGGTGCACTCGGGCTCGCACAGAACCTTATCAAACAGAGAGGTTGTGGCAAAAAAGTAACAATCTGTCCCCAAAAGGGCTGTTTTCGACCATGAAAGCGATAGATATGTGACACAGAGCCAATAAGTAATGATAAGGTGGTATTTTTATCAGTTTTTGTGATCGAGGCCTCGATGCTGCTCAATGTGTTGCTGATCTTGTTGCCACTGGCAATCGGCTATCTGATTCCCCTCTCCTCTGCACGGCTGATCAAGCTGGTCAACCAGAGTCTGGGCAAGATGGTCTACCTCATTCTGTTTCTGATGGGGCTCGGGCTTGCCTATGTGGAGAACCTGGGCAGCAATCTGGCGGTGATCTTCAAGGTCGCCGGGGTGATGCTGACCGCGATCACGGTCTGCAACCTGCTGGCCCTCTGGTGGCTCGACAAGCGCACACCGCCGACCCATGAGGCGAGCGATGCCAAGATGCCGGGCAAGTTGCACCTGCTGTGGGAATCCCTGCAGCTCTGCTTTGTGGTGCTCGGCGGTGTGCTGCTGGGTCTACTGGTAGATCTGCGCGCCCTGCCCATCGACAAGTGGAGCGAGTGGGCCCTGATGCTGCTGCTGTTTCTCATCGGGGTGCAGATGCGCAACTCCGGCATGCGGCTGCGCCAGATCCTGCTCAACCCCTGGGGGATGAAGATAGCCGCCACCGTCATCCTCAGCAGCTGGCTGGGCAGCCTGCTGGCGGCCCAATTGCTGGGGATGCCCTTTGCCCATGGTCTGGCGATGAGCTCGAGCTTCGGCTGGTATTCGCTCTCCGGCATTCTGGTGGCCGACAAACTGGGGCCGGTGCTCGGTTCTGCTGCCTTTATCAACGATCTTGGGCGCGAGCTTATCGCTATTCTGATCATCCCGGTCCTGATGCGACGCCACCCCTCGGCGGCCATCGGTTACGGCGGTGCCACGGCGCTGGACTTCACCCTGCCGGTCATCCAGAAATCAGGGGGCATTCAGGTGGTGCCGGTGGCCATTGTCTCCGGCTTTATCCTGAGCCTGCTCGGCCCCATCCTGATCCTCGGGTTTCTGGCGCTCTAAGCCTGATTCCCACATTGCAGATAAAAAAGCCCGACCTTGTTGTCGGGCTTTTGCTGTTTGGATGTCCCGTCCTGAATATGGTTTACACCTTTCCCCCCAATAAATGGAGAGCCCGATGGGACAAGGTGTGAAACGGACACAGCGCGATTACTCGCTGACTTTTAAACTGGCGCTGGTCGAGCAGATTGAAAAAGGCGAGCTCACCTACAAACAGGCTCAGGTGCGTTATGGCATTCAGGGCCGCTCCACCGTTCTGGTATGGTTGCGTAAACATGGTCGGCAAGATTGGAGCCAGGGGGCTTCTGTGCGTGCCGGCAGGAGCATCACCATGCCTGACCACGACAATCAGACGCCCGAACAGCGCATCAAGGAACTTGAGCAACAGCTGGCGTTGATGAGTCAGAAGGCCCAGTTCTTTGAGGCCGTCGTCGATGTACTGAAGAATGACTACGGCGTCTCCATCGTAAAAAAGCGACCCGGCAAGTCCTCTCGCAGCGGCAAGTCGAGAGGCTGACCATTGTCAGGGCTTGCCTGTTTCTGGGGATAAGCCGGCAGGCTTACTACAAGCGCAATCGGGTCGCCGACGAGCGCCATGCACAGGGATTGCAAGTGGTGCGTTTTGTGCGTCAGGTTCGACTGCGACAACCGCGGGTGGGCACTCGCAAGCTGCATTATCTGCTGCAGGGTCAGGATGATGGCGGGCTCAAGGTCGGGCGGGACAGGCTGTTTCAGATATTGGCCGAGCACCGCCTGCTGGTGCAGCCCAGGCGGGCGTATCACAAGACCACCCACAGTTTTCACCGTTTCTACCGTCATCCCAACTTGCTCAAGGCGGGGCCAGAGCAGGTCACACCGGTGGCCCCGGAGCAGGTCTGGGTCGCTGATATCACCTATCTGCCAGCCAGAAGCGGGCCGCTGTACCTGAGCCTGGTGACGGATGCCTACTCACGCAAGATAGTGGGCCATCACGTGCACGAAGGGATGCACGCCGAATCGGTGGCGATGGCGTTCAAGAAAGCACTGAAGCAACGACGTGGCGGCGGTGAACTCATCCATCACTCTGACCGCGGCGTGCAGTATTGCTCTGGGCTGTATCAGTCATTACATGAACGGTACGGGGTGAAATGCTCGATGACGGATGGGTATGACTGCTACCAGAATGCGTTGGCGGAGCGGGTGAACGGGATTTTGAAAGGAGAGTTATTGTTGCAAAGCCCGCAGGATTTGACGCAAGCGCGGGAAATGGTGCGTGAAGCAGTGGATATTTACAACGCGGAGCGGCCGCATCATGCGTTGAAATACAGAACCCCCGATGCGGTACATAGGGGGTTCTGAGTGGAGCAAAGCTAGCCGAAAATGTGTAAACCTATTTCAGGACTAGACAGGAGCAACCACGCACTCGCACTGGCTGCGATATTGCCCGCAGCCTTATTCGCGCCACTGGCCGCCACTCATCACCCGTTCGATAGCAAACGTCCGGTCGTGCACCAGCAGCAGATCCGCATCCTGCCCGACCCCGATACGCCCCTTGCTACCAAGCCCCAGCGCCTGCGCCGGATTGCTCGTCACCACGGCCAACGCCCTCTCCAGCGAGACACCGAGCCGTGTCGCGCGCACGCACTGCTGCCACAGGCTGGAAATCTGGCCGCAGCGCATCTCGATTAGCCGCCCTTCGCCATCAAAGCGCGGCAGGCTGGCGTTGGCATCCGAGCTGAAGGTGATGCGATCGGCAGGCACATTGGCGGCCAGCAGCTCGAGAAACGCATCGGCGGCAAGCCGCTCGCCATCCTCCAGCAGATCGGGAAAGCTCGAGGTGGTGAGGTCGACCCAACCTCCCGCCTTGCCCCACTCGATGGCCTCGGCAAAGAGCCAGGGGTTGCGGTTGCAGTGAGTCGGATAGAGCTGGCGCAGCGGAATGTCGGTCTTATCGCGCTGGGCCCGCAGGGGGGCCAATGCCCCCTTGCCATCCCCGACATGGAAGAAGCTGACCCCGCTCTTGCCCGCAAGCAGCCCGGCTACTCGCGCCTCGCTGGCAAGCCTGGCCAGCTCATCGTGGGTCGGCGCACTGGATCTGTGGTCACTGATGGCCACCTCCCCCACCCCCAATACCTCGGGGATCAGGATGATGTCCGACTCCACCGTGCCGGTCAGGGTCTTGACCGGCAGATGGTAAGAGCCGCTATACATAAACGCGCTCACCCCGGCGGCGCGAAACTCGCGCACCTTGCCGAGCACCTGCGCGGGAGTGCGGGTCAGGCTGTCGGTGCCAAGCGCCGCCACCAGCGTAGTGACACCGGCCCTGAGCGCCTCGCTCGCCGCCAGCTCAGGGGTGCGAAAGGCAAAGCCACCTTCACCGCCGCCGCCGGTGATATGGGCCAGCGGATCTACCAACCCGGGCACCAGATAGTGGCCACGACCATCGACCCTGTGCAGCGGCCAGTTTTCAGGCACAGTCAGCCCCTGGCCCATCCAGGCAATGCGGCCATCGGCCACCAGCAGATCCTGCTGGCCAAGGTGGGAGGGGCTGAAGATCTCGGCCCCCTCGATCAGGGTCAACATGGCGATCCTCCTTGCACGATTGTCGCTTGCCCAATGAAAAGAGAGGGAGCAAGCTCCCTCCCACTGTCAACCACCATATATATCGTACTTGAAGTACTTCTGGTTGATCTGCTGATAGGTGCCATTGGCACGCAGGGCCTTGATCGCCTCGTCCAGCTTGCCCTTGAGCTCCTTATCACTCTTGCGCACGGCGATCCCCATGCCATCACCAAACCACTGGCGATCGGTCAGGGCGGGCCCCACATAGTCGAACTTGTCGCCCCCCTCTTTGCCAAGCAGCCCCTGCTCAATGGCAGAGGCATCGGCCAGCAGGGCCAGCACCCGACCCGCTTTCAGATCGAGATAGGCCTCATCGGCATTGCCGTAACGGACAATGGTGACATTCGAGCCAAAATTGTCGGTCAGGTACTTGTCGTGGGTGGTGGCCCGCTGCACCCCGATGCGCTTGCCCGCCATGCCTTCCGGGGTCAGCGTCAGCTCGGTCCCCTTGGCCGCCACAAAGCGATTGGGAATATGGGCATATTTCTCGGTGAAATCGACCTTCTGGCGCCGCTCGTCGGTGATCGACATGGCGGCGATGATGGCATCGTATTTGCGCGACAACAGGGCCGGGATCATGCCGTCCCAATCCTGCGCCACCAGCTCGCACTTGACCGCCATCTGCTGACACAGGGCGTTGGCGAGATCGATATCAAACCCCTTGATCTCGCCCGACGCATCGGTCCAGGAGAAGGGCGGGTAGGCCCCCTCCACCCCGAAGCGCACGGTTTTCCACTCCTTGGCCATGGCGGGGGTGGCCAGCAGGCTGGCAACAAACAGGGCTGAGAGGGTCAGTCTGATCTTCATCATGAGTACTCCATTACATAAAAAGCGCACAGGCGCGGACAAGGCACCGCAGGCGAAAGCATGCGATGACCAAAAGCGGCAAAATCTGGATGAGCGAGATCACGCCCGAGCGGGCGTCAGTGAACTGCTCCAGAGGTTCGATCTATTCGTCGAACCACTCGGAGAGATAGAAAGGCTTGAAGTAGAAGGCCAGAAAAAAGCCTCTGGCTTTGCGCATCATGGTGGTTTGTCGCGTCCTGTGACAAAGATGGCAATCACCTTAGCACGCCCGAATTTTGCCCGGCAAGAGGCAGCCGCCAGGCAGTAGCAAAATCCCGATCATGGTCAAGGCGGGCGGGATCAGTTAGGCTCGAAGCACCTTGCCATCCCATAAAAGACCCACAGCAACCGATGAATTTTCTGGCCCATCTCCATCTGGCTGCCCACACCCGAAGCTCCCTCACCGGCAACCTGCTCGGCGATTTCGTCAAAGGCACGCTGCCCACGGGGCTTGCCGCCCACTTCGATGAGGGGATCTGGTTGCACCGCAAAATTGACGCTTTCACCGATGGCCACCCCGAGCACAAGGCGGCCGTCGCCTGTTTCGAGGCCCCCTGGCGCCGCTTTGGCGGCATAGTGGTGGATATGATCTACGACCACTGGCTGAGCCTGCACTGGGGACTGTTCAGCACCGAGCCCCTGCCCCGCTTCCTGCAACGCAGTTATGAGCAGCTATTGGCGGATCACCCACGCCTGCCGGACGGACTGCCACTCCCCCTCAAACGGATGGCCGAGCAGAACTGGATCGCCTCCTACCGCCACAGGGAGGGGCTGGGGCAAGCGCTGAATGGCATCGGCCGCCGACTGCGCCGCCCGGTACAACTGGGAGAGGCGCTGCTGACCCTCGATAAGTCGCAGTGGCAAACATGCGAGGCGGGATTTCTGCGCTTCTATCCCCAGCTGATGGACTTTAGCCAGCAACAGCTGGCCCAATATCGGGCAGCGCAAGGGGCACAGTGATCCCTCTGGATAGAGCTGCTTCCCCATAAAAAACGCCCCTTGCGGGGCGTTTGTCATCAGTTGGCTTCGTCTTTCTTTTTGCGAATGCTTAAGCCCAGCTCCCGACCACGCAGTCGGGCGTAATAGATGGTGCCGACAAAAGCGAGAGTGGTGAAGACCAGCTCCACCACCGCCAGCCACCGCTCCCCCTCATCCGTGGTGATCAGGGTGAGGGCGTGGAGGAAATAGGGCATCAACACGAAGTTGCCCCAGGCGTGGGTGTAGGGGTTGCCCTGCACTATCCCCTTGAGAGGGAAGAGCAGCGGCACCGTCCAGATCACCGGCAGCAGCCAGGGGTTGAGGTCCGGGTGGGGTGACAGCCACAGATGCCAGAGGATGACCCAGCCCAGCAGACCAAAGAAGCCGACCAGAGTCAGCAGACGTGCGAAGCGGGTGCTCACTTGAGGATCTCCAGCACCTGCTCCGGCGGGCGACCAATGCGGGCCTGACCATTCTTGATGACGATGGGGCGCTCGATCAGCTTGGGATGCTGGTGCATGGCGCGAATAAGGGCATCACCGCTGACATCGGCCAATCCCAGATCCTTGTAGAGCTCTTCCTTGGTGCGCATCAGCTGGCGGGGATCGCTAAAACCGAGCAGAGAGAGCAGGTTGTGGATCTCATCTTCGCTCGGGGCCTGCTCCAGATAGAGCACCACATCAGGGGCGATCCCGTGCTGTTCCAGCAGGGCCAGGGTTTCGCGACTCTTGGAGCAGCGCGGATTGTGGTAGATTTGGGTCTCGCTCATGGTAACTCCCTGATTAATCGCAAGATGGGACAAGAAACGGCGCTATTGTAGGGGAAAGTGATGGTCAGGGTAAGCGGCAGTGGAAAGGAATTGAAACGAATTTGTTGGCTGATTGTGGCTGGCCTGCTGGGCGCCTGCACGCCCGCCCCCGAATTTACCGATGCAACAGGGCAGTCGGTCAGCCTGCGCCACTTTGCCGGCAAGCCGATCCTGGTCAACTACTTCGCCCCCTGGTGCGCCCCCTGCCTGCGCGAGATGCCGCGCCTCAACGGGCTGGCAGCGGAGGGCCAGATCACAGTGGTGGCCATCAACTACGACCCAACCACGCCAGCAGAGCTGGACAAGCTGGCTGCGCAGTACCACATCAAGGTGCCGCTCCTTATTGCCAATGAAGATGCCAGGCTCCCCTTCCCTCGCCCAAGCGGCCTGCCTACCAGCTACCTGCTCGATAATGAGGGCAAGCTCAAGCAGACGCTGGTCGGCGAGCTCGACCAGCAGCAGATCGAGATGCTCAAGGCGACCGCCAGCGGCATGAGTCACTAGCCCATCGCTGCTATCACCGTCCCCCACATCAACGCCACCGCCATAAACAACAAGGGCGCACCATAGTGCGCCCTTGTTTGATAGGTTTCGTTAGCCCTTGAGGCTGTCGAGATCCTTCTTGGCCCGCTCCAGCTCGGTGATGCGCGCCTCCAGACGAGCCAGGGTCATCCGATCGCTGGTGGTACCGCGTGCCACGATCAGCTCGTCGATGGCCGCCTGATAATCCCCGCGCAGTGCGAGCATCTCGGCCCGCGCCATATGCAGCTCGGTCATTCTGCCCGCCTTGCGATAGGCATCGGCCAGCAGGTTCCAGGCCAGATTATTCTCCTCATGGGCACGGGCATAGGGGTCGAGGATGGCGATGGACTTCTTGTAGTTGCCGCTCTCGAGGTAGGCGTTGCCGAGGTTGACCACCACCACTTCGTTATCCGGCATCCGGCTGCGGAACTTCTCGAGGCGCGCGATGGCCTGAGCACTGCGCCCCTTGGCCAGATCGATGTCGGTCTGGGCATCGACGATAAAGAGATCTTCCGGATGACGGGCCGCCAGCTCCTGCATCAGGGTATCAGCCTCGTCGGTGCGCTTGAGCTGGATCAGCGCCAGCGCCTTGCCATAGATGGCGGCATCCTTGAGCGGGTAATCCCCCTTCTGGATCCGGCTATCGAAGTAGCTCAGCAGCCCCTGCGGGGTATCGGTACCAAAACGCACCTGAATCCGCACCTTGGCCAGCCAGAAGTCGAGACTGGGCGGCAAGTCGCGGCGGCCATAGCTGCCCGCCCGAGCGCGAGCCTCGCTGATCCGGGTCTCCGGCAGCGGGTGAGTGAGCAGCATTTCCGGCGGCTTGCTGGCGTAACGGTATTCGGCAGCCAGTTTCTGGAAGAAGTTGGCCATCCCCATGGGGTCGAAACCGGCATCATAAAGCGTCTTCATGCCGATGCGATCCGCTTCATATTCGTTGTCGCGGGTGTAGTTGATGGCCGACTGCATGGAGAGGCCCAGCGTAGTCTGCAACGCAGCGATACCGGCGGTCGGGTTGATCACCGCCAGCGCGATGGAGCCCACCAGACCGGCCAGGGTCACCGCCGAGCTGCTCGCCTGCGCTTCCATATAACGGGCGATATGGCGCTGGGTCACGTGGGTGATTTCGTGGGCCAGTACCGAGGCCAGCTCGCTCTCGCTGTCGGCGTAGAGGAAGAGGCCGGTGTGCACCTTGACTCGCCCGCCGAGGAAGGCGGCCGCGTTGATGCTGGGATCATTGATGAGGAAGAAGGTAAACGGGAAACGTACCCCATCGGCGTTGGTCAGCAATCGCTGACCCAGATCGTCAATGTACTGGCTCAGCACCGGATCATCGATGATCGGCAGACCCGCACGGGCAAAGCGCATAAAAGCGTTGCCGTAACGCACTTCCTGCTCGATGGGCAGGGCAGCAACCCCGGCCGTGCCGATGTCGGGAAGCTGATTGTTGGCCTCGGCATGAAACGTGGCGCCCATCAGGGAAGCCAGCAGGGGAAGCGATGCCATCAGGGGGGAAAAACGTGCCACGTTATCTCTATCTCCATCAGAAAGGGCCTCGGCAGAATACCCTTGCCCATCAAGGGCTACAAGCGTTGTTTCATGCTCTTATCACGGCCATAATAGCGGCCACCTGCCTGATGGAGCCCCCATGGAAATTCTCGACCTGACCCCCTGGCGTTGCCCCGAGCCGCTGATCCGGCTCAAGCTCTGGTTAAGGGAGGCCCAAAGCGGTCAAACCGCCACCATCCGGCTGGCCGATGCGGGCTCCCGGCAGGATATTCCGGCCTATCTGCACCGTCAGGGCCACCATGTCGAGGTGCAGCAAGAAGCGGACAAAACCCTCTCTTTGCAGTTGGTTGTCGGGGCGAAACAACCATCTTGAGCCCCAGTGATGTAAGGATGCCGTCATGTTAGAAGTATTGAAGCGCTGGTATCAGACCCGTTTTTCCGATCCCGATGCCGTTACCCTTTTTCTGTTGCTGGTGTTCTGCTTCACCATCATCTGGCTGTTTGGCGATCTGCTGGCCCCCCTGCTGGTGGCGCTGGTAATGGCCTATCTGCTGGAGTGGCCGGTCGCCCGGCTGCAAAAAACGGGGCTGTCGCGCACCCTGGCCACCAGCGTCATTCTGATCCTCTTTATTGCGGTAGCAGTCGCCTCCTTGCTGGGTCTTATCCCGACGCTGGTCAGTCAGGGGATCAATCTGGCCAAAGAGGCGCCGGCCATGCTGACCCACGCTCAGGATTATGTGCGCACCCTGCCGGACAAATACCCCGAGCTCATCGACGTCAGTCTGGTGGAGACCGTCATCGACAATATTCGCCAGCGCATCCTCAGTGGCGGCGAGCATCTGGTGAGCGCCTCCCTCAGTTCGCTGGTCAACGTGGTCGCCATCATGATCTACCTCATTCTGGTGCCGCTGATGGTCTTCTTTATGCTCAAAGACAAGCGGGTACTGATGGGCAGCCTGCGCCGCTTCCTGCCGCGCAACCGCACCCTGGTCAATCGGGTGTGGGTCGAGATGAACAACCAGATCATCAACTACATCCGCGGCAAGGTGATCGAGATCCTCATCGTCGGCATCGCCACCTATGTCCCCTTCGCCCTGATGGGATTGCGCTACTCGGTGCTGCTGGCGGTCGCGGTCGGCTTCTCGGTGCTGATCCCTTATATCGGCGCCGCCGTGGTGACAGTTCCGGTCGCCATGGTGGCCCTGTTCCAGTGGGGGCTCACCCCGGAGTTTGCCTGGCTGATGGTGGCCTATCTGGTCATTCAGGCCCTCGATGGCAACCTGCTGGTGCCGGTGCTTTTCTCGGAAGCGGTCAACCTCCATCCGGTGGCCATCATCATCGCCGTGCTGGTGTTTGGCGGATTGTGGGGATTCTGGGGGGTCTTCTTTGCCATTCCCCTCGCCACCCTGGTCAAGGCGGTGATCAATGCCTGGCCAAAACGCGAAGATCTGCCGAGCGCCGCAAAATAACCCACTTCCCATGCAATCGTGACAACGGAGTGTCCATGACCTTTTTTCGTCAAATCAGAGCGGCAGGGCTGACGGCCCTGCTCCTCGCAGCTGCCCTGCCAACTCGCGCCGATATCGATCTTGGCGCCATGGATCTGCTCACCAGCGACAGCCCTACCAGCCCGGTGCCACAAGGCTTTGTCGCCGGAGCGGCGCTTATCGGGGGACAAGCCCGCTATGAAGCGCAGGACAACGCCCTCTACGCCATCCCCGGCTTTATCTATTTTGGCGACCAGTTCATGTTTCTGGGGGATCGGGCCCGCTACTACTTCCACAAGGATGATAACGTGGCCCTCTACGGCTATGGTCGGGTCCGTTTTGGCAATCTGGATCCCGAGGACTCGCCCGCTTTCAGTGGTATGGAGCAGCGAAAATGGCAGCTGGAAGGCGGGATCGGTGGCAACATCATCATCCCCTATGCCCTGCTGACCGTGCGGGCCAACAGCGATGTCACCGGCCGCAGCAAGGGGCAGGAGCTGCTGCTGTGGGCCGACTTCCCCATCCTGCGCGACAACCTGCTGATCATGCCGGGGATGGGGCTGATGCTGCGCAGCGACAAGATGGCCAACTACTACTTCGGCGGCATCTCCGAGAGCGAGGCCACCGCCCAGCGGCCAGCCTGGGATACGGGGTCAACCCTCTCCCCCATGGCGGCGCTCATCACCAGCTACCGCTTCAGCCCCAACTGGATTGGCATGTTTGCCATGAACTACGAATTGTATGATCGGGACATCAAAAACAGCCCCATCGTCCAGCACGATGGCGAACTTTATGCGGGTTTTGCGCTGGGCTATATCTGGTAACAGTTATGAGTCTTGAACAGTGAGACACGACCAAACAAAAGGGAGCCCTCGGCTCCCTTTTTCACGGCCATCATCAGGCTGGTAGTACAGCCTGCTCAAGCTGCCAGTTCAGGCTTACAGCGCCGCCAGAAACTCGGTCAGTTGCTGATTGACGAAGGCCGGATTTTCCCGCGACGAGATGTGGCCAGCTGCCGGGATCTCCTTGAACGGGCAACCCAGCACCTCGGCCATCAGATAGCCCTCCAGCACCGGACGGGCCTTGTCCTCGCAGCCTGTCATCACAAGCGCGGGAGTGGTGATCTCCTCCAGCCACTCGATACGATCTTCGCGGGTCACAAAGCTGCGGCCCACCGCTACCATGGCGGCAATCTTATCCTTTGGCCAGGCGGCAAGGCGCGCCTTGAAACCGCTCATCAGCGCATCATCAGGCTGATTGGCAAAAAAGAGCGGCGCTACCTGTTCGACGATGGGCGCCGGGATGGTGCCAAGCTGCTCGATCATCGCCAGCATGCCGAGGTAGCGCTCGCAGGTGATCTGCGGTTCCAGGCCGACAAAACTGTCCATCAGCACCAGCCCCTTGAGGCGGTTTGGCACCATGCGCGCCAGCTCCACACCCCACATGCCGCCGATGGAGAGGCCCACCAGCACGAACTCGTCAACCCCGAGGGCATCGAGCAGCGCCAGGTGATCCCGCGCCAGAGTCGCCAGGGTGCAGCCACCTTCGGGGAGCAGGTCGGAATCGCCGTGGCCCCACAGCTCGGGAACGATGCAGCGATAGCTGCCCTTGAGCGCCTCGATTTGCGGCGCCCACATGGCGCTATCCCACAGGTAGCTGTGACCAAACAGCAGTACCGGCCCTTGCCCTTCATCCAGATAGGCCATCCGGCGGCCCGCTATCTCCATAAAATGCTTCATGTTATCTCCTGTTGCCAGCGATGGGCGGGCAGTGTATCACGTCCCCCTTGGCAGGTGACGCCTCCCTGGTGCAAGCTGACAGTGACTCAAAGAAGTCACCCATGAAAGGATGCCAAAAGGAGAAGCCCATGGCGAAGGAGAAGAGCAAGAAGCGGCCGCGTCTGGACAAGAAGTGCTACGAGCACCACCTTGCCCATCTGCAGGAGGAGCTGGTCAAGCTGCAGGAGTGGGTCAAGCAGGAGGGACTGAAGGTGGTGGTGCTGTTCGAGGGACGGGACGCCGCCGGTAAAGGGGGCGTCATCAAGGCGATCACCGAGCCGCTAAACCCCCGGGTCTGCCGGGTCACGGCGCTGCCCGCCCCCTCCGATCGGGAGCGCTCCCAGTGGTACTTTCAGCGTTATGTGGCCCACCTGCCCGCCGCTGGCGAGATGGTGCTGTTTGACCGATCCTGGTACAACCGGGCCGGAGTCGAGCGGGTGATGGGATTTTGCAGCGACGCCGAGTATCGCGAGTTTCTGCGCGCCTGCCCCGAGTTTGAGCGGATGCTGATCCGCTCCGGCATCACCCTGATCAAATACTGGTTCTCGGTCAGTGACGAGGAGCAGGAGAAGCGCTTTAAAGAGCGGATCAACACCCCCATCAAGCGCTGGAAGTTCAGCCCGATGGATTTGCAATCCCGCTCGCGCTGGGTGGAGTACTCCCGCGCCAAGGATGACATGTTCACCTACACCGACACCGAGGATTGCCCCTGGTTCGTGGTAGAGGCGGACGACAAACGCCGTGCCCGCCTCAACTGCATCGCCCATCTGCTGAGCAAGGTGCCCTACGAGGCGATCCACTACGAGCCTATCAAGCTCCCCCCCATCAAGACCGAAGGGTATGAGCGCCCGCCGCTGGCCAGCCAGACCTTTGTGCCCGATATTACCGCCGAACTCGAGGCTTGAACCGGGTTACCTTGCCTATCTGCATGTTCAAATCGCAGGCAATAAAAAGCCGGTCTGACGACCGGCAAAAAGGCATTGATTATTAAGAAAGGAAAACCGGCACAACAAAAAATCAGGTACGGATATATTTGGCGGTACGGGGGAACGCCTGCTCCTTGGCATCGAACAGGTAGCAGGCTTCGGCCGGGATACCCACGCTGTAGGTCTGACCGGTCGCCACATCCACATCCGAGGTGGCCTTGACGGTAAAATCGTGACCATCCACATCCATATAAACGAATGACTCGGCACCCAGGTGCTCGGCCACCTGCACGATCCCGCTCACCTTGCTGTGCGCATGGGGGTGATCCAGCGGCATCAGGTGCTCGGGGCGAATACCCAGCTCCACCTTGTCACCCACAGCGCCACTGCGGGCATCGACCCGGGCACGCACGGTATCGCCAGAGGTCAACTTGACAAGGCACTCCTGCTCGCCAATCTCCAGCAACTCGCCCGCCAGGAAGTTCATCTTGGGAGAGCCGATAAAGCCCGCCACGAACTTGTTGTCCGGGTTGTGGTAGAGATCCAGCGGTGAACCGAACTGTTCCAGGTTGGTGGCAGCTTCCGCCTTGAGCGGGCTCAGCACCACAATCTTGTCGGCCAGGGTCATCGCTTCCACCTGATCGTGGGTCACGTAGATGATGGTGGAGTTAAGCTCTTTGTGCAGCTTGGCGATCTCGATCCGCATCTTGACCCGCAGCGCGGCATCCAGGTTGGAGAGCGGCTCGTCAAACAGGAACACCTGCGGCTGCTGCACGATGGAGCGACCGATGGCGACCCGCTGACGCTGACCACCGGAGAGCGCCTTGGGCTTTCTGTCCAGCAGCGGCTCAAGACCCAGGATCTCGGCGGCGCGCATCACCCGCTTGTGGATGTTCTCCTTGTCCATTTTCTTGAGCTTCAGACCAAAGGCCATGTTCTCGTAGATGTTCATGTGCGGATAAAGGGCGTAGGACTGGAACACCATGCCGACGTTGCGCTCTACCGGCGGCACGTCGTTCATGTAGCGACCGCCGATGGTCAGCTCACCGCTGGTGATGTCTTCCAGACCCGCGATCATCCGCAGCAGGGTGGATTTGCCACAGCCGGACGGGCCGACGAAGACGATGAATTCGCCCTCCTTGATGGAGAGGTTGATGTTGCGCAGGGTGTCCTTGTGAACAGCCGGATCGTAATTTTTGCGAACGTTGTTGAGTACTACTTCAGCCATGACGAGCTCCGCTCTTGAATCTTTGCAAATCGTGATAGCGGGGGGAGTCAGCTCCCCCGGCCATAAACTTAACCTTTCACACCACCGGCGGTCAGACCGCCAACCAACCAGCGCTGTGCCAACAGGAAGACCACTGTGATGGGGAAACCGGAGAGCACTGCAGCCGCCGCGAAATCACCCCACAGATAGTTCTGCGGATAGAGGTACTGCTGGGCCCCGACCGCCAGGGTCAGATTGTTCACATCCTGCAGCAGGATGGAGGCCATGGGCACCTCGGTAATGGAGCCGATAAAGGCCAGAATAAACACTACCGCCAGGATGGGCACCGACAGGGGCAACAGGATCAGACGGAATGCCTGCCACGGGGTCGCACCGTCGATGGCCGCCGCCTCCTCCAGGGAGGAGTCGATGGTCTCGAAGTAGCCCTTGATGGTCCAGACGTGGAGGGCGATACCGCCCATGTACGCCAGGATCAGGCCACCGTGGGTGTTGAGACCGAGCCAGGGGATGTAGTCACCAATCTTGTTAAAGAGCGCGTAGATGGCTACCAGTGCCAGCACTGCCGGGAACATCTGGAAAATCAGCATACCCTGCAGGATGGTGGACTTGCCACGAAAACGCAGGCGGGCAAAGGCGTAAGCACAGGTGGTGGAGAGCGTCACGATCATCAGGGCAGTGATGCCGGCGATCTTGATGGAGTTCCACAACCAGGTCAGCACCGGGAACGGCGGCGGCGTGATGCTGCCGTCGGCGTTGGTGATGGACATGCCCAGCGCCAGCTTCCAGTGATCCAGCGTCGGATTGGAGGGGATGATCTCCCCTACCGCGAAGTTACCGTTACGGAACGAGATGGCGATAACCATGATCAACGGGAAGATGATCAGCGCCAGGAAGCCCCACATGACCAGGTGGGTTGCCCACACCCGGTATTTGACTGATTTGGGTTGTACGATTGCCATGTTGAAGCCTCCTTACAGCTGCTTGTCGGCTTTGGACAATTTCAGGTTGAGCAGCGCCAGCGCACCTACGATGAGGAAGATAGCTGTGGCGATGGCACTGGCCAGACCGTAGTCCTGACCACCCGATCCCTGGAACGCAATCCGGTAGGTATAACTCACCAGCAAGTCGGTGGTACCGGCCGGGGTGCTGGCGCCGATGATGTCGGGCGCACCGTTGGTCAACAACTGGATAAGCACGAAGTTGTTGAAGTTGAAAGCGAACGATGCAATCAACAGGGGTGTCAGCGGCTTCATCAGCAGCGGCACGGTGATCTTGAAGAAGTTCTGTACCGGACCGGCACCATCCATGGCGGACGCTTCATAGAGATCTTCCGGAATGGCTTTGAGCAGGCCCATGCAGAGGATCATCATGTAGGGGTAGCCGAGCCAGGTGTTGACAATCAGGATCATCACCTTGGCCAGGAAGGGGTTGGTATACCAGTCCGGTTTGATGCCAAACGCCGCTTCCAGGAACATGTTGATCTCACCGAAGTTCTGGTTGAACAACCCCTTGAACACCAGGATGGAGATAAACGCCGGGATCGCATAGGGCAGGATCAACATGACCCGATAGAAACCGCGCCCCTTGAGCTCTTCCCACTGCACCAGACAGGCCAGCACCATGCCGATAGCCAAGGTGAAAGCGACGGAGCAGGTTGAGAAGATCACGGTCCAGATGAAGATCTGCAAGAAGGGTGACTGGATGCCCGGATCGGTGACGATGCGCGCGAAGTTCTTCCAACCGACGCTCACCACAAAGCCCGGAGCAATACCCTTGCCGACAAACTGACCCTGTTCGTCGATGTACTGATAGAAGCCGGTCTCGCCATTGGGCAGCATCAGCTCGCCATTCTGGGTATCACGCAGCAGGTTGCTGTCTTTGATCACCACGCCGGACTTGAGCACGGCACCATCCATCAGACGGGTGTAGTGCTGCTTCTGGGCGGCAAACTTGCGCAGACTGCTCAGGGTCAGGTGGGTACCGCCATCCGGCAGTACCAGATCAAGGTCACTCAGGTGAGTACGATGCTCAACAATGGCGCGGATCGGTGCGGCCTTGCTGGCCGCTTCGCCAGTGAAGGGCTGCAGCTCGACCACTTGCTGGGTGTTCTGCACACGGCCCTCGCGGGACGCCAGCTCACGGGCCTTGTTGGTCATCAGGGAAACAGGTTGGCTGATAAAGGATTGATCATCCTGTGTCAGCAGCAGCTGGAACTGGCCGTTGTCGCCACCCAGCAGGGTAAAATCGAATTCACCGCCCGCCACCTTGTAGGTTTTCTTCAGGTGGTAGTCCCGCGCCTGCTCCACGGAGAGCAAGTTGGACCCCGAATAGTTGGTGAAGGCAATGCCAATGGTGTAGGCAAGAGGGAAGATGATAAACACAACCATGCCCGCAACACCCGGAAAGATGTAGCGATGGGCATAGGTCTTCTTGTTCATGAAGACATACAGACCGACGGAAACCACCACCAGATCCAGCAGCGCGAATACCCACTCGCCACTGGCGTACATCATCACGGCTGCGTAGCCGTTGAGGATGGCAACCAGGGCCGCTATGGTCCACTTAAGCCAGGTGTGCTTATCCTTCGGACCGGCATAGGACTCAACAGAAGGTACTACTTCCATGCCAATTAACCTTTATAACGCCAAGAGAGATTTGAGAGAGTGGGAGGCCATGACGGCCTCCCGGGTAGTGCGTGCTTACTGAACGATACGCTTGGCAGCGGTATCCAGAGCTTCGTCAACACCCTGACGACCGGAGGTCACGTTCTTGAGGGCAGTTTCGAAGGAAGACCAGAAACGGCTCATCTCGGGAACGGATGGCATCGGCTCGCCAGCCTGGGCGTTCAACATGGTGGCCTTGATGTGCGGATCGGATTCCAGGGTCTTCTGGAAGGATTTCAGCGCAACGGCACCCAGCGGCTTGTCGGCGTTAACCGGCGCCAGACCGGCATCGGTCAGCAGGTAGTTTTCCAGGAACTCGATAGCCAGATCCTTGTTCGGGCTGGCGGCGTTGATGGTGGCACCCAGTACGCCAACGAAGGCTTTGGCCGGCTTGCCGTTCAGGGTCGGCAGCGGCGCTACGCCGTACTTGATGCCGCTCTTGTCCAGGTTGCTCCAGGCCCAGGGACCGTTGATCATCATGGCCACTTCGCCCTTGTTGAACTTGGCGTCCATCACACCGTAGTCGATGCCTTTTTCCAGGTGACCGGACTTGATCATCTCGGAGATGTAGCCCACGCCCATCTTGGCACCTGCGTTGTTCACGCCGGTATCTTTGACGTCATAACCGGTAGCGGTCTTCTTGAAGGCGTAACCACCGTTGGCAGCCACCAGCGGATAGCTGAAGTACGGGGTGTCATAAGCCCACATGATGGCGCGCTTGCCGTTTTTCTTCAGAGTCTCGTCAATCTTGGCGATCTCTTCGAAGGTTTTCGGCGGCTCGGGCAGCAGGTCCTTGTTATAAATCAGGCTGACTGCTTCCATGGCAACCGGGTAGCCATAGGTTTTGCCATCAACAGTCATGGCATCCCATGCCAGCTGTTCAAATTTGCCTTTGGTGGCAGCGTTCGGCGTTACCGGAACCAGCAAACCGGCTTTGACCCACTCACCGTAACGGTCGTGAGCCCAGAAGAAGATGTCCGGGCCGTTGCCAGTGGCGGCGGCTTGCTGGAATTTCACTTCAACCTGATCCGGGTGAGCCACAGTAACCTTGATGCCGGTTTCTGCTTCAAACTTCTTACCCACTTCAGCCAGACCGTTGTATCCCTTGTCACCGTTGATCCAGATGGTCAGCTGGCCTTCATCGATGGCAGCAGTAGCAGAGCAAGCGACGCCAAGAGTGGCCAGACCGATCAGGGATGACAGCAATTTCTTTTTCATGAGCCTTTCCTTGTATTAGTTCCGCGCTGTAAGAGCATTGTGTGCGAGATGAATATTATCCCAAGCGGCAAACGGCTCACATGACGCAACTCGCATTTTTGAAATGCAATTACGTATTTCCTTCCAGAAAGTTTTGAAAACATTTTCTTATTTCAGGGAATTACGGCCATTTATCGGCTTAATTCCAGACAACCACAGAATAATAATTACCAAAATGAAATAAAATTTCATGAGTGAAAGGGTTTTCACCTCAATGAAAACCCTTTCAGATGGTTTATTTTGTTTGATTTGTTAACAAAGTACCGCGCCAGTTTCGAGGTCTGCCCGGGCGCAATAAAAAAAGAGACCCCGCCGGGGCGGAGTCTCTTTTTGCGAGAAATGACGAGTTGATCACACTCGGGAGCATGACTACGACTGGCGCAGCAGCTGATCCTTAAGATTGGGCGGCACACCCTTGATGGTCAGGGTGTCGGTCTGAGGGTCGTAAAAGATCCGGCTGTTCAGCAGCTTCTGCTCAAAGCTCAGAGTCAGACCGCCGCCGGAGCCAACAAACTTGGTCAAACCACGCAGGGTAGAGCGATCCGCAGGGAAACGCTCTTCCAGCTCATACTCCTGACCGATAAAGCTGTAAAAATCGAGGTCACCGTCGCTAGGCAATTCTGCAGACAACTCCTTGATTTCGATCTCTTCACCGGCACTCGCCTGTTCGGTGCAATATTTGAAGACCTGCTTTTTATAGTCATTGCGCTCGGTCGGCTCGAGCTGACGACTGTCGCAATAATCTTCGACCGCCTGCAGCAAGCCTTTATTTTGTACCTTGGCATCCATGCCCTCGCGGGCACCCAGCAGATCCATAAAGAAGTCGCCCAGTTTGCGACCAATGCGCCCCTTGCTGAAGGTGATATAGCGGCGCGAATCAGGTTGGGTTTTCCATTCGGTCAAATCAATGCGGGCCACCAGATTGAGTTTGCCGATATCCAGATACTGGATATGGCGTAATTCCAGCGCTTCGCTGACGGTGACGCTCTCCTTGCCCTCCAGCAGAGCAATCAGCAGATAATCGACCCCGACGTAGTTATATTTGGCAAACAGCAGCACCCCCTGCTCATCGAGGGCGTGCTCCACCAGCTGCTTGACCAGCATCTGGGTCACGGTGACCGAGAAGGGAACGAATTCGGTCTGCTCGTCGAGCAGTTGTTCGAGGGCGATACGAAACGCGGGTGAAGGCTGCTTGGGAGCCTCTTCACCGTCGGCCAGCTCGGCGACGGCGGCCTCGGGGTCGGCAAAGAAGCCAAAGCCCTTGCCGCCCTTGCCGTTGTAGATCCGATGCAGTTCCGCCATCAGTCCCTGTACCGCCTCATCAGGGGGCAGGGTCTGGCTGCGGGTATCGGCGTGGGGTTGACCATCGCCGCCCTGGCGCAAGGAGTGAAGAATGATCTTGTCGATATCGAGACTCATGTCACAAAGCCATAGTGTTAGCCGAAAGGGTGAAGTATTATAAGGCGCTTTGAACCGAGATGAACTGAAGATTATGCCTATCGTATCAAAGTACAATAACGAGCAATTTGACGCCCTGATGAACGACCTGATCACCGCGCTGGAAAAGCATAAAGCGCCGGTGGATCTCAGCCTTATGGTGCTTGGCAATCTGACCACCAATATCATCAACGGTATGGCACCGGCCCAGCGCCAGGCCATCACTGAAAAGTTTGTCCAGGCCCTGACCGCATCGGTCGATAATCGCCACGACGCACACTGAGTCCCCGACTCTGTTGATTTGACGTTTCTCAACGCAGATGGATCACTATGGTCGAAACCGGTAACCCCTATCGTGATAATGTCTCTCGCCTGATCACCTGGGGGCATTGGTTCTCCTTCTTCAACATTATTCTGGCCATGCTCATCGCCACCCGTTATCTGGGTGCCATCAGCTGGCCATCGACCACGCTTGGCGTGATCTATCTCGTTGTAAGCTGGATTGGCCACTTCTCGTTTTTGAGTTTTGTCACCTACCTGTTGACGATCTTCCCGCTCAGCTTCGTGCTGCCCAAGGAGAAGTCGTTGCGGTTCATCTCGGCCATCGTCGCTACCCTGGCGCTGGTGCTGCTGCTGATCGACACCCAGGTATTCCGGCTGTTCAAGTTCCACCTCAACAGTCAGGTATGGCAGTTGCTGCTGGATCAGGCGCAGACCGAAGAGGGCTCAATCTGGAGCATCATCTTCGTTGCCGTGCCCACCATCTTCCTGCTGCAACTGCTGCTGTCGGCCTATGTCTGGCGCAAGATCAACAAGCGCAAGCGCCGCCAGTACGGCAATCAGGTGGGGCTGGCCCTGCTGATCTGCTTTATTCTGACCCACGTGGTCAACAGCTGGGCGGATGCGACCCTCTATCAGCCCATCACCATGCAGAGAGCCAACTTCCCCCTCTCCTACCCCATGACGGCCCGCTCCTTCCTGGCCAAACATGGCTGGCTGGATCTGGATCAGTACGAGAAGCAGGCGGCCTCCCAGGGGGATAACAGCGACAGCCGGATGCACTATCCGCTGCGCCCGCTCAACGTCAACGCCCCCCTGACTCACAACAATCTGCTGATTGTGGTGGTCGATTCGCTGCGCTTTGACATGCTCAACAACATCAACATGCCCAATCTGCAGCGCTATGCGGATCAGCATCTGACGTTCCGCAATCACCTGAGTGGCGGCAACGACGACCTGATGGGCATGTTCAGCCTCTTCTACGGGTTGCCCGGTCACTACTACAAGGACATCAGCAGCGACAAGCGTCCGCCGGTGCTGTTCGACGAGATGCTGCGCCAGGATTACCAGTTCGGGCTGTTCGGCGCGATGGAAGATGCCCAGAAGTATCGCAAGAGCATCCTCGCCGGTCTGCGCAAACAGGTGTTTGTCTCAGAGCAGAGTGACGATGGCAAGCTGCTGACCGACTGGCAACAGTGGCTGGAGAAGCGCTCTCCCGAGCGTCCCTGGTTCTCGCTGGTCTATCTCTCGAGCCCCGGCGACTACCAGTTGCCCGCCACCATGAAGGGGCCGTTCCAACCGGAGCTCGCCAACTTCAATCCGGCGACCGCCTATCGGGCGGAGAACCTGCAAAAACTGGAGAACCGCTACAAGAACTCGGTCTTCTATACCGACCAGTTGCTTGAGCAGATGCTGACCAAATTGCAGTCGCAGGGGATGGACAGCAACACCATCGTCGTGATCACCTCCAACCATGGTCAGGAGTTCAACGACACCCGCAGCAACAGCTGGGGCGCAGGCAGCAACTACTCACCCTATCAGGTGCAGGTACCGCTGGTACTGGCCTGGCCGGGGCGCGGCAGTGATGTTCGGGAACAACCAAGCAGCCATTTCGATCTGGCGCCGACCCTGATGCAGGGGATGCTGGGCGTGCGCAATCCGGCGCGTGATTACAGCGTTGGCCGCTCGCTGTTTGATACCAGCCCGCGCAACTGGCTGCTGGCCGGGGATCAGAACGACTTCGCCATCTATGAAGGGGACACCATCACCCACTTCAACAAGCAGGGTGACTTCGAACTGCTGGAGCGCAACAGCTATCGCCCGATCAAACACGGCACCCCGGATATGGGCGCCATGATCCAGGTGATGAACGAGCTGAACCGCTTCTATCGCAACCAGTGAAGCGCCCGTTGATGGCTTGATACCATAAAAAACGCCCCGAACTCGGGGCGTTTTTCGTTGTATAGCCGGGCCACGTTCAAGACTGTTAGCCACCCCACCCTTGCGGGTACTTGTAGCCGACGAAACGCTTGGCTGCATAGGCTTTGAAAGCCGCCGAGTTGTAGGCCGCCGCCACATCTTTGGCAAAAGGCTGATCCGCATCTGCGCTTTTCACCACCACCCAGTTGATAAAATCGTAGCTGCGCTCCAGAAACAGTCCTTCAGTGAACGGGATTCCACTGGAGGCGGCAAAATTACCGTTGATCACCGAAAAGTCCACATCCTCACGCGAGCGGGGCAACTGCGCGGCTTCCAGCAGTACCAGCTTGAGATTGTGCGGATTGTTCACCACATCAAACTCGCTCGCCTTGAGCGGGTTTATCCCCTCCTTGAGAGTGAGCCAACCAAGATCCTGCAGCATCAACAGCGCCCGCGCCTGATTGGTGGGATCGTTGGGGATGGCCACCGTGCTCCCCTCTTGCACCTTGTCGAGTGCTGCCAGCTTGCCGGAGTAGAGTCCCATCGGGCCAGTTGGCACCTGGGTAATGGGCGCCAGCGACAAGCCGCGATCTTTGGCAAAACTCTCCAGATAAGGTTTGTGCTGGAAGCAGTTCACATCCAATGATCCGTCAGCCAGAGCAATATTGGGGGTCACATAGTCGGTGAACTCCACCAGCTTGACCTTGTACCCCTTGGCCTCCAGCTGCGGCTTGATGGAGTCGGTCACCATGTCGGCAAAATCCCCCACCGTGGTACCAATCACAATCTCCTGTTTGGTCGGCAAGGGCTCATCGGCGGCAACCGCGGAAAAAGAGAGGCTCCCGACCGCCATCGCGGCAATAAAGGTGCTGGCGCCAGTAGTGGCGCGCAAGGAAGCAGTCAAAGGAGAAGATAAAAAGGAACGAAACGGCATAGGGACTCCCTGTCAGGTACGCATCAAGCTATGGGACTGCGGCGGGGTGGCTCTCAGAGATTAGGCCCCTCAAATCGCAGCAATCTAGCCATCCAAACGGCTATTTTAATTACCATAACAGAGCCATCCACCGCCGCCAAGCAATAAACCGCTGGTTCCACCTCATCACCCTTGCTGTCACCCCCGAATGCATAGCTGCACTCACGTTGGCACACACAACCATGCCGCTCACGTTGAAGAGCGCACAAGCTCCCCTCGGGATTGCCCCGAATCGAGATGGCTGCGGCGAAGGAGAGTCGCGAGAGGAGTGAATTACAGATAAAAAGATCAGTAGTGGGCTGTGAGAACCATTCTCAATAGAACACATAACCAGTGTCATTGGAATACCTACCACAAACTGAATCGGATTTCTTTGAACCTCATTGCGTTTTTTGAAAATGGCTCTTTTTGAACCCCTGTCACCCGTGTATAGATTTCCGTCGCACTCAGGATGAGTGCGATCCAAGATGGAGTTAAAAAAATAATGAAGCAAACATCGTTAGCACTGGCGATCACAGCACTGCTGTCGACCCTGCCCAGTGCGCTCGTTCAGGCAAATGAAGGTTGTGCGCCGCTCACCGGCAAGGAGAGCGGCATGGATATCGGACGCAGCAGCACCGAGCGCTGCCTGCCAGGTGCCAATCCCCTGCTGGATCAGCAGTGGTATCTGCTCAACAGCGGTCAGGATGGATTCAGCGCCCGTGGTGGCATAGCGGGCAATGATCTCAACCTCTGGTGGGCTCATCGCACCGGTGTGCTGGGCCAGGGAGTCAATGTGGCCGTGGTGGATGATGGCTTGGCTATCGCCCACCCGGATCTGGCGGAGAACGTGCGCCCAGGTTCGAAAAACGTGGTGACCGGCAGCGATGACCCGACACCGACCGATCCGGATTCGGCCCACGGCACCTCGGTCTCCGGCATCATTGCAGCGGTGGACAACGCCATCGGGACCAAGGGGATTGCCCCGCGAGCCCAGCTGCAGGGGTTCAACCTGCTGGATGACAACAGCCAGCAGTTGCAGAAAGATTGGCTCTACGCCCTTGGCGACAGCGATGCCAGCCGCGACAACCGGGTGTTCAACCAGAGCTACGGCATGAGTGTGGTGGATCCCCGCTCAGCCAACTCTCTGGATCAATCCCAGCTTGATCGTCTGTTTGAACAGCAGACCCTCAAGGCGCAGGGCGCGGCCTATATCAAGGCCGCCGGCAACGGCTTCAACAAGATAGCGGCGGGCGGCTATGTGCTTAACCGCACCGGCAATGGTCCTAAATTGCCGTTTGAAAACAGCAACCTCGATCCCTCCAACAGCAACTTCTGGAACCTGGTGGTGAGCGCGCTCAACGCCGATGGCGTCAGATCCTCCTACTCCAGCGTCGGCAGCAACATCTTCCTGAGCGCAACCGGCGGCGAGTACGGTACCGACGCTCCGGCGATGGTGACCACGGATCTGCCCGGCTGCGACATGGGTTACAACCGCACCGACGATCCCAGCACCAACCGGCTGCACGGCAACCCGCAACTGGATGCCAGCTGCGACTACAACGGCGTGATGAACGGCACCTCCTCCGCCACCCCCAGCACCTCCGGCGCCATGGCGCTGCTGATGTCCGCCTACCCGGATCTGTCGGTACGTGACCTGCGGGATCTGCTGGCGCGCAGCGCAACCCGGGTCGATGCCAAACATCAGCCCGTGATGGTCAGCTACACCAGCAGCACCGGCAAGGTGCGTGATGTGAAAGGGCTGGAAGGGTGGAGCGCAATGCCGCCGGCATGTGGTTCAGCCCGACTTACGGTTTTGGTCTGATCGACGTCAACAAGGCCCTTGAGCTGGCAGCCAATCACCACCCCCTCCCCCCGCTGGTGCAACTGCCGTGGCAGAAGATCAATGTCACCGGCAGTGCCGCCGCCATTGCGGATGTGGGCAACAGCCCGACCAGCTCGACAACCCGCATTGCCACACCGTTGACGGTAGAAGCGGTTCAGGTGATGGTGAGCCTGGATCACCAGCGTCTACCCGATCTGCTGATCGAACTGGTCTCCCCCGCTGGCACCCGCAGCATCCTTCTGAGCCCCTTCAACAGCCTGGTCGGCCAATCTCTCGACCAGCAGCAACTGGGCTTTGTGCGAACCAAGGGATTGCGCGACATGCGGATGCTATCCAACAAGTTCTACGGCGAATCGGCGCAAGGCACATGGCGACTGGAAGTAACCGACGTTGCCAACGGTACCCGTCAGGTCTCTCTGCTCAATCGCGAGACCCGTGAGCGTACCACCCTGACCGAGCGCAACAATCGCCAACCGGGCAAGCTGATCTCATGGTCCCTGCGGGTCCTGGGTCACGATGCCAACCGCAGCTAACACGCTAGGAGTATTACCATGAACAAACCTGTTACCTTGCTTCTGGCAACCCTGCTGGCCCCCCTCTCGGGACAGCTCTGCGCCCAGGAGTCCGTCACCATGGATGGCAAACAATACAGCACCATAGAGGTGAACGGCCAGACTTACCTCATTCCCGACAACGGCAGCAAGAAGCGGGTCGCCCGCAGCCTTGACAGCAAGGTCCCGCAACAGACCCTGCGCCGCGGTGACGTGTTGATGCAAGGGGCCGCCAGCCCCGAGCTGACTGTAAGCGGCACCCTGCTGGTGGAAGCTGACGATGCCAGCGCCAAGGCGCTGGCGACTCGCCACGGCATGAACTTCAAGCAGAGCAGCGGCGGCATTGCCCTGCTGGAGGCCAAACCGGGCAGCGATCTCAACGCCATCGCCACCAAGCTCAAGAGCGAAGGGGTGAATGTGCAGATCGAGCTGTCGGGGGCCGAACAGCAGCCGAAATAGGTCGCGACAGACAAATAACAAAGGGGGCCATCATGGCCCCCTTTCTGCTGCTCATTTTGACAGTGACTTACTTGGCACCATGCTGCTCCGCCAGATAGAGCCAGGTATCGACCACGGTATCGGGGTTGAGAGACACCGAATCGATCCCCTGCTCCACCAGCCAGGCGGCAAAGTCCGGATGATCAGATGGGCCCTGACCGCAGATCCCCACATACTTGCCCGCCTTGCGCGCGGCCTGAATCGCCATCGACAGCAGCGCCTTGACCGCATCGTTGCGCTCGTCGAACAGGTGGGCAATCAGCCCCGAGTCCCGATCCAGCCCAAGGGTGAGCTGGGTCATGTCATTGGAGCCGATGGAGAAGCCGTCCACGTGCTCGAGGAACTTGTCTGCCAAGAGGGCATTGCTCGGGATCTCGCACATCATGATCACCTTGAGCCCCCGCTCGCCGCGGCGCAGACCGTTCTCGGCCAGGATCTCGATCACCTGCTCCGCCTCGCCCACGGTGCGCACGAAGGGGATCATCACCTCGACGTTGGTCAACCCCATCACATCGCGCACCCGCTTGATCGCCTCGCACTCGAGGGCAAAGCAGGGGCGGAAGCTGTCGGCGATGTAGCGGGATGCGCCACGAAAACCGATCATCGGGTTCTCCTCGTGGGGCTCGTAGCCACGACCGCCCACCAGATTGGCGTACTCGTTGGACTTGAAGTCCGACATCCGCACGATCACCCGCTCCGGCCAGAACGCAGCGCCCAGAGTGGCGATCCCCTCGGTCAACTTGGCCACGTAGAACTCACGCGGGCTGTCGTAACCGGCGATCATCTTGCCGATGGTGGCCTTGAGCTCTGGGGTTTGCTGGTCAAACTCCAGCAAGGCCTTGGGGTGCACGCCGATCATCCGGTTGATGATGAATTCAAGGCGCGCCAGCCCTACGCCGGCATTGGGCAACTGGGCAAAGTCGAAAGCGCGGTCCGGGTTGCCGACGTTCATCATGATCTTGATGGGCAGGCGCGGCATATTGCCCACCTCGGTCACCGCCACGTCGAAGTCCAGCTCGCCGTCATAGATAAAACCGGTATCCCCTTCCGCGCAGGAGACGGTGATCCGCTGGCCCGGCTGAATATGATCGGTAGCGTTGCCACAGCCGACCACCGCCGGAATGCCCAGCTCGCGGGCGATAATGGCGGCGTGACAGGTGCGGCCACCCCGGTTGGTGACGATGGCGGAGGCCCGCTTCATGATGGGCTCCCAGTCCGGGTCGGTCATGTCGGTGACCAGCACATCGCCGGGTTGTACTTCGTCCATCTGGCTGATGGATGAGATGACCCGCGCCGGGCCCGCGCCAATCTTGTGACCGATAGCCCGCCCCTCGATCAGCACCTTGCCCGCTTGCTTGAGGGCAAAACGCTCGAGGGTGTTAGCCTCCTGGCGGCTGCGCACGGTTTCCGGGCGGGCCTGCACGATATAGAGTTGGCCATCCTGACCATCCTTGGCCCACTCGATATCCATCGGGCGGCCATAGTGCTGCTCAATGATGAGGGCCTGTTTCGCCAGCGCCATCACCTCCTCATCGGTGATGCAGAAGCGGCTACGCTCGGCCTCGTTGGTGTCGACAATCTTCACCTGACGGCCGTGACCGGCATCGTCCGAATAGGTCATCTTGATAAGCTTGGAGCCGAGGGTCTTGCGCACCACCGCCGGGCGACCCCCCTTGAGAGTCGGCTTGTGCACATAGAACTCATCCGGGTTGACCGCCCCCTGCACCACCATCTCGCCCAGACCATGGGCCCCGGTGATAAAGACCACGTCGTTGAAGCCGGACTCGGTATCCAGAGTAAACATGACGCCGGAGGCGGCGAGATCGGAACGCACCATCCGCTGCACCCCGGCCGAGAGGGCAACGCCCTTGTGGTCGTAGCCCTGATGCACCCGATAGGAGATGGCGCGATCGTTGAACAGGGAAGCAAACACATGCTTGACCGCCGTCATGACGGCATCGATGCCACGTACGTTGAGGAAGGTCTCCTGCTGACCGGCAAAGGAGGCGTCTGGCATATCCTCGGCGGTGGCGGAGGAGCGCACCGCAAACGAGGCCTCGACACCGGCACTCAACTTTTCATAGGCAACCCGGATAGCCTGCTCCAGCTCGGGCTGGAACGGGGCGTCGATCACCCAGTCGCGGATCTGCTGACCGGCCCGGTTGAGGGCGGCGATATCGTCCACGTCGAGATTGTCGAGCAGATGGTGGATCTTGCCGTTGAGGCCGCTTGACTCCAGAAACTCGTTAAACGCAAAGGCGGTGGTAGCAAAGCCCCCCGGCACGGATACGCCGGCGCCAGAGAGGTTGCTGATCATCTCGCCAAGGGATGCGTTCTTGCCGCCAACTCGTTCTACGTCCTGCATTCCGAGTTGTTCGTACCAGAGCACGTACTGTTGCACTTGGATGTCTCCAGGTTGGTGGGCACCGATGCCATAGCACCTCGTGCGCCCGATTTAATCGATGAGGTTATGGGTAAGTCAGGTGCGTTATTGTCTGTTTCTTTTGTTGCCAACGACCATGAAAACGTTTTCTATTTATTTTCAAAAAAATCCCCGAGCAAGCGTTGGGGATGGTCGAATGACCGGAACATTCTACAATGGCGACACAAAAAGATAACGATTCAGGTTTGCAAGCCACTTCACAACTTGGGCACAGCAGACCGGTTGACAAAACTGGTATGGTTTCGGGAGATACTTCTCACCC
Source organism: Aeromonas sp. 61P (assembly GCF_051919545.1). Taxonomy (NCBI): domain Bacteria; kingdom Pseudomonadati; phylum Pseudomonadota; class Gammaproteobacteria; order Aeromonadales; family Aeromonadaceae; genus Aeromonas; species Aeromonas sp. 61P. The sequence continues at coordinate 3,763,130 of NZ_JBQBEL010000001.1, forward strand.
CTTACCCCATGCGACCCCACCCGCGGTATCACAGGAGCCCTACGTGCACACCGTATTTTATGTTTCAGACGGCACCGCCATCACCGCCGAAGTGTTCGGTCACGCGGTACTGAGCCAGTTTCCGCTGGCCTTCGAGCAGATCACTATCCCCTTTGTGGAGACACTGGAGAAGGCGCGTCAGGTGCGGATGCGGATCGACGAACAGTTTCGCCAGACCGGGGTGCGCCCCATCCTGTTTCACACCATCGTCGACTCGCTGGTACGGGAAGAGGTACTGAAATCGGAAGCGTGCGGCCACGACTTTCTCAACACCTTCGTCAGCCCACTGGAGCAGGAGCTGGGGGTAAAAGCCGAGCCCCGCCTCCACCGCACCCACGGTATGGAGAATCGCAAGCTCTATGACGATCGCATCGAGGCGGTCAACTTTGCGCTGGCCAACGACGATGGCATCACCACCAAAGAGTACGATGAGGCGGACATCATCCTGATCGGGGTCTCCCGCTGCGGCAAGACCCCCACCAGCCTCTATCTGGCGCTGCAGTTTGGCATTCGCGCCGCCAACTACCCCTTTATCGAGCAGGACATGGGGATGCTGGAGCTGCCCGCCCCCCTCAAGGCCAACCGTCACAAGCTGTTTGGCCTCACCATAGCACCGCAGCGGCTGCACGAGATCCGTAACCAGCGCCGTGCCAACAGCCGCTACTCCTCCATCGAACAGTGCGAGCAGGAGCTGGCCTGCGTGGAGAGGCTGTTTCGCCAGGAGGCGATACGCTTCCTCGATACCAGCTCCCACTCGGTGGAGGAGATCAGCGCCAAGGTCCTCGAGGCGACCGGTCTGCGCCGCCAGCTCTGTTAAGCCAGCTTGACAGCTATCGGCATCAACAAAAGATAAAAATTACAGTGTCGCGGCGAAAGTCAGCTGTGGCGAACTGCAATTCACATAGATGACAGTGAAAAGCGTGGATAAAAAAGGGATAAGCACCACAAATGCTTATCCCTCTTCTTGTCGACCTTGGCGTTGTGCCCTTGTCACCTGCTGCCAGTTAGCCGCTATTCGATTCCGTTCTGCTGCGCTCGGCAAACAGCCAGCGTTAACTAACGATTGAGCTCAGGGTTGTTCATCAACCGGGCATAGAAGGCCAGAAAACCGTGGCGCAGGCGAACCCGCTCCGCCAGCCAGCCGCCAACGAGCGCCCCCGTTACCCCACCCACCAGCAACAGCGACTGCCAGTAGTGCAGCAACTCCTGATCACCGAGTAACAGCCAACCCAGCAGCATGGTGGCGACCACCAGCAACAGCAGCGGACTGGCGGCAATCCCTAACCAGAGCGCCACCAGCACACTCCGGGCAACCCCTTGTTGCAGCACGCTTTCGCGTTCCCTGTGCTCCAACTCCCTGCACTCTTCCCTGTACTCTCGCTTGTTTGGCATCATTTGCATCCATTTGTGGCTTGGCACCACAAAAACTCACCAACAAGACAAAATGTCAACAAAACAGAATTCGATTGCACAAACATCAACCAAAAACTACCAAGAAGCCTCTTCAAATCATGAAAAAGCTGCCTTTGGTACAAAATACGGCCATTAGAGATGGAAAATAGGTGCATTCATGGCGGATTATCACTATTCTGCTTCGGTTGCCAGCCAACACTAAAAATTGAAAACGGCATGGCGTAACGAAATAAATACAGATTTCGTCAGGTTTTGGCTACGCAATGCGGCCTGCTCAGGATGAGCCCAACACCGACCAGAGACAACAGAGACGTAAGGACAGACCCATGGATTTGAAACAAGACGGTGAGGAGCTGAAGCGCGGCCTTAAAAACCGCCACATTCAGTTGATTGCTTTGGGCGGCGCCATCGGCACCGGCCTCTTTCTGGGCATTGCCCAAACCATCAAGATGGCAGGCCCCTCAGTCCTGCTGGGTTATGCCATCGGCGGCTTTATCGCCTTCCTGATCATGCGCCAGCTCGGTGAAATGGTGGTGGAAGAGCCGGTAGCCGGCTCCTTCAGCCACTTTGCCTACAAATACTGGGGTGAGTTTGCCGGTTTTGCGTCCGGCTGGAACTACTGGGTGCTCTACGTGCTGGTGAGCATGGCCGAGCTGACCGCGGTGGGCATCTACGTCCAGTACTGGTGGCCCGAGATCCCGACCTGGATGTCGGCAGCCTTCTTCTTCGTGCTGATCAACGCCATCAACCTCTCCAACGTCAAAGCGTTTGGCGAGATGGAGTTCTGGTTCGCCATCATCAAGGTGGTTGCCATCATCGGCATGATTGGCTTTGGCGGCTATCTGCTCCTCTCCGGTGCCGGCGGCCCCGAGGCAAGCGTCACCAACCTGTGGGCTCAAGGCGGTTTCTTCCCCAACGGCATCAGCGGTCTGGTGATGGCGATGGCGGTGATCATGTTCTCCTTCGGCGGTCTGGAGCTGGTGGGCATTACCGCCGCGGAAGCGGACAACCCAGAGAAGAGCATTCCCAAGGCCACCAATCAGGTGATCTACCGCATCCTCATCTTCTACATCGGCGCTCTGGCTATCCTGATGTCCCTCTACCCCTGGGGTAAAGTGGTGGAAGGCGGCAGCCCGTTCGTGATGATCTTCCATGCACTGGACAGCAATCTGGTCGCCACCGTACTCAACATCGTGGTGCTGACGGCGGCACTGTCGGTCTACAACAGCTGCGTCTACTGCAACAGCCGGATGCTGTTCGGTCTGGCCAAACAGGGCAACGGCCCGAAAGCCCTGCTCAAAACCAACAAGAGCGGCGTGCCGCTGGTTGCTCTCTCGGTCTCGGCCATCGCCACCCTGCTCTGCGTGCTGATCAACTACCTGATGCCGGGCAAGGCGTTCGGCCTGCTGATGGCGCTGGTGGTCTCCGCACTGGTGATCAACTGGGCGATGATCAGCCTCGCGCACCTCAAGTTCCGCAAGGCCAAGGTCGCAGAAGGCGTCCAGCCCAAGTTCAAGGCGTTCTGGTACCCCTTCGGCAACTATCTCTGCCTCGCGTTCATGGCTGGCATCCTGGTGATCATGTATATGACCCCGGATTTCCGTATCTCGGTCGAACTGATCCCAGCCTGGCTGGTGGTACTAGGCATTGGCTTTGTCATCAAGCGCAAAGGACAAGCCCAAAGCAAGGTCGCAGCCAATCTGGGTTAATGCCCGAATCTAGCGACATCAATGCAAAACGCCGATCACATGATCGGCGTTTTTTTATTGCGCGCAGCGCAACTGACCGCACTACTAGCAGCCATAGCCCTCAGGAAGGCAGCTCTTGCCTTTGATCTTGCCGATGCTCCGGGCTGTTGACGCAACACTCATCGCGGAAAAAAGCGATGATCTCCTCCAACACCGCGTATTGAGAGACGCAAAGCAGGGTGCGACTCTCCCGGTTTTGCTTCACCAGCCCCACCGAGACCAGCGCCGCGATATGGTGGCTGAGGGTGGAAGCGGGGATCGCCAGCTGCTTTTGCAGCTCCCCCACCGGCAGCCCCTGCTCTCCCGCCTTGACCAGATGCTTGAAGATAAACAGCCGGGTCGGATGACCCAGCTCTTTCAATGCCTTGGCGACCTCTTCCAGTTGCATCTCTGCTCCCTCCACGAATGTGATATTTCGATAATACCAGAAATATCTTGACCGGCCATTCATTTCGATTATTTTGGAAATATAGAAACTAAGTGAGGATACGACAATGAATGAGTGGTTAACCATGCTGACCGATGCAGCCCAGATGTTCCTGTTTCTGGCTGTCGAGCTGTCGGCGCTGTTTCTGGTCATTAGCGCCGGGGTCAGCCTGATCCGTCAGAAGATCCCCGACGAGAAGATCCAGCGGATGCTGGGGGCGAGACATGGCAAGGGCTATCTGCTCTCGGCCCTGCTCGGCGCCGTCACCCCCTTTTGCAGCTGCTCCACCATCCCCATGCTGAGAGGGCTGCTCTCGGCCAAGGCTGGCTTTGGCCCCACCCTCACCTTCCTGTTTATTTCGCCACTGCTGAACCCCATCATCGTCGGCTTGATGTGGGCCACCTTCGGCTGGAAAGTGACCCTGCTCTACGCCGTGATCGCCGCCAGCGTCTCCGTCATGGCGAGCATGCTGCTCGACAGGCTCGGGTTCGAGCGCCATGTCATCGACCCCAAAGAGGCCACCCCCTCTTGCGGTAGCGACTGTGGCCCGGCGACCCGCGCCACCACTCAAGCACATTCCAGTGACAACCAACGCAGTGCCATTCGCGCAATCAAACCCCTCAACGGGGCAGCGTGCTGCCCGGCTCCGCAACCAGAGATGGCAGAGCAGGCCACCCTCCCCTGCTGCGGCGATGGCACGGCTGCCCTGACTAGAGCGCCACAGCTCCCCACCGCCTGGGTCAAAGCTCGCATCGATGCCTGGCTGCAGTTCAAAGCGGTATTGCCCTTCCTGCTGCTGGGGGTGCTCATCGGCTCGTTTATTTACGGTTTTATTCCGGCCGAGTGGATCGCCGCCCATGCCGGCGCCGACAACCCGCTGGCCATCCCCTTCAGCGCCATCGTCGGGATCCCGCTCTACATCCGCGCCGAGGCCGTGATCCCGCTGGCGTCGGTACTGCTGGGCAAAGGGATGGGGATGGGCGCCGTCATGGCGCTGATCATCGGCAGTGCCGGAGCCAGCCTGACCGAGGTGATCCTGCTCAAATCGATGTTCAGAACACCGATGATTGCGGCCTTTCTTACCGTGATCCTCGGCATGGCGATCCTGATGGGCTACCTGACACAACTGTTGTTTTAAGGTACCCATCTTTAAACAGACAGAGTTTTAAGCCAGCCGAGTGTGAAACCATCCGGCACCTCATAGACAAAACGCCGATCAACTGATCGGCGTTCCTTTGAGCTGCTCCTCATCTCAGTGGTCGACCTCACAATTTAGGGCTACACTAACCGCCTGCAACTCGAAGTGAAGCTGACAAATCTACCGGAATAAATCTGTGTGGATCAAATGTGGATACTGAAGAAAAATAAAAAGGCCACTATTTCTAGTGGCCTTTCGTAACTCTTTGATTTTAATGGTGCCCGAGGCCGGAATCGAACCGGCACGACGCGAACGTCGAGGGATTTTAAATCCCTTGTGTCTACCGATTTCACCACTCGGGCACCGCAATCGGTATCAAGCTCGCGTGGCGGGCTTGTCAATATGGAGGCACGTTCCGGAGTCGAACCGGACTAAACGGATTTGCAATCCGCTGCATAACCGCTTTGCTAACGCGCCATGCAAAAGAGAGTTGGCTCTCTATTGTCTGAATTTGGAGCGGGAAACGAGACTCGAACTCGCGACCCCGACCTTGGCAAGGTCGTGCTCTACCAACTGAGCTATTCCCGCATTGGTCTGGCTGACTGCCTGACTACGAGGACGCATTTTAGCGATGTTCCTCGCCCAGTCAACCAGAAATATTTAATTACCTGATCGTTCGGGCATTTTTTGCCCTTTTTGAACAGTTTTAGTGCCTTTGGCCGTTTCCTGCCTCAAATCAGCGGAAACCTCACCTTGCGGCGCAAGTGACTCACAGGTTGGCGTGGTGGGTTAAATCGCCCCAGGCCGCTTTCATGTACTGGAACATCGACCAGAAGGTGAGCACGGTGGCGACATAGAGCATCACATAGGCGAGCCACACCATCCAGACGTTGTATTGCCAGATAAGACCGGTGAGCGACACCATCTGGATCATGGTCTTCCACTTGCCAATCCAGCTGACCGCCACCGAGGAGCGTTTGCCGAGCTCGGCCATCCATTCGCGCAGGGCGGAGATGATGATCTCGCGGCCAATCATGGTCATGGCGGGGATGGTCACCCAAATGGTGTTGTAGTGTTCAACGATGACTACCAGTGCGGCGGCAACCATGATCTTGTCGGCAACCGGGTCAAGGAAGGCGCCAAAGGCGGTGGACTGATTGAGCTTGCGAGCCAGATAGCCATCAAACCAGTCGGTGGCAGCGGCCAGAATAAAGATGATGGCGGCAGCCAGATAGGACCATTGATAAGGCAGATAGAACAGGATGACGAAGACGGGAATGAGCAAAATCCGGAAAAACGTCAACAGGTTAGGTATGTTTGTCATTATTTTCAGCCACTTCTTGTACGTCGCTACATAGTGCGCCAAAGCCGATTTGCGATGCAACCGCACTGGCGCCCGTCTTGGTCTTTTTAATCCATCAATCTTCTCAAAATGCGAGGGCCATTATGGCATTTACGGCCCCCCCGCGTCACGGCTCTTGTGCATCAAGGAGTTAGCGATTATGCCATGTCGCTAACCCTGCTCAGGCGCTGTGCAAGCCATCGTGGATGGTCTGGGCCAGCTCCTGACTGATGCCGGGTACCTTGGCCAGTTCATCCACGCTCGCCTTTTTGACCTCCTGCAGGCCGCCCAGATACTTGAGCAGTGCCTGCCGCCGCTTTGGCCCCACCCCCGGAATATCCTCCAGACTGCTGCTGGTGCGGGCCTTGGCCCGTCTGGCCCGGTGGCCGGTAATGGCAAAACGGTGGGATTCATCGCGAATATGCTGAATCAGGTGCAAAGCGGGCATATCTGCCGGCAAATGCAGCTCTTCGTGGCTCTCCCCCATGATGAGAGTTTCCAACCCTGCCTTGCGGGTGACCCCCTTGGCAATCCCCACCAGCAGCGGATATTTGCCGCCGAGAAACTCCAGCTGACGGGCCAGGATCTCTTCGGCTCGGCGCAGCTGGCCGAGGCCACCGTCGATAAACAGCACGTCCGGCACCTTGTCCGGCTCCTGCTGCTTGCCAAAGCGGCGCTCCAGCGCCTGCTCCATCGCGGCGTAGTCATCACCACCAGTGATACCGTCGATATTGAAACGACGATATTCCGATGAGAGCGGCCCCTCCCGGTTGAACACCACGCAAGAGGCCACGGTGCGCTCCCCCATGGTGTGGGAGATATCGAAACACTCCATGCGGGCGATGGGGCACTCCAGCTCCAGCAGCTCTTCCAGCTGATCGTAACGGGCGGTAATGGTGCTCTTGTGAGCAAGCCGCGATCGCAGCGCCGTCTCGGCATTGATGGAGGCGAGCTTGATAAAGCGGGCCCGCTCGGCGCGGGTTCGGCTCACCACCCGCACCTTGTAGCCTGCGGTCTGGCTCAGGGTCTCGGCGATGACGCTTTCATCCTCCAGCGCTACATCGAGCAGCACCTCGCTCGGGATCTGCCGCCCCCCCTGCCCCGACAGATAGAACTGCAGCAGGAAGGATTGCACCACCTCGTCGAGTTGGGTATCGGCCGGCACTTTCGGGAAGTAGCTGCGCGAACCGAGCACCTTGCCCTGACGGATAAAGAGCACGTGAATACAGGCAGCACCTTGCTGGAAGGCCACCCCCACCACATCCAGCTCGTCCAGCACGTTGCCGCTCACCGACTGCTGTTCGGTAACCCGGCGCAGCGCCAGGATCTGATCCCGGTAGCGGGCCGCCTCTTCAAAGCGCAGATCGCAGCTGGCGGACTCCATCTTGCCCACCAGCTCGCCAATCACCTGCTGGTTCTTGCCCGCCAAAAACAGCTTGGCCAGCTCCACCTGCTGGGCATATTCGGCTTCGCTCACCAGTCCGGGTACGCAAGGGCCGGCGCAGCGCTTGAGCTGATAGAGCAGGCAGGGACGAGTGCGGTTGGCATAGACCGCATCCTCGCACTGACGCACCGGAAAAATTTTCTGCATCAGATGCAAACTCTCGCGCACCGCGCCGCCAGAGGGGTACGGGCCGAAGTACTCCCCCTTCACCTTGCGGGCACCGCGATGGACGCCGATGCGTGGATGCTGGTGCGCGGTGATGATGATCCAGGGGTAGGATTTGTCGTCCCGCAGCAGCACGTTGTAACGGGGCTGGTACTGCTTGATCAGGTTGTGCTCGAGGATCAGCGCCTCAGTCTCGGTGTGGGTGACGGTGACCTGGATATCGGCGATCTGTCGCACCAGGGTGCGAGTCTTGATGCTGTCGACGTTGGTGCGAAAGTAGGAGGCGAGCCGCTTTTTCAGATCCTTGGCCTTGCCCACATAGATCACGGTGCCACCGCTGTCATACATGCGGTAGACGCCGCTCTGATGGGTGACGGCGCTCAGAAACGCCTTGCTATCGAAGAGAGGTTCGGGAGAGAGGGTCATCAGCTACTCGGCTCACACAAAGGCAAAAATTGACGGGCAGAGCATACTGCCCTCGCCGCCCGAAAAGCAAAGGGGCAGAAAAGCAAAAAGGCGGCACTCGCCGCCTTTGTGGCCACACGCCACCCGATTAGAGGGTATCGGCATCCAGCATGCCATAGCGAATGGCCAGATGGGTCAGTTCCACGTCACCGTTGATCCCCAGCTTGCTAAACAGCCGATAGCGGTAGCTGTTGACCGTCTTCGGGCTCAGGTTGAGCTGCTCGGAGATATCGGTCACCTTCTGCCCCTTGGTGATCATCATCATGATCTGCAGCTCGCGCTCGGAAAGGGACTTGAAGGGATTCTCGTCAGCGGAGGCAAACTGGCTGAGGGCCATCTGCTGGGCAATCTCCGGGGAGATGTAGCGCTGACCGGAGTGCACCAGCCGGATCGCCTGGATCATCTCGTCGGGGGCAGCCCCCTTGGTCAGGTAACCGGCGGCGCCGGCCTGCATCACCTTGGTGGGGAACGGATTTTCTGAATGAATGGTCAGCACTATGATGCGCACATCGGGGCGGATCCGCAGAATTTTGCGGGTCGCTTCCAGACCACCAATACCCGGCATGTTCATGTCCATCAGGATCACGTCCGGATGGTGTTGGCGACAGAACGTAACTGCGGTCTCGCCGCTCTGTGCTTCGCCCACCACCTTGATCCCGCGCACATCTTCAAGAATGCGTCTTATCCCTGTACGCACCAGCTCATGATCATCGACCAGGAATACATTTATCACCCAAACACCCCGTTTTATCTCGTTTTAGCCGCCCGGTTAGGGTTAACAGGGCGTCTTGCATCATAACCAAACTCGTCGCTTTGGCAAACCATGCACGCCAAAAGTTTGAGAAAACCCATGTTTAGCGTTTAAAATCAAATAATTATATAAATTTTCAAAACAAAAAACGGTGCCTTGCGACACCGTTTTCATGACGTTAGTGCTGTGGCCATCACTTGGCCAAAAAGGCCCGCACCTTCTCCAGATCGGCCTGGGTATCCACCCCGACCGGCGGTGCTTCAAGGGCCTGGGCGACGTGGATCTTCTCCCCGTACCAGAGCACCCGCAGCTGCTCCAGCGCCTCGACCTGCTCCAGCACGCTCGGTGCCCAGTCTACGTAACGCTGGATAAAGCCGGCGCGATAGGCATAGATACCGATATGACGCTGGTAGTGGTCACCAATTTGCTCATGGCTCTTGGCAAAGCGATCCCGATCCCAGGGAATGCTGGCGCGACTGAAGTAGAGGGCGTAGCCATCCTTGTCAGTCACTACTTTCACTGCGTTCGGGTTGAACGCCTCTTCGGCATCCCTGATCGGAACCGACAAGGTCGCCATCGGCGCCGTGGCGGCGGCCAGATTGTCCGCCACCTGACGAATGATGGCGGGCGGAATGAGCGGCTCATCCCCCTGCACATTGACGATGATGGTATCGGCGGCAAAGCCGTAGTGACGGCACACCTCGGCCAGACGCTCGGTGCCAGACTGGTGATCCGGTGAGGTCATGCACACTTCGACGCCGGTGCTCAGCAGTGCCTGCTGTACCCGGGCATCGTCAGTGGCGACGATCACCCGATCGGCACCTGATTGCAGAGCTTTCTCCACCACGTGCTGCACCATGGGTTTACCATGGATATCCGCCAGCGGCTTGCCCGGCAGACGGGTTGACGCATAGCGGGCAGGAATGACGACGACGAAACTCATGACGGCAGCTCATCGCTGTTGAGCGGACGGGCACGGTTCTCCAGTAGTACCGGGATCCCCTCTTCCAGCGGATAGGCCAGCTTGTCGAAGCGGCAGACCAGCTCATGAACTGCTTTGTTGTAATGCAGCTTACCCTTGCAGACCGGGCAGGCGATGATGTCGAGCAACTTGATGTCCAAAGCCAAAACGATACTCCTTCAACGATGTCGCGCTGGCGGCTTCATCACGCCAGCGATGGATGTCGAGCAACCAGCTATTCCATGCGGGGCATATTCCCCCCCTGCTCCCCCGCCGAGGCGAGAGAGATTAATCTTGTGCCTTGGTTACGCCTTGCGCCTTTCCACTCGTGTTCAGCTTGTGCAACAAGGTATCGAGCAAGGAGGCGGGCAACTCGGCGCTGACCGGCAGATACCACCAGTTATCGAGGGCAAACGGGCGGCACTTGACCGCATCCTTCTCGGTCATCAGCAGCGGCTTGCTGGCAAAGCGCCCCACCAGCTCATCCCGATCGAAGGGGTGATGATCGCCGTAGGCGGCCTGCTGATCCAGCTGATAGCCGAGCCCTTCCAGGGTGGCAAAGAAGCGGGGCGGATGACCAATCCCCGCCAGCGCATCAACCGGCCCCGACAAGGGGGCGGCCAGCGGGGCATCGTCGCGCACCCGGCGCGGGGTGTCGGCAACCAGTTGCATGGGGTACTCCCCCTTGCCCGGCTCGCCGCCGTTGCAGATGATGGCGTCCACCCGTTTGAGACGAGTGACCGGCTCGCGCAGCGGCCCCATCGGCAGCAGGCAGGCGTTGCCGAAACGGCGCGCTCCGTCCACCACCACCAGCTCGATGTCGCGGGCCAGCGCATAGTGCTGCAGACCATCGTCGGTGATGATGATATCCACCTCACCGCTCTGCTCCAGCAGTCGTACCGCGTCGGCCCGTTTCGGGGTAACCACCACCGGGCAGCCGCAGCGCCGGGCAATCAGCACCGGCTCATCTCCGGCCTGCGCCGTAGTGCTGGTCTCATCCAGCCGATAGGGGTAATGGGGCGCCTTGCCACCATAACCACGGCTCACCACCCCTGGGCGATAGCCGCGGGCTTGCAACTGCTCCACCAGCCAGACCACCACCGGCGTCTTGCCGTTGCCCCCCACCGAAATATTGCCCACCACGATCACCGGCAAGGAGGCGCTATACCCCCTGCACCAGCCGTGACGATAGGCGTAGCGGCGGGTGCCGCTGATGATGGCAAACAGCAGGGCAAAGGGGGCCAGCAACCAGCGCCAGCCACTTTTGCGATACCAGAGCCGTTCCAGCATCAGGCCTTGCTTCCCGCGTTGCCAAACTGAATGGCGCGCAGCTGGGCATAGGTGCCGCGCTGCTCCATCAATGCTTCGTGGTTACCGCGCTCGACGATATGACCTTCGTCGATCACCAGGATCTCGTCCGCCTTCTCGATGGTGGAGAGACGGTGGGCGATCACCAGCGAGGTACGCGCCTTGCAAAGCTCGTCGATAGCCGCCTGAATGTGGCGCTCGGACTCGGTATCGAGGGCCGAGGTGGCCTCATCCAGCAGCAGAACCGGCGCATCGCGCAGCAAAGCCCGCGCAATGGCAACACGCTGGCGCTGACCACCGGAGAGGGATGCACCGTTCTCGCCAACCACAGTGTCATACCCGTTGCTCATCTTGCTGACGAACTCGTCGGCATGAGCGATACGGGCGGCCTGCACGATCTGGTCGCGGCTGTATTTGTCTTCTGCCGCGTAGGCGATGTTGTTGGCCACCGAGTCGTTGAACAGGTGGACATGCTGGGAGACCAGCGCGTACTGTTTGCGCAGCTCGCTCAACTTGTATTCGCGGATGTTGATGCCGTCCAGCAGGATCTCGCCCTGATCGATGTCGTAGAAGCGGGTCAGCAGGCTGGCAATGGTACTCTTGCCAGAGCCGGAACGGCCCACCAGCGCCACCGATTTACCCGCCTCCACCTTGAAGCTGACGTTGTGCAGCGCCGGAGTATCCTTGGTCGGGTAGGTGAAGGTGACGTTGCGAAACTCGATCTCGCCGCGGGCACGCTCCAGAGTGCGGGTGCCGGTATCCTGCTCCGGCTCGGTGTCGAGCAGGCCAAACAGGCTGTGGCAGGCGGTGATGGCACGCTGGAACTGGTTGTTGACGTCGGTCAGGCTTTTCAGCGGCTTGAGCAGCATCATCATGGAGGTGATCATGACGGTAAACGTACCGGCAGTCAGGGTTGATTTGACGCTGTCAATGGTCGCGACGTAGAGGAAGGCCGCCAGCGCGATGGAGGCAACCATCTGCACTACCGGGCTGCCGATGGCATCGGCGGCGACCATCTTCATAGTCTGCTGGCGCATGTTGTTGCTGACCTGGAAGAAGCGTTTCTCTTCCACCTTCTGGCCACCAAACATCAGCACCTCTTTGTGCCCTTTGAGCATCTGCTCGGTGGAGGTGGTGATATCCCCTACCGCCTGCTGGATGTGACGGCTGATCTGGCGGAAACGGCGGCTGATAAGGCCGATGATGACCCCCACCAGCGGGCCAACCACCAAAAAGATCACTGACAGCTGCCAGGAGTGCCAGAACATCAGGCCGAGCAGGCCGACCACGGTCGCCCCTTCCCGCACCAGGGTCACCAGCGTGGTGCTCGCCGCCGAGGAGACCTGACTGGCGTCATAGGTCACCTTGGAGAGTAGATGACCGGTGTTCTGACGGTCAAAGAAGCTCATCGGCATTGCCACCATGTGATTGAACACCTGCTGTTGCAGACGCATCACGACGTGGTTGCCGACCCAGGCCATGCAGTAGTTGGAGAGAAAGTTGGCGACACCGCGCAGGGCCACGATGCCGAGGACGAAGAAGGGCATCCATTTCAAAACGGTGCTGTCGTTGCCATTGATGCCCTGATCGATCAGCGGCTTGATGGAGTAGACAAAGGTGGTATCCACGGCGGCGTAGCCCAGCATCCCTATGATGCCACCGACCAGGCCCAGCTTGCGATCACGGACATAACCGAGCAGGCGTTTGAATACTGGCCAGCTCTCTTGTGAGGTTTCTTGTTGCATGAATAGCCGTTAGTAATGGAAATGACGGGCTATTCTAGCCAAAGCGCAGGCTTACACCAAGCGCCGCCACCTATATCGCATTCCTACACGGCAGAAATGGCGGATTATTGCTCAAACCACACTCGCGGTCGCCACCACTCACCACTGCGCCGGTACCAGGGCCCCAGATCTCGCTCGGCGGTGACGCTCAAGCCCGCTGCGGTTGGTTCGACCAGCATCGCCCCTTGCTGACCGGTGATCCACTGGCGGGCATCCCGATAGCGGGCCACCACATCTGGACGGGGAAAGCCCCACTGATTCATAAAACCGGCGCTGTGGATCACATCCTTTGCCGCCACCGCCGCGACAAACGGGGGCGTGGAAGAGGTGCGGCTGCCATGATGGGGGCTCACCAGCAATGTGCTGGCCAACCCCTCTCCCTCCAGTGCCACCAGTCTCAGCTCTGCCTGCCGTTCGATATCGGCACTGAGCAGCACGCTGCGCTGCCCATCGCTGATACGCACCACGCAGCCATCGTTATTGCGCCCGCCACCGGGGCGTTCTGGCCAGAGCACTGCAAACGAGAGCCCCTGCCAGCGCCACTGTTGCCCACGCTGGCAGAGCGTCGTTCCCTCACTGAAGGGATAAGAGGAGAGCTCGTGACGCACCGGCATGGCGCTGAGCAGTCGCTTGCGATTGCCAGCATGGTCCCGATCCTTGTGGCTGATGATGAGGCGATCAATCACCCGGATCCCCAAATGGCTTAGCTGGGGCAGGATCACCGCATCCGCCATGTTGTAGCCTCCGGGATAACGATCACCGGTGTCATAAAGGATGGCACGCTCCCCCTTGCTGATCAGCACCGCCAGCCCCTGCCCCACATCCAGCACCCGCAGTTGCCAGCGGACAGGCGTTGGCCAGAGCGCCAATAACAGTGCACACAGACCCGGTAGCAACAGCCAGCGTGCCGGGCGCCACTGCGCGGCGAACCAGAGCAGCAACAGCAAGGTGCAGAGTGGCAGCCACCAGCCGGGCAGTGGCCACCACAGTTGCAGTTGATCGGCCAGCCAGTTCAGGATCGTCAACACCCACCCGAGCCCCAGATCCGCCAGCCAGAACAGGCCATAGGCAAGCGAGCTGGAGAGCGGCGCCAACAGCACCCCAATCAACGCCAGCGGTATGATGGCGATACAAAAGAGCGGCACCGCCAACAGGTTGATCACCATGGCAAGGGGTGCTATCCCCTCGAACAATGCCAGTTGCAGCGGCAGCAGACCGAGCAGCAGCCAGAGCTGGATCTGCCACAGTCCCGGCTTGTCGTGGACATATCCCACCAGCAGCAAGATGGCCACCGCCAGAAACGAGAGCCAGAAGCCGGCCGAATAGAGGGCGAAGGGATCCCAGAGGATCAATACCACAAAGGCCCACAGCCAGATGCGCCAGGCCGGCCACTCTCGCCGACTCCAGCGCAACACACTCCACACCAGCACCATGATCAGGGCCCGCTCGGTGGCTACCGCAAACCCTGCCAACGCGCTGTAGACGGCGGCAAACAGCAGGGAGGTGATGATGGCGCCACGCAGGCCAAACAACCTGCCCAGCCACCACCCGAGCACCGCCACCAGCGCAATGTGCTGCCCTGAAATGGCGATGATATGGGTCAGGCCGCTGCCGCGAAACAGCTCCCACTGGGCATCCGTGATGCCGCTCTGCTCGCCAAAAGTGAGCGCCGCCAGCAAGGGGGCATGGTCAAGCGGGCGCCAACTCTCGGTCGCCGCGCCCAACCAGCGTTCGCGCCACCCCGCAGGTGCCTGTTGAATATCTATCACCCGACGCAAATTGCCGGTGGCAGTGATCCCCTTGCCCAGCAGCAGACGCCGCCCATCCAGCCCCGCCTCGTTGGCCAGACCGTGAGCCGGTTTCAACGAGGTCACCAGGGTGATCCGGCAGCCTACTGTCATGGCGGGCAATGCCTGATAGGCATTGACCCGGATCAGGGGCTCAGGTGTCACCGGTTGCTCGTCGAGGGTGCTCACCCGCAGCAGCAGCCGGACAAATTTATCCCCCTCAGGCTCTGCACTTTGCAGCTGTGCGGTTATCATGTGGCTCGTCTGATCACCCAACCGCTCCAGCCAGGCCAGCCGATAGGCAAGATTGGCCTGCATCCAGAGGATGCCGAGCAGGAGAAACAGCCACCGCCAGGCACGGCAATATGCAAGGGGGATCAGCAGGGACAGCAACAGGCCCCCCCATGCGAGTGAAGGTAACCATGGCCAGAGCAGTGAGGAGCTTGCCCCCAGGGCAAACGACAACAGACGCAGATCCATGGAGCAAGTATTTAGCAAGGTTTCAATATGCCCAAACGACTCATTAAACGCTGGATGCCCGATCAGCAAACCCTGAAAGAACACAAGCACCTGCGGCTGTTCGGCAAACTGCTGCTCGATGCCAACCTCTGGCACCTCAACCGCCGCTCGGCCGCCGGGGCATTTGCGGTGGGCCTCTTCATGGCCTGGGTGCCGCTCCCCTGCCAGATGCTGTTGGCCGCCGGTGGCGCCATCCTGTGCCGGGTCAATCTGCCGCTCTCGGTGGCGCTGGTCTGGCTCTCCAACCCCTTTACCATGCCGCCCCTGCTCTATGGCGCCTATCTGGTGGGTTGCCAGTTGCTGGGACATTCGGCGCAGCAAATAGAGATTGAATTCACCTGGGAGTGGCTGGTCTCGGTACTGGGCACAGTGGCACCGCCGCTGTTGCTGGGCTCGCTCATCCTGGCCCTGCTCAGTTCTCTTATCGGTTACACCCTGATCCGCACCTTCTGGCGGATCAGCACGGTGCGCCAGTGGCAAAAACGCAAGATGGCCCGCCCATGCTGAGTCGCTGGTTTGCCCGCTTCAAGCTAGATCCCGATACCCTGCGCCAGCAGAAGTGGTTTGCCCTGTTTGGTGAGCGACTGCTTGCCCCAGCCCTCTGGCAAGGGGGCACCCGCGCCCTGAGCGGCGCGGTGGCGGCCGGGCTCTTCGCCTGCTGGTTCCCAATCCCGATGCACTCGCTCATCGCAGTCGGTCTGGCGCTGGCATTCAGCCTCAACCTGCCGCTGGCACTGCTGGCGGTCTGGTTCAACAATCCGCTGACCCTGCCGTTCATGTATCTCTACGCCTATCGCACCGGTTGTCTGGTACTGCACCAGACGCCGGAGCCTTTCCACCTCAGCTGGACCCTGCACTGGCTGGAGCAGGAGGCTGCCACCCTGGTGCCTCCCTTCCTGCTCGGCAGCCTGCTGCTGGCGGTACTCACCGCCCTGAGCGGCGGCGCCCTGACCGCGCTGCTGTTGCAACTGCGCAAGCTGTGGCAAGGTGCCCGCCACCAGTGAGTCCCCCTTACAATTGTTTGACGATCAGCCGTTGGTGTCTAGTCCTGAAATTGGTTTACACATATTCAACTAGCATTTCTCTACTCAGAACCCCCTATGTACCGCATCGGGGGTTCTGTATTTCAACGCATGATGCGGCCGCACCTCGTTGTAAATATCCACAGCTTCACGCACCATTTCCCGCGCTTGCGTCAAATCCTGCGGGCTTTGCAACAATAACTCTCCTTTCAACATCCCGTTCACCCGCTCCGCCAACGCATTCTGGTAACAGTCATACCCATCCGTCAGACGGGACAAGCAGAAACAAAAAGCCCCTCATCTTGCACGCACAAGGGAGAGGGGCAAACAGGCACAGAAATAAAACGGTTACTCGGCGGTAGCCATCTGCCAGGTTTTGAAGCCGCCGGAGAGATTCTTCACTTTAAAGCCGTGCTGACTCAGCAAGCGGCAGGCGACATGGCCGCGCAGCCCGACCTGACAGCTGATAAGCAGCTCTTTCTCTTTGGGCAACTCATGGAGGCGACCACGCAACTCGTCGAGGGGGATATGCAGTGCCCCCGGAATGCGGCCCAGCTTGTCAAGCTCGGGGCCATTGCGCACATCCACCACCAGCTGATGGGGGTTACGAGCCTGCACCTCGGCCACGTGGCAGAGCAGGGTGTCCCCCTTCAGGTGGTTGCTTGCCACGAAGCCGGCCATGTTGATCACATCCTTGGCCGATCCAAAGGGCGGCGCATAGGTGAGCTCCAGATCCTGCAGGTCAAACACGGTGAGACCGGCGCGCTGGGCCACCGCCAGCACGTCGATGCGCTTGTCGATGCCATCCTTGCCGATGGCTTGGGCACCGTAAATCTTGCCATCCGGGGCAAACAGCAGCTTGAGGCTGACCGGATGGGCGCCGGGGTAGTAACCGGCGTGGCTGCCCGGGTGGACATAAACCTTCTCGAACGGCAATCCCAGTTGCACCAGTCGCTTCTCGTTGAGGCCGGTGCTGGCCACCGCCAGATCGAACAGCTTGCAGATGGCGGTCCCTTGCGTTTTCTTGTAGGTTTCGCTTCGGCCCAACATATTGTCGGCGGCGATGCGCCCCTGCCGGTTGGCCGGGCCCGCCAGCGGGATCAGCACAGATTCGCCGGTGACAAAATCTATCTCTTCCACCGCATCCCCCACCGCGTAGATAAAGGGGTCCGAGGTACGCATCCCGGCATCGACCTTGATGCCGCCCCGTGGGCCTAGCTCCAGCCCCGCTTTGGCGGCGAGCAGGGTTTCCGGCTTGACGCCGATGGCGAGGATCAAGAGACCGGTATCAAGATGGGAGCCGTCATTGAGGGTCAGGCGCAGGCCACCACTTTTGGCGGTCGGCACGGCGGAGGTTTTCTCGGCAGGCAGATCCAGACTCTCGATGGCGGTGAGGCCGGTGCGCAGGCGCAGGTCGATCCCCTCTTCCCGGATGCGGGCATGGAGCATGTTGGCCATCTCCTTGTCCACCGGCGCCATCACCTGATCGGCCAGCTCCAGCAGGGTGACATCCAGCTTGCGCTGGTGCAGTGCCTCCATCATCTCCAGCCCGATAAAGCCGCCGCCCACCACTGTGACGTGGCGCGGCTGATCGTGATGCAGAGCCGCCAGAATGCGATCCATGTCCGGGATGTTGCGCAGGGTATAGACATGGGGGCTGTCGATACCGGGGAAGGGAGGACGGATCGGCGCCGCCCCCGGGCTCAGCAGCAGCACATCGTAATGCTCGCGCTGCTCTTCACCGGTTTGCAGGTTGCGCACCAGCAAGGTCTTGCCCGCCTTGTCGATCTCAATCACATCGTGGAAGACCCGCACATCGACGTTGAAACGGCGCTTGAAGCTCTGGGGTGTCTGCAGCAGCAAGGCATCCCGGTCGGGGATATCGCCCCCGATGTGATAGGGCAGACCGCAGTTGGCGAAGCTGACAAACTCGCCCCGCTCGAACATCACGATCTCTGCCTCTTCACTCAAACGACGAGCGCGAGCCGCCGCCGATGCGCCCCCCGCGACACCACCGATAATCAGGATCCGTTTCATCTGCAAGACTCCTCATACATGATAATGGGCAATAAATTAGACTTTTCTAATTTAGAATTCAATGAAATTTTGTTTCACACCATTTTGCAGTATTCTTGCAACCCCGACGGTTGCTTAACAGGATGTTGTTTGTTCATGTCGTCTACCGCACTCAGTCATCTTCCTCCTGCCCTCCAGACGCCGCTCTTTTTCCGTCTGGATCTGCGCAGTCAACGGCTGGTCGCCCTGACCGACGTGATGCAAACCCCGCTCTACTGGCTCGACGAACCGCGTGCCCCCTGGCCTGCCCAGCTACCCGATGCCCTGCGCCTGCCCATCGAACAACTGCTGGCCAACGGCCATGGCGGCAAGATCACAGTGCGCTTTGCCAGCCAGTTGTGGCATATCGCCCTCGCTCACGAGCAGGATGGCTTCTGGCTCATCTGTCTGCAGAACCTTCGCCAGGAGCCCATCGCCGATCTGGCATTGCAACTGCCGCGCCTCAGCCAGATGGCGAGCCAGCAACAGTATGCGCCCCTGCTCGAGGCCCTTAAAGAGAGTTTGGGGGCCGATCGGCTCATCCTCTGGCACTATCAGGCCAACGGCGATCTCGGCAGCGAGCAACTTACCCCGGTGTTCACCCTGGGGGTCGAGGCGCTCTACCCCATTCGCGGTGACAGCCGCTATATCCGCGCCCTGCGTACCCGCAAAGCGTTGAGTTTCTCGGAAGCGGCCCACCAGCCGATGCTGAGCAATCACCTCTATCTGACCAGTGCCGGTGTGCGCTCACGCCTCGATGGTGCCCTGCTGGAGCAGGACAAGCTGTTCGGGGTGCTGAGTCTGGAGTATCTCGATCCCACCCCGCTTAGCGAGGAGATGTTGCAGCTGGTGCGCAGCAGCGCCCAGCTGCTCGGCCACTGGCAACCGCAACCGGAAGAGCACCGCGCCGAGCTGGCCCTCCCGCCCGAGCTGCACCAGCAGACCGGCATCGACTACTGCAAGACGCTGGTAAGCTGGGCCATGAGCGCCAGCGGTGCCCGGGTGGGCTGGATCGGCGAGTTCCAGCCCCGCGGTCAGGATCTCTGGATCATCCCCCGCTGCGTCATCAACGAGGAGATCTGCTCCACCCTCAAGCCTATCCAGCTCGACCCCGGCCCCGCTCAGGAGCTGTTCCAGCACGGTCAGGCCATCTATGTGGAAGATCTGCCTGTGCGCTATCCCAAAGCGACCCGGCTGCTTGCTCTCAATGCCAGCGCCTACATCGGCATTCCGCTCCATGGCCAGAGCGGCGCCCCCATTGGCCAGATCACCCTGCTGCTCGATACCCCCCTTGAGGAGCCCGAACAGCTGCTGGATCTATTGAGCAGCCAGCACGAGCGGGCCGCTATCGAACTCAAGCGCCTCGCCACCGACGATGCCCTGCGGCTGGCCGAGGTAGCCTTTAATACCCACGATGGGCTGATCGTGATGGATCACAACGGCATCATCCTCAAGGTCAACCACTCCTTCAGCCGGATCACCGGATTTGGCGAGGTAGAGGTGATCGGTCACTCCATTCGCAAGCTGCGCCCCACCTACTACGGGGATCATCTCAAGGAAGATGTCAGCCGCACCGTCAACGAGCAGGAGTTCTGGCTCGGGGAAGAGCGCTGCCTGCACAAGGATGGTCACCTCTTTCCGGTGCGCTTGATGGTGAACGGCGTCAAGGATGAGCAGGGGGAGCTCAGCCACTTCATCTGCAGCTTCTACGACATCACCCAGGAAAAAGAGGCGGCCAGACATATCGAGCAGCTCGCCTACTACGACGATCTCTGCGGTCTGCACAACCGCCGCAGCCTCAACCATATTTTGCAGCAGACCCTGAGCGCCCCCAACGGCCAGTGGGGCGCCCTGCTGCTGGTGGATCTCGACAACTTCAAGTCGATCAACGACTCCCTTGGTCACGCCTGCGGCGATCTGTTGCTGCAGGCCGTGGTGCAACGTTTCAGGGAGCTGCCCCAGGACAATCTGGTGCAGGCGCGCATCTCGGGGGATGAGTTTGCCCTGCTCTTTACCCAGCTCGGACAAGGCGAGGTCACCGCCAAAATTCTGGCAGAGCACTTCGCCCGCGAGCTGATGGGGCTGTTTCGCACCCCGTTTGACATCGGCGATCACAAGCTGCACTGCAGCGCCTCGGTGGGGATCAGCCTCTTCTCCGGCAACGAGACGGATCATCTGGTCCTGATGCAACAGGCCGACACCGCGACCCACATGGCCAAGCGCGCCGGTCAGGGCCACTACGTCTTCTTTACCGAGGCGATGGCCCAGCACGAGAAGAACCGGCTGACCCTCACCAATGAGCTGCGCGATGCCCTGCGTCATCACGAGCTGCAGCTCCACTATCAACCGCAATACCGGGTCGACAATGGCTCGCTGTCGGGTATCGAGGCGCTGCTGCGCTGGCAGCGCAGCGACGGCACCATGGTGCCACCCGGGGAGTTTATCCCCATCGCCGAAGAGACCAGCCTGATCCTCGAGATCGGCTACTGGGTGATGAAGACCGCCTGCGCCCAATACAGCTTCTGGCTCAACCGTGGCCTGCAGATCCCCCATCTGTCGGTCAACGTCAGTGCCCGCCAGTTCCACACCCAGGGCTTCGTACAACAGGTGGAGTACATCTTGCGCGATACCGGTGTGCCCCCCTCCCGCCTGCTGCTGGAGGTGACCGAATCGGTAGTATTGGAGAATAGGCAGGAGAGTATTGCCAGAATGCGCCAGCTCAAGGAGCTCGGCATCCTCATCTCCATCGATGACTTCGGTACCGGCTACTCGTCGCTGGCCTATCTGCGGGATCTGCCCGCCGACGAGGTGAAACTGGACAGAAGCTTCATTCAGACCCTGGTACACAGCGAACAGGACAGAGCCATCGTCAAGGCGATACTCGATCTGGCCCAGGTCTTTCGTTTTACCGTCACCGCCGAAGGGGTGGAAGAGGAGGCGCAGCTGGCCATCCTCAAAGCACTGGGATGCCAGCATTATCAAGGGTTTCTCACCAGTCGGCCGCTCACCGTCAAGGGGCTGGAGCAGCTGCTTGGCAGCCGGGCGCCGGACTAAAGGTGTAGGATCAATAGGGGTTTATGTAATAAAATAACGGCCTGCTCGAATCGTTGGAGTTGTTTATGTCTGTCATTAATCGGATCCCTGCCGTTGAAATCAGCCAGCCAGCCGGAGCTCACGGCACCGTTGGCCGGATCCATTCCGTCGAAACCTGCGGCACTGTCGATGGCCCGGGAATACGCTTTATCGTATTCATGCAAGGCTGCCTGATGCGCTGCAAGTACTGCCACAACCGCGATACCTGGGATACCGAGGTGGCCGCGAAGTGACCGTACCGGAGTTGATGAGTGACATCACCAGCTATCGCCACTTCATGAATGCCTCCGGCGGTGGTGTGACAGCGTCCGGCGGTGAAGCCATGCTGCAACCCGCTTTCATTACCGAACTCTTTACCGCCTGCAAAGAGAAAGGGATCCACACCTGTCTCGACACCAACGGCTTCGTCCGTCATCTCGACGAACAGGTGGACAAGCTGCTCGACCAGACCGATCTGGTACTGCTCGACATCAAACAGATCAATGACGAGAAACACATTCCGCTGACCCACGTCAGCAACAGATACACCCTGGAGTTTGCCCGCTATCTGGCAGCCAAAGGCAAGACCATGTGGATCCGCTACGTGGTGGTACCGACCTGGAGCGATGACGACGAGAGCGCCGAAGGGCTGGGTCAGTTTATCGCCGAGCTGGGCGAGAGCGTGGAGAAGGTGGAGCTGCTCCCCTACCATGAGCTCGGCAAACACAAGTGGGATGTGCTGGGCGACCCGTACGAGCTGAGCGGGATCAAGCCCCCCAGCAAGGAGACCATGGAACGGGTCAAGGGCATCCTCGGCAAGTACCACAACAACGTCAAATATTGATGGTAAAAGCAGGCTGACTCGTCAGCCTGCTCTGCTATGGGGCGGTCGGGAAGGCCGCCCGGACTCTACTGCATGAATGGACGACAAGATGAGTGAAGGACAACTCGCCGCCCTCCTGATCTGGCTGGTACTGCTGGCCTTCAGCCTGCGCCGCTCCCTGTGGCAGACCCTCCGTGACAACCCCCTCTATCAGCACCTGTTGCTGGGTAGTGCCATCGCGCTGGTGCCGCTCTGGTATCTAAGGGCCGGTCTGCATGAGGGGCTGGAGGTCCATTTTCTCGGGCTAACCTCCCTCACCCTGCTGCTGGGCTGGCGGCTGGCGTTGCTAGCCCCCTGTCTGACCCTGCTGGTGCTCGGTTACTTCGGCGTCACCAATCTGGCCGATTTTGGCTGGCAGGCACTGGTTGGCATCGCCCTGCCGGTGGCCACCAGCTGGCTGCTGTTTCTGGCCAGCTGGGCCTGGCTGCCGCGCCATCTCTTTGTCTATATCTTCGTGGCCGCCTTTCTCGGCGGCGCCATCACCATCTCGGTCAAGGTGGCCGCCAGTGCGTTGCTGATGGGGCTAAGTCACAGCTACCCCTGGCACACCATCACGGCGGATTACCTCTCCATCTGGCCACTACTGCTGTTCCCCGAAGCTCTGCTCAACGGCATGGCGATGACGGTGCTGGCCATCTACCGCCCTCACTGGGTCAATACCTTCTTCGACCGCACCTATCTGGGCAAGTAACGCTCTCTTTCCTGATCTGCGCCCATAAAAAAGGAGAGGCCATCGCCTCTCCTTTTGGTATTCAACATGTTGCCAAATCCCGGCTTAGTGCAGCTTCAGGGTCGGGCGCAGTACCCGGTTGATGCGACCCACCAGCATGATGAGGCCGGTCTTGACGTAGCCGTGCAGGGCGATCTGGTGCATCCGGTAGAGGGAGATGTAGACCAGACGGGCGATGTAGCCCTCCACCATCATGGAGCCGCGCATCAGGTTGCCCATCAGGCTGCCCACGGTGGAGAAGCGGCTGAGGGAGACCAGCGAACCGTGGTCGTGGTAGAGGTAGGGCTTCATCTCGCCGCCGTTCATCTTGGCCAGGATGTTCTTGAACGCCTGGCTGGCCATCTGGTGGGCAGACTGGGCGCGCGGCGGCACGAACTTGCCATCCGGCTGCGGGCAGGCTGCGCAGTCACCGATAACGAAGATGTTCTCATCACGGGTAGTCTGCAGGGTCTCTTTCACCACCAGCTGGTTGATGCGGTTGGTCTCAAGACCGGCGATATCCTTCATGAAGTCAGGCGCCTTGATACCGGCCGCCCACACCATCAGGTCCGCTTCAATCAGCTCGCCATCCTTGGTGTGCAGACCGTCGCTGGTCGCTTCGGTGATCATGGTGGCGGTACGCACGTCCACACCCAGCTTGACCAGCTCCTGATGGGCGGCGCCGCTGATGCGCTCCGGCAGAGCCGGCAGAATGCGCGGGCCCGCTTCCACCAGGGTCACCTTCAGGCTGTCGGTGGTGAGGTTCTTGAAGCCGTAGGCGTAGAGCTGCTCGACCGCGTTGTAGAGCTCGGCAGAGAGCTCGACGCCGGTTGCGCCGCCGCCAACGATGGCAATCTTCACCTTGTCGCCCGGCTTATATTCGGTGGCGAACTGCAGGAAGCGGTTCATCATGCTGTTGTGGAAACGGTGCGCCTGGGAGGGGCTATCGAGAAAAATACAGTGATCCTTGATGCCCTTGGTGTTGAAGTCGTTGGAGACAGAACCGATGGCCATCACCAGATAGTCGTAGGGCAGTTCGCGCTCGTTGACCACGATGTCGCCATTGTCGTCGTGGATCGGGGCCAGCACGATGCGTTTATCGTCACGCTTGATGTCGGTCAGGGTGCCGAGCTGGAAGTCGAAACCGTGGTTCTTGGCGTGAGACTGGTAGCTCAGAGCATCGATGCCCGCGTCCATGGAGCCGGTGGCCACTTCGTGCAGCAGGGGTTTCCACAGGTGGGTGCGGTTGCGATCGACCAGAGTGATCTTGGCCTTGTTCTTCTTGCCAAGCTTGCGGCCCAGACTGGTGGCCAGCTCCAGGCCACCGGCGCCGCCGCCTACAACGACAATATTCATCATGATGATTTTCCTCGGTTCCTCAAAACGAAAGGGAGCCATTGGCTCCCTAAAACGAAATCGGTCGACGTGATGGATCAGGCTTCTTTGAAGGCCTTCATCCGCTGCAGATGATGCGAGATATTTTTGAACTTATGAGTCTCGCGCTCATCCCACACGATGTCGTAATAGTTCTTCAATTCACGTTCAGTGTCCCGATTATCGCGCACTTCATCCTGAACGGAAAGGATACACAGGCAGTTTCCTGAATTTTTCTTACGAAATTCAGTTACACACTTGGTACCGATATCGTCATATTCTTCCGGCCGGTCGATCTTGCCCTGCATGTTTTCTTCCGGATGGAGATTGGGGTTGAAGATCACCTGGCGAATGCCGCACAGAAAGCCGATCCGCTCGCTCCAGTAGCCACCAAGACCCACGCCGCAGATCAGCGGTTTGGGATCGGTACTCATATCGAGCTGTTTTTTCACTTCCTTGAGCAGATGGCTCATATCATGACGGGGGTGAACCGTGCTGTAGTGCACGAAACGCACATCATCATCAATAAACTGCAACTGCAGCACTTTCTCGTGATTGCCGGGGCTGGTGGCATCAAAGCCATGCAGATAGATGATCATGGATAAGACCTCAGGATCTGTGTCGGTTTTATCGAAACTACCCCAGCGGCGGCCCCGTGCGCCACCAAAACATCCAACTTTCTTGCTTTGGATCACGCCCCCGCCCCCGATTGCGCCCTGCGGCCCGCGAGCGCCGTCACATACAAAGGGGCGCATTGCGGGCAACCCTCTGGTGCCCGGCTATCAAAGTGAGAGCGCCAGACCGATAATGATAAACCTCTTACCAATCTGAGATGCACCCACCTCCTTCCCCTGCCAGCAACCGGACACTTATCTGGTCGGTATGTGACTCATCCCGCAAAAACAAGGCGTTATCACCAAACGTTTTCGCTCATGAGCGGCATTGTGCATGTTTTGTGCACTGCCCCGTGCTGCACCGACTCCCTCTCACTACTGCCGAGGGATCTGGCACCTCTGTTAATACACGAGATCAATGACCGGGAAAGCTGCGGCTTTCACTATCTTGCCTGTAGCAGTTGCGCGGGCTTCAAGGAGTGATCTGTTCATGAACGAGACCAATCCCCCCTCCCCCCGACCGGGTGCGCGCAAGCGCCCGGTGGATGAAGTGGAGCGCATGCTCCCCATGGGCCAACTCTTTACCCTCGGCCTGCAACATGTGCTGGTGATGTACGCCGGCGCCGTGGCGGTGCCGCTGGTGATTGGCGGCAGTCTGGGGCTGCCCAAGGATCAAATCTCCTACCTCATCAGTTCGGATCTCTTCTGCTGCGGCATCGTCACCCTGCTGCAATGTGTCGGGATTGGCCGCTTTGCCGGGATCCGGCTGCCGGTCATCATGTCGGTCACCTTTGCCGCCGTGATGCCCATGCTGGCCATCGGAGCCAACCCGGATCTGGGGCTGACGGGCATCTTCGGCGCCACCATTGCCGCCGGTATCATCTCGACCCTGCTGGTGCCGCTGATAGGTCGGCTGATGCCGCTCTTCCCCACCGTCGTGACCGGGGTGGTTATCACCTCCATCGGGATCAGCATTATGCAGGTGGGGATCGACTGGATGGCGGGGGGCAAGGGCAATCCGGAATATGGCAGCCTGCGCTATATCGGCACCAGCTTTCTGGTGCTCGTCTTTATCCTGCTGGTGACCCGCTTCACCAAGGGCTTTTTCAGCAATATCTCGGTGCTGCTCGGGATCATCTTCGGTTTCGTGGTGGCCATCGCCATGGGCGAAGTGAGCCTCGATGGCCTCGGCGAGGCAGCCTGGTTTGCCCCCATTGTGCCCTTCGCCTTCGGCTGGCCCACCTTCGATCCCATCTCCATCGCCACTCTGACGGTGATCATGCTCATCACCTTTATCGAGTCGATGGGGATGTTTCTGGCCCTTGGCGACATCGTCGGCCATCCGGCCAGGCGCGGTGATATCGTGCGCGGGCTGCGGGTGGATGGCATCGGCACCATTATTGGTGGGATATTCAACAGCTTCCCCCACACCTCCTTCTCCCAGAATATCGGTCTGGTGAGCGTGACCGGAGTATCTAGTCGCTGGGTCTGCGTGATGTCGGGGGGATCCTGCTCGCCTTTGGCCTCATCCCCAAGATGTCGGTGCTGGTCGCCTCCATCCCGCCCTTCGTGCTGGGGGGCGCCGGTATCGTCATGTTCGGTATGGTGCTGGCCACCGGCATTCGCATCCTGGCGCGCACCGATTACAACAGCAACCGCCACAACCTCTATATCGTCGCCATCAGTCTCGGAATTGGCATGATCCCGACGGTCTCCGGGAATTTTTTCCAGCAGCTTCCGGCGCAGCTACAACCGCTTTTCCATAGCGGTATCCTGCTGGCCACCATCAGTTCGGTGCTACTCAACCTCTTCTTCAACGGCTATCAGCCGGATCTGAGTCACCAGACCCGTCCTCTGTTCGTTGGTCCCATCAAACCACAGCAAGAGCAGGCATAACAAACAGGCCCCCGGACAGCGAGACTGTCCGGGGGCCTGTTGTTCATATCACCGCTGACCCAATCAGGCAGGCAACTGCGCGAAGCGCTCTACCGCCTGCGCTACTTGTGCCAGACTCCCCTGCCAGAAGGCGGCCTCACGGATATCCTGCCCCAAATGCTTGGCTACCAGATCTTCGGCGCTCATCCGGCCGGTATCGCGCAACAAGGCGCGATACGCCTCGGCCACGCCCTCTTCCCCCGCTGCCTTGCGGCTCATCAACTGCTGATAGACCCCGAGGCTGAACAGATAACCAAACAGATAGGGGTAGTTGTAAAAGCCCAGCCCCGCGATGGAGAAGTGCGCCTTGGCCGCCCAGAACATGGGGTGATAGCGGGTCAGGCTCCCCTCATACCAGCGTCCCCATGCCTCGTCGGTCAACGCCTTGAGCCGCTCTGCCGGCACATAACCCTGCGCCCGCTCGGCCACCAAGGCCCGCTCGAAATCGAAGCGAGCCGGGATGTTGACCAGGAAGGTGGCTGCGCCGTCGGCCTCGGCCCAGGTGATGGCCATCTGCTCTTCCTGGCTTTGCGCCTGCTCGAACAGGGCGCTGCGCACCAGGGTTTCGGCGAAGATGGAGGCGGTCTCCGCCAGCGTCATGGGGTAGCTGCGCTGACTCATCGGCAGATCGCGGATCACCCAGTTGTGCCAGGCGTGGCCCAGCTCATGGGCCAGGGTAATGACGTTATCCATGGTGCCGGCATAGGTAACGAAGACCCGCGGTTCGACCGGTTCGGCAAACTTGGTGCAGTAGGCGCCGGTGCGGCGATTTGGCGTGGGCGCCGCATCAATCCACCCCTTCTCGGCCATCATGCGGGCAAACGCCCCCATCTCGGGATCGAATCGGCTAAAGGCATCGGCAATCAACTCGATCGCCTCATCAAAAGGAATGTCGCGGCCGCTGGAAGCAGGCGGCGGCGCAAAGAGATCCTCCGGCCCCAGATCGTCGAGACCAAGGCGCTCGGCCATCAGCTCCAGCGCCCGCTGGCCCAACCCACGGGCTTGCCAGGTTTCGCTCATCAGGGCATCGAGGGTGGCACGCTCGATATGGCTCTGATGGCAGGAGAGATCCAGCGCATCGAGCACACGGGTGTTGCCACGCTGACGGGCCAGCTCCAGCCGCCAGCCGTTGAGGGCATTGAGGATAGCGGCAACCGTCTCCTGCTCACCTTCCCAACCGGCGCTGATGGCATCGAACGCCTCAAGGCGCAGGGCACGCACCGGACTGGAGAGCAGATTGCTCGCCTCGGCCAGCCCCATCTCGCGGCCATCAATGGTCAAGCGGATCTTGCCCACCAGATCGTTGTAGAGGTTGCCCCAGGCGTGCAGACCATCGGTGCCCAGACCAATCACCAGTTGCTCCGCCTCCACCGGCAGGCGCTGATCCTGCAAACGACGCTCGTGGCGCAGGCGGTACGCCTCTTCACCGAGCAGCGGATCCCTCATCAGCGCGGCAAATTCCTCTTCCGGCAACGCCAGCATCAGATCTTCCACCGGCGCCAGCGTCTTGAACAGATCGGCGTTGAGGGCGCGAGCGCGGGACGCCAGCTGTTTGGCCTGCGGATCCCGCGCATCCTGACTGCCACGGCAGGCGGCCAGAATGGCGACGTTCCAGCCGATATGACGAATATCACGGGCGCGCAGCCGCACTTCCCGCAAGAAATCCAGCAGTGCAGCGTCATCACCGCGCACCATGTCCAGACCCGCCATATAGCTGGTCAGCTCCTCCAGCGCGTGGCGGGCTGCGCGCATGTCCGCTTCCAGCTCGGGGCTGTCGAGGCCCGGGTAGATATGGTCGTTATTCCACTGTTGTTGATACATAGCTTCTCGCAAAGACCTTTATCGGGAGGCGCAACAGACCTGCGGGCAGCAAGTCCGAAACCGGGCAACCCGAAGGCCAAAAAATGAAGAGAGGAAAAGAGAGACAATGGCCCGCAAGCTCGCTTATCCCTTGGCCGGGGCAAGACGGCTCACCAGCGTCATCACGGCAACCAGCAGCAGACCCGCCACCACACCGGCCACGGCGTTGAGCAGAGTCGGCGTCACCGCCGCCAGTACAGCCCCCACTGTGGGCAGGGTGGCAACAACAGCGGCTGCGCCTTCAATCAGGTGATGGGCAAAAGGCCAGCCATGCACCAGAATGCCACCGCCCACCATAAACATGGCAATGGTGCCGACCAGTGCCAGCAGGTGCATCAGGCGCGGCGCCGTCACCAACAGTCCCTGCCCCACCGCGCGGCGCAGGGCGCTGCCATCAGGTTTTTGCAGCAAATGCAGGCCGATGTCATCGAGCTTGACGATCAGCCCCACCAACCCGTAGACCCCGATGGTCATCAGCAGGGCGATGCCAGCGACCACCGAGAGCTGCAGCGCGAGGCTTGCTCCCTGTACCGTGCCAAGGGCGATGACGATGATCTCGGCAGAGAGAATAAAATCGGTGCGGATCGCTCCCTTCACCTTCTGCTGCTCAAACGCGGCCAAATCATCGGGAATAGGAGCAGTGTGTGCCTCCCCCTCACTCGCCTCATGGGGCAGAAACTTGTGGGCCAGCTTCTCGGCCCCCTCAAAGCAGAGGTAAGCGCCTCCCAGCATCAAGAGAGGCGTGATAAGCCAGGGCACCAGGGCACTGATGGCGATGGCGGCGGGCACCAGAATCAGCTTGTTGCGAAATGACCCCTTGGCCACCGCCCACACCACCGGCAACTCCCGCTCGGCGCGCACCCCGGAGACCTGCTCCGCGTTGAGGGCCAGATCATCACCCAACACCCCGGCGGTCTTCTTGGCCGCCATCTTGGTCATCAGCGCCACGTCATCAAGCACGCTGGCGATATCATCGAGCAGGGCCAATAAACTGGTTCCGGCCATATCAAAGATTCCTTATATCAGTGAGAACAACCCCCGGGAGAGAGGTGTACGTCCCGATAACCACCAAGGTCAACAGGACCACCTCATGGCGATCGCAGGCCATCATCGGCCGAGCCAAAAATCCGGCGCTCGCCATCGGGGGTTACGTCTTGCGGGCAAAAGATGGCACAGTGTAACGAGAAGCCGCCGTTTCGGCAGCACCCCTGAGCCATTTGTTCCTGGTTCCCTCTGAATCACCTCAAGGAGTTCCCATGCAACCCTGGCAACCTCTGCTCGATTTCTGGTTTGGCGACGAAGCCGATGATGTCCTGCGGGCCACACAGCAAGCCCCGCTCTGGTGGGGAAAAAGCAGCGAAACGGATGCCCTGCTGGCCAAGCAATTTGGCGCGCAAGCAGAGGCGGCCGCCAACGGGGAGCTGGCCGACTGGGCCGATCTGCACCACGGCAGGCTGGCGCTGATCCTGCTGCTCGACCAGTTGCCGCGCAATATCCATCGCGGCACGCCTGCGGCCTTTGCCCAGGATCCGCTGGCAAGGGATCTCTGCCTGAAAGGGCTATCCATCGGGGCGGACAAATCCCTCTCGCCACTGGAGCGGGTCTTCTTCTATCTGCCGCTGGAGCATGCCGAATCCCGCGAACAACAAGCCAGAAGTGTGGCCCTGTTCGAGGCACTGGCTGCCGAGCAGGCTGGCACACCGGCACAAGCGACCTTCGCAGGATTTGCCGACTTTGCCCGCCGCCATCAGGTGATCATCGAACGCTTTGGCCGCTTCCCCCACCGCAACGACATTCTGGGTCGCACCAGCACACCGGAAGAGGCGGCATTTTTGCAGCAACCGGGCTCAGGCTTCTAAGCAAGCCATATAAAAAAATCCCCGCCAGCTGGCTGGCGGGGATAGCGGATGGATAACAACCGTCAGCATTACTGAATGCGGTAACGGGATATCTGCTGGTGGATGCTCTCTGTGGTGACATTGAGCTCCTCGGCCGCAGCCGAGGTTTCCTCCGCTGTGCTGCTGGTTTGCTGCACGACCTGAGCAATCTGCTCCACCTGATGGGCAATCGACTCGGCGGCCGAGCTTTGCTCGCGGATGGCATTGGTGATCTCGCCCACCTGCTCCATCACCCGGTGCGACGCACTGCGGATCTCGGCAATAATGGCACCACTCTCTGTCGCCATGGTGACCCCCTGGCTCACCTTCTCCTCCACCAGATGCATGCGGGAGACCGTATTGTTCGACTCCTGCTGGATCGCCTCTACAGTGGCGGAGATCTCCTGGGTGGATTGGGCTGTGCGCTCAGCCAGTTTGCGCACCTCATCCGCCACCACCGCAAAGCCACGGCCGGACTCCCCGGCCCTCGCCGCTTCAATGGCCGCGTTCAAGGCCAGCAAGTTGGTCTGCCCCGCCACATCACGGATCACGTTGACCACACCGCCAATGCGCGAAATGCCCTCACCCAGCGCAATGACCTCGGCCGAGGCCTGCCGAATGGAGTCGGCTATCTCGTTGATGGCATGGACGGTGCGCTCGATGGTCCGGCCCCCCTCGGTCGCCAGTTGCCCCGATTCGTTGGTGATGCGGCTCGTCTCCTGAGTACGCTGGGAGATATCTGTGATACTGACCGTCATCTCTTCCACACCGGCGGCAATCAGACTGGTAGCATCATTGGCCTGACTGGCCGAGCTGGCCAGGTGCTGCGCTGCCTGAGAGAGAGATTCGGCAGTGCTCTTGATCTGCAAGCTGCCAACGGAAAATTCGGTAAATGTCTGTTGCAGCGTATCGAGCAGCCGGTTGACCGCATTGAGGGTCAGGCCAATCTCATCCTGCTGTTTCACATCTGCTCTGAGGGTAAAGTTGAGGTCACGCTGGATCCGGGTCAGGATATCCATGGCAGTGCGAAGGGGATTGGCTACCTGATTGAACAACCAGACAAACAACCCCAACGTCAGCACTGTGGTACCACCGGCGATAAACAACAGGGTTTGCAGGCTGTTGTCGTAGTTCTCCTGACCCTGCTTCTTGAGCGCCAGTCCCAAATCCATATTGAAGTTGACGTGAAGCTCGATTGCCTTGGCAAACTGCTGGAACAATCCGTATGCCTCTCCCGACAGCATGTCTCTGGCTTCATCGTTCTTGTTTTGGCGGGAGAGCTGCAGAACCTTGTCTATCTCCTGATAATATTGCGCGACAATACGTTGATCATCGTCGGTCAGGCGCCGATCTTCATCATTGGAGAGCATCTCAGCTTTGTATTTGTCGAGCAGTGAAGTGATCTGTCCCTGTATCTCGGTGATACCCGTTTCGATCTGCTGCATCCTGCTTGAGTCGGTATTGAGCACATGTGTCTGCACCAGCGAGTGCAATTCATAGAAATCAGCCTGCACTTCCTTAATCAGCGAAATACTGGGCACCGTATTGTCCGTCACATAGCCTAAATCCCGGTTGGCCGAATCGAGGCGGTTGATACTGAACCAGCTGAGAAAAATGAGCGCAAGGATAACCAGCAGGGCTATCAGTTGCAGTCGGCGAGCAATATTCATAACCGTACACTCCAGATGGAAACTATCTAGCAGTGTAGACGAGCCATAAACAACAACGGCCCGCATTGGCGGGCCGTTGTTGTTTATTTTTCATGGCTTTGTGATCAGGCTTTGGCTGGCTCACTCTCGCCCAGCGCGACGGTTTCACCCAGACTGTCTTCGGTCTTGGCGACCACGCTGGCGGCGATGGCGTTGCCCAGCACGTTGGTGGCTGAGCGGCCCATGTCGAGGAAGTGGTCGATCCCCAGCAGCAGCAGGATGCCCGCTTCCGGAATATGGAACTGGTTCAGGGTAGCGGCAATCACCACCAGAGAGGCGCGCGGTACCCCGGCCATCCCCTTGGAGGTGACCATCAGCAACAGCAGCATGGTGATCTGCTGGGCCATGGAGAGCTCGATGCCATACGCCTGGGCGATGAACATCACCGCGAAGGTGCAGTACATCATGGAGCCGTCGAGGTTGAAGGAGTAACCCATCGGCAGCACGAAACTGGCGATGCGTTTGTCACAACCGAACTTCTCCAGACGATCCAGGGTCTTCGGATAGGCCGCTTCGGAGCTGGCGGTCGAGAAGGCGAGCAGGATGGGCTCGCGGATCATCGCCAGCAGCTTGATGACGCGACCACGCAGGAAGACGCTGCCCATGGCGATCAGCAGTAGCCAGAGACAGGCCAGCGCGATATAGAACTGGGCCATAAAGCTGCCGTAGGTGACCAGAATACCCAGCCCCTCTTTGGCCACCATGGCGGCAATGGCGCCAAACACCGCGAACGGCGCAAAGTTCATCACATAACCGGTCACTTTCAGCATGATCTCGGCAGCGCTGGCCATCAGCACCACCACCGGCTTGGCCAGATCGCCGAGCGCGGCGGCAGCCAGACCGAAGAAGAGGGAGAAAACCACGATCTGCAGGATCTCGTTAGTGGCCATCGCCTCGACCACGCTCTTGGGGATGGCGTGGGTCACAAAATCTTTCAGGGTAATGGCACCGGCAGCAATGCCCGAGCTGGCGGTGTCATTGGGCAGGGAGAGCGAGAGACCCACTCCCGGCTGCATCAGGGTGACCATCACCAGACCCAGGCTCAGGGACATCAGGGAGGCCAGCATGAACCAGCCGAGGGTCTTGGCACCGATACGACCCACGGTGCGGGTGTCGCCCATCTTGGCGATACCGACCACCAGGGTAGTGAAGACCAGGGGAGCGATGATCATCTTGATCAGGCGCAGGAAGATATCGGTCAGGATCGTGATGTTATTGGCAAAATCCGCAGCCTGATCTGCGGCAAACATCCGATAGCCCTGGCCGGTGAGGATGCCAAACATCATGGAGATGAGGATGGCGACCGTCAGTTTATTCATTTTCATGGGGGAGTCCCGGTTTTGATTGGTGCAAGCCGTAAACAGTGGCGTGGGAGCCACTACAGTCCGTTTTTGTGATCCGAGCCGTTGATTCCTGGCGGCTGGTATGCTGGGAGAATGCCTAAAAGCAGGGGGTAAATCTAGAGGCTTTATCCAGAATTTTATCCTGCCATTAGGTGTATGTGATATGGATCTTGCAAACCACCAATATTAATCACTGTTTATTTTGATTTCGGCGAGATATTTCGCATTCAGAGTTCGCTCATCGAGTGCCCGTGGCAACAGGCGAAAAGTGAGCAGCGCTGAGATGGTATGCTGCACCTGCATCTGGGCCATAAAGAGATCAGGTTCATCTTCGTCAAAGCCGAAGATCGGCCGTGATGGGGTCACCCTGACGGCATCGCGGTTAATGGTCAGCTCATCGACCTTGAGCCAGGAGTAACCCTCTGCCAGTGCCAGCTCCCCTGCCCGCTTGAGCACATATTTGCGGGCGGTCTCCCTGTCCACCAGATCGTTGCCGACAAACTCCAGTTGCCACTTGTCCGGGCCAAGCCGGGTCTGGGAAAAACCGGTCTGGCCGTTCCAGAATGACTTTTCACTCTCGTAAGGGGTGGCGCAGCCCAGCAGCAGCAGGGTGAGCATCAGCAGACAACAGGGTTTAGATACGGATGCAGACACGAGAGGCCTCGCCAGGCAAATGAGCAACAGAGTCGTTACTACACCATAAAGCGCGGTGGCTGCACAATCCGCTCGCGCCAACAGCGACCAGCGTGCATCACCACTGGCTTCGCGCCTGTGCGGCAAATCGCAGGCAAAAGAAAAGGCCTTGTCGTTTGACAAGGCCTTTACCGGGGAATTTGGTCGGTGTGAGAGGATTCGAACCTCCGACCCTCTACACCCCATGCAGATGCGCTACCTGGCTGCGCTACACACCGACGGAGTCAGCTCGGCTGACGGGGGCAGAGTTTATGGAGATGACCCTGCCCTGTCAACAGGGAAACGCCGCCAATTCCTCGGCCACGGTGCGTTCGCCTGCTTTGCGAACAATCAACGGTTAAAGGTCAGCCGCTTGCCCAGGATCTGGTCAGTCACCTGCCCGTTTTGCCAGGCGATCTGGCCGTTCACCAGCGTCATCTCCACCGTGCTGTGGAAGCGGTAGCCGTTGAAGGGCGACCAGCCACAGTGGTAGAGGATGTTGTCATCGTTGACCACATAGGGCTTGCCCAGATCCAGCAGCACCAGATCGGCGAAATACCCCTCGCGGATATAACCGCGATCCTGCACCTGGAAGCGCTCGGCCACCGCATGGGAGGTCTTCTTGACGATGGTCTCCAGGGTAAACACGCCGTTGTGGTAGAGCTCCAGCAACGCCTGCAAAGAGTGCTGCACCAGCGGCACACCGGACGGCGCCTTGAAGTAGCTGTTCTGCTTCTCTTCCCAAGTGTGGGGGGCGTGGTCGGTGGCGATGATGTCGAGCACATCGTTGCGTACCGCATCCAGCAGCGCCTGCTGGTCGGAGGCACTCTTCACAGCAGGGTTGCACTTGATCAGGCTGCCCTGGGTCTCGTAATCGGCTTCATTGAAGAACAGATGGTGAACGCACACCTCGGCGGTGATGTTCTTGTCCTTCAGCTCGCTCAGGTCATGGCTGGCGGTAAAGAGCGACAGCTCCTTGGCCGAGGTCAGATGCAGCACGTGCAGCTTGGCACCGTACTGCTTGGCCAACGCCACCGCCATGCTGGAGGATTTGTAGCACGCTTCGTCGCTGCGAATGCGGCCGTGCTCGCCCATCGGCACATTCTCGCCCCACTTGGCCCGTGCCGCCTCTTCCGCCTTGGCGATGGTCGGGGTGTCTTCGCAGTGGGTCACGATCATCACCGGGCTCTCGCGGAAGATGGCCGCCAGGGTCTCCTGATTGTCCACCAGCATGTTGCCGGTCGAGGAGCCCATAAACACCTTGACCCCGCAGGACTGCTTGGGGTCGAGACGTTTGATCTCTGCAAGGTTGTCGTTGGTGGCACCGAGATAGAAGCTGTAGTTGGCGACGGAGGTGTTGGCGGCGATCTGGTATTTGGCTTCGAGGGCGTCGAGGGTGGTGGTCTGGGGATTGACGTTGGGCATTTCCATGAAACTGGTGGTGCCACCGGCGACGGCGGCGCGGGATTCGCTGGCGATAGTCCCCTTGTGGGTCAATCCCGGCTCCCGGAAGTGGACCTGATCATCGATCATTCCGGGGATGAGATGACGACCTGCGGCATCGATCACCAGCGCATCGGGCGCCTCGATATCCGGGGCGATGCGGGCAATCCGTTCCCCCTCGATCAACACATCGGAGGCATAGATACGGCCTTCGTTGACCAAGGTGGCATTCTTGATAAGCAGTTTGTTCATGGGGGGTTCCAGTTCCTTTGCCGATAATCGCGGGTCATAATAGCGCAAAACTGCCCTTTCTCTGTAGCAAGGCCTGACTGATGAAGTTATTTGTAAGAGATTTGACCGTGATCGACTCCAGCTACCTGTGCGAACGCCGCGGCATGGTGGGCGAGAGCTGGCTGGTAGATATCGAAATGAGCGGTGAGCTCAACGAAATGAGCATGCTGCTGGACTTTGGCCGGGTAAAGAAGCTGATCAAGTCGATCATCGATGAAGAGGTGGACCACAAGCTGCTGGTGCCGACCGAGTGCCCGCTGATCCACGTCGAGACACTGGATGGTGACGAAAGCACAGTGGATCTGCTGCGCCCGGGTCGCTCCATCCATCTGCGCTGTCCATCCCAGGGCTTTGCCTTTATCCCGGCCCCACAAGTTGATAAAGAGTCGGTGACCCGCTACCTGCTGGCGGTACTAGCCAAACGGCTGCCGGGCAATATCAAGGATCTCTCCCTGACCCTGCGTCAGGAGGCGATCACCGGTGCCTTCTACCACTACAGCCATGGCCTGAAAAAGCACGATGGCAACTGCCAGCGCATCGCCCACGGCCACCGCTCTCCCATCGAGATCCACGTCGATGGCGAGCGCGACCAAGAGCTTGAGCTCAACTGGGCCGAACGCTGGGGTGATATCTACCTCGGCACCGAAGAGGACATGGTGGCACTGACCGAGCTCGCTTTGAGCCCTCGCGCCAATGCCCAGCTTGGCGAGCATCACTGCGGCTTCAAATATGTGGCGCCGCAAGGGCTGTTCCAGCTGGCCATCCCCAGCGCCGAGGTGGAGATGATCGACACCGACACCACGGTTGAGCTGCTGGCCTGCTATATCGCCCGCGAAGTGAAGAAGATGGTGGGCGACAAGTTCGTCAAGATTGTCGCCTATGAAGGGGTCGGCAAGGGCGCGATTGCCTACGCCTGATCCCCTTGTCGCAGCCGCAATAAAGAGAAGGCCCCGCATCTGCGGGGCCTTCTCTATTTCAACATGCAACCATCAGGCGCTGAGGCGGAAGCGCTTGACCAGGCTCTCCTGCTGCTCGGCGAGGGAGTCCAGCTGCTGGCTGGTCTCGGCTACCCGCTCGATCCCCTGATAGTTGAGATCCGAGATATCGGAGATGCGGTTGAGGTTGGTGGCGATATCGGCGCTGGTGGCCTGTTGCTGCTCGGCGGCAGAGGCGATCTGGCTCGACATGTCGCTGATCAGCACCACAATCCCCTGCACCTCCTCCATGGCGTTGTTGGCGTGAGAGCTCTGATCCACGCAACTGTCCATCTCGCGGGAGCACTCCTGCATCACGGTCACCGCCTTGGCGACTCCCTGCTGCAGGTTTTCGATCATGGTCTGGATCTCGCTGGTGGATTGGGCGGTGCGGCCCGCCAGACTGCGTACCTCATCCGCAACCACCGCAAATCCGCGCCCCTGCTCGCCGGCCCGCGCCGCTTCGATGGCGGCGTTGAGGGCCAGCAGGTTGGTCTGCTCGGCGATGCCGCGAATGACATCGAGGATATTGCCGATCTGGCTGCTCATGGCGCTCACATCGCCAATCACCTTGCCGGTCTGTTGCAGTTTGCCCGCCAGTTGATGAGTGGTGGTGATATTGCCTGCCATCACCTTTCGCCCCATCTCGGAGGCCTTCTCCACATCCTGCACCCGCTCCAGGGTCTGGTTGGCGGCCTGCGCCACTTCCCGCACCGAGGCCTCCATCTGGGTCATGGCGGCGGCGACCGAGGCGGTCTCCTGCCGCTGTTTCTCCAGATCCGCCCGCACCGATTCGGTGGTATGGCGGTTACCGTGGGCGGCATCGTTAAGCTGGGCCGACGCCTGCGAAAGCTGCGCCAGCACCTCCCCCATCTGGGCAATCAGCAGGTTGATCTGGCTGCCCAGCTGGCCGAATTCGTTCTTGCTGCGAAAACCGATGCGCTGGGTCATGTCGCCCTGGGTCACTTCGGTCAGCACCCGCAGCAACTCTCTGAGCGGACGGCGAATGGCCTTGCCCAGGGTATAAGCCACCAGCATGGCGATCAGGATGGCGACTACGATGCTGGTTCCCTGTGTCAGGGTGCTCTGGCTCTGTGTGGCTTTGGCGTGCTGAATGCTTTGACTCATCAGCTGCTGACTCTGGCCGGTGATCCGCTCAAGCTGGTTCTGGATCTCGACGATGAGAGCGCTAGCCTGCTTGCTCTTCTCCCGCATCTGTTCCTGCTGCTTCATCAGCGCCAGATACTGGGAGAGCACGCCTTCACTTGCGGTGGTGTCGCGCACAAATCCGTGAACATAGTGGCCCATGTCGTTCTCGAAGTTCTTCAGCTCCCCCTGCAGATCCTTGATGGTGCTGTTGAACCCCTCGATCTGCATCTTGTTGCGCTTGAGTGCCCCTTCGATTGGGGCCGGAATGGTCTGATTGAGGGCGTCCATGGTGGAGAGTTCGATGGCGGAAAGCTTGGTGGTCAGGGTCTCGGAGAGCATCTTGATAAAGCTGTCGTCGATGGTGACCATCATGTCACCCAGACTCTTCTTGAACTGGGGCAGACTGACCTGAAACTGCCCCTTGGCCAGATTGACCTTGTGCAGTCGGGTGAGCAGCGCCTCATGTTCGCCGGGCAGGGTATCGGTCAGTTGCAGGTAGCTGTCGACCTGCTGGCTGAGGCTGCTCATCTCCCCTTGCAGTTCGGGGTGGTGGGCCACCTGCTGGCGCAAGACGTCGAGGCTCTTGCCCACCGCGGCCTTGGCCTGTTTCAGTTCGGCCACTTCGGCCGGCAGCTGTTTGGGATCCTGCTCGGTGAGCACATCCCCCAGCCACTTGTTGGCGCTGAGCAGGGTGATCTGGGTCTGACTGCTGGCAATCACCAGCGGCATAGACTGCTGGGTAACCTGCTCCAGCGCGTTCCCCAGAGTCTCCTGACTACGAAATGTGAGCAGTGAACTGGCCACCATCACGGCCACCAGGATCGCGAAGCCAAGGTAGACTCGCTGCAAGATGGAGAGATCCGACATTGTTTGTTTCATTATTGTCCCGCTGTATATGCAAAAGTCCCTTGCCTGAGTACCCCGTCCTTTTGATACCCTGCAGACCACCCTGAACAGGCGCTGCAGATGACGTCCCTCTGGCTATCGGTATTTTTAACAATAACTGAAGGGAATGGGACATCAGCTGTGTCAAATGTCGGCTTGTGTCACACTTGGCGTGCTGCTCGCCCCCCTTTCGGGAGCCGCTTGGGGTTCTAGTTCAATTTTCTGTTTCATATAAGGGAGTTAGCCATGGCGCAAGAAACCATTTTCAGCAAAATCATCCGTAAAGAGATCCCCGCCGACATCCTTTATCAAGACGATCTGGTCACCGCATTCCGGGATATCCAGCCCAAGGCCAAGACCCATATTCTGATCATCCCCAATGTACTGATCCCCACCGTCAATGACGTGGAAGCCGAACATGAACTGGCCCTTGGCCGGATGTTCACCGTGGCCCGCAAACTGGCCGCCGAGGCTGGCATCGCCGAAGATGGCTACCGCCTCATCATGAACTGCAACCGCCACGGCGGGCAGGAGGTCTACCACATCCACATGCATCTGGTCGGTGGCCAGCCGCTGGGACCGCTGCTCAGCCTGTAATGAATCGCAACGCCTCAACCTGCCGCAGCGCCCTGTTGCTCTGCGGCGCCCTGCTGTTGCTGGGAGGCTGCGCCTCCCGCTGGCAGGATATGTTCGTCTCCTACTCCGATCAGATGGTGCCCCTGCGCAACCAGCTGCTGCTGGGCCATGCCGCCGATAGCTGCCTTCAGTGGGTGGACAATCAGGCCGAATACCGGCTAAGACACGGTCTGGATCAGGTGAGCAGTCAGCTCACCAACGATCAGTCGATGGCCTATCTCCCCCCCACGATTACTAATGACAAAAATGAGGTCTGTCACCATCCGGTTGACCAAGTCACCGTGGCTAAGAATTCTTGAAGGATTAAGAAAACATACTTAAAATGTATCTCACTGGGCCATATTGACGATCTGCATAACTAGGAATTTACAAGCAAAATTCAATAGATATCTTGCCAATAAGTATTTATAAACAAGTTGGCAGTCCACCAAAAAATTAATAATCGAGAAAATTATGGAAACAGTACATTCAATTGCCGAGCTGATTGAGCAACAGAAAGATGTAGTTACATCATTAGAATATTCTGGAAAAACACTCAAATTTCTGACGAATTCGCCTTATCCACTAAAACGGGTTTGTACTTTAGAAGTTGCAGAACCAGAAACTATTGCTTGGTTAAATGCTATACCCTCAGATGAAGTATTATGGGATGTAGGAGCAAACATGGGTATATTCAGCTTATACGCTGCCATTATAAGAGGCATTCAGGTCTGTAGCTTTGAACCCGAGGCATCTAATTATTCCTTACTAACACGAAATATCCAATTAAATAATCTAGCCAACAAAGTAACAGCTCTGTGTTGTGGACTTAGCAATGAAAATAGCATTCGTACTTTATTCAAGTATTGTGACTTTGAATCCTCCGGAATCAATTCAGTAGGAGAAGAAGTTGACGCACATTTAAGACCAAAAAAATCACTTTCAAAACAAACCGTTATAACGTTTACTGGAGATGAGCTCGCGAACTCAAAAGGTTTTAGCTCTCCTCAGCATATTAAAATTGATGTGGATGGCATCGAGCACTTAATTATTTCCGGCTTGCACAACACACTCGAAAATAATTGTAAATCTCTATTAGTGGAGCTAAACTTGACACTGTCAGAGCATAGAGAAGTAGTCGCTATTCTCCATGGACATGGATTTAAAACGCATTTACAACTAACTGAAGATACGAGAATAAAAAATGGGTACTGGAAAGATATGGTCAATATGATTTTCAGTAGAGATGATTCAATGCTAAAGGATATAGCACATAATTATTACAAATTTACAAAACAATCAACAGATTATCATGCTTATCAGCTCGCATTATCTGAAAATCGTAGTGAGCAATTCTATCAAACATCTCACCCGATACTACTCGAATGCATGAGGCGGAAATAAAACATGAAAAATCCAACAGCAATCCTTTGCGAGCAGTTTAGTAAATCCCTCTTACCAATGGGAGAAACTAAGTTACTTAATATGTTGGTTATCTGCGCTGCAGAGTATGCAACCCGCTCACCAAAGCGAAACCGAGAAAATCCGTTTATCGCAGCACCAAACTTGATAAAAAGTTTGCTTGATAGCAACTGCCAGATATTCGAAAAACTTTATTACTGCTTAGGAAAGCATGAGTATTTGTCTAATATTTTTCAAAATACAGAGCAATGGTATAACGCCCCCCATATCTTGCCAGAACTCAACCAATACTTCCTGTACCCTACATCAAAAAATTCTGATGTTGAAGTTGTAAATCACAACCTTAAAATAACCCAACAACACATATTAGAGTATGAAAAAGCACTAGCTGATAATGACGTATACTGTGAAAAACATCCTAACGCAGTTTATCTTACAGACAGAGAAAAAGGCAGAATATGGGTCAAATCCTTTGAGAACGAAGGGCGACGTCGGGCTTATTGGCTTAATTCAAAATCAGCCCCAGAGGTATTCTATCAATTAATGAATAGTACTTATTTAAAAAGTATAGCAGAACGGCAAGCTAATGCACCTGCTTTTTGTGAATCTTTACTATGTGAAGAACTATCCACGCCATTACTGTTCCATCATGGTAGGAATTGGCATATTGATAAATTGGCTGATCAGATAAAAATAATGATTCCCTTAGACACTATTAGCGAAGGCAACGGACCTTTACGCTGGCTTGAAGGTACAACACCAGATGCTCTTATTGGAAAACAACAACCTCGATCTCATCTACACCATAGTTTTATTTACTCTGGCATGAAAACCACCATAGCAAATTTTCTTCCAACTAGTCTGACCACTACTTTAGCAAAAAAAGAATGTACTGCTTTAGCACAGCAAGACCAACTTATCTTGCTGAACACTCGCTGCATTCATAGCGGTAGTTTAACAGAAACGGGGAAAGTCAGAAAAACACTCACGCTAACATACAATATTAATAGCCTGAGAAATAATGCATTAAATAGTCTGCCGTGTTTTTACTAATTTAAGCACAAGTTTTCCATGTGCTGTTACAGAAAACTTTTCCCCAACGAAATTTCAGCATCAAGGATGAGCAACTTGTTGAAACTTGCCGTGAAATTGAAGCAGACTTTATAGACGGAGATATAGGCGATTACATATACAAAGAGCGATGTGCTGATCAATTAGCTGCTCCGGATAGTAGATCACCGGAGGTAGGGAACTCAGTCCAGTTTGTGTGATCTCGGCGTTGTTTCCCAAATCAACCATCAAGCTGCACCTGCCCCAGCCCCAGCCCCAAGTGACCGCTACACTCGGGGTTTTCTGACAGGTAGGCCAAGGATATTCAGCTTGTTTATGGCGCTTACATACGCCATGACTTCTCCCACTTGGCCGTTGTAGTTACGCAGACTAATTTTCCCCGCCAGCAACTGCTTGAACCGATACATCGCCGTCTCTGCCAGCGAGCGACGGTGGTATCCCGATATCTTCTTCCAGTGCGCCAGCCCTTCCTTTCGCATTACCAGCACCGCTTCATTTCTTGGGTGCCCCTTTTCCCATAACCCCGCATTCTTGCGAGGAGGGATACAGGCTGTCGCCCCTTTGCGCGAGATAAGCTGATGGCTGGCTTTGCTGTCGTAGGCGCCATCCGCATAAACACGTCCCAGCTTGCGTCGCAGTGGATTGAGTAAGGTGGGCAGCACCTCGGCATCATGGACATTTTCCAGCGAGACTTCCGCTGCCACGATATCGTGGGTTGCCGAGCCCACCGCCAGATGCAGTTTGCGCCAGACTCGCCGTTTCTCGGCACCGTGTTTTCTGACCTTCCACTCGCCTTCACCAAATACCTTCAGCCCGATTGAGTCGATGACGAGGTCGGTGATACGCCTCTTGGCGGGTTGTCGATAGGACACTTTCACCGTGCGATGGCCCACAGAGTGAGGTTAAAAATCCTCTTGAGCATCAGGAAGGTACAAATAGTCTGGTCGGTGTAGAGCTGGCTGCAGCCCCGCCGACCATGATGATCGTGGTGAAACCAGTTGTTCATGGCCTCGGTATCAACACAGAAGGGGAATATTGCACAGGTGAGGGAACCACGGTTAATCAAAGACTTGTTGTATTGAGGCCAGTTGGTGATGGGTTAAGCGACGTGTCCATGATGCAGACCTGAAGGGGATGGTGGTGATCAGGTCACCAAACCCTCAGTTAGTTCCATTCAAGCTGTATCGATTTGGGCAACAACGCCAATATCTACCGCCCAATGCACCATTTCCCGCGCAGGCGTCAAATCCTGCGGGCTTTGCAACAATAACTCTCCTTTCAAAATCCCGTTCACCCGCTCTGCCAACACATTCTGGTAACAGTCATACCCATCCGTCACCAGGCTCAGGTACAGCGGCCCGCTCCTGGCTGGCAGATAGGTGATGTCAGCGACCCAAACCTGCTCAGGGGCCACCGGCGTGACCGGCTCTGACCCCACCTTGAGCAAGTTGGGATGACGGTAGAAACGTTGAAAACTGTGGGGGGTCTTGTGATACGCCCGCTTAGCCTGCATAAGCAGGTGGTGCTCGGCCAATATCTGAAACAGCCTGTCCCGCCCGACCTTGAGCCCGCCATCATCCTGACCCTGCAGCAGATAATGCAGCTTGCGAGTGTCCACCCGAGGTTGTCGCAGTCGAACCTGACGCACGAAGCGCACCACCTGCAATCCCTGTGCATGGCGCTCGTCGGCGACCCGATTGCGCTTGTAGTAAGCCTGCCGGCTTATCCCCAGAAACAGGCAAGCCCTGACAGTGGTCAGCCTTTCGACTTGCCGCTGCGAGAGGACTTGCCGAGTCGCTTTTTTACGATGGAGATGTTTGTTATCCGCTTTGAAGCAGTATGTCCACTCCCTTTTGTGGGCAACTGTCCAAAGGTGAATACCATCTCCA
The DNA here is from genome assembly GCF_051919545.1 of Aeromonas sp. 61P. NCBI lineage: Bacteria > Pseudomonadati > Pseudomonadota > Gammaproteobacteria > Aeromonadales > Aeromonadaceae > Aeromonas > Aeromonas sp. 61P. The sequence goes on from NZ_JBQBEL010000001.1 coordinate 3,807,285, forward strand.
TACTCTGGTTAAGAATTGGCGCAGGGTGACCGCAACCCCGCAGCCCTGCGTTGTAGCTACTTGTATTGACTGAGAAAAAAGAGCTTGAAACAATTAAGCCAAGCAGATGCAGACTGGACATCAACTGTTTCATGATAATTCCGCCCTATATGCAAAAGTCCCTTGCCTGAGTACCCCGTCCTTTTGATACCCTGCAGACCACCCTGAACAGGCGCTGCAGATGACGTCCCTCTGGCTATCGGTATTTTTAACAATAACTGAAGGGAATGGGACATCAGCTGTGTCAAATGTCGGCTTGTGTCACACTTGGCGTGCTGCTCGCCCCCCTTTCGGGAGCCGCTTGGGGTTCTAGTTCAATTTTCTGTTTCATATAAGGGAGTTAGCCATGGCGCAAGAAACCATTTTCAGCAAAATCATCCGTAAAGAGATCCCCGCCGACATCCTTTATCAAGACGATCTGGTCACCGCATTCCGGGATATCCAGCCCAAGGCCAAGACCCATATTCTGATCATCCCCAATGTGCTGATCCCCACCGTCAATGACGTGGAAGCCGAACATGAACTGGCCCTTGGCCGGATGTTCACCGTGGCCCGCAAACTGGCCGCCGAGGCTGGCATCGCCGAAGATGGCTACCGCCTCATCATGAACTGCAACCGCCACGGCGGGCAGGAGGTCTACCACATCCACATGCATCTGGTCGGTGGCCAGCCGCTGGGACCGCTGCTCAGCCTGTAATGAATCGCAACGCCTCAACCTGCCGCAGCGCCCTGTTGCTCTGCGGCGCCCTGCTGTTGCTGGAAGGCTGTGCCTCCCGCTGGCAGGATATGTTCGTCTCCTACTCCGATCAGATGGTGCCCCTGCGCAACCAGCTGCTGCTGGGCCATGCCGCCGAGGCGCTGCCCGAAGTGCGCGACTCCACCCTGGGGGATGACACCTTTGTGCTGGATCGGCTCGAACAGGGGCGCATTGCCTGGCTCGCCGGTCAGGATGCGGGCAGCAAGCAGGCGTTCACCGCCGCCGACAGCCGCCTTCAGTGGGAAGACAATCAGGCCGAATACCGGCTGAGCCACGGTCTGGATCAGGTGGGCAGTCTGCTCACCAACGATCAGTCGATGGCCTATCGTACTCCCGATTACGAACGCACCATGCTGCATCACTATCTGGCCCTCAACTATCTGCAACGGGGTGATGCCGATGGCGCCCTGGTGGAGGTACGCCGGGCCAATCAGGTGCAGGAGCAGGCCCTGAAACGGCGAGCCGATGAGGTGCGCAAGGCGAAGGATGAGAGCGAAGAGGCCGAGGCAGAAGGCGAGATGCGCCAGCTGATGTCGCGCGGCGCACCGGATCTCGACCGGTTGATCGGCAAGGTCAAAAACGGTTTCCAGAACGCCTATACCTTCTATTTTTCCGCCGTGCTCTATGAGGCGGCCGGGGATCTCAACGATGCCTGGGTCGATTACCAACGCGGCTACCAGATAGCGCCGGACAACCGCAGCCTGCAAGATGCCTTGCTGCGTCTGGCGCGGCTGCGTGGCTCACCGAACGAGATCCGCGAGACCGAGAAAAAGATAGGCCGCAAAGCACCGCCGCTTGCAAAAGATCAAGGCCAACTGGTGGTGCTGTTTGAAGATGGTTTGATCCCGGCACGGCGCGAACTGTTCCTGCCACTCCCCATCTCCACCTCCCGCGGCGATTTTCGCACCTTTACCGTCGCTATCCCCTATTACGATAATCGGGCCAGCGACACCGGCCCGCTGACGGTGGAAGTCGGCAAGCGGGCCTGGCAGACCAGCGAGCTGGTCAGGCTGGAAGCGCTGGCCGCCAAAGATCTGCAAGAGCGGCTGCCCGGTATGCTGACCCGCCAGGCGCTGCGACTGGTGGCCAAGGAGCAGATGCGCCGCACCGCCGCCAAAGAGGGGGGCGATGTGGGCAATATTCTGGTGGGGATCTTCAACACCCTCTCGGAGCGGGCCGATACCCGCAGCTGGCTGACGCTGCCAGCACAGGCATCGAGCTGGCAGGGATGGTGCCGGCAGGTGACATCAATCTCACCCTGGGCGCAGGGGCGGCGCAGCGGCAATTGCCGCTCACCATCCACAAGGGACGCACCACCCTGGTCTGGGTACAGCGCCTCGGCGCCGGTCTGACCACCCGGGTGATGCTGCTCTGAGCAGACGGCGAAGAGAGATGAGCAAGACAATTAACCGGGCAGGCACACACGCAGCCCCACTCACCCCGATTAAGGAGAGCAAGATGAAAGCATACGGGTTGGCCCTCGGGCTCGCGCTGCTGCTGACCGGCTGCGCCACCAACACCTCCGGCGTGGCGCTCTATGGCCCGGCGGGCGGTGCTCCCACGTTGGAGCAGCATCAAAACGTCAACGTCACCCTGACCGAGCTGAGCCGCCGCCAGCAAAATGGCCTGCTGCAGGTCAATGTGGCCGCCGCCAGCACCCAGCGCGGCGATAACAAGCTGCAATATATCTTCTATTGGTATGATGAGGCCGGTCAGGAGGTCGCCAGCGATGGCCGCGGCTGGACCCCCATCAAGCTGCATGGCTATCAGACCCGCACCCTCTCGGCCCTGGCGCCCAGCCCGGCGGCGCAGGGTTACCGGATTTACGTACGCGAAGTGATTGAGGAATCCTACTGATGAAAATGAATCATGCCCTGCTGATATTGACCTCTGCATTGCTCTTGGGCGGCTGCTCCAGCACCACGGTCAGCTATGGCGATCCCACTGAAACCGAAACCGTCACCGTCGATTACGGCTCAAGCGACCTGCAGGCCATCGCCGACAAGATGGCGGACTCCATGCTCGCCTCCCCTGCCACCAGCGAGATCACCGCAGGCGGTCGTCCAGTGATGTTTATGGACTCCATCCGCAACAAGACCTCCGAGCACATCGATACCGAAGCCATCACCGACACCATCCGCACCAAGTTGCTGCGGGCTGGCAAGTTCCGCTTCGTCGACATGAGCAAGGTGGCCGCCGTCAAGCAGCAGCTCGAATACCAACAGAGCAGCGGCATGGTGGATCCTGCCTCCATGGTACGCCTGGGTAAGCAGACCGGTGCCCGCTACATGGTCTATGGCAACCTCGCCAGCATCGTCAAGGACAATGGCAAAGTGAAGGATGTCTACTACCAGATGACCATGAACCTGATGGATCTGCAAAACGGCGAACTGCTGTGGGCTGACCAGAAAGAGATCCGCAAGCAGGCGAAGAAGTCCACCTTTGGCTGGTAACCGGCTCCCACTGACGGGCAACTGTGATCCGCTGCTGGCCAGCCTGCCAGCCCCCTGGCGGGAGGGGCAGCTGGAACCACTCGGGTTAGGCCTGACCAACTGCAACTATCGACTGCGCCTCCCCTCGGGGCGCAGTTACTTTTTGCGTCAGGGCCACTCCGACCCACTGCGCTTGGGCATCGACCGTCCCACCGAGTGGCAGCTTTATCAGGGGGCGATGGCAGAAGGGTTGGCGCTGCCCTGCCACTATGGCGATCCCGCCAGCGGCCTGATGTTGCTGGAGTGGTGCGATGAGCCAAACTGGGAGCACGCGGCGCCACCGGAAGCCGATCAGCCCCGTCTGCTGGCTGAGGTGCTGCGCAAGCTCCATCGCCTGCCGCTGCCTGCGGTGGTGATGGCGGTCCGAGCCCACGCCGCAGGCTATCGCGCCCGACTGGCCCGAATTCCCTCCTGGCTGCCCGCCCTGGAGCGGAGCTTGCTCGCCAGCAGTGAGCCAAATGATTGCTGGCGCCCTTGCCACCATGATCTCAATCCGGCTAACTTGTTGGGAAGCAAACCCTGGGTCATCGACTGGGAGTATGGCGCGGCAGGTCACCCCGGCTTTGAGCTCGCCAGCATCCAGCGCACCCATGAGTGGCCCGCCGAGCGGCGCGACGAGCTGGAAGTGCACTATCTGCAGGCCGTGCCGCGCCACCAGTGGCCCGATTTTCAGAGCGAGGCATTTTTACCCTGGGTCGACTATATCGGCCTGCTCTGGGCCCTGCTGATGACAGAGCAACAGCCCTCACTCGACTATGACACCCTGATCGCCATCAACCGGCAACGACTGGAGTAACAGATGATAAACAAGGTGCGCTGGCACAAGCCGAAAACCTGGGGTCTGCTGCTGATCGGCCTGCTGCTGACCGGCTGCTCCACCCGGGTGATCTACTACTGGCTCGATACCGCCATCATCTGGCAGCTGGATGACTACTTTGCCCTCTCCTATTCGCAGAAGGATCTGCTCAGCCGCGAAGTGAAGGGGCTGATGGCCTGGCACCGCCAGCACGAGCTGCCGCGCTACGCCAAGGATCTCGATGCACTGGCCAAGGCGGTGGCCAGCCCCATGACGCCGGAGCAGATCTCGACCAACCTAGATGCGGTGCAGCAGAGCCTGACCCGCACGCTGGAAAATACTATCCCCCGCGCGGTCAGGCTGGCGCGCACCCTGACCGACGAGCAGGTGGCCCGCTTTATGACCGATCGGGTCAAGCGGCAACAGGAGCGGCAACAGGACTTTGCCACTGAGCCCAAAGAGCAGATGCTGGCGGAGTTTCGCGACAAGATGAACAAGCGGCTCGAGTTCTGGATTGGTGAGGTGAAACCGGCACAGGCGCCACTGGTGGCCCAGTGGGCCGAATGGCAATACGAGCTGATGCCCCCCTGGCTCGAGTTTCAGGAGTCCTGGACCCAGGAGCTGGACAGGTTGATGAAGCAGCGCCAGAGTCCCGACTTTACCCGCGAGTTGACCAACCTGCTGGCCGAGGGGGATGGACTGATGGATGGCCGCTTTACCGGCTATACCGAGCAGTCACGCCAGCGTACCGTCAATTGGCTGAGCGCCATGAGCCAGTCGCTGGATATCTCCCAGCGAGCCCATCTCTACTCCCTGCTCAAGGGCTACGCCCGCGACTTCAAGCAGATGAGCGGCAGCTGACGAGCGGCACCGAATGGTGCCATGCGCCCGAGCAACCTTGTTCAAACAGGGCGCTTATGGTAGTTTGCCCTTTCTATTTATCGGGAATTAACTTTTTTGCGCCTTATCGACAAAGTAAAACTGGTGCTGGTAACTCTGGTTATCGCCCTCACCCTGCTTTGTTCCATCGCCCGAATGGAAGGCCCGCTGATACCCGCATCTCCCCAGAGTGAACAGCAGCAGACTCAGGTGTTCAATCAGCTTAGCGACAGCGATGATGGCATAATCAAGTTTGTCGGCAGCCATCAGAATCACCTGCTGCGTCTCGAACAATCCCTGCGCAGTGACAACCAGCCCAAGAGTGTGGTCTACGAGCTGATCCAGAGCTGGTCGGCCCAAGCCATCCTGCTGTTGCTGCTCGGCTGGCTGATGCTGGCACCCGAGCTCTATCACAAACAGAGTTTTCGCGATCGCTTCGGTGCGATCCATCGGCGCCATCTACAGCGCCAACATCTGCAATACCGCTTCACCCAGAGCTATCTGAGCGCCTGACCCCGGAGGGGCTGGCACATCCACTGTTTGCTCATCTCCTCTTCCTGACGGATCCGGCGGCTGCCTGATCCTCATCTGATGCATCCCATTTTTTGCGCCTTGCCGAGCCTTGTTGCTATCGGCCTAGGCACCATTCTCCTGACAGAGGCTTGTTTGCCATGAGAAAGAGCAATCGCACCGTTCTCAACCGCATGAGCAAGTGGCAGTACGCACTGCTGCTGTTGATGCTGTTGACCTTTACCTTTTACTCCCTGCCCACCTTTTTCGGTGAGCAGCCCTCCCTTGGTCTGCACGGACAGCAGCGCCTGACCACCCAGCAACAGATGCTGCTGAACGACAAACACCTGACCCCGATCAAGGTAATTGAGCAACCCGAGCGAGTCGAGCTGGTCTTTGCCAGCCAGGGCGAACAGCAGCGCGCCAAGCAGTTGCTGGAGCAGCAAGGGGTCGACAGTGCCGCCCTGACCCTGGAGTTTAACTCCAACGCGCCAGCCTGGATCACCCGCCTCGGCGCCGACCCCATCAGGCTGGGGCTCGATCTGCGTGGCGGCTCCCAACTGCTGATCGGGGTGGACGTAGACTTTGTCATCGACAATCAGACCAAGAATCTGGTGGATACCCTGCGCACCCGTTTCCGTGAAGCCAACCTGCGCGGCGCCAGCGTCGTGCGCACGGCACAGGGCGCCGTAGCCGTCACCCTGCCGGAGGTCGCCGAACAGGAGAGCTGGCTCTCTATCATCAAGGAGAGTGCCGGTACCCGTCAGGATCAGTGGAAGCTGACCCGCTCCGGCAATGATCTGAAACTGGTGCTGAGCGATGCTGAACGCACCCTGCTGGTCAACAACGCCGTGACCCAGAACCTGTCGATCCTGAAAAAACGGATCAACGAGCTCGGCATCGTCGAGGCCTCGGTGGTGCGTCAAGGTCAGGATGGCATCCGTATCGAACTGCCCGGAGTACACAACCCCAAGCAGGCGAAAGAGGTGATCGGGGCCACCGCCTCGCTAGCCTTCTACGAGGCCAAAGCCGATAGCCATTTCTATATCGCCGATCGCAACGGTCAGGCCGTCGGCATGGCACGCAAGCCGGTACTCACCGGCGAGCACATCGTCGATGCCCGCGCCAACATGGGCGAAATGGGTCAACCCCAGGTCAATATCGTGCTCGACACCCTGGGTGGCAGCAAGATGAACCAGTTCAGCCGCCAGCATGTGGGCAAGCCGATGGCGACCGTCTTCACCGAGTACAAGACCAACGCCCAGGGCAAACTGCGCGCCCAGAGCGAGGTGATCAACGTCGCCACCATCCAGACCGCCCTTGGCAACCAGTTCCGCATCACCGGCATTGGCAGTCTGCCGGAGGCGCAAGAGCTGGCCATGCTGCTGCGTGCCGGCGCCCTCACCGCCCCTCTCAAGATCCTGGAGGAACGCAGCATAGGCCCGACGCTGGGGATGCAGAATATCGAGGCGGGCTTCACCGCGCTGGCCTTCGGCATGGCGGGCATGATGCTGTTCATGATGGCCTGGTACCGCAAATTCGGCTGGGTTGCCATCACGGCGCTGGTCGCCAACCTGTTGATGCAGGTCGGCATGCTGGCAGTGCTGCCGGGCGCCGTGCTGACCCTGCCGGGGATCGCCGGTCTGGTGCTGACGGTGGGCATGGCTGTGGATACCCATGTGCTGATCTTCGAGCGGATCAGGGACCGGCTGCGAGAAGGGGGCTCACTGGCCAACGCCATCGACTTTGGCTATCGCTCGGCCTTCCACACCATTTTCGATGCCAACATCACTACGCTCATCTGCGCTGTGGTGCTCTACTCCATCGGCTCCGGGCCGCTGCAGGGCTTCTCCATCACCCTCATTCTGGGTCTGCTCTCCAGCATGATCACCGGGATCTGGGGGACGCGCGCCATCATCAACCCCCTCTGGGGACGCAGCAGCGAGCGCACGCTGAAGGTGTAACGAGACAGCAGTCCTTCTGATGAGCGGCTTTGGCTGCGCCATCGGCCATGGATATGGCCGGAGCGGCCAAAGCAGAACACTATTTCCAGGCGTGTCGCGACACGTCGTGATGGGCCAACAGCCTGGTGCTGGCTGGCCAAGGAGAGAATTATGTTGAGAATGATCGTTGCCATGGGGCTGACCCGTTGGCGTTATATTGGCCTGTGGGCTTCCATCCTGCTGACCGTGGCCAGCGTTGCCATCTTGCTGGTGAACGGCCTGACACTGGGGCTCGATTTTACCGGCGGGATCCTGCTGGAGTTTCATATCCAGACCCTGAAAGAGGCCCATGAGCTCAATGCCATGCTGGTCTCCCCGCTGGCGGGAGCCGTTGAGCTGAGCTCGGCCGGTATTCCCGGCGAGTGGCTGATCAAGCTGCCCCCCCACGAACTTCCCTGGCCCGCGGCAGATCTCGCCACCATGCTGACCCAACAGCTGGGGATGCCGGTCGAGTTGCTGCGCACCACCATCGTCGGCCCTCAGGTGGGTGCAGAACTGTTCCAGCAGGGGATGCTGGCGGTACTGGTCGCTTCGCTGGCGATGTCGGCCTATCTGGCGTTTCGTTTCGAGTGGCGTCAGGCCATCGGCATCCTGCTCTCGGTGGTCCATGACGCCATCGTGGCGCTGGGGCTGCTGTCACTCTTTCAGATTGAATTCGATCTGAACATCATCGCCGGTTTGATGGCGGTGATCGGCTACTCCCTCAACGACAGCATCGTCATCTCGGACAGGCTGCGGGATCTGCTGAGCTCGCGTACCCAGATGGGCATCCACGAGTGCTCCGATGTGGCCATCAAGGCGACCTTCAGTCGCACCATGATCACCTCGGGCACCACCCTGTTTACCGTGGGCGCTCTGTTGTTGTTTGGCGGTGACGCTCTCTACGGCTTCTCCTTCACCCTGTTTGCCGGGATCCTGGTGGGCACCGTCTCCTCCATTACCGTCGCCTCGACCGTGCAGGAGCTGCTTGGGCTCACCCCGCAGGCCTACCAGAAGAAGAGCGAGGAGCCACTGGCCAACGCAGCCTGAACCTTGTTAATCAGACCCGGCTCAGGGTCTCAACAAACCGGGCCCCTGCCAACCATTGGCAGGGGCTTTTTCATCCCTCCTCTCTCGCCGCCCATTTTGTCGTTCGGCTCGCCTCAATTGACAACTGACCATATTGAAAGCAATGACGGATCAACCCGTCATTTTTAATAACAAAAAGGTCATTTTATTACGTCAGAAACCATAAAATGTGACTGAAAGCACTTTCTTGAGGGCTCAAAGGAGGCAACATTGTAGTGATTTATCTACAAAGGGATATGAGATGTTGTTACAACCTGCCAATACAGCAAAATCCAGACAGTTGCTGAACGAGACCATGGCTTTGGTACTCGCAGGAGGGCGGGGTAGTCGCCTCAAACAGTTAACCGACAACCGTGCAAAACCTGCCGTTCATTTCGGCGGCAAATTCCGCATCATCGATTTCGTGCTCTCCAACTGCATCAACTCCGGCATCCGTCGGGTCGGTGTCGTGACCCAGTACAAATCCCACAGCCTGTTGCGCCATCTCCAATCGGGCTGGTCTTTCCTGCGCTACCAGATGAACGAGTTTATCGATCTGCTCCCTGCCCAGCAGCGGGTGGATGAGGTGAACTGGTATCGGGGTACCGCCGATGCGGTCTACCAGAATCTGGATATCATCCGCGATCACGCCCCCAAATATGTGGTGGTGCTGGCAGGCGACCACATCTACAAGATGGATTACGCCGCCATGCTGCTCGATCACGTCAATATGGGCGCCAAGGTGACCGTTGCCTGCATCGAGGTGCCACGCAGTGAAGCAAGCGCCTTCGGGGTAATGGCGGTGGATGATGATCGCAAGATCAATGCCTTCGTCGAAAAGCCCGCCAACCCGCCCGCCATGCCGGGCAAGGCCGACACCGCGCTGGCCTCCATGGGCGTCTATATCTTCGATGCGGAGTATCTCTATCAGCTGCTGGAAGAGGACATTGCCAACGAGCAGTCCCATCACGATTTCGGCATGGACGTGATCCCCCGCGTGGTGAAAGAGGGCACCGCATTCGCTCACCCGTTTGGCATGTCCTGTGTCGGCTGCTGTCCGGATCGCCGCCCCTACTGGCGCGATGTGGGCACCGTGGACTCCTTCTGGGAGGCCAATATGGATCTCGCTTCCGTCACGCCTGAGCTGGATATCTACGATCAGGACTGGCCCATCTGGACCAGTCAGAACATGACTCCTCCCGCCAAGTTCGTGCAGGACCGAAACGGCCAGCACGGCATGACCATCAACTCCATGTTTGCCGGGGGCACCATCGTCAGTGGCTCTTTCATCCTGAGTTCGGTGCTCTTTACCAATGTGCGGGTCGACTCCTTCTGCACCCTGGATCAGGCCGTTATCTTCCCGGGAGTGGAGATAGGTGCCGGTTGCCGACTGCGCCGGGTGGTGATCGACAAGGGGTGCAAACTGCCGGAAGGCACGGTGATCGGTGAAAACGCCGATGAAGATGCACGTCGCTTCCACCGCTCCGAGCAGGGCATAGTGCTGGTCACTCAGGGGATGCTCACTCGCCTGAACAAAGAGCTGCAGGGAAAACAGAAGTGCTGATCCGCAGCCAGACGGGATCCCCCTTCCTACCGCAAAGGGAGCCATAATGGCTCCCTCTTTCTATGGCTGACCTAGCCACCTCACACCATCATTGCCATCGCGTTGCAGTCTCCCAGAGATACCATTTACTGTGGGTAAACAGCTGGGCAACGCAGCCTTCACGCCCTCAAGTCGTAAACATTAAATTACACAAAAACCATTAACCCTCCGAAAAATCCTCTGTATTATTCCTGTTCGCGCTATATAGCAGCTCCTTTATCTGACTTTTTAGCGGTAAACCCACTAGTTTCACTTGATTGTTTGTTTTTCCTTGGTAAGGTGATGGCGGTTGCGTAACAAAGCAGGTACCAGTGTAAATATATAGGTACAACCGCTTTTGGCTTAATACAGTAGAGAGAATGAAATCATGCAAAGAGACCCCCTGAACAACATCCATATCCAGTCCGAACAAGTGATGATCACGCCTGCCCAGCTCAAGGAGAAGTTACCCATCTCCGACAAGGCGCTGGCATTCGTGCAAGGGGCCCGTAATACCATCGCCGATATCATTCACCGCCGCGATCACCGGCTGCTGGTGATCTGTGGTCCCTGCTCCATCCACGACATGGACGCCGCCAAAGAGTACGCAACCAGACTCAAAGCGCTGCATGATGCCTATCAGGACTCTCTCTACATTGTCATGCGGGTCTACTTTGAGAAGCCGCGCACCACGGTCGGCTGGAAAGGCTTTATCAACGACCCCAATCTGGATGGCACCTTCGATGTGGAGCTGGGGCTGCACCGTGCCCGCGAGCTGCTCTGCTGGCTGGCGGAGCTGGAGTTGCCGCTGGCCACCGAAGCGCTCGACCCCATCAGCCCGCAATATCTGGCCGAGCTCTTCTCCTGGTCAGCCATCGGCGCCCGCACCACCGAATCCCAGACCCACAGGGAGATGGCGTCCGGCCTCTCGATGCCGGTCGGCTTCAAGAATGGCACCGACGGCAACCTGGGGACTGCCATTAATGCGTTGCAGGCGGCCTCCTCCCCTCACGCCTTTATGGGGATCAACCAGCAGGGCCAGGTTGCGCTGCTGCAGACCCAGGGCAACCCGGATGGCCACGTGATCCTGCGTGGCGGCAAACATCCCAACTATGACTCGGTCAATGTGTCGCTGGCGGAAGAGGCGCTGGAGAAAGCGGGCCTGCTGCCTAGCCTGGTGGTGGATTGCAGCCACGGCAACTCCAGCAAGGATCACCGTTTGCAGCCCAAGGTGGCCGACAACGTCATCCACCAGATCCAGGAGGGCAACCGCTCCATCATCGGGGTGATGCTCGAATCCAACCTGTTCGAGGGAAACCAGTCCAGCGAGCAGCCCAAGCAGCAGATGCGCTACGGGGTCTCCATCACAGATGCCTGCATCGACTGGGACACCACCGCCACCCTGCTGGCCCGCTGCCACAACCAGCTGGCTGACCCCCTCAAGGGCAGAACTGCACGGTAAGCCGTGGTATCTTGTCGTAACCTATTGAACAATCGAGGTATCACTAGTGGTGGCATCAAACCGCTCATGCAGTGATACCTTGTTGCATCTGATTTTCAGGGCGCCGCCGCTCGCGGCGCCAGCAGGGACTGGATATGGCTGAAGAGTTGAATGTACTCAGGGACAAGATAGATGCGGTGGACAAGCAGCTGATCGATCTGCTGGCCGCCCGTCTGGCCCTGGTGGGAGAAGTGGGTGAGGTAAAGAGCCGCCACGGCCTGCCCATCTATGCACCAGATCGGGAAGCGAGCATGCTGGCCCGCCGCCGCGCCGAGGCCGAGCAGTTGGGAGTGCCCGGCGATCTCATCGAAGACGTACTGCGCCGGGTGATGCGTGAATCTTATGCCAACGAGAAAGATACAGGCTTCAAATGCATAAAGCCGGATCTTGGCAAGGTGGTCATCATCGGTGGTCAGGGCCAGCTTGGTCGGCTGTTCGGTCATATGTTCAGCCTCTCAGGCTATCGGGTCGAGACGCTGGAACAAGCCGACTGGCCGCGCGCTGACGAGATCCTCGCCGGAGCCGGTCTGGTGATGGTGGCGGTGCCCATCGATATCACCTGCCAGATCATCGACCGCCTCGGCAACCTGCCCGCCCACTGCCTGCTGGTCGATGTCACCAGCGTGAAAGCGACGCCGCTCGAACATATGCTGGCGGTGCACCAAGGGCCGGTACTGGGACTGCACCCCATGTTTGGGCCAGATGTGGCGAGTCTCGCCAAGCAGGTGATCGTCTGCTGTCAGGGGCGTGACCCCGCAGCCAGCCAATGGTTGCTGGATCAGATGACCATCTGGGGCGCCCGCTTGCAGCAGGTGGAAGCCAAGGCCCACGATGAGGCGATGACCCTCATTCAGGCACTGCGTCACTTCGCCACCTTTGCCTATGGCTGGCACCTCTCCCGGGAGCAGGCCAATCTGGATCGCCTGCTGAGTTTGAGCTCCCCCATCTACCGGCTGGAGCTCGCCATGGTGGGGCGGCTGTTTGCCCAAGATCCCCACCTCTATGCCGACATCATTTTGTCGTCACCGCAGAATCTGGCGATGATCCGTCGCTACTACCAAAACTTCGGCGAAGCGCTGGGGCTGCTGGAGCGGGGGGACAGGGACGGTTTCATCGCGGCCTTCTCGCAAGTTTCCGGTTTCTTCGGCGAACACGCCGACCAGTTCCTGCGTGAAAGCCGCATGCTACTGGCCCAGGCCAACGACCGCCGCCAACACGGCTAATCCTGCAAAAGTAGCAACGCTCATATCACCAAAAAGGGAAGATACTCAGGCATCTTCCCTTTTTGTTTATTACCGATTTCAACGCTAACTCAGTCGCGAGCGGCGACGCATCAAGTACCTACCTAGATTTGGCATCACAATCCCCTCTCCCTGCGCTGCATCACATCCACCAAGCATGCCCCCTAAATATCCGCACAAGCCGCGCAAATAGCGCCGCCCCTTACAAGGGCTGCCAGATTCTCACAGTCAAACCAAGCTGCTACGAGCAATGACTGTATGGCGTAGAGGAGAGCAGTGCCCTCCCCATCAAAGAGATAAGCAGGAAGCAGGAAGCAGGAAGCAGGAAGCAGGAGAGATTAACTAAGACAGATGGTTTGCCAAACATCACTTAACACAGCCATCCGGCGATTTATCATGACGCCAATCCGCTGTCGCCAAAAAAGAAAATGGCCGAGATATCATCTCGGCCATTCGTAGCCTGGTCAAAGACTCAAGCCAGGATATTACTCATGTTCAACTTATTAGAAGTTGTACTGCAGAGCAACAGTCCACTGATCGTCTTTCTTATCCAGACCTTCGATTTTGTATTCGGTGTAAGCTTTCAACTTCGGAGTGAAAGCATACTGAACGCCCAGCAGGGTATCTTCTACCAGATCTTTGTACTCACCACCAGTCTGACGAGCCTCAGCAAAGTTATAACCGGCCAAGAAGGTCCATGCATCTACATTGTAAGAAGCTGCCAACTCGTAGCCTTTACCATCAACTTTTGCACCGTTAGTTTTATTCTTGATTTCACCTTCAGTGTACATGCCAGCAAAGTAGAAACCTGCAATGCCATAGTTAGCACTCAGTGCCCAATCTTCTTTCTCACCTTTGTCAGCTGGGGCAGTCTTACCTTCCAAATCTGAATAGGCATAGCCTGCATTTACACCCAAACCGAAGTCGAAAGCATAACCTACTGCGGCACTGTAAGCATTTTTACGCTTAACATCAGTGATAACTAGCTCTTTGATATCGCCTGCTGCATCAGTATCGACGAAGAACTTGTCGTCACTAGTTTGATAAGAAACTTTACCGGTGAAGCCACCAACTTTATTGGAATAAATTACTTGACCTTCTTGACGACCTTCGTAGTAGTTACCACGGCTACCCCATTCGTTAAAGATATCGGTTGCAGCGATAGAGTCGTAGAAGGCGGTATCAGTCTGACCAAAAATGACTTGACCGTATTGGGAGCCATCAAAACCGGCATAGATATGACGAGCTTTGAATTTGCCACTGTCATCCTCGGCAGTACCAATTTCCTTACCAGTAGCATCAACAACTTTGCGAGTTTTACTGTTATCACTGTTTTCTGCAGCAACCTGCCATTCAGTTTTTGCGATACCAGACCAAGTGTTGTTCAGTGCAACTTTGCCTGACCAGCCCAGACGGGAGGTACCAACCAAAGTCCCATCTTTATCGTCATGCTCGCCGTTGTAGTTAGCCTGTACACGGCCGTATACGTCGAAAGTGGTACCGTCTTTGTCATAGATCACTGCGGCGTTAGCAGCGGATGCAAACAGAGCCGGGATAGCAATAGCCAGAATTGTCTTTTTCATAGTTTCCAATGCCTACTGTAATTAAACACTAAGTTGTTGTTATTCCCTGTGTTAGCGATGTTCTTTGCATCACTATGCCGCCGAGACTAGCACCGGATTTTTTGAACCGCAATGAAAAAACTTGGAACTTTTTATGGAAACCATAGTCATGGAGGCAAAAATGTGAGCCAAGTCTCACCTGACGGCAAGGCAAAAGGAAAACGTTTACAATGAATCCTGCTGATTATTTGGACTCAAATAGTCTATTTTGCATGCAAATGACGCTAACTACCTGATAAACAACCAAAGTGGTCTGATCAGCGTAAAACTGCCGTGATAATGGCTGTTGCCTCGACCTCACCAAGGTGTTGCGGGTATCCTTGTTCTTCGATTAACCCCTAACTGGCCTTCTCTTCATGCTCTCTACTCGCCTTAAAGCCACCATTCGTCAAACCTATCGTCAGATTTCGGATGGATTACCCGGTTTTGTGCCGCGCAAAGAGCAGAACTTTCTGGTGGCCGAGATAGCAAAAACCCTGACCGGCGAGTACGACAAACAGCGCCGTATTCTGGTGGCCGAAGCGGGCACCGGTATCGGCAAATCTCTCTCTTATGCGCAAGGAGCCATCCCGGTGGCGCGACTCACCCAGAAGAAGCTGGTGATCTCCACCGCCACCGTGGCCCTGCAAGAGCAGCTGATCCACAAAGACCTCCCTTTTTACCATCGCCACAACGAGCTGCCGTTTCGTTTTATGCTGGTCAAGGGGCGTCAGCGTTACTGCTGCGAACATCTGCTGGAACAGGCAGCCAGTGGCGCCGAGATGCCCAACTTCGAGCTCGACTTTGGCAGTCTGAGCAAATCCAAGCCATCTGACAGCGACAAAGATCGCTACCAGGCCCTGTGGCAGGCCTACACCAATGGCAAATGGGACGGGGATCGGGACAACTGGCCGGAGCCCATTCCCGACACTTGCTGGGATCGCATCGCCGCTGACCGCCACACCTGCAACAAGGCGCTGAGCCATCACCAGCACTGCCCCTTTCATCGCGCTCGCAACGACATGGAGAGCGCCGATGTGCTGGTGGTGAACCATGCACTACTGCTCTCCGATCTCACCATGGGCGGCGGCATCATTCTGCCCCCCCCCGATGAGTGCATCTATGTGCTGGATGAGGCCCATCACCTGCCCATCATCGCCCGGGATCACGGCGCGGCGTCGGCCAGCGTCAAAGGCTCGCGCCGCTGGCTGGAGAAGCTGGTACAAAGTGCAGGCAAGCTGGCGCGGACTCTTAATAAGGAGAGCCTGCTCGACCCCCAACTCAAACTGCAGGATGCGCTGGCCTCCATCCAGCCCGATCTGAAGGCGGTCGAGCAGTGGCTCAGCGCCAACGATCGGCTGTTTGGCAGTGAACCTCACTACCGCTTCGCCGAAGGGGTATTGCCGGATCCCCTGCCCATGCTGGCAGAGAATCTCAAGGAGTCGAGCAAGAAGGCGCTGCGGGCGCTGGATCGGATGCAAGGGGCCATAGGTGAAGCGCTGAAAGATGGCGAGATCCGCCGCAAGGAGGCCGAACCCCTGCTGGCAGAGAGCGGTTTTCATCTGCAGCGGCTGGAGAGTTTCTGCGCCCTGTGGGAGATGCTGGGGCGCCATGTGCCGACCGGTAAAACCCCGCTCGCCCGCTGGATGGCCAAGAGCGATGACGGCGATATCTGGCTGCACGCCTCACCGATTGAGGTAGGCTATCTGCTGGAGGAGTGGCTCTGGTCGAAATGTCTGGGAGCCGTACTGGTCTCCGCGACCCTCACAGCACTCTCTTCCTTTAGTTATTTTCGCCATCAGGTGGGGCTCAAGGAGCACGACGGTACCCGCTATCTGCGCCTGCGCTCACCCTTTGACTATCAGAAAGCCGAGCTCTATCTGCCCAAGATGGAGCACGAACCCAACTCGCCAGCCTTTACCAACGAACTCATCAGCGTGCTGCCACGAATTCTAGCGGGCAAGGAGGCGAGTCTGGTGCTCTTCTCCTCCTACCGCCAGATGAATGAGGTGGCCATTGGCTTGCGAGCCAAGGGGCTGTCACTGCTGGTGCAGGGGGAAGCCTCCCGCAATGCCCTGCTCACCCTGCACAAACAAAAATGCGATGGCGGTCAGTCCAGCATCCTGTTTGGTACCGGCAGCTTCTCGGAGGGGCTGGATCTGCCGGGTCACTACCTTACCAATCTGGTCATCACCAAGCTCCCCTTTGCGGTGCCCAACTCGCCGGTCGAGGAGGCCACTGCCGAGTGGGTGGAGCAACGAGGCGGCAACCCCTTCCTGCAACTGACAGTGCCGGAGGCATCGCGCAAGCTTATCCAGGCCTGTGGCCGCCTCATCCGCAAAGAGGCTGATCGGGGGCGAGTCACCATTCTCGACCGCCGCCTGCTGACCAAACGTTATGGCAAGGGGTTGCTCGACGCCCTCCCCCCGTTTACACGGCGGATCGAATAAATAAGTCGGTCGCTATTGATAAACAAACTGACAGCAGCGCGAACATCGACCACCAGAAAGAGCCATTGCCGCAGTAGGCCAAACCTGTAAAAATGAGCCCCTGTTTTCAGTGGGCAATCGCCTGACTGTTCAAGGAGATGAAATGAAACTGACTGTTCTGGTACCGGCGCTGGCTGGTCTGTTGTGGGCCGGTAGCGCCCTTGCTGATGCCCAATTGGAAGTGACCACCCCGTATGTCGTCCAGCTGATCGATGGTCAATCCATCAACCCCAAGCTGCTCGACAAAACCAGCACCTTCCCCCTCTTTGCCGGCAAACACCAGTTGGTCGTCGCCTTTGAAGGCAACTACTCCAGCCGTAACGAAATCAAGCTGGTGACCGCCGAGCCGCTGGTGCTGAACTTCACCGCCGCCGACAATCAGCAGCTGGTGCTGGACTACAAAAAGCCCCGCAACGAAGCCGAAGCCAAGCAGTTTGTCAAAGATCAAAAAGTGGTGCTGAAAGACAAGGTCACAGGCCAGCAAGTGAGTAGCGAACAGTTCGTGATGCCGAAAGTAGAAGGCTTCCAGCTAACCCGTGACTATCAGCAAGAGCTGATCAACATGGGCAAAGCCTTCAACCAGCCCAAAACCGTTGCCGTCTCTACTGCTGCCGTGATGGCTGCCGCCAGCGCACCGGTTCAGGTTGCCCCCAGCAAGGCTCAAAGCAATCCGGAAGCGCTGACCCAGTTGCAAAACTGGTACAACAAGGCAGATGCGGAAACCCGCAAAGCCTTCCAGATCTGGGTTATCCAGCAGCAATAAACCGAGCTGAGATATTGACTGAAAGGGGAGCCAAGCTCCCCTTTTCCATATCTTGCGATCTTACTCGCGACGCGTCTTGATTCATGCGCTGCCACTTCCCCTTTATATAGGGAGTACATATATGGATTCATCTGCTGATTTCATATATAGAAAGCGCCACCTTGCCAGGGAGAATGGCACCATGTCGTTGCGCATTTTCTATCACCCCCTCTACTCCTCCCTGACGCTACCCGAGCGCCATCGCTTCCCGCTGGCCAAGTATCAAGGGCTGTTTGAACGCCTGCTGGTGCAGGGTTACCCCCTGGGCGAAGCGCCCGCCGCTACCCGGGAGCAAATCTGTCGCATTCACGATGCCGATTATGTCGCGGCGGCCCTGAACGGCCAGCTGGCAGATCGCGCCATCCGCAAGATCGGTTTTCCCTGGTCACCCATGCTGATGGAGCGCACCTTGCGCTCGGTGGGTGCCACCGTTGCCGCCAGCCGCTATGCGCTTGAGCAGGGATGCGGCTTGCAGATCTCCGGTGGCTACCACCACGCCCATCGGGATCACGGCAGCGGTTTTTGTCTGTTCAACGATTTGGTGATTGCCGCCCAGGCTTGCCTCGACGAGGGGCACTGTGAACAGGTGCTGATCGTCGATCTCGATGTGCATCAGGGGGATGGCAGTGCGGCCCTGTGCGCCGAACGGCGCGATATCATCACCCTCTCCCTCCATGGGGAGCACAACTTTCCCCATCACAAAGCCACCTCTCACCTCGACTTTCCGCTGCCAAGCGGCATGACGGACGATGCCTATCTCACCACACTGCAACAGGCACTCTCGCTGGCACTGCGGCTCTATTCGCCGGATCTCATCCTCTATCAGGCAGGCGTCGATGTGCATCATGCCGACGAGCTTGGTTATCTCTCCTTGAGCGATGAAGGGGTTCGCCTGCGCGATGCCATGGTATTTGACTGTGCAATCAAGCATGGGTTGCCCATCGCCGCTGTGCCCGGTGGCGGCTATCGCCGCGACTGGCAACAGCTGATCCCGCTTCATATGTCGCTGTTTGAGGCGGCGCGCCACCGTTTTGGTTGATGGCATGGCTTTATAGCGCGGACACCCCATCAGAGTGGGCGGCATTTCACCAGATAAAACAGAAGAGGCGACCCTTGGGGTCGCCTCTTCGTGTTTCGTCATCTGGGTCACACAAGCTCGCTAGCTCGCTCGCAGTCAGGCAAGCTCGGGACGCCTGAGGATAACTATTTCTGACGCTTGCGGGCGTACTTGCGACGGGCGCGAGCCTGACGCTCCTCTTCCCGCTCGGCCTTCTCTTTGGCTTTTTGCTCGGCTTCTGCGGCGGCTTCGACAATCTCGACGCTCACCATCTCCGGCGTCTCCAGCGAGATGCGGCCAAGCAAGCCGGAGCGGAACTCGTTGATCAGGATCTCGGACGCCTTGTGCAGGTCGGCCAGCCCCCCTTTGCGCATAAACGCTCGCTGGCGGGCGATCATCTCCAGCAGCTCGATCTCGGTCTCGGGCAACTCGTCAACCTGGTAGCGCACCTTGATCCGCTCCGGATAGGCCTTGATGAAGTAGTCAGCGGCGAACATGGCGATATCGGCATAGTCGAACACAGTGTCTTTAATGGCTGCTGTGATGGCCAGACGATAACCACAGGAGGGCGGGTTGAGCTTGGGCCAGAGGAAACCCGGGGTATCGGTCAGGATGACGTTGTTATCCAGCTTGATCCGCTGCTGGGACTTGGTCACCCCCGCCTCGTTGCCGGTACGGGCGATGATGCGCCCCGCCAGGGTATTGATCAGAGTGGACTTGCCCACGTTGGGGATCCCCATGATCATCGCCCGCACGCCGCGCAGCTCAAAATTGCGCTCCGGCAGCATCTCGTGACAGAGAGTCAGCAGTTGCTTGATCTTCTCCGGCTCTTGTTGCGTCAGCGGCAGCGCCTTGATCCCCTTCTCTTTTTCCATGTGCGCCACCCACAGATCAGTGATCGCCGGATCGGCCAGGTCCGCCTTGTTCAGCACCTTGATCACCGGGGTATCACCACGCAGCTCGGGCACCAGCGGGTTTTCGCTGGAGAAGGGGATGCGGGCATCGAGCATCTCGATGATCACATCGACCTGGGGCATGACCTCGGCAATCTCTTTGCGGGCCTTGTGCATGTGACCGGGGAACCAGTTGATGGACATATCCGTTACTCTCTGTGGGGGCTGCGGGCGCGCGCATGGAACAACAGGCGCTCTGCCGCGGGCATCGAACGAAGGGGGCGCATTTTACCTGCTGCGGGCCTCTTTTGACAGGTCATTCTAACCATCACCTCATCAAATCAGCAAACCGCCGAGGCGGAACAACCTTGCCGGAAACGACCGGACCAATCAGCTCAACTGACAGATAACACATTGATATAATGTAACATTCTTATCATTTGTTCACACAACCGTCACCGATAGTCAGTAAAAGTGTCATCTGCCCCCTCTAGGCTGCGCTCAGGTTTTACAAGGAGCGAACCCCAATGAGAAAAATGGCAGGACTTGCAGTGATGATCGGCGCCGCCCTGGCTGCCGGCTGCAAATCAGACAATGACACGGTGGCGACCAAGCCCGCAGCCCAACCCACCAACGTCATCTTCTTCCTCGGTGACGGCATGGGCCTCAACACTCTGACGGCGGCCCGCATCTACGGTGTCGGCGAAGAGGGTGATCTCACCATCGATACCCTGCCAGAGACGGCCTTTATCAAGACCTTCTCCCATGATGCCCAGGTCACTGACTCGGCCCCCTCCATGGCGGCCTACATGACCGGGGTCAAGAGCAACAACGGCGTCATCAGCATGGACGGCGATGCCACCTATGAGAGCGACTGCAGCAAGAGCGCTGGCAAGCCGGTGACCACCCTGCTGGAGCTGGCCAAAGCCGATGGCCGCGGTACCGGTGTGGTAACCAGCACCCGGGTAACCCACGCCACCCCGGCGGCTACCTATGCCCATATCTGCAACCGGGATCTGGAGGCAGATATCGCCGTCCAGCTGGTGCCGGGCGGCAAAGGCTACAACAGCGCCCTCAAAGAGGGGCTGGATGTGGTGCTCGGTGGCGGCAGCAGTTTCTTCCTGCCCAAAACCGACAAGGGCAAGCGGGAGGATGGCCGCAACCTCATCAGCGAAATGCAGGCCAAGGGCTACCAGTTTGCCAGCAATCTGGATGAGCTGAACAAGGCCGATGCGGGCAAGCCGCTGCTGGGACTGTTTGGTTCCAGTCACATGAAATATGACCTGGACCGCCCTGCCAGCGAGCCGTCACTGGCCCAGATGACCCTGGCCGCCATCAAGCAGCTCAAGGGCAAAGAGAAGGGTTACTTCCTGATGGTGGAAGGGGGGCGCATCGACCACGCCCTGCACGACACCAACGCCAAGCGGGCGCTGCAGGACACCATCGCCTTCGACAACGCCATCAAGGCCGCCATCGACGAGGTGAAAAAGAGCGACCCCGAGCTGAAAAACACCCTGATCGTGGTCACCGCCGACCACGACCACACGCTCGTGCTCAACGGCTATGCCAAGCGCACCGGCAAGACCACCGCCGACAACCCCGGCGTACTCGGGCTGGTGAAGAACTACGAGACTGGCGAGCCAAGCAAGGATAGCGAGGGCATGCCCTACACCATCATAGGTTTTGGCAACGGCTACAACCGGGTAGATGGCCCGCGCAGCAGCGTCGCCCCACTCGACGATGCCACCGTCTCCGCCAATGACTACCACCAGGAAGTGGTGGTCAAGGTAGGCGAGATCGGCAACGAGACCCACGGCGGCACAGATGTCTTCCTCGGCGCCATCGGCAAGGGGGCTGACAGCTTACATGGCTCACTCGATAACACCGCCGTGTTCGGCAAGATCAAGGCTGCGGCCAAGCTGTAAGGAGCACTTTCATGAGCAAACAGATGAACACATCCATCAAGCACACGCTGGTCTGCGCAGCCCTGTTCAGTGCGCTGGGCGCAACCTCCCAGGCACAGGCCGCTGATGCCAAAAACGTCATTCTCTTTATCGGTGATGGCATGGGGCCCACCGTGCTCACCGCCACCCGCCTGTTCAAGGTGGGGGAGGAGGGCAATCTGGAGATGATGAAACTGCCGCGCAGTACCCGCATCAAGACCTTCTCCAACGATGCCCAGACCACCGACTCGGCCCCCTCCATGGCGGCCTACACCACCGGGGTCAAGATGAACAACGAGGTGATCGCCATGAGCAGCGACACCAAAGCCGTTGCTCCCGGCAAAGATGTCAATGGCAACAAAACCGTCAACAATTGCAGCAGCGATAACGGCAAGCCGGTGCCCACCATACTGGAGCTGGCCAAGGCGGCAGGCAAATCGGTCGGGGCCGTCACCACCACCGAGCTGACCCACGCGACCCCGGCGGCTACCTACGCCCACATCTGCCATCGGGATGCCGCTTATGACATCGCCGCACAGGCCGTTCCGGGGGGCGCTGGCTATAACAGTGCCCTCAAAGATGGGGTCGATGTACTGATGGGCGGTGGTGCCAACCACTGGACCCCCTACAGCGCCAGCAACAAGAGCGGTCGCAATGACAACCGCGACCTGACCGCCGAGATGAAGGCGCAGGGATACAGCTATGTCACTACCCAAAGTGAACTGGCCAAGGTCACCAGTGGCAAGGTGCTCGGTCTGTTCAGCAGCAAATCCCACTTGGACTACGAGCTGGATCGGGTCGCCAAGGGGGCTGCCAATACCCAGCCGTCCCTCTCCGAAATGACCGCCAAGGCGATCGACCTGCTGAGCAAGAACAGTCAGGGTTACTTCCTGATGGTAGAAGGCGGCCGGATCGATCATGCCCTGCACGGCACCAACGCCAAGCGCTCGCTCACCGACGCGGTGGCACTGGATGAGGCGGTCAAGACGGCGCTGGGTAAAGTGGATCTCAACAATACCCTGATCGTGGTCACCGCCGACCATGACCACACCATGACCATTAACGGCTACTCAGCCAAAGGCAATCCGGTGCTGGATCTGGTTAAAAATGGCGATGGCTCGACCCAGAACGATGTGGATGGCAAGCCCTTCACCACCCTGGTGTTCGGTAACGGCCCCAACCGCCCCGATGTGCGCCCGGTCCTCACCAGCGATCAGGTGATGGCTAATGACTATCTGCAGGAGACCGGCGTCAAACTGACATCGGAAACCCACGGCGGCGGCGATGTGATGCTGTTTGCCGATGGCGCCGGCAGCAACCGCTTCAAAGGCACGCTGGATAACACCAAGGTGTTTGGCAAACTGCGGGAGGCGCTCGGCCTGTAAGCAGCAGGGGCCTGGGTGCATCTGAGCAATTGACTCAGCGGCCCGGGCCCCGGCTCTTTCGAGCGACAGATGATGATGCGACTTTTGCTTTCGTTATGGCTGCTTGGCAGCACCCTCGCCTTCCCTCTGCATGCTGACGACACCCCCCCGGATCTCGCCGCCCGGATCAGCTATCACGACCGGAACACCGGCAGCGATGGCATCGCCAGAGAGAGTGTCTGGCAAGAGAAGTGGCTGCGCGTGGGCAATCAGGTGTGGAGCCAGCGGCTCATTCCCCTACCCCTTGCCCGCGCCTATCACGCCACTCACGACGCAACCCCCGGCCACAAGCACTTTACCCACCAGATGGCAGCCCGCTGGGTCAGCCGAAGTGATGAGGGTGAACTTCAGCTGCGCTATGCCGACAGCTGGCACAACCAGCTGGTTGAAGTGCCGGTGGAAGAGTATGGCCAGGTGGCCTTCAAGCCCGACTGGCTGCGGATCCGCCATCTCGTCAACCCGGTGCTGATCGAGGGGATGACTCCACTGGATGAGGCCGCCCCCGAGCAGGCCCGCTGGTATGAAAAGCGCGAAGGGCAGCAACGAACCCGGATTCTCTGGTCGAGTCAGTGGCAGATCCCGCTGGTGGTCGAATCGGCCAGTCTCGACGGCTATCGCAGCTACCGGATGGAGGTGACCCTGCGCAAGCTGCCTGCTCAGCTCCCCTGGCAGCAACTCGCTGATTACGAAGTGCGCGATCTGCGGGATTTCTTCGACTGAGATCCCAACCCCTCTGCGGGCACAACGACAACGCAGGCAGGAATGTTACACTCTGCATATTCGACTCTGGCTCACGACCTTGATGCGCGCTCTCTGCCTGCCCTTTTTTGCCCTGCTGTTATTGCTGGTGAACACCGGTGCCCAGGCTATTGTGCTGGTGGCAGCCGAGCTACCCCCCTATGTCATTCGCTCCTCTCACGGCAAACCAAGCGGTGTCGCCATCGAGATCATGGAAGAGGCCGCGCGACGCCTCAAAGAACCGCTCACCATCGAGCTGATGCCACTGGCCAGAGCCCTGACTCAGGCTATCCACCGCAAGGATGTGCTGCTGATCCCGCCGGTACGCAGCACTCAACGGGAACACCTCTACTACTGGGTAACACCGATACTCGATGACGATTTTGTCATCGTCAGCGATCGCCGCTTTCATCCTTCTCCCCTCAAAGTGACAGATCTCCCACCGCTGCAGATCGGCACCTTGCGCTACTCCTTCGGTCAGCATCTGCTCAGACAACGACTTAAGCTTGAAAGTGATACCGTGGCCACCGAGAAGCTCAATGCCCAGAAATTGCATCGGGGCCGTATCGATGCCTGGGTGGCCGCCTGGAACGCCATCCTCTACAACCAGCGCCTTGGTGATTTGCCAACCGACCGGCTGGTACGTGGGGAGACTCTGATGCGTACCCAATTTTATGTCGCCGCCAGCAAGGAGTTCCCCTTCACCGAGGGACGTCGCTGGCAAGCCGTAATCGACGAGATGCGCCATGATGGCACACTGGCGCGGATCATCCGTCAGTACAACTATCAGGCTCCTGAGTAGTCACTCAATCACGGTTGCCAAGGCCGGCCAGAATGGTTATGGTAGCCCCATGAAAATACTCGCTATTTCCTCGCATTTGCTCACACCCTGCTGAGCCCCCGCCTCGCTCCTTCGGCCGCGAGTCGCTTGGGGGCATGGCATTTTCAATCGATTGAACCTGTTGAATCCATTTTTGTAACACCCTGTGTGATGGCCAACCTGCACCCGCCGGTATGGGCCTATCCGCTATTGATAAGGAATATCTTATGAAACAACCTCATCTGGTTATCTCCAGCCTTGATCTGGACCGTATCGAACAACTGCTCGGCAACCACCCGCAGCATCTGGCCCTGCAAGAGGAGCTGGACCGCGCCGAGATCCGTGAACCGGCCGACATGCCGCCGGACGTGGTCACCATGAACAGCAAGGTGCGCTTCAAGATGCAGAGCAGCGGCAACGAGTTCTGCCTCACCCTGGTCTACCCGCGCGATGCCAAGGGCGACGAGAGCAACATCTCGGTACTGGCGCCGGTAGGCAGCGCCCTGCTCGGCCTGAAAGTGGGCGACAGCATCGCCTGGCCAGGCCCGGCCGGTCGCACCATCGAGGTCGAAATTCTGGAAGTGGTCTATCAGCCGGAGCGCGCTGGCGAGCTGCACCGCTGAGTCCCCCGGGCTGGTCCTCCCCTGTTGATCAGCCCGCTTGCTCGCCCTTGCCAGCTGATCCCGATCAAGCTTTGCGCACCTTGCCCCCCGGTTTTTAGCCCCTTTTCCTGCCGCTGCTTGAGCCTGACTCGGGGGGCAGGTATCTTGTTGGCCGCGTCATGGTCATGACGCACCGAATTTCAGGCTGACATCATGATAAAAATTGCCCTCATCGACGATCACCAGATCGTCCGATCCGGTTTTGCCCAACTGCTCAATCTGGAGCCAGACCTGCAGGTGGTCGCCGAATTCGGCTCCGCCAGCGACGCCCTTGCCGGCCTGCCCGGCAGCGGGGCGCGAGTCTGCGTCTGCGACATCTCGATGCCCGACCAATCGGGGCTGGAGCTGCTCAAGCAGCTCCCCTCTGGTCTGGCGGTGGTGATGCTCTCGGTACACGACAGCCCCGCCCTCATCGAGCAGGCACTGCAGACCGGTGCCAAGGGATTTCTCTCCAAGCGCTGCAGTCCGGACGAGCTGATCGCCGCGGTGCGTACCGCCGCCCAGGGGGGGTGTTATCTTACGCCGGACATCGCACAGAAACTGGCCAGCAGCAGCCGGGATCCCCTCACCAATCGGGAGCGGGAGATTGCCCAGTTGCTGGCACAGGGGCTGGAGGTGAAAGCCATCGCCGAGCAGCTCGGCCTCTCCCCCAAAACCGTTCACGTCCATCGCGCCAACCTGATGGACAAGCTCAAGGTCAGCAACAACGTCGAGCTGGCCCACCGCATGCTGGATAGCTGGTGATATCCCGTTTTGCCAGCTATGTCGCCATCGCGCTGGCGGCCTGCTTCATCTTTGCCGCCGGCTGGTTTTGCCTCTGGAGCATCAGCCTGCATCTGGCGGGCGGCCCGGCGCTGGCGGTGCTGCTGTTCCCCTTCGGCCTGCGCCTCGGCTTGCTGCTGCAAAGCCCGGGCCACTACTGGCCGCCGCTATTATTGTGCGAAGGGCTGCTGCTCTACTGGCTCAATCTGGAGGTAGGGCTGCCCCACTGGCCTTGGCTGGTCGCGGGCAGTCTGCTGACCCTGCTACCGCTGCTGATTGCCCGTCGCCAGCAGGTGCGCAACGACTGGCAGCAACTGTTGCTGCTGCTCGCCACCGTCACGGCGGCGGCGCTGCTGCAAGCCCTGCTCTGGCATCTGGCCGGGGAAGATGGCCTCTCGGCCCTGCTGCTCAGCCTGACCGGCGGGCTGACGCTGACCTCCACCTGCATGCTGATCTGGCACTACCTCACCCGCGCCACCTGGGTGCCGCTGGGGCCTGCGCTGGTGGATCAACCGGTGGAGTGGCGCTTTCGCCATCTGGTCTGGTATCTGCTGCTGT
Source organism: Aeromonas sp. 61P (assembly GCF_051919545.1). Taxonomy (NCBI): domain Bacteria; kingdom Pseudomonadati; phylum Pseudomonadota; class Gammaproteobacteria; order Aeromonadales; family Aeromonadaceae; genus Aeromonas; species Aeromonas sp. 61P. The sequence goes on from NZ_JBQBEL010000001.1 coordinate 3,833,881, forward strand.
TCGTATTGAGCCTCTGGCTGCAACTGGGATTGCCCAACTCGCTGGTACGCTTTACCCCGTTTTGTCTCGCCATCCCCATCATCGCCATGGCGTGGCGCTACGGCTGGCAAGGGGCGCTGCTCGCCACCCTGATGAACACCATCGCCCTGCTGGCCAGTCAGGCCTGGCACGATCACCCCCTCGATCTGCTGCTCTCCCTGCTGGCCCAGAGCCTCACCGGCCTGCTGCTGGGTGCCGGGATCCAGCGCCAGCGCGAACTCAATCAGGCGCTGACCCGCCAGCTCGCCCATAATCGCCAACTCACCGAGCGGCTGCTGGAGACCGAGGAGAGCATCCGCAAGGAGGTGGCGCGCGAGCTGCACGACGATATCGGCCAGACCATCACCGCCATTCGTACCCAAGCCGGGATCGTACGCCGCCTAGCCCCCGATAATGCCGGGGTGGGCCAGAGCAGCGCTCTGATCGACACACTGTCGCTCGGGATCTACGACGCGGTGCGCGGTCTGCTCGGGCGGCTGCGCCCGCGCCAGCTCGACGACATGACTCTGGAACAGGCGGTACGGGCACTGCTGCGGGAGCTGGAGCTGGAGCGTCACGGCATCGTCACCCGGCTGGAGTGGCAACTGGCAGATGGCGATCTCTCCGATGCCCAGCGGGTCACCCTGTTTCGGGTCTGTCAGGAGGGGCTCAACAACGTGGTCAAACATGCCAACGCCCACTCGGTCACCATTCGCGCCCGTGCCAGCGGCGATCAGTTGCAACTGGTACTGGAAGATGATGGCCGCGGTCTGCCGGAAAGCCGTCCGCAACAGGGCTATGGCCTGCTCGGCATTCGCGAGCGGGTACAGGCCCTCGGGGGCAGCTTGCAGCTCTCCTGCATCCACGGCACCCAGCTGACGGTCAATCTGCCCAGTCGCAGACGGGAAGAGAATCATGGCTAATCACCACCAGAGGGCCTGTCTGTGCTGAGTTTTATGAGAAGCGCGCCGCACCGTCCCCTTATCCGGGATCAGGCAGAGATCGACGCCACCTATCGCCACTGGCGGCTGCACCTGCTGCTGACCATGTATCTGGGCTACGCGGTCTTCTACTTCACCCGCAAGAGCTTCAACTTCGCCATGCCTGACATGCTGGCGAGCGGCATGCTGGACAAGTCCGATATCGGCATGCTGTGGACTCTGTTCTACATCACCTACGGCTGCTCCAAGTTCTTCTCCGGCATCATCAGTGACCGCGCCAACCCGCGCTACTTCATGGGCGTCGGGCTGATGGCCACCGGCGTTATCAACATACTGTTCGGCCTCTCGTCGGCACTCTGGATGTTTGCCGCCCTTTGGATCGCCAACGCCTTCTTCCAGGGCTGGGGCTGGCCCCCCTGCTCCAAGCTGCTCACCAGCTGGTATTCGCGCACCGAGCGTGGGGTCTGGTGGTCGGCCTGGAACACCGCCCACAACGTCGGCGGGGCGCTCATTCCCCTTATCGTCAGCACCATCGCTCTGCAACATGGCTGGCGCTACGGCATGATAGTGCCCGGCCTTATCGCCATCATCGCGGGATTGTTCCTCTGCTGGCGGCTGCGGGATACCCCGAGTGCCATGGGATTGCCAACGGTGGGCGAGTGGCGCAAGGACGCCATGGAGCTGGCCCAGCAGACCCAGGATGCGGGGCTCTCCCATCGCCAGATCCTGCGCAAATATGTGCTGGGCAACCCCTATATCTGGCTGCTCGCCTGCTGTTACGTGTTGGTCTATGTGGTGCGTACCGCCATCAATGACTGGGGCAATCTCTACATGACCGAGCAGCGCGGCTTCAATCTGATGAGCGCCAACTCGGCCATCTCCATGTTCGAGGTGGGAGGCTTTATCGGTGCGCTGGTGGCAGGCTGGGGATCGGACAAGCTGTTCAACGGCAACCGTGGCCCGATGAACCTCATCTTTGCGGTGGGGATCCTGCTGGCGGTGGGATCGCTCTGGCTGATGCCCTTCTTCAGCTATGTGATGCAGGCGGCCTGCTTCTTCACCATCGGCTTCTTCGTGTTTGGCCCCCAGATGCTGATCGGCATGGCGGCAGCGGAGTGCTCCCACAAGAATTCGGCGGGAGCGGCCACCGGCTTTGTCGGTCTCTTTGCCTACATGGGGGCGGCGCTGTCAGGCTATCCGCTGGCCAAGGTGATGGAGATCTGGCACTGGAACGGCTTCTTCGTGGTGATCTCGGTGGCGGCAGGCGTCTCGGCCCTGCTGCTGCTCCCCTTCCTCAAGGCGCAGGCACCGAGAACAGCTCAAGCTCCGTCAGAGTAATGGACGGCAGCTGACGAGCTATATCCGGCAAGCAGAAACAAACAGGGCGCGGATCACCGCGCCCTGCTGTTATTCCTGAACCTATTCCGGCATCAGGCAGCCTGACAGACCCGGTTCTTTCCTTCCCGCTTGGCCCGATAGAGAGCGTCATCCGCACGGCTGAACAGGCTGTCAAAGTGCCACTCACCCTGCCAGTGAGCAATACCCATGCTGACGGTGATATGGATCCCCTCTACCTCGCAGGCCGCAAGCTGAACCCGCAGTGACTGACAACGGGCAATCGCCTCCTCTGCGGTGGCATGGCGAAACAACAGCACAAACTCCTCGCCCCCAAAGCGACTGGCCAATACTCCCTCCAGCTCGCGCAGTGCCAACCCGACCCGCTCCAGCACCCGATCCCCCACCTCATGGCCATGCCGATCGTTGATCTGCTTGAAGTCATCCAGATCGAGCACCGCCAGCGCCCCCTGCTGTGCAGGGCGTCCCCGGGCCAGACGCTCCATAAAACCACGGCGATTGAACAAGCCGGTCAGCGGGTCATGACTGGCCTGATAGCGCAGCTCCAGCGCACGGTGCTGGTTGCAGAGCAGCAGCACCCCGAAGGTGAGCATGGAGCTACCCACCAGCATGGAGACATAGGGCAACACGTTGAACAGCTGACGCTGGAACGGGCTTTCGATCACCTCGCCCCACACGGTAAACATCCGCATCAGGGTCATGGCGATCAGCACCAGATTTAGGCCAATCAGCACCCAGACCGCCACCTGATAATCGGGTCGACCGTGACGCCAGAGCTGCCAGATGATGAGCGAACTGAGCATGAGGAAAGTGGCGCTGCTGATCATCACCCGCACCGCAATCCGGCCATCGATGGCGACCGACCAGGTCATGATGGCGGCAAACAGCAGGATGAATCCCCAGCAGACAGGCCAGCCCGGCGATTGACGGAAGAAACAGCGTTGGGCGACCAGCAGCAACGACACATGAAAAATCAGGAACACATTGCCCACCCAGGAGCCATAGGGGGTGGGTGTCAGCAGCAGACTGGCAAACCCCGCCTGACCCAGCATGGCAAACAGACTGGACCACCACCAGACTCCGACGCCGGGAATATCGTTGTGGGTAACGCGAATGATGGTGAGAGTGAGGAAACCGAGACAATAGCCACACAAGGCCATGATCATCAAGGTAAAAATATCCAGCTTAAGCAGCAGTGAGGCGTCCATACCAAAGCCATGCAGAGAGGGTAACTGAGTATATGAGAAGCGTTTGCCAAGACCCAGTGCGACTTGATGGTTTTCACAATAAAGCCGTTCGTTTGCTGACAAACAGAGCAATGCGTGTGATATCCCACCAATGCGTATTCGTATCAACCCCATAAAAAGCCTCTTACGGAGCCCAATAACTCAATAAGAGCCGCAAGCGGCGCCCTGACTTTGTAACAAAATGTCTTGGGGATAATTTGGGCTTGAACCCACTCAATTAGATAGATATGTTGTTTTCGTGTGATTTTATGAATGAAGCCATGAGCAATAAATGTCTCTAACCTGTTGAGTCTTCTGACACAATCTGTTTTTGGTACATTTTTCACTCAACCACTATTCATAGCATCTCATATGGGGCTTTTGTCCCGCTCAAGACATTCATCCTGTCTTGCCTGTTGCCGGATGCAGCAGTCTCTTGTGCCACGGAGTCGCACGGGATCAGGTTCAAGGCCGAACACACCACCGACAGAGACGTCACTTATGATCAAAAAACTGATTCTTTCTACCCTGCTGTTTTGCGGGATCGCCACGGCGGCCCCGACACCTGCCCCCACCTCCACCCTGGATGCCGTGCTCGAACGCGGCGTGCTGCGAGTCGGCTTCGACGCCGGCTATCAACCCTTCGAGATGACCAACAAGCAGGGCCAGTACATCGGCTTTGACGTGGATCTCGCCAAGATGGTCGCCAAAGAGATGGGCGTGAAGGTCGAATTCGTCAACACCGCCTGGGATGGCATCATTCCGGCGCTGCTGACCAACAAGTTCGACGTCATCATGGGCGGCATGACCGTCACTCCCCAGCGCAACCTGCGGGTCAACTTCGCCGATCCTTACATCGTGGTCGGCCAGACCATAGTCCTGCGCAAAGAGAAGGCGAGCGAAATCAAATCCTTCACCGACCTCAACGACCCGAAATACAAGATCGCGGTCAAGCTCGGCACCACCGGCGAGCAGGCAGTCAAGCGCCTGATCCCCAAAGCCACCCTGCTGCAGTTTGAAACTCAGGATGACGCCAAGCTGGAAGTGATCAACGGCAAGGTCGATGCGTTCGTCTATGACCTGCCCTACAACGCTATTTTCGCCTCCCAGAATCAGGGCGCCGTGGTGCACCTCGACAAGCCATTCACCTTCGAGCCGCTGGCCTGGGCCATCCGCAAAGGGGATCAGGACACCCTCAACTGGTTCAACAACTACCTGCGCCAGATCAAGGGCGATGGCAGCTACGACCGTCTCTACAAGAAGTGGTTCGAATCCAACGCCTGGCTGAATCAGCTCAAATAACCTCCGGGGGGCGGCACATGCCGCCCCTGCACCACGCAGCTCCCCACACAATAACGAGAAGAGGTTGTGACTGTGCACACACCCAAACCGACAAGACAGATGGAAAAACAACCCAATCAGCTGCTCTGGCATGGGGTTTTCCTGCTGATGCTGCTGGTTGCCGTATTCGGCATCTACAAGGCTGTCCAGTCAGTGGATTACACCTGGCGCTGGGAACGCATTCCCCAATACATCGCCTATCAGGCCGAACAGAAGAATCTCGCCGAATTTGACGGCACCGTGATGGCGGGCACCAGCGAGGCCGAGAAGGGCAAGCTGTTCCTGCAAGACGATCTCGATCCCAATGTGCGGCAAGCCATCGCCAGTACCGGCGTACAAGTCGCCGAAGGGGATACCGTTTTTCGTGGCGATACCCTCGACACCCAACTGAGCTGGACCGCCGGCCCCATCGCCTGGGGCGTCTGGGTCACCGTCAAGCTCTCGCTGGTGGCAGGCATCTTCGCCATCCTGCTCGGTACCCTGGCCGGGCTGGCGCGTCTCTCCCCCAATCCCGCCCTGCGCAATCTGGCGGTCACCTACGTTGAGCTCATCCGCGGCACGCCGCTGCTGGTTCAGATCTTCATCGTCTACTTCTTTATCGGCACCGTGCTGAACCTCGATCGCTTCACCGCCGGGGTCGCCGCGCTGGCGGTCTTTACCGGTGCCTATGTGGCGGAGATCGTCCGCGCCGGCATCAGCTCCATTCACAAGGGGCAGATGGAGGCGGGCCGCAGCCTGGGCATGACCTCTGCCCAGACCATGCGCTACGTCATCCTGCCGCAGGCGTTCAAGCGGGTGCTGCCACCGCTGGCAGGCCAATTCATCAACCTCATCAAGGACTCCTCGCTGGTCTCGGTCATCTCCATCACCGATCTGACCAAGGCGGGGCGCGAGGTGGTGAGCTCCACCTTCAGTCCGTTCGAGGTGTGGTTTACCGTCGCCCTGCTCTATCTGGTGCTGACCGGCACCCTCTCTTTCCTGGTACGCCGTCTTGAGGTGAAATATGCACGCAGCAACTGACCCCATCATCAAGGTGCAACAGGCGTCGAGAAGTGCAGCCATCACCGACACCCTCTTCGCCTTCCCGGTTCGTTTTCTGGAGGTGAAATATGCACGCAGTAACTGATCCCATCATCAAGGTGCAACAGGCATCGAGAAGTGCAGCCATCACCGGCACCCCCTTCGCCTTCCCGGTTCGTTTTCTGGAGGCAAAATATGCGCGCAGCAACTGATCCCATCATCAAAGCGACCGGCGTTGAGAAGTTCTACGGCAGCGAAGTGCACGCCCTGAAAAACGTCAGCACCCAGGTCGCCGAAGGGGAAGTGGTGGTGATCGTCGGCCCCAGCGGCTCCGGCAAATCCACCTTCCTGCGCACCCTCAACCAGCTGGAGACCATCAACGACGGCAACATCGTGGTGGACGGCATCTGCCTCACCCAGCCGGGCGATGTCAACAAGCTGCGGGAAGAGGTGGGTATGGTGTTCCAGTCCTTCAACCTCTTTCCCCACCTGACGGTGCTGGAGAACATCTGCCTAGCCCCGCAAAAGGTGCGGGGACTGTCGCGCCGTGAGGCCGAAGACAGAGCCAAGGCGCTGCTGCTGAAAGTGGGGCTGTCGGTGAAAGCAGCCAGCTATCCCTCCCAGCTCTCCGGTGGTCAGCAACAGCGGGTAGCCATTGCCCGGGCGCTCGCCATGCAGCCACGCATCATGCTGTTTGACGAGCCCACCAGTGCGCTCGACCCCGAAATGGTGGGGGAAGTGCTGGATGTGATGAAGGGGCTGGCCCGCGAAGGGATGACCATGGTGGTGGTGACCCATGAGATGGGCTTTGCCCGCGAGGTGGCGGATCGGGTGCTATTTATGGAGAGTGGCGAACTGCTGGTAGATGAAAAACCCGCCGATTTCTTCGACAATCCCCCCTCCCCGCGTCTGCGCCAGTTCCTGAGTCAGGTGCTGTAGCCAACATGCTCTGCTGGATAAACGAAGAGGGACCGCAAGGTCCCTCTGCTTGTGTGTCACGCTGAGCAGGCTTAACCCAGCTGAACCCGAGTGCCCATCTCATCGGCTCAGCGCGGGGACTTTCCCAGATAGCGCTCCACGATCACTTTCACCCCGTCACGTTTTTTGAGCTGATAGAGCTCCTTGTCAAACTGGTCGATAAAGGCCTGTTTGTAGGGGTACTCCCCCTTGCGGCTGTAGCCGAGAAACCCCTGCTCCTTGCTGAGCACCGGCCCCTGTTTGAGCAGGGACATATCGGCCACCGCCAGCTGATCGGCCTTTATCATGTTGAGCAACTCATAGAGCAGGGAGAGGCGATCATTGATGGTGCAATCGACCCGGCCGCGGACAATCTTGAGCAGGTTCTCCCGATTGCTTTTCACCTCCTCCACGTCGATCTGCTTCTCTTTTACCGCCTGCCAAAAGGCATCGCCGCCGACGGCAAAACCGGCGTTCATACCAAAGCGTAAACCATGATAGTCGAGCGGAAACCTGGCCTGCGGGGTATTGGCCGCCACACTGGCGCCGCACATCACCACCAGCTCTTCATCCAGCATCGGCTGGGAGTAGGGCCACATATAAGGGCGAGTATCGGGCATATAGTAGGGTGGAAAAATAGCAAAGGCGGCCCCCTGCTCCACCATGCTCAGACCGCGGCGCCATGGCATCGGTTTGAGCACCACCTCATAGTCAGGCATGGCAGAGGTCACCTCGCGGATGATGTCAGCATAGATCCCCCTGACCTCCTCCCCCTCCTGCCAGGAGTAGGGGGGATAGGCGGCATCCGCCAGGATCTCGACCCGGGTCTTGGCGTGCGCCATCATGCACAACCCCAGCAACAAGCAACACCAGACGCGCATAAGCCAGCACCTCCTGAAAAAGCCTGCATCAAGCATAGCCATCTGCCGCGCCTTCCTCTGCTGGCGCGCCATATTTCATGCCATCTCTTCGTTGGCAGAAAAATGTTAATGAAATATTAAAGCCATCCTTTATGCTGGAGAGCAATTGCTCTGAATGGATGGCCGCATATGGATGTGCAACTGCTTTTGCTCTACCTCTCCCCGGTTTTTCTGGCCTTTGTCGGCTGGGAGATGCTCTACCTGCGCAAACATGGCGCGGCCTTTCCCACCGCCACCTACCAGTGGCGGGATCTGTTCGCCAACGCCGCGCTGGCCCTGATGCACCAGGGGGGCGATGCGCTGGCGGCCATCGCCATTGCTTATCTGTATGACACCCTCTGGGGCTGGCGACTGTTCGATATCGAGCTGAATCTCTGGAGTGTGCTACTGCTGTTCCTGTTGCAGGATCTCTGTTACTGGCTGTTCCACTTCACCAGTCACCATGTTCGCTGGCTGTGGGCCTCCCATGTGGTGCACCACAGCTCGGAGCGGCTCAACCTCTCCACCGCTTTTCGCCAGAGCCTGATGTATCCCATCTCCGGCATGTGGCTGTTCTGGATCCCGATGATTGTCATCGGCTTCCCGCCCGAGGCAGTGGTCGCCACCGTGCTATTGAGTCTGGGCTTCCAGTTTTTCGTCCACACCCAGGTGGTGGGCAAGCTCGGCTGGCTTGAGTGGATCTTCAACACCCCCTCCCACCACAGGGTGCACCACGCCAGCAATGCCAAGTACATAGACCGCAACTTCGCCGGGGTGCTGATCATCTGGGATCGGCTGTTTGGCACCTTTGTCGAGGAGGACCCGGCCGAGCCGTGTCGCTTTGGCATCACCAAGCCGATCCACAGCTTCAACCCCCTCACCCTCACCTTCCATGAGTGGCGCGACATGCTGCGTGACGCCCGTGGCCTGCCCTGGCGACAAAAACTCGCGGTGCTGTTTGGCAAACCGGCCGGGCCTGCCAGCCGCTAGGCCTTCGCCCCGAACAGCAACTCCCGGATAGCAAGTCCCTGATAACAAGAGAGCGCCACTGTGGCGCTCTCTTTTATGGTCAGTCACATCTTCGATATCAGAGATGGGCAAACGACCAGACGGCGGGGATCAGGCTCAGCAAGGTCACTCCGGCCAACAGCCGCTCGCGACCACTCAGGCAAAGATCTGCGCCCAGCTGACGGCGGCTGTAGAGAAACAGCAGCAGACCCGGCCCGTAAAGCAACAACGACAGCAGCAGATACTCCACCCCTGCAGCATAGAGCAGCCAGAAACCGTAACAACTCGATACCAGCGCTACCGCCCGCATCAGGCCTCGGCCCTGCCCGCCCTCACCCTTCTTGCTGAACGAGAGCTTGAGCAAGAACAGGCCGATCAGCAGGTAGGGCACCAAAATCATCGAGGTAGAGATAAGCAGCAGGCTGGTGTAGCCCTTGCCGAGCAGCCACACCAGCAGCAGGCAAGTCTGCACCGTCAAGCTGGTGAGCCAGAGCGATGCGATAGGCGTCCCGTTGCGGTTCTGGCGCCGAAAAATGGCGGGAAACGCGCCGTGGCGGGCCGCGCTGAACGGCACCTCGGCCGAGAAGAGGGTCCAGCTCACGTAGGAGGCAAGCACCGAGACGATAAGGCCGACGCTGATGAGCAGCTTGCCCCATGAGCCGGTCATCTGGGCCATCAGCCCTGCCATGGAGGGGTTGGGCAGCGCTGCGAGCTCGGGCCGACTCAATATTCCGAGCGCCAGCACCGAGATAAGCACATAGAGCAGCAGCGCCAATAGCACCCCTAGCACGGTGGCCGTGCCCACATCCCGCCGGTTTCTGGCGCGGGCCGACAACACCGCGGCCCCCTCGATACCGGTGAAGACCCAGAGGGTGATCAGCATGGTGTTGCGCACCTGCTCGGAAACCGGCACCGCCAGGCTACTGCCCTGCTGATCCGCCGCGAAGGTGACCGGATCGAACCAGTAGCAGGCAAACAGAATAAACAGCAGCAGCGGCAGGCTCTTGGCCAGGGTCGCCACCAGATTGAATAGCGCCGCCTGCTGCACACCGCGGGCCACCAGCAGGTGCACCGCCCAGAGGATGCAGGACTCGCCGACAAACGCCGCCAGGGTATTGCCGTCACCAAACCAGATCTGCTCCGGCGTATCGACAAAGCTGCCCAAGGCCGCAAAGGCGATCACCAGATAGCCCACCACGCCTATGGTGGCACAGAGCCAGTATCCCCAGGCGGAGAAAAAGCCCACCAGATCGCCAAAACCGGCGCGGGCGTAGCTGTAGATACCGCCGTCGAGATCCGGTCTGAGTCGCGACAGATAGAGAAAACTCATGGCGAGCGCCAGTATGCCCACACCCGTCACGCCCCAGCCGATCAGCACGGCGCGGGCGCCTGCCACCTCGGCCATGTTCTGGGGCAGGCTGAAAATCCCCGCCCCCACCATGGAGCTGAACACCAGCGCGGTGAGTGACCAGAGCCCAATCTTGCTCTCTTTCATGGATGCTCCTTAGCGCAACCGGCTGCTCAGCGCCTGAATATGCTCGGGACCGATACCGCAGCAACCGCCGATAAGGTTTGCCCCGGCCGCGCGCCAGCGCTCGGCCCAGCCAAGGTAATCCAGCGGCCCCAGATCGGCGCGGATCTCGTCCAGCCCGTCATTGGCGGTGGCCTCTTTGGGCTGCGGCGGGAAAGCGTTGGCATAGGCACCGAGGCGGATGTCGATGCGACCCAGCGCCTGCAATCGGGCGCGAGCAACCTCGAGGGCCCCCTCGATCACTTCGGGCTGACAGCAGTTGAACAGGATGGCATCGACCCCGGCCGCCACTAACGTGGTCACCGCATCGGCCACCCGCTCGCCGGAACGCAGTCGCGGCTCGTTGCCAGGCGCCTCATCTTCCAGCGTGAAGGAGACCCAGAACGGCTTGCCGTCATCAGGCAGCAGCGCTTTCAGGGCCAGTGGCTCGGCAATCAGGCTCATGGTCTCGGCCAGCCAGATATCTACATAAGGGGATAGCGCCCGGATAAGCGGCATCGCCAACTCGCTCACCCGGTCCGCCTTGAACAGGTCGGCACGGTAGGAGCCAAACAGCGGTGGCAGAGAACCCGCCACCTGCACGGCGCCATGCTGATCGTCAGCCACCTCGCGGGCCAGTTGACCAGCCAGCGCTGCCAGCCCCTCCCCTTCGGCAAAGAAACGCTCATCGCCGATATGAAACGGCACCAGCGCATAGCTGTTGGTGGTGATGACCCGGGCACCGCTCGCCACATAGGCCTGATGCACGTCACGCACCGTCTCTGGCGCCTCCATCAAGGCCAGCCCCGACCACTCGGGTTGACGAAACGGTGCCCCCCGCCGTGCCAACTCGCGCCCCATACCCCCATCCAGCACCCACAATTCCCTGGTTTCCATCTGTCGTGTCTCTTTGTTATATGCGTTGTTTATTTGCGTATTTATCTGTTTGTTTTGTTGATCTGCGGTTTCGCATCGAATCGCTGCAGATCGTCCCGCTTCATCTTGGGAAGCCCTTTTATTATACAGCCATAAAAACATATAGATGTTTAGATGGCCAAATCAAGATAAAACAAAGTGCCACGGGCGGCAATCAGTATCAGCAGAAATCAGCGTGCAAACGGCGAGGCAAACGCAGAAATGCAAGAGGCCACCGAAGGAAGGTGGCCTCATCACTATCTTGATTCCGCTGGTAACTTAACGCCCGGCCAGCACTCGCTTGATCTGCTTGACCCAGTCGGAGACCCGACCCTGTTGCGGCAAACCGCGCCAGACCTGCTCCCACTGGGCAGGGCTGAGCGGACGACCGAGGCGACGCTGTACGCCGGCATAGAGGTAGTCATGGGCCGTGGTGGCCGCATGCTCGGAGGTGAGGAATTTGGAGACCGGATCGGTCAACCGCACATCCCGCATGCCGAGCAGCGGATAGTCGTTGTGCACCGCCGCCAGCATGGTCTCGCGCATGGCGGACTCGATATAACCACGGGCAAACAGAGCGGTCACCGACTCCAGCGACCCCTGATCCGGGCCGTGATACTGCTCGTCAAAGACCGGGCTCGGCTCGGCCATGCCGCTTTGTACCACCGCATCGGGATCCGCCTGCGGCACGACCACGGCAGGCTTGGGGGCTACCGGCTTGGCTGATACTGTGGCTTTGCGCGGCGCACTCTGACTACAGGCACCCAGTGCCAGGGCGAGCGCGACACAGGCCAGCGCACGGGAATGAGACTGCATCTTCATGACTCTTATGTCGCTCCTTTTACGATTCCTGAGCTGGCTTCTCGGCCACAGCCGGTTCGACCCGGGTAACCAGCAGCTGATCAATCTTGTAACTGTCGATATCGACCACTTCGAACTTGTAACCGGCGTATTTGACCGAGTCAGTGCGCTTGGGGATCTTGCGCAGCATATACATGATAAAGCCGGCGATGGTCTCGTAGTTCTGGTTCTCGGGGAACTCTTCGATATCGAAGGCGCGCATCACGTCGGAGATGGGGGTCACCCCGTCCACCAGCCAGGAGTTCTCGTCGCGCTGGACAATCTGCTCTTCCACCACGTGGGTGGCCCACTCGCCCATGACGGTGCTCATCAGGTCGTTCATGGTGACGATCCCCACCACCAGCGCGTACTCGTTCATCACCACGGCAAAGTCGCCACGATGATTCTTGAAGTACTCCATCGCCTCATAGAGGTTCAAGGTATCGGGGATGATGATGACGTTCTGCACCAGGTTGCCACCGATAAGGTCGATGCTCTGGCCGCCGATAACGCGGATCAGCAGCTCTTTGGCATCAACAAAGCCCTTGATGCTGTCGAGGTTGTGGTCACAGACCAGAAACTTGTTGTGGGGATGTTCGGCGATCTTTGCCTTGATGCTCTCTTCACTCTCTTGCAGGGTGAAATAGATCAGGCTCTCGCGGGCCGTCATGGCAGAGGTGACACCAAGGGACTGCAACTCGAACACGTTCTCGATGAGCTGATGCTCCTCGCGCTGGATAACCCCCGCCTCGGCACCGGCATCCATCACCGCATAGATATCGTCGGAGGTGATCTCGTCGTTGCGCACCGTGGAGACACGCATCAGACGGAACAGGGAGTTGGCCAATCCGTTGAAGACCCACACCAGCGGCATCAACACGGTGACGAAGAAGAGCATCGGGCGCACCACCACCACGGCAATCTGCTCGGGCATGGTCATGGCCAGACGCTTGGGCATCAGGTCGGCGATCAGGATAAACATGCCGGTGACGAACACGAAGGAGGCACCGGAGCTGATCTCGCCAAGCCAGGGCCCTTGGTAGAACTGGGAGACAATCCCCTTGATGGCGGGGTTGAGGGCAGACTCCCCCAGGATACCGCCCAGAATGGCGACGGTATTGAGGCCAATCTGCACCACGGTGAAAAAGTTGCCCGGCTGGGCCTGCAGGGCCAGCACCTTTTCGGCCTGGCGATTACCTTCATCCGCCATCACCTGCAATTTGATTTTGCGAGACGCGGCGAGAGAGATCTCGGAGAGGGAGAAGAACACACTGCCGCCAACCAGCAGCATTAAAAAGAACAAACTATCGGCAAAACTCATGATTAACCTATTGCTACACCCGCCTTAGCACAAGACGGCAAACTGGGCCCGGGAGACCGGACCGTGAGCCCATCCGAGACTCACACAGGGGGAGTATTCTATCAGAAAACAGCCAGTTGGGGGCTTTATCTTACTCCGACCAGTTATGCAACAAAAAAGGCGCTTCACGCGCCTTTTTATTCACTTCCGGTTAGCCCTTGCCCAGCAGGGTGCCCAGATCGTCCGCCTTGGTGTGGCGCACATCCTTGCCTTTCACGTAGTAGACGATGTACTCGCAGATGTGCTGGCAGCGATCGCCGACCCGCTCGATGGCTCGCGCCGCCCACAGGACGTTGAGAACCTGGGGGATAGTGCGGGGATCTTCCATCATGTAGGTCATCAGCTCGCGGATGATGGACTCGTACTCGCGGTCTACCTTGTCATCTTCCTTATAGACAGCCAGCGCCGCATCCAGATCCATGCGGGCGAAGGCGTCGAGCACATCGTGCAGCATCTTGATGGTACGACGGCCCATGTTCTCCAGCGACACCAGCGGCGGCTGCGGCTTGTTGGCGTTGTCGGTCAGCATGCGGGCGATCTTGTCGGCCACGTCGCCAATGCGCTCCAGATCGGTGATGGTCTTGATGATGGCCATCACCAGTCGCAGGTCGGAGGCTGTCGGCTGACGCTTGGCGATGATGCGGGTGCACTCCTCGTCGATCGCCACTTCCATGGCGTTGACCTTGTGGTCGTTGGCCACGATTTTGCGGGCCGCATCGAGATCCTGATCGTGGATCGCCGCAATGGCGTCGGTGAGCTGCTGCTCCACCAGACCGCCCATCACCAGCACCTGGTTGCGCACGCTCTCTAGCTCGGCATTGAACTGACCGGAGATGTGTTTATTGAGGTTCATATTGTCCATACAAATAATCCTTGATTGCTCCGATTATGCCTTAGCCGTTGAACCGACTGCCAATCTGTTTGCTGAGATTCATCCTCTCCTCTCCTTAGCCGTAACGACCGGTAATGTAATCTTCGGTCTTTTTCTTGGCCGGGGTGGTGAAAATGGTGTTGGTATCCGAGTACTCGATAAGCTCGCCCATATACATGAAGGCGGTCTGATCCGACACGCGCGCAGCCTGTTGCATGTTGTGGGTCACGATCACCACGGTGAACTGGCTCTTGAGCTCGTTGATCAGCTCCTCGATGGTGAGGGTGGAGATGGGGTCGAGCGCCGAGGTCGGTTCATCGAGCAGCAACACTTCCGGCTCGATGGCGATGGCACGGGCAATCACCAGACGCTGCTGCTGACCACCGGAGAGACCGAAGGCGTTGTCATGCAGACGATCCTTCACCTCGTCCCACAGGGCCGCACCGCGCAGGGAGCGCTCGGCCGCTTCATCCAGAGTGCGACGATCGTTGATCCCCTGCAGGCGCAGACCATAGACCACGTTCTCGTAGATGGACTTGGGAAACGGGTTCGGGCGCTGGAACACCATGCCCACCTGACGGCGCAGGGCAGAAACATCGACGCTCTTGTCATAGATGTTGTGGCCGTGCAGTTGGATTTCTCCCTCGATACGACAGATCTCCACCAGGTCGTTCATCCGGTTGATGCAGCGCAGCAGGGTCGATTTACCACAGCCTGACGGGCCGATAAAGGCGGTCACCTGCCCTTTGGGGATCTTCATGTTGACGTTGAACAGCGCCTGCTTGCTGCCGTAGTACAGGTTGAGATCCTTCACCTCCAGCGCGGTCTGCTCCGGGGTCAGGTTGAGCAGGTCCAGCGCGGTGTGCTGGGTAGACGTGGTCGTTACGTTGATCATCTGTTACCTCAAAATCTATCTGGAGTGGCCGGACAGCTGCCGGCGCCCCTCACGTATTGGTGCAGAGAGATGGCGGCTCGCGCTCGGCCGCCCCTCTGTTATCTCACTCTTGTATCACTCATGCGGTGCCGGATTAATGCTCCAGCGACCGGAATTTCTCGCGCAAGTGGTTACGAATACCGATAGCGGTCAGGTTCAGACCCACGATCACCGTCACCAGCAGGAAGGAGGTGGCGTAGACCAGCGGGCGGGCCGCCTCGACGTTGGGGCTCTGGAAGCCGACGTCATAGATGTGGAAGCCCAGGTGCATGAACTTGCGCTCCACATGCAGATACGGGAAGTTGCCATCCATCGGCAGGGTCGGTGCCAGTTTCACCACCCCTACCAACATCAGCGGCGCCACTTCACCGGCTGCACGGGCAATCGCCAGAATAAGGCCGGTCATGATGGCCGGGCTCGCCATCGGCAGCACGATGCGCCACAGGGTCTCGGCCTGGGTGGCACCCAGTGCCAGCGAACCCTGACGGATGGTGCTCGGGATCCGCGCCAGCCCCTCTTCGGTGGAGACGATCACCACCGGGAGGGTCAGGATAGCCAGGGTCAGCGCCGACCAGATCACGCCGGGTGAACCAAAGGTCGGGCTCGGCAGCGCTTCCGGGTAGAACAGCTGGTCTAACGAACCGCCGAGTGTGTAGACGAAGAAGCCCAGACCAAACACGCCGTAAACGATGGAGGGCACGCCCGCCAGGTTGATCACCGCAATGCGGATGATCTTAGTCAGACTGTTCTTGCCAGCATATTCGTGCAGGTAGACTGCCGCTACCACCCCCAGCGGGGTCACGATGATCGCCATCAGGAACACCATGAACACAGTGCCGAAGATGGCCGGGAACACCCCGCCCTCGGTGTTAGCTTCACGGGGATCGTCAGAGACGAACTTGCCGATCTGGTGGAACCAGTGACCCACCTTGGCCAGCAGGCTCATGTCGTTGGGCCATACCACGTCCAGTACCTTGGACATCGGCATGGTCACCAGCTCGCCACGCATATCCTTGACGGTAATGGCGTCGCGGTCCGCTTGGCTACGCAGTGAGAAGAGCTCTTTTTCCAGCACCTGATAGCGATCGTTGAGGGCCTGACGCTCGCTGGCCAGTTCGGCTTTGAGCTGATCGGTCAGCTTGTCATCCAGTTCGGCCTTGCGCTCTTTCAGGCGCAGCCGCTCCAGTTGATAGTTGATGCTGCCGATGTCCCCTTTTTGCAGATCGTTGGCCTGTTCGGAGAGGGCATTGGCTCGCGCCAGCACCCGCTGCAGGGCAGGATGCAGATCAGAGGTGAGCTCGCGGCCATCCTCTTTCACCCCGACGATATAGCCATAGAAGTTGCCGTTGGTGGCACGCTCAACCATGGCCAGCTCGGCTGGCTGGCTCTGGGACTTGATGTCCGTCTCCAGCACCCAGCGAAAATCGAGGTCAACGAACTCGCGGTTGCCGGTCTTGACCAGATAGCGGGTCAGCAGCTCGCGCTCTTCCCCTTCCAGTGGCAGACCTGCAGCGCGCAGTCGCTCCACCGGTACCTGCTCACGATCGTTGATCTCGCCGATCAGTACGCTCTTGTTGCCGCTGGCATCTTCCAGCTGCCACTCATAGATGGGGTGCGGCCAGAAGTAGACCAGACCACGCCAGCCGATCAGCAGCAGCAGACCCAGTACCGCCACCAGACTCAGGCTGACGGCACCGCCGGTCATCCAGATCCAGGGGGCCCCTGATTTAAACCACTTACCCATTGTCGATTCCTTGTCCATTACAGAGTCGCCCCTTACATCGAGCTGTATTTTTCACGCAACCGCTGACGGACAAACTCGGCCAGGGTGTTGAACAAAAAGGTGAACACAAACAGGACGAAGGCCGCGAGGAACAGTACCCGATAGTGGGAGCTGCCCACTTCCGATTCCGGCATCTCCACCGCTATGTTGGCGGCGAGGGTGCGCAGCCCCTGGAACATGGAGAAGTCCATGATGGGGGTGTTGCCGGTAGCCATCAGCACGATCATGGTCTCGCCCACGGCGCGCCCAAGGCCCATCATCACCGCAGAGAAGATGCCCGGGCTGGCAGTGAGGATCACCACCCGGCTCAGGGTCTGCCACGGGGTGGCCCCCAGTGCCAGCGAGCCCTGGGTCAGATGCTTGGGCACCGAGAAAACCGCATCTTCAGCAATGGAGAAGATGGTGGGGATGACCGCAAAGCCCATGGCGATACCGACCACCAGCGAGTTGCGCTGGTCAAACTTGATACCCATTTCGTGGGTCAGCCAGATGCGCGAATCGCCGTGCATAAAGGCATTCTCGATGAGCGGGCTCAGGGCGAAGGCACCCCAGCCAATCAGCAGCAGCACCGGGATCAGCAGGATGGCGTGCCACCCCTCCGGCAGCCAGGACTTGCCGCGCTCTGGCAGATAGTTCCAGAGCAATGCAGTCAGCAGCATCCCCATCGGCAGCAATATCAGCAGCAGGATCACCCCGGGCAAGGCACCCTCGATGATCGGCGCCAGCCACAGACCCGCCAGGAAGCCCAAGATAACAGTCGGCAGCGCCGCCATGATCTCGACCGTCGGCTTGACGTATTTGCGCAGCCCCGCCGACATGAAGTAGGCGGTATAGATGGCACCGGCCACGCCGAGCGGTACAGCAAACACCATGGCGTAGAAAGAGGCTTTCAGCGTACCGAAGACCAGCGGCACCAAACTCAGTTTGGCTTCAAAGTCGTTGCTGGCGGAGGTGGATTGCCACACATACTGGGGCTCCGGATAGCCTTCATACCACACCTGTTGCCAGAGGGCAGACCAGGTCACTTCGGGGTGTTCGTTCTCCACCGAGAAGAGCTTGAAGCTGTTCCCTTGCTGCATCAGCAACAGGTTGTGACGGGGGGAGATGGCCAGGGCAGAAAGTTCGCCCCCTTCCACCGTCTCGGTCAGCAGCTTGGTCTCGCCAGTGGCATGGAAGAAACTGATGATGCCATCCTTGTCGGCACTGATGAAGCCTTTGCGAAAGTGCTCGGGAGTCAGCAGATCTACCGCACCATCGCCCTTGAAGTCACGAATTTGGGTGAACTGGCGTTTGCCATCCTTCGCCACTTCGAACCACTGGGAGATGACGCCGTTGTCATTACCCACCAGCAGTGAAGAGGCGCCGGAGAGCAGCTGAACCCGGGTCACATTGGCGTTGGGGGCATTGATCTCCAACACGTTGCGCAGGGAGATTTCGCTCAGGTTATGAATGTCATAGACGGAGAGGCGATTGCCCTCGCGCACGAACAGGATCCGCAGATTGGGGGTCAGCAACATCTGATCCACATGGCGCGGCAGGGAGGGAATCGTGTAGTTTTCACTGCTCCACTCAATCTCCCCGGAGATGAAGTTCTCCTCACCGCTCATCACCGTCATCACACCACGACCATCTTCGGTCACGGCGGCGGTCGCCATCTTGTCCTTGGTGGCTTCGAACACCATCAGTTGCAGCGCCTTCCCTTGCGGGTCGATCACCACTGGCTCTTCGCCGAAGGGATATTGCAGGCTGGGCTCAATCACCCGCACATCGTTGGGATAGGAGACCTTGAATGCTGGCTGGACGACCTGCGCCTTGCCATCGGCAAAGCCGTAGGCGATCAGCCGCTGACCAGGAGCCGGGGTCGCTACCGTGGTGATGTCACCAGCAACCTGGGCCTGACCCAGTGACTGGCCGACCTTGATCTTGTCATCTCCCTGCACCGCAAAGAAGTTGACCTGCCCTTTATCGCTGAAGCGATAGCCGATCTCGTTCTGCTCTTCCACGCCGAGCCAGGCGGTCTTCCCTGCGGCAGGCAGGGTAAACGAGGCGGTCGGCTCCATGGAGGCGCCATTGAAGATGGGTTTCACCACATAGAGCAGATAAAAGAAGATGAGCAGCAGCGCCACCAGTACCAGGGCTCCGCCTGTGGTGACGCCATATTTGGCCAATTTATCCTTGATCCGGCGTTTTCTACTGCCCGCCATGACCAGGTTTAACGATTCCGATGACATGCAAGACCTCAATGTAAGCTAGGCTTCGCGGCATTATATGGCGGTTGCATGACAGTTTTGTTACATCGAGAACGCTTTAACTGAAGTTGTTAACGGAAGAATGGACTGGGATCCCTTCGAAGGCGGGCGAGCGTAATACATTGTTTATAAAGGGATATTTATGCTGGTAATCAGCAAGGGCAGCATGCGCTGCCCCCGAATGATTCAGGAAAGGGCATCGTTTGATTGTTGCAGCGCCAGTTTGGCTGCCTTTTTCTCGGCGCGGCGGCGCTTGAAGAAGGCCGACAACTGAGCCGAGCAGGCATCGGCCAGCACACCGCCGGTCAGCTCGACTCTATGATTGTGGCGAGGATCCTGCAAGATCTCGAACACCGACCCCGCGGCACCGGTCTTGAGATCTCGGGCGCCGTAAACCACCCGCTTGACCCGGCTATGGATCAGCGCACCGGCACACATACAGCAGGGCTCCAGCGTCACATAAAGAGTGGTGTCGAGCAGGCGGTAGTTCGCCAGCTGCTTGCCCGCCGCCCGGATCGCCATCACCTCGGCATGGGCACAGGCATCGTGTTCGCTGATGGAGCGGTTCCACCCCTCGCCCACCACCTGACCATCCAGCACCAGTACGGCACCGACCGGGATCTCGCCAATCCCTTCGGCCCGAGCGGCCAATGCCATGGCATGGCGCATCCACTGTTCGTCCTGCTCGGTCTGACTCGGTTCTCTGGGACCTCTGATGGTTTCACGCCCATCCCCTCTTTATATTGTTCAATTGTGCTGTTTGCATTCCAGCTATCCACATCTGTCAGATGAATCCATAGATAGCAGGCATGATAGCTCGCGGTGACAGGGCGGCGATTATGCCAAATCTGCACGTCAGACCCAAGCCACATCCCGACTGAGCAATAAAGAAGCAATCGGCATCTCTATGATAAAAAAGGAGTTGCACCCGTTTGGCCATGCTATTAGACTTCCTCCCCGTCAGCCGAGTCTGACTCCGTCGGTGTGTAGCGCAGCCAGGTAGCGCATCTGCATGGGGTGTAGAGGGTCGGAGGTTCGAATCCTCTCACACCGACCATTTTCCCCGAGAATAGCCCAGTCAAACGACTGGGCTATTTTTTGCCTCCGATTTATCCTCCTGACGATGTCTACCTATAAAGCACAAAAAACACTCAGAACCACTTGAATCTTTTTGCCGAACTCATTAAGATGCGCAACTTTCCGCCGCCGGTAGACAACACAGGGAGGTGGAAACACGAGTGAAGGGATCACTGTCCGGCTTGCGTGCAACACAGGACCAGGCATGAACCAGAACACCGATTTCGCACCCGCCATTACGCTTTATTCCGTTCCTCACGACACCCCTTGCCACACCGAAAGCGAAAATGAACAGGTCATCCAGCTGGATGTGATTGATCTGGCCGAGCCGGATGATGACTATTGAGCACGGCCAGATGGCTGCTCAATCACCGGCACATCGCCTGTTCAACGCACTCCGTTTCAGGTCCTTGGCGAGAAATCTGCAAAAAACGACAAACTGCTAATTCTATCAAGGATGGCAGTATTATTGACTGATGTGTCTCCCCCTTCCCTCCCCGGCATCCCCCCCGACAATTGATACAAATCTACGTTATTGCGCTTCACTTTCCATCGTTGCAATCGTTGGTGCCAACAGAGCCTGCATCACCACGCCAAGTTTAAAACGCACGTCCACTAACTAGTTCTAGCAATAGCAAAACATTCATTGCCATATTTAAACGCACTTTATACGGCTGTTTTGGCAAAGCCTGGAGTTAGGTCGGGATTTGTTTTTGCATTTGTAATTTTATTACGTAATAAGTTACATAGCGAGGCGCAGGGTAACGGCCCAAATTAGCCGTTGTCCGATGGGAAAAAGCAGGAGCATAACCATCTGCGTAGAGCTTTTATACAAACCCAATAAAGCAATAAAAAACATACACTTAGCCATATCGAAAAAACAGGCGTTTAAAAAAAACTGTTGACGTATTCAACAATATTTCGCACCTTATCAATCGTGTTACCCCGTTGTTGCGGGAACGTTTGAGGAACAGGGATTCGACTTTGGTCGTAGTTAGTAAGTTCAAAATGTAATTCTCAAAGGAGTGAAACTTATGTCGGCACCGGCTCAGACCCACTGCAGCGCCCGCCTTCGCATCCAGGGCGAGATGCTGCCCGAATACGCGCAAATTCTGACGCCGGACGCGGTGGCTCTGGTCTCCGAACTGGTGGAACGTTTTGCTCCCCAAAGAGGGGAATTGCTGAAACAACGTGTGGCACGCCAGGCCCGTATCGATGGCGGCGAGCTGCCGGACTTCCTGCCGGAAACCGCTCACATCCGTGAAGGTGACTGGACCATTCGCGGCATTCCTGCCGACCTGCAAGACCGCCGTGTGGAGATCACAGGCCCGGTCGAGCGCAAGATGGTGATCAACGCCCTCAACGCCAACGTCAAGGTGTTCATGGCGGATTTCGAGGATTCACTGGCTCCCGCCTGGAATAAGGTGATCGAGGGCCAAATCAACCTGCGCGATGCGGTCAACGACACCATCTCTTACACCAGTCCGGAAGGAAAGGCTTATACCCTGAACGCCAATCCGGCCGTCCTCATCTGCCGGGTACGCGGTCTGCACCTGCCGGAAAAACATGTCACCTTCGATGGCGAGCCCATTCCCGGAGGCCTGTTCGATTTTGCCCTCTATTTCCTGCACAACTATCAGGCGCTGCTGGCCAAAGGCTCGGGCCCCTATTTCTACGTGCCCAAGTTGCAGAGCCATCTGGAAGGGCGCTGGTGGAGCGAAGTATTCGCCTGGACCGAGGACAAGTTCGGTCTGCCCCGTGGCACCATCAAGGCCACCGTGCTGATTGAAACCCTGCCAGCCGTATTCGAGATGGATGAGCTGCTCTATCAGATGAAGGATCACATCGTTGCGCTGAACTGCGGCCGCTGGGACTACATCTTCAGCTATATCAAAACCTTGAAGAACCATCCGGATCGGGTACTGCCTGATCGTCAGGTGGTAACCATGGACAAGCCGTTCCTCTCCGCCTACTCGCGGCTGTTAATCAAGACCTGTCACAAGCGCGGTGCGCTGGCGATGGGGGGTATGGCCGCCTTTATTCCGGCCAAGGACGCGGCCGTTAACGAGCAGGTCTTTGCCAAGGTCAAGGCCGACAAGGAGCGCGAAGCCAACAACGGCCACGACGGTACCTGGGTCGCCCACCCTGGCCTTGCCGACACCGCCATGGCGGTGTTCAACGCCACCATTGCGGCTGGTGCCAAGAACCAGATCGACGTGCTGCGCGAGCAGGATGCCCCCATCACTGCCGCCGACCTGCTAGCACCCTGTGAGGGCGAGCGCACCGAGGCAGGGATGCGCACCAATATCCGGGTTGCCCTGCAATATCTGGAGGCCTGGATCAACGGCAACGGCTGCGTGCCCATCTATGGTCTGATGGAAGATGCCGCCACCGCCGAGATCTCCCGCACCTCCATCTGGCAGTGGATCCGCCACGGCAAAAGCCTGTCGAACGGCAAGGTGGTGACCAAGGAGCTGTTCCGCCAGATGCTGGCCGAGGAGCTGGAGGTGGTCAAAGCCGAGGTGGGCACAGCACGCTGGCAAGCAGGACGCTTTGCCGAGGCGAGCGAACTGATGGAAGAGATCACCTGCGCCGACACCCTGATCGATTTTCTGACGCTGCCCGGTTACGAGCGGCTCTGAATCACGGGCCCCCAGCGGGGCTCGCCAATAACAAGTCAATGGAAACGTGAAATCAATGAAAGAGGGAACTGATATGGCACTGACCCGTGAGCAACAGATCCAGGCTATCGAGAAAGACTGGGCGGAAAACCCCCGCTGGAAAGGGATCAAGCGCGGCTACAGCGCCGAAGATGTGGTGAACCTGCGCGGCAGCTTGCAGCCAGTGCACACCCTGGCCCAGCGTGGAGCCGACAAGCTGTGGGGTCTGATCCACGGCGACGCCAAGAAAGGCTATGTCAACTGCCTCGGCGCCCTGACCGGTGGTCAGGCAGTGCAGCAGGCCAAGGCGGGGATCGAGGCGATCTACCTCTCCGGCTGGCAGGTGGCGGCGGACAACAACTTGTCCTCCACCATGTATCCGGATCAGTCCCTCTACCCGGCCAACTCCGTACCGTCCGTGGTGGAGCGCATCAACAACTCCTTCGCTCGTGCCGACCAGATCCAGTGGGCCAACAAGGTCGGGCCGCAGGATGAGGGCTTTATCGACTACTTCCTGCCGATCGTGACCGATGCTGAAGCCGGTTTCGGCGGTGTGCTGAACGCCTTCGAACTGATGAAGGGGATGATTGAAGCAGGTGCCGCTGGCGTGCACTTTGAAGATCAGCTGGCATCAGTCAAGAAGTGCGGCCACATGGGCGGCAAGGTACTGGTACCGACTCAGGAAGCGGTGCAGAAGCTGGTTGCCGCCCGTCTGGCAGCCGATGTGTGCGGCACCACCACCCTGGTGATCGCCCGTACCGACGCCAACGCCGCTGACCTGTTGACCACCGACGCTGACCCGTACGATGCAGACTTCCTGACTGGCGAGCGCACTGCCGAAGGGTTCTACAAGGTACGTGCCGGTATCGATCAGGCCATCGCTCGCGGTCTGGCTTACGCCCCCTACGCCGACATGGTGTGGTGTGAAACCGCCAAGCCGGATCTGGACGAAGCACGTAAATTTGCCGAAGCGATCAAGGCCAAGTTCCCGGATCGCATCCTGGCCTACAACTGCTCCCCGAGCTTCAACTGGAAGAAGAATCTGGACGATGCCACCATCGCCCGCTTCCAGCAGGCGCTCTCCGACATGGGCTACAAGTACCAGTTCATCACCCTCGCGGGTATCCACAACATGTGGTTCCACATGTACGAACTAGCCTACCAGTACGCCCGTGGCGAAGGGATGAAGCACTACGTCGAGATGGTGCAGGAGCCGGAATTTGCCGCAGCCAGCCGTGGCTACACCTTCGTGGCACACCAGCAGGAGGTCGGTACCGGTTACTTCGACAAGGTGACCACTGTCATTCAGGGTGGCCAATCATCGGTCACCGCCCTGACCGGCTCCACCGAAGAAGATCAGTTCCACTGATAGGCAGAACTGTTTTGAAATAGCAAAACCCCGGCCTGAAGCCGGGGTTTCTTTTTATCTGCCATTCAAACGAAAGTCAGGCCACAACCGCACACCGCAGAGAGGATCAGAGCTCGAGGATCTCTTTGACAAAGGGGATGGTCAGCTTGCGCTTGGCGCGAAATGAGGCGTTGTCGAGCTGATTGAGAGTGGTGAGCAGGGTGCGCATATCGCGGGAGAGTCGGTTGAGCAGGAAGCGGCCCACATCGATGGGCAATTTGAAGCCCCGCAGCTCGGCACGCAGCTGCAGGGCACTGAGCTTGCCTTCGTCATCCAGCTCTTCGAGATGGAAACTCACCCCCCAGTCAAGGCGCGAAGCGAGATCCGGCAGCTGCAGCCCCAGCTTGCGCGGCGCGCTGCACCCGGTGACGATCAGCGTCCCTTCCCCTTTCTCCTGCCAGCGATTGTAAAAATCAAACAGCGCCCGCTCCCAAACGGCATTGCCTGCGATGGCCTCAATGCTGTCGAGGCAGACCAGCGGCAAGCTTTCGAGGGCATCAAGCATGCTGGGGTCGAGCTGTTCAAACTGATCGAGGGAGAGATAGGCCGCAGCTGCATCGCGGGCATTGACCTCGGCACAGGTGGCATGGAGCAGATGGGAGCGCCCGGAGCCCTTGGCTCCCCAGAAATAGAGGAAAGGCGACCCCTGACCGATGGCCGCATTCTTGAGGGCGGTGATCAGATGAGCATTGGTGCCGGGATAAAAACTGACGAAGGTTTCATCATCCGGTAGTTGTACGGCTAGGGACAGTTGGGCCGGTTGCTTCACTCGTTGGGCTTTGACTGTGACATTTGTGGCTAAGTGTACCATCGCAATGGCAGATAGAGAACCGCCCGGACAAGCCGGGCGGTAGACAAAAGCCTTGTGAAATCAGGGCTGCGACCATTGGTAACGCAGATTGCTGCCATTATCGTCAACCTTGTGCAAGCGGCTCTCCAGCTGCAGGGTGCGCACCAACTCGCTCTGCTCCCCCTGCAGGGTGAAATTGAAGGTGACCTGATTGCCTTCCAGCTTGCCGATCTCGACCTTGCTGACGTTGGCCATCCCCTGCAGCATCTTCTGCACGGAGATCATGCTGTCCACATCGGATAGACCATCCACCACCAGGGTCTGACTGGTTGCTGGCCCCGAGATGCGGGCGCCGTAGTTTTTCACCAGCCAGGTCGCCAGGGTATCGGCAAGCCCTTGCGCCACTTCGGCCTGGGTACCCGTGGTGTTGCCTCGGGTCAGTTCGGCCACTTCACCAGCGGCCTTGGGACCGTAGAGTCCCCAGTCGATGCTCCACTTGTCCCCTTCCGGGGTCAGCTTGCCCAGCACCACCATCTCGGCGCCATAACGCTGGCTCGCCTTGAGGATGGGATCGGCAAAACGGCCCCACACATCGGTGGCACTGACCGCCATGTTGTCGTCGAGATCCATCAGGGGAATGCTGACCGGCAGCCCCAGCGCCAG
Source organism: Aeromonas sp. 61P (assembly GCF_051919545.1). Classification (NCBI taxonomy): domain Bacteria; kingdom Pseudomonadati; phylum Pseudomonadota; class Gammaproteobacteria; order Aeromonadales; family Aeromonadaceae; genus Aeromonas; species Aeromonas sp. 61P. The sequence continues at coordinate 3,859,707 of NZ_JBQBEL010000001.1, forward strand.
GGTCTGTTCGCGCAGTGCCTGTGCCCAACCATCGGTTGACTGGTCTGCCAGCAGATGGCGCTCACCCTGATCCACCACCAGCCAGAGGGCCATCTGGGGACGAGCCGGGCCAAGCAGGGCGAATTTGCTCTCGGAGACCAGGCTGTTGACCTTGTCACTCTTGAACTCGGCCTTCAGATACTTGACCGAATCCACATCCTGATAGCCATAACTCTTTACATAGTCGCCCGGCGCAGCAAGCGCCTTGACCACGGCAGGCTGGGTCAGAATATCCCGCTTGCCGGTCACCTTGATCAACACCTCGCCCAGCGCCTGACCCTGAGCAGCCACCATGTCGCCGGTGGTCGGGGCCTTGCCCTGATAGAGGTCGGTCACCTGAGCGGCCGAGGCAATGAATGACAAGCCGCAGCAGAGGGCGGTCACAACACGTTTGAACATGAACAGAGTCTCGAAATGGGAGATGGTGCTTATGGTAGCGGCAAGGCGCGTCCTGCGGCAAGGCTGGGACAAAGGCCATAAACAGCGAAGCCGGCAGGACGCCGGCTCCGTCAGCCACCTCGGTAGAGGCGGCGTATCACAGCAACTTACTTGGTACCGAAGATCTTGTCGCCGGCATCGCCCAGACCCGGCACGATGTAGCCTTTCTCGTTCAGGCCCTGATCGATGGAGGCACAGAACAGCTCCACGTCCGGGTGAGCGGCTTCCAGCGCCTTGATGCCTTCCGGCGCGGCAACCAGCACCAGCACCTTGATGGACTGGCAGCCTTTCTTTTTCAGCAGATCGATAGTGGCGATCATGGAGCCGCCGGTGGCCAGCATCGGATCGATGACCAGCGCCAGACGCTCTTCGATGTTGCTGACGATCTTCTCGAAATAGGGAACCGGTTGCAGGGTCTCTTCATCGCGGTAGATACCGACCACGCTGACGCGGGCACTCGGCATGTGCTCCAGCACGCCATCCATCATGCCAAGGCCGGCACGCAGGATCGGTACGACGGTTACCTTCTTGCCTTTGATCTGGTCAACTTCTACTGGCCCATTCCAGCCATCGATGATAACCTTCTCGGTTTCGAAGTCAGAGGTCGCTTCATAGGTCAACAAACTGCCCTTCTTCTTTGGCCAGTTCACGGAAACGCTTGGTGCTGATATCGCCTTCACGCATCAGACCGATCTTGTGTTTGACCAGGGGGTGTTTGACTTCAACGACTTTCATTATTATCTCCTCTAACCTGCCGCAAAAAAATCGCGGAATCATACAACAAAAGCCACCGCTTGTAGAGCATTTCCGCGCAAAAACGCGCAAACGATTTCCTTTCTGGTTTTTCACCGCCACTGTTAGAATACGCCCCGAATTTTACCCTCCACTTCTTTATATGACGGGGAATACTCGTGACTGACAAAACCTCACTGAGCTACAAGGATGCTGGCGTAGATATCGATGCCGGCAATGCACTGGTTGAACGTATCAAGGACGTGTCAAAGCGCACTCGTCGTCCTGAAGTCCTTGGTGGTCTTGGCGGCTTTGGGGCCTTGTGTCAAATCCCTGCGGGCTACAAGGAGCCGGTACTGGTCTCCGGTACCGATGGTGTGGGCACCAAGCTGCGGCTGGCCATCGACCTGAAGAAGCACGACACCGTGGGCATCGATCTGGTGGCCATGTGCGTCAATGACCTGATCGTACAGGGCGCCGAGCCGCTGTTCTTCCTTGACTACTATGCTACCGGCAAGCTGGACGTGGACACCGCGGCAGCAGTGGTCACTGGGATCGGTGCCGGTTGCGAGCAGTCAGGCTGTGCCCTGGTCGGCGGCGAGACCGCCGAGATGCCGGGTATGTATGAAGGGGAAGACTACGACATCGCCGGTTTCTGCGTCGGTGTGGTGGAGAAGAGCGAAATTATCGACGGCAGCAAGGTCGGTGAAGGGGATGCCCTGATCGCCCTGGCCGCCAGCGGCCCCCACTCCAACGGCTTCTCGCTGGTGCGCAAAATCCTGGAAGTCTCCAAGGCCGACGTGCATCAGCCGCTGGGTGACACCACCCTGGCCAACGCGCTGCTGGAGCCGACCCGCATCTATGTGAAACCCGTGCTCAAGCTCATCAAGGAGTGCGAGATCCACGCCCTCTCCCACATCACCGGCGGTGGCTTCTGGGAGAACATCCCCCGCGTATTGCCTGCCAACACTCAAGCGGTGATCGACGAGCAGAGCTGGCAGTGGCCGGCGGTGTTCAGCTGGCTGCAGCAGGCTGGCAACGTCACCCGTCACGAGATGTATCGCACCTTCAACTGCGGCGTCGGCATGATCATCGCCCTGCCCGCCAACCAGCTGGAGAAGGCGCTGACCCTGCTCAAGGCAGAAGGGGAGAACGCATGGCACATCGGTCATATCGCCAAGGCAGCAGACGGTGAGGAGCAGGTCGTCATCAAATGATGCGGATCCTCGTCCTAATCTCCGGCAGCGGCAGCAACCTGCAGGCGATCCTCGACCACTGCGCCAGCGGCAAGATTGCCGGTGAAGTGGTCGGCGTTATCAGCAACAAGGCCGATGCCTATGGTCTGGTTCGCGCCAAAGAAGCGGGGGTGGCGACCTCCATTCTGGCCCAGCAGCAGTTTGCCAGCCGGGAGGAGTATGACGCCGCCCTGCTGGCGCTGATGGCAGATTATCAGCCGGATCTGGTGGTACTGGCGGGGTTTATGCGGATATTGAGCGGCGATCTGGTGCGCCATTTCGCTGGCAGAATGATCAATATCCACCCCTCCCTGCTGCCCAAGTATCAGGGCCTGCACACCCACCAGCGCGCCATAGATGCCGGTGACAGTGAACACGGCGCCAGTGTCCACTTCGTGACCGAAGAACTGGATGGCGGCCCGGTGATCCTGCAGGCCCGCGTGCCCATCTTTGAAGGAGACACGGCGGACGAGGTAGCGGCACGAGTACAGGCGCAGGAGCACAGCATCTACCCGCTGGTGGTGCGCTGGTTCTGCGAAGGCAGGCTGCAGATGGTGGACGGCGCTGTGCAACTGGATGGCGCCCTGCTGGGCCTCGCTGGTTACGCCTGCGAGTAAGCAGACGTCTTGTCGAAATGTGAAAAAGGAGGCCGATGGCCTCCTTTTTATTTCCTGAATTTTCCCACCACAGGCACAGGCTTAAACCTGTTCACGACCTGCAGCGAGAAACCGTCAACAAAGTGAAGAGCAGCACAGGAACCGGAGCGTATAGACATACGTGAGCACTCTTTGCTGTATACATAAGCGAGCAGCACATGAGCCTTGATCACGCTTTCGTAGCCAGATCGTGGACAGGTTTAGACCGGATTGTCGATATCGATAAAGGTCACATCCAGCCCATGCACAGTCGCCAGCCACTCCCCCAGCGCCTTGACGCCGTAACGCTCGGTGGCGTGATGGCCCGCGGCGTAGAAGTGCATCCCCATCTCGCGAGCAGTGTGAATGGTCTGCTCGGAGGCTTCACCGGAGATAAAGGCATCGATGCCCTGCTCCGCCGCCAGATTGATGTAGCTCTGACCGCCACCGGTGCACCAGGCCACGGAACGGATAAGCTCGGGGCCGCTGTCGCCACAATAGAGTGGTTCACGGCCAAGGCGCTCGGCAATCAGCTTGGCAAAATCGCTGCCGCTCATCGGCTCTTCCAGCTTGCCGACCATGGCGACGCTCTTGCTGTTCCACGGCTCCAGACCGCGGCGTACCTTGATGTCGAGCAGCTTGGCTAGCTGGGCGTTGTTACCCACCTCGGGATGGACATCCAGCGGCAAATGGTAGGCAAACAGGTTGATATCGTGGGTCAGCAGGGTCTTGAGCCGACGCTGCTTCATGCCGGTGATCTGGGCCGGTTCACCGCTCCAGAAGTAGCCGTGATGGACCAGAATGGCATCGGCTTCGGCAGCCACCGCCGCGTCGATAAGCGCCTGACTGGCGGTGACACCGGTCACCACCTTGCGAATGCGCTCGCGCCCCTCCACTTGCAAGCCGTTGGGGCAGTAATCCTTGATGGCGTGCGGTTCGAGCAGATGGTTCAGTACGGTTTCGAGTTTTCGATGAGAGATCATAGGGGTCCCTTATTAAGGCTCGGTCCCCTGCTTTACCAATAAAAACAGGGCCCAGGCTCAAAGCGCCAAGGGCCCCATGATAATCGAGCCGGGCCGTCAAGACCATGACAGCCCCCACACAGTGCGGTTTCCCTCCCGGCCTCAGGCTGGCAGGTCGATCCCCGCCTCCCGCATCTGGGCCAGCTTGTAGCGCAGGGTGCGCGGGCTGATGCCGAGCCGATCGGCCACCGCCTTGCGGCTGCCGTTACAATCTTGCAGGGTGTCGAGGATGATCTGGTGCTCCTGCTGCTTGAGCTCGCTGCCGAGGCGATCGCCGCCATAGCTGCGCTCCACGCTGACAAACTCCATCTCCTGCTCGTCCAGCTCTTCCAGAATGAGGTGGTCACAATCAATGACCCCGTCGGGGCTGAGGATCAGGGCGCGCTGTACCACGTTGTCCAGCTCCCGCACATTGCCGGGCCAGGGGTGGGCCAGCAGTCGCTCCCGCGAGGCGTCCGTCAACTGTGGTGTCGGCAACCCCTGCTGACTGGCATGAAGCGCCAGCAGATGTTCCGCCAGCGGCAGAATATCACCGGGCCGCTCGCAGAGGGCAGACCAGCGCAGCGGAAAGACGTTGAGGCGATAGTAGAGATCTTCACGAAACAGGCCATCCTGCACCGCTTTTTTCAAATCCCGGTTGCTGGTGGCGATGACCCGCACATCCAGCGGGATCATCTTGCGACTGCCGAGCCGCTCCACCTCTTTCTCCTGCAACACCCGCAGCAATTTGGCTTGCAGCCCCTGATCCATCTCGGTGATCTCGTCGAGCAGCAGGGTGCCTCCCTGCGCTTGTTCGAACTTGCCCGGGCACCCCTGTACCGCACCGGTGAAGGCGCCCTTCTCGTAGCCAAACAGGGTAGCCTCCAGCATGTTTTCCGGAATGGCGGCGCAGTTGATGGCGACGAAGGGCTGCTCAGCGCGGCTGGAGTTGTCATGAATGTAACGGGCCAGCACCTCTTTACCCGTCCCGCTCGGGCCGGTCACCATCACGGTCGCTTCGCTTCTGGCCACCCGGGTCGCCAGCTGGAACAGCTCGGCAGTTTTGGGGTCCCCGTAAACCACGGCACGTTTTTCCACCTTCTGAGCCGGCACATAACGGCTGACCTGATTGAGCAGCACCTCCGGCGAAAAGGGCTTGGCCAGATAGTCGATCGCCCCTTCGCGCATGGCGCGCACCGCGCCGTCGATATTGGCGTAGGCGGTCATCAGCAGCACAGGTATCTGCGGATATTGCTGGCGGATGGTAGCCAGCAGGGTGAGGCCGTCCATCCCCCCCATCTGGATATCGGAGATCACCATGTCAAACGGCTGACGGGAGAGGGTCAGCAGAGCCCGTTCGCCGCTGTCCGCTTCACGGCACTCATAACCGCCGAGCAAAAGGGTATCCACCAGCGCTTCGCGCAGGCCATTGTCATCTTCAACTACCAGGATCCTGGCCTGTGTCATGCTACACCTCCAAGCTGCACCGGTTGCTGGTGCAGGGGGAACGACAGAGTAAAGCAGGTGCCTTCACCGGGAACCGAGGCCACACCGACCTCCCCCTGATGGGCACGCACTACAGATTGCACCACCGCCAGCCCGAGACCTGTGCCCTGGGAGCGAGTGGTAAAGAAGGGTTCGAATACCTGACCGAGCTGATGGGAAGGGATCCCCTTGCCATTATCGATGACCCGCATCTCCACCCGGGCACCGCTGCGCACCGCGCTGACCAAGAGTGACGTAGCCCCTGCCTGCTGGGCATTGGCAATCAGGTTGTTGATGGCCCCCGCCAGCGCACTGCTGTTGGCCAGCAGACAGAGATCGGGCTCCGGCGCCTCCATGTGCAGCTCGCAGCCCTGTTGCTGACAGAAGGCCTCGGCACCGGCTTGCACTTCCGCCAGCAAGCCCTGTACCGAGATGGGGGTGACCACCTGATTGTCGCCATTGCGGGCAAACAGCAGGATGTCGTTGATCTGCTTCTCCAGATCCTGCAAACGGGCCATCAGCTTTTGCTGAAACTGAGTGCGAGATTCCGGCTTGAGGGTGCGGTTGGCCAGATTTGCGGCATAAAGCATGGCGGCGGAGAGCGGCGTGCGGATCTGGTGGGCGAGCGAGGCCGCCATATTGCCCAGCGCCGACAGTCGCTTCATGTGGTTGATGCGGTCTTGCAGTTTACGGGTTTCGGTCAGGTCATTGATAAAGACCAGCTGGCCGGGCTGATCCGGCAGCGGTTGGGTCGAGAGCTGCACCCGGCGCCCGTCGCGCAGGGAGATCTCGTGGCCATCATCCTCCCGCGGCTCAAAGCAGCGGGCAATGATGTGGCGCCAGAGCTCCCCTTCCAGCGGCTCCCCCAGCAAGGAGATGGCCGCCGGATTCGCGCGGGTGACCACCCCTGCCCCGTCAAGCAGCAACACCCCGGTGGGGAGCGCCTTGAAGATGGCATAGAGCTGGCTCACTTCGTGGGACTGGAGTGGCATGTCCTGCTGCTGGATTGTCATAAACCTGACCTCAAACTGGCTATTGGGTCAGGTTATTCAATTTCCATGCCACTAAATTATTTCAATTAAAACAATAGATTGAATGTTGGCGTCAAGGCTTTGACCATTAGACGTCCTTGCTCATCCCGTACTTTTTCATCTTCTCCACCAGGGTGGTACGGCGCATGCCGAGCAGATCGGCGGCGCGGGCCACCACCCCGTCCTGAGACTCCAGCGCCTGACGGATCAGCTCGACTTCGAGGTCGGCCAGCATCTCTTTGAGGTTGACCCCCTCCTCCGGCAACTGCATGGTACGAGCCGAGGCGAGGGAGTGATCCAGCTCGGGCGGATCCTGAAACACCGCCGCCAACGCATCCCGTTCATCCATCTCGGTCAGCCGCTCATCCCGCGGCTCGCTCGGCAGCAGGCGATAACGGCTCGGCAGATCGGCCACATCGACAATCTGGTGTGGGTAGAGGATCAACAGTCGCTCCAGCAGATTGGATAGCTCGCGCACGTTGCCGGGCCAGGGGTACTGCATCAGCGACTCCAGCGCCCGCTGGGTCAGCCGGATAAAGCCGTGGTGCTGCTCGGCATGGCGGTTGAGCAGCTCCTGCAGCAGCAGCGGGATGTCATCGATGCGATCCCGCAGCGGCGGCGTCTCAATGGGGAAGACGTTGAGGCGGTAGTAGAGATCTTCACGAAAACCCTGGGTGCGGATCATCGCCTCCAGATCCCGGTGGGTAGCCGCTATGATGCGCACATCGGCCTGAATGGGCTTGCCGCCACCGACCCGGTCGAACAACCGCTCCTGCAACACCCGCAGCAGTTTGACCTGCATCGGCATCGGCATGTCGCCGATCTCGTCGAGGAACAGGGTCCCCCCCTGCGCCAGCTCGAAGCGACCGCGACGGGCCGCGATGGCGCCGGTAAACGCCCCCTTCTCGTGGCCAAACAGTTCGCTCTCCAGCAATTCGGCCGGAATAGCGCCGCAGTTGATGGGCACGAAGGGGCCACTGCTGCGGGAAGAGAGTTCGTGAATAGCGCGAGCCACCACCTCTTTACCGGTACCAGACTCGCCGAGGATCAGCACGTTGGCATCGGTTTCGGCCACCTGGCTGATGAGGCGGCGTACCTCCTGAATCCCCTTCCCTTTGCCCACCAGCAAACGCAGCAGGGCCTGCCCCTTGTCATGGGTCTGCTGACGGGGATGCAAGGATACAAAGGCCTGACAGAAGTGCAGATGACGGGTGAGGGATTCATAGGTAAAGGGTGAGAGCGCGACCCCGATAAAGTTGCTGTTGGGCAGATCGGCCTCAACCAGCGAGAGAAAGGGGGTACGGGGGAAAGCGGCCAGCAACTCTGACAAGGGACGGTCGGTCAGCTCACCCACCAGCACCCCTTGCAGCGGGCCGGAGGATTCGATGGCCACATCCAGATCGCTTTGTGCCACCTCCTGCCACGGGATCCCCATAAACGAGAGCACGGTTCCCAACTGTTGGCGCCGCTGCGCATCGGCATCAACAATCAACACGCCCATCTCCACCATATCCATTCCTCGCGATGTCCTGAACTAACTTATTGTTTTATTTAATGATAAAACAGCTACCGACTGTCTTTTTGCAGGCACACAAAGTGCCAAAATTCCGACACATTGTCAAAAATTGTCGTATTCAGGCTAAGTGTATCGACAGAAACGGGAGATTAGATAAATTTTGCCGAGGAATTTTCTGCATTGGCGCCGTTAACAAACGCCGCCAATAGCGGAAAGAAAACTGCCCTCGTCAGAGGGCAGCATGGGACACAGTGAAGCGCACTCAGTGGCGATTATGGTGGTGCGGCGCCGCGTAACGACACTCGGGAAAACGGCTGCAAGCCAGAAAGAGCCGACCGGCGTGGGGGCCTTTTTTCGCCTCCCTCTCCACCAGCGGCGCATCACAACGAGGGCAGTGGTGTACCTCGTGCTCTTCATCATCCTCCACATCGGCGAACAGGCTATCGACCAGCTCCCCCTCACTCTGTGACGCCTCCACCATCCCCTTGGCCTGAATGGCGGGCTCGTGGAGCGACGCAGGCGAGATCGCCTCGGCATGGGCAGTACGGCCACGCATCCCGGCACCGACATCCACGCCGTCCAGCAGCAGAGGGTTGAACGTCGGCTCGCGGCGCGCCCCGTGCGGCAAATCGTCGATCAATGGTTCGCTGGTTTTGACCAGCAGCGGCAGGATCTGTTCGCGCAGCTCTTCCACCAGATAGCTGGCACTTGCCGGGATCTGCAGCAACGGCAGACCGGCGCTGTCGCAGGCGGTTTTCAGAAAGAGATCCCGCGCCTTGCGCTTCTGGTGACGATGGGAGCTGTCATCGAGTTCGATGGCGCAGATAAAGGAGAGATCCGCAGGGTGGCAAAGCAGATAGTCGAAATGCTTGGCGCTGATCTTGTTAAAGTACTGCTGCCATTTGCTTTTGCCGATCCCGGCCTGCGGCGTCAACACATCGGCCACCCGCACCTTGGCAAAGACCCAGGCCTTGTCACCCACCGCCAAATCCAGCACCCCGAGGAAGGAGCGCTCGGCGGGACTGAACAGGGTCTCCTGCACATCATAGGGCAGGCGCTTTTGCTGTCTGCCTCTGCTCCAGAAGATCGCCAACACAAGCAGTGCCAGCAACAACAATCCCGATAGGACAAGGGTATTCATGAGAGCACGATCCAGTTCACGACACGAAAGGGGAATTACTTTACCACAGCCGCCACGGAGCAAGGCAGCATACCCGTGTATAGAAAGTGAAAGTCCCGTCTTTTTATCTATTTGTCAGCAGGCGGGGGTTCATATGACCAGTCCCAGCAGGCACAATAGGCATAGAGCAAGAAATCCCATTTCAAGGAGAGCAGGATGCAAAAGCAATTGGTGGTCACCGTGATCGGTGCAGACAAACCCGGGATCGTCGAGAGTCTGGCAGCAGTCATCAGCCGCGAGCAGGGCAACTGGCTGGGCAGCGCCATGAGCGAACTGGCGGGCCAGTTTGCCGGTATCCTCCATGTCTCTGTCCCCGATGAGCACTATCGCAGCCTGTGCGAAGCACTGGCCCTGCTACCGGGTCTGACCATCAGCTTTGCCGAAGGGACACCTACCGCCGAGCCAGCCCATCAAGTCATGATGACGGTGACCGGCAACGACCGCCTCGGCATCGTCCATGAAGTAGCCAGCATCCTGCGCCAGCTCGAGATCAATGTGGCCGATCTCACCACTGGCTGTGAACCGGCTCCCCACTCCGGCGCCCCGCTCTTCTATGCCCATGCGCTGGTTGCCCTGCCCGACGGGCTCGCGATGGATACGCTTATCACCGCGCTGGAATCCCTCTCCGACGATCTGGTGGTCGACATCGACGAAGCGTTCAGCGAGCAGTAACAATACTGTCATTTATTTGTCATATATTAACGCCATAACTGCCGCGCAGACGCGACCTGAAACAGAGGCACAAGATGAGCACCGACAAGCAGTATGAAGAGAAAGAGCTGAGCTGGCTCTCATTCAATGAACGGGTGTTGCAAGAGGCAATGGACAAGACGGTGCCCCTCATCGAGCGGGTTCGTTTTCTGGGGATCTTCTCCTCCAACCAGGATGAGTTCTTCAAGGTACGGGTATCGGACGTCAAGCGTCGCATCCTCATAAATGAAGTACATGGTGGCGACGATGAAGCGAAAGTGCTGCTGCGCGCCATCCAGCAAAAAGTGATGGCGCTCGGTGAAGCGTTCGACAACACCTATAAAGAGCTGTTGATTGCGCTGGCCCGCCACAACATCTTTCTGGTCAACGAGAACCAGCTCTCCGATGCCATTCAGAAGTGGCTGCGGGTCTTCTTCAAGGAGAAGGTGCTGCGCCACATCATCCCGATCCTGCTCAACAAAGAGGTCAATCCGGTCAAATTCCTCAAGGATGAGTACACCTATCTGGCCATCGAGATGAAGAAGAACGGTCAGGTGATCCAGTACGCCCTGGTAGAAGTGCCGACCGACGACCTGCCCCGCTTCTTCCAGCTGCCGCCGGAAGGGACCCGCCGCAAGAAGCAGATCATCATTCTGGATAACGTCATCCGCTTCTGTCTCGACGAGATCTTCAAAGGCTTCTTCGACTACGACGAGATTGCCGCCTATGCGGTGAAGCTGACCCGGGATGCCGAATATGATCTCTCCGACCAGCTGGACTTGAGCCTGGTGGACAAGATGAGTGACGGCTTGAAGCAGCGCCTCACCGCCATGCCGGTGCGCTTCGTCTACGAGCGGGAGATGCCCGCTGCCATGATAAGCTTCCTCAAGCTCAAGCTGCAGATCAGCTCCTACGACGCCATCATGCCGGGTGGACGCTATCACAACTTCAAGGATTTCATCGGGTTCCCCAACGTGGGCCGTGACTATCTGGAAAACCCCAAGCTGCCGGCGCTGGATTGCCGCGATTTTGACGGCTTCGTCAACGCCTTCGATGCGATTACCAAGCAGGATATTCTGCTCTACTACCCGTATCACAAGTTCCACCACTTCACCGAGCTGGTGCGCCAGGCGGCGTTCGATCCGGCGGTGAGCGCCATTCGCATCAATATCTACCGGGTCGCCAAGAAGTCGCGCATCATCCACTCCCTCATTGATGCCGCCAACAACGGCAAGAAGGTGACCGTGGTGGTCGAGCTGCGCGCCCGTTTCGACGAAGCGGCCAACATCGACTGGGCCAACATCCTTACCGATGCCGGGGTCAAGGTGGTGTTCGGGGTACCGAGCCTCAAGATCCACTCCAAGCTCTGCCTCATCACCCGCCACGAAAATGGCGAGGCGGTGCGCTACGCCCATATCGGCACCGGGAACTTCAACGAGAAGACCGCCAAGATCTACACCGACTTCTCGCTGCTGACCCGCAATCCGGATATCACAGCCGAAGTGGAAGGGGTGTTTGAATACATCGAGTACCCCTATAAGCGATACAAATTCAACCACCTGCTGGTCTCCCCCATCAACAGCCGCCGTCAGCTCTATCGTCTCATCGACAACGAGCTCTCCAACGCCAAGGCGGGCCAGCCGAGCGGTATCATCCTCAAGATCAACAATCTGGTGGACAAGGATCTCATCAACCGCCTCTATGCCGCTGGTCAGGCCGGGGTGCCGATCCAGATGATCATCCGTGGCATGTGCGCCCTGCGTCCGGGCGTACCGGGCCTCAGTGACAACATCAAGGTGATCAGCATCATCGACCGCTTCCTCGAGCATCCGCGGGTGATGGTGTTCCACAACAAGGGCAACCCCCAGCTCTATATCTCCAGCGCCGACTGGATGAGCCGTAATATCGACGGCCGGATCGAGGTGGGCACCCCCATTTATGACGAGCGCCTCAAGCAGCGCATCATGGACATTCTCGAACTACAACTGAGTGATACCTGCAAGGCGCGGGTCATTGATGCCGACCAGCAGAACGAATATGTGAAGCGGGGCAACCGCCGCAAGATCCGCTCTCAGGTGGCGATTTACGACTATCTCAAACGTATCGAGTCAAACAATGGACAATAGTCTCTATGCCGCCGTGGATCTCGGCTCCAACAGTTTTCATATGGTGATCGCCCATCTGAGCGAAGGGCGTTTTCGCATCGTCGATCGCATCAAGGAGCGAGTCCGGCTGGCGGAAGGGATGGATGAGCAGAAGCGGATGAGCCCGGAGGCGATGGAACGCGGCCTCGCCTGCCTCTCGCTGTTTGCCGAGCGGCTCACCAACATCAAACCGGATCAGATCCGCATCGCAGGTACCTACACATTGCGCCGTGCCAGCAACGCGCGCGAATTTGTGAGTGAAGCAGCCAAGGTGCTCAACCACCCCATCGAGATCATCAGCGGGCAGGAAGAAGCACGGCTCATCTATCAGGGGGTTGCCCATACCCAGCATATCGAGGGCCAGGTACTGGTGATCGATATCGGCGGCGGCAGCACCGAACTCATCATCGGTGAAGGGTTTGAACACAAGGCCCTCACCAGTCGCAAGATGGGCTGCGTCAGCTTTACCCAAAGCTTCTTCGCCAGCGGCAAGCTGAGCGACAAGCACTTCACCAATGCCGTGCTGGAGGCGCAGCACCAGCTCGCCCCCATCGTCAACCAGTACCGCAAGCTGGGCTGGCAGAGCTGCCTTGGCAGCTCAGGTTCGATCCGCACAGTGCGCGACGTGCTGCAAGGTGAGGGGCTGACCGATGGCAGTATTACGCTGGAGGGGCTGGAGCGGCTCAAGGCGCTGATGATTGAGCGCAAGCGAGTCGATAACCTCAAACTGGTCGGGCTTACCGAGGAGCGTCAGGAGGTGTTTGCCGCTGCGGTCGCCATCCTGCTCGGGCTGTTTACCTCGCTGCCCATCGAGCGGCTCGACTACTCCGATGGTGCCCTGCGCGAAGGGCTGCTTTATGAATTCGAGGAGCGCTTGCAGCACCACGATATTCGCGAGCGCACCGCACAGGCGCTCGGCACCCACTACCGGATGGACCGCAAACAAGCCGCCCGGGTGGAGCAGAGCGTGCTGACCCTGTTTGATGCCTTGCAAGAGCCCTGGCAGATGGAAGTAGAACCCTATCGCGCCATCCTCGGCTGGGCGGCGCGGCTGCACGAAATTGGCCTTGCCATCAACTACAGCGGCATTCACCGCCACTCCGCCTATATCCTGCAACACACCGACCTGCCCGGCTTCAACCAGGACGATCAGGCTCTGCTGGCGGCGCTGGTACGCTTTCAGCGCAAGGGGCTCAAGCTCTCCGAGCTGCCGCCCCTGCCCAACCACGACATGCAGACGGTGCTGCGTTGCATCCGTATCCTGCGCCTCGCAGTCGCCGCTCACCACAAGCGGCAGGACAACCTGCTGCCTGAGTGGAAAGTCGCGGTACAAGGCGATCAGCTGGTCGTGACCCTGCCGATCGACTGGTGCGAGGAGAACCGTCTCCTGATGCAGAATCTGGAGAAGGAGCATCGTTATTGCCAGGAGCAGGGCTGGCCACTGTTGTTCCAGCTCGGCTAAACCGGAAAGATAAATACAAAAGGCAGCCCAATGGCAGCCTTTTGCATCTCAATCTCCCGGTTACTGCAACTCGGGCAACAACCACTTGGCCATCTCGAAGTAGATGATAAGGCCGGTACCATCCACCAGCGTCGCGATGAATGGCGCAGAGACCACCGCCGGATCGATGCGGAAACGACGCAGCACCATGGGAATAATGGACGCGACCGTAGCACTCCAGAGCACGATGGCGATGATGGTAAAGGTCACCACCATGCCAATCTGGGGACCGACACCGAGACTCCATGCCCGTACCCAGGCCGCCATGGCAATGGCCCCCGAGATGAGCAGACCGGTGGAGAGCTCCTTTTTCAGCACAGTGCCAAGGTTGCGCAGACTCACCTCCCCGACCGCCATGGCACGTACTATGGTGGTGGTGATCTGGGTGCCGCTATTACCGCCAGTACCGATCAGGAGCGGAATGAAGAAAGCCAGCGCGATGGCCGCTTCCAGCTGCTCCTCAAATGCCCGCAGCACGGTGCCGGTGTAGGCTTCCGCCACAAACAGGATAAGCAGCCAGCCCACCCGTTTGCGCCACAGCTGCCAGGGCGTCGCCTGCAAGTAAGGGGTATCGAGCGGTGATGAGCCCCCCTGCATCTCGGCATCCTCGGTGGATTCGAGCTCCAGAATATCCGCTGCATCATCGACGTGGAAAATACCGACCAGTCGCCCCTGATCCTCGACCGGCAATACCGACAGGTCGCGGTCGATGAGCAGGCGCGCTGCCAACTCCTGATCCGCACGGGCGTTGATCCGCACCGTCTCCCGATCCATCAGGGTCGCGACACTGGCCAGCGGGTCGGCGATCAGCAAGGTCTTGAGGGAGAGGCTTCCTTGCAGACGACCATCCCCGTTGACCACATAGATATGGCGAAACAGCTGGGCATTGTCCCAGGCATCGTGGATCAGCTGTTTGGCGTGACCGACCGTGTCCTCCTCCCGCACCGCCAGATATTCGTGGCGCATGTTGGCACCCACTGACTCGGTGGGCCAATCCAGCAGGGAGTAATACATGGCCTGCGCCTGGGTCGGGAAGCGAGCCAGCAACATGGTGCGATCCTGACGACTCAGTTTGCGCAGGATAGCGACCATCTCGCGACGAGGAATGGCCTCCTGCAACACGCTGACGATGCTGCCATGGAGCCGCAGCAAAAGGCGCCCGGCACTCTCGGCCGAGAGTGAACCAAGCAGTTCGGCCCCTTGCGGGATTGGCAGGGTATCAAAGATACAGTTGAGCTCTTCCGGACGCAGGGTCAGCAGTTGATCGGCGCGCTGAACCGGATCCAGATTATGTTCCAGCCAACCCTGCAGGGCGGCCAGATCGAGCAGTTGGTGACGGTTAAGAATGGTATGTGTTTTCTTCATCACAGATATCCTCATGTGATTTCAGGCGAGCCTGAATGCCTCCGGAAATAGCCGGATGCAACGACAAGAAAACAGCAATTTGATTGACGAGTAATAGGCAGGAAATGACGCCGTTCGGCGTGTCATCATCCCCACGTACCAGCTTTAGCACTGTATAACGTATCCGGCATGCCGGAAGCCACTTGGGTTTACACCTTAATCCGATGAAAACTGTCCTGATCTTGGGCGTCTCTGGACGTCGTGAGATCAGTGGCCTGTGTTTATACAGGAGCCTCGCCTAACGAGATGCTGCAAATAATTCGCACAACCCTCTGTTGTGCGGGCGGCATGATTATCCAATCCCGCAGGGAGGTCAACCCCGCAACCACCATTAAATCGGCAACGGCAACAGCTTGTTACAATTGGCAGGAGATGACACTGAACCAAACGACAAAACCGTGATTAAAGAAAGGCCCCAAAGGGGCCTTTCTTTAATCAGCGAATATAGTCAAATAGCGTCAAACGGCTTATTTTGCTGAAAGAGAGTTGCGAGGCACTCAATGCCGCATCCTCTTTTGACAGAGCGGAAATCACTTCATAGAGATCCGCTTCCGACACCTTGGCTCTCGCCTCGGCGTTGAGGGTACTCAATCCCTCATTGGAGCCCATAGCCTGTTCCAGACTGTTCATCCGGCCGCCCAACTCACCCAACCCATGATCGATATTCAGGCGGGCATTCTTCATATGAACGGTGGCATCGGCTATTTTCTGCTCGAAGGTCTCGGCAGAAATAGCCGGATCTCGCAGAGCTGTAATAAAGTCCGACATACCATTCAATATGTTGTCATTCTTCGGTGGATTAAGATCAAACTGCTGAGCCGCACCACCTGCAGGCAAATCAAGGGTCAACTCCAGACCATTAAAGGGGATCTTGGTGCCAGCAGTGTAGTTACCCGTTTGCAACGTATTGCCACCGGCATCCTTGATATCATAGGTATCAGGCGGACCTATGGTGGTTGATACGGTATAAGTGTTGCTGGGCAGTGCCGAGTTATAATTGGACTTATAGAAATTATCAAAGTTACCCTGATCGCCTATCCCGACCTTGATATTTGCGGTGGTTGCACTGGCGGTTCTTCTGGTCGCCACGATTTCAAACAGATCCTGCCCGGAATCATTGGCAGCGATTTGTACTGTGGGTGAGACCTGAATATTTCGCTGACCTGGATCACCCTGATAAATATATTTTCCGTTGACGTCTTTTATATATGGCTGGGTCTTGCTCTGATTGCCACCAAATATAAATTCACCCGATGAGTTTTTGCTATTCATCAGGTCGAACATCTGCTGCTGCAACCCTTCAAGCTCGCTGGCGATGGCCTTGCGATCATCCATGCTGATAGCGCCATTATTTGACTTCTGGATCAGGGTCTGGGCACTGAGCATCGCCGTATTAAGAGAATCCAATACTGTCTCTTCATGCCCCAGGCTGTTTTCCAGCAAGCTGCCATTGACACTGTACTGCTTGAACAGGTCAATCTCCTTGGTCAGAGCCATCTTCTGGCTCATCCCTGCGGGATCTTCTCCAGCTGTCTGAAATTTATTGCCGGTTTGCAACTGTTGATAGGCAGTATTCAACCGCTCGTTGGCACTGTTGAGGGAATATAAATTCCGGTCGTAGATCATGTTGGTGGTGATGCGCATGACGTTACCTCACGGAAGAGAGCAGTGTATCGAAAATGGTTTTGGCCGTGCTGACGATTTGCGCCGATGCCGCATAGGATTGCTGGAAGCGGATCAGATTGGCCGCCTCCTCCTCCAGATTGACCCCAGACACGCTTTCAAAGATGCCGGTGCTCTGGATAAGCTTGGACTCATTGGCCTTGAGCAGCGTTTTTGCCTGACTGGTATTGTTACCCACTTCCATCACCAACCCGGAATAGGCCTGATTGAAGGTCATCTTGTCGTTGGTCGTCCCACCATTGGTGCTCTTGCGCACCAGATCCTTGTTTTGCAGCTCGGCCAGAACCAGGCCATTGCTGTTATCGGCAAAGCCATTGCTGTTGTAACTGAGCTTGAAGCTGTCACCGGCATCCACCGTCCCGGTGATGCTGAACTCGTAGCCGGGGGCCTGTTTCGGGTTGGCATAGACTGTGGCTCCGGCGGGAAAAGGGTTGACGATCGCAGACATCAGGTTTTGCCCTTTGCTGCTCGCAGGGGCAGTGCCAATCAAGGTAGTACCATCGGCTTGAAACACCTGATAGTTACCACTGCCATCAATTTTGACCACCTGGGGCGCTGTCGGGCTCAGACTATTGGTACCAAAACCTGACCCTGCACCTGTATTGAATACGCCACCCAGTTTGATATCTGCCCCGCCGCCATTATTGGTGGTCTTTTCCGCTTTAAGCGGAGAGGCCAGGGCCAAATCTTCCGGTCGGGTGATCAGCTGACCCAGACCGGCGGCCGCACTTTTGGTCGGTTGCAGCAACAGTTTGTCACCCGCAGCCGGCGTACCGGTGAGATCGATCGAGATCCCGTGCCCGGGCAGCTCAAAGGTCGCTGGCGGCATGGTCCCCGTGCTCACAGAGGTACGATTGCCAGACTTGTCGAGCGAGAACACCTCATAACCGGTGGCGCTGCTAAAGCGCACTTCGTAATCAAACGGGGTCACTGATGTCCCCTTACCCGGCACGAAGCTGACATTCGCCCCGACCGTCCCCGTGTTGTCGTCGTAGGGTAATCCCTTGCTGGTTGGCAGGGTGAATATATCACCGCCAATTTCATTATCCAGGTCCATCCCGAGGCGGTTCTGCTGGTTCATCGCATCGGCCATCGCCACGGCCAGCTGCCCCAGTTCGCGCTTGGTAGGCTCAAGGTCGGTACGCGCCTTGAACAGCCCCCCCATGGCGCCACCAAACGTATCGTGGTCGATGGTTGCCTGATTATCCCCCAGAGTCAGTTGCAACTCCTGATCCCGG
Source organism: Aeromonas sp. 61P (assembly GCF_051919545.1). NCBI lineage: Bacteria > Pseudomonadati > Pseudomonadota > Gammaproteobacteria > Aeromonadales > Aeromonadaceae > Aeromonas > Aeromonas sp. 61P. The sequence goes on from NZ_JBQBEL010000001.1 coordinate 3,877,659, forward strand.
GAGTCAGGGTCTCCTGCAATCACCTTGAACTGGGCGACACCCCCATCGAGGATCAACGAATGGCCAGTACTCATATTGACCAGCATGCTGCCGTTAGGTTGGGCTACGGTGCGAATATCCATCTTCTCCGACAGCTGGCGGATCGCCTCATCCCGTTGATCAAACAGCATCAGGTTCTCTTCGGGTGACCCCTGGGTGCGGATGATTGCCTGATTAAGATCATTGATGCTGGTGAGCAGGCTGTTGACCTGCTTGGTTTCATCTTCAATGCGAGTGTTGAGGGTATCGCTCTGCTTGTCGAGCTGCGCCGAGAGGGTATGAAAACGGTTGACCATGCCACTCAACTCCGTCATCACCACCTTGCGCCCACCGATCTCGGCAGGCGATTCATTGGCAGAGTGAAATGACTTGAAGTAGGAGGTGATGGCCGCCCCCACGCTGTTGCTGGTATCCCCAAGCAAGCTGTCAACGCCAGCCAGCTGTTCATAATGGGTCAGGGAGGCATGATAGGCAGAGGTATCACGGCGCACCTCCCCCTGCATATAGTCGTTGATCACCCGCTGGGTCTTGATGTCACCGGTCCCCAGACCGATGGTATTGGTATACACCAGCGTACGCTCACGCACATAGCCCTGGCTATTGACGTTCACTATGTTGTTACTGGTGGTCTGCAGCAGGCGTTGCTGTGCCAGCACGCCCGATGAACCAATCCCAAGCAGGTCGCTTGCCATACGTTACAGCTCCATCTCGTTGTATTGGGCAATGGCATCACTGCGCAATACCTGTTTCAATTTTCTGGCGTAGTGCGGGTCGGTGGCATACCCCGCCTGTTGCAGCGCCTCGAAGTAGCGATCAGGGCTATCCACCTTCGCCAGGGCTCCCTTGTAGCGAGAGCCGGAAGTGAGGAAGTCCACGTAGTCGTTGAAGCTCTCTTCAAACGACTCATAGGAGCGAAATGCCGCTTTCTGGCGGGAGGCGACGCCTTGCTCATACTCGAGCGTGCTGACCACAGCCTTTGGCCCTTCCCAGCGCGGATCGGCCTTGATGCCAAACAGGTTATGGGTCACCTGCCCCTCGCCATCCTTGATCACCCGCTTGCCCCAACCGCTCTCCAGTGCCGCCTGAGCGACCAGTACCGCCGGGCTTAACCCCAACTTGTCGGCCGCTTTCTTGGCCAGCGGCATCAGGCGATTGACGAACTCTTCCGGTGTATCGAACTCTTTGCCCCCACTACCGGTGGCACTGCCCTCTTCACTGGCCATGCGCCCCATGGGCGGAATGCTGCGGTGAGGACGACGGGGCATAGTGAGTGCGTGACTCTCATTTGCCCCCTCGGTCATCTCTTTCTCAGCAAAATCTTTGCCAACTTTTGATGCTGCGATCAAATCATCGGCAGCCGCCGTGGGTGGCTGATAGGGTTTGTAGGTCCTTTCGGTGCGCTGCGGCATCTTGAGCACCCGTCCATCCTGATGGGTAAAGGTCTCGGGAGAGAGCTGCTTGGCCACCATGTCAGCCAATCCCAGCCCTCCCTTGCTGGACATGTCGGCAACCCGCTGCTCATCCAGCATCCCTTCATAGAACTGGGTATAGCTGCTGTTCATCGGGTTGTCCTGAGTCAACACCCCATTGGCCTGACGCATGCTCTGAAACAGCATCTGGGTAAAGATTGACTCGAACTGGCGTGACGCACTCTTGAGCGCTTCGGCCTGCCCCTCTTTGCTTTGGCTCATCTGGCGCAGACGGTCCAGGTTCTTGATGTCCTGTACCATCCCGAGATTCATGCCGCTGTTGCTGTCAAACTCCGCCATTTTGCTTACCTCATTGCCACCCGTGGCAACCACTTGCCGCTTGTTACAATATGACCAGTTGCCCCTCGATGGCGCCTGCCTGCTGCAGCGCCTCAAGGATGGCCATCAAATCACCGGGGGCAACCCCGACCTGATTGACCGCCCGGACCAGATCGTCCAGGGTCGCACCGGTATCAAACTTGAACATCCGCCCCGGCTCCTGTTGGACATTGATGGTCGAGTTGTTGGTCACCGTCGTCTCTCCTCCCGCCAGCGGGTTGGGCTGGGAGACCTGCTGGTTTTCGGCGATGGTCACCGTCAACCCGCCATGGCTGATGGCCGCCGGTTTGAGCTTGACCTGACTGCCGATCACTATGGTGCCGGTGCGGGAGTTAACGATGATCTTGGCCGCCTCGTTGGCCGGATCCACCTCCAGATTCTCGATGGTGGCGAGATAGGAGACGCGTTGACCCGGATCCCGCGGGGCATAGACCTTGACCGAGGTGGCATCGAGCGCCTGAGCGGTATTGGGCCCCACCAGATCGTTGACCACATCGGCCAGACGGCGCGCAGTGGTAAAGTCGGGTCGGTTAAGGTTGAAGGTGATGGTGTCCCCCTGACTGAAGGAGTTGGGCACCTCCCGCTCCACGGTAGCACCGTTCGCAATCCGCCCGACAGTCGGGGTATTGATCACTACCTTGGAGCCATCAGCCCCCTCGGCCCCCAGACCACCGACCACCAGACTACCCTGGGCAACCGCATAAACCCGGCCATCGAGCCCTTTCAGAAAGCTCTGCAGCAGAGTGCCGCCCCGCAGGCTCTTGGCCTCGCCAATGGCAGAGACCGTCACATCGATGGTCTGGCCCGGCTTGGAGAAGGGGGGCAGGTCGGCATGGATTGCCACCGGCGCCACATCCTTGATCTTGGGCTTGACGTTGTCCGGCACCTTGATGCCAAAATTGTTGAGCATGGTACGGAAGGTCTGCTCGGTGAAGGCGTTGTTCTTCTCCCCAGTGCCGGGCAACCCCACCACCAGACCGTAACCAATCAGCTGGTTGTTACGCACCCCTTCAACCGAGCTGATGTCCTTGATCCTGGCCGCATTGGCCACACCCAAGGGCAGCAGACAGCAGAGCAGTGTGACAAGACGGAGTGACTTCATAACATCTCCTAGAGCGGCCACCAGGGACCATTGAAAAAGCTGGTAAGCCACCCTTGCTCCTGGCTATTGGCCAGATCGCCGGTACCACCGTAGTAAATGCGGGCATTGGCCACTTTCTGGGACGAAACGCTGTTATCAGACGTCACATCCTCCGGGCGAATAAGGCCGGTGATCCGGATATATTCATTGCCATTGTTGAGCATGATCCACTTCTCGCCGCGCACCACCAGATTGCCGTTGGGCAGCACCTTGGCCACGCTGACCGAAATATTGCCCTGCAGGCTGTTGCTCTGGTCCGCTTTGGCCTGCCCCTTGAACGCGCTGTTCTGACCAATGGAAGCCGAAAGATCATAGGGGCTGGCGGTGACTGGCACGCCACCCAGCTTGACCGGATCCAGATTGAATTTATTGTCCTTGCCACTCTGGGTATTGGCCTTTTTCGAGGCGGATGTCGACTCCGACAACTCGATGGTAATGATGTCGCCTACCTTGTGTGCCTTGATATCCGAATAGATGCCATTGACCTGATCCGGCTGGAAAATCGCCCCTGTCGGTCGCACCGACACCGGCTCCGACTCCCCGTAGACGGGGGAAAACTCGGGATCATCAGGCTTGGGCGTATTGGGAGTGCTGCTACACCCTCCCAGCACCAACAATCCCAGCATCCATACGGCTTTCATCATGCACCTCCTAATTAAGTACGCTGGATCAGGAAGGACATCATGCCGTCCACGGCGGAGAGCACCTTGGAGTTCATCTCGTAGACCCGCTGAGCCTGAATGAGGTTTACCAACTCTTCGGTCACGTTGACGTTGGAGGTCTCCAGCATCCCCTGCTTGATCACCCCCAAGCCATCGGCACCGGCAGTCCCCTGAGCGGCAGCACCGCTGGACTGGGTCTCGACAAACATGTTCTCCCCCATCGGCTGCAAGCCGCTGGCGTTGACGAAGTCGGAGATATTGATCTGACCGACAACCTGAGAAGCGCCATCGCCCTTAAGTTGCACCGAGACCTGGCCATCTTCACCCACAGTGACGCTCTGGGCGTTTTCCGGGATCTGGATTTCCGGTTGCAGCGGATAACCATTACCCGGCGTCACTATGGTCCCTTCATCGTTGAGGGTGAACTGACCGTTGCGGGTATAGGCCGCACTGCCATCCGGCAGCTGAATTTCAAAGTAGCCACGACCACTGATCATCAAATCGAGCGAGTTGTCGGTGGTTTGCACATTGCCTTGGCTGTGGTTTTTCTGGGTCGCCACCACCTTGGCACCCGCCCCCAACATCAAGCCGGAGGGGAGCTCGGTATCGGCAGAAGAGCGGCCACCTGGCTGGTTGATGTTTTGATACAGCAGATCTTCAAAGATGGCCCGTGACTTTTTGAAGCCCACGGTGCTGGCGTTCGCCAGGTTGTTCGAGGTAACCGAAATATTGGTCTGCTGTGCATCCAACCCGGTCTTGCTGATCCAGAGTGCGGGATTCATAGGTAACTCCTTGATTAGCTGATTCGCAGCAGTTGGGTTTGAGCTTCATCATTCTCTTCGGCCGTCTTCATGATTTTGACCTGGGTTTCGAACTGGCGTTGCAGCCGGATCAGGTTGGTCATCTCATCCACCACATTGACGTTGCTCCCCTCAAGGGAACCGGCAATCAGACCGACATTGGCAGAGGCGGGTTCATTCTGGCCATCCTTGCGGCGAAACAGACCATCTTGCCCCTTCTCCACCGCATCGGCGGCCGGGTTGACAAGCTTGATCCGCTGAAAATCTTCCGGCAAGTTGGCGGCCGCCCCCTCCGGACGACCGCTGATGGTGCCATCCCGATTGATCTCGAGTTTCTCCATCGGCATCGGCAACACGATTGGCTGACCACCGTCATCCACCACATTCAGACCGGTCGAGGTTTGCAAGTTGCCGGTCGCATTGACCTGCAAATTCCCCATGCGGGTATAGGCCTCACCGCCCTTGGGATCCTGCACGGCAATCCAGCCCGGACCATCTACCGCCACGTCCAGATCCCGTCCGGTGGTCATCAACATGCCATGCTGCAGGTTCTGACCCGGGCGCTCAGCCATGGCAAAGACCCTGCTTGGCAAGCCCTCTCCGAACGCCTGCATGCTTCTGGCCTGCTCGAAATCGGACTTGAAGCCGGTGGTATTGGCATTGGCGAGGTTGTTGCCCCGAACAGCCAGGCTGTTCATGGTCTCTTGGCCCCGGACATGGCGATATAAAGCAGGTGATCCATGGAATTCTCCGTCAAACAGATGACTCTGACAGGAGAAATGCAATTAGAGTGCCAACAGCAGAAATATGGGGGGATAAGGAGAATGGGAATGCGACAGAAACAGAGAGGGGGCCAAGCCCCCTCTCATTATCATTTATTGCGCGATTAACGGATCTGCAGGATGGTCTGCTGCAGCGAACTGTTGACCTCCAGAGAACGGGAGTTGGCCTGGAAGTTACGCTGGGCCGTGATCAGGTCCACCAGCTCGGATGTCAAATCCACGTTGGACTGCTCCAGGGAGGATGACTTGATGGTGCCAAATGTCCCTGAGTTTGGCGTCCCCGGCAAGGCATCGCCAGAGAGCAGAGACTGACGCCAGGAGGTATCGCCAACCTGAGTCAATCCTTGCGAATTGGCAAACTTGGCCATTGCCACCATGGCCACCTTTATGGTGGTTGCGTTACTGTAAGTCGCGGACACGATGCCGTCAGGAGTGATCTCCACCTTGGTCAACCGTCCGACAGTGGAACCATCCTGAGTCAACTTGTTGACTTCAAACGGTGAAGCATACTGGGTCACCGTTCCGAAGTTGATATCCACCTGCTGAGTGGGATCTGCACCATTGGTGATAATGCCAGCGCCAGTCGGGGGCGCGGCTCCCAATTGCTCTGTCTTGATGGTCGCCGGTGTAGTCGGGGTAATCATCTTGCCATCAGCCCCGAAGGTAACTCTTGCGCCAGCAGGCGCCTGACTCAAACCAGTCGCCATAGTGGGTGTGACACCACCGACAATATCAATAGGCTTATCACCTTGGTAGAGGTACATACGCCAAGCAGTAGGATTGGCGGGTTTGGTCAGATCTGCCGGGTCAGCCTCTTTGACAAAATATTGCGTGATGGTATGCGGCTCACCCAGTGAGTCATAAATCACCACAGAAGTTGAAGAGGAATATGTTTTCGAATCTTTGGGGTCAAAAGTAGAGGCATCACCCACCGCATTACCTGCGGGCAGGGGCGCAGCTGTCGATGGCAGGTTGAAACTGGCGTCAATCTTGGTTGTCTTGATTGGTTCACCGGCCTTGTCAGGTATCTGAATCGGCTTGGTCGCATTGATACTTACCGCCTTAGGCGTGCCATCGGCGTTGATTTCGTAACCTTGCAGATAATGGCCCTGATTGTTGACCATATAGCTGTTTTCATTGAGCTTGAAGGCACCGGCACGGGTGTAGGTGCGATCCAGGTTGGTCAGACCGTCAGAGGTCACAAAGAAGCCGTTACCCTGAATAGCCAGATCCAGTGCGTTATTGGTAAATTGCAGCGCCCCCTGGTGGAACTGCTGAGCAACTGCACCTGTCGCTACACCGTTACCGACCTGGGTCTTGGCATTGACAAAGATGGAGTTGGCGTAGACATCCGCAAACTCGGCACGGGACTCTTTAAAGCCCATGGTGTTAACGTTGGCAATGTTGTTGGCGGTGACGTTCAAGTCTTTTTGTGCCGCGTTGACACCGCTCAAGGCATTGTTAAATGACATATCCAGCTCCTTAGATCGATGCTGTCGACGTGGTTTTTGACGGTGTAACCGTCTGGTTTGAATTAGTTCCTGATATTTGCAAGATGCTACTCAACAGCGTGCTACCCAAGCCTTTCACGTTAAGCATTGTCGGATTGCTCGCATTGCCCAGCGCCACACTATCCACCTTGCCGTAAGCATAAGCAGCAATACTTTCAGATTTGCCATCCAGAGTACCGCTTGCCTTAATCACATATTTACCTGACTTGACCCGCTTTCCATCTTTGTCTGTGCCATCCCAGGCAACTTCAACGTTGCCTCGCTGCTCCCCTTCGAGAGAGAATTCCTTGATAACCTGGCCTTTTTCATCTTCTATGGTGACCTTGACGCTCGAATATTTATTCGTCGTTCCCACAGCCACAACACCGGGGAGAGAGCCCTCCTTATCCAGATAGCCGGTATTGCTCTGCAACAGCACATTTTGTCCCACCAATGCGGAGGCTTGCAGTGCCTGACTGGAGATCATCTGGTCATTAAGCTTACCCATCTGAGTGGACAAACTGCTGATCCCCTCAGATGTCGACATGGATGCCATCTGGGAGAGCATCTGGGCGTTATCAACAGGCTTGAAAGGATCCTGATACGACAGCTGCATGGTCAGCAGCTTTAGAAAGGAAGCCTGATCCAGCTCTTTCTTGGGCGTCGTGGTGGTGCCTGTCGTCTGGGTCGTGGTACGGCTTATACCGTTAGCACTGTTGGTTGTATCGACCATGCTGCATCCCTCCTATCAGGACTTGCCAAGCTGGAGCGTCTGCTGCAGCATCTTCTTGGCCGAATCTGCAACCTGTACGTTGGTCTGGTAGCTGCGCGAGGCGTTGATCATGTCGGCCATCTCTTCAACCATGTTGACGTTTGGCTTGAAGATAAAACCGTCTTTATCCGCCATCGGGTGGTTGGGGTTGTACTCCTTGAGCAGTGGCGCCTTGCTCTCGACAATCCCCTTCACCTCAACCCCGACCGAGCCCTGCTTGTCAGACATCGCCTGATCGAGCTGGGCGGCAAAGACTGGCCGCCTGGCGTGGTAAGTATTTTCCACACTGGAGCTGACACTGTCCGCGTTGGCCATGTTGCTGGCAACCGTGTTGAGGCGCACTGACTGTGCGCTCATAGCCGAGCCTGCTATGTCAAAGACCTTGAACAAACTCATCACTGCTCTCCTTTCAGTGCCTTGAGCAGGCCACTGATCTTGCTATTCATAAATTCAAGGGAGGTTTGATACTCGAGGCTATTGCGCAGAAATTCGCTGCGCTCCTGCTGCACATCGACCGTATTGCCGTCACCGGTATCCGGTTGCAGCGGGTTGCGATATTGCACGGTACCCGGGGCGTCCATATTCAAGGCAAAGTGCTTTTCGCTGGTCGTTGCCAAACCAAATCCCTGATGCGACTGGGCCTCCTGTAATGCCTGAGCAAAATTGATATCCCTGGCTTTGAAGCCCGGGGTATCTGCGTTGGCGATATTGCTGGAAAGCACCTCAGCACGCTTGGCGCGAACGCTTATGGTGTGTTGATGCACACCGAATGCCTTGTCAAATGAAAAAGCCATAGCACACCTCCTGCTTGGTTTATTTTGTTTGCAAGAGGTGTGCCATAAGCAAATCACTCAGTTCGATGGTTTGGGTATGAGCACAGTTCAGACCGAAAACGGCAGGAGCATCTCGTGCCTTGAGTCAGACGGCATCATTTGGCCACCTTAAGGTTGCAACCATTTTTGCAGTGGCGAGATATGGTAGGTAAATAGAAAGTCTGAGCTGTAGATAAAGAAAGAGGGAAGCTCGTAGCTTCCCTCTTTACATGAACTGGCAATATTCGGCAGACCCCGAATATCAAGGCGGTCAGGCCTATTTGACCTTGTAGACAATCCCCGGGTTGCAGCGGATCATCTCGAACCGATCGGTCAACCCGGCCAGTGACTCCGACGCGCCCAGCATCAGATATCCACCGGGATTGAGACTGGCAGCAAACTGGTTGAGGATCTTAGACTTCACTTCCGGCGCAAAATAGATGAGCACGTTACGGCAAAAGATAATGTCAAACTTGCCGAGCAAACTATAACTCTCCAGCAAGTTGAGTGGCCGGAAGGTGGTCAATTTTCTGACTCGCTCGGCAACCCGCATCTTGTTGTCACCGTAGGGCTCAAAAAACATCTTCTTGCGCTCCGGTGACAAACCGCGCGCCAGAGCAAGGCTATCGTAAACGCCTTCCTTACACTGATTGAGCATGGTCGTCGAAATATCCGTCCCGACAATCTGCACGCCACCAGGCAAGGTACCCGGCTTTTTCATCTGCTGCTCCAGTGCCGTCATGGCAATGGAATAGGGCTCCTGACCTGACGAGGATGCAGCCGACCAGATCTTGATGGGGCGGCCACTTTTCCCCAACTCGGGGAAAATCTTGTCAGTAAGAAGCTGAAACGGATAGGTATCACGAAACCAGAGGGTCTCGTTGGTCGTCATGGCATCCACCACGGCCATTTTCAGGTCACGCTCTCGCACACTCATTGCACGGGTAACCAGATCAGACAGACTCTCGATGCCAAACTGAGCCATCAAAGGTGAAAGACGGCTCTTCACCAGATACTGTTTGTTATCCCCCAGCACAATTCCGCTCTGTACCGCCAGAAAGTTGCTGAACTGTTTGTATAAGTCGTCCGAAAGTGTCTTCATGCAGCTGTTCTTCTTTATTAGAGTGCGTTTTGTACGGCCTTGGCCAATTCATCAGGCTGGAACTTGGCGATAAAATTGTTCGCACCAACTTTCTGCACCATTGCCTGGTTGAATACTCCACTGAGCGAGGTATGCAGAATAACATGCAAATCCTTGAGATTGGGATTATTCCGGATCTCGGCAGTGAAGGTATAGCCATCCATTTCCGGCATTTCGATATCCGAAATAACCAGCGCAACCTGATCCTTGATAGGACCATTTTTGGTCATTTCCAGCAGCATGTTCAATGCTTCGCGGCCATCTTTTGCCAACACGCACTCGACACCGATAGCCTCAAGCGCACGTTGTACCTGTTTGCGTGCCACTGAGGAGTCATCCGCAACAAGAACAGGACGCCCCAGAGTCGGGTGGTCGACGCTTGCCTGAACCAACTCCTCACTCACATCCGTTGCAACCGGCGAAATTTCGTTCAATATCCGCTCAACATCGAGGATTTCGACCAACTCGCCATCGACTTCTGTCACGGCTGTCATGTAGTTGATGCGACCCGCACCTTTAGGCGGAGGCAGGATGGATTCCCAGTTCATATTGATGATGCGCTCGACCGAATGCACCAAAAAGCCCTGAATAGAGCGGTTGTACTCGGAGATGATAATGAAGCATTTGCTCAGATCATCAATCGGGCGTTTGCCAACCGCCATGCTGAGGTCGATGACCGAGATAGTCTGGCCACGAATATGTGCGACCCCGCGGATGCAGGAGTTCAATTTGGGCATCACGGTCAAGGGGGGACACTGCAATACTTCACGCACTTTGAATACGTTGATGCCAAATCTTTGACGTCCATTGAGACGAAACAACAACAACTCCAGCCGGTTTTGCCCCACTAGCTGGGTACGTTGGTTGACCGAGTCCAGGATACTGGCCATAAACACTCCCTAAAAACGCTTGGCATTAATCATGCATGCGTGATGGATTGCGTCAGACTATCGATGTGACAACGAACAGATTCTGAAGCAATCATAGTTAAATATGGTGATATGCGTGAACAACTTATCGACCAACGAGCGAAAATGATTAACCGACTTTTACTCATCAGCCTCTTTTTTGGCAGCATATCTTCCAGCTACGCCTCGGACGTCACTACTTATCTGCAAGAAAAGGCACAAGAGTTCGTTTACAGCCAGCTGGATATTCCGTTGGATGCCAGAGCCGAGGTCACCTCTGCCACGCTGGATGGACGGCTCCCACTGACCCGCTGCGAAGATCTGCTCACTATCAGCTTACCAGCAAAAATGGAAATTCGCCGTAATACAACAGTTTACCTTAAATGTGAGGAAGACAAACCCTGGGACGTCTATCTCCCGGTACGGGTCAGCATTCAAAAACCCTATGTCACTGTGACCAACCCCATCGCCAAGGGGGACCTGCTGAGTGAAAGCCAGCTGGTGTTGGCCTATCAGGATCAGACCCTGATCCGCGGCGACTACCTGACTGACACAGCCCCTCTTGTCGGAGTACGCAGCAAGCGGGAGCTAAAACCTGGGCAACCCATCCGTTTGAGCCAGGTTTGTGTCGTGTGCAAAGGGGATCAGGTCACCCTGACGGCAGAAAACAGCAACTTCCAGATCAAAACCATGGCCCGAGCCTTGCAAGATGGCAGCTTCGGAGAGATCATCAAACTCGTCAATATTCGCTCCGGCAAAATCGTTGAGGGTAAAGTCAGTGCGGTAGGTGCCGTATCGGTCACTTTTTAAATCCGGATCCTTGACAACTTTTTTCTAAAGTTTTGATCTGCCGCACCGATAAACAGGTAAGCAAACCTTAAAGCAGACGAAGGTAACTAAAATGGCCATCAACAATATCAACAACTTGGCGAATAATCGGTTGCAAAATACCGCTAATAGCCAGGGGACAGGCAGCAAGTCAGTCACCTCATCGCCCGAAAACAAAGCGGCTACTGTCAAGCTGGACTCCGTCTCCTTGACCAGTGAGGCGCAACAATTGCAAAAGATGCAACAAAACCTCAATACCGCCTCGACCGGCAATGAGAGCAAGGTCGAACGGCTGAAAAAAGCCGTCGCGAGTGGTGAATATCAGGTTAACAGCGACGCTGTGGCCAAGAAGATGTTCAGTTTCGAGGCCAATCTGGACAAAGTTCTGGGATGATGGATTTACCTTCGTTACTGCACACCCAAGATGATTACCTCAGCCAGATGCAAGGCATTCTGGAAGAGGAGTTCAGCTTGCTCGAACAGCATCAGGCACTGGCCCTGCCCGCACTGACCGAGCGCAAACAGCAGTTGCTTGCTGCGATAGAAACTCTGGACAAGACTCTGGCAGAGATGCCGGAACTGGCACTGCAGCTGGCAGCCTATCCCGACGAGATGGCGCAACTTCGTGCAAAACTGGATGCCTGCCAGGCACAAAATGATATCAACGGTCGCTTGCTTGAATTGAGCATCGTATCAAACCGTCGTCTGGCAACCTTTCTGAGTCAGCTGCGCGATCGCAACAGCCTGACCTATGACGCCAAGGGTAACACTCGCTCTGGCACCCGCTCCTACGGTATCAAGGCCTGACATCTCTTATCAGGCCTTGCATTTTTGCTGTCCGTTTTAAAGCACCAGTCGCAACAACTCTCGCCCGTCCTCACACGCATTGACGCGAAGCACTCCGTCCTCATAGCACCCGTAACTGGCAGGCAACTCGCCGCGCGGGAAACAGATAGACCCCGGGTTCATCAATACCCGCGCCCCCTGCCACTCAAGCACAGGCACATGGGTGTGGCCGCTCAGGAACAGACTGCCCTTCGGAAGCTGAACCTCGTCCGGGCGATAAAGATGGCCATGACTGACAAACCAGCGCCGCTCATCGATCAGTAACTGGTTGTAGGGGGCGGTGATGGGAAAGCGCAACAGCATCTGATCCACTTCGGAATCACAGTTGCCCCGCACCGCGATGATTTGCGGAGCCAACTCGTTGAGCCGATCGGCCACAGCGGCCGGGTTATACCCTTCCGGCAGAGGATTGCGCGGGCCATGGTTGAGCAGATCGCCGAGCAGCAGATAGTGATCCGGCTGCCAGGGCTCAAGTTGGGTCAGCACCCGCTCCAGCGCAATGATGCTGCCGTGGATGTCGGAAATGATGGCAAGTTTCATGAAATGCTCCTCACTGCGGGCTGAAGTAGAGATCCTTGGTGGCAATCGTCCCTTTCAAATTCTGGCTGGGCAGCCCTCGCAGCGCGGGATCGACCAGTCTCATCTGATTGTAATGATACACGGGGAGGATCGGCGCCTCCTCAAGCAGCAACTGTTCGGCATGCCGGTAGAGTTCAACCCGGCTCGCGCTGTCCAGCGTATTGGCTGCCTGCTCCAGCAGCAGATCAAAGTCGGGATTGCAGTAGCCGCTCTCGTTGCGCAGATCCTGACAACGGAAGCTGCCCAGCATGGCTGATGGCTCCACGTAATCGCCAAACAGGAAGCTTCTGGCCACCTGAAAATCACCGCTATCCTTGGCCACCTGATAGGCGCCCCACTCCAGACTGTTGAGGGTGACCTGCACCCCCAGCTTCTGCCACATGGCAGCAATGGCCATCGCCATCTGCTTGTGGGTTTCTGCGCTGTTGTAGGTAATGCTCAGCTTGAGTGGATTGGCACTGTTATACCCGGCCGCTGACAGCAGGGCTGCTGCTTTGGCCTGGCGGGTTGGCATATCTTCCAGCGCCACAGGCAATATCACCCGGGGGTAACCCGGCATCTCCGGCAACAGCGACCATGCCGCCTGTTCATCCTGCCCGCTCACCGATCCAATGAGCAACTGTCGATCAACCGCCATGGAGAGCGCCTGACGCACCCGCACATCCTGCAGTTCCGGGCGCTTCAAATTGAACGCATAGAGATAGGTGCCAAACAGCGGCAACCCCCACAGCCGCTCCGGAGATTCGCGCTTCATCTTCTGGTAATAGCCGAGGGAGACCTTGTTGGTGAGCTGGATTTCACCGGCCTCATAGCGCAGCCGCTCCGCATGTTGCGAGGTGATAGGCAGATAGGTGACCCGTCCGATACGGGTGTGAAGGTCATCCCAGTAGTGGATATTGCGCTCGGCTTCTATCCGCTCGTTTGGCGTCCAACTTGCCAACCGGTAAGCACCATTGCTCACCAGCTTGCCGGGCTCGGTCCACTGTTTGCCTAATTTGGCTATCGCCTTCTGATTGACTGGCACAAAGGGGCGCTGACTGATGAGCTGCAGGAAATAGGGAGCCGGCCGCTCCAGGGTGATTTTCAGGATCTGATCGCTTTGCGCTTCAATGCCCAGATTGCCGAGCTCCAGCGCGCCGGCATAGATGGATTGCGCATTGTTGATCCCCGTGGCCAGCAGCAATCCGGCAGAAGGGGAGTTGATGGCCGGATCGAGCAGACGGCGCCAGGCATAGACAAAATCAGCGGCCACCAGCGGCTCGCCATTGGACCATTTCAGTTGGGGTCGCAGGAAGAATCGCCACTCCAGCCCATCGTCACTCACCTCCCAGCGCTGGGCCTGAGCAGGAACGATATGCCCCTGACCATCTTCGCTGACCAGCCCTTCAAACAGATCGACCAGCACGGCCTCCCCCGGAAAACCGGAGCGCACCAGTGCCGGATCCAGTGACTCCGGCTCGGCACCGTTGCCCTTGACCAGGGTTTGCCGATCGGCAAGCAGAGGCTGCTGCTCAACGGTGGTGGCATGGGCCAGGGGCCCTGCCAGCACGGCAAGCAATAGCGGGGAGAGCCAGCGTTGTGCCAGCTTGGGGAAGAAACCATACCTCATGACAAAACCTCGAATAAAACCACTGCAGGAGGGGAAGGCCGACGGCGCGCCTGATGAATGCCTGATGCCGCTCTTGTTATCCCCGAAAACGCCCCGTATTGTATCGGGCTTGCCCGGGAGATGGAGTCTTTCGGGTTAATTTTTTCAGGAGTTTTTATGGGTTATGAGTGGCTGGCCCTCGCGTCGGCCAGTTTATGGGCAATTGCAGCGCTAATTTCGGTCAAACCGGCCCGTCATCTCGGCGCATTTGCCTACAGCCGCTGGCGCATGTTTCTGGTCAGCCTGATGCTCGGCACCATGAGTCTGCTCACCGGTGGCTGGCAAACCCTCACCGCAAGCGCCCTGCCCCTGCTCGCCATCTCGGGGCTGGTCGGCATCTTCGTGGGCGATACGGCGCTGTTTGCCTGCATGAACCGGTTGGGGCCAAGACGCAGTGCCCTGCTCTTCTCCTGCCATGCGCTGTTTTCCGCCCTGCTTGGGCTATGGCTCTTTAATGAACAGCTGACAGGCTGGCGACTGCTGGGGGCCGTGCTGGTCTTTGCCGGCGTGATGCTGGCGATCCTGTTTGGCAGACGCAGTAGCAGCAACGAGTGGGAACAGATCCGTGGCAATCTGGCGCTGGGAATTGGCCTTGGCCTGACGGCGGCACTGTGTCAGAGCGTGGGAGCCATCATCGCCAAGCCGGTGATGATGAGTGGTGAGGTGGATGCGGTGAGTGCATCGGGTATCCGGATGGGCAGTGCCCTGCTGGCCCACTGCGTCCTGCGGCTGGGGCGCTTGCCGCTGGCCATGCCGCTAAAACCGGTCAATCGCCATATCCTCGCCATGATTGCCACCAACGGCTTTCTGGCGATGGGGCTGGGGATGACGCTGATCCTGATGGCGCTGCGGCAGGGCGAGGTGGGCATGGTGGCCATTCTCTCCTCCACCACGCCGGTACTGCTGCTGCCGCTGTTGTGGTGGCACTCAGGGGAGCGGCCATCCGTTGCCGCCTGGGCGGGGGCACTGATTGCCAGCCTGGGCACGGCGCTGGTGCTGGGTTTCAGCACTCACTGACACCCGGCACCATCCCTGATCAGAACAGGGCAATCTCCTCAGCGGTCAGCTCGCGGTATTCACCGGGGGCCAGATCTTCATCCAGCGTCAGGCCACCCACCCGCTCGCGATGCAAGCCAATGACCTTGTTGCCGATGGAGGCAAACATCCGCTTGACCTGATGGTACTTGCCTTCGTGGATGGTCAGGCGGGCCTCGCACTCGCCGAGAATTTCCAGCTGTGCAGGACGAGTTTTATCGGTCTCGTTACGCAGGTAGACCCCTTCGGCGAACAGCGCGATCGCATCCGGGCTTACCGGATCGGCCAGCCAGACGTGATAGGTCTTGGCACACTCGTGACGCGGCGAGGTGATGCGGTGGGACCATTGACCGTCATCGGTCACCAGCACCAGACCCGTGGTATCGAGGTCGAGGCGTCCCACTACATGCAGCTTGCCCATCGCCGGTTCATCCATCAGGAAGAAGACTGTCGGGTGATCCGGATCCTCGTTAGAGCAGACGTAACCTTCCGGCTTGTGCAGCATGAAATAGCGGTTGCGCTGCTCCAGCGTCAGCAGCACGCCGTCAAACTCGATCTGGCTCTGCTCATTGATATGAAAGGCGGGCTGCTTGACCACAATGCCATCCACCATGACCTCACCCTGACGGATCAGTTTGCCTGCCAGCGAGCGGGTCAAATCGGAACAATCGCACAGAAATTTATCAAGCCGCATTCACAACCTCGGAGTCCAACAAGTAAAGGGGCGTCATTATATCGGGCGGGGGCGACAACGCCACTGTTAAGGGGTTGCCAATTATGACGAACTGGTCATCCGATGTTACACTTCTCCGGTGTGACCCATCCGAACGATACTCATAATAATAAGAGTCAGGAAGCCCTCATGAAGTCTCAAGCATCCTATCCCGTCATTCCCGTCAACCAGCTGAAACCCGGCATGTATGTGATTGCTATCGCCAGCCAGACAGGTGGGATGGAGATCGCCCAAATGGGCTTGGTGACCAGCGTGGCGCAAATTGCCAATCTGGTGCGTCAGGGGGTGCTCACGGTACGCATCGATCTGGCCCGCAGCAAGCTGGGCAGTGCCGAAAGTGATGCCGTTACCTCCCCCGATCTCAATGCCAACAGCGCCCAGGTAGGGCGCCGTGCCAGTGCCAACGGCGAAGGGCGGGAGCTTAAAATCCGACGCCTCTATCAGGAAGCGCGCGAGCTGCAAGGCAAGTTCATTCGCCACCTCAAAGCGGGTGAGCCCATCGACATCACCCCGCTGGCCGAAGTCGCCGAAGAGATGGTGGACACCATGTTCACCCACGGCGATGCCATGCTCTGTCTGGCCCGTATTCGCGCCAAGGATGCCTACCTGATGGAGCACTCCATGAACGTGGCCATTCTGCTGGCCAACTTCGGCCGCTATCTGGGACTGGAACGCAGCGTACTCAAGGAGCTGACCCTGGGTGGCCTGCTGCACGACGTGGGCAAGATCATGACCCCGGACGAGGTGCTCCACAAACCGGGCAAGCTGACCGATGAGGAGTTCGCCATCATGCGTCAGCATGTGGTGCACAGTTACGAGATCCTCAGCAATACCCCTGGCATTACCCCCACCATGCTGGAGGTGGCCGCCAACCACCACGAGCGGCTCGATGGCTCCGGCTACCCACAGCGACTCAAGGGGGAGCAGCTCTCTCTCTATACCCGGATGAGCGGCATCGTCGATGTCTATGATGCCATCACTGCAGATCGGGTCTACAAAGCGGGTATGCAGCCGACCCAGGCCTTCCGCATTCTGCTCAAGGGGATCAATCAGCACTTTGATGCCGAACTGGTTACCAAGTTCATCAAGTGCATGGGAGTCTATCCGGTGGGAACCCTGGTACAGCTCTCAAACCAGCGCCTGGCTATCGTGATGCAGCGCAACGAGCAGCAGCCGCTCAAGCCGGTGGTCAAGGTGATCTATCACGCCACCCAGCGTCACTACCTCGACGTACAGTGGCTGGATCTGGCCAAGTCAGGGGTGCAGGAGAGCATCGAAAACACGGTCGACCCCAAAGAGTTTGGCATCAACCTCGCCAACTTCTTCTAAATCTCTCACCTCGGATATTCATGATTGGCGCTGGCTGTCGAGCCAGTGCTGGATCAGAAACTCCTCATCCAGCGGCGAGAGATCAAAACGCAGGCTGGCCTCTTCAATGGCGGCGATATCGTGCTGATGATGCTCGCTGAGCCAAAGCACCGCACGACGCAAATCTTCACCATGGGGGAGTAGCAGATGGTCGCTCATGGGATACCTCCGGTAGACTGCAGGGCGGCCCGCGAATGTAGCCACCTCTTTCCAGTCTAGTCGGTCAATCCCCATCACCCGCACTTCTTCACCCTCCCCCTCTCAATAACGGTAATCTGCTTGTCACCGGGATCAGCGACCGAAAGCGCGCTGCCAATCCTGATCGAACTTCACCAGCGCCGCATCCACTGCCGGTACGTTCAGCAACTGCTCGGCCACGTCGAGCGGCAAGGTGATCGATTGGCAACCCGCCAGCAGGCAATCGAGCGCCTGACGGGGAGTACGGAATGACGCCGCCAGCACCTTGCTGTTCGGTGCGTGCAGCGCAAGCAGCTGTTGCAGCTCCTGCACGGTGGCGATGCCATCACCGCCTTGGGCATCCAGTCGATTGACATAAGGTGCGACATATTCCGCCCCCGCTACCGCAGCCAGCCAGCCCTGCAGCGGGGTATAGACAGCGGTGCCCAGCGTCGGCACACCGTTGGCTGTCAGGCTCTTGATGGCAGCCAGCCCCTCTGCGCACACCGGGATCTTGATCACCAGGTCCGGGTCCAGTTCACGCAGGGCAAATGCCTCGCGCACCATCTCGGTTTCAGTTTTGGCCATCACCTGGGCAAACAGGCGCGCCTTGGGTCCCAGCACGTCGCGCAGGGCGGGCAGCAGCTCACAGAGCGGCAATCCCCCGGCGGCGGTAATGGAAGGATTGGTGGTGACACCGGCCAACGGCAGGATCCGTGACCAGCGACGCACTGCCGCCACATCGGCGGTATCGAGATACAGCTCCATCTCTAACTCCTTAACGGGATGTTCAATATGTCGCCATTCTAGCGATAAAACATCTGCAAATAGCTTGATCGAAATCAAATCAACTTTCGAATGAAAGCAAATAGAATGCAAATACAAAAGGAGGCGGTATGATTTTCGACCTGCAACGATATTCAACTCACGATGGCCCCGGCATTCGCACCCTGGTATTTCTCAAGGGGTGCTCGCTGGCCTGTCGCTGGTGTCAAAACCCGGAAAGCCGCTCTCCCAAGCCGGACATACTACTCGACCGGCGCCAGTGCATCGAGGGATGCCAGCTCTGCAGCCACGCGTGTCCGGCAATCTTGCGTGACAGCGAGGGCATCCAGCTCAGCCGTTCTACCCTCAAGGCCGATGATATGGAACGGCTGCGCGGCCTCTGCCCCAGCGAAGCGCTGCAGGTGTGCGGCCGCGATGAAACCCTGGACACCCTGATGGACACCATACTGCGGGATCGCCCCTTCTTCGAGCGCAGCGGCGGTGGCGTCACCCTCTCTGGTGGCGAGCCTTTTATGCAGCCCGACTTTGCAGCGTCCCTGCTGGCCCGCTGCAAGGCCGAAGGGCTGCACACGGCGGTCGAGAGCTGCCTCCATGTGCCCTGGCACCAGATTGAGCCAAGCCTCCCCTCACTGGATCTGGTGCTGGCGGATCTCAAACACGTGGACAAGGAGCGTTTCTTCAACTGGACCCGCGGCAAGGTGGAGTTGCCCATCGCGAACCTCAAGCGCCTCGCCGAATACGGCGTGCCGATACAGATCCGGGTACCGCTCATTCCCGGCTTCAATGCCGACCGCGCATCGATCACCGCCATCACCGACACCGCCGCCAGTCTCGGTACTGTGCAGGAGATCCACTTCCTCCCCTACCACACGCTGGGGATGGGCAAATATGCCCTGCTGGATCTGCCCTATCAGGCGCCGGAGACACCCCTCGACGACCCCGATTTACTCAACTTTGCCCACGCATACGCCCAACGTCAGGGGCTGACCCCTGTGACCAGAGGATAAGATCATGACCCAGCTCGACCTCAATACCCTCAGCCCGCGGATCCGCGCCCACAAAGAGAGCCTGATCCACATCGTTCAGCCACCGGTTTGCACCGAGCGTGCCCGCCACTACACACAGGCCTACCAGGCTCACCTCGCCCGGCCGCTGCCGGTGCGCCGCGCTCTGGCGTTGGCCCATCACCTCAAGGAGCGCACCATCTGGATCAAGCACGACGAGCTTATCGTCGGCAATCAGGCCAGTCAGGTACGGGCGGCGCCGCTCTTTCCTGAGTACACGGTGAGCTGGATTGAGAAGGAGATCGACGAGCTGGCTGACCGCCCCGGTGCCGGCTTTGCGGTGAGCGAGGCAGACAAGCTGGCGATCCACGCCCTCATCCCCTTCTGGCGTGGCCAGACGGTGCAGGATCGCTGCTTCGGCCTCTTTACCGACGAGCAGAAAGCGCTGCTGGAGAGCGGCATCATCAAGGCCGAGGGCAACATGACCTCGGGGGATGCCCACCTCGCGGTCAACTATGAGGAGCTGCTCACGCTGGGGCTCGATGGCTTCAAGGCCAAGGTGGCAGAGCGCCGCAGTCGGCTGGATTTGGCGGATTGGGGCGATCTGCAGCGCGAGCAGTTCCTGCACGCTGTCGCCATCACTCTGGATGCGGTCAGCGATCACATCGCGCGCTACGCCGCACTTGCCCATGATATGGCAGCACAGGAATCTCGCCCCGAGCGCCGAAACGAGCTTGAGACCATCGCGCTCAACTGCGCCCACATCGCCCACCAGCCCCCCGAGACCTTCTGGCAAGCGCTGCAGCTCTGCTACTTTATCCAGCTCATCCTGCAGATCGAATCCAACGGCCACTCGGTGTCGTTTGGCCGGATGGATCAGTACCTCTACCCCTGGTATCGCCGCGAGGTAGAGCTGTCGGAATCCCTGTCACGCCCCCGCGCCATCGAACTGCTGCAAGGGTGCTGGCTGAAATTGCTGGAGGTGAACAAGATCCGCTCCGGTACCCACTCCAAGGCCTCTGCCGGCAGCCCGCTCTATCAAAACGTCACGATTGGCGGCCAGAACTGGCGGGATGGTGCGGCCCATGACGCAGTCAATGGCCTCTCCTACGCGATTCTGGAGTCCTGCGGCCAGCTGCGATCCACCCAACCCAACCTCTCGGTGCGCTACCATGCCGGGATGAGCGAGGATTTCCTCGACGCCTGCATTCAGGTGATCCGCTGCGGCTTTGGCATGCCCGCCTTCAACAACGACGAAGTGGTGATCCCCGAGTTCATCAAGCTCGGAGTAAGCGTGGAGGATGCCCACCACTACGCCGCCATCGGTTGCATCGAGACCGCCGTACCCGGCAAGTGGGGCTATCGCTGCACCGGCATGAGCTTTATCAACTTCGCCCGCATCCTGCTGGCCTCCCTTGATGGCGGCTGCGATGCCACCACCGGCAAGGTATTCCTGCCCCAGCCCCAGTCGCTGCGAGACGGGAGCTTTGGTAACTTTGACGAGGTGATGGCCCGCTGGGATGAGCAGGTGCGCTACTTCACCCGCAAATCCATCGAGATCGACTGCGTGGTCGACAGCGTGCTGGAGGCACAAGCCCACGACATCCTCTGCAGCACCTTGGTGGATGACTGCATCGAGCGCGGCAAAACCATCAAGGAGGGGGGCGCCGTCTATGACTGGGTCTCAGGTCTGCAGGTAGGAATTGCCAACCTCGGCAACAGTCTGGCAGCCCTGAAGAAACTGGTGTTCGAGCAGGGGATTGTGGATCAGCAAGAGCTGGCCGAAGCACTCGAACAAGATTTTACCGGGCTAGCAGGGGAGCAGTTGCGCCAGCGCCTCACCAATGCCGCCCCCAAATATGGCAACGATCTGGACGAGGTTGACCTGCTGCTGGTGCAGGCCTACCAGAGCTACATCGACGAGCTCAAGGAGCTGCACAACACCCGCTTCGGCCGTGGCCCCATCGGCGGTACCTACTATGCGGGCACCTCCTCCATCTCCGCCAACGTGCCCTTCGGTGCCGCCACCATGGCCACCCCGGATGGTCGCCATGCCCGCACGCCGCTGGCGGAAGGGGCCAGCCCCTCGTCGGGTTCGGATCGTCTCGGCCCGACGGCAGTGTTCAACTCCATCGGCAAGCTGCCCACGGCGGCCATCCTCGGCGGGGTGCTGCTCAACCAGAAGCTGAGTCCGGCGAGCCTTGAGAACGAGCGGGACAAGGCCAAGCTGATGAGCCTGCTGCGCACCTTCTTCGAGGTGCACAAGGGGTGGCACGTGCAGTACAACATTGTCTCGCGCGAGACCCTGCTGGCGGCCAAGGCCAATCCGGATCAGTACCGGGATCTGGTGGTACGGGTGGCGGGCTATTCGGCCTTCTTCACCGCCTTATCCCCGGATGCGCAAGATGATATCATCGCCCGCACCGAGCACAGTCTCTGACGGGGCGCACCCATGGCGCCAGTGACGTCATATGATTGGCAAGCCACCCCACGGGTGGCTTGCCGCTATCCACCACCTTGCATGTGAGCGCACCATGAATCCACGCCACCAACTGATCCTCACTCTGGTCCATCAGGCTCGCAAGATGAGCGTGAGTGAACTCTCCCGACATACCGGCGTGTCTGAGGTGACGGTGCGCAACGACCTCACCGCGCTGGAGAAGCAGGGACTGCTCAGACGGGTACACGGCTCGGCCATGGCGCTGGAGACCGATGACCCGGATGCCCGGATGAACATCAATTACCTGCTCAAGGAGCGCCTCGCCGAGCGGGCCGCCCAGCTGGTGGAAGATGGCGAGACGGTCTTTATCGAGGGGGGCAGCGCCAACGCCATGCTGGCGCGCCATCTGGCCCTGCACAAACGGGTCACCATCATCACCATCAGCAGCTATATCGCCCATCTGCTCAAAGATACCCCGGCTCAGGTGGTGCTGCTCGGCGGGCTGTTCCAGCATCAGAGCGAGAGCGTGGTGGGGCCGCTCACACGCCTCTGCATCGAGCAGGTGCACTTCTCCAAGGCCTTTATCGGGGTCGACGGTTTTCATCCCGAGATGGGTTTCACCGGCCGCGACATGATGCGGGCCGATGTGGTCAACAGCGTGCTGGCCAAGGGGATGACCAATGTGGTGATCACCGACAGCAGCAAATTTGGCGCCATCCACCCGAGCCAGCTTGGCGCGCCGGGCCAGATCAACGTGCTGGTTACCGACGATGCCCTGCCCGCCCCCATGCGGGCAGCCATCGCGGCCAAGGGGATCACCCTGCACTGCGTTGCGGCCTAGGCCACCCGCTAATTCACGCTATTTCATTGACCTGACAGGATAAAATTTCCATGATGAGCCAGTCCCCATCGGGACTGACATCACCAGTGCGTGATCTGCAGGAAGCAGACTTCAGGAGAGCAAGGACATGCCATCGACCATCACCGCCGGGGAGCGCCGACTCTCCCCAATCATTCGCGCCACCGCCATCACCCTGGCCCTGTGCTGGAGCCCGTTTGGCTGGAGTGCCACGCTGCCCGCTGACTTGAAGTGGGAGAGCAACAACCAGGATCCTCTCTATGCCGATCCGGCCGCCAAGCGCGGCGGCACCTTTCGCACCTTTATGACCAGCTTCCCCCTGACCCTGCGCAAATATGGCCCCGACTCCAACGGCGGCTTTGCCGGTTACGTGCGGGAAACCAACCTGCCACTGCTGAGCACTCATCCCGTTACCGGCAACCCAATGCCGATGCTGGCAAACGAGTGGGCCTTCGGCGCCGACAACAAGACCCTCTATTTTCGCATCAATCCCAAAGCACGCTGGTCAGACGGCCAACCGGTCACCGCCGATGACTGGCTCTTTACCCTCAAGATGATGCGCAGCAAAGAGATCAACGACCCCTGGTACAACAACTACTACAGCACCCAGATAGCCGACATCACCAAGTTTGACGATCACACCCTGGCCATCACCAGCGGCACCGAAAAGAGCCGCCAGGATCTGCTCGAATCACTGCCCATCAGCCCGGAGCCAAGCCACGCCATCAAGCTCACCGCCAACTGGGTCAAGGAGTACAACTGGAAGGTGTTGCCGGTCACCGGCCCCTATCAGATCGATCAGGTGAAAAAGGGTAAATCGGTCACCTTCAAGCGGATTGAACACTGGTGGGGAGATGACGAGCGCTACTTCCAGCATCGTTTCAATCCTGCGCGGATCGAGATCAAGGTGCTCAGGGATCTGAACATCGCCTGGCAGCACTTCCTGCGCGGCGATCTCGACACCTTCCCGCTGGTGATGCCCAACTGGTGGCACGACAAGACCAAAACCGCGGAGTTCGAGAAGGGTTATATCGCGCGTACCTGGTTCTACAACCAGACCCCGCAATCGCCAATGGGGCTCTATCTCAACACCGCCGATCCGCTGCTGAATAATCTAGATGTGCGGCTCGGGATCCAGCATGCCCTCAACCTCGACAAAATGCTCACCACCCTGCTGCGGGGGGATTACCAGCGACTCAACAGTTATGGCTCAGGTCAGGGTGAGTTTACCAACAGCGAGATCAAGGCCCGTCCGTTCGCTCCCAAACTGGCACGGGAATACTTTGCCAAAGCCGGTTTCAACAAAGTGGGGCCGCAGGGAATTTTGCAAAACGACAAGGGGCAGTCACTTACCCTCGCTATCACCTACACCACGGCGGAGCACGCCCAGCGGCTCACGCTGTTGCGGGAAGAGGCCAAGAAGGCAGGGCTTAATCTGGAGCTCAACCTGATGGATGCATCGGCCGGTTTCAAATCGATGCTGGAGAAAAAGCACCAGAGCGCCTGGATGGCCTGGGCGGGTAGCCGCTATCCCGCCTATTGGGAGTTCTTCCACAAGGTCAACGCCAACAAACCCCAGACCAACAACATCATGAACATCGATGACGACGCCATCACGGCTCTGGTGGAGCAGTATGACAAGGAGTTCGACTTTGCCAAAAAGGCGGCCCTGTCACGGCAGATCCAGCAGCGGCTCTATGAGCTGGCGAGCTTTGTCCCTGCCTATCAGGTGCCCTATACCCGGGAAGGCGCCTGGCGCTGGATCAAACTGCCAAAAGTACCTGCAACGCCCAAGAGCGAGCAGCTCTACTGGCCCCTCGGTGGCGACAACAGCGGTTACAGCTATGGCGGTCTGCTGTGGATCGATGAAGAGCTAAAATCCGAGACCAGGGCAGCCATCAAGAGCGGCAAGACCTTCCCGGCCGAGCCTATCATCGACACCACCTATCGCCAGCCCTGATAGCGACAACTCATTTGGCAAACAGACCTAAAACAAAGACCCCGCCAGATAGCGGGGTCTTTGTTGGCAACCGGTGTTGCGAATCGAGCGGTGATCAGCCGCGCTTGGCCTGCTTCTCGGCAATGGCGTCAGCCACGTCAGCCGGCTCCAGTACGATGCCTTCCTGATCCGGAGTCGGGAACACGGCAACACACAGCTCGTCCTGCTCCATACCGTCAACCCAGCGCTCCAGCCATACCTTCAGGGTGATGGACTGCGGCTTGCAATCGGCCCACTCACCTTCGGCCCACGCCTTGGCGTACTCCGGGTGCGGCCATACCGGGATGCAATCTTCATCGTCGGTGGTCAGCATCATGACGCCATGCTCGTCAGTCAGGACGAACAGCTCTTCATGCTCGACCAGCTTGCTGATGAAGTGATCGTAACGGTAATCAGCGTTCAGTTGCAGCGCGGCATTGCGCTCGGTGTCGCTCAGTTCATAGCTCATTGGCCAAGTCTCTCTCTCGATAAAGGGCGCCATGTTCACATCTTGTCGTCAGCTTGTCCAGCTTGCAGCCCCTTGGCACCGGATGGGGAGGGCAATGACGCCAATAAGGATAGAGCAGCCTCCTCGATAGCGAGACCGCCAGCCATCATATTGCCCCTTTTACAGCGCAGGGGTGATCAGCTCCACATCAGGCTGCTCGCTCAGCTTTTGCCGCAGCCAGTAGGCGGACTCCACCTCGACAAAGCAGAGCAGATCCCGGCCATTGGCCGCCATCGCCATCAGCTGCTCAAAACGCAGCTGTTGTTGCTGCTCCCAGGCGGCAGCGAGTTTGGCACCGTGGGCCTCATCCACCACTTCGCGACGCAGCTCGAACAGGTTATCGGTGATCGGGCTGTTGATCTTGGCGGCGGTGTGCCAGTACATCAGCAGGTTATCCATCATCTCGCTGTCGTAGTTGGCCAGTGCATCCAGCTCGGGTGTATCACCGCTGTCGCTGGCGGCAAAATCACACCAGCCCGCATCGAGTGACGCCAGCTCATGAGCCCCCTTGGCATGCTTGCGTAACAGCGCAATGTCGGCCCCCTTGCGTGCAGGTAACCATACCTCGCCCTGATGGGCATCCAACAGGGACGTCAACGAAGCAGCGGGGTAAACCGGAAAGCGGGTACAAAGTGAATGCAGCAGGGATACCAGAGTGATCTTGACCATGAGCGATACCTTGAACAGGGCGAACAGCCACCAACAGACCGTCCGATATAAAGAAGTGCCCTATCCTACCACGTTTGGTCCGGCTCGGCCCTTGGCGAAGCTGCCAGCCAACCATCTGATTACGCCGAAAAAAACAGCATTTGAAACGCAGCATCCAGCCAAAGATCAATAATTTGAGCCAGCGCCCACTAAAGTGGATCCGGGGATGCTAGTTTGCATACATCTTTAGCGTAAGGAGTAAATCCATGATTGGGATCGACCAGGTTTCTAACGAATTCGTGAACGATTTGAAAATACTGGCATGCTTTGATCCGGCCAACATGAGCCAGGGGATTAAATTACGCAGCGATATGTCTGAAGAGTTGTGCCAGGCGGCAGCCCGTCTGCATCAACAGGGGCTCATCAGCGCAGAAGATGGCGGCTATCTCACCCCGTTTGGCATGACCATGGT
Source organism: Aeromonas sp. 61P (assembly GCF_051919545.1). Classification (NCBI taxonomy): domain Bacteria; kingdom Pseudomonadati; phylum Pseudomonadota; class Gammaproteobacteria; order Aeromonadales; family Aeromonadaceae; genus Aeromonas; species Aeromonas sp. 61P. The sequence goes on from NZ_JBQBEL010000001.1 coordinate 3,903,923, forward strand.
TGAACACCTGCAACATCTGCTGGTCGCACTCAAACCGCTTTGACCGGCTGTGGTGCCCAGAGTGAAAAGTTGAGTAGCTCCCAGCGCTCCCCTTGGTGAAGATGACAGGCAAACAGCAAAGGACCTTCGGGTCCTTTTACTTTGCCATCCACCAGCCACTCCCCCTCCCTTTCAGGCACCAGTCGCGCATTCACCTCATCGGGTTGCTGTGCAGTGCCCATCCGGACCTGGACAAATTGCTGGCAGATCTCCTGCGCTTCCATCGCGGATTGAACCGGTACCGGCGCATCGGACGTCGGAGTCAAGGTGACAGCAAGCAGGAGCGATAGCAGCATGATTCAGCACATAGGTATTAGTAGCAAAAGCCATATAAACAAAAAGCCGTGGCACCAGAGGTACCACGGCTTTTTTAAATTCTGTAAGAATTACAGAGCGGTTACGTTCTCAGCCTGCGGGCCTTTCTGACCTTGGGTCACAGAGAACTGTACGCGCTGACCTTCAGCCAGGGTACGGAAACCGTTACCTTGAATGGCGCTGAAGTGAACGAAAACGTCCGGGCCGTTTTCTTGCTGGATGAAGCCAAAACCTTTGGTTTCGTTGAAAAACTTAACGGTACCGGTGATCATGTTAGACATATCTTTTAAACCTGTATTCAAAATAATTACTTATGCTTTTCAGCGGGTAAAGCTCAAAAAACGGGATTAACTTATGAACAACAGGACAAGATGTGAAACATCGTATTCATTGACATAACTATCGCCCTTTCAAGCTGGTTTGGATTATACGTGGCTTTGTAGATTACGCAAACAAATTTGTGCCCTGCCAACGGCAGGGCACAAACCGTTATAAGGTGGCGGCTTCCAACGCTTCGACCAACGCTCTGAGAAAACGAGCCGCCTCCCCGCCAGTACAGGCTCTGTGGTCAAATGTCATCGACAGCGGCAATGCCCTGACGGGACGCGCTTCACCATGGATGAACACCACTTTTTCGAACAGTTTGCCTGCCCCTATGATGGCCACCTGCGGCGGCGTGACGATGGGGCTGGCATAACGGCCTGCGATGGCACCGAAGTTGGTGAGCGTAATGGTCGCCCCCTGCAACATCTCGCGCGGCACGGCGCGCGCCTTCACATCGGCGATCATCCGATCCAGCCCTTGGCGCAGATCAGCCCCCTCCCGCTCGGCCACGTTCTCCATCACCGGCACATAAAGGCCATGCTTTGAATCCACCGCGATGGCTACATTGACCTCTTTGAACAGCCGCCGTGACAGGGTTTCACCATCAAACCAGGCGTTCATCGAGGGCTCGGCGCGGCACGCCACGCCAATGGCCTTGATAAGACGCACCGTCACATCCTCATCAGGCCGCCAGTGACGCAAATCCACCTCATCGGTGATGCTGACTGGCACCACAGTCTGATGAGAGAGCTCCATCGCCTTGGCCATGGCCCTGCGCGACCCTTTGAGGAATTCGTTGCCACTGCTCTGCTGGGCCTCGAATGCCTGCTGCACATCCAGCTCGGTCACCATGCCGCCGCTGCCACTTCCCTTGATCCGGTCGATATCCAGACCCAGTTTTTGTGCCAGCAGGCGCACGGCAGGCATGGCTTGCACCAGCGATCCCCCCGGGGCAATGGCCCCTACCACGAAGTGATCCTCGATATGCTGCTTATGAGCGCTCACCTTTCCCACCACGGTGCCATCATCCTCCCCCCCTCGAACTCCACCAGCGGCGCACCGATATGGAGGATATCCCCCTCGGCGCCGCAGAGACGGGCGATCACCCCAGCCACTGGTGAGGGCACATCCACCAGCGCCTTGGCCGTTTCCACCGACAAGAGCACCTGATCGACAGCAACGGTATCACCGGCACTCACCTTCCACTCGACGATCTCGGCTTCGGCCAACCCTTCACCCAGATCCGGTAATTTGAAAAATTTCATAGCCACTGGTTCTCCATCAGCTGGTGAGCGGCATCGGCGATATCCTGCTCGGTGATGAGGTAATACGCCTCGTTGCGATAGTAGGGAACGGCGGCATCCACGCCGGTCAGCCGCTTGGGCGGCGCCTTGAGGCAGGGAAGTGCCTGCTCGGTCACCCGTGCCACAATTTCGGCCCCGACCCCGAAGCTGCCACACGCCTCGTGTACCACCAGCAAGCGGCCGGTCTTGCGTACCGAGGTGAGGATGGTCTCCATATCCAGCGGCTTGATGGTGGCCAGATCCAGCACCTCGCACTGGATATCCTGCTCGGCCAGCAGGTTCGCCGCCCGCATCACCTCCTGAATGCAGGCCCCCCAGGCCACTACCGTGATATCCCGGCCCGGGCGCAGGGTGAAGCAGACATCCAGCGGCAGGCCGACACCATCATCCACCACCTCGGATTTCATCGAGCGATAGATGCGGTCCGGTTCGAAAAACATTACGGGATCCGGATCGCGGATGGCCGAGAGCAGCAGGCCATAGGCGCGTCTCGGGCTGGAGGGGATCACCACCCGTAACCCCGGAATATGGGCAAACAGCGCCTCGACGCTCTCGCTGTGATGTTCAGGCGAATGAATGCCCGCGCCATACGGGGAGCGATAGACGAGGGGACAGGAGAGGCGGCCACGGGTGCGGTTTCGCATCCGCGCCGCCTGACAGATGATCTGCTCCATCCCGGGGAAGATGAAACCCTGAAACTGGAACTCAGCCACCGGCTTGAGCCCCTGAGTGGCCATGCCGACCGCTACCCCGGCGATCAATCCCTCGGCCAGCGGCGTGTCGATCACTCGCTTGAAACCGAACTTGTCGCGCAGGCCAACCGTGGCGCGAAACACCCCGCCGTTGACCCCCACATCCTCGCCCAGTACCACCACATCCGGGTCGTGCTCCATCTCGTAGTGAAGGGCCATGTTGACCGCTTCCAGCAAACTGATCTCACTCATGGCCAACCTCCTGCTTCATCCCCTTGGCAATCACTCGCTCGCGCTGGGGCAAAAGTTCGGCGGGCAGGCTGGCATAGTGATAATCGAGCATCGCCTCCGGTGGCTGGGGCGCCATCGCCTCATAACGGGCGACCGCCTGTTCGACCTCTCGGGTAGCCTCCGCCAGAAGGCTCTGCTCCTGCTCTTCATCCCACCAGCCTTGGCTGTGCATAAACTGGCGCAGCCGCTTGACCGGCTCTTTCGCCCAGGCGGCCTCGACCTCGGCCCCGTCGCGATAGCGAGTGGCATCGTCGGCCGTGGTATGATCGCCGAGACGATAACTGACCGCCTCGATCAGGGTCGGCCCCTTGCCGCTGCGGGCCCGTTCGACGGCACTGCGGGCAGCATCGTAGACCGCCACCACATCGTTGCCATCCACCTGCAGACTGCGCACCCCGGCGCCAATCCCCTTCTGGGCCAGCGTAGGAGCGCTCGATTGCAGCTTGCGTGGCACCGAGATGGCCCACTGGTTGTTGTTGACGATGATGACCATCGGCAGGTGCCAGACACCGGCGCAATTGAGCCCCTCCAGAAAATCCCCCTTGGAGGTGCCGCCGTCGCCGATGGTGACTACGGCGACGCGCGGTTGATTACGCAGTTTGAAGGCAGACGCAATTCCGCAGGCATGGGTGATCTGGGTGGCGATGGGGACGCAGATGGGGAGATCTTCAGAGGGAGTCCCATCTGGTTTGAGAAAATAACTGCCCCGCTCGTCACCGCCCCAATATTGCAGGTTTTTCTCCATCGGTACGCCCCGCACATAGAGGGTGGGCATGTCCCGATAGTAGGGGACGTAGACATCCTGCGGCTGCATGGCCAGACCAATGCCAATCCCCACGGCTTCTGCGCCGAGATGGGAGGGAAAAGTACCGAGTTTGCCGGTTCGTTGCAGCGCAATCGCTTTTTTGTCATAGCTGCGCACCATCACCATATTGCGGTAGAAAGTGTGCAGTATCGCCTTGTCCAGCCAGGTCGGTAAGGTGGCGACCGGGCACCCTTCCGCATCGAGGTAACGAAGGAAAGGGATGTCGACATGGGTCATAACTGGCTCCTTGCCGTTGTGAGCGTCACCGATGCTGGTGACACCTAGATGTAAATACCTTGTTAAATAAAAAGCAAAGGGATTTACTCAGGTAAGACCAGTAGAAACTTCTTTAAAGTAGCGAAGGAGCTGAATTTTCGGCGATGAGTGGCAAGGTATGCCGTAAATGGTGCAACTTTGCAGCGCTGAATGCAGGATGCAAAATGTGAAAAAGGGGAGCCTTGCTCCCCCATTGAGTTGTTTCAGTTAGCTGTTACTTCTGTCAGGGGTTACTCCAACCACTGTTGCAGCTGGCGGGCCATGCCAACTGGCAGCAAGTGAGCGCGACTCAACAAGCGGCTGCGCCAGGGCTCGGCCAGCAAGGTGGGGCAAATTCGCATCTCCCGTCCCCGGTCAGCCACGCGCACCAACCTGTCGATAAGAGTTTCCAGCGGCGGATACGCCGGCCAGTGAGGATAGAGATCGGCGGTCGCAATCCCGGCCAGATCGCACACCCGCTCCTCTTCCCCATCTCCCTTCCCATCAACTAATGGCCAGGGGTGAAGGACATGCAGCCAGCCCGGCCGTGCAGCCTCCAGCAACTGGCCCAGCGTCGGCTGAGCAAAGTGGGGATCCCCTGCGGCTTTGAGCAGATGGCGCGCCCCCGCCAGCAGCACCACGCCGCGGGCGGGAAGTGCAAGAAGATAGTCGGCCAGCACCTGATCCCGCCCCCTGTTGTGCTGCTGCCAGCGCTCCGGGCTCATCTCCTGCCACTCGAATAAGGGCTCGCAGAGATGCACCCGCAGCCGCATATGTTCAGGGCGCGCCAGATTGCTCTGGCGCAGGGCTGCGAATAGGGCCGGAAACTCGGGGGCCATCCAGGCGGGGAAGGCGCAGGAGTCGAGCCAGACCGGATAGAGTCGCCCCAGCGTCAGCGGCGCCCCCTGCCAGCTCTCCTCCCCCGTCAGCCAGGCATCGAGCAACCCCTGATGGCGGCGGTTGCCGCACTCCAGCACCAGATCGGTCATGATTCCCCAGAGCGCCGGATCACACAGCCAGGCGTGCTGGCGCCGGATAAAATCCGGGTGCCAGTGCGGCTCCCCCAGCCCCACCAGCTTGCCCGCCTGCAAGGCTTCCCGGATGGCGGCAACCGGGGTCATGCGCTCCCCTCCTGCCGGATGTGCGGTTGTTGTCCGACGCCATCGACCCGCTCACAAATAAGAGCGCCGATCTTCGCCAGCCAGTCGGGATGCACCATCTCCTGATGGAGGCAGGGGAAGCGCTCATAGCGGATTTTGCCTTCTGTCAGCGGCTCCCAGCCGCGTCCATCCAGCCAGGGCTGGCGGGAGGCTGACGCCTCGATAAAGATCACCTCCCCGTGATAGCAGTAGTCGACCCGCTCACGGATCAGCCGGTTGTTGTGGCCAACCAGCTCAATCATGGCGCTCACCACCTGCTCGTCGAGCATGGCCAGCGCACTCCCCTCTGCCCCCAGTCGGGCCACCACCTCGTCGCGAGTAAGGGAATCGAGCGCATCTTCCACAACCGCAATGCCTCCCATCCGCAGCAACGCATCGAGCATCCGCTGCTCGTCGGGCAACGGCTGGGTCTGCCACTGCTGACAGGGGTAGGCATCGAGCAGCAGCACCATGGCCACCTCTTGTCCCTGCTCTTGCAGCATGGCGGCCATCCGGTGCACCAGCATGCCCCCGAGCGACCAGCCGAGCAGCCAGTAGGGCCCCTCGCTCTGTTGACGACGCAGCTCGGTCACATAATCGAGCGCCAGCTCGTCGAAACTGGCGGGCAGCGGCGCATCCGGCTGACAGAACGCCCGCGCCTGCAGGGCATAGACCGCCATGTCGGCCGGCAGATGGGGCACCAGCGGCGCATAACACCAGCCGAGCCCCCCTGCGGGATGGACGCAAAAGAGGGTGGGGCACGATGTGCCCGATTGAGCACCATGCGCCCGCAGGGGCAACAGCATGGGCATTGCCTCCCGCTCGCCGCCCAGACGGCGCGCCAGCTGGGCGGGGCTCGGCGCTTCGAACAGACTGGCCAAAGTGAGCGCCTGTCCGGTCGACTCTTCAATACGCACCACCAGTTGAGCCGCCAGCAGGGAGTGGCCGCCGAGGGCAAAGAAGTTATCGTCGGCGCCGACCCGCACCAGCCCCAGTATCTCGGCGAAGAGGCGACAGAGCCGCTCCTCCAGCAGGGTTTTCGGCAGTGACTGACCCACCGCCGACGCCATATCGGGCAGCGGCAGCCCCTTGCGATCCAGCTTGCCATTGGGGGTAAGCGGCAGCTCAGCCAGGTTTACCAGGAGCCCCGGCACCATGTAGTCAGGCAAGGCAGCGCCAAGGGTGGGTACCAGCTCGGCCAGCGTCAACTCGCTGCTATCTGCGGCCACCACATAGGCCACCAGACGGCAATCGCCGGGGGCAAATTCGGGGGCCAGCACCACCGCCTGCGCCACTCGGGGATGGCGCAGCAGCACCTGCTCGATCTCCTCCAGCTCGATGCGCTGGCCACGGATCTTCACCTGAAAATCGAGGCGCCCCAGATACTCGATGGCGCCATCCTCGCGCCAGGCGGCCAGATCGCCGCTGCGATAGAGCCGTCCCGCACCGAAGGGATTGGCAATAAAGCGCTCTGCGGTGAGCTCGGGCTGGCCAAAGTAGCCCTCCGCCACCTGTACGCCGCCGATCCAGAGCTCACCTGCCACACCGGGCGGCACCGGCTGCAACCAGGGGTCGAGAATGTGGATGCTGGTATTCCAGACCGGATAGCCGATGGGCACGCTGGTCACCGCCTCATCTGCCCGGCAGGGATACCAGGTGACATCCACCGCCGCCTCGGTCGGGCCATAGAGGTTGTGCAGGGGGGCTGAGAATGTCCCATACCAGCGCAGCACCAGATCCGCGGGCAGCGCCTCGCCGGAGCAAAATACCTGCCGCAGGGCGCGGCAACGCGCAGGCTCGGCCTGAGTGACAAAGATCTGCAGCATGGAGGGGACAAAGTGCAAGGTGGTGATCCCGGCCTGCTCAATCAGCTCGGCAAGGTAGGCGGGATCCTTGTGGCCGCCCGGTTTGGCGAGCACCAGCCGCGCCCCGGTCATAAAGGGCCAGAAGAACTCCCAGATGGAGACATCGAAACCGGCCGGGGTCTTTTGCAGCACCCGATCCGCAGGGCCGATGGGATACATGTGCTGCATCCAGAGCAGCCGGTTGACGATGGCGCCATGGCTCACCACCACCCCTTTGGGCCGACCGGTCGAACCTGAGGTGTAGATGATGTAGGCCGCATCTTCCGGTTTGGGGGCTGGCAGCTCACAAGGTACTGTCGTAGCCAACTCTACCGCCGCCAGCTGCTCTGCCACACCGGGAGCATCGAGGCAGACAAGTGGTGCCGCCACGTCGAGCGGCATCCGCAAGGTACGACTGGTCAGCACCAGCGCAGGATCGCTGCTGGCGAGAATGTAGCCGATCCGCTCCGCCGGATAGTCCGGGTCTACGGGCACGTAGACGGCACCCACCGCCATGATGGCCTGTTGGGCGAGAATAAGCTCGGGAGAGCGCGGGATCACTACCGCCACCCGACAACCGGGGCCCACGCCTCTCCCCGCCAGATAGCTGGCCAGCTGGTGGGTGCGCTGGCGCAGCTCGGCCACACTCCAGCGCTCGGCGCCACACTCCAGCGCGATGGCGCTCTGATCTGCCGCCGCCAGCCCTTCGGCCAGCAGTGCGCTCAGGGTGGTAGTCGGCAACAGATGGTCGGTCTGGTTCCAGCGCGCCAGCTCAGCCTGCTCGCAGGGCAGCAGCAGCGGCAAACGCACCGCCAGGGCCTCGTCATCCGCCTCACTCCAGGCCGCCAGATAAGCTACCAGCCGGGCCAGATGACGTTCACTCTCCTGTTGGCTGAAGCGCCCCTGATGTGCTTCGAGGGTCAGGGTCATCGCGCCAGCCTCCTCGGCAAAATAGAAGGCGCACTCCTCCACCGGCCCCGCCGCCAGCACCTGCACCTCGCCACGAACCTGGTTGTGCCCTTCACCAAAGCTGAGGGTACGGGCAAAGGGCATCAAATTGACCTGAGGGCCAAACAGCGGCTGGCCCGGCTGGCGCTGTTGCAACCACTCCTGACGGCAGCCCTGATGACGGCGCAGGGCGGCAAATTGCCGCTCGACCTGTGCCAGCAACTCCCCTACCCGGCTGGTGCCGCTCAGCTCGATGCGCAGCGGTACCACATTGACCTTCATGCAGGGGGTATCGGCCGCCGCTGAGCCCAGCCGCCCCATCAGCGGAATACCCAGCACCACCTCGCCAGCGCCGCTCATCCGCTGCACATAACTGGCCACCGCCGCCAGCAGCAGGCTGTAGGGGTGACAGGCAGAGCGAGTCGCCCGATCCACCAATGCTTGCCACTGGCGGCCAGCAAGCCGCTGCTCAAGACGATATGTGGGGCCAGGCCCTTGCGCCGGACGGCGGGAGAACGACGCAGGGTTCTCCACCCCGGCCAGCTGCTGCACGAAGAAATCGCGATCCCGCGCGGCGCGCGGCGAATCCTGATAGGCCGCCTCTTCAGCCAGCAGCTCTTGCTGGGTCGCATAGTGGCAGGGTGCTGGCTGCTCGCCGGCACAGAGCGCCTCATACCAATTTGCCACCCGCTGGCAGAGCAGGCTCAGGCCAAAGCCGTCGATGGCGATATGGTGCACAGCGATAAACCAGGCCCACCGCCCCTCGCCAAGGCGATAGAGGGTGGTGGCAAACAGCGGCCCCCCGGCCAGATTGAAGGGGGCGGCCAACTGCGCACGCATCTCGGCCTTCGCGGCGGCGAGCGGGTCGGCTTCGCTGCGCAGATCCCGCTCTGCCAGCTGCCAGCAGGCGGGGTTGGCCACCATCTGAGGGCCATCAGCAGTGGCCACAAAGGCGCAGTGCAGACCGGGGATCTCGTCGATGGTCTGGCGCACCGCACGGGTGAAGTGATGGGGAGCCAGCGCCCCCTCCAGCAGCCAGTACTCGCCGGTATTGCAGGCAGGGCTCTGCGGATATTTTTGCTGGGCAAACCAGATGCCCGCCTGAGCAGTGGTAAGCGGCCAGCGCGGGTGCTCACCACGCTGGTGGGTGGCGCGCATCGCCATTGTCTGTTCCATGGGAATGTCCTTGCGCAAACATCGAGCGGGCAGCGGCTTGCCCCTGCCCGCATGGCTGAAAAGCGAGGAGGCAAGGCCTCCTCCATTAAGAAGGTGTCACGCCTGCCGGATCGGCAGCGCGCGGGCTAGACCCCCAGAGTGGCACCGCCATCGACCACCAGATCCTGCAGGGTGATATGGCTGGCGGCATCTGAGGCGAGAAACAGCACGCAGGCAGCCACCTCGTCGGGGGTCCCAAGTTTGCCAAGGGGGATACCCAGCTTGAACTGCCCGGGCAGGCCCGCGATGGTTCGCAGCTCTCCTTCCTGCTGCGCCGCCTCCCCCTCCTGCCACATGCCGTACAGCATCGGGGTGCGGGTCGAGCCCGGCGACACCAGATTGCAGCGCACCCCATAGGGGGCAAGCTCCAACCCAGCCGTTTGAGTGAGGCTGGTCAGCGCCGCCTTGGAGGCGCCATAAATGCCCATCCCCACTCGCGGCACCCGACCAGCATTGGAGGAGACATTGACGATGGCGCCCCTGCGCCGCCCCTGAAACCAGGGGGTCAGGGCCCGCATCAGGTAGAAGGGGGCGAAGGTGTTGATGGCGAAGGTGCGTTGCAAGAGGGCGTCATCCACCTCATCGATCCTGCCAGTCGCCAGTACGCCGGCGACATTGACCAGCACATCGGGCCCCAGCCCCTCGTCCAGCAGCTGTTCGCAGCAGCGGGTCACGGCCTCGCTGTCACTCACGTCGAGCACCACGCCCTTCACGTTGCCGGGCAAGGCCTCGGCCAATTGCAGATCGAACGCCACCACGCTGGCCCCCGCCTCGGCAAAGGTACGCGCAACCGCATGGCCAATTCCCTGCGCTGCACCGGTTACCCAGACGGTTCTGCCTTGCCACTCGCTCATGGGGTGCACTCCGGTTCGCTGACGTGCTCTTCGTTGACCTGATAAGCCGTGTCCTGACTAACGTGAAGCTGACGGGAGAGGAGCTCCCACCAGTGAGCCAGGGTCGGCGTGCGGGCCAGCTCGGCCAGATCCACCACCAGCTCCTGCTGACGCCACTCTTCCACCAGCCCCATCACCGCCAGCGAGTCGAGACCGTAGTCGAGCAGGTTCTCATCCTCGGTGGGCTGCTCCTGCTGCATCTCGGCTGGCAGCCGCGCCAGCACCTGAGCACGTAGAGATTCGCGAGTCAGGGGGCGTTTGCTGGCCGCCATCACCTCGGCCACGGTAATCACCCGACCGGCATTGCGGCTGACGTAGGAGAGCGCCAGCAGATGATCTTCGCGGGAGAAGTCGGCTATGGCATCAGCCACCAGGAAGGAGCGGATATCGCGCATAAAGGCATCGACCGCCGTCTGCATCACCCCGATATGGCCGTAGATGCCGCAGATCACCAGCTGATCCCGCCCCCATTCGGCCATCAGCTCGGCCAGCGGTGAGCGGCAAAAAGCGCTGTAGCGCCACTTGGTCAGCACCGTATCCTGCGGCTCGGGCGCCAGCGCAGGAACGATTGGCTGACGCTCCGGCGCTCGGGTCAACCCCGGCCCCCACATGTCGTTGAGCAGCGCCCGATCGGCCTGACTCTGCTCGGCGGGCTGGGCGGTATAGACCACCGGCATGCCAAGAATACGCGCCTGACGGATCAGGGTGGCGATATGGTCGATGACCTGATTGATCAGCGGATTGCCCGGCCCGTAGAAGTCGACGAAATAGTGCTGCATATCGTGGACCAGCAAGGCGGCGCGGCCCGGTTCGAAGGGCCAGTTCACCCGCCCGGTTGGCAGCTCCTCAGCGGTAGGCAGCGGGTAGGCGGCGAGGGATTGAATGGTCATGCACACTCCTTGGCGAGCTGCTCGCGCAGCGTCTGTTTGTCTATCTTGCCGACCGGGGTGTGGGGCAGTTGCTCCACCAGCACCAGGCGATCGGGCAGTTTGTAATCGGCCACCCCCTGCTCGCGCAGGAAACGGCGCAAGCGGGGCAGATTGAGGGGCTCGCGGCACATCAAAAAGGCGCAGCTGCGCTCCCCGAGCATGGGATCGGGCATGGCGACCAGCGCCGCCTGCCGCACTTCCGGGTGGGTCAGCAACAGCTCTTCAATTTCGAGGGCGTCGATCTTCTCCCCACCCCGGTTGATCTGATCCTTGTTGCGCCCCACCACTATCAGATGACCGCCGGGCAAGCGGCAGACCAGATCGCCGGTGCAGTAGAAACCGTCCCGATCAAAAGCCCGCTGATTGTGGGCATCAGCCTTGAAGTAGCCGCGAAAGGTGTAGGGGCCACGTGTCCAGAGCTCGCCGCACTCGCCATCGGGCAAGGGGCGCCCGTCGCTGCCTCGCACCTCCACCTCGTCGCCCGGGCTCATCGGGCAACCCTGGGTATTGACGATGTGCCACTGGTCATCCTCGGTGCGGGTGTAGTTGACCAGTCCCTCGGCCATGCCGAACACCTGCTGCAAGCGGCAGCCGAGGCGGCTCGCCACCGCCTCGGCGTGAGCCGGGCTGAGGCGCGCCCCCCCCACCTGCACACACTCCAGAGAGGTCTGCGGATAGTGGCTGGCCGCCTCCAGCCAGAGCGCCAGAGCCGGTGGCACCAGTGCCGCCCAGTTGACCTGATGGCGCTGCACCAGCGGCAGACAGGTTACTGCAGAGGGATCCTTTGCCAGCACCACGCAGCCACCGGCATAAAACACCCCGAGTGACCCGGGGGAGCTCAGGGGAAAGTTGTGGGGCGCTGGCAGAGCGCATAGATAGATCACCCGCTCATCCCAACCACACACCGCTACGCTCTGGCGCACGCTGTAGCCATAGTCATCGTGGGTACGGGGGATCAGTTTGGGGGTGCCGGTGCTGCCGCCGGAGAGCTGGAAAAAGGCGACCTGATCGGCTGGAGTCGGTGTAGGGGTTGGTGCAGTGGCCGCCGGCGGCGAACCATCAGCACGGGCTATGGGGTCAGGCTGATGCCATGCAAATCCAGACTGAAGATCGGAGCCTTCTGCCTGCTCGAACAGCAGTGTCTGGCAAGAAGGCGATACCAGCTCATCAAGGGCCGCCAAGCTCCCCGCTTCACCGGCAAAGCCGGGATGGGAGGGGCTGAGTACCAGCAAGGCGGGCTCAATCTGGCGGGCAAAGGCCACCAACTCGCGCCGCTGATGGCTGTAGAGGGCATGCACCGCCACCACTCCGCAGCGGATCAGGGCAAACCAGCAGATATAGAACTCTGCGCAGTTGGGCAACTGCACCAGCGCGGTATCGCCGTGGCCCAGCCCGCGCGCAGCCAACCGTGCCGCCAGTGCATCGACCTCACGCTTTAACTGGCCATAACTGAGGGTGCGTTCGCCGCAGATCAGGGCTGTGCGCTCGGGATAACGTTCGGCAGAGTCATCGAGCAGGGCGGTGAGCGGTTGTCCGCGCCACCACCCTTGTGCCCGGTAGTGAGCGGCCAGCTCGGCGGGCCAGGGGGTAAAGGACACCAACGACTTCATGCGGTTACCTCCGGCTCCCGGCTTTCGAGGCCGAAGGCACGCAGCATGGTGCCAAGCTTGGCAGCGGTCTCCTGCCACTCCGCTTCCGGCGAGGAGCCCACCACCACCCCGGCGCCGGCATAAAGCCGCAGTTGCCTGCCAGCCAGCACGCCACAGCGAATGGTGACTACCCACTCGCCATTACCATCGGCATCCATCCAACCGACGGCGCCGCAGTAGAAGCGGCGATCGTACCCCTCGAGCCGGGCGATGGCCTGACGTGCTGCCGAGAGCGGTGTGCCGCATACCGCTGGTGTCGGGTGCAGCGCCAGCGCCAGTGCCAGCACGGGAGAGGGTTCATGGAGCCGCCCGGCGATGCGGGTCGAGAGGTGCCACATGGTAGGGGTCGCGATCACCTGCGGCTCCAGAGGGACGTCCAGCTCGCGACAGAAGGGAGCGAGGGCCGCAGCGACTGCATCGGCCACCAGCGCATGTTCATAGCGATCCTTCTGCGCCCCCAGCAGCTCGGCACTGGCCGCCTGTTGATCGGAAAACGCGTGGCGCGGACGGGAGCCCGCCAGCGGATTGCTCACCACCGCCATCTCGCTGCGTGACACCAGCAGCTCGGGGCTCGCGCCAAGCAGGGTCTCCCCCTCCGGCAGCGGGATCTGGAACACATAGGCGCCCGGATTCTGGGCCAGCAGAGAGCCATAGGCGTGTGCGGGGGAGGTCTGCTCTGCGCTCTGCACATCGATGGCGCGCGACAACACCACTTTCTCGAGTTGCCCCTCGCTGAACTGCTGCAACGCTGCCCGCACTGCCCCCTGATAGTGGGCGGAGCCGGTCACTTCGCTCACCTCGCCATGGAGCTGGCAACAGCGGGCGGGCAACATCGCATCTCTTGCGACCCATTGCGATTGCGCCGGGATCACCAGATGCCAGGGGGATTGGGTATCAAACGGGATAGCGCCGATGGCGATGGGATTGGCCATCCCCTGCTGGCGCAACTGACGCAGATGGGCGAGCAGCTTCTCCGGCGGGATGCCGGTAAAACTGTCGTGGATACCGGAGGCGACCAATACCCTGTCACCGCTGGCAAAACAGCACACTTTATCCAGCCCGGCCGCTGTGGCGGGCCACTCTCCTTCCAGTGCATGGTCACACATGACGGTGCTACTCCTTGGAATGAATCACTGCCTGACACGACTTAAAGTGAGTCATTTGACTCACCAGATATCAGGGTGAACGGCATCCTAACAAGGAGCGAAAAAACGATCAACACAAATGAGAATCAATTTCATTAACTTTTTTTAGTCAAAATAGGGTGACGAACGAAACTGAACTTCATCGATAAAAAAGAGTTGCGATCGGAGCAAATTCAACTTGATAATGATAATGCTTATCATTTGAATATTATGGAAGATGTAAATAATGAAATTCTCAGCCTCTCGTTTTATCGCTCCCAGCCTGCTGGCCACCACCATCGTCACCCTGCTGACCCAGCAAGCGATCGCCGCCAGTAACGCCCCTCAAGCCGATGAGGTGATCACCGTCACCACCACGGCGCACAATACCCGCTCGGCACCGGCCTCCATCTCTGTCATCACGGCCGAACAGATCGCCGCCGCGCCGGTTAATGACCTTGCCGACCTGCTGCGCCACGAAGTGGGCATTCAGGCTGAAGCTGACACCAATGGCCGCAGCGATATCGGCATTCGCGGTATGTCCGGCAAATACACGCTAGTGCTGGTAGATGGCAAACGCCTCTCCTCCTCCAATGCCCTGTGGCGCGGCGGCAACTTCGACAACACCCCGGTTCCCCTTGGCATGATCCAGCGGGTCGAGGTGATCCGTGGCCCCATGTCGGCACTTTACGGCTCCGATGCCATCGGCGGGGTCATCAACATCATCACCAAGCAACCGGGCAAAACCTGGCAAGGGGCGGCCGATGCCGACTTCAAGGCCATCGAGGGCAAGGATGGCGGCGATCAGCACAGAACCAACCTGGGCTTTACCGGCCCGCTGACCGACAACCTGCTGATCCGGATGAACGGCGAGGTGTATGACCGTCAGGCCTGGACCCCCACCGAAGCCGCTGACGGCATCCCCCTTATCGAAGCCAAGCAGACCCGCAACTTCGCCTCTACCCTGAGCTGGCTGGTGGATGAGCAGCAACGCTTCGAGCTGGATTACCTCTACAACCAGGATGAGCGGCCTCTCGATATCTTCCGCAAAACAGGCAACAAGGTGCACAACCGCCAGCAGCAGAACGATCGCAACCTGTTTGGTCTGACCCACAAGGGGAACTGGAGCTGGGGTGACACCACCGTCATGGCCAACTATGAAAGCTCCCAGATCGACGACTTCAACACCAGCTACTCTGCCCCGCAGCAGCGGGAGCTGGAAGAGAACACCTTGACCCTGAAGGGCTATACCAACCTGGCGCTGGCCAACCACTACCTGACGCTGGGTGGTGAATATCTGGATCGGGAGCTGGTGGATACGGTGAGCTACAAGGATATCGGCGGCAAGGAAAGCCACTCCCAGGAGGCGCTGTTTGCTCAGGACGAGATCGGCCTGACCGACAGCCTGACCTTCACGCTGGGCGGCCGTTACGATCACCACGAGATCTACGGCAGCCACTTCACCCCGCGCGGCTATCTGGTCTATGAGATGAACGAGGTGGTGACCGTCAAGGGCGGTGTCAGCCGGGCCTTCAAGGCACCGGCACCACACCAGTACTCCAACGGTTACAGCATCGAAAGCTGCGGCGGCAGCTGCCGCATCTATGGCAGTGACAAGGTCAAGCCGGAAACCAGTACCAACTACGAGCTGGGCGTCATCGCAGGAGAAGGGATCTGGGAGACCAGCGCTACCCTGTTCTACTCCGACATCGACGACATGCTCACCTTCAAACCGTTGCCGAACTCCACTGACCGCACCTGGTACAACCTGGAGAAGGCCACCACCAAGGGGTTGGAGCTGACCGGCAAGCTCGATCTGACCGACGATATCAACCTCGGCGCCAACTACACCTACCTCAAGGCTGAAGGCGATCAGGGTCAGGCTCTGCCCGAGCGGCCGGAGCACAAGGCCAACGCCAAGATCACCTGGCAGGCCACCGAACGGGTCAATGCCTTTGTCGGCACCACCTACACCGGCACACAGTTTGCCGAGCAGACCGTCAACAAGGTTGTCGTGCTGCACAAGCTGCCCAGCTACCAGACTTTCGATCTGGGCACCAGCTTCAAGGTCACCGAGAACTTCGACCTGCGACTGGGGATCACCAACCTGACCGACGTGCGCCTGCAAGAGAAAGATATCGTCTTCCAGAACGTCGAACCGGGTCGCAGCTACTACGTCAGCGGATCAGCCCGCTTCTAAGGCCCATCAAGCCAACAGCGCGGGCCCATGCCCGCGCTGTGTTGCCCGACACAATAAGGGGAAGATCCCCACTGGACAGCAATGAGCATGCAGGTTTCCATTTCCATAAGGATCGCTCATGTTCACCTCACTACTGAACGCATCACCCCTTGCCACCCTGCCTACGCCGGATGAGTTGCTGCAAGATCACCCCGCCCCTCCCCGACTCGCCCGTCAGATAGCACGCAGCCGCCAGCAAGCCCGTAATATTCTGCAGGGAGAGGACGACCGCCTGCTGCTGGTGATCGGTCCCTGCTCCATCCACGATCCCGTCGCCGCCCGCGACTATGGTGGCCGGCTGGCCGAACTGCAGGGCCAATACGGGGATCAGCTGCAGCTGGTGATGCGCACCTATTTCGAAAAGCCGCGCACGACGCTCGGCTGGAAAGGATTTATCTTCGACCCGGGTCTGGACGGCAGCGATCGGCTGGCAGAGGGATTGCGCCAGGCGCGCGAGCTGCTGCTGGCACTCGGGCAAGAGGGGCTCGCCTGTGCCACCGAATTTCTCGATCTCACCAGCATGCTCTATCTGGGGGATCTCATCAGCTGGGGTGCCATCGGTGCCCGCACCACCGAATCCCAGCTCCACCGCCAGCTGGCCTCGGCCCTCCCCTGTCCCATCGGTTTTAAAAACGGCACCGATGGCAACATCCGGATCGCGGTCGAGGCGATCCTTGCCAGCCGGGCCGCGCACCTCTATCCGCAGCCTTCCGGTGACGGGCGGCTGGCACTGGTGCGCAGTCATGGCAACCCCGATGGTCACCTGATCCTGCGCGGTGGCCGCCTGCCCAACTATCAGAGCAATCATGTGGCAGAGGCTGGTGAGCTGCTGCGCCAGCATCACCTCTCCCCTCGCCTGATGGTCGATTGCAGCCACGGCAACAGCCAGAAACAGCACGCCCGCCAGCTACCCGTGGCCCGGGATCTGGCTGCCCAGCTGGGCAACGGCTGCCACGCCATCGCTGCCGTCATGGTGGAGAGTTTTCTCAAGGAGGGACGCCAGGATATAGGCAACCAGCCGCTGCGCTACGGCCAGTCGGTCACCGATGGCTGCATCGGCTGGGAACAGACAAGGCAGCTGCTCGATATGGTGGCAGAAGGGGTGGAGGCGCGCCGCCAGCAGCGGATCGCCCTGGCGGGATAAATAGCGGATTAGGCAGATAACTCAGAAAATAGTGTGGCCCCAATAGGGCCACCTTGTTGTTCGCTGTTTGACGTTCATCAGGCGACTGACTCACGCTCCACCAGCTGGGCTTCAAACTTGAGCGCCAGGCCGTCAACCGGCTTGTGATCGAGCAGGCGCAGCGCCAGCTCGGCTGCGCGGCTGCCCATCTCCTCGATGGGGTAACGTACCGTAGTGAGCTTGGGATAGATGTAGCGGGCGTAGGGAATATCGTCGAACCCCACCACCGACACCTGCTGCGGGATCTTGTAACCCCGCTCCAGCAAGCAAGAAATCGCCCCAGCCACCATGCCATCGTTGAACCCGAGCACGGCGGTGAAATCGACACCACGGGTCAGCAGTTCACTCATCGCCACATAGCCACCGTTTTCGTCGGCAAAGGCGCGGCTGATGAGAGCCGGATCAAACGCGATCCCAGCCCTGGCCAGGGTCTGGGTATAGCCCGCCATCCGCTGCAGGCCATCGACAAACTCTTCATCATCGGAGGTGATAAAGGCAATTTTGCGATGACCGGCATCCAGCAAGTGCTGGCACGCGGTGGTGATCCCGGCCTTATTGTCCAGCCAGACGCAGCGGTCTTCGGCCCCGGGTACCTGACGGTTGATAAAGACAATGGGGGTAGAGCCTGCCGCCAGCTCGCTCAGCTCCTCGTCCGGCAGCGCCTTGCTGTGGAGGATCAGCGCATCGCACTGACGCTGCAGCAGCGCCTGAATCGCATGACGCTCGCGCGCGATATCATGGTTGCCAGACATGACGATGGTGAACTTGTTGGCCTGATCGACCATGGTCTCGATGCCACGCATCATCTGGGCAAAGAAGGGGCCACCGCAGAGGTCGCCGACCAGCACGCCAATGCAGTTGGAACGCTTGCTGACCAGTGCCTGAGCAAAACTGTTGGGTCGAAAATTCAGTTCCTTCATGGCCGCCAATACGGCCTCACGCTTTTCCGGTGCTACCTGTGCCGTGTTATTGATAACGCGCGACACGGTGGAGATAGACACATTTGCCAGCTGAGAAACGTCTTTAATCGTTGCCACTATCCATTCCTTTATTGTGGGGGAACCTGTCGGTGCCGACGCCTGAGTATACCCTGCAGCCTGATGTAATTCCCTGAGCCAGGTCACCGGGCATGTTTCCTTTGGTAACAGAACCTTACCCGATGATACGCGGCGCCAGGAAAATTTGAAAACAGGGGCCGCGGGCGGCCCCCGACTCAATAGGCGTGATTGAGCTCCCGCTCCGACATGAAGCGCAGCGGCTGCTGCAACTTGTGCTGATAGATGAGATCGAACGACAACACGTTTTGGACGTAGTTGCGGGTCTCCTTGTACGGGATGCTCTCGACCCACACATCCATCGGCTTGTTGTCACTCTGATCACGCCAGCGTTTTACCCGGCCAGGCCCGGCGTTGTAGGCCGCCGCCGCCAGGATCCGGTTGCCATCATAGACATCCAGCAAGCGCTTGAGATAGGCGCTGCCGAGGCGAATATTCATCGCAGGATCAAACAGTTGCTGCTCGTTGCGATAAGGCACCCCCAGCTTGCCGGCGGTCTCTTTGGCGGTAGCCGGCATCAGCTGCATCAGACCGCGCGCCCCCACCGGCGACTGGGCCAGCGGATAGAGGGCACTCTCCTGACGGGAGATGGCATAGAGCAGGCTGGTGTTCATGGTGCGCTCTTGCGCCATCTGGGAGAAGGTGCGTTTGAGCGGCAGCGGGAAGCGCAAATCGAGGGCATCCCACGCTTCGGCGCGAATGCTGGCGAGAATGGCCAGCTCGTGCCACCCCTGATTGAGGGCAATATGGCCAAACTCGATGCGCTGGGCCACCGGATTGCGATCCATGTTGTGGATCCACTCCGAGCGGGCCGCCGCAATCTCGTTCATCGAGAGCAATTCGCGCACCCGCAACAGGAAGGGCCAGCGCTGGCTGGCCGTGCGCCAGTCCGGTACATGCTTGACGCTCTGGTTCTTGATGCGATAGGGCACGCCGGTGCGCTGGGCGGCCATAAAGCCGTAGAAACCGCGCAGGTTGGCGGTCTCCAGATAGAGATCCCGCGCCGGTTTTTGCTGCCCCTGCACTTCAAGGGAGCGCGCCATCCAGTAGCGCCAGCGATCCTCTTTCTGACGGGCCATCGGCATCATCTTCACCCAGCCGGAGAGGCCACGCCAATCCTGCTCCCAGATGGCCAGTCGCGCCCGCAGCTCGGTGATGTCGGGATCCGCCAGCTTTTTCACCGTGCTGTCGACCCAGCTACGCTGGGCAATGGAGCGATCCAGCAGCAGGCGGCGGGCAATGGCACGCTCTACCGGTTTCACCTCGGCCTGGGTCAGGCCGAAACGGCTGCGAAACAGCGCAAGCTGGCGCAGCACCGACTCCGGCTCCTGATTGGCATAGCGGGTCAAACCGAGGGAGAGCAGCTTGCGGGAATAGGGGTTGCTGCTGAAATAGGCCGGGTTCATCGCCTTGGCGGGCTGCTCGAACAGGGTCACCATCTGATCGCCATAGCTCTGCAAGCCGCTACCCAGGGTCGCGCCAAGGTGGCGGATCAGGTTGGGGTTTTCCGCCTCGAACGCCAGCGTCATCCGCTGCCAGATCTTCTCCTGGGTACGCTGACCGGATGCCTGCCACAGCTGGAACAGCGGGGAGCAGGCATCGGGGCGCGATTGACCGCTCATCCAGATCTTGCCCGCCCCCTGCAACGCCTCTTTCGGCTTACCGGTGTAATAGAGAGCCTGATAGTGCATGCAGAGCAGGTCGGTGGAGCTCGGCTTGGCCGGATAGAAGCGCAGGAACTGCGACCACTGCTGGCTCTGGGCCAGATAGGTCAGATAGCTGCGCTCCAGCCGGTTGGACTGGGGGTATCCCCATGCTGGCGGATAAAGCGGGTCACATCGTTGTAATCCGCCGCCCCCGGACGAAAGGCGAGCTGATAGTAATCGAGGTAAGGGAGCAGGGGGTAATGGGTCAAACGGGCACGAATTTGCTGGAAACGGGCCTGATCATTGGCCCGTACGGCGTCATACGCCTGACGGTAGAGCGTCTGGTCGGCAGTCTGCGCCATCAGGGTCGGCACGAACAGCGCCGACAAAACAATTCCCCATACAGCTTTCACTGAACATCTCCATTGAGGGCAATACACCGCCCGGTGGCGGTGGGTCTACTGCCTCTCATTCTACCCGTTGCCGGGCAGCGCTACAGCGGGGAGCAGGGACTATTTTTCTGCCTCGCTCAGCTGCATTTCACGCAGTTGCTCCGGTCTGGTCAACCGCTGTACATATTTCTCCAGATAGGGCACCGGCAGCGGCTTGGAGGCGAGATAGCCCTGATAGAAACTGCACCCCTGCGCCTTGAGAAACTCCAGTTGCTGACGGGATTCCACCCCTTCCGCCGTGACGTTAAAGCCCATATGGCGGGCCATGGCGATCACCGCCTCGACGATGGCCATGTTGTCGCCATCTTTCGGGATGTCCTGAATGAAGGAGCGGTCGATCTTGAGCTCATCGGCAGGCAGCCGCTTGAGGTAGCTCAGGGAGGAGTAACCGGCGCCAAAATCGTCGATGGCAAAGCTGATGCCGAGCTCCTTGAGCTCGGTCATCTTGCTGATGGTGTCCTCGGCATGGCCCAGCACCACGGACTCAGTGATCTCCAGATTGAGGCAGGCCGGATCCATGCCGGTTTGCGCCAACACATCGTGGATCCGCTCTCGACAAAATCGGTGGCATGGAACTGCTTGGCACTGACGTTGACCGAGATCTGCGGAATGTGGATGCCGTTCTCTTCCCACAGCACATACTGGGCGCACGCCTCGTGCAGCACCCAGTTGCCGATATCGACAATCAGGTCCGTCTCCTCGGCGATGGGAATAAACTCGGCCGGCGAGACCAGCGAGCGACCGGCCGGCTGCCAGCGAATGAGCGCCTCGACACCAATGATATCGCCGCCATCGACCATATGCTGGGGCTGATAGTAGAGGGTCAGCTCTTGCTGGCTGAGGGCGTTGCGCAATTCGTTGTGAATGAGCAGACGGCGATCCGCCTGCTGCTGCATCGAGGCATCGAAGAAGCGACGGGTCTTGCGGCCAGCGGACTTGGCCTGATACATGGCGGTATCCGCCTGCTTGAGCAGATCATCGACCCCCTGCTCCCGATCCGGAAACAGGGTAATGCCGACACTGGCGCCGATGTGCAGCACTTGCCCCACATAGGTATAAGGAGCGGCAATCTCGGTGATAAGCCGCTCGGCAATGATATCGGCCTGCATCTCAGCCTGGGGCGGGCTGGCCGAGAGCGATGGCAGCAACAGTACAAACTCGTCACCGCCGAGGCGGGCCAGACAATCCCCCTGTCTCACCAACCGTTTGAGACGGGCGGCGACCTCCTTGAGCAGCCAGTCACCGGTGGCATGGCCGAGGGAGTCGTTGATGGTCTTGAAGTGATCGAGATCGATAAAGAGCAGGGCGCCAATCAAGCCATCGCGGGTCGCCTCGTTGAAGGTCTGCACCAGAGTCTCGTGGAGCTGACGGCGATTGGGCAATCCGGTCAGCTCGTCATAATAGGCGAGATCCTGGATGCGTCGCTCGGCCGCCTTGCGCTCGGAAATATCTTCAAAACAGATGACAAAGTGGCTGATCACCCCTTTTTCATCCTGCACCGGTGTCACTATCTCCCACTGGGGATAGGTGTGACCATCGACATGGCGACGCTGGGTCTCCCCCTGCCAGCGGCTGAGGGTATTGAGCTCGTAGCCGAGCCCACCCAGATTGGGCCAGAGATCCTCTTCCAGATGCAGGCCCAGCACCGACTGGCTGTCAAAGCCGGTGATCTGGCTGAAGGCATTGTTGACCCGCAGGATCTTGAACCCCGGATCCGTGATGATGATCCCTTCGTGGGTCTCGAATGCGACGGCAGAGAGGCGCATCTGGGCATCGGATTGCAGGCGCTCCAGCTCGGCCACCATCCGTACCGAGAAGGTATTGAGCACCGAGGTGAGGTTGCTGGTATCTGCCGGAGCCGAATAGAGCAGCGCCAGATGGCCCAGAAGTTGGCCTCTGGCATCAAATAGCGGCTGACCATAATAAGTCTGCCCGGCCGCCAGCCAGGGTTGATACTCCTGCGACTCGTCGATCACCTCGAAACAGATGGCCCCTTGCTTGTAGAGCTCCTGACAGGGGGAGCCCGCCAGCGGATAGTCCTTCTGCGCCAGCCCGTCGGCGGCCAGCACTTTGACCCGGTCGGCACCGCACAACTCACCCACCCAGACCGCATCCACCTTGAGGATATGGGCCAGCTGGCTGACCAGGGTATTGAAGAAATCGAGCCCGGTGCGGGCAGAGAGCGCCTGCGCCAACTGGGTGAGCAGGGTGGTTTGCAGCAACGGCAAAGAGAGATTGAGGGAGGAGACCGCCCTGTTGGCGGTATCAAGAGGGGCCAGCCAGCCACAGCAGATCTGCTGGGTGGGCACAAACTGGCCGCTCCAGAGCACATGGTTGAGCTGCCCCTGATCATCTTTCAGATGGCCGATAAACTGCTCGGGCAGATGCGATTCATGAAGCCGGACAAGAAAATCGGCAAAACCTGCCTCATCTTCCGGTAACAGGCGAGCGGCCCAGGGATGATTGCCCTCCCCTTGCCACTGCTGGTAGGCCCCCTGATCAGAGAGACTCCACTGATCATGTTGCCGATCGAAAAACCACATGACTTGCGTGGCCTGCTGCTTCATTTACCACTCCAACACAACAACCAACCACGTTTGATGTCCAATCAGGCATAGCAACGCCCCCTGCATCCGCTCATCAGATCAGAGGTTGCGAGGGAAGAGTACAAACATGCGATATCAAGCAGTGGAAACCGGACATGAGGTCGACACGAAGTGCTGCCAAGAAGGGACAGAAACGATCCTATTCCCGTCATACTGCCTGCCAGTTTCACGGAGCTCAAGCTGTTTTTGGCACGAAACCGGAAAAGATCACAATTTATAAGTTGCTGAATAGCCAAGGGAAGGTTATGTGACATGGATCACATTTCAATCTTTACCAATGAGTAATCTGAAGGTGAAGACACAAGCAAGACGACCCGAAGGGGGCCAATATGAAAATCGAAATTACCAGCAAAATCATCGACATCACCCCGGCTATCCGCGAGCGCATCGAATCCCGTTTTGAAAAGCTCGAACGTCTTCAGGTACCTCTCATCACACCCCATGTGATTGTTTCCAAAGAGCGTCTGATGTTCACTGTCGAAGCCAGTGCTGGCATCCCCAACGGCAAACTGTTTGCCCAGGCAGAGCATGAGGATCTCTACGCAGCCATCAACGAACTGGGGCAAAAACTGGAGCGCCAACTCAACCGTCACACCGAAAAGCCGATTGCCCGTCGTGCCAACGCAGCGCTCAAAGAGCAGCCGCAACCGGATGAAGCTGACGCTTGATTGCATGCCGCAAGGCTAAAAATTCTAAAGAGCATAAAGGCGGGGTCACCCGCCTTTTTGTTGCCTGTGATTTGCCGACAAGCATCGCGTTACACAGTGAACAGGCGCCATCAACTGAGCCAGTGCAACCGGGTATCCACCCCCTGTTGCAAACGATCGAGGATCGGCAGCAATACCAGCGGATCCTCCTGGCGTGGCATATCGGCCAGCTTTCCTTGCAACCGCTCCCGCGCCAGCGGTGACAGGTTGTCGTAGACAGCCTCATCGAGCAGCGGTTGTTTGACCGCCAGCGGCGGTGTTTGCAGCGCCAGCCAGAGCCGCACATCCACCATGCTTCCCCCTTGCTGCAGCCGCTCATTGATGGCACTACAGTCACTCCCCGCCCCTTCAGCCACCAGCACCTCTGCCGGTCTCAGCGCAAAGTGCAGACGCCAGTCACGGCTCTGGGGAGTGGGCGCCGGTTTGGCATCAAACCAGGGCTGCTCCTCCACCGCATCAGTCAGCAGGGCCAGATGCAACCGGAAATCCGCCCGATCGCCATGCTGCAGGTCACGGTTGAGGCGCTGCCCCAACTGGCCCTCATCGACGAGCAGGTGATTACGGATTGAACTGGGCAGCATGAGATAACTCTCGCAAATGGCGATTTCACTGGTTATCGGCCACAAATCCAATTCTTTTAATGGAAAAATCCTGCTTGGGGGTTCACAAAACCGGAAGATCTGTTAGTATGCGCCTCGCACTTGTGGAGGGGTTCCCGAGCGGCCAAAGGGATCAGACTGTAAATCTGACGGCTCTGCCTTCGAAGGTTCGAATCCTTCTCCCTCCACCATTTCAAGTGCGACAATTTGAAAGCAATACCCCGTGGAGGGGTTCCCGAGCGGCCAAAGGGATCAGACTGTAAATCTGACGGCTCTGCCTTCGAAGGTTCGAATCCTTCTCCCTCCACCATCATTCAGAAAACCCGGCATAGCGCCGGGTTTTCGCATTTATAGCCCGCCGCAATCCATTCTCCCTCTGCCCTCCAGTCCCTTATCGCCATTTACCTGCAGCCGATCGCGCAATAAAAAAACGGGAGGCCTGCGCCTCCCGTTTACGTTCATATCAGCCCTGTTACGGGATGAAGCGTTACAGAGTAAAGCGATAGAAGATATCGACCGCCTGAGCCACCCCGCTCATCGCCTGCAGATAGAGCCGTGGCAATACCTCGTAGCGCAGCTTGAATTCGGCGATGGGGCTGAAGACCCCGACCCCGTACTGGAACTGCAAGCCCGGCAGCAGATATGCAGACAGAGTCACCTGGGTGTTGTCGCCACTGCCCGCGGTATCGAGGGAGACATCGCTCATCCCCAGCGACTCGCCGATGCTCGACACCACGCCGTTGGCCTGACTCACCGCGCCGGCTACCAGCAGGCCGTTGAAACCGCCATCCTCACCGCCGGTCTGCAACCCTTTGCCGCGCAGCAGATAGGAGAGCTGTTCCGACTGCGCCATCTGCGGTTCGGAGTAGACAGTGATCTCAGGCTTGCTGGCAGGGCCGGTCACCCGCACCCCGACCGTCACCTGGCCCTCGATGGTATCGGGATCCCGGTTGGCCTCGATGTTGAGGAAGGGCCGATCCAGCGGACCGGAGAAGAGGATCCGCCCCTCCTTGATGATGAGGTTCTGACCGTAAGCCTTGAAGCGGCCGTTGGTCAGCACCAGCTGGCCATTGCCAGCCAGCGGTTTCTCGGGATCCTGACGGATATTGAGGCCACCGGAGACATCGGTCTTCAGCCCCATGGCATCGAGCTTCACATCGTTGCCAAGGCGGATCGCCACCTTCATCGCCAGCGGCAGGCTGGCCTGCTTGGGAGCCGGGGGCAGATCGTCATAGACCACGGTCACATCGTCGGAGACCGCCACCGCCGAATCCGGCAGGCTCTTGACCAGAATACGCGCCCAGGGAATATCCACCTGACCGGTAATGCGGGTCTCCTCACCCAGCGACACCGCGATATCGGGCGAGACTCTGACCCGGCCCATGCCCGGATATTGCGCCTCCAGATCCTTGCCCTTAATGGTGAGGCTTCCGCTGACCGGCATCTTGGCCCAGCTGAGCCAGCCGCCCAACGCCAGCGGCCCCTTGCCCACCAGCATGGAGCCATCGAGCTCGGCGCGGTTGCCCTCGATCTTGAGGCGGGTCACCAGCTTGGTCAGGGTCACCATGTCGGAGTGAGTCTGCACTTCACCGTCACGCAGGTTGAGCTGGCCAAACAGCAGGGGCGCCGCCAGGGTGCCGTCGAAACGGGCATCGGCGGAGATGACCCCTTGCAGCGAGCGCACCTCAGGGATGAGCGGCGCGAAGGTATTGAGCTTGAGATCGTCAAACTTGAGCTGACCGCCGAGCAGACCGCGACCGGCAGGCTCCCTGATCAGCAAATCGGTATCGATATTGCCGATCTGCTTGGAGGCAAAATCGAGGCGAATGGCCGCCTGCTGCCGCTCGAAATCCAGGGCCAGAGCCAGCTGCTGATAGTCGGTCTTGAGGCCATCTGCCACAAAAGTGCCCGGCGTGGTTCGCACCACCGCATGCAGGGTCGGCTGATTGCCACGCCAGCTGGCGCGGCCATCGGCGGAGAGCATCGCCTGCCAGCGGAA
Organism: Aeromonas sp. 61P; assembly: GCF_051919545.1. Taxonomy (NCBI): domain Bacteria; kingdom Pseudomonadati; phylum Pseudomonadota; class Gammaproteobacteria; order Aeromonadales; family Aeromonadaceae; genus Aeromonas; species Aeromonas sp. 61P. The sequence goes on from NZ_JBQBEL010000001.1 coordinate 3,930,175, forward strand.
GTTGTCCGGCAACCAGGGGCGCAGCCGCTTGAGATCAAACTCGCTCAGGGCAAACTCCAGGGTGCCCTGCGCAGCGGAGACCTGACTCCCCTTGATGCATAGGCTGGCCCCCTGGGAGCCGAGGCAGAGATCCCCCATCGCCAGCCGCTGACGCGGCAGATCGAGATCCAGTGCCCAAGGGGAGCTCAAGTCCCAACGGCGCAGCGGGGTTTTCAGCTGCAACTCGGAGAGCGCCCCGCGCCAGTGATCCCCCCGCACGCCGCCACCCAGTTTGAGGTTGGCCGCAACAGGGTCACCCTTCATGGTCAGGGTCAACAGATGCTGACTGATATCGCCGCTGAGGTTCAGGGCCAGCTGGCTGAGCTTGGTTTCGCCCTGTTTCAGCTGCGCCACCAACAACGCGAGCTCACCGGCCGGTTTGGCGCCGATCACCGCATTGCCCTTGAGGCTAATGCCCTTCAGGTCGGTGCCGGCATAGTAGAGCCGCTCGGAGGCGAGATCCGCATCGATTTTTGGCGTCTGCTGATTGCCACTGACCTTCACCTGCCCCTTGATATCCCCTTTCAGGCCGGGATAGATGCCCCCCAGCTGGGGAGCCTGCAAGTTGGCATCGAGCTTCCACTGGGCGCTGCTGATACTGCCCTTGGCCTGCAACTGGTTAGGGCCACTTTGCAGCGAGAGCGCCGGGATCAGCCACTCCATCTTGTCGTTACCGCTAAGCTCCCCCTTGAGGGCCAGCGGGTACTGGTTGAGCTTGCCATCCACCTTGAGCTTGGGCAGTTTCAGCTCCCAGTGACCCGCTTCGTTCATCACGAAACGGCTCTCCAGCTCACCGGCCAGCGTCCCTTTCAGCTCGGGCAGCAGCTCGGCCGGATTGATCCCCTTGAACAGGGTGGTTCCCTGCCACTCGATCCCCTTGTTCCAGGCGAGTTTGCCATCGAGTTTGAGCTCCCCCTTTAGGGCGTTGAGCTGCAAGGCTATCTTGCTGAGCCGCTCCAGATCCCCCTTGCCGTCCAGCGCAAGCTTGAAGGGGGGGACATCGGTCCCCTTGCCGGAGGTATTGAGGGCAAACTGGTAGCCGGAGAGCTTGCCCTTGGCAGTCAGGCTTCCTTTGTCCAACCGATAGCTCGGCTCATCTTTGGCAGGCTTGTGAAGAGGCCAGCCGAGGCTCTTCCAGTCGAGGGCCAAATCAAAAGGGAGATCCGGGTCGAGGGCGGCCAGCGAGCCCTTGAGATTGGCTGCAATCGGCCCCTTTGCCGACAACGCCAGCCCCAGCTTGCCGACCGAACCACTCAGCGCCAGCGTGGCCTGCTCCCCTTGCAGCTCGCCATCCAGCAGCCCCTTGCGGGCCTTCGCATCCAGGGTCACCGCCAGCGGGTAGTCGTCACTGAGCTGGATGTGTCCCTTGAGCGCCAGATCGGCCATGGCGTGGCGCAGCGAGAGCTCGCGCACCTCGATGCGATCGTCGGCAGCAGTGGCCGACAGCAGCAGCTTGTCGAGCCCTTCGATCAGCTCGCCCTGCTTATATTGCACCCGGGTCGCACTGACCCCTTCCAGCTGGATGGGGAATGGCAGGTGAATGGCGGGCAGGAGAATGGGGGCTGCCTTTGTCGTGTTCGCAGCAGGCGTCCCTTTACCCTGTTTGGCTGTCTTGGCGCTGGCCTTGTCGTTGCGCGCCACCGCAGCACCGGCTTGCTTCTCGTTAGCGGCCGGCTGCTTGGCAGATTTGGCTGCGCTGGCGGGTGCCGCATCATCCAGCGTCACCTTCAGGTTATCGAGCACCGGGCCGCGCACAATCAGCCCCTTGCGATTGAGGGTGGCGCCGATATCGAGGGACCCCAGCGTCACAGCCACACCGGGCACCGCCAGATCGAGATCGGCTACCTTGAGGCTGTCGACCTGAATTTTGAGTGGCAGCGGGCGCCAGACAAAGGGTTCAGAAGGCTCTTCCGGTGCAGGCTCCGAGTCAGCCACCTTCACCACCGGATGAGTCACTTCAAGCGATTTGATCCAGAGTTTGCCCTGCAGCAACTTGCCGAGATCCCAGTCGAGCACGGCGCGATCCACAGTGACATCCACCAGCTCATCCTGCCAACCCGCCCCTTCCAGAGTCCAGCCATAGCCAAGCTGACCGGCCACAGCTCCCCCTTGAGAGAAGGCAGCGCTCCCTTGGCCTGTTGCCACAACCACTTGTTGCCCTGATGGGTAAAGCCCAGCAGGCTGACGCCGATGAGCAGCAGGAACACCAGCCCCATCAGCCAGAGAAAAATGCGTTTTAGCCAGATCACAATGCAGACCCCCGCGCAAGATACAGCCGCAGCGGCCAAAGAAAAAAGCGTTTAGACAACATCATAATTCAGGCCCCAATGCGAAATGCAGCCGCAAGGGCTTGTCCTCTTCCGATACCCCGACCGCCAGATCCAACCTGACCTGACCGATGGGGGTGACCCAGCGTACACCGACGCCGGTACCTATTTTCCAGGGTTCGCTGTAATCGGTGGTGGAGGTGCCGCCATCCACAAACATGGCCCCCAGCCACTTCTCGCTGAAGCGGTAGTTGTATTCCAGACTGGCCACGCTGGTGTAACGACCACCGGTCAGCTTGCCATCCGGCCCGGTGGGGGAGATGCTCTCGTAACCAAAGCCGCGCACCGTCTGATCGCCACCGGTAAAGAAGCGCAAAGACGGCGGCACCAACGAGAAGCTGTCACCTATGATGGCCCCCTGCTCGGCCCGCATCAGGAATCTGTGGTTATCGCCAAGAGTTCGCAGCCACTTGCTGCGCCCCCACACCCGCATAAAGCTGATGTCGGAGCCCCATCTGGGATCGGAGAACTCCAGCGTCAGCTGCTGGCGATCCCCCCAATCGGGCACCAGGGTGCCGCGCACCCGCAGCCGGGACCAGGAGACCCCGGGGATCAGCAGCAAGCTGTTCCCCTCGTCGGCACCCTGGGTATAGATCTCGTTCTCCAGCCGGATAAAGACGTCCCGATCCCAGCTCTCCGGCCGCCGCGTCCAGCGGTGCACACCGATAGTGGTGAGATCGGAGCGGGTATCGTTGTTGTCCTTGTACTGGTAGCCGGTCTGGATGGAGTAGTAGTCCCGCAGCGGGTTACCCACCGGGATCTGGTAGTCGAAGCTGAGCTCTGCCTCCGGCGCCGACACCTTGGCGGTGGCAAACAGGCGGTGACCATAGCGGTTGACCCAGGGCTTCTCCCAGGTGGCACTCATCCGCGGCCCCACGTCGGTGGCGTAACCGATACCTGTCTCGATTTCGTGATCGACCCGGTTATCCAGCGTCACCGCAATGGGCACCCGATAGTTGCTCGCCTCGCTCAATACCGGCTTGATATCGACCTGACGGAACAGCTTGGTGGAGGAGACATCCTGCGACATCTCGGCCAGACGGATGGCGAGATAGGGGTCGCCGCTCTTGATGTTGATAAGCGGGCGAATGAGGTGAAGCGCTTCGGGGGTGGCATCGTAGCGGATCTCGCCAAAACGGTAGCGATGGCCCGATTCGAACAGAATAAAGATCTCTGCCGTCCCCTTGTCCGGGAACACCTTGACCTGACTCTTGCTCAGCTTGGCATCAAAGTAACCGCGGGCCAGCCCGAGGCTGCCGAGATCGGCCTTGATGGATTCATATTTGGCGTGGTTGAGGGGCTCGCCCTCTTTGAGGGGCAACTTGTCCAGCAGGGCGCTGTAGAGCTCGTCGCTACCCGCATCCCCCTCCAGCAGAATATCGAGGCGGGAGACGATGACCGGCTCCCCCTTGTCCACCTCAATCACCACTTTGGACGGAGTCTTCTTGTCGCGGCTCAGGGTGATTTTCGGCTGGTAGTAGCCATAAACCTGCAGCGCCTTTTGCACGCTCTCGGTGATTTTGGCGCGGGCCGGGCGGTATTGCCGCTCCTGATAGACCGGCAGGGCATTGAGGTAGGCTTCAACGTTATCCTTGTTCTCCCCTTTCAACCCCTTGACCTGATAGGTGAGCTTGGCGGCAAACGCGGGCGAAGCCAGCAGCGACAGCAACAAGCCCACCCCCAGTACCCGCAGGCCGCGGCGAAACGCAGGGCCGGACAGTGAACGCCCTGCCAGCAGGGATGAAATGCATCCTGTCAAAGGTCAATTTTCCTGAATCTGTGGTGAAGGAAACCAGCGCCCTTTCGGGCCAACCCCGAATACGGCGCAGCACGCCATGCCGTGCATGGCCGTGACACAAAAATGCGCGCCAGAAAAATGGCGAACCTTATCCTAACATAGGCATCGGCCAGCGACAGCGCGGCGCCATTGGCAAATTCACCATATCTTTTAAGAGGTTGACCACAAATCACACATTTTGGTGACAATGACGACGCCCGCGTTCCCGATGGGAGCGAATTGACCTGCCCTGAATAAGGCTCAACCCACCATCAGGCACCATTTGTCACCTCTCCTCCTCTCTTTGCAACCAGAAACCCACCACGACAGAGTTTGTCGGCATAGCCCCACACTCACCGTTTAACAGGCCCGGCACACACCAAAGCCCGCCGTAGCGGGTGATTAAGAATTGCTCGTTCAGCGCAATCGAATTATCCCGCTGCCTTTGCAGACGTCCCTCCCTCACACTTGAACCATCAACTGAAGGAGACACATCATGCATGCACGTAGCGAACAGATGGCTGACTATATTGCCGATCGTCTCGAGTTCATCACCTTTCTCGCCTGTTGCAGCGCCCTGCTGGCCCTGCTGACCGGCATGAGTGGCCAGCAGGCGCTGGCCTTTACCGCCCTGAACCTGCCGTTTGGCCTCGGCATTTTGCTGGCGATGGCGCTGCTGGCCCCCCTGCCCGCCCACTGGCGGCTGCCGGGGATCACCTTGCTGCTGGCAGGTTGCGCTCTGATGACCCTGCAACTGGGGGGCGAATGGCTCAATCCGCTGGCCATCTGGAGCCTCTACGCCCTGCTCGGGCTGGAGATCATCTGGCAAGCGCGTCCACGCGCCATGCTGGCCACCCGCGCTCGCCAGTAACAGGGCTGACGAGCGCCAGTAAATGGCGGGCTGTGATGGCTGACGCCGGTGGCAAATTGGGGTACTCTTGCGCCCCGATTTGCTACCACCCTTGGCGTTAACAACCTTCGCCATCACTCCCAGGAGCGCCCCGATGAAAAAAGCCTGTGCCCAGCACATACTGGTCAAGACCGAAAAACAGTGTCTGGAGATCAAGGAGAAGATTGAGAAGGGAGCAGACTTCGGCCAGATGGCCAAGCGCTTCTCCACCTGCGCTTCTGCAAAACGCAGCGGCGATCTAGGGGAGTTCAATAAAGGGGATATGGTCAAGGCCTTTGACGATGCCGTCTTCAAGGGTGAACTGCTCAAGGTGCTGGGGCCGGTGCGCACCAAGTTCGGCTTTCACCTGATCAAAGTGCTCTATCGCAACTAAGTCATCGCAACTAACCATTTTCTCGGTGAAGCTCCCGTCAGGCTGACTTCACCGACCTCTGCATCTCCCTCGCAAAACTGACCAAAACCACGCCAAACTCGCATCAATTTACTAACGTTATCAGGCAATTAAGTTTATCCTTCTCGGCATTGTCCACATTCGACGATGGATCCCGTGCTATGCCCCGCTCTTGCTTGTGGCCCCTGCTGGCCTGGTTACTCCCGCTCGCTGGCGCCCTCGGCAGCCGCCTTCATCTCTGGCCCTGGTGGATAGGTTTTGCCATCTGCCTGACGGGGGCCATGATCTCCCTTATCTTGCTGGTGCGCCTGCCCTGGAGCCGCAACCGCTACGCCAGCGGTTTGGGCGCCTTGCCACTGCTGCTGCCCCTGACCTTTGTGCTGCAGGCGCTGCGCATGCCGCTGATCAACGATGTGAGCACAGATCCCTATAATCCCCCCCTGCTGCGCTGGGCGGCCGAGCTCAGAACAGCGCAGGATCTGCCAATAAATAGCGCCCCGCTGAAAGCATTTGAGGCAAAACCCGGTCCTCTCTTTACCAAAGCCTCTCCTGCCGAAGTGGTGATTGAAGCCAACGAACTGATGCAGGAGCTGGGCTGGCAGGTACGACCGAGCCCGGATGGCCTGGATGCAGTGGTCACCACCGGCTGGTTCGGCTTTCAGGATGATGTGGCGCTGCGGGTCTTTGCAGGCCCCAAAGAGACCCGTATCGATATGCGATCAGCCTCCCGTCAGGGGCGCAGCGACTTGGGCACCAACCGGGCACGGATCGAGGATTTCCTGATCCGCCTGAATGAGCGCCTCGGCCAGGCCTACAAACCCAATTTGAAACCGTAAGTGTGAAACAACAAGAAGGTAACTGATGCGCGTTGAGGTCAAACCCGACTGGGAATATGCCTGGTTTATCCGCCCTTTTTTCTGGCTGCAAAAGCGCAACTATGGTCAGGTGCTCATTCCGGGCAAGTGCTGGGGCCGCTCGCCGCGCCTGTTTGCCGCCGTCGCCACCCTCTACGGGGTCATCAACCGCAAGCGCTCCCCCATCGATCCCGTGCTGCGCTCTCTGGTAACGGTGCGGGTCTCCCAGCTCAACTGGTGCCGCTTCTGCGTCGACATCAACGCCATGACCCTGAGCAAGCGGGCAGGATCCAGCGAGAAGGTGGAGGCGCTGGCCAACTGGCGCGAAAGCCCCTTGTTCGACGAGCGGGAGAAAGCGGTGCTCGACTACACCGAAGCGATGACCGGACTGGATGGGGTGAGCGATGAACAAGCATCCCGCCTCAAGCACTGGTTCGACGACGATGCCATGGTGGAGCTGACCGGCCTTATCGCCTTCCAGAACATGTCGGCCAAGTTCAACGCCGCCCTCGATATCGCGCCGCAGGGCTTCTGCCAGCTGCCGGTGCAGCCGGAACGCCCCGCCCAGCCAGACAACAAGGACGCCTGATGAACCGGACCCGCCTGCTGCTTCTGCTGGTGATGGGGAGCCTTATCGGCACCTTTTTTGCCCTCGATCTTGGCCGTTACCTCAGTCTGGACGCCTTGCAGGCTCAGCAGGCGGCAGTGGCGCAATGGGTCGACAGCCACTTTGTCACGGCCAGCCTGCTGTTCGTGCTTATCTATGTGCTGAGCACAGCCCTCTCCCTGCCCGGCGCCAGCCTGCTCACCCTGGGTGGCAGCGCGGTGTTCGGCGTCGCCTGGGGGCTGCTGCTGGTCTCCTTTGCCAGCACCATCGGCGCGACCCTGGCCTTTCTCAGCGCCCGTTTTCTGCTGCGCGACTGGGTCACCGCCCGCTTTGGCGACAAGCTGGCCACCTTTCACTCCGGCATGGCGAAGGAGGGGGCCTTCTATCTGCTGAGCCTGCGCCTTATCCCCGTCTTTCCCTTCTTTCTGGTCAATCTGCTGATGGGGCTCACCCCCATCAGAGTCAGCACCTACTACTGGGTGAGCCAGCTTGGCATGCTGCCCGGCACCTTCGTCTATGTGCTGGCAGGGAGCGAGCTTGGCCAGTTAACCAGCACCGGCAATATCCTCTCCCCCGGCCTGATGGTGGCGCTGACCCTGCTGGGGCTGATGCCCTGGCTCGTCAAGAAATTGACCTCGCACCTCGCGCTGCGGCGCCAGCTCGCCCCCTACCGCAAACCCGCTCGCTATGACTACAACCTGCTGGTGATCGGTGCGGGCGCCGGTGGGCTGGTTACCAGCTATATCGCCGCGGCGGTGAAGGCCAAGGTGGCGCTCATCGAGAAGCACAAGATGGGGGGCGATTGCCTCAACAGCGGCTGCGTCCCCTCCAAGGCATTGATCCGCAGCGCCCGCTTTGCCGCAGAGCAGCGTAAGGCCGACGAGCTGGGCTTTAGTCCAAGCCACTCCCGCGCCGATTTTGCCGCCGTGATGGAACGGGTGGCTGAGGTTATCAAGGAGGTCGAGCCCCACGACTCCATCGAACGCTATCAGGGGCTTGGAGTGGAGTGCATAGAAGGGGAGGCGCGGCTGGTCTCCCCCTGGGAGGTGGAGGTGAACGGCCAGCGCCTTGCCAGCCGCCATATCGTTATCGCCACCGGCGCCCGACCGTTGGTGCCCAAGCTGCCGGGGCTGGATCAGGTGCCTTACCTCACCTCGGATAGCCTCTGGCAACTACGCACCCCGCCGCGCCGGCTGTTGGTACTGGGCGGCGGCCCTATCGGCTGCGAACTGGCCCAGAGCTTCACCCTGCTCGGCATTCCCGTGACCTTGGTGGAACTCTCGGAGCAACTGCTGCCCCGCGAAGAGAGAGAGGTAGCCGACGCCCTGGCCGGGCAGATGAGCCGCGATGGCGTACAGCTACTCACCGGCTGGCGTGCCGAACGAGCCGACTATCTGCCCGCAGCCGATGGGGATCTCCCCATCCGGCTACAACTGCGCCGTGGCGATGAGACACAGGTGGTTGCAGGGGATCAACTGCTGCTGGCACTGGGTCGGGTCGCCAACGTCAGCGGCTTCGGGCTCGAAGCGTTGGGGGTCGAGCTTGCCCCCCGCGGCACCCTAGCAGTCGATGGCTTTCTTGCCACCAACTTCCCCAGCATACTGGCGGTGGGAGACGTAGCGGGCCCTTACCAATTCACCCACTTCGCCGCCCATCAGGCCTGGTATGCGGCGGTCAATGCCCTGTTTGGTCAGTTCAAGCGCTTTCGGGCCGACTATCGGGTCATTCCGGCGGCCACCTACACCACGCCGGAGATTGCCCGGGTCGGCCTCAATCGCAAGGAAGCCGAGGCGCAGGGGATTCCCTTCGAGGCGACCCGCTTTGAGCTGGCCGAGCTGGACAGAGCGATTGCCGATGGGGAGCGCCAGGGTTTTGTCGAGGTGCTGACCGTGCCGGGCAAGGATACTATCATTGGCGCCACCATAGTGGGCACTCACGCCGGTGAGCGGATTGCCGAGTTCGTACTCGCCATGCGTCACCGCCTCGGCCTTGGCAAGATCCTCGGCACCATTCACGCCTATCCCACCCTGATGGAGGGAAACAAATATGTGGCGGGTGAATGGAAACGGGCCCATCAGCCCACCCGGGTGCTGGCGTTGCTGGCCCGTTATCACCGCTGGCGCCGTGGCGCCTGACAACCAGGGAAACGTTTATGATCAAGCCATTCTCACTGCTCGGCTCACACCTCAACTCGCACCGCAACTCTTGGCTCAAACAGCGGCTAAACGCCCTGCTGTGCGCCCTGCCACTGCTGGCTAGCGGCCCGCTGTTAGCCAGCCCTGATGACAACTGGCAACAGACCCTTGAGGAGGCGAAGGGGCAGACCGTCTACTTCAACGCCTGGGGCGGCAGCCCGGAGATCAACGCCTATCTGGTGTGGGCCGGGCAGGAGCTGGCGCGCGACTATCAGGTCAAGCTGGTGCAGGTGAAGGTGGATGACATTGCCCAGAGCGTCAGCCAGCTGCTGGCCAACAAGCAGGCGGGCAAGCAAGCTGGCGGGCCCATCGACCTGCTCTGGGTCAACGGCGAGAACTTCAAGGCGCTCAAGGAGCAGGGGCTGCTCGGCGCTCCCTTTACCGCCGAGCTGCCCAATATGGCACTGGTCGACAGCAGCCTGCCGGTGAGTGAAGACTTCACACTGCCGGTGGAAGGGTTGGAAGCCCCCTGGGGCATCGGCCAGCTCAATCTGATGGTCGACACCGAAGAGGTCACCAGCCCGCCCACCTCGGCTGCCGCCCTGCTGGCGTGGACCAAGGCCCATCCCGGCCGCTTCACCTATCCCAAGCCGCCCCAGTTCCATGGCTCCAGTTTTCTCAAGCAGATCCTGCTGGAATTGACGCCAGACCCCGCCCCCCTCTATCGGGAGGCGACCGAGAGCGATTTTGCCCAGCTCACCGCCCCGCTCTGGGCCTGGCTCGATAAGCTGCATCCGGCACTCTGGCGCAAGGGCAAACTGTTCCCCACCAGCGCCGCCGAAACCCGCCAGCTGCTCGATGATGGCGAACTGGCCATGGCTATCAGCTTCAATCCGCAGGAGGCGCAAAGCGCCGCCCAGATTGGCGCCCTGCCCCCCAGTGTGGAGGCGGTCGCCATGGAGAAAGGGGCGCTCACCAACAGCCATTTTCTCGCCATCCCCTTTAACGCCAGTGCCCGTGCGGGTGCCAAGGTGGTGGCCAACTTCCTGCTAAGCCCGGCGGCGCAGGCACGAAAAGCCAATCCGGCTTTCTGGGGTGATCCCAGCGTGCTGCGGGCCGATGCCCTGCCTGACCCCGCCAAGGGGCAACCGGCACTGCGCTTCAAAGCGGTGGCCGAGCCTCACCCCAGCTGGCAGCTCAAGCTGGAAGCGGCCTGGGCCGAGCGTTACGGTCACTGATGAGTGCCGCTGGTCACCAACTTGCCCGCTCCCGACCGTGGCGCCAGTTGACACGCCACCCCACTATGAGTACGGGGATGGCGGTCATTTATCTGGCACTCTTCGTCATCCCATTGCTGGCGGGGCTGTGGCAACTGCTGGCGGAGGGGATGGCCGCCTCTCATCTCGCCTTGCTGCTCGCCCAACCCGGTCTTTGGCACTCAGCAGCGCTGAGTCTGTGGATTGGCGCCGCCTCGACCCTTGGCAGCCTGCTGATGACCGCCCTGCTGCTGGCCCACAGCGACAGCCGGGCTTTCGGTCTGCTCCGCCGCCTGCTCTCGCCCATGCTGGCCATGCCCCACGTCGCCTTTGCCATCGGTTTTGCTTTTTTGCTCGCCCCCTCCGGCTGGCTGCTACGGCTCGTCTCGCCAGCTCTGACCGGGTTTGAACTGCCTCCCGACTGGCAAACCATTCGCGACCCTCTAGGGCTTGGGCTGATTGCACTGCTCGTTTTCAAGGAGACCCCCTTTTTGCTGCTGATGGCGATGGCCGCGCAGCAACCCATCCTGCTGGCACGCCAGCAGTGGCTGGGGGCGAGCCTCGGTTTCAGCGCTCCCCAGATCTGGTGGCGCCTGCTGCTGCCGGCGCTCTGGCCCGCCCTGCGCCTGCCCATCTATGCGGTGGCAGCCTATGGTGTGGCGGTGGTGGATCTCGCCCAACTGCTCGGGCCCGACGCCCCCGCCCCGCTGGCGGTGCGGTTGTGGCTCTGGTATCAGGACCCGGACCTGCTCTGGCGCGGTGCCACCGCCAGCGGCGCCCTGCTGCTGCTCGCCATCACGGCGCTGCTGATCGCTCTGTTCAGATTACTGGAGTGGCTTCATAAAGAGGTGGGCAAAGGCTGCTGGCTCGATGGCAAACGGGCGGCGCCCCACTTCTTTGCCAACCGGCTCGCAGCAGGCTTTGCCTTAACCCTGATCACCCTCAATCTGGCGGTGCTGGCGGCCCTGCTGCTCTGGTCGCTGGCGCGCCGCTGGCCCTTTCCCGCCCTCTGGCCCCGCCAGTGGAGCGGTCACTACTGGCTGGATCTGCTGCCAACCCTGCTGCCGCTGCTGGCAACCAGCGCACTGCTGGCACTGGCGAGCGGCTTGCTGGCACTGGTGATGGCGGTGTGCAGTCTGGAGGCGCAAGCCGGGCGCCGCCCCTGGCCGCTCTGGCTTATCTGCCTGCCGCTGTTGCTGCCGCAGGCGAGCCTGCTGTTTGGCATCCGGCTCGGGCTGGGCTGGCTTGCACATGACTCGATAAGCAGCGGCATTGGCTGGGGCTGGGTGCTCTGGAGCCAGCTGCTGTTTGTCTTTCCATATGTCTACCTCTGCCTGCACGGCCCCTATCGCCAGTTCGATCCGCGGATCACCCAGAGCGCCCTGCTGCTGGGGGCTACGCCATGGCGAGCCTGGTGGCAGGTGAAAGCGCCGCTGCTGGCGCGCCCGCTGCTGTTTGCCTTCGGCGTCGGGGCGGCGGTGAGTTTGGCCCAGTATCTGCCAACCCTGTTGTTTGGGGCTGGCAGAGTGGTCACCATCACCACCGAAGCGGTGGCCATCGGCAGCGGCCTCAACCGGCGGCTGGCAGGGCTCTACGGCCTGCTGCAACTGCTGTTGCCACTCGTTATCTACCTGCTGGCACTCTGGCTGCCGGCGCGGATCAATCCGGCGCTCAAGGGGGGCGGCTCACGATGAACTCTGATGATGGAAACAGCCATATGCTGAGCACCACGCCTCTTCGGCTTTACCTTGATGAAAATCTGCAGCTCTCGCTGCCCGCCCTGCAGGTGGCCCCCGGCGAGGTATTGACCCTGATGGGGCCAAGCGGCTGCGGTAAAAGCTCCCTGCTGGCGGGGCTGGCCGGGGTACTGCCCGGCGCGCAGACAGATAGCGGCCCGATCCGGCTGGAGGGGGAGATAAGGCTCGGCGAGCGGCCACTCAACACCTTGCCTGCGCAAGCGCGGCGCATCGGCATGCTGTTTCAGGATGACCTGCTGTTCGACCATCTGACGGTGGCGGAGAACCTGATGTTCGGCATGCCGGCGACCATCAAGGGAAAACGTGCGCGGCGGGAAAAGGCGCTGACCGCATTGGCTCTGGTCGCGCTGGCGGATCAGGCTGACAAGCTGCCACTGCTGCTGTCAGGGGGGCAGCGGGCGCGGGTCAGCCTGCTGCGGGCACTGTTGGCCGAACCCGACGCCCTGCTGCTGGACGAGCCCTTCTCCCGCCTCGACAAGCCGCTGCGGGCAGCCTTTCGCGAGCTGGTGTTCGCGCAGATCAAGGCGCTGGCCATCCCCGCCATCCTGGTGACCCACGATGCGGAAGACGCGCCGGGCACCATACTCAACCTCACCGAATGCCACTGTTAACCGAGGAGTGTTCACCTTGTTTGATCGCCATCTGATCCCCGTGATCCGCAGCCCCCTCACCCAGCTTGCCAAACCGCTCTGCCGTGCCGGGGTCAGTGCCAATCAGGTGAGCCTCACCGGTTTTGCCATCGGCATGCTGGCGCTACCGCTGCTGGCCTTTGGCTGCTATTCATGGGCACTCGCGGCCATCCTGCTCAACCGGCTGCTGGACGGGCTCGATGGCGCCGTGGCGCGGGAAACCGGCATCACCGACTGCGGCGGCTTTCTCGACATCACGCTGGATTTTATCTTCTACGCTGCCGTGGTGCTGGGCTTTGCCCTCGCCGCCCCCGCTAATGCGCTACCCGCCGCCACCCTGCTGTTTGCCTTTATGGGCACAGGGTCGAGCTTTCTGGCGTTTGCCATCATGGCGGGCAAGCGGGGGATCGACAATCCGGTCTACCACCACAAATCCCTCTACTATCTGGGCGGCCTCACCGAGGGGAGCGAGACCATCGCCCTCTTTGTGCTGATGTGCCTGTGGCCCGCCGCCTTCGCCCCGCTCGCCTACGGCTTTGCCCTGCTCTGCGCCATCACCACCCTGACCCGACTCTGGAGCGGTTACCACACCCTGCGTCACACCCCGCGCTGAACCGCGCAGCCCTCACCGGAGGGCTAATCCATCGCACGATGAATTGGCGGCAAACAAGGCGCACGGAACACTTGCACGGGGATGACAATGTTTTACCATTGCGGCACTTTTATCAGTCTCTTTGAGAACCCTATGCGTCGCCTTGCCTCTCTTCTCACTCTGTCATTATTCCCCCTGATCGGTGGCTGCAGCAGCGCCCCAGCGCCAAAGCCCGTGGTCGTCCCCCAGCCCAAGAGCGCCTTTATCAATCAGGCGCCATCGAGCAAACCCGTTTATACACAAGGGGTTAGCAAGGGGGACTTCGCCAATCGCCCCAACGTGGACAGATTCGTCCAGAAGATGGTCGAGAAGCACGGTTTTGACAACGCCCAGCTGCATCAGGTGCTGGCACAGGCAGAGCGTTACGACTGGATCATCCGCCTGATGGATGCCCAGGCGCCGACCACCGCCAAGCCCACCGGCCCGACCGGTGCCTGGAACCGCTATCGCGCCAAGTTCATCACCCCCGACAACGTACAGAACGGCGTCAACTTCTGGCGTGAATACGCAAGCGAGCTGAACCGGGCGGAGCAGGTCTACGGGGTGCCGCCTGAGATCATCGTCGGCATTATCGGGGTCGAGACCCGCTGGGGCCGGGTGATGGGCAAGACCCGCATTCTGGATGCATTGGCCACCCTGGCATTTGATTATCCGCGCCGCGCCGAGTTCTTCACGAGCGAATTGGAAGCCTTCCTGGTGATGACCCGCGATGAGGGGATGGATCCCACCGAACCCAAGGGCTCCTATGCGGGCGCCATGGGCTACGGCCAGTTCATGCCCTCCAGCTTCCAGCGCTATGCGGTGGACTTTGACGGCAACGGCCACACCAACCTGTGGGATCCGGTGGATGCCATCGGCAGCGTCGCCAACTACTTCAAGGCCCACGGCTGGGAGAAAGGGCAACCGGTGGCGGTGCGTGGTCAGGGCCAGCTGCCCGGCTATGAGCACGGCTTCCAGACCCGCTACCCGGTGGCCTCCCTGCGCCGCGCAGGGCTCACCCCCACCAGCAGCCTGGGCAACCACAACGAAGCGAGCCTGCTGCGCCTCGATGTCGGCACCGGCTACCAATACTGGTACGGTCTGCCCAACTTCTACACCATCACCCGCTACAACCACAGCACCCACTACGCCATGGCAGTGTGGCAGCTGGGGCTGGCGGTGAAAGCCGCGCGCTGACAACTCGCTGGCATAAAACAGACAATGAAAAAGGAGCCATTATGGCTCCTTTGTTATATCCAACGTTCAACCCCATCAGGGGCTCAAGGATGGCTACCTGATTTAGACGCCTGCCTTGGCAAGCGCAGCAGAGACGATCTGCTGGGCTTCCTGCTGGATGAGGTCGAGGTGCGTGTCGCCCTTGAAGCTCTCCATATAGATCTTGTAGATGGACTCGGTGCCGGAGGGGCGCGCCGCGAACCAGCCGTTCTCGGTCACCACCTTGAGGCCGCCGATGGCGGCATCATTGCCCGGCGCCTTGGTCAGCTTGGCGATGATGGGCTCACCGGCGAGCGTTGAGGCCTCCACCAGTGCCGGATCCAGCTTGGAGAGCACTGCTTTCTGGGCACTGTTGGCCGGGGCGTCGATACGGCGGTAGCTGGAGCGGCCAAATTTGGCTTCCAGTGCGTCGTAATGAGCCTGCGGATCCTTGCCGGTGACCGCCAGAATTTCTGCCGCCAGCAGCGCCAGAATGAAGCCATCCTTGTCAGTGGTCCAGACGGTGCCATCTTTACGCAG
Source organism: Aeromonas sp. 61P (assembly GCF_051919545.1). Classification (NCBI taxonomy): domain Bacteria; kingdom Pseudomonadati; phylum Pseudomonadota; class Gammaproteobacteria; order Aeromonadales; family Aeromonadaceae; genus Aeromonas; species Aeromonas sp. 61P. The sequence goes on from NZ_JBQBEL010000001.1 coordinate 3,945,243, forward strand.
GAAGGAGGCGCCCGCGCTCTCCTCGCCACCAAAACCGAACTCGCCGCTGTAGAGGCCATCCACGAACCACTTGAAGCCGACCGGCACCTCTTTCAGGGTACGGCCAATCTCGCCGGCAACCCGGTCGATCATGGAGGAAGAGACCAGCGTCTTGCCGACGGCCGCATCGGCAGACCAGCCGGTGCGATGGGTAAACAGATACTGGATTGCCACCGCCAGATAGTGGTTCGGGTTCATCAGGCCAGACTTGGTGACGATGCCGTGACGGTCGTAGTCAGGGTCGTTGCCAAGGGCGATGTCGAACTTGTCCTTGAGCGCGATCAGGCTCGCCATGGCGAACGGGCTGGAGCAGTCCATCCGGATCTTGCCGTCTTTATCCAGGGTCATGAAGGAGAAGGTCGGGTCGACCTTGTAGTTCACCACCTCGATATTCAGGCCATAGGTCTTGGCGATGACGTCCCAGTAGGCGACGCCGGAGCCACCCAGCGGGTCGACACCGATCTTGATGCCCGCGTTCTTGATGGCATCCATGTCCAGCACGTTCTTCAGATCATCCACATAGGGGGTGACATAGTCGTGCTCGACCACGAACGGGCTCTTGAGCGCCTCGGCGAACGGCATGCGCTTCACGCCGGCCAGACCCGCTTCCAGAATGGCGTTGGCACGGTCCTCGACCCACTTGGTGATCTCCCCTTCGGCGGGGCCACCGTGAGGCGGGTTGTACTTGAAGCCACCATCTTCCGGCGGGTTGTGGGACGGGGTGATCACCACGCCGTCAGCACGGGCAGCCGGTTTGCCTGCATTGTGGCGCAGGATGGCGTGAGAGATGACGGGGGTCGGGGTAAAGCCGAGGCCAGCCTGAATGCGGGTTTCAACACCGTTGGCGGCCAGCACTTCGACGGCGCTGGCAAAGGCGGATTCGGACAGGGCGTGGGTATCCATGCCGACAAACAGCGGGCCAGTGATGCCGGCCTGCTGGCGATACTCCACCAGGGCCTGGGTCACCGCCAGAATATGGGATTCGGTAAAGGCACTGTGCAGGGCGCTGCCACGGTGGCCGGAGGTACCGAAGGCAACTCGCTGCTCGGGGCGGCTCATGTCCGGCTTGTTGAGGTAGTAGGCGCTGACCAGACGGGGGATGTTGGTCAGATCGCTTAAACGGGCCGGTTGACCGGCGTGGGAATGCTGAGCCATGGCGTTTTCCTTGCGTAATGGCGGCCTTGCCGGGCAGGGCCTGAGTCTTGAAGAATCGTTAAATTGCGCCACACACCTGCGCGATCACCTCTTCGCCATAGCCCATGCTGGCCATCAGCTGGGCCACCATGTTCTGCTTGCGGCTGGTGTTGGTGTTGGTGATCACCCAGAACGGGGTCTCCGGTACCGGCTTGGGCTTGGTGGTGCTGCCACTGGCACGCAGAGCCTCGGGATCCTGCGAGAAATAGACGCGCTTGCGCCCCTTGATTTCGGTGGCCTGGGTAAAGCCTTCCGGGTTATCCCGGTAGAGGGTACTCAGCACCAGCATAAAGCGGTTGATGGACTTCTCTTCTTTTTGCAGCTCACCGGAATCGAGCAGGGCTTGCAGCCCTTGTTGGGTGGCTATCGCACTGGGCTGCGCGACGGCAACTGGCTCGGCAACCGGCACACCTTGGTGAGCAGGCTGTTCCAACAGACGGCGCAGGATATCGGAGGCACTCTCACCAATGTGCCGGGTCTGGCTGGCGATATAGAAGTAGAGATCGTCATCAAGCTCGATGGTTTTCATAGGGATGCGCTGGACTCGTCGAAATTCGGATGCGGCGATTATACATAGGCAAACCCGACAGCCCAAGCAAGGGGCTGGCAGATGTACATGAATCTCATCGAGAATACGGCATAATAGCGGCCCAAGTGTGTGATCGGCCGCACTGATAGCCGATCTGAACGGGATTTTTTAGAAAAAAAACCACACAAATTTCCCCTTCATCACACGAAATCCTTTTCTTTCCAGTGCGTTAAATCATATCGGCAACGCACTCATGACCGAACAAGGTGTCATTTTGCAACAAAAGAGCGTAGTGAACTTCAAAGAGCAGGGTCAGGGACCGGCCGTCATTCTGATCCACGGGCTGTTCGGCAGCCTCGATAACCTGGGTCTGCTGGCCCGCGCCCTTAGTGAGCACTATCGGGTCATCAGCGTCGATCTGCGCAACCACGGCGTCTCGTTTCGCAGCGACGACATGAGCTATCCGGCGCAAGCGGCCGACATTCTCGCGCTGATGGATCACCTTGAGCTTGATCAGGCGGCGATAGTAGGCCACTCGATGGGGGGCAAGGTAGGGATGCAGGTCACCAAGCTGGCGCCAGAGCGGGTGGCCAAGCTGGTGGTGGCCGACATGGCGCCAGTCGCCTATCCCCACTCCCGCCACCAGAATGTGTTCGCCGGACTCAACGCCACACTGCGCACGCCGCCGCAAAGCCGTAGTGAAGCGGAAGCCATGCTGGCGCAGCACATCGAGATCGCCGAGGTACGCCAGTTCCTGCTCAAATCGTTCGCCAGAGGCGAGCATGGCTGGGGTTGGCGCTTCAATGTGCCCGCCCTTGAGCAAAACTACGCCAACATCATGGGCTGGCCAGCGGATGAGCATCGCTTCGAGGGGCCAGTGCTCTTTATCAAGGGGGGGGATTCTGACTATATGCAGCCCCAATACAGCGAGACGGCACTGGCCCAATTCCCGGCGGCAAAGGTGCGTGTCATCGCGGGTACCGGCCACTGGTTGCATGCGGAAAAACCGGCTCTGTTCAACAAATTGGTTGTGGATTTCCTGTCGACAGGCGGTTAACAGTTTCAAATCCTTTGTGATATAGTGCGCCCGTCATAAGGAGTGTGCGCAATCCATGCTAAGTGAACATATCGACCTGATCGAAAGTTTGGGCCTCAAGTTATTCTTTGTGGCCATTTTCATATTGATTGGCCTGGCCATTCAGGACGTGCTCAAGCGCGGCAACGTGCCCCGTTTCGGTCGTTTTATCGTCTGGTTGGTACTGTTTCTGGGTTGTGCGGGTTTTGTCGCCAAGGGGCTGATCGAACTGGGCTGGGAAGGCTCAGGACTCGGCTAACTTATTTTCATCTGTGATGTATGGCCAAACAGCAAACTGATCGAACAACACTGGATCTGTTCGCAAATGAGAAGCGCCCCGGCAGGCCAAAGACCAATCCACTCCCCCGCGAGACCCAGCTCAAGATCAACAAGCGTAACCAGCTTAAGCGCGATCGGGAAAATGGGCTGAAGCGGGTAGAGTTAAAGGTGGAGGCCGAGTTGCTGGAGCGCCTGAACCAACTTGCGTTACAACAGAACATCAGCCGAGCCGAGCTGATCCAATCTATCCTGAAACAACAGATTGAGTCCGCCTTTGCGGTGGACATTGCAGTCTGAGCGTTGAGCATTAACACCAAATACGGGTAACTAAACACTATGGCAAGTGTAGGTCTGTTTTTTGGCAGCGATACCGGTAACACCGAAGCTGTCGCCAAGATGATCCAGAAAGAGCTGGGCAAAAACCTGATTGAAGTCCGTGACATCGCCAAGAGCAGCAAGGCCGACATCGAGAGCTTTGATCTGCTGATGTTCGGCATCCCGACTTGGTACTACGGCGAAGCCCAGGCCGACTGGGACGACTTCTTCCCCGATCTGGGCGAAATCGACTTCACCAACAAACTGGTCGCCATCTTCGGTTGCGGTGATCAGGAAGACTATTCCGAGTACTTCCTCGATGCCATGGGCACCCTGCGCGACATCGTCGAAGCCAAAGGCGCCATCATCATCGGTCACTGGCCGACTGCCGGCTACGAGTTCGAAGCCTCCAAGGCACTGGTCGATGACAAGCACTTTGTCGGTCTGGGTATCGATGAAGATCGCCAGCCGGAGCTGACTGCCGAGCGCGTCAAGGGCTGGTGCAAGCAGCTGCACGAAGAGATGTGCCTGGGCGAGCTGGAGTAATCCACCTCCCCCTCATACCTCTGACAACAAGGGCCCCGACGGGGCCCTTGTTGTATCTGCTTGTTGCGATGCCTGCCTTTATTCTTCCCTGTTATTCACCTCTGTGCTCCGGTTTGGCCCGCACATAGAGGGTGCGCTTGACCTGCGCCACCAGCTCGCCGCTCTTGTCCTGTACCGTCACCTCGAATTCGGGGAAGTGCTTGTTGCCACCTTCGGTCGCCGCCACGATTTCGGCCAGCTTGCCCTCGGTCAGGTTGAACTCGGCCACCAGCTTGCCCTTGCCCGGCTTGATGTAGTTGATGCTGCCCGCCTTGTCCCAGACGTAGTAGCGATTCTTGAAGTAGCCCATCAGCATCAGCGGATAGATGGGGTCCGTCATGGCAAACATGCTGCCGCCAAACTGGGTGCGGTTGGCGTTCTTGTTCCACCAGCGGGATTTCAGGGTAACCCGGCAGTAGCGAAAGTCATCGCTCAGGGTCTCTATCTTGATACCGGCGCCCCAGAAAGGGGGCCAGGCGTTGAGTGCGCGGCGCACCCAGGCCGCATTGTCAAAAAGCCAATCCATGGATCTCATCCGACCAGAATGTGAAAGTTACATCTTATCAACATCTGCCATGCCAGCAAGTCGGACGACACGATTGATTATTTCAATCCAACCGGCCATTTATGGCTAAACCCCTTGAATTGCTGGGTTTATTTTTAGGGAGGCTACGACCTATAATGACAGGCCAAGCGAGTTCAAGGTTGCCATTCCTGCGGCAGTCCATCAGAATAACCCCACCTTCGAGAATGCGAATAAGTAGAATATGGCAGACAACAACCAAGCGTTAAAAAAGGCCGGGCTCAAGATCACCTTGCCCCGGGTCAAAATCCTGGAAATCCTGCAACAGCCGGACTGCCAGCACACCAGCGCCGAAGATCTCTATAAACGACTGATCGACCTGGGTGAAGAGATTGGTCTCGCTACCGTCTATCGCGTTCTCAACCAGTTTGATGATGCCGGTATCGTTACCCGTCACCACTTCGAAGGTGGCAAGTCGGTATTCGAGCTGGCCACTCAGGAGCACCACGACCACCTGGTTTGCCTCGACTGCGGCAAGGTGATCGAGTTCTCCGACGAAGTGATCGAACAGCGTCAGCGCGAGATCGCCAAGAAATTCAATATCCGTCTCACCAACCACAGCCTCTACCTCTACGGTCACTGTGCTACCGGTGAGTGCAAGCACGACGAATAAGTCAGCCGCGACTTGCAGATAACGGACAATAAAAAAGCCAGCTGATGCTGGCTTTTTTATTGTCCGGCGCAGGCCGTTGGCATCGCACAGGGCAGGGTCTCCCCTGCCCCATCGGCTTAGCCTTCGACTTTGCCCCAGGAGTCACGCAGGGCAACGGTGCGGTTAAACACCAGATGCTCCGGGCTGGAGAGCTTGTTGTCGGCGCAGAAGTAACCTTCACGCTCGAACTGGTAAGCCTGCTCCGGCTTGGCGTTCTTGAGCGAAGCCTCGACACGGGCCCCCTCGATGATCACCAGGGATTCCGGATTCAGCGCAGCTTCGAAGTCATCCTCGGCGCCCGGGTTCGGTACCTTGAACAGACGATCGTAGAGACGCACTTCTGCTGGCAGGGAGTGAGTGGCGCTGACCCAGTGGATCACCCCTTTCACCTTGCGGCCATCGGCCGGATCCTTGCCCAAGGTCTCAGGATCGTAGGAACAGTAGATGCAAGTCACCTTGCCATCGGCATCTTTCTCTATGCGCTCAGCCTTGATCACATAGGCATTGCGCAGACGCACTTCCTTGCCCAGCACCAGACGCTTGAACTGCTTGTTCGCCTCTTCTTTGAAGTCCGCTTCGTCGATGAAGATCTCGCGGGTGAAGTTCAGCTCGCGGGTACCCATCTCGGCATTGCTCGGGTGGGCCGGGGCAGTCAGCACTTCGTCGGCAGCTAGGGTCTCGATAACCACTTTCACCGGATGCAGCACGGCCATGGCACGCGGCGCATGCTCGTTGAGGTCTTCGCGGATGCAGGCTTCCAGCATGCTCATCTCGACGATGTTGTCCTGCTTGGTGACGCCGATGCGCTTGCAGAACTCGCGGATGGAGGCCGGTGTGTAACCACGGCGACGCAGACCGGAGACGGTCAGCATGCGCGGGTCATCCCAACCATCAACGTGCTTCTCGGTCACCAGCAGGTTCAGCTTGCGCTTGGACATGACGGTGTATTCGAGGTTCAGACGAGAGAATTCGTACTGACGCGGATGGCAGTCGATGGTGATGTTGTCCAGCACCCAGTCGTACAGACGACGGTTGTCCTGGAACTCCAGCGTACAGATGGAGTGGGTGATCCCTTCCAGCGCGTCCGAGATGCAGTGGGTGAAGTCATACATCGGGTAGATGCACCACTTGTCACCGGTCTGGTGGTGGTGGGCAAACTTGATGCGGTAGATAACCGGATCACGCATCACCATGAAGGGGGATGCCATGTCGATCTTGGCGCGCAGGCAGGCGGTGCCTTCGGCGAACTCGCCATTCTTCATCTTGGCAAACAGCGCCAGGTTCTCTTCCACGCTGCGATCGCGGAACGGGCTGTTTTTGCCTGCTTCAGTCAGGGTGCCACGGTACTCGCGCATCTGCTCGGGCGTTAGTTCGTCCACATAGGCCAGACCCTTTTCAATCAGCTCGATGGCGTAGCCGTGCAGCTTGTCGAAATAGTCGGAGGAGTAGCAGATCTCGCCGTTCCACTGGAAGCCGAGCCACTGTACGTCCTGCTTGATGGACTCTACGTACTCGATATCTTCCTTCACCGGGTTGGTGTCATCGAAACGCAGGTTGCACTGGCCCTGATAGTCGCGGGCGATGCCGAAGTTCAGGCAGATGGATTTGGCGTGGCCGATATGGAGATAACCGTTCGGCTCGGGCGGAAAACGGGTATGCACGCTGCTGTGCTTACCGCTGGCCAGATCTTCATCAATGATCTGACGAATAAAGTTAGTTGGGCTGTTCGCCTGACTCATGGCTCACCTCAAAAAAGCGTCACTGGCGGAAGTTGTGCCGGCTGGCACCCTCATCCCCCCGCCGTCAAGCCGGGTATGATCCCTTATTACGGGCGCTGTCTCAACCTGAATTTGGCACTTCCGGGCCATTTCCCGGCCATTGCGCCGCTAAAAACGGCGTGGCTTGGCACATTGCACCCCAAATGCATAAAAAAGCCCCGCACGAGGCGGGGCTGAAAGTGATGAAAAACACAAAACAGACAATTACACACAACAAAGGCTCACACGCACAGTCAACCTTTCCCAAACCCGATGCGCCATCGCCCTTGGGAAAGGCGGGTCTTGCGACCCACCTCATGTTAACGGTTGACTGCTATCAGTTCAGTTCGGTGACGCGGCTGGTGCGCTTGCCATCGAAGCTGGTGGTACGCAGGTAGACCTTGCCATTCACGCTCGGCTTGGCCGCGGCGTCATAGGCACTCCAGTTGGTACCGTCCAGGCTGTACTGGATGGGCAGACCCGGCAGATCCACGTTCGCTTCCAGCACACCGTTCACTACCTTGGCACCCGGTACGGAGAGGCGGTATTCAACACCGGCCTGATCCAGTTTCGGCAGGACACGCTGACCCAGTACGTTGGCAAACTGGTTCCACTCTTTGTTGAGGGTGGCCTTGTTGACGAACTTGGTCTCGCCGGAGAACTCACGACCCTTCACATAGTTCAGCTCGAAGCCACCTTTGTGCCAGGCACGCTCGGCCACGGAGAAGATACGCGGGTAGACCATGTACTCGTACTGAGCATCGGTACGCACGGTTTCACTCCACTGCTGACCGGAGATCCCCTTGAACTTGACCGGATCCTGGTCACCCTTGGCCACGAAGGCGTTGCCGTCGCGGTCAACCGAAGTCTCGGCGTTCTGCGGCAGGTTTTCCGGGGCGAAGGCAAATACCTTGCGGGTGTCGTTGAAACGGGTTGCCCAGTAGTAGCCACGCTCGGCCGGGTGTACTTCGTTCGGGAAGTCGAAGTAGAGGTAATCCGGGTTGGACAGCACTACTTGGTAACCCTTGTGTGCCCACTTCATCGCTTCGTTGAAGCCACCCCAGTAGAGGGTTTCCCAGAAGTTGACACGGGTGTTGTCGGTGGCGAAGTCCTTGGCTCCGCTGGCGTACTTCAGGCCATCTTCCCACGCCTGCAGGGTAGAGAAGCCGCGGTCTTTGACCATCTGGCCCACTTCCTTGGCGAAGTAAACCGGCAGCTCGCCCACTTCCTTGATCTTGCCTTCGTCGATCATCTTCTGGCACATCGGAGACTTGCCAAACGGCTTGTCCTGCTTGCTGGAGTCGACGTTGCCTTTCCAGGCGACCAGCTCTTCTTTCTTGGTGACGGCCGGATCCTGATAGCCACCGCCCTGCATGATGTTCTTCGCCTCATCACCACCGTAGTGCCATGCGGTCAGCGGCTGACCGGCGGCTTGGTGCATCTGGGCAACTTCATCCATTACCTTGGCCACGAAGGTGGCAGCACCCGGCTGGCAAGGGTTGATGAAGGACATCTTGTCGTAGAACTGGACCGAGGTGACGTTGGAGGTGTCAGCCGGATCAGTCAGACGGAACTGGTTGGCTTCCGCTTCTTTGCCTTCCGCCATCAGACGCTTGTAGCGCGCTTCCATGGAGACCACGGCAGCACGGGCGTGGGCCGGCATGTTGATCTCGGGGATCACGGTCACACCGCGGGCCTTGGCATAACGCACCAGATCCACGTAGTCAGACTTGCTGTAGAAACCGGACCCCTGGTTGTCGCTGGTCGGGCCGGAACCCAGTTGCGGCATCAGGCACTTGGTTTCGGACTCGTCGTGGCAACGCTGGCTACCTACCTGGGTCAGCTCCGGCAGACCCGGGATCTCCAGACGCCAGCCTTCATCGTTGGTCAGGCCAAGGTGCAGCACGTTGAGCTTCATGGCAGACATCTGGTCAACCAGCTTCTTCATGGTATCCAGACTGCGGAAGTGACGGGCCACGTCGGTCTGCATGCCACGGTATTCAAAGCGCGGCGCATCCTCGACGGTCATCGGGCTCACCAGCTTGTCATCAACACCCAGCAGGGAGATCAGGGATTGTGCACCCCAGAATGCCCCGTCGATATCGCGACCCTGGATCACTGTGCCCTTCTGACCGATGGTCATGTCATAGCCTTCAGCCTGCTTGAGCTTGCTGCCGAGCTTGATGGTCACCGGGTAGCCGGTGTCGGAGAGGGTAACACCCAGCTTGGTCAGTTGAGCCTTCAGAGCCTCGGCGCGATCGCTCGGCAGATCCAGGGCATTGAGTTTGATGGTAGAGAAGTCAACCTGCGGGCCAGCTTTGACTACCTGCTTCATCGGGGTCGGCAGGATCTGGTTGTCAATCTTGCCAGCCGGCAGCAGGGTGCTGGTCTGGTTGGCCGCGAAACGGGTCTCGCTGTTCATCAGGATGTTCTTGTCATCCTTGGTACGCTTCCAGCCATCGGCCGGCATCGGCTTCTCGTAGGTGCTGGCATCATTGATGTTGCTCATGCTGGCCAGTACTTTCGGCTCGGCACCTTCGCTGGCGACATACCAGTTCGGCATGATGTCAGATTCGAACAGTACCCAGTATTCCACCACCAGCGGCACTTCGACCGTGGCATCCTTGGCAAAGCCCTGGAACTTCTCGGTTGGCGTCAAACGATAGAGATCGCCGGTCAGGTGAGTGATGGTGAACTGGTCGTTATCCACACGCTGGATACGACGGATGGAGGAGACGTAGATGCTCCAGTCTTTGGAGGTCACGTCCGCACCGGTATTGGTCAGGTGCAGCTTGGCAACGCCACAGCTCGCCCACTCGGAACCCAGCGCCTGGCAATCGAGGCCGGCACCGGCACCGTCGTTGGTGACCACTTCATACTTGACCACCAGGTTGTTGGCGAGGGAGTCGACCACGGCCTGCTTGGCGGCATCGGCTGCCTGGACCTGGCTGACAAAAACGGTAGACATGGCAATGGCTAACAGAGAATGTTTCAAGTTCATAACTGCTGCTCTCATTTGAAGTAAAGGTTGGATTTTCTTGGCTTTTTTATATGGGGCCCCTGAGCGGGGCCCTTAGTTATGTCAACAATGGACTTAGACTTGAGGTGAGCGAGTCGCTCGATTAACGCAGGGCTTTCATCTCACCGGCGATGATTTCGGCCAATGGGCCCAGAATCACCTGCAGGTTCTGCTCACCGAGTTTGACCACACCGGCCGCACCCAGGGCTTTCAGCTTGCGCTCATCGACGATGCTGCGGTCTTTCAGAGTCAGACGCAGACGGGTGATGCAGGCATCGATGGAGACCAGGTTCTCTTGACCACCCAGCACTTCCAAGTATTGCTTGGCCAGCTCGGTACGGTTGGTAGATTGAGCGGCAGCCGGAGCAGTCTCTTCGTCATCTTCACGACCCGGGGTTTTCAGGTTCAGCTTGGCAATCACTACGCGGAACACGGTGTAGTAGAGGCCGAAGAAGACCAGACCCTGAGGGATCAGCATGTACCAGTTGGTCGCCAGCGGGTTACGGCTGGAGAGCACCATATCCACCAGACCGGCACTGAAACCGAAACCGGCCATCCACTGCATGGAGGCAGCGATGAACACGGAGATACCGGTCAGTACGGCGTGGATGACATACAGTACCGGCGCCACGAACATGAAGGAGAACTCGAGCGGCTCGGTTACACCGGTGAAGAAGGAGGCAAAGGCAGCTGCGATCATGATGGAGGCAACTTTCTCTTTGTTCTCTTTCTTGGCGGAGTGGTAGATGGCCAGAGCGGCCCCCGGCAAACCGAACATCATGATGGGGAAGAAGCCAGCCTGGTACATACCGACCACGCCTTTCACCTGCTCCAGGCTCTTGCCAGCGGCCAGAGCGGCATCGATGGTAGCCTGACCACCCAGGAAGTTCGGGATGTCGTTGATACCGGCCACGTTGAACCAGAACACGGAGTTCAGGGCGTGGTGCAGACCGATCGGGATCAGCAGACGGTTGAAGAAGGCGTAGATACCGGCACCGGTAGAGCCAAGGCTCACGATGGACTCACCGAAGGAGACCAGACCACCGTAGATTGCCGGCCATACGGCCATCAGGATGAAAGATACGACGATCATCACTACGGAGGTTACGATCGGTACCAAACGACGACCGGAGAAGAAGGAGAGTGCCTTGTGCAGCTCGACGCTGCTGAAGCGGTTGTACAGCTCAGCGGCGATAACACCACACAGGATACCCACGAACTGGTTGCTGATCTTGGCAAACGCGGCAGGAACCTGCTCCACCGGGATGCTCTTGATCTGGGCCACAGCGCCCGGGCTCAGCAGGGTGGTAACGACCAGGAAGCCGACCAGACCTGCCAGAGCAGCAGAACCGTCTTTATCCTTGGACATACCGTAAGCGACACCGACAGCGAACAGTACGGACATGTTATCGATAATGGCTGCGCCCGCTTTAATCAGGAAGGCAGCCAGCGCACTGTCACCACCCCAACCATTCGGGTCAATCCAGTAGCCAACCCCCATCAGGATCGCTGCGGCAGGCAATACCGCTACCGGCACCATCAGGGCACGGCCGATCTTTTGCAAATAACCGAGAATGTTCACGGTTCCTCTCCTTAGTTAATGTTTTTCTAGAAATTAAGTGCTTATCACGTTTGACGCATAAGCCATCAAGGCTTGATTGGCAGTCTAGGGCTTTTATTTCGCTGCGCAAATTAATAAACCGATAATCGTGATCGTTATCACCCAAACAAGATAAAGGTGGTGGATAGATGTGGCTTAGTTCGCAATCTTTATTTACGCTATAAAACAACTTGAATCCGTCTTAGCCAATTGCCACCGCCAAACCGGTCGCAACCCGACACAGAGGTATCCCATATGCGCCTGATCCCGTTGAAATCTGCCAGCCAAGTAGGCCTGTGGTCTGCTCGTTACATCGTTGACCGCATCAACGCGTTCAAGCCGACCAGCGATCGCCCTTTCGTACTGGGCCTGCCCACCGGTGGCACCCCGCTCAACACCTACAAGCGCCTGATCGAGTTGCATAAAGCCGGTGAAGTGAGCTTCCAGAACGTGGTCACCTTCAACATGGACGAGTACGTCGGCCTGCCGGAAGATCACCCGGAGAGCTACCACAGCTTCATGCACAACAACTTCTTCAGTCACATCGACATTCGTCCCGAAAACATCAACATCCTCAACGGCAATGCCGAGGATCTGGTGGCCGAGTGCAAGCGCTACGAAGACAAGATCAAGTCCTACGGCAAGATCCACCTGTTCATGGGTGGCGTGGGTAATGACGGCCACATCGCATTCAACGAGCCGGCCTCTTCCCTCTCCTCCCGCACCCGGGTCAAGACCCTGACCGAAGATACCCGTATTGCCAACTCCCGCTTCTTCGGTGGCGACATGGAGCAGGTGCCCAAGCTGGCGCTGACCGTGGGTGTCGGCACCCTGATGGATGCGGAAGAGATCATGATCCTGGTCACCGGTCACGGCAAGGCACTGGCCCTGCAGGCCGCCGTGGAAGGCAGCGTCAACCACATGTGGACCATCTCCACCCTGCAACTGCATCCGAAGGGAATGATGGTGTGCGACGAGCCCTCCACCATGGAGCTCAAGGTCAAGACCGTTCGCTACTTCCAGCAGCTGGAAGCCGCCAACATCGGCCGTCTGTAAGGAGTCGTCATGTACGCATTGACCAACTGTACCCTCTACACCGGCAGCTGCGTGCTGACCGGCTACGGGGTGCTTATCGAGGGCGACAAGATTGTCGCTATCTCTCACCTGGCCGAACTGCCTGCGGGCATCGAGCAGATTGACCTCAAAGGCGCCAACCTGACCGCCGGTTTTATCGATGTGCAGCTCAACGGCTGTGGCGGGGTGATGTTCAACACCGAGATCACGGTCGAGACCCTGGCAACCATGCAGGCGGCCAACCTCAAATCCGGTACCACCAGCTTCCTGCCGACCCTGATCACCAGTCCGGATGCCGACATGAAGCAGGCCGTTGCGGTGACCCGTGACTACATGGCTGCCAACCCCAACGAGGTGCTGGGCGTCCATCTGGAAGGGCCTTACACCAACCTCAAGCGCAAGGGGATCCACCCTGCCGCGCAAATTCGCCAGCCAGCGGACGAAATGATCGACTTCTTCTGTGCCAACGCGGATGCCATCACCAAAATCACCCTGGCTCCAGAGCGCAACGAGCCGGCCCATATCCGCCGTCTGGTGGAAGCGGGCATTCTGGTCTCGGCCGGTCACACTGCCGCCAGTTACGATCAGGCGATGGCCGGGTTCGATAACGGTATTCGCTTTGCGACCCACCTCTACAACGCCATGACTCCGACCCTCAACGGTCGCGAGCCGGGCGTCGTGGGCGCCATCTACGATCGCAAAGATGTCTATGCGGGCATCATCGTCGATGGCCACCATGTGCACTGGGCCAACGTGCGTCTGGCTCACAAGGCGCTGGGGGAGCGACTGGTGCTGGTCACCGATGCCACCGCGGCAGCCGGTGCACCGGAAGGCTTTGAGAAATTTGATTTTTGTGGCACCACCGTCTTTTTACGCGATGGTCAGTGTGTCGACGAGAATGGTACACTCGGCGGTTCCTCCCTCACCATGATTGAGGGGGTGGAAAATCTGGTCAAGCAGGTCGGATTACCGCTCGATGAAGCACTGAGAATGGCCAGCCTCTACCCCGCTCGCGCCATTGGATGGGACTCACGTCTCGGTAGTATCCAGGTCGGTAAAGTAGCCAACCTCACTGTCTTCGATCAGGACTTCACGGTCCGTGGGACCGTGGTTAACGGACACTACACACAACAGTGACATCATGACTGGCGGACAAATAGCAAACGTAGATCTTATCAAGCAGGTCAACAGTGCAGCCGTGTATCGGCTCATCGACCTGCAAGGCCCCATCTCCCGGGTCAAGATTGCCGAGTTGAGTCAGCTGGCCCCGGCCAGCGTGACCAAAATAACCCGGCAACTGATCGAGCATGGCCTGATCAAGGAGACCTCTCCGCAAGCCTCAACCGGCGGGCGGCGTGCCATCTCCCTGACCACCATCAAACATCGCTTTCAGTTTGTCTCTGCCAAGCTGGGTCGCGGCTACCTGCAACTGAGTCTCTATGACCTCGATGGTAAGGAGCTCGACCAGCACGTCATTCAGGTGACCGAGATCGACCAGCAACCCGTGGTCGACATGCTGCTGCGAGAGATTGGCGCCTTTATCGATGCCAACCGCGAACGTTGTCGCAACCTCATCAGCATCGCGCTGACCATGCCGGGTCTGGTCAACCCGGAATCCGGCATGGTCATCTACACCCCCAAGTACCAGATCCGCAATCTGGGACTGGCGAAGCTGCTTGAGAACCACTTCAACCTCCCCTGCTACGTGGGCAACGACACCCGCTCGCTGGCGCTGGCCGAACACTTCTTCGGCGAGTCCCGCGACTGCATGGACTCCATTCTGGTGAGTGTTCACCAGGGGACGGGCTCCGGGATCATCACCAAGGGTCAGGTGTTCCTCGGTCAGAACCGCAACGTCGGCGAGATCGGCCATATTCAGGTCGAGCCGCTCGGCAAGCGCTGCCACTGTGGCAACTTCGGCTGCCTCGAGACCATTGCCTCCAACGAAGCAATCATCGACAAGGTGAAGGAGCTCATCAGCCGCGGTCACCAGAGCTCGCTGCAGGAGAAGCACATCACCATTCAGGAGGTGTGCAAGGCGGCGTTGGCGGGCGATGAACTGGCTCGCAGCGTGATCGAGAACGTGGGTGAGCATCTGGGACGGGCAGTGGCCATCACGGTCAACCTGTTCAACCCGCAGAAGGTGCTGATCGCCGGTGAAATCACCGCCGCCGAAGAAATCCTCTTCCCGGCCATCCGTCGCTGCGTCGAGCATCAATCCCTGCCGAGCTTCCACCGTGGCCTGCCCATCGTGAAAGCCCGCTTCCAGAACCAGCCGACCTATGGCGGCTTTGCACTGGTCAAGCGCGCCCTGCTGGAGGGGGATCTGCTGCAGATCATCATGGAGCAGAAGTAAGACACTGATCTTGCGAGATAACAAAACGGCAGCCAGTGGCTGCCGTTTTCTATTGTGTGCTTGCTGGCGGTTTAGCCCGCCCGACATGGCTTGAACAGATCCAGCTTGTTGTCGTAAACACGGGTCTGCACATCCATGATCCCCAGCATGGAGTGGAACAAATTATCGTGGGAGAAACGCTGACTGCTCGCCTCCGCCGCCAGGCAACCCATATCCAGCTGGCGATCGGCCTGTAACTGAGGTGAGAACCAGGTCAGCAGCGGCACCCGGGTCTGATCATCCGGCGCAAACTTGTAGGGCGTGCCGTGCAGATAGAGCCCCATGGCCCCGAGGGATTCACCGTGATCGGAGAGATAGACCAGCCCCACATCGTACTGGCTCTCCAGCGACTTGAGCTTGTCTATCAGCAGTCCCACCACCTTGTCGGTGTAGCGGATGGTGTTGTCATAGGTATTGACCAGCTCCTCGTTGCTGCAGTTTTCGATGTCGCTGCGCGGGCAGTCCGGCATAAAGGCGCGCTCGCTGGCAGGGTAACGACGGAAATAGGTCGGGCCATGGCTGCCCATCAGGTGAAAAGCCACCAGCTTGTTGCCCTTCATGCCGGCAATCTGCTGATCCAGCCCCTCCAGCAGCACCTCGTCATAGCAGGACTCCCCCTGACAGAGCGCAGGATAGGATTTGGGGAGGATCTCGATGGTCGGCACATTGCGGCACACCCCTTTGCAGCCGCCATCGTTCTCTTTCCACAATACCGAGACTCCGGCATGTTGCAGCACATCGAGCAGGCCGTCACGGGAGCTGGCAAGCTGGTCATCGTAGCCACGGCGCGTGAGGTTGGAGAACATGCAGGGCACCGAAACCGCAGTAGCAGTCCCGCAGGAGCGCACATCTTTGAACGACACCACTCCCTGCTCTTTGGCCGTAAAGCTGTTGGTCGCCTTGCCATACCCGTTAAGGGAGTAGTTCTGGCTGCGCGCCGTCTCCCCCACCACCAGGAACATCAAAGTCGGCTTGCTTCCCCGTGCCACCACCCTGGCATCGGTCCCCAACTGCTGGTAGGGGATCGGCGTGGCAAACAGCACATCCCGCCCATATTTGTAGAGGCCGTGCACATAGTTGGCAGGCACAATCTCTTTGGCCAGCGACTTGTTGTTGCGACCGACCGAGGCGTAATCCTGATAGTAAAGTGCCGCGACGCCCCCGATAAACAGCAGAGAGATAGCCAATACACCTGCCCGCAACGCCAACCCCTGATACCAGCGAGCCGGATAGCGGATCCGCAGTGACCAGAGCACCAGAACAGGCAGCAGTCCGGTCAGCAGAAACCAGAGCGCAACCGAGCCATTCAAATAGGCCCCCGCCTCACCACTGTTGGTCTCCACTATGTTCTGGATCATGCCGGCATCGAAGATGACGCCGTATTTGAGCATGGCGTAACTGACGATGGAGCCAGTCAGAATGAGCACAGTAAAAAAGGGCTTGAGCACAAACCGGAACGTGAAGGGAATAAACACGGCATTGAGCGCCGCGATCAGCACCAGCGGGATCGAGATGGCAAATCCGGCTTTGACATGGGTTAGGGCGCTGAGCACCGTATAGAAATGCAAAAAGATTGGCCAGTTCAGTACCAGGGCAAAAAAGAGCACCAGCAACAGATTGGTTTGCAGTACACCGAGAGTTACACGCATAAACAACTCCTACATACCGGCCTGCAGTGCAGCGGGCCGGCCAAGCCAACAAAAACGACGGGGCCAGCGTAGGAAGTAAAACTTAAGCGCGAATTAAGAGGAGAAGCACGGCGCTCGTGCGCACCATCACAGCACGGGGTGCTCCGCAGCCCCGAAATGGATTTTTAGTTGTCTATCCATCGGATTTTGCTAGCTTGTTGAGTAGGCATTCACGAAATGCAGGTTAACCGATGGCACTGATCCAAGCCTCGATAGAGCAATTGAGAGTAGGCCACTATATCCATCTCCCCACGGGATGGACTAACCACCCGTTTATGTTCAATACCTTCAAGATCAAGGATCAGCAGCAACTCGACATTCTCCGCCATCTTGATCTCACCCTGCTGATGGTCGACCCCGACAAGAGCGATCTGCCCATCGAGCCGCTGCTGCGCGGCGATATCCCGGATGCCGGGCCTGATCTTGATGAGTTGGAAGAGCTGATTGCCTCGGGCCCGCCCCCCTTTGACGAAAAGGCCTTTCGCCGCTCCATGCGCGCCGCCGACAAAGCCTTTGGCCAATCCATGAGCGAGCTGCGTGATGCTCTCGGGGCGCTGAACCTCAAACCGGATGAAGGGCTGGCCAATACCGCCCAGATCGTCCGCAATGCCGCTTTCACCCTCAGTCAGCACGAAGGGCCTCTCGGGCTCCACCTTATTCGCAGCCCCCATACAGATATCCTGTTGCAGCACAGCCTCAACGTCGCCTTTATCGCCATGCTGATGGCCCGCGAACTCGGCATGAACCCCATCGAGATTGAGGAGACGGGACTTGCGGGACTTATCCACGACATCGGCGAACTGAAAATCCCGAGCCAGATCACCCAAAAACGCGGGGATCTCAGCAAGGCCGAGCAGAACTTCCTCAATATGCATCCCCAGTACGGGCTGGAGATGCTGACCCAGCTCAACGCCTTTGAACCGAAAATCCGTCAGGTCGCCCATCTGCACCACGAGCGGCTCGACGGCAGCGGTTATCCGCTCGGGATCAAGGGCGGGGAGATCCCGCCGCTGGCGCGATTGATCGGGCTGGTCGACTTCTACGACGAGCTGCTCCATCCCCGCAACAGCGGCAACCCGGCCGCGCCGAGTCAGGCCATCAGCCAGCTCTACAAGTTATCCCAGAAGAAGTTCGACCAGAATCTGGTCAAGTTGCTGATCAAAGTACTGGGAGTCTATCCGCCGGGATCACTGGTGAAACTCTCCGACGAGAGCATTGCGTTGGTGCTCTCTACCGAACCCACCATGCCCCTCAAGCCGAAGATCCTGCCCTATATCAAGGCCCAGCGGCCGGAAGCGGTCGCCATGATCGATCTGCGGGAAGACGAGCGTATTATTACCGGAGTATTGAAACAGGAAGAACTGGATGAGGGACAACGGCAGTTCTTCAACCTGACCCGCCGCTTCTGCTACTACTTTGCATTCTGAGTTATCCCCAGAAGCTGGGGATAACTCATTGGACAAACCGGAATAATTGCTCAAACCCCCATCAGAAGGTTGTCAACTGACCATGTATAAAAAACGCCCAGCCAAGGGGCCGGGCGGAGCATGCCACCTCCGTGTGGCGTATCCAGCGGATACATTCATGCTCCATCCATCAATATCAACCCGCTGCCGCTTACACAAATATCAATTTAACATGCTGATTTGATATGGTTTTATCCACTTGTTCTGGCAAACTGGCGGCCCGTTGCGCCCCGTTGGGCCAACAGAACAAGATCCTGATCACACTTATTCACGGGCTGGCTATTTTTTCAGCTGGCTTATGAGGAGCGTTTTTTATGCAGTTGGTCCTCTCCTTGCTGCAACAGATGAGCGTCAGCCTGGTGATCGCCTATCTCTTCTCGAAAAGCCCGCTGCTGCGCCCGCTTGCCAACTATTCCGTGAGACTACCTCACAAGATACTGATATACATCATCTTTTCCAGCTTTTGTATCCTCGGCACCTATGTAGGCCTCGATATCGACGATGCCATCGCCAACACCCGGGCGGTCGGCGCTGTCTTGGGGGGATTATTGGGGGGGCCGCTGGTGGGCTTTCTGGTAGGGCTGACCGGCGGCCTGCACCGCTATACGCTGGGGGGATTTACCGATCTCGCCTGCGCCATCTCCACCACCTGCGAGGGGTTGCTCGGGGGCATA
The DNA here is from genome assembly GCF_051919545.1 of Aeromonas sp. 61P. Lineage (NCBI taxonomy): Bacteria > Pseudomonadati > Pseudomonadota > Gammaproteobacteria > Aeromonadales > Aeromonadaceae > Aeromonas > Aeromonas sp. 61P. Next base: position 3,964,167 of record NZ_JBQBEL010000001.1, read on the forward strand.
GTGCACTGGCGCCTGATGCGCTCGGGGCGAACGGATGCCCTGTTTGAACCACGCATCGCCTTCTTTACCACCCTCTATGCCGAGATCATGCAGATGGTGATCATCCTGCTGGTGGCGACCCCGTTCGACAAATCCCTGCTGCTGGTACGCACCATCGCCACCCCGATGATTCTGGCCAACTCCTGCGGCGCGGCGCTATTTATCAGCATGATCCGCGACCAGCAGCGGATGTATGAGAAGTTCTCCCGGGTCTTCTCCGCCAAGGCGCTCAATATCGCCAACCGCACAGTGGGGATCATGAGTCAGGGCTTTACCCCGGAGGCGAGCAACAAGATTGCCCGCATCATTCAGGAGGAGACCGGCGTGGGGGCGGTCGCCATCACGGACACCGAGCAGATCCTCGCCTTTATCGGCACCGGCGAAGATCACCACCTACCGGGTACCCCCATCGCGTCAGCCATCACCATGCAGGCCATCGCCCAGAACAAGGTGCTGTTTGCCGATGGCAACAGCCAGCCCTATCGCTGCAGCCTCTCCTCCGCATGCCAGCTGGGCTCGGTGCTGGTGATCCCGCTGCAGGGGGACAAAGGAGTGATCGGCACCATCAAGCTCTACGAGCCGAAGAAGCGGCTGTTTCTCAAGATCAACCACACCCTGGGGGAAGGGATTGCCAACCTGCTGTCACAGCAGTTGCTGGCCGGCCGGCTGGAGCAACATCAGCGGCTGCTGGTGCAGTCCGAGTTGAAACTTATCCAGGCCCAGATCAACCCCCACTTTCTGTTCAACACCCTCAACACCATCAGTGCCATCACCCGGCGCGATCCGGACAAGGCGCGAGACCTTCTGCTGCATCTTTCGCTGTTCTTTCGCAAGAACCTCAAACGCCAGAGCGGCCTTGCGACCCTGCAGGAGGAGCAGGAGCACTGCCAATCCTATCTGGAGATCGAGCTTGCCCGCTTTGGCGATCGGCTGACGGTGATAAACGAGATCCCGCCCCATCTGGCCACACTGCGACTACCCAGCTTCACTCTGCAACCGCTGATCGAGAATGCCATCAAGCACGGCATCTCGACTCTGCTGGAGCAGGGGCGTATTCGCCTCTGGACCGATGAGCAACCCGCCAGCGTCACCATCCATGTGGAAGATAATGCAGGCACCTGGCAAGCGCACCCCGCTGGCGACGGTCTGGGCATGACCATTGTCGATCGGCGACTGAAAAGCGCCTTTGGCGAGCGCTATGGCGTGACTATTGCCTGCGAGCCTGAACAGTGGACCCGGGTGTCGTTCACCATTCCCAAGGAGCAACCATGATCCGCACCCTGATAGTCGATGACGAACACTATGCCCGCGAAGAGCTGAGGCAGCAGCTGGCCTGCGATCCTGCCATCGAGATCGTGGGGGAAGCGGCCAACGCCATCGAGGCGCTGCCGCTTATTCAGCGCCTCAAGCCTGATGTGGTGTTCCTCGATATCCAGATGCCCAAGCTGAGCGGCATGGAGCTGGTCGCCATGCTCGACCCCCTGCCCCGCATCGTCTTTGTCACCGCCTTTGACGAATATGCCATTCAGGCCTTTGAAGAGAACGCCTTCGACTACCTGCTCAAGCCGGTGGAGCCCGCCCGGCTCGCCAAGACCCTCGCTCGCCTCAAGCAGGATATCTCCCCGCAGCCCATAGATCGGCTGGCCCCCACCATCGAACATATTCCGGGCTATCTGCACAATCGGGTCAGGCTGCTGTCCATCGCGCAGGTGGAGTATGCCTTCTCCGATCTCGGCGGCGTCCATGTGGCCTGTCAGGGCGAGCTGTTCCACACCCAGCTCACCCTCAAATCGCTGGAAGAAAAGAGCCCGCTGCTGCGCTGCCACCGCCAGTATCTGGTCTCCCCCAACGCCATCTTCGAGATCCGGCTGCTGGATAACCAGCTGGCAGAGATAGTCACCCCGAGCGGCGCCCGGGTGCCGGTCAGTCGTCGCTATCTCAAGGAGCTCAAAGATCAGCTGGGGCTGGACTGAGCCGCGGAGTGTGCGCCTGATCACAGCCGCCGACCGCTCGACGCGCCAAAGCGCCGCTCGGGGAGTTTCACCTGCCAGTCAGGCGCAACCGTTTTAGACTCGCTCTGCACACTAAAAAATAACAATGCAGGAGCGTAGCAATGATCTGGTTTTTCCTCTGTGTCGGCTTACTTGTGGCCGGCTACTTCATATACGGCAAATTCATCGAACGGATATTCAGCCCGAAACCCGAGCTGAAAACCCCCGCCATCACCATGGCTGACGGGGTGGACTATGTCCCCATGTCGGACAAGAAAGTCTATCTGGTTCAACTGCTCAACATCGCAGGTGTCGGCCCCATCTTCGGCCCCATCCTGGGTGCCCTCTACGGCCCGGTCGCCATGCTCTGGATCGTCTTTGGCTGCATCTTCGCCGGTGCGGTTCACGACTACTTCTCCGGCATGCTGTCGGTACGCGCCAAGGGGGCCTCGGTGCCAACCGTGGTCGGTGAACATCTGGGCACCGCTGCCAAGCACTTCATGAACCTGTTTGCCGTGGTGCTGCTGATGCTGGTGGGCGTGGTATTCGTGCTGAGCCCGGCCGGCTTGCTCGCCAACCTAACCTCCACCGATCTGGTCTACTGGATTGTGGCGATTTTTGCTTACTACATCCTCGCGACCATAGTCCCCATCGACAAGATCATCGGCCGCTTCTACCCCATCTTCGGCGCCCTGCTGGTCTTCATGTCGGTCGGCCTCATCGTTGGCCTGATCGCCTCCGGCAAAGGCTTCTACAACACCGGGATGGACTTCTCCAACCTGCACCCGACCGAGCTGCCACTGTGGCCGCTGCTCTTCATCACCATCGCCTGTGGCGCGGTATCAGGCTTCCACGCCACCCAGTCACCACTGATGGCGCGCTGCATGCAGAACGAAAAATCTGGCCGTTTCATCTTCTACGGTGCAATGATCGGTGAAGGGATCATCGCCCTTATCTGGTGCACCCTGGGTCTCTCCTTCTACGACAGCACCGAAGCACTCAACGCTACCATGGCCAACGGCGGCCCGGCAGCCGTGGTACACGAAGTCTCCACCAGCCTGCTCGGCACAGTCGGCGGCATTCTGGCCATCCTCGGCGTGGTGATCCTGCCCATCACCTCCGGTGACACCGCGTTTCGCAGTGCTCGCCTGATCGTGGCGGACTTCCTGAAGATGACCCAGAAGCCGCTGGCCAAGCGTCTGCTGATCGCCATCCCCATGTTTATCCTTGGCTTCATCATCTCCAAGGCTGAATTCGGGGTGATCTGGCGCTACTTCGGCTGGGCCAACCAGACCACCGCCGTCATCATGCTGTGGGCTGCGGCTGCCTACCTCATCAAAGAGGGCAAGCTGCACTGGATCTGCACCATTCCCGCCATGTTCATGACTGCTGTGGTGATCACCTATCTGGCCAACGCCCCCATCGGGTTCGGGCTGGAGATGGGGACCTCCACCATCATCGGCCTGACTGCCACAGCGGCCATTACCGTGGCCTTCCTGATGAAGTTCCGCCAACCACTGGTTAGCAATCCCAGTGAAGGGTGATGTCTGACTTGAGGTGGTAAAAAAGGGGCCAAAAGGCCCCTTTTTAATTGATAAAAAAACCAATAAAACAACGTTATTCCCTTAAGCTCCTATACAGCACAAGCCCTTAAGATTCCGTTCGGCCTGACGATAAATATGTGATTTTAAATTGCTTTCCCGAATATATGAATCAATGATAAAGCTGTGCTTAAAGCCAATGGAGGTTATACATGTTCCTTGATTACTTTGCCCTTGGCCTGCTCGTCTTTGTCGCGCTGGTCATCTTCTACGGAATCATCGTGATCCACGATATTCCTTACGAAATCGCCAAACATCGCAATCATCCCCATCAGGATGCCATCCATGTTGCCGGCTGGGTCAGCCTGTTTACGCTGCATGTGTTGTGGCCTTTCCTCTGGATCTGGGCAACCATCTATCGCCCCGATCGCGGCTGGGGCTTTAACCAGCGCCTGCAAAAAGATGAAGATGATATCGCGGCCCTCAGAGAAGAGCTGGCTGAACTGAAGGGCCGTCTCAACCATATCGAACAGCAAGAGCAACAGGGATAAATCATGGACCTGCTACTGATCCTGACCTATACGGCACTCTGTGTAGCCATTTTCAAAATCTTCCGCATCCCGCTCAACAAGTGGACTGTTCCGACTGCCGCGCTGGGTGGTGTGGTGCTCATCGGCACCCTCATCATGCTGATGAACTACAACCACCCCTACTCCGAGATGGCGCGCAACTACTACCTCTCCACCCCTATCGTACCGCTGGTCAAGGGCCGGGTAGTCGAGGTGCCGGTACAAGCCAACCAGCCGGTGAAGAAGGGCGATGTGCTGTTTCGCCTCGATGACGAGCCTTTCAGACTGAAAGTGGAGAGCCTGAGCGCCCGACTTGATGCCAACAAGGATCAACTCAAGTCCATTGACGCCAGACTACGCTCCGCCAAACTGGACAGAGATCGCGCCAGTGACCTGATGCGCCGCGGCGTCGGCAAGCAGCGTGACCTCGACGTGACTCAGGCGAGCGTAGACGAGATCGCCGCCCAGATGGATCAGCAACGCGCCACGCTGGAAGATCTGCAGGCCCAGCTCGATGAAGCCAAATACCAGCTGGCCCAGACCGTGGTCTATGCCCCAAGCGATGGCCATGTGGTGCAGCTTGCCCTGCGTCCCGGCATGATCGCCACCCCCTTCATGTACCGTCCGGTGATGACCTTCATCCACAAAGATGAGACTGCCTATGTTGGCTGGTTCTGGCAGAACAGCATGCAGCGTCTGGCGGTGGGTGATGAGGCCGAAGTGGTGATCGACGGTATTCCCGGCAAGATCTTCAAGGGCAAGGTGACCGCCGTGATCCCGGCCATTGCCGCCGGTAACGTGCAGGCCAACGCCATGCTGCTGGATCAGACCAGCGCTATCCGCCCGGGCCGCATGCCGGTGCTCATCTCCATCACCGACCCCGAGTGGGCCAAGTATCAGGTGATTGCCGGTGCCAGCGGGCAAGCCGCTGTCTATACCGAGTATTTCCACCATGTTTCTGTAATGCGCAAAGTGCTGCTGCGCATGGCAAGCTGGATGAACTACCTCTTCCCCTTCCACTAAGCACGCAATGTATTCAACGGGCCGGCATCATGCCGGCCCGCTGTTTTTATGGCGGCAAGACCCCTATAATGGCGCCATCCTGCCAAGCCCCGCACCAAACCTGCATGTTCGTTCTCAGACCCTACCAGACCGACGCCGTCAACGCCGTTATCAGCCACTTTCGCAAGTACCCGGATCCCGCTGTGGTTGTGCTGCCCACCGGGGCTGGCAAGAGTCTGGTGATCGCCGAGCTGGCCCGCAAGGCGCGTGGTCGGGTACTGGTGCTGGCCCACGTCAAGGAGCTAGTGGAGCAGAACCACGCCAAGTACGAAGCGTGGGGGCTCAAGGCCGACATCTTCGCCGCAGGGCTGGATCGCAAGGAGGCGAGCGCCCAGGTGGTGTTTGGCTCGGTGCAGTCGGTAGCGCGCAATCTGGTTGCCTTCGACGGGGCGTTTTCGCTGCTTATCATCGACGAGTGCCATCGGGTCTCGCTCGATGACGACAGCCAGTACCATCAGGTGATCGACCATCTCAAGGCTGCCAATCCGGCCCTCAAGATCCTCGGCCTCACCGCCACCCCCTATCGGCTGGGGCTGGGCTGGATCTACCGGCGCCACTATCACGGCATGGTCAAGAGCCACGGCGAACGGCTGTTTGGCGACTGCGTGTTCGAGCTGCCGCTGCGCTTCATGGTGAAAAACGGTTATCTGACGCCGCCGCGCATGGTGGATGCCCCCATCGTCCACTACGACTTCAGCAAGCTGGTGCCGCGGGAGAACGGCCTCTTCAGCGAGGCAGATCTCAACGGCGAGCTCAAACGCCAGCAGCGGGTCACACCCCATATCCTGAGTCAGGTGCTGGAGTATGCCGCCGACCGGCAGGGGGTGATGATCTTCGCCGCCACCGTCGAGCATGCACGGGAAATTCACGGCCTGCTTGGCGCCAGAGGTCAGCAGGCGGCCCTTATCACCGGCGAGACGCCGGGGCCGGAGCGCGATGCCCTCATCAGCGCCTTCAAGGCGCGCGAGCTCAAGTTTCTGGTCAACGTGGCGGTGCTCACCACCGGCTTCGATGCCCCCCATGTCGATCTTATCGTGATGCTGCGCCCCACCGAGTCGGTCTCCCTCTATCAGCAGATCGTGGGGCGGGGCCTGCGCCTCTCGCCGGGCAAGGAGGATTGTCTGGTGCTCGACTATGCGGGCAACAACTTCAACCTGTTCGCCCCCGAAGTGGGGGAGCCTCGCCCCCATGCCGGTACCGAGCCGGTACAGGTGCCCTGCCCCGCCTGCGGTTTTGCCAACACCTTCTGGGGCAAGACCGACGAGGATGGCAAGGTGATCGAGCACTACGGACGCCGCTGTCAGGGGTTGTTTGAAGATGACGAGGGCAACCGCGAAGAGTGTGACTACCGCTTTCGCGCCAAGATCTGCCCCGGCTGCGGTGCGGAGAACGACATCGCCGCCCGCAGCTGCCAGAGCTGCGATCAGCTGCTGGTGGACCCTGACGACAAGCTCAAAGAGGCGCTCAATCTCAAGGATTGCATGGTGATCCGCTGTGCGGGGCTAACCCTCACAGCAGGGCGCGGCAAACAAGGGGAGCGGCTGGAGGTGACCTACCACGATGAGGATGGGCTGACCCTCAGTGAATACTTCGGATTTCACTCCCCGGGCGCACGGCGCTTGTTTCAACAGCACTTTGTGCGTCATCATTGGCCCGCCCCGGGGCTGGAGCCCGAATTTGCCACCCTGGCGAGCGTGCTGGCCGCGCAAAGCCAGTTCCGTCATCCGGATTTTGTTATCGCCCGCAAATCGGGTCGCTTCTGGCAGATAAAAGAGAAAATTTTTGATTATGAGGGTCGCTATCGTACCGCCAACTCGATGACATGATGGCGACCGGCATACATGGCATGAATTGCATTACCCCCGTCGATCCCGCATCGGCGGGTTGAATTATCAGGGTCGGCACCACTGCCGGCCCCTTCGTCACGTTAGAGGATGTTATGCAGCGGCTGTTGATTGGTTTTTGTGCTCTCTTTTCTTCTCTGGCGGCTCACGCCGCCCCGCTGACGCCCCCTCAGGGTGGCCAGTACGCCATCATGGTGCAGGGCAATAACGGCGTCGAGTTCGCCCGCCACGCGGATCAGATGATCGCCCCCGCCTCCACCATGAAGGTGCTCACTGCGCTGGCAGCCCGCCTCGAGCTGGGTGCCGATTTCCGCTTCGCCACTGACATTCAGGCCCAACCCGGTGCCAAACAGGGTGACACCATCAACGGCGATATCTGGATCAACTTCGTCGGCGACCCCACCCTCTCCCGCATGGATCTGCTGGCCCTGTTCAAGCAACTCGGCGTCACCAGCATCAAGGGCAATGTCTACGTCAACACCGGCGCCTACAACGGCTACGAGCGCGGCAACGGCTGGTCGTGGGGGGATCAGACCCTCTGCTTCGCCGCGCCCGTCTCCTCGGTCATCATCGACAAGAACTGCGCCTACGGCACCATCACTGCCACCCAGATTGGCAAACCGGCGGTCGGCAACGTGGCCACCGGCGTCCCCATCGGCATCGGTGCCGACAACGTGGAGGTGATGAGCTATGGCGACATGGCGCGCCAGTTCTGCGCACTGGAAGTGGACATGGCCAAGGGCAACTTCTACGAGCTCAAGGGTTGCATTACTCCGAACAAGGAGCCGCAGGGACTGCGTTTCGCCATTCACGACGTGGAAGCCTGGGGCTGGGACAACATCCGCTGGGCGATGAACCGGGCCGGTATCAAGCATGATGGTCTGCTGCGGGTCACCCACAAGGCCCCTGAAGGGGCTGAGACCCTCGGCACCCACTACTCGGTCTCCCTGCCGGTGATGCTGGCCAAGATGCTGAAGAAATCGGACAACCTCTATGCCGACACCTTCCTCAAAACCGTGGGCCGTCACTACTACAACAAGCCGGGCAGCTATCGCAGCGGCACCATGGCGGTGCGCGCCATCCTGACCAAGAACGGCATCGATCTGGGCAACGCCACCCTAGCAGATGGCTCCGGTCTCTCCGCTCACAATCTCATCAGCGCCCGTCAGATGATGTCGGTGCTGAACTTCATCCAGAAAAATGATGCCGAACTTGGCCTGATCAAACTGCTGCCAAGCTCTCAGGTGGATGGCACCCTGGCGTGGCGCCGCAGCGTCACCGCCCCCATGATGAAGAACAAGGTCCACGCCAAGACAGGTACCATCACCGGCACCTCCAATCTGGTGGGCTTTATCGACACGGCAGGCGGCCAGCGCAAGGCATTCGTGATGTTCCAGCGTGGCCTGTCCCAAGATCCGGCCACCCATGAGCGCTACCGTGCCAGCAAGGCGCCGTGGCCCTGGACTGTATTCGAAAAGGGGGTGCTGGAGAGCATCTATCAGCAGCAGCCGATCCAGATCGCCGACGAGAGCTGAGCCAATAGGCCCACTCGAATCAGGGTATCGATAATTTCGGCTTCAAGTCGCCACGAGGCAGGGCTATGCTGTTGCCTGCCTCATATCAACGGCCATACATAAACGGCTTAAAAAACGGAGAGAAAATATGTTTGCAGTGATTTTTGGTCGCCCGGGTTGCCCCTACTGTGTCCGTGCCGTACAGATCGCCGAGCAGCTGACCGAACAGCGCGATGACTTCAAATTCCGCTACGTGGATATCCATGCCGAAGGGATCACCAAAGAAGATCTGGCCAAGAGCGCCGGCAAGCCGGTCAATACCGTGCCGCAGATCTTCCTGGATGAGCAGCACATCGGTGGCTGCACCGATTTCGAAGCCTACGCCAAAGCGAATCTGGGTCTCTACCAGTAATTCTTGCGGGTCATCCCGAGTGGGTTGACTGCCAGAGCGTATAAAAAAATCCGGCGCCATCAGGCGCCGGATTTTTTATGGGCAACACGCACACATCATTCCCGATCAGGGGGTCACAGACTGGGCGGCAAAGCGCGCAATGATGGGGTTGTGATCCGAACTGTCGGTGGCCGGTGAACTCACCTCAACCAGGTCCAGATTGCGGTAGTAGAGGTGATCCAGCGGGCGACCGAAGGCGGTGCGACGCAAGTCAGGCACCGGCACGGCCTCTTGCAGGCCCAGCTCGTCCACCAGTTTGCTTAACCAGAACTGGCGCTTGTCGCTCCAGGTGTTGAAATCACCGGCCAGGATCACCGGCCCCTGATGGCGGCGCACCAGCGCAGTCAAATCGTTAAGCTGCTCGCGGAAGGTCGCCATCCCCAGCTCGAAATTGACTGCATGGATATTGATGACCATGACGCCGTCAGGATCGCCCTGCAGCGGATAGAGGCTAACCAGCCCGGATTTGGGGATGCGCAGCAAAGGCTCGGGGGAGCGCACGCCACAGACGAACGCCTGTGGGGTCTTGGCCACCGTCATTACCCCGAACGACACGCCGCCCTGGGTGAAGGCTTGCAGCTGTTGCCACTGGAAATCACCGGCGCGCAGCCAGTCAAGCATATCGGGACGGGTGGCCGACTCTTGCAGCAGCACCAGATCCTGCCCCTTGGCATAACTGTCCATCCCTTCACGCCAGTTCTTGCGCTGGCCCTTGTAGAGATTCCACACCGTCACCCCGAATTCACGGGGCAGCGCCGTGGTCGCCAACGCTACCAGCGGCGGACGCTGGCAGTCGAGTCCCGGCACAATCCCTTGAGCTGTGACCAGATGGTTCTGATCCGGCACCTCAAAACAGCCTACCAACCCCAGGGTCAGCAGGGAGGTGCCAAGAATGCGATAACTATTTTTCATTGGCTAACAACCGCCCGCCTTTGCTTTTTGTTGCGACCATCACAAACGTCATCCACGCCGACTAAGCTGATAGTCCCTGTTCCACCCAACCAGAAGGACCTTGTCTCATGGCGAAAGAACTTCGGTATAACGTGACGTTTTATGATCAACAAGGAAATTGTCATCAAGTGGAGCTGGCCACCGTCTATCAGATAAGACGGGACCCTCAATGCGATCTCTGCCTGTTTGACACCCTGCAATATGTGGGCTCGGAAGAGATGCTGGAACGCATGATACGGCAAAAAACCGGGCTTGAGCAGGAAATATCCATCATCAATGCCCGGCTGATTTAATCAGGCACTCACCGGAACCGGGCGGGATTTGCCCTGTTCGTCGATGGCGACATAGGTGAAGATCCCCTCGGTCACACAGTAACGCTGGGCATCGTTCTCCCGCAGTACCGGCTTGACCCACACCTCCAGCTTGAGCTTCATGGAGCTGCGGCCGATCTTCATGCAGCGGCCATAGCAGCAGACCACATCGCCCACCTTGACTGGACTGTGGAAGGTCATGCCTTCGACGGATACGGTACAAATACGTCCTTTTGCCAGCTCCTTGGCCATAATGCCCCCACCTATATCCATCTGGGACATGATCCAGCCACCAAAGATGTCGCCATTGGGGTTGGTATCGGCTGGCATTGCCAGGGTTCTCAGCAACAACTCCCCATCGGGGTGACGTTTTGTATCTACCATCATTACCGCCTCTCTCTCATGGATGGCGGCATGATAGGGGGCGATCACCCCCTTGGCAAACCTCAATTGCCCGAGGCGGCGAGCTCGGCAAACCAGTGGGCCGGATCGGGCCAGCGATAGTTGAATCCCATCTGCTGGCAAATCAGCTGACCGTCGATGGGCTGAAATTCACCGGCAGGCTCGATAAAGACCGGCACTGGCAACCCCTGCTGACGCGCCGCAAAGGGGTAGAACTGCTCGCGGCTCGGATGCACCGGCGCGCTCAGATTGAAGACGTCCCCGTCCTTGCCCCGCTCCAGCAGCAACATACAAGCTGCCACCACATCGTCCAGATGGACCAGATTGACCGACTGGGCGCCGCCATCGAGAGTCTTGCCCGCGAGGAAACGGCCGGGATGGCGATCCGGGCCATAAAGGCCGGAGGGACGCACTATCATCACTGTCTCGAAACCGGCCGCCAGCACCGCCTGCTCCGCCGCCAGCATCCGCTCGCCACGGGCATGGCGCGGTTGGGGTTCTTCCCCCTCCTGCTGCCCCGCCCCCCATACCGAGGTGGCGCTGACAAACAGCACCCGCCGGGTGCCGCTCGCTTTGGCCAACGCGCAGGCCCTTGCCACCGCCTGCGGATAGTCATCGGTCTTGCTGGGCGGTACGCAGATCACCAGACTCTCGCAGGGGATGGGCCACGGCGCTTGTTGATCAGCAACGGGCATCTCGGCAGAGCCCATGTTGGCAGAGATGGTCAGCGGATGGGCGTTGATCCCCTCCCCCTGCAAACGGGCCGCTTTTTCGGCGCTGCTGACCGTCACCGCCACCTGCTTGCCAGCCGCCAGCAGGGCTCGCGCCAGCGGCAGCCCCAGCCAACCCGCCCCCAGAATGCCGATCGTCCCGGCGATATGTTGTTCTGTCATGGTCCCTTCTCCTGCTTGACGCTATTTGCCCCGCAGCTTACCTGCCTTGGTAGGAAAAGGAAGCCTCATTTGGCAGATAGAAAATGAGGCTAAATAGGTATGATTGGGTCATACGTTCGGTTTCATACACTGAAAATGCGAAATTGATTAACTGGTCAAGCGCATACTTTACGTCTAAGTGAAACTTTAATGGTTTCGGGAAGCTCGACATCATTTTCAATAATATTTATCGCCGACTCTAACCATTTAATGTCATCATCTCCGTATTGATCTAGATCTCTATAATTATCTTTAGCTAAGACTGTACACAATCGTTCTCTTACTGTACCAGAGCATTCATGCATAGGATAAAATTCGATAAAACTGTGAATAGCGTTAATTCGGTCCTCCCGATACTTAATGTTTACTAATGAAATATCTGTACTATGAATCTCTTGCTGCCTCTCTCTCACCCACTGATAAAAATCTCTAACTTGAGTATGATAATCATCAATTACTCTTCTCAGGTCTATGCTATCTCCCTGAGCTCTGATAAATCTTTTAGCCTGAGATTTTATACTACTAGACTTAAGCAATTCTGTTGAGTCCATAGTAACAGAGAAGATAAAACCTTCATTCGATTGAGAGTCGAACCTCATTACAGTACCGATTGATGGTAATTTCTCATGCTGGCAGTAAGTTCTTAAAAACTCTATAAACTTACTTAGATTGTTTTCATCAAAACGAGCTTTGACCTCTACTTCATAGTCATCAAATATATGTTCCTTTTCTTTATAAACCCTACTATACAAAACCCTTGAGTGATCGATTAAAGATTTTGCGGCACATACATAATTATGTAGTTTAAAACCAAGATGAGTTAGTACCTCTTCCAATTTCCAACGATTAACCACAGCGAATAGCTCAAGTCCAACTTTTTCATTACACAAAAAGTCAATTACAGATATAAGCTCCTGATAATTACTGTCAAGTAATCTTAACGAATAGTCGAAATGCTTTAAGAGATCAATTCTATTCTTTGCGTCATCTAAGCTCATTGTAATACCTTGTATTGACATAAAAAATAATTCCAATGATAATTTTAACTTACTGACGAATGAAGGAGGGGATTAAACAAAGCAAACTACAATCAGATTTAAATTTGCATTTTCTATTTAAAGAATCCTCCAGTCTTGGACTACAGTTCAATTGTACAGCTCCTTTTCATCTCATCCAGTAATGATACAAAATTAAATAACACTCACCCAAATAATTCTTGCATCTCTTTCACAATGGTTTCTTACTCTGCTCCCTTACAACTTAAACCTACTATATCAAAATCATTGTAAAAAAATCGCTATTACAGTACCCATGCTTACGGCCAAGTCCCTTATAAATACATCTCATACATCCCCAAAAAGCGGGCCAATGGCCCGCTTGGTTATATTTCACTCACTTCACCATCACACCGGCGGATGGAAATGGCTGGCTTCGCGGGTGGCCATCTCCTCGTAGGTGGCCCACTTCTGCCACGCCACTTGTTGCGCTACCTGCATCAGCCGCTCAGCCTCCTCCGGATGGCTCTGGGCCAGCACCCGATAACGGGTCTCCTCCTGCCGGTATTCAGCAAGGGGGATGGAGGGACGCAGGCTGTCGAGACTGAAGGGATTCTGCCCCGCGCTGCGCAGTACCGGGTTGTAGCGCATCAGCGGCCAGTGACCGGAGGCCACGGCGCGTTTTTGCTGGGTCAGGCCAAACTCCATATCGATGCCGTGGGCGATACAGTGGCTGTAGGCGATGATCAGCGACGGGCCCGGATAGGCCTCCGCCTCACGCAAGGCGTGCAGCGCCTGCTGCGGGTTGGCACCAAAGGCGATGCGGGCCACATAGACGTTGCCGTAGGAGATGGCCTGCAACGCCACATCCTTCTTGGCCAGCGTCTTGCCCCCCGCCGCGAACTTGGCGACGGCACCGAGCGGGGTCGATTTCGACATCTGGCCGCCGGTGTTGGAGTAGACCTCGGTATCCATCACCAGCACGTTCACATCGCGTCCGGAGGCGAGCACATGATCGAGCCCCGCCGAGCCGATGTCATAGGCCCAGCCATCGCCGCCGATGATCCAGACCGAGCGGCGCACCAGCTGATCGATAAGCGACAGCAGCTCGCGAGCCTTGCCGGATTTCACCTCATCCAGCCGCTCGCGCACTTGCGCGACCCGGGTGCGCTGGGCGCGGATCTCCGACTCCAGCCGCTGCGGGGCGTTGATAAGCGACTCGACCAATGCCTCACCCAGTTCCCCCTTCATCGCTTCGAGAGCCGCCACCGCCTGACCGTGATGCTGATCGGCGGTGAGACGAAAACCAAAGCCAAACTCGGCGTTGTCCTCGAACAGGGAGTTGGACCAGGCCGGCCCTTTCCCTTCGCTGTTCTTGGCCCACGGCGTGGTCGGCAGATTGCCGCCATAGATGGAGGAGCAACCGGTGGCATTGGCCACCAGCATGCGATCGCCAAACAGCTGGGTCAGCAGCTTGAGATAAGGTGTCTCGCCACAACCCGCGCAGGCACCGGAGAACTCGAACAGGGGTTCGAGGAACTGGGCACCGCGCACCGTGGAGAAATCCACCCGCTCGCGGGCAGGCCACGGCAGGCTCTCGAACCAGCGCAGCGCCTGTTTCTGACCAGCCAGATGCGGCGCCTTGTCCATCATGGCGATGGCGCGCTCGCCTTCATGGCTTTCATCCGCTCCAGCCCGCACCGGACAGGCCTGCACGCACTGGCCGCAGCCGGTGCAATCTTCCGGATAGAGCTGCAAGGTGTAGCGGCTGTCGGGGAAGCCCTTGGCGGTGACGGGCACCGACTGCGCTGCCTCGGGGGCGGTCGCCAGCCAGTCCTGATGGTAGAACTTGGCCCGCAGCGCCGCATGGGGGCAGACAAAGACGCAGTTGCCGCACTGGATGCAGATATCCGAATGCCAAATCGGGATCTCGCGGGCGATATCCCGCTTCTCGAAGCGACTGGTGGCGGTGGGGTAAGTGCCATCCACCGGCAGCATGGAGACAGGGATCAGATCGCCGCGCCCCGCCAGCATCTCGCCGGTGACGCGCTGGACAAACTCGCTGCCACCCGGTGCCAGCGGCAGCGGATAGTCGCTGATCTGCTCCTCACCGGCCGGGATGGCCACCTGATGGAGGTGGGCCAGAGTGTCGTCCACCGCCGCGAAGTTGCGCTCGACCACATCGGGCCCCTTGCGGGCATAGCTCTTCTCGATGCTCTCCTTGATCAGCGCAATCGCCTCATCCCGCGGCAAGATGCCAGCCAATGCGAAGAAGCAGGTCTGCATGATGGTGTTGATGCGATTGCCCATGCCGTTGCGCTCGGCCACCCGATCCCCATCGATGCAGTAGAGGCGGATATCAAGGGCGCGGATGCGGGCGCGCAGCCGCTCGGGCAGCTCGGCCCAGACCCGGTCAGGCTCATAGGGGGCATTGAGCAGCAGGGTCGCCCCTTCGGCGGCGTGCTCCAGCAGATCGACCGACTCGACAAAACCCCACTGGTGGCAGCCGATAAAGCTCGCCTGCTCGATAAGCCAGGGGGCGTCGATGGGCTCGGGGCCAAAGCGCAGGTGGGAGACGGTGCGCGAGCCAGACTTCTTGGAGTCGTAGACGAAGTAGCCCTGAGCGTGGAACCCCTCCAGCTCGCCGATGATCTTGATGCTGTTCTTGTTGGCGCCCACAGTGCCGTCGGCACCGAGGCCGAAGAAGAGCGCCCGCACCCGGCTGGCGGGCTCCAGATCGCCTATGGGGTGCCATGCCAGACTGAGGCCCGACACATCATCGACAATCCCCACGGTAAAGCGCGGGCGCGGCGCATCGGATGCCAGCTCCTCGAATACCGCCGCGCACATGGCGGGGGTGAACTCTTTGGAAGAGAGGCCGTAGCGACCGCCACTGAGCCACGGCAACCGCTTGATAAGGCCGCGCTGCAAGCCGTCGATGAGGGCACTCTGCACATCCAGCAGCAGCGGCTCGCCGCCCGCCCCCGGCTCCTTGGTGCGATCCAGCACCGCCATGCGCCGCACGCTCGCGGGTAGCGCATCGAGCAACGCCTGTACCGGGAAGGGGCGATAGAGGCGAATGACCAGCACCCCGGTCTTGCGATCCTGCCGGTTGAGCCAATCCACGGTAGTACGGGCGGTGGCGGCCCCCGAGCCCATCAGGACGATGACGTCGGTGGCATCGGGCGCGCCGTGGTACTCCACCAGCCGGTAGTGGCGGCCGGTCAGCTCGCCGAGGTTGTCCATGCACTGCTGCACCCGCGCCGGTACCGCTTCGTAGAAGGGGTTGACGCTTTCGCGGGACTGGAAATAGGTATCCGGGTTCTGGGCGGTGCCACGCATCACCGGATGATCCGGGTTGAGGGCCCTTGCACGGTGGGCGCGTACCCAGTCGTTGTCGATAAGGGCCCGGATCTCATCTTTATGCAGCGCGACTATCTTGTTCACCTCGTGGGAGGTGCGAAAGCCGTCGAAGAAGTGGATAAAGGGCACCCGGCACTGCAGGGTGACGCTGTGAGCAACCAAGGCCAAGTCCTGCGCCTCCTGCACCGAGCCGGAGGCGAGCATGGCAAAGCCGGTGCTGCGCGCCGCCATCACATCCTGATGGTCACCAAAAATCGACAGCCCCTGCGCCGCCAGCGAGCGGGCCGCCACATGGAACACCGCCGAAGTCAATTCACCGGCGATCTTGTACATGTTGGGCAGCATCAGCATCAGTCCCTGACTGGCGGTGAAGGTGGTGGCGAGCGCCCCCGCCTGCAGGGCGCCGTGTACCGTGCCAGCCGCCCCCCCTTCACTCTGCATCTCTACCACGGTGGGGATGTTACCCCACAGGTTGGTCTGCCCTTCTGCCGCCCAGGCATCGGCCAGTTCGGCCATGGTCGAGCTCGGAGTGATGGGGTAGATGGCACACACTTCGCTCAGCTGGTACGCCACCCGGGCCGCGGCTTCGTTGCCGTCAACCATGATCAGTTCATGTTTCATTGGGACTCCTCCGGTTGGCGCAGCTCGATGGCGTGACAAGGGCACTGGTCGTGGCAGGCACCGCAGCCGGTGCAGCGCTCGGCATCCACCTGATACCCCAGACCCGGCCCCAACTTGGCGATGGCCTGCTCGGGGCAGCTGCCGTAGCAGCCGTCACACTCGAAGCAGTTGCCGCAGGAGTAGCAGCGCGCCGCCTCGTAGCGGGCGGCCACCTCATCCAGCCCGCCGATGATCTCGCCAAAGTCGTCCCGCGCCGAGGGCGGTTTGACCGGCTGACTGCTGGCAGGGGCATGGGTCTGGAACCAGAGCTGCAACTGCTCCGGCCCCACCAGCGGGTAGGAGAGCGGTTTGTGATAGTGGCGACCACGCAGCCAGGCATCCATATGGCGCGCCGCCTTCTTGCCATGGCCGGTGGCGATGGTGACGGTGCGCTCGGAGGGCACCATGTCGCCGCCGGCAAACAGACCCGGCACATCCGTCATCAGGTTACCCGCCACCTGTACCACCCCCTCCTTGTTGACCCGCACGCCGGGAATGCTCTCCAGCACCGATAGGTCGACCTCCTGACCGAGCGCCAGAATAAGGGAGTCCGCTTCGAGGGTTTCAAACTTGCCGGTGGGCACCGGCTTGCCCTCGGCATCCAGCGCCATCACCTCCACTTCGATGCTGGTGCTATCGAGCTGGCGGATGCTGCGCAGCCAGTTGATCTTGATCCCCTCCTCCTCGGCCTCATCGGCTTCAAAGGCGTGAGCAGGCATATGGTCCCGGTCGCGGCGGTAGATGATCATTGCCTCTTCAACGCCCAAACGGCGGGCGGTACGTGCCGCATCCATGGCGGTATTGCCACCCCCATAAATCGCTACCCGCCGTCCCAGTTTGGGTGGTGGCAAGCCCTGCTCTTCGGCCAGGCTCGCCTGCTCGAGGAAACTCACCGCATCGAGGATCTTGCCCGCTTCCCGGGCCGGAATATCGACCCGCTTGGCCAGATGGGCGCCGATGGCCATAAAGACGGCATCAAAGCCCCCCTCGTCACGCTCGCGCAGCACATCCTCCACCTTGTGGTTGAGGGTCAGGGTCACCCCGGCCGCCACGATGCGGGCCACCTCCCGATCCAGCACGTCGCGGGGCAAGCGGTAAGCAGGAATACCGAAACGCAGCATGCCGCCAGCAAGCGGCCCCGCTTCGCGGATCTCCACCTGATGGCCGAGCCGGTTGAGGTGCCAGGCGCAGGAGAGGCCGGAGGGACCGGCGCCAATGACCAGCACCTTCTTGCCGCTGGCAGGGGCAGGGTTTGCGGGCTGCCAACCACGGGCCAGCGCCTCGTCGCCGAGGAAGCGCTCGATGGCGTGGATAGAGACGGATTCATCCACCTGACCGCGGTTGCAGGCGCTCTCGCAGGGGTGGTAGCAGACCCGGCCATGAATGGCGGGCAAGGGGTTCTCTTCGATCAGGGTCTGCCACGCCGCCTCAAAACGGCCGGCCTGCGCCAAAGAGAGCCAGGCCTGGATATTTTCTCCAGCCGGGCAGGCGTGATTGCAGGGTGGCAGGGCCGGCCGCCAGACAGGTAGCCGGGTACGCACCGGGCCTGTTCCCGTTTTCAGGGAGAGATCCGGCAATGGGGTCATGTCCAGTTGTTTGCTCATACATTGCTTTCTTCTTTTTGTGTGACAGGCCCCACCCGATGGCGCTTGATACCGTGTAGCCGAGGCGGACGGTGGCCGGATGGGGAAGAAGCGAAAGCGTTAGAAACTGGGAACTGAGTCGATAATGGCCGCTTTTTTGTACTGATTAGCGAATCAGGATCAAAAAATGTTGCACTTTATGGTTCATAGAGACCAGAACGTGACTCAAGTAACATCTTCTCCAGCTGACCGCTGGCTTTCAGTTTGGCGAGCCCCCGATTGAAGGTTTTGATCAGCTCTTCAGCGTTGGCGCGCTTGCGGCTGATCAACAGATGACCTTCAACTTTCATCACGGGTTTTGAATGGGTTGCAAAGAGATCGACCGTGCTGGCCGGGTAGAACTGACGCAGGGAGTAGTAGCCGACATCTATGTTCTCCAGGGTCAGGTCGGCGCGGCCGGAGAGCAGCAGATCAAAGCTCTGGCGCAGCCGGGTGACGAACTGCACCTGCAGCGGCACCTGCGCGATGGCTGCAAAAAAATCTGCATTGTAGGTATAGCCACTGACCGCAGCCAGCTTGCGATCCGCCAGATCCTGATAGCCACGCCATTCCAGCGGATCGGACTTGAGATAGAACCAGACGTAGGTCTCGCTCAGGATGGGATCGCTGTAGAGATGGGTTTTGCGCCGCTCGCTCGACTCATACCAGTGGACTGTGCCATCCACTACGCCCTCCTCCGACAAGCGAAAGGCCCGTTTCCAGGGCAGAAACTGGAACTTGACGCTCACCCCCTCACTCTTGAATGCCTCGCTCACCACATGAGGGATTAGCCCCTGATATTTCAGCGTCTCGGAGCAGTAAGGGGGATACTCTCCCGTGGTCAGGGTCAGCTCCTGCGCCCAGAGCCCGTGGCAAAAAAGGCTCCCCGCCAGCAACCAGCTTATTTTCATCCCGATGCCCTCTTGTTCTCTTTTCCCAACTATAGACCGCCCCCTTGAAAGGATTGCCGGATCGCCGGGGAACCGTTATGTTCCCCTTTTTCCAGGCGATCGCGCCGCGTCACAAGGATATGAAGATGCCCAGGCTAGACAGCATTCACCTCTACCCCATCAAATCGACTGCAGGTATGCCGCTGGCTCGCGCCCAGGTGACCGAAGAGGGACTGGCAGGGGATCGCCGCTACATGGTGGTCAAACCGGACGGCACCTTTATCACCGCCCGTACCCATCCCCAGCTGCAACAGGTCGTGGCCACCCCCATCGAAGGAGGCTTGCAACTGCGCTATCCGGGCTTTGAACCCCTCACCCTGCAAGAGACCGACTTCAGCCGCGCCCCGCAAGCTACCGGAGTCTGGAGCGACCGTTTCACCGCCCTGCACACCGACCCCAAAGCCGATGGGTGGCTAAGCCGGGTGACAGGGGAGACGGTGCAACTGCTCTGGCTGGGTGAAACCTCTGATCGCTTTCGCGAGAAGACCGGCACCCGGGTCAGCTTTGCCGACGGTTATCCGCTGCTGCTGATAAGCCAGGCTTCCCTTGAGGATCTCAATCTGCGCTCCGATGCGCTGCACCAGATGAGCCAGTTCCGCACCAATCTGGTGGCAAGCAATACCCAGCCCTTCGAGGAGGACAGCTGGGTGCGCATCCGCATCGGCGAGGTGGAATTCAAGGTGGTCAAGCCCTGCAGCCGCTGCATCATGACCACGGTGGAAGCGGGCACCGATCGTTTCAACGCCCTGAAAGAACCGCTGGCCACCCTTACCCGCTACCGCCGTGGCGAGGATGGCGAGGTCTACTTCGGCCAGAACCTGATCGCCCTGAACGAGGGATGGATTGAGGCAGGCAGCGAGATCGAGGTGCTGGAGCGCACCAGACCGGTGGTCTATCCCGCCGCCGCACCGAAGAAGCGGGAGCTGGTCTGCGTGGCCCGCGAACCGCTGGCGCGGGATCTGGAGACCTTCTGGTTCGAAGCAGCCGATGGCGAGCCTCTGCCCGACTACCTGCCGGGCCAGCATCTGCCCATCAGCCTCGATATCAAAAACGAGCGGGTTCAGCGCCGCTATACCCTGAGCTCCACGCCAGCTCATCCGGAGCGTTACGGCATCAGCGTCAAGAAGGTGGAGGGTGGCCGCATCTCCCACTGGCTGCACCAGCAGTTGCAGGTGGGTGATCGGCTGCTGGCCGCCAACCCCGAGGGCGAGTTTCACCTGGGCCGCGAGCGCAACCTCCTGTTGCTCTCCGCAGGCTCCGGCGTCACCCCCATGCTGGCGATAGCCCGCACCCTGACCCTGCGCGGGGAGCTGGAAGAGGTTCACTTTATGCACCTGTGCCGCAGCGAAGCGGACATTCCCGCCGCCAGCGAACTGCACGCCATGGCGCAGCAGGGGATGACCCTCACCCTGATCCTGAGCCAGCCGGACAATCACTGGCAGGGGCTGCAAGGGCGACTCAATGATGAGCATCTGCAACTGATCAAAGGGCTGGCCGAAAAAGAGGTCTTTATCTGCGGCCCCCACGGTTTTATGGCCGATGCTGCCGCCAAAGTTGCGGCCCTCGGCGTTCCAGCCGCACGGATCAAACAGGAGAGTTTTGGCGGCGCCATTCTCTCGGTGGCCCGCCCCCATCAGGCGGTGCAACTACGTATCGGCGCCCAAACCTTTACCGGCAACAATCAGGGCACAGTGCTGGATCAGGCTAACAAGCAAGGCGTAGAGCTGCCATGGAGCTGCCGCGCCGGCATCTGCGGCAGTTGCAAGCAGACGCTGGTTTCCGGTGATGTTGACCACCCGGATGCCCCCGCCATCACCGCCGCCGAGCGGGCAGAGGGCAAGATCCTTGCCTGCTGCGCCGTGCCGCTCACCGACCTTGAAATCCTATGATCGGGTGATCGGGCCGCATTAACTCACGCCACTCCAGATGACCGGGGAATTGACCCCGGTCATCTTTATCCACACTTGTTCACCTGATCCGCCCTTAATTTGTCCCCACGGCCTTCATCAGTGAGTTTCCCTTCCTATACTCTGAGAGCAAAAAGCCTTGCCAGCCATTGACTTGGCGATGCTCCATACGACACTCAGCCATAGGGAAAGGACGCCCATACCATGGAACAGAACAAGCCCGCCTTTCAGCTCAACCTGCTGCTATCCGTCATCACCCTGATCCTGCTGTCACTGGTGTTTTTCGCCTACAGCTGGGCTGGGAAACAACTGGAAGAGAGTTATCGACAACAATATGTCTCCTACCTGCTGGCCGACGAACTGCGCCAATCCTCCGATGATCTGACCCGACTCGGGCGCACCTACGTCATCACCAAGGATCCAGCCTACGAGCAGCAGTACATGCGGATCCTGGCCATTCGCAACGGCGAGCAACCGAGGCCGGATGGCTACAACCGTATCTACTGGGACTTTGTCGCCGCCAACGGCCAGAATCCCCGCCCTGACAGCAATGTTCGCCGTGGCCTGATCGACCTGATGAAGGATGCCGGTTTCACCGACGGGGAGCTCGCCAAACTGAACGAGGCCAAAAACAACTCGGATGCGCTGGTCAATACCGAGGTCGCCGCCTTCAAGCTGGTGCAGCAGAGCGATGGCGATCCGGTTGCCAACCAGCAAAAAGCCATCGCCATGATGCATGACAAGGCCTATCACCAGAACAAGGGGCGCATCATGTCCCCCATCGATGACTTCTACGTGATGATGGAGCAGCGCAACCATGAGGCAGTCGAGAGCGCCATCGCCAATACCGATATGCTGCGCTATCTCTTTATCGCCCTCGGTCTGGTGTTGATGTTCTTCCTCTGGCGCACCTATCGCTCCCTGCTCGATCTGGTGGGCACCTCGGTCGAACAGCTCAAGACCGATCTCCATATGATGGCGGAAGGGGATTTCTCGCGCCCCATCAAGGTGCCGCCAGGATCGAAAGAGAGTCTTATAGGTCTGCTTGGCAGCATGCAGACCACCCTCAAGGGGATCATCGCCAAGGTCTCCCACTCCACCGAGGAGCTGTCCCACTCTGCCGACAGCATCGCCCAGATCGCCGAGCAGACTGCCCAGTTTGCCACCGATCAGCAAACCAGCACCCAGACCATGGCCGCCGCCATCGAGGAGCTGGTGGTGAGCATCAGCCACCTCTCCGACAATGCCACCCATGCCGACGAGCTGAGCAAGGTCTCCGCCAATACCCTGGAGGAGGGGTCAGGGGTCATTAAAGAGACGCTTGGCAGCATCGAGAATATCTCCACCACGGTGGGGGATGCAGCCAGCACCATCTCCGAGCTCAACGGCCATACCCAGCAGATTTCGGAGATCATCGGGGTGATCCGCGGCATCGCCGATCAGACCAACCTGCTGGCCCTCAACGCGGCCATCGAGGCGGCGCGGGCTGGTGAACAGGGTCGAGGCTTTGCGGTGGTCGCCGACGAGGTGCGCAATCTGGCCAGTCGCTCGGCGGCCTCAACCCAGCAGATCACCGGGATGATCAGCAAGATCCAGAGCGGGGCCGATGCCTCCATCCGCAGCATGGAGAACACGGTCAACAACGTCTCTCGCGGGGTCACGCTGGCCAACCAGACCGGCGAGGCGATCGCCAGCATCCAGAGCCACGCCTCCAACCTCACCGGCCTGATGGGGGAGATCAGCCACACCCTGCGCGAGCAGTCGACCGCCGCCAACGAGGTGGTCTCTACCGTCGGCAACATCACCTCTCTCTCCGAGCAATCGGGGGATGCCGCCCGTCACGTATCTCAAGAGGCGGCCAAGCTCAAGCAGCTGTCACGGGTGCTGCGCCAGGAGATGGGGCACTTCAAGCTTTAAAGAACGCTGAAAAGCAAAACGGCTGCCCGAAGGCAGCCGTTTTTTATTCAGGGTATTCCCCGTCATTCAGTATCTATCAACCACGCAGGGCGGCGATACGCTGCTCGATGGGCGGGTGGCTCATGAACAGCTCGCTCATGGAGCGCTTGCCGTTGATGCCAAAGGCCATCATGGAGCCTTCCAGCTGCGGCTCGGCACCGCGGGAGAGTCGCTCAAGGGCGGCAATCATCTTGTCACGACCGGCTAGCTTGGCGGCACCGGCATCGGCACGGAACTCGCGCTGACGGCTGAACCACATGACGATGATGGAGGCCAGAATACCGAACAGCATCTCCAGCACGAACACGGTGATCATGTAGGCAAAACCGCCGGTGCTGCTGCTCTCTTCCTCGTTGTTGGAGCTGAAGAAGTTGCTGATCACGCCAGCCACGATCCGGGCGAAGAACATCACGAAGGTGTTCACAACCCCTTGGATCAGGGTCAGGGTCACCATGTCGCCATTGGCAACGTGGCTAACCTCGTGGGCCAGTACCGCTTCCGCCTCGTCACGGCTCATGCTGTAGAGCAGGCCGGAGGAGACCGCCACCAGCGAATCATCGCGGCGGGCGCCGGTGGCAAAGGCGTTCATCTCGGGAGAGTCGTAGATCCCCACTTCCGGCATCTTGATGCCCGCTTCGCGGGCCTGACGGGCCACAGTGCTCACCAGCCAGTGCTCGGTCTCGTTACGGGGTTGCTCGATGACCTGGACGCCATAGCTGCGCTTGGCCATCCACTTGGACATCAGCAAGGAGATAAAGGAACCCCCAAAACCGAACACGGCACAGAACACCAACAGCCCGGAAATGCTGGACTTGTTGATCCCCAGAACCGAGAACAGAATATTGAGTACCACCCCCAGCACCAGCATGACGGCCAGGTTGGTCACCAGGAATAGCATAATTCGCTTCATATAGACTCCTTGTGAAGATAAGGGACATGACCGGGGATCACTCGGGATCCCCACCTGATCATGTTAATGTCGACATTCTAGGGAGATTCGATGAATGTTCGCTGAATATGCCGTCAAAGTAGCGGCGAGATATCGAGACGCCCCTGCAAATCGGCTTCAAGCGGATTGTTTATAAACGGAATTTCGCCGAGGAAGGGGGCAGGCAGCAAGCCCCTCAGGGTGTCCAGATTTTCCTGATAATGGCTCATGGAACCATGGAGCCGATTAATTACCCACCCCGCTACCGGCAACTGATCATTGCGAATGGCGGCAAAGGTGAGCAGCGCATGGTTGAGGCAACCCAACTTGGCCCCCACTACCATGATCACCGCCATGTTCTCCTGCTTGACCCAGTCCGACAGCAGATGCTTGCGATCGAGCGGCAGATACCAGCCCCCCGCCCCTTCCACTACCGCCAGTTCGGCCCCGGCCTGTTCAATCTTGCGTAGCCCCTCGCTCAACCCCTGCATGGTGATAGGCTGGCGCGCCTCGCTGGCGGCAATGTGGGGCGCAATCGGCGGCTCATAGGCGAACGGATTGACTACCTCATAGGGCAGCGGCAGGCTCGCCGCCTCCTGCAACAGAACGGCATCCAGGTTGCGCAGCCCCTCGGGCGTGCGGGCACATCCGGCCGAGACCGGCTTGTAACCCGCACACTTGATTCCCTGTGCGCTAAATTCGCGCAGCAGGGTGCGCGCCACCAGCGTCTTGCCCACATCGGTATCGGTGCCGGTGATAAAGAATGATTTCATACGGTTCTCTCCTTGGCAGGGCCCGTTGACTACCCTGCACACAATGCGATTCCCAGCGCTCAGCGAGGCTTGCTGAGACGGCCGAGGCACACCCGATAACTGGCGACCAGCCTGCCATCTGGCTGGCGAAACGCCTCATACGCCTGCGCCAGCTGCTGCAATCTGGCGCGCCCGCTCAGACCGGCGGGGGCGGCACTCCCCTGATTGTCATTGACCTGATTGGCCCCAATCCCCTTGAGATCACGCAACAACTGCGGCAATTCAAGATAGGCGAGATCCCAGGTGATACAACGCAGCTCGGGAGCAGATACCCCAGCGCTAGCCAGCGCCTGCTCCAATTGTGGCAGGCTGAGGAAGCGATTGACATGGGCGCGACCATCAAGCTGCTGCCAAGCGGCTCGCAACTGCCAGAGCGACTCATCGAGCAGGGTCGAGAAAAAGATCTGGCCGCCCGGTTTGACCACCCGCAGCAGCTCGCCAAAAGCCTGGGCCGGACGCTCGCACCACTGCAGCGCCAGACTGGAGAAAACCCAGTCGAATGTGTTATCGGCGAAAGGAAGCTGCTCCGCATCGCCGCAGAGCAGGCGAGCACAGCTGTCACGCAAGGCGGCCTGCGCCAGCATGCCGGGGGCAAGATCCAGTCCCACCAGCTGATGACAACGCTTCGCCAGTTGGGGCAAGAAAAAGCCGGTACCGCAGCCCAGATCCAGCCCGCTCACCGTCAGATCAGTGCCAACCGGCCTGCTCGGCATCCATTCCAGCAACGCCTGCCCCACCTCCTGCTGAAAGCCGGCGTGGGCATCGTAGTGACGAGCGGCGGCGCCAAAACGGCGAGCAAGCTGCGCCTTGTCGACCGTTTGAAAACGCTCAGTCATGGTGAGTCTCCCCAAGCGTTGTCGCTGCAGGGCAGACCCCCAAGGCATCGAGCAGGCGATCCACATCCTGCTCGCGGTGAGCCGCGCTCAGGGTAATGCGCAGCCGGGCCGTACCGACCGGCACAGTGGGCGGGCGGATGGCGCTCACCCAGACGCCGCGATCCCGCAGCCGCTCGGCCAGTTGCAAAGCAGCAACGCTCTCCCCCACCAGCAGCGGCTGGATCGGGGTGTCGCTCGCCCCCAGTTGCCAACCCTGCGCCTTTGCCCCTTGCCGGAAGCGGGCGATCAGCTGGCCAAGATGGGCGCGGGCATCCTCGGCGGCGCGTACCAGTTGGATACTCTTGCTCACCGCATAAGCCTGCGCGGCGGGCATATGGGTGCTGTAGACATAGTGGCGAGCGAAGTTGACCAGATACTCCACCAGCTCGCGGCTGCCGCCGACAAAGGCACCGGCAACCCCGAGCGCCTTGCCAAAGGTGCCCATCTGGATGTGTACACTGGCCAGGTTCACCCCCTGCGCCGCCAGGGTGCCGCGCCCCTCGGGTCCCAGCACGCCGAGGCCGTGGGCATCGTCGATCATCAACCAGTTGCCGCTCCGGGCGGCGAGGGTTGCGAGCTCGCGCCAGGGGGCCTGATCCCCGTCCATGCTGAACACCCCTTCCGACACAATCAATCCGCGACTTGGCTCAAGCTGCCGCTCAAGGGCCGCCATGTCATTGTGGGCAAAGCGCTTCATCTTGCAGGGGAGCTGGCTGCCCATCTCCTGCAGGGAAGCGTGGTTGAGTTTGTCCTGCCACAGCAGATGCTCCTTGCCGAGCAGCGCTTTGAGCACCGCCTGATTGGCTGAAAAGCCGCAGTTGAACAGCAACACCGCCTCCACCCCGAGCCACTCGGCCAGGGTCTCCTCAAGCTGTTGGTGGGCACGGCTGTAACCGGTCACCAGCGGCGAGGCGCCGGAGCCCGTGCCATAACGCTCAATCCCCGCGTTGAAGGCGGCCTTGATGGCGGGATGATCCGCCAGTCCCAGATAGTCGTTGGCGGAAAAGTTGAGGTAGTCGCGCCCTGCAACCCTGAGCCGCCCGCCACTCGCCCCGTCGGTCGCGATGCGGTTGCGCAGCAGGCCAGCCTGTTCGCGCCCGGCCAGCGCCGCGCTCAACCCAAAGGGGCCCGTTACTGCAGGGCCGTTCATGACCGAGCGGCCCCTGCACGGGGGCGGGTGGCGTCATAAAACATCTCGGTGGGCTCGCTCTGGCGGCTCACCTCGGCCAGCAGCTCCTCTTCTTGAACCTGATCCGGTTTCTGGGCCCGCTGGGCGGGACGAATACCGAGTCGCTTGAACAGCTGCATGTCGCTGTTCTCGTCCGGGTTGGGGGTGGTCAGCAACTTGCAGCCATAGAAAATGGAGTTGGCCCCGGCCATAAAGCACATCGCCTGCATCTGCTCATTCATCTTCTCCCGCCCGGCAGAGAGGCGCACATGGGAGGCGGGCATCATGATCCGTGCCACGGCGATGGTGCGGATAAATTCGAACGGATCGAGGTTCTCCTGATCCTCCAGCGGCGTCCCCTTCACCTTGACCAGCATGTTGATGGGCACACTCTCCGGGTGGCGCGGCAGATTGGCCAGCGCCATCAAGAGGCCCGCCCGATCTTTCGCCTGCTCGCCCATGCCGACGATGCCGCCGGAGCAGACCTTCATGCCCGCGCCGCGCACATGCTCCAGGGTATCGAGCCGGTCCTGATAGGTGCGGGTGGAGATGATCTCGCCGTAGAACTCCGGCGAGGTGTCGAGGTTGTGGTTGTAGTAATCGAGCCCCGCAGCGCCAAGACGCGCCGCCTGATCGGCGGTGAGCATCCCTAGCGTCATGCAGGTCTCCATACCGAGCCCGCGCACCTCCTCAATCATCCGGATGATGTAGGGCATGTCCTTCTCTTTGGGATTGCGCCAGGCGGCCCCCATGCAAAAGCGTGACGAGCCGTTGGCCTTCGCTTCGCGGGCCCGCTCCAGCACCTTTTCCACCTCCATCAGCCGCTCAGCTTCGAGCCCGGTGTGGTAACGGGCGCTCTGGGGGCAGTATTTGCAATCTTCCGGGCAGGCGCCGGTCTTGATGGAGAGCAAGGTGCTCACCTGCACTTCATTCGGGTCAAAGTGGGCGCGGTGGACAGTCTGGGCCTGAAACAGCAGATCGTTGAATGGCAGGGCAAACAGGGCCTGAACCTCGGCGAGGGTCCAGTCATGACGAAGGGCGTGACCGCCCGCGGTGAGAGCATTCATACATGGCTTCCGGTTGTTATTAGTGGGATCCTGCGCCCGCCATCTTGGGATGGACGGCCACAGAACCCGCCGCCGGGCCTGCGCGCTCAGGGTGATGCGCAGTGCCAAGTGGCTGAAATTGTTGGCTAGTGTAGAGAGCACGCGTAGACTGTCAACACCGACCAGATCAAACCAATTGACAATAGAACAACAAATGACCAATCAAGAATTCGACCTGCACCACATCTGGCACCCCTATACCTCCCTCACTCACCCCCTGCCCTGCTATGAAGTGGCCAGTGCCAAAGGGGTCACCCTCACCCTCAGCGATGGCCGCAAACTGGTGGATGGCATGAGCTCCTGGTGGGCTTGCGTGCACGGCTATCAGGTGCCGGAGTTGGACGCCGCCGCCACCGCCCAGCTCGGCAAGATGTCCCACGTGATGTTTGGCGGCCTCACCCACGCCCCGGCGGTCGAGCTCTGCCGCAAGCTGGTGGAGATCACTCCGAAGGGGCTTGATCGGGTATTTCTGGCCGATTCCGGCTCGGTGGCAGTGGAAGTGGCGCTCAAGATGGCCCAGCAGTACTGGCATGCCAAGGGGACGCCCAGAGCCAAATTTGTCGCCCTGCGCAGCGGCTATCACGGCGACACCTTTGGCGCCATGAGCGTCTGCGATCCCGATGGCGGCATGCATGAGCTCTACAAGGGATTCCTGCCGGAGCACCATTTTGTCGACGCGCCCAGCTGCCGCTTCCACGCCGAGTGGGACGAGCAGTGCGTGGTGGAGCTGGCGACACTCATGGCCGATCATCACGAGGAGATCGCCGCCATCGTGCTTGAGCCCATAGTGCAGGGCGCTGGCGGCATGCGCTTCTATCACCCCCGCTACCTGCAGTGGGTGCGCGCCCTGTGCGACGAATTCGGCGTGCTGCTGATTGCCGACGAGATTGCCACCGGCTTTGGCCGCACTGGCCAGCTGTTTGCTTGCGACTGGGCGGGGATTAGCCCCGATATCATGTGTCTGGGCAAGGCGCTCACCGGCGGCTACCTCACCCTCTCGGCGACCCTCACCACCGAGCATGTCGCCCGCACCATCTGTGACGGCAAGGCGGGGGTCTTTATGCACGGCCCCACCTTTATGGGCAACCCGCTCGCCTGCGCGGTGGCCAACGCCTCCATCGATCTGCTGCTGGCCTCACCGTGGCAAGAGCGGGTGCGCGCCATCGAGCATCAGCTGCGAACAGAACTGGTAGAGCTGACCCTGCACCCGGCGGTCGCGGATGTGCGGGTGCTCGGTGCCATCGGGGTGGTGGAGATGAAAGAGCGGGTGGATGTAGCGCGCATCCAGCGCAAGTTTGTCGAACTGGGCGCCTGGATCCGCCCCTTTGGCAAGCTGGTCTACCTGATGCCCCCCTTCGTTATCACCCCAGAAGAGTTGAGGGTATTGACCGGTGCCATCCGTCAGGCCATCACCGAGGGCGAGTTTTAATGCATGCAGCGGGCGGCCATCGCAGCCGCCCGTTTGACTATCGGCATTTGATATATAAAGAGGGCAACTTTATCCACTTATGGGCACTTTCACTTGCCGTAATGTGAGCAAAACACCAGACCTGAGGCCCCAAGAGGGGTAAACTGCTGCGGTTTTACCATCAAGAAAGACTGCTCATGCGCCTCTCCATTGCTGCCAAAATCAACTTTTTCCTGCTCTTCATCTTCTCCATGGTACTGGTCTTCTCCGCAGCCTATCAGGCGGTGCGCGAGCGCGATCTCATCCTGACCCTCATCAAGGAGCAGAGCCGCGAGCAGACCGAAGCCTATTTCGATGGCCTCAACATGCTGATGCTGACCGGCAAGATGGATGCCCGCGATACCCTGCGCGGCAAGTTTCTCGACCACGCCCATGTGGAGGATGCCCGCATCGTCCGTGGCGATGCGGTGAGCAAACAGTTCGGGCCGGGACGGGAGACAGAGCAGGTAAAGGATGAGTTTGATGAGCTGGTTCTGGCGGGCAAAGGGAGTCTGGAGGTGGTGCACAACGGCATGCACAGCCGTCTGGTAGTGACCCGACCGCTGCTGGCCAAGAAGGATTTTCGCGGCACCGACTGCACCAGCTGTCATCTGGTGCCGGAGAACACTGTGTTAGGAGCGGTGCGCTTTGACTACTCCCTCGATTCGCTGTTTACCCGGGTCGAGCAGAATATTCTCACCTCGGCGCTCATTCTCACCGGCATCTTCGGGATGGGACTGCTGCTGACCCTGGGTCATCCGCACCTGGATCGTGCGCCCCCTCAACCAGTTGACCCGCTCCATGGAAGAGGCCACCGACCTGCACGACTTCGGACACCGGCTGGAGGGGGATGACGGCGACGAGATTGGCCGGGTGGCGGTGGCCTACAACCAGATGCTCGACAGTGTGGAGCGCCAACTCGGCAAACGCACCAAGGCCAGCAGGCAGGAGCCGGATCAGCCCCGCTGAGGCGGGCGCTTAACCGACGTAGTAAAAGAGCAAGCTGGCGATCAGCACCAATAGCAGGATGGCCAGATTGACATGCCGGGAGTCATCCTGACGGCGGCTGCGCTTGCGCTCCAGCAGCAATACCGCCAGCGTCAGGGCACAGCAGCTCCAGAGCCCGTAGACCAGCCAGGGGGTAAGGGCCGGGTCCCAATAATCGCGCACCTCGATCCCGCCATAGACCAGAAAACCGTAGGCAATTTCGGGCCGGGCATAGTGGTAAAGGGAGAGCAGCACGATAAAGCCGCCCCAGCAGAGCATCACCAGCCCCTGCAACACCCGTGTCAGCCAATCTGGCCCATGCCGCCGATCTTTCACCCACCTCTCCTGCGCCCGTGACACTCTTGTTGAGTGAACCATGCCGAAAACCCCACCAGAGTCCGACATTTTTGCTTGTTTATCAAACCCGCGCGGGTAAGATTGACGGCTTAGTCTGCCATGGTGGGCCATCTGTGCCCGGGCCAGACTCCCTAGTGTTGCAAATAGCGCTGCAAGAACAAGCTGGAGACAATATTTCGATGACGCACGCATCCGTAGTAGATGTGCTGGCCGGTAAGTATCCGGTCGGCACCACCCAAACTGTCAAAGGGTGGATCCGGACTCGCCGTGATTCCAAGGCGGGGATCTCATTTTTGGCCATTTCCGATGGCTCCTGTTTCCATCCGGTACAGGCAGTTGTCCCCAATACCCTGGCCAATTACGAGAATGAAGTGCTGCGTCTGACCACTGCCTGCTCCGTGGAAGTGACCGGCGTGGTTGCCGCCTCTCAGGGCAGCGGCCAGGCTTTCGAACTGCAGGCGACCGAGGTGAAGGTAGTCGGTTGGGTCGAAGATCCGGACACCTACCCGATGGCTGCCAAGCGCCACAGCATCGAATACCTGCGTGAACAGGCCCACCTGCGCCCGCGCACCAACATCGTTGGCGCCGTGACCCGCGTTCGTCACTGCCTGGCGCAAGCCATCCACCGCTTCTTCCACGAAGAGGGTTTCCTCTGGGTTGCGACCCCGCTCATCACCGCCTCTGACACCGAAGGTGCCGGCGAGATGTTCCGCGTCTCCACTCTGGACATGGAAAACCTGCCGCGCACCGACGCCGGCAAGGTGGACTACAACGAAGATTTCTTTGGCAAAGAGGCTTTCCTGACCGTATCCGGCCAGCTGAACGCCGAAACCTATGCCTGCGCACTCTCCAAGGTCTATACCTTCGGCCCGACCTTCCGCGCTGAAAACTCCAACACCAGCCGCCACCTGGCCGAGTTCTGGATGGTTGAGCCGGAAGTGGCCTTCAACGATCTGGAAGATAACGCCGCACTGGCCGAAGCCATGCTGAAGTATGTCTTCAACGCCGTACTGACCGAGCGTCGCGACGATCTGGAGTTCTTCGCCCAGCACGTGGACAAGGATGCCATCGGCCGTCTGGAGCGTTTCGTCTCCTCCGACTTCGCCCAGATCGACTACACCGACGCCATCGAAGTGCTGAAAAACTGCGGCAAGAAGTTCGAGTTCCCGGTCTCCTGGGGTATCGATCTCTCCTCCGAGCACGAGCGCTATCTGGCGGAGGAGCACTTCAAGTCTCCGGTGGTGGTGAAGAACTACCCGAAAGATATCAAAGCCTTCTACATGCGCCTCAACGACGACGGCAAGACCGTTGCCGCGATGGACGTACTGGCACCGGGCATCGGCGAGATCATCGGTGGTTCCCAGCGTGAAGAGCGTCTGGACGTGCTGGATGCCCGTCTGGCCGAGATGGGCCTGAACAAGGAAGATTACTGGTGGTACCGCGACCTGCGCCGCTACGGTACCGTGCCGCACTCCGGCTTCGGTCTGGGCTTCGAGCGTCTGGTTGTATACGTGACCGGCATGGGCAACGTCCGCGACGTGATCCCGTTCCCGCGTACTCCGCGTACCGCAGAGTTCTGATCAGCGGCATCTTGTCACTGCATTGCAAAAGCCGACCTGTGGGTCGGCTTTTTTATTGTCACCGTTATGGGTGATACTCAGGATCAACCGGCACAAGGAACTCGTCGCCTATGGGATATCGCCTGCTGCTCTCGCTACTGCTGTCCTGCATGCCTATTCAACTGTGGGCCGAGCCCGTTCGTCTGACCACCCTGGAGTGGCCCCCCTACACCAGCCAGAGCCTGCCCGATGGCGGCCTCACCGGTCATATCATCAAGCGCGCCTTTGCCGAGGCGGGACTGGAGGTGACGTTCGACTTCTATCCCTGGCAGCGGGCGGTGCGGCTGGCGGCCGACCCGACCCAGCCTTATAGCGGCTATTTTCCAGAGTACCTCTCCGACACCCTGCCGACCCTGTGGCGCAGCTCCCCCAGCGTGGGCGACAGCGTGCTGGGCATAGCGCAGCGCTCAGGCCCCCCCATCCCCTGGCAGCAGCTCACGGATCTCGCCCCCTACCGGATCGGCGTGGTGGAGGGGTACGTCAACACCCGTGAATTCGATGCCCTGATGGCCAGCAAGCGCCTCAACACTGCCGCCGTCGATGCGGACCTGCTCAACCTGCGCAAATTGCAGCGCGATCGGCTCGATCTGGCGGTGATCGACCGGGATGTCTTTCACTGGCTCATCAACCATGATCGCAAGCTGATCAGCGCCAGATTACAGTTTCACCCGAAGATCCTCGAACACAAGAGCCTGCACATCATGTTTCGCCCCGATCAGCAGGCATTGCAGCAACGGGTGGCGCAGGCCATTGCCAGGTTGGATATTGCCAGGCTGAGCGAGGAGGTTATCAGCGCCGCTATCTGCAGCAAGCCCCTGCGGCCAAATGAGTCAATCCGCTGAAGTCAGCCCTTGCTGGCAAAAATAGCCTGAGCGCTGGCTTTTTCACCCTCTTCTGCCGCAATCGAGCCCTTTTTATGCCCCTCCCCTGCAGTTCTGTTACCGCACTGTGCTGCCACCATGACCACCCGATGGCTTGGCCCCGAGTGATACCACTTGGTGACAAAAATAATGTTTTTGTTAGTACGTGGTTTTTAAGTGGTTTAATCAAAAATTCATCGAGTTATTGAAGTAACTCAATTTTTTCACTTTTTCAGGGGAGCAGAATAGCAACTAACCCTTTTGGGCTAAATAAAATAGACAATGACAATTCATGGTTCAGGCTACCCGCGGCAATATGGGTTGAATCACACGAGGTAACGGAATGATCTTGATGGAATTTTTAGTGGTACTCGGCTGCTTGCTGCTGGGTACCCGCTTTGGGGGCATGGGACTCGGTCTCATCAGTGGTATCGGTCTCTTCCTGCTGACCTTCGTCTTCGGCCTGGTGCCGGGCGAACCGCCTGTTCAGGTAATGCTGACCATTCTGGCGGTGATCGGCTGTGCCGCCACCCTGCAGACTGCTGGTGGCCTCAACCTGATGATGCAAGTGGCCGAGCGCCTGCTGCGCCGTCACCCGCAATACATCACTATCCTGGCACCGCTCACCACCTGGACCCTCACCTTCCTGTGCGGTACCGGCCACGTGGTCTACACCATGTTCCCCATCATCGCTGACATCGCGCTGCAGAAGAACATCCGTCCCGAGCGCCCGATGGCCGTGGCCTCCGTTGCCTCCCAGATGGCCATCTGCGCCTCCCCGGTCTCCGTTGCCGTGGTCTCCATGGTCTCCATTCTGGCGGCAGGTCATGGTATCGGTCAGGCTTACGGCCTGCTCGATATCCTGATGATCGCCATCCCCTCCTCCCTGACCGGTGTCATCGTGGCGGCCCTGTGGAGCCTGCGTCGCGGCAAGGATCTGGACAAGGACGAAGAGTTCCAGGCCAAGATCAAAGACCCGGAGCAGCGTGCCTTCATCTACGGCGGTGGTGAAACCCTGCTCAACACCAAGTTCCCGAAAGAGGCCTACTGGTCTACCTGGATCTTCTTCGCCGCCATCGCTGCCGTGGTATTGCTCGGTGCCAACGAAGGTCTGCGTCCGGTGTTCACCATCAAGGACAAGACTGGCCCGCTCTCCATGAACCTAGTGATCCAGATGATGATGCTGATCGCCGGTGCCATCATCCTGATGCGCTGCAAGGTCAAGCCGGGCGAGATCGCCAACGGTGCCGTCTTCAAGGCAGGCATGGTCGCCATATTCTCCGTATTCGGGGTTGCCTGGATGAGTGAGACCTTCTTCCAGGCCCACATGCCGCTGCTCAAAGAGACCCTGGCCCATGTGGTACAGGCCCAGCCCTGGACCTACGCCCTGGTGCTCTTCCTCATCTCCAAGCTGGTAAACAGCCAGGCCGCCGCCCTCACCGCCATCGCCCCCATGGGTCTGGCGCTTGGTGTGGAGCCGAAGCTGCTGATCGCCTTCCTGCCAGCCAGCTACGGCTACTTCGTGCTGCCGACCTACCCGAGCGACCTAGCCTGTATCGGTTTCGACCGCTCCGGCACCACCCGCATCGGCAAGTTCATCATCAACCACAGCTTCATCATTCCGGGGCTGATCGGGGTGGTGACCTCCTGCTCGCTGGGCTTTATCCTCACCAGCATCCTGCTCTAATCGCAGCGGCGTTTACCACGCCATTGCAATACAGGCCCCCGCTTCGGGGGCCTGCTTTTTCCCCGCTCCGTTACCTCAACCACTTCCCCGCCGCCATTTCCGGACACTATGCCTTTACCTCTGCCCCCGCCGCTGGGTAGCATGCCCCCTCGTTCACCACTGGAATCTCATCCATGTCTCGCGTCATCCTGCTCTGGAGCGGTGGCAAAGATGCCATGCTGGCCCTCTGTCATGCTCGCCAAGCGGGCCATCAGGTGATGGCACTGGCCACCTTTGCGCCGCCAGAACCCCGATTTCTCGCTCATCCTTTGCCGCTGGTGCGCCGTCAGGCGGAAGCCCTCGGGCTGCCCCATCTGCTGGTCACCATAGAAGCGCCGTTCGAGCAGAGCTATGAGACAGAGCTGAGCCGCTTGCAGCAGGAGTGGAACCTCGACGGGGTGGTGACCGGCGATATCGACAGCGTGGGCGGCGCACCAAACTGGATCCGCGAACGCTGCCGCCCACTGGGTCTCACCGTCCACACCCCGCTCTGGCAGCAATCTCGTCAAGCCTTGCTGGCGGATATGCTGGCGCGCGGCATCATCGCCCACCTCTCCTGCGTCGATACCCGGGTACTGGCCCCCGAGTGGACTGGGCGCACTCTCGATGTCGCCACTCTCGCCGAGTTACAGCAGCTGGCAACAACCCAAGGCTTTGATGCCTGTGGCGAGCAGGGGGAATACCACACCATGGTGACCGACGGCCCGGGCTTTGCCGCCCCGCTGCGCCTCGATGGCTGGCAGGTGGCGCGGCAGGATCATCTGGCCTATCTGGCCGAGCCACAGGGGTAACGGCCGCAAGCCATCTGGCCCACTCACTCAGCGCGCGAAAAATCGCGATAAAAAACGGGAGGCAACAGCCTCCCGTTTGGATTTGATCGGGCCAGTTTTGAGCGGGCCATGACGACCCGAACAAGGGATAAACCGGCTTATTTCGCCAGCTTGCCCAGCACCCGCTGCAGCAGGCGGATGCGCGGTTCGATGCTCTCCAGCAGCAGGAACTCCGCCTCCGAGTGGAAGCCGCCGCCCATGGGGCCGAAGCCATCCAGCGACGGCACACCCGCGGCGGCGGTGAAGTTGGCATCCGAGCCGCCACCGGCCTCCAGCCAGTTGAAGGGGATCCCCTCCTCTTTGGCTGCCGCCTCTACCTGCGCCATCAGCGCCTCGGTGTCACCGCTCGGGCGCATCGCTGGCTTGAAGGTCTGGCGATCCACCTCGACCCGACAACCCGCGAGGAAGGGGTTGTTGGCCATAAAGGTGAGCCGGTCGTGCACCGCTGCAGCCTCTTCGTTGCTCCAGAAGCGCAAATCCACGATCGCCTCGGCAAAGTCCGGCACCACGTTGACACCGGTGCCGCCCTGTACCACGCCGACGTTCATGGTGGTGCCCGTGGTCATGTTGACCTGCTCGTTGATGGCCAGTACCCAATGAGCGAGTTCTGTGATGGCGGAGACCCCCTCGGTCAGGGCCGAACCGGCGTGGGACGCCTTGCCGTGGAAGGTGATGCGGTACTTGGCATTGCCCTTGCGGGCGCTGATAAGATCTCCGCTCGGGCGAGCTGCCTCGGCCACCAGCACGCAGCCGCTCTGTTTGGCCTTCTCCACCAGCCAATCTTTCGACCAGGGGGAGCCAATCTCTTCGTCGCAGTTGTAGCAGACCAGCACCTTGAGCTTGGCAAGCAATGCCGGATCCATCTCTTTGAGGGCATACCAGATAGAGAGCAGGCCACTCTTCATGTCCGACACACCGGGGCCAAAGGCTTGATTGCCTTCGATTTTCAGCGGGCGCTTGGCCGCCGTCCCCTCGGGGAAGACGGTATCCATGTGGCCGCACAGCATCACGTCGTAGTGATCGGCACCCGGCGCATTGGTTGCCTCGAGGCTGGGGCCGCACTCGGCAGCGAACTGGTGGCGGGTCACCTGCCAGCCGATGGCCTCATATTTCTCGGTCATGATGTCGGCCACTTTCGCTACCCCGGCTGGGGTGCGAGTACCGCAATCGAGGTTGATGAGCGGGGCCAGATCGGCCAGATAGCTATCGAGGGAAAACGGGCTCTTTACAACTGTCATTATCTTCTCCATGCAACAATCAGCGTTGATGGCCGATCGTCTATTGCAACAATGCGACACAGTGAGAAAAAGGCGGGCAGCCATGCCACCCGCCCGACCGGTAAATTCCAAACACCACTACATAACCCACATCACTACATAAACAGCAGATAGTTGAGGGTCAGCGCCGTCACCAGCGCCCCCGCCATCGGCACGCTGGTGCGCTTGACCACGGTAAAGGGCGATACCTTGGCAATCCCCGCACAGGCGATCAGCACAGCCGCGATGGGAGAGACGGTACGGCCGATACTGGAAGCCAACTGCATCGGCAGCAGCATGGTCACCGCAGGCACGCCAAACTTGGCCGCCACCGCCGGTGCCAGGGTCGAGAAGCTGAGGAACGCCGCATTGCCGGAGCCCATGATGACCGCCGCCACCATGATCAGCGCCACCATCACCAGGGTCATCAGACCGCTGCCGATACCGGCATTGCTGGCAGAGTGCAGCAGGGTATCGATGGCGCCGATGGCCTTGAGGGATTCGGCAAACAGCTCGGCACAGACGATCAGCGCCACCACGGGGCCAAACACCTTGCCCATGCCATCGAGGAAGCTCGACAGCCCCGCGAATGCGGTACGCACCGAGCGGCTACGCAGCAGCTCGCACAGCATGCCGATAAAGACCGACAGCAGCATGGCCACCTCCACGCTCATCTTGATGTCGCTCACCAGCAGCTTGGAGAAGGTCATCATCAGCACGAAGGGGATGATTGGCAGCAAGGCATACCAGGTAGGCGCCTGCACGCTCTCGGTGCCCTGCTCGTCCAGCTCGGCGTGATCGCCGCGATGGAGCGCAGGATCCCAGCCATCCTTGCGATCGCAGTGACGCTGCCAGAAGAAGTGCAGCACCATGGTCACCAGCAGCATGGGGGCCACCAGCCAGATCTGGTAGTCAACGAAATAGCTGGTCGGATCCATGCCGGATTGGCCGGCGGAGAAGATGGCGTTGGTCTGGGTCGGGCCAATTTCAAACGCCTGTGAGGTGGCGATGACGCCACAAGCGGAGGCCGGGCTGATGCCGAGGTTGCGCATCACCGGATACATGGTGACCATCAACAGCAGGCCAAGGCCGGTGGCGGAGGTGACGAACAGGGAGACGAATACCGCCACCAGATAGCAGATGGAGAGCATCAGGTAGCTGGACTGGATGCCTGCCACCGGTTTGACCGCCACCCGCACCAGCGCCTGAGAGGCCCCGATATGAGACATGTAGGTGGCAAAACCCGCCACCGCCATGATGGTGAGGCCGAGGCCCGCCGCGCGGTAGGAGAAGATCCCCTTGAACACTTCGAACAGGTCGAACAGGGCGAAACCGGTGCTCTTGTCAGCGGGAAGAATGGGGTGCAGCCCCAACCAGTAGGCCACCGCAAAAATGGCCATGCCCGCCAGCGCCAGCACCGCCTGCGGGTTGTAATCCTTGATGATGCCGTAGACCACGGCGACCAGAACGAGCAAGACGAATAAAAGTTCCAATATTCACTCCTGATAAATTTATCGAAGAGCGAAATCTAGTGATCTGACCACAGTTTGCCTTTGATCCCTATCAATAAAGGTGCCGTCATCGTGATTCATTAGCATAATATGTCGGCCATGTAACAATTTTTCGTTATTTCAACTACCGAAAAACCTTTATCACCCCATATCCGGGAATTGTGTGACGCGACTCCCCTCTTTTTTGCGTTGGATCAACATATGACGGCGCCGAACTGGCGAAGATGCGCTTCGACACATAGCGACCATTTCGCGCCGGAGAGAGTTATGACAAGCCAAGCCACCGCAGGTGCTTCGACCTGCGACTACAAGCTGTGGGACATCCTCGTCGAGTCTGCAAAGGAACGCACTACCATTCGTTACTCCAAACTGGCCAAGCAGGCCGGGCTGGAGCAGTGCCAGGATGAACTGCGCACCCTGCTGCAACGCATCCGCATGTACTGCACCGAAAACAACCTGCCGATCCTCTCCGCCATCGTGGTGGACGACGTGGGCAAATACACTGGCCTCTCTTCCAGCCTGCCTGATGCACCCTGGGAACGGGCCCGGGTCTTTGACCATGAGTGGACCACCCTGCACTGATTGAGGTGCATTGATAATGCCGACCAAAACGCGCCCGCTGGCGCGTTTTGGCTATCTGGCGTTTGCCCCCTTCTCTTTTTCTCCTGCAATAGCGGGTCTTCTCCCGCAATAACGGGCCCATCGGGCATACCCGCCGCACAGCTTATGATCTTGAGCTCAAAGCGCCGTTCAGGTGTGACCAGTCCCGGTAAAACCCGCGAGCCGGACCATCGGCGTTGCCATGGGATTGCCACAATGCCAGAATCGGGCCCTTGCACTGCGTTGATTCGGATTTTCGGGCGCGGCCACGGCCAGCGCCCACAAGAGAAGGACTCCCCATGGCCATCACCCTCTATGGCATCAAGAACTGCGACACCATCAAGAAAGCCCGCAAGTGGCTGGATGAGGCCGGTATCGACTACCGCTTTCACGACCACCGCACCGACGGCCTGAACCCGGACGATCTGGACAGCTGGCTGGCAAAACTCGGCTGGGAAGCCCTGCTCAACAACCGCGGTACCACCTTCCGCGCCCTGCCGGATGAGGCCAAACAGGGACTCGACACCGCCAAGGCACGCGCCCTGCTGCTGGAGCACCCGGCCATGATCAAGCGCCCGCTGCTCGACCGTGACGGCGAACTGACCCTGGGTTTCAAGGCTGATCACTACCAATCCCTCTTCTCCCGTTAAGGACAACTAAGGACAACTGATGTCGGATGTCATCGCACTGGCCAAGGATCTGATCCGCCGCCCCTCCGTTACCCCCCTCGATGAAGGGTGTCAGACCCTGATGGCGGAGCGCCTCGCCAAGCTCGGTTTTGTCATCGAGCCCATGGTTTTTGAGGACACCACCAACCTCTGGGCCCGCCGCGGCAGCGAGGGGCCGCTGTTCTGCTTCGCCGGCCACACCGACGTGGTGCCCGCCGGGCCGCTGGACAAATGGCACACCCCGCCGTTCGAGCCGACCATCAAGGATGGCGTGCTTTACGGGCGCGGCGCCGCCGACATGAAGGGCTCGCTGGCTTCCATGGTGGTGGCGGTCGAGCGCTTCGTGGCCGAGCATCCGGATCACACCGGGTCCATCGCCTTTCTCATCACCTCCGATGAGGAGGGGCCCTTTATCAATGGCACCACCCGGGTGATCGACACCCTGGAGGCCCGCAACGAGAAGATCCGCTGGTGCATCGTCGGCGAGCCCTCCTCCACCGACGTGGTGGGGGATGTGGTGAAGAACGGCCGCCGCGGCTCCATCACCGGCGATCTGCTGGTGCGCGGGGTGCAGGGCCATGTCGCCTATCCCCATCTGGCGGACAACCCCATTCACAAAGCCGCGCCAGCGCTGGCGGAACTAGCCGCCACCGTGTGGGATGAGGGCAACGCCTACTTCCCCCCCACCAGCTTCCAGATCGCCAACATCTCGGCCGGCACCGGCGCCTCCAACGTCATTCCGGGTGAGCTGCAGGTCCAGTTCAACTTCCGCTTCAGTACCGAACTGACCGACATGGATATCCGTGAGCGGGTCGAAGCGCTGCTGGATAAACATGGCCTCGATTATCAGCTGAGCTGGACCCTCTCCGGCCAACCTTTCCTCACCGATACCGGCGCGCTGCTTGATGCGGCAGTGGCGGCCATCGAGGCGGTGAACGGTCAGCGACCGGCCCTGCTCACCACTGGCGGCACCTCGGACGGGCGCTTTATCGCCCCCACTGGCGCCGAGGTGATTGAGCTCGGTCCCGTCAACGCCACCATTCACAAGGTAAACGAGTGCGTGAAGGCGGACGATCTGGATCTGCTGGCCGACATGTACCAAGGGGTGCTCGAGAGATTACTGGCATGACGCAGGAACAACTGCTGGGGCTCGACGAGAGTCACCTAATTCTGGTGGGGCGCGGCCCCCATCGTCTGACCGCCGCCACCGCGGCGGCCTTCAACGACATGCAGGTGGCGGCCGCCTACGAGGGGTTCAACCTGCAGGCGGCCTCCAGCTGGCGCAGCTTCGAGCGCCAGCTCGCCATTTGGAATGGCAAGTGGCGCGGTGAACGGCCTCTGCTCGATGCCAACAGTCAGCCCATCGATGCCCTGCAACTAAGCGAGGTGGAGCGGCTGCACGCCATCCTGCGCTGGAGTGCCCTGCCCGGCACCAGCCGTCACCACTGGGGGACCGATCTCGATATCTACGACCCGGACTGCCTGCCCGCCGATACCAAACTGGCGCTGGAGCCGTGGGAGTATGAAGCCGGGGGCTGGTTTGCAGATCTCAGCGAGTGGCTCAGCGATCATATGAGCGACTTCGGCTTCTTCCTCCCTTATGCCAAGCCGGTCGGGGCAGAGAGCGGAGTCGCCTACGAGCCCTGGCATATCAGCTTCTCGCTAGAGTCCGACGAGCAGCGGCTCGATCCCGCGGCACTGGCACTTTGTCTGCAACAGGCGGATATTGAAGGCAAGTCGACCATATTGGCCAACCTTGATGAAATTTTGGCCCGTTATGTCACCACCTGTCCTGACGAAAGGAAAATCCCATGAATCTCTGGCTGTGGATAGGGTTGCCGCTGCTGTTCCTGCTCGGGCTGTTTCTCAATGCCATCAAAGACATGAAACGGCTGGAGAAGCAGTTGCCCAACTACAAGGACAAGATCCGCGAAGTGAAGGATGACGAGGACGACTGAATCCTGCCCCATCCCGTGGGGAGCGCCCTTGTGCTCCCCTCTCCCTCTGCTGTGCCGTTTCGCTTTTCCCCGCCCTCTCCTCCCTGCACATCCTGATATCGACGCTCCTTTGACTCCGCTTTCGTTAACCCCGTCACAGTCAGAATATGGCGCGGCCATGCTGAAAAAAGGGATGAAAAATGTAAGAAAGTGCAAATTGATGCACAAATAAGCCACACAAGGGGGGCCTAACTGCATATAATGTGCCTACTTTGCACATTACCAGGAAGGAGTTCGCCCTTGGATGCCGCTACCATCAACAGTTTCTTTTTTGTCGCTGCCCTGTTGGTGGGAGCCAGCGTACTGTTGAGCGCCCTCTCTTCCCGCCTCGGTATTCCCATTCTGGTTATCTTCCTCGCCGTCGGCATGCTGGCCGGTGAGGATGGCCCCGGTGGCATCCACTTCGCTGACTACTCCATCGCCTATCTGGTGGGTAACCTGGCGCTCGCCATCATTCTGCTCGACGGCGGCATGCGCACCCGGGTCTCCTCGTTCCGGGTAGCACTCTGGCCTGCCTTGTCGCTGGCGACGGTTGGGGTGGCCATCACCACCGGCCTGACGGGTCTGGCTGCCGCCTGGCTGTTTGACCTCAACCTGATGCAGGGGATGCTGATCGGCGCCATCGTCGGCTCCACCGATGCGGCGGCGGTCTTCTCCCTGCTTGGCGGACGCAGCCTCAACGAGCGGGTGAGCGCCACTCTGGAGATAGAGTCAGGCAGCAACGATCCCATGGCGGTGTTTCTCACCGTCACCCTGATCGAGGTGCTCGCCACCGCCCAACAAGGGCTGGATGGGGGCTTCCTGCTGCTGCAACTGGTCAAGCAGTTTGGTCTTGGCGCCGGGATCGGCCTTGGCGGCGGCTGGCTGCTGTGGCGCCTCATCAACACCGCCCGTCTGGCGCCGGGGCTC
Organism: Aeromonas sp. 61P; assembly: GCF_051919545.1. Lineage (NCBI taxonomy): Bacteria > Pseudomonadati > Pseudomonadota > Gammaproteobacteria > Aeromonadales > Aeromonadaceae > Aeromonas > Aeromonas sp. 61P. Next base: position 4,006,883 of record NZ_JBQBEL010000001.1, read on the forward strand.
TATCCGCTGCTCACCGTCAGCGGCGGCCTGCTGATCTTCGCCCTCACCACGGCGGTCGGTGGCAGCGGCATTCTCGCCATCTATCTCACCGGTCTGTTGCTCGGTAACCTCGCCCTGCGCAGTCGCAGCACCACATTGTCGGTGCTGGACGGTCTGACCTGGCTCAGCCAAATCGGCATGTTTCTGGTGCTGGGGCTGCTCGCCTCCCCCCACAAGCTGCTGCCAATCGCCCTGCCCGCGCTGGCGCTGGCGATGTGGATGATCCTGTTTGCCCGCCCGGTGTCGGTCTGGATCGGGCTGCTGCCGTTCAAGAACTTCGCCCCCCGCGAGCGCTGGTTTATCTCCTGGGTTGGCCTGCGCGGCGCCGTGCCCATCATTCTGGCGGTCTTCCCCATGATGGCGGGGCTGCCCAACGCCCAGCTCTACTTCAACGTCGCCTTCTTCGTGGTGCTGGTCTCGCTGATTTTGCAGGGCAGCTCGCTGCCGCTGGCCTCAAAACTGGCGCGGGTGGAAGTACCTGCACCACCGTCCCCCATCAACCGCTCCGGGCTCGAGATCGATCTCGACAGCCAGTGGGAGACCTTCGTCTACCAGCTGGGGGAGGAGAAGTGGTGCATCGGCTCGCCGCTGCGGGATCTGCAGATGCCCGCCGGCACCCGGATCTGCGCCCTGTTTCGTGGCCGCGAGCTGCTCCACCCCTCGGGCAGTACCTGTTTGCAGGCCGATGACATCCTCTGCGTCATCGGTCACGAACGCGACCTCCCCGCCCTCGGCCAGCTGTTCAGTCAGGCGCCGGAGCAGGATCTCGGCCCCCGCTTCTTCGGTGACTTCCTGCTGGAAGCAGCCGCGCGGCTGGTGGATCTCGCCCCTCTCTACGGGCTGGATGTGAGCGAGGTGGCGGATCAGACACTGGGTGATTTTATTGCCAGCCAGTTGGGCGATAATCTGGTGGTCGGTGACAACATCGAATGGCAGGGCCTGATCTGGACCGTGGCCGAAATGGACGAGAGCGTGCCGAGCAAGATCGGGGTGCGCTTTCAGGAAGAGGACCCGGTCTGACCGACCGTCCCGTATCAAGTCCCCAGCAAGAAGGGAGAGTGTTATGCCATATCAAAGTTTGCTGTCCGGCCCCCTGCCCCCCGCAGCTAATCTGGGGGTCATTGAAGGCTTTTTTGGCAAGGGATGGAGTTGGCAGGCCCGCGCCCGCTACGCCCAGTGGCTGCCACGCCACGGCTACGGCTTCTATATCTACGCCCCGAAAGAGGATGGCTATCTGCGCAAGCACTGGGCCCTCCCCTGGCCCGAGCAGCAGTTGGCCGATCTCGCCGAACTGGCGCGCCAGTGCCGCGCCAACGGGCTCGCCTTCGGGGTGGGCTTGAGCCCCATGGGGGCGCATCACGACTACGAGCGGCAGCGCCCGGCGCTGCTTGAGAAAGTGCGCCTCATCGACGAGATGCTGCAGCCTGACATTCTGGCAGTGCTGTTTGACGACATGAAGGGGGATACCCCGGACCTGGCCCGTCACCAGCTCACCATCGCCCACGATATCGCGGCTCATAGCAAGGCGACCCGCCTCATCTTCTGCCCCAGCTACTACTCGACCGATCCGGTGCTGGAGAAGGTATTTGGCGCCATGCCTCCCCGCTATCTGGAGGAGCTTGGCGAGCAGCTCGATCGCCGTTTCGAGATCTTCTGGACCGGCCCCAAGGTCTGCTCCAGCGAATATCCAGCAAGTCACCTCAAGCAGGTGACCGAACTGCTCGGCCGCAAGCCGTTCCTGTGGGACAACTACCCGGTTAACGATGGCAGCAAGGCGAGCAGCTACCTGCACATGCGCGCCTTCGAGAACCGCCCCGCCGAGCTGGCAGAGCTGGTCTCTGGCCACGCGGTCAACCCGATGAAGCAGGCGGCGCTCTCCGCCCTGCCCCTCGCCACCCTGCCGATGAGCTACCGACTCGGCAAGCAGTACGACCCCGACAAAGCGCTGCATGCCGCCCTCAACGCCACCTGCGGCCCGCAGATCTCGGCGATGATCGAGGCCGACCTGCCGCTGTTTCAGGATCTGGGGCTGGCACAGCTCACCCCAGAGCAGATTGCCGCCCTCAAGGCGCGCTATCTGCCGTTTCGCGACCAATCCTGCGTAGACGAAATCGTGCGCTGGCTGGACGGGAAGTATGTGTTCGACCCCGACTGCCTGACCGATTAAACCACCCCTGCGGGGGCAGAAAGGAGGTTGTATGGATGCACACCTGCTTTACCAGAATCTGGCGGTGATCGCCGCCTTCTTGCTGGTCTACAGCCTGATCGCGGGGCGCTTCGAGTCAAAACTGGTCAACGGCCCCCTGCTCTTTCTGCTGACCGGCTGGTTGCTGGGGCCGGGTGGGCTGGAGCTGCTCTCCCTCTCTATCGACAGCGCCGGCATCAAGCTGCTGGCCGAGCTGACGCTGGTTATCGTGCTGTTCAACGATGCCGCCAACACCAACTGGCAGGTATTGCTGGCCAACCGCCAGCTCCCCATCCGGCTGCTGCTGATTGGCCTGCCCCTCACCCTGCTTTGTGGCGCCCTGTTTGGCCACTGGATCTTCCCCGACTTGCCACTGCTGGAGATGGCCATTCTCTCGACCATTCTTGCCCCCACCGATGCAGCGCTCGGCAAAGCGGTGGTCAGCAACCCCGCGGTGCCTGCACCTGTGCGTGAAGGGCTCAATCAGGAGAGCGGCCTCAACGACGGCATCTGCGTACCGGTGCTGCTTCTGCTGCTGGCCCTTATCGCCCCCACGGAGCAGCACGCAGGCACCGCCACCCTGGCCATCACCCTGATGCTGGAGGAGATCGGCATTGGCCTGCTTGTCGCCTTTGTACTGACCAGCCTCACCATCCGGCTACTGAAAATCTCCTATCTCAATGGCTGGCAACTGCCGCTCTGGCGCCAGCTCACCATGCCGGGCCTGGCCCTGCTCTGCTTTGCGCTGGCACAGACTCTCGGGGGGAGCGGCTTTATCGCCGCCTTTGTCGGCGGCCTCTTTATCGGCCACCGCCTCGGTGAGCACAAGCACGCCTATATGGACAGCTGTGAAGGCTACGGCGATCTGCTCTCCGTGGTGATCTGGATGGTGTTTGGCGCGACCCTGATGCCCATTCTGCCGGAGCTGCTGCACTGGCAATACTGGCTCTATGCCATTGCCAGCCTCACCCTGCTGCGGATGGTGCCGGTTTGGCTGAGCCTCATCGGCACCGGCCTCAAGCCGGAGCTCAAGCTCTTTATCGGCTGGTTCGGCCCGCGGGGCCTTGCCAGTATCGTCTTTGCGGTGATGGTGCTGCAAAACGAGCCCGCCCTGATTGGCCAGCGCCCTATCATCGCCACCGTGCTCTGCACCATCATATTGAGCGTCATCCTGCACGGCCTCACCGCCAACCCCTGGGTCGAGCGTTTCAAGCCTCACTGAGCCACCCGGCGCCCATAAAAAATGCCACCGATCGGTGGCATTTTTCTTTTGTGGCGAGAGTCACTGACAGCTCTTACCCGAGCGCCAGCCAGACTCCCACCCCCAGCATCAGGGTACCGGCGATGCGGTTCATCAGGGTGACGTTGCCGCTCTTGGCAAGGAAGTGGCGCAGGGTGCGGCCGCCGCTGGCGTAGAGCAGCAGGCAGGAGAACTCGATGACCAGGATCAGCGCCACCAGCGCGCTGATCTGCGGCGCCATCGGCTTGTCGGCAGAGATAAAGGGGGGCAGCAGGGAGATCATGAAGGCCCACCCTTTGGGGTTGGCGATGGCGGTGACAAAGCCCTGCAGCGCCAGCCCCATGGCGCTGGTCTGTTGACCGGCCGAGAGATCCGCCGGAATGGCCATCTTCCCCTTGGCCTGCCACATCTGGATGCCAAGCCACACCAGATAGGCGCCCCCCACATATTTGAAGGCGGCGAAGATCCCCGGATAGTTGAGCATGATGGCTGCCACCCCGATCACCGACAGCACCGAGACCAGCCCGACCCCGATCAGCTCCCCCCACATCATGTGCAGGGTACGGCGCACCCCCAGGCTCATCCCCAGGGTCATCGACAGGGTCATGCACATGCCGGGGGTCACCGAGACAAAGAAAAAGGTCGGGATAAACAGAGCCAGAATGGCCGGATCGATCCAGCTGGACACAACACACCTCCATATGACGAGAGCGGGAAATCACGAAAACGGGACAGGATTGACACAACCCAGCCAGTTGTACCACATATTCAGGGGATAAAGCGCTCAATCATGCCTAAATGGCTCCTTTCTCACAAGAAAAAACCTTTTCTTCAGCACATTTCAGCAATAAAAGCCTGTGACAGCTCCTGACGTGCATGTGTAAGATGTCGGCTCCTCCAATTCCGGATTAGAGCCATTTATGTCATTGAATAATCTATCAATACGTGTCCAGGTCTTGATACCTTTGTTGCTGGCCAGCCTGCTGATGATGGTGATGATCGCCATCAGCAAACAGGGGCTGGATGAAGCCATCAATGACATAGATGAGACGACCCAGAGCGTGGTCCAGCACAAGGACGATATTGCCAAACTGATCCACGCCACCTACCGGCTGCGCACCAGCGCCATCTATGGCCTCTACGATGCCAAGCTGTTTGCTGCACTGCCCGCAAACCTCAACAGCGCCGAGCAGGAGATCAACGCCATCCTCGGCCGTCTGGTGCTCCCCGGTGCCGAGCAGGATAACCGTCAGGTCGCTGCCGCCCTGCAGGCCTACCTCAGCCATACCCGCAGCAACATGCTGCCGCTGCTGGCGCAAAAACATCAGGGTGGCGGCGATCCGGTCGCCTACGAGGCGGCTCGCCTCCATTTCCGCGAGCTGGGTGAACAGCTGATCAAGCAGATAGACAGCATGTCCGCCCACATCAACCAGCTGATCCAGCAAGAGCTGGCCGAAGAGCAGGCCCACTACGACGCCACCCTGCTGCGTACCCTGCTGCTCACCGCCGGTACCCTGCTGGCGGCGCTGATCTGTGGCTGGGTCCTCTCCGGGCGCATCGTCAGCCCCATCAGTCAGCTGCAAGAGGTGATGCACGCCGTGGCGCAAGGGCGCTTCAACGTGCGCGCCAAAGCGGAGGGCAACAACGAGCTGACCCGTCTGGCCAAAGATATCAACCTCACTCTGGGGCAACTTGGTAGCACCATCGAGAACCTGACCGGGATCAGCAACAGCGTCGCCTCCGCCGCCACCGAGCTGGCCGCCGTGATGACCCAGTCCGAGGCCAATGCAAAGCAGCAGCACAGCGAGATCGAACAGGTCGCCTCCGCCGTGACCGAACTCTCCAGCACCGCTGACAACGTCAACCACAACGCCGCCATCGCCGACGAGCTGGCGCGGGATGCCAATGGCCGGGTCGAACAGGGGCTCGCTCTCTTTACCGAAAGCATCGCCGCCAACAGCCGGATGGCAGGCAGTCTGGAAGATGCCGCCGCCATCGTGGCTCAGCTCAAATCCCAGTCCGAGCAGATCGGCAAGGTAATTGAAGTGATTCAGGGGATCTCCGAGCAGACCAACCTGCTGGCGCTCAATGCCGCCATCGAAGCGGCACGAGCCGGTGAAACGGGGCGCGGCTTTGCGGTGGTGGCCGACGAGGTGAGAATGCTGGCAGCCCGCACCCAGGACTCCACCAAGGAGATCCAGGCCATCATCGAGCGGCTGCAGAGCCAGTCCCAATCCGCCAACAACGGCGTACAGGAGACTCTGGAGATCCTCAGCCATAACCAGCGCTTGTCCGCTCAGGTGCAGGATCTGCTAAGCGGCATTACCGGTGCCGTGCGCCAGATCAACGACGCCAACGCCCAGGTCGCCACCGCCGCCGAGGAGCAGTCCTGCGTCACCGCCGACATCAACCGCAACATCACCAATATTCACGAGATCGTGAGCCAGAGCTCTGCCGGCATCAGCCAGAGCGCCAGTGCCAGCAACGAGCTCTCCCAGCTCGCCGAGCAGCAACGCAAGCAGCTGGCCCAATTCCAGCTGTAAGCGCACAAAGTGAACCAGACAAAAAGGCCCGCAAGGGCCTTTCTTGTTGATGGAGCAATGGCTTTGTCTCTGTTTTAAACGCCATTTTTTGGCCGTTGGTGCCATAAGGGGCTGGGCTGAGGGGGCAAATGTGAGTATGGTAGAGGCACGTCACTCCCCCTCACGTGAGAACACCATGAGCCTGAGATTCAAGAAACCCGCTTTTATCGCCCTGGGGCTCATCGCCCTCATTTCCGCCGCCTGGCTCGACTACTACCTGCCGGAGCACACCATCGCCACCATCACCGGGGTCGAGGTGAAGCGCACCGACAAGGATGGCCCCATCAGCCAGAAAAACCCGGCTGACGGCCCCACCACCGACGTCTATTACATCTACACCGAGCGCCCCGGCGAGAAGATCCGGGTGTTTCGCAATGAAGATACCGAGTGGGGCTGGCCCTTCTACTTCAAATTCAACGCCGCCGACGTCCAGGCCAAGGCCAAGTCGATGGAGTTCGAGAAACGCCTGGCCATCATTACCTCCTACGGCTGGCGCGTGAATATGTTCTCCATGTTCCCCAACGTCACCAAGATTGAGAGCACAGAGCCTGACGCCTCCACCTGGAGCTTCTTCCGCTGGTTCTGGTTCGGCCTCTGGGCGCTGGTGATGGGCAAGGCAGCCATTGCGACCTGGCGCTACTTCGATCGTCTTGAGGACGAGCTATGAGTGAGCCGAGCAAGACCCGCACCAGCTTTTACCGGCGACTCTACGTGGCCTGGCTGATCAGTCAGGGCACGGATACGGTGCCTGCCATCATGGAGGCAACCGGCATGCCGCGCCGCACCGCGCAGGATACCCTGACGGCACTGGCCGAACTCGATATCAGCTGCGCCTTCGAGCAGACCGAGGGGGCTCGCCATCTGCAGGGGCACTACCGCATCAGCGACTGGGGCCCCATCAACCCGGCGTGGATCAAGGCTCAACTGCCGCTTATCAAAGAGACGTTGAGCTATCCCTGATCCGAGAACCGCTCTGCAATCACACTCTGCTTTAAATTAAAGAGGGGCCAGCCGGCAAGGCTGGCCCCTCTTTTTTCAGGCCGATGGCGTGACAGGTGGCTCTACTCGGGCATGGCCGAATCCTCAAGCTCCCCGTCAGACTCGCCGCGGGTGCAGTCGATGATGGAGCGCTTGGGGTTGTTGGGATCGCGCAGCAGCAGGGGCGCCAACCCCTCGTCATGCTTCTGCTCGTCGCCAAACTCGCTGCCGTAGGCGTTGTGGGTCAGCCGGCGGGCGTTGGCGATGGGGGTATCGACAAAGAGGGCGTGCACTTCGAAGCTGGAGGCTGGCACGATAAAACCGACCACCGGCAAGCCGTGCAGCTCCTCGTGCACCTTGTACCAGGCAAAGCCGTCGCTCACCTTGTAGGGGGTGTAGTTGGCCAGCTGTAGATTGGCAGGCCTGCCCGTCTCATCCACATAGAGATCGGTAAATTCACAGGTCGCCAGCCCCTGCCACATCCGCTCGAATGGCGTCGCACAGCCTGTCAGTTGCAACCCGGCCAGCAGCACCAAGCCTCTCTTCCACATTCCCCGCCCCTTCTTGCAAAAATGAACCGGCGCTCAGTCAAACGCCCGCAGCCGCGTCACCAGCAGATCGATAAAGCCCGGACGATCCAGCCCCAACAATACCAGCGCATTGGCTGGCTTGCCGGTCAGACCATAACGATCCACCACCGTCATCCCCACGGTATGCACCCCGCTGGTCTCGATATCGACCCGGCACTCGACCCCGTGGAACAGCTCGGGAGCCAGCAACCAGGCAATGGTACAGGGGTCGTGCAGCGGTGCACCAGCAAATCCCCACTTGGGATCCCGATGGTAGATCATGAAAAAGTCGAGCAGACCGGCCACGCACTGGGCCACCGGATTGGTGATGGCGCGCACCCGCTCGATATCCTCATCCATCACTTGCGCCTCATGGGTCACATCAAGGCCACACATGGTAATTGGGATGCCCGACTTGAACACCATATCGGCAGCTTCCGGGTCCACATAAATATTGAATTCCGCCGCAGGCGTCCAGTTGCCGGCCCCTGCGGCGCCCCCCATCAGCACGATGCGGGCAATCCTGGGTTTTAGCTCGGGGTGAGCCGCCAGCAGCAGGGCGATATTGGTGAGTGGGCCGGTCGGCACCAGAGTCACGGGCTCCGGGCTCTCTCGCAGACATCTGGCCATCAACTCGATCCCCGTCATCCCCTGCGGTGCAAAGGCGGGATCCGGCAACTTGGGGCCATCGAGGCCCGATTCGCCATGGACGTTGTCGGCGATAATCAACTCGCGGGCCAGCGGTTTCGGCGCCCCGGCCGCCACCGGAATATCGTCCCGCCCCAGCAAGGTGAGGATGCGCAGGGCATTGTTGAGGGTCTTGTCCGGCGTCTGGTTGCCCGCACTGGTGGTGACCGCCAGCACCTTCAGTTCAGGGCTGGCCAGCGCCAGAATGAGGGCGATGGCGTCGTCGTGGCCGGGATCACAATCAAGAATAACGGGCAGTGCCATGGGATGAGTCCTTACAACATAACAGGGAGCCATACCTTAACAAGCAAGCCTCGGATGAACTCGGGAAGGGGTCACAAAACGGGGCCTTGTTGCTGACCAAGGCGGTTTGCACGGCACACCGCCTCGCTCAACACGGCTCATTATCAAGAGGTTGCATAAAGCCATCCCGATCATTCTCCGAAACAGCGCACCGCCCATTCGCCCGGCCGTGCCGGTTCGGGTATGATCGACCCCCGTTTTCTGCCCGTGCGCCCTATGTCCGTTATCGTCGACACCTTTATCGCCCCGCCCTGCAGTGCCGCCATCGAGATCCTGTTCGAAGATGAGCACCTGCTGCTCATCAACAAGCCGAGCGGCCTGCTGAGTCTGTCGGGCAAGAACCCGCAGAACCTCGACTCGGTTCACTATCGACTGGTGCAGGATTTCCCAGGCTGCACCCTGGTGCATCGCCTAGATTTTGGCACCTCAGGCATCATGGTGGTCGCCAGAAACAAGGCCATCAATGCCCTGCTCTGCCAGCAGTTCAGCCAGCGGGCGGTGAGCAAAGCCTACAGCGCCCTGCTGTGCGGTCATCTGATTGACGACGAAGGGGTTATCGACGCCCCCATCGCCAAGGATCCGGCCCTCTTTCCGCTGATGAAGATCTGCGCCGCCAGCGGCAAACCCGCCCGCTCCCACTATCAGGTGATTGAGCGGCTGGAGTTGCAGATGCAGGGGCAGACCGTGCCTTTGACCCGGGTACGACTGGTGCCGGAGACCGGCCGCACCCATCAGCTGCGCATCCACAGTCAGTTGCTGGGCCACCCCATCCTCGGCTGCGATCTCTATGGCGGCCTGCAGCAACCCGGCTGCGAACAGGCGCCGCGGCTGATGCTGCATGCCAGCGAGCTGGATTTTGCTCATCCGGTGAGCGGCGAGCCGATGCAGATCCGCTGTGCCGCGCCTTTTTAGGAGCAATCAGTAGAGGCCGTCAGTAGATGGCAATAGACGCGAGTGCGGCGGGAATAGAGAAAGGCGTGACGCGAGAAGAAAAGGGACAAATGGCGGATAAAGATAGGGGCCGCGCTTTCGCAACGGCCCCCACCCCCCACTCTTTGTGGTGCTATCAGATCAGCTTGCGGGCAGCGCCCAGTACGATCTTGATGGCATCAGATTCGGTCTTCGCCATGGTCTCGGCGTTCGGGATCTCTTGCTGGGTACGGTTGACGATAACGCCAGCCACCATACCGGCACGCAGGCCCTGGCTGGAGCACATGGTCAGCAGGGTTGCAGATTCCATCTCATAGTTCAGCACGCCCATGGCTTGCCACTCTTTCATGGAACCCTGGAAACGGCTCACTACGCGGCCGGATACGGTGTCGTAACGCTCCTGACCCGGGTAGAAGGTGTCGGAGGAGGCAGTCACACCGATGTGCAGCTTGGAGCCCATCTCTTTGGCGGTGTTAACCAGCGCGGTGGTGCAGTCGAAGTCGGCAACAGCCGGGAACTCCATCGGTGCGAAGTGCAAGCTGGCACCGTCGAGGCGCACGGAACCGGTGGTCACGATCACGTCACCCACGTTCAGGTGCGGCTGGATGGCGCCGGTGGTGCCGATACGCAGGAAGGTGCGGATACCCAGCTGGGCCAGCTCTTCCACTGCGATGGAGGTGGACGGGCCACCGATACCGGTAGAGCAGATGATCACGGCCTTGCCGTCCATCTCGCCACGCCAGGTAGTGAATTCACGATGGCTGGCCAGGTGTACCGGGTTATCCAACAGCTCTGCGATACGCTTTACACGCTCGGGGTCACCGGGGACGATCGCCAGGGTGGCGCCTTGCAGATCAGCTTTCTTCAAACCCAAGTGAAATACATCAGACATATTGGACTCCTGGTTGCCCCCTGCCAGCATGGTCAGGACGCAAATTAAGATGATTCTTTATGATACTTTCAAGCCTTTACCCCCCTCTTCGGGGAGGCGCCAACTATGGTCGAAAGCGCTTTCCAATTCCTTGAAGCGCCTCACACTTCCACGCATTGACAGTGACAAACATTACGCAAAACGTTTGCTAACTCAATGAAATAATTGACAAACGTTTTTCTGCAAATCGAGTCAGATGCGGGAAAGTCAAGCCTGGTTCAGCGCTTAATTAACGACTCGTGATCGACCCCGTAAAGTTGTAAACAAGATGCTTTTGTATCCCTTTCTAGATGGTAGCCTAGCTCTCAAATACCACTTAATGGCTAACTATAGGAAGTCCATCATGGCTACATTCAAGTTCTATATTCCCGCTATCAACCTGATGGGTGCCGGCTGTCTGCAAGAGGCTGCTGCCGATATCAAGGGTTACGGCTACCGCAAGGCGCTGATCGTCACCGACAAAATTCTCAACCAGATCGGCGTGGTCGCCAAGCTCACCACCCTGTTGGCTGAACATGGCATTGAAAGCGCTGTTTTCGATGAGACCAAACCCAACCCCACTACCAGCAACGTCGAAGCGGGTCTGGCGATGATCAAGGCCAACGGCTGTGATTGTGTCATCTCGCTGGGTGGCGGCTCGCCCCACGACTGCGCCAAGGGCATCGCGCTGGTCGCCGCCAACGGTGGCAGCATCAAGGATTACGAAGGGGTGGATCGCTCCGCCAAACCGCAACTGCCGCTTATCGCCATCAACACCACCGCCGGTACCGCCTCCGAGATGACCCGCTTCTGCATCATCACCGACGAAGCGCGCCACGTGAAAATGGCCATCATCGACAAGCACGTTACCCCGCTGATGTCGGTCAACGATCCCGAGCTGATGCTGGCCAAGCCAGCGGGTCTCACCGCCGCCACCGGTATGGATGCCCTGACCCACGCCATCGAGGCCTATGTCTCCACCATCGCCACCCCGGTGACCGATGCCAGCGCCGTGATGGCCATCGAGCTGATTGCCAAGCACCTGCGCACCGCCGTTCACCATGGCGATGACCTGCATGCCCGCGAGCAGATGGCCTACGCCCAGTTCCTGGCCGGCATGGCCTTCAACAACGCAAGCCTGGGCTATGTGCACGCCATGGCCCACCAGCTGGGCGGTTTCTATGACCTGCCCCACGGTGTCTGCAACGCCGTGCTGCTGCCCCACGTTCAGGCGTTCAACGCTCAGGTGAGCGCGGCTCGTCTGAAGGATGTAGCCCGCTATATGGGTGTTGACGTGAGCGCCATGAGCGACGAACAGGGCGCTGCCGCGGCCATTGCCGCCATCAAGCAGCTGGCGCTGGATGTGAAGATCCCGGCCGGTCTGGAGCAGCTCGGCGTCAAGGCCGATGACTTCGATACCCTGGCCAGCAACGCCCTGAAAGATGCCTGCGGCTTCACCAACCCGAAACAGGCGAGCCACGAAGAGATCGTCGCCATCTTCCGCGCGGCGATGTGACGGCTGCCGGATTGCCAGAAAGGGTCGCAGTGCGGCCCTTTTTATTGGCTGATGGATCAATGGCTTTTTACTTCCGTGGAGGGAGTCGGTATGATTTGCCGAGCCAAAAAGACTGTATGGATGATCTGAACTCGATATGCGGATGAAACACCTGATTGCCGCGGCTTTGACCGCCCTCACCCTCTCCGGTTGCAGCCTGGTCTATCGTATCGATATTCCCCAGGGCAACTATGTGGAACAAAAACAGGTCGACAAACTGCGCCAGGGGATGACCCGCGAGCAGGTCAGCTATGTGCTGGGGACCCCCATGCTGCGTGACGGCTTTGACCCCAACACCTGGTACTACCTCTATGAATTCCAGCCGGGCCACGGCGACAAGGAGCGCAAAGAGCTCACTGTCACCTTCGCCAACGACAGGCTGACCACAGTGACGGGTGACTTCCCGCTGCCAGCAGCCTTCAATACCCCGCTCTGATATTCCGCAAAACCGGCCTCGCGCCGGTTTTGTTTTATCCAGTCCCGCGTAATTCATCCTGCCCGACAACACTGAGTCATTTCTCCCCATTGCAGCTGCCCGCAAATTGCCTGATGCTGATGAACAGCCACCATGGCATCAACACCATCGAATGACACAGGGAGCATCCCCATGAGCCGGATCCTGATTGCCGGAGCCAGCGGCCTGATCGGTCGCGAACTGCTGCAGCAACTGCCTGCCGAACATGAACTGACCCTGCTCTGTCGCAAGCCGGGCAAGGAGGCACACCACTGGCTGCCGGTCAATTTTGATGATCTGGCCAGCGTCACCCTCTCCCGCCCGGTGGATATCGCCTTCTGTGCCCTCGGTACCACCCGCAAGGAAGCAGGCTCTGCCGAGGCGTTTCGCCGGGTCGATCTCGACTATGTGATCGCCTTTGCCGAACTGGCCCGCCGCCACGGTTGTCAACGGCTCATCGTGGTCTCGAGCATGGGGGCCAGCGCATCGTCACCGGCTCTCTATCCGCGAACCAAGGGGGAGATGGAGCAGGCCCTGCTGGCCCAATACTGGCCACGGCTCGCCATCGTGCGGCCCGCCATGCTGCTCGGAGATCGCCAGCCACCGCGCCTCTCCGAGCAGATCTTTCAGACCATCTACCCGCTGTTTCGGCCGCTGCTGGTGGGCAAGCTCGTCCGCTGGCGCGCCATCGAGGCCCGTCAGGTGGCCCGCGCCATGATCGCCCTCTCGAAACTGCCCGCCGGGTGCGAGATTGTCGAAAACGAGCAACTGCTGGCTCTCTGAACCCGACCTTCCCCACTACTTAAGCTCTATGCCGTAAAAACAGCAGGGCAAGCCAATTGGCTTGCCCTTTGTCTATCTGTTGGCGTGATACACCCCAACCATCTCTTGCCACCATTGACCGCGCTCGGCAGTCAGGGCAACCGCCATCAACCGCGAATATGGTCGATAAAGGCGTCGATCTGCTCGCGGGTGCAGGCGGGGTTCATAAAGACGACCTTCTCCCCTGCGATGTAGGAATATTTGCCCCGTGCGTCATAGTCGGAATGGGCCACCGCCTCCACCCAGTTGGTGTAGAGCCCCACCTTGCCGCGCCCCTTGAACAGGCCGCGGTGGTAATCGGTGTTGCGCTGCAAGCGCGCCTTGTAGGCAGGGTCGCTGGAGCGGGCCAGCTCGAAGGCGAACTCGGCCTCCGGATCGCTCACCCACTCGGGGTTGTAGATCTTGAAGCCGACACTCGGCCCCTGATTCTCCTGCGCCACCAGCTTGACGTTGCCAAGCTGACTCAGGCGATAGCGGAAGTAGTTGGCATTTTGCAGGCAGTGGGCCAGCACGATGCGATACCCCTCGACCCCCATATAGTTGAGCGCCGCATAGGCACCGAACAGACCACTCGCGCCACGGGAGCACTCGATGGTGGATTGCAGGTGGGTCTGGCCCTGAATGTCCCGCTCGAAGTAGGAGAAGTTCTCCGGGTCATTCTCCATCGCCTTGAGGTCATCCTGCTCTTTAATCATCACCAGACTGGAGGTGTAGGGCACATAACCCCACTTCTGGAAGTCGACGGTAAAGGAGTCGGCATATTTCAGCTCGGCAAAGCGTGCCACGTTGCGCTCGATCCCCGCCAGAGTCGCGCTGTTGATGGCGAGCGGGTTGGCGGCAAAGTCGTAACCCAGGAAGAAGATCATCGACCAGCCGATGGCGGCATCCACGTGGATATGGGGCTTGACCGCCACTTCGAACTGCTCGCAGAGGCGATTGCGCAGCTCGAAAACTGGTTTCACCTGATCCACACCGAAGGTGTCGGTGGTGCCCATGGTGAGCATGATGGTCGGCACCACGTGTTTCAGGGCAAAACAGGCGGTCAGGGTGCGCTCGAGGTGGTCGAGATCGATGTCGTTGTTCTCGCCGACCTGAATGCGGATGGTCTTGTTCTCGATGTCGACCCCGAGCAGGGAGAGGTTGGTGATGTTGGAGTAATGCCCCCCCTGAGAGTTGATGATGCGGTAATCCTGATAGTGACCGAGCCCCTTGTGCTTGGCCTCCGGCAGGCTTTTGCGAATGCCGAGCAGGTAGCCGTAGAGGTTACAGAAGGTCCCCCCCTGGGTGAAGATGCCGGTGGCGCGCTCGGGATCATAGCCTGCCAGCAGCGCAATCTGGCGCACCACCTTCTTCTCCAGCTCCTCGGCCACTCCGGCATATTCGGAGTAGACCAGATTGGGGTTGGCCAAAATGCCCAGCTGGGCGCCATAGATAGCGGGATCCGCCGACATAGTGATGACATTCTCGACGCTGGAGGGGTTCTCCCAATCCTTCGACAGCGCGGCGGCAAACAACAGCTCGGCCATCGGCTCGCCCGGGGTGCGCATGGTGGCGGGCACCGGCATGGTCTCGCAGAGATCGGCCAGGCGGGCACGGCCATCAGGCCAGGCATTCAGGCGGGCATCGGGGGCCAGGCCACGGGCCCGAAATTCGTTGAGGGTGGCAAATCCGGGTTCGCGAAAAACGGGCCAGAGATCGGGATTGCGCGAGAAAAAGTTGGCTTTGACGGTGGCGAAACGGGCGGAGAAATCGGGGTGGACGGCATTGACGCTTTCGTCTTGCAGATAAACTAAGTCACTCATTTTTATACCATTAGTACAGCAAATGTGCGGCCGTTATACCCCTGTACCAGCGGGGCCGACAGTGACAATATCTAATGGCCTACCCTACTTTTTGTCATGTATCAGCCATCACAAGGGCTGGCAAAAAGGCGCCTTTGAGGCGCCTCTTTATATTTCGTGATCTTGCTCCCATCCTGGCTGACAGCGCCCTCACTACCGGACCGCCACCAGTACAGCGCTCCCCTCAACGCAGGGAGGCCAACAGCCACCGAGCAAACTCCGTCAGCTCACTCTGCTGCTGCGGGAAGGCCGCCAGCCAGTGCTGCAGGCGTGCGGAAACAGCGTCCGGTCGATAGCCGCAACCCGCCAGTTCGGCCGCCAACCGATCAAACGGGGCCGGCTCCAGAGTATCGCTAAAGAGCTGCGCCCGGGTGATGACCCCTTTCTCCACATCAAAGTGCAACTCCACCCCGCCCCAGCTGAACCGCTCCTCCAGCAGATGGCTGAAGGCCGGGGCATGGCCATAGTTCCACTCCCAGCTGCGCTGGCGGGCGAAGGTCTCGGCAAAGCCCGGCAGATCCGGCATCTGCTCGGGGGAGATCTGCTCGGGCTCAACTCGCGCGCCGTAATGGTGGAAGAAGGCCTCGACCAGCGCCTCACTCACCTGTTGATGACCGATCCCTGGCAACAGTTCGCACAGATTGGCCACCCGGCTGCGCACCGAGGTGATCCCCTTGGCCGCCAGCTTCTTGGGGTCGGGGTTGAGGTAGTTGGCAAGGCGGCCGAGATCGGCGTCCAGCAGCAGGGTGCCGTGGTGGAATCCGCGATCCAGAGTCTCCCGATAGGCCGACCCCGATACCTTGCGCTCCCCGTCCGGGGTGGCCACCAGCAGATCGTTGCGACCGGAGGCAAACGCCTCGATCCCCAATCGCTTGAGCCCGTCCAGCACGATGGCGGTGGAGATGCTCTTGTCATACTCCGGCTTGCCCGCCATGAAGGTAAAACAGCTGTTGCCAAGGTCGTGGAACACGGCGCCACCACCGCTGCTGCGACGCGCCAGAGTGACCTCGTCCTCTTCCATGCGGCGGGTGTTGCACTCCTTCCACGGATTCTGGGCACGACCGATCACCACGGTATTGGCGTTGCGCCAGAGGAACAGCACCCGCTGGCCGGGGTCCATCTGGCGGAATATGCACTCCTCGACGGCCAGATTGAACAGCGGATCGTGAGAGTCGGAGACAAGCAGACGCAAGCGGGACATAAAAAGACCTTATCCGGAACTGGGGACAACATGATAACACTGACGGGGTACCGTCACTGAGCCGTTTCACATTAACCGGTGCGCAGCAGCCGCGACACATTTGCGTCACACCTGACTGCCCCATAAAAGTATCTATTGATATAACGACACAGGTTGACGTGCAACCACGGAAAAAATGCAGTTTAGCCACAATGATAACGATAAAGACGGGAAAAAGTGGCTAGAATGCGACCACTTCGATAGGCCATATGACTCTCTTATTGGTCACATAACTTGCAAAAAAAACGGCATGTATCCATCCCGTGTGATGAACGACACAAAAATGACTTTCCAACTCCCCTATACCCCATTGCAAACGCCTTTTCTCCCCTTGCAGGTTACACAAAATTGCTTGAATCTAGCCTAGACACCGCTCCCGAGAGAAACGTTGTATGACGGAGAACGCAGCCCCCCGCCAGCCCCTCAGCTGGTTTCTGCCAATGCTGGTCGGTATGGTCATCGCGACCCTGACCTCTCCCCCAGTGCGAGCCGGCGAGCAGGTCATCGTCCAGTTGCCGTGGCAACACCAGTTCCAGTTTGCCGGTTACTACGCGGCCATCGCCAAAGGGTTTTATCGGGAGGCCGGTCTGCATGTCACCCTGCGCGAAGCGGACTCCCGCACCGATGTGGTCAGCGAGGTGATCTCGGGAAAGGCCCATTTTGGCATCAGCGGCAGTGATCTGCTGCTGGATCGGGCTGCCGGTCGTCCGGTGGTGGTGCTCGCCGCCCTGCTGCAGCACTCGCCACTGGTTCTGCTCACGCTGGATCGGCCAGATATTCGCAACCCGGCCGATCTGGCCAACAAGCGACTGATGCTGGAGCCTGGCTCCAACGAGCTGCTGACCTACCTTTCTCACCAGACCCGCAGCCGCGACTGGGTCACCCTCCCATACAAACAGGGGATACAGGCACTGCTGGCGGGCAAGGTGGATGCCATCAGTGCCTACAGCACTACCGAGCCCTTCTATCTGCAGCAAAGAGGCATCCCCTATCGGGTTTTCAGTCCGCGCACCATCGACTTCGACTTCTACGGCGACAACCTGTTTACCTCCGAACGGGAGCTGATCACCCGACAGGATCGGGTCTACGCCTTCCAGCAGGCCAGCCTCAAGGGGTGGCGTTATGCGATGGACCACCCCGAAGAGATGATCAACCTCATCATGGAGCAGTACCCGACCGGGGCTGGCCGTGAACAGCTGGAGTTCGAGGCTCGCGAAACCAGAGCGCTGATGCAGCCGGATCCGATCGAACCTGGCTACATGCAGCAGGAGCGCTGGCTGCAGATCGCCAAAACCTATCTGGAGGCGGGCATGCTCACGGTATTGCCCAACCTCGACCGCTTTATCTACGACCCGGCGCAGGAGAGGCTGCGCCAGCAACGGCTGCTGCTCGACAAGAGCGTGGCGGTGGCCATGCTTATCACCTTTACCCTGATGACCCTACTCGGCATCTTCTTGCACCTCTATCTGCGCCTGCGCGAGGAGGCGCGGGATCGCCAGCGGCTGACCCGTGAACTGGCCCAGAGCGAACAGCACTATCGCTTCGTGGCGGAGAACAGCGCCGATGTGATCTGGACCATGGATGCCGCCAGCTTGCGCTTTCGCTACGTCAGCCCGGCTATCGCCCCCCTGAGCGGCTACGAGGCCCCAGAGCTGTTTGCCCTGCCCCTCAAACAGCTGCTGCCGGATGCCTCAAGGAAACTGCTGCGTGAGGAGATCTCCGCAACCCTGGAGGCATGGCAGCGGGGAGAGCATGACCAGACCCGCCGGGTCATTCGCACCCAGCTGCGCCACAAGGATGGCCATCTGGTGGCGACCGAGACCATCACCACCCTCCATGGCAACCACAATGCCCAGCCGGAGGCGATCCTCGGGGTCACCCGGGATATCACCGAGCGGGCAGCACGGGAGGAGATGATGCGCCGCCTCGCCTTCTACGATCCCCTCACCGGGCTGCCCAATCGCCGCTTGCTGCAACAACGGCTTAAGGAGCTGATGGAGCAGGAGGCACCCCGTCCGCTGGCGCTGATGTTTATCGATCTCGATCACTTCAAGCCGATCAACGACACCTTCGGCCATGAGACCGGGGATATTCTGCTCAATATGGTGGCCGAGCGGATGAGCCACTGCGTGCGCAAACAGGATCTGGTGGCACGGCTGGGGGGGGACGAGTTCGTTATCTTGCTGCCGGAAAGTGGCGACGAAGTGCTGGCGGTCGCCGACAAGCTGCACCAGCAGCTGCGCCATCCGTTCCAGCTGGAGGGGCAGGAGCTGCTCATCTCCAGCAGTATCGGGCTGGCGCTCTATCCAGAGCACGGGGAGGATGCCAAGACGCTGATGCACCACGCCGATCAGGCCATGTATCAGGCGAAGAATCGCGGCCGCGGCCGGGTCTGCCTCTATACCGAAGGGCTTGATCCCGAGCAGGGCGCCCTGCTGTGGCAACCCGGCCACGAGTGCGGTCACCCGCGCATCGATGCCGAGCATCGCCAGCTTTTCGTATTGACCAACCGGCTGCTGGAGCGGATGAAAGATCAGCACGAGGATCCGGCCCCGTTTCTGGAGAGTCTGGAGAGCCTGTTCGACATGGCCCGTCATCACTTCGCCTTTGAAGAGCAGATGCTGGCGGAGATCGACTATCGGGAACTCATCAGCCACCGTCAGGATCACCAGCGCCTGCTCAACAAAGCGAGCCAACTGCTGCACGCCGCCAAAGCGGGGACATTGGGCAACGACGAGCTGCTCAACTTTATCATTCAGGAGCTGGTGGTCGGCCACATGAGTCAGGCGGATCGCCGCTACTTTCCCCTGTTCAGATCAGAGCGCAGCCTGTCGGTTGCGGAGGTGGTCGCCTAGTCCCCCTCTGCTCAGACCCGAGCGTAATGCGACTCTTGCGAAAGGGGCGGCCTAGTCACCCCGCAGGGCCACCACGGGGTCGAGACGCACCGCCCGCAGCGCAGGAGCGACCCCGGCCAGCAGACCGATCAGGGCGCTGCAACCGAGCGCCAGCAGCAGATAGAGAGGATGGAGGGTGAGCGGCAAGCCGGCCGCCAGCAGGGTGAGCAGCAGTTTTAGCCCGCCGAGCAGGGCCAGCCCCATGGCCCCGCCCAGCAGCGCCAGCACCACGGCTTCGAGCAGGAACAGCAATAGAATGCGCCGCCGTGGGCAACCCAGCGCCATCAGCAAGCCCACTTCGGGGATCCGCTCCTGCTGGGCGATGCTCATGATGCTGAAGATGCCGACCGCCCCGATCAGCAGCGAGATAATGCCGAGCCCGCCAACCGCCAGCTTGATGATGGAAAGGATCTTGTCGAGGCTGGTCAGCATATCCTGCTGGGAGGTGAGGGTGAAGTCCTCGGCGCCATGGCGGGCGATCAGCACCCGCCGGATCTGGGCGGTGATCTCGGCCTCCGCCTGCCCGGCGCGATAGATGACGTCGATCTCCTGCAGCCCCTCCTTGTTGAACAGCGCCTGGGCGTGAGCGGCGGGCAGATAGATCATGTCGTCCAGATCAAAGCCGAGAAATTGCCCCTTGGGCGCCAGCACCCCGGCCACCCGAAAACGGCGATCACCGGCCCGCAGCAAACTGCCCGGCGCATCTCCGCCGGGAAACAGCTCAGCCGCCACCTTGGCCCCCAGCACCGCATAGGCGCGGGGCATGGCACTGTCGTCCGCAGGCAGAAAACGCCCCAGCACCAGGGTGAGTCGCCAGCCGGAGAGCGCCGCCGGGCCGGTGCCCAGAATGGCGGTGCTGCGGGTGAGCCCACGGCTGCGCACCTCCCCTTGCCCCTGTACCACAGGAAGCGCCGCCTCTACCCCTGCCAATCTGGCGAGGGCATCGGCATCCTCCAGCAGCAGAGGACGGCTGCTGGAGAGGATGCCGGGCGGGCCGCCGGCGGTTTCGGTCTTGCCCGGGGTCACGGCGATCAGCCGGGTGCCGAATTGGGAGAAACTGTCGAGCAGATAGAGCCTGAGCCCCTCGCCGATACCGGTGAGCAGGGTCACCGAGGCGATCCCGATAGCGATGCCCAGCGCCGACAGCAGGCTGCGACTGCGCCCAGCCAGCAAGGCGCGCCAGAGCCAGAACAGCAGATCGGCGGCGCGCATCAGCCACCGCTCCACTGCCCGCTGCGCAGGCTGCTGACCGGATCTTGCCGTGCCGCACGGGAGGCGGGCAGCCAGCTAAAAAACAGCCCGGTCAGCAGGGCCGCCGGTATGGTGCAGAAAGTAGCGAGCAGAGGGACAGCCGCCGGAAATCCGGGCCACAACAACCCGGCGAGGGCAACCAGGGCGTAGCCCAAGACAGTGCCAAACAGCGCGCCACTGCCGCTCAGCAACAGCGCCTCCCACAAAAACAGCTGGCGGATCTGGCGACTGTCGGCCCCCAGCGCCTTGAGCAGGCCGATCTCGCCGGTGCGCTGGCGGGTGCTGATCAGCGCCAGATTCATCATCATGATGCCGGAGACCAGCAGGCTGATGGCGCCAATGCCGGCAACTGCCAGGGTGAGGGTCGAGAGAATGGTGGAGAAGGTGGCCAGCATGGCGTCGCGGCGCACCACTGTCACATCGAGCCCCCCGTGGCGCCCCTGCATCAGCTGCTCCAGCCGCTTGACCAGCGGCGGCACGGCTTGCCCCGCCAGCGGCTGGATCAGCAGCCGAAACAGCCCCTCGGTATTGAACAGCCGCATGGCGCTACCGACAGGGATCAGCGCCGCCTCGGCCATGTCCATCCCCAGATTGCTGCTCTGGCTGGTGAAGACCCCCACCACCCGAAAGCGGCGATTGTCAAAACGCAGCCACTGTCCGACCGGATCGGCCTGACCGAACAGCTCACGGGCCACCTTGGCCCCGAGCAGGACGGCCGGTCGATCCTCTGCGGCATCCCCCGGCAGCCAGCGGCCGGAGAGCAGTTCCAGCCCGTGGGTATCGCGCAGCCCGTTGCTGCTGCCAAGCAGCATGGTCTGACGCAACCGCGCCCCCTGTTTGGCCTCGGCAAAGCCCATCACCAGCGGCACCAGCCGCACGTTTGGCTGGTGCTGGCCAAGGTAGTGCATGTCATCGAGGGTGATCTGCCGCAGACTGTTGCCGGTGACCGGCGGCAGCCCGCCGGTGGTCTCCTTGCGGCCCGGGAACATCACCAGCAGATCCTTGCCAAGGGAGCTGAACTGGTCGGCCACATAGCGCCTCGCCCCCTCCCCCAGCGCGGTGAGCAGCAGCACCGAGGTGACGCTCAAACTCACCGCCAGGATCAAGACCAGCGCCCGTGAGCGCTGGCGCAGCAGGGCCACGGCGGCAAAGCGGATCACATCGGGGCGCCGCATTCAGCCACCGCCGCTATCAATGTTGATGCGGCCATCGTTCATCAGGATCCGCCTGCCCGCACGCTCACCGAGGCGCGGATCGTGGGTCACCACCACCAGCGTGATCCCCTGCTCCCGGTTGAGCCCCTCCAGCAGGCTAATCACCTCCTCCCCGGAGCGGGAGTCGAGATTGCCGGTGGGCTCGTCGGCCAGGATTAGCCGCGGCGCCATCGCCATGGCACGGGCGATGGCTACCCGCTGACGCTGACCGCCGGAGAGCTCGGCGGGGCGGTGCCCGGCCCGGTTCTCCAGCCCCAGCTCCCCCAGCAACTGCTGGCTTCGGCAATGGCGCTCGGCGGGGGCGATCCCGCACAACATCAGCGGCAGCTCGACGTTTTCACGGGCGGTGAGGCGGGAGATAAGGTGAAACGACTGGAACACGAAGCCGATGCGATGGCCGCGCAGCTGGGCCAGCGCCGGCTCTGACAGAGTGGCGGTATCCTCCCCTCCCAGCCAGTAACGCCCCTCATCGGGCCGATCCAGCAGCCCCAGCACATTGAGCAGGGTCGATTTGCCGGAGCCCGAGGGGCCCATCACCGCCAGATACTCCCCCTCGGCAACCCGCAGGGAAACGCGGTCGAGGGCAGCCACTTCGCTCCCCCCCAGAGTGAAACGACGGCTGACTGCATCAAGGCGAATGAGATCACTCATCCGTCTGCTCCGTATCGGCGCTGAAAGGGCCCTCCCCGACAATCTGTCCGGGCTGGGCCGCCAGCCGATCACCGGCGGCGAGCCCCTCGGCGACTTCAATCCAGTTCCAGTTCTCCACACCCCAGCGGGGTACCACCCGCACCAGCTTATCCCCTTCCAGCCGCAGCACGCTGCCATCGTCGGCCCGGCTGCTGGCCGCTACCCGCAGCACATTGGTGGCGCGGGTCACCTCGACTTCAAGGTCGGCGCTGTAGCCGATAAGCAGGGGGACATCGGTGGGTAGGGCAGTGAGCGCCGCCTCCACCTCCACGGTGCGGGCCTGCTTCTCCAGCTCCTTCACATAGGGGGCGATACGGGTGACGGTGGCGGCAAGATCGCGCCCGGGCATGGCATCGAGCAGTACCCGGGCAGACTGGCCCACCTTGAGGCGGGCTGCATCCACCTCATCGATGGGGGCTGAAACATAGAGACAGCGATCGTCGATGAGATCGATAACCGGAGGCATGGCCACTCCGGGCGGTGAGGGAGTCATGTATTCACCCAGCTTGCTGTTGACCTCCGCCACCACACCGGCAAACGGCGCCAGCAGGCGACGCTCGCTCAGGCGGGCCTCCACCTGGGCGACCTGCGCCTCGTCAACCCGCTCCTGCTGACGGGATGCCTGACAGACATAGCGGCGGGTATCGGCCAGATTCTGGGCCTGCTCGGCGAGGGTGCGAGAGGTGAGGTTTTTGGCCAGCAAGGTGGCCAGCCGCTTGGCCTCCCGCTCGTAGTAGGCAGCCTCGCTGCAACGCTCCTCACGCTGGGTCTTGCCGAGCGCCTGCTGGGCCCGGGCACGGGCAAGATCGGCGTGAATATCGTCACTCCAGAGGGTCAGCAGCAGATCTCCCCGGGCTACCCGCTCCCCGGCCTTGACGGCGATCTGCTCCACCACGCCGCCACCGGGCAGACTGAGCCCGGCCCGCTGACACGACTTGATGGTGCCAGCCCGAGTGTTGACCACAGTGACCAGCACATCCCCCCGCCCGACCTCAGCCAGCCTGATCTGCGTCGGCTGCGGTCGCCACCACCATGCCAGAGCAGCCACCGCTACCACAGCGCCACTTCCCCACCACAACCAACCTCTCTTCATCGCGCATCCTTTCGCTAGTGACTCCCGTCATGAGCGTCGGGAGAGCAGGGCATAATAGAGCAAGGGTATCACCACCAGGGTGAGCAAAGTGGAGACCAGGATCCCGAAAATCAGGCTGATGGCCAGTCCGTTGAAGATGGGATCATCGAGGATGAACAGGGCCCCGATCATCGCCGCCAGCGCCGTCAGCATGATGGGTTTGGCCCGCACCTGCGCCGCCGCAATCACCGCCTGTTCGAACGCCACGCCACTCGCCCGCTGCTGCTCGATAAAGTCCACCAGCAGGATGCTGTTGCGTACGATGATCCCGGCGAGCGCAATCATCCCGATCATCGAGGTGGCGGTAAACTGGGCCCCCAGCAGGGCGTGGCCCGGCATCACCCCGATGAGGGTGAGCGGAATGGGGGCCATGATGATGAGCGGCACCAGATAGGAGCGGAACTGGGCCACCACCAGCAGGTAGATGAGGATCATCCCCACCCCGTAGGCAATCCCCATGTCGCGGAAGGTCTCGTAGGTTATCTTCCACTCCCCGTCCCACAACAGCGCCACCTCCCCAAGCTTGTCGGGCTGCTGCACGTAATACTGTGGCAGCGAGATGTCGGCACCGGCGGCAAACATGCCATAGAGCGGGCTGTCGGTATGGCCGCCCATGTCGGCCACCACCATCACCATGGGCTGCATGTTCTTGTGCATTATATAGCTGGGTGCCACCTCATCGCGGCGACTCACCAGCTCGGAGACCCGCACCAGCTGGCCGCTCAGGCTGCGCACCTTGAGGGCCAGCACACCCGCTAGATCCCGTTTGTCACCGGGGGCCAGCTCGATGCGGATCGGCACCGGATACTTGGCGCCATGCCCCTGCAGCCAGCTGGCATCCTGATAACCCACCCCGCCATTGAGGGTGTTCACCAGATCGCCGAGATCGACCCCGAGCAGGGCCGCCTTGCTGATCCACCACCAGCCGCCACTTGGGCTGCGGGTCGGTCAGATAGATATCCACGTCCACCAGATCCGCCGTGGCCACAAAGCGGGCCTGAACGGCGCGAGCGGCTGCCTCACGGGCGGCCTGAGTCGGGCCATACACCTCGGCAACGATGGGTGACCAGACCGGCGGGCCGGGCGGCACCTCAACGACTTTCAGGTTGCCCCCCACCGCGCTGGCGATGGCCTGCAGTGGCTCCCGAACCGACTGGGCAATCTGGTGGCTGCTGCGATGGCGCTCATGCTTGTCCACCAGATTGACCTGAATATCCCCCACGTTGGCACCGCTGCGAATGAAGTAGTGGCGCACCAGCCCATTGAAGTTGATAGGGGCGGCGGTGCCGGCGTAAATCTGGTAATCCTTCACCTCGGGCACCTTGGCAAGCTCCCGCCCGACCGCCAGCAGGGTGCGCTCGGTCTGCTCAAGCGTGGCCCCCTCCGGCATATCGAGCACCAGCTGGAATTCCGACTTGTTGTCGAAGGGGAGCATCTTGAGCACTACCCACTGCACCATGGGCATGGCGGCGGCAGCCGTTACCAGCAGCAGGATGGCCAGCCAGAGTTTGCGTCTGGCCCTCTTGGCGCCATCACCGATCAGGAAAGGGGTCATCAGCCGGTGAAAGAGGCCCGCCTTGGCCTCGCCGTCGGTACCGTGCACCGAATCCTTGAGCAAATGGCTCGCCAGCCAGGGGGAGAAGATAAAGGCCACCAGCAGGGAGATCAGCATCCCCATGCTGGCATTGATGGGGATGGGGCTCATGTAGGGGCCCATCAGGCCGCTGACAAAGGCCATCGGCAGCAGGGCCGCGATAACGGTCAGGGTCGCCAGTATGGTCGGCCCCCCCACCTCGTCCACCGCCCCCGGAATCAGATCCTTGAGTGCCCCCTTGCCCAAACCGCGATGGCGGTGGATGTTCTCCACCACGACGATGGCGTCATCCACCAGAATGCCGATGGAGAAGATCAGCGCGAACAGCGACACCCGGTTGAGGGTAAAGCCCCACGCCCAGCTGGCAAACAGGGTCAGCGCCAGGGTGATAACGATGGCCACACCCACCACCAGCGCCTCGCGCCAGCCCATGCTCACCAGCACCAGCAGCACTACCGCCGTGGTGGCAAAAATCAGCTTGCCGATGAGGATGTTGGATTTGGTCTCGGCGGTGACGCCGTAGTCACGGGTCACCGTCACCTCGACCCCAGCCGGGATAAGTCGATTCTTGAGGCTCTCGACCCGCACCTCCACCCGCTTGGCCACCTCGACCGCGTTCTGGCCGGGCTGCTTGCCGATGGCCAGGGTCACCGCCGGATAACTGCGATCCCCCAGCCCCATCCAGCTGCGCTTGGTCGGGGTCTCCTGACCCAGCGAGACCCTGGCCACCTCCCCCAGATAGACCGGCTTGCCGTCGTGCAGCCCCACCACCAGCTCGCGGGCCTCCTGCTCGCTTTGCAGGAACTGCCCCACCTGCACCTTGATCTCCCGGTTGTCCTGCCAGGTGGCCTGTGTCGGGCCCACCTGATTGGCGGCCGCAAGGCGCTGGCTCAACTCGCCCCAGCTGATGCCGTGGGCGCTGAGGGCCGCCGGATCCGGCATCACCCGCAACACGGCACTCTGGCTGCCCAGCGTGTAGATATCGCGGGTACCGGGAATGCGCTTGAGTTCGGTCTCCAGCTCATGGGCAACCCGGGTCAACTCGGGTGCCCCCGGCTGCTTGCTCCCCTCTTTGCTCCAATCTTTGCTCCATAAGGTCAAACTGACGATGGGGACATCATCGATCCCCCGGGGTTTCACCAGTGGCTGACCAACCCCGATCCCCTGTGGCAACCAGTCACGATTGGAGTCGAGCTGGTTGTTGAGATCGACGATGGCCTGCTCGCGGCTCACCCCCACCTTGAACACCACCACCAACAGGGCGCCATCAGGGCGAGAGAAAGAGTAGAGGGTATCTATCCCCTTTATCTGGGAGACCACCTGCTCGGCAGGGGTGGTGACGGGAGACTCCACCTCTGCCGGCGTGGCGCCCGGGAAAGGGATATAGACATCGGCGAAGGTGACATCGATCTGCGGCTCCTCCTCCTTGGGGGTCACCAGCACAGCAAACAGGCCGAGCAACAGCCCCACCAGCGCCAGCAGCGGAGTGATGGCCGAGCCCTGAAACAGTGCAGCCAGTCGGCCAGCTGGCCCCAGCCTCTCCTTGTTGCCGTTCAGCTCGCTACTCATGGGCCACCTCCTGCTGCTGCGCCCAGCCATCGGGGGCCAGCTTGTCACCGGCTTGCAGCCCGGCCAGGATCTCGCACTGCCCTTCAAAGCAATGGCCTACCCGCACCGGCGTCAGGGCCCAGCCAGCGGGCTGCTGCAGATAGACGCCGTTGAACTCCCCTTGCCGCAGCAGAGCGCGATCCGGTACTTGCAGCACCTGACGCTCACCCTGTTTGAGCTGCACCTTGAGCCACATGCCGGGCAATACCCCGGCGGTTTGCGACGGCAAGTCGAGGCGCAACCTGAAGGCGTGGCTCTGGCTGTCGGCATAGTTGAAGCGGGTCAATTTGACCGGGATAACGGCCCTGCCATCCGGCAGCAGCACCTGCACATCA
Organism: Aeromonas sp. 61P; assembly: GCF_051919545.1. NCBI lineage: Bacteria > Pseudomonadati > Pseudomonadota > Gammaproteobacteria > Aeromonadales > Aeromonadaceae > Aeromonas > Aeromonas sp. 61P. The sequence continues at coordinate 4,033,936 of NZ_JBQBEL010000001.1, forward strand.
GCAGGCGACCGAGCGAGCGTCAGGGCGGATTGGGGCAACTCCACCTCCACCCGCAGTGTGTCTAGGGAGAAGCCGGAGAGCAGCGGGGTACCGGGGGCGACAGTCTCCCCCAACTCCACCAGCCGTTTGGTCACCACCCCGGCGTAGGGGGCGAGAATGCGGGTATAACCGTAGGCCTCGCGGGCCTGAGTGAGGGCCGCATCGGCCGCATTCACCTCGGCGCGGGCGGCGCGATCCGTCGCCTGGGCATTGTCGAGCTGGGCGCGGGTGATCACCCCCTTGGCAATCAGCGCCTGAAAGCGGGCGAGCTGGCGCTCGGCTTCCACTTGCTGAGCCTGCGCCCGAGCCAGCCGCGCCTCGGCCCCCGTGACGGCGGCAAACTGCTCCTTACCGCTAATCTCCAGCAGCGGCTGCCCCGCCTGCACCTGATCGTTCACATCCACCAGCATGCGGGAGACCCGGCCGCTGGTCTGGGCCGCCACCGTCCCCTGATTGATGGCACTGACGGTGCCATCCAGCGTCAGCCAGTCGGTCACCGGCTGTGGCGCCACTGTCAACAAGGGCTCTGGCTCCCCGTCCGCGGCAAGGGCCCGGGGGGATATCATGGCCTGCGATGTCATCACCAATAAGGTGATCCCCAGCAACCGGATCTTTTCCATCATCACTCTCCTTCCCTGGCGTAATCTGTCACTTCACGGGATCAGGCGGTATGGGACTGGCGCACCTTATCCACTCCCCGAGCTGGCGCCTTGGTCAGCAACCTGGCCAGCCCTCTGTCAAACAACAAGATCCCGGCCACCATGGCCGCTATAAACAACATTATCATGGGCTGCCCGCTGGAAATGAGACTCAGAGCAGGCCCCGGGCAGATACCCACCAATCCCCAGCCGATGCCAAACAGCGCGGCCCCGCCGATCAGCCTGCGCTCCAGCCGAGGGGCTGGTACGGCGGTGATGGACTCCCCCAGCACACTCTGGCGACGGGGTTTCACCAGCAGAAAATAACCCGGCATAAAGACCAGCAGAGCGCCCCCCATCACGAAGGCGAGGCTGGGATCCCAAGCCCCGGCCAGATCGAGAAAACCGGTGACCCGGGCGGGATCCATCATGCCGGAGATGGCCATCCCCAGCCCGAACAACACACCCGCAAACAAACTTGTCAGCAACTTCATGGCAATCAGCCCCTTACAGCAGATGATGAGTGACGAAGACGGTGATAAAGCCAGCCGCCATAAAGGTCAGGGTGGCGACGATGGAGCGCAGGGAGAGTCGCCCCATGCCACAGATGCCGTGGCCGCTGGTGCAGCCATTGCCAAGACGGGTACCGATGCCGACCAACAGACCTGCCAGCAACACTACAGGCCAGCTGGGCAAGGTGGTGAATGCGGGCATACTGGCCCAGCCCAGGGTCAGCGCCAACCAGGCGCCCGCCCCGAGCCCCAGCAGAAACAACACCCGCCACGGCGCACGGTGTTGCAGCGCACCGGCCAGAATGCCGCTGATCCCGGCAACCCGGCCGTTGAACAACATCAGGATCAGGGCCGACAGCCCCGCCAGCATGCCACCGCCCAAAGAGAGCAGCCATTGGCTTTCCATCATCAAGATTCCTTATTTTCTGAGTGACAAAAATGGGTTTGCAGCGCTCCCAGCACATCGGCCGCCGCCTCGCTCACCAGCGAGTAGTAGATCTGCTGGGAGACCTTGCGCGAACGAATCAAGCCGTAGCGCTTCAATACCGAAAGTTGCTGAGAGAAGGCCGACTGCCCGAGTTGGCTATGGGCCAGCAGCTCTCCAACTCCCTTCTCCCCCTCCACCAGCTGGCAGAGCACCATCAGGCGTTCGGGATGAGCCAACGCCTTGAGCAGGGAGGCGGCAGCTGTCGCATGTCTGTTCATCTCGTCGAATTGGCTCATAAGAGTAAATTAGCAATTGCTGATATTTGTTCTATTGTATAAAACAACACTAAATTAGCAATATCTAAAGTAGATAAGGAGAAGGACCATGACAGTAGATAACGGAGTCAGAATCGTCGCGGGTTGCATGTTGCTGCTCTCGCTGCTCCTTACCACCTGGGTTCATCCGGGCTTTGTCTGGTTGAGTGCCTTTGTCGGGGTCAACCTGATCCAGAGCGCATTCACCGGTTTCTGCCCGGCAGCGATGATCCTCAAACGGATAGGATTTAAATAACAGGGTCGGATGACCCGGCTCACATGAGCGTGTAATAAACGCAGGAGGCTGAATATGGCAACGGTAATCGTCATCGGCGCAGGTCTCGGGGGCATGTCTGCCGCCTACGAACTCAAGGCCGAACTGGGCAAGCTGCATGAGGTGATCCTCATCAATGACAAGCCGGACTTTGAATTCACCCCCTCCAACCCCTGGATTGCCGTCCAGTGGCGGGAGCGCAAGGAGACCTCGATACCCATCGAACCCCATGTGAAGAAAAAGGGGATCCGCTTTATCCATGCCGCCCTGACCGAGCTGCAACCGGCGGCGCAGCAGCTCACCCTCTCCGATGGCCAGACCCTGCGTTACGACTTTCTGGCGATCTGTACCGGTCCGGCCCTCGCCTTTGACGAGGTGACGGGGGCTGGCCCCGAATCTGGTGGCACCACCAGCGTCTGTACCCTCTCCCACGCCGAAGAGTGCCGCCACAGCGTCAGTGCCCTGGTCGATGAGCCCGGCCCTGTGATTGTCGGCGCCATGCCGGGTGCCTCCTGCTTCGGCCCCGCCTACGAGTATGCGTTCATCCTCGATCGTCACCTGCGCGACAAGAAGGTGAGAAAAAATGTGCCCATGACCTTTGTCACCAGCGAGCCCTACATCGGCCATCTGGGTCTCAATGGTGTGGGGGACTCCAAGGGGATGCTGGAGAGCGAACTGCGGATGCGCGACGTGCAGTGGATCTGCAATGCCCGCACCGTGGCGGCGCAAGATGGCCAGATGACGGTGGAGGAACTGGACGATGAGGGCAACCTCAAGCGCACCCACACTCTGCCCTACAAACACGCCATGATGCTGCCCGCCTTTGTCGGCATTGCGCCGCTGCGGGGCATCGAGGGGCTGGTCAATCCCCGCGGCTTTGTCATCGTCGACGAACACCAGCGTAATCCCGCCTTCCCGCAGATTTACGCCGCCGGTGTCTGCATCGCCATTGCACCGCCGCACAAGACGCCGGTACCGACCGGGGTGCCCAAGACCGGCTATATGATTGAGGCAATGGTGCGCACCCTGAGCCACAACATCAAGGCGGAGCTCAGTGGCCAGCCACCGGTGACCAAGGCGGTGTGGAATGCCATCTGTCTGGCAGACATGGGGGACACAGGTGCAGCCTTCGTCGCCATGCCGCAGATCCCGCCGCGCAACGTTGCCTGGTTCAAGAAAGGAAAGTGGGTCCATCTGGCCAAGATCGCCTTCGAGAAGTACTTTCTGCACAAGATGCAGGTGGGGGATACCGAGCCCATCTACGAAAAACTGATGCTCAAATACCTCGGCATCGACAAGACCGAATGACCCCGCAGACCCGGCCCTCGCCGGGTCTGCTTTTGGCGGCCCTGCGCGGCAAAACGGGGCTTTCGATTATGTTTCAAGATGTTGCTGCGGGCGGCGCGGGGTTTACCCTGCCTGCCACCTCGGCTATCATTCGAGCCTCTTATCAATAGCGGAGACCATCAGTGGGCAACTCATCAAGTGACAGTTGTAGACCGACCCTCATCGTCGGTACCAAGGTCGCGAGCTAGCCGCAGGTCTTTCTCTGCCGCATGCTCGCAACCCTGCGAGAAGCGGACATCCACTCCCCTCTTCTCCCTTTTTACACTTGACGTCTGGTGACCTGTGGCCAATCGCCACGGTCGCCATGCCTGCATAGTTTCTGCTTCCCACAAGGAGGCTGCTATGCGTTTTATCTCAATCAAACCGGCTGCGGATCGCGCGGTCGCAACAGGTTCTGTTGCTACCCGGGCTCACCCCCTGTTGAGCAGGCTCGGCCGTGGCATGCTGCCACGCTGGCTGGGCGGCAAACAGCGTCAGCACCACTACCGGCTGCAGATCCGCTGTGAGGATCGCGCCGATATGGAGCAGGTGCTGGATATGGTGAACCACACCCTGCAACCGGCGGGGCTGCAACCGATGCAATCGATGAAGCCGGGTCGCGGCGGCGGGCGAGAGCTGGTGCTCAACCTGCAGTGCACCCCGCCCCAGCGACGCTATCTGGTTCAGTTTGTTCATCAGGTCGGAGTAGCACATCCGGTGCGCTGGCAACTGCGCCCGCGCATCGACTGCGATCCCGAGCTCAACTGACAGCTCATCTGCGTTAACCACAGTGAAAGGGGCCAGCCACGCTGGCCCCGCTTGTTGCGTCCTCTCCGAGCGTCAGGGCATCCGATGATGCTCCCGCCTCGGGACGCCGCGTTTTGTTTGTCTGCTGGCCATCCGCGCAATCATCCCCTGATCCATCCGCCACCCGGCGTTTCATCATGGATTGTGCCAAGCCAGCGCTTATCAGAAGGAGTACGCCATGAAGATGTGGCAACAAATTGACATGATCTCCCTGCTCGACACTCTGGCCAGCCTGCTGCTCGCCTTTGTGCTCGGCAGTCTGGTCGGGCTGGAGCGCCAGTACCGCCAACGTACCGCGGGCCTGCGCACCAACGTGCTGGTCGCCGTGGGAGCCGCCCTGTTCGTCAGCCTGGCCCAGCGAATCTATGACCTGCACGGCGGCAACTACAACGTGGTCCATGTGGTGGCCTATATTGTCTCCGGCATCGGCTTTCTCGGCGCCGGCGTCATCATGCGCGAGTCGGGCAATATCCGCGGCATCAACACCGCCGCCACTCTCTGGGGCGTGGCAGCAGTCGGCGCCGCCTGTGGCGCCGGGCTGGCCATGGAGGCAATTCTGGGCGCCCTGTTTGTGCTCGCCGCCAACACCCTGCTGCGACCGCTGGTCAATCAGATCAACCGTCGCCCGGTGGACAATACCGACACCGAAGTGACCTACAAGGTGACGGCCCTGACCCAGCGTGAACATCAAAAAGAGGTGCTGCACTGGCTCGAGGAGATGCTGGAGCAGGCCAACTACCCCCTGAGCGAACTCGATATCGAGCCGTTTGGCGCGGGGGATCTGGAGATCTCGGCGGTGCTGCTGGCTACCTCCATCGATGGCGACGAGCTGGATGCCCTGATGCAAAAGCTGGCCATCCACCCCCATATCAAGCAGGTGTTCTGGCGCACCAGTACCACCGACTGAGCTGCCTGTCAGAGGAACGAACCATCCGCCCACAGCAAAAAGCCCCGCCAGCAATGGCGGGGCTTTCTCATATGGATGGGCGAAGAGTGGCTAACGGCGGCTGCGCCAGCGCACCCTGGGGGTGATCACCTGGGCAGTCTGTGCGGGAGGTTTGCCCGCAATCAGTTGCTGCATCAGCTCGAAAGCGGCGAGGGCCAGCGCCGGACAATCCTGTGCCACCGAGTCGATGCGCATGGGAATGCAGTCAAGCAGGTCGTGATCGTCGAAGGTACACAGGCGCATGCCTGTCTCCATCAACCCCGCCTCGTTGAGGTAGCGCAGTACCCCTTCCAGCAGGGTAAAGGAGGCGGTAAAGAGCCCCTTGGGGGGGGCTCCCAGCTCAGCCACCAGCTCGGCCATCAGCTGATAACCGGAGCTCGGCTGATAGTCGCGATGGCGCACCCGGGCGGCATCGGCTTCAAAACCGGCGCGATGGAGCCCCAGCTCATAGCCCGCCAGCCGGTGACGGCTGGGGGAGAGATCCAGCAAACCGCCGAAGTAGTAGATCTGCTCGCCGCACTCGCAGGTCATGTCCCGCACCAGCTCGGCGGTAGCCTTGCAGGCATCGGAGATCACCATGGGCAGGCGCGACTCGCCGATGTGGCGGTCGAGCTGCACCACCGGCAGACGATCGTGGATGCGGGCATAAATATCATCGCTGTGGCCGCTGGAGGCGACAATCAGCCCATCCACCTGACGGCTGATGAGGTTGTCCACCACCCGCTGCTCGAGGGCGGGATCATCCTCGGAGCAGGCGATCAGCAGCTGGATGCCCGCCTCCCGGCAGTAGGCCTCGAGGGCACGGGCAATGCGGGCAAAACCGAAGTTGGTGAGATCGGGGATCACCAGCCCCCAGGTGTAGCTGCGGGTCTCGCGCAGGGAGCGGGCATGAAAGCTCGGCAGGTAGTGACACTCCTCCGCCACCGCCTGAATGCGCTTGCGGGTATCGTCGGCAATCCGGTACTCCGCACTCTTCCCGTTGAGCACCAGACTGGCGGTCGCCTTGGACACCCCCGCCAGTTCGGCGATCTGGGCAATCGTGATCCGTTTCTTCTTCTCCACCTGGCCTCCCGGCTGACTAGAACCGGGCTATTGTACTAGGCACGCCGACAGCGGCCAGTGATTGAGGCAAATTTTGCAGCCATCATCGCCGTTACCTGATGAAAGTTGCGGCTTGTCCCCGGGAAAATAGCGCGCCGACAGGCTGTGGCGACCCTCATCGATGAAGCACTCCAGACTGGAGCGATCGCATAGCACGGTGATCCGCCCGCCAGCCCATGGGCTGCTGCGGGTCTCCCACGCTCCGCTCTGCCAGTTCTGGCGCCGCAAGGTGATGCGCCCCGGCTGCCAGCACAGCTCGGCCACGGCACCGAACCAGAGGCTCCCCTCACCACACAGATCCAGATCGAGCCAGGCCGAGTCGATGGCCAGACCCGGAAATTCGCCGAGCGTCCCCTCGAAGCGGGTCAACTCTCCCTTCAATGCCGCAAGCTCCGCCACCGGCCGCTGGCAGAGCCACTCATCCTGCCAGAACAGCTCCCGCGGGCAGCTCATCTGGTGGATCCAGCCGTGAGCGACCGTAGGCTGGCTCTCTCGTTCTCCTCCGGCAGCCCCAGCCAACCGAACAGGAGGCGGCGCCCCTGACTGTCTCGGGTGGTTTGCGGCGCATAGAACTCGAAGCCCCGATCCAGCTCGTGGAAAGCCCCGTGCTCGAAGCGCTCGCCGTCGAAGTTGCCAGAAAGCCAGCCGCACTGGTAGAGGTTGCGATAATCCTCACCCACCGGGGCAATCCCCTGCGGGCAGCTGATCAGCACATGGCGCTCCCCCAGCGGGAAGAGATCCGGGCACTCCCACATATAGCCAAACTCACCCAGCCCCCCTCGCCCGCTACCGGCGATGGGGCCCACCCGCTGCCAGCTTTGCAGGGTGTCACCGCGATAGAGCAGCACTTCCCCCTTGTCATCCAGGGTGCGGGCCCCCAGCACCATCAGCCACTGCTGGCCGTCGTGCCACACCTTGGGGTCGCGCACGTGGCCGCTGTAGCCTGCGGGCAGATCCAGCACAGGCCCCAGCTTGGCAAAACCACCCTCACCGTCGGCCCGGGCCAGACACTGATAGGCGGTGCGGCTGCCATCCGGGTATTTGACATTGCCGGTGTAGATAAGAGTCAGGCGCCCCTGCTCGTCGCTCACCGCCGAGCCCGAATAGCAGCCGTGGCTCTCATAGGCTTCGGTGGGCAATAGCGCCACCGGCTCGTGCTGCCAATGCAGCAGATCGGTGGAGGTGACATGGCCCCAGCCCTTGTTGCGGTGCTCGCAGCCCAGCGGATTCCACTGGTAGAAGAGGTGGTAGCGCCCGTCGTGCTCGATAAAACCGTTGGGATCGTTAAGCAGCCCCACCGGGGCTGCCAGATGCCAGCGAGGCCGATGGGGATCGGCCGCCGCCTTGAGCTGTCCGGCCAGCAGCGACCGGACAATCTGGTTGAGAAGATCGCTTTCCTTCATCACTCCACCTTGTACTTGAGCAGGTAGGATGCGGCGAAGGCGGCGCCAAAGGCGATCACCAACCCGATGATGTAGTGAATCAGGCTCATGGGCTGGACGATGGCCATACCGGGAATACCGGTCAGCCCCACCGCCGTCATCCCCACCTTGGCCGCCACCACGTAGGCGCCGCCGCAGGCCCCGCCAAACAGACCGGCGAGGAAGGGTTTGATGTAGCGCAAGTTCACCCCAAAGATTGCCGCTTCCGTGATACCCAGCAGGCAGGACATGGCCGCCGGCACGGTAATGGCCTTGATCTTCACATCGCGGGTTTTGAAATAGACCGCGAGGCAAGCCCCGCCCTGTGCCACGTTGGCCATGGCCCAGATGGGCAGCAGGAAGTTGACGCCAATTTGCGGATTGGCCAGCAGCCCCGCCTCGATGGCGTGGAAGCTGTGGTGGATGCCGGTGATGACGATAAGCGAGTAAGTGCCGCCAAATACCAGCCCCGCCAGCCAGCCTGCCTGCTCATAGAGGGCGCTCAGACCGAACGAGATACCATCCCCCAGCACCCGACCCGCCGGGCCGATAAAGAGCAGTGCAACGAAACCGGTGATGATGACGGTGAGGAACGGCGTGAGGATCAGATCCAGCGCATCCGGAATGCGCTTGCGCAGCTGTTTCTCCAGATGGGACATAAACCAGACTGCCAAGAGCACCGGGAAGACGGTGCCCTGATAGCCGATCATCGCCACATCCAGCCCGAAAAAGTCCATGGTCTTGAAACCACCGGCCACGCCCCAGGCGTTGGTCAACGCCGGGTGGGTGAGGATGCCGCCAAGGGTCGCCCCGAGATACGGATTGCCGCCAAACTCCCGCGCCGCAGTAAAGCCGATGAGGATCGGCAGTATGATAAAGGCCGCCGAACTGAACATATCGAGCATCACAAACAGGGCGCTGTCGGCATTGGCCCAGCCGTAGGTGCGCACCATGCCGAGCAGCCCCATCAGCAGGCCCGAGGCGACGATGGCCGGAATGATCGGCACGAAGATGTTGGAGAGGGTTCGCGCCAGCCGCTGGGCCACGTTGAGCTTGGCCGCCGCCATGTCGGTCAGCTCCGCCTTGCTGGCGGTGCCGGTACCGGTCAGCGCCACAAACTCCGCATAGACCTTGTTGACCAGACCGGTGCCGAAGATCACCTGAATTTGGCCCGCGTTGCTAAAGCACCCCTTGACCCCCTCCAGCTTGTCGATGGCAGCCTTGTTCACCTTGCTGTCATCGGCCAGCACCAATCGCAGCCGGGTGGCGCAGTGGGCAGCACTGACGATATTCTCCTTGCCCCCGAGCAGGGGCACCAGATCCTTGGCTATCGCACTGATATTCATATTCTTCCTCTTATGACCCGCCACGCTGGCGGGCCCTAGTCACATGAGAGTAGGGGCTGTCGAGCCGGGCTTCTAGCCTCAGCTCAACAGCCGCTTGCGCCTGATCGCAAAAAGGCATCCAGTTCGGTGCGGGTCGGCAGCGCCGTCATCGCCCCCTTGGCGGTGGTGGCGAGCGCCCCGCAGCCGTGGGCCTGAGCCAGGATGGCAGGCAGCTCGGCCAGAGTCGGCAGCGACGAGCGCCCGGCCAGCGCCGCCAGCAGACCGGCGACGAAGGCATCCCCCGCCCCCGTGGTGTCGATGGGCGTCACTTTCTGCCCCACCCACTCCAGCAACTCGCCATCAAGGCGAGCCACCACCCCGGCCGCCCCTCTGGTCACCAGCACCAACGCCGGGCCTGAGAGAGTTGCAAGCCCGGCAGCCAGATCATCCTCGCCGCTCAGCAGTTGCAGCTCCTCGATGGAGAGCTTGACCATATCCGCCTGTGCAATTGCCTGACGCACCAGCGGCAGCATCTCGGCGGGGTTGCCCCACACCTCGGGGCGCAGGTTGGGGTCGAAGCAGACCCGCCCGCCTGCCGCCTTGATGGCCGCCATGGCCTGCAGGCAGCTGGTGCGTACCGGCTCATTGGCGAGCGCGATGGAGCAGGTGAGCAGCCACTGACCGGCATCGAAGCGGGGCAACTCATCCGGGGTGAGGAACTGGTCGGCACTGGGGCGCACCATAAAGGTGAAGCTGCGCTCCCCCTCATCATCCAGTGCCACCAGCACGGTAGAGGTGCGATGGTCTGGATCGAGCCGCAGCGCACCGATATCCACCCCCTCACCGCTCAGGGTGTCGGCCATAAAGCGGCCGAACGGATCGGCACCAACCCGGCCGATAAAGGCCGCATCGCCACCCAGCCGTGCCACGCCAACAGCCACATTGGCGGGTGCGCCACCCGGACACTTGAGGTAGTGCAACGCCCCTTCCGGGATCAAGTCCACCACCGCATCCCCCATTACCCACACACGATTCGTCACCTTGCTACTCCACTGCTGCATCGGATCCACGGTCAAACCCGAACTCTGTTCTGTTGGCTGGCATTATCAGCTAAACCGTTTTAGCCAACCAACAGATCTCGGCACCGGCTGCCATTTTTGTGATCGGGATAACGAACTAGAACCAGGTTTCCATCTGTACGCCAAAGTTCCACTCGCCACCGGCGGTGAAGTTGCTCTGACCCATGGCATCGTCGCTGGCGTAGTTGTCGAGCTCGGAGGACCAGTCCATCCAGCTGGCGAACACCCGCAGTTCGGGCCGTTCGAAGAAGCCGGCGGTCTGCGCCTTGAAGGTGGGGGCGAAGGTGAGCTTGGTGAAGTTGCCATTCACCGCCTGGCGTCCCTTGTAACCCTTGGGATCGAGATCCATGTACTGCCAGGCCGCCTCGTAGACCAGCTCCACGTTCTGGCTCAGCACCTGCGCCACCCGGGTATTGAAGGTGATCCAGCGGTACTCGTCCCCTTTCACGTAGCGATCCTGACTCTGCTCGGCCAGCAGGGCCGGGGCAAAACGCCAGCGCGAGTTGAGATCGGTGGCGCCAAACACGGCGACCCGCACCGCATCGGCGTCCGGCAACAGCTCGCTGTCAGAGCCCAGCCCCTTGACCTCGGCCCCCAGCCCATGACCATACAACACCGCCGCCTTGGCAAACCCTGGGTTGATGCCAAAGAAGCTCTCGCCGTGGTAGGCCAGCAGGGTGTGTGCCCCCTTGTCCGCCGCCTCGCTGCCCGCCCCCTTGTCATTGATGCGGGCGTCATTGTCCTTGGCCGAGAGACCGTTCACCATCCACTGCCAGTTGCCGACGCGGTTGTTCATGGTGAGGATGTAGCTCTCGATATCGGACAGACCGCTGGCGCTGATGTCGCCGTAATCACGGCCATAGAGAGAGAAGTTGGCCTTCCAGCTGTCGGCCAGCTGCACGTCGTAGACGCCGCCGCCGGTACCGGCCAGGAACACCACGTCAGAATCGAGCCAGTGGATGTCAAAGTTGTCGCGGTCAAAGCGCTTGCCCGCCCACAGCACCGCATTCTTGAAGGGGCCGTCGAAGCTCGCCAGATTGCCGATCTCGGCAAACACCTGACGGGTATTGAGGCTCGAATCGCTGGAGGTCCAGTCGTTGCTGGTCTCCACCCCGTCTGCCAGCATCAGCTTGTAGCGGGCCCAGCTGCCATCCTCGAAGGTCTGGGTTTTCAGCAGGTTGGCCTCCATGTAGGTGTCATCTTCGTTGCCAAGGCGACCGACAGCTCCACCCACGGATCCTGCCGGCGTGAGGTAGGGGCCGCCGCGCCCGCCGTTGCCATTGCCGTTGACCAGGAGGCCCGAGCGGGCATAGCCGTGAAACTCGAAGCCCTGGGCACCGGCGGTCTTCTCATCCACCTTCTGGCTGCGGTTGTTGGCCACCTGCGCCTGCTCGCTGGCCGCGCTCGCCTTCACTTCCGCCTGACTGGCGCGGCTCTCTGCTGCCTCGGCTCTGGCTTCAGCTACCTGTACCCGCGCCTCCAGCGCCGCCAGTCTGGCCTCGACACTCTCACCTGCAACACTCGCCTGCGCCGCCCACAGCGGACTGCTCATCCCCAATCCCAGCGCTACCGCCAGCGCCAACTTGCTCTTGAACATCATCATCTTCCTCACCTGTCATCTGTGGCCCGGACGGGCGCTGTTGTTATCGACAGACGGAGCATAGCTAAACCGCTTTAGCCAACTCAATACAGAAACTAAACCGTTTCAGCAACAGTGTGAGCGGGATAACATTTGTACAGCAGGAATTGGCGGGAGTTGTGAGGAGGATCCCTCATCAGGATCCACTCAATAAGGCGGATCCTGGCGAAATGACAGGCAAAAAAAGAGCCGGCACAAGGCCGGCTCTGTTTATTCGGGTCGCTGAAATCAGCTGGTCAGATCGTCGAAGAAGCGTTTCACCCCTTCGAAGAAGCCTTCCGATTTCGGCTTGTGGGTCTTGGCAGCGGCACCGCTGAACGACTCGTCCAGCTGGCGCAGCAGCTCTTTCTGCTGCTCGGTGAGGTTGACCGGAGTCTCGATCACCACCTTGCACATCAGATCCCCTACCTGACCGGAGCGCACGGACTTCACGCCCTTGCCGCGCATGCGGAACATCTTGCCGGTCTGGGTCTCCGGAGTGACCTTGAGCTTGACGCGGCCATCCAGGGTCGGCACTTCAATCTCGCCACCCAGCGCAGCTGCGGTGAAGCTGATGGGCACTTCGCAGTAGAGGTTGTTGCCGTCACGCACGAAGATCTCGTGCTCTTTGACGTGCACCTGTACGTAGAGATCCCCTGCCGGAGCTCCTGCTTCCCCCGCTTCCCCTTCGCCGGAGAGACGGATGCGATCGCCGGTATCGACGCCCGCCGGAATTTTCACCGACAGGGTCTTGGTGCGCTGGTAGCGACCTTCACCGTGGCACTTGCGGCACGGATCCTTGATGATCTTGCCGCGGCCGTGACAGTGCGGACATGCCTGCTGCACCGCGAAGAAGCCCTGACGCATCTGCACCTGGCCGGAGCCGTGGCAGGTCGGGCAAGTCTGGGCACTGCTGCCGGTGTGGGCACCGGAGCCGTTACAGACTTCGCAGTGAACCAGGGTCGGCACCTTGATCTCCTTGGAGACCCCGCGTACCGCCTCTTCCAGCGTCAGCTCCATGGTGTAACGCAAGTCGGAGCCTCGGGCCGGGCCACGACGGGCACCACCACGGCCACCGCCGAAGATGTCACCGAATACGTCACCAAACATGTCGGCGAAGTCGGCACCGCCGCCAAAGCCACCGTGGCCACCGTGGCCACCGCCACCCTGGCTCGGGTCGACACCGGCATGGCCGTACTGATCGTAACGGGCACGCAGGTTGGCATCGGTCAGGACCTCGTAGGCTTCCTTGACCTCTTTGAACTTCTCTTCGGATGCGGCATCACCCTGGTTACGATCCGGGTGATACTTCATGGCCAGGCGCTTGTACGCCTTCTTGATCTCGCGATCGTCGGCATCTTTCGCCACACCCAGTACTTCGTAGAAATCGCGCTTCGACATACTCATCCTGTGGTTACGCAGACGGGCGTTGGTTACCCAACGCCCGTGAATTCATTGACCAAGCCGATGGGCGAAGCGGACTTCGCCCATCTGGGTAGGGCTTACTTCTTGTCGTCTTTCACTTCTTCGAACTCGGCGTCGACTACGTCGTCGTCAGCCTTGGCAGAAGAGGAGGACTGACCGGCATCAGCACCGGCTGCACCCTGGGCCTGAGCCTGCTGCTGGGCAATTTCCATCAGCTTCTGGGACGCTTCCAGCAGAGCCTGCTGTTTGGCTTCGATAGCAGCCTTGTCGTCACCCTTGATGGCAACTTCCAGCTCGCTCAGAGCAGCTTCGATCTTGGTCTTGTCGTCGGCAGGCAGGGCTTCACCAGCTTCGGTGATCTGCTTGCGTACGGAGTGGACCAGACCATCAGCCTGGTTGCGAGCCTGTACCAGCTCTTCAAACTTCTTGTCCTCGGCCGCGTTGGCTTCGGCTTCGCGTACCATGCGCTCGATCTCGTCATCAGACAGACCAGAGGAGGCCTGGATGGTGATCTTCTGCTCTTTGTTGGTCTCTTTGTCTTTCGCAGAGACGTGCAGGATACCGTTGGCATCGATGTCGAAGGTCACTTCGATCTGCGGCAGACCACGCGGTGCCGGACGGATGCCTTCCAGGTTGAACTGGCCCAGAGACTTGTTGTCGCTGGCGCGCTTGCGCTCACCCTGCAGCACGTGAATGGTCACGGCAGACTGGTTGTCTTCGGCAGTGGAGAACACCTGGGACTTCTTGGTCGGAATGGTGGTGTTCTTCTCGATCAACGCAGTCATCACGCTACCCATGGTTTCGATACCCAGGGAGAGCGGGGTGACGTCCAGCAGCAGTACGTCGGTCTTGTCACCGGACAGTACGGCGCCCTGGATGGCAGCCCCCATGGCCACGGCTTCGTCCGGGTTGACGTCTTTACGCGGCTCTTTGCCAAAGAACTCGGCAACGGTCTTCTGAACCAGTGGCATACGGGTCTGACCACCAACCAGAATCACGTCGTCGATCTCGCCAACTGCCAGACCGGAGTCTTTCAGGGCGACACGAACCGGCTCCAGAGAGTCCTTCACCATGTCTTCTACCAGGGATTCCAGCTTGGCGCGGGTCACTTTGATGTTCATGTGCTTCGGACCGGTGGCATCTGCAGTGATGTACGGCAGGTTGACGTCGGTCTGCTGGGCAGAAGAGAGCTCGATTTTGGCTTTCTCGGCGGCATCTTTCAGACGCTGCAGAGCCAGCTGGTCGTTGCGCAGGTCGATGCCCTGCTCACGCTTGAACTCGTCTACCAGATAGTTGATGACGCGGTTGTCGAAGTCTTCACCACCCAGGTGGGTGTTACCGTTGGTCGCCAGTACTTCGAAGGTGGTTTCGCCTTCAACTTCGTCGATCTCGATGATGGAGATATCGAAAGTACCGCCACCCAGGTCATATACGGCAACCTTGCGCTCGCCCTTGACCTTGTTCACGCCGTAGGCGAAAGCTGCTGCAGTCGGTTCGTTGATGATGCGTTTTACATCCAGACCGGCGATGCGACCGGCATCCTTGGTAGCCTGACGCTGGGCGTCGTTGAAGTAGGCCGGAACAGTGATAACGGCTTCGGTTACCGGCTCGCCCAGGTAGTCTTCAGCGGTCTTCTTCATCTTTTTCAGCACTTCGGCAGAGATCTGCGGCGGTGCCATTTTCTTGCCCTTCACTTCAACCCAGGCGTCACCGTTGTCAGCTTTGGCGATGGCGTACGGCATGATTTTCAGGTCACGCTGCACTTCTTCATCTTCAAAGCGACGACCGATCAGACGCTTGATGGCGAACAGGGTGTTTTTCGGGTTGGTGATGGCCTGACGCTTGGCCGGCTGACCAACCAGGATCTCGCCATCATCGGCATAGGCAATGATGGACGGAGTAGTACGATCGCCTTCTGCGTTCTCGATCACGCGAGCAGTGTCGCCATCCAGAATAGCGACGCAGGAGTTGGTAGTACCCAGGTCAATACCGATGATTTTACCCATTTGACGAATCTCCAAATACTTTGAATAAACTGGCGAGGAACTCGCCTTAATGCGTTAACGGCTAGGTGGGGGCTGCCAATCTGGCTTTCAAGCTCCCGGCATCAAATTTTTTGTGCCGCCGCGGCCTTGCTACCTATATGGGGTCGCCAGACGCAGCTTCAAGCCCCAACCCTAAAAAACCACACCCTTTGTCATGGTTGCGCGGTCACGTTGAGCCGTTAAACCGGGCAAGATGAGCAGGTGCTGCACTGCGAAACAAAAAGCCCGCCACGGGGCGGGCTCGGGCACCCACAGCCAATCAGTCGACCGCTTTGGCGATCATCACCATGGCAGGACGGATCACCCGACCGTTGAGGTCATAGCCCTTCTGCATCACTGCAATGACGGTGTTCGGGGCCACATCGGCACTCGGTACCATGCTCATAGCCTGATGGGCGTTGGGGTCAAACGGCTGGTTGATCGGGTCGAGCGCCACCAGACCAAACTTGGCCACGCCGCTCTGCATGGATTTCAGGGTCAGCTCGACACCTTCGATCATCGGCTTGAGGGCTTCGTTCTCCTTGTCGGCCAGTTCGATGGCACGCTCCAGGTTGTCCAGCACCGGCAGCAGTTCATTGGCGAACTTCTCCAGCGCGAATTTGTGCGCCTTCTCCACATCCAGCTCGGTACGACGGCGCAGATTCTCCATCTCGGCGGCGGTACGCAGGGCGCGTTCACGCTCTTCCGCCGCTTTTTGGATGGCGGTTTCCAGCTGCGCTTCCAGTTCGGCAATACGGGCCTGCTCGGCTGTCACTTCACTGTCTACATCGGTCGGCTCGACTGGCTGGGCTTCCACTTGCTCCATCGCTTCAACCTTTTGCTCTTCGTGGTTCATGACATCTCCAATTCCGGGGTTACTTATGAGGGCCCTGACGTCTGGTTGAGCGACCGGACGACAACAGACCGACTATGTTGGCGCTATTATGGGGATGCATCCCCGGCTTTCAAGGGGTAAAGGACAATCAGAGTTGCTGAATAGCCGCAACCATCGGTTTATCCGGGTTGCCGCTCACCGTTTAACCATTAGCCTCAAGGGGATAGCCAGCCCCGTCACACGGGAGAGCGTCACAAGCGGAGCAAAGCACTGTATACTGGCCCGCAATACCCATCCCAGATCTGACTGACTATGGATTCTCCGTTCAAAACCATCGCCCTGATTGGCAAACCCCACCATGAGGGGGCCAACCAGACGCTGACCGGCCTGCATCAATACCTGACCGCCCGCGGCTTTCGGGTTCTGGTGGAGAGCCGGGTTGCCCAGACCCTGAGCATCCTCGATGAAAACGTGATGGATCTGGTGCAACTGGGCCAGCAGGCCGATCTCGCCATCGTGGTCGGCGGCGACGGCAACATGCTGGGGGCGGCGCGGGTGCTGTCACGCTTCGATGTAGCAGTGATCGGGGTCAACCGGGGCAACCTCGGCTTTCTGACAGATCTCTCGCCGCAGGATTACCTGCTGCCACTGGAGCAGGTGCTCTCCGGCCACTACAAGAGCGAACACCGCTTCCTGCTGGAGGCCTCGGTCTATCGCCACGGCGAGCGCAAGTCGAGCAATCTGGCGGTGAATGAAGCAGTACTGCACCCGGGCAAGATCGCCCATATGATCGAGTTCGAGGTCTATATCGATGGCAGCTTTATGTATAGCCAGCGCTCGGACGGCATCATAGTGGCCACCCCGACGGGCTCCACCGCCTACTCGCTATCGGCAGGTGGCGCCATCCTCACCCCCAAGCTCAACGCCATTACGCTGGTGCCCATGTTCCCGCACACCCTGAGCAGTCGCCCCATCGTGCTCGATGCCGACAGCGAAGTACGGTTGTTGGTCTCACCGGACAATCAGGACGATGCCATGCAGGTCAGCTGTGACGGTCAGGTGACCCTGGCGGTCCACCCGGGGGACGAGATCCTCATCAAGAAGAGCCACCACCAGCTTCATCTGGTGCATCCCCTCGACTACAGCTACTTCCACGTGCTGCGCAACAAGCTCGGCTGGGGCAGCAAGCTGTTCTAATCAGCTTTGACCGACAACGGCATTGCCAGAGAGGGCGCCTGAATTGGCGCCTTTCTCTGTTTTCTGTCGTGGCAACGCCCCCTGCACTTCATATCCGTACTGCGTACCAATAGTCAGTCCCGTATTCTCATAGCCATAGCGCACTGGCGCGGCTTTCCTTTGTTAAAAATGGCGGCGCCCTCTTTACTGTATATAAGACCAGTATATACTGGATGCATACACAGTAATGTTGACCTATACAGGATGAGACCATGCTGACCCAGCTGACCGTCAACAACTTCGCCATCGTCAAGTTTCTCGAACTCGATCTGCAACCGGGCATGACCTGCATCACAGGTGAGACCGGTGCCGGTAAATCCATCGCCATCGACGCTCTCGGTCTCTGCCTCGGAGAACGGGCCGAAGCGGGCATGGTGCGACCCGATAGCGATAAAAGCGAGGTCAGCGCCCGCTTCCTGCTGGACAACAACCCGGCCGCCCGCGCCTGGCTCGCCACCAACGAACTGGAAAACGAAGGTGAGTGTATCGTGCGGCGAGTCATCTCCGCCGAGGGTCGCTCCCGCAGCTATATCAACGGCGTGCCCGTCCCTCTTACCCAGCTCAAGAATCTGGGCCAGCTGCTGGTCAACGTGCACGGTCAACATGCCCACCAGATGCTGCTCAAACCCGATTACCAGCTCGCTCTGCTCGACGGTTATGCCGGTCACCATCTGCTGCTCGACGAGGTGCGCCAGCACTATCAGCAGTGGCGCCAACTGCAAAACGAGCTGAACCGGCTCAAGGCCGAGCAGCAACAGCGGGAGGCCCGCCGCCAGCTGATCGAGTACCAGGTGCAGGAGCTGGACGAATTTGCCCTGCAACCAGGGGAGTTCGAAGAGATAGAGGAGGAGCACCAGCGTCTGGCCAACGGCACAGAGCTGATGCAAGAGTGCGGGGCTTGCCTCGATCTGCTCTATGACAACGAAGAGACCACTATCGCAGGGCTGCTGCAATCGGCCGTCGATCGGGCCGAGGGGCTGGTCAGCATGGACAGCCGCCTCACCCCGGTACTGGAGATGCTGAACGAAGCGCTGATCGGGGTGCAGGAGAGCCACAGCGAACTTCGCAGCTACCTCGATCGGCTGGAGCTGGATCCCGAACGTTTCAACGAGCTGGAGGCCCGCCTCTCCAAGGCGATCAATCTGGCCCGCAAGCACCACGTCAAACCGGCGGATCTGGCCCAACACCATCAGGAGCTTGCCTCGGATCTCGCCCGCCTCAACTCTGACGAAGAGCGGTTAGAGGGGATGGAAGATGAGCTGGCCGAGGCCCGTCAGGCGTTTGTCCAGGCCGCCGAAGCCCTGAGCCAGAGCCGTCAGCGTTACGCCCAGGAGCTGGGCGCCAAGGTGACCAGCAGCATGCACGAACTGGCGATGCCCGATGGCCGCTTTGCCATCGAGGTGCGCCCCGATGCCCAGAGCAGCCTCTCTCCGCTAGGTATAGATCGGGTGGAGTTCATGGTCACCACCAACCCGGGCCAACCGATCCAGCCGCTTGGCAAGGTTGCATCGGGTGGCGAATTGTCGCGCATCAGTCTCGCCATCGTGGTGATCAGCGCCCGCAAGGTCTCCACCCCGACCCTGATTTTCGACGAAGTGGATGTGGGGATCAGCGGCCCGACTGCCGCCGTGGTGGGTCGCCTGCTGCGCCAGCTCGGCGAGTCCACTCAGGTGATGGTGGTCACTCACTTGCCTCAGGTGGCAGGCAACGGCCACCAGCATATGGTGGTGAGCAAGCATACCGATGGCAAAACCACCGAAACCCAAATGAGTGCCCTTGATGAGACCGCCCGTCTCAACGAGCTGGCACGCCTGCTCGGTGGCGACCAGATCACCGACAACACCTTGGCCAATGCCCGCGAGCTGCTGCGTCGATGAATCAGGTGATAAAGCCAATTTGCAGCGATGGCGACTGATAGCGCTGACCGAACATGCTGACTGCGCAGGCACAGGCGAGAGCTATGGCCTGCGCAGCCAGTAATAGCCAATAGCCAATAGCCAATAGCCAACTGTGATAACTGAACTCGCGTCAGGATTACCGACCCAGATCAATAAAATGGCGAGTTAGGCGAAGCTGGCAGCAACATGGGCGTGGATCCAGTTGCCTTCATGTGGCGGATTTCGCATAGTGTTGCCCCCCTTTATGGGTATCCAATTGTGAGGCTTTGTCTATGATCCACGTTTTTGGTCACAAGAATCCTGATAGCGACAGTATCTGCAGTGCGCTGGTTATCACCGACTGGCTCAATGGCCAGGGCCGTCAGGCCACCCCATGGCGTCTGGGTGACCTGCGCACTGAAACCCGTTTTATTCTGGAGCAGGCTGGCGTCAGCGAACCCGAGTTGCTGACCAAAGATCTGACCGGTGAAGATGTCTGGCTGGTGGATTTCAGTGATCTGGAACAGGGCCCTGCCACACTGGCACAAGCCAATGTACTGGGCCTGGTGGATCACCACCGTCTCGGCACTCTGGTCACCCAGTCTCCGCTGGATGCATGGATCCGGGCCGTCGGCTGCACCTGCACCATCGCCTTCGATCTGCTGAGCCAGCAAGGCACTGTGACCCGCAGCCAGGCTCGCCTGATGCTGGGTGCCATCATGAGCGACACCCTCTGTCTCACCTCGCCGACCACCACCGAGCAGGACAAGATCGCTTGTGAGCGTCTGGCACCGCTGGCCGAGGTATCGCTGGCCGAGTTTGGTCAACAGTTGCTGATGGCGAAAACCGATCTGAGCGGCCTCACTCCTGCGCAGTTGCTGCAGCAGGATGAGAAAGCATTCCAGGCCGAAGGTCTGAACTTCATCATGAGCCAGATCGAAGTGGGCAGCGAACAGCAACTGGCCGAGCACCTGCCAGCCCTGCAGCAGGAGATGGCCCAGCGCGTGGCGAGCGAAGGGCTCGACTTCTTCGTGTTGATGGTGACTGACCTGACTGCGGCTGCCAGCCGTATCTACTTTACCGAGCACGCTAAAGTACCGGCAGAGTCCAGCTACCACCCGGGCTTTGTCAGCCGCAAGAAGCAGGGTCTGCCCTGGGTAATGGATCTGCTGGCCAAGGCCTGATCCTCACTCGCCATTACCTATTCCAAAGCCCTGCCTCTGCGCAGGGCTTTCTCATCGCCACCGCCAGCCGCACTCCCCACCCTCTTGCTGACCATCTTGCTCACGACTGCGGTCTCTCGCTTACTCATTTCACGGCTTATTGACAGTTAACGCCATAACTTTGCTTACATATTTGCGGCTGTTATTTATCAGTGCTTTGCTGCAGGATAATCGCCGCGCACAACCTTTTCCGTTTCCATTCAGGTGATCGATGAACATAACCCCCAAGCAGAGAGCCCTGGCCATCACAATTCTGATCGCCGTGGCGCTCCTCGGCTGGCTACTCTGGCCCAGTCAACCACCCAAGGCGATGCTGACCGCTCAGGTGACCCGCGAGGATATTGCCCAGACCGTGCTGGCCAGTGGTGTGCTGCAGGCCGTGGAGCAGGTGGATGTGGGGGCTCAGGTCTCCGGTCAAGTCACCAAGCTGGCCGTCGAGGCAGGTGATCAGGTCAAGCAGGGAGACCTGCTGGCCGAGATCGATCCCCTGATTGCCCAGAACAACCTCAAGACGGCCGAGGCTGAACTTGCCAGCAACCGCGCCCAGCTCAAGATCAAGCAGGCGCAACTCAAACAGAACGAGCTCGCCTGGCGGCGCCAGCAGCAGATGTTCAAGCAGGAGGCGAGCTCACGGGCCGATCTGGAGAGTGCCGAGGCCCTGCTGGCGGTCACCCGCGCCGAACTGCAAAATAGCCAGGCCAATATCGACAACGCCCTGATCAAGGTTGATCGGGCCAAGACCGAGCTGGGCTACACCAAGATCCTGGCGCCGATGGATGGCACCGTCATCAGCATTGTGACCCGTCAGGGCCAGACCCTGGCTGCCAGCCAGACGGTGCCGACCGTGCTCAAGCTGGCCAACCTCGAGACTATGACGGTCAAGGCGCAGATCTCCGAAGCTGATGTCACCAAGGTCAAAGCCGGCATGCCGGTCTACTTCACCCTGATCGGCGATCCGGATACCCGCTATCAGGGTACGCTTCGCGCTGTGGAGTTGGCGCCCACTAACATCAACGATCAGGCTGCAACCGGTACCACTACCAGCAATGCGGCCGTCTACTACTATGCCCTGTTCGATGTGCCCAACCCCGACCACACCCTGCGGGTGGCAATGACCACCCAGGTGACCATAGTGCTCGGTGAGCGCAAGCAGGTGCTCACTGTGCCGCAAACCGCCCTCGGCAAGTCGCTGGGTGACAACGAGTATGAAGTCACCGTGATCAAGGAAGAGGAAACGACCGAAACCCGCCATATCAAGACCGGTATGAAGGATGAAATCCGCATTGAGGTGATCAGCGGGCTAAGCGAGAAGGAGGAGGTGCAGCTCAATCACGGTGCACCCGCCGACAATGATGAGATGGCGGTGATGCTATGAGTGAGCCCCTGAACCAGCTGCCGTTGATCCAGCTGAAAGGGGTCGAGCGACGCTACCAGAGCGGCGACAGCGAAGTCACCGTGCTCCACCCTCTTGACCTCACCATCACGGCAGGAGAGATGATCGCCATTGTCGGCGCGTCCGGCTCTGGCAAGTCGACCCTGATGAACCTGCTGGGTTGTCTGGATAGCCCGAGCGGCGGCCAGTACCTGTTTCGCGGTCAGGACACCGCCACCATGGATGCGTTGGCGCTGGCCCGGCTGCGCTGCCACCACTTCGGCTTTATCTTTCAGCGCTACCACCTGCTGCCCCACCTCGATGCCGCCGCCAACGTGGAGATCCCGGCTGTCTATGCCGGCACCAGTCGCCCGGATCGCCAGGCACGTGCGCGTCAGCTGCTGGGCAGACTGGGTCTGGCCGATCGCAGCCACCATACCCCGGGCCAACTCTCTGGCGGTCAGCAGCAGCGGGTCAGTATCGCCCGGGCGCTGGCCAATGGCGGCGAAGTAATCCTCGCCGATGAACCGACCGGCGCACTGGATAGCCAGAGCGGCAAGGAGGTGATGGCGATCCTCAAGGAGCTGC
Organism: Aeromonas sp. 61P; assembly: GCF_051919545.1. Classification (NCBI taxonomy): domain Bacteria; kingdom Pseudomonadati; phylum Pseudomonadota; class Gammaproteobacteria; order Aeromonadales; family Aeromonadaceae; genus Aeromonas; species Aeromonas sp. 61P. Next base: position 4,056,343 of record NZ_JBQBEL010000001.1, read on the forward strand.
ACGCTCAAGGCCACACCATCATTCTGGTCACCCACGATATGAACGTGGCCAGCCATGCCGACCGTATCATCACTCTCAAAGATGGTCGGATTGAACAAGATAGCGCCCCCTGCCAAACGGCCGTGTTGGCTCCAGCCACCGCTGTAGCCCCTCAAAAAATAACGCCCACTAAAGGCGCCATGGGTCACGACTGGGATCGTTATCGGGAAGCGGGACGGATGGCGATACATGCCATGCTCGCCCACCGGATGCGCACCTTCCTCACCATGCTCGGCATCATCATCGGCATCGCCGCCGTGGTGAGCGTGGTCGCTCTTGGTCAAGGGGCGCGCGCCAAGGTGATCGACCAGATCAATGCGATGGGCACCAACACCATCGAAATCTTCCCGGGTAAAGGATGGGGCGATGAGAAGATGGCCAGCATCCAGACCCTCAATAAGGGGGATCTCGATGCCCTGCTGGGACAACCCTATCTTGCAGGCGCCAGCCCCGAGATCGGCAGCTCCGGCCAGTTGCGCTATCGCAACAAGACCAACAGCGGCAACGTGACCGGGGTCGGTAACGACTATTTCAAGGTAAAGGGGATGACGCTGGTCAGTGGTCGCTTACTGGAGTGGCAGGATATCCAGCAGCGTGCCGCCGTTGCCGTGGTGGACAAAAAGAGCATCACCAGCCTGCTTGGCAAGGAGGATCCGGTCGGCAAGGTGGTACTGGTCGGCACCTTGCCGGTGCGGATTGTCGGTGTGGTTTCGCAGGAGACCGGCTTCGGCCCCACCAGCCAGTCGGTCAATATCTGGCTGCCCTACAGCGCAGTGATGAGTCGCCTTATCTCGCAGCACCACTTCAGCCAGATCACCATCCGGGTCAAAGACGGGGTACAACCGGCACTGGCCGAGCAGGCGGTGATCGAGCTGATCACCAAGCGCCACGGGGTGAAGGATTTCTTCACCTTCAGCAGCGACAGCATCATCAAATCGGTAGAGAAAACCACCGCCACCATGACCCTGATGGTCTCGGCCATCGCGGTGATCTCGCTGATCGTCGGCGGGGTGGGCGTGATGAACATCATGCTGGTGTCGGTGGTGGAGCGCACCCGCGAGATCGGCATTCGTATGGCCGTGGGCGCCCGCCAGTCGGATATCCTGCAGCAATTTCTGATTGAAGCTGTAATGGTCAGCCTACTGGGGGGGATCTTCGGCGTCGGCCTCTCGCTCGGCATTGGCGCGCTCTTTTCACTGCTGGTGGACTCCATCAAGATGCAGTTCTCGCTCTTCTCCATCCTGATGGCCTTTGGCTGCTCGTCACTCATCGGGATCCTGTTTGGTTACCTGCCGGCACGCAATGCGGCGCGGCTCGACCCTGTTGTCGCACTGGCGAGGGAATAACAATGCACAAACTCTCCTGGCTGGCTCTCTGCATGGCCCTCAGCGGCTGCAGTCAGCACAGCACCTATCAAAGACCCGAGCTGACGATTGCCCCCACATGGCAACAGGCAGAGGGCACCCAACTGGCTACGCAGGCTGGCCCCTGGTGGCGGGAATTTCATGATCCCCAGCTCGACAAATTGGTCGAGGCGGTTCTGGCCGCTAACCCGGACATGCGTGTGGCGGCCCTCAAGCTCAAAAGCGCCCGACTGGGGGCCGAGCAGGCCGATACCAACCTCACCCCCTCGGTCAATGGCACTATCGCAGCCAGTGGCAACAAGGATCTGAAAACCGGCAAAGACACCAACAGTCTGGGCCCCTCGCTGAGCCTCAGTTACGAAGTGGATTTGTGGGGCAAGCTTGCCTCGGTGCGAGATCAGGCAAGCTGGGAGGCGGCGGCAAGCGAGCAGGATCTCGCCAGCACCCGACTCCTGCTGATTGGCAATACTCTGGAGCAGTATTGGCAGCTCGGCTATCTCGGCTCTGCCATCGCACTCGGAGAACAGCAGCTGGCCAACCTGACGCGAACCGAGCAGCTGACCCAAACCAAATACCAGGCAGGCGCCATCACCCGACTCGATCTGGCGCAGGCACGCCAGCAACTGGCAGGCAAGCAGGCTGAGCTGGCCTCCCTCAAGGCGCAGCAGGAACAGGCTCGCAATGCCCTGCGTCTGTTGCTGGGCCGCAGCAGCGGGCCGCTGGAGTATGCACCCGCTTCCCTTGCAAAGCAGACCATTCCTGAACTTGCGGTGGGTATTCCGGCCGATGTGCTGGCTCGCCGCCCCGATGTCAAAGCGGCCGAATTGCGGCTGCGCAAGACGCTGGCTAAAGGGGACGAGATCCGCACCAGCTTCTACCCCAGCCTGACCCTGACCGGCAGTGCCAGCACCGCATCCGATAGATTGGCGCAGGTGCTGCAAAATCCGATCGGTACGCTGGGAGCCAGCCTCGCCCTCCCCTTCCTTGAATACAACCGCACCCAGCTCGCCATCGAAAGCTCAGAGCTGGATTACCAGATTGCTGAAACCGAGTTTCGCAAACAGCTCTACACCGCACTGGTGGAGGTGGAAGACAATCTGGCCGCACGCCACTATGGCCAGCAGCGACTCGATTATCTGCAGGAACAACTGAGTTATGCCCGGGAGGCCGAACGACTGGCCAAGGCTCGCTTCCAGGCGGGTGCGACCGGTGTACAGGCTTGGCTTGATGAGCAGAACCGGCTGTGGGATGCCCAGCAGAGCCTGCTGGCCCAGCAAAAAGAGCAGCTCACCACCACTGCCAAAATCTATCGCGCCCTGGGTGGCAGCGATAGCGTGACGCCCCGATAGCGCTTCTCCCGGCCATACCCCACTCTGCCGGCAGAGTGGGGAATGCCATCGCCATAGACCGCACAGAATTCCCTCGCCCACACTGCAGCCGAACTTCATTGCCCATTATCAGGAGCGGTCATGGCAGCGCAGCCAATTACATGCATCGGCGACCCTGAATATCCCGGCCATACCTTGCGGCTCTCTCTATACCTAAAGCCCCCTGATCGGAGATAACGGTTACCGGATATTCCATCAGCAGAGAGCTCGACTCTTGCCAAGCGACCCCCCGTGAACCATGAGAGACATATCCGAAGCGCATATCTGCACGACGCATACAAATAGCGATATCACGCAGTTAATCCTGCACGACAAAATTAATCGCAAACAACGAGTGATATTGAGCAAAGTAACAATGAAGTAAAACGACGGTAAAAAGGATACAAGCGAGGATGTAGATAACAGTGGGGTTAAGTGGCGGATTGGATAACCACGAGTAAAACGGCAAAAAATAATGCCGCCCAAGGGCGGCATTATTCAATCTCTGAACCTGACGAATTAGATCAGGAAATCGTTCAGGTCTTTACCCAGTGCTACTTGAGCAGCAATGGCTTTCGGCATACGGCCTTGACCGGTCCAGGTTTTTTCCTGGCCATCTTCTTCGTACTTGTATTTAGCCGGACGCGGAGCACGCTTGCTCTTGGCAGCGCCAGTCGCAGCAGCCGGAGCAGCGGCAGTCGCCAGTAGCTCGCGAGGATCAATACCAGCCTGCTGCAGCATTTCGGTGAATTCATTCAGCTTGCGCTGACGCTCTTCCTGTTCAGCACGCTCCTGTTCAACAGAATCGGCGCGCTCTTGGTAAACCAGGTCAAACTTCTCTTTAGCTTCCAGCAGTTGCTCAAACGGCAGCTCACGAATAGCCGCACGCAGACTGCGAATGTTCAGCAGAACTTTCAGAAACTCGTTCATTATTTCCTCACAAAAAAGTCGGTTACAGGGATACCGTTTCAGAATAGCATGGACAATTCGCGAGAACATACAGTTTTTCTATATTAACGTTCTTTTTTTCTTAAATTTCACCATCAAGATCGAATGCTTGCCACTATCAATAACAAACTGGCTGGAATGCAGATCTTCTGGGTAGTGTGGTGATTACCATCTTGTGTTCAAGAAACATCAGTATTTCAAGACTCATTAATTTCCAGTTCAGCATCCAACAAAACTAACTCGGTAACCTGCTTTATAAGCCTGAGCGCACATTTCTACCGTACGTTCAACATCATGTGACAAGACTACGCCTATCTGTTTAGCAATGAACACGTCTAGAACCTGTCCCTTCACCTGATGATGAGGGGGGTACTCCCAATTGACTATCAACCCATTCGACACCACCAATAAAATCACATATCAATCAATTGGTTGAGAGCGAATCATGACATTTCAAATATGCTTTTCGTAGCCCGTATGACAGACGTATGCGTCCGAAAACAGACTGTTCGGATACTGGTCGTCCAGAAGGTAAACAATAAAAAAGCCAGCCGTTTTTAAGGGCTGGCTTTCTATGTAGCCAAATAGCACTATTTATTTTTGGTTATATTCTTGCCTGATTGGTCAACACCGGTAATCACTGCCTGTGAAGCGGATCCAGTTAAAAGGGGCTCGGTTGGATAGAGCTTGAGCGCTTCCGCTCGCATCGTATTGGCTTCCTCTGTACGACCCAATGCATTAAGCGCGATCACCATATTGGCGTATATGTTGGCACGGGGTGTATGGCGTACGAATGACTGCCCCCACTCCAGATAAGCTTCCAGTTCGGTCTTGTTATTTGTCTGCAAGCCCACCATCAGACGAACCGAGTTCACATCAAATTCCACTCGGGTCAACCAAGCCATGGGATTGACGATATCAAGTAGCAAAGCAGGCTCTTTATACCCACCCCGTTCATATTTGGTGACTACCCATGCGGTGTGAATTGCTGTGAGCATAAAGGGAACGACCAGCAGCGGGATAGCGATCGCCATAAATCGCAGTAACAACCATGGGCGGCACTCCATATCCCACCATGATGAGAAACCCTGACTCGCCAGGTTGGTCTCTTCAATTTCGGTATCGATGATATAAATCAGCGTCAGCAACAGCCACCATAACACGATCGCATGGTAGAGCGGGTATTCCGTCTGGGTATGAAGCAAGATCGGTGTAACCAGAGCAAGCAGTCCCATGGCATTTACCCAACGCACACTTGCCAGACGCCATAATAATGCGCCCCCCATGATCACCATGCCGACCATGGGGGCAATACCGCCCTCAACAGCCCAATAGAGAAACTCGTTGTGGGGGTGGTCTAGATTGTAAATTACCATCCCAATATTTGGATCTACCTGCCGAACCTCTGTGTATGCGTGGAAGAATGTGGATTCAAATCCACCATACCCTACTCCCAATAACAAGTTTTGAAAGAGTAAATACAATGTAAAAGGCCAGATATCTGACCGAGCACCACCAGAGAGATATTCGTTCATCCCTCGACTGACACCTGATACCCAATACTGAGAAGCTAATCCAACCAAGGCTCCCAGCAAAACTAGGCAAAGCATTCGCACCAATAAACCTTGACGATGCAACTGGGGTCCAAGCAGGATAAACGCCAGCAATCCCCCAAGCTGCCCCACCCGAGACTGCAGAACAATCAACAATAGACTGGCGGCCCAAATCACCCAATAGCTAACCCCACGCAACCAGACATGCTCATTGCTGCGTAACTCCAGCCAAATAGCCAACGCAATCCCGGTGGCCATAAAGGTCGCCATCACATTTGGCTGTTGAAAGATCCCGTAAGGGCGATTGGCTTTGGTGTCATAGCCAATCCAGTTACCTGGTGTCAACAGATAGAATTGCACCAGACCCAATACCGCCTCCATCGCAATTGCAATAAAGATGAGATAGAGCAAGCGATCACGCTGCGCCTTATCAAAGCGCCATTGATAGAGTCCAAACAAAAACAGCAGACCAGCAAAAAGACCAAGCAATCTGGGAATGGCATAATCCTTGAATGCAAAACCAGGATAGAGCATCGGGAGCAGCAGCAAACTCGCCCCTATTAATAAACCCGCTTGCAAGGGAGAAACTATCAGATGCTGGCACAAGGTCACATGCCACAATCCCAATCCAATAACCAGTGAGGCGAAGATCCAACCCCAAGCATTAAAAGGTAGATAGAGTCCGGCCCCACCAGGGTTATGCATAAAAAAGTGCATGCCAAACAGCCAATAAAGTGCGCATGACACCATCATGAGTCTTGTTAACATTACAGCCCACCTCCTTAGGTCCACCGGCATTGCAAGGGAATTATGTAGTGGTCAACTAAATCCAGACACTTGGTTAGGCCGAACCTCGGCTTTTGCTGGCGGTATCCCGTCATTGTGTTGATGTGGACGCCGCCAGTTGTAGTAATCCATCAGGTAGTAACTGATATCCCGCTTCGCCTCTCGCAAGCTCATATATCCCATAGCCGGCAGCCACTCTGACTTCAGGCTTCTGAACAATCGCTCCATCGGGGCGTTATCCCAGCAGTTACCACGCCGACTCATGCTCTGGGTCATGCGATAGCGCCACAGTCGTTGCCGAAATGCACGGCTGCCATATTGGCTGCCCTGGTCGGAGTGAAATAGCACGCCTGACGGACAACCTCGTTGCTGATACGCCATCTCCAGTGCTTTGATGGCCAGCTCTGCATCAGGCTTGTCAGACATCGCCCAGCCCACGACCCGCCGGGTGTGCAGGTCAAGAACCGCTGCCAGGTAATGCCAGCGACCACCGGCCCAGACGTAGGTGATATCGCCACACCACACCTGATTGGGTTGCTGGACATCAAATTCGCGGGCCAGCAGATTGGGTATATTCGGTCGTTCTGACCGTGCCACCTTATAACGTGTGTACGCCCGGCTGTTTGGATGCCAACCCGCCCTCCTTCATCAGCTTACGTACTTTGAATCGACCAATCTGATACCCCAATTCCCGCATCATCGACATCAAGGCACGGCTGCCCGCTGAGTTCCGGCTCGCTTTGAACAACCGGCGCAACTCAAAGCGTTGCTGCATGCGCTCACGGTTAATCGTCCGCCTGCGAGCCAGATAATCGTAAAAACAGAAGGTGGGAACATCGAAAGCGCAACAGACCAAGGTGATGGGGGCTTGCTCCCTTAATCGGTCTATTCAGCGCGTACGTGTGAACTCGTCCGCCATCAAGAGAGCAGTAGCCTTTTTTAGAATGTCCTTTTCGCGCTCGAGCCGGTTGATGCGGGCTTCCAGCTCCTGAATTTTTTACTGCTCCGGAGTCAGTGCTTTTCCGGTGGGGGTTGTACCACCGCGTTCGGATTGCAGTTGCTGAACCCAGCGGCGCAGTACGGTTTCACCAACGTCCAGTGAACGGCTGGCTTCAGGGACAGAATATCCCTGGTCCAGTACCAGGGATGCGGCTTCGAGTTTGAATTCGGCAGTAAATGAGCGACGTAATCTTGTCATTGGACACCTCAGGTCATGGTGGCGACTGTACCACCTAAAAGGGTCTCCGGGATGATTAGACCACTACACTTCCGCTTTCATTACCGAACGCATTATGCCTCGTCAGGTCGACGAAACGCATGCTTGATCAACACAATACTCACACCAAGCATGCCACCGAGCAGAGTAGCCAACACAACTATCAGCGGACGTCTTGGCTTATCGCGACTCTGAGGTTCATCTGGCGCGTCCAGATAAGAGAAAGGACGAAATGCAATACCGTCCAAAGAGATGCCTTTTAAACGAGCTATCTTTACCTGCTGAGATTGTAATTTTGGTTGATAAACCTCAAGGTCGATCGATTTCAGTAATGACAGTTTTTCTTCCAAACCTTTCGAACCCAGAGAAATGAGGAGACGATCCTGAACGTTATAGTTTTCCAATGGCGCACTGACACCAGCAGCTCTGGCTATTTTGTTAGCCATCACCAATTCTAATATTTCCTGTTGCAGGGCACGTTTAGTATCCTCCTGCATCATCAGGTACTCAGTTTTCATACCATCCAACTGCACATCACGTTGCTCAGCAAGTCGGTGTGTCAACTGTTTTTGTTGAAGCCTGACAATATAGTCGATATACCCTTCCAACATTGCCAGCGACATCTCGGAGGTGGGGGCTGCAAACTTGAGCTCAACACCCGGCATCTCCCCCTTCTTGTCTACAGGCTGAGCCGTGACAGATTTACTCCAGTCGCGCAACGAACGTACCTGTGCCTTGTCATCCAGCCCATGGCTTTTTACAACCTCGGCAAAAAAAGGGCTGGCTTTGAGATAGTTACGACGATTCTCGTAACTGTTGAACTCCAGAATAAATTCCTGGTAAAGATCTTTTCCGCTGGGAAAACCGCCAAGACCCAATACCGCTGCCAGCTTTGATACTTTCAGCATCGGTGTCATCTCTTCCGGCTTTGGCTCTGCAACCACTGCCGAAGCTGACCACTGCTGTGGAGCCAACAGCGCATAAGCGATACCGCCTACAGAAAACATCAGAGTAACCAGCATAATAAGCAGCTTTTGGCGCCACAACACCAGCATCAGCTCACGTAAATCGATCTCGTCTGACCGAGACTCTTGCACCCACTGATTAGGAATAACAGGTGTTTTTTTGTTCATTTGTTCTCTCTTGATTATCAAGGTGTAAAAGCTCTCACAACTGCAACGCAGTACTATTTTACGAATGATGCTAAGAGTAACCAGCAAAGCAGGGGGCAAGACGATCTTTATCAGACAATAATAACGGCTTTTGCTCAGACAACGGCCATTTTATCGCTAAGTTGGGGCTATCCCATCGAATAACAGCCTCATCATCTGGGTGATAATAATCACTGCATCTGTAAAAAACATCAGCGTTGTCACTTAGTACATAGAAACCGTGCGCAAAACCGGGGGGATCCAGATAAGCTCGCCACGTTCAGCATTTAATTGACAACCCAACCATTGTCCGTACGTGGGAGACGCTGGCCCGATGTCAACCGCCACATCAAAAATAGTCCCGCTGATAACCTGCACCAGTTTACCCTGTGGTCGATTGCGTTGGTAATGCAAACCGCGCAACGTACCCCCGACCGAACGGCTCAGATTATCTTGCACCAGCGGATAATGGCCACAATGTTGCTCAAACTCATCTTGACGAAAACACTCACGAAATTGGCCACGATGATCAGAAAAAGTTCTGGGCGTAAGGATCATAACCCCCGCCAGCGATGTTGCACGATATTGCATTGATAAACCCATGCGAAAAAGAACCAGATGACCACTTGCTTACTGTTTGACTTCCTAGATCGAACATCCCCTTCAGCTCGAAAATCCAACCCGACTTACACATCAGGCCGCGTAGCAAGCAACCGAAGCAGATATTGACCATATCCATTTTTTGCCAGCGGATTGGCAAGCGCTCTCAACTGGTCGGCATCGATAAATCCCTTGCGTAAGGCGATCTCCTCTGGACACGCGACCTTTAATCCCTGACGCTTTTCGATAGTTTGAATAAAGTTACTCGCTTCAATCAGGGCTTCGTGAGTGCCGGTGTCAAGCCAAGCATAGCCGCGCCCCATTATGGCGACCGTCAATTGCCCTGTTGCAAGGTAGTGATTGCTGAGATCTGTTATTTCCAGCTCCCCACGCAGGGACGGCTTCAGGCTCTTGGCGATCTCCACCACACTGTTGTCATAGAAATAGAGGCCGGTGACCGCATAGTTGCTCTTTGGCTCCAGTGGCTTCTCCTCCAGAGAGATAGCGGTACCCTCTTTATCAAATTCCACCACCCCATAACGCTCGGGGTCATGCACATGGTAGGCAAAGACGGTAGCGCCACTCTCTTTGGCCGCTGCGGCCTCCAGTTGCCTCTGCAAGTCGTGACCGTAGAAGATGTTGTCCCCCAGCACCAGCGCACAGGGGTCTGACCCGATGAACTCTTCACCCAGAATAAAGGCTTGTGCCAACCCGTCCGGGCTTGGCTGGACCTTGTATTGCAGGTTCAGCCCCCACTGGCTGCCATCCCCAAGCAATTGCTCAAAGCGAGGAGTATCTTGCGGTGTGCTGATGATCAAAATATCGCGAATACCGGCCAGCATCAGGGTGCTGAGCGGGTAGTAGATCATCGGCTTGTCATAAATGGGCAGCAGCTGCTTGCTCACCGCCATGGTGACCGGATAGAGACGGGTGCCTGAGCCACCGGCCAGAATGATGCCTTTACGTTTGGTCATGATGCTTGTTTCTTATTTTTAAATTGCAAAAGAAAAAGGTGGCTTGCAGCCACACCTTTTACGTTTTATCTCTTGCCAGCCAAGTATGCACTCAACACATCCCTGACCAGGGATTTACTTGCCGAGGATCTCGGTCAACATCCGCTCCACACCGACGGTCCACTCCGGCAGCACCAGATCGAAGGTGCGCTGGAATTTACCGGTATCAAGGCGGGAGTTATGGGGGCGTTTGGCCGGGGTTGGGAAGGCACTGGTCGGCACCGCATTGAGCTGCGTCACCGCCAGTTCAACCCCGGCCTCTCTGGCTTTGGCAAACACCAGCTGGGCGTAGTCAAACCAGGTGGTGGTACCGGAGGCAATCAGATGGTACAGCCCGGCGACCTCGGGTTTGCGCTGCGCCACGCGAAGAGCATGGGCGGTGCAATCGGCCAGCAACTCGGCGCCGGTCGGAGCGCCAAACTGGTCATTGATCACTGACATCTCGCTACGCTCTTTGCCAAAGCGCAGCATGGTCTTGGCAAAGTTGGCGCCACGGGCGGCGTAAACCCAGCTGGTGCGGAAGATCAGGTGACGGGAACAAAGTGCAGCCCCTTGCTCACCCGCCAGCTTGGTTTCGCCATAGACGTTGAGCGGGGCGGTTGTATCGGTTTCCACCCAGGGACGCTCACCGCTGCCATCAAACACATAGTCGGTGGAGTAATGCACCAACCAGGCACCCAATGCTTCCGCTTCTTTGGCAATAGCAGCCACGCTGGTCGCGTTGAGCAGCTCGGCAAACTCCAGCTCGCTTTCTGCCTTGTCGACTGCAGTGTGGGCTGCTGCGTTGACAATCACGTCCGGCTTGACCAGACGTACCGTTCCGGCCACCCCTGCCGGGTTGCTGAAATCACCGCAATAGTCAGTGGAGTCAAAATCAACGGCAGTGATGCGCCCGAGCGGCGCCAGTGCGCGTTGCAGCTCCCAGCCTACCTGGCCGTTTTTACCAAACAGCAGAATATGCATCAGGCACGCTCCCCGTAATTCTGCTCAATCCAGGATTGGTAGGCACCGCTCTTGACGTTACTCACCCACCGCTGGTTATCCAGATACCACTGCACGGTTTTGCGAATACCAGATTCAAAGGTCTCTTGCGGTTGCCAATCCAGCTCTGCGCTCATCTTGGTCGCATCGATGGCATAGCGGCGATCGTGGCCAGGGCGATCCGCCACATAGGTGATTTGATCGCGGTAAGAGCCCGCTTTCGGCACCATCTCGTCCAGCAAATCGCAGATGGTGTGTACCACCTCCAGATTCTGCTTCTCGTTGTGACCGCCAATGTTGTAGGTCTCTCCGACCAAGCCAGTGGTCACCACCTTGTAGAGCGCGCGCGCGTGATCTTCCACATAGAGCCAGTCACGGATCTGGTCGCCCTTGCCATAGACAGGTAACGGCTTGCCATCCAGCGCGTTAAGAATGACCAGCGGGATCAGCTTCTCGGGGAAGTGGTACGGGCCGTAGTTGTTGGAGCAGTTGGTGACGATGGTCGGCAGACCGTAGGTGCGGCGCCAGGCGCGCACCAGATGGTCGCTGGAGGCCTTGGAGGCAGAATAGGGGCTGCTGGGGGCATAGGGGGTGGTTTCAGTGAAGAGCGGCAATGGTTCACCGACAGCCACTTCATCCGGATGGGGCAGATCACCATATACCTCATCAGTGGAGATATGGTGGAAGCGGAAGGCCGCCCTGCGCACATCATCCAGACCGTTCCAGTAAGCGCGAGCCGCTTCCAGCAACATATAGGTGCCGACGATATTGGTCTCGATAAAGTCAGCCGGGCCTGTGATGGAGCGGTCAACATGGCTCTCAGCAGCCAGATGCATCACGGCATCCGGCTGGTGCAGGGCAAACACCCGATCTAGCTCGGCACGGTTGCAGATATCCACTTGCTCAAACACATAACGCTCGCTTGACGATACATCGGCCAGGGATTCCAGATTGCCGGCATAGGTGAGTTTATCGAGATTGATAACGGAATCTTGGGTATCACGGATAATATGGCGCACCACGGCAGAGCCGATAAAGCCGGCACCACCGGTCACGAGGATTTTTAACATATTTAAGCGAGAATTTCTGCAATATAAAGGTGACTTACAATACATGGTTGAAAGCCACACACTGAAAGCGCATTGTCCCTGATGGGGACGGAGGATAGCGTCGGCCCAAACAAGATATTGATCCTCAACATGTTGTCCCTCTGTCCATTTATCAACCCCATCATTCACGCAAAATGGTGCGTGCCGTAAGGCAAGCCGTTTAATGCATCGGCTGATGACTCTCTGAATTAAGAAAATCAATGTCCTCGACCACACCTAGGCTAGGTTCATGCGACAAAGTATTTTTTGCCTGCCACACCAGATCGCAGATCCCGTCGGTAGGATTAAAACCGGTAGGCATACTTAACAGCAGGCTACGGATCTGCTCATGATCAAAGCGGAAACACGCGCTATCGAGCTCGGCCAAAAACCCCCGGAGTTGTGGCCATGGTAACATCGATTCTGAGGCTTTCATTATCCGGGGATGGGCAGTGCCCTCAACCTGCTCACCAATTAATAACTCTTCAAATAGCTTCTCACCGGGACGCAAGCCGGTGATTTTAACCTCGATATCACCTGTGGGGTATTTGTCGCTCTTGAGCTTCAGGCCACTCAAACGAATCATCCGGTGCGCCAAATCAATGATCTTCACTGGCTCTCCCATGTCCAACACAAACACATCCCCACCCTGCCCCATGGCTCCCGCCTGGATCACCAATTGCGATGCCTCGGGAATGGTCATGAAATAACGAATGATGTCGGGGTGGGTCAAAGTCAAAGGGCCACCATCGCGGATCTGCTTACGAAACAGTGGCACAACAGAACCTGAAGAGCCCAGAACATTACCAAAACGCACCATACAAAAGCGGGTTTTCTGCTGCGCAGCTGCCAACGATTGCAGCACCAGTTCTGCCAATCGCTTGGTGGTACCCATGGTATTAGTGGGACGCACTGCCTTATCAGTCGAAATCAAAACAAAGGTTTCAACCTTGGCCCTGATAGCCGCCTGAGCACAGTAAAGAGTGCCAAAAACATTATTGCGCACCCCCTCAACCACGTTGTATTCAACCAAAGGGACATGCTTGTAAGCCGCAGCATGGTACACCGTCTGGATCTGGAAGGTACTCATCACCGCTTGCAAACGATGTTGCCGCTGCACCGACCCCAGCAGTGGCACTATCTCAACCTGCAACCCTTCTTGCCGGCTTATTTCTTGCAACTCTTTATCAATGGCATATAGACCATATTCAGAAAGTTCAAACAACACTAGTTGCGCAGGGTTGCAACGGATTATCTGGCGACACAATTCAGAACCGATGGAGCCGCCCGCTCCCGTCACCATAACCCGTTTGCCAGATATATTGGCATTTATCAGTTCAGGGATTGGGGCAACCGGATCACGCCCCAACAAATCCTCAATACTGACCTCTTTAAGTTCATCGATATGAGCATTCCCCTCAACCAGATCTGCCATACCAGGGATAGAAAGAACCTCACATGGGCACTGCTCAAGTCGATTGATCACCGCTTGCCTGACACTACGCGAAGCACTCGGCATAGCCAGCAAGATTTTTTTAATATCAAAGCGCTCGATCAACGCCTCGATAGCGTCAGAGCTGTAAACATTAACCCCCTGGATCACGGTTTTAACCAATGCGGAATCATCGTCGACAAACGCCACTGGCAGGTACTCCTGCCCTTGATTTAAGGCCAGTTGCAACTGCCGTCCGGAAGAACCAGCACCATAAATCAGCACAGCCACGCGTAGCGGATCACTGCGCTGCACCAACGCTCGGAAAAACAGTCGCACACCACCTATTAGCAACACTGAAAACGAAAAATAGATAACCGAAACCGTTCTGGGAAGTGGAACTTCCATAAAAAACGCCAGCATGACTAAAGACATGGTAGATAGGAGAACACCTAGTGACACCGTCCACAGCACCTTGAAACCTACATAGCGTAATACAGCGCGATACAGCCCTAACCGCATAAAAATTATGATGGTGATCGGTAGTAACAACGCCAGCATTTGCCAGTGCATCACACTCTGCAATGGAATATCGGTATCCAACCGCACCCAATAGCCACCCCAAAAAGCCAACGTTAACAACACTAAGTCAACAAATACACTAATAATTCGCTTATATAGCCGTGGTATACCAATAAAAGTCGTCAACATAAATTCACCGTGCTATGTAAATGGCGATGCTGTCTGTGGATAACATCGCCAATAAGAAATATCAACGACTTGCTAATGCCAACACTTCAGCCAATGCTTGGCAACTACGCTGTATTTCATCATCGCTCAAGGTGGGATGCACCAGCATCATCAAACTGGTTTCACCCAATAACTTGGCATTAGGCAAACGTTGTTGTGGTCGCCATGGCGTATCATCAAAGGCCTTTTCCAAGTATACTTCTGAACAGCTACCCTGATAGCAGGGCACCCCACGCACTAACATTTCATCAATAATCCGATCACGACTCCAGCCCTCAGCCAACAGCTCAGGTTGCACAAAAAAATAGTGCTTATATTCTGCATGTACTACATCATTTGGCACCTTAACTAGACGTAAAACGGGATAATCGGCAGCTACAGCATCCAACCTGTTAGCATTAGCGATACGTGCCGCTGACCATTCTGGCATGCGGTTTAACTGTATACGCCCAATTACCGCTTGCATTTCCATCATTCGCCAATTAGTACCAAAGCTTTCGTGTAACCAACGAAAACCCGGTGCATGTTGGCGGTTGTAAATCGCATCAAAACTCTTACCGTGATCCTTATAAGACCACATAATCGACCATAATGCGTGATCGTTGGTCGTCACCATACCGCCTTCACCACCGGTAGTCATGATCTTATCTTGACAAAAACTCCACGCTCCCACATGCCCTATTGTACCAACACTGCGGCCTTTATACTTGGCACCATGAGCTTGCGCACAATCTTCAATCACAAAAAAGCCTTTCTCGGCCGCCAGTGCCATAATGGGGTCCATATCAGCAGGCATACCGGCCAAATGTACCACGATCACAGCTTTGGTATTAGGAGTTAATACGGCAAGAATCGATTCAGCTGTAATGTTCTGGCTATTAATATCTACATCTGCAAATATGGGGTTAGCATCGGCAGTAACAACTGAAGAAGCTGAGGCCAAAAAGGTACGAGGTGTAACAATTACATCATCCCCCATACCTATTCCTAATGCCTTTAACGCAACGTCTAGCGCTAGGGTGCCATTACTCAGCGCAATAGCATATTCACAACCGACCCACCTAGCAAACTCCTTTTCAAATTCACGACACTCACTGCCCGTCCAGTAGTTAACTTTATTCGACAGTAGAATACGACTCACTGCATCGGCCTCTTCTTTAGTGAAGCTTGGCCAAGGGGAAAAAGGGGTATTTAACACAATTATTATTCCTTACGGCAAATGGATTTAGCAGGGACACCCGCGACCTTCTGATTTGCTAACACATCGTGAATCACTGTTGCTCCTGCAGCAACAATAACGTTTGAACCTATTTTAACTTGTTGCTTAATTTGGCAGCCAATACCTAACCAACTGGCTTCCGCCACCTCAACACCACCCGCCAGATGTGCGCCGGGGCTAATGTGGACCCCATCAGCAATTAAACAATCGTGATCCACTGTGGCAGCAGTATTAATGATACACGCCCGACCAATATGGCTAAATGGGTTAATCACAGCTCCAGCCATCACCACTGTGCCTAGTCCTAAACAAGCATAGTGGCTCACGGCAGCAGTGGGATGCACCAAAGGCAAACAATATGCCCCTAGTGAAAACAGCCGATGATATTTCTCTAGCCGCGTCGCGTTATTACCGATGGCAACCACAATATTGGCGTAGTTCGAAATTTTTTTGAACAGCGTATCGCTGTTTCCCGAAACAGGCCAATTTTCAACCTGCAATAACTTTGGCCAGCGATCATCATAAAAATGGATCTCGGGAAAGCCATTGAGTTCGGCAATTTCAGCTATCACTTTTCCATGGCCACTGGCACCTAGAATGGCGCACTTTAAATCAGGTAAATTATTCATTGTCACAACCTTTCTGCTTAGAGCCAGTAAAGGGCTCAATGGTGACATGTCCTTTAGCAGAAATTCCTTCTTTGGCGAAGACTTTTTTAAGTGTTAACAATATAATTTTAATGTCCAGACTGAAGGAATAGTTTTCGATATACCATATATCCAATTTAAATTTTTCTTCCCAGCTAATCGTATTGCGTCCGTTGACTTGCGCCCAACCAGTTATACCAGGGCGCATCTCATGGCGTCGAGCTTGCTCTTTGCTATAGAGTGGTAAATATTGCATCAGCAACGGACGCGGCCCAACCAAGCTCATCTCACCTTTCAACACATTCCAAAGTTCAGGCAGTTCATCAATGCTCGAATTGCGCAGCTTATTGCCAAACGGAGTCATTCGCTCCGAATCGGGTAGCAGGTTACCTTGCGCATCTACTGCATCTTTCATCGTGCGAAACTTAATCATCTGAAATGGCCTACCATGCAACCCCGGTCGTACTTGCCGAAAAATGACAGGAGCACCGAGATCCTTGCGAATTTTCCACGCAACCAAGATTATAATTGGGGAAAGAAGTAACAAGGCAAAAAAGGAGGCTATCAGATCGAAGAAACGCTTCACTTTACCACCATATTGTCAATAAAAAATGCCAAGAAGTTATTTAAATAAGATATCAGAAAGTTGCCGTGATAACTTTTCATAACTACGATGTTCTAACAACCAAGTTCTACCTTTACGACCAATATTATTTCTAATATCATCAGGCAAAGTAAAAAATTCAATTATTTTTGCTTGTAATGCATCGACATCACCAGCAGGAACATAATCCCCACAACCAGCCTCATTGATCATTGACGGATAACCATCATAGGATGCGACTATCGGTTTACCAGACAACATGTAATCGATTACTTTATTCAATGATTGCCCATATTCCCAAACCTTGGAAGGAAACACCGAAAAATAAACAACATCACAATAAGCAAGAAGTGTTTGAACCTGATTTTTAGTCACCTTAGGTGCAAATATCACATTAGATAAATGACCATATTCTGCCATGTACCTGTATTTAAGGGGCCCGTCACCTACGATTAGGAATTCAATGTCCATGTTATCTTTAAAGCGACTGGCAGTTTCAAACAATACGTCTAACGCATTGGTTATACCAATAGTACCAGCATAGACAACTTTAAATTTATTGCTTGAAAGATACCTTTTGATATATTCAGCATCTATAGGTTCAACACTTTCAATCATCTCTGATGAAATACCCATCGGAATACAATAAACTGGTGCGGGTGTTTCACAAACATTCACGACATGAGAGCTAAGGTTTGGCATTGTACCTATAATAGCATCACTATATTTATAACCGAGCTTTTCTATAAAAGATAGAAGTAAAACGAAAGGATTAAACTTACTAACCCCCCCCTCTTCAATAATTGTAAGAGGCCATATATCTCTTATTTCAAATATCAGTTTACAGCCATACTTTTTTCTTAGAATAAAACCGTTCAATATAGTCAGCAAAGACAGGCTTGAAACGACAATTACATCAGGCCTTGGGAGTTCTGATTTATCAAGACGAAATATGTTCCATTCAAAATCAAACCAACTTAGTACGCGCTTAAAAGATTTAGCGACAGTATATTTTATTGTTTTCAACCATACAACAGTCAACCCATCATGATCACTGATTGTTACCTTATGCTTCAAATTAATTGGTTCAATTAGTGCATTTGAATCAGATGTGACAACAACAACGTTATGCCCTAAACTTTTTAGCCCCTGCAATAAAAACCAACCGCGCCCTCCAGGCGCGATTTTAGTTTTAGTAGCAAAGTATTTTGAAATATACCAAACATTTTTTTTCATAAAATTATTTAAATCAATTTTGATTATAAGTTTTGGGGATTTTATTAATGATAGAAATTACTTCAGTGAAGTCCATACCTAAGACATCCAAGTACCATTTTATATTTTCATATCTAGGTTGATTTTCATCCTCGACTAATTTCAACGCTTCTTCTCTAGTAATTTGTCCTTCACGAACTTGATTACTACGGAAAGTATCATGTTCAGTAAAGCCCGCTACCATATAATATATATAGTTATAAAATGCAGCGGTTCCGTCCCCAATACGCCAAGTAGTGTTAGTATCAATAGCCGTTTCCCAGTCGTACTGATTAATGAGCGTATCATCGATTAATTTCTCATCCCAACGCCAGTAATCAAAAATATGATAGTAATCCTTTTTTTCTGTAAAACTTCTATAATACTCACCAGATAACGTATCCCATAATGAGCTATTAAAATAGCCAGGACTTTTTAACATAGCTTTGAAACGTAATTTTTGATATGCCAGCTGTTTTTGCCAACCATGGCTGTAAACACGCTCTTCAGCAAAATCTGGAGGAACCCCTAAAAATCCAGACTTGAAATGGGTAATCTCTAGCGGGTTTACTCCCCAAAGATTAAGATTGATACCTGTCTGTTTTTTAACTGATTCAACATGGCGGAAAAAATGCTTATCTCCAGCGGTTAAAATACTGATCATCCCTAAATGTGGCGAATTAAGCCACGCCTTCAAATTTCTAGCGATATTATGTCTCTTTTGAGTAATATTATCAGCAACGATGATGTTTTCAACACCTAGCTCAGCACACATCCTACTAATATTTCTGCGACCAAGATCTGTTACCATCCCCCAATCATAAGTATAAGTTACAGGCTTCATCTTCAACTCTTTGACGATAAGATGAAGTCCATAACAACTATCTCTGCCACCAGAAAAAGGGACTATACAATCCAATTTACCCGCACGTCTGTACGGCTCAACTAAATCAAATAGTTCTTCCTTAGGCTTAGGATTGTTTCTTGGCTTATAGTTATTACAATAGTTACACACTCCTTTCTCATCAAATTTTATATACGGCATTGTTTCAGGTAGTATACACTTTGTACAACGCTGTAACTGATGAGATGGGTATAGCAATTGTTTCCTTTCATATTCATTTATCTTAAATTTAGGAATAAGATTAATGTCTCTATTCTTATAATCATGAACTACAATCACCTCAGAGCGAGGAAGATCAACTACAATCTCTCGGTTGAGAACTTGCTCTATATTAATACACTCTAACTTCTTTAATGGGTACTCTTCAGACGAAAAATAAAGATCATTATTTTTCCAACCTACGTATAAGCTACCATTATTGGAGAATAAAATCGCTTTTCCTTGTTGAGGTAGCATGATAGCCGTAGCAACGACACCTTTACACAAGGAGAGAACTGCGTGCGATAAACCTACAAGTGTCCCCTTCTCAGAAACATACTTCTCAGCAATAGCCGCTATAACCTCAGTATCAATCTCTAGCTCTCGCTTTGCATCAATGTGCGACCAAACTTGTTCATCATTAACAACAATACCATTATGAATAACAGCAACATTTTCCCTAACAACAGGTTGGTTGTCGGAAAGCCCATTAGTAATAAGACGGCTATGACCAAATGCAACTTTAGCGTGTTCAAAAGTAACGTTAGAGATTAATTTTAGAATATCATAATCAGCCCTATATATATTACATTGCTCATACTTCTGCACAAAAAGGCCACTTGAATCACGTCCACGCTGTCTAGCATGATTAGCCAAAAACGTTAAATCTTTTTTATTTACTGCTTTTTCAGAAAGAATACCAAAGATACCACACACTTTAAACCTCCTAATGTAAACCCCAAAACATTACTAACCTAGAAAATACTTATAAAGAGAAATTAATTTACTGGCTTGATTATCCCAACTTAATTCAACTAAGGAATGTCTATCTACTTTTGGTGGTTGCTCACGTATCACGGCTTCAACACACATTTTTAACTCCTCCTCACGTAGATTACATATTTGGCCTAACCCATAATGTTCGATAACATATTTAATATCAGGAAAGTTAGATCCAATCACATGGATACCGGAAAAAGCATATTCAAATAATTTATTTGGCAATGAATAGTAATCACTTAAAGATACATTTTCAATGAGACAAAAACCAAAATCTGCAGATTTTACTATTGGCACAACCTCATAATGAGCAACTGCATCATGGACATAAATGCTCATTCCTTTTTGACTATAGGTCTTAAGCTCAGCAGATAAAGGACCATATCCTATAAAAACAAGACTGGCATTATCAACAGAGGAAAATACATTTACTAACATTTCTATTCCACGTCCAGGAGCAAGCAATCCAATATATATAAATATTTTGGATTCCTCTGTTATACCAAAATGCCTACGTAAGTACTCATGATCAGCATTTTCACCTTTACTCTCCGATAGGGGATACTCAGGAGAATTCATTACGATAATGGACTTTTTTGCACCTACATTTTCACGGTACCATTTTTCAATTGAGGGACTCACTACAATTAATGCATCAATGAATAACCAAAGACTTTTTTCAACCATAAGAGTTAGCTTACCGAGAGTCTTTGAAAGACCATTTCTATCTGACTCTAACTCATGAGCATCATATATGAGTTTAGCTCTAGTGAATAATTTACACAAAACACCAAGAGGTAAAACGACTGTATCATGACAATGTATGATATTTGGCCTAAATCGAATTGAAGCGATAAAAAATTTAAATACAATTTCAATAACTGTCATAAAATGACATATAGCTTTCGGCAAGAAAGTAAGTTGTTTTGACCAGATTTTTATTGTTTTTATATCTATACCCGCTACATTTTTATCTCTGATCACATTTTCATTTAACTCAACACCAATCGCAAAAACAGAATACCCAGCTATCGTAAGCGCCTTGAGCTCCTTTAGTATTCTGCTATCAGTCCTAATATCGGTATGTGATAAGTGGAGTATCTTTTTGCCCATATTTTGTCAAACGCCTTTTTTAAGGTTAATAGCATTAATGCAATTAATTCTAACTGTAATGAAATATAATGGATAACACAAATAAACAATTAATAATGTTGGCACAACACCCCAAATAAAATTCACAAACATTGTCGAATCCACTTTAGGATACATAAAAACAAAACAAACTAAAAATACAGCATAGCAAAATGATAATAGAATATTGCTTTTTGATAAAACAAAATTTCTTATCGCAGCCATTAGGAAACCAATAAAGAATATAACCAATGGTGAAAGTATATTAAAATTCGCATATAATTCACCTACAGCACCAGGTGTAGGCGCTCCAGAAGAATCAGGCATGTACATTTCATGAATTAACAATCCCAAAGAATTAGGTTCCATTCCAAAATATACACCAACAAAATTATTGATCCAATCTAAATAACTACTACCTAGCAAACTATTATTCAGGCTAAATGCATTCAATATTATAACTAACTGCTGCAGATCAGTTATATTTCCACCACCAATAAGCCCAGTCAAAAAATTAAAATCAACTTTACTAATATCCCCATACAGAAAATAGTAATTACTAAATTCTCTTAACACATAAATTACAAATGAGCTCAACAATAAAGTTGAGCCAATAACTAAAAGACGACTTCGATACTCACGCTTTACTAGATAAGCAAAAACTAATAACGATAGTATATATGATATTGAAATTGTTATTCTCGCAGTGGAAATGGATATAATAAACCCTACTAAAGCCCAGAAAACAAACGACTTACTAATTGACTGATTTGGTGAACAAAGCATACATATAAACCATATATTAATCGCGGCATAATAAATCAAATATGGAGCTATTGTTATATTATTGTCTTTTGCCAGATGAGGAAACAACTGAAATTCTATCAAAGCATTTATTACGCCACCGGAAATTGTAAAGCACACCCAAACCCAGTATAAAAACACAAATAAAATCAAGGGAAATATCAATAGATTTTTATTTTTTGATATGAACTTTATAAGTTCATCACTCTTGGGCTGTAGATAATAAATGTCTCTTTTTATATTTAATGCGTACCCAAACCAAAATGTGAAATAGCATGCGATCGCTAGAAGAAGCGACTGAATCATATATTGTTCAACTACATGTCGCCCCAAGCCAGAGAACTCAATGAACTTACCAAAGTACCCATCACTTTGCGCATAATAAATTGCGCCAATAGCATAACCAGAATACATTAATGAGAATAATGTTAATGGAGTTACTACACCATCATCACGAGTGAATAATATAGCAAAAACGATCAAAATAAGAAGGCACATAGCAAGCAAAGATATATACTCAGTTGCTGCATAGATCTCAGAGATGACACAGATAGGGATGATAAGAAACAAACCTAAAATAAAATAGCCCCCCCTTCTTCTGAACCTTAATATAGCCATCCCGCCCCCTTAATTAACTATGAATACTTCATCAATACTAAATATGGCACTCAAAATCAATTGCAATACTCATAATGTAGTAACGTTATCAACCAATATATTTAAATCAATATTATTGAGATACTATGCACGAATTTTCTTTAACCGTTTGAACCTGGTGTATAGGCTCCAATATTTTGTTAACTCGTATTTATACGCAATAATAGAGAATAGAGATACCAGAATTATCAATGGTGATAAATCATATACTAATGGCGATAAAGACAATGCCACACAAATTGTAATTACTCCCCCGCCTTTAATAAAACTAAATTTGTAATGATATCGAAATGCAAAATATGTTTTGGTAGCAAAATATACATAGAAAGATAATGATGTTGCGACGGCAGCTCCTAATGCCCCATATTTTTTGACCAAGCAGAAATTTAGTATAACATTGAATAAAACAGCTACAATAGTTGACAAAAATGAAAAAAATGTTCTTTTAGATAAATTTATTCCTAATGATGTTACATCTGTCATGATAAGAAGTATTGGATAACTAAGTGATGAAATCACTATAAGATCAATATCTTTATATGCCGATGGTAAAAATTTTGGTATCAGATAAGAAAGTATACTTACCACTCCCCATATAATCACAAGCAATACTGTGAAGATATCTATACCACGTTGAATTATTTTTTGTTCTCGTTTTTTGGCCGCGGCCTTAAAAACCAAAGGTATCCATACTGTTGAGAATACTGTTTGTAAGAGTAATACTCCAGATACAAATGTAATAGCAACGGAATATGACGCAAGCTCTTCAAAAGAACTAAGTTTACTAATAAAAAGTCGATCCATTGCAGTTAGCCCCCAAAATGCCAACCCACTAAGCATTAAAGGGAATGAATACTTAAAAAGCGTACTGAACTCTTTACTTGACCCAATCTCAGCTCTCACGGCATATTTTATTAATTCAAACTTGACTGCGACAAAGTATGTCAACGTAAACAGTAAAGAAACCGTATACAATATGGACAGTGTCAAACCATCAACATAACTAAATTTGAAAAATGGTAGAGCTATGACAAATAATAAAAGAACAATTTTTGGTAATAATTGGCTAAGTGAATAAGCTATAACGTTTTCTTCCATCCTCACGACGAGAGCAAAATATCTGATCATTATTGAGCTAAATGACGCAATATAAAGCCAGAGAATCAGATTAGGATCATTACGTGAAAATGCATACCTAGATATTTCATTGGCATAAAATGATCCGCCAACACTAAGCATACAAAAAACAATAAGGACTGGAAATAATGTAATGTAGAACAAACTCCTTTTATTGTATTTTTCATGATACTCTCGAACATAAGCTTGATCTAGCCCCATTGGGACGACAATTACCAGTAAATTTACTAAAGTTTGGAAAAATGAGAATAGTCCTATTTCTTGCTTAGGTATATACCAAGCCATAAAAAACAATGTTAAAAATCCAAATACAGCACTACCAGCAGCACCAAAAGAATAAGCCATCAAATACTTAAGTTTCATTCTTTTTCAACGCCATTCTATAGCAATTAATGATTTTTTCTAACACTGCATCATCTGTATAGTCCACATAGCTGAAATTTATACGTTCGTTGCCATCATGTAAAAAATCATATAGCTTGGCTATACTATTATCAGTACAATCTTTGATAATGTATGCCCCATGTTCATAGGCAAACTCATTATATGATGGTAAATCACTTAATATAGGGATACTTCCTAATATAGCTGGTTCAATAACCCCACCACCTAAAGCATCTGAAATAGGTACCGAAACATGAAACTTAGCTTTCGAATATAGAACATATAACTCCGCATCGTTTAATAACCTTTCTATTATTAATACTTTTTCAGGGTTTAGCAACATAGATTTGAATTTTGATATTTCCTCTATATCTGCAAAGCCACAAAAAACCACAATTTTATAAGGCAGAGATTTATATTCTGTAAGTTTATTTATAATCTCTGCCATGAAAGATGGATTATACACCCATCCAAGCCCACGTGGGAAAACGATCAGTTTTTCTTCATCAATCTTAAACTCTACGAGAAGATTATTTTTAACCGCGTGGTATTCAATATTTGATAAAGAATTTAAAGGTAATCCCCAATAAAAAACTTTCCCCTTTTCTTTTGTCCTTGGATACTGCTTATTTGCCTTATCAAGAATATGCTGACTTGATGTATGGCATATATTAGCTCTCCTAAGCACGAGGAAGTTAATCATCCTAAATATCATTTTCCGGATGTATCCACCTTTATATGGGTCGATCATAATCTCAGATCCCCATAACGCCAACACAACAGGAACACGGCTAAATAAACACATTAAACCATAATGATTAGCAATGTGAGCATGTATCACATCGGGTTTTATTTTATCAATTATTTTTTTTATTTTATAAAAATAAAAATAGTTAAAAAAACTTTTTAGCTCGCCAAGATTTATTATTCTTTCATCATCATCAACATTGTGAGATGCGACATAGACATCGACTCCTTTACTCATTAGACCATCTCTAACTCTTCTAACAATAGGAGATGATAAAGGCCCGACTATTAAAACTTTCATTTCATCTTATTTCTCTAAAAAGTATCTTTTCATAGATTTTAGCCAATCCAAAATATTGGATTGGCTAAAATAGTTGCATCATTAATAATATTTAAGAGATATTTATAACGCTATTGCTGCGATAACTTTATCCATATCACTGTCTTTTAGATATGGATGCATTGGTAAACTGATGATCTCTTCTGCAATTAGATCACCCACTACCAAATTGACATTGACATCTTCAACTGCAGGTTGTTTATTTAGCGGGATTGGATAATGTATCGCAGTCGGAATGCCAGCTTGCTGCAATCGCTGCTGAACCAGCTCACGGTTTTTAACTCGAATGCTATATTGAGCCCAAGAAGATGTATTATGTGGCTCAATAAACGGCGTTGTCTTGATGCCTACATTATTTAACAATCGCTGATACGGGCTGCAATTTTATCCCGCAATTTCAACTCTTCGGAAAAGATAGCCAGCTTTGGCAATAAAATTGCCGCTTGCAAGGTATCCAGTCTACTATTAACGCCTACACGAATGTGATGATAACGACGATCTTGGCCATGACGTGCGATCTGACGCATAACCAATGCGAGCTCGTCATCATTGGTGAAAATAGCACCTCCATCCCCATAGCATCCTAGCGGCTTACTAGGGAAAAAACTTGTACAGGCTACAGTCGTCAAATTGCACGACCTCTTCCCTTTATAGCTAGCACCAAAGCTTTGTGCTGCATCTTCAATCACTGGAATATTGTATTTAGCTGCAATGGTATTAATAGCATCATAATCAGCACACTGGCCATAGAGGCTGACCGGTATAATAGCCTTGGTATTAGGCGTAATAGCAGCTTCAAGCTTGGTCGGATCAAGGTTATAGGTTTTGGGACATACATCAACATAGACCGGCTTTGCACCCAACAAAGCAACTGTTTCTGCGGTGGCGATATAAGTAAAGCCAGGGGTAATCACTTCATCACCAGGGCCAATACCAAACGCCATCTGCGCGATTTGCAGTGCATCCGTGCCATTGGCTACCGTGATACAGTGCTTTGTCCCAGTAAACTCAGCCAGTTTTTGCTCTAGCTCTGCAACCTCAGGTCCCAAAATATAGGAACCATGTTGTAATACGGTTTGGATCGCAGCATCGATTTTATCTTTAATCCGTGCCTGTTGCGCCATCAAGTCGATAAATTGCATATCAATTCCTAAAACCCGATAAGAGTTAACATTTTTTTAACTTTTTACCATCAAGCTGGTATATGATTCCAGTATGAGGACAAGTAATTTGTGCTTGTCCCTCTATAGGCAAATCCAACTGCTCACCAAACTCACTCATCCAGCCAATTTGCTTGGCAGGGACTCCTACCATCAACGCATAAGCAGGTACATCTTTATTGATCACCGCCCCTGCCCCAACAAAAGCATATTCCCCAATGGTCACACCACACACTATTGTGCAGTTTGCACCTAGCGTTGCCCCCTTACCCACTTGGGTATCAAGATACTGATCTCTGCGCTCAATTAGTGAACGCGGGTTATACACATTGGTAAACACCATGCTGGGGCCACAAAATACCCCTTCAGCTAAATATACATTGTCATAAACCGATACATTATTTTGGATCTTGCAACGGTCACCAATGGTCACTTTATTACCGACAAAAACATTCTGGCCGAGTGATACACAAGCACCAATCTGGGCGCCACCGCAAATGTGAGCAAAGTGCCACACCCTACTGCCCTCACCGATTCGCGCGCCTTCATCAACAATAGCGGTATCGTGTTTAAAGTAATTCATTATTGCTACCCATGTAGAAGAATATTATATAGACCCGCGCTAGTATATTATATCTACACGAGCCATATTATATTATTGAAAGCAATGTGACTTATAGGCGGATATCAGATTCGCCCAATGGCAGTACATATTTAACGTCATATAACACATGGGCTGGTTTACCCAATGCTCGAATCGCTGCCGCTCCCATCTCTTTGGTCTCACTATGGTCGACAGCAAGAATAATGGCATCATATTTAGCAGGTTCAAGCTCATCAATCAGAATAATTCCATATTCCTCTTGGACTTCATGCTTTACCGCCCAACTGTCATAAACATCAACTGACATATTAAACTCTTTGAGCTCTTTGATGATATCAATTATTTTGGTATTACGCACATCTGGGCAGTCCCCTTTAAAGGTGAATCCCATAACCAAAACTTTTGCTTCATCAATATTGATTTTATTACGAGCCATTTTTTTCACAAGTTGCGTTGCAACATATTCACCCATACCATCATTGATGCGACGACCGGCTAAAATAACCTCCGGACGATATCCCACCTCTTGGGCTTTGTGGGTCAAATAATAAGGATCAACACTGATACAATGGCCGCCAACCAACCCCGGTTTAAAAGGCAAGAAGTTCCATTTTGTTCCCGCAGCTTTTAACACTTCTTCAGTATCAATATCCAACCGATTAAAAATTTTGGCAAACTCATTGATAACAGCGATATTAAGGTCACGTTGTGTATTTTCAATAACCTTTGCTGCTTCTGCTACACGGATGGAGGAGGCCTTATGGGTACCTACAGTTACAATCTGACGATATACTTCATCAACGAAATTTGCTACTGCTGGTGTTGAACCTGAGGTAATCTTGACGATAGTAGTCAAACGATTAACCTTATCCCCCGGATTTATGCGCTCTGGGCTATAACCTGCATAAAAATCATTATTAAACTTCAGACCAGATATTTTTTCAATAATCGGTAAACATACTTCTTCGGTTGCACCAGGATATACAGTTGACTCAAAAACTACGATATCACCTTGTTTAATAATCTTTCCAAGTGCTTCCGATGCTTTCTCCAATGGAGTCAGGTCTGGTGTATTTTCCTCTGTGATAGGAGTCGGTACAGTAATAATATAAAAGTTACAATGTTTGATATCATCGAGACAATCTGTGTAGCTAAGGTGAGTGGCCTCTAGCAACTCTTCAGCTGAACACTCCAATGTTGAATCTTGACCACTACGTAGTTCATTGACTCGATCTGTTTTTATGTCAAATCCCAATGTCTCAAATTTTTTGCCAAACTCAACTGCCAGCGGCAAACCAACATAACCCAAACCTATTATACCGATCTTCAAGTTTTCCAGATTCATCTCAAAATCCTACTATTATACGTTTAAAGGCAAACCAATTTCTTTATTATCTCTTGCTGAACGATAAATAGAGATAAGCAACTCAAGTGATTTTAACCCTTCACGTCCATCGGTTTCTGGTTCCGCTTTGCCACGCAATACGTCTGCTACATTCTGAAAATAAGGCGGGTGACCAAACCCATATACTGATGTGGTTTGATAATTAGCTGCTGAAATTTCTGCATCGTAGTCTTTGGATTCAGCAAAACTCCATTCTTGAATATCATTAACGGCCACGCCACCAATACGTACCGTGCCTTTTTCTCCAAGAATGGTGATAGAGCCTTCCAAATTCTTTGGATAGGTGCACATGGTCACAGCCATGGAACCAAGCGCGCCGTTACGCCACTTCAAGTTAACGACACCGGTATCTTCTACCTCGATATCCCGATGGGTGGATAACATTGAGTGCACTTTTTCAACCGGCCCAATCAACCAATGCAATAAATCTACATAATGAGTTGCCTGATTCATAAAAGCGCCACCATCCATATCCCAAGTGCCAGACCATGCCGCACGATCATAATACTCTTGTGGCCTAGTCCAGAATACATTTATGTGTACCATATGAATTTTGCCAAAGCGTTTTTCTGTTGCAGCTCGCTTAAGCAGTTGTAGGGTTGAGTTGCGACGATTTTGCTTAACAACAAACAAATGAACACCCGCTTCGTCACACGCTTTAACCATTGCCAAACCATCTTCCCACTTGGTTGCCATAGGTTTTTCTGTGATGACATGCACACCCGCTTTGGCTGCCTTTATAGTTTGGTTGGCATGAATACCACTAGGAGTACAAAGTGTCACCAGATCTAGCTGCTCATTGAGCAACATTTCATCAAGTGACTGATAGGCTGGAACCCCATATTGCTTGCGATGCGCCTCTAACACCTCTGGGTCATTATCACAAATTGCTACCAGTTCATATTCATTGTAAAGCTGTTCTATCGAACCAAAATGATTCTTTGATATACGACCACAACCAACTACTGCTACTCTTATTTTTTTATCCATGTTAGTTTCCACGCCTATTAATAATAAAGACAAAAGAAATGATTAAGCAAATAAAATATACCACTTTCTTTAAGAAAAGAATTGTTTTATCAAACCCAACAAAATACTTATGATTAAACGTGTTTATTTATATGATTATATGAAAATGTGAATTTATGTCGCTTGTAGCTCTAATGAAAATCCTATTTAGCGACTCACCTCTACAGGCATTATCGCTGGATGATGATGATGATGATGATGATGATGATGACACTGTGATACATCGCCGCAGCACTAGTCTATGCACCTAACAAAGTAATCAACTACTTTCCCCAACAGCAACAACCAGAACGGTTGTTTTTTAAACACAAGATCGAAATGATCATGGCTACCGCACTGGGTTACAGCCCCCAGTTTGCTGCTTTTCACCACATTGCTCACGCTGTTGGTCATCATGTCCTCCAGCATTATTGTGTTTTTGGCGGTGTGGATAAAGTAAACAGTCGCTAATTGAAACTGCTTGCCACACCGAGTCAGCCCGATTTGATGCCGAATTCTATCCCGTTTCCCCCGAAGATGAACAGCTAAAAGTGTTTTGATAGGGAGCAAATTGAGGCCATTCAATGAACAATGCCTGTTTCATTGCATCAGCTTCAAGTTGTTACTTAGTTTCGTCTGTTGCTCTTTTGAACAAAAAAACAGGGCAACCCATGGGGTTGCCCTGTCTGATTGTCAGCCAGACCAAAGCTGGCTGGCGATTTATTGAACTCTGTTCAAATTAGCTAAACCTGCATGCCATCAGTCACCTTTTGACTCAACTGCTGCAGCCATGCGCGCCTCTTTACTCTTGTGGCTAGTGAAGTAGCGCATCACCAGCACAAAGAAGAGCGGGACAAAAAAGATGGCCAGCACGGTAGCACTGATCATCCCCCCCATCACGCCGGTACCGATGGCGTTACGGCTGCTGGCGCCGGCGCCGGAGCTGATCACCAGCGGCAGCACCCCGAGGATAAAGGCGAGCGAGGTCATCAGGATCGGACGCAGACGCAGGCGTGCCGCCTCCACCACCGCCTCACCCAAGCCCATCCCCTTGTCGTAGAGCTCTTTGGCGAATTCCACGATCAAAATCGCGTTTTTTGCCGACAAGCCGATGGTGGTGAGCAGACCAACCTGGAAGTAAACGTCGTTCTCCAACCCGCGCAGGGTGGCAGCCACAATGGCCCCCAGAACCCCGAGCGGTACTACCAGCATCACCGAGAACGGAATGCTCCAGCTCTCGTAGAGGGCTGCCAGACAGAGGAACACCACCAACAAGGAGATGGCGTAGAGCGCGGGTGCCTGTGAGCCGGCCTGACGTTCCTGGAAGGAGAGCCCGGTCCACTCGATGCCCACCCCTTCCGGCAGCTGTTTCACCATCTGCTCGATGGCTGCCATCGCATCACCGGTACTCTTGCCGGGCGCCGCCTCACCGACGATCTCCATCGCCGGCACGCCGTTGTAACGCTCCAGACGCGGCGAGCCGAAGCTCCACTCGGTGCTGGCAAAGGCGGAGAAGGGCACCATCTGACCCGCACTATTGCGCACATACCAGAGTTTCAGATCTTCCGGGTTCATCCGGAAGGGGGCGTCCGCCTGCATGTAGACCTTCTTGATCCGGCCACGGTCGACGAAGTCATTGACGTAGGAAGAACCCCAGGCAGTGGCCAGGGTGTTGTTGATATCCGCGATGGATAGCCCCTGCGCCAGCGCCTTCTCGTAGTCGATCTTGATATCGAGTTGCGGCGTATCTTCCATCCCGTTCGGGCGTACTCGCACCAGAGTGGGATCCTGCGCCGCCATGCCGAGCAGCTGGTTACGCGCCGCCATCAGCTTGTCGTGACCGATACCGCCGCGATCCTGCAGGAAGAAGTCAAAACCGGTCGCCGTCCCCAGCTCCGGGATCGGAGGCAGGTTAAAGGCGAACACTTGCGCCTCCTTGATGCTGAACAGATAGCCCATGGCGCGGCCGATGATGGCATTGGCGCTGCGATCCGGGCTCTTGCGCTCGCTCCAGTCCTTGAGCTTGATAAAGGCCATACCCGCGTTCTGGCCACTACCGGCGAAGCTGAAGCCGGATACGGTCAGTACGGAGTCAACGTTATCCTTCTCGTTTTTCAGGAAATAGTCGCGCATGTCTGCCAGCACCACCTCGGTGCGCTGCTTGGTCGCCCCCACCGGCAGTTGAACCATGGACATGATGACCCCCTGATCCTCTTCCGGCAGAAAAGAGGTGGGCATTCGCATAAAGAGCACTGCCAGTACCGCCAGCATGGCGCCGTAGATCAGGCTGTAGCGCACACCCTGCTTGATCACCTTGCGCACGCCGCTCTGATAGCGATTGGTACCGGCATCAAAGGCGCGGTTGAACCAACCAAAGAAGCCGCGCTTAGCCCCAAACTCGCCATGTTTCATCGGCTTGAGCAGGGTGGCACAGAGCGCCGGAGTCAGGATCAACGCCACCAGCACCGACAGCACCATGGCAGAGACGATGGTCAATGAGAACTGGCGATAGATGGCACCGGTCGAGCCGCCGAAGAAGGCCATCGGCACGAACACGGCGGAGAGCACCAGCGCGATCCCCACCAGCGCACCGGTGATCTGGGTCATCGACTTGCGGGTCGCTTCCAGCGGGGAGAGATCCTCCTCGCTCATCAGCCGCTCCACGTTCTCCACTACCACGATGGCGTCATCCACCAGCAGGCCGATGGCCAGCACCATACCGAACATGGTGAGGGTATTGATGGAGAAGCCGAACGCCGCCATCACCCCGAAGGTACCGAGCAGTACCACAGGCACCGCAATGGTCGGGATCAGGGTGGCGCGGAAGTTCTGCAGGAACAGATACATGACGCAGAACACAAGGAAGATCGCCTCGATCAGGGTCTGCACCACCTCCTCGATGGAGATCTTCACAAACGGCGTGGTGTCGTAGGGGTAGACGATCTCCATATTGGCCGGGAAGTAATCCGACAGCTCATTGAGCTTGGCACGCACCTTCTCGGCGGTATCCAGCGCGTTGGCGCCGGTCGCCAGCTTGATGGCGACCGCGGCGGTAGACTGGCCGTTGTAGAGCGCATCGGCGTCATAGCTTTCGCCTGCCAGCTCGACCCGGGCCACATCTTTCAGCCGTACCTTGGAGCCATCCTGATTCACCCGCAGCAGGATATCGTTGAACTGCTCCACGGTAGAGAGCCGGGTCTGCCCCATGATAGTCGCGGTGAACTGCTGATCTTCCACCGACGGGGTGCCACCCAGCTTGCCGAACGCCACCTGGGCGTTTTGCGCCTTGATGGCTGCTTGCACATCCCCCGGGGTCATCTGCACCCGGTTGAGCTTGTTGGGATCGAGCCAGACCCGCATGGAGTACTGGCTGCCGAACAGGGTGATATCCCCTACCCCGTCCAGACGACTCAGAGGCTCCTTGATGTTAGAGACCACATAGTCCGC
Organism: Aeromonas sp. 61P; assembly: GCF_051919545.1. NCBI lineage: Bacteria > Pseudomonadati > Pseudomonadota > Gammaproteobacteria > Aeromonadales > Aeromonadaceae > Aeromonas > Aeromonas sp. 61P. Next base: position 4,089,061 of record NZ_JBQBEL010000001.1, read on the forward strand.
CAGATCGTCGTTGTTCATCGAGCCATCGCTGGAGATGAAGGCCGCGACCATCAGGAAGCTGCTGGAGGTCTTCTGTACCCGGATCCCCTGCTGCTGAACTTCTTGCGGCAGCAGCGACATCGCCTGCTGCAGCTTGTTCTGCACCTGCACCTGGGCGATATCGGGATCGGTCCCCGGCTGGAAGGTGAGGGTCACCGACACCCGCCCCGCGGAGTCAGACTGGGAGGACATGTAGAGCAGGTGATCCAGCCCGGTCATGTTCTGTTCGATGATCTGGGTTACCGAGTCTTCCACCGTTTTGGCGGATGCGCCCGGATAGCTGGCGGAAATACCGACAGCGGGCGGCGCAATGCTGGGATACTGGGCGACCGGCAATTTGATGATGGCCAGGCTGCCCGCCAGCATGATCACCAGCGCGATCACCCAGGCAAAAATGGGTCTGTCTATAAAAAATCGAGCCATGAAGCGACTACTCCATCCTACTTGTTGGCCGGGGTGTTGGACGCAGCTTGAGCAGACGGTGCATCAGCACCCTGCTCGGCGGGATTGACCACGGCGCCCGGTCGTACTTTCTGCAAGCCAGCCACGATCACCCGCTCACCGGAGGTGAGGCCTGACTCCACCACCCAGTTGCTGCCGACGACACGGCTCAGCTGCACATTGCGCAGCTCCACCTTGTTGTCAGCGGTCACCATCATCACGGTGGCACCGCCATTGGGGGTGCGAGTCACGGCAGTTTGCGGCACCAGCAGCCCTTGCGCCCGCTCACCCTCTTGCAGGATCGCGCGCATAAACATGCCGGGCAGCAGCAGCTGATGAGGGTTGGGCACAATCACCCGCAGGGTCACCATGCCGGAGGTCTCATCCACGGTCACATCGGAGAACTGCAGCGAGCCCTCTTCGCCATAAGTGGAGCCATCTTCCAGCAGGAAGGTCACCCTAGCCCCCTTCTGCTCGTCCTGAGTCAACTTGCCCTCGGCGACCAGTCGCTTGAGGCGCAACAGATCGGCGGTGGACTGACGCACATCCACATACATGGGATCGAGCTGCTGAATGGCAGTCAAGCTATCAGCCTGCTGGGCAGTCACCAGCGCCCCCTCGGTCACCGCGGATTTACCGATGCGGCCACTGATGGGGGCGGTGATGCGGGTGTAACCGAGATTGATCTCGGCAGTGCGCAAAGCCGCCTTGCTCGCCATGATCTCCGCCTTGGCCTGCTTCCAGCTCGCATCGGCGTCGTCATAGTCCTGACGGCTGATGGATTTGACCTTGAGCAGCTCCTGATAGCGCTGCGCCTTGAGGCGGGCACTCTGCTCGTTGGCCTCGGCCTTGGCCAGATTGGCCTTGGCGCTGGCGACTGCCGCCTGATAGACAGCCGGGTCGATCTGATAGAGCAGATCACCCGCCTTCACATCGCTTCCCTCGGTAAAGAGACGCTTGAGGATGATGCCGCTCACCTGCGGACGCACTTCGGCCACCCGCAACGGGGCGCTGCGGCCGGTCAACTCGGTGGTCAACATCAGCGGACCGCTCTGCAGGGTCACCACGTTGACCGCCGCGGGGGGCATGTCGCCCTGTCCCTGAGGTGCGCCCCCCTTGTCACCACAACCTGCCAGCAAGCCTGTAGCCAGCAAGGCAAGACCAACTGAACGAGCAAGAATATGTTTATGCATGAAACACCTGAGCCTTTGCCAGTCAATGAACAATCAGGGCCGCATGGGCCCTGTTGGTAAATAGTCGAAAGATGAGGCAATATACATACATTCATAAATGTATGTAAGTGACTTTTTGCTTGCATGAGGCACAAATTTCGATGGCCAGACGAACCAAAGAAGAGGCGCAGCAAACCCGCTGCCACATCATGAGCACGGCGCTGGATCTGTTCTGCTCTCAGGGCTTGGCCAAGACCAGCCTGACCGACATCGCCAGGGCGGCAGACCTGACCCGCGGGGCCATCTATTGGCACTTCAAGAACAAGGATGAACTCTTCATTTCGCTCTGGCAGGAGCTCTGCAGCCCCCTTGCCCACCAGCTCGATGCCTGCCTCAATCCAGATGAGCCGGATCCGCTGGGGCAACTGCGCCTCTTCTTCGAAGGGGTGCTCCACAGCTTCATTCACAATCCGGCCCAGCGGCAGATGTTCACCATCCTGTTCAATCTCGAATCGCTGGAGGGGGAAGCCATCTCACTGCGCGAGCATATCCGCAGCCAGTCCGCCAACTTCTTTCGGGACCTGGAGACCACCCTAGCCAACGCGGTACGGCGGGGCCAACTGCCCGCCAACCTCAACCTGCAGCGCGCCGCCACCCTGCTCCACTGCACTCTGGATGGCTACATCATCAACTGGCTCCACTTTCCGGGGCGGATCGACCTGCAGGGCGAATCCGCCTTTATGATAGAGAGCATGTTCACCATGCTGGCCCAACCCCACGGGCCTGCCTGCGGCCGCTAACCGGCTCCGGCAACTTCTTCACATCCAAATCGGGGCCTGACCGCGCGTTTTGGCAGTCAGGCCCCGATTTGTTACCCTGTGCGCCCCCTGCTTGAGGTAACCCCTGTGCCACACTCTGACGCCATCCCCGCTTCCCGGCCATTTAACGACCAGCACGCCCACGCTCGGGCTGCCTTTGTGGCACGTCTCAAACCCGGTGCTCACCTGCTCAATGGTCAGTGCGGTATGGGGGAGGATCTGTGCTGGCTGCGTGCGGAAGGGTATGTGGTCACCGCCTGTGAAGCGGTACTGGCCGACGCCAGAGTTGCCTCACAGCAATCCGGACAAGCAGTGCGGGTCTGCCCACTGGCGAAGATGCACTCGGTGCTCCCTTACGATGGCATCTGGCTGAGCCGCCCGCTTGATAGCGACGCGGCCACCCTTGTCCCACTGTTGCAACAGCTGGCGACCCTGCTCAAAGCGGGCGCTCCGATCTGCTTCCCCCTGTCGCCAAGCGGCAAGATAACTGACGCTCAGCTACAGCAACTGGTCACCACATCCGGGATAGCGCTGCAACTGGCGCCGATGGAAGCCGCCTCGACCAACACGCCATCATGCACAGGTCAACACGCCACCCAGTACGTCATGTTGCTGCGTGGCGATCATCAGGCCACCTAACGGGCTAATTCATCACGGATTTTCCCGTTCAACGCCAAGCCGACAGCTAGTCGGCGATCCTGGCTTTCGACAATATTTAACTCGGCGTTAACGCAGAAAAGGCAGACATAACACGGCTTACGTGTTAAAAAGTGTGATTAATATCAAATTTTAATAACAAAACAGACAATACAACCAACTCCGGATTTCCTTATGAAACTTGTCCTGAAACTCATTGCTGGCATCCTTGCCGGTCTCTTGCTCGGTCTCTACGCCCCTGAGTGGGTGGCGCGCGTGCTGTTTACGGCCAAGACAGTGATAGGTCAGCTCATCACCTTCACCATTCCGCTCATCATTCTGTTCTTTATCATGAGCGGCATCGCCAGCCTGCCGAAAAACTCCGGCAAGCTGCTGGGCAAAACCGTGGCCCTCTCCTACTGCTCCACCATTCTGGCAGGGCTGTTCGCCTTTACCGTGGCGAGCCACCTGATCCCGCAACTGACCACCGCTGCCGAACCCACCACGACCACGGCCATCAAGCTCGCCTCCTACGTCAATCTCGAGATCCCGCCGCTGTTTGGCGTGATGTCGGCACTGGCTGCCGCCTTCGTGTTCGGCATCGGCATCAGCGCCACCCAGGCCACCGATCTGCGCCGGGTCGCCGATCAGGGCCGTGACATCATCGACCGCCTGCTAGCCAAGGTGATCATCCCGCTGCTGCCGTTTTACATCGCCGGGGTCTTTGTCGAGATGACGGTGGAAGGCACCGTGTTCGCCACCCTGAAAACCTTCGGCGTGGTGCTGGTGATGGCGATCCTGATGCACTGGATCTGGCTCTCCGTGCTGTTTATCGGCACCGGTCTGGCCCTTGGCCGCTCACCGGCCCAGCTTATCAAGAACATGCTGCCCGCCTACTTCACCGCGCTGGGGACCATGTCGAGCGCCGCCACCATTCCGGTCGCCCTGCAATCGAGCAAGAACAACGGGGTGAGCGACGGCATCGCCAACTTCACCGTGCCGCTGTGCGCCACCATTCACCTCTGTGGCTCCACCATTACGCTGGTGACCTGCGCCACCGCGGTGATGTTCCTCTCCGAGCATCTGGCCATTCCGGGCATCGAGACCATGCTCCCCTTCATCATGATGCTGGGGGTGATCATGATCGCCGCGCCGGGCGCGCCGGGTGGTGGCGTGATGTCGGCACTGGGCCTGCTCACCTCCATGCTGGGCTTCGGTGACGCTTCCATCGCCCTGATGATCGCCCTCTATCTGGCGCAGGACAGCTTCGGCACCGCCTGCAACGTCACAGGTGACGGCGTGATCGCCCTGTGGGCCGATCGCTTCGCCAACGGCAGCGAGAGCATTGAAAGCGCATCCCCTGTGGCCGAGGCCGAACAGGCCTAAGCGCGCCGGGAAGGCAACCGCCATCCGCTGCAAAAAACGCAGGCCCGAACCATGTTCGGGCCTGCGTCGTTTCTGCCACCTTTTCTCCTCTTCCCTGTTCTTCTCTGTTTTTCTCTTTTCCCCTTTACCTCTCTCTGCCGTAAACCGCACTGGCGCTGCCCGCTGCACCCGACAAAATTATTGGCATATGCCACATATAAACGTATAAATGGCGTATGCCAATTAGGAGCCACCATGCCAAGACCCAAGATTGCCCGCCAGATCTGTGGCCGCCCCGCCAACAGCTGCTTCAAACCCAACGGCCGCCCCATGCACCAGCTGGAGCAGGTCACGCTGGCCCCTGACGAGTTCGAGGCGCTGCGCCTCGTCGACCTTCAAGGAATGCAACAGCAGGAGGCCGCCCTGGTGATGGGCGTATCCCGTCAGACCCTGGCCAATATCCTGAAAAAAGGGCGCTACAAGGTGGTGGAGTGTCTGAGTCTGGGCAAGGCATTGATGATGCAACCCGCCGAGCCCGACCACCAAACCAGTGGAGAAGAGCCGAAATGAATCCTGTCACAAACATCCCCTGCAACAGCGCGCTGATGCTGAGTCAGGGCCTGCTGGCCGGGCACTTTACCCGTGCCGAGCAGTTACAGATCCTCAGCCCCGAAGGGAACGTTATCGCCACCCTGGCCAACCCGGCCGCCGCCGAAGGCTGCCACGGCAAGCAGGGGCTGCTCGACGCCCTCGCCCATCATCAGGTGGGTCAGGTGGTGGTGCGCAATATCGGCGAGCGGATGCTGGAGCGCCTGCTGGCGGCCAATATCCGGGTGCTGCAGTGCCGCTCTGCCCGCCTGCCGCTACCCGCGCTGCTGGCCCCCGCCAATCTGCAACTACTCACCGAGGCCAGTCAGGGCCGCCCGTCTCGCCGTCATCAGAGCAAGGCGGCGATCCGTGCCATCCAGCCTGTTGGAGCAGGCCACAGCCATGCCAATTGTCACGGTGGTTGCAACAGCAACTCAGCTCATTGTTGCGCCAGTGGTGGCAATCAGGCAGAGAGCCCACGACAAGGCCATACTTGTTGTCACGGCAGTGAGGGCGCAGGCCAACAGGGCGGTTGCTGCCATCATCACTGATGCCATCACCGTGCATGTCATCACCATCAAGGAGAAGAGATCATGTCCATCTGGTTGTTGAGCCTGCTCGCCTCGTTCGTGCTGATCCTGGCCATGGGCACCATCATCTGGTGGCGCCAATACCAGCTTGCCCAGAAGCGGGAGGATAAAGAGGTACGCCCCTGCGGCTGCTCCAGCGCCTGCGCGGATCACCTCTATCAGATCAGCGAGCCGGCGCCCAAAAAGTAACCTGAGCGCAAACGCCATAGCCGCAGAGATAAGGTCGGCAAAATAAGGGCGCGTGGAATCGAGAGGCACATAAAAGAGAGGGGGCACCTGCTGGTGCCCCCTCTCTTGTTACGCTTTTCATTCATGCTTGTTCCGCCACTTTGCCCTTACGCGCATCACACGTGCTCAACAAGGCTCCGCGCCGCTGGCCGCCACGTTCGCAGAGCAGGCCGGATCCTGATACTGCTGATAGATGGCATAAAACTCGGCCTTGTTCTGCAGGGCCGCGGCGACACAGGCGGGATCAAACTGGCTGCCGGCATGCTCCTCCAGATAGGCAAACGCCGTCTCGAACGGCCATGCCTTCTTGTAGGGGCGCTCGCTGGTCAGGGCATCAAACACATCCGCCACCGTCACGATGCGTGCCGCCAGCGGGATCGCCTCCCCCGCCAGCCCCAGCGGATAGCCGGTGCCGTCAAAGCGCTCGTGATGGCTGGCGATGATATTGGTCAGCATGTCAGTGTGATGAATGCCATCGAGACCAAACTCGTTGATCATCAGGCTGATCATCTCCCGCCCCTTGCTTGGGTGGATCTTCATGATCTCAAACTCTTCCGGCGTCAGCTTGCCCGGCTTGAGCAAAATGGCATCCGGCACCGCAATCTTGCCGATGTCGTGCAGCTCGGAGAAGAGGTAGATAAACTCCACCTCCTCATCGCTCAGCCCGCAAGTCGGGGCCAGCGTCTTGGCAATCAGCCGGGAGTAGGCAGACATCCGGTGCAGATGGTTGGCGGTCTCCTCATCCCGATAACGGCTGAACTCCCGCGCAGTGGTCAGCGCGCCGCCAAGGGTCTGGATGGAGAAAAACTCCACCGCAATGATGGCTGAGAGCGCCTGGGCATAGGCCGACAGCTCGCTGCGGATCGGCTCCTCGAAGTATCCCGGCTCCATGGCATCGCAAAACAGAAAGCCAAACAGCTTGCTGTTGAACAGCAGCGGCTCGGTATAGCTGGAGGCATAGCCTGCCTCCAGCACCTTGCGGCTGTGCTCCGACGCAGAGCCACGCAGGGCATCCAGATTGCTGAGCACCCGGGGCTGCTTGTGCTCCGCCAGATAACTCAGGGAGGGGACATCGCTCAGCTTCACCTCATACTGCACCAGCGGCGAGGGCCCCTCGGTGCTATGGGCAAAGGTCTTGAGCTGATCGGTATGGGGATCGTAAATCGCGATGGCCACCCGACTCAGCTTGTCAAAGCGCTGCCTGAGCGTGGCATGTACGCTCTGCATTTTTTCGCCAAATGAACTTTCCATCGCCTTCTCCAACGGGACCCCGTGATGGAAGTATAGTGACTCCCTTTGACGCTCTCCCCGCCACAGCGTCAAAATTGACAGAAAAATCAACAAAGCAACTTCCCCACAACAAGCCCGCACGGCAGAGGCAATAGCCCTACCAAGGGCGCGCCATCAGCGACTGCTGGTGCGGCCCAATCTTGCCTGGTCGGAGATATTGTTCGGTTCTGCCATGCTGGCTGTATAGTTTTTGGTTAACCATTCCGGTAAAATCCGCGCCCTTAAAGAAGAGCCACCTAAGAGTGATTGAGCGATGTCCAACACAAAACAGGCCCCCAAAGTAGGATTCGTCTCCTTGGGTTGACCCAAAGCAACAAGACCAATCCATGGCTAATACTGTCAGTAAGGCTTGTGCTGGCGGGCTCCCATCACTGTACCGGTGCCGGAGTTGCAAGCTGTAGTACTGACATGTTGCTCAACACAGGATCATATATTCCGTTACCTAGGATGTGTTCGTCCGTTCAACCATCAGGATACGCCCGAACTCGCTCAGGCTGTGCTCGACCTCCTCAGCCGCATCGAGCATGGGATCCTGACTGAACGCCTAGGCTAGGATGTTATGTTGGGTTTACCGATATTAAAGAGGTGCTTAATGACGTCCGTCTCTATGGAGACTCATAAGGCGATAAAAACGCTAATTGGCGCCGGTTATAATCCAAAGAAGCTGAGGCTACGTTGGCATTACTTTACGAGGATGAGCTACAAATAAGTCCACCAATACAGCAAACCGCGAGAAAGACCCGAATGCCCTCCATCATGTCAGAGACTTGTTCACTTTCTTAGCTCCTGAGGTATCGGCCATTGCTGCTTAAAATCCATAAATTCGGCAACAAACGAAACCATAATGCTCTTAACAAATTCATCATATACGGATTGATTGATAGTGACATGTACGAATGACTCCACTCTCAAAGAATCTCCTACTGCGGCTAGGAAATCCGCATCTTGAAAGGTTAGTGTCACTGTGCCACTTTTTTGATTCTGGCTCAGAACGATCTGCTGATTGGACATTTTCCACCTCGAAATGATGCTTATATGCAGTGTCATTATATGCGTGTACTCACAGCCGTGTACAGCACGCCGTATAACGTAGACCATAGATCCTCTAGTGAGGAGATAAAATGGATTCTGACGAGTTTGAGCTGGCGATGCTCGCAACTGCATTCGGTAAAAATGTACGAGAGCTGCGGTCTGCACGAGGTATGCAACAGGAAAAACTAGCACTAATTGCTGGTATAGACCGTGGTCATATGGGAAAAATCGAACGTGGGGAAACTAGGGTAACCCTGGAAAAAGTTTATCAGATCGCCAAGGCCCTAGGGGTCTCGCCTGCATCATTGCTGCCATAACCATAGCTGTTGCTCTAACCAAATGGCCTGCCAATAAACTCGAACATGCCAAACACCTAACCTTATAACTGCATACAAACCACCCAAGTCTGGTCTGGTCTGGTCTGGTCTGGTCTGGTCTGGTCTGGTACAGTTTCAGCCAGTGCCAGGCGAAACCACATTCGTTGTCATCAGAAGCATCGTCCAGATGGCCAACTAGAAACCGGCAGGTTTCTCAATCCCCTCATTGTTGACCACAACAAAACCATTGAAAACAATAACCCTGAGCTTGGGGGCATTCTGAAAATATCGATGATACTGAGGTTGGTGTACTCAGACTCGACTGCACAGGCATTACACAGCGTATCGAGCGCTGAAATTAATTTAGCTCGACCGGTATGAATCGCTACACCGCATCGTACAGCATCATCCAATCTGCCATCTCAAGCCCTATCCATATCACCAAAAAATGTATTCTGGCTCATAGTTAGCCAGTTCTGAGTGTGCAGCCAAGCTGGGCTGACTAACATTTCGTTTTAATCATATACACAACCCCGTAGTTCTCATTTCTACTCTGCCACCAGTACAGCGACAAATAACTATGGGGAACGATCCTACCGGCTGAAATAGATAGGACTGCAACGCAGAGCCAAACGGCGTTGGAGCACTCTTGCATCCTAGGTCACATATTTTCATGTCAGATACAATCATAGGTAGAGACATTGTGCGGTCACCTTCGTTTTACCATTTACAACGCGGGCAGACAGCCCACTTTTTGCTTGATATAAAGAGGGTTCAAGCAAGCAGGCGTTGTGATTCTCTATAATCTAAGAGATTTTGTTGTAAAAATAGAAAGTCACATGCAAATCAATAACTTATTACTATATGATTTGTTGACATTTTTTTAGCTAACCATATGTTTTTATGATGCTTTTGTTTTTACAACAAAATGTCCTTCCAACTTAGCCCCTTACACCATAATTACAACAAATCAGAGAAATACAGTCATAGTTTTTCCGATTCAGGAATTAAAGAATATAGCTAAGTGTCTAATTTTAATTGATTATTCATCACTGTTGTAAACTTCATGTATTGTTGTTTAATGCTGATTGCAACCTAATCAATCTTTGCTTCATTGCCAATTTTAAAAATCATGAAATCCCTCGTAAAACTCACAAAAAACCAAAAAAGACATTGATATATAAGAAATTTCAAATAAGTCAAAAGCTATTTTGCGATAATTTTCGTTTTGGTGTGGCGATTGATGTTTGCAGCACTATAATGAACAAAAAGACCAGTTGTTGTATTTTTATGGAGTGGCAATTATGAGCATTAGGCAGTTGAGAGAACGGATCATTCAAGGCATTGAGAGTAGCGACAAAACTGAAAGTGCGCGTTATAGGCACCATCAGACAGCACTCAACATGTTACTGAAAACATCAATTGTGCAGTCCGAGGATGAGCTGGAAACTGCACTGTTAGAAAATCTCAGTGAAACAATAGAAAAGCTGAAAATGACCTTGGCACGTCAGAGCAGGAGTGATACGCGAGGCCCACTGACACGAGTGCGTCGGTTGGCAGAGTTCTACGCTCAAATAAACAACATAGATTTCAGCAAAATGACTTTTTGTGAGGCTCTGGCAGCAGCAGTTCAGAGGAAATACGGTGAGCGTCTCTGGCTCGATGAGGTCACTCCTAAGACGCAGAATAATATTAAGAAAAGCTTCATTACATACAGAGAAGTAGCACGTGAAATTATCAACGCGTCATTATCTAACTGCCCAGAGGCATGGCCAATTCTGAAAAGTAGCCCACAAGCGATTGGCAGCGCAACAAAAGTTTTGCGCGATTATATGATGGGTACATCACACCCTGCCGAGCGAGTACCTGACGTTCGCATCAATTTCATTGAAAGTTATTTCAATTTACCAAAAAACTTGTTGTTAGATAAAATTCATAGAAAAGTTGACCATCAACGCAGAGGAAAAAATCGGTCAGATCTTGATCTGTCGGCTATCAATCGCAGCACATTCATTAGCTCGTCACTGAATCCAAATCTACAGAAGGTTTATGATGAGTATTGTGAGTATAAAATAAATAAAAAACAACCAGCGATAGTAAACATTTCTGACGAGCTTAGGTCAGATCGACGCTATGAGATACGAGCAAAAGTCAATGAAAAAAACAGAAGAAACAATGAATGGACAATCAACGCGAAGGGCGAATGCGGCTCTGCTATCGCATTTAAAAGTCAGCTACTTTCATTTCAACATTTTTGTCATACTGAATTAGCTATTGATTACATGTCTGTTAGCAGTTATCACTTGACAATACCTGAGATTATGCAGGCTATGGCTGAATATTCGGAAGGACTGCAAACGGGTACAAGCCAATTCTCTAGAGTGCTAAATTTTGTAAAACGAGGGTCGGATTCGAAGGGCTACCTAAGGTTTTGTGCCGATCGTGGTAACAGAACAATCGAGGAGTTTTTTAAAGACCTAGATTTTATTATCGAGGAATATCCTAATTGGTTTAAGATGGCAGAGAAAGGCATCAACAGTCGCGGCCAAGCGGGCAAGAAAGGGAAACTGAACATTCAATTCTTACTCAACATACCTGCGTCAGATCGCCGAAATGCGGTTTATAGGGCCAGCCAGTGGTTATTCGATAAAGCAAAAGTATACAAGACCAATGCTGAGCAAAAAAATTTACTTTCGAATAACACAGACGATAAAAAACTAGAGCTGGCGCATAGAAAAAGTGCAGCATCTCAGATTGGCCGTGCGTTGCAGTATTTTAGAGCAGGACTGATACAAACAATCAGTTTTTATCAATCTCCACGCAGCGCAAACTGGACTGAATTGAAATTTTACCCTAATGCGACATCACAGAACAAAAACTATGCAAGTATAACATATCATCGTCAGCGTAACCGATTCCAACTATATATCCCATGTTTTGGTACATCGATGGTTAGTGACGATAACACAAAGTACAGATATCTTAAAAACGCAAATGCAAAAAATAGCGTGGATGTTGATGTTGAGTTACCAGAACAGCTTACCCCGCTGATCAAAGAGTATTTGAACATAAGGCGCAGCTATATTGAGTTTGATCTCATGACCTTTGCGGGCGTTCAGTCAATTGACGATATTGATATCTTTTTCCCTTGGCGTAGCATTCGACAAAGCCAAGTAAACAACGAGGAAAACCTTAAAATAAGAAGTAAATATATAGAAATATCATCAAAACTGTCAGATAATTTCATATCACTGACATATCAGGCCTATCTGATGACGATGCCTCATGATAAACAACATGGTATCAACATTCATGCGTTAAGACACCTTGTTGCAGAAACGCATCTCGAGGAACATCCTGGTGATTTTATTGGTGCAGCAGCGAAGCTCAATGATGACGTGGAGCAAATAATTAAGACCTACGGTGATAAGGATAGAGCTAAAGCGATGCGCAGAGTATCTGACAATGAAACGCTGGACTTCTCATTTACGTTATAATAAGCAGTAGAGAATATTTATACAGTTCTAGTTATCACCTGACACCGACCTAAAATCGGTGTCTTGTTTACGCTACTTTCGTGCGCCCTTCCTTTGGTATCAATATCAGAGCCTTCCACCGTACTGCATCCATCCCCCCTCCCTGATTACCAGCCCGCTCCTACGCACCCTCTAAAGCTCAATGAGCTCACCTGGGGAGTGGTCATACATCTAGATCCAATTGGAACTTGACGAAGTTCAAAACAATCAAATGTAAGTGTATGATTTTTCATGAAAGTGTTGTAACTACTGATGTAGTTAAAGCATCCAATTTAACTGAATAAACTGATGTGCTTTTATACATAGATCCATTTGTGGGTAGGATAGAGATGGCAAGAATCCTGATGACTCGCGCCCTTGACGACAACGGCCATATCGTTGATGTCAAAGATGTTGTGAGTGGAAAAGCATGCAATTGCACATGCATAGGTTGTCAGGGCGCTGTCTGGGCAATGAAGGGGCAAGTTAAAGCCCATTATTTCTCTCATGAGCCTAATTCAGTCGAACAGAATGCCTGTACCTGGAAGCCGGAAACGGAAATACATATCCTAGCTAAAGAGGTTTTAGCAACGGATAGGCAGTTGTTACTGCCTATTGGAACTATAAATCCAATACATCAAAATATAGCCTTTGATGAGATGGTATGTGAGGTTTATGAAGGCAGAGTTATACCTGATGTTATTGGGTTCATCGAGGGAGAGAAGGTTCTCATCGAAATTGCAGTTACGCATTTTTGTGATCGAGAGAAAGTTAAAGAATTAAAGAGGGTGAATGCAACCTGCATTGAACTTGACCTGAGTGGATTTCGTGTGAAAGGAGAGATAATATCAAAAGAAGAGATAAGAGATTATCTAAAAAAATGCCCCAAAAAATGGGTGTCTGTAGCCCCTGTAGGCAACTTCTCCGAAATGATTTACTCCCATAATAGACAACAATTATTGTCTTTACAGCATCAGTATTCATCTTTGAGTTCAAAGCACCAGACAGAGGTTAAAAAACTTAATGCAGAATTCGAAGCGATAAAAAATACGCGCGAATCAGAACTAAGCGATATGCAAAGAGTGATTCAACAGTCTCGGCATGCAGAAGGCAAGGCTAACGCCATTTTAAAAAGATGGGAGAGAGTGTTAAAAGAAAAAGAGTCGTCCATTTTAGAGGCACAGGAAAAAATAATCCTATTGGAAGATCAATACAGAAGCTTTGAAATGGAATTGAAAGACCGTCTATATCATAGACAAGATGAAGTTGATCAAAAGCAAGATTTACTACGTGACCTTCTTAATTTAGATGAACTTAAGGCTGAGTTTTATTCACAGGTTGATGATATAAATAGAACCATTAAAGCCAAAGAGGCTCAGCTTGAAGCTAGTGAAGTCGAAATACGCAGGCGGTCAGCCTCGTTAAACCTTATACAAAAAAATCTAAATGATAGCCTCATCTCATTACAAGAACGAGAATATGCTCTAACAGAAAGATCCAAAGACTTGGCAAACATCGTAGATATTAAATCAAGAGAGCAGGCTAAAGTAATGTTTGAGCAGTTACTGAAAGAAAAAGCAAATGAGATAAAAGCTCTTGAGGAAAAAGAAAGGAAAGCAAAAAAAGATATTGATGATTTAAGGCGAAAATATAGTTCATATATCAAGATCCCATAACTTATTTTGGTCTTTTCAAAACTACTGCTACGCGCTAGATCCCGTCATCAACTTACAGCAAACCAAATGTTCTCTGACCCCAAGCATAGAGTACCAACTCGGTAAAGTTTGCTGACCAGCTATAAGAGCATCTCTAGTGACATCATTGACAATAATCGACTGATATACTTGAATGGGCTCAATTGAGATTTTTTCATTTTCTGCGAACCGCTTTGCTCACCTAGCCCCTCTTATCAAGCAAGAGAGTGATTCAACACTCTTGCCATCGGAGGAGACTGACATGTTCTATGTAAAGAATGTCCCAAACTGGGAGCGAGTGTTACGCATCATCCTGGGCATCATGGCGCTTGTGTTTCCAGTGATGAGCTGGGGGAAATCTGACCTTGCTGTTGCAGCAGGAGTAATGAGTGCCATCCTTTCCATGACGGGCCTGATGGGGTTCTGCCCGATGTGCGCCATGGTTGGCCGTAAACTCGACAAAAGGAACTGAGTCATGACACATTGCATGATGGAAAAAGAGAACCTCATTCTGTCTGCTCAGACAGAAGATCATGCGGCTATCTCCCGCTTGCTGGCAGTATGCCATGCAGATGCACGGCGCTACGCACGCAAACACTGTCATGCCAGTGATGTTGATAACACCAATCAGATCGCCGCAGCGGATGTTGCTGAAATAACACTGACACTGGGTGAGCCTTCCAAAGGCTTGCAGAATTCCGCCTCAAGATTCCACACATGACAAAGTTGGGTGGCTACAAAGATGATGAATAATCCTTTTTTGGTGCTGGTTGACAACAGTTCGATACGAACACTGCTCCTTATCGCCTTTTCCCTGCTTTTGTTACTTCTGCTTGCCGTCTCGTCCGTTGCCCTGCATCGTTTTAATCAATCAGTTTGTCGAGCAGCAAGCACGGATTGAATTTCTTGCCCAACGAGCTAATCAATACTCTCAGAACGCAGCACTGCATTTGCTGCTTCTTCTGCAAACAGACGAACGTTACAAGCGTGTACCCCTCTATACAGCGATGGACTCTGCACTGGCTGCATCCGATGCCGCTATTGAAGGATTAGAACGGGCTGCATCAATGGGGGGAGATGTGGGTGATATTGACCAACTCATAAACCTGCGAAAGCATTATGGTGACTCTTTTCAGCAAACGGTGGAACGAATCGAAATTGATGGCTTGTCTTCCGCTCGCCAACACTATGAAGAGCAAACTGATGTACTTCTTAAAGCATTGCTTGTTCAGACACTACGTATTGCAGAGCATCAGCAAGAACTGATGCAAAGTGGGGTTATCGCACTCAAAGACGATGCAAACCGAGCGCGTTTGACCGTTATTATCCTTGCATTCAGTGCGCTCGTCACTGGAAGTGTCTTGGCGCTGTTGATTGCCAGAAGCATTGCCAAACCTGTACACAAAGCTGTGATGGTCGCTGAGGCTATAGCTGGAGGGGATTACCAGTGCAAGGTGCCTTTAGGCCTAGGCGTTGAAACGAAAGCACTTATGCGGGCTCTTGATACCATGCGCCGTAGTATCTCGACCCGCGAGCAGCATATTTTGCGGCTAGCGTATGCGGATCCACTTACTGAGCTCCCAAACCGCACCTGTTTTATGGAGGCGCTGACAGAGGCGGCTTTACAAGGTAGTGGCGCTTTAGTGCTCATCGATATTGATAGATTTGCCCAAATTAATAATGCTCTGGGCCATCTGGTGGGCGACAGGCTCCTACAGGAGATGGCTCAACGTTTACTCGCCATGGTTGCTGGCAAGCACTTGGTGGCGCGTTTGGGAGGCGATGAGTTTGCGCTACTTATCAAAGAGGTCGATTACTTCAATATCCTTGATAATGCCCAAGAGTTACTGGGGCAACTCCGTAAGCCTATTGAACTGGATGGTCAACGCCTTGACGTTGAGGGCAGTCTGGGGATCGCGATATTTCCAGAAGATGGTAATAACAGCAGCTTGCTAATGAGGCGAGCAGGTATGGCAATGCGTCATGCCAAACGCCGCCGTGACGGTTTCGCCTTTGCGTGCAAGATTGCAGATGAATCCCCCCATGAGCAATTAGCCTTGATTGGTGAAATGCGAGATGCCTTGATCAACGAGGAGTTTGTCGCCTTCTTTCAACCCAAGTTGGAGCTTGCGAGTGGCCTCGTCAAGGGAGCAGAAGCATTATTGAGATGGCAACACCCAACCAAAGGGTTGGTGCCACCTGGACGCTTTATTCCGTTTGCCGAGCAAACGGGATTTATCCGTGAGATCACGCCATGGTTATTAGCGCATGTGATATGTCAAGCGGCTTCCTGGCACCGAGAGGGACACGATATCGTCACGTCAGTCAACTTGTCTACGCTCGACTTGACATCCCCAGACCTAGTACCAAAGGTCATAAAGTCACTGCAAGAGAATACCTTACCTGCTCAGCTGCTTTGTCTGGAAGTCACTGAGAGCGCACTCATGGATGATCCTGATATTGCGTTACAGCATTTGAAAGAGCTTGCCAGCCTGGGGGTGAAGCTATCCATTGACGATTATGGTTCAGGGCAAGCCTCTCTCGCTTATGTGAAGAATTTACCTGTGCATGAATTGAAGATTGACCGCATTTTCGTGAGCGGTGTTGACCAGCATTTTAGAAATGCAGCTATTGTCCGCTCCACCATTTTGTTGTGTCAGGAACTGGGATTGTCAGTTGTCGCGGAGGGGGCCGAAACCCAGGAAGAACTTGCATGGTTGAGGGCCAATCATTGCGATACCGTGCAGGGCTATGTTGTCGCCAAGCCAATGCCCGCAGAGGAATTTGCTGGTTGGGTTACTGTCCATCATACTCAAAATAGGGAGGATGGTATTTTTCCTCACACAGTCGAACTGTATACAGAACAAAAATAAAGAAGTATTTACACCTTGTACTTATCACCTGAAAATTAAGCGGTTTATTTTTTTAGCTTGCATGAATACATTTCTTCATCGGCCAAGCACAGTAGACTGTCTAAATTAGGAGGGGTGAGAGCATCGTATACAACGATACCTAGTGAGCAAGAGAGTTGATAAGGCTTGCCGCTGGTGTGGTTAAAATTCTCTAGTGCATTATAAAATCTCTCTTTTATCCGTGAGCTATGTTCATGACCCGTGCCAGGTAAAAGAACAACAAACTCATCGCCACCTAAACGAGCCGAAATATCGGCATCTCTAAATACGCGACACAGTAATTCAGCCATCTGGCATAAAGCATCATCACCGACATTATGCCCATATGTATCATTGATCACTTTGAAGTGATTAAGATCTAAAAATAACAGCGTGACTGGATTTTTTACGCGAAATGCATATTTCAAACTTTTGTCGGCAAGGAGCATGAATCCACGGCGGTTGGTAATCCCCGTCAATTCATCGATTGTGGCCATCTGGACGGCTCTTAGCTCACTTTCGACCATTGATGCCAAATCTGCTAGCATGGCTTGGTCTTTATCACTCAATGACCTGGGCTTTCTGTCTATAATACAGAGGGTGCCCAGTTTCAGGCCATCTCCCACTTCCAATGGATGGCCCGCATAAAATCGGATGTGAGGCTCCCCAGTGACTAAGGGGTTGTCAAAGAATCTGGGGTCTTGAGTTGCATCTTCGACTACGAATAGCTCCTCGCCGAGGATCGCGTGACCACAAAATGAAATCTCTCGTGGTGTTTCCAGGACAGGCAATCCACAGCACGATTTGAACCACTGTCTGTTTTCATCAACTAACGAAACCAGCGCAATGGGTACATCAAACATATTACGAGCCATCCTGGTTATGCGGTCAAAACGCTCTTCTGCTGGGCTATCAAGTACAGCAAGACGGCGTAGCGCATCTAACCGCTGCTTCTCGTTATCTGGCACTACAGGGCTTTGCATCAACATCTCCTTACCGCGTTTGACGACATGATGATGTTAGTTTATATAGTAGAACGCTATGGTGGAAACCTTAATTTGTATGGGAGAGATTGATTGAATAAAAATTTATTCAAAATGAATGAAAACACACCAAAATAAGCGGCAACACTTTGTAATATCAGGTCACCATCTTATATTAATGAATTTGAAATATCCAGAGTAAGCCTATCAGCTTCATCATAATCAAAATCTGTTTTCTGAATTTTTTTTACACCGTACTCATTAAGTAAAATATGATGTTCAGGGATGATATTGTGAATTGATAAGCAACTTTTTACACACTGTAGAGGGCATCCATCGATAGCAATGATAGATCTACCCGACTTAGCTATTCGGACTAGATGCTTTACATTTCCACCAACACCAGCAATGCAGGACATTTCTGCGTCGCCTCGTTTATCTAGCTGAATAGCCATATAGTTTGCCATCTGCGCTGCACTTGAACAACCAGAGCATGAATAAACCAATGGTAAAGAACGTAAACATTCACTCATAAATCATCCTTTAAATATCATAGTCCTATAAAGATGCCCTTAATAAATAGGGCATCAGCGAAATCAATTATCAAATTTAAAGTTTCTACCAATAGTGTTGGTAATTCCGTGGTAACTCCTGAAACTATAAATTAGAGGGCTCCACAAATCCGCGTCAATAACGTCATATTTTTTAAGTAAAGATGCATCTGCATGCACATGAGTGGCTCGCAATTCAACGATAGCAAAATTATTGCGTTTTGTTATATGTTCAACTAAACACTCGACCTGAATTAAACATTCCTGGATACGAGATGGTTTAACAGTACAAGACGCCAACTCTGTAAATCTACCAAGACTAAATTTATCACCACAATAATTGAAACCTATCTTTTCAGATGGAACAGGATCCTTTCCGGTAAATTTGGCAATAGATTCAATTCTATCCGCAAGGTTGTCTGATGCAATATTCAATACGACTTCTGGACATGTCTCAATATTTTCGATAGCCTTTGAATTTAGACTAAGGCCGATGACAATATTGTTCGAAAGAGACCAACTTGATGATATTGGCGTAATGTTAGTTGTATCAGTATTATCGATGGTACTAAGTAGAATTACAGTATTTCCCCAATAAAGTGATTTTGGGTGAATTTGCTTATGCATTGCCATCTCCTTTGTAACAAAAACACTACAAAATAATATATCACAATGTGATATAATTGAACCTATTGTATTTCACCTGAGAAGTCAACAACCGAGTAAGCTATGCTAACAAAAGCTCAATTTGAGGCACTTTCTGAGTTTCGCTATCAGTTAAAGCGTTTCCTTCACTTCAGTGAAACCGCAGCCAAGGAGCTCGGACTCACTCCATTACAGTATTTATCCCTCCTACATATACAAGGATACCCAGGGCGTGACTGGGCAAGCGTGGGTGAGCTAGCTGAGAGACTGCAAATGAGTCATCACGCTACAGTGGCTTTACTAACGCGATGTGAGGAACTAGATCTCGTGGAACGACGTAAAAGTGAAAATGACAAGCGCAGAGTTGATGTACATTTGACAAATAAAGGAAGAGACTATTTACAACAATTGGCACAACAACATAAGGCAGAATTACAATCGCTACAAAATAATTCCAAGTAGCACGAATTACAGCACTGAACGAATATCATGTTCCTGATAAGTGAAAGACAACCATGAAAAGTATGAGCAAGCTAATTGCTCATACTTAATCATACAAAGACTCTAACTATACTCGACATTAAACTGCTTACAATAAAATATAACTTGTGAACAAATCTTATCGTGGTCTTCAAAAAGAATTAAGTCAATAGTTTCATTATCAGGAAGTATATTTAGTACTCTAGAGCCAGGCTTGCTTTCAACCAACTTAATTAAAGTTATTTGGTGCCATGAGAAAAATAGATGTTTTTTATGGCAATGAAACTCAATGCCGCTGAAGTTCAATTCCAGTTTTACTTTCCTTGCTATACAAATGTATCTTATATCTATAAATGCAGTAATAATGAATATTAGCAATGAAAATAAAATAGTATTGCGATATAACTCTTCAGTTATTGGCAAACCGGTCACTTCGGATACCAACAACAGCAGAGTTGGCCAGAAAATTGCAACAAAGAAAGGTTCGACTAACTTAGTCACAAACTGCTTATTTGATACGTGATATACCATACTACACCTGATAAATAGTAGTCGCAGTTTACACTGCGACTACTACCCTAATCATGTTACCGACGAGACCTTACGATCTGGATGCGTCTAGTTAAATATTCGAGCGGTACACTCCAAACGTGTACCAATCGACAGAATGGAAAGACAACAAACAAAGTCATACCTAAAATCATATGAATTTTGTAGATAAACGATACCCCTTCTAAATTTTTAGATGCCCCTGTTTGGAACGTTACAACATCTTGTGCCCAACTTACGAGCTTCATCATGACACTTCCATCAAGATGGAAAGCAGAAAATGGAATTGTCAGAAGACCAAGCGCTGCCTGGGAAACTAATAGCACTAAAATCAAAATATCCGCAGTCGATGATGTTGCTCTGATCCTTACGTTTGTCAGACGCCGCTTTAAGAGCAGATAACCACCGTACAACGTCATTGCACCAAAGATACCGCCAGCACACATCGCTATGAGTTGTTTTGATTGCAATGATAAGAATGACTCATATACCCAGTGAGGTGTCAGCAAGCCAAAAAAGTGGCCGAAGATGATACCAAGAATGCCAATGTGGAACAGTCCAGATGCCAGCCTCATATTCGAGTTATCAAGTAACTGGCTTGATCCTGCTCGCCAAGTGTACTGCCCATAATCGTAACGAACCCAACTACCAAGTAGAAAAATGGTAACTGCAATATATGGGTATATATCAAAGAAGAAGCTATGAATATAGTTCATTTGTTTGCCTCACCAATTTCAAGGTACTGTGGTACGACTGCATTCTTAAATCGGTTGCTATGAATCGATTGAATTGAACTGGGACATGATTCTCCTCCTAAAAACTTCACCTGCTCTTCCTCCCAAACAGCATCTAACGCAGCGGGTGTTGCATCATCAGCCTCTTTCATAACTTGTGTGCTTATAAGAGCGCTATCGTACTCTGTCATGGATAGATCAATTAGAACCCCAAATAGAACATGATATTTGCTTTCTCTTTTGAGTAGCCTCTCTTTAAGCAACCCCAAGATCGGAGTGATAAAACACAACCCCTCTATAATTTCAGCGTTATTTCTTGTTGAAAGGTATTCCAAGTAAACAGGAAGAAAATCCGGTAATTCTCTTTTGTTAAGAGAAAATCCTGCATCTTCATATTGCTTAAGCAGGTCTACCATTGCTTGTCCGCGATCACGCGACTCACCATGAACATGCTCAAAAAGAAGCAGAGAGGTGGAACGGCCACGGTCGAAGATATCACAATATATTTCTTGGAATGAAAGTAGAGAACGATCAAACGCATATGTTACAAAATCACATATTGATGATTTTTGTGCCGATGTCAGCTCATTACATTCAGCTATGCAATCAAAGATTTCATCCTTGTTTTCCCACAGATCAATATCTGGGTAGTCCAAGAGGATTGATATGATCTTTAAAGATTTCATTTTTTATCCTCACTTGGATTTGTAGATACATTAATGGCATTAATTCTCTGGCTATTAAACAGGTTGTACTTAGTGTCGCTACCTTTACAACCATCACCAAAGCTAAAGCCACACCCTTTAGCTTCAGGAAATGCTTCTCGTGCTAGCTCGCGATGACTGGAAGGAACTACAAAGCGGTCTTCATAGTTAGCTATAGCCAAATAACGATACATTTCCTGCGCTTGGTGTTCAGTTAAACCAACCTGCTCTAATGCGCTGGTATCCACCTTTTTATCTACAGTTTCAGCTCGCTTATAATGACGCATTGCCAACATACGATTCAGTGCACTCTTAACAGGTGCTATATCGCCAGCGGTCAACAGATTCGCCAAATACTGTAAAGGAATTCGCAAGCTAGAAATATCTGGTAGAACACCATCATCACCTAAATAGCCTGCATCTTTGGCTGATTGGATAGGGGAAAGAGGTGGTACATACCATACCATCGGTAACGTGCGATACTCTGGGTGTAATGGGAGTGCAAGCTTCCATTCCATCGCCATCTTGTACACAGGTGACTTCTGAGCAGCATCTAGAACATTTTGAGTGATGCCTTGCTTTAAGGCTTCTTCAATGATAGCAGGATCATGTGGATTTAAGAAAATCTCCAACTGCTTGTTGTATAAATCCTTGTCATTTTCAGTTGATGCTGCTTGCTCAATACGATCTGCATCATAAAGGATTACTCCCAGATATCTAATTCGTCCTACACATGTTTCAGAGCAGACGGTTGGTTGACCAGACTCAATTCTGGGGTAGCAGAAGATACATTTTTCAGATTTACCACTTTTCCAGTTAAAGTAAATCTTCTTGTAGGGGCAACCAGTAAGACACATACGCCAACCACGACATTTGTCTTGGTCAATAAGGACAATGCCATCTTCTTCACGTTTATATATTGCCCCACTAGGGCAAGTAGCCACACATGCAGGATTCAAGCAATGCTCACAAAGCCGAGGGAGAACATCATGAACGTATTTTCAAACTGTCCATACATCTCCTTTTGGATGTGGTTGAAATTGTAGTCTTGTGAACGCTTAGTGAATTCCCCGCCCAAGATTTCTTCCCAGTTTGGGCCATTGTTGATCTTGTCCATACGTTGACCAGTGATCAGTGAACGTGGACGTGCTATTGGCTGATGCGCACCTTGTTTAGCATTATGTAAATGCTCATAGTCAAAGGTGAAAGGCTCATAATAGTCATCAATAGTCGGCATGTCAGGGTTGTTAAAAATCTTGGCTAAAACGCCAATCCGGTTACCCATTCTTGGAACGATTTTTCCATTGATATTTCGAACCCAGCCACCCTTCCATTTATCCTGGTTTTCCCAATCGTTTGGATAGCCCACGCCTGGCTTGCTTTCTACGTTATTAAACCAGGCGTATTCCATTCCCTCGCGACTTGTCCATACGTTCTTACAAGTAACAGAGCAAGTATGACATCCGATGCATTTATCGAGGTTTAGCACCATTCCAATTTGCGCACGAATTTTCATTTTTACTTCTCCCCTGCCTTGTTACTGTACATATTGTCAGCCTGTGTATAGTCATTATTTTCGTCATCAAGCCATTTAACCTGATTCATGCGGCGGACGACAACAAACTCATCACGGTTAGAGCCCACTGTGCCATAATAGTTGAACCCATAAGCCTGATGTGCATATCCGCCAATCATATGAGTTGGTTTAGGGCAGACACGAGTAACGGAGTTATGAATCCCACCACGTTGTCCTGTTATTTCGGAGCCTGGAATATTCACCAGGCGCTCTTGAGCGTGATACATCATTACCATTCCAGCAGGGACGCGCTGACTCACCACTGCACGAGCAGTTAATGAACCATTGATATTAAATGCCTCTATCCAGTCGTTATCCTCAATTTTTAGATCTTTAGCATCATCTTCACTTATCCAAACAATTGGCCCACCCCGAGACAGTGTAAGCATCAACAAGTTTTCGCTGTATGTTGAGTGGATACCCCATTTCTGGTGCGGAGTGATCCAGTTCAGAGCTTTCTCTTTGTTACCGTTACCCTTCTTACCCATAATATTTTTAATAGTCTGGGTATTGATTGGTGGTCGATATGAAATGAGACTTTCGCCAAAATCACGCATCCATTGGTGATCCTGATACAGCTGTTGACGACCAGTAATGGTTCGCCATGGAATTAGCTCATGAACGTTTGTATAACCTGCGTTA
Source organism: Aeromonas sp. 61P (assembly GCF_051919545.1). Classification (NCBI taxonomy): domain Bacteria; kingdom Pseudomonadati; phylum Pseudomonadota; class Gammaproteobacteria; order Aeromonadales; family Aeromonadaceae; genus Aeromonas; species Aeromonas sp. 61P. The sequence continues at coordinate 4,112,541 of NZ_JBQBEL010000001.1, forward strand.
TACGAGACATGCTCGTCTTCCAAACCAGACCATGTTGGGCTAGATATGATTTTTCTCGGCTGAGCCTGAATGTCACGGAAACGAATTTTTTCCTCTTCCTTGTTGATAGCAAGATGTGCATGTTCTCGGCCAGTCAGCTTACTTAATGCATTCCAAGCCTTAACAGCCACATGACCATTAGTCTCTGGGGCTAAAGTAAGAATTACTTCAGCCGCATCAATTGCAGTGTCAATCTTTGGCCGCCCAGCATTCGCGCCATCATGGTGTGTGTAGTTAAGTTTTTTAAGAAGGTCTACTTCGGTTTCTGTGTTCCAATTAATACCCTTGCCACCATTTCCTTGCTTATCAAGGAGTGGACCTAACGATGTAAATCTTGCGTAGGTGTTAGGATAATCGCGCTCAACGGTCATTATATGTGGTGCAGTTTTTCCTGGAATGAGATCACATTCACCCAATTTCCAGTCTTTTACTTCAAACGCTTGGGCTATTTCTGCTGGAGAGTCATGCTGCATTGGCAATGTAACCACATCGGTTTCAACGCCAAGATGTCCTTTACAGAGCTCAGAAAACGCTTTTGCAATTGCCTTATAAATTTCCCAGTCGGATTTTGCTTCCCAGGCTGGATCTACAGCTGCTGACAATGGATGGATGAATGGATGCATATCCGAGGTATTCATATCATCTTTTTCATACCAGGTTGCAGTAGGCAACACGATGTCTGAAAACAGACAGGTACTCGACATCCGAAAATCTAGAGTCACAACGAGATCAAGCTTGCCTTGGGTTGGGGTATCTTTCCAATCAACTTCAGATGGTTTGCTATCACTGAATGAGCCGAGATCTTTTCCTTGAATGCCATGTTCTGTGCCCAACAGGTACTTGAGCATGTATTCATGACCTTTACCTGAAGACCCAAGAAGATTTGATCTCCAAATAAACATATTGCGTGGATAATGATCTTCGGGACACTCAGCAGCAAAACGAATACTGCCGTCCTTCAGCGAGTTAACCGTGAACTCTACAGGGCTTACCCCAAGCGCTTTTGCCTGTTCAGCAATACTCAGTGGATTAGTATTCAGCTGAGGGCTTGAAGGAAGCCAACCCAGCCGCTCTGCTTTCACGTTCATATCAATGAGATGCTTACTATATTTACTTGCATCAGCTAAAGGTGAAAGCAATTCTTGGGCATCTAACTTCTCATATCGCCATTGACTAGAGTGGTTATAGAAGAAAGACGTCCCATTCATGTGGCGTGGAGGCTTTTGCCAATCTAGGCCAAATGCCAACGGTTGCCAGCCCGTCTGGGGACGAAGCTTCTCTTGCCCTACGTAGTGAGCCCATCCACCACCGCTCTGTCCTACGCAACCACAGAATACCAGCATGTTAATCAAACCACGGTAATTCATATCCATGTGATACCAGTGGTTCATGCCTGCACCAACGATGATCATTGAGCGCCCATGTGTTTTGGCTGCATTGTCAGCAAACTCACGAGCGATGCGGATAATCTCATCTTGTGGTACACCCGTTATTTTTTCTGCCCAAGCGGGTGAATATGCCTTCACTTCCTTATAGGTATGTGCGCTGCTAGGGTCATCAAACCCTCTTTCTACACCATAGTTAGCCACGGTGAGATCGTAGACGGTGGTCACAAATTCTTGGCTTCCATCTGCCAACACGATGGATTTAGCTGGAATTTTTCTTCTGATAACTTCTTCTAATTCAACAGGTGTGAAATGCTCACTTTCCAATCCACCAAAATATGGGAAAGCCACCTCAACTAAATGTTGAGGTTCCTTTATTCCAACAGACAAAGTGACTGGTGTCTTGGACTGCCCAGCGGTCTCTTCAAGATTCCACTTTCCATCCTCTCCCCATCTATAGCCAATCGACCCTTGTGGCGCGACCAGATCACCAGAAACCTCATCAATCGCTATGGTCTTCCATTCAGGGTTGTTCTGTTCACCTATGTTATTGACCAAATCTGATGCTCTCAGGAAGCGTCCTGCTTCATAGCTACCATCTGGTCGTTTGGTCAATCTGACCAACATCGGAAAATCGGTATATTTCCTTGCGTAACTAACAAAATATTCATTTTTATGTTGAACGTGGAACTCGTTCAAAATGACATGGCCCATAGCCAATGCTAACGCGCTGTCTGTACCTTGTTTGGGGTTAAGCCAGTGATCACAAAGCTTAGCTACTTCAGCATAATCTGGAGTTATGGCGACAGTTTTGGTGCCTTTGTATCTAACTTCAGTAAAGAAGTGAGCATCAGGAGTACGAGTCTGAGGAATATTTGAGCCCCAGGCTATGATGTATGAGGAGTTGTACCAATCTGCTGACTCTGGTACGTCTGTTTGCTCTCCCCAAGTCATCGGTGATGCGGGAGGAAGATCACAATACCAGTCATAGAAGCTAAGGCAAGAGCCACCGATGAGCGATAAATATCTTGCACCTGCGGCATAGGAAACCATAGACATCGCTGGAATTGGTGAGAAGCCAACAACGCGATCTGGGCCGTGCTCTTTTACGGTGTAAACGTTTGCCGCTCCAATGATCTCATTAACTTCATTCCAGGTGCTACGAACAAAACCGCCTCTACCTCGGGCAGCCTTATACTTTTTGGATACATTCTGATCGGAAGCAATCGCACCCCATGCTAGAACAGGGTCTTTGTGCTTACTTTTTGCGTCTCGCCAAAGCTCAATCAACGCTTTCCTGACCATTGGGTACTTCAGTCGATTGGCGCTGTACAGATACCACGAGTAGCTTGCCCCTCTTGGGCAGCCGCGAGGCTCATGGTTTGGGAGATCTGGCCTTGTCCTAGGGTAATCAGTTTGCTGCGTTTCCCATGTAACCAAGCCGTTTTTTACATAGATTTTCCAACTACATGAACCAGTACAGTTCACGCCATGTGTTGAGCGTACAATTTTGTCATGTTGCCAGCGGTCTCTGTAACCATCTTCCCAATCTCTGTTCGTATTGTACGTTTGGCCGTGTTCACCAGAAAACTTTTCACCTAATGTCTTTAAATAGTTAAACCTGTCAAGAAACTTGCTCATTTTACTGCTCCATATGCATATGCATTAATAGTAACATTCTATTTATTGAGTTCTTTTCCATATACAAACCATGTTATTAGCCCACAAATAACATAGAAGACTAAAAAAGCTTTCATCGCATTAATTGGTGTTCCGCTGAGAGCTATTGATAAGCCGAATGCGTTTGGAATAAAGAAACCACCAATTGCACCTATTGCTGAGATGAACCCTAATGCTGTTGCTGTATCATTTGCTGATTTTTTTAAGGCTTGAGCTTCTGAATCATATCGCTGTAGATTCCTTTTTATCATCATCCCCCTAAACAAAACGGCGATCATTTGAAATGTAGAACCACTCCCAACTCCTGCGCATGAGAACAAAGCCATAAAGACAGCTAGAAAATAGGTGAAGTTGCCATGCCCTGCATCTGATGGAAGAGTTGAAAACAAAACCGCAACTAACGTAGCCATTAAGCAAAAGCTAACAAAGGTGACTTTAACACCGCCCAGCTTATCTGATAAAACGCCACCAACTGGCCTCATCAATGCGCCGAATAATGGCCCTATGAAAGCATATTTCATTATTTCAATATCAGGGAATTGAGTTTTAGCGAGCATTGCAAACCCCGCAGAGAATCCAATGAATGAACCAAAGGCAGCCAAATATAAAACACTCATAATCCAAAGATGTTTTTGTTTTAACACTACCCATTGCTCTTTAAACGAGGCTTTGGGTGCTGCAATATCATTCATAAAATGCCACGCTGCAATACTCAATATCAATATTACTGGCATCCATATTAAGGGTGCATTGCTGAGCCATATTGATGCATCAGGATTTCCTTGACCTAAACCGAAAGGGCCAAAGATATTTACAGAAATTACGATAGGTACAAGCATCTGCATGACACTGACACCCAAGTTACCTAGCCCCCCATTTAAACCAAGAGCCTTTCCTTGTTGAGTTTTTGGATAAAACAAGCTGATGTTAGCCATACTAGATGCAAAGTTGGCACCACCAAACCCACATAACAAAGAGATTATTAGAAATGTTGAATACGGCGTTGTGGTGTCTTGCAATGCAATGGTCAACCATGACATAGGTATCATAAGCAACAAGGTACTGAATGCTGTCCATCTCCGGCCACCAAAAACTGGGATCACAAATGAGTAAGGAATCCGTCCTAAAGCTCCAGTAAGTGACGGGAGTGCAGTCAGCAGAAACAGCTGGTCTGTTGTAAAGGTGAAACCAGCTAAAGGCAAGTTCATTGCTACTACGCTGAATATCATCCACACAGAGAATGAGATCAGTAGACAAGGGATAGATATCAGTAGGTTTCTTCTGGCAATATGAGAACCATTCTCAATCCAAAAGCACTTGTCATCAGGATTCCAGTCAACGAGCGTTTTGCTGTTATTTCTTTTATTTGTGTGACTGTCTTCACATCCATCTTTGTATTTTTGATATATGGACATTTTGCTCACCGGTTAGTGTTGGGGTACACAATTTCCAATAAACAATTTAAATGGATATTTTTTATTGACTTAGATCAACTGAACATATGTATTACAAATGATGAATATTTCGATAACTACCTACTACAGGGGGGGGCGGGTTGAAATTAACCACAACAAAATCATGCACTTAGCGTCAACAAGACTTTCTTTATCATGAGCTGGCTAATGTCTGGAATATTGTAGGTATTTACTTTGAGGTATTTTTATTAGGGTATCTAAAAGGTATAAACATCAGTAGTGACAATCTTAGGAAGTGTCAAATTCGTGAACATACTATTGAAGTATTGGAAGAAACTGTCTATTACAATTTCTATAACGTCAATTATATGTACACTATGCCTCATATCTATATTTAATATGAGTGCATCGATTTATTTGTCATCAAGCATCCAAGGGAATGCATATGTGATAAATAGTATTGGTTCAATTAGAATGAAAGTCTATGCACTCCTCTCAGGAACACTGTCTGTTGATGAAAAAGTGCAAGCGGTTAATAGCGTTGAATCAATTCTGCATGATCCTTTTTTTATTAACACGGCTGAAAAGCACAACCTTAATAAAGAATACATACAACTCAACAGTTTGTGGGATCCAAAATTAAAAAACATTCTTTCCCACTTAAAATCTGGTGATGTAGCAACACCATTAAGCATTAACCGCTCTAAAGAGTTTATTAGTTTGCTACAGAAGATAATCAAAAGCATTGAGAACAAAACAGAATCTAAGATCGTAGTGATTAATGGCCTTCAAAAAGCATCTTCTTTAATTGTTATATTGTTTTCCTTCATCGCAATTTATAGCTTAAATAAGCGTTTCTTTAGACCGTGGTCAAAATTATTGTTAATGGCTAAAAACATTCAGCATGGTGATTTTAGTTCAAAATTTGATTCTGAATCACATGATTACCGCGATGAGATGTGGCAGCTTGGCAATGCATTAAACAATATGTCAGAGGTTGTTAAGCATACCTACAGCGATCTGGAACAGATGGTAGCTGAAAAAACGCATAAACTTAACTTGCAGAATTTGCATTTAGAATTCCTTTATCGCAGTTGTAGATTATTTCAAAATCAAGAATTCAACTGCAAAGTTTTAGCTCCTTTCATGAAAGAATTAATCGGATACACTGGGGCTGGAAAAATAAAAGTATATATTCATGATCCACATAAAAATTCGGTCAAACATTTATACACCTTTGGTGAGAACGTGAGGCCATTACATTGTGCCTCTATGCGTTGCTCATTATGTATTAATAATGCAGATGTCACATCCCCTATTGAGAGTGAATATAATAATAGGTTATGGAACATTGGAGATGCGCATAATGATTATGGTTACATAGAATTTTTCTTTTCAAATGAAGTCACTATATTACATGATACAGAACAATTAATATTTGCATTTTGCAACTTGCTGTCTCAATCCTTATCTCTTTACTACAAAGAGCAACAACAACAACAACTATTATTATTTAAAGAAAGAAACACAATTGCTCAAACACTTCATGATTCGATAGCACAGTCTTTATCATACTTAAAGATAAAGATTAGCCTTCTTCAAAGGGATCCAATCATCATTAGTTCTTCTCAGGTTGATAATGTTTCAGAGATGAGGTGTGAGTTAAATGAAGCTTACTCAAACATCAGAAAACTAATTTCTACTTTTAGAATTCCATATAAGAAAATCGAAACGTTAATTTTATTAAAAGATGCGATAGCAATATTTAATGACACATATGGTTTTAACATTAGGTTGGAATATAAAGATTTTTATGAAGACTATTCGCATGAGCAGGAAATACTCATACTGAACTTCTTCAATAAATTATTCGAATGTTTAAGGATAAGTATGCCTCCATCACGGATTGAGCTGCATATAAAATCCCTAGCTGAATATGTCATTATCATCCTGAAGGGTGAAGCTGAGTTCGAGGATTCAATATCGAGCTTAGTTGTTTTTCTAAAATCAGAAAATATTTCATTCATTAATGAACGGACGCAAGTGAAAATTGATCTTCACGTAGTTTGAGGAACACACATGGAAAAAGCTTTAACAACCAACGCAGATGTTTTTTCAATTTTACTAATTGATGATCATCCTGTCCTACGGAGCGGGATTAAGCAACTTTTACGTACAAATCCCTTTTTAACTATTGTAGCTGAAGCCAGTACAGGACAAGATGGTGTTCAGCTAGCATTAGATTATGAACCTGACTTAATTTTGTTAGATCTTAATATGCCTGAGTTTAGTGGTATAGACACATTAAAGTCATTACGAGCGCATAATGTATCTAGCAGAATCGTAATCTTCACAGTATCAGATTATGAAGATGATGTTTCGGATGCTATACTTGCTGGAGCAGATGGTTATCTACTCAAAGACATGGAACCTGAAGACCTGATTAGCTCGATTGAACAGGCGTGCATGGGAAAGCTTGTGATAAGCCCAAAACTAACTGCAATCCTTATTGAAAGTATGCAGTCAAGAAGAAAAAACCGCCTTAAAGACAAAAATCTCCAAGTGTTAAGCCATCGCGAAATAGATGTTTTGAAATTTATTGCTCAAGGCTTGCCTAATAAGGTTATATCAAGACGTTTATTTATTTCTGAAGGAACAGTTAAAGTTCATGTAAAAAACATTCTTAAAAAATTAAATCTTCATTCAAGAATTGAAGTTGCAGTGTGGGTTCATAATGAGAAGATTATTTTCGACTAGTAGTGATAACTATTGCGTTATTTAATCATTTGCAGAAATAAAGCGTCACCGAAAAGTGGCGCTTTAATAGCTATCACTCTAATGTGAAAGGCCAGGAAGGATTTCCAATAGATAACGGCGCTGTTCTAATGGTGTGTTGCTTGTCCAAAAATCGAAAATCACATGAGCTAGCAATGGCATTAAGAGAAGTAAAACACACAACATTGCAAGCAGTTTCTTTGCTGAAACCTTTTTATTCGCAGTACCAAAATGAATCGCATTAGCTTGTTTTGGGCATGCAGAGATACAAGTTAAACAGTTTGTACACTCAATATTTCTGACAGATATAAGTTCATGAACCTGTATCCTTGATGGACATGCTCTACTGCATTTATCACAATCGTATCCCTTGCTTCGTAAACAGCTGCTGGAAGACCTGCGAATACGTAATGGTGTCAGAAGTCCTAACAAGGCAAGCCATCCACCATAAGGGCATAGGTATCTACAGAAGCCTTGCTTGAAAAACATCGTGATACATAATACCCAGGCAACAAAAATGCCTGATATGAAGTTCAAGTTGAAAAAGAAGGCTCCCATTTTCATGTCAGCAGCTTGGTGATACTGGCTCATCAAGTACCCTGGCAGTGCAACATTTGGAACAGCAAGAATAACTATGAACATCAGAAATGATAGAACTAGACATTTCTGAGACCTGAGCAGTAGGTCTAACCATTTTGGCGGAGTCCACTCACCAGGTAGCAGCAAATTTCGAAAATGATGCAGCCATTCACCGACAACCCCAAGAGGGCAAAACCATGAGCAGAAGGCACGACCTAAAATGAGTCCAGATAAGGAAATAACCAAGACTGTGATTGTTGCAGCTGGATGGTGGTAATCAGTAATGCCCAAACTCAACAACGCCCGCAAGCCAAGACCGCCCGCTATAGGTAGAAAGCCATCTACGATATCAGGTCTAGACAGCCAAGGTAGGTCACCCTGGTGGAGTTGAAAAATATAAACGCCATACTGTATTGTTACAAATCCCCACGATATAACTAAGAAATATCTAACTAAACTACGAAGTTGTTGATCACTTGAATCATAAAATGCGGATATTAATTTATATCTATAAAGCATACCAATAGCGACAGCAAACACGATTAAACTACTTAGTGGTGGCTTGGCTGCTACCGTCAACCATACAGCAGCGGTTAGCATCATGAACAGCTGCCAAGACCAGCCTGAACGCTCATGCCACTGGAACAACAACAGATACACCAAGCCACTCAGCATGGTTATGGTTTCAATCCCACTCATCTAGCCAACTCCCATCGCAAAAACAGCCAATCATAAACAACATTACAGTTATTCATTTTGATCTGGATGGGCAGTTGGCCTAGTTTGTGGCGATGACCAGATTGTAATTTATTCTCTTGTCTTAATGAGTGGGGTGTCTGAGCTTACGTTTTCAGCCCAAAAATGGATATTGAATCTAGCATCTTCAGACAGTTCAACCCTGTGCCAATACTGAGGTGGGCTGGTTGCAAACTCTCCGGCTCGGATTACAAGCGTAATTTCAGGTATCTCCGCTGTTTCATCAGCAAAACCGTAATATGTTACCGTCCCCTCCATTACACATAACTGACCGAATACGCCAGCAGCTGTATTGTGATGGGTTAATAGAGCCTGTGGTACGTTTTCATTTGTAAAGAATGGGGTTGAACGGCGAACAACCCAATGAGCTGGTATACTATGCAGTAGCGACATGTTTTATCCTTAATAATCTATGAAATTAAGTAAGGCTGAGCATATGCTCAGCCAGCAATTATTCATCTAGAAAGAAGGCGTAGAAGTGGGAATGCAGCTCCCATTTGGTCTCCACCTACGACAAAGCCGCACATTTCACCATCCTCGCTGCGAGCTTCTGCGACCATTCCATTTTTATTCCACTTAAACTGCCATGAAAGGTCTGTACCTTTTGTTCTACCAGCTAACTGCAAAGGATATTGAAGTGTTTTTACCTTCACTAGCATTGGAGGAAGCGTTAGTGGTGTTGGCTTACCAATCAGAGTTTTAGATAATGCATTGGCACCGAGAACAATTGGCTGCAAAAAGGGGCGTAATTCACCTTTCCACTCAACGCAATCGCCAAGCGCATAAATGTGCTCACTCGATGTTCTCAGGTATTCATCCACTACAATTCCACGCCTTACAGCCAGTCCCGCATTCATCGCTAAGGATAGATTCGGTTGTAGACCTATAGCTGAAATGACAAGATCCTGTTCACTGAAACTGCTGTCAGTGAGCTCTATCGTAAAGGATTCGTTGGCATCTCCTCTTTGTATCGACTTGATACCTCGACCAAGTTTTAGGTCAACCCCCTGCTCCCGTAAGGCTTGCAGTAACGGTTGACTCAATGCAGCTGGCATTAATGTACTTAGGGGGCTGTCCGCCAGATCTACAAGCGTCACAATTCGGTCTTGGCCCACCATATCCATAGCCAACTCACAGCCGATCAAACCTGCTCCGAGTACCATAATGCGTTTTGCATTCTTAATTAATTGTTCGGCATTGGCATAATCATTTTGGCTATTGAGGGTTACCATTTTATCCGAGTTGGGAACGGGAGGCAGTATAGAACTGGCCCCAGTTGCCAGCACTAGCTGGCCATAAGAAAAATCGCCATTATTTGTGTGTACCATTTTGTTATTCGGACTAATGCTATGCACAATCGTATTAGGTGACAGAATGATACGTTGCTGTTCAGCAAATTGAGCCCCCGTCAACTTTGTCATTGCGCTGGCGGTGTAACCACGACTGACCACATGACTCAAGTCCGGTTTGTTATATTCATTGCCATTATCAGCGGTAATAAGACGGATCGGTCTTTCACCATCTAATTTACGCAAGCTTTTTACCAACTGCTGAGCGGCAAAGCCGCTACCGATGATGACTATATCCTGGCTGGAACCAGCATAATGCTCATTTAATGCGCTCATACACATGCCTCCACTGCGCATGGTTCGAATACCTCCTTGCCGATGCCGCAGCCAGGGCAAAGGAAACTCTCCGGTACAAGGCTCCAGGGAGTGCCAACCGCAACCAATTGATCCGGTTCACCTAAGGCGGGGTCATAAACCCACTGGCAGACTGTGCAAAGCATTGCTTGCTCATCGTCTACTCCGGCTACAACTGACTGGGTGGTCTCCTCTACAGGGGAGATATCAACAGTGAATGGCACTTGATGGGCTGCTTTTTCTGGGCGAGGCACCTCAATAGGATGTAACGCCCATTGACGAGCGAGCTGGCGTCCATGCTCTCGGCACTCTGCCAGTGCAGAACCATCTGGTCGCCATTTGGCTTTCAGAGAAATGCTGATATCAAAGCCTGCATCCATCAATCGGGTCTGGATACGATCTACTGCACCACCAGTCCAGCCGTAACTGCCGAATGCAGAAGCACGCTTGTTTCTAAAGCGCAGGCCAGTTATCTCCTCCAGCATGCCTGCCACCTTAGGCATCATGACGTTGTTCATTGTGGATGAGCCCACGAGTATTCCCTTGGAGCGGAACACTTGTGTCAGGATCTCGTTCTTATCGTGGCGGGCTACGTTGTAGATCTTGACTGCGACCCCAGGGTCAACTTCGTGAATACCCTGTGCGATGGCATCGGCCATCATACGGGTGTTGTTTGACATCGAGTCATAGAACAGGGTGATACGATCTTCTTGGTAGTGGTCTGCCCACTCCAGATACTTGAGAATAATTTGGGTCGGATCCTCACGCCAGACAATACCGTGGGAGGTTGCCACCATGCTTACTGGCAGGTTGAATCCAAGCACCTCTTTGATTTTAGCTGTCACAAGTGGGCTGAATGGGGTGAGGATATTTGCGTAGTACCGTTGGCACTGCTCCATCAATTCGGTTTGATCTACTTCGTCATTGAACAGATGCTCATCACAATAGTGTTGACCGAAGGCATCGTTAGAAAACAACACTGCGTCCTCAGTCATGTAGGTCATCATGCTGTCGGGCCAGTGCAGCATAGGTGTTTCAATGAACACCAGCTGCTTGCCATTACCGATGTCGAGACTGTCGCCTGTTTTGACTGGATGGAAGTTCCATTCAGGATGATGATGGTGTCCCGTGATTGAGTCGATAGCGTTGTGAGTGCAGTAAATCGGAGTGCCTGGGATACGAGCCATCAATTCGGTCAGTGCCCCTGCGTGATCTTCCTCAGCATGGTTGATCACCACATAATCGATAAGGTTAAGGTCGATCTCTGCTGCAAGGTTTTGAACGAACTCTCGGCTGAACTTATGATCGACTGTATCAATCAGCACGTTCTTCCCTTCACGGATGAGATAGCTGTTGTAGCTCGTCCCCTTGTTTGTCTTGTACTCAGTACCATGAAAATCTCGAACTTCCCAGTCCCGTTGGCCGACCCAGTGAATGTTGTTTTTGACATGAATGGTCATCTGGCAATTCCTCAGTATGTAATAGTTGGTATTTCTTGATATCAACTATTGCAGCTAACATGCCAACTCATAACTCATTGTTTTTATGAGGCTTAGTTTATTTTCTTGTTAAAATGACATAGTATTGATATTGTTTAAATGACAGCATTAATGTCATTTGGACACTAACAATGATTTCGACAGACAGTTTGGCTCGTATTGCTATAGACATACAGCTGGGGATTTCACATCAAGACAGATTCCACCGCCTTATCCAGAGTATTCGCAGCCTACTGAACTCAGATGCGTCAGCCTTGCTACGATACGAAGGAGGCCAGTTCATCCCGCTCGCCATCGATGGCTTAATGCAGGACGTATTAGGACGCCGTTTCGCCATCAAGGAGCACCCACGCATGGAGGCAATTGCCCGTGCTGGTGACGTAGTACGCTTTCCGGCAGATAGTAGCTTGCCAGACCCCTATGATGGCTTGATCCCTGATCATGCAGAATTTAAGGTGCATGCTTGTGTTGGTTTGCCTCTGTTCTCCGATCAAGTCTTGATTGGTGCATTGACCATAGATGGAATGAATCCTGCTCAGTTTGATGACATTAGCGATGAAGAGTTGCGTTTAATTGGTGCGCTAGCGGCAGCGGCGTTAAGTAACTCATTACTACTAGAGCGTTTAGCTCGCCAGAGCAGTGAGCCATTAATACCTTCAACACCAACAGGTGCAGATAGGTTCGAGATAATCGGGCATTCTCAGGCGATGCAGCAGCTAAAGCATGAGGTAGATATAGTTGCTAATACTGATTTAAACGTCCTGATTTTGGGCGAAACGGGTGTAGGTAAGGAGTTAATAGCAAAAGCTGTACATCTTGGCTCGCCACGTGCAGATCGCAAATTGGTATATCTCAATTGCGCAGCCCTACCGGAATCCGTAGCAGAGAGTGAACTATTTGGGCATGTAAAGGGAGCGTTTACAGGCGCTATTCATAATCGTGCGGGTAAATTTGAATTAGCGGATAAGGGCACGTTGTTCCTGGATGAAGTTGGTGAATTATCCTTATCATTGCAGGCAAAATTGCTACGTGTCATTCAATATGGAGACTTGCAGCGCATTGGTGATGATACCCCACTGAAAGTCAATGTACGTGTGCTTGCTGCAACGAACCGAGACTTGAAGAAAGCAGTCATCGATGGCAAGTTTCGAGCAGACCTCTATCATCGCCTGAGTGTTTTCCCTATACATGTACCAGCCTTGAGAGATAGAGAGGATGATATCTCCTTGTTGGCTGGCTACTTTTGCGAGTGCTGTCGAGTGAGTATGGGGTTAGAGCAACTGCGGATCCAACCTCAAGCACTGCATCTTTTGAAGGGCTATGACTGGCCTGGTAATGTGCGCGAACTGGAGCATGCCATTCATCGTGGTGCCGTATTGGCTAGAGCAGAGCAACGAAGTCCGGTTCTGACGCTTGCAACCCATCATTTCAGTATAGCTATGCCACCAATGCCTCAATCTAGTATAAGCCCTGCCGAAAATATTGATGGCTTCACCACTAACCAAATGGGTTTGAGAGCATCAACTGATGCATTTCAGTCTGCGCTAATTACGAAGGTGCTAGCAGATCATAATGATAATTGGGCTGCAACAGCACGAGCCTTAGATATTGATTGTGGTAATTTACACCGCCTAGCCAAGCGGTTGGGACTGAAGTAAATATCAGTATTTTTTACATTTTTGAAATTTCGATTTGAAATCAGAGCATTAATAATATAATAGAGCCCTAGTTATGGACAACATTGAATCAAACAGATCACCATCGCCACTAAAAACTTTATTGATTGATGATCATTCCATTCTACGCAGTGGAATAAAAGAGCTTTTATCTACAGATCCTGACATTAAAGTCGTTGCAGAAGCAGGTGATGGCCAACAAGGGCTAGAGCTGGCTATTACTTACGAGCCGGATGTAATAATATTAGATCTTGATATGCCCATACTGAACGGTCTTGAAACGTTAAAAAAAATAAAGGCACATGGGCTGAAATGCAAAGTCATAATTTTCACATGTTCCGACCTTGAAATGGATGTAATTGAGACTTTCAGGGCAGGAGCAGATGGATATTTGCTCAAAGACATAGAGCCATCTGATTTTATAATGTCAATAAGATCAATTTATTCTATTTCATTTGTGGCGAGCCCTTCAATATTAAAGATTTGTAATTCAGATCATTATATTAAGCAATCAAAAAAAGCAGCTAACTCGATAAATTCTTTAAGCCATAGAGAGATAGATGTGCTAAAGCTTATGTCAAACGGCTTTTCAAACAAGCTAATCGCTCAAGAATTATTTATATCTGTAGGAACAGTCAAAATTCACGTGAAAAATATACTAAAAAAATTAAGCTTGAAATCAAGAGTGGAAGTGGCAGTGTGGGCACATAATCGAACTATAAACTAGGTGTATGGGATAGCTCCCTATATTTCCTATAAAATATCACATCATATGTATGCCTTGTATTGGGTTAAGAAGAAATCACCACTTGGCATACATAATATTATGCACCAAGTGATGATTTATCTAACATTGCTTTTATTAGTTTCATTATAACTTTAATACAACCATCCTGTTCTGAATGAAACGCCTACAAAAACGAATAGGATAGATATGATCGTCACTGCTCGAATGTGCCATCCCATTAAAGCTAAATTAGACTCATTTAAATTCGGAATTACACGAAATCTAGCATTTATTGCAAAACAGGTAGTGAGTGTAAGTAATGCCAATTTAATGAGAATAACATTTGTAACCCTGTTATCAATGTTAAACCAATTTAGTACATCACTCTCAATGTTCAATGCCAGGTAAATACCCGTGACTATCTGCGTTATTAAGGCAGGCATTCCAATTCTCTCGTATACAGATTCAAAGTCTAGTAATATTTTCGTTGACGATTCCTTTAGTGCTTTAGGGAGAACTATTAGAGCGAGTATAATATGCCCGCCAGTCCAGATTGTTGCACCTAAAATATGCAAAAATAACGCAACTCCATGCATGTCAAACACCTTCGATGTTACACATTAAATTGGCATTCAGGATGTTCATTAAAGCACTTTTTGCTAATGATTTCTACTAAAAAAATTCAGTAGTTAGTAACTGATTTAATTAAAATCACAGTAAGTGTGATGCATTATTATTGATGCTCTACATCACAATGCAAGATGTCTCTGAAAGATACATCTTGCATTTGGATGCAATGTATTTAATTGCACTCTTTATTTATATTTTTATATGATGGAAAAAAATTTTATATTAAAGTGGGATTACATTATCAAATGAGATCTTTGCCATTTTCTTTTAATATTCAAAATAAAATTAATACGGCTAGATTTATAAAAAAACCACCTACACAAAGGAATAGAAATAGTATGGCAGCAAGAATCAAAGGTTTTACACCCGCTTGATGTATTGCACCAATGTGAGTACGTAATCCAAGAGCGGCCATAGCCATTGCAAGCAATATACTATCGATATCAATCAAGTAATTGACAATGTGTGGAGGTATAATGTTAAGGGAATTTATTCCACTGGCGACAATAAATAATACCGCAAACCATGGTATAGTAATGCTATTGCTTTTATGGGACGTATCATGAGTCTCTTTACCGATGCATGTAGATAATACTATTAAAAATGGTGCGAGCA
Source organism: Aeromonas sp. 61P (assembly GCF_051919545.1). Lineage (NCBI taxonomy): Bacteria > Pseudomonadati > Pseudomonadota > Gammaproteobacteria > Aeromonadales > Aeromonadaceae > Aeromonas > Aeromonas sp. 61P. Next base: position 4,127,960 of record NZ_JBQBEL010000001.1, read on the forward strand.
TCATGACACGAATCATCTTAACAATCACGGCCGTATTTGCTGCATCCTCGCTGACACTACGGCCTGCTGCCACTACCTGTGCGACTTCATGAATTGTTGAACCAGCAAACATGCCGTATTGTTCAGCACTTATATCTAAATAGGGATAAATTAGTGGGTATAGAAACATAGCAATAGTTCCAAATACAACCACCGTAGCAACAGCAACTGAAACCTTATGAGCTTGGCCCTTGATCACAGGTTCAGCAGCCATTATCGCAGCTGCACCACAAATGGAACTTCCTGCACCAATTAGCATTGTTGTCTGTTTATCAAGTCTTAATAGTTTTGTTCCAATATAATAAGCCAAGATAAACGTACAGCTGATCATTAATATGTCTATGATAATTCCTGCCCAGCCTATCCCCTCTATTTGCTGGAAGGTTATTCTGAAGCCATAAAGAACAATGCCAACTCTAAGTAATTTATTTTTAGCATAATCTACACCTATAGCAGTATGATTTGCTACACGAGGGAAGACGGTGTTTCCAATAAAAATCCCAAATACAATAGCCAAAGTAAGCGCACTAAGGCCCATATGAGTTGCAACATCCAGTTTACTAGCTAAAATACTCATTGCGGCAATTATCGCTACGAGTATGATGCCTAGCCACCACTGGTAGCTTTTTAGGCTACTTTTCAAAAACGAATTATTATCATGTACAACAGACGAATGAGGCATTGAGTGGTCTTCTATACTTATTTACTGTGTTATAGCATTATATGCCTTGATAATTGATAATAAAAATACATAATAATTAACAATGGATAACCTACAGTTATGGTTATAAACCTACACCTTTTGCGCATTTTTTATACGGTTTCAAGTGAGGGCGGTTTTTCCAATGCAGCCACACATCTTTGTATTAGCCAGCCAGCGGTATCAAAAGCAGTTAGTGAGTTAGAGCGTCAGATAGGGCTTCCATTACTAGAAAGAGGTTCAGGTAGAAGCCGAAAAGGGATTCATTTGACTGAGCATGGGCAAGTGCTATTTGACCATGCGCATGCAATATACATGTTAGAGCGTGCTGCCATTGATGATATGCAAGCCAGAATTGGAATGAAGAAAGGGCGCTTGACAATTGGAGCAAGTAGCACAATTGCTGGGTATTGGTTTCGACCATATTTATCAAAACTTATACAACGTTTTCCTGATATTGACCTAAAAATAACTACGGGAAATACGCAGTATATAGGACAGCAGTTATTAGACTGTCAAATCGATATCGGATTGGTCGAAGGAACACTGAGTGATCCTCGCCTCTTATCATGTCATTGGCATGATGATGAGCTTTGTCTTATTACATCCCTAACATCAGATACATATGAACATGATTGGGCACAACACACTTGGTTGTTAAGAGAACCTAGTTCAGGAACGAGAGAAGCAACAGAGTTATGGTTAGAAAATCAAGGCATTATCCCTATACGGTGCATTGAATATGGTAGTACTGAAGGAATAGTCAGAGCTGTTGCTGAGGGACTAGGAGTTTCGCTGGTGTCTTCTCGGGTGGTGCGTGAATCAGGATATGCTGATGATGTTTCTGTTATGCCTATTTCTATTAGATTTCGCCCATTATTTATCGTTTTATTGAAAGACAGGCCGATTTCTCCTCTTGTAGAAAAATGTTATAATATCTTGATGAGTCAAAGTTGATATGTAATCTTCAAGCTAATAAGCGTTGTAGAATTTCCTACTCTATCTGCGTTGACGATTTTTCTAAAAGAAATAATCTATCGCATAAAGAAATCCATATTTCAATCCAAGGTGTGATTTGAGCAGGAATATATAGTCATTACTGCTATTTCAAGATCTTTTAGGTGGTTTTTTAGCTTCATGCGGACTGTAACATCTAATATGATATAAGTAGATATGTATACTTATTGGAAAGCTGCTTATAGATACTAATTTTCTATAGCTTGCATTTCTAGACTAATTCCATGTCTTAAATTCAGTATCACCGCACTTAAGGAAGGTGCGAACAAGTCCCTGATATGAGATCATGCATGTCATCTGGAGCCATGGAACAGGGTTCATCATGAGTCATCAACTTACCTTCGCCGACAGTGAATTCAGCAGTAAGCGCCGTCAGACCAGAAAAGAGATTTTCTTGTCCCGCATGGAGCAGATTCTGCCATGGCAAAACATGGTGGAAGTCATCGAGCCGTTTTACCCCAAGGCTGGTAATGGCCGGCGACCTTATCCGCTGGAAACCATGCTACGCATTCACTGCATGCAGCATTGGTACAACCTGAGCGATGGCGCGATGGAAGATGCTCTGTACGAAATCGCCTCCATGCGTCTGTTTGCCCGGTTATCCCTGGATAGCGCCTTGCCGGACCGCACCACCATCATGAATTTCCGCCACCTGCTGGAGCAGCATCAACTGGCCCGCCAATTGTTCAAGACCATCAATCGCTGGCTGGCCGAAGCAGGCGTCATGATGACTCAAGGCACCTTGGTCGATGCCACCATCATTGAGGCTCCCAGCTCGACCAAGAACAAAGAGCAGCAACGCGATCCGGAGATGCATCAGACCAAGAAAGGCAATCAGTGACACTTTGGCATGAAGGCCCACATTGGTGTCGACGCCAAGAGTGGCCTGACCCACAGCCTAGTCACCACCGCGGCCAACGAGCATGACCTCAATCAGCTGGGTAATCTGCTGCATGGAGAGGAGCAATTTGTCTCAGCCGATGCCGGCTACCAAGGGGCGCCACAGCGCGAGGATGTGGACTGGCTGATCGCCGAGCGCCCCGGCAAGGTAAGAACCTTGAAACAGCATCCACGCAAGAACAAAACGGCCATCAACATCGAATACATGAAAGCCAGCATCCGGGCCAAGGTGGAGCACCCGTTTCGCATCATCAAGCGACAGTTCGGCTTCGTGAAAGCCAGATACAAGGGGTTGCTGAAAAACGATAACCAACTGGCGATGTTATTCACGCTGGCCAACCTGTTTCGGGCGGACCAAATGATACGTCAGTGGGAGAGATCTCACTAAAAACTGGGAATAACGCCTTAAATGGCGAAGAAACGGTCTAAATAGGCTGATTCAAGGCATTTACGGGAGAAAAGATCGGCTCAAACTGAAAAAATGAAATGACTGAGTCAGCCGAGAAGAATTTCCCCGCTTATTCGCACCTTCCCTAAAGTAGCGTAAACAAGACACCGGTTTGAGGCCGGTGTCAGGTGATAACTAGATCTGTACAGCTCCGCTCAGTTCACTTGTCGCCTGACAGGGGATCTCCTGTTGGGACTTGCCCATCTGACTCTCTAGGTTGGTTGAGTCAGAGGATCAGCTCCCCGGATTCGCTGAAAATTTCGGATTTAGTCAATAACCCACTAAAATTCCACAATAATTAAATTTTTTCCTACACTCAGACTAACGCTCACAGGGATGTCACTATGAACTTATCCATTAAAAACAAGCTGGTCTTGGCTATCGGGATCATCATCCTGGTGATCACCGGCCTGCAAGTCTGGTACAACACCTCACAACTGCGCACTGAAACCCAGAGACTGGTCTGGAGCATCATTGACGAAAGCTCCATGGCCAACGTCAAGGGTATCTCCAACTGGGTCGATGCCCGCATCAGCATGGTCAGTACCACCAAGGAAGCATTCACCAAAGAAGATGAACCCATCAGCCATCTGGCCCAAGCCATGAATGCCGGTGGCTTTGAGGGGGTCTATGCCGGTACTGCTGACGGCAAGATGCTCGAGAGTACCCCCTCCGGCCTGCCAGCCGATTATGACCCCCGTCAACGCACCTGGTACAAGGATGCAGTTGCCGCCGGTAAACTGGTCATCACTGCGCCCTACGCCGATGTCTCTAACGGCAGTTTGATCGTCACCATCGCCGAGCCATTCCAGCGTGGCAACACCCAGGGGGTTATCGCCGGAGATGTCTCTATCAGCGCCCTTATCTCGGACATTCTGACGGTCACTACCGAGGGGACTTACGCCATTCTGGTCGACAGCAACGGCACCATCATCGCCCACCCCGATGCCTCCCTGAGTCTGAAACCCGCCACAACGCTAGCCCCCGAGTTGACCGCGTCTTACATCAATCAGATCGCTCATGACGGTACGATCAACGAGCTGGTGATCAGCGGTAAGAAAGAGGTCTTTGACTTTAACGCGATCCCCAACACCAATTGGTATTACGGCATGATGGTGGATGACGAAACCGCTTACCAGTCGGTACGCCGCATGGTCACCTCCTCACTTATTCAGGGGCTCATCACCATATTGATCGTGGCTGGCTTCTCCTATGTCGCCATCAACAGCTCGCTAGCGCCTCTGAAAACCCTGGGCGAGGCAATTGCCGATCTCTCCCGTGGCAACGGCGATTTGACCCGCCGCCTCAAGATCGAGCGTGAAGATGAGGTGGGCGCGGTTGCCAAACACGTCAATACCTTCATTGAGCGGCTCCATGCGATGGTGCAGGACATTTCCAACTCCTCCGGCCAACTCAACCAGCAGGCCAAGTCCTCCCACAGCATGGCGGAGAAGGCCAATGAGGGGCTGGCTCGCCAGCAAAACGAGATCACTCAGATCGCCACTGCGGTCCATGAGATGTCGGCAACTGCGGTCGATGTTGCCAGCAACGCCGAGCAAACTGCCGAAGCGGCCCGCAGCTCCTCCAGCAGTTGCGAGCATGGCAAACAGGTGATCGCCCGCAACCAGCGCTCCATCACCGATCTGGCCACCCAGGTGGAACAGGCCTCCAACATCATTCAGGAACTGGAGAAAAACGCTCAGGAGATCAACACCATCCTCTCCACCATTCAGGGCATCGCCGAGCAGACCAACCTGCTGGCGCTCAACGCCGCCATCGAAGCGGCGCGGGCCGGTGAACAGGGCCGTGGCTTTGCGGTAGTGGCCGACGAGGTGCGCGTTTTGTCACAACGTACCCACAGCTCGACTGTCGAGATCCGCAGCATGATCGAAACCCTGCAACGCAATACCCAGGGAGCGGTCAGCACCATGCATGAAGGCCAGCAACTGGCCCAGAACAGCGTGGATGACGCCAACAACGCCACCCATGCGCTGGAGCAGATCACCACTTCGATCAACCAGATCTCCGATATGGCGACCCAGATCTCCAGCGCAGCCGAAGAGCAACGGGCCGTCACCGACGAGGTAAGCCGCAACATTCAGGCGGTCAAAGATGTCTCGGACGAACTGGCAGTGGATGCAGACAGTTCGCGCCATCTCTCTGAACAACTTAAAAACATTTCGGGTGAACTGAGTAATCAGGTCGGCATGTTTCGCATATGAGTATCAATAAAGAGGACCGCCAGACACCAATGCCAGTAAATTAAGTATTCGTTTGTGTGACTAGATGTTCAAAATTCAGAATATCGAAGAACATTTCTACAATTAAAGGGTTCACTAGGCTCTAGCCCTGACCGGCAAGCAATAACAAGAGGGAGGCATCATGCCTCCCTCACTCTTTAGCACTGAACAATTAAAAAATATCCGCCTCACCAAAGTGACATCTAACTGTCATTAATGGCTCCTATGATATTTCACTTATTTTTTCATAACGATAGATAAGGATTATCATGACTTTCCCGCGCTCTTCTTATGTTGCTTTGGCCGTCTCGCTGGTCTTGCTTGGCGGCTGCCAGTCAGAGAACGAATCGTCTGCCGACAGCCAAGGCAAAACAGCCTACCAATACAGCACCAAAGCGGTCTACAGCCCGCAGCAGCAGGCAGAGAGCTACGAGCCAGCACCTCAAGGGTTCAGCCCGGTCTTTACCGAGATGGTGGCGCGCCACGGCTCACGTTCACTTTCCAGCCCGAAATATGACGTGCTGACCAAGCTGGTATGGGAAGAGGCGCAGCGTCAGGGGGCGCTCACCACCCTCGGGCTGGGGTTGGGAGGCAAGGTCGATCTGGTGACGGCCGCCAACCAGAAACTGGGCTATGGCCTACTCTCGGCGCTGGGCAAGGAGGAGCACGCCAATCTCGCTACCCGACTGGCGGTGCGGCTACCGACCCTGCTCAACAGCAGCGAGCCCCACTGCATCAAGGTGGTCACCTCGGGCAAGGACAGGGCCAACGAAAGCGCCTTCTACTTTATGGAGAGCCTCAAGCGCGACGTGAACTATGTCAGCGACTCGGCGCAGTGTTACCTCACGCAGGATGACCCCTCGAAGATCGACAAAAAGCTGGTCAACAAGTTCGAGCTCTACTTCCACAAGACTACGCCCGAGGGGGATTACGCCCACTACCTGCCCGCCTATGAGAGCTACCAGCGCTTTATCGGCGACGAGGATGCCGGGATAGCCCCGGCCCCCGAGCTGGCCAAGGCGCTGGATCAGCTTAAGAACCTGAGCAAGACCAAAGAGATGGCCCGCAGCATGCTGGAGCGTATCTACAGTAAGGACTTTGTCGACTATCTGGCGGGCGGTGTCGAGTTTGTCGCCGTCAACCCGGAGGATGGCGGCATGACCTATGTGCGCGACGAAGTGGATGCCGCCCTGATGCTCTACAACCTCTTTATCATCGGCCCCGGCATGATCCGCGAAGCGCAGGCACAGGGCAGCGAACCCTGGGCGCTGGAGCAGTTCCTCACTCCGGAGGAGTCGGCCTGGTTCTCCTACCTCTCCGATGCGGAAGATTTCTACGAAAAGGGGCCGAGCTTTGCCAACCAGAGCGCCCCCTACGCCATTGCCCAGCCGCTGCTCGACGGCCTGTTTGGCGAGGTGCAACGTCAGGTGGTGGAAGGCGAGCAGAGTCGACGGGCCACCCTGCGCTTTGCCCACGCCGAAGCCATTATCCCCCTCGCCGCCCTGATGAAACTGGAAGGTAGCCGTCAGGGGGCCAGCCCGGATCAGCTGTTCAGCCAGCAGAACAACGAGTGGCGCGGCGGCTGGGTCTCCCCCTATACCGCCAATATTCAGTGGGATATCTATCAGAACAGACAGCGGCAGGTGCTGGTCAAGATGCTCTACAACGAAAAAGAGATCGCCTTTAAAACCGGCTGCCAGCCCTACCAAAGCGGCAGCCACTACTACGACTTCGAGGAGCTCAAGCGCTGCTACGGCTTTAACATAACTCAGTAAGGGGTCATCAGGGGGAGACTGAGATCTCCCCTATTCTCACTTTTTTCATTAGCTTTGGCTTGGATAAGCACCAATTTTTCACACTCGTACAGGCGCTAACTTCGTGTAACGTTCAGCATCTTTATTTAGAGGGCAGAGTAATCCACTTAAATTAGACATATGTCATACAATAATCTATTTTTTTGTACTCAAAAGACTGGCATAGTACTACTGCTTCGAACAAATATGAGAAAAGATAGCAAGGATGCACACTCTTCATCAAACCTCTAAAACTCACCTCCCTCGCTTAGATGCGTTACGCCATCTTCAAGCGCTTGATTCTCCAACAGAAGAGCGTTTCATTCGTATAACTAGAATGGCTCGCAATATTTTTGATGTGCCGATAGCCCTAATCTCATTCGAAGACAATGAACGTGAGTGGGCCAAGCCTTGTTATGGTCTAAACATCCATGAACCCCTCCCTAATTTTTCTTTTTGTAAACATGGTTTTCTCAAAGAACGCATGATTGTTATTGAAGATGCTACTAAACACCCGTGTTACTATAATAATCCAATGGTTATAGGTGAGCCATACATTAGATTTTATGCTGGGCACTCATTAGTAATAACCGATGGGTTGCATATCGGTTCATTGTGTATCATAGATAGTAAGCCCAAAGTTTTTGGAGATAAAGATAGATCTTTACTCTCAGACTTGGCATTAACTGTTGAAAGCGAGTTGCGCGCAGTCCAAATGGCAACGATAGATGAATTGACTGGGCTAACTAATAGGCGAGGTTTTATTCTTCAGGCTGAACAGTGCTTGCAACATGCATTTAGAACAAAGCGGCCCCTTTCACTTTTATTTATAGATTTGAATAAATTCAAATCTATAAATGATATATATGGTCATGATGTCGGAGACGATGCATTGTGTCAAGCAGCTCGCTTAATAAATATTATATTTAGAAATGCGGATATCTGTGCTCGATTAGGTGGTGATGAATATGTGGTTTTACTCCCAGAAACTAACATTGACAATATTAACTCTATTAATCGGAGAGTAATTAAAGCCTTCGATGAGTTCAATAAACATTGTAGCAAGGCCTATACCCTATCTTGCTCTATAGGTGTTGTTAGCTATGATGCAACTACACCACCCGACCTAAACTTGTTGCTCCGTTTGGCGGATGAGGCTATGTATCGTTGTAAGCACAATTTATGAATTATAAGCTCCCTGTTAGCACATGATTAAAGAGCGCAGTTAACTAGCGTGACAATAATATGCAATAATGGAAATAACAAGACAATTCCTATTCATGTACATTTTGAAATTATAATCACTTAATAGTTCGATTATGTGCCCATACAGTAACCGCAACTCTAGATTTTAAATTTAGTTTTCTTAGAATATTCCTCACATGTATTTTTACCGTCCCGTGAGAAATAAATAATAATTTTGAAATGACTTTGTTTGAATGACCTTCAGCAAGAAGTTTTACTACATCAATTTCTCTATGACTTAATGATTTAATAATACCAATATCACTTTCTGATAATAAACTTGACATCGTTTTATTGTTTAGCTGAGGGCTTTCAACTGATGTATCTGCACATATACTCTTAATGCAGCTGATTAAATCAAGCGGTTCTATATCTTTTGAAAGATATCCATTGGCTCCGAACCTAAACGCTTCTACAACATCAATTTCCAAATCTGATTCTGTGAAGATAACAACTTTGCTTTTTATTTTCTTTGCTCTAATTTTCTTTAGCGTGTCTAATCCATTAAGTACTGGCATTTTAAGGTCAAGCAATATTAAATCTGGTTCATATTCTACTGCTAGCTCTAATCCTTCTTTACCATTGCTAGCCTCCGCGATTACGGTCATAAAGCAATCTGTTGAGAGTGTAGTTTTGACTCCTGCTCGCAATATAGAATGGTCATCTATAAGCAAGACTTTTAATGCTTGCATTTCTTCGATTGAAACTATGTTATCCATAACTACATTCTCAATGCCATGTTAGCTTCATACTACACCATGAATGCACAAAAAACTATAAATCAACCTCTTAACCTGCATGCCGGATGAGGCTATATCATAGCACATAGCTATGTATTTCTAAAATTTCGCCCTCAGTCGTTTGACTAGAAATACTAGCTATAAAATATGAGTATCAACGGCATGATTAGGATTTTAAAAATGGAGTAGCCGTTTCTCATATGCATTTCAAATAAATATTTAATGAACATGGACTTTATAATGCCTATGACTAAATGAAATTTAGTTTCACATTACAATATTAGAGCATAATTAGAGCTTTTTCTACATTAATGCCAAATGACAGTACTCCAATTACTTGCCCTTTATACCATACAGGATAATTTAATCGACATAAAAATAACTTACTAGATGCATCAAACTCAATCGATGGCATTTTAAACCGATTATTGCTCTGGTCGAATCGCCCTAGTGAATTGATGTGTCTGTATTCATTGGCCATTTTTAGGGTTTCGATGATCTTTTCTTCATCTCCTTGCCAGTAATCAGATGTTAGGTTACTCGCAGCAGTTAAGACACCTCGCTCATCCGTCAACATGATTTCAGTTATATATGGAGTTTGAATTGTCAAACCCTTCAATGACCTTGAAATGGTTGAGTTTAGTATGTTCGTTATCCAGCTTGGTGCGAATGAGTTATTTTCTACCATAGAACGCCATAGCTGGTCTCGTTGTAATATAGCTTCTATTTTTATGTGTTTATTTTTCAAGTTTGCTAATTTCAGTGTATTGATTAACTCCTGGCTTTTCAAAAGTGAACGATACATTCTATTTACAGCAACTTCTATTGTTTCTTGTTCACTGGCGGATAAGAATAGATTTGATTGGTTGCACTCTGATATTTTACTATTAAACATATCTATAATTGACGGGTGTTCAAGTAAGACATGGTTGGCTATATACACGCCCATGGGTGCATACTTTTCAAATCGTTTATGAAGAAGTAAGTTTAAACTTATATCAGACTTATTTAATTCACGAACCACACTTTCATCTGCGAGAAATAAATCAATTCGTCGCCTCTGTAATAATTTTAATAAACTATCTGAATTATTAACTGATTGATATATGGGCATATTATTTCTTAACAGCCATGTTTCTTGGCTACTTCCTCTTAGCACGCCTATTTTACTTTTATTTAATGCGTCATGAGTTTTCCTAGATATTGACGAGAGACTAAACCAGTACCACTTATCCAAAACTATTGGCGCACTGAGTTTTGCGTATTTATTAATATTAGGCTGATCTATAGAACTGAAGAAACCACTGGAGCGCCCCATAACTAAATCTAATTCTGCGCGCTTGGGGGGAACTATCTTAAATTGATATTGAACGCCTATCTTATCCAAAACACATTTTACAGTATCCACTGCGTAACCTTTGAGGTTGCCATCCTCAACGGTTTGGTATGGAGGTGCTAGACTGGTTTCAAGGCGTAAATTAGCCGGAGTCGCGGCATAAACAACCTGCAATAATACTATTAAAACACACAGCATGGCTGTAGTAACTCTCATCACATAAGACCCATTGATAATTAGTTGTTTTTATCTGGTTTTTTGTGATCTAACTCAACATAGAATCAGAATCGAGATCACTCTTCTGAATATAGCGGCCGTTTTGATTATGGGCTAGGGCAACCGTGATTTCAGATAGTAAGTGCAATACCCTGGCCCGAGGACGGGGCTTCTCGCGCAAAAAGTGATGAGATTCAGCGGCACATTCGGTTAAATCAACCCCCTTGATGCTCGAGTGACAGATTAACTCATATCATCAGTCAAGAAATCCAGGGGCGATTCAGTCACTCTTGACCAGCATGAAGCGGGCAACCTTGTTGGCAAAGAACAGGGAGGCGAGCAGTACCCCGACAAATACCCCAAGCGCCAGGTTATGGGTAGCGACGACCACTGCCACTGTTGCGATCATCACGATATTAGTGGAGAGCGGGTGCTTCTTGAGATTACGAACCGACTCCCAGGAAAACGTCCCGATAGAGACCATGATCATCACGGCTACCAGGGCTGCCATGGGGATCTGGCGGATCCACTCATCCATGAAGACCACCATCAGGATGAGCAGGGTGCCAGCGACAAAGGTGGAGAGGCGGCCACGACCACCGGATTTGATGTTGATGATGGACTGACCAATCATGGCGCAGCCCGCCATGCCACCCATCAGGCCCGCACCAATATTGGCGATCCCCTGGCCCTTGCATTCGCGATTGCGGTCGCTGCTGGTATCCGTCAGGTCATCGACAATGGCCGCCGTCATCATGGATTCGAGCAGACCGACCACAGCCAGACCTGCGGAGTATGGGAAGATGATCGCCAGCGTCTCCAGATTGAGCGGCACTTCGGGCCACAGGAAGATGGGCAGAGTATCGGGCAGCTCGCCCATATCGCCTACAGTACGGATATCGATGCCCATGGTGATGGCGACTGCCGTCAGGATGACGATGCAGAGCAGCGGAGAAGGCACTAGCTTGCCAACCACCGGAATAAGCGGGAACAGATAGATGATGCCAAGACCAGCTGCTGTCATGGCATAGACCTGCCAGGTGACGTTGGTGAGCTCAGGCAACTGGGCCATAAAGATGAGGATCGCCAGCGCATTGACGAAGCCGGTGACCACGGAACGGGAGACAAACCGCATCAGGCTGCCCAGTTTCAGGTAACCCGCTGCGATCTGGAGTACCCCAGTAAGCAGGGTTGCTGCCAGCAGATATTGCAGGCCATGCTCTTTGACCAGGGTCACCATCAGGAGCGCCATTGCGCCTGTGGCTGCCGAGATCATGCCTGGACGACCGCCGACAAAAGCGATGACCACTGCGATACAGAAGGAGGCATAGAGGCCGACTTTGGGGTCTACACCAGCAATAATGGAGAAGGCGATGGCTTCTGGGATCAGCGCCAGGGCGACCACAATTCCGGCTAAAAGGTCACCACGGATGTTGGAGAACCATTCTTGTCTTGCACGTTCCAGCATGGGGGATTTTCTCGCTTGTTTAGGATCCATAGCACAACGCATCCATCTACTTGGGGGTCAGATGGAGTTCGGACAGGATCAGATTGTTGTATTGGGATCTAATGGGTGTAAAAAAGCGCTCTGGTTGTGATAACCAGAGTAAGGCGGCAGGAGCCGCAGAGGTAGGGGTTAAGGCGGCGTAACAGTCACGCCAGTATGCGATTTGTTCATGGGCTGCTGATGATAACAGAGAAGCGCCTGCACAGGCAGGGTTATCATGTCTAGCAAAAACATCTTTTTAATTTTCCGCCCTACAGGGCGAATATAGCCATACTCTTATTATTCCTTTACTCATATTTTCTGTTTTCTGTTTTCTGTTTTCTGTTTTCTGTTTTCTGTTTTCTGTTTTCTGTTTTCTGTTTATATGAATCTAATTTATTACTGAGTGATGGAGCATTGATGTCTTAAGCCAAGTTAAGGAACTTTAATTTATCAGTGCTCTTTAAACTTCTTTTATTTAATAAAAATAGCTTATAGGGGTAGTAAAACTGGTTTCTCTTCGCTGCGCAGCAGCGGAATGTTGAAATGGAAAAAATTAATTTATAGCTCTCATAATTAGTAAATGGACAGTTTTCCGAATTTTTCAAGTGGGGTAAATGAAATAAATTTCAAAAAATGATGAGATTGGTTGTTTTTGAAGCATTCTGTGGGGGGGCGCCTACCACAACCCTCGATTTAGTTGCACACCCCATGCTGAATCCGCCCCACCAAATGGATAACTGCCTGAACTCCCATATCTGTAGTCAACAATGTGGCTGGAGCCACGCCACCGAGGCCCCAGGCTGGTCTGTTTAGCCATGACAACGCCTTGGCAGTATCGTTCTTGTTGAGGGATAGTGCCGCATCGAGGGCCTGCACAACGCCGTATACCCTGGCACCCTGAGAGATTGATAGGGGAGCCCCAATCCTCAGCTTGCGAGCAACAGTGTGGCGGCTAATGCTTACTAAGCGGCATATCAAACCTATGTCTGCACTCATCAATTCAGCCAGTCGATGAATGCTGCCAGGAGCTACGCCAGCCACGATCCATAGATGTGCTCCTAGTGGGTCACGAGGAATACCAAGACCTTCTAGGAGACGGTTCGGAGTAACTGCGTCACTACTAGGATGATAGGTTGCATAGGGCATCATGTAGCACTCCTCATTGTACAAACACGACCTCTCATGAGCTATCCTACCCCAAACTGTCGTTTTGAGTGGAAAATTAACAACCAAATGCCCCTACATTGAGGAGGGCTGATGACCGAGTTGGTCTGTACTGAACCAGGTTTAGGCATTGAGCTGGGGACTACTTTTCAGGTTCTATCGGAGAACGGCTCTGAATGGGAAATCCTGTTGGGGAATGAATACCGAAGGGTCAACAAACGCAGCGGGCGCGTTACAGGTTGGAAAACACCTCCAAAATTTGAGTGCAAAGGCATCCAAAAATAACATATCAAATAAGTGCTCAATGCTGGTTATGCCAGTAATAATGTTGACTAGCGGCTTCACCTTTCATAGAATCAAGGCACAGGGAGATTCGCTACCCTAAGTGCGAAGTTGAAACAAGGGAGAGTCGCTACCCTGAGTGCGAAGTTGAAAAAATGCTGAAACCCTGCCTCGTTGCGGGGTTTTTTGCTTTCTGGAGACATGGATGTGTAGTGGCCTAGTCATCCAAGACTTCCTCTTAAGTTAAGAGGGGCGAAGTGTCTGGATCCTCAAGGGGCAAATCTAAAATTTCTTATCATCGACTCATTCTGTGAGCCAATGATATTGTCCTATCGGCTCATTTCGTGAGCCGAACAAGATCCTTCATCGGCTCATCTGGTGAGGTGGTCTCAACGCTCACTACCACTTGGATTTAATTTTTAGCTACATATTTTCATAGCAGATTGGAGCTAGGCCAATAAGTAGATCCAAACGCAATTTAGCTCAGGATTTTTAAATGATGCTTTTTCGAATCATCTTGGTGCCAAAAACAGTGGAGCTGATGCTGGGATTGAGAGATAATTTTCCTGATATAAAAATGTGATACATGAGGATAAAAATGAACGATTTTTTGAAAATACTGATGAATATTCGTAGTCTGCGAGCTGCATTGCGCGAGCTCTCTTTCGAGCAGCTGGTCGAAATCAGAGAAAAATTCGAAGAGATTTTTGCTGAGCGTGAGCAGCAAGAGAGCAAATTGAGAGAAGAGTCCGCTGAACGCCTGCAAAAACTGGCTGAGTTTACCGAGCTGCTGAAACAAGCGGGCATAGATCCGAGTGAGCTTGTTGGTACTGCAACCACTGCAAAAGCAGAGGGTACAGTAAAGAGCAAGCGCGCTCCTCGTCCTGCAAAATACAAATACACCGAAGACGGTCAGGAGAAAACCTGGACTGGCCAAGGTCGCATGCCCAAGACCATCGCAGAAGCAGTGGCTAATGGTCGTGCATTGGAAGAGTTTTTGATCTAGTGCTGAGAGCCCATGCCAGCTCGGCGTGGGCCTTTAATTCTATCTGTAGTAGGAGCACCGTATGGGGAGGACATTGGAGGATATGATTTCATCCGAATCACCCGAGGTTGTCCAGAGAGCCAAGGCTCTGGCCGAAGAGCAACTGGTACGTCTCAGTGTGACCAAACTGCTTTCAAATCTCGGGCCTGGTGATGTTCCTGCAATAGATCCCGATATTCTCGATAGTTTGTTATCACTCAAAAGATTAGTTGAGAGCCATGACTGTCGGTTAAGTCTATTCGTTCATATGCCTGACGGCACACATCATGGCGTCAACATTTAACTAAATAGCGTCATTTGTACACCAATCGCAGCTTTCATCTACCAGATGAAATTAACGCCCCATGGCGATGCTTTTTCAAACTCCCTCGGTGTGCAAGCGGATCTGATAGCGTGTATTGCGTCCGCCACCAGGTAATTTCTCAATGCACCCCCTACCCACCAATTCGGCCAGATGGCGTGTAGCCGTCGCCTTGCTGACTCCGGTGACTTTTTGATATTGGCTGGCGTTGATGCCATTTTCAAAACCTTGTTGGCCGCCATCCAATAAACGGTTAATAACCTTGGTTTGCTCTGGACTCAGACCATCATGACAGTGCTGCAACCAGAAATGTTTTTTGGCAAGAGAACGATCAATAACCTGTAATGCCAACTCTATGGAGTAATCCAGTGTGTCGAGGAACCAACAGATCCAGGAGGTAATATCTAGCGAGCCCCTCTGCGCTGACTCAAGCGCTCGATAGTAGTCACCCCGCAGCTCTAGAATGGCAACTGACATGGCATACAGCCGGATGCTGTGGCTGTCAGCCTGTGACAGCGCGAGATCGGTCAGTGCCCGCGTGAGCCGCCCATTGCCATCATCAACGGGATGCAGGGTCACGAACCAGAAATGGATGATTGCGGCACGAAGAAGCGGATCCATCGTGGGGTCATGCCGAGTCTGGTTAAACCAGGGGATGAACTCGGCCAGTTGATCGTCCAGAGTTGCTCTGGGCGGTGCCTCAAAATGCACGGTGGGGCGATCAACACGCCCAGAGACAACCTGCATCGGCTCATCTCCTCGCAACTGCCCTACGTTCACTGGCTGCACCGACCATTCGTTGGCGGGGAACAGCCAACGATGCCATTGGTAAAGTCGTTCAATTGTCAGTGGTTGTTCATGGTTGTCGATGGCATCCAGCATCATGGCCGCGAGCCCCTCTGAGCGCTCTGATACTGGATAGGACTGAGTTTGTGGGCTCCCTAACCGCCTAGCCAGGGATGAACGCACGGATTGTGCATTGAGGCGTTCGCCTTCGATAGCGGACGAGGCGATGATGTTAGCCAATAACGTGTCCAACGTTTGGTCGGGGTTCCCCAACCTGGAATGACTACCGATTAGAATTCCCTGCCTGCGTTGCACCTGCCGTAATCTGGGCAATATCTCGCTATCCCGCCAACGAAAATGGGGCCAGTCGGCTTGTTGCCAAATCCAAAATGGTTCCATTATTTCCTCATCCAACGTGCTAGGGTCTCAATAATGAGCCGACCTATCCCATCATTCGGCTCAACATTTGAGCTGAATATAACACATGCAGCACACTATCAGAGCAAGTAATGAGGATGCAGCTCTAGCCCGCAGAGCTTCAACATAACTACATATCTGGAATGACGTGCAATACGCATTTCATAAGCTTTTCTAGCCTCATTCATCGCCGATATATGTTGGCCTGTGCCCGCTCATACTGCACAGTGAGTGGTTCTACCAAGGCAGGTGACCCGTGGAGAAAAGACCAAAGAGTAACAGTAACTTGGAGCAGGGTTAGCTGTTATCAGAACAGTTCATTTTGGCAACAGCGCCGTAGAGTAGCCGTTACAGTGTTCTTTTTACTCTCCCCATTGAAGTGAGCACAGAATCCCCGCATATTGTGTACGGTTCTAATGGAGGCTCCATGAACGACTCTAACAAGCAATTCAAAATCCTGTCTTTGAACGGTGGAGGGGTGCGTGGTCTCTTCTCAATTACCATTTTAGCGGAACTAGAACGGGTTCTGGCTGAGCGCAACAACAATCCTGATTTGGCCATCGGTAATTACTTCGACATGATCACCGGGGCTTCCATCGGCGGAATAATTGCCATTGCTTTGGCTGATGGTCAGAAAGCTAGAGACTTGCAGGGCAAGTTTCACAAAGCAGCTCCAGATATTTTCCCTCGCCAGAGTTGGGTGCCCAATTGTGTTCGAAACATATACCAGCTAGGTAAGCTGTTGCTGAGCCCTCTCTATAAGGCTAACAACCTGGAAAAAGCAGTGACTGAGATCGTGGGAACCGGCAAGACGGTCAGATCGCTAAAACGACGCCTGCTCATCCCAACGGTCAACCTGAGCACAGGTCGCCCTTTGTTCATCAAAACCTGTCATAACTCCCTGTTCACCCGAGATGATCAATTCACCTTGGTTGATGTAGCCATGGCTACATCTGCTGCCCCCACCTACTTCCTACCTCACTATATCGAGTGGCAGAGTGCGTATTTTGCCGATGGAGGCTTACTAGCAAACAATCCATCATTCGTCGCCTATCATGAAGCGCTGAATTATCTGGATGATGAGGAGTTTAAGGGTATAACAGCAAACGATATCAAAATTCTTAATATTGGAACCCTCTCCAACGATTTTTGTATCAATCCCAATAACATCTCTAGGTGGTTCCCTGGGTACTTTGGCCTTTGGGGCGGTGGAAAGGCACTCATTGAGACAGTCATGTCCTCCTCGCAGAAAATGCACGGGTTCATGGCCGGTAAGGCACTAAATCGAGAAGGCATGCCCCCTTGCTATTTCTCGCTTGATGAAACCGTGCCTGATCAACAGGCTCGAGTCATCTCGTTAGACAATGCGAGCGAAGAGTCACTGAAAGCACTTGTCGCGTGGGGAAAATCTGTAGCAACCACAGCTACTGGCAAAAAAGCACTTATCGAGACTTTCTTTAGCACGGAGGCTCCAGCCTTCATTCACCCCACCGACCGTAAGGAAGCGTCAGAATGAAATGGTCAGCACATCTATATCTTACCAATACCAATGACGGTCTCATGAAAAGACTGGAGCCTACCAGCACCGACAAGGCTTCTCTCGAGAAACTTAAGGACACGATCAGAATTCGGACAAAGGGTGTATTCACAGAAGCAAAAGATGTCGTCAAAATGCTGGCCAGCCGTTCTCGGAGCTCAACGAATATCCAACTCGTAGAAAGTGCAATTAGGAAAACCAACCTGCGCTATCTTGACAATGCAGATGTCCAGCGAGTTGTGAAACTGCTCTTGGATATGAGTGATGACGCACGCGGAGCCTTCTTGAATACAGAGCCAAGATTTTGGGTTCAAGGAAGTTACAAGTACAAAACACTGAACAAGCCATATCATAAACCGCCACAACAGATGGACATTGATGATGGTACATACATGCCTATGGATATGTTCAAAGAGCAACCGTTAGTCGGCCATGAGCTTCTTCTCCTACTTGTAGATGCATCGCTAGCATCTTTGGCAGAAGAAAACTACAACTGGAAAGCATTAAAGAAGCCTACTTGTGGACGTATTGTCATCGAAGATAGAAATGTGCATGTAGATGTGCCCATGTATGCAATCCCAAGAGATCAGTTTGAAACTCGAGAAGTGGCATTGAACTCTGTCGCAGGGATGGATTCACTGAATGAAAGTGTTCTCAGTAAGTCAGCCACTCGAAAGCTTGATGAAAATTGTGTTTACTTGGCTGTCAGAGGAAAGGATAAGTGGATTAAGTCAGATCCAGAAATCGTTGCGCGTTGGTTCAGGAGCGCAGTAGCGCGACATGGTGACCCTATGCGGCAGGTCTGTCGATACCTGAAGGCTTGGCGAGATGTGCAGTGGAAATCTCCTGAATTATCCTCCATAGCTCTTATGAAATGCGTCGTTGACACCTTTGATAATACACCTATGCCTGACACAAAAGATCATGGTGAACTTTTGTTAAAAGTAACAGAACAGTTGGCCACCAAGTTAAGGGATGGAGTGGAAAGTCCAGATGCCTCAGATGAAGGTCGCTTGTTGTTTCCCAAGGAAAAGATGGATGATAATACGGTTCAGAGCATTATCTCGAAAGCAGAGACTCTGCACGAAGAACTTAATCGAGCACTGAATAGGCTCTCAACAAAGAACGAAGTACTGAAAACTCTAAATGGACTTTTTGGTGACAGTGTTGTAAACGAAGAGCTTATCAAGCCTTGGGTTGCCATACCTGCATACCAACAACAACGACAACCTCAACGACAAAGCCAAATGACCGATTCAATGACGAGTGGTTGATAGTGACTATCCATAACTTGTTATTACATAGCGGCTTTCGATATGTCGAGAGTCGCAACATCACCGGCCTACCAATTTCTCTACCGAGAGAGTGTCCAGCCTATATAAAAGCCTACCAAACACAGGCAGGCGAATTCATTATTGCTGTAGTTAGGCCAAGAGAAGATCTTAGTCGCTTGCCGGAAACTTACGTTATCAGTCGCCCTGCCAACTTAATCGGTATGGCCTTACCTCACATAAGCAGTTTCCAAAGATTATGTTTGGTGAACCAGGACACTGCCGATTGGGATCCCCAACACCCACCTGCTGTAATTACCATGTTAAACAGCCTGATCCAGCAAGCATTGGACAATGCCGTAACAGCTGGCCATCAACGGCAAGAGGAATTTCAAACCGAGTTTGTGAACTACTGGAATGGGGTCGTGGATGCTTACATTTATGGTGATGCAGGCAAGCTTTCAGGTACAAAATTCTCATACAAGTCGCTGAAAGTGGCAACCTCAGCAGATGGACAAACAGACAAAGAATATGTTGTCTTCCGCAACGCTGGGCAAAGGGATGACTGGTTTAGGTTACGAGGAGAAAAACCGGCTGTGGGCATTGATGGCGACGTGACCGTTGTCAGAGTTAACAACACTGCGATAGCACCAAGTAAATGGCCGCCTCAATCACTCAGGGAAGTCTTTGATTGGTTAAAATCTGCTGACCTCCCTGCTCATGACTCACTGGCCAATGGAATACTCACCAGGCTCACCAAGGGCAGGCAAATGGTGTTGTTCGATATTTCGAACGAAGGCATCATTGGCTTTGAAGTCTGCTTCAGTAAAGCCACCCAGACGATCCTGAAACACCGTACAACGGAACGAGCTAAATCTAGGGGAGGTAAACACAAACTAAAGCTCGGCTCTACCCTTCCTATGCTCAGATCAAAATCCGCAACGACCGCATTCTCTCGCTTAAATGTGAGCTCGATAAGCGACCAAGAGCTTCAACGGCGCAACAGACCTGTTTTCCTTGATCTTGAGAACAAGCAAATCTTGATAATTGGCTGCGGCACCATTGGTGGCTTTGCTGCTCAGCTGCTTGCCAAGGTAGGAGCAGGGCGTGGCAATACCGGTCGGCTAGTTCTCTGTGACAGTGACATTCTGTCTCCAGGCAATCTGAGTCGGCATGCTCTCCCAGCCACTTATATCGGTTGGAATAAAGCTGAGGCCCTAAGTAAGCTAATAAAGCGTGACTCTTTGGGCAATCCAAGAATAGATGTCAAACCTTATCGTTTTGAAATGAATGAAGATAATATTCGTGGCTATGATATTGTGATCGATGCTACTGGTCACGCCCCAACAAGTAAAATGCTCAGTTACTTGGCTCGAGCTTCTACCCAACGTCCTCCCTTCATCATCCACGGCTACAATGATGCTTATGGTCAAGCGTCTGTTGTTATGATCGACGATGGAAAAGCCTGTTATGAATGTGCCAAGCGTCTCGAGATCCTCAAGGAGGTCGATAGACCTGTAGCTCCTCATCGAGTTTCCTGCGGCAGCATTTTTACACCCTATGATGCTAGCGTCAGCACAATTACTGCCGCACTAATTCAAGAGGCCGTGCTGAATACTCTTCAGGATAAGCTTCCCTGGACCTATGCTCAACACTCGACAGGTAATGTAATTCATCATAAGCGTAGAAAGCTGAAAAAATTTGGAGAATGTAGTGTTTGTTCCTGACGTCAAGGCTGAGCTGACCTTGAGTAATAGAGCTGGTGGACTAATAATCGTTGAGACTGCGGTACTTCATATTTTAAATCGATATCGGCAGTTACATCACAGTCAACCTGAGCAAGGAGGTGTATTTATTGGAGAAATTCGGCCACCTCATATAATAATAACTCACGTTACAGAACCTAGTCCCTACGACCAAGCATCGCGTTTTGGTTTTGTACGTAAAAAACAACACCATCAAGTTATGGTTGATCAACTTTGGCACACATCAGGAGGCTATCTTACTTACATAGGTGAGTGGCATACCCATCCTGAATCGAATCCTTTGCCCTCTGCCACTGACGTATCTAGTTGGCGTAAAGGCTTACCTAAAAACAGCACATCCATAGTAGCGATCATTGGTCAAAAGACTGACTGGTGGGGCTACTGTGAGAATGGTCGCTGTGAAGCATTGAAAAATATACTAATTTGAAAGATACAGTGGTATCTGAAATTTTAATTTCCTAACTATTAAGATGCACTAGGGTAAGGTAATTTTAACCATTTCCCATATTTACCTTGCCATGCACAGCTCAAAAAATGTTGGAAGCAGCTATAGGGTAAATTCATATGGTAGTCATCGAGCAAGCTACAAGACACTCATAGTCTAAGATGCTATTTTTAAAGAAAAAAAACAACGTTTTCTAGAGAGAATTGACACGCCTAGAGTTCGTTCCCGCAAGTATGCCTACTGGAAAGGAACTGCGAGGTTAAAATAACAGACCGGAGCTAATGAAAAACTGGATTTATTGCTGCTGGGTGGCGCTACAGCAAGCATTAGAAAATACTAGGTTGGGTATCAAAAAATATGTAGAGAAATTGGTGGTTTAGTTGAATCTCATTTCCATTTTGGTGGATTCTTTCAGTCTTGCAGCTTGCGCTGCATGGGGCCACCACAAAATTTCATTTTTTTGCTCATTCATATGCATGACGCTACACATCATGCCGTGAATATACAGCATTATTTATCTTAGCAGAATAATTTAGTGATTTTACATATCAACCATTAGCAATGGCAAAAATCCTTATCACTAACCGGCATATTAATTACTGGATTTTAGGAACCCAAGTTTCAAATTTTTCAATAGCAGTACGCATTTCCTCAGTCATAGGCTTCTCCTTTAAAACCTTTACCCTTTGATTGAGATATAGTTCATCAGAAATTATAAAATCAGTGCCATTCACCAAGTCTAACATTCTAATTAACTTTCCATCTTTATCGATACACTCGAAGTTATTGACAAATTTATTGTAAGCCAGGAATGCTTCCTCGTTCTCCTGCTGATGGTGCATATCAAAACCGAAGTCGGAGATATACTTATTGTCAATAACAATACCATCGGTACTCATTCCACCAAACAACTCAACCTGAATATAGAAACAGCCAGTAACAGAATGCACCTTTATTGATTTTACTGTCTTATATATTATATCCCTTACCTCGTTCCTTATATCAGCCTGATTGTAGTCAATGTAGTTTGGTGGTATCAGCATATATATATCTGGGTTAATAGAAGCCTCCGCATGACTAATCTCAATGGTCAATTCTTCATTTAACTGTTTACGTTCCCTAGATAATTTATCTAGTCGTTCAGTCAACAGAATATGTATATCTCCCTCTGTGGTTGCTCCCACAGATTGAATCATGATTTCTATTTTTGAACTTATCGATTCTATTTTATTTTTAATCGAAGCAACTTTATTCTCATTTGTATTTTTTTTAGGCTGAAGTATCACGCTGCCAATCAGCAACATTAGTGCATACTCAAAATATCTATTATCAAATGTTGCAGCTGTGCAGCTTTTCACCGAAGTGTCTGACCTTCCGCTGCATTTATAACGGAGCTTTTCATCTTTTTTTCCGGCTTTACTACGGTAGACCTGTAGTGAACTGCCACAGTCCCCACAAGTGGCTATACGCATTCCAGTAACAATGCCCGCAGCGTTTTTCATCTTACTAGTAAACTGTTTTTTTTCACTACGCACTCGCTTAGCTTGTGCAAATTCAGCCTCAGTGCAAACAGCGGGATAATAATTTACCAACAGATGCTCGCGACCATCAATATGAATTATTTTTTCGCCTAAAACTGCACGATCACTTATAATCTTTTTAATAAGATTTATTCCCCACCCCTCTTTATTAGAATTTTGAGCTATTGTAGGGGGGGGTATAACTTTCATCTAAATGCTTTTTAATTGCTATATGCCCCCTCCCTTCTCGAATCATCATAATCATTTCTTTAACTATAGAGAAATAATATGGATGAGGGCGTACAAACCCAGTTGTCGTATCAACCCAAAATTTATTTTTACCGAAGCCATTAATTGCAGCTGGATAACCATCTGCATCGCACTCACCATTTTGATGACGCTTTAATGCAACACGAGCTGCACCAGTAACCCGAGCAGAAAGTTTATTTGTATAATCATTGCTGCTTTCAAGTTTAACTAGTGACAAAATCGCGGATGCAAGATTATCTTTTTGATATACTGCCCCATCAATCCATGTATAAACAACAATATTGGCTGCGAGAATACAGGTTAAGAACTCACTGGCTCTTGTTAACGCTAAGCGAGAGAAACGATCGATGTTTTCCATGGCCAATACAGAGCCGGGTGCAATATGACCTGAACGACTTAGTTCAATAAACCTCCCCAGACATCCATGTTCAATGTTTTCCCCCTTACTGGCTGACATTCCGTTATCTGACATATAGATAACAGGCATGTTACTATATTTTAACTTTGTTGCATCAACCAAAGCCCCCTCAGTCTGACGTTGTACGCCAGTTTTATTACCGGCGGCCTGCTTATCCGTACTTACACGACTATACAGATATAGTGTTGGTGCAGACGACCTTAAATCCATAACATCTCCAAAAATTGATTCTATGACGAGGCTATATATGCTAGATACACAACTATACTTGTACGCTACCGGTACAGTTGAATTAAATTAAAGCAGACATGCCTAGACCAGATGCCCAGCTACGACACAATCACTTAGCGCCGTTCATTTTCTGAACACAAACACTATTGCCGACACACGGTATATAACCACTAGCAAACATTTAAATGGAAGGTTATATCCAAAAACACTAGATATCAACCCCCATCAAAAAATAATCACCTCATCAGAAATAAACTATCCATACTCTCTATTATTAATTTCCACTTATATATTTCAGGCTAGGAAGTAGCAAGGAGAAACGAGGGTTCGCAGTCATACTGCCGTAATAATACCACCACCATGGCGATGTCTTGTTCTTTCTCAAGATACGCTTGCTCAAGCGCGAAATGAAGGTTGCGCATATTCGGTGTAGATGACGATAGACTCCAATGATAAAAAGATACTTGACCAAAGTCCGTGATGGTGTGGCACCGAGAACATGATGGTCAGCCGATGAGTTTGGTCAAAATAAGCAGGAAGAACGTGACCACGTAAACATATTAATTATATTGAATGTCACTTCTTTGACCAACTGGCAAGTAAGGAAGATCGGCACATTTCTGCTTTCTGCTTTCTGCTTTCTGCTTTCTGCTTTCTGCTTTCTGCTTTCTGCTTATCAGTGATAAGCGTACTTATTGCATGCCCCATGCATAATAAAATTTAATATACAAGAGAGACTTTCATATTTTCTCTTCAATAAAAAGCCTGCGAGGGGTAGTAAAACTGGTTTCTCTTCGCTGCGTAGCAGCGGAATGTTGAAACGCTAAAATTTTATTACCTCTCTTATTATTAGTAAATGGACAATTTTTAGAATTTTTCAAGTGGGGGGATGTGAAAAGAAGTTAAAAATCACCTCCCTTGACTAAATTACAACCAACAATGCTGGTTTTTACCTATCCCCCCCGTCGACTTATTACTTATTGACAAACCCCATGCTCAATACAGACTATCAGATCGACAATTACCTGTGCCCGTATCGGTGTAGTCAAGAGTTACTCTGCTTACGAGCAACTCCTGGTACTGGCAGCGAAGTTCGCGGCAACCAGCAGGATGATCAGCACCAGACTGCGATCCATGACGCAGGTTGCAAGCAAATCGGCACTGCCTAACTGTTTAGTGTAGATCTCCCCCTCATGCTGTAGGCTGTAGACACTGGCATGAGGAATTCGAGTCAGAACTCGTGACCGAGGACACTGTTGTTGATGATCGCATCGTCATCACCTCTCAAGAAAAGACACAAAATATCGCGCATTGAAATCTAATATCACAGGTTAAAAAATGCACACATCACTTCTTCCTCTTTCCCGCTCATCAGGTATAATCCGCAATCTTTTTTTGCATTAGTGACCAGCGATCCTCTATGACCGTCAACCGTTTTGACCCTAGCTCAGACAGCCTGACACCTGCAACTACGCGGGTTCAGCCATCGGACGACCAACCTGTCCAACAAGCGACTTCCAGCATTATTAGGTCTCACCATCCAAGGATTGGTTTTGTGAGCTTGGGTTGCCCCAAAAACCTGGTCGATTCAGAACGCATCCTGACCCAGCTGCGTACCGAAGGGTACGATGTGGTGCCCAGCTATGACGATGCCGAGCTGGTCGTCGTCAACACCTGCGGCTTTATCGACAGCGCGGTGCAAGAGTCGCTGGAAGCGATCGGCGAAGCGCTGGCCGAGAACGGCAAGGTGATCGTCACCGGCTGCCTTGGCGCCAAAGAGAATCAGATCCGCGAGATCCACCCCAAGGTGCTCGAGATCACCGGCCCCCACGCCTATGAAGAGGTGCTGGGTCACGTCCACAAATATGTGGAGAAGCCGCAGCACAACCCCTTCACCAGTCTGGTTCCGGCCCACGGCGTCAAGCTGACCCCGCGCCACTACGCCTATCTGAAGATTTCCGAGGGCTGCAACCACCGCTGCACCTTCTGCATCATCCCCTCCATGCGTGGTGATCTGGTGAGCCGCCCCATCGGCGACGTGCTGGCAGAAGCCAAGCGCCTGAAAGAGGCGGGCGTGAAGGAGCTGCTGGTGATCTCCCAGGACACCTCCGCCTACGGCGTCGATGTGAAGCACCGCACCGGTTTCTACGACGGCATGCCGGTCAAGACCAGCATGGTCGCCCTGTGCGAAGAGCTGGCCAAGCTCGACATCTGGGTGCGCTTGCACTACGTCTACCCCTACCCGCACGTAGATGACGTCATCCCGTTGATGCGCGATGGCAAGGTACTGCCCTACCTCGATATTCCGTTGCAGCACGCCAGCCCGCGCATCCTCAAACTGATGAAGCGCCCCGGTACGGTTGAGCGCACCCTGGAGCGGATCCAGAAGTGGCGCGAGCTCTGCCCGCAGATCACCCTGCGCTCCACCTTTATCGTCGGCTTCCCGGGCGAGACCGAGGAAGATTTCCAGATGCTGCTGGACTTTATCGACAAGGCGGAGCTGGATCGCGTCGGCTGCTTCAAATACAGCCCGGTCGAAGGGGCGCTGGCCAACGAGCTGCCGGATCCGGTACCGGAAGAGATTCAGGAAGAGCGCTTCCAGCGCTTTATGGAGCTGCAACAGCAGGTCTCCATCCGCAAGCTGGCCCGCAAAGTGGGTCAGGAGATGACCGTTATCATCGACGAAGTGGACGAAGAGGGTGCCACTGGCCGCTCCTTCGCCGATGCGCCGGAGATCGACGGTCTGGTCTACCTCAACGGCGAAACCGGCCTCAAGCCGGGGGACATGGTCAAGGTGCGGATCGACGAATCCGACGAATATGACCTGTGGGCCAGCCTGATCAGCTAATTGAGGCCTTACCAGCCAAATGAAAAAAGCGCCTGCGGGCGCTTTTTTATTGGTTCAATGTCGCAGGCAAAACCGCTGGCCTAGCTCAAATCATGGAGCGCCTTGCCAAGAGGCGGCGTGAGGCGCAAGTCAGAGAAGCACACCGCCAACCCCTGCCGCTCCGGCGTGCAGCACATCACCCCGATAAAGCAGCGCTCGCTTGGCGGGAACGGAGCGAGGCGCAGCAGCGGCCACACCTTGCCATCGGTGGAGTATTGCAAACGCAGGCAATCGGCCAGCCGGGTCAGCCGCAACCAGAAGCGGCGCGGATTGCCGGTGAAGATGCCGGTGGCCCAGTCAGAACGCGGATTGGTCAGCACGCTGCCGATCATCGGCTGGGCATCGTTGTACTCGATCCCCGCTTTCAGCCAGTGCGCCTCGTCTTGCAGCAGCATCAGCCCCGCCTGATCGTAGAGGGTGGTGAACTCCCCCTCGACGCAGACCTGAAAGGTAAACTCCCCCGCCACCTCGCAGCCATAGAGATGCCCGCTGTGGCGCTCGAAGCCATACCAGGTGCTGCGCCAAAAATCGGTCTGCTGGTCTGTCACCACCTGCAAACCGCCCTCTGTCTGATGCCACTCGGCAGGTTCATTGAGCCAGCGCCATTCCATCTCTTCCATCATACTGCTTTGCTCCCTTATCGCGCGTAATCCCGCACGGATGCGGCTCGCCAACCCCACGTTTGGTAACGGCAGGTCATGGCTGCGCCTCTGCGGAACCTATAAAAGGAGTCAATAGTGTCGCTATTGCTGCCCCGATACAAGGCTTGTGCGTTGCGCCATCAGTGCACCCCAAAAGCGCGGGGGGCCTGATGGCCCCCCGCAAACACACCGGATGAGAAAATGCCTTACTTGGCGGCGCTATCCTTCACGCACTTCTGGACAAAGCTGTTCTTGGCCGCGCCAGCCAGCTTCTTGTCGGCCGCCGCCTTCTCGCACTTGGCCGCCGGATCCACCGCCGCGCCCGTCTTCACGCACTTCTGGATAAAGCTGTTCTTGGCCGCACCGGCCAGCTTCTTGTCGGCGGCCGCCTTCTCGCACTCGCCGGTCGCGGCGCCAGCGGCATCTTTCACACACTTGCCGACAAAGCTGGTCTTGGCGGCGCCATTAAGCTTTTTGGCTGCGGCCTGCGCCTCGCACTGCAACTGGGCTGTGTCGCTGGCAAAGACCGGATTGGCCAGCAGCACGCTGCCGCAGAGCAGGCCGAACAGGATGGTACGCTTCATGGGTGATCTCCTCTCTATCTGGTGATGTGTTTGCATGGTCATATTTGCATGACGATGTGTTGCAAATGGCTGTGATTGCAACAGCTGATTGTTGCCGCAGATCCCCCGCCTCGCCAGCTTGGGAGACGGAGTACAACAACCATCGCCCGCACTATAGCGCCGATTGGCAGAGCGGGATTGCCCCCGTAAAGCCTTCTCCGACAGCAAGCCGGCACCCAACTTTCGCGCCACACCCACCAACCCCAATAAAATCAAGGGCCATGGGAATCCGGTGCCCACTCAGTTCGATTTGTTGAGCCAGCGCAAAAAATCAGTCATTACTGACACTTACGTCACTTTTTGACTGGTGAGCACAGATTCGATTGGCTTAACATAGCCATCCGGTGCCTATTGCTGCAATGGGTTGCTGCCCCGCTGGTTAATGGAGCATTTTGGAAGCTGTAATCCACGGGCGGTAGCGTAGGCTCTAAACATTGATTGATGCAATTCGTCGGTCGGAGCTGACCCTAACGAAACCCAACAAATGGGAAATATGATTTCCAAAACAAGTTGAATTTGGCCATGTAAAATCAACAACCAATTAAAACTTAGCTAAATAGACGTGATGCCCCGTTACTTGCTGAACTATTTTCGGAAAGAAAACCATCATTTGAGGACAAAATCTACCGTTATGATAATTTTATTATCTTAGAAATGAGTGATAAGAATAGCCACAGCCTATGGGACGGCGTTGAACGAAAAACAACCAAGCGCACTAAATCAATCTAGATAGGACATAATAACATAAATATCCTATAGCTCAGAAAATAACTCTTTGGTAAAATTTAAGGATGAAATATGGAACAACAAACATCTATCATACTTCCTAACCACACTAAAACTATAATTCAAGATACGACAGCTTACTGGGCCGCATTTTACTGTTCTATCTTGAAAACAGTTCGCTATCAGAAAAATCTTGACTATGTATGGGGTAATAATAAAAGTCTTAAAGACTACAAAGGTGAGCTCAGAATAAGTGGTTTTTTTCACCGAATGAGGGGTAAAGTGCAAAACCATTCATTTGAATATGTAATGGTTGATTTCCTTAAAACAACAGCAGGCATAAAAATATTCAAAGAGTTATGCTGTAAAATTTTAAGTGATTATGAAATTAAAAATTTCAACATTGAACTTATGAATGTTTTTAAGGTTGGGAATGACACGGAAATTTTTAATGCCAAAGAAGAATATAATAAAGAAATTGTAAAAATGCTTTTACCTAAGGGAATAATAGCTTTACCTAAGAGTGTAATCCCAGGATACAACTTAATTGGAACCCTTAAATACTCTGATCTATTAATTTTGATTTCAAATGGTGAGGAGACTATAGGCTTTGTTGGAGAAGTCGAAGGTGTTCATGGTGAGGGGTTATTCCAAACATCATACTTTACCAAAAACCCAACAAAAGATAAATATTGTACATTTTGTATCGGAGTGTCAGACAAAAAAAACATGGTAGCACAATGATAAAGGACCTAATAACTCTCAACAAGGATGAGTCAATTGGAAGGTGGACTCTTCATTTTTCAAAATCCAACTCTTATATTGCTGATTATATTACCGCAATTGAAAACATTCAAAACTTGATTGATGGGCATTTTGGATACATGGAAAACATTCCAGACCCAGGACATAAAAAAATTATAGATTTGATTAAGAACTATTGGAGCAAGGATATTATTGAACTAATATCGTCACTAGAATCTCTTGTTGAGTATGCGGTCTCTACTAATACATTTCATTATCAAGAGCATAATGCTGGAGTTCATTTCTACAGACCATCCCCATTATCATTACCAGGTCAACTACCGCTATACTCTATAAATGATGAATAAAATCTCCTCTTGAGTTAACTAAATCCAGACGTTTTTTTCACAAAAGCAACATGAACATTGTCTATTTAAAAACCTCTAAAAGTAACTCTTATATTAAGCAGGTACAAATAAAAGCTACTAAGTCTGGGGCATTTTATTTCCATCAACAAGCACGTAGGTTCGATTAGCGAAGCGTAATCGTACGCTCGCGATACAAATATTTCGTGATATTGCCAGTTGCCTTTAGCTACCGACTTTCACCCACAAAAATCCCCCATTACCGGGGGATTTTTATTTCTATCGATTATCTCAGCTCGGTGGCTTAACCCACCAAAAACGCCCTTAACCGGGCAAACTCCGCAGGCAAATTAACAGAGAGCAGCGGCAGGTCGGCGTGTTTGGCCAGCGGGCCGGGCAGCGGTACATCGAGATTCAGGATCTCGTCCACCGACTCCTTGAACTTGGCGGGATGGGCGGTGCAGAGGAAGACCCCTACTTCATCCTCGGCCAGCTGTTCCCCCAGCAGATCCCAGGCAATGGCGCCGTGGGGTTCGCACAGGTAATCCAGCTGGTGCAGCCGTTTGAGAGCAGCGCGGGTCTGGACGTCGTCACGCATACCTGATCCCAGGGTCTCCAACGCCCAGCCCTTGCGGCGGCAGAGCTCTTCTACCCGTGGCCAGTTGTTGGGGCGGCTGACATCCATGGCGTTCGACAGGGTGGCCACTGTCTGGTGCGGTTCCCACTGACCGGTTTTCAGATAGCGCGGCACGGTATCGTTGGCGTTGGTGGCGGCGATAAAGCGCTTCACCGGCAGCCCCAGCGCCTTGGCGATAAGGCCCGCAGTGAGGTTGCCAAAGTTGCCGGACGGCACGCTGATCACCGCCTTGGCGCGATCGGCCTTGGGCAACTGGGCCACCGCCTCGAAGTAGTAGCAAACCTGCGCCAACAGACGGCTGATATTGATGGAGTTGGCGGAGTTGAGGCCAATGGCCTTTTTCAGCGCTTCGTCGTCAAAGGCCTGTTTTACCAGCGCCTGACAGGCATCGAAGTCGCCATCGATGGCGATGGTGCGGATATTGCCGCCGAGGGTGCAGAAGAGCTTCTCCTGCAAGGGGCTGATCTTGCCCTTGGGATAGAGGATCACCACCTCAATCCCCTCCAGCCCGTAGAAGGCGTGGGCCACGGCGGCGCCGGTGTCGCCGGAGGTGGCGGTAAGGATGGTGATCTTGTCGTTGGTTCTAAAGGCCGCAAGGCACTGGGCCATAAAGCGGCCACCGAAGTCCTTGAACGCCAGAGTCGGGCCGTGGAACAGCTCAAGGGCATAGGTGCCATCTTTGAGTTTCACCAGCGGCGCCGGGAAGGTGAAGGCGGCCTTGATAAGCTCGCTCACCTTGGCGGCGGGCACTTCGTCCCCCAGCAGGTGGCTCAGGATGCGGGCAGAGCGTTCGGCCAGCGGCAGATCCAGCAGGGCATCCACATCGGCGAGCGGTTCGAGTTGTTCGGGGAAGAAGAGCCCCTGTTCGCGACCCAAGCCCTGACGCACCGCCTGCGCGAAGCTCACCTGTTCGCTGTTGTCCTTGATGTTGTAGAGATTCATAGCTCGCTTCCTGTTACCCGTGCCCCGGCCATGTCCAGTTTGCAGACCCGGGCAAATCCATCTTCGTTCTGCACGAAATGTGCTTCCATCCAATCCTTCATCCGCTCGGCCTGCGCCAGCTCCTTCATCACCACAAACACGGTGGGGCCGGAGCCGGAGATGCCGGTAGCGAGCGCCCCGTTCTGGGCCGCCTGCGCCCGCACCTCGGCAAAGCCTTCGATCAGCGCCGCGCGGTAGGGCTCGGCAATCACGTCTTTCAAGACGCTTGCCGCCAGCGGCTCCTGCCCGGTGTAGCTGGCGTGGACAAAGGCAGCCAGGCGGCGGCCATAGGTGAGGCAATCCTGCCGGCGATATTGGGCCGGCAGAATGGCGCGGGCCGCGGCGGTGGAGACCACAGTGCCCGGGTAGCAGACCACCCAGTACCACTCGTCAAACACCGGAATGCCCTGGCTGATAACGCCCGCCTCCTCCACCACCAGCTGCATGCCACCGAGATAACAGGGGGCCACATTGTCGTAGTGGACGGAGCCGGAGATCTTGCCTTCCATCTCCCCCATCAGCAGCAGCATGTCGTGCTCATCAAGCGGCTCGCCGTGGAAGGCGTTGAGCCCTTCAAGAGCCGCCACCACGCTGCAAGCGCTGGAACCCAGACCCGAGCCCACCGGCAGGTTCTTCTCCAGCACCATTTCGAGCGGCTTGAGTTTAAGGCCGCGCTTCTCCAGCGCCTCGCCATAGGCGACCCAGCAGTCGAACAGGATATTCTTTTTCGGATCGTCCGGCAGCTTATGGGCGTAGCGGCCCACGGATGAGAGGGCGAACGGCACGTCAGCCGCTTTTACCTGCACCCGATCGCCGAGCAGAGAGCCATCAACGGGGGCGAGCGCCGCCCCCAGTACATCGAATCCCACGCTCAGGTTGGCGCTGGAGGCAGGCGCGTAGGCGACCACGCTGCCGCCTTCAGTCATATAAGAGGGGTACATGTCTGAACTCATGCTTACAACTCCTGCTTCCAGTTCTGGGTGCGCAGCACGTCGGCAAAGACGCCCGCCGCAGTCACTTCGGTACCGGCGCCATAGCCGCGCAGCACCAGCGGGATCGGCTGGTAGTAGGTGGAGAAGAAGGCGAGCGCGTTCTCCCCGTCTTTGACCTTGAACAGCGGCTCGTCACCACCGACCGCCTTGATGGCCACCTTGCACTTGCCACCCTCGATGGAACCCACATAGCGCAACACCTTGCCTTCACGCTGGGCCGCGGCGAACTGGTCGCGGAACCAGCCGTCGGCCTCCGGCAGGCGGGCCATAAAGGCTTCCACGTCGCCACTGACGTCAAAGCCGGGCGGCAGCGCCTGCTCTACCTCGACATCGGAGAGCTCCAGCGCCATGCCAGCCTCAC
This sequence comes from Aeromonas sp. 61P, assembly GCF_051919545.1. Lineage (NCBI taxonomy): Bacteria > Pseudomonadati > Pseudomonadota > Gammaproteobacteria > Aeromonadales > Aeromonadaceae > Aeromonas > Aeromonas sp. 61P. Next base: position 4,160,533 of record NZ_JBQBEL010000001.1, read on the forward strand.
GAGCCAGAATGAGCAGCTTGCGCGCCACATCCATGCCGTTGAGATCGTCGCGAGGATCCGGCTCGGTAAAGCCGTTGCTGCGGGCAATCTTGGTGGCTTCAGAGAAGGCCATCCCTTCATCCAGCTTGCCGAAGATAAAGGAGAGGGAGCCGGACAGAATGCCGTCGAAGGCACGCAGCTTGTCACCGGCCTTGATGAGGTTCTGCAGGTTCTCGATAACCGGCAGACCAGCCCCCACGTTGGTTTCATAGAGGAACTTGCGGCGAGTCTGGCGGGCGGTGCGGCGCAGCGCCTTGTAGTAATCGAGCGAACCGGTGTTGGCCTTCTTGTTCGGGGTGACCACATGGAAACCGGCGGCGAGGAAGTCGGCATACTGGACGGCTACTGCCTCGGAGGAGGTGCAGTCGACGATCACCGGGTTGATGATGTGGCTATCTTCCACCAGCTTTTTCACCCCTTCCAGCGAGAAGCTGTCGCGGGCTTCCGCCAGCTGTTCACGCCAGTTGGCGAGGTTCAGGCCATCCTTGTTGACCGCCATCTGGCGGCTGTTGGCGATGCCGACCACCCGCAGGCCAGTGCCCTGCTCGGCCAGTACCGGTTGCTGGCGGGCAATCTGATCCACCAGCGCGGCACCGACGCCACCGACACCGACCACAAAGAGATCGATAAACTGCTGGCTGCCAAAGAAGTTCTGGTGGCACGCCTTGATGGCTTCCGCCACCTTGCGATCCCGCACCACCGCCGAAATGGAGCGCTCACTGGAGCCCTGCGCGATGGCGACGATATTGATGGAGGCTTGCGCCAGCGAGGTGAAGAAGCGGGCCGCCATCCCCTTGCTGGTACGCATGCCGTCACCGATCAGGGAGATGATCGCCAGATCGCTGATGATATCCAGCGGCTCCAGCAGCTGGTTTTTGAATTCGAGCTCGAACTCGCGCTCCAGCACCTTGCGGGTCTTCTCGCTGTCGTAGCTGTGGATACAGAAGCTGACGCTGTACTCGGAAGATGACTGGGTGATCAGCACGATACTGACCCCGGCGCGGGAGACGGCGGAGAAGATGCGACCGGCCATGCCGACCATCCCCTTCATGCCGGGGCCGGAGACGTTGAACATGCACATGCCGGACAAGTCGGAGATGGCCTTCACTTTCAGGTCATCGTCGCCGCTCTCGGGGCCGATCAGGGTGCCCGGCCCCTGCGGGTTGAAGCTATTCTTGATGAGGCAGGGAATATGGAACTGGGCCACCGGCGCGATGGTTTTCGGGTGCAGCACCTTGGCGCCGAAGTAGGAGAGCTCCATCGCCTCCTTGTAGGAGAGGGTTTTCAGCAGGTAGGCATCCGGCACCAGACGGGGGTCGCAGCTGTAGCAGCCCTCGACATCAGTCCAGACCTCGCAGCACTCGGCATCGACACAGGCAGCCAGTACGGCGGCGGAGTAGTCGGAGCCGTTGCGGCCCAGCAGCACGGTTTCACCCTTGTCGCTGCCACCGGTAAAGCCCGGCATCAGGTAAAGACATGACTCTTTTCCAGAGGGGCCCTGCCCCTCTACAACCGAGCGCAGCCCCTTGGCGGCAAAGCGCAGGCGGGAGGCTTCGATATCGACGTGGGCTTCCAGATAACCGCCGTCGGTGACCAGTAGCTCTTCCGGTACGATCAGCTCCAGATCCAGACCGCGCACCCGCAGCAGTTCGTGCATAAAGGCGATGGAGAGGTTCTCGCCACGGCTCAGAATGCGCGCCTGCACGTTGTCCGGGCAGAGGCCCAGCAGACGGATGCCCTGCATCAGCCGCTCCACCTGATCCAGCTCGGCGGTGAGGCGGGCCAGCAACGCCTTGTCATCGAGCGCCGGATAGGCCGCCTTCAACCCGGCCAGCAGGCGGGAGAAGATGCCGTTGACTTCAAACAGGGTGGAACTGGCATCCATACCGCGGCTGGTCTGTTCCACCAGCGCCACCAGATGATTGGTCACCTTGGCGGGTGCAGAGAGCACCAGGGCTACCTGAGATTGGCCGTGGGTGTTGACCGCGATATCGGCCACCCGTAAAAAACGCTCTGCATCGGCCAGTGAAGACCCGCCAAATTTCAACACTCTCATCGCTTTCTCTCCCTGTAAATCTATGAAATTCAATCTAAAAACCAATCCAACAAAAAGGCCCGTACTGGGTGGGTACGGGCCTTTTCTGATTTCTGTGCTTGTTCGTCAGCGCATCAACCGGCCCCAGTGCCACCTGTGGTGGTACCGGTAATAATGGTGGTGGTGATGACGTTGGTGAATAACTGCATGACGAACACTCGTTGACGAAGCTGGCTTTTAGCAATACCGCGGCGGGCGCTGGGCTGTCAACTTAAACCTCTTTACCAAGCTTGCGGGCAAGGTCTTTGCAGAGCAGGTGGAGCATGTTCAAATCCCGCTGCGGCAGCATGGGTACCCGGTCCATCACCCATTGATGCAGTTTTTCATCCTGCGAAACTCCGAGTTCACCCAGCAATTCTGCTGTTTTGCTTTTAAGCACGCGAACCTGTCCGCTGTTATCAATATTTTCTGCTGCGACACTTGCCTCATCGAGCAGCGGGCTCAGCTCGTAGGCGTAGAGCATGATCGCCTGCCCCAGATTGAGGGACGGGTAGCTCACCTTGAGCGGCAGATAGCTGATGAGGTCGACCTCGGCCAGCTGCTCGTTGGAGAGGCCCGACTCCTCGCAGCCAAAGACGATGGCCACCTTGTCGAGGGAAGGTTTGGCGCGGATCTGGTCGCGAATTTCAGCCGGGGTGAGATAGTGTTGGTAGCGACCACGCTGGCGGGCGGTGGTGGCGATCACCAGATCCATATCGGCCAGCGCCTCGGGCAGGGTATCGAACGCCTCGGCCTGAGTCAGGATCTCCTGCGCGCCGTGAGCTACCCAGCTCGCCTCCTCCTCTTCGTGTACCCGGCTCGCCACCAGTCGCATGGCATCGAATCCCATGGTTTTCATGGCGCGGGCAGCCGCCCCCACGTTCGCAGGACGGGCAGGTGCCACCAGGACAAAATAGAGCTTCATCGGGTTTCCTCACAGGCCGGACGGCCTCTCAAACAGACAGCAAACAGTCGCTAAACCATCACCAAAACAGGGGCGCAATCTACCGTTTATCCCCGAAAATTGCCACTTGAACAGACGTTTGAATGTTGCGATAGTGGCCAGACGTGTGAACAAATTACACCCAATCCTTCGCGCTATCGGCCCGACAGATCACAAGGAAGAGAGAAATGCAGCAGCCATTGGAACAGGCCGTCGCCGAGACCATCTTGCAACGGTTCGAGTCGTTTTACAGCCGGTTTCTCGAGATAACCCAGGGCAGCAAGAGCCGCTTCGAGAACAGTGACTGGCTGGGGGTGCAGCTCGCCGGGCGCGAGCGAATTCGCCTCTATGACCACCATGTGGGGGCCACCGCCAGCTCCATCCGCCAGATGATGGGGGAGCACCACGCCACCCAGGAGCTGCTCAAGCGGGTCAAGAGCGCCTTCAGCGATCTGCTGCCCCGTTGTGACAACTTCGAGGTGGCGGAGTCCTTCTTCAACTCCGTTTATCGCCGGATCTTTCGCCATCGCAATATCCGCGACGAGAACCTCTATATCCACCCCTTTGTCAGCCGTGGCGAAAAACCCGATCTGAGCGCCCTGCTGCGCATCTATCGCACCGATCTCGCCCACTTGCCGCAGACCTTGAGCCAGCTTTTGGGGGATTACAGCTTCACCCTCCCCTACGAGGACAAGCAGCGGGATATTGTCGACATCCACCGCCATCTTGCCGAGAACGGCCCGCAAATCCTCCATGATGAGCCCTTTGCCATCGAGCTATTGAAAGAGGTGTTCTACCGCAACAAGGGGGCCTATCTGGTGGGGCTGATCCGGGTAAAAGATCAGGTCTTCCCCTTTATCCTGCCCCTGCTCAGCACCGGCCACAGCATCTATGTGGACACGGTGATCTTCGAGCCGGATCTCGCCTCCATCGTGTTTGGCTTCGCCCGCGCCTACTTTATGGTCTATGCCCGCGAACCGGCGCTGTTTGTCGCCTTCCTGCGCCAGATCATGCCCCACAAGCCCGATTACGAGATCTACAACGCCATCGGCTGCCAGAAGCACGGCAAGACCGAGCTCTATCGCCACTACCGCCATCATCTGGCCCAGAGTCGGGATCAGTTCATCATCGCCCCCGGCATCAAGGGGATGGTGATGAGCGTGTTCACCCTCCCCTCCTACGATGTGGTGTTCAAGGTGATAAAAGACGAGTTCACTCCCCCGAAGGATGTGAGCCACGAGCAGGTGAAGGCAAAATACCGGCTGGTTAAACAGCACGATCGGGTGGGTCGGATGGCCGATACCCAGGAGTTCACCAACTTCGAGTTTCCCCTCGATCGCATCTCGCCCGAGCTCCTTGCCGAGCTCAAGACGGTGGCACCTTCTGCGCTCACCATCAGCGACGACAAGCTGGTGATCAAGCACCTCTATACCGAGCGCAAGATGATCCCCCTCAACCTCTATCTGGACAAGGCGGACGAGCAGCAGACCCGCCTTGCGCTGGAGGAGTACGGCAACGCCATCAAGCAGCTGGCGGCGGCCAACATCTTCCCGGGGGACATGCTGTTCAAGAACTTTGGCGTCACCCGTCACGGCCGGGTGGTCTTCTACGACTACGACGAGATCTGCTACATGACGGAGTGCAACTTCCGCCAGATCCCGCCGCCGCGCTACCCCGAGGATGAGTGGAGCGCCGAGCCCTGGTATTCGGTAGCCCCCAACGACATCTTCCCGGAGGAGTTCGCCACCTTCCTGCTGCAAAAGCCGCAGGTGCGCGAGATCATGTTGCAGTTGCACAAGGAGATGTTCGACGCCAACTACTGGAAGATGCTGCAGAGCAACATCAAGGTGGGGGTGTTCGAGGATGTCTATCCCTACCGGCGCAAGAAGCGCTTCAAGTACCAGCGCGGCGGCTGATCCCGCAGCGCCCGCCCACATCGCAGCAACGAAAACGGGGTGGCCCAAGCCACCCCGTTTTGCTATCCGCTTTGAGGCCTTAACTGCCGCGACGGCGGATCACCCCCTCCTGCATGGTGCTCGCCACCAGCATGCCATCACGGGTAAAGAACTGGCCGCGCACCAGACCGCGACCGCTGCTGGCGCTCGGGCTGTCTACCACGTAGAGCAGCCAGTCGTCGAAGCGGAAATCCCGGTGGAACCACATGGAGTGATCGATGGTGGCCACCTGCATATCCGGCTCCCAGTACGACACCCCGTGGGGCTGCAGCGAGGTGAGCAGGAAGTTGAAGTCGGAGGCGTAGGCCAGCAGGTATTTGTGCACCCGCAGATCGTCCGGCATCTGACCGTTGGCCTTGAACCAGACGTGACGCACCGGGTCCTGCACCGTCGGCCGAATAGGGTCGACCAGGGTCACCGGGCGCATCTCGATGGGCTGCTCGCAGAGGATCTTGTCGCGCAGGGAGGCCGGGATCAGGTTCTCGTAAGGGCGCACCAGCTCCAGCTCGCTCTTGAGCTCCTCCGGCGGGGTGATGCCGGTCGGCATCTGCGCCTGATGCTCGAAACCATCGGCCGGCACCTGAAATGAGGCGTTGAGATAGAAGATGGGCTTGCCGCCCTGAATCGCCTTGACCCGGCGGGTGGAGACGGTCTGGCCGTCACGGATATTCTCCACGTCATAGACGATGGGACGGGTCACATCCCCCGGACGCAGGAAGTAGGAGTGAAAACTGTGAACCTGACGGCCGGTCTCGACCGTCTGCTTGGCGGCTGACAAGGCCTGCCCCATTACCTGTCCGCCAAACACGGCCCGCAGACCGAGATCCTGGCTCTGGCCCCGAAACAGGCCCTCCTCGATTTTTTCCAGCGCCAGCAACGCCAGCAGCTCATCAAGTACCTTGCTCATCGTTCACTCCTCTGTCAGAGCCGCACAGGCTAACAAGCTCACCGGAGCAGAGCAACCGCCACAGCCCCTTCCGCCCGCCAAAGGGAACTTCAAGGGCCATACACCGCGACCAGTAGCATTTATCGAGTCTGTTTTTTCCCTGCCGAAACCGCTACGCTGTCAGCAATCGATAGAGGTGAGGTCACCCGCCATGCACATCCGTTATCCGGTAACGCCCTCTGCCACTTATCGACTCCGCTCGTCCCTTCGCCTTCGTGCCACCCTGTTTGCTCTTTCGCTGCTCCCGGCCGCCACTGTGCAGAGCGCGGTAATTATCACCGGCGAATTGCCCCCCTACTCTTCAGCGACGCTGGCCAATGGCGGCGAGCTGGCAAGCAAGGTGCTCACCACTCTCAAAGCGGCAGGCCACCCGGATCTGAGGGTCTCCTACCAGCCCTGGCCGAGAGGACTTAAAAACATCGAGCTGGGCAACGCCATCGCCGCCTTCCCCTTTACCTGGACCAACGAGCGCAGCAACACCCTGCTGTTCAGTACCCCCATAGCCTTCGATATCCAGTCCTGGTACACCACGCCCGACAAGAAGGGACTGGAATCCCCGCCCTGGCAGCAGAAAACCGCCTGCGTGCCCAAGGGGTGGTTCTCCGATGCTATCGAGCGGGTGACCATCGAGCAGAAGCTGGTCGTCAGAACCACCAACCGCCTCAACCAGTGTGTCGAACTGCTGAAAAAGGGCAAAGTCGATCTGGTGCCCATCAACGACACCTCGAAAAAGAACCTCTCGGAGGAGGACAACGCTGCCCTCTACCGCCTCTCGTTGTTTCGCCAGAACGTCACCTTCTATCTGGTCACCGCCCGCAATGAAGAGGGAGAGATGTTTATCCGCGACTTCAACAAAGAGTGGATGACACCGGCCAACTGAGGAGTGTGAGAGCAATCATTGCCATATGACCGGAGCCAGCCGGCAGCTGGAGGTCACCCGCTAGAGATGAAAAAGGCCCGCACCAGTTGGTGCGGGCCTTTGCTTGGCCGACTGTGCGCTATTTGACGGCGCGCAGTTCGCAACGGGTTGTCGGCTTACTTGCTGCCGGTGCCGGAGTTGCGGGTAGAGGCTTGCGGCTTGCGACGGGCGGTGGTGGCGCGAGCGCGCGGCTCTTTGCCCTGCATCTCTTTGTGACGCTGCACGGCGCGACGGATCTGGGCGGCCTGCTTGTGACGGCTGGTTTTGCCATCCTGCTGCAGGTCGACTTTGGATTCGGTCTCCGGCGGCAGGTTGACCAGACCGCGCAGGTAGTTCACTTCCGGCAGTTTCAGCTCTTGCCAGCCGCCGCGCGGGATGCCGCGGTCCAGCTTGACGTCGCCGTAGCGGATACGCATCAGGCGGCTCACCTGCACTTCCTGGGATTCCCACAGGCGGCGCACTTCACGGTTGCGACCTTCGGTCAGGGTGACGTTGAACCACTGGTTCAGACCCTCACCGCCAGCCGGTTTGATCTTGTTGAACTTGGCGGTGCCATCTTCCAGCTGCACTCCCTTGCGCAGACGCTGCAGCATAGTACAATTAGGATACAATTAGGACACCCACCTTTTGTAGCAAGCCACTATCGAACTGCTTGCAGGCATTATAAGGGTGTATGCATTCGAACTGATGCATGTAAAACTCGGCTGGCAGGAGAAATTTTCAGGTTTAGAAAGCAACGGCCCCTGCACAACCATTTACTGGACTATGTGCAATACCCAGAGCTATCAGCAGGGTAAACGCAAAGCAATCAAATCTGTGGTTGATGGCATCGCCGCTGGCCACAGTGGCGGGCAAACTGCTGGCATTGATCTCTGCCTCCCACCACTCTTATCCCTTGTCGCCTGAATAGCGCCACCTGTTTCAACCAGAGAACACCATCAAGGCCCAACCGTTCCAGAATGGGTCCAAGTTGAGCCGGAATATGACCCCGTTTGTCGGGCCGAATAGCACGGCCTGTCCAATCAACCAGCATCAGGTAGTCGGTGAAGGAATAGGGCAGTTCTTCAGGCTTCCCCTGGCTGGAAACGGCAGTAACAGTGGTGGCAAAACCTCAGGAGCAGCAGGCTCGTCAAGGCGCTGTTTGATACTGGTGTAGTCACTCTGCTCTGGCCGATCGGTCAACGCGGCTCGTATCGGATTGAGGTCAACATACGCCATACAGGCCAATAAGGCAGATTCGGTGAGCAAAGCCTGACTCTTGAAGCGGCCCTCCCAGAAATGGCCCTTGCAACTATCTTCCTGATTGGCCTGACGGGCCAGATTTTCATTGAGTAGCCGAATAAACCAGCTGATGGAGTGAAGCCGCTCTCGCCATTGGGTAAGCAATTGCTGCACAACAGCCAGTTCAGGCTCGATCAACATCTCCCCCTGATACCAACGCCTGACCAAATTCGGCCACTGGAAAAGCGCCGCCCAGCGCTCAGCCACCTCCCGCTCACTCCAGTTGGCCGCAGTATCTGGCTCCACCTTGAGCACCAGATGATAGTGATTGCTCATCACCGCGTAGGCACAAATGCCGATAGCAAACAGCCGCGACAGTTGCCCCAACTTGTCGACCACCCATTGGCGTCGATGCTCATAACTCTGGCCGGAGTGGGAATCCTCTCCGCACAGAAAAGCTCGCCGCACACAGCGACTGACCACGTGGTAGTAAGGCGTATCCTGCAAGCTGATTTGACGTGAACGGGCAATGGTCATGGCACATCCCTCAACGGTGACCTCTCAAGTCAACAACAGCACTACGCCTCTGTCAAAAAGGTGGGTGTCCCAGATTATCTCCAGATTATCTCCTACCATACTTATCTAACCAGTCTGTTATTTGTTTGTTTCAAAACTCACATATACTTTACCTCACTCTTTTTTTTCACTTTTTTTAAAGAGAGAGACAACAAAAACATATATTGATATCGATGTTCCCGCTATAAATCCAAATATAACACCCCGTTCAACCTCTCCTTTAGGAACAAGAAGCTCGCCTTCTTTAAAATAAAAAAAGATGGAGCTTACCCCTCCGATCAAAAAACATAAAAGGACACAAAAAAAACATGAGTAAAGCCATAACCCAAGATAATACTTCATTTCATAACCTCTTTTTTTTCAACTCTCTCTAAAAGCAACTTATTAGAGTACCCAGTAAAAAACTCACCACCAAGACTGCCTGTCGTTTCAAAAACAAACCCTGGAATTTTGTCTCCCTTTAGGATCTTATTCGAAAGCCCAGGCATATACTTTCCATATGCGCCCCCCAAGGCAGCTCCGACCCCGGAAACACCAGCCTTATCAATACTAAAATCATCTAAAATCAGAGATGAGCCAATAGCTATACCTATATTTTCCTTTATACCTCTACCAGGGGCCAACGCTCCTGTAACTGCTGCATTAGCACTTCCCCAATAATCCCAAGATTTATTTTCATTGCCAGGCCGACTAAGGTCATACCACTGATATGCTGCATTAGCCATAGTTGATATTGATGATCCTGCGAAAACACTCTCGACTGCTGCTGCAGGTCCAAAATATGCGGCACCGACAATATAGGTACTTGTTTTAAGTGTTTCCTTTAGCGTTTCTTTCTTAGCCTCTTCATCAGCCTTTTTAATTATGGGTTCAAGTCCTTTATTCACATCGGCCATCTTCGCTTCAGCAGCTAAATTAAACATATGCTGGAGACTATTGTAACGATACACCGTCTCCGCCCGCTCAGCACCGGTATCGAAATCAGCAGCATCGCCAGTAACTGCCGCTGCTGCAAGGCCACCCAACACCTTGTTGAGGGCAACCTGATACTCCTCGTTGCCGCCAAAGGCCCCTAGACTCCAGTTACTGGCCAGCTCTGACATAGCGCCGCCTGCCGCTCCCGCCGCAAACTTGCCGCCAGTAATCTCGGCAATGGCGCCGCTGGTCACCCCATGGGCAGCGATTTTTCCTGCCTCTGCCAACGGGCTGTTAGCAGCATCAAATTTAATGCCTTGATCCCCTATCCAGTTGGCCGTGGCTTTACCCACTTCCCCCTGAATATTGGACAACAGGCTGGCTTTAAAGGCATCCGCAAAGTGGGAGCCATTGATGGTGGTGTTAATCCCTGCGGTCACGACCGAGTGACTGGTCACTCGGTTGAAGGTATCCCAGGAGAACAGATTGGAGGCCGCAGGCTGGCTGGCGGCATTGCTGGCCGCTGGTGCAGCACTCGCCCATCCCATCGCTTTGTCCAGTCCCTGTAGCGCCCCTGCCGTTGCCACCGAGGTCGCTAACTGCTTGACGCTGGCACTGCTGCCCAGCTCTTTGAGTACCGCTCCCAGATTTCCGCCATTGTTAATGGTGGAGATAGTTGCTTGGCTAACCAGGGTGCTGAACGCTGCATTGGCCATGGCAGCTGTGGCTGTCCCTTGAGCTGCCCCCAGTGCTGCTGCTCCCGCCCCTCCGGTTGCAACAGCCAAGGCGATGGCAATAATTGAGGACGCAATTGGACTCAGACTTTGTTGGCTGTAGTTCCACTGCTCATAAGCCTCTTGCACCGCCTCCATCTTCACACCTGGCATAGCGCGAACCTGCTCAACCCAGGCCATTCCTGGCTGAGCTGCCAGTGTATCGAGTCGAGCTTGCAAGGTTTCACCCTCACGCTGACCCACTTGCAGCAATACACCCTGGCCCGCGCTGATATTGATATCAGCCCCGTCCAGCTGGTTCTGACGCTCGATGGTACTGTTGGTGCCATTGCCGGACATCTTCACCATCACACCGCTCTTCTTCTCATCCTTGCGGTAGAAGTGCTCGTCGGTTGCGGTCAGGAGCTTGAGTTGACCGTCAGTGTCAATGGCAAGGCTGTCTGCGGCTTTGATATCGCTGCCCTTGAGGGTCATGTCCCCCTGGCTGGCGAGGCTCACGTTGCCACCGGCAGTGATGGTAGTACCCTGTGCCGTCACATCCTTCTGCTCTATCTCGGTACTTTTTGACTTGAAGGTGTTTTTGGTCTTGCTCTTCTCGAAGTGATAGGCCTCGTTGTCAGCCGTAAGCAGTTGCAGTTCACCACCTGCTTGCAGGCTGGCCTTGCCTTGTGCCTCGATGGTGCTGGCCTGGGCCAGCAAGTTGTTGCCTGCACTCAGACTCACGTTATCACCAGAGACAGTGGTGCCGATTTGGGTGATAGTGCGGTCGATGGTGTGTTTTTTACCTTGGTGCACATCATCACTGGTCTGGTTCGCTTCGCTGGCCAGAACCAGGTTATTGCCTGCACTCAGGCTCACATCGCCCTTGGCTTCAGCCGTTGAGGCAACCAGACTCAGGTCATTGCCTGCAGTGAGGGAGAGATTGCCAGTGGCATTGAGCTCGCTCATCAACTGCTCGACTCGGGAGAAACGGCTATTACCCTCTTCCCACTTGCGTCTATCTTCCAGACTGCCAATGGTGATATCCCTCCCTGCATTGAGGGTCATATCCAGCCCAGACAGCAGGTTACTGGCCGACAGCGAAATATCCAGCCCTGCCTGCAACATCAGGTTACCAGCCGATTCAATGCGGGCGATATCGCCGATATCGGTGCGGCTAAAGCGGGTCTGGTCGCTCAAGACATCGGAGAGAATGCCGTTGACATCCACATGACGCTGGGCCGTCCGGGTTTCATTGCGCACCGAACCATCCAGCGATGCAATGGCGACCTTTCCACCCTTGATAAGGCTCTGATTGAGGATATCCCCCTTGGCGAGCAGCTCAAGTCGACCGCCAGCCTGGATTTGGCCCTGGTTGACCAGGGTTGTGCCGCTCTTGAGCGAGAGTGTGCCATCGGCCAACAGAGTGCCGCTATTGTTGATGCCACCAGCAGTGAGATCGATATTGGCAGCAGTAATTACGCTACCTGAGAGATGGCGCTTGTCGGCCTCGGTCAGATAGAGCTTGGGCGCGAGCACAATCTGGCCGTTGAACCAGACCGGCTCCCACCACACCATGCTGCGGCCAAGCTGGGCAACCTGAGCGGCACTTAACGTTACCCCCGGGGTCAGACCCAGATCACGGCGGTTTTGCGCCGCGTTATCAATCAGCCAGCGCATCTGGGCCAAATCAGAGCCCATCTCGCCATTGATAAAGCGGCGGCCCGTTTGCGCCAGCACCGCATCGCGGATAACACGGGTATCGAAGGCGGCATCACCGAGCAGCTTGATATCTTTTTCTGGCGCAAAATTTACCTGCCCGAAGAAGTAACTGGAGCCGAGGAATTTATCGACCTGGGTCAGAGTCGGGCTGGTTTCAATCTGTGGCTGGGTCGCCAGCGCAGGCACCGTTTGCTGGCCGGTTTGCACCGGGCCAGGCGCCGTTACCGCTACGGCCGAGACCACCGGCGCTTGCCAACCCGGTTGCAAGCTCTGTTGCCACTGACCTGCTGTGGTGACATGACCACTGTTTGACGGTGTCATTCCGCTTGGCAACTGCAGATCAGGGGCGTTGAACCCGCCACTTGTACGGCCCGGCAGCGTCCAGTCCGTTCCATGATCTGTAACCTGAGCAACGCCACCACTGCCTGAAACCGCCTCGAAGGAGAGCGGTCCAGCCCCCTGCAACTGCTGCTGAAGCGCAGCATCAATGCGATCCATCATACCGTTACCGGCCTGACCCAGATTGGCCAGCAGCGGGTTGACTTCAATCAGGTAGGGACTGTCGCTATTGCCGTTAATGGTAAAGAGCCCCTTGTCGCCATTGGGCAACTGAAAGTCAGGCAAGGGCACGCCGTTGTCCGGGCCGACGGGTTTTAGCTGCTGCGCCAAGTATTGGGCATCGCCCTGTAAACCGGGGGCGGTACCCGCACCCTGTGCTTGCGGCAAGGAGATGGAGGGGCGTTCGGTGGTGCTGCTGACCGGTCCAGCATGGGCTTTGATCGTGACGTTATCGATCATCCCGGCAACGGTGCCGGTTAGGTTATCGCCTGCCGATATAAGGGATGAATGAGATACACCATCACCCCTCTCGGAACGAGCACCTTTAAATCCATATGCAAGTGACACGAAACCTGACTCACCTGGGCGTAAACCTGACGAGTACGCATACACTCGATAAGGATTGTCATCGCCTATAAATTCGTATTCATATATCTCTTTGACTGTCCCTGTTTGATAACTGCGGTTGACAAGAGTATTGGCTATCAAACTTATATTTTTTGTTGCTGCAATGGTTCCCGCATCATTTGTTAATTGCGTGGCATTAATTGCGATATCACGACCAGCGAGCATGCGACCTCGGCCCATCACCTCTGCATTTAGCTTATCCTCTTTAATAACGAACGTTTTGTTTCCCCAATCGCGGGGTATAAAGTACACGCAGGATCCACCCTGGGCTCCACTGCAAGGCTGACGAGCCGAAAGCTGACTTGTATGTGTTGGTACGTATATGACTCTCGCACCTTGCCCCGGGATATGTTCTCGATAGTCTACTGTTGACTGGGTCACATTCACCGACGTAGCTTTATTGGTCACGTTGGTTATATCAACGATTAAGTCCCCCGTTGCAGCCTCTATCGTACCTCCCTCGTTATTTAAATGCCCTCCCGTAGTGCCCTGCCTCAAGGTGATATTATGCTCAGCAAATAGCGTGCCGCCCTCATTGGTCAGATTGCTATTTGCCGTCAATTTCTGGTTGCCACCGCTATATACAGTCCCGCCATTAAACAGCGACTCACCCTGCCACCCCAGGTCGCCTAGGCTGGCCAGCATACCGGTGTTGCGCAGATCACCCTGCGTATTGAGCGTCAGCCCTTGCCCACTCTGCACACTGCCGCTGTTCTCCAGCCGCTGGGCACCCAGTTGCATGACACCATTGCTCACCAACGCACCGCGGTTATTAAGCTGACCGGTGACGCCCGCATTGAAACGCTGGCCTGCCCCCCACTGCCCCTGATGTTGCCAGTCCCCCTGCACCTGCAGGTCCAACGACCCCTTGGCGCTGAGGATGCCCTGGCTGGTCATCGATGAACCCACCTTGAGTGCCAGGTCCCCGCCAGAGAGCCATTCACCGATGCCCGTTACCCGACCCGCATCCAGCGTCGCCTTCTGCCCCGCCAGTATCTTGCCCGGTGCATATAGTTCGCCGCTGCGCAGGGTCAGCTGTTGTCCAAACAGGGTGCCGCTGTTGGCCAGCCGCGCCAGTGGCGAGGCCTCCAGTAAATTGGCACTGATGAGACCACTGTTGTCGAGCTGGCTGCCCTTGAGTAAAAGTTGGCCGGCCGAGGAGAGCTCACCAGCGTTGGTCAGCGTTGTGGCAGTGATGTCCCCCACATGCTGGCCGCGCAGAACGGCCCCCTGGCTGTTATCCAGTTGCCGAGTCGTCAGGTTCAGCGTGCCGCCCTGTACCCGCCCCCGGTTGAGCAGGGTGTCATGGGTCAGTGTCAGGGTATTGCCCAGCAAGGCACCACGATTGTCGAGCTGGCGACTGCTGATGGTGAGGCCATCCCCCTGCAGGGTGCCCCGGTTATCCAGCCGCGCACCGCTGATGCTGCCCTGGCCGGTAACCAAGATCACCCCATCATTTTGCAGCGCACCGCCGCTTTGCAGACGAGTCGTTTCAACACGGCCCTGCTGCTCGATGAGAGCGGTATTCATGGCCAGTTCGCCGCCGCTCAGCAAGTTGCCGAGCTGGCTTATCAGGGTATTGGCACTAAGCGCCACGTTGCCTTTGGCGGCCAGGGTCCCCTTGAGGGTGAGCGCGGGCGCCGAGAGGGTTGCATTGCCATCGGCCTGTACTGTGCCTGCAAGGGTCGCCCCCTCGGTCAGCTCGGCGTTCAGTCCCCCGTTTGCCCGGGTCTTGCCACCTTGTTGCCAATAGCCGCTGCGCAAGCGCAGGTCACCGCCAGCCAGCAAGTCACCCTGCTGCTCGAACCGTGAGCCCTTGAGGTTCATGCCACGCGCCGACTGCCACAACCCTTGTTGCGTCAGGATAGCGCCATCAAGGGACAGTGCTCCACCAGACACTAGCTGGCTGTCCGCCTGACTGGTCAATGCCCCCCGACTGGTAAGCGTCAGGTTGCCGCCACTCACCAGCGAGCCCCCCAGCGTCATGGTATCGGCCTGAATGTCTGCCTCACCACGAATTCGCCACGGACCGGCCAGTTGCAGCTGGCCGGTACGTAGCTCAAGTGCGCCGCCACTGCCGACGCCACCGCTTCCCTGCCAGCTGGCACTGCGCAGCACAACCTGATTGCCTTGCAGTTGGCCATGGTGCTGCACCGCATCACGGGCATTGACCGCCAGGTCGCCACGGCTGGTCAGCTTGCCGCGACTGGTCAGTGTGCCGGAGTCCAGCAACACCCGCTCCCCTTGCAGGTCACCGTCCAGGGTGACGGACTCACCCTGCAGCGTCAGCGCGCCATTGGTCACGGCACTGCCGCTGTGCGCCAAATTCGCGCCTTGCCAGCTCAGATCCCCCGCCGATGAGAGTGTCCCCTGGCTGGTCAATGTGCCCGCATGGAGTTGCAACTGGCCATTGCTGGCTGTGGTGCTGCCACTGCCCAGCGTGGCTTCGTTGGTATTCAGAACAAGGTCTTTATTGGCCAACAGCTTGCCGCTGCTGCTCAGCTGGGGAGCGTTGATGGTAAGGTCAGCACCGGCAAGCAACGTTCCGCTGTTATCCAGTGCATCCAGTGTCAATGTCTGGCCCAGGCCGCTGACCCACTGACCGCTGTTGAGCAGCCGGTTGGCCGTCAAGGTGATGCCCTGGTCCGATTGCCAGTGGCCCCGGTTCGTCAGGGTGCCAGTCTTCAGGTTCAGTGCGTCCTTGCTGACCAGCGCACCACCGTTGTCAATGTGTGCCGCCGTCAACGTTATCGCTTGCGCCGACACCTTACCATCATTGCGCAGGGTATCGGCGACCTGCAGTGACAGTGAGCCACCGCTGGCCAATATCCCCTGTTGTGACAACAGGGTGGCTTCGATGCGCTGGGCCCCTCCCGCTACCGCACTGCCCTGCAGCGTCATCTGGCCAGCCGTCAGCTGTTGCCCTGTTTTGGCCAACAATTGACTCTGCTGGCCGGTAGTGAGGGTGGTCGCCGTCACCTGCTGATGGTCCCCTTTGAGGGTGCCATCCAGCGTCACTTGTTCACCACTCAAGGTGACATCTCGCGCGGCCACCGTGCCCGACATCACCAGCGTTTTGCCGCGCCACTGCAGTTGGTCGGCAGCCAGGTTGCCGGCCAGCGCTGCCTGCTCCGCCGTCACAACGAGCTCACCGTCGGCCTGGGTCAGGCCATTCAGATTCAGAAGTGAGGCCCCCAACTGCATGGGACCATTACTCAGCATGTCACCCTGCGAGTTCAGGGTCGCCGCCGCTAGGTTTATCCCCTCCTTGCCAACCAATACACCGCGGTTGTCCAGACGGGTGGCCGCCTTCATGGTCAATTGACGGGTACCCACATCCCCGCTGTTGAGCAAGGTATCGCCCGTCAGCGTGGCATGCCCGGCCAACAGCGCGCCCAGATTGCGCCACTGCCCCCCCAGCCAGTTAAACTCACCGCTGCTCTCCATCCGGCTTCGGTTTTCAAGCTCATTCACGGTCAAATCAAGACCGGCGGCCCGCAAGGTGCCGCTGTTAACCAGCTTACTCCCTTTCACCTGCAAGGCACCGTCACCCAGCCACTGACCTTGCTGGGTTATCTCGTCAACCATCAGGGTTTGGCTGCCATTACCCAGCCAGCGCCCTTGTTGCAACAAGCGCTGGCCAGTCAGGTTCAACGGTCCCGCGGCAACCAGGGTGGCACCCTGCTCGTTGTGCCACTCTGTCACCTTAAAATTGGCTGCCTGTTCGCTGGCCAGCCGCCCCTTGTTGGTGAGCGCATCAGCTTGCAATTGCCATTGCCCCGCTTGCCAGTCACCAGCCAACGTCAGTTGTTTACCGGTACTTTGCAGCAACCCGCCAACCCGCCAGACGCCAGCAAGCTGCTGCGTATCCCCCCGCAGGGTAAGGGCACCACCGATGTTTGCATTGCCACCCAGCGCCAGCAGTTTTGCCCCTAGCTGGACCGCCCCCTGACTGGCCAAGCGCCCAGTCAAGGTGGCCTCTGCCGCCTGCAGCGTAATACCCTGTTTACCCTGCAACAGCCCGCCGTTTTGCAGCTCTTTGGTTGTCAGAGAAAGTGTCTTGCCTGCCAGGTTGCCCTGATTGGTGAGGCGCTCCGTGGCGTTGAGTTGGTGGTCGCCACCAGCGATGACCGTGCCTTCGTTATCAAGCGTACGCCCTGCCAGCGCGAGACTCTCCCCTGCTTGCAGCCACCCCTGGTTGACCAGGGTGTCGCTCAGCCAGTTGAGCTGCTGACCTATCAAATGCTGACCACGACTGCTTCCCACCTGGCTATGCAACTGCGCCGCCTTCGCCTGGGTAGTGCCATCCAGTTGTAGCCTGGTCGCATCGATACGCAGCCCCTGGGCCGCATTCATGGCCCCCTGTTGCTGGTACGCATTGGCCACCACTGCCACATCACCTTTGGCAGCCACATCCCCGGCCAGGGTGATGTCATCACCGCTCAGGTTCAGCACGCCACCGGCGCGCAGGGCGCCGCCAGCCTCCTGAGTCAGCTTGTCGCCACGCCAGACCAGCGCATTGTCGGTGGTCAATTCTCCACGCTGTTGCCAGTTGACCGCCGCAATATCAGCCTGGCTTGCCAGCAGCTTGCCACTGCTGGCAAGCGTCTTGGCATCCAGCTTGAGCTGCTTGCCGACTTCCAGCTCTCCGCTCACATCGGCCTGCTCGGCCTGCAGTTGCAGGTTGCCACCAACATGCTGACTCCCGGACAGAGTCAACAAGGTCACCCCCAGTGCCAGGTCAGCCCCGGTGCGCAGCTCCCCACCCAGTTGTAATTCGTCGGCCGTTATCTGCGCGGATGACTTGCTTTCCAGCGCCCCCTTCAACAGCAGGCGGGACCCCGTCACCGCCACTTCATCGGCAAACAGGCCACCCGTGCTGTTCAGTTCGGCAAATGTGAGCGCCAGCTTGCCAGCCGTCACTGCCGTACCGCTGTGGGTCAGCCGCTCCCCGTTCAAATTCAGGGCCTGGCCGGCCTGCAGCCAGCCATTGCCATCCAGCTGCTTGCTGTGCCAGTTCAGCGCATCGGTGGCCAAGATGCGCCCCTGCTGGGTAGCACGCTCACTGGTCAGGGTAATTGCACGCCCTTGCACCAGCCCGGCCAACGCCAGCTCATCGGCATCGACCTTCATCCCCTGGCCACTGGCAAGCTGACCATGTTGCGTGACCTGCTTGCCCTTGATGGCCATATCCTGGCCCGCACCAACCGTACCACCCAGTGCCAGCTGGTCGCCGCTCAGACTCACGCCCTGGTTGGCCAGCAGCTCGCTCGCACTCCCCGTCGCAAACCGTTGCCCTCCCCACGCAATACCTTCCCGACTGTGCAGCTTGCCCTCGCTCGTAGCCTCCTTGACTGCCAGCACCAACGACTGCGCCTTCAGTACACCATCGAAGTTACCTGTCTCGGCCGTCACCCGGGCCTGGCCACCGACCAGACTTTGGCCGCTCAACTGCAGCAACCGGCTGCCCAGCTCCAGTTCACCGTCGGTCAGCTGCTGCCCTGTCAGGGCCAGTTCATCCCCTTTGAGAATCAGCCGGGAGACCCCAAGCAAGGTGCCACTGCTGCGCAGCTGACGACCGGCCAGCGTCGCCAGCTGACTGGCGATACGCCCCTCGTTGTCGAGGGTATCGGCCTGCAACGTCAGGCTGTCGCCTCCCGCCAGAGAGCCTTGGTTCTGCAAGGCATCCCCCTTGAGCACCAGTTGTTTGTCCCCTTGCAGGGTGCCGCTGTTGGTCAGTCGGCTACCCTGCCAGTTCAGGGTCTGCCCTGCCTGCACCTCGCCCCGGTTGGTCAGCACACCCGCCTGCAACTGCACTGCGTTGCCCTTCACCTTGCCCGCCACGGTCAGCTCATTAGCGTTAACATCCAGCGTCGGAGCACCAACGCCCCCCCCAAGGCTCACCTGCTGAGCCTGCAGCTGCATGCGCTGACCTGCGTGACTTTTACCCTGATCTCCCTGCTCCCAGCGCGTACCGGCTTGTATCGCCAGGTTGTTGCCCGCACTCAGCTCGCCGGAGTTATGGCCTCGCTCCCTGAGCACGACGCTCATCGCTTGCCCACTCTTCAACGCTCCCTGGTTATCCAACGTCGTCGTATCGATAGTCAGGTTCTGCGCTGCCTGGGTCGTACCCTCATGACGCAGCGCGCCCGCTGCCAACCGCACTGAGGTTCCTTGAACATTGCCCGCTTGGCGCAGCTGCTCCGCCTGTAGAGTTACTTCCTTTGCAGTCAATGCCGACTGGGTATCCAACTGTTGCGCCGTGACATGGAGTATCTCACCCTGCAACTCGCCTTCTCGTACCACCAGAGCATCGTTCGCCTGCAGCGCCAAGGTGCCACCGCTGCTGACCTTGGTTCGCTGCAACTGTTGTGCACGCGCCTTCAACGTGGCATCGCCTTTTGCCGCGATATCGGCATCTTGCGCCGTCAACTCATCGCCAGCAGCCAGCTTCGCTGCACCACCGCTGTGGATAGCCCCCGTTACCGCCAGATCACCCTGACTGCTG
Organism: Aeromonas sp. 61P; assembly: GCF_051919545.1. Classification (NCBI taxonomy): domain Bacteria; kingdom Pseudomonadati; phylum Pseudomonadota; class Gammaproteobacteria; order Aeromonadales; family Aeromonadaceae; genus Aeromonas; species Aeromonas sp. 61P. The sequence goes on from NZ_JBQBEL010000001.1 coordinate 4,180,030, forward strand.
ACCTGCAGGTTGCCGGCACTGCTGCTGTCACGCAGCCGCACGCGGCCATTGGCATCAAGGGTCAAATCCCCTTGTTTGGCCACCACGTTGGCCAGATTGACCCCCACCCCTTGTTCGGTCGAGACCAGCCGGATTTTGCCCGCGTACATGCCGCCCAGCGCGGCTGTGTCGATGGCCACTTCTGGAGCCGGGCCATTGCCAGCCTGAGCAACGATTTCCCCAGTCTGGCGGTCAACCTTGTTGGCCCCCGCCACCACATTGACGGTCTGGCCATGCAGTGCGCCATTAAGCTGGACGGCGCGCGCCACCAAGTCGACCGATGCCTGTCTGGTCGCATCCAGTCCCTTGCCACCTACGGTCAGGGTCCCCTGTTTCACATCGAGGGCCTGCAACTGGCCTTGTGCATCCAGCACCGGCTTGCCGGTCGAGAGCGTCACATTGGGGGTATTGATGAAACCGCAGCCATCACAGGTGAGGCCATTGGGGTTGGCCACCACCACACCAGCCTGCGGACCAGCCACTTCCAGATAGCCTTGCAACTGCGACGGGTTGGCACCCACCACTTCGTTGATGATGAGATTGGCCGCTTGACCATTGAGGTGGGGGTTGTTTTGAATAAGCCCACCCAGCTGGGTTTGGGTCAGCTGTCCGGTGGCATTATTGAGGATGACGCCCGCCTGGCCAACGTTGAAATCCTGATAGAGGTTGTGCGATAACCCGGCGCCGTTGGGGGTGGCAATGTCGACGATGGGCACTCCGTTACCGGCCTGATTGAGGGTGGTATTACCGGTCGCCACCGCAATGCCTTCAGCAAATGCCGGGTGGGCAGGTTGCAGTGCCAACAATGCACATAGCTGATACACCACGGCCCGACATACCAGAGAAAACCGCGGTTCACCTTGCTTCTTCATTGCGCTTGCATCCATCTCAACCATCTTCAATCGTCCATTCACGTCTTGATTGCCATCTCGCGACGCTCGACGCATCGCCATCCTATTGCTAGAACGCCACACTCGCCCGGTAGTAGAGCACCCAGGGATCTGCATTGAGCCAGGCGGGGGCGCTTAACGGAAAGCCCACGCTGACGTTGCCGGTAAAGTGGCGATAGCGTTGCTCCCACCCCACGGCGGTGCCCACCATGCCACGCCACTCATCCCCCTGATTGCCCATGTCCACTTGCCCCATATCCAGCGCCAGCCAGGTACGCCATTGACCGAGCCAGGTCGGGGTAGTTCCTTGCCAACTCAGCTCGTTTCGAAGGTATCCGCCCACATCCCCGCTGATACTCTGCTCTTTGAACCCGCGCACCGATGCCTCGCCGCCCAGCGACAAACGCTCCACGCTATAGAGCCGGTCAGGCGTCCATTGGGCATTGAAGGTCGAGAGCCATCCCCACTGACCACCTGCCGTGCTGTAGCTGCCAAACAGCCCCCATTTCTCAAACTGGGCCTGCGGCCACAAAGCCGAGCGGCCACGGTCGCGGTCCGCTCCGAACCAGTCGGTACCGAGCGTCAAGGTAGGGTTTAAGGTGAAGAAATGACGGTCTACTCGCGTCGCCAGATTAAGGCCAAGCCGCAGGGACGAGAGCTGGTAGCTGCTGGTTTCCAGTAACTGTTCCATGATGAAGTTGCGGCTCTGACGATGAGTCACGCCCAGCACACCGGATATCTTGCTCTGCCCATCTCGATAGAGGGTGCGCGTGGCAGAGCCAGTAGTGGTACGGGTATCACCGCGGCTTTCATAGACATAGCCGCGAGAGTCGATATCGTTGCGGTAATCGCCAAATTGATAACCGACATCAAACAACCAGTAGCCATAGGGCAAACTGAAACCGGCTTGCCAGTTGGTGGCGTTGTGGCTGGCTCGCCCATCAGTGCTACTGCCAGCCATCAGGGTCCATTGCTCGGCCAGTGACAACAGGTTGTCGGCAGTCAACGAAATTCTCCCCTGCTCCTCCCCTGTGCTCTGCTGACCACTGTTGTCGAACTCCAGCGCACCTTGTAGCGGTACACCCTTGGTGCCCTTCAAATTGACGATGGATTGACCAGGCGCACGACCCGGCTGGATATCAAGCTGATAAGAGAGCGAATGCAGGCGAGAAAGATGGTCTACCCCCTGCTCCAGATCACGCAGATTGAGCACCTGCCCGACCAGGCCCGGGAAGAGGGTACGAGTGATGGGATCCGGCTCGCCATTAACCACAATGGCTTCGATGCGCCCTTCGAGCACCGCAATGGTGAGCGTCCCCTTCGCCAAATCCTGCTCAGGCAGAAAGGCTCGGCTGGTGACGAAGCCGGCCGCCAGATACCACTGACTGACATCGCGAATAAGGGCATTGATGTGGATGAGCCCCATGCAGCTATTGAGGTAAGGAGACGCCAATCGGGTTTGCTGGCTGGCAGACAACTGCGACGCCCCCTCAAAGTGAATCTTGCTCACTTGGAAACAGGGGCCTTGGGCTTGTGGCACTTGTTCGGTAGATTCAGTTGGCAGTGACAGAGGTCGAGCAACCTCCTCGCGCTGACGAGCCGCCTCTTCCAACAAGGCGCGCTGGCGCTGCTGAATCTCTTGCTGCTCTGCAGGTGATACCGCCAATAAGGGAGAATGATAGAGAGTAAAAAAAAGTGATAATAAAAACATGCCCCCTGCCAATACAGGGCGCAATTGAAAAGAGATCATCAGCCTGAACAACCCGAAATAGTTATATTGATTTATTTGCCAGCGTAAGCAACGCATGCATCCGGCATGAAAAGCTGCGCTTGGAACCCTGACCTATTATTCACCAATCCATCCGGAGTTGTGAATAAAAAAGAATCGTTTATCTGTTAACTGAGCCACAAAAAATAACCACGAAACAAGAAAAACGTTTTCCTGTTTGGGTCAACAAATAAGCGGCCTTATTGATAAAAACCCAAATAAATATTTATTTGGCCAGGTAGTTATATTGTTAAGGATATAAAAAAGCCCGCACCAGTTGGTACGGGCTTTTGGGCAAGTTTGCACGTCTATCAGTGTGCGTCACTGGCAAACGGCGCTTACTTGCTGCCGGTACCGGAGTTGCGGGTAGAGGCTTGCGTCTTGCGACGGGCGGTGGTGGCGCGAGCGCGCGGCTCTTTGCCCTGCATCTCTTTGTGACGCTGCACGGCGCGACGGATCTGGGCGGCCTGCTTGTGACGGCTGGTTTTGCCATCCTGCTGCAGGTCGACTTTGGATTCGGTCTCCGGCGGCAGGTTGACCAGACCGCGCAGGTAGTTCACTTCCGGCAGTTTCAGCTCTTGCCAGCCGCCGCGCGGGATGCCGCGGTCCAGCTTGACGTCGCCGTAGCGGATACGCATCAGGCGGCTCACCTGCACTTCCTGGGATTCCCACAGGCGGCGCACTTCACGATTGCGACCTTCGGTCAGGGTGACGTTGAACCACTGGTTCAGACCCTCACCGCCAGCCGGTTTGATCTTGTTGAACTTGGCGGTGCCATCTTCCAGCTGCACGCCCTTGCGCAGACGCTGCAGCATGGCTTCGGTGATTTCGCCAAAGACACGTACCGCGTATTCCCGTTCCACTTCGTGGCTCGGGTGCATCAGACGGTTGGCCAGCTCACCGTCGGTGGTGAACAACAACAGACCTGAGGTGTTGACGTCGAGGCGGCCGACCGCAATCCAGCGGGCACCTTCCATCTTGGGCAGACGATCAAACACGGTGGGACGACCTTCCGGATCGTGACGGGTACACATCTCCCCTTCCGGCTTGTGGTAAGCCAGTACGCGGCAGATCACTTCCTCTGCGGCACGGGTCTTGACCTGGTGACCATCCACCCGGATCACGGCGTTCACTTCGACGCGATCCCCCAGTGTGGCGACCTTGCCATCCACACTGACCCGACCTGCGGTGATCAGGGCCTCCATCTCACGACGGGAGCCGTGACCCGCGCGGGCCAACACTTTTTGCAGTTTTTCACTCATCGGGGTTACCTGATTGTTGATCGCTGCCCACAGGTAATAGGGGCAACGGGGTTAACTGTAACAAACGCCGGTTGGAGCCTTTGCCACAGTTGAAAAATGTATATCTCGGTGACATCGGCACACTTGGGCACCATTCACCGGGCATCGCTCTCCCCGTCCACCGCAGAGGGCAACAGGGGTTGCAGCTCCGGATCCAGCTCGGGGAGCTGCTCCAGACTCTGCAGATTAAAGTAATCCAGAAACTCTTTGGTGGTGGCGAGCAGCTCGGGGCGACCGGCCACCTCTTTGTGGCCGATGCTGCGCACCCAGCCACGCTCTTTCAGGGTATTCACTATCTGGCTCGACACCGCCACCCCGCGGATCGCTTCGATCTCGGCCCGGGTGATGGGTTGGCGATAGGCGATCAGGGTCAGCGTCTCCATCACGGCGCGCGAATAACGCGGCGCTCGCTCGCTCCATAGCCTTGATAGCTCCTCGGCATACTCCTGACGCGCCTGAAAGCGCCAGCCGGAGGCGACCTCTTTGAGTTCGACGCCTCGCGAGCTGTAATCTTGCCTAATCTCGGCCAACAGCAGCTGAACATAGCGACTGGTCACCGGATAATCGGCCAGCACGCTGCTTTTCAGCTCGCTGACATTGAGCGGACGACCGGCCACAAACAGCGCAGCTTCGATCAGGGTCTTGAGTCGTTCAGTGGGCAGCGCCACGGTTGCCCTCCTCGCTCTGCTCGGCCAATGCGAAATGAATTGGGCCGAGTGGTTCTGCCTGCAGGATCCAGATCAGTTGCTCCTTGCAAAGCTCCAGCAGGGCCAGAAACGTCACCAGTACCCCCATGCGCCCCTCTTCGGCGCGCAGCACCTGCTCCAGGCGCAGGGTCTGCCCCAGCGTGAGCATGGCAAGGATCTCCGCCATGCGCACCCGGGTCGGGATCTGTTCGCGGCGGATCTGGTGATGTTCGAAATGAGTCGCGCGTTTTACCACACTTTGCATGTAAAGGGCGAGCTCAACCAGCGAAACATCGGGCGCAAGTGGCTTGAGGGCACCAAAATCGGGGGGCAAGGCGGCTGCGATATAAATCTCTCGCTCCACCCGTGGCAGCTCATTGACCTTCTCTGCACCTACCTTATAACGCTCGTACTCCTGCAGGCGGCGGATCAGGGTCACCCGCGGGTCTTCCCCCTCCTCTTCATCCTCCAGCTCCGGCGCCTTGGGCAGCAGCAGGCGGGATTTGATCTCCGCCAGCCAGGCTGCCATCAGCAGATATTCAGCCGCCAGCTCAAGGTTGAGCCCCTGCATCAGCTCCACGTACTCCATGTACTGGGCGGTGATCTGAAGGATCGGCAGGTTGAGGATATCGAGCTGCTGGCGCCGGATCAGATAGAGCAGCAGATCGAGCGGCCCCTCGAAGGTATCGAGGAACACCTCCAGCGCATCGGGCGGGATGAACAGGTCCTGGGGCAGCTCGTGATAGGGCTGCCCAAGGACTTTCGCGATGGGTAGTGCGGTGCCAGCCCCCGTCTCGGCGGAAGGGACTGTCACCGGTTCAGCGACATCACTCAAACGGGGTCGGGTCTCCGGCACCGCGACGACGCAATACCGGCTCGTCGTCAGAGAAATCGACCACAGTCGTGGGCTGCTCGCCCAGATAACCCCCGTTGACCACCAGATCGATCTGCTTGCCCAGCTTGTCGAAGATCTCTTCCGGATCGAACTCGGCCATCTCGGAGTCCGGCAGGATCAATGTGGTGGAGAGCAGCGGCTCGCCGAGTGCTTCCAAGAGCGCCTGAGCAATCTTGTTGTCCGGTACCCGGATGCCGATGCTCTTCTTCTTCTCGTTCATCAGACGGCGCGGCACCTCTTTGGTCGCCTTGAAGATGAAGGTGTAGGCGCCCGGGGTGTTGTTCTTGATCAGGCGAAACGCGCTGTTGTCGACCTTGGCGTAGGTGGAGATCTCGGAGAGATCGCGACACACCAGGGTGAAGTCGTGGTTGGCGTCGAGGCGACGGATGCGGCAGATGCGCTCCAGCGCGCCCTTGTCACCCATCTGGCAACCCAGCGCATAACCGGAGTCGGTCGGATAGACGATCACGCCGCCGTTCTGGATGATCTGTACTGCCTGACCGATCAGTCGGGCCTGGGGGTTTTCAGGATGTACGTAAAAATGCTGACTCATAGCTTGTTCTCGCAATGGGGGCAGCAATACCTGCCCGCTCGTATGGTCACGGGTCAAAGACCCATGACACTACCTTAACCTGTTTGTGACCACTTCGCTGGCGCCGTTAGCGGCTCGCCAGCAGCTCGGCATGCTGTTTGGTGGTGAGCCCAAAGTGACCGGGATAGGCCAGCCACACTATGGGAATCCCCTCTTGCCCGGTTTGTTCCCTATTTCGCTGACGCCGTTAGCGGCTCGCCAGCAGCTCTGCATGTTGCTCAGTGGTGAGCCCAAAGTGACCGGGATAGGCAAGCCAGACGGGCATTCCCTCTTTGGGCAACCAGAGATGGCGGCCCAGCTCGGTCCAGTTGGAGGGAAAGTGAAAATCCGATCCCACCGAGATATAGAGGTCGTGATCCTTGGCCCACTGGCCCAGATTGGCCCGCTCTTGCGGGCTCTGCTGGGGCAATGAGACCTCCATGGCATCGCCACCGGCCGCCTTGAAGGCCACCAGCAGCCGCTTGATCCACTTGGCGGTGAGATCGTAACGGCTGGGGTGGGCCAGCACCGCCAGCCCACCGGCGGCGTGAATGGCAGCGATGGCTTCGCTCATCTCGGGCCACTCGGCCGGGGCATACCCTTTATTGCCACGGCTCAGGTACTTTTTGAATACTTTCTGCATGTTGTCGGCTACCCCGCGAGCCACCAGCACCCGGGCAAAGTGGGCGCGGGTCACGGCAGCATCACCGGCAAGCTGTTTGGCCTCTTCATAGGTGCCGGGGATGAGGCACTTCTCCAGACGACGCCCGATTTCCAGCGCGCGCGCCTCTCGGCGGGCCAGCTGACCGGCCAGAAAGTCGGTCAGCTGCGGATTTTTTTCATCCACCCCCAGCGCCACGATATGAATTTCGTGATGCTCCCAGCCGGTGGAGATCTCGACCCCGCTCACCAATCGCAGCGGCAGTTGCTCGGCTTCGATGGTGCGGCGCACCTCATCAAGCCCGGCGAGGGTGTCGTGGTCAGTAACTGCTAACACCTCGACCTGTTTTTCGGCGGCGCGGCGCACTAGTTCGGCTGGGCTCAGCACCCCGTCGGAGGCAGTGGTATGGCAGTGAAGATCGAATCTCATCAGGTTATTCCGCTCTCGTGGTCAGGTCACCATTCATGAAAAATCGGTGAAAGAAGGCTAAAAAGCGACTTGACTTGGCCGCGGCTTTATCGTTTTCTGTAGGCACTTCATTGCAAACATCTTTTTACAGGACTTTATCATGCAAACGACTTCCATCCTGACCATCTGGTGGTGGCACACTCCCTGACATGCGGGCGTGTGGTCGTTGCTGTACCTGTAATCTGACAGCAAATTAAGAACCCAAAGAAAAAGCCCGCTGACCCCAGCGGGCTTTTTTATTATCCGGCAAATGGACCTGTGATGAAACCGAGAATTCAGACAAGCAAGCTGACCTGGCGATGGCGCCCCTGAACCAGCCACCCCGGACCAATTAAATTTTCAAGGAATTCAACGTCATGAACATCGGTAAAAAGCATCACACGCAAGGGAACGCACTATGACAGCCACACATCGCCTTCCTCTGGGTGAATTCGATACCCTCAAACTCAACGCCCCCTATGTGGCCGACCCGCTGGCACTCTATACCCGTCTCTGTCAGGGCCGCCCCAACAACCTGCTGCTGGAATCGGTGGAGATCGACTCCAAGGCGGGCAAGCAGAGCCTGCTGCTGGTAGACGCCTGCCTGCGCATCGAGTGCCGTGGTCGCACCGTGCAGGTTCGCAGCCTGAACGACAACGGCGCCCAGTTGCAGAGCCTGCTGGCCGAGCGGCTGCCTGCAGTGGTGACCCGCTCGCTGGTAGATGGCGAGCTGCAGCTCGGCTTCCCGGCCTCCGATCGGGAGCTGGACGAAGATTCCCGCCTCAAGGGGAGCAGCGTGCTGGACGTGCTGCGCACCCTGCAGCGGGAGCTCGATTGCCAGTTGGGTAAAGAGGCTCTCTTTATGGCGGGCAGCTTTGCCTACGACCTGATCGCCTCATTTGAAGATCTGCCTGAAGTGCCACAGGGGAGCAACAGCTGCCCCGACTACTGCTTCTATGTGGCCGAAACCCTGATCACCATCGACCATATCGAACGCACCACTCAACTGCTGGCCTGTATCTTTGGCGGCGATAGCGACGAAAGCCAGGTTGAAGACAGATACACCCGCCTGACCGAACGGCTCACCGACTTCAAACAGATTTGCCAGCAACCCCTCTGCGCCGAGCTGACCACCCAGCCCCTGACCGGCAGCATGAGCGTGGACAAGAGCGACAAACAGTTCTGCGCCGAGGTGGAGAAGCTCAAGGGCTTTATCCGCCGTGGCGACATCTTCCAGGTGGTGCCGTCCCGCTGCATCTCCTTGCCCTGCCCGAGCCCCCTGGCCGCCTATCGCCGCCTCAAACAGACCAACCCCAGCCCCTACATGTTCTACGTGCAGGATGAGGGCTTCACCCTGTTTGGCGCCTCGCCGGAGAGCGCGGTGAAATTCTGCGCCGCCAGCCGCGATGTGGAGATGTACCCCATCGCCGGTACCCGCCGCCGCGGCTTCAACCCGGATGGCAGCATCAACCGGGATCTAGATGGTCGCATCGAGCTGGAGCTGCGTCAGGATGAGAAAGAGGTGGCCGAGCACCTGATGCTGGTGGATCTGGGCCGCAACGACATCGCCCGCATCTCGGAGCCCGGCACCCGCTACGTCAAGGAGCTGCTGAAAGTGGATCGCTACAGCCACGTGATGCATCTGGTCTCCAAGGTGGTTGGCACCTTGCGCTCCGATCTTGACGCCCTGCACGCCTATCAGGCCTGCATGAACATGGGCACCCTCACCGGCGCACCGAAGATCCGCGCCAGCGAGCTTATTCGCATGGTGGAAGGCAAGCGCCGCGGCAGCTACGGCGGCGCGGTCGGCTACATCAACGGCGCCGGCGAGATGGATACCTGCATCGTGATCCGCTCCGCCTTTGTCAAAGAGGGCGTGGCCCACGTGCAAGCCGGTGCCGGTGTGGTCTATGACTCCAAGCCGCAAGCCGAAGCGGACGAAACCCGCGCCAAGGCGGCCGCCGTGCTGGCCGCCATCGCTGCCAGCCATGGCACCTCCCTGCAAGCCCTGAGCGCACAGCAGGAGCAACATAAGGATGTGAGCCAATGAGTACCGGATCAACAGCCACTAACATCTTTCTGCTCGATAACTTCGATTCATTTACCTACAACCTCGTCGACCAGTTCCGCTCCCTCGGTTATCCGGTGCGGATCTACCGCAACAGCCTGCCGGCCAGCCGCATCATGAGCGAGATCGCCGCCTGCGAAGGGGATGCCGTGCTGGTGCTCTCGCCGGGGCCGGGCGCCCCCCACGAGGCGGGCTGCCTGATTGATCTGATCAAGCTGGCCCGCGGTCAGGTGCCCATCCTCGGTATCTGCCTCGGTCATCAGGCCCTTTGCGAAGCCTACGGTGGCACCGTCGGCGCGGCAGGCGAAATTGTCCACGGCAAGCGCTCCCTGATTGAGCACAACGGCCACGGTGCCTTCGCCGGTCTGCCGAGCCCGCTGCCGGTGGCCCGCTACCACTCGCTGGTCGCCACCTATGTACCGGAAGAGCTGACGGTGATTGCCCACTATCAGGGGATGCCCATGGCCATCGAGCAGCAGGATGAGCGGGTACTGGGCTTCCAGTTCCACCCCGAATCCATCATGACCTCGGAAGGGGCCCGTCTGCTGACCCAGGCGCTCGCCCATATCACCCGTCCAGAAAGCAGTGTGCGGTAAGGAGACCAACATGCATCAACATCTCAACACCCTCTATCAGGGTCAGTCTCTGAGCCGTGAAAGTACCCGCGACGCCTTCGGCCAGGTGGTTCGTGGCGAAGTGGATCCCATCGTGCTCGCAAGCCTGTTGACTGCCCTCAAGATCAAGGGGGAGACCCCGGAGGAGATCGCCGGCGCCGCCGAGGCGCTCTTGGCGGAAGCGCGCGACTTCCCGCGTCCAGATTACGAGTTTTGCGACATCGTCGGCACCGGTGGCGATGGCCTCAACACCATCAACGTCTCCACCACCTCGGCGCTGGTCGCCGCAGCCTGCGGCCTGAAAGTGGCCAAGCACGGCAACCGCTCGGTCTCGAGCAAGTCGGGCTCGAGCGATCTGCTGGACAAAATGGGCATCAAGCTCGACATGAGCCCGGCGCAGGCGCGCCGCTGCCTGGACGAGCTCGGCATCTGCTTCCTGTTCGCCCCCCAGTACCACGCCGGGGTGCGCCATGCCATGCCGGTGCGCCAAGCCCTCAAGACCCGCACCCTGTTCAACGTGCTGGGGCCGCTGATCAACCCCGCTCGCCCCACCTATCAGCTGATGGGGGTCTATGCCCCCGAGCTGGTACGCCCCATCGCCGAAACCCTGCTGGCACTGGGGCTGAAAACCGGTATGGTGGTGCACGGCGCCGGGCTCGACGAGATTGCCATCCACGGCCCGACCCAGGTGGCCCAGATCCGTGACGGCGAGATCCGCGAATTTATGATCACCCCGGCTGACTTTGGCCTCGAGACCTACCCGGTCAGCGCCATTCAGGGCGGGGAACCGGAAGAGAACCGCGCCATCACCGCCGCCATTCTGGAAGGGCGTAGCACCCCGGCCCACAACGCCGCCATCGCCGCCAACGTGGCGCCACTGCTGCTGATGGCGGGCAAGGCGAAAGATCTCAAGAGCGCGGCGGCCGAGGTGCTGGCGGTGCTGGCGAGTGGCAAGACGGCGGAGCTCGCCGCTCGGCTCGCCACTTTGAGCCATCAGGAAGCATGATGTCAGCCACCATGTTGCACAACAGTCATTCAGAACGCCCGCAGGGCAAGAGCCAGTTTCGCAAGGATAACGAGATGTCAGACCTTATTGCCCCCCATGCATTTCTGAACATGGCCTCCATCAGCCAGACCATTCTCGGCAAGATCGTGGCGGCCAAACAGGAGTGGGTTGCCGCCCGCAAGCTGGCCCAACCGCTGGAGAGCTTCCAGAGCGCGCTGACCCCAAGCGATCGGGATTTCGTCGGGGCGCTCAAGGCGGGCTCCACCCGCTTTATTCTGGAGTGCAAGAAGGCCTCTCCCTCCAAGGGCTTGATCCGCGACGATTTCAGCCCGGAGGCCATCGCCGACATCTATGGCAAATACGCCACCGCCATCTCGGTGCTGACCGACGAGAAGTTCTTTCAGGGGGATTTCGCCTTCCTGCCGCGGGTGCGCAGCCGCGTATCGCAGCCGGTGCTCTGCAAGGATTTCATGATTGACCCCTATCAGGTCTATCTGGCCCGCCACTATCAGGCGGACGCCATCCTCTTGATGCTCTCGGTGCTCACCGACGAGGGCTATCGCGCCCTGTTCGCGGTGGCCAAGGAGCTGGGTCTGGGCGTGCTCACCGAGGTGAGCAACGAAGAGGAGCTGACCCGCGCCATCGCGCTGGGGGCACCGGTCATCGGCATCAACAACCGGGATCTGCGGGATTTGAGCGTGGATCTGAACCGCACCAAACAGCTGGCCAAAGACATTCCAAGCGATCGGGTAGTGATCAGCGAGTCCGGCATCAATCACCGCGCCCAGGTGGCGGATCTGCGCCACCACGCCAAAGGCTTTCTGGTGGGCTCGTCATTGATGGCCGAGCCGGATCTGGAAGCCGCAGTGCGCAAGCTGGTGCTGGGCCAGAACAAGGTGTGTGGCCTCACCCGCGCCGAGGATGCTGCCGCAGCCCATCAGGCGGGTGCGGTATTCGGGGGGCTTATCTTTGTTGCCAAAAGCCCGCGCTATGTAGACATCCCTGCCGCCCGCGCCGTGATGGCGGGTGCGCCGCTCTCTTACGTCGGAGTTTTTCGCAACGCCCAGCCCGCCACCATTGCCAAGACGGTGGATGCGCTGGGGCTCGCCGCGGTGCAGCTGCACGGGGATGAGGATGCTGCCTATATCGAGGAACTGCGCCCACTGCTACCAACTGGCTGCCAGATCTGGAAAGCCGTAGGCGTCTCTCTTGGCAAAGAAAGCGGCGAGCCGCTGCCTGCCCTCGACTACCCGGCCGATCGCCTGCTGCTGGATACGAAAGTCGGCAGCCAGAGCGGCGGTACCGGTCAGGCGTTCGACTGGGCCCTGCTGGCCACCCTCGACAAGAGCAAGCTGATGCTGGCGGGCGGCCTTAATCCCGACAACGCCCTGCAAGCGGCACAAGTGGGCTGCCTCGGCCTTGATTTCAACTCCGGGGTGGAGAGTGCCCCGGGCCAGAAGGATGCGCACAAGATTGCAGCCGCCTTCGGCGCACTGCGCCTGCTGTGAAAAAGCGCTGCGAACCCGCTAAACACATGCACCAAATGAATGAATCGCTTAAGCCTATAAATACAAGGAATAGTCTATGACCCTGCTCAACCCGTTTTTCGGTGAATTTGGCGGCATGTATGTGCCCCAAATCCTTATCCCGGCCCTGCTCCAGCTGGAAAAAGCCTTTGTCGATGCCAAGGATGATCCGGCCTTTATCGCCGAGTTTCAGTCCCTGCTGACCGAGTATGCCGGTCGCCCGACTCCGCTCACCCTGACCCGCAATCTGACCAAGGCACCAAGACCCGTCTCTATCTGAAGCGTGAAGATCTGCTGCACGGCGGCGCCCACAAGACCAACCAGGTGCTGGGTCAGGCGCTGCTGGCCAAGCGGATGGGCAAGAGCGAGATCATCGCCGAGACCGGTGCTGGCCAGCACGGCGTGGCGACTGCGCTGGCCTGCGCCCTGCTCGGCCTCAAGTGCCGGGTCTATATGGGCGCCAAGGATTGCGAGCGCCAGAAGCCCAACGTATTTCGCATGAAGCTGATGGGCGCCACCGTCATTCCGGTGCACTCCGGCTCGTCCACCCTGAAAGATGCCTGCAACGAGGCGCTGCGCGACTGGGCTGCCAACTACGAGTCGGCCCACTACCTGCTGGGTACCGCCGCCGGCCCGCACCCCTTCCCCACTATCGTGCGGGAGTTCCAGAAGATGATCGGCGAAGAGGCCAAGGCCCAGTGCTTCGAGAAAGAAGAGCGGCTGCCCGATGCGGTGATCGCCTGCGTCGGCGGCGGCTCGAATGCCATCGGCATGTTTGCCGACTTTATCGATGAGCCGTCGGTGCGCCTGATCGGCGTCGAGCCGGGTGGTCACGGCATCGAGAGCGGCGAGCACGGCGCGCCGCTCGGTCACGGCAGCAAGGGGGTCTTCTTTGGCATGCACTCCTACCTGATGCAGGACAATCAGGGCCAGATTCAGGAGTCCTACTCCGTTTCGGCGGGACTCGATTTCCCCTCCGTTGGCCCGCAGCACGCCCATCTGGCCGCCATCGGCCGCGCCGAGTACCCCTCGGTAACCGACAAGGAGGCGCTGGACGCCTTCCAGGAGCTGGCCAAATCCGAAGGCATCATACCCGCACTGGAGTCCTCCCACGCGCTGGCCCACGCCCTCAAGATGGCCCGCAGTGAACCGGAAAAAGAGCAGGTGCTCATCGTCAACCTCTCCGGCCGTGGCGACAAAGATATCTTCACCGTGGCTGACATCTTGGAAACAGAAAGCATCGAGAAAGAAGGAACCTTGTCATGAACCGTTACGCACAACTCTTCTCCCGTCTGGATGAAGCCAATCAGGGCGCCTTTGTGCCGTTCGTGATGCTGGGTGACCCCACTCCCGAATTGTCGCTGGCCATCGTCGATGCGCTGGTCGCAGGGGGCGCCGATGCCCTTGAGCTCGGCATTCCCTTCTCCGATCCGGTAGCGGACGGCCCCACCATTCAGGGGGCCGCACTGCGGGCCTTTGCCAGCCATACAACCCCGGACGACTGCTTCGAGCTGCTCGGCCGCATCCGCGCCAAGTACCCGCAACTGCCCATTGGCCTTCTGGTCTACGCCAACCTGGTCTATGTGCGCAAAATTGAGGGCTTCTACGAGAAGTGCCAGCAGGCTGGCGTGGATTCGGTGCTGGTCGCCGACGTGCCGGTGCAGATGTGCGCCCCCTACAAGGCGGCCGCCGACAAGTTTGGCATCGACAGCATCTTTATCGCCCCGCCCAATGGCGACGCCGAGACCCTGAAACAGGTGGCGGAGCTGGGCAATGGTTACACCTATCTGGTGAGCCGCGCTGGCGTCACCGGTGCCGAGACCAAGGCCGGCATGCCGGTGGAAGGTCTCATCAATACCCTGCGCGAGTTCAACGCCCCTCCCGCCCTGCTCGGCTTTGGCATCAGCGAACCGGCTCAGGTACGTGAAGCCATTGCCGCTGGCGCCGCCGGTGCCATCTCCGGTTCCGCCGTGGTAAAGATCATCGAGACCCATCACCAGAACCCGGAACATATGCTGACTCGTCTGAAAGAGTTTGTGGAAGGGATGAAGGCCGCGACCAATCGATAAGGTCGGTTATGGGGCCGGCTGTCTGTAGCCCGGATCTGCCAGTTCACATAACCACGTAAAAGGGAGCCTGACCGGCTCCCTTTCTTTTTATCTCGCTTGCACCCGCTTGCAGCTCCCGGCTGTTTGCCCCCTCTCCCTCCGGGAGAGGGCTGAGGTGAGGGGGATTGTGCATTCCCTGCCAAATGAGTTGCTCACTCAGCGCACGCCTTAATGACTAATTTATTGATCCAACACAGATTCCCGCCAAAGCCCTCTTCTCAACACTCCCCCTCCCCCTTAAGATACCCGAATGACAATCAACCTCTCGGAAGAACGCCATGAAAGCGATTGTTGCTATCTCGCAGGTTAACAGCAGCGAACTGGAGGCTGTAATTCAGGGGCGGTAGCTTTGCCTGCTCAAAATATCATCGATAGATATGACTGTTGATGAACAACTCTTGATGGCATTTAGTAAAATGGCGGTAATGGTTCCAAAAGAAGGTGCCAAGAAAATATACTCCGAAAATTAGGGGCATGCAGGCCATAGTATGACTTTAAGTTATTTGTGGTACTAAGTATAACTATAAGTAGTCATCTGGAATGCTAGATTATCGGATTAATACTAACATTCATATAAACACTATTAGAGCATTTCAGCTCAAGAGAATACTTAACTTTTTAGTAAGAGATGTATAAACATGTCCATTAAAAATAATTTGCACTTGGAGTTTTCATTTGAAATTGCACATGAGAACCGAGAAGAGCAACTAGAATATGTTGTTAAAAACATTATCGAGGAAAATGCCAACGCATTTAATGAACGAATGTCAAGAGTAAGCATCCAATATGATATGTGTGCAGAGGTTTTAACTGATACATTTGCAGTTACAGAAGTTGCAATAAATTTTGATGATAATGTTGGCACTGCATGTGTTGAATATGATTGGGATGCATATTACGGCTGCAAAGATATGTGCGGAGGCGACCGTATCGAAGATGAATGGTCATTTAAGATAATCAATAACACTATTGTATTTGATTTGAACCTGCCTGAAGACGACCGATTCGATGAAATTTGAATTTAATTAGCACTAATTAAATCCGTACAATAACGCATTTATGGATTTGTTATTTAGGCATTGCAACAACGTAGAGCAAACCTTTATTAGACACATATCTACTCATCTTGCAAATTTCAGCTGTTAGCTATAAAACACCGTAAGTTGCCGCCAAAATCATACAGAATTCACATAACTAAAATTCGCTACATAATACTCGAAAAGGAAATTATACATGAGCGATATAGTGAAAATCCTCTCGTTTGACAAGTATATAGCACCATTGGAACGGACGTCTGATGGAATAATGGCAGCAACACACTTAGCCAATGTTAAGTGGATTGACAACACCCCTGGGCGTTTCTATGTAAAAGTATACCCAAAGTGTCACCCCAAAGGCTTGATCAATGAAATTACTGGCTACCTAGTTGCTCACGCAACCGATATACCGCAACCGAAAAGAGTGGCCATTATACAAATTCCTAAAGAAGTTATAGAGAGCAATTTCAAAGGTGACTTTGAATGTTCAGGTGACTACTATTGGGGGTGGGCAAGTGAAGAGTCTGGTACGACTCCTAATACATATCTAAAAATGAGTGACATGGTTGCGTATAACCGATGTATAGAGATACTGCAGAAATGGAAATCTTTTCCAAGTATGCTAGCCTTTGATGACTGGGTTGCCAATCAAGATAGAAATACAGGAAACATAACGATAAAAGGGTACAATGACTTTTATGTAATTGATCATGGCAATGTGCCTGTTTCTGAGATGTGGACTAATGAAAACTTAGTTATTGAAAAGGTGTACAAAAATAAGCTGCTTGATGGTTTATATCAAAACAACTTTCCATTACCTTTATCTGTTGCATTAGTTGAATCAAGCAAACTCCACCCTGAGGCTTTTAAAAAAGCACATCAAGAGTTAATTAAATGGTGTGACGTGTTACTTGATGAAGATTGTTCATCACACCTTCGGCACTTTCTTGAAGCACGCGCAAACCTTAGTGTTTCTAGGATTAAGAACAAAACAGGGTTATTGGTGGCCTAAATGAATAATCTTGAAAAATTATTGGGGCAAAGTACAGATGCCAATCTAGTAAAGGTGAGTGGTTTAATATCAGATGGACACCTGATTTAGCTACAGGTGAAAAACTAAATATTGGCGTTGGTTTTGTCGAACAGGGGCGAGTGCATAGCCGATTATTAAGCTATTTTGAAAGATTAAAGTGTTTATATGGTGAACGAGGCATTTACCATGCAGAACTTGTCACATCTATCGTAGGTGAGAGCTTACGTCAAAATAAAAAATCCTCACCAATCCCTCAGATTACCTATGATCACTCAGGTTATGCTCAAGGCTTTTCTGTTGACGAAATCCTAACTAGTCTTTTTGAACAAACGGTTCCTTTGCAGAAAAAAATTCGCGTTCCAAACAGTGAGGCACGATTTAATTCTGTGAATACAGAAAAACTTTACACCTGTTTGGTTGATGCATTAAAAATAAAGGCAGGCTTACAGTTTGAACAGTTTGTTCCCGCTGATAGCTCCATACTAATTAATGATTCACTGGGTTCCCATGAATTGTTTGTACCCTTCCGAGACAATAAAAGTCTTGTTGGTGGACTTGCTTCAACTGTTTATTCAAATGTCCAAAGAATAGAACTTAACCTATTAAAAGCGGCTAGAGATGTAGAAGCAGCGGTTAAGTTAGGGAAAGGAAATAAAGCATCAGTATTCATATTAATTCCTGGCGATGAGGTCGAAAACTTAAATAAAGAGCAAGTGATATCAATCGAAAACACACTTGATAAATTCAATTGGCACATGAACAAGCAAGGTATTTCAGTTGGAGGGCACACATCTATTAATGGCTTAGCGGACGAGATATGCTTGTGGGCTAATGTGGCATGAGCATTATTTAAAAGTGACTTATGCCTCTTGGTTCTTTTTATTAAATCGTTGATTTTTATTCGACGGTAATTTTAAAAGTCAGGGCCCCAGCTTTCTGGCAAAAAACTATATAGCCAAAACACAAAGGTGGGAGCCCTGTTTTGATTACGATATATTCCCCCCTTTCAATCTCACTCCTACCTCCCCCACACCCGCCACCCCATCAACACCAGCATCAACACAACCCCCGGCAGCCAGACCCAGTAGAGCTCGGAGAGGATCACCGCTTCGCCTCGGGCGGTGAGATAGGCCTCCAGCTTGAACGAGGCGACTCGGATCACCTGCCAGGGGGCAAAGAAACGCTCGTCACGCCACGGCCAGAGCCAGCCAACCCCCTTGCCGCCGGTAGTGAGGGAATCGAGCAGGCTCTGGGAAAGCAGAGAGACCAGCAGGTGGCGGAATGCTTGGGGTATTCCTATGAGCAGGCAGACTCATCTCCATTCGTAGCTCAAAGCGCTTGCCATGGGTATCCATCTTACGCATCATTCACAACCTATAGAGTCATACGAAAACGGAATGGTTATGAAAAAAGGGTTATTACTGCTTTTAATGCTGTTGCAAGCACAAGTTTTAGCCGAAGGTGCAACCCTGAACACTAAAGATCCACTCGATTTTGTCCCCAAGGGATATGTCGTCTTTGAGAAAATCGAGGGGGATTTAAATAAAGACGGTCAGAGTGATATGGTCATCGTTGTCAAAGGCACTGACAAGCGTAATGTCATCGTTGATGAATACCGTGGTGAGCTGGATCGTAATCGACGAGGACTTATCATCGCGTTCAAGAAGGGGGATCACTATGAGCTGGCTCTCGAAAATCCAAACTGTTTCTCCTCGGAGAATGAAGATGGTGGTGTCTATTTTGCCCCTGAGCTTTGGGTCTCCGTAGAAAAAGGGATCTTGCAAATCCACTATGGCCATGGACGTTATGGTTACTGGTCTTACAAATTCAGATATCAGAACGCCGGTTTCGAATTGATTGGCTACGACATGAGTGAAAACCGCGGCCCCCTCGTTGAGCGGATGACGAGCATTAACTTCTCGACCAAGAAAATATTAATAAAGGAGAACATCAATCAGGATGCTCAAGAAGATGGTGACGAGATCTTCAAGGAAACTTGGAAGCGCTTCAAACTCCCGGCACCATTCACCCTTAAAACGATCACTGATTTTGACAACTTTTATTATGACAAGTTATATAAAATATCTAACTGATTATATGGTAGAGCTGCGTCTCCATTTTCCAGGAAATAGCGTTATAATAAACGAGCGACAATTATTTGCGAACATTCGCTCTCAAAAATACAATATCAACTCAAGCATATTGGTCACACCATGTACAATTATAGAATAAGTTACTTTACATCAATCTTATCAAAGAATAATTCACTCATAGCAAAGATTATTTTTATCATCCTCACCACAATGTTCGCGACCATGACTGCTTTTGGAATGACAGTCAATGATAATGCTATCTGCAATCTTCCTTCTGCTATGTGCAAGCTGGAAGCAGACCTATTGGCAGCAGATAAGGAGTTAAACAAAACTTATCAATCCATATTACAAAAAAATGCATCTGGCGGTTTTGACGACAGTTACGTAAGCAAAGGAGAAATACGGAAAACGCTCATCCAGAGTCAACGGGCCTGGCTTTTATTTTGGGATGAAAACTGCAAAGCCTATTACACATTAAATAGTGGTGGAGCACAGAGAAATGAAGCGAAGATGGAGTGCCAAATAGATATGCTACAAGAGCGTATTCAGTATCTAAAGAAAGTTTATTTATAACAAAACCATTTTATTACGGTGGCGCCAATGATGATCCTGTTCCTACTCTCACTACTTCTATTTTCACCCCATACGATGGCGATTGAACCGGCACCGGTAGCCATTTCGCTTGAACATGACCATAGCATTTTACTCACTCAGCAGGTGCAACTTAGCCAGCAAGATAACAAGATAACATTACGCTGCGCCAATCAAATTCTTACGTTTGAGCAAGATGGTATGGGGGATATCAAAAGCCCCGTGGAACGCTACGACTATCCACACTTTAGTTTGCTGACACTCCCGGTAAGCTCTGGTTATGGTGGTGTAAATATATTCCATCGTCTGGTGAAGTTGGTGGGTAACGATTGTTCACTCGCGACCAATGATGAAATTGCCAATCCCGAGCTGATGTCAGACAAGATCGAGAGTTCGATGAAATCCGGCCCCAGATATACTGATCGTACCTATCAGCTCAACGCTGACGGCAAGCTGACACTTATCAGCGAGCGAGAGAATTACGCCTATTTCTGTATCGAAACTCTACATCCTGCCAAAATTGCCGCTATCGGCTGCGATAGCAAACTCCCTGATATCTACCTGACAGTCGGTGTGGCACGAGCCTCTTTTTATGCCAACGCCGAGAGCGAAAAACCACAAAAGAGTTACCTCATCAAGGGCGATCGGGTACACCTGCTTGATTTCAGTTTTTCGCATGCCCGCTACAAGGTTGCGTTTCACGGCAAAATCGTTACTACCGGCTGGATTGATGCTGCAGATATCGATTTGCCACAATAAGTCGCAACAAAATCAACACCAGCATCAACACAACCCCCGGCAGCCAGACCCAGTAGAGCTCGGAGAGGATCACCGCTTCACCTCGGGCAGTGAGATAGGCCTCCAGCTTGAAGGGGGCGACCCGGATCACCTGCCAGGGGGCAAAGAAACGCTCGTCACGCCACGGCCAGAGCCAACCCACCCCCTTACCACCGGTGGTGAGGGAATCGAGCAGGCTATGGGAGAGTAGCGAGACCAGCAGAAACGACCAGACGGTGGCGGCACTGGCCCGAAATTGGCGCTGAAACAGCATGGCCAGTGTGGGTAGAGCAAAGGCGAACAAAAGGGAGTGGGTAAAGCCGCGGTGGCCAAAGACATGGCCGTAGGCGACCCCCAGTTTGAAGGCGAGCACATCGGCATCGGGCAGCATGGCGATGGCAACCCCAGCCAACAGCAGGTGGGGCGGGATAATCCGGCTGCCAAGCCCGAGCCCAAGGCAGAGAGGAACGGCGGCGTGAGTGACTATGGTGGGCATAGGGTGAAGCTCCAACTGAAAACGTGGACCTACTTTATCCCCGCTCGGTGAAGTGAAGGTGAAGTGTGCCCACTGTATTGGTTCGCTATTAGCTCAATGCATCGCCAATCAGCGTTGGCACGTTAACTTGAAATGTTCATTTAACTGCGGCTGACATGCAGAACGGGATCGTGATAAGTAGTCTCTTCGGTTCACATCACAGGGATAGTGGCAGCGATGAATGTATCAAAAAGCGTCATGCGGATTGCGAGCGTTATCAGCCTTTGGTTAATGACAGGATGCATGGCAGAGGCCGCTTCTGCACAGCCGCAGCAAGAGCCGTACGCGCTGATCTATAACGGGCCTGTTTCTGATGGGGATAGCACGAAGGCGATTGCGGATGTGGTCAGGCAGGTGGGCTTGCCGGTCAGGTATCTCTCCAATATCGAGGCGCTGCCTGCAGAGCTCGACCATGCCAGGGTGTTTATCGTTGGCGGCACTGAGGACGATGTTGAGCCGCTCCTCAACGCCTTCACCGTGGACGCTCGTTCGGCGTTAAAAACCTATTTGCAGAATGGTGGCCGCTACCTCGGGATCTGTGGGGGTGCCTTTGTGGCATCCGCCGGCTGGTCTGAAGAAGAGGGCTTTGTGCCGGCGCTGGGCCTTGTTCCTGCCACATCCGATGATTATGACGGCGACTTTAGCGCCAGGATCTTCCCTATCAGCTGGCTTGGTGAAGAGCGCCAGATGTATTACCAGGCCGGCCCGCAATTTACGCCGGCGCCAAGCCCAGAGCAGGTCAAGGTTATCGCCCATTTTCAAAACCATCATATAGCCGCGCTGATCAGCTCATACGGCAAAGGCAAGGTGGCCGTTTCCGGGCCACATCCCGAAGCCCCTGAATCGTGGAAAGCGAACGCGGTGAACGGCGACAAGATGGCGTCGAATATTCATCTAGCAGTTGGACTCGTTAACGAGTTGCTCTCCAAAGAGCCCGTCACCGATGCGAAGTAGTCGCGCCCCTACGCCCCTGGATGTGACCCCATTGCTCGGCCCGGAAGTCAGGCCATCCAATCGGCCGCAATTCATAAAAAAAACCACCGACCTGCAAAAGGTCGGTGGTTTTTTTATCGGTGGTAGAAACGGGTAGCCGATACAAAGGGTTCGCTACCTCAACTTTCGCCCGGGAACGAGCACTACTCTTCCTGCTCCTCCGGTTGTCTCTCCTCACCCCGTATCTGTAGCAGCTCTTCGACCCTGGCTTGCCACTTGTCGTGGGCCTGTTTGCGCTCCTGCTGCATAAATGCTTCTCGCATGGTGTCGATTTTCTGGTCAAGTGTTTCCATCAGAGTGTCTCCTTGTGTGACCGCGTAAAGACTGGCTGACGGCGCGTTGGCCAACCTGCTCCCCTAATCTGACACCGCTAATGCCGTTACTGCCCAATCAAATAATCGATTGGAAATGCCAAAACCAATCTAAAAATTCTTTTCCGTGTTTATTCCACCACGCCAGCGCAAGGGAAACAGGCCGCTCAGAGCGGGATCATCCGGCACGGGGTCAACACGTTGTTGAGTGTGGTCGTCCCCCTCTTCAGGGGAATGGGGTGCCGTTGCCCCATCCGTCCGTTGAGGAGTCCCGGCAGATTTACGGTGCGTTGCTGTGCCCATGATCACACAGTCACAACTCTCACCCTCCTCTCACCGCGCCCCCGCTTTTTATCATCTAGAGTTAGCGGGCAGTCCAAAGCTGCTGATTTATATACATTCGCCGCCAAGAGGGATCTTTTTTCATGACCGAGCATATCGATCTGCTACCTATCAACACGGATGATGAGCAGGACGCAGGCAACCGTTACCTCTACTACACCGAAGGGGATCTGGCCCGCATTCTTGCCAATCTGGAACAGTTGCGCCATGCGGTGTTTCCCGCCGCCATCGGAGAGAGTGAAACGGGCGCAACAGTGCCCCACAATTTTCCGTCCGTCTGTCTGGTGGGGCTGGGGCGCTGCGGCTCCAACATCGCGCAGGATGTGGCCTCGCTGGTCTACAACGCCCGCAGCTTTTATCTCAATGAGTTCAACAGTGAAGAGCAACGCAAGCGGGAGAAGGAGTTTGGCCCGGTGAGCTGGATCCGGCGCAATCTGCGGCTGCCAAACAACGGGGCCCGGCCGGTCTTTCTGATCGAGCCCATGGTGATGCTGGGGGATCTGGACAAGGACATCGATGGCCGCATCCGCCACTCCAATCGCAGCGGCGAAGGTGGCTCCTTGCGTGACTACGCCAAAATGCGGGTGATGGACTTGTCGGAGATCCACGCGGGAGGCGCGGGTAACGCCCCCATCCTTGGCCAGTATCTGGCCAAGATCATCCTCAACAAGAGCCCCCACTACTTCGCCAACTCCGAGTGGCAGGCCATTCATACCTATCTGGTGGACTCCTGCGGCATCAAGGCCAACCAGTCCCGCCTCTATTTCTACATCTTCAGTGCCGGGGGCGGCACCGGCTCAGGAATGGCCTCCGAGTTCGGGCTGGCCCAGCAGTACTCCTACATGAGCAAGACCTTTTCGCCCCCGTCAGAAGAGGAGGAGCACCTCTCCCTCGGGGAGCACTTCATGTTCGACCCTATCTTCACCAGCGGCATCTGCATCCTGCCCAATATCTGTGATCGGGGGATCGAGATCTCGGAAGCGCTGCACATCAATGCGGGGCGCCTGCTGTGCAAGTACCTGGCCGAGGAGTGGGACTTCTCCTATCACTTCGACAACGAGCAGGCGTGCGATGCCAGCATGCTCAAGCGGATCAGGCCCTGGAATGCCATGATGCTGATCTCCAACGACATCATGCGCTACGCCGAAGAGAGCGACGATGGCGAGATCCAGCACGTTGACGTCAACACCATGGAGAAGTACGCCAACCAGTACATCTCCCAGCAGATCTTCAACATTCTTACCGCTCAGGCCGTCACCACCGACTACGACGAGAACTACTTTCGCCGGGCGGGCATCGACATCAGCGAGACCATTCGGCTCGATGCCAACGACCTCTTTATGAGTCTGGCGGGGCCGGTGGCGGTGGCGTATGCCGAGTCTATCTCGCCCCCCGGCGGCCTGTTTGACAAGGAGGACGGGCTCAATGTGGACGATCTCTTCACCCGTTCCATCGAGCTGCCCCACTTCAACAAGATGACCCAGGCCATCGAGGGGATCAGTCTGCTGCCCATCGAGGCGGGCAACTATCGGGAGTATCTGGACGACTATGTGAAAAGTGGCCATGACCCGGCCCACCTCAACGAGCTGCACTTCTTCAAGAACTGCTCCTCAGTGGTGTCGATCATCTCCCTGCCCAAGGAGTACAAGCTCTCCTATATGGATCTCAACCGGCTCAAGTCTCACCTCAACGGGCTCTTCCCCAATACCACCCTCAAGCGCTATGCGCTGGTCATCGGGGCGTCGGCCAACATCTCTCTCACCACCCTGATCGTCAAGAGCCCCTGCCTGAGCGATGACTTCCTGACCCTGATCGTGGCCTTTATCAAGCGCTGCTTTGCCAAGGATCACTATCGCTTCGATGAGCATCTGGACAAGGCGGTGATCGAGATGATCTGCAATGAGGAGTGGAACGATGCGCTGCTCGACAGCATGCTCAACGAGTTCGAGAACCCCGCCAAGATCCTCGATACCAACTGGTACGCCATCAAGCCCATGTATGAGAAGAAATATCGGGAGCTTATCCGCGAGAAGGAGAAGTTCGTCTCCATCAACGATATTCGCCTCAGCCGCGAATCAGTGAAAAAGGCGCTGCTCTATCTGCGGGAGATCTATCGCCACCGGGTCAGCAAGACCCGCATTCTCTCCCTCAACCCACGGCTGGGGGAAGCGAACGCTCGCTAGCACCCTGCCCATAAAGCAAAGCGCCCGCCCCACATGGGGCGGGCGCTTTTTTTACTGGCGCAGCCTGGCTTTATCTCATCAGAGCGAGACAAAGATCCCGGCCAGGGTGGCGCTCATCAGGTTGGCCAGGGTCGCCGCCAACACCGCCTTGAAGCCCATATTGGCCACATCGTGACGGCGCTCCGGCGCCATGGTGCCGATGGAGCCAAGCTGCACCGCAATGGAGCCGAGGTTGGCAAAACCGCACAGCGCGAAGGTGATGATGATCTGGGTGTGGGCGCTCAGATCTGCCTTGATATTGGCAAAGTCCAGATAGGCGACAAACTCGTTCATGATCACCTTCTGACCAATGAGCGAACCAGCTGCCATCATCTCGCTGGCAGGCACGCCAATCAGCCAGGCCACCGGGGCAAACAGATAACCCAGCAACTGCTGCAGGGAGAGATCGGCCCAGCCGAACCACTCGCCGACCGTGGTGAGACCGGCGTTGATCATGGTGATGACGCTGACAAAGGCGAGCAGGATGGTGCCGATGGCTACGGCGATCTTCATGCCGCCCATGGCGCCGCCCGCCAGTGCGTCGATGGCGTTGCTATAGTCGCTCTTGTCGAGAGTGATCTCGGTCTGATCGCTCACCTGCTGCTGCTCCGGCACCAGCAGTTTGGCCATCAGCAGGCCCCCCGGCGCAGCCATAAAGGAGGCGGCGATGAGGTATTTCAAATCCACACCCAGACCTGCGTAACCGCCCAGCACCGAACCCGCCACCGAAGCCATGCCACAGGTCATCACCGCAAAGAGTTCGGAACGGGTCATACCAGCGAGGAAGGGACGAATAAGCAGCGGCGACTCACCTTGCGAGAGGAAGATATTGCCGGTGGCCACCAGTGACTCGGCGCGGCTGGTGCCGAGCAGGCGGTGCACGGCGCCGCCCAATACCCGGATCACCCACTGCATGATGCCGAAGTGGTAGAGCACGGCGATCAGCGCGCTGATAAAGATCACCAGCGGCAGCACCCGCACGGCGAAGATAAAGCCGTTGCTGGCCAGATCGCCAAACACGAAACGGATACCGCTGTCGGCAAAGCCGAGCAGGGCGGAGACGCCATTGCTCATGGCGCCGAGCATGATTTGTCCGGGGGGGAAATAGAGCACCAGCGCGGCAAAACCGGTTTGCAGGGCGAGCGCACCCAGCACGGTTCGCCAGCGGATAGCACGGCGGTTTTCACTGGCCAGCCAGGCGATAAACATCAGGGCCAGCATACCGACCAGACTCAATAACAGTGTCATCTTGCACCTATGAAGAGAGGAGTTTCATATGGCAAGTCTGCAGACAGGCGTCGCGGGAGATCCGGCGGGAGAGGTGCCGACCCACGCGACACGCAGACCACAAACCTACAGGTTAGTGGCGGGTCCCATCCTGGGGTCATTCACGTTCCGGGTGACAGCATGTATCGGGTGACGCCAGCGCCGTCGCAGGGGGAGATGCGGCCGGGTGGCAAGTCGGGCGGCGATGGTACAGTGATCATCGTCACAGAAAAAGCGGTAAAACGATTGGCCGGAGTAACTTTTTCAACTGGTTCACACAACGAAACAGGGCCAGCGTGACGCTGGCCCTGTTTCAATCCGTACTTGAGTACTCAGATGATTACTTGAGACGCTTGCCGCTCGCATCCACCACCTGCTCGCCATCCTCCTTGGCGAAGGCCCCTTTTTGTTGATCGGGCAGTATATCGAGCACCACTTCCGACGGGCGGCACAGTTTGGTGCCGAGGGGCGTGACCACGATGGGGCGGTTGATGAGGATGGGGTGGGCCAGCATGGCATCGATCAGTTCATCATCGCTGAAACGATCTTCCGCCAGCCCAAGCGCCTCGTAGGGGGGCACGTTCTTGCGCAGTAGCTCGCGCACCGGCATGTCCATGGCGGCGATCAACTCCACCAGCTGGTCACGGGAGGGGGGCGTCTCCAGATAGTGGATGACAGTGGGTTCCACGCCGCTGTTGCGGATCAGCTCCAGGGTGTTGCGGGAGGTACCACATTCCGGGTTGTGATAGATGGTGATTGCACTCATTTGCGTGTCTCTCATGAATCAAGTGAATAGAAAATGGATAGCATCAGTTCGCGGCCATCTGTTAGCGGCCATCAGTCAGCGGCTTAGTCCCGCTTCGTACCAGGGTTTGCTGGCGTTGACGATGCGCACTACCAGCAGCATGACCGGCACCTCGATCAGCACCCCGACCACGGTGGCAAGCGCCGCGCCGGAGTGAAAGCCGAACAGGCTGATGGCGGCGGCCACCGCCAACTCGAAGAAGTTGGAGGCGCCGATCAGAGCGGAAGGACAGGCGACCGAGTGCTTCTCCCCCACCTTGCGATTAAGCCAGTAAGCCAAGCCAGAGTTGAACAGCACCTGGATCAGGATCGGCACCGCCAACAGGGCGATAACCAGCGGCTGCTCAATGATGGCGTTGCCCTGAAAGGCGAACAGCAGCACCAGAGTGAGCAACAGGGCCGCCACCGACCAGGGCTGGATGCGGGTCATGACGCCGTCAAAATGGGCCTCTCCCTTTTTCAGCAAAGCCTTGCGCAGCAGTTGGGCGATGATGACCGGAATGACGATATAGAGCACCACTGAAGTGAGCAGGGTATCCCACGGCACTATGATGCTGGAGACCCCGAGCAGCAACGCCACCAGCGGCGCGAAAGCAAACACCATGATGAGGTCGTTCACCGCCACCTGCGACAGGGTGAAGTAGGGATCGCCGTTGGTGAGACGACTCCAGACAAACACCATGGCGGTGCAGGGGGCCGCCGCCAGCAGGATCAGCCCCGCCACATAGCTGTCGAGCTGATCCGCCGGCAGCCAGTCGGCAAACAGCACGCGGATAAAGAGCCAGCCGAGGAAGGCCATGGAGAAGGGTTTGACCAGCCAGTTGATAAAGAGGGTGACGCCAATCCCCTTGAGGTGACCCTTCACTTGATGCAGGGCGCCGAAGTCGATCTTGAGCAGCATGGGGATGATCATCACCCAGATAAGTAGCCCCACCGGCAGGTTGACCTTGGCCACCTCCATGGCACCGATCGCCTTGAAGAGATCCGGCAACCCCTGCCCCAGACCAATCCCCACCAGAATGCAGAGGGCGACCCAGGCGGTCAGATAACGTTCAAAAAAGCCGATAGCAGGCACGGCCTTGGCATCACATGTTGCAGACATCACAGCTCCCGATGCGACGCAATTTCGCATCTTCTATTGGTTCAAAACACGGGTTTATAACAAGTAACGGCATATTCAAGCCGCCCCGGCAGCAGGCCGGGGCGGCGACTCAATGGTGCTGGCAGAGACGGCGCAGGGCATCGGGCCCCACCGGCTCCTCGGCGAGCAGCGGCACCACGGCGTAGCGGCTGGCATGTTGCTGCTCGACCGCCTCGATATGGGGCAACTGGCGCTCGGCCCGCAGTTGCAGCAGCGGTGAGCTGACCGCGGCTTGCTGCAAGCTGTGGTTGATGAGCCAGCCCCAGGGCTCGATACCAGCCCGGCGCAGATCGGCCTGCAGATTGGCCGCCTCCTGTACCGGCGTCGGCTCGGGCAACGTCACAATCAGTACCTTGGTCTGCTTGGGATCCTGCAACTGCATCATGGGGGTGGTGAAGTGCAGCCCCTTGTTTCCCATCTGGCGAGCGATCTCCCTGTGGTAGGCGCCGGTGGCGTCAAGCAGCAGCAGGGTGTGGCCGGTGGGGGCGGTATCCATCACCACGAAGCGCTTGCCCGCCTCGCGAATGATGCGCGAGAAGGCCTGAAACACAGCGATCTCCTCGGTACAAGGGGAGCGCAAGTCCTCCTCCAGCAGTGCCCGCCCCTGCTCGTCCAGCGCAGCCCCCTTGGTGGCCAGCACCTGGGCGCGGTACCGCTCGGTCTCGGCGTGGGGGTCGATGCGACTCACCTCAAGATGGGGCAAGCTACCTGCCAGCGTCTCGCTCAGGTGCGCGGCAGGATCCGAGGTGGTGAGGTGCACCGGCAGGCCGCGGCTAGCCAGCTCCACCGCCACGGCGGCCGCCAGCGTGGTTTTGCCCACCCCGCCCTTGCCCATCAGCATGATGAGGCCGTGACCGTCGGCGGCCAGCTTGTCTACCAGCGAACTCAACTCGGGCTGGGCTTGCTTGACAGTGGACTGTACTGTCGGGGATTCGGCGGCTGTTCCCTCTGCTTGCAGCAACAGCCGCAAACTGTCGACCCCCACCAGATTGGTGGCCAGCAGCGGGATATGATCCTGCGCCAGCCCCTTTATCCCCTGCGGCATCTTTACAAGAGCCTGTTGCTCACGCTGCCAGAGCGCCATTGCCAGCGGATCTCCGGCAATGGCGCCTTCGGGGAAGAGGCCATTGATCACCAGTTGCTGATTCAACAAGCCGATGGCGGCCAGCTCCTCGTGGGTGCGGGCCACTTCCCGCAGAGTGGATTGCTGGGCGCGCGCCACCAGCACCAAGCGGGTGCGAGTGGCATCAGCCAGGGCGGCGACCGCGTCGGCATACTGGCTGCGCTGCTTCTCCAGCCCCGCCAGCGGGCCAAGGCAGGAGGCATCCCCCTTGCCTTGCTCCAGAAATTCGCTCCAGGCGCCCGGCAGTTGCAGCAGCCGGATGGTGTGACCGGTTGGAGCCGTATCAAAGACGATGTGGTCATACTCGGCCAGCAGTGTTTGGTCGGTCAGCAGGGCGGTGAATTCGTCAAAGGCGGCGATCTCGGTGGTGCAGGCGCCGGAGAGCTGCTCCTCGATGCTGCGCACTACGCTCTCGGGCAACTTGCCGCGCACCGGCCCGACGATCCGCTCCCGATAGGCTTTGGCCGCCGCGGGGGGATCTATCTCTAGCGCCGACAAACCGGGCACAGGGGCGATGGCGGTGACGCGATTGCCGATCTCGGTGGCAAACACCTGCCCCACGTTGGAGGCAGGATCTGTGCTCACCAGCAGCACCCGCTTGCCAATATCACAGAGCGCCACCGCACTGGCGCAGGCCAGCGAGGTCTTGCCCACCCCGCCCTTGCCGGTGAAAAAGAGAAACGGCGGTGGATTGGTCAGAAAATGATACATAGCCTCTCCCGAATGGTGCGTCGCGACTCAGCAGCAACCGCTGCCAGAGCAGCAGCCACCCTTGACGATCCCCTTGATAGCCGCTTGCGGCGCAGGTAGCCCGGCATAACGGGCCAGCTCGCTGCGGCTCGGATAACGGCCGGTCAACACCACCTGTCCCTCCACCAGCACCAGCGGCAACCCCTCCTCCCCGGCATGGGTCAGAAAAGCGCTGACGGCAGGTGTCTCGGCAAATTGCATCGGCTGCTGGGCCAGATTGAAACGCTCGATGGCCACTCCCTGCTCCTTGGCCCAGGCAAGGTCGGCTGCGAAGGTGACCAGTGCCTGATCAACCTCGGTACCGCAGACACCGCTGGAACAGCAGAGGGCGGGATCAAAAATCTGAATGGAGGACATGACATTACTCCTTGTTGCAGCAGGGCTGCGCAGGCAGAACATGGGGGGAGCAGGCTGACTCGGCACGCATCACACCGCAGGCCTCGGGATGACCGGCGCAGCACTCCTCGGTAAGGTAGGCGATCACATCCAGCATCAGGGGAATATTGGCGCGGTAGCGCAGAAAGCGCCCCTCCTGCTCCACCGACAGCAGACCGGTGTTGAGCATCGCCTTGAGGTGAAACGAGAGGGTATTGGGGGCAATATCGAGCTCGCTGGCCAGTTCACCGGCGACCCGCCCCTCCAGCCCGGCCTTCACCAGCAGCCGCCATACATCGAGCCGGATGCCGGATGCCAGCGATTCAAAGACCTTGGTGGCCATCTCTTTGTTCATCTTCATTCCCCTTGGTGTGACCTTTCACTTCAACTATACAAGAATCATTGAAATGATCAAGATACGTACCGAAGCGAAGATACGAGGTTCTGGCATCAAACCAGGCTGACTGGAGAATCGACGAGTGAACAACAGTCGCGGACGAGCAAACAGGGCTCGCCGCAGATAAACAGACGCCCTCCAGACGGAGGGCGTATCAGACAGTCAGAGCTGTCGGGGCAATCAGACGAACGCGTGCCTTATTTGGCAGCAGGCACAGCGTGAAAGGTGAGCAGGGCTGCCTTGTTGGCATCGCTCAGAGTCAGCTGGTTGCCGTTGATGGAGTAGGTTGCCACCTTCTCCAGCTTTTGCAGGAACTCGGTCTCTTTGTTCATGGCGTCGCCGATGCACATCATGCGAGTGGAGCCCATGGCGCCCAGCGTCAAGACACCGTCACCCTGCTTGGTGATGCCGCCAAAATAGCGGTTGCAGCCGCCCTTGCCCGCCACCTTGCCGTCGACCACTTGCAGGGTGAAGGTATCGCCGGTGGCGCCTTGCAGCTGCCAGCTGGATGCTTGCAGTTGAGCCATGCTGGAACCTGTTGCCATTGCGCAGCCTCCCAGTGCCAGCGCGGCCAGCAGAGTCAGTTTCTTGTTCATGGATTCACCTCTTAATGATTAGAGCCATCAATACGGCAGCCTGTTTAACATGGCTGGCGCCCATGCCAAAGGATTTTATTGTGATCTCCCTTCACTTTACTACCAGCTGGCATGTGCCATGCTTAGGCTCAGTTCCGGACCCAGGGAGGGGAAACGAATGGTCAAATCACTCATCATCACACTGCTTGCAACCTGCGCCAGCATGGCTGTTCAGGCCGCCGACTGGGCAGTGGTTCAGCCGCAATCCAACCCGTCTCTCTATGTCAAAAGTTACTCGGGTGTGTTGCTCAATGGCCATAGCCATCACAGCGACAGTTTTGATCTCTGGCTGGTCAATAGCGGCTATCAATATCCGGTGGTGGATGATGTAACCCTCTTTATGGAAGCGGGCCCGGCAGTGGCGGATCAGAATCGCACATCCGGTTTCAATATGAGTTCGGGGGTACGCTACCAGCTCTCTCCGGCATTCAATATCGGCAGCCAGATCAAACATCTCGATCTCAACAAGGCCAGCACCCTGCTGGAGCTCAACTCCAGCCTGCTGCTGACCCCCAGACTCTCCCTCACCGCCAACTACGGGGTCAGCGCCATCACAGCCGATCAGGCGCTGAGCCTGGGGGTCGGTTTCAACTTCTGAATCAGATCAGCGGCGTGGCACTCACCACCACACCGTTGCGATCCGCATAGACGTAATCCCCTTCGTGGATGGTCACCCCGGCAAAGCTGACCACGGCCCCCAGCTCTCCCAATCCCCGCTTCTCGGTCTTGACCGGACAGGCCGCCAGCGCCTTGACCCCGAGTGCCAGTGTCGCCAGGGTGCCCACATCCCGCGCCGCGCCGTGGATCAGGATCCCCTCCCACCCCTGCTCCACCGCCTTGATCGCCAGTTGATCGCCAAGCAGCGCACGGCGCAGCGAACCGCCGCCGTCGATCACCATCACCTTGCCGTGACCGGGGCGGGTCACCAGATCCCGCACCAGACTGTTGTCTTCATAACAGGAGAGCGTTACGGCGCGACCATAAAAGAGGGCCTTGCCGCCAAAATCCTGAAACACCGGGTCGGCCACTTGCAGCAAGTCGCCGTGTTGATCGCAGAGGTCGGGCAGGAGATCCAGCATGATTTGATTCCTTTCAGATGCATGAAGGTGTTCATTCTTTCATCAGGCAAGGTTTCTGGCAATCCAGAAGGATTCAATATTGCCCAGATAAACTGCTGATTTATCCGTCAATACTGGTGTCAGCCAGAGCTGGCCATCCTCCACCCAGTAGATGGCGTTCTGGCCAAAACGAACAGCCAGCTGACGGGCTTGTGGCAGGGATAACGCCACCGCCAGCGATGACTCCTGCCAGCGTTCGTCCAGGTCAGATCCCCAAAACGGCCCCACCACGGGCACCTGCAAACCCACGGTCAGATGGCGCCACATCGCCCGTTCCCGCCGCATATTGCGTCGTTCTGTGACCCACTGGCTGGCCGGATTCCAGGCTGTGATGATGGCAAAAGCAGACCAGTCTGGTGGCTCAAATGGCGCGATAAAGCAGATTTTCTTGTAGTTTTCCCACAAATTCATGTCAATCACATGTTACATTCCATTACATTTTGTAGGGGCGAAAACCCGGTTCAGGCCAAGTATGATGCAGCTGTACCAGGGTTTGACCTATATCAAATCAGAGTTAAAAAGTTGCTATCTGACGGCAAAGAGTGTTGTTATGCTCCTGTTAACTGATAAAATGCGGCCACTTTCGTAATGGACGACCTTTCCAGGCTCTGCTCGACCAGACTTGTCGGGAACCTATAAGTGGCACAGGGATACTTGCCGGTACTGATGCCTAATTCGCGATATTCCGACCTGACTCTCATACCCAGGATGACGTAATAAATTTTCAGGATCAGTCAGGAAATCGGTTTGAAACGCCAAAGAGTGTTAAATTTAAGATAATTAACTGATAAGAATCTGGGAATACTCATGCAAACACCACACATTCTGATCGTCGAAGACGAGCTGGTCACACGCAATACCCTGAAAAGCATTTTTGAAGCCGAAGGCTACATCGTGCTCGAAGCCAACAACGGCGACGAAATGCACCAGGCCCTCACTTCCCACACCATCAATCTGGTGATCATGGACATCAACCTGCCGGGCAAGAACGGCCTGCTGCTGGCCCGTGAGCTGCGTGAGAACGACAACATCGCCCTGATGTTCCTGACCGGTCGTGACAACGAAGTGGACAAGATCCTGGGTCTGGAGATCGGCGCCGATGATTACATCACCAAGCCGTTCAACCCGCGCGAGCTGACTATCCGTGCCCGCAACCTGCTGAGCCGCACCATGAACGTGGCTGCCGGTGGCGAAGAGAAGAAGCTGGTTGAGCGCTACCTCTTCAACGGCTGGGCGCTGGATATCAACAGCCGCGCACTGGTCAGCCCGACTGGCGACATGTTCAAGCTGCCGCGCTCCGAGTTCCGCGCCATGCTGCACTTCTGCGAAAACCCGGGCCAGATCCAGACCCGTGCCGAGCTGCTGAAGAAGATGACCGGCCGTGAGCTCAAGCCACACGACCGTACCGTCGATGTGACCATCCGTCGCATTCGCAAACACTTCGAAAGCGTTAACGATACTCCGGAGATCATCGCCACCATCCACGGCGAAGGCTACCGTTTCTGTGGTGAGCTGGAACAGGAATAAGCTCCCGCTACGCTGTTGATCTGAAAAGGCGCCTCGGGCGCCTTTTCTGTCTCTGCAATTTGCCTTAAAAGCTGAGAAACCGTGAGCGTGACGTCGAACGGCGCACAAGACAGATGTGTCTAGTCCTGAAATAGGTTTACACATTTTCGGCTAGCTTTGCTCCACTCAGAACCCCCTATGTACCGCATCGGGGGTTCTGTATTTCAACGCATGATGCGGCCGCTCCGCGTTGTAAATATCCACTGCTTCACGCACCATTTCCCGCGCTTGCGTCAAATCCTGCGGGCTTTGCAACAATAACTCTCCTTTCAAAATCCCGTTCACCCGCTCCGCCAACGCATTCTGGTAGCAGTCATACCCATCCGTCATCGAGCATTTCACCCCGTACCGTTCATGTAATGACTGATACAGCCCAGAGCAATACTGCACGCCGCGGTCAGAGTGATGGATGAGTTCACCGCCGCCACGTCGTTGCTTCAGTGCTTTCTTGAACGCCATCGCCACCGATTCGGCGTGCATCCCTTCGTGCACGTGATGGCCCACTATCTTGCGTGAGTAGGCATCCGTCACCAGGCTCAGGTACAGCGGCCCGCTTCTGGCTGGCAGATAGGTGATATCAGCGACCCAGACCTGCTCCGGGGCCACCGGTGTGACCTGCTCTGGCCCCGCCTTGAGCAAGTTGGGATGACGGTAGAAACGGTGAAAACTGTGGGTGGTCTTGTGATACGCCCGCCTGGGCTGCACCAGCAGGCGGTGCTCGGCCAATATCTGAAACAGCCTGTCCCGCCCGACCTTGAGCCCGCCATCATCCTGACCCTGCAGCAGATAATGCAGCTTGCGAGTGCCCACCCGCGGTTGTCGCAGTCGAACCTGACGCACAAAACGCACCACTTGCAATCCCTGTGCATGGCGCTCGTCGGCGACCCGATTGCGCTTGTAGTAAGCCTGCCGGCTTATCCCCAGAAACAGGCAAGCCCTGACAATGGTCAGCCTCTCGACTTGCCGCTGCGAGAGGACTTGCCGGGTCGCTTTTTTACGATGGAGACGCCGTAGTCATTCTTCAGTACATCGACGACGGCCTCAAAGAACTGGGCCTTCTGACTCATCAACGCCAGCTGTTGCTCAAGTTCCTTGATGCGCTGTTCGGGCGTCTGATTGTCGTGGTCAGGCATGGTGATGCTCCTGCCGGCACGCACAGAAGCCCCCTGGCTCCAATCTTGCCGACCATGTTTACGCAACCATACCAGAACGGTGGAGCGGCCCTGAATGCCATAACGCACCTGAGCCTGTTTGTAGGTGAGCTCGCCTTTTTCAATCTGCTCGACCAGCGCCAGTTTAAAAGTCAGCGAGTAATCGCGCTGTGTCCGTTTCACACCTTGTCCCATCGGGCTCTCCATTTATTGGGGGGAAAGGTGTAAACCATATTCAGGACGGGACAATGAAAAACAAAAAGCCCACTCGCAGGAGTGGGCTTTTTGTTTTGAAGCTGGAGCGGGCAGCGGGAATCGAACCCGCATCATCAGCTTGGAAGGCTGAGGTAATAGCCATTATACGATGCCCGCTGGCATCTGAAATTGGAGCGGGTGATGGGAATCGAACCCACGTATGCAGCTTGGGAAGCTACCGTTCTACCATTGAACTACACCCGCGTCAGGGCTCCTACTATATGCATTTTGCCGCCGAGCGCAATGGCGCCTTTGCCACTTTTTTCAATAAATCAATCTGTTCGGACAAGGATTGAACAGACGGTTGCTTTTTCCATCAAACATTTTCAACACAGATAATTTACAAGGTTGCCAAGGCCAAACGGCAAGGATAGTCTTGCGCCACTCGACGCGAGGATGGTGGTAATGGATAAAAAAACGCAAAAACGTCTCTATGGCTGGTTGCGCAAGCAATCGAGTCACGGTCGCCGCTGGATCACGATATCCATCGCTTTTGGCCTTGGCCAGGGCATTCTGATGGTGGCGCAAGCCTGGCTGCTGGCGACCCTGTTGCACGGCTTTATCATCGAAGGCTCAACGCCTGAGCAATCCATCACGCTCTTTATTACCCTGCTGCTGGTGACGCTTGGCAAGGCGGCGCTGGCCTATGGCCGCGAAGTGGCCAGTTTCAAGGCGGGCAGCGCGGTGCGCCAGACCATCCGCCAGCTGGTGCTCACTCGCTTGAGTCGCCTCGGCCCTGCCTATATCCAGCGCCGTCCGGCCGGTAGCTGGGCCAGCCTGTTGCTGGAACAGATTGAAAACATGCAGGATTTCTTCTCCCGCTATCTGCCGCAGATGGCCATCGCCGTCTTTATTCCGGTGGTCATTCTGGTGGCCGTGTTCCCGGTCAACTGGGCGGCTGGTCTGATCCTGCTGGGCACTGCCCCCCTCATCCCCATCTTTATGATCCTGGTGGGTGTGGGCGCCGCCGATGCCAACCGCCGCAATTTTCAGGCGCTGGCCCGTCTCTCCGGCCACTTCCTCGATCGCCTGAAGGGGCTGCGTACCCTGCAACTCTTTATGCGTACCCAGGCAGAAGGTGACGCCATTCGCGACGCCTCGGAAGATTTTCGCGAACGCACCATGGAGGTGCTGCGCCTGGCGTTTTTGAGCACCGCAGTGCTGGAGTTCTTCGCCGCCATTTCAGTGGCTCTGGTCGCCGTCTACTTCGGCTTCTCTTATATCGACCATCTGAACTTTGGTAGCTATGGGGTCAAAGTCACCCTCTTTACCGGCCTGTTCGTGCTGTTTCTCGCCCCCGAGTTCTACGCCCCGCTGCGAGAACTGGGTGCCCACTACCACGCCAAGGCGCAGGCTATCGGCGCTGCCGAGCAGTTGCTTGAATTCCTAGAAGCCGAGGTGAGCGAGCCGGCCGCAGGCACAGCGCAGTTCCATGCCGACAGCCCGGTCAAGGTAGAAGCCAAAGGACTTGAAGTGCTGAGCGCCGAAGGCAAGGTGCTGGTCGGCCCCATCGACTTCACCCTGGAAGCCGGTTCGCGCACCGCCCTCATCGGCGTCAGCGGCGCAGGCAAGAGCTCGCTGGTCAACGCCCTACTCGGCTTTGCCCCCTATCGCGGCGAGCTCAAGGTCAACGGGCAGGAGCTCGCCACCCTCGACATGAGCCAGTGGCGCCTGCAGCTGGGCTGGCTCTCGCAAAACCCGCAGCTGTTCCACGCCTCCTTGCGCGACAACCTGCTGCTGGCCAAGCCAACGGCCAGCGATGCCGAGCTGGAAGATGCCCTGAAACGGGCGCAGGCGTGGGAATTTGCCATGGAGAAGGGGCTAGACTATCCGGTCGGCGATCAGGCCGGCGGCCTCTCGGTCGGTCAGGCCCAGCGCCTCGCCCTGGCGCGAACCCTGCTCAAATCAACCCAGCTGATGGTGCTCGACGAACCGACCGCCAGTCTGGATCGCCACTCCGAACGCGCCATCATGACCACTATTGAGCAGGCGATGGCTGGCCAGACCCTGCTGATGATCACCCACCGCCTCGACCAGCTCACCAAGATGGACAAGATAATGGTGCTGGCCCGCGGCCAGCTGGTGGAGCAAGGCAACTTCCAGCAACTTAGTTCTGGGCAGGGGCCTTTTGCCCGCCTGCTCTCCCAACGTTCCGGAGGTTCTCTCGATGAGTGATCTGTTGCCGTTTCTGCGCCTCTATCGCCAACACTGGCTCAGCCTCACCATTGGTTTGCTGCTGGCGCTGGTGACCCTGGCCGCCGGCATGGGGCTGCTCTCCCTCTCCGGCTGGTTCCTCTCCGCCGCCGCCGTGGCCGGGATGACAGTTGCGACGACCCATGCCTTTAACTACATGACCCCCGCCGGTGGGGTGCGCTTCTTCTCCATCGTTCGCACCGCCGGTCGCTGGGGTGAGCGGGTGGTGAGCCACGATGCCACCTTCCGGGTGCTGACCCGACTGCGGGTCTGGTTCTGGCAGAAACTCTCGCCGCTCTCCACCGGTACCCTGGCCGGTTTCCGTCAGGCGGATCTGCTCAACCGGCTGGTGGCAGACATCGATGCGATGGATCACGTCTATCTGCGGCTGATCACCCCCATAGGCGCGGCCCTGCTCAGTACCGCCGGACTGGTCTTCTTCCTGTCGTTTTTCGACAGCCGTCTCGCCCTCACCCTGGGTGCCATTCTGCTATTTGGCATGATTGCCCTGCCGCTGGTGTTCTACTTCCTCGGCCGTCGCCCCGGTCAGGCGCTGATTGCCGAAAAATCGACCCTGCGTACCCGGATGGTGGACTATCTGGATGGTCAGGCCGAGCTGCAGATGTTTGCCGCCGCCCCCAAGGCGCTGGTTGAGCTGCAACAGGCCGAGCAGGCGCTGCTCGTCGCGCAGGCCCGGATGGCCAAGGTGAGCGGGCTGGCCAACTTCTCGGTGCAACTGCTGAGCGGCTGGACCCTGACCCTGATGCTCTGGCTGGCAGGTCATGGGGTAGCGGGTGCTGCGCCCGACCCCATTACCGCACTGATGGTCTTTGCCACCCTGGCAAGCTTCGAGGCACTGATGCCACTGGCGGGGGCTTTCCAGCACCTCTCCACCAGCCTCACCTCGGCACGCCGCCTGAACGAGATCCTGCAAGAGGCCAAAGCCCCCGTGTGGGGCGACGAACAGACCCATGCCACCGTTGGTGCGCTGCAGATCAATGACCTCTATTTTGGCTACCCCGGCAACCCTCAGCCGGTGCTGCGTGGCTGCACCCTGCAGCTGAACGCCGGTGAGAAGCTGGCGCTGCTGGGCCAGACCGGCTGCGGCAAATCGACCCTGATGGGGCTGTTGACCCGGGAGTGGAGCCCGCAGGCTGGCAAGATCCTGCTGGGTGGCAAGCCGCTCACCGACTACAGTGAAGGGGCGCTGCGCGCTTCCATCTCGGTGGTGAGCCAGCGGGTGCATCTGTTTGCCGATACCTTGCGGGGCAACCTCAAACTGGCCGCCCCGACCGCCTCTGACGAGCAGCTGATTGCGGTGCTGACCCAGGTCGGACTGGCCAATCTGCTGGAAGATGAGGCGGGCCTCGACGCCTGGCTCGGTGACGGTGGCCGCCCCCTCTCCGGTGGCGAGCGTCGCCGTATCGGCATCGCCCGCGCCCTGCTGCACGATGCGCCGCTCTGGCTACTGGACGAACCGACCGAAGGGCTCGACAGTCAAACCGAACGGGAGATCATGGATCTGCTGTTCCGGCTCGGGGCAGATCGCACCTTGCTGCTCATCTCCCACCGTCTGCTGGGGATGGAACAGATGGACCGGATTGCCCTGATGGAAGAGGGACAGATCCGCCTCTGCGCCCCGCACAACGAGCTGCTGGGGGATGATTACTACCGCAGCCTCTATCAGCGACTGGCTCCTGTTTGATATCAGCCTGATATCAGGCTGATGGGGGTCACACCCTGACAACCGGGCGCAAAACGGGGCTGGTCGCCGCAGGCGGCTGGCCCCTATAATGTCCCCCTCATTATTCAACAAGATGCCGACATGGAGCGCCTGCGCATTTCTACTGTCCTCATCACCGACACAAGATACGAGACGATGAAACGCCTGATCCTGATGATGCCCCTGATTGCCTCCGGCTGTACCAACTACGCCTTCAACAGCAATCTGGATAAAGAGAACTTCGACGAATACTTCAAACCCGGTAGCGTGCGCATCTATGAACAGGATGAGCTGGCTGACCTCAACTACCTCTACCTCGGCACCATCGAGGGTGAATCCTGCCAGGCCGACGCCAACCAGCCGGTGCCCAACGCAGGTGAAGCGCGCACCCTGGCCCGCCGTCGCGCCGCCGACATGGGTGGCAACGGCGTCACCATCGACAAATGCGCCGAGTTCAGCGACACCCCGGGCTGCCTGAAACAGGTGATCTGCTACGGGCAGGCGCTGAAAGTGGCCGAAGAGAAGTAACCCGCTGTCATGGCCCTCGCTATCGTTCGCCTTGGCAGCCCGCGCCTGCCCGATGAGGGGCTGCGGATCGGCACGGTACGCCGCCCGCCCCGCGGTGTACCCAAGAGCGAATTTGCCAGCCAGAACTGGTATGACGTCTGGTTTCCCAACCTTGCCCCCAGCAGCGAGACCATGAAGCTGGGGCAGGCAGCCGAGACCCCCGCCCAGTGGGCAGCGTTTGGCAAACAGTACAAGGCCGAGATGGCGCAACCTGCCGCCAGGCACGATCTGGTGCTACTGGCCGCCCTCTCCCACACCACCAACCTCTCGGTCGGTTGCTACTGCGAGCAGGAGTCCCGCTGCCATCGCACCATTTTGAAAGAGCTGCTGGTAGCCGCGGGGGCCGTCATCCGCTAACTCGGCGAGCGACAACGATGGGATGGGGAATCGCGTCAGCCTGTATTCGGCAACCATCAGGCATGGATAGACAGAGAGGGCATCCCGCGGGATGCCCTCTCTCGTTGTATTCACACCTGCCGCGCCACGCTCGGTAGCAGCGGCTCGATGCCCCCCTCCTAATGCAGACTGGGCTCCAGCAACTGCTGCCGCAGCGAAGTCTCCTCGGCCTGAGTCATGGCATTCTCCGCTACCCCGGCGGCAGGCTCGATGGCCAGCCAATTGGCAAGGTCGGCGGCGGTCTCTTCCAGCGGCCGAAAGTTCAATCCCTTCACGATGGCCGCCTCGGCGCTTATAGAGCCGTAACCGGCAAACTCCGCCTGCGCGCAGGGCAGCAGGGAGGGATAGCTCTGCCAGGGCTCGATTCCGGCTGCCATAAGGGTGGACCAGGGCAGCCACTCGGGCTGGATGGGGCGGGCGGGCTGCAACCGGGCGCTCAGCCGCTCCAGCCAGTCACAGAGGGTAATACCGGATTTGAGCAAGTTGAATGTGCCCCCCAACTGCTGCTCGGCGGCACGCAACACAAACTCGGCACAGTCGCGCACATCGAGATACTGCAAGCGATCCTCGCCACTGCCCGGCAGCAACCAGGGCCCGCCCTGCTGCACCCGCTTAATCCACCAGGCCATGCGCCCGGTAGGATCATGGGGGCCGCACAGCACGCCCGGGCGCAGGATGCAAAGCCGCTCGCCCCAGCGGGCGCGATACTCCTGCTCGCACAACACCTTGAGCGGGCCATAGTCAGTGGGCATTTCCCCTTCGGGGATAGCATGCAGCGGCGCCGACTCATTCATCCCGGGCATTGAGAAATCGCGATAGACACTGATGGTGGAGATAAAGATCAGCCGCGCGCAGCGCCCGAGCAAGGCGGCCGAGAGGCTTGCCGCCTGCTCGGGGCGATAGCAGCAGGTATCGATGACGAGATCCCACTGCAACCCGGCCCCTTGCAGGGCGCTCAGGCTCTTGTCCCTGTCGCCGGTGAGCTGCACCAGATCGCGCCAGTCCGGATGCTGGTGCAGGCCACGGTTGAACAGCGTCACTTCATGGCCCCAATCCAGCGCCAGCGCGGTGAGGTGGCGCCCCAAAAAGCCGGTGCCACCGATAATCAGCAGTTTCATCCCTCTCCCTCCCCCTTCGGCGCGAGTGCGCACATTTCATCCTGACACGCCAGTTGCCTCCACCCTACGCAACTTGGTGTGCGGGCACAGCCCCCGACTGGCCGGGATGGGACAGGGATCACGGCAGCGCTGCAGAAATCGGCGTAATGAGGCCAAGCCTGCGTTTTGGGGCCGCCTGTGCTAAATTGCCGAGGTTTTCAGTCAGGATCCGCCATGAAGTTCGAAATCGACACCCTCGGGATCATCCGCTCTCCCTACAAGGAGAAGTTCGCCATCCCCCGCCAGCCCGGTCTGGTCAAATCGGCCCGCGCCCGCCTCGAGCTGCTCCCCCCTTACGATCAGCCGGATGTGCTGCGCGGCATCGAGCAGTTCTCCCATCTGTGGCTCAGCTTCGTCTTTCACCAGACCATGGCGCAGGGCTGGCACCCGACGGTGCGTCCACCCCGCCTTGGCGGCAACGAACGGGTCGGCGTCTTTGCCACCCGCTCTACTTTCCGCCCCAATCCGCTAGGGCTCTCGGTGGTCGAGCTGCACGGGATCGGTCGCGAACGGGGCAAGCTGTGGCTGGAGCTGGGAGCGGTGGATCTGCTCGATGGCACCCCCATCGTCGATATCAAACCCTATATTCCCTATGCCGACAGCCTGCCGGATGCCCGTGGTGGTTTTGCCCCCGACGCCCCCACCCCGCCGCTGGCGGTGAGCTTCAGTGCCGAGGCAGAACAGCAGTTGCAACCCTGGCTCAAGGCCCATCCCGAGCTGCGCCAGCTGGTGAGCGAAGTGCTGGCACAAGATCCGCGCCCCGCCTACAAGAAGGGCAAGCCCGATGAGAAGGAGTACGGGGTGCGGCTGTTTGACTGCAACGTCCGTTTTCGCATCAGCGAGCCGGATTGCGTGGTGCTGGCCATCGAGCCAGCCTGAACCTGGGCAGGCCGACATCACTGATGCTATTTCACGCTTTCTTCACGTCACAAGGGGCTTA
The DNA here is from genome assembly GCF_051919545.1 of Aeromonas sp. 61P. Lineage (NCBI taxonomy): Bacteria > Pseudomonadati > Pseudomonadota > Gammaproteobacteria > Aeromonadales > Aeromonadaceae > Aeromonas > Aeromonas sp. 61P. Next base: position 4,222,101 of record NZ_JBQBEL010000001.1, read on the forward strand.
ATGAGCCTGTAAATTGTGTGGCATTGATCAGACTATCCACCCGGTTGCCAGTGATACCATGCACACAGCAGAGGGCATCTCCTCTCTGACTGAGGCCAGCCGCAGGCTGCCGGTTGATGGCAAACATGGTAGCCCGGCTGTTGCCGCCAAAGGATCTGGCCTCGCCCCGACACGTTTGAGTGCGGGGATGCCACACGGATGTGACAGCACTTCGAAGGAACAAACCTATGCTGATGAACAGTGAACAACGTTATGGCACCCTGAATATCGGGCTGCACTGGCTGACCCTGTGGGCCATGATCGCCGTCTACGCCCTGATCGAATTTCGCGATATTTTCCCCAAAGGGGACCCTGGCCGGGATCTGATGAAGGAGTGGCACTTTATGCTGGGGCTGCTTATCTTCGCCCTGGTGTTTGTCAGACTGGCCCTGCGCTGGATGAGCCCGACGCCCCGTATCGTGCCCGAGCTCTCCCCGATCATGCACAAACTGGCAAAACTGGCCCACCTCGCCCTCTACGGTTTTCTTATTCTCACCCCGCTGTTTGGCTGGCTGCTGCTGAGCGCCGCGGGCAAGCCCATCCCCTTCTTCGGGCTTGAGCTGCCTGCTCTGCTCTCCCCCAGTCCGGATCTCAAGGGACTGATCAAGGAGGTGCACGAGACGCTGGGTAATATCGGTTACGCCCTGATCGGCCTGCACACGGTGGCGGCCCTCTATCACCACCATATTCTCAAAGACAACACCCTCACCAATATGCTGCCGCCGCGCCGCAGCTAACGGGTAACGGGGAAATGCAGAGGGGGCCATCGTGGCCCCCTCTCTGTCTTCCTGAACAGCACGCTTGCAAAGAGCATCACGCCTGCTTGGCCAGCTCCTCGGTCGGCTTGCCTTTCGGCTCGTGCGGCAGCTTTTTCACATTGCTCTTGCTCTCCGGCTGCTTGCTCCCGGACGAACTGTTTTCAGACAAGGCTTGCAACACGGGATCGGCCTTGCTGGCCACGGTGGGCTGGGACTGGCCAACAAAGTTGCCGCCCTTGCAGATGGAGAGACTGCCCCCCTTGAAGATCCCCTGCATCTTGCCGCTCTCCAGGATCTCCACCTCGGCGGAGGTACAGGTGCCTTCCAGCAGACCATTGATGATCACGTGGGGCGCACTACCTCCCCCTCAACGCTACCGCCCTGCATGATGCGCAGCACACCACCGATGAGCTGGATGGTGCCATTGACCTGACCGCGCACCTCCAGATCCCCCTCCACCTGCAACTCGCCCTTGAAGCGGGAACCGGCTGCAATCACAGTGGCCCCGGCCGACGCAGTAGCCGCACCACCTTTGTTTCTTCCAAACATCCGTACTCTCTCCACCAACCACACAAGCAGAACCAGCGGCATCGGCGCCACTGGCCACAGAAAACAGGGCGACCCCAGCACGTAGAGCAGCAAGGCTGCCCCCCAGCAGAGCCAGACAATATAGAGGAGGTCGCTGCGCTCACGCTGTTGCAGTCGCGCCAGCAGCCTCCCGGCCATCTCTCTCATCACATCAAACCTTTCGCAGCATGGCTGCCGACCAGCATGCCATCGACAACCCGGACCATGGTTAAACGACCAGTTGGCACGAACTCTGAAGTCCCGCTGATTCAGTCCCGATACAGCCGGGATGCATTAGGATTCGAATTGACTCGAAGCGACATACACTTTCTAATTGACAGCCTGGATCCCTATGACCGCTCACATCATGAAAATTCTGTTGGTCGAAGACGACAAGCTGCTCAATCACCACCTCTCCTCTCTGCTGACCGAAGCCGACAATCAGGTCTACAGCACCGACCAGGCCGGGATTGCACTGCACTACGCCGCCGACTATCCCATTGATGTGGCCATCATCGACCTCGGTCTGCCCGATATGGACGGCCTGCAACTGATCCGGCAACTGCGCGAACGGCAGATCCCCTTCCCCATCATTGTGCTGACCGCCCGTGGCAACTGGCAGGACAAGGTCGAAGGACTGGAAGCAGGCGCTGATGACTATCTGGTCAAACCGTTCCAGAAAGATGAGCTGCTGGCCCGACTCAATGCGCTGGTGCGCCGCAGCGCCGGTTTTATCTCGCCCAAGGTGAAGGCCGGTGATTATGAGCTGGATCTCTCCCGCAAGGAGCTGACCATCGCCGGTGAAGTGGCGGTGCTCACCAGCTTTGAATACCTCATTCTGGAGTACCTGATGCGCAATGCCCGTCAGGTGGTCTCCAAGCAGCAACTGCTCGACCAGCTCTACGGCGACGGCGAAGGGGATCCCAACACCATCGAGGTGATGGTGAGCCGCCTGCGCAAGAAGCTGGATCCGGAGGGAACGATTCAACCCATCTCCACAATCCGGCGTCAGGGTTATATCTTCAACCTCTCCTGTAACTGATGCAGTTTCATCTGCCGCGCCCCATCAAGATGATCCGCAGCTCACTGCACATCAAACTGCTGCTCAGCTCGCTGCTGGTCATCGCGCTGATCATGGGGTTTGCCGTCTACGCCCTCTACCTCGGCCACGTCGAGGAGCAGACCCAGAAGGCCAGCGCCCGGATGCAGGAGAACCTGGCCAAGCTGTTTTCCTCCACCGAGCCGGATGACAAGGGGTCAAACGTCGAGCTGGGGCGGATATCCCGTGGTGCGGGGGATCGCAACCTCGATACTCTGATCTGCCGCGCCGATGGCGATCTGGTCTGGTCGAGCCTCCATATGCCGGAGGTGATCAAGGCCAAACAGACCATCTGCGGCGATCTGATGAAGTATCTGGGGGGGATGGATCTCGACTACTTCTTCAAGAAGCACACCATCAAGAACGGCGAGAGCTACTTCGTCTACAGCCTGCGGTTTATCCGCAATCCCGGCAGCGGCACCACCGCCTACTACGTGGTGATGATCGACTCGGCCAAACGCTATCACGAAGAGTCCCGCACCTACCTCTACCAGACCGCCAAACAGGCACTGCTCGCCTATATGCTGCTGGCCGGGCTGCTGCTGCTCACCACCTTCTGGAGCCTCAGCTCCCTGCGCACCATCGCCCGTCAGATCGACGATATTCGGGCCGGAAAGCGCGATGACCTCTCGAGCGATTTTGAGCGGGAGCTGGCCCCGCTGACCGACTCCATCAACCAGCTGCTGGAAAACGAACGCCAGCAGACCCAGCGCTACCAGCACGCCCTCAACGATCTCGCCCACAGCCTTAAAACCCGGCTGGCGCTGATCCAGATCACCACCCGCGAAGTGAAGCTGGGGCGGGAGATCCACGACAACATCAACGAGCAGATCCTCACCATGGATCAGATGATCCAGTATCAGCTCAGACGGGCCGTGACCGGCCGCCAGCGCCTTGCCAGCAAGGGCACCGAGCCGGTGCCGCTGATTGAAAAACTGCTGGCCAGCCTGACCAAGGTCTATCGCCACAAGAAGCTGCAAACCCACTTCAAGTTCGATGATGACGCCCTCTTCCACGGCGAACAGGGCGACCTGATGGAGCTGATGGGCAACCTGCTCGACAACGCCTGCAAATTTGCCATCAGCGAAGTGAAGGTGACGGTGCGCCGCCATCTCGAGCGGCTGCGTATCGAAGTGGAAGATGATGGCCCGGGAATCGATCCGGCCAAATCGGAGCAGATCTTCCAGCGCGGCGCGTGCGGGCCGACAGCTCGCCGGGTCAGGGCATCGGACTGGCGGTGGTGACCGAAATCGTCCACAGCTATGGCGGCCAGATCCGGGTCGATGAATCCCCCCTCGGCGGCGCCCGCTTTACCCTGGATCTTCCCTGACACCGGATAGGCCCGACCACGGGCCCTCTGCCACCCGCTACACTGCCCTACCCAGGGTTAAAAACTCCTGCCTGACACCACCCAATTCAGCAATATGCTATCGAGATGCTTGAGATGTGAGGCATCTCGGTTAAGCTATGGCCGACTCGTTTGTTAACCATTTGATGGACCTGTAATCGCACTATGGAAAACATGTTTGAAAGATTGATGTACGCATCCCGCTGGATCATGGCCCCCATTTATCTTGGGCTCAGCCTCATACTGCTGGCACTGGGAGTGAAATTCTTTCAGGAGATCCTCCATATCCTGCCCAACATACTGGAGATGAAAGAGGTGGATCTGGTGCTGGTCACACTGTCGCTGATCGATATCACCCTGGTGGGGGGACTTATCGTGATGGTGATGTTTTCCGGCTATGAGAACTTCGTCTCGCGCCTCGATGTCGGGGATGAGGGCGACAAACTGGTGTGGCTCGGCAAGCTCGATGCCGGCTCCCTGAAAAACAAGGTCGCCGCCTCCATTGTCGCCATCTCCTCCATTCACCTGCTCAAGGTGTTTATGAATGCCGAAAATCTCCCCAACGACAAGATCAAGTGGTACCTGCTGATCCACATCACCTTTGTCCTCTCGGCCTTCGCCATGGGCTACCTCGACAAGCTGACCCGCAAATAGTAGCCAGCCTGCGATAGACGATATGCCCGATAACACGACATGGATCGGGCATATCGTGCGACCACTCTTCACTGTCGAGTCCACTATGATCCGTCCATTATCTGCCACCGATCTGGATGCCGCCGTCGAGCTCTGGTATCAAGCATCGGTAAAAGCCCACGACTTTATTCCCGCCGCCTTTTGGCATGAGCAACGGGCAGCGATGCGGGACATCTATCTGCCCGCCAGCAAGAGCTGGGGTTATGAGGAGGATGGACAGCTACTGGGCTTTATCTCCTGGTATCAGGGGTCTGTTGCCGCACTGTTTATCTCCCCGGACCACCAATCACACGGGCTGGGTCGCCGACTGCTCGAGCACCTCAAAGCCCAATATGATCGACTCGAGTTGACGGTCTACGCCGAAAATGAGCAGGCGCGCCGCTTCTATTCCCGCAACGGTTTCAAAGAGGGTGAGCAGCAGTTGTGCAAGCATAGCGGCCACCCCGAGCTGGTGATGCATTGGCAACGAGGATAAGCGGGTCGCCCATAGCGATGGCGAGCACACTTTGCCAGTTTTGTGGCCTCCTTGAATGCCATGGCGGCATTCTCTACAATGACCCACTTTTTATTCATTTCGGGTTATATCGATGAGCGATACCAGCACCAAACCGGCTCTGCCGGATCACCTCTCCTGCAATCCCCGCAGCCCTCACTATGTGGCCGCCTGCTTCGAGCACCCGATCGGTATTCGCCTGAACGGCAAAGAGCGCACCGATGTCGAGGAGTACTGCATCAGCGAAGGTTGGGTGAAGATCCCCTCCCCCAAAGCGCTGGATCGCCGTGGTCAGCCCATCCTGATCAAGCTCAAGGGCACCGTTGAAGCCTTCTACAGCTAATCAGCGCGCTGCTGCTTGATAAACAACAAGGCCACCCTCGCGGTGGCCTTGTTGTTTCCGGTATTGGTGCTGGCGTCAGCGTTATCTAAGCGGCACCCACCAGCACGCATTTCTCGCAGAGCAGCTCTTATACCCCCAAGCGGTCGCGCAAGGTGTACCAGGCGGCGCCCGCGGCGGTAAAGGGGATACGGAACAGGCGACCACCCGGGAAGGGGTAGTGCGGCAGTTTGGCAAAGGCATCGAAGCGCTCCGCCTGACCGCTCAGCACCTCGGAGAGCAGCTTGCCCGCCAGATGGGTGCAGGTGACGCCGTGACCGCTGTAGCCCTGCATGTAGTAGATGTTGGGGCCGATGCGGCCAAATTGCGGCAGCCGCGACAGGGTGAGCAGGAAGTTGCCGGTCCAGGTGTACTCCACCTTGACCCCCGCCAGCTGCGGGAAAGTTTTCAGCATCTTGGGGATGATCAGCCGCTCGATATCCGCCGGATCCCGCGCGCCATAGACCACGCCGCCGCCATAGAGCAGCCGGTGATCGCCGGAGGTGCGGTAGTAGTCGAGCAGGTAGTTGCAATCCTCCAGACAGTAGTTCTGCGGCAAGAGTGACCGGGCTCGTTCCTCCCCCAGCACTTCGGTGGCGATCACCTGGGTGCCACAGGGCATGCTCTTGCTGGCCAGTTCCGGCACCAGATTGCCGAGGTAGGCATTGCCCGCCACCACCACAAAGCGCGCCTTCACCGCCCCCTTGGCGGTCTTGACCAGTGCGGGCTGACCCGGGGTGATGCTGGTGACGGCGGATTGTTCGAAGATCTGCCCCCCCTGGATGCGAATGGCTTCCGCCTCCCCCAACGCCAGATTGAGGGGGTGGATATGGCCGCCGCTCTTGTCGAGCAGGGCGCCGACGTAGCGATCGCTCGCGACCACCTCGCGCACCCCCTTGGCATCGAGCAGCTCCAGTTGGTCGTTGCCCCACTTCTGCCAGCGGGCGTATTGGGATTTGAGCTCGTGCAGCTGCTTCTCGGTCTCGGCGGCAAAGACGCCCCCCTCCTGCAGATCGCACTGGATGTTGTAGCGCTTGATCCGCTCGCGGATGATCTGGCCCCCCTCAAACAGCATGGAACCGAGCAGCCTGGCCTGATCCGGCGGGCAGTTCGCTTCTATGGTGTCGATGTCGCGGCTGTAGGAGTTGACGATCTGGCCACCGTTGCGACCGCTGGCGCCAAAGCCGACTCGTGCGGCCTCCAGCACCACCACCTTGTAGCCCTTCTCTACCAGATGCAGGGCGCTGGAGAGGCCGGTATAGCCCGCCCCGATGACACAGACATCGCACTCCAGCTGCTCGGTCAATGTCGGATAGGGCGCGTGTTTATTGGCGCTGGCTGCGTAGTAACTGTTTACATGTTCGGTCATGATCCCTGTTTCCTTACCGGTTCGGTTGCCAAACTACTGTCAGGATTAAAAGCTCGCCGGGGTGTGGGCGCTGACGATGCGACAGGTCTCCCCCGACGGATTGCTGAAGCTGTGGGGCTCGCCGGTGTCGATCACATAGCTGTCTCCCGCCTCCAGCGGATAACTCTGGCCCGCCACCGTCAGGATCACCGACCCCTCCAGCACGGTGCCGACCTCCTCCCCCTGATGGGTCACCTGACCTCCGGTGTCGGTGCCGGGGGGATAGGTCTCCAGCATAAAGCCGAGCTGGCGGCGGTTGTTGCCGTTGTGTACCAGCTTCATCGAGACCCCCTGACTGCCCAGCTCGATCAGCTGATCAGCCTTGATCACCACCTCCGGAGTGCGGCTCTCCTCCTCGGCGAAGAAGCGCGACAGCGGCAGGCCGTAGATAATGAGCAGCTTTTGCAGGGAGGCGACCGAGGGGCTCACCTTGTCCTGCTCGATCATGCAGATGGCGCCATGAGTCAGGCCGCTCAACTCGGCCGCTCGCCGCTGGGAGAGCCCCAGCTGATGGCGCACCGCCGCCAGCCGTTCCCCCATGGTGCGCGCCCCGGCGTCAGCCACACTCAACGGTCGAGCCACGCCCTCCCGGCCCTGTGGCCCGCTCATGAAAGGCCCCCTGCTGCGCCATGTCTGCATCCTTGCATCATCAGCCTCTCCTGCTTGCGCGTGATCGCATCGGATCAGGCGCTGCCTGTTTACCCTGCTGGTTAAAATAGCCGACCAGCTTTCCCTTGCCGTTCACTATGTTACACAGCACAGCCGTTCATTATTTTGCACACCTGATTTACCATCTCCCGGTCGTCCGCCCACTTGCAGCCTGCAAGCGAACCGGAGAAAGCGCGCTACACAGCCCATTTTCTAGCATGGCGCCCCCCAGCAATTCAAATATATTTAACACTTGAAAAACATTTCAGCTCAAATTATGGTCTTCCTGTGCTTATTATTTTATACGGCAGCGGCGCAGGAAGGGTCGGCTCACTCCGGCAACCAGCTGCTCTGACCCACACTCGAGGCTTCTCATGTCAGGAACAACATCCCACTCCAGCTTGATCACATCCCGCGCCTATATAGATGGACAGTGGTGCGAGGCCGCCAGCGGCTGCACCTTCGAGGTCACCAACCCCGCCAGCGGTGCCGTCATTACCCAGGTGCCCGATATGGATGCCGAGGATACCCGTCGCGCCATCGCGGCGGCCCACGCAGCGCAACCCGCCTGGGCGGCGCTGACCGCCAAGGAGCGCAGCAACAAGCTCTACGCCTGGTTTGCCGCCATCACCGCCCACAGCGACGAGCTGGCCCGCATCATGACCTGCGAGCAGGGCAAGCCGCTGGCGGAAGCCAAGGGGGAAGTGGCTTACGGTGCCAGCTTTATCCAGTGGTTCGCCGAGGAGGGCAAGCGCGCCTATGGCCGCACCATCCCGGGCTTTAGCGGCGATCGCCGGTTGGCCACCATCAAGCAGCCGGTGGGCGTGGTCGCCGCCATCACCCCGTGGAATTTCCCCATTGCCATGATCACCCGCAAAGCGGGCCCAGCGCTGGCCGCCGGTTGCACCATCGTCATCAAACCTGCCGCCGAGACCCCGCTCTGTGCGCTGGCGCTGGCGCTGCTTGCCGAGCAGGTGGGTATCCCCGCCGGTGTCATCAATATCGTCACCAGCCATCAGGCGAGCGCGGTGGGCAACGAGCTGTGCAGCAATCCGGTGGTGCGCAAGCTCTCCTTCACCGGCTCCACCCGTATCGGCAAGCTGCTGATGCGCCAGTGCGCCGACACCATGAAAAAGCTGTCGCTGGAGCTGGGTGGCAACGCCCCCTTTATCGTCTTTGACGACGCCGACCTCGATGCCGCCGTGGCCGGGGCGCTCGCCTCCAAATACCGCAACGCCGGGCAGACCTGTGTCTGCGCCAACCGCATTCTGGTGCAGGCCAGCGTCTATGACGCCTTCGCCGAGAAGCTGACTGCCGCCGTCAAGGCTTTCAAGGTGGGAGATGGCATGGCGGAGGGCACCCAGATCGGCCCGCTCATCAACCCGGCTGCCGCCAGCAAGGTAGCCGAGCTGGTGCAGCAATCGGTCGCCGCCGGTGCCGAAGTGCTGCTGGGGGGCGAAGCTCACCCCGCCGGTCCCCTCTTCTACCGCCCCACCATTCTGGGCAAGGTGGATAAAACCAACCCCATCCTGCAGGAGGAGATCTTTGGCCCGGTCGCCCCGCTGGTGCGCTTCGAGACAGAAGCCGAGGCCATCGCCATTGCCAACGACACCCCTTATGGCCTGGCCGCCTACTTCTATGGCCGCGATATCGCCCGGGTGTGGCGCGTCGCCGAGCAGCTGGAGTACGGCATGGTCGGCATCAACGAGGGGATCATCTCAACCGAGCTGGCCCCCTTTGGCGGCATCAAGGAGTCGGGGTTGGGCCGGGAAGGGGCCGCCGAGGGGCTGGAAGAGTATCTGGAGACCAAATACCTCTGCTTTGGCGCCATTCGCTAGGGCAGCAACAGAGAGACAAGGCGCCGCCGAACTGGCCCGATGGGCTGATCGGCGGTGATGGGCGCCACAACGCCTGCCACATTTTCAGGGAATATCGGGGGCTGCGGCCCCTCAGGGAGGAAAGATGAGTCAGTCAGAATCAAACAAGGCGTGGCAAGCGCGCCGCGAAGCGGCCGTGGTCAACGGCGTTGGCACCCTGCTGCCGGTCTTTATCGACCGTGCGCAAAATGCCGAGTTGTGGGATGTGGAGGGCAACCGCTACATCGACTTTGCCTCCGGTATCGCCGTGCTCAATACCGGCCACAACCACCCGAAAGTGGTGGCGGCGGTGCGCGAGCAGCTGGAAAAGTTCAGCCACACCTGCTTTCAGGTCACCCCCTACCCGGGCTATATCGAGCTTGCCGAGAAGCTCAACGCCCTGGTGCACGGCCCGACCCCGAAGCGCACCCTGTTTCTCTCCACCGGCGCCGAAGCGGTCGAGAACGCCATCAAGATCGCCCGCGCCCACACCGGCCGCAGCGGCACCATCGCCTTCAAGGGGGGCTTTCACGGCCGTACCATGATGGGGATGGCGCTCACCGGCAAGGTGGTGCCCTACAAGACCGGCTTTGGCCCCTTCCCTGGGGAGGTCTACCACATCCCCTTCCCCGCCGATTATCTCGGGGTGAGTGAAGAGGATGCTCTGCACGCCCTCGAGCTCTGCTTCAGCGCCGATATCGAGCCGAATCGCGTCGCCGCCATCATCATCGAACCGGTGCAGGGGGAAGGTGGCTTCTATCCCGCCTCCCCAAGCTTTATGCAAAAGCTGCGCAGCGTCTGCGACCAGCACGGCATTCTGCTGATTTGCGACGAGATCCAGAGCGGTTTTTGCCGCACCGGCAAGACCTTCGCCACCGAGTATGCCGGCATCGAGCCGGACATCATGACCCTGGCCAAGAGTCTGGCTGGCGGCTTCCCCCTCTCGGCGGTGGTGGGCAAGGCAGAGATCATGAACTCGGCCAAACCGGGGGGGCTGGGTGGCACCTATGCCGGTTCCCCCATTGCCTGCGCCGCCGCGCTGGCGGTATTGCAGGTGATCGACGAGGAGAAACTCAACCAGAAAGCGCTGGATCAGGGGGAGCAGATCAAGGCGGGGCTGGAACGCATAGCCGAGCGTTTTGACTGCATAGGTCAAATTCGCGGCCCCGGTGCCATGGTGGCCATGGAGCTGGTGAAACGCCGTGATGCCAGCCAGCCCGATCCCGACCTCACCAAACGTCTGGTGGCCGAGGCGGGCAAACGCGGTCTGGTCCTGCTCTCATGCGGGGTGCGCGCAAATGTCATCCGTTTTCTCGCCCCCCTGACAGCCCCTGCGGCAGTGATTGACGAGGGGCTGCAACTCCTTGAAAAATCACTGGAGGCCGTGCTGGCCTGACCAGCAGGAAAGTGACCACTTACCTGTGCAAATAAATGCAATTTTGCCCCCTTTTTTTCTTGTCAAGGGGGCCCTGCAAATGCACAATGCGCCGCCACTGAAAGAACCGATGTAAAACAATGGCATCGGTTCTTTTTTAGACAGTGAACACACCCATAAACGAGGCCGGATCACCCCCGGAAAAGATAGCGAGATTGGCAGCAGTCTCCCGACACCAAGTCTAGTGAGGAACAACATGGGGCATCTCAATGCTTTCCAACCGGCCATGGCCGGTGTGCGCCGCCCTGGCGCCCTTGATTCCCGGGCCTCTCTCCCGGTTTCGTTGATGGACCGTGCCACTCTGGCACTGCATGAGGAACATGCATAATGGCGGCCCAGCAGGTTGGTCTGAAAAAGACCCTCAAACTGTGGCAGGTCGTGGTTATGGGACTGGCGTACCTCACCCCCATGGCGGTGTTCGACACCTTCGGCATCGTTACCGAAATCACCGAAGGCCATGTGCCGACCGCCTACCTGTTTGCCCTCATCGGCATGCTGTTCACTGCCCTGAGCTACGGCCATCTGGTACGCAAGTTCCCGTCAGCCGGCTCCGCCTATACCTATGCCCAGAAGGTGTTTCACCCCTATGTCGGCTTTATGGTGGGCTGGACCTCCCTGCTCGACTACATGTTCATGCCGATGATCAACATGCTGCTGGCCAAGATCTATCTGGAAGCCCTCTTCCCGAACGTAGAGCCCTGGACCTATATCTTCGGTCTGGCGGCGGTGATGACCGCTCTCAACCTGCGCGGCATCAAGCTGGTGGCCAACTTCAACAGCCTGATCGTGGTGATGCAGTTCAGCATCATCGCCATCTTCATCGGCCTGATCGCCTGGGGCGTTCACAACGGTGAAGGGTTGGGTACCGTGGCCAGCAGCCGTCCCTTCTTCTCCGAGCAGATCCAGGTGTCGCCGCTGCTGATGGGGGCCTCCATCCTCTGCCTGTCGTTCCTCGGTTTTGACGCCATCAGTACCCTGTCGGAAGAGACCCCGGACGCGGATCGGGTGATCCCCCGCGCCATCGTGCTGACGGCGCTGATTGGCGGCGTGCTGTTTGTCACCACCTCCTACTTCCTGCAGCTCTACTTCCCGGACATCTCCCGCTTCCAGCATCCGGATGCGGTATTGCCGGAGATCGCCCTCTATGTCGGCGGCAAGCTGTTCCAGGCGGTGGTACTGGTCTGCACCACAGTAGCGGTACTGGCCTCGGGGCTCGCCTCCCACGCCGGTGTATCGCGCCTGCTCTACGTGATGGGTCGTGATCGCGCCCTGCCCGCCCGCTTCTTCGGCTACATCCATCCGAAGTGGCAGACTCCGGCGTTCAACGTGCTGCTGGTCGGCCTGCTGGCCCTCTCTGCGGTGTCGCTGGATCTGGAGATGGCGCTGGCGCTGATCAACTTCGGCGCCCTGGTGGCCTTCACCTTCGTCAATCTGGCGGTGATTGCCCACTTCTATGTGAAGCTGGGCCGCAACAAGTGTCTCAAGGATCACCTGATGTACCTGCTGTTGCCGCTCTGTGGCGCCGCCTGCATCGGGGTACTGTGGCTCAACCTCGAGCCCTCCTCCTTCGAGCTGGGGCTGATCTGGGCGGCGCTGGGGGCCATCTACCTGTTCCTGCGCCTCACCGTGTTCCGCATCCCGCTGCATACCGCAGACAAGGTGGAGATCGCCCAGTAACCGCGGCTCAACCATACCGTCATACAAAACAAGGAGCCTGCGGGCTCCTTGTTGTTTTTGCGGCGCTCTGGTTGCCAGCAGCACGGGTTGCCAGAAACGCGGTTTGTGCAGGAAGTGTGACTGATTTCAAATAACTACCCAGCCGGGCTGCTCGCCGAGCCATGGCCCGAGCCGCGTTGCTTTCTATCCTCAGTCATTAATGTGAATGGATATGCAACCACTCTTTTTCCACTTCACCCCCTCCCATCCCCCGCCAGCAGATAAGTTCGCTGGACTCGAGCCCGGGGGAACGCCGGCAAATATGATCAGGATCAATGTTGAGGCGCTATGCACCCTGCAGCCCCGATTTGCCGATTTTTCATACGCCATGACAGGGTTCTCTCCCCCCCGAAAAAGGGGGAGCGGCTCGGGGACGGCTGCAGGGGGCGAGTGACCACTTACCTGCCTCGTGCGTATGCAAAAAAATGCGTTAATCCGCCCTTTTTTGCTTGTCAAGGGGGCTGACCGAATGCACAATACGCCGCCAATAAAGGACCGATGTTCACTGCGACATCGGTTTTTGTATTTTTGAAGTGCAGTACAAACCCACCACAAGAGGCCGGAACGTTTCCGGAAGTGATATTCGAGATTGCCAAACAATCTCCCGACGTTGAGAGGATAACAATGGGGCGTTTTAATGCTTTCCTGCCGGTACAGCCCGGTATGCGCCTCCCCGGCGCCCTTGATGTACAGGCTTGCGAATCCATCGTATCCCTGCGCTCGTTGCAAGCACGTGCTGCGGCACTGATTGAGGAGAAAGCGTAATGGCATCGCAAAACGCCAAGCTGCTCAAGACCCTTACCCTGACACAAGTGATTGTGATGGGTCTGGCCTATCTGACCCCCATGGCTGTCTTCGACACCTTCGCCATCGTCGGTGACATCACCGATGGCCGGGTCGCCACCGCCTATCTGCTGGCTCTGGGTGGCATCCTGCTCACCGCTCTCAGCTACGGACATCTGGTACGCAAGTTCCCCTCTGCGGGCTCTGCCTATACCTATGCCCAGAAGGTGTTCAACCCCTACGTCGGTTTCATGGTCGGCTGGTCCTCCCTGCTCGACTACATGTTCATGCCGATGATCAACATCCTGCTGGCCAAGATCTACCTGACCGCCATGTTCCCGGGCGTCGAGCCCTGGGTGTTCATCTTCGGTCTGGTGACCGTGATGACCTTCCTGAACCTGCGCGGCATCAATCTGGTCGCCAACTTCAACGGTCTGATCGTGGTGATCCAGCTGGCCATCATCACCCTCTTTATCGGCCTGATGGCGTGGGGCATCTACCACGGCGAAGGGGCTGGCACCCTGATGAGCAGCCGTCCGTTCCACTTCGAGTCAGCACAGCTGGTACCGCTCTTTACCGGTGCGACCATCCTCTGCTTCTCGTTCCTGGGCTTTGACGGTCTGAGTTCCCTCTCCGAAGAGACGCCGAACGCTGGCAAGGTGATCCCCAAGGCGATCGTGCTGACTGCCCTTATCGGCGGCATCATCTTCGTGGTGGTCTCTTACTGCCTGCAGCTCTACTTCCCGAGCCTCGCCCGCTTCCAGCATCCGGATGCGGTATTGCCGGAGATCGCCCTCTACGTTGGCGGCACCTTCTTCCAGTCCGTTGTTCTGGTCTGCACCACGGTCGCGGTACTGGCCTCCGGCATGGCGGCTCACGCCGGTGTGTCGCGCATCCTCTACGTGATGGGGCGTGATCGCATGATCCCGGAGCGGGTATTTGGCTACATCCACCCGAAATACCGCACCCCGGCCATCAACGTGCTGATGGTGGGTGGTCTGGCCCTCTCCGCCGTGTCGTTTGATCTGGATACCGCACTGGCGCTGGTCAACTTCGGCGCACTGGTGGCGTTCAGCTTCGTCAACCTGTCGGTGATCGGTCAGTTCTGGGTGCGCGAGAAGCGCAACAAGACTCTCAAGGATCACGTCATCTACCTGTTGATGCCGCTGCTCGGCGCCGCCACCATAGGTGCTCTGTGGATCAACCTGGAGCAGAGCTCCCTCGAGCTGGGCCTGATCTGGGCGGGCCTCGGCGCAACCTATCTGTTCCTGCGTCTGGCGGTGTTCCGCATCCCGTTCCGTCAGTACGAAGAGGCGGCTGACGCCTGATCCTTTGCGGATAACGGATAGACAGAAGGGGAGCCATGGCTCCCCTTCTTGCTATTTGACGGGCTGAATATGGGGCTCGACTATTGCCACTCTCCCGTACTTGCTTGGTCGGCAAGGAACAGACAGGGTGGATGGCGCCACCAGCCATATTTCTCGCCATCCCCATCATCTATTGACGAGCAAACCACCAAAGCAAGTCATAAAACCATCATAAAAGTGTCACCTTGTCATATTTCTGTCATTAACCACTGATTAAATGCGCGGGTCATCAACAACCCAAGACGGAACGACCGTCTCAAGAGGCTTTATGCAACACCATCACTCCTTGTCACAGCCGCCCGCGACCCGCGCCCTGTTCAACTGGATGAGTGTCATCGTACTGGTCTACCTGATCCTGGTTGCCGTGGGCGCCATCTCCCACGGCTTCAAAGATTTCTCCGGCGGCGCCGAGGGCGCAGCCCAGATCTTCGCCTTTGCCAACAACCCCTTTGTCGCCCTGCTGCTGGGTATTCTCGCTACCGCGCTGGTGCAATCCTCCAGCACCGTCACCTCGGTGATCGTTGGTCTGGTGGCTGGCGGCCTGCCCATCGGCATGGCCATCCCCATGGTAATGGGTGCCAACCTCGGCACCACCATCACCAACACCATCGTCTCCATGGGCCATGTACGGGATCGCGCCGAGTTCCGCCGCGCCTTCGCCGCCGCCACTGTGCACGACTTTTTCAACCTGCTGGCGGTGTTCATCTTCCTGCCGCTGGAGCTGATGTTCGGTCTGCTGCAACACAGCGCCGAGTGGCTGGCCAACCTGCTGGTAGGCTCCGCCAACATGTCGATGAAGGGCATGGACTTCATGAAGCCGCTGACCGCACCGGCCCAGCAGCTGATTGACAGCGCCGTTGCCTTCCTGCCGGGCAAGGGTGCCGCCATCGCCACTATCGTCATCGGCATCCTGCTGATCCTCGCCTGCGTCACTTATCTCGGCAAAGTACTGCAACAGGTACTGGTTGGCCGTGCCAAAGAGCTGCTGCACAAGGCGCTGGGCCGTGGCCCGCTGACCGGCATCACCTCCGGTGCGCTGGTGACCATCATGGTGCAATCCTCCTCCACCACCACCAGCCTGATGATCCCGCTGGCCGGCGGCGGCGTGTTCAGCACCCGTCAGCTCTACCCCTTCACCCTGGGAGCCAATATCGGGACCACCATTACCGCCTTGCTGGCTGCCACCGCCATCAGCGGAGCCGGTGCCCAGCTTGCCCTGACCATCGCGCTGGTCCACGTGCTGTTCAACCTCTTTGCCGTAGTCATCATCTATGGCATCCCCTTCCTGCGCGACCTGCCGGTGCGCGCCGCCGAGGGGCTGGCCCGGGTAGGCAGCGAGAACAAGCTGCTGGCTCTGGGTTATGTGACGGGTCTCTTCTTCGCCCTGCCCGCCCTGATGATGGTAGCCGCCAAGTAAGCGCCGCCGCCATGACGAGGGGCGAGTCACCGACTCGCCCCTTTTTGCGTCTGCGTCTCCGAGCTTTGCCTGCCCGCTCACATCCTCCCGCCCTGTGGCTCGCCATCAGGGACGGTGCGCGATAAGATGGCGTCCTCATTGCACTTTTTACATTTCATGGAACAGGAAAAACCGATGAAATTCATACTGATCGCACTGCTCATCGCCGGTGTTGCCTACTACTTCTACTCCAGCAGCAACAACAAGAAGCTGGCGGCTGACAACGTGCGGATTGGCGCCGAGTTCCTCGCCAGCAACAAGGAGAAGCCGCTGGTGACCACCACCGCCTCCGGCCTGCAGTACGAAGTGCTGACCCCGGGCACCGGCACCGTTCACCCCACCGCCACCAGCAAGGTGAAGGTGCACTACGAGGGCAAGCTGCTGGACGGCACAGTCTTTGACAGCTCGGTCGCCCGTGGCGAGCCCATCGAGTTTGGCCTCAATCAGGTGATCGCTGGCTGGACCGAAGGGGTACAGCTGATGGTGGAAGGTGAGAAGACCCGTTTCTACATCCCCGCCAACCTCGCCTACGGCGACCGCGCCGCTGGCAAAATCCCGCCGGGATCAGTCCTGATCTTTGACGTGGAGCTGCTGGGTATCCAGTAAGCGCTCCGTCACGCTCCATCAACAACAAGGCCAGCATTATGCTGGCCTTGTTGCTATGGGAACCTCACTCCCCCTTGGCGATCCCTTCCCGGCGCGGATCCGCAGCGCCAAACCAGCCGCCAGCGTTGCGCTCAACCCCCTGCAGGCCGGAGGTCTGCTCGTTCAATACCACCTCGTGTCCCCTCGCCTTCAATCCCTCGACCACCGACATGGGGGTGCGCCCCGCTTCCAGCTCGGTGGGGCCGTTGCGGCTGCCAAAGTTGGGCAGGTTGATGGCCTGTTGCAGGTTCAGGCCCCAATCCTGAGTGCCGAGCAGGGTCTTGCCCACGTAGTTGATGATGGCTGAGCCCCCCGGCGAGCCCAGCGTCATGGTCAGCTCGCCGCTTGGCTTGTCAAACACCAGCAGGGGTGACATGGAGGATCGGGGCCGCTTGCCCGGCTCCACCCGGTTTGCCACTGGCAGACCGGCGGCATCCACCGAGGTGAAGGAAAAATCGGTGAGCTGGTTGTTGAGCAGGTAGCCGTTGACCATCTGACGCGATCCGAAACCATCCTCGATGGAGCTGGTCATGGAGATGGCCATCCCCGCCTTGTCGACGATCGAGACATGGCTGGTAGAGGGGAGTTCCGGAGTCGCATCCTTGCCGCGTGCCAGCGCCAGTGGCGGCGTACCGGGCTTGGCAATCCCCATGGAGTGCTGACCGACAAGTTTGCCGCGTTCGGCCAGATAGCCCTTGTCCAGCAGCCCCTGCACCGGCACGCTGACAAAATCGCGGTCGGCGACGTACTGGTTGCGATCGGCGAAGGCCAGACGCGCCGCTTCGCTGTAGAGATGGATAGCCTCGCTGGAAGCAGCCAGTCCCCCCTCCTTCGTGGTGAGCGGCTTGAGGGCCGCCATGTCGCGGCTCTCCAGCATGCCGAAGATCTGGCCGAGTGCCAGAGTGCCGGATGAGGGAGTGGGGAAACCGCAGATCTTGCTCTGGCGATAGTCAAAGCAGAGGCCATCCCGCAGTTTGGCCTGATAGCTGGCCAGATCGGTGGCCGCCAGTACCCCGGGATTGGTGGGATGCTGGCGAACCTTGGCCACCATGGCATCCGCCAGCGGCCCCTGATAGAAGGCATCCACCCCCTCTGTGGCCAGAGTGCGCAACACCTTGGCCAGCGCCGGGTTGGTCAGCCGGGTGCCCGCCGTTTTGGGGCTGCCATCCGTCTGATAGAAATAGGCTCGCGCCTGCGGATCCCGTGCCAGATAGGGATCCTTGGCCAGTAATGTGGCCAGCCGTGGACTTATCACGAATCCTTGTTCTGCCAGCGTGATGGCGGGCTGGAACAGCACAGCCCAGGGCAGCTTGCCATAACGCTGATGGGCCAGTGCCAGAGCGCGCAGGGTGCCGGGAACGCCGACCGAGCGGCCCCCGACCACACCGTCATAAAACGCCAGCGGCTTGCCATCTTGCATAAACAGCTGGTCGGTGGCGGCAGCCGGCGCCGTCTCGCGGCCATCCACTGCACTCACCTTGTGGCCATCCCACACCAGCAGCAGCGTCCCGCCACCGATCCCGGAAGATTGCGGCTCCACCAGCGTCAGCACCAGCTGCACCGCAATGGCAGCATCGACGGCACTGCCACCGGCCTTGATGATCTGGTAGCCCGCATCCACCGCCAGCGGGTTGGCGGCCGCCACCATGAAATCATGGCCCTGCCAGCCCTGTTTGTCGGTCCAGCCACTGGCGGCTTCGGGTGCGATCAGGGTCTGGGCTGGCGGGGTGTAGTGAAAGCCGTTGTCACTGGCACAACCGGCCAGCAGGGCAAGGGCGATAGCGAGCCCCAGAGGTTTGCGCAACATGACACTCTCCTTGTCTGTTTTATGACCATGAAGAGGGACTATGTCACGATTGGCGCTGGTAGCTCAAGTTATTGAGCAAGATCAATATCTTACTTATCTATCAATAATGGCTATCCGTAACAGATATAAAAAAACCGCCCGAAGGCGGTTTTTTTCAATCAGGTAGAACCAGTTAGCTTAGATGGACTGCTCTTCGCCACCCAGGGCGGCAAACAGCGCCGGGATAAACTGGGACAGCTCGGCGGTGACCAGCGCGAAGTCTGCATCCAGACGGGCGGCCGGATCTTCGCTGGTGACGTCGTCGTTCTGCTCGCGCAGCTCTTCGCTGAATTTCAGACGCTTGATGGAGAGATCATCCCCCAGCACGAAGCTGACGGTCTCGCCCCAGTTGAGGGCCAGCTTGGTCACCAGCTTGTCATTGGCCAAGTGGTTCTTGATTTCATCCGTCATCAGATCCTGCTGCTTGCAGCGGATGATGCCGCCGTGCTCCATGGCACTGCGCAGCTCGGCTTCATCTTCCAGAGTGAAGGAGGCGGGCAGATTGCCCTCGTTCAACCACTCGGTCATGGTGATCTCGGGCGGGTTCTTGAGAGCCACCGGCACCACTGGCAGGGAGCCGATGGATTTGCGCAACAGTGCCAGCAGGTCGTCCGCCTTCTTGGCAGAACCTGCATCCACCACCATCAAATTGTCGGCCGGATTGATCCAGGCGAAGGTCTGGCTGGTACGACTGAAGGCACGGGGCAGCAAGGTGTGGAGGATCTCCTCTTTCAACGCCTCCTTCTCTTTCTTCTTGAGGGCGCGTCCCTGTTCGAACTCGATCGCCTCTACCTTCTCGGCCAGCATCTCCTTGACCACGGTACCGGGCAGCATCTTCTCCTCTTTGCGGGCGCAGATGAGGATATGGCCGGAGGCAGAGTGGGTCAGGGTTGAGCCGAATTTGCCAAGGGGCTTGACCCACCCGAAACGGGAGATGTCCTGACTGCCGCAAGGGGTGAAGGCACAGGCTTCCAGCTGGGTTTCCAGCTGATCCACGGTCAGGTCAAAGGGGCGGGTAAAGCGATAAATCTGCAGGTTTTTAAACCACATGGCGTCCTCGGTCTCTAGATTGTCCGGCGGGCATTGTACTAGAGAGGCGCTTTGTGATCAGCCAATCATTCTCGCTAAATAAAGGGCGATCGACCTCACAGGGTCTCATTTATGTCACCAGTTTGTTCATCAAGTTCTCCTAGACTGCGAAAGTAAATTGTTAATAAGGATGAAGGTATGTTGCGGCCCAGTCGCCCGGAAGACATGGAAGAGATCGTCGAAATCTGGTTGCTGGCCTCCCTGCAGGCCCACGATTTCGTCGATGCCTCCTGCTGGTGGCAGGCCCAGGAGGATCTGCGTACCCGCTATCTCGATCGCGCCGCCATCTGGGTGTTCGAGGAGCGCGGCGATCTGCTCGGTTTCATGGCACTGGTGGACAACTATCTCGCCGCCCTCTTTGTGCGCCCCGACCGTCAGGGCCGCGGCGTCGGCCACGCCCTGCTGCAGGAGGCCAAGCGTCAGGGGGCGTCGCTCCACGCCCGGGTCTTTGTCGAGAATGATCAGGCAGTGCGTTTCTATCGCCGCCACGGCTTCGTCATTGAGGCCGAGGAGTCCGATCCCCTCACCGGCCACCCCCAATACCGGATGTGCTGCGAACCGGCCTGAATCGATGCCAGCCCCCTGTTTTACTTGAAAAAAGCACGGGGCATCCTCATCTTGTCACCATCGGGTGCCACCGGCACCATCCCAGGATCCGGGTTGCTTTCTCATGAAAATCCTCCATACCGCCGACTGGCACCTTGGCCATCAACTTCATGGCCATGACCGCCGTTTTGAACACGATGCCTTTCTCGACTGGCTGAGCGACACCCTCAAGGCGCGCGAGATCGACGCCCTGTTGGTGGCGGGCGATCTGTTCGATACCGCCAATCCTCCCGCCAGCGCCTGGCAACAACTCTACCGTTTTCTGGCGCGGCTGCGCGCCGAGATGCCCCACCTCAACATGGTGCTGATCGGCGGCAACCACGACTCCCCTTCCAAGCTCGATGCTCCCCACGAGCTGCTGCGCGCCTTTGATCTGCATCTGGTGGGCAGCATCAGCCGCGACAGTGAGGGCAAGCTCGAAACCGACCGCCTGCTGGTACCGCTGCAAGACCGGGAGGGCAACATTGCCGCCTGGTGCGCCGCCGTGCCGTTCCTGCGCAGCAGCGATCTGCGGGTAGAGTCTTTGGAAGAAGGACAAGACAGGCTGATCGAAGGGGTTCGACAGGTCTATGCCGAGGTGCTGGCCGAAGGGCGCGCTCGCTGCGGGGAGGATCTGCCACTCATCGCCATGGGCCACGCCTATCTGGCGGCGGGCCAGCTCTCGGAACTGTCAGAGCGGCGGGTGCTCGGCGGCAACCAGCACGCCCTGCCCGCCGAACTCTTTGCCGGTGCAGACTACACGGCGCTCGGCCACCTCCATCTGGCCCAGAGCCCGGCCGAGGGGGTGCACTACAGCGGTTCGCCACTACCGCTCTCGCTTGCCGAAGCCAACTACAACCATCAGGTGCTGGAAGTGACCTTTGCAGAGGGGAAACTGACCGGATTGGAGCGGATCCCGGTGCCCCGCGCGGTGGAGATGATCCGCCTGCCCCAGAGCACCCTCGACGACGCGCTGAACGCCATCGCATCGCTCGAGCTGCCTGCTTGTCCACAAGAGGCACAACCCTTCCTCGAAGTGCGGCTGCTGCTGCCCAAGCCCGAGGCCCGCATCCGCGAGCGCATTCTGGCGGCCATCGCAGACAAACCGGTGCGTCTGGCCCGCATCAGCACCCAGTATCAGGGCTCGGGAGAAGGACTGGCCGATGGTCGCGAGCGGCGCAGGCTCGATGAGCTCTCCCCCACCGAGGTGTTTCGCCTCTGCTATCAGCGCCAGTTTGAAGGGGAGCCCGAGGCTGGGCTGGTTGCCTCGTTTGAAGAGATCCTCGAGCAGGTGAAGGAGTCAAACCAATGAAAATCTTGTCTCTGTCAGGTGAGAATCTGGCCAGTCTGACCGGCCCCTTCACCATCGACTTTACCAAGGGGGCGCTCGGCGCCGCCGGTCTGTTTGCCATCACCGGCAACACCGGCGCAGGCAAAAGCACCCTGCTCGACGCCATTTGTCTGGCCTTATACGACGAGATGCCGCGCTTTATCGCCAATCGCAAGAACGTAGCAGAAGTGGGCCGCATGGATGACGAGGAGAAGCTCAAGGCCAACGACGTGCGCGGCATCCTCAGTCGCGGCCACGCCAGCGGTTTTGCCGAGGTGCAGTTTCGCGGCTGTGATGGCCGCATCTGGCTCGCCCGCTGGGCGGTGCGCCGCGCCCGCAACCGCTCGGAGGGGCGTTTTCAGGCGCAGGAGCGAACCCTGACCGATGTGGAGTCAGGGCAGGTTTTCTCCGGCAGCAAGCGGGAGCTGCAGGATCGCATCGACGAGCTGGTGGGTCTCTCCTGGGAGCAGTTCCGCCGCGCGGTGATCCTTCCGCAGGGGGAGTTTGCCGCCTTCCTCAAATCGGACGCCAACGAGCGCTCCGCCCTGCTCGAACGGATGACCGGCACAGAACTCTACTCCGCCATCTCCATCCAGACCTATGAACGGGCACGGGAAGAGCAGCAGAAGCTGGCCACCATCGCCCAGCGCCTCGGCGACGTGGCACTGATGGATGAAGCGACCCGCGAGCATTGGGTAAGCCAGCAGGTGAGCCTCTCCACCACCCTCAAGCACGAACAGCAGCAACAGCAGCTGATGCAGGACTTGCGCGACCTCAATAGCCGCATTGCCGCCCAGCTGCAGGGCTGCGCCGAGGGACAGGCGGCGCTCGATGCCGCCCTGCAGGCCCACGGCGCCGCGGCCCCCGAGCGCGAGGAGTTCGCTCGTGCCGAACAGGCCCAGGTGGCCCGAGCCGATCACGACGAGCTGGCCCGCCTCACCCTTGAGGTACAGCAGCAGGAGAAGGTGATCGCCGAGCTGGGGCCGGAGCTGGCCAAACTCGAGGAGCAGACCCAGCAGAGCGCGCTGACCGAACAGCAGTTGCTGGCGGAGAAGATCGCCGCCGAGCGGGAATGGGGTGCCCTGCAATCCGAACTCAAGCGGGCACAAGAGCTCGATACCCGCATCAGGGAGAAAGTGCAGCAGTTGCAGAAGATCCAGCAGGAGGGGGCACAGGAGCGAGAAGTGCAACTCACGCTGGAGCAGGGCTGGCGCGAGCAGAGCAGACAGGTGGAGCTGCTCAAGCAGCAGCACCAGCAGTGGGGCCTTTGGCTCGAAGAACACAAGGAGCTGGCGCCGGTGGCCCGCCAGTGGCAGCCCCTGCTCACCGCCATGCAGGATTGGGCCGGGGATGCCGACAAGCTGCAACAGCTGCTCACCCTGCGCGACCACAAACTGCGCGCCCTGCAGCAGTTGCAGCGCCAGCTGGAGCAAGGTCAGCAGGAACGCGACTACTGGCAACATGAACAAGCTCGGCTGCAACAGCAACAGAACGAGCTGCAGGAGCAGCAGTGGGAGAGCCGCCTCGCCAAGGCGCAGGAGCAGTGGCAGCAGCAAACCGAACAGCTGGGTCAGCTGCGCCAGTTGCTGGAGCTGGCCGACTATGGCCGCAACCACGGCGAACAGCATGGCCGCTTGCAGCAGGAGATTGTCCAGCTGGAGCAGGCGCTGGGCAAGCTCGCCACCCTTGGCGAAGAGCTGGCCCCCGCCCGCGAGCGGCTCGCCCTGCAGCGGGACGAGGCGCGCCATGCGCTAGAACAGTCCCGTGCCATCGCCAGCTTCGAGCAGTATCGCCATATCCTGAGCGATGGCGAACCTTGCCCGCTGTGCGGTTCCGAGGAGCACCCCTACAGCCAGAGCCAACCACAAGTGGCGGGGATCCTGGGTCAGCTGGCGGAGCGGGTCAGAAGCCTCGAACTCGAATGGGATCGGCTCAATCATCAATACATCCAGTGCGAGAGCGAGCGTCAGGAGCTGGCCCGCCAGCTGGCGGTGCGTCAGCAACATCTGCCGGAGCTGGAAGCCCGCGCCGAGCAGCTGACCCAGCGCTGGCAACAGCTGGGGGGCGATACCCTGCTCGGCCATCCGCTGCCGCTGCGCCAGAGCCCCATTGAGTGGAACGAGCTGATGAGCACACTGCTTGGCCGTGGCCAGGCGCTGGAGCAGGGGTTGGCCCAGAGCCAGCAGCAGCTGCGTCAGGCCCAGCTCGGTCAGCAACAGCTGCAAGGGGTACGTCAGCAACTGAGCCAATTGGCAGCCCAGCACCAGCAGTTTGACCAGCAGTGGCAGGAGGCCGACCGCCAGCGCATCGCGCTGGAAGGGGAAGTTAAGGGGATGGGTGAGCAGGAGGCGACTCTGCGCCAGCGCCTCGAACAGGGCGCCCACCGCCTCGACGAACAGATGGGCGGCCAACCGTGGCGCCAGTGGCTCGGCAGCCAGCAGTGGCACGAGTGGCAGCGAGCCTGCGAAGCCTGGCTGCACGGCCAGAGCGAGTGGGAGCGGCTGGGCAGCGAGATCGCCAGCCTCACCCCGGCACTAAGTGCGCAGGAGGCACGCCTGCAGACCCAGCGCGAGCTGTTGCACAAACTCGAGCGGGACTACAAGGAGCATGAGCAGCAGCGGCAGGGGCTGCTCACCAGCCGCGCCGCCTGTCTGAATGGCGAGGAGATCCCGCTGGTCGAGAGCCGCTGGCAACAGCGGCTGCAACAGCTCGCCAGCGAACTGGAGCTGATGCAAAGCAGCGCTCGTGCTCTGCGGGAGCGGCAGACCGAGCTCAAAACCCGCCTCACCCATGTGGAGCAGGAAAAGCAGACCAGCAGCCGCCGCAAGCGGGAGGTGCTGGGGCGCTGGGCTGCCCACGCCAGTACCCTTGGCATTGCCGAGTACGACCTGCGCCGCCTGCTCGCCATCAGCCCCGATGAACTCAAGGCTCGCCGCTCTGCCCTGCAAGGGTTGGAAGATGCCCTTGGCGAGGCGCGCACCCGCCTTGCCGAGCGGCAACGGGCGCTGGCACTGGAGGAGAGCAAGCGGGATCGCTATCGCGAGCACCACCCCGAGCTGGCTGCCCTGCCGGATGCAAAGCTGAGCGATCAACTGGCGGCACTCGATGCCCGTTGTCGCGCCCTTGAAGAGCAGCTGTTCGAGTGCAAGAGCAAGCTGGCACAGGCCGAAGCCGCCGCTCTCAAGGCCGGTAGCCTGCAACAGGAGCTGGCCGCCCAGCAGGCAGTGGCCGACCACTGGCAGCAGCTGTGCGATCTGATCGGGCAAGCCAACGGCGCCAAGTTCCGCACCTTCGCCCAGAGCCTCACCCTCGAGCGTCTGCTGCTGGAAGCCAACGCCCAGCTCGCCGAACTATCACCGCGCTACCGGCTGGAGCGGGTACCCGGCACCGATCTGGCGCTGCAGGTGGTGGATCTCGACATGGGGGATGAGGTGCGCTCGGTGGACTCCCTCTCCGGCGGCGAGAGTTTTCTGGTGTCGCTGGCGCTGGCGCTGGCGCTCTCCAGCCTCTCGTCACGGCAGACCCAGGTCGAGTCGCTGTTTATTGACGAAGGGTTTGGCACCCTGGATCCGGACAGCCTGGATCTGGCGCTCGCCAGCCTCGACTCCCTGCAGGCCGCCGGTCGCCAGATCGGGGTCATCTCCCACGTCCAGACCCTGGTGGAGCGGATCGGCGTGCAGATCAGGGTCGAAGCCCTCGGCGGCGGCGAGAGCCGGGTAGTGGTTCCCTAAGAGCCTTCGGCTCAATCACCAGTACCATCGGCTCAACCCCCACGCCGTAAATAACAAGACCCCGCCAATTGGCGGGGTCTTGTTGAGAGGCTATCAGCCGAAGCGGTAGGCGCCCATATAGAGGCTGCCGCCATCCCAGCTCTCGTGCAGCCGGGTCGGTGCCGCACCATCGGCCGCCCCCAACGCCACAAAGAGCGGGCGCAGGTGGTCGTCGTGGGGATGGGACTCCACTGCTCCGGGAGCCTGCTGGCGATAGTCGAGCAGCGCCAGCCGATCCTCATCGGCCATCTTCTGCTCCAGCCAGTCGACAAACTGGCTGGCCCACTCCGGCACTGGCGAGCCTTCCGGTGCCAGCGCCCGCAGGTTGTGGGTGATGGCGCCGGAGGCAAGGATGCCAATCCCCTGACTGCGCAGCGCCCCCAGCACCTCTCCCAACTGCCACAACTGGGCCGGGGTGAAGCTCGCGGGAATGGAGATCTGCACCAGCGGGATCTCGCTGTTTGGGTCGATCAGGGAGAGCGGCGACCAGACCCCGTGATCCAGCTCGCGCCGCACCGGGGTGGCGGTCAGTCCGGCCAGTGCCAGCTGGTCGCTCACCCCTTGTTGCAGCCACTCGGGGCTGCTGGCAGGCCAGCGCATCCGGTAGAGGGGCTCGGGAAAACCGTAAAAGTCGTACATCAAGGCCGGTTTGGGCTCGACGTTGATCTGTAGCTCGCGGCTGAACCAGTGGGCGGAGATGACCACCAGCCCCTTGAGCTCACCCAGACGCAGGGTTCGCAGAAAGCGGGTGGCGGGTTGCTCACGCAGCACCAGATCCGGTGCGCCGTGAGAGATAAACCAGACGGGGGCAAGGGACATAAAGCGGACTCCAACAAAGTATCAGGGGGCGATACCGGAGGGGATATCGCTGTTGGAATCGATTATCCTCCCGCCATGAAAGGTGGACAATCCAGCAAGATAGATAAGAACTATCAACTAATGGTTGATAATTTCACGCCTTCACGACAGGTAAACAGCAATAGATATCAAGGCTAAGGAGCATCCGGCAGCGGTCGGGCTACACGAAGCGCCATCCAGGTCGCTGCACTGTGATCCTGCCACTCTCGCCACGCCAATCCCTCGGCGGCCGCCGCCCCTTTCACTGGATGGGAGAAGATCGCCAGCAGACCGGCATTGTCAGGCCAGTAGCGGGCTGGCAGTGTCTGAACCAGCAGCAGGGCGGCGCCCAGCAAGAGAAGAGCCCATCCGGTTTCATGGCTGTTTTTCATCCCGAGCTCCTTCACCCTTGCGCCAATGAACTAACATTTTTGCGCAAGACGGTGACAAGACGGTGACAGCGGACGGGTGGTCATTTTACAACATCTGAACCTCAACCCGGCCAAACAACCACAGATGGCAACATTTGTATCCCTTCAGCCCGAACCTGTGGCCGTATGCTCTAAAATGTGACTCACAGGAAAACGTTATCCCTGAAAAGAAAACGTTATCTGGTCAAAACGTTGTTTCTGGATCATAAAAAGATTCCAAAAACTGGTGTATATTGCTCGGCGGAAATTCCTTAACCATGAAGATTGACATGAAAAAGACCAAAATTGTCTGCACCATCGGTCCGAAGACCGAATCCAAAGAAATGCTGGCCAAAATGCTGGACGCCGGCATGAACGTCATGCGCCTGAACTTCTCCCACGGTGACTACGCCGAGCACGGCAGCCGCATCAGCAACCTGCGCGCTGTAATGGCCGAGACCGGCAAGCACGCAGCTATCCTGCTGGACACCAAGGGTCCGGAAATCCGTACCATGAAGCTGGAAGGCGGCAACGACGTCGCGCTGGTCGCTGGCCAGACTTTCACCTTCACCACCGACCAGACCGTGGTTGGCAACAAAGACAAAGTGGCCGTGACCTATGCAGGTTTCGCCAACGATCTGCGCGTCGGCAACCGCATCCTGGTTGATGACGGCCTGATCGGTCTGGACGTTATCGAAATCACCGAGCGCGAAGTTATCTGTAAAGTGCTGAACAACGGTGACCTGGGCGAGAACAAGGGCGTTAACCTGCCGGGCGTCTCCATCAAGCTGCCGGCCCTGGCCGAGAAAGACAAGCGCGACCTGATCTTTGGTTGCGAGCAAGGCGTTGATTTCGTTGCTGCTTCTTTCATCCGCAAGAAAGAAGACGTTCTGGAAATCCGTGAGCACCTGAAAGCCCACGGTGGCGAGAACATCCAGATCATCTCCAAGATCGAAAACCAGGAAGGTCTGGACAACTTCGACGAGATCCTGGCTGTTTCCGACGGCATCATGGTTGCTCGTGGCGACATGGGTGTAGAGATCCCGGTTGAAGAAGTTATCTTCGCCCAGAAGATGATCATCGCCAAGTGCAACAAAGCCCGCAAAGTGGTTATCACTGCCACCCAGATGCTGGACTCCATGATCAAGAACCCGCGTCCGACCCGCGCCGAAGCTGGTGACGTGGCCAACGCCATCCTGGACGGTACCGACGCAGTCATGCTGTCCGGTGAATCCGCCAAGGGTAAGTACCCGCTGGAAGCCGTGACCATCATGGCCACCATCTGCGAGCGTACCGATGCCGTGATGCCGTCCAACCTGTCTGCTGCCAACGACAGCAACAAGCTGCGCATCACCGAAGCCGTATGTAAAGGCGCCGTAGAGACCTCCGAGAAGCTGGATGCCCCGCTGATCGTGGTCGCTACCGAAGGCGGCAAATCTGCCAAGGCCATTCGCAAGTACTTCCCGAAAGCCTGGATCCTGGCTATCACCACCAACAAGAAAACTGCTGCCCAGCTGGTTCTGACCAAGGGTGTGGTTGCTCACGTGGTTGACAGCATCGCCTCTACCGACGATTTCTATCGCATCGGTAAAGAAGCCGCGCTGGAAATCGGCATGGGTCTGAAAGGTGACGTGGTTGTGATGGTCTCCGGTGCTCTGGTACCGAGCGGCACCACCAACACCGCTTCTGTTCACGTTCTTTAATCAGAGCTGAACGAGTTGAAAACGGCGCCTGCGGGCGCCGTTTTTTTTGTCCCTCCCCCCTGCTTACCTGCCAAGCCCGGTGTTAGAATCCACGCGAATTTAATCTATGCGGGAAATCTCCCGAATATCGCGTAATAACCCGGAAGTTATATGCCCTCAATACGTTTTAAAAGAGTCTCGGCCACCCTGTTGCCGCTGCTCTGTCTCCTCGCCAGCCTCTGCGTCCCGCAAGCCATGGCGCAAGATGTCCCCTCTCGCAACGCAGTTCAGCGAGCGCTGGATGGTCTGGGTAAATCAGAGACCCTGACCGTCAGTCAGCAAGCAGATCAGAAGTTGCTGACCGAAACCCTCGGCCTGCTCGACAGCATCGACAAGGAGGAGGCGAAGGCCAAGACCCAGGCCCAGCGGATCCGCAACCTGCCCACCGAACTCAGAGAGATCAGCGCCAAGCTCGATGCCCTGACCAAGGGCAAGAGTGCCGAGCAGATCAAGAGCGAATACGCCAGCATGAGTCTGGCAGAGCTCGACAGCCGTCAGCCGGAAGTGCTGGCCAACATGCAGGCGGCCCAGGAGGCCCTCGGCGCCATCGGCAGCCAGCTCACCAGCTTGCAGACACTGCCGGAGCGAGCCCAGGCCAGCATGAGCCGTGCCTACCAGCGCAGTCAGGAGATCCGTACCCGCCTCAACGCCGGTGAAAGCGTCTCCAGCGCCGAGAAGATGAAGCTCGGTGCCGAACTGGCCCTGCTCGACCTGCAACTGGCCCATCTGCAAAAGGAGCTGGATAACCGTACCAGCATGCAGGATCTGGCGATCAAGCAGCGCGACTACCAGAGTGCCCGTCTCGCCAGCGAAGAGCAGAAACTGCAGCTGTTGCAGGATCAGAGCAGCGCCAAGCGCCTCGGCGACACCGAAAAAACCGCCGAGCAGACCGGTGAACTGGTGGCGACCGAAGACAGCCCGCTGGTGCAAAAAGAGCAGGAGCTCAATCACCAGCTCAGCCAGCAGCTGATCGGTGCCACTACCAGCCTCAACTCGCTGGTCCAGAAAAACCTGCAAGCCAAGAGCTGGCTGGAGCGCGGCATCCAGACCGAGCGCAACCTCAATGAACAGGTGCAAATGCTCAAGGGCAATCTGCTGCTGTCACGCATCCTCTATCAGCTCTACCAGCAGCTGGAGGCGGCGCCCACCATCGCCGTCAAAAACCTGGAAGAGCAGATCGCCGATCTCCATCTGGCCCAGTTTGAACTGAGCCAGCAGCGTGACCAGCTGTTCCAGAAGAACCTCTATCTGGACAATCTGATCGCCGGCAGCAAGGATCCGGTCAGCGAGGAGGACAAGGAGAGCCTTGCCAAGCTGCTCGATACCCGCATCAATCTGCTCGATCAGCTCAACCGCCAACTCGACAGCCAGCTTACCAACGCCATCAGCCTGCAGCTGACCCAGCAGCAGCTGGCGCGGGTCTATGCCTCTATCGAATTTACCCTGCAGCAACACATCTTCTGGGTAAGCAGCAACAAGCCCATCGACAGCAAGTGGTTTATCAGCTGGCCCGCCCAGGCCTACAAACAGGCCTCCGACTGGGTATTGAAACCGGACTGGAAACGCTGGCGCGAAGAGCTCTTGGGGATCTCCCTGCTCGCCTTCCCGCTGCTGCTCATCGGCGGCCTGCTGGTCTGGAAACGTCCGGCGCTGGTTGAGCGCGAGAAGAAGATCACCAAGGACCTTGGCCGTTTCCGTCAGGACAGCCAGTGGCACACCCCGCGCGCCCTGCTCTATACCGTGCTGCAACGCCTGCCGGGCAGCATGTTCATTCTGGCTGGCGGTCTGCTGCTCACCTACTGCGGTCTGCTCAGTCCCAAGCTGATGTTCCAGATCACCCTGAACCTCGCCCTCGGTTATCTGGTGTTCAGCGTCTATCTGGCGGTGATGCGCCCGGGCGGCATCGCCGAAACCCACTTCCGGATCCCGAAAGCGGAGCTGCAGGCCAAGCGTAACAGCATGCGCTACATCTGGTTGCCACTGCTGCCGCTCATCATGCTCGCGACCAAGGCGGTGGTTGAACCCTCCACCCTGGGCAACGACGTGATCGGCCAGGCCATGACCCTGACCCTGCTGGGGCTGGCCGCCTATCTGGTGTTCCCCATCTCCCGCGCCCGCATCAAGGGCGAGGCGAGCATGCAGAAGTCGCTGATCGCCATCGCCCTGGCGCTGGCGCCGGTGGCGCTGATCGTGCTGGCGGTGCTCGGTTACTACTACACCGCGCTGAAGCTGACCGGTCGCCTGATCGAATCCTTCTACCTCATCATCATCTGGAGCCTGGTCTACCGCACCGCCCTGCGTGGTCTGGAGCTGGCTGCCCGTCGTCTGGCCTACCGCCGTGCGGTGGCCAAGCGTGAGCACAAATCTTCGGAAGATGCGGAAGGGGGCGAGTCTATCGAAGAGCAGCCCATGGATCTGGAGGATGTCAGCCAGCAGTCCCTGCGTCTGACCCGTACCGTGCTGATGCTGATCTTTGGCGTCGCCTTCTACTGGCTCTGGTCCGATCTGGTCGCGGTATTCTCTTACCTCGACAGCATGGTGCTGTGGCACCGCAGTGAAGGCACCGGCGCCAACGCCGTGCTGTTCCCCATCAGCCTGAGTGACGTGCTGATCGGCTTCCTGCTGCTCGGCGGTGCCTGGTCACTGGCGCGCAACCTGCCGGGCTTGCTGGAGGTGCTGGTGCTCTCCAAGCTCAACCTGGCTCAGGGGACCGCCTACGCCATCACCACCATGCTCAACTACGTGCTGATCGGTTTCGGCTCCCTGACCGCTCTCTCCATGATGGGCGTGCAGTGGGACAAGCTGCAGTGGGTAGCGGGTGGTCTGTCAGTCGGTATCGGTTTCGGCATGAAGGAGATCCTCTCCAACTTCGTCTCCGGCATCATCATCCTGTTCGAGCGTCCGGTGCGGATCGGTGACACCGTCACCATCGGCTCCTTCTCCGGTACCGTCTCGCGGATCCGCATTCGCGCCACCACCCTGACCGACTTCGACCGCAAAGAGGTGATCATCCCCAACCAGCAGCTGATGACAGAACGGCTCATCAACTGGTCGCTGAGTGACACCGTCACCCGGGTGATCGTACGGGTGGGCGTGGCGTATGGCTCGGATCTGGAGCTGACCCGCACCCTGCTCAAACAGGCGGCCGACGAAAACAGTCGGGTGCTGAAAGACCCGGCCCCCATCGTCTACTTCCTCACCTTTGGCGCCAGCACCCTGGATCACGAGCTGCGCTTCTTCGTGAGCGAACTGGGGGATCGCAACCCGGCGGTGGACGAGTTGAACCGCAAGATCGACCAGCTGTTCCGCGAGAACGGCATCGAGATCGCCTTCAACCAGATGGATGTCTACATCAAGAACATGCAGGGCGAAGAGCAGAAGGTGGAGTCCAACTCCGCCGCTCTGCCGCCGCCCGCGGAAGATGGCAAGCAGCCAGCCTGATAGCGAACTGCATTGATCTGATGGCAACAGCCGCTCACCCAGGTGAGCGGCTTTTTTATGCCCGGTTTATGAAGATAGAGACAGTTATCCATTGCCAACATGGCTGGCCGCCGCACAACAGGCAGCCATCACCCTTGATAAAATATAAAGAGAAATAAAAGTTTAAAAACAAACACTTGCCACACACCACTACTTACCGCACAGATGAAACCTGCGCCCTTCTCCCCTCACCGCTTACCCATACCGCGCTCGCTCCGGCTCCCGGATTTTTATAACTTTTTTTAATTTTATTTGAGTGTCCTCTTCATCCTGTCCATTGCAAAGTGGCGCCATTCCAGCGCCGGGCCCTGTGACCACCACCCGGCTGACACCGACTTGCTCATTTGATAATTGAAAGGATCCGAGAGATGAAACACCCCTTGATGGTAATGGGAATAGCCGCCTGTCTGGCATTAAGCGGCTGCCAGAATATGGACACCAAGAAAGTCCTGATAGGTGCAGCTGCGCTGGGTGCCATCGGCGCTGCTGGCTATTACGCCGGAAAAAAGCACAGCGATAACAAACACGAGCATGATGGCCAGCATGACGATAGCGATGACCAGCATATGGCCACCAGCAAGATGCCCCGTTACTGCTCGGGGGAAGCAGCCAGCAAATTCCATGTCTCCCCGCGCGATATCACCACCGAGTCGGCAGAAGAGAGCGGCCACAGATACAAGGTCTATGGCCAGTACGAGACCGACGATGATGCGGTCGACTTTACCTGCACCTTCAATCACGACGGTCGCTTCCTCTCGGTCGTTCGCAGCTGATTGGCCAGCGGGTATAGCCAATTCACTACTGGCACCACATACAGGACACACAAGATGAAACAGCAACGCAGCATGATCGCCAGCCTCATTGCGCTGGCCCTGCTCGGCCTCGCGCCATGCGCCGGTGCCGCCAGCGGCCACTCCGGGGTGGATCTGGCCAGCATGGATAACAGCGTGCGCGCGGCGGACGATCTGTTTCGCCACGTCAACGGCAACTGGCTGGCCCAGACCCAAATACCGGATGACATGCCGGGGCAGACCATCGGCAATCTGTTGGCGGACAAGTCGCTGGAGGATCGCAAGGTGTTGCTGGAGGAGCTGCTCAAGCGCCCGCAACAAGCCGAAACTCCTCGCCAGCAGATAGCCGACCTCTACGCCAGCTATCTGGATCAGGCCGGGCGGGATGCCAAAGGGCTGACCCCCATTCAACCACTACGTGACGAGATCATGGCCATCCATGATAGCGCCTCGCTGGCCACCTACTTGGCCCGTGTTAACAAGCTGGGGGGCGGCGCTCCCTTTGGTATCGGGTTCATGGCCGACAAGAAGCAGCCTGACAGCTACGGGATCTACCTGCAGCAATCCGGCCTCGGTCTGCCGGATCGGGACTACTACCTGAAAGCAGATGCCGCCAGCAAGACACTGCAGGCCAGCTACGAGCAGTTCATTACCGCCCTGCTCAACCATGCCGGCGTCGAGGGGGCGAGCGAGCAGGCCCATCGCATTCTGGCGCTGGAGACCCGGCTCGCCAGCCTGCAGTGGGACAGAGTCAAGCGGCGGGATGACAACCTCACCTACAACAAACTGCCCATCGCCCGCCTAAGTCAGTTGCTGCCCACCCTGGATTGGCAACGCTACCTGGCAGAGGCCGGTATCGCCGGGGAAACCGAGATCATCGTCAGTGAGCCGGACTATCTGGAGAAGCTGACCGCCGTGATGCAGGAGACCAGCATCGCGCAGTGGCAATCCTACTGCCTGTTCCATCTGCTACGCACTTATGCGCCCTATCTCGACAGCCAGAGCAATGCCCTGCACTTCGCTTTCTACGGCACGACCCTGAGCGGCATCTCCCGGCAGCGGGAGCCCTGGAAGCAGGCCATGGAGGTGCTGGACGACTATCTGGGTCAGGCGGTGGGCAAACTCTATGTGGAGCGCTACTTTCCGGCCGAGACCAAGGCACAGATGGCAACCATGGTGCGCAATCTGATCGCCGCCTATCGCCAGGAGATCGGTGGGCTCGACTGGATGTCTGCCCCGACCAAACAGCAGGCACTGGCGAAACTGGAGAAGGTTCGGGTCAAGATCGGCTATCCCGACCAGTGGCAGGATTACAGCGCAATCGAGATCCGTCCCGATGATCTGGTCGGCAATGCCCAACGCGCGGCCACGGTGCGTTACAACGAGCACCTTGCCCGCCTCCATCAACCGGTGGATCAGGAGGAGTGGTTCGACAATCCGCAGACGGTGAACGCCTACTACAACCCGAACAACAACGAGATTGTCTTCCCGGCAGCCATACTGCAACCGCCCTACTTCGATCTGAAGGCGGATGATGCGGTCAACTATGGCGCCATCGGCGCGGTCATCGGTCACGAGCTGAGCCATGGTTTCGATGATAAGGGGGCCAAATTCGATGGCAACGGTGCCTTGCACAACTGGTGGGCTCCGGCCGATCTCAAGGAGTTCGCCGCCAGAGCGCAAAAACTGGCAAAACAGTACGACCGTTTCGAGCCCATCAAGGGGGAGCATGTCAACGGCCAGCTGACCCTTGGCGAGAACATCGGCGATCTCGGCGGCCTGACCATCGCCCACAAGGCGTACCGGCTCGCCCTGGGCAACCGCCTGCCAGCGGTGCTCGATGGCTTTACCGCCGAGCAGCGTTTCTTTATCGGCTGGGCGCAGGTGTGGAAAGGGAAGTACCGGCCCGAGCTCGCTGCCGTTCTGCTCAAGACAGATCCCCACTCGCCGCTGGAGTACCGGGTCAACGGCGTCGTAGCTAATATTCCGGCCTTCTATAGCGCCTTTGCCATCAAGCCGGGAGACAAGCTCTATCTGCCACCTTCCGAGCGTGTGAAGATTTGGTGACCACCAGCAGGGGCCCTGGCCCGAAAAGCTCCAGCAGATGGACCACCTCCACCTGAGCTGAAGATGACCGACACAGGGAGTGTCTGTTTTACCCTGTCTGGTTTTTCCCGACCCACGTGTGCCTGACCATGTGGGTTTTTTTGACCCTTTTGCTCTGCCCCTTCTCCCCGGCCAGCCCTGCTTTCAACCGATACGGCCACGGCACACAACTCCGCCATTTTCTCGCCTTTGCCTTTGGCTGAAAAACCGGTGGCGGCACCGCTATAAATCGGTTTACCACCAAACAGGTCTGACCTATGGTAAAGCATGTAAAAGATGCATCGTGGAGCCGCTTTTCCTATGAATGACCGAGAACTGCAACAGATCCTGTTTCGCTCCTTCGATGTGATCCCGCTGCCTATTCTGGCATCAGAATCCATTGCCCGTCACGATGGCTGCTCACCCGACATGATCCCGCAGCGGCGCCACCGCTTCCTGAATAAAGCCTTCATTGAGCAGCTGGGCTACAACCTTGACGATCTGCCGGACATGGCCTCCTGGTTTCAGGTCGCCTACCCGGATGAAGGGTATCGCCGCACCATCATCGACTCCTGGCACTCCCAGGTGGAACAGAGCTTGTCGCAAGGGCTGGAGGTCGCCGAAATGCCTGCGCTGATCCGCTGCAAGAGCGGTCAGTCGCGCTGGTTTATCGTCACTGCCCAGCTGGGAGCCGATGCCATCCCGGATGGCCATATCGTCACCTTTCGCGATATCCACGACCTGCAGTGCATGGTGGAAGAGGTGAGCCGCCTCTCCTGCACCGATCCGCTCACCGAACTGACCAACCGGCGTGGCGCCCAGCAACAGCTGCAGGCCCTTTGGTTGCAAGGTGAGCCCCTCTCGGTGGTGTTGGGAGATATCGACCATTTCAAACAGGTCAATGACCGCTACGGCCACCCTGCGGGCGATGCCGCGCTCTGCGCCGTCGCCCACGCTATGGCGGGCCAGCTGTTGCCGGGGGAGAGTCTGGCCCGTTGGGGCGGGGAGGAGTTCCTGCTGATCCTGCCTGGTTGCGATATTGAACAGGCAGCACGGCGCGCCGAGCAGCTGCGCCAGCATGTCAGTACCACCCGCTTGCCATGGCAGGGGAAGCAGCTATCCCTCACCATCAGTCTGGGGTGTGCCAGCATGAAGGGACAGGAGGGCATCGACTATCTGCTGATGATGGCAGACCGGGCCCTTTATCAGGCAAAGGATCAGGGCCGTAACCGGGTTGTCATCTCGACGGAATAGAGTGGTAACCAGAATGGAAAGCCGACTCGCGGCCATAAAAAAACCGAAGCACAAGGCTTCGGTTTTTTACTGCGCAACTGGCGTGAGCCAGCCGGGCATTACTTCTTGATACGGATAACCGGGGTCTCGCCCACAGTCACGGCACCAGTCATTTTGATCAGCTCTTTGATCTCGTCCATGTTGGAGATGACAACCGGAGTCAGGGTAGACTTGGCTTTCGCTTCCAGAACGGCCAGATCGAACTCGATGATGGTGTCGCCGCGCTTGACCTGTTGACCTTCCTGAGCGATACGCTTGAAGCCTTCGCCTTTCAGTTCAACGGTGTCGATACCGAAGTGAACGAACAGCTCGATACCGGAGTCGGATTCCAGAGAGAACGCGTGGTTGGTCTCGAAAATCTTGCCGATGGTACCATCGCACGGAGCAACCATCTTGTTGCCAGCCGGCTTGATGGCGATACCGTCACCAACGATCTTCTCGGCGAAGACAACGTCAGGCACATCTTCGATCGGCACGATTTCGCCAGACAGCGGAGCAAAGATTTCGATGCCGCCGGTGTCAGAGCTATCGTCGGAAACCAGTTTCTTCAGTTTATCAAACAGACCCATATAAAGCTCCTAGAGATGATTTGTCGCTGTTTGCAGCCGATCTTAGCAGACTGCCTTCTGCTTAATAAAGTTATCTACGCATGCTTCGATTTCAGCGGCGGTGGCAAAGCTCAGTGCTTGATCAGCCATTGCCTTCACATCTTCGAAGTTGGTGTTGCGGATAAGCTTCTTGATACGCGGTACAGAGATGGCGCTCATGGAGAACTCATCCAGACCCATACCCAGCAGCAGCAGGGTAGCGCGCTCGTCACCAGCCAGTTCACCACACATACCGGTCCACTTGCCTTCGGCGTGGGACGCATCGATAACCATCTTGATCAGGGTCAGGACGGAGGGTGACAGCGGGTTGTACATGGCGGAGATCATCTCGTTACCACGATCGACAGCCAGAGTGTACTGGGTCAGGTCGTTGGTACCGATACTGAAGAAATCCACTTCCTTGGCCAGATGATGAGCCATCACGGCAGCGGCCGGGGTCTCGATCATGATACCCACTTCGATGGATTCATCAAAGGCTTTGCCTTCGGCACGCAGTTCGGCTTTCAGCGTCTCTACGGTGGCTTTCAGGCTACGGAACTCTTCGACAGAGATGATCATCGGGAACATGATGCGCAGTTTGCCGAAGGCAGAGGCGCGCAGGATGGCCCGCAGCTGAGCGTGCATGATGTCTTCGCGGTCGAAGAAAATACGCACGGCACGCCAGCCCAGGAAGGGGTTCATCTCTTTCGGGAAATTCATGTACGGCAGCTCTTTGTCGCCGCCAATGTCCATGGTACGCACGATGATCGGCTGATCCGGCATCGCTTCGGCCACTTCTTTGTAGGCTTTGAACTGCTCTTCTTCGGTCGGCAGCGCGTCACGGTCCATGAACAGGAACTCGGTACGGTACAGACCCAC
This sequence comes from Aeromonas sp. 61P, assembly GCF_051919545.1. Taxonomy (NCBI): domain Bacteria; kingdom Pseudomonadati; phylum Pseudomonadota; class Gammaproteobacteria; order Aeromonadales; family Aeromonadaceae; genus Aeromonas; species Aeromonas sp. 61P. Next base: position 4,259,515 of record NZ_JBQBEL010000001.1, read on the forward strand.
GCCTTCGGCGCCATTGCGGATGGCACCTTCGGTATCCTTGACGGTACCGATGTTGGCGCACACTTCGACCTGGTGACCATCCAGCGTGATGGCAGGCAGATCTTTCAGCTTGGCCAGCTCATCTTTCTCGGCCTGGAACTGAGCCTGGAACTTCTTGGCTTCGGTCAGCTGTTCAGCGGTCGGATTGATGATGATCTGGTTGTTGATCGCATCCAGCACCAGCATGTCACCGTTCTTGACGCGCTCGGTGATGTCGTTGGTGCCTACCACGGCCGGCAGCTCCAGGGAGCGGGCCATGATGGAGGTGTGAGAGGTACGGCCACCAATGTCGGTGACGAAACCCAGCACATATTTCAGGTTGATCTGAGCGGTTTCGGACGGGGTCAGGTCTTTGGCGACCAGGATCACCTCTTCGTCGATGGTGCTCAGGTTGACAACGGCGATGCCCAGTACGTTCTTGACCAGACGGGTACCGATGTCACGGAAGTCGGTAGCGCGTTCGCGCAGATAAGGATCATCCAGCTCGGCCATCATCTTGGCGTACTGTTCGATCACCTCATAGATGGCTTTGTCAGCGGAAGCCTTGTTCTCTTTGATGAAGGATTTGATATCCCCTTCCAGCTCCTCATCTTCGAGCAGCATGATGTGGCCTTCGAAGATGGCCTCTTTTTCCTCACCGAAGGTGCGACCGGCCATCTCTTTGATGGCTTCCAGCTGGGTAGCTGACTTGGTACGAGCTTCGAGGAAACGGTTGATCTCGGCATCAATCTGGTCAGCAGAGATTTTGCCCTGATTGATAACGATTTCATCTTCTTTCAGAAGAAGCGCCTTACCGAATGCGATACCGGGGGACGCAAGAATGCCAGATATCATAATCCTTCCTATTAAAACGACTGTGGGGGAGGAATCTAAAGCTGGATTACTCCAGCTCGTCCATCAGGGCAACCAGCTTCTCAACAGCTTGCTGAGCATCCGGGCCGTCAGCCTGGATAGTTACGTTGGTACCCTTGGTCAGGCCCAGGGTCTGCAGCTTGAACAGGCTCTTGGCGCTGGCGGACTTGCCACCGGAGACCACAGTGATCTCGCTTTGGAATTCTTTGGCTTCTTTCACGAACTGAGCTGCCGGACGGGTGTGCAGGCCGTTTTCAGCAGTAATAACAACAGACTTCTCGTACATGGTTTCACCCCATATTATTGATATTTTTTGGTGGGTTGGTCGTTTTTGAAGCAACCTGACCCACCGTGTCAGTATGGATATGTTGTAAAGTAACGAAAGCAGACCCGCAATGGTTTAATCCAGGTCAAGTTTCTGTGCAGTAATCGGCGCGCTGGTTGGCAATTTTCAGTTATTGGGCTACAAGCCGCATCAGGACTGGCCTGAAATTATTTTATAACGAAAAATAACAGTTTGTTACTTTGTGATACCCAGCCAGCAAACACCGCGTGACGCCGCACAGGATATGAGATTTAGAGCGGAATGTCTGCTTTTTTTCTCACTCCGGAACTTGTTATTTTACCCCAAAAAATAAGGATCAAGTGACACTAACAGGGGTTGAGTCTAGCCCATAAAGAAGCGGCGCTCCTGGGAGCGCCGCTGTTTTGAAAGATTCCGATCAGTTACTGCTGCAGCTCCTGCTCGCTGAACACCCCGGCAAACAGGGCGCTGGAGAGGTAACGCTCCGCCGCACTCGGCAGGATGACCACAATGGTTTTGCCCGCAAATTCCGGCAGCTCGGCCAGACGGCTGGCAGCCACCACCGCAGCACCGGAGCTGATACCGGCCAGGATCCCCTCCTCCTCCATCAGGCGACGGGCCATCTCGATGGCTTCGTCACTGGTCACCTTCTCCACCCGATCGATGAGGGAGAGGTCCAGGTTGCCCGGGATAAAGCCAGCACCGATCCCCTGGATCTTGTGGGGGCCCGGTTTGATCTCTTCCCCGGCCAGCTTCTGGCTGATGACGGGCGACTCGGCCGGTTCGACCGCAACAGAGACCACCGCCTTGCCTTTAGTCTGCTTCAGATAGCGGGAGACACCGGTAATGGTGCCGCCGGTACCGACCCCGGCCACGAACACATCCACTTCGCCGTCAGTGGCATCCCAAATCTCGGGGCCAGTGGTCTTTTCGTGGATCTCCGGGTTGGCCGGGTTTTCAAACTGTTGCAGCAACACATACTTGCCCGGCTCGGACTCGAGGATCTCGTTGGCCTTGGCAATGGCCCCCTTCATGCCGAGCGGCCCTTCGGTCAGCACCAGATTGGCACCGAGCGCCTTGAGCAGCTTGCGGCGCTCCAGGCTCATGGTGGCCGGCATGGTCAGGGTGATGGGATAGCCGCGAGCTGCCGCGACAAAGGCCAGAGCAATACCCGTGTTGCCGCTGGTGGGCTCAATGATCTCCTTACCCTTGGTCAGGATGCCGCGCTTCTCGGCATCCCAGATCAGGTTGGCACCGATCCGGCACTTGACGCTGAAGCTGGGGTTGCGGCTCTCGATCTTGGCCAGCACGCGACCTTTGGTAACACGGTTGAGACGAACCAGCGGGGTGTGACCGATAGTCTGGCTGTTGTCCTCAAAAATTTTGCTCATGGCGCTATCCCTGTGTTTGTTACGACGATGAAACAAGATTACCCTGTGGTTTCTGAATGAGAAGTGACTATTCGTTATAACCATATGGTATTACAACATATAGAGCTTATTCTCTCTGGCCCCTGACTCCGGGCGCCAATCGTCAAAGGAACCGACGTTATGGGATTTTCAGGAAGCAGCCAGTATCTCGCCTCCGATGCATTGAAGATGGCAGTCAATGCCGCCATCACCCTCGAAAAACCGCTGCTGATCAAAGGGGAACCGGGCACCGGCAAGACGGTGCTGGCAGAAGCGGTCGCCGACCATCTCGGCACCGATCTCATTGCCTGGCATATCAAGTCCACCACCAAAGCCCAGCAGGGACTCTACGAATATGATGCGGTGGCCCGGCTGCGGGACTCCCAGCTCGGCGACCCCAGAGTGGCCGATATCAGCCACTACATTCGCCAGGGCAAACTGTGGCAGGCTTTTAGCGCCGAGCAGCGACCAGTGCTGCTGATCGACGAGATCGACAAAGCCGACATCGAATTCCCCAACGATCTGCTGCTGGAGCTGGATCGGATGGAGTTCGACGTCTACGAGACCGGCGAGCGAGTCAAGGCGCGCCAGCGGCCGGTGGTCATCATCACCTCCAACAATGAAAAAGAGCTGCCGGATGCCTTCCTGCGCCGCTGTTTCTTCCACTACATCCGCTTCCCCGATAAGGCCGAGATGCAGGCCATCGTCAAGCTCCACTACCCCGACCTCAAGGAGAGCCTGCTTGGCGAGGCAATGGAGCTCTTCTTCGAACTGCGCGAAGTAGAGGGGCTGCGCAAGAAACCCTCCACCTCGGAGCTGCTGGACTGGATCCGCCTGCTCTTGGCCGACGATATCGCCCCCGAGGCGATGCGCGCCCGCGAGCCCGGCAAGCTGGTGCCAGCCCTCTACGGTGCCCTGCTCAAGACCGAGCAGGATTTGCATCTCTTCGAGAAGCTAGCCTTTTTGGCCCGGCGCGGCAGCTGACCCATGCTGATCGACTTTTTTACCCACCTGCGCCGCCACAAGCTCCCCTGCAGCCTGCGCGAGCTGCTGGACTTGCACGCCGCACTGGCTGCCCGGCTGGTCGCTGTCGATATGGACGAGTTCTACCAGCTCTCCCGCTGCCTGCTGGTAAAAGACGAGGCCCACTACGATCGCTTCGATCGCGCCTTCGCCGAATACTACGAGGGGCTGGAAGCCATCCCCCTGCTGCCGGAGAGCCTGCCCGAGGAGTGGCTGCGCAAGGAGTTCGAACGGCTGCTGAGCCCAGAGGAGAAGGCGCTGCTCAAATCCCTCGGCGGGCTCGACAAGCTGCTGGAGACCCTTAACCAGCGATTACGCGAGCAGAAAGAGCGCCACGCCGGTGGCAACAAGTGGGTAGGGACCGGTGGCAGCAGCCCGTTTGGCCACGGCGGTTTTCACCCCGAGGGCGTCCGCATGGGTGGAGAGGGGCAGCACGGCAAGGCGGCCAAGGTGTGGGAGGCACGTCACTATCGCAACTTCAGCGACGACTCGCCGCTCGGCCAGCGCGCCATCCAGCTCGCGCTGCGCAAACTCAGACGCTGGGTGCGCAAAGGCAATCCCGACGAGCTGGATCTCGACGACACCATAAAAAGTTCTGCCCGCCAGGGTTGGCTCGATGTGAAGTTGCGGCCCGAGCGCCACAACGGGGTGAAACTGTTGGTCTTTTTCGATGTGGGAGGCTCCATGGATGCCCACGTGGCCGAGGTACAACGCCTCTTCTCCGCGTTGCGCCACGAGTTCAAGCATCTGGAGTACTTCTATTTTCACAACTGCCTCTACGACTTCGTCTGGAAGGATAACGCCCGCCGCTTTGAGGAGCGGTTCGATACCCTGCGGCTGCTGCGCACCTACGGCAGCGACTACCGGGTAATCCTGGTGGGGGATGCCACCATGGGCCCCTACGAGATCACCTGGCCGGGCGGCAGCGTCGAGCAGTGGAACGAGGAGTCGGGTCAGGTGTGGCTTACCCGCTTGCAGCAGCACTTTCCCAAACTGGTGTGGATCAATCCCACCCCACGGCGGGAGTGGCTCTGGCATCCCTCCATCAAACTGATGAATGACGTGGTTGGCGGACGGATGCATCCGCTGACCCTGGCGGGTCTCGCTGCGGCGATCGACCAGCTGTAACCCTCTCACCCCTATAAACCGACAAGCCGGGAACGCACCCGGCGAGGAGCAAAGATGACCTCTATCGTGATCAGTGGCTCAGGCCTCTATACCCCCCCCTTTGCCGTCAGCAATGAAGAGCTGGTGGCCGCCTTCAACCAGTATGTGGATCTCTACAACGAGGAGAACGCCTCCGCCATCGATGCCGGCCAGCTTCCCGCCAAGCAGCACTCCAGCTGCGAGTTCATCGAGAAGGCATCCGGCATCAAGAGCCGTTATCTGGTGAGCCGCGAGGGAGTACTCAATCCCGATATCATGCAACCGCTGCTGACGGAGCGACCCGACGAGATGCCCTCCATCATGGTGGAGATGGCAGTAGCCGCCGCCGAGCAGGCGCTGATCGCCGCCGGACGCGAGCCCGGCGAGATCGATCTGGTCATCGTCGCCGCCTCCAACATGCCGCGCCCCTACCCGGCACTGGCCATCGAGCTGCAACACTATCTGGGGGCGAGCGGCATGGCCTTTGACATGAACGTGGCCTGCTCGTCTGCCACCTTCGGCATCAAGACAGCCGCCGATATGCTGGCGGCAGGCACCGCCAAACTGGCGCTGGTAGTCAATCCGGAGATCTGCTCGGGACACCTCAATTTCCGGGACAGAGACAGTCACTTTATCTTCGGCGATGCCTGCACCGCGGTGCTGCTGGAGCGGGAGGCCGATTGCAAGGCGGCCAATCCGTGGCAACTGGTGGCCAGCAAGCTGGTGACCCAATACTCCAACAACATCCGCAACAACTTCGGCTTTCTGAACCGGCTGAGCCCGCGCACCCGCTACGGCGACGACAAGCTGTTTCGCCAGCAGGGGCGCAAGGTGTTCAAGGAGGTGTTGCCGCTGGTGTGCGACCAGATTGCCAACCAGCTCGATGAGCAGGGCTGGCCCGCCGAGAGCCTGAGCCGGCTCTGGCTCCATCAGGCCAACCTTACCATGAACCAGTTCATCGGCCGCAAACTGCTGGGCCACGATGCCAGCCAGCAGGAGGCGCCGGTCATTCTTGATAGCTATGGTAATACCAGCTCGGCGGGTTCCATCATCGCGTTTCATCTGTACAATCGCGACCTTCCTTCGGGGGCTCGCGGCGTACTGTGCTCCTTTGGTGCAGGTTACTCCATCGGTAGCTTGCTGCTACGGCGCCTGTAATGGCGGGCCTCCCGCCGACATAACAATAACCAGCAACATGGGTGGGAATATGCAGAGGATCACGGGGCGCTGCGCCCTGCACTACGGGGTAACCCTGTCACTATTTTGTCTCTATGGCTGGCAGGTTTGCCCGTTTCTCGAGAGTCTCACCCTGCCCCAGTTGCTGGGGCCAACCCTGGTGACGTTCACCATCATGTTCGCCGTGCGCAACCGGCTGCTCTCAAGGCGGCCCCTGCCGCGTAACGGGCTGGACGGGTTCGGACTGGAGGTAGGTTTCTACCTGCTGGGAGCACTGCTGCTCTCGGGCTACAACGCCCTGGCCCACGACTTTCCGCTGGAGAGTCACCTCAAGGTGTTGCTGGGGATGACCACCCTCGGCTTTCTGGTGGCGGCCGACCTGACTCTGGAGCGGGATTGGCATCGGGCCAGAGCACGGCAAGCCGAGCAGAGCCAGGCACTGAGCCACCCGCTGGCCATGCCGCTGCCACGCAAGTTCACCCTCTTTACCCTGGCAACCCTCACCTTATTGGGGTGCGTATTCTTCTTGCTGTTCAACAAAGATCTGGAGTGGCTGGTGACGGTGGAGCGCAGCCTGCCGAGGGTCGAGGCCCAGCACTACATCCTGTGGGAGATCGCCTTCGTGATGACGGTGACCTTCTGTTATCTCGCCCTCATTATTCACGGTTATGGTCGCAATCTCGGCCTATCCCTGCGCCAGCAGACCCGCACCATGGCCAGAGTACAGTGTGGTGACTTCGACGCCCGGGTGCCGGTCACCCGGGATGACGAGTTCGGCCTTATCGCCGCCAGCACCAATCAGATGATCGGTGAGCTGAAATCCCGCAGCGACGAGCTCAACCTGACCCGTGACGTGGCCATCCTTGGCCTCGCCTCGCTGGCGGAGACCCGGGACAACGAAACTGGCGCCCATATCATTCGCACCCAGCACTATGTAAAGGCGCTGGCGCAATACTTAAGTCGCAGTGATTGGGATCGCTATCCGCTCGATGACGCCACCATCGACCTGCTGTTCAAGTCGGCTCCCCTGCACGATGTGGGCAAGGTGGGCATTCCCGACGCCATCCTGCTCAAACCGGGCAAGCTGACCGACGAGGAGTTCGCCATCATGAAGCGCCACCCGCAGATCGGCGCCGATGCGCTGGCGAGTGCCGAGGCGCAGCTGGGCTCCAACTCCTTCTTGCGGCTGGCCCGGGAGATCTCCCTCACCCACCACGAGAAGTGGGATGGCAGCGGCTATCCGGCAGGGCTGGCGGGTGAGGACATTCCCCTCTCCGGGCGCTTGATGGCGGTAGCGGATGTCTACGATGCCCTCATCTCGAAACGGGTCTACAAACCTGCTTTCAGCCATGAGGAAGCGAAGGAGATCATCGTGAAGGGGAGCGGCAACCATTTTGATCCCGGCATTGTCGCGGCGTTTCTCGCCTGCGAGGCACAGTTCAGGGAGATTGCCGCGCAGTTTCAGGATCACCACTGAGCAAGTACATGCCGACCAGCTTGCCCTGATGGCTGACAGGGCAACCGGTGTCATAAATTGTACACAAACAAGTCTGGTGATCGCCGACTCAGCGCCATGCTGGCGGTATTTGCCACGCCGTGCCCATATTGATATTTCCCTTTATTTACAGCTATTTTTTGTCATTTTGTGATCCGGATTCGTGCCGATGACGCAACCGGGATCACAAGATGGCAGGAAAAGGCCGCAATTTGCCCTTCGGCGCCAATGATGGCTTCCAATGAAAGCGAGGTTTGCTATCATCCGGAGACATTTTTCATCTGTCGCCGGCTACAAAAGAATACCCTCATGTACACACAGTTCTTCGGCCTCTCGGAACACCCGTTTTCCATCTCGCCCAATCCCAAGTACCTCTATATGAGCGAGCGCCACGGCGAAGCCCTTGCTCATCTCAACTATGGATTGCAGGATGGCGGCGGCTTTGTGCTGCTGACCGGCGAAGTGGGCACCGGCAAAACCACCGTCTCCCGCTGCCTGCTGCAACAGCTGCCCGCCGAGACCGAGATCGCCTATATCCTCAATCCCTCTCTGACCGAACGGGATCTGCTGGCCGCCATCTGTGACGAGTTTCAACTCCCCTATCCCGAGGATGCCGGGATCAAGCGGCTGTTCGACCTTATTCGCGATCACCTGCTGGCCAACCTGGCGGCAGGCAAGCGCAGCGTGGTACTGGTGGATGAGGCGCAGCACCTGCTGCCCGGCGTACTGGAGCAGCTGCGCCTGCTCACCAACCTCGAAACCGACGAACGAAAACTGCTGCAGGTGGTGCTGATCGGTCAGCCCGAGCTGCAACAGATGCTGCGCCAACCCCTGCTACGCCAGCTGGCCCAGCGCATTACCGCCCGCTATCACCTGCTGCCGCTCTCCCACAGCGATGTGGATGCCTACGTCCGCTTCCGGCTGCAAGTTGCAGGCTGCGTACAACCCATCTTCACCCCGCGCGCCATCAAGACGCTTCATCGCCTGAGTGGCGGCATCCCCCGTTTCATCAACCTCATCTGCGACCGCGCTCTGATCGCCGCTTTCGCCCGTGGCAGCTACAAGATTGTCCACAGCGATATCAGCCAGGCCGCCTTCGAGGTCAATGGCGTTCGGGACGAAGGAAGCTGGGCCTCCGGTCTGATGGTGACGCTGGCGGGCGCCCTGCTGGTGGCCGCAGGCTGGTGGGGTTGGCAATTTTTCGGTGTGTTCCCCACCCGTCCGGTAGTCAAGGTTGAGGTGCCGGTCACCATCGACGAGACCGCCGAGCAGCAGGAGCAGCTGACCGAAGCGATCAATCAGGCCATCGACCCCGACAGCGCCATGCAGAATCTCTATCGGGTCTGGGGTTATGAACCGGAACCGTTCGAGGCAATCTGTGACAACGCGCCCCGTGCCGGTCTGCGCTGTCAGGAGGGAGAGGCAAGCCTTGACGAGCTGCGCGCCCTGCAGTATCCCGCCATGATCACGCTCACTGACCAGACTGGCGGCCTCTACTACGCGACCCTGGTCAATCTGGGGCCGAACAAGGCCAGCCTGATGATAGGTGACCAGAGCTGGCAGGTGGATCGCCAGTGGCTCAGCGACAACTGGGGCGGCAGCTACACCCTGCTCTGGCGCATGCCGAAAGGGGGCGTCAGCCTGATCGCCAGCAATGCCGGTCAGACCCAGATCCAGTGGCTCGACAATGCCCTGAGCCGTGCGCTGCAACAACCCGAACGCAAGGTGCGCCGCTTCGATGGCGAGCTCAAGAACAAGCTGCAGCAGTTCCAGCGGGATCAGGGGCTCACCCCTGATGGCATCGCGGGCAGCAACACCCTGCTGCGTCTCAACGCCCTCTCCGGTGAACCCATGCCCAGACTGGAGGAGGCCTCCTGATGTCTACCCTGCTCAAGGCGCTGCGCCGTGCGCAGCAACCGCAACTCTCCGCCCATATTCCGGCCATGGGCTTGCCCATGCCCCGGGAAGAGGAGCGCAGCCCACGCCGCATCGGCTGGCTGCTGGCCCCCCTGGCCTTGCTGCTGGGGGCGGGCGCCAACTATGGCTGGCATCTGATCCACCTGCGCCCCATCGAGGAGAAGGTGGAGGTGAAAGAGGTGATCACTCCACCCTTCGTGCGGGTCGAACCCAAGGCGATGGTGACCCGTCCGCTGCCCCCGCCCCTGCCGGAGCCGGTGGCCCAACCCAGAGCAGTGGCCAAAAACGAGGGGATCAGTCAGGGGAATACCCCCGCGCTGAGTCTGGCCGAGCAGCTGATGAAAGCCCTCAATGAAACCCCATTGCAGGAGACGCCACACGCCACCGGCCAGAACAACGTGCAACCGGCCCAGTTGATGGCGCTGGGCTCGGCGCCCCAGTCGGTGCGCCAGCAGGTACCGCAGCTGAGCTACGGCTCTCATGTGTTCTCCTCCAACCCCGCCAAGCGCGCCGTGGTGCTCAATGGCCGGGAATACCGGGAAGGGAGCGAAATCGCCCCGGGGGTCGTGCTCGCTACCATCGACCAGCAATACATAGTGCTGCAGGTCGCCGGACAGAGCGTGACCCTCAAGGCGCTGCAGGATTGGCGAGGATGAGTACGCACCGTACCCTGATGTTCGCTGGCAAGCAGCGATACACCTCACCTGAGTGCCACTTTTGTGAGCATTCAAAGGTTTACGGTGTGATGAAATATCCATTTTTACGGTTTGGCGCGCCCCGACCCGTTGTGTCGCAGCCACTGGCCGTACACAATACGCAGCCGCCCCAGAGCCTGGAATTTGTTGATTAATATGACGCTACGATTCAGGGATGACATCTTGACCATGCTGCTGGCCCAGTGCCGGCGGCTTCCCATGACCAGAGTCACCCAGGTGGCCTTTCTGGCGCTGCTGATCATGCTGGCCCAGCAGAGCGCCGCCCTCACCTGGCGTCTGCTCACCCTGGCAAGCCCGCAAACCAGCCAACCGTGGCAACCCTCCGCCGTGGCGGTCAGCGGCCAGAGCAACCCGCGCCTTGAACTGGGCGAGGTGAGCCGACTGGCACTGTTTGGCAAGGCGATCCCCAAGGCACAAGCCAAAGCCGCCGTGGCCGCCAATGCGCCGCGTACCCAGCTCAATGCCCAGCTCAACGGGGTGTTGGCCAGCTCTGATCCGGCCAAATCCATCGCCATCATCGCCATGTCCGGTATCCAGAACTCCTACGGGGTCGGTGACATGATTGACGGCACCCAGGCGCGGATCCGGCAGGTCTATCCGGATCGGGTGATCATCGAGCGGGATGGCCGCGACGAGACCCTGATGCTGGATGGCGAGGAGTATGGCAAGCCGCTGCCGCAGACCAATGCCGCCCCCCTTGGCTCCCTGCGCAGCGAGCTGATGGCCGATCCGGGCAAGATCACCGATTACCTCAATATTTCACCGGTTCAGGTGGATGGCCGCATGACCGGCTATCGCCTCAACCCGGGCAGCAATCCTGAGTTTTTCAACCAGAGCGGGCTGCAGGCCAATGACCTGGCCATCAGCATCAACGGGCTGGATTTACGGGACAACATGCAAGCCATGCAGGCGATGCAGCAGATGGCTGGCGCAACGGAAATGACAGTGACCGTCGAGCGACAGGGCGAACAGTTCGACATCTATGTGCGCTTGTCAGAATAATGATTTGGAGTCGTACCAATAATGACCACTAAAGGGAAAAGCTGGCGTCTGGCCACTATCGCAGCGGCACTGATGATGGCGGGCTCAGCCTGGGCCACCGAATACTCTGCCAGTTTCAAGAACGCCGACATTGAAGAGTTCATCAATACGGTGGGCAAGAACCTCAATAAAACCATCATCATAGAGCCCTCGGTGCGCGGCAAGATCAACGTGCGCAGCTACGACCTGCTCAATGAGGAGCAGTACTACCAGTTCTTCCTGAGCGTGCTCGACGTCTACGGCTTTGCCGTGGTGCCGATGGACAACGGGGTGCTCAAGGTGCTGCGCTCGCGGGATGCCAAGACCTCCGCCATTCCGGTGGTAGATGGCAGCAACCCGGGCTCCGGCGACGAGATGGTGACTAGAGTCGTGCCGGTGCGCAACGTCTCGGTCCGTGAACTGGCGCCGCTGCTGCGCCAGCTCAACGACAACGCCGGTGGTGGCAACGTGGTGCACTACGAGCCCTCCAACGTGCTGCTGATCACCGGCCGCGCCGCCGTGGTCAACCGCTTGGTGGAGGTGGTGAACCGGGTCGACCGCGCAGGCGATCAGGATGTGGACATCATCAAGCTCAAGTTCGCCTCGGCAGGTGAAATGGTGCGGCTGGTGACCAACCTCAACAAGGATGGCAACCCCCAGGGCGGCACAGCCTCCCTGCTGCTCTCCCCCAAGGTGGTGGCCGACGAGCGCACCAACTCTGTGGTGGTGAGTGGTGAGCCGAAAGCGCGCGCCCGCATCATCCAGATGGTGCGCCAGCTCGACCGCGACCTGCAGAGCCAGGGCAACACCCGGGTCTTCTACCTCAAATATGGCAAGGCCAAAGACATGGTCGAGGTGCTCAAGGGGGTTAGCTCCAGCATCGAGGCCGACAAGAAGGGCGGCGGCGCAACCACAGGTGGCGCCAGCATCGGCGGTGGCAAGCTGGCCATCTCAGCCGACGAGACCACCAATGCGCTGGTCATCACCGCCCAGCCGGACGTGATGTCCGAACTGGAGCAGGTGGTGGCCAAGCTCGATATCCGCCGCGCCCAGGTGCTGGTGGAGGCGATCATCGTCGAGATGCAGGATGGCGACGGCCTCAGCCTTGGCGTCCAGTGGGGCAATGCCAACGGCGGCGGCACCCAGTTCACCAACTCAGGTCTGCCCCTCGGCAGCGCCATTGCGGCGGGCAAGGATTACCAGAATGGCAAGACCGACACCGCTGCCGGTCTGCTGAAAGAGTTCAACGGCATGGCCGCCGGCTTCTATCACGGCGACTGGGCCATGCTGGCCACGGCGCTGGCTTCCAACACCAAGAACGATATTCTCTCCACCCCGAGTATCGTCACCATGGACAACAAGGAGGCCTCTTTCAACGTCGGTCAGGAGGTCCCGGTCCAGAGCGGTTCGCAAAGCTCCACCACCAGCGATCAGGTGTTCAACACCATCGAGCGCAAGACGGTGGGCACCAAGCTGGTGGTGACCCCGCAGATCAACGAAGGGGATTCGGTGCTGCTCAATATCGAGCAGGAGGTCTCCAGCGTCGCCCAGACCCAGGCGACCGGTACTGCCAACCTTGGCCCCACCTTCGATACCCGTACCGTCAAGAATGCGGTGCTGGTCAAAAGCGGCGAAACCGTGGTGCTGGGCGGTTTGATGGACGAACAGACCAAGGAGCAGGTCTCCAAGGTGCCCTTGCTTGGCGATATACCGGTGCTGGGCTATCTGTTCCGCTCCACCTCCAACACCACCTCCAAGCGCAACCTGATGGTCTTTATCCGGCCGACCATCTTGCGTGATGCGGACGTCTATACCGGTGTCTCCAGCAACAAGTACTCCCTGTTCCGCGCCGAGCAGCTCAATGCCGCTTCGCAGGAGGGGTATCTCACCTCCCCCGCCCGTCAGGTATTGCCTGCCTATGGCCAGGATGTGATGGTGTCGCCCGAGCTGCAAAAAGAGATCCAGAAGCAGATCAACGAGATGCGGAGCAGACAGCAAAGCACTGTCGAGACCACCACCCCGTTTGTGCAGAGTAAGCCCTGATGAGTGCCTACCATCTGGATGGAAGCGTCGGGCCTGCGCCACTGCCCGAGCTCCCCTTTGTCTTTGCCCGCAACTTCGGGGTGATCCTGATTGAGCGGGACGGCGCCCCCGTGCTGCAGTGCCGCCCTGGCGTCACCCCGCAGGCCCTGCTGGAGGTGCGGCGGGTAGCGGGTTGCAGCTTCGCGGTGGAGCAGCTCGACAACGAGGCCTTCGAAGAGCTGCTGATGGCTCACTACCAGCGCGACTCCTCCGAGGCGCGCCAACTGATGGAAGATCTCGGCAACGAGATGGACTTCTTCGCCCTGGCCGAAGAGCTGCCCCAGAGCGAAGATCTGCTGGATGCCGACGACGATGCCCCCATCATTCGCCTCATCAACGCCATGTTGAGCGAGGCGATCAAGGAGGAGGCCTCCGATATCCATATCGAGACCTTCGAGCGGGCACTGGTGATCCGCTTTCGCATCGATGGGGTGCTGCGGGAGATCCTGCGCCCCCATCGCAAGCTGGCATCACTCCTGGTCTCGCGGATCAAGGTGATGTCGCGGATGGATATCGCCGAGAAACGGGTGCCGCAGGATGGCCGTATCTCGTTGCGTATCGGCGGTCGCGCCGTCGACGTGCGGGTCTCCACCATGCCGTCCAGCTACGGCGAGCGGGTGGTACTGCGTCTGCTCGACAAGAACAACGTGCGCCTCGAGCTCAAGCAGCTGGGGATGACCGCGGCCAACCGCACCATCATCAGCGAGCTTATTCGCAAGCCCCACGGCATTATTCTGGTTACCGGCCCGACCGGTTCCGGTAAATCCACCACCCTCTATGCGGCGCTGTCTGAAATCAACTCTCGGGATCGCAACATCCTGACGGTGGAAGACCCTATCGAATATGACCTCGAAGGGGTGGGCCAGACCCAGGTCAACACCAAGGTGGACATGACCTTCGCCCGCGGCCTGCGCGCCATCTTGCGTCAGGATCCAGATGTGGTGATGGTGGGGGAAATTCGTGACCTCGAGACCGCCCAGATTGCGGTGCAGGCGTCGCTGACCGGTCACCTGGTGATGTCGACCCTGCACACCAACACCGCCATCGGCGCCATCACCCGGATGCGGGACATGGGGATCGAGCCCTTCCTGCTCTCCTCGTCGCTCTTGGCGGTGCTGGCCCAGCGGCTGGTGCGCACCCTCTGCCCCGATTGCCGTGCCCCGCGCCCCATCACCGAGCAGGAGCGCCTCGCCATGGGCATCGAGCTGGCTCCCGATCAGCAGGTGTGGCGTCCGGTCGGGTGCGAGCTGTGCAACCACACCGGCTACCGTGGCCGGACCGGCATTCACGAGCTGGTGGTGATCGACGAAGCAGTGCGTGAAGCCATTCACAGTGCCAGCGGCGAGCTCGCCATCGAGCGACTGATCCGCGGCCACACCCCAAGCATCCGCCGTGATGGCATCGACAAGGTGCTCAAGGGGCAGACCAGCCTCGAAGAGGTGCTGCGCGTGACCCGGGAAGATTAAGATGGCGGCATTCGAATACAAGGCCCTCGACAACAAGGGGCGCAGCAAGAGCGGCGTAATGGAGGGCGACTCGGCCCGTCAGGTGCGCCAGCTGCTGCGCGCGAACAGGGGCTCACTCCCCTCGAGGTGAACGAGACCACCGAGAAGGCGAAACGGGAAGCGGCCCGCTTCGCCCTGTTTCGGCGTGGTGCCAGCACTGCCGAGCTGGCCCTGATCACTCGCCAGCTGGCGACCCTGGTTGGGGCCGGTCTCACCATCGAAGAGGCGCTCAAAGCGGTGGCCGAGCAGTGCGAAAAAGCCCACTTGCGCTCTCTGGTGGCCACCGTGCGCAGCAAGGTGGTGGAAGGGTATTCGCTGGCCGACTCCCTGGGGGCTTTTCCCCATGTGTTCGATCAGCTGTTTCGCTCCATGGTGGCGGCCGGTGAAAAATCGGGCCATCTGGAGAAGGTGCTCAACCGCCTCGCCGACTACACCGAGCAGCGCCAGCATATGCGCACCAAGCTGTTGCAGGCGATGATCTACCCCATCGTGCTTACCTGCGTGGCTATCGGGGTTATCTCGATCCTGCTTACCGCCGTGGTGCCCAAGGTGGTGGCCCAGTTTGAACACATGGGCCAGCAGTTGCCGGGCACCACCCGCTTTCTCATCGGCACCAGCGAACTGATGCAGGCCTACGGCCTCTGGTTCCTGCTGCTGATCTTCCTTGGCAGCTTTGTCTGGCGCTGGTGGCTCACCGATGAAAAACGCCGCCGGCGCTGGCATCAGGTGCTGCTCGGCCTGCCGGTGATTGGCCGGGTCAGTCGCGGTCTCAACACCGCCCGCTTCGCCCGCACTTTAAGCATCCTCAACGCCAGTGCGGTGCCGCTGCTGGAGGGGATGAAGATCTCCGGCGAAGTGCTCTCCAACGACTTTGCCAGAATGCGCATTCTCGAGGCCGCCGAACGGGTGCGCGAGGGGACCAGTCTGCGCAAGTCGCTGACCGAGACCAAGATTTTCCCGCCCATGATGCTGCATATGATCGCCTCCGGCGAGCAGAGCGGCGAGCTCGACAGCATGCTGGAGCGGGCGGCAGACAACCAGGATCGGGAGTTTGAATCCCAGGTCAATATCGCCCTCGGGGTGTTCGAACCCATGCTGGTGGTCTCCATGGCCGGGGTGGTGCTGTTTATCGTGATGTCGATCCTGCAGCCGATCCTCGAGCTCAACAATATGGTGAATATGTAAGTTTCCGGTGTTCGGTGGCGCCGCTGGCGGCCCGTCGAACCCACCCAGTGATCACTCTCTGATGGATCATCCCATCTCATTCGTTACGGAGCAACTCATGAACAAACGTCGTCAATCCGGTTTTACCCTGCTGGAAGTCATGGTGGTCATCGTGATCCTCGGCATTCTGGCCAGTCTGGTGGTGCCCAACCTGATGGGCAACAAGGAGAAAGCTGACCAGCAGAAAGCGGTCTCCGATATCGTGGCGCTGGAAAACGCCCTCGACATGTACAAGCTGGACAACAACCGCTACCCGACCACCGAACAGGGGCTGGATGCACTGGTGACCAAGCCTTCCATCGATCCGGCGCCGCGCAGCTACCGCGATGGCGGCTACATCAAGCGCCTGCCGCAAGATCCCTGGGGCAACCCGTACCAGCTGCTGAGCCCGGGCCAGTTCGGCAAGATCGACATCTTCTCCATGGGTCTGGATGGCGAAGCCGGTACCGATGACGACATCGGCAACTGGAACCTGAAGGATTTCCAATAAGTGATATGTCGCCACCGCACGCCTTGTGAGCTGACTGCATGAAGCGATCTCTCTCCTTTCATCGCCAATCCGGCTTTACTCTGCTGGAAGTGTTGCTGGTCGCCATGCTGATGGGACTGGTGGCCACCGCCGTCACCCTCAGCATGGGAGGCGCCAGAGGAGATAGGGAGCTGGACAAGCAGGCGCGTCGCCTGATGGCGACGCTGCAGCTGGCGCAGGAGTATGCGGTGATGGATGGTCGGCTGGTAGGCATTCGCATCGAGGATAACGGCTGGCAGTTTATGCAGCGTCAGGCCAAAGATCGCAAGTGGCTGGCCCTGACTGGCGACAAGCAGCTGGGGCCGGTGCAACTGGCCGAGAACATGACGCTGGCGCTGGAGCTGGAAGGCTTTGGCTGGCAGCCGGACTCCGACGAGAAAACCGAACAGAAGCGCGACGAGAAGGAGCGCACGCCGCAGTTGCTCATCTTCCCAGGCGGCGAGCTGAGCCCGTTCGTGCTCACCTTCACCCAGCAGGATGACGATGCCCGCTACACCCGCATCGTCAAGGGGGACGAGTTCGGCCGCCTCACCCTGCTCACCGGCGATGAAGATGAAGAGGTGAGCGAATGAACGCCCGGGGCATGACACTACTCGAAGTCATGGTCGCACTGGCCGTCTTTGCCATCGCGGGTCTCGCGGTAATGAAAACCGCCAGCGAACACCTCTCGGCCCTCAACTATCTGGAGCAGAAGACACTCGCCACCTGGGTGGTGGAGAACCAGCTGGTGCAACAGAAGCTCGAGAACAAGTGGCCTGGTGACAGCTGGGTGGAAGGGGATGAGCAGATGGCGGGCAGCACCTGGTACTGGCGCTATCGCGGCGTCGCCACCGCCGACAACAACTTCCGGGCGCTCGATATGGAAGTGCGCACCGAGGCCAAGGCCGAGAACCCGGTCGCCATGATGCGGACCTATATCAGCCGATGACCCAGCACGTTGCCCGCACGCCTCGTACCGTCCGTCACGCCGGTTTTACCCTGCTCGAAATGCTGGTGGCGATCGCCATCTTCGCCACTCTCAGCATGGGCGCCTATCAGGTGCTGCAAGGGGTGCTCACCAGCGACGAGGTAGCCAAGCGCAAGGAGGTCCGCCTCAACGAATTGCAGCTCGCCTTCACCCTGCTGGAGCGAGACATCACCCAGATGGTGCCGCGCAGCGGTCGCATCGAGGGGGAGAACAACAAGGTGCTGCTGGCGGCCTCCCGTTTCGGCCAGCAGAGCGATGACTGGGGTATGGCTTTTATGCGCAGCGGCTGGCTCAACCCGGACGGCATGCTACCCCGCTCCCATCTGCAGCGGGTCGGCTGGCGCCTCAAGGATCAGAAACTGGAGCGCCTGAGCTATCTCTATCCGGATCCGGTGATCGGCACCGAGCCACGCATCCAGCCGGTGCTGGCGGGAGTCACGGCGTTTCGCCTCTACTTCTTCGACAAGGGCAACTGGAAAGAGGAGTGGAGCCAGCGCAGCGTGCTGCCCCACGGGCTGGCAGTGGAGCTGGATCTGGAAGATTACGGCACCATTCGCCGTCAGTTCCTGATTGGCGCCGGTGGCCAGCGCGCCGAAGAGAACAGCCAGAGCAGCAATCCCGACCAAGGGGGTGGCAGCAACAGCAATAACGGGAACAACGGCGGCAACGGCAATACCAATGGCGGTAATGGTGACAGCCAGAACGGAGGGGGCGCCAATGCGGGCTAATCTCGTCGCTCCCGGTCGCCAGCGCGGCATGGCCCTGCTGGTGGTGCTGCTGATCCTCTCGGTGATGGTGATCATCGCCAGCAATATGAGCGGCCGCCTGCAGCTTGAGCTGCGCCGCACCGCCAACATCACCACCGGCAAACAGGCATGGTGGTATGCTCTCTCGGCGGAAGCGCTGGTGAGCAAGGTGCTGACGCAGGATTTCAAGGACAATCCCGAGGTGGTCAACCTCAGCCAGAACTGGGCCCGCAAGAACACTGTATTTCCGGTGGACGATGGCCAGCTCAAGGGCGAGGTGACCGACCTGCAATCCTGCTTCAACCTCAACAGCCTGAGCGTGGCCTCCAAGGCGGGGAGCGGCGAGGAGCTGGCTCAGCAGCCCTATCCGGTGCAGGTGTTTCGCGAACTGCTCAAGCAGCTGGCGATGGATGATTACGAGGCGGCCCAGCTCACCGACGCCATCCGTGACTGGACCGACAAGGATACGGTGCTGGTCTCCAGCCTTGGCGCAGAGGACGCCTATTACGAGGGTCTCAAGCCACCCTACCTGACCGCCAACCAGTGGATGTTGGGCAAGGATGAGCTGCGGGCGGTGCGCGGGGTGACGGCCAGGGTCTATGCCAAACTGGCCCCCTATGTCTGCACCCTGCCCAACGACAAGTTGAAGATCAATATCAATACCCTTGCCCCCGAGCGCCCCGAGCTGCTGGTCGCCCTCTATCTGGGCACTATCGGGCTGGATGACGCCAAGCGGGTGCTGAACGAGCGGCCACAGAAGGGGTGGAAAGAGAGCAAGCTGATGACAGACATGCTCGCTCCGGTCGATTCGGTGAAAGGACTGAAAGAGGCGCTGGTGGTGAAAAGCGACTTCTTCGAGGCCCGAGTCGTGGCCGAGGTCGGCGACAACCGGGCTTGGCTCGAAACCCTGTTCCAGCGGGGCAAGGACAATAAACTGGTGATGCTGCGCCGCCTCAGTAGCGGCGCCGAATAAACCGCGCACCTGCAGGCCCTCGCCTGCGGGTACGAGAGATGTTGGATGCAGCCTGCGGGCTGCGCACCGGTTGCCAGGGCGCACAACGCCCTTTGCAAACCGGTATCGCAGGAGAGAGATGCGTGAGCGAAAGTCTGGTCATCCGACTGGGGACCAATAAACAACAACCCGTGGCCTGGCTGGTCTGGTCCGGTCAGGAGCAGGAGATCATCGCCTCCGGCACCCTGCCCTCGGCCGATGCTCTGGGCGAGCTGCAGGAGCGGGCCGGTGGCCGCCCCGTGGTCACGCTAGTGCCGGGCAGCGATCTGATCTTCCGGCGCGTCACCCTGCCGGGTCGCTACAACCGCCAGTCGGCGGCGGCCCTCCCCTACCTGCTGGAGGAGCAGATCGCCTCTGACGTGGACGAGCTCCATCTGGTGGTGCTGGCCCACGAGGGCCAGCAGGTGGATCTGATGGCGGTGGATCGGCAGAAGATGGGCGAGTGGCTCGGCTGGCTCGATGCCGCTGGCCTCAAGAGCCTGCAACTGCTGCCCGATGTGCTGGCGCTGCCACAGGCCGCTGATGGCTGGTCTGCGCTGCAACTCGGCAGCGAGTGGCTGGTACGTCAGGGCCCCTGTCTGGGGATCGTCGCCGACGAGCCGCTGCTGGCCATCTTGCTGGCGACTGAAGCGGAGCCGGTCACCATCCACAGCCACACACCGGTGCCCGCCATTGCCGCCGCCAACTGGCAGGCGGCGGAGCCTGAACTCCCTATGCTGCTGCTGGCCAAGGGGGCCCTCACCTGCCGGGCCAACCTGCTGACCGGCCCCTACCGGCCGCAGACCGAATATGCCCGCTACTGGTTGCAGTGGCGCAAGGTAGCCATCACCGCGGGTCTGTTGCTGCTGGTGGCCCTCGGCCAGCGCGGGGTGCAGCTCTATCAGCTCACCGAGCAGGACAAGGCGCTGAAAGCGGAGATCCGCGCCGTCTATACCCGCATCTTCCCGGGTGAAAACCGCATCGTGAACGTACGCAGCCAGATGAGCCAGCATCTGCAACAGATGGGGCAAGCCCCGCAAAACGGCGTGCTGCTGATGCTCACCGAGCTGGCCCCCACCTTTGCCGAAGTCCCCGGTCTGAAACCACAGGTGATGCGCTTTGATGCCAGTCGCCGCGAGCTGAGGCTGCAGGTGACCGCCCCAGGCTTTGCCGAGATCGAGCGGTTCCGTGAGCTGGCTGGCAAGCAATTCGAGGTACAGCAAGGCGAGGTGCGCAGCACCGAGGGCAAGGTAGAGGGCGCACTGGTGCTCAAGGGTAAATCATCATGATGGAAAAATTGCAGAGCTGGTGGCACGGCATCACAGCACGGGAACAGCGGCTGGTGGTCACGGGTGGCGCCCTGTTGCTGGTCGGTCTCTTCTACTGGAGCGTCTGGCAGCCCATCGCCAACCGCATCGCGGAGCGGGAGCGGCAGGTGCAGAACCAGCAGCAGACCCTCGCCTGGCTCAAGGAGAAAGGTGAAGAGGTGCTGGCCATGCAGGGGGGCTCGGGTCGCCAGATCGATACCAGCGGCACCCTGGAAGGGGTGGTCAACCGCACCGCCTTCAACCACAAGATCAAGATTGCCCGGCTGCAACCCCAGGCGCAGGAGCTGCAAGTGTGGATCGACACGGTCCAGTTCGATGACTTGCTGCTCTGGCTCTCCACGCTGGTGGAGCAGCACGGCATTCAGGTTCAAATCATCGAGATCGCCCGGGAGGATCTGGCCCCGGGTCTGGTCAAGGTCAGACGTTTGCAGTTGAGTCGTCCACAATGAAAAAACGCATCCTGATTGCCAGCCTGTTTCTGGCCGCCTATCTGCTCTTCCTGCTGGCTACCCTGCCCGCGGCACTGGTGGCTCGCCATCTGCCGCTGCCTGCCAATGTTGCCAACCTGCTGAAACTGGAAGGGGTGAGCGGCACGCTCTGGAGTGGCCAGATTGCCCGACTGCAATATGCCAGCGAATCGGTGAACCAGCTGCGCTGGGATCTCAACGGCTGGTCGCTGCTGCGCTTCGCCCCCGAAGTGGCCATTCGCTTTGGCGATCGCACCGGCCTCAATGGTCAGGGCGTTGTCGGCTGGAATGGCGCCGCCTTCGGCCGCGATCTGACCCTCAACGCCCCCGCCCCCTGGTTGCTGAGCCGGGTGCCGATGCGCCTGCCGATCCCGATCACCGTCACCGGCCAGCTGCAACTCAAGGTGGAGCAATTTGCCCAGGGCAACCCCTGGTGTGACAACCTCTACGGCAACCTCGACTGGTACAACGCCAGTGCCGATACCCCGGCGGGCAAGCTGGATCTGGCCGACCCCGAGCTGAAGCTCACCTGCCTCGACTCCAGACTGGTGGCTGAACTCAAGCAGAGCTCCGATGCGGTGCAGACCATCGGTCGCCTCGAGCTGCAACCCAATGGCCAATACCTGTTCCAGGGCACCCTGAAACCAGGCCCCGAACTACCACCGCAGATGCAGCAAGGGCTCCCCTTCCTCGGCCAGCCCGACAGTCAGGGCCGCTTCCCCCTGCGCTATCAGGGGCGGATCTAAGCCATCATTCAAGGTGAAAATGGCTCAGGGACAACCCGAGCCATCTTTATCGTCCATGTGACGTGTCCGTTGAAATGCCAAATACGGCAGATACGAAAAAGCCCAAGCGGGTGACCGCTTGGGCTTTCTCTTTGAATATGGCGGAGGAGGTGGGATTTGAACCCACGGATGGTCGCCCATCGCCGGTTTTCAAGACCGGTGCATTCAGCCGCTCTGCCACCCCTCCGAACGGCGTGCATACTACGCTAAGCCCTTGTTCATATGCAATACATATTTCCTGTGGGATAGTGTGCGGGAGCAAAATGGCAGGTGGCTTGAAATTGTTCCTCGTCATCCCTATTTGTTCTACATACAATGCGTAAACATGCAGTAACAAACAGCGATCACGAGGCGGCTGCTCGCCGTCTCACCCGGACATCAAGAGGACACCCAAGATGGATACCCGTTCTATCTACACTGGCACCCAAAGTGCCGTACGCGATACCAACAAGGTGCTGCGTAACACCTATATGCTGCTCTCCCTCACTCTGGGCTTCTCTGCCGTGGTGGCGGGGGTCGCTACCGTGATGAACATGCCGCCGCTGCACTGGGCCGTGTTCCTGATCGGTGTCTACGGTCTGATGTTCCTGACCGAGAAGAATCGCAACAACGGTATGGGGCTGGTCTTCACCTTCGCCCTGACCGGTCTGCTGGGCTATAGCCTGGGCCCCATCATCAACATGTACATGAACAATGGTGGTGGCGAGATCGTGATGACCGCCCTTGGCGGCACCGCGCTCACCTTCTTCGGTCTGTCGGCCTATGCCCTGACTACCAAGCGTGACCTCTCTTTCATCGGCGGCATGCTGTTCGTCGGTTTCTGGGTACTGCTGGTGGCCATGATTGCCAACATCTTCCTGCAGATGAGCGCCCTGAGCCTGGCTCTGTCCGCCATGTTCATGCTCTTCTCCTCCGGTGCCATCCTGCTGACTACCCAGCAGATCGTGCGCGGCGGCGAGACCAACTACATCTCTGCCACCGTCACCCTGTATGTCTCCATCTACAACATCTTCCTGAGCTTGCTGAGCCTGCTTGGCGGCAACCGCAACTAATCAGAAACCCCGCTTCGGCGGGGTTTTTATTGGCTCCTCTTTCTGTCAGGATAAGTTGTAAATCAAGGATATGAAGCGAAGTGGCCCTGATTTGGATCAGGGCCACTTCGCGCTTGGCGGGTTACTATCTCGCTCTCGTTTCGATCAAGGGTTTCACCTGTCTCATGCCGATGGATCTCTCTGGCCTGCTGCGCCGACTGCTGATTGATAGTCACATCGATTTTGCTTCGCTCAAGGGTGGTGCCTAGCATGCCCATGGAATTCTCCGGTTTGTTACGCCGACTGCTGACCGATAGTCACATCTACTTCGCTCTCAAGGTGTTGCTGGCCATTCTCGGTCTGCTCGCCTTCACCCTGGCTACCGGCAATATCCAGCTCACCGTGCTGCTCTCCCTCGGGGTAGTGGCAGGTGCAATCGCCGAAACCGACGACAGCCTGTGGGGACGGCTCAAGAACCTCGCCATGACGCTGATCTGCTTCATTTGCGTCCCTGTGTGTGCAGTATCTCTACCCCACCCCCTGGCTGTTTGCCATCGGGCTGGCCAGCTCCACCTTTATCTTCGTGATGGTGGGGGCGCTCGGCGCCCGCTACGCAACCATCAGCTTCGGCTCGCTGCTGATCGCCATCTACACCATGCTGGGAGCCGCCAAGGCGCCGGATCTCTTCTACCAGCCGCTGGCGCTCGGCGCTGGCGCCCTCTGGTACGGGCTGGTCTCGTTTATCTGGCTCTGGCTGCTGCCCTACAAGACCCTGCACGAGCAGCTGGCCCAAAGCTACTTCGCCCTTGGTCGCTACCTGCTGGAAAAATCCCGCTTCTTCCCGGCGGACGAGCACGGCGCCCAGGCCATTCGCCACAATCTGGCCCAGCTCAACATCAATCTGGTGAGCGCGCTGACCCTCACCAAGTCGGCCCTCAACGCCCGCCTGAGCCGCCGCCATCCGGCGAGCCCCGAGCTGGCCAGCCTGCTGCGCCTCTACCTGCTGGCGCTGGAAATCCACGAGCGCGCCACCTCCAGCCACTATCCCTACAGCCGACTGGAAGCCGAGCTCAAGCAGGGCATAGTGCTGGAAGGATTTCAGGAGGTGTTCCTGCAGCTCTCCGAGGCGTGCCAGCGGCTGGGTTACGCCATTCTGGTGCACAAGCCCTACGCCCATAACAAGCGCATCCACTGGACGCTGGAGGCCCTTGGCGATCAGCTGGAGTTCACCAATCTCAAGCAGCACTACCCGAAAACCCTGCTGACGCCGATGAAGTTCCTGCGCCGCAATCTGGCCAGCATCAACCAGCTGCTGGGCAGCGCCGAAGTGTTGCAAAACCCCGAGCAACCGGAGCAGGAGCTGCCCGCGCTGGCGCGCCCGCCCCGCCTGCCGCTGCTGGCCCAGCTCAAGCAGCACCTCACCTTGCACTCCATGGTGTTTCGCCATGCGCTGCGTTTGTCACTCGGGCTGGTGATCGGCTACGGCATACTGCAAGCCTTTGATCTGGAAAAGGGCTACTGGATTTTGCTGACCGTGCTGTTTGTCTGCCAGCCCAGCTACAGCGCCACCCGCCGCCGACTGGTGCAGCGGATGCTCGGCACCTTCGCTGGTATTCTGGTGGGTATTCCGGTGCTCTGGCTCTTCCCCGATCTGCACGTCCAGCTGGTGGTGATGGGGCTGGCCGCTTTCCTGTTTTTCACCCAGGTGCGCAACAACTACAGCGCCGCGGTCTGCTTTATCACCCTCTACGTGCTGATGGCGTTCAACCTGCTCGATGGCATCGGCTTTGCGATCCTCGGGCCACGGCTACTCGATACCCTGCTCGGCTGCCTGATCTCCTACGGGCTGGTGGCCTGGCTCTGGCCGGACTGGCAGTACAAACGGCTACCAACGCTTATCGCCAATTCGCTGTCTGCAAACGCCCGCTACCTCTCGGCGGTGCTGGCGAGCCTCAAGCAGCAGCGGGACGAATCCATCGACTATCGGGTGGCACGCAAGAGCCCATCTGGCGGACAGCGAGCTGGCCACCGCTTGGCAGAGCATGCTGGTGGAGCCGCAAAAGCGCCGCCGCTTCCTCGATCTCTGCTTTACCCTCACCTGGCGCAACC
The DNA here is from genome assembly GCF_051919545.1 of Aeromonas sp. 61P. Classification (NCBI taxonomy): domain Bacteria; kingdom Pseudomonadati; phylum Pseudomonadota; class Gammaproteobacteria; order Aeromonadales; family Aeromonadaceae; genus Aeromonas; species Aeromonas sp. 61P. The sequence continues at coordinate 4,284,376 of NZ_JBQBEL010000001.1, forward strand.
ACGCCCTGCTCTCCTACATCTCGGCGCTGGGGGCCCATCGCGACAAGCTGGAGGCCATCAGCGGGCTGGATGAGGTGCGCCACCACATCTGCCACACCCTAGAGCAGGCCGCCGGTCATCTGGCGGGCAACCCCTCCAGCTCCATCGGTGGTCAGAGCCCCCTTCTTTGCACGGACAGCAGTGCAGACAGCAGCGAGGAGCAGCTGATGCTGACCCAGCAGCTCAACCTGATCAGCGAGCTGGCGGATCAGCTGCTGCATCTGGCCAACGAGAGCCGGTTGCTCACCGGGGATCAAGGCGATACCATGCCCGCCCAATCCTGATAGCCCCATTAGCGAGGAGCCCTCATGTCTGCGTCCGAAAAACATCAGCTGGAATTCAACGGCCAACTCATCGAGACCGATGCCAAGGGCTACCTGCTCAACAGCAATGACTGGAGCGAGGAGCTGGCGCTGGTACTGGCCGCGCAGGAGGGTATCACGCTTGAGGAGCCGCACTGGGAAGTGGTGCGCTTTGTGCGCGCCTTCTATCTGGAGTTCAACACCTCCCCCGCCATCCGCGCGCTGGTCAAGGCGATGGAAAAGCAGTACGGTCCCGAGAAGGGCAACAGCCGCTACCTCTACAAGCTGTTCCCGGAAGGGCCAGCCAAGCAGGCGACCAAGATTGGCGGCCTGCCCAAGCCGGTGAAGTGCATCTGATCCCATGCATCTCATCCCATAACAACGGGGGGCCGCAACTGCGGCCCCCCGTTGTGTTTGGTGCGCTATCTTCGCGCACCTCGTATTCATATCTCTGAGACTTCCAGCCAGCCTTATTCCCGCTTGTCAGCCAGCGCCACCAGCTGCTCAGCCAGCCGGTGGCCGTGCAGGTAGGAGGTAATCAGCTCGCTATCCGCCTTGCCGATTTCAATCTGCTGATACCAGTGCGCCAGCATGGCGGCAAAGCCGCGCTGGGCCAGCACCGGCTGCCAGTCGTTGGGGCTAAGCATCTGCGCCTGCTTGTCGCGGGCGATGCTGCCGCGGGTGCAGTTCTCAAGGTGCAGGGAGAGATTGTCGCCGTAGACATCGATGCGCTCCTCGGTGATCCCGGCGCTGCGGTTCATGCTGCCGCTGATGGCGCGATCGCCGCTCTGCCAACTGACGCTTACCCCGGCCAACAAGCTGTTATCCTGCGCATCGGGGCGCAATACCGCATGAAAGTCGCCGCCCGGCACGCCGCCATAGAAGCAGAGGCTGTCGAGCACATGGATAAAGTCGTCGAACATAAAATCCCGCACCTTGCCGGGCAGGGCGAAGCGGTGTTTCTGCCAGTTCAGCTCGGTGAGCGGCTGGGCGCGCGCCTCGGCCATGGCGGGCAGATAGCGGCGGTTAAAGCCGGTAAAGAGGGGGCAATCTTGCGCGATGGCGAGGTTGGCCAGCGCTTCTGCCTCGGCCAGATTGTCGCACAGGGGCTTGTCGACAAAGGTGGGGATCCCTGCGCGCAAGCACTGCTCGGCCAGCTCGCGGTGAACGGCGGTCGCGGCGTGGATCATCACGGCGTCGGGACGGCTGGCCAGCAGGGCCGCCACATCGGTAAAGCACTCGGCGACCCGATACTGGCGGGCCAGCTTCTCCAGCACAGATGGATTGCGGGTGCAGAGCAGCGGGGTGATCCGCTCGTCGCTCGCCAGCAGCGGCAGATAGGCTTTCTGGGCGATATCCCCCAGACCAATCATGGCAATGCGCATCTCAACTCCTTTTCACTCGATAACGGGACAAGCGGATAACTGCCCGCACCATCGCAGGATTTGTCCCGCAGATCCAGCCTGCCGTTAGCGCACTGGCTGGCATGTGCAGCTCTCGGCAAACAGCGATGTTATCTAGGCATGGCAAGATCGCAAACCGACTTGATCACCTCGGCCAGCCACTCGATGGCGAGATTGCCCTGACTTTTGCGATGTCTGCCGACCACCACTTCGAACTGCTGCGGCGCCCCGGCCAGCTCCAGCACGCGAAAATCGCCGAGGGCGGCGATGGCCGACGGAATGCAGGCCGCAACATCATTGACCGACATAAAGGCTTGCAGCGAGGTGTAACAGGGGAGCGTCGCCACCGCCGCGCTGGCGACCTGCTGCGGGCTCATCTGCCCTTCGAAATTGCCGACGCTGTTGGCAAACTGCACAAAGGGGATGGCCGCCATATCCTGCGGGGCGTTGTCCGGAAGATATCGGGAGTCGCGGCGCAGCACGCAGCAGTAGTGATCCCGGCGCAGGGTGGCACGCAGCAACCCCGGGTCGAGATAGGCATCAAAACCAATCACCAGATCGACCTCGCCGCTGGCCAGCGCCTCCAGATGCGCTTCGGCCTGAAAGTCCACCACATCGAGCCGGATGGAGGGCGCCTGAGTGCGCAGGGCGCTCGCCAGCCTTGGGATAATGGCAAGCTGGGCATATTCGTTGGCCATCACCCTGAAGGTGCGCTGGCTGCTGGCGGGATCGAAGGGGGCAGCCACAAAGACCCCGTCAATATCGGCCAGGATCAGCTCGAACTTGTCGGCCAGCTCGCAGGCGTAGTCGGTCGGCTGCAATCCGGCGCTCTGGCGGATAAAGAGCTCGGCGGGAAAGAGATCTCGCAGCTTTTTCAGATGGCTGCTCACCCCCTGTTGGGAGATCTCCAGCAGCTCGGCCACCCGCGACACGCTCTTGTATCTCACCAGCAGCACCAGCACCCGCATCTGCCTGATATCGATCTTCTCCACCCTAACCTCACCAATTTCAGTTGTATCACATACAAATCACCCATGATTTACATTGTATCAGTGGCTCTCTAACCTTGCAGCTCTTCCAGCAAAGCGAGGTTAACGATGAAAACTGTCATTCTGATTGGTGCTCAGGGGAAAATGGGGCAAGCCGCCCTCAGTGGTCTGGGCAAGCACAAAGTCATTACCGCCAGCCGCTCCGGCGAGGGGTGTGATTTTCAGGTGGATATCACCAGCAGAGAGTCTATCGAGCGGCTCTACCAAAACGTGGGCTCCTTCGATGCGGTGGTCAATACCGCAGGATTTTGCGAATACGCCCCCTTTGGCGAGATGAGCGACGAGCAGTGGCAAACCACCATCCAGAGCAAGCTGATGGGGCAGATAAATCTGGTCAATATCGGCCTCAACTACATCAATCAGGGGGGCTCCTTCACCCTGATCTCCGGCATCCTCAATATCAAGCCGATCCCGCTGGCCATTGCCGATGCCACCACCAGCGGCGCCATCGATACCTTTGTCCAGTGCGTGGCCCACGAGCTGCCCCGCGGCATCCGCATCAATGTGGTCAACCCGACCGTACTGGAAGAGGCGTGGGACGTATATGGCGAGATGATGCCAGGCTTCCAGCCGGTGCCGGGCGCCCTGGTCGGCAAGGCGTTTGAGCGCTCCGTCGATGGCTTTATTAGCGGTCAGGTGCTCTATGTCGATGCCTGATACGGTTCAGGTGTGAACCCAATGCCTTTGTAATGCCTTGTCGATGTTTTTCCTCTTCCCCGAAAGCGCCCTGCTCTCGGGGCTTTTTGTATGACGGGGGACAAAGCCGCACAGAAGATAGAAAAAAGGAAGGAAGCCGAGACTTCCTTCCTTTTGGCTTGCACAGCGGCCTGTGACTCAGTTGATCTTGCCTATTTCAACGGCAAAGCTGGTCGCCAGCTGGGCAAACTTGAGAGCGTGGCCAGCCGAGGGATCCGAGTTTTGCAACGTATCCTGCGCCGTGTGGATCCTGGGGTTGTATTCGCTGAAGCGTGACTCGAACGGCATGGCGGCGGGGTAGCCCTGATTGTGCCAGGAGGCGTGATCCGAGCAACCATAGCCACAGCTGTCATAGCCATAGCTGACTTGCGGCAGGTAGGCATCGATCAGCTGGGTGAGGTAGCCGGTCAACCCCTTGTCGGTGTAGTCGGTCATAAAGACGATATCGTTCGCCGAGCCCTTGTAGTTGGTCATGTCCAGCTGGAGCGCGGCCAATACCTTGGTGTTGGCCGCCTTGTAGCGACTGGCGATATCCTTGGAGCCCCGCAAGCCCACCTCCTCTGCCGCATAGCCGATAAATTGCAGGGTACGCTCCGGCTGGCGGCCCTGTTCCGCGATGACCCGCAGCACCTCGGTCAGGGTAGCGATGCCGGAGGCGTCATCATCGGCGCCGGGGGCCAGCGTCTTGCTGTTGGGGGCCGAGCCTGCAGTGGAATCGAGATGGCCGCCGAGCACCACCACCTCGTCCGGATAGCGGCTTCCCTTGAGGGTCAGCACCACGGATTGTTGCGGGTAGCCGCTATGTTTGACCCGGCTGACGCTGGCCCATGGCAGGGCGCTACCGAGGCTCTGCCACTGGCTGGCTACCCAGTCGGCGGATTGCGTGCCGGTGGGGGTGGTGTAGTAGCGGTTGCGCCAGCCGGATAGCTTGCTGATGGTGCTGGCGATATTGCCTTGATCCAGATGGGGCAGCAGCCGGTTGACACTGGCCCCTTGGGTCAACGGTGGTGCGCTGAACAGGTTTTGGCTGAGGGGCTGGGCCATGCTCTGCAGCGCATCGGCCAGGGTCGTGTGCACCACATAGCCGCCGCAGCGCTGGTGCCCCTCGTGCATCAGGTGCGAGAGGGAGCCAAGCTCGCTTGCCTCAATCTGGGCCAGCTGGATAGGCGCCCCGCTGGCACTGAACAGGGGGGAGAGCTTGGCATTGACTTGCTTGAGTTCAACCCCGCTATCGGCCCCAATCGTGATCCACACGGGCGCACCCGCCTGAACAGCAAGGGGAATCAGGGGGAGCAAAAGGGCTGCAGTCATCGCTTTCATGTCGGATCCTTCCGGTTATGGTTAACAGTAAACAGGCTTGATGGGCCCCATAAGAGGACCAAGCTAGTCTAGTCACCCATTGCCGTTAAATCGACCACTCCCTTTACCAAATGGCACCACCTGATGTAAAGCGCGCCAGCCGGGGGTTTTATCTCTACCGGACCTCCTGCTTTTCCCTCCCCGCCCCTGCTACCCTGCCCGCACCGCCCCTTGATTGTTCCAACTGCGCAACAGCAGATCGTTTATGCGTTGCACCAGTAAAACAATCTGAGGGAATCCAGCCCCCGACCATAGCCGCAAGATGGCCAGCAACCAGCGTCCGATATCTGTCCGGTTGGCGGCAAGGCCGCAGAGCAAGAAGAGTTTGATAGAGGTCAAAAAACGAGACATTTCTGACAGTTACATCACTTTAAGGCTCGCCTCGGCAGTTTCGTTTGGCTTACCATGGCCATTCAGAACCTGTTGAGCTGCGATGGGTTGCTGCCAGCGCAGGTCAAGGGTGCATTTTGGAAGCTGTAATCCACGGGCGGTAGCGTGGGATTCGTAGGCGTTATGCCCTGCTCAGAAAGGTGGGTGTCCAGATTGTCCTCTATAACGCCGCCTTCCGGTTCCATTTGCTGGTCAAACTCAAAAAACGATTGATTCTTGATAGTTAATTCACTGAAAAGCTCGCCACTGCGGTTTCGTTTGGGCTATCATGGCCATCCGGAACCTGTTGAACTGCGATGGGTTGCTGCCAGCGCGGGTCAAGGGAGCATATTGGAAGCTGTAATCCACGGGCGGTAGCGTGGAATCGGTGGTGATACACCTCGTCCAGAAAGGCGGGTATCCCGGATTTACGGACAGAAAATATAGCATTTAGAGAATACATCTTAGGTGCAGTAGCGCGTGGCTCAGTGGCGTTACACCTTGCTAATAAACGTATGTCCTATATTTTTAAATTCACCGATAACCACATTAGATGCTGCAATTCATGGATATTTGCGTGAGTTTTATGATGACTACCACCTTGTATTGAAAGTTACATACACCAAACTCTATTGCTTGAAAAATAATTGCCATAAAAAGCATGCTTCACTTAAAAATAAAATCTCACCTTTTAAAAATCTCATCAAACAAATATTGAGTAATAATAAATATGCATGATGTATTGGGTAGTTTTGATTTCGATCAGATTATGGATGCTCTATCAGGAAAAACAATTAACCTTAACAAACAACAAAAAGAATATGCAGCTGCTATTTACCATTATACCGAGGATGGTTATGACGATGTCAATTCTTATCTTCGCGGAATAAACTCTGGTGATACAAAAATAAATAAAACCATTGACTATATAGACTTAGCGTTAAAATGGCTTGGTGATTATGACACACAAAAACCTGTTGTGAGGTACAGTAACTTAGCTGAGTCAGATATTGAAAAGATAAAAAAACAAAAAACTGCAATACACATACCTTCATATACTAGTACATCAGCAAACCCTAACTTCACTTCTTACAGTCAACGAGATTTCAAATTTATAATATATAGAAAAAAAGGTAGCTTTATAGGGGATTTCTCTGCTTATCCATATGAAGAAGAGGTCTTAATCCCAAGGGATGCATTATTTAAAGTTTTGAAGTTTGATGAATCGGAAAATATAGTTTATCTTAAACAAATTGATGTGGATGATTTACGTCTCGCTGTAAACAACAACAACGAGGTTACAAATGAAATCTGACCAAGAAATTTTAAGCATACTTGAAGAATGGAATAAATCGACATCTGAGTTTTTAACAAAAAGATTGTCAGATGAAACTCAAACCAGACACGATTCTGAATGGAAAGAAATATTCGTTTTCACACTTGATGATCATGAAAGTGTTGAGTCAATTTTAAAAAAACATAAAGAAACTAAAGAGCATAATATAAATGACTATGAAAAATATGATTACCTTTACTTGGCGTGCAATCAACCTCTAAAAATAGATAATAACACTAATATTAATGAGAGTTTATCAGAATTTTATGCTAATTTAATACCTCTCTATAAAAATCATGTTCGCTCAGCATCACAGTCAATGTTTTTTGATAATGTTATTGTTTGTTCATTTTCGTCCTAAAGTACCACTATGTTTAGCTTATCCTCTTTATTTTAAAGCTACCATTGATACAATTGAGTCGTTCCCGAAAAATGTAATCCTCACCCCATTAAAATCTAATCTTTTAGGGATTAGTGAAGAAATTGTGGGAACATATATTGCTGACTATTCAACTACTGTTGACTATACAGCAACAAATATAGATTCATCATATTCAGAAGATATTAATAATATTATATCTCCACAATAAAAAGAATGCTTAAGTAAAACAGCAAAAATAACATATAATATTTACAATTAGAGTGTATTTTAAAAGGCGACCATCCGGTCGCCTTTTTAATTTCTGTCGCTTTCCAATCAGGAAATATTACCGCGCCGGTCGCTTGGCACCATTACCTTTGGCCGCAGGCTTGCCGCCCTGCTGAGTGGCAGGTTTGGCGGAGCCGGCACGGGTCGGGGCCTTGCCCTTATGGGCGGGTTTGCCAGTTGGTTTGCCCTTACCAGCACTCTTACCAGCACTCTTACCAGCATTCTGGCCTGCGCCTTGTCCGGCGGGCTTCCCGTTCCCCAACTTGAGCTCGGAACCCAGCGGCTTGCCATTGCCCTTGCCGCTCTTGTTGGCGCTGCCGTTGGCGTGCTGGCCGTTGCTCTGGCCCGCAGTCTTGTTGCCAGCGCCGTTGCCGCGCTGATGGGCAATGTTACTGTGGCGAGTCAGGGCCGGTTTCAGCCCCTTGCCGCTGGCGGCGCGCTCGTTGCGCCGCTCATTCCTACCCTCTGCAGGCACCAGACAGCCGGGGCCGTTGCCAATCAGGTGGCCCTTGCCCATGGCGAGCAGGGCTTCGCGGATCATTGGCCAGCCTGCGGGATCGTGGTAGCGCAGCAGCGCCTTGTGCAGGCGGCGACGGCGCTCGCCCTTGGCGACAAACACATCGCCACCGGTGCGGCTCACCTTGTTTAACGGGTTTTTCTCCGTGTAATACATGGTGGTGGCGTTGGCGAGCGGCGACGGGTAGAAATTCTGCACCTGATCGAGCTTGAAGCGGTTCTCTTTGACCCAGAGCGCCAGATTGATCATGTCTTCATCGGTGGTGCCCGGGTGGGCGGAGATAAAGTAGGGGATCAGGTACTGCTGCTTGCCCGCCTCTTTGGAGTATTTGTCGAACAGCTCCTTGAACTGGTAGTAGCTGCCCATGCCCGGCTTCATCATCTTGGAGAGCGGCCCCTCCTCGGTGTGTTCCGGCGCGATCTTGAGGTAGCCGCCGACGTGGTACTTGGCCAGCTCCTTGATATAGCGGGGATCTTCAACCGCGATGTCGTAACGCACGCCGGAGGCGATGAGGATCTTCTTGATCCCCTTGAGGTCGCGCGCCTTGCGATAGAGGTTGATGGTCGGGCTGTGGTCGGTGTCCATGTGCGGGCAGATGGTGGGCCAGACACAGGAGGCGCGACGGCAGGTCTGCTCGGCCTTGGGGCTCTTGCAACGCAGCTTGTACATGTTGGCGGTGGGGCCGCCGAGATCCGAGATGACCCCGGTAAAGCCCGGCACCTTGTCGCGGATATCTTCGATTTCTTTGAGGATCGACTCTTCCGAGCGGCTCTGGATGATGCGCCCTTCGTGCTCGGTGATGGAGCAGAAGGAGCAGCCGCCAAAGCAGCCGCGCATGATGTTGACCGAGGTCTTGATCATCTCGAAGGCGGGGATCTTCTCGTTGCCATAGGCCGGGTGCGGCACCCGCTGGTAGGGCAGGCCGAAGACGCCGTCCATCTCCTCGGTTTCCAGCGGGAAGGCGGGCGGGTTGACCCAGACGATGCGATCGCCGTGAGCCTGCGACAGGGCGCGGGCACAGCCGGGGTTGGTCTCGTGGTGCAGAATGCGCGAGGCGTGGGCGTAGAGCACCTTGTCCTCTTTCACCCGTTCGAACGCCGGCAGCTTCACATAGGTTTTTTCCCACGGCTTGGGTTTGGCCGGCTGCACCAGCACGGGCTGGGCTTCCTGCGCGGCAGGTGCTGCTTCGCTAGCATCATCCGAGCATGGGGCCCCTTCCATATAGGGGTTCATGATGGGATCGATGCGGCCAATCTGGTCGAGCTTGCTCGAATCCACCCCTTTCCAGCCCGGCAGCGGCTCCTTGCGGATGACGGCAGTGCCGCGAATATCCTGCATGGTGTCGATGGTCTCCCCCGCCGCGATGCGGTGGGCCACTTCCACCAGCGGCCGCTCGGCGTTGCCGTAAATCAGGATATCGGCCTTGGCATCGAGCAGGATGGAGCGGCGGATGGTCTCGGACCAGTAGTCGTAGTGGGCGATACGGCGCAGGGATGCTTCAATGCCGCCGATGACCACCGGCACCTCCTTGAAGGCCTCCTTGCAGCGCTGGGTATAGACCAGGGTGGCGCGATCCGGCCGCTTGCCGCCCACATCCCCCGGGGTGTAGGCGTCGTCGTGGCGCAGCTTTTTATCGGAGGTATAGCGGTTGATCATGGAGTCCATGTTGCCCGCGGTCACCCCGAAGAAGAGGTTCGGTTTGCCCAGACGCATAAAGTCATCCTTCGATGACCAGTCCGGCTGGGCGATGATGCCGACCCGAAAACCCTGCGCTTCGAGCATGCGGCCGATGACCGCCATGCCGAAGCTCGGGTGATCCACGTAGGCATCCCCCGTCACCAGAATGACGTCGCAGCTGTCCCAACCGAGCTTGTCCATCTCTTTGCGGGACATGGGCAGGAAGGGCGCCGTGCCGTAGCACTCGGCCCAATAGCGGGGATAGGAGAAAAGGTTGGGTACCGGCTGCATTTTGAACACCTGGAAAAATTCGGGTCGAGCATTATACCGGTTGCGGCCAAGGGGAGCGATGGCTTTTTGTCCCTATAGATCCCGCGGAATAGGCCGCCGCCCGCAATAGCAAGGGCGCCCGCAGGCGCCCTTGTGATGATGAGGCTGATAACCGGCCCCGCTTGAGCGCGCAGGTCAGGGTTCAGGCCAAGGCTCTGATCAGGGCGCCGGAGGGTGCGACTCCCCTGCCCCCCTGGCGGCCAGCGCTTCGTCTACCTGCTGATCCCGCGCACCAGTCATGCCGGCGTGACGGGCGATCAGATGGTAGATGGCGGGCACCACCAGCAGGGTGACCAGGGTTGCCAGCGACAGTCCGAAGAAGACCACTGTTCCCACCGCCATCCGGCTCTCGTAGCCCGCTCCCATAGAGAGCATCAGCGGTACCGCGCCGATAATGGCGGTCAGCGAGGTCATCAGGATCGGCCGCAGACGGCGCACCGAGCCTGCGATGATCGCCTCCTCGAACCCTTCGCCGCGCTGGCGCAGCTGGTTGATGAACTCGACGATGAGGATACCGTTCTTGGTCACCATGCCGATCAGCATGATCATGCCGATCTGGCTGTAGATGCTCATCTCCTGCCCCGTCAGCCAGAGGCCAAGCAGACCGCCGAAGATACCGAGTGGCACCGTCACCATCACCACCGCCGGGGTCAGGGTGCTCTCGAACTGGGCCACCAACACCAGATAGACCACCAGCAGGGCGAGGCCAAAGACCAGCACCATCTCCCCCTGATTGTCGCGGTAATCCTTGGAATCACCGGCGTAATCCACCGTCATACCGGTGGGCAGGTTGGCGTTGGCCCAGCCATCGAGGAAATCGAGGGCCTCACCCAGGGTGTGGTCGGGATGGACGTCGGCGGTCAGGGTGATCGCCTTCTGCCGCTGGTAGTGGTTGAGGCGGTTGGCAGTCGCCACCTGCTTGACGGTGGCCAGAGTCGAGAGACTGACCATCTCGCCGTTGGCCGCCTTCAGGTAGATGCGGCCGAGATCCGAGATGCCGTTGAACTCGGTCTGGTTGCCGCGCAGGTAGACGTCATACTCCTCGCCCCTGTCCACATAGGTGGTCTTGCTCGCCCCGCCCAGCAGGGTCTGCAAGCTGTTGGCCACGGTGGAGACCGGAATGCCGAGCTGGCTGGCGCTGTCGCGGTTGATGGTCACCTGCAGCTCGGGGGTCTTCTCGGCATAGTCGAGATCCGGGCTCAGCATCAGGCCGCTGCCCTGCGCCGCCTGTTGCAGCGCCAACCCTTGCTGGTAGAGCTCGGCATAGTCGTTACCCTGCAGCACGAACTGCACCGGCGCGGTGGAGCCGCCGCGGAAACCGGGCTGGAAGGTGCGGATCATCACATCGGGAATGCCGGAGAGCTTGGCACCCAGCGAGCGGGAGAACTCGGTGGCGGTGACGTCGCGCTCCGCCCAGTCGGTGAGCTGGATGATCACCATACCGGTCTGATCGCCGCCACGGCCAAAGGCGGGGGTACTGAAGCTCAGCGCCTGCACCACCCCTTTGCCCAGCATCGGCATGATGGCGGACTCCACCTGCTGCATGTTGCGCTTCATCCGCTCGATGCTGGTCCCCTCTGCCCCCTTGACGAAGACATAGATGACGCCACGATCCTCGGTCGGGGTGAGGCTGGTCGGCAGTTGGGTAAAGAGGGCACCGATACCGCCCAGACAGAGCAGCAGCACCAGCGGCGTCCAGCGGGAGCGGCGCAGCACCCACGCCAGCAGGTGGCGATAGTGCCCCTCCAGCCAGCCGAGCCCGCGATCGAGCCCGGCGGTCAGCCGGTTCGGTTTATCCAGCGGGCGCATCAGCCAGGAGCCCATGGCCGGGGTGAGGGTCAGCGCCACCAGCGAGGAGCAGAGCACCGCCAAGGAGAGCAATATCGCAAACTCGGTAAAGAGCCGCCCCACCATGCCATCCATAAAGGCGATGGGGACAAACACCATCACCAGCACGGCGGTGGTGGCGATGACCGCAAAGCCCACCTCGCGGGTGCCGTGCCAGGCGGCCAGCAGCGGCGGCTCACCCCGCTGCAGATGGTGGTGGATATTCTCCACCACCACGATGGCATCATCCACCACCAGGCCGATGGCGAGAATAAGGGCCAGCAGGGTGATGAGGTTGATGGAAAAGCCGAAATACCAGGCGCCGATAAAGGCGGAGATGAGCGACACCGGCACCGTGATGGCCGGAATGAGCGTGGTGCGCCCCTGCCCGAGGAACAGATAGAGCACCGCCACCACCAGCACGGCGCAGATGGCCAGGGTCTCGTACACCTCGTCGATGGCCTGCTTGATAAAGATGGTGGAGTCGTAATCCACCTCGAGCTTGGCCCCCTCCGGCAGGAAGCGCTGCATCTCGCCGAGTTTCTTCTCGATCCCCTGCGCCACCGCCAGCGGGTTGGCGGTGGACTGGGCGACGATGCCGATACCCAGACTCTCTTTGCCGTTGCGCTGATAGGCGCTGTCTTCGTTCTTGGCTCCCACCTCCACGTCGGCGATATCGGCCAGATAGACGCTCTGGCCGTTGGCGGCTGTGGTGACTTGCAGTTGCTGGAAATCTTCCGCTGTGTGGTAGAGACGGGCGATCTGCACCGCCATGGTCATGGAGTTGTTACGGATCTCCCCCCCCGGCAGCTCGATGTTCTCCCGCTTGAGAGCCTCTTCCACATCGCTCACCGTGATGCCACGAGCGGCCATATCGGCCGGACGCAGCCGCACATACATCACCTGGGTCAGATCGCCGGAGAGCGCCACTTCGCTCACCCCGTCCACCAGACTCAGGGGGTCGACCAGCACGCGGTTGGCGTAGTCGGTCATGGCAGTGCGATCCATCTGACTGCTGCTGAAGTTGAGCCAGATCGCCACATCGCCGTTGCCGCTGTCCTTGGTCACCAGCGGCTCGTCCACATCATCGGGCAGCCGGGGCCGCGCGCGAGAAAGAGCATCGCGCACATCGGAGATCCCCTCCACCATGTTCCAGCCGAGCTTGAACTCGACAGTGATCATCGAGCGCCCCTTGCGGGTCATGGAGTTGATGTTCTTGATGCCGCTGATGCCGGAGAGCTGATCCTCGATGGGCTTGGTGACCTGACTCTCCATCACCGAGGGGGCGGCCCCCTCATAGGTGGTGGTGATGGAGACCGAGGGGATCTGCACATCGGGCATCTCCCGCACCGTCAATTTGCTGAAGGCGACCAGACCAAACACGGTGAGCAGGGCACTGAGCACCACCGCCACCAGCGGGCGGCGAACTGAGATATCGGAGAGCCACATCAGCCGTTCACCTCAGCCAGATCACGCACCTGCACCCCATCACGCAGATTGACCAGCCCCTCGACCACGATGCGATCGCCGACCTTCAGCCCCTCGGTGACCCAGACGGTCTCCCCTTCGGTCTCACCGAGCACCACAGGCACCCGCTTGACCCGGCCATCGGCCTCGAGACGGTAAACAAAGCGCTGCTCACCGGCATACTCCACCGACTGGGCGGGGATCAGGGTAAGCTGCTGGGCGGGCAGTGCCAGCTCCACATTGAGCAGCATGCCCGGGCGCAACTGGCCGTTGCCATTGGGGATCATCACCCGCGCCTTGATGTTCTGGGTATCGTTTGAAATGCGGCTATCGAGAGTGGTCAAAGTGCCGTTGAATTGCTGATCCGGCCAGGCAGTACTGGTGGCGCTAACCGCCATGCCCGGGCGCAGCAGGGAGAGGTAACGCTCCGGCACCGCCAGATCGAGGCGCAGTTTGTCGAGCTCATCGAGATGCAGCAGGGTATCGCCGCTGTTGACCAGCGCCCCTTCACTCAAGTCAATCAGACTCACGGTACCGGCAAAGGGCGCCTGCAAGGTGCGCAGGGAGAGCTCGTAGCGGGCGGCATCGAGGCGTGCCTGCACCTGGGCCACGGTGGCCTCCTGCCCCTCCAGTTCTGATTGGGTCACGGCGCCACGGGCCACCAGCTTGCGCATATCACTCAGCTTGCGGTTCTCGTCGCGCAGACTGGCGCTCTGCTCGGCCAGCTCCGCCTGCTGCTTGCCCGCATCCAGCGCGATCAGGGTCTCCCCCTTCGCCACGCTCTGACCAGATTGCACCGCAATCTTGACGATGCGACCGGTCACTTCGGGGCTGATGATGACGGAGCGATTGGCGGCCAGCTTGCCCACCAGCTTGAGGGTCGGCTCAGCCAGACTCTGCTTGACGGTTTGAGTGCGGATATTGACCTGTCTGGTCGGTGCTTTGGCGGCGGGTTCGCTGTGACGCAGCGCCCAGACGCCGGCAACCACGATTAGAAGAAGGCCCAAGCCGAGCCAGATACGCATTTTCATCGAACAGTCCATGAAGAGTGAGAGGGTAAATCCAGATTGGGGCCATTTTAGCCCCAGACTATGCCGTGACTATGTATAAATGTGACAAAACGTAACAAGAGCAGGATAAGCTCACTCTGTTTCAGGTCGCGCCGTTTGTTTTCACGCCACATCGCATACACTAACGACAATTTCCTTCGCAACCCGACTGACTGCCTATGCCCAAAATGTCTGACCACCGCTTTCTCACACGCCTGACCTGGCTCCTGTTCGCCGTGGTCATCCTGCTGATTGGTCTGACCTTGCGGCAAAGCCTGAAACAGATAGAACGCCTCTACCAGAGCGATACCCTCAACAGCGCCATCTACCTGCGAGATCGGTTCAAGCAGACCGAAGTGTTTCTGGAGGCGATGCGCGGGCAGGCCGAAGAGCGACTGCGCAGCGACCCCCAGTCGGTGCTCACCCGCCAGCTCTATCGCCATATCGAGGCGCTGCCAGAGGGGCTGGCCCTCGACAAACTCCCCGGGGATTTACCGGCCGGACTGGCGGGCAACCTCACCGGTGACGGCCCGCTGCCGCCCCCCGGCAGTGCGCGGGAGGCGCAACTTCATTTGGCCCTGAGCCTCTCCCCCTTGCTGGCCACCGCCAGCCAGCGCCTGGGCAGCGAGATCGCCTGGGCCTACTTCACCGGGGTGGACAACTTTATCTACCTCTATCCCTGGATCCCCTCCAGCCAGTTTCGCTTTGCCCGCAGCATCTATGACAAGCACTACTGGCAGGATGCGCTGATGTCACCCAACCCAAGCCGGGATACCATTCTCTCCCGCCCCTACGAAGATTTTGCCGGACTGGGCACCATGGTCACCATGTCCCAGCCTCTCTACAAGGACGGCTCGCTGGTAGGGATGATCAGCATGGACATCCTGCTCTCACGCTTGCAATCGCAGCTCAACCAGCTGGCGCCGGCGCTGGGTGAGTATCTGCTGCTCAATCAGTACCATCAGGTGCTGGCCAGCAGCGCACACCAACCCGTGGTGCCGCAAGACCCCGAGCCGACCGACGAATACCAGTGGCTGCAAGGGGCATTGCAACTGACCATGGCAATCCCAGATACCCCGCTGCGGCTGGTACACAACGTCACCCTGCTGCCGCTGGTGTGGGCCATGCTCTGCCAGTCCACGCCGACCCTGCTCGCCATCCTCTTTATGCTGCTGGCCGCCCTCTCCAATCTGAGATCCCATCGCCTCAACCAGCGGCTCAATTACCTCTCCTGCCACGATGCCCTCACCGGCGCCTTCAACCGCCACTATCTGGTGCTGCTGGAGCAGGCGGGCGATCTGACCCGGTTGCAAGCGGGGATCCTGATGTTCGATGCGGATCACTTCAAACGGGTCAATGACAACTTCGGCCATTCCGTCGGCGATATCGTGCTGATCCGGCTGGTGCAGATCTGCCAGCAGCAGCTTAGGCCCACTGATCGCCTGATCCGCTGGGGGGGTGAAGAGTTTCTGCTGCTGATTGGCCGCAGTAACGCCGCACAGATCGGCGAACTGGCGGAGCGGCTGAGAAAGGCGGTGGCAGATCACGACTGGGCCGCCATCGAGCCCGGGCTGGAGGTCACCATCAGTCTCGGCTATCTGCCCCACCAGGAGAACCTTCCCCTGCACGAAGCGGTACGCCGCGCCGATGTGGCGCTCTATCAGGCCAAGGCCAACGGTCGCAACCGCAGCGAAAGATGGCAGGATGACGCCTCCTGACTCTCGGAGTAAGCTGACCCCTCAACCCCTTTTTTGGAGGACTGTCGTGCCACGTAAACCCCGCGTAGGGCTCGCTCTCGGGAGCGGCGCCGCCAGAGGATGGGCCCATATCGGCGTCATCCGCGCCCTTGAACGTCTCGGCATCAAACCGGATTTGATCGCTGGCTGCTCCATCGGTAGCTTTGTCGGTGCCGCCTATGCCGCCGGAGAACTGGATCGGCTGGAAACCTGGGTGCGCGGCTTTACCCGCCTGCAGGTGGTCAGCCTGCTCGACCCGGCCCTCTCCGGCGGCCTCTTTCGCGGCGAAAAGGTGTTTGGTCTTGCCGCCAGCCATCTGGGGGATCCCGATCTCGAGAACCTGCCCATCCCCTTCGCCTGCATCGCCACCGAACTCGATACCGGCCGCGAGATCTGGCTGCAACAGGGCCCGCTGCGCCAGTCGGTGCGCGCCTCATGCGGCATGCCGGGGATCCTCACCCCGACGCGGATCAACGACCGCTGGCTGGTCGATGGCGCCGTGGTCAATCCGGTGCCCATCTCGCTGGCCCGCGCCATGGGGGCCGAGGTGGTGATTGCGGTCAACCTCAACACCGATATGCACCAACCCTGGACCGACGAGCCGGACCAACCCGGCAGCGGCGGCCTGCTCAGTCAGTGGCTCAATCGCGGTGAATCCGCGCCAGCCACCCCGGGTCTGTGGAGCGTGATGAGTGGCTCCATCAACATCATGCAAGAGCGGATTACCCGCGCCCGGATGGCAGGTGACCCGCCGGAGATCCAGCTCTGCCCGCGCCTTGGCAGCTTCTCCATCATGGATTTTCATCGCGCCAGCGATGCCATCAACGAGGGGGAAGCCTGCGTCGAGCGCAATCTCGATCAGCTCAAGGATGAACTGGGCCGCCTCGGGTTGCTGGGCAGTTAGTTATCTACTTGCCGCGCTCTCCAAATGAAAAAAGCGCCATTCGGCGCTTTTTTTTCAACTTACTTACCCGGTCACTCCTTACGGTAGAAGAGCAACCCGAGCAGAATCACCCCCACAGAGACCAGCAGATAGAGTCCCAGACTGGGATTGGTGATACCGCCATACAGAATGATGAGCGCGCCCAGGGTGGCACAGGTCGGGATCACGAACCGCTTTATCCAGCCCAACTCGGTAAAGGTGCGCATGTACCAGACATAGAGGAACAGATAGAGGCCATAAATCAGTACGATCGGCATCTCGTCCAGGGCGATGTAACGACCGAATGTCTCGTTGATGCTGCAGTACCACAGCACTGAGTAGATCACCGACAACAAGGCTGCCGCGAGGGCCGAATTGATTGGCATATGGTGATGCGGTTCGATACGGCTCATCCACTTGGGGGCTGGCCCCTGATTGCGGATCGCCAGCGAGTAGGGAATACGCATGGTCGCCAGCACCAGACCATTGAGGGTTCCGAGGCAGGAGATAATCACGAACACGGTCAAAATGGTCGAGGCAGTCCCGCCAAACAGGCTGGTTGTCGCGAGATTTACCGCGTTATCCCCTTGCGCCACTATCTCGTCCGTCGGCAAGACGCTGGCGATCCCCAGAAAATAGGTGACATAGACCACAAAAACTATCAGGGTGCCAATCACCAGCGCTCTGGGCAGATTCTTCTTGGAATCGCGAATTTCGCTGTTGATGGTCACGGCGGCGATCCACCCCTCATAAGCGAAGGCGGTGGCAACCACGGCCGTGGCCAGAGTGCCTCCGGTGCTTCCTATCCCATCCATTGCCTGCACAAAGTTGGTCACGGTGACACCATTGAGCAACCCTGAAATGGTGCCCACAATGGCAACCAAGATCAGCGGGATCAACTTGATCAGGGTAGAACCCACTTGCAGCTTGCCCGCCAGAACCGGGGTATAGAAGTTGATCAGATAGGTGACCGTCATATAGACAGCCGCCAGTATCCAGGTCGCACCAGAATTGGTCGGATTATCACTACCGAGCAAGATCATGGTGTACAGAGCGGCGACCCAGGCAAGGATGGCGGAAAGAGGGGCGTAATAGAGTACGCCTTTGAACCACCCCACCAGGTAACCAAACATTTTGCCGTATGCCGCTTCAGCATAATCGACGATACCGTTGGACTTTTCGATCCGCTGGGCAAACTCGGCAAACACCAGCGCGCCGAAGATCATCGAAAATGCCCCCAGCGCCCATGCCAGCAGCGCAATGGCCAGATTACCGCCAGTCAGACGCAGTACATCATCGGCCTTGAAGAAGACACCGGAGCCGATCACCACGCCGACCACCATCGCAATGGCAGTCATCAGGCCATAGCGTTTATCCAACTCATTACTGCTCATACCCATACTCCATACGATTGCTCATATCATCCTGAATGTAATAGTGTTCGGGTGGCCAGATACCACCAGGGGCCCACTTTTCGGGGCCGCTTATTCTCGTTGGCCTGCATGGATAATTCAAAGCGTGTTAGATCAAAATATCGATCGGCAACCCAAAAAAAATACCGCCCGAAGGCGGCATTTCTATTCACATCGATGATCACGCCTTGGCGAGGTCATCCGGGCCAATCTGGCCGATTTCGGCGACTTTCTTGTCTGCCAGCAGCCAGAGGGTGAACTTGTGCAGATCCGGGTGGTGCGCCAGGGCAACCAGGAAGGCGCCCCCAACTTCACGGTAACCCAGTTCGTAGTTTTTCAGCGTGGTGGGAGGAACACCCAGCAAATCTGCAAACTTCGGACGGCTCAAACCGACCGCTTCACGGATCTGACGGATCTTCTTGCCAACAGTGACGATATTTGAATTCATAATGTTCCATACTCCGTTTGGCGGATTTACTCCGCCTTTTATTTTTCGCGACGACTCGTAGTCAAGTGTATCAGTTTTGTTCGGACTCGTTATGGTCGAGCCTCTATCTTATGAGCGCCTTTCGGCGACAACCCTTGCCTTCAAGGGGGGATGGTAATCGCTCAGCCGCCTCAGGTAAACAGTCTCGAAAAGAAACCTTTATTGTGGCCCCCCCAATAACTCGTATAATCCGCCGGATACCCATTAAGAGGAATAAGTATGGCGTTTCCCGGCATTATCTCTCGCCTGCACCCCGTATCCAGCACAGAAGAACTGGCACAACAGCGCCTGCAAGGTGAACAATATCGTGCCGAAGCATTCTGGCTTCCGGCCTTGATGTCCAGCCACGCCAGCGAGCTGCTGGCCGCCCTGCCGGAGAGCTGCAGCCTGTTTCTTGAACAGGCATGCCCGGACCTGACCTTGCGCAGCCACGACGGCACCCTGCATAACAATGAGCAGCTCATCACGGTAAATGGTCAGGCTATTGTTCTGGCAACCACTCAAGGTGATGGTGGTCTGGTGCCCGAATCGGGTATGTGCGAGATGGCCAACTGGCTGGAGGCGGGACATCGCCACTTCATCTGTTCAGCTGCGGTTCAGCCTGTGGCTCGCGCCATCCTCAACATCTGGCCCCTTGACCCCTATCTGGCCCGGCATTTCTTGATGACATTTACCCCCCTGCTGCAGAGCGCAACCCAGGCAGATTACCTCGCGGTCTTTGCCGCCAGAGCGAATCCTGCCAGCCCGCATAGCGACTGGGTTCAGGCCTATATGAAGCTGGAGAAGAAACTGCACAGGGCCTATCTGGATCACTAATTAATCTGGATAAACAGCCAGTTAAGGGCACGACACAATTTGCCACAAGGCTCATTTGTGAGCTTGATCATGTTTTAAAATCGGCATAGAGTGCGCCTCGTCATCGGAATGACATCAGTTGCCTGGCAGTGGTTTTTCACGCATTGCGTGCCATGCCAGCGCACTCGACACACCAGGAGAGTGTGCAACCCGGTTATACCGGGTCATCTGCCAGACTCGACGCCAGCCGTACGGCGGAGCCTGCAGCTTACATAAATTACAAAGTGTGAAGCACGTGAATAACGTGCGATCTCAACGAGGATTTTTTTATGATGAAAATGGCTCCTTCCATGATCGCCATCGCCATGGCTGCTCTGGGTGCTACCGCTGCTCACGCCGCTGACGACATCTACTTCGGTGCCGGTGTCGGTGCTACTCACTTCAACGGCCTGAACAAGCTGGAAAGCACCAATGTAGGCCAGGAAGACGCGGCTGCTGCCAACGCCTTCATGGGTTACAACTTCACCGAAAACTTCGGTACCGAACTGGGCTACCAGTACACCGGTCGTGGCAACACCAACGGCAACCGTTACGAGAGCCAGGGTGCCACCCTGTCCGGTATCGCCCGTATGCCGGTTGGCAACGACTTCTCCCTGTTCGCTGAAGGCGGCGCCTACTGGGGTCACACCGATGGTCTGGGCACCAGCGACACTAAAGTTTCCCCGCTGGCCGGTGCTGGTGTGACTTACAAGGTAAATGACGCGCTGGATCTGCAAGCTCGCTACCGCTACATGTGGGACGTGGCTGACCTGCACGCCAACGGTGAGCGTTACAAAGCCAACCAGAGCATCGCTACTCTGGAAGCGGTATACCACCCGTTCCGTACTTCCTACGTAGCTCCGGTAGCTGCTCCGGTAGTTGAAGAAGCGCCGGCTCCTGCTCCGCAAGTTGTAGAGAAGAACTTCGCCCTGAACTCAGACGTGCTGTTTGCCTTCGGCAAAGACACCCTGAAGCCGGAAGGCGTTGCAGCCCTGAACGGTCTGTATCAGCAAATCGTTGAGTTCCAGCCGAAAGATGGCAACGCTGTTGTTGTTGGTTACACCGACCGTATCGGTTCCGACGCTTACAACCAGAAGCTGTCTGAAGCCCGTGCCCGTACCGTTGCCAACTTCCTGGTAAGCAAAGGTATGGCTGCCAGCAAAGTGGCCATCGAAGGTCGTGGCGAAGCCAACCCGGTTACCGGCACCAAGTGCAACGGCGTAACCGCTAAAGCTCAACTGATCTCCTGCCTGGCTCCGGATCGTCGCGTAGAAGTTCGCGTATCTGGCGTACAAGAAGTTCAGCAATAATCTGACCTCGTTCAGATAGTGCGAAAAAAAGGGATGCCGCGGCATCCCTTTTTGTTTGTCTCGTTCTCGCTTGCATCCCTCACTCCCGCCTCCCTGCCCTTGCCTGCCCCGTCTCGAAAGCATAAAGTAGTTGCGCCTGTAAGGTATTGGATAAGCACTAAAAAGCGCTTCTTGTCCGGTCTGTTGTCCATGACGCCAATGCATCATGAGAGTCCAAAGCCTTCGCTATCCACTTTGCTGGCGATTTTTCGCAGCAATAAAAACAAGTGCATTGCCCGACATGGGCTAACACAACGAGGATAAACCGATGAAACTCAAAATGGCTCCTACCCTGATTGCACTGGCACTCGCCGCCGCAGGCACCACAGCTCAGGCTGCCGATGACTGGTACACCGGTGTTGGTGCAGGTTGGGCTTATGCCCACGGTCTGGATGATTTTGGCAAAGACACTGACAAAGACGCCACTGCGCTGAGCCTGTTCGGCGGTTACAACTTCAACGACTACTACGCAGCTGAACTGGGCTACCTCTACGCCGGTAAAGCGGGCGTTGACGGTGCCGATTTCAAAACCCAGGGTGCCACCCTCTCCGGTATCGCCCGCCTGCCGCTGGGCGACATCTTCTCGGTGTTTGCCGAAGGTGGTGCCTACTTCAATCACGTCAACGGCAATGGCAACAGCGACAACGGCACTGCACCACTGGCAGGTCTGGGTCTGACTGCCAAGCTCTCCGACCTTATCGATGTGCAGGCACGCTACCGCTATCTGTGGAATCTGGGTGACGAGCAGAAAACCTGGGAGAGCGACATGAGCGTCGCGACCCTGGAGCTGGTGATGCACCCGAACCGTACCTCTTATGTTGCCCCGGTTGCCGCCCCTGCGCCTGAGCCGGTTCCCGAGCCGGTACTGGTCGACAAGAACTTTGCCCTGAGCTCTGACGTGCTGTTTGCCTTTGGCAAATCCACCCTCAAGCCAGAAGGTGTCGCAGCGCTCAACACCCTGTATCAGCAGATCGTTGATGTTCAGCCGAAAGATGGCAGCGCCGTGGTCGTCGGTTACACCGACCGTATCGGCTCTGACGCCTACAACCAGAAACTCTCCGAAGCGCGTGCCCGTACCGTGGCCGACTTCCTGGTTGGCAAAGGTCTGCCGGCCGGCAAAGTTGCCATCGAAGGTCGCGGTGAAGCCAATCCGGTCACCGGTACCCAGTGCAACAGCGTCAAGGGCAAGGCTCAGCTGATCTCCTGCCTGGCGCCGGATCGCCGTGTAGAAGTACGCGTCACCGGCGTGCAGCAAGTACAACAGTAATCCTCCAGTCCGACATAACAAGGAGGCCACCTGGCCTCCTTTTTCTTGCCGCATATTTCACCCACCTTGCAACCCTCTATTGCCCCCTTCCTCTTCCCGTCTCGCGCCCTAGTTCACGGCGTGTCGCCCCCCATACCTCTTTGGTGGTTAAAAACAGCCCGTCACCTATACATAAGTGTGGGGTTTGACCAGCAGGCAACCCCACTACACCAAACATCGACGAGGATACGCGATGAACATAAGAGTAAAACCTGTGTGGATTGCACTGGCATTGGCGAGCACAGGCGCACAAGCGGAACCGGTTCACGACTGGTATGCCGGGGTTGGCGGTGGCTGGGCCATTGCCCACAATTTGAATGATTTCAGTCAGGATGTCGGCAAGGATGCGACTGCGCTCTCCCTGTTTGGCGGCTACAACTTCACGGAAAACCTGGGGGCCGAGATTGGCTATCTCTCCACCGGTGACTGGGATATCAGCGGCCATGACTTCAACAGCAAGGGAGCCACGCTGTCAGTCATTGGCCGCCTGCCGCTCAGCGAGATGTTCTCGCTCTTTGCCGAGGGCGGTGGCTATATCTATCACGTCGAGTCGGTCAATGGCGGGGACGACAACCTGGCGCCGCTGGCGGGTCTGGGAGTGACGGCCCGGCTCCATGACTGGGTCGATCTGCAGGCACGCTACCGCTACATAGTGCGCGTTGGCGATGACCCGGATAACGGCAAAGCCAACAGCGGCACCCAGCGCTGGGTCAGCGACATCAGCACCGCCACGCTGGAGCTGGTGATCCACCCGAACCGCAGCCAACCCAAAGAAGCAGCCCCCACGCCCGCCCCGGTCGTGGTTCCCCCGCCACCGGCCGAACCGGAGGTGGTGGATCAGACCTTCAACCTCAGTTCCGATGTGTTGTTCGCCTTTGGCAAAGCGGACCTCAAACAGGAGGGGATGAGTGCGCTGGACGATCTCTACCAGCAGATCGTCGACGTGCAGCCCAAGGATGGCAGTGCAGTCGTGATGGGTTATACCGACCGTATCGGCTCGGATGCCAACAATCAGAGGTTGTCAGAAGCTCGGGCCCAAACCGTTGCCGACTTTCTGATCAGCAAGGGATTGCCTGCCGACAAGGTGAGCATCCAGGGAAATGGTGCGAGCAATCCGGTCACCGGCAACCAGTGTGATGCCATCAAGGCGAAGGCGGCGCTCATCGACTGCCTTGGTCCGGATCGCCGGGTAGAGGTGCGTGTCACCGGCGTACAGGGCGGCAGCGAGTAGTTGATCTTGAGGCGATAACCATGTCAGACGTGCAGTAAAAAGGGATGCCGAGGCATCCCTTTTGCTTTGCATCTTCCCGCAGAAATCAGAACGAGGTGCGACGGTAGCGGCGATATTCCGGATGCCAGAAGTTGGCGTCGATGGCCTGATCGATCACCTCGTCCGGGGTCTGCACCGCCTTGCCCTGCAGCATGGCGGTCTTGGCTACCATCTTGGCGATGTAGCGGGAGACCTGATGGATATCCGCCAGATCCGGCAGCAGAGAACCCTCCTCCCCTTTCACCAGCGGCGAACACTCTGCCAGCGCGCGACTGGCCGACATCAACATGGCGTCGGTCACCCGGGTGGCGCCGGAGGCGATGACGCCAAGGCCGATCCCCGGGAAGATAAAGGAGTTGTTGCACTGGGCGATGACGTAGCGCTTGCCCTTGTGCTCCACCGGTGCAAACGGACTGCCGGTGGCCACCAGCGCCTGACCGTCGGTCCAGCGGATGAGATCTGCCGGCGTCGCCTCGACCCGGGAGGTGGGGTTGGAGAGCGGGAAGATGATGGGACGGGCACAGTGCTTGTGCATGGTCTTGACCACCTCTTCGGTAAACAGCCCCGGCTGGCCGGAGACCCCGATCAGGATGTCCGGGCGACCATGCTCCATCACCTCCAGCAGGGAGATGTTGTCACCCACCGGCCAGTCGGCGATGCGCTCCACCGGTTGGGAGAGACGGCGCTGGAAGTCGAGCTGGTTGGGGATCTTGTCGGTGATAAGACCGAATCTGTCCACCATAAAGACACGGCTGCGGGCCTGCGCATCGGTCAGCCCCTCGGCCTTCATCTGTGCCACGATCTGCTCGGCAATGCCGCAACCGGCGCTGCCCGCACCGAGGAAGGCAACCCGCTTCTCGGAGAGCTTGGCGCCGGAGGCCTTGCAGGCGGCGATCAGGCTGCCGAGGGTCACGGCAGCAGTGCCCTGAATATCGTCGTTGAAGCAGCAGAGCTCGTTCTTGTAGCGGTTGAGCAGTGGCATGGCGTTGTTCTGGGCGAAATCCTCAAACTGCAGCAGGATATCGGGCCAGCGGCGCTTGACCGCCTGAATGAAGGCATCGACAAACTCGGCGTACTCATCTCCCGAGATACGCGGATTGCGCCACCCCATATAGAAGGGGTCATTCAGCAGTTGCTGGTTGTTGGTGCCCACATCCAGCACCACCGGCAGGCAGTAGGCGGGCGAGATGCCGCCACAGGCGGTGTAGAGGGAGAGCTTGCCGATGGGAATGCCCATGCCGCCAATCCCCTGATCACCCAGACCCAGGATCCGCTCGCCATCGGTCACCACGATCACCTTGACGTTCTGCTTGGTGGCGTTTTGCAGCATGTCATCGATCCTGTCCTTGTCCGGATAGGAGATAAACAGGCCACGGGCGCGGCGATAGATGTTGGAAAACTCTTCGCACGCCTTGCCCACCGTCGGGGTGTAGATGATGGGCAGCATCTCGGTCAGGTGGTTGTGCAGCAGACGGTAGAAGAGCGTCTCGTTGGTATCCTGGATGTTGCGCAGGTAGATGTGCTTGTCCATGTCGTTGCCAAACGCCATGAACTGGCGATAGGCGCGCTCGGCCTGCTCTTCGATGGTCTCGATATTCTGGGGCAACAGACCTTCGAGGTTGAAGTTGCTGCGCTCTTCACTGGTGAAGGCACTGCCCTTGTTGAGCAAAGGGGTCTCCAGCAGGGCGGGACCGGCGTAGGGAATGTAGAGAGGACGTTTCTGGTTATTATCTTCAAACATGGATCTTGGTACCTAAACGGTTAGCTAGACGCAGGGACCCGCCGATCCTAGGGGCTTGTCACATTAATTTCAAAGAGTTTGCACATCCGTTGCAAAAGGTTTGCGACCCAGTCGACGAAAGGCGCCGGGGGTCTGACCAGTCAGACGACGAAAGCGGTTGGCAAAGTTGGCGCCATCGCTGTAACCGACCCGGGCCGCCAGCTCGCCAAGTGGCCAGTTGGTATAGAGCAGCAGCTGGCGCGCCTTGTTCATTCTGAGCTCGGTCACCCTCGCCATCGGCCCCATACCGAACGCTTGCTGGCAGAGGCGATGCAGATGGGGCACCGAGCAAGCCATCTGTCGGGCCAGCAGGGCGACACTCCAGGGTTCGTCCAGGCGCGCCTCCACCCGGCGAAACAGTGCCTGCAATCTGAGTTCAGGGGTGCCGCGCACCTCCCCTTGCAGGGTGCGCTCCAGCAGCGCCAGCAACAGGCTGAGCAGTTGGGGTTGCAGCGAAGAGCGAACCCCTTCCCCCTGCATCAGGCTGAGCAGATGGTAGAGCTGATCGCCGCCATCCCCTTGCCAGATACGGTGACCAAGGCGATGCAGGTGCTGCCAGCGCGGCACGTCATCGAGCAAAATCCAGCTGATCTGCCAGCTTTCGCCAATCAGCTTGAGACCACCGGGCACGGCGGCGGGCAGGAAAATCAGTGATCCGACCGGAATGGCTTGCTCCCCCTCGTCGGTAAGCAGCGCCCCCCCCTCATCGTGACTCACCATCAGGATGTGAAACTCGGGGCGATTGCGGCGGATCAGGTAGTGATCCTGCACCCGGGAGAGGCCGGTCAGAAAGATCCCTGCCTCGCCGAGCAGGGGCAGCCCTTCACGTCCCAGCATCTGCTCTTCACAGGCTGGCGCTATCTCCAGACACTCGCTGGCAAATGGCATAACACCTCAACAGGATAGTTTCACACAAGAAAACCGAGAGCTACTCACAGTGAGAAGAGCCTCATCAGCCCCTATCATACCCCTGACAAACCTTGCTTTTCTCATACCCGGTTAACAACTATGAATTATTGGCAAGCGATTTTAAAACAAACCACCGATCGCGAGTTCATGACCCGACTGTGGCGGCTGGCTCTGCCTGTCTCGCTGCAATCCATGATGTTCTCCCTGCTCGGCCTCATCGATATCATGATGGTGAGCCAGCTTGGCACCACGGCTGTGGCGGCGGTCGGCTTGGGTAACCGGGTCTTCTTCTTCAATCTGCTGGTGATAGCGGGCCTCGCGGGCGGGGTCTCGGTATTGGCAGCACAATACTTCGGGCGCGGGGAGATGGCCGGGGTGCGCCGCTCCCTGGCGCTGGCCATAGTGGGCGCCTTGCTGGTCACCCTGCCCTTTGCCTTCATCTATGTGTTATCACCGGGCAGCGTACTCGGTTTTGCCAGTCAGGATCCGACACTGCGGGCACTGGCGGATCAATTCTTGATGATCACCGGCGCCACCATCCTCTGTACCGCCATCGTGGTGCCGCTGGAGTCAGCCCTGCGCTCGGTCGGCAATGCCGCCGCGCCGACTCGCATCGGCATTATCGCCATCATCGCCAACGTCATCCTCAACTACGCCCTCATCTTCGGTCACTTCGGCTTCGAGGCGATGGGGGTCGCCGGTTCGGCCTGGGGCACCACCATTTCACGGCTGCTGCAGACAGCCCTGCTACTGCTCTACGTAAAGCGTTATGAAGCGCGCCTGATCCCGCGCGCACCAGACTGGCTGGCCGCCTTCAAGCGCAAGGAGGTGGTGCGTTTTACCCTGATCGCCCTGCCGCTGCTGTTCCATGACGGCCTCTGGGCCTTCGGCATGCTGATTTACGGCTTTCTCTACGCCCATCTTGGCACCGATTCGCTGGCCATCATGACCACACTCGGCACCCTGGAGAGCATCCTTATCTCCCTCTTCTTCGGACTGGCGGTAGCCTGCTCGACCCTGCTCGGCCACCGGCTCGGGGCCGAGGAGTACGAGATTGCCTGGCAGCACTCCCAGCTGTTCCTGCTGCTGGCACCGATTGGCGCTCTGCTGGTGGGGATCATCGTCTGGCTGCTGCAAGCCAACCTGTTGCAGTGGGTCGGCAACCTGCCCCCCGAGCTGATGACAGAGGCTGGACAGGTGCTCGGCATCATGTGCCTCGGGATGCTGCTCAAGGTGTTCAACATGGTGGGGATCATCGGGGTGCTGCGCTCTGGCGGTGATGTGAACTACAGCATCTTTATCGACATCGTCGGCATGTGGTGCATCGGCATCCCGTTCGCCTGGGTGGCGGTCACGCTGCTCGGCTGGCCCCTCTCCTGGGTGGTGGCGGTGGTCTTGCTGGAGGAGCTTAGCAAGGTGCTGCTGGTGCAGCGCCGTATTCACCAACGCTGCTGGTTGAAGAATCTGGTGATCGGATAAACAGCCACAAATCGGGGTCATATCAATGACAGAAAAACCCTGTTTGCAGTATGCTGGGCGCCTCTTCAATCAGAGGCAGGGATCCACGATCTCCCTGTCCAGTAGTCGTTTAAGGAGACGAGCATGCAACCACAGAAAGAGCTGATCACCGAGACGGCCCTGCTTGAGATGGCCAACAAGATCATCAAAGAGCATGAAGACTTCATCCACGGTATGCGCGCCGATTCGGTGGAGCAGAAGGGGGATATTCTGGTGTTCAAGGGGGAGTATTTCCTGGCCGAAGATGGCACCCCGACCGGCAAGACCATGGCGGTCTTCAACATGTTCAAGCTGCTGGCCCAGCAGCTCTCCGGCAAGTACAAGCTGGCCTGATCGCACCAGCTCATTGCCAACAGGATGCCGCCCTCAGGCGGCATCTGTTTTTGCGCGGTTCTGACCCTCGACCACCACGCAGTTGCGTCCCGCCATCTTGGCCTGATAGAGGCACTCGTCAGCACGGTTGATCAGAATGTCGATGGTGTCATCGGAACGAGCCATGGCAATCCCGATACTCACCGTCACCTCCAGCAATTCGTCCGAAGTGGGGCTCTTCACCAGCCGCGCCTCGACGGCAATGCGCAGCCGCTCGGCCATTTTGCTCGCCAGCGCCGGATCGGCGCAGTTGTGCATCAGGATGGCAAACTCTTCGCCGCCATAACGCCCCAGCACCATATCAGGCTCCAGCTGCTCCCCCAGGGTGGTCGCCACCTCCTTGAGCACCGCATCCCCCGCCAGATGGCCGTAGATATCGTTGATCCGCTTGAAGCGATCGAGATCCAGCAGCATCACCGCAAAGGGCTTCTTCTTGAGTTGCAGCCGGATTCTGGCCTGCTCCAGCTGCTTCATCAGCAGGCGGCGGTTCATCATGCCGGTCAGCTCATCGGTGGTCGATTCCCGATAGAGCCGCAGCAGCATGTTGAGTTGGCCGCACTGCACCCAGCAACTGGCCATGGTAAACATGCCGAGCACCCACACCTGATTCAGGGTGGCCTGACTCCAGATGCTCTGCCCCACCAGCAGCCAGTGGCCCAGCAGCATGGTCACCAGTACCACGCCTGCCAGTTGCAAGCCGAGGGAGAGAGGGATGGGGAAGATGGCAAACAGGGTGATCAGCAGATAGGGAAAGGCCGCATAGCCCGCCTGTAACTCCTGTCCCGCGCCAAAGCTGTTCAGGCAGAAGAGGGAGAAGAGCATCATCACGGCCATCAGGTAGCCAAGGGCCAGCTTCATCCGCTCCCGCTTGAAGTGGATGAGGTACGAGAGCGGAATAAGTGGCGAGAGCGCCAGGGTGCAGAAGATCCTGGCCTGGAACAGCTGCTCGAAATGAACGGCGGGCAAGGTCAACCAATCCACCACGGCCCAGGCGGGCAATCCGAGCATCAGCAAGCAGGTCAGCAGGCGCAAACGCACCGTCATAAAGCCCATGCGAGTACGAGTAAAGTCTTCGGAGTGAACCCTCGCACTCCAGAACTCTGACAACTTGAGCATCCAGAGTCTCCACGATGAATACTGAGGGCTCATTCTACACCTACAAAGTGGTAAAAATGTCATTAGCGGGGAGAATAAAAAGGAGAGGTCGGTCACACAAACCGACAGATGATAATCGCAGCGCGCAAACGTTTCAACCCATCAAAAAATAAACCTTTTTTTGCATAATTAGCGCTGGTCAGCCTCATTTCAATCACTACAATAGCGCCCAATTTTCTCCCCTCCCCACACAATTCGAGGTACTTATGGAACAGGCTGCTGTCACACGCGCCAATCGAGAGGCACATCCACCCAGGCGAGCCCATAGCGAACTGGTCTATGGCATAGAGGATGTCCCGCCTCTGCCCCAGACGCTGTTCGCCGCCCTGCAGCATATGCTCGCCATGTTTGTCGCCATCATTACCCCGCCCCTGATTATTGCCAATGCCCTCGGCCTCCCTGCCGCCGACACCCGTTATATCGTCTCCATGTCGCTGGTCATGTCCGGCATCGCCTCCTTCATTCAAACCCGCCGCTTCGGCCCCATCGGTTCCGGCCTGCTCTCGGTACAGGGCACCAGCTTCAACTTCCTCGGCCCCATCATTGCCTCCGGTCTCGCCCTCAAACAGGCGGCCATGCCCACCGAGGATCTGTTGGGTACATTGTTCGGCACCATGATGGTTGCCGCACTCACTATCGTGGTGATGAGCCGCTTCCTCCATCTGGTGAAACGGATCATCACCCCGCTGGTGACCGGCATAGTGGTGCTGCTGATCGGCCTGACCCTGATCAAAGTGGGCCTGATCAGCATGGGCGGCGGCTATGCAGCCCTCTCTGATGGCAGCTTCGCCAGCCACACCAACCTCTTCCTCTCCCTGCTGGTGCTCGGCCTTATCGTGTTGCTGCAACGCAGTCGCAACCCCTGGTTGCGCCTCTCCGCCATCATGATCGCCATGCTGGCGGGCTATGCCGTGGCGCTGCTGCTGGGCAAAGTGAGTGCCCCCACCTTCGACGGCCCGCTGGTGATGGTGCCCATTCCGCTCCACTACGGTCTCGGCTTTGACTGGCAGCTGTTCGTGCCGCTCGCCATCATCTTCGTGGTGACGGCGCTCGAAGCGATCGGCGACATGACCGCCACCTCGGATATCTCCGGCGAGCCACTGGAAGGGCCTGTCTATATGGAGCGGATCAAAGGCGGCGTGCTGGCCGATGGTGCCAACTCCATGCTGGCAGCGGTTTTCTCCACCTTCCCCATGTCCACCTTCGCCCAGAATAACGGCGTCATTCAGCTGACCGGCGTCGCCAGCCGTCACGTCGGGCTCTTTATCGCCGCCATGCTGGCCCTGCTCGGCCTGTTCCCGGCGGTCGCCAGCCTGGTACAGCAGATCCCCGAGCCCGTGCTGGGCGGAGCGACCATCGTCATGTTTGGCACCATCGCCGCCGCTGGCGTGCGCATCATTGCCCGCGAGGAGCTGGATCGCCGCGCCCTGATGATCCTGGCAGTGTCGCTGGCCATGGGGCTGGGAGTCGCGCAGGTGCCGGAAGTGCTGCAACACCTGCCGGAGCTGGCCAAGAGCGTACTCTCCTACGGCGTAGCCACCGGTGGCATTACCGCCATCGTGCTCAACCTGCTGCTGCCCAAGCGCGAAGCGCGTCACTCCTGAGACATCGTCCACCGATAGCCAACCCAAGCCCCGCACTTGCGGGGCTTTACCTTGCCTGTCGCCACGGGTAGTGTGCTGGGCAGCCTTTTTTGAGGATGCCGCCATGCCCTATCCCCTGCTCTCTCCCCTCCCCGATACCGCTTCACCCGCACAGATACTGACGCAAGAGCAGTGCTGGTTGCGCGACTGTGCCCATGACGGCCAGCCCCGCGCTCACCTCTGGCAGGCGCCCCAATGCCTGATTGTCACTCGCAAAGATACCCGCCTCCCCCATTACGAAGCCGCCTGCAAACAGCTGGCAAACGAAGGCTGGCCGGTGCATGTGCGCGACAGCGGCGGTACCGCCGTGCCCCACGGGGCGGGGATCCTCAATCTATCCCTGCTGCTGCCCCGCACCACCACAGATCTCGCCCACTACTACCGGCTGCTGGGGGCGCCGCTGCTGACCCTGTTGGCGGAGTACGGCCTTGAGGGAAGCTATGACTTCGTGCCCGGATCCTTTTGCGATGGTCAGTACAATCTGGTGATCGGGGGACGCAAGATCACCGGCACCGCCCAGCGCTGGCTGGCACCGGGGCAGGATCACCAGGGCGCCGTGCTGGCGCAAGCCATGCTGCTGGTGGCGGGTGATGTGGATGAGGGAACCAGAATGGCGAGCCGCTTCTACGAATTGGCGGGCGGCGAGCTGCGTTTTATGGCGGGAACCTCCACCACGCTGGCAAGGTGCATCGGCTGGAGCGGTAGCGATCAGGCACTGGTGGAGAAAGTGCGAGCACGTCTGGATAGCCTGCTGAGCGAGGGGCTATCCCCCCCCCTGACCTTATTCCGAAGGGAGAGGGAAAGTCCCCGTCCATAGACACGGCGCACAAAAAAGCCACGACCGGAGTCGTGGCTTGTTCTTTTCAATGGGAACGTGAAACGGGCTGAGGCGTTCAGGCCGTCTGCGGCTCCGGTTCTGCTTCGCTATCCAGATCCCGGCTAAAGTAGGCGCGGGTCTCGGCGATCACCACATGGCGCAGGCCAATCAGGCCGATGAGGTTGGGCACCGCCATCAGGCCGTTAACGATATCGGCAAGGAGCCAAATCATGTCCAGATGGAGGAAAGCACCGCTCGCAACCAGCGCCAGGGGCTATCCCCCCCATCCTGACCTTATTCCGAAGGGAGAGGGAAAGTCCCCGTCCATAGACACGGCGCACAAAAAAGCCACGACCGGAGTCGTGGCTTGTTCTTTTCAATGGGAACGTGAAACGGGCTGAGGCGTTCAGGCCGTCTGCGGCTCCGGTTCTGCTTCGCTAGACCAGATCACCACATGGCGCAGGCCAATCATGGGCACCGCCATCAGGCCGTTAACGATATCGGCAAGGAGCCAAATCATGTCCAGATGGAGGAAAGCACCGCTCGCAACCAGCGCCAGATAGACCAGACGATAGGGCTTTCACCCCGAACAGGTATTCGGTGCAGCGCTCGCCGTAGTAGTTCCAGCCAAGGATGGTGGTAAAGGCGAAGAACAGCAGGCCAATGCTCACCAGATACTGGCCGACATGAGCATCGAGCCCCTGGGCAAAGGCCAGACTGGTCATGGCCGCGCCGCTTGCATCGCCGCTCCACACGCCTGTGACCACCAGGGTCAGGCCGGTCATGGTGCAGATGATGATGGTGTCGATGAAGGTACCGGTCATGGAGACCAGCCCCTGCTCCACGCACGAATCGGTCTTGGCTGCCGCCGCCGCGATGGGCGCAGAGCCCAGTCCCGATTCGTTGGAGAAGACCCCGCGCGCCACCCCGGACTGGATTGCCAGCATGATGCTGGCACCGACGAAGCCACCGGTCGCCGCATGGCCGGTGAAAGCACTCTCGATCACCAGCATGACAGCATCGGGCAGGGCGCTGGCGTTGTTCACCAGCACGCCCAGACAGGCGACGATGTAGAAGATGGCCATGAAGGGCACCACCTTGCTCGACACACTGGAGATGGACTTGATCCCTCCCAGGGTCACCAGCGCCACGATCAGGGTCAGCACCACGGCGGTCGCTTCACGGGGCACCGAGAAGGAGAGGCTCATGGCGTCGGAGATGGCATTGACCTGCGGGAAGGTACCGATCCCGAAGAAGGCCACACCGATACCAAACAGGGCAAACAGCTTGGCGAGCGGCTTGGAACCGAGCCCCTTCTCCAGATAGTACATGGGGCCACCCGCCATCTGGCCGTTGGCATCCTGCTCGCGATATTTGACCGCCAGCAGACACTCGGCGTACTTGGTGGCCATGCCGAACAGCGCCGCCATCCACATCCAGAACAGGGCACCGGGGCCGCCGAGCTTGATGGCGGTGGCCACCCCGACGATGTTACCGGTACCGATGGTGGCAGAGAGGGCGGTACAGAGGGCGCCGAAGCTGGAGACATCCCCCTGCTTGCCCTGCCCCTGATCGCGACCAAAGACCAGCCGCAGAGCGAGCGGCAAGCGCACGACCTGAAGCAGACCCAGACGCAGGGTGAGATAGATACCGGTCCCGACCAGCAGGATCAGCAGGGGCGGCCCCCAGATAAAGCTATCGATGGCGGTTAACGCCGATTGAATTGATGACATGCATCCTCCTTAAGAAACAGAAATTAAGGAGGAGAAGGATGATCTTCCCATAGGTGTCGCGATCGGCCAGAGGCGATCGGATGCGGGCCAAGCCCAGGTACAACCATCCCATCCCCTCTGTCCTTTTGCCTGAGAGTTTCCGGCGCCAGCCTGCCCTTGCGGGTAGTCATGGTGCCTTGCTCCTTCGGCGCCCGATTTAACGGGTCTCTCCAGAGTATCGTCCAGTAGCAGTCCACACCGGTTGCCCGGTACCTGAAAGATTCACTTCTTCGGTGGATGGTTGCCCATCGCTCTCCTGCAACCTTCATCCGAACTAGTTTGGATTAGGAAGTCGGCATGTTAATCCAAAAAATGTGAGCTGTCTCGCACTTGGCCGCCCCCATTTATATTTTTTAGTGGCCGCCAGAGCAGCGACAAGAATGTTAAATGTTAGTTAACTATCAACAAGTTAGGCTCTCACGGATCAAATGTGGCCCAAACGGGAAAAATGGCGGATAGAGAACAGTGATCCCTCTCGTTTCGCCAAGAAAATCTTGCCGACATATCCAATCAAAATGCTTGCACACAGAATCAATAAGCCGATAATCCGCTGCATAACCAAGCACTTTGCCATCAATTTATGCACTGTGTTCGGTTGGTCCCACCGGACCGCTCGCCTGACCCGGCCGTCGCCGGTTCAATCGCATATGGCTTGGGCATGTCACGCCCCCTAAGGATGACCAAAAGAGAATGAACGAGACCCTGGTTGCAAAAGATGTGGTCGCACAAGATTACCGTCAGCTGGTTGAACAATTCGGCTCCCCCCTGCTGCTGCTCGACAAGGCAGCCGTCCGCAAACAGTATCGGGCCCTGGCCGCCGCCCTGCCCGATGTACGATTGCACTATGCACTCAAACCCCTGCCCCATGAGGCGGTGGTCTCTGTCTTGAAGGAAGAGGGGGCCTGTTTCGATCTGGCCACCAATGGCGAAGTGGATCTGGTGCGCAGTCAGGGGGTTCGCCCGGGACGTTGCATTCATACCCATCCCATCAAGCGCGACAGCGATATCCGTTACGCGCTGGAGTTTGGCTGCACCGTGTTTGTCTACGACAACCCACTGGAGCTGGAAAAGTTCATTCCCTACAAGGACGAAGTGAAACTGCTGCTGCGGGTCAGCTTCCCCAACCCCGAGACCAAGGTCGATCTCTCCAAGAAGTTCGGCTGCACTCCGGAGCAGGCGCTGCCGCTGTTGCAACTGGCCCACGCCAAGGGGATCAAGGTGATGGGGCTGTCGTTCCACGTCGGCTCCCAGGTACCCCACGCCCGTCGCCATGTGCAGGCCATCGACGCCTGCCGCGAGATCATGGAGCAGGCCTGGGCGCTCGGGCTCAAGCCCTGGGTGCTGGATATCGGCGGCGGTTTCCCGGTGGATTATGAAGGGGGCGAGTTCGATATCGACGGCTTCTGCGCGCCGATCCGCGAAGCACTGGCCAAGCTGCCCACAACCGTGCAGAAGATTGCCGAACCGGGCCGCTTTATCAGCGCGCCGGCCATGACTTCGGTATCAAGCGTGATGGGCAAGGCCCACCGCGGCGACAAGATCTGGTACTACCTGGATGACGGTCTCTACGGCAGCTACAACGGCCAGCTCTATGACCACGTCACCTATCCGGTGAGCACGCCTTATGCCAGTGGCGAGCAACACAACTCGGTGCTCTCCGGCCCCACCTGCGACAGCGTGGATGTGATCCGCGATGGCATCATGCTGCCGGATCTGGCTATCGGCGAGTTGGTGGTTGGCAAGGTGATGGGCGCCTACACCTGGGCCTCCGCCTCCACCTTCAACTTTTTCCCCAAGGCCAGCATCCTCATTCTGGACAGCAGCCAGAAGGGGCAGAAGCTGGTGGCAGTAGCCTGAGCACACCACTCGCTCGCCAACAGGTTCACTGGGCAAAAACAAGAGGGGGAAGCTTGCGCTTCCCCCTCTCTTCTTTCACCAACCCCTATCAGATAAACTGACTGGTCAGCAGCCAGCCGGTGTAGGCGACGAAGCAGGTCAGCAGCACGCCCCCCTCCAGCCGGTTGATGCGGCCCTGCCCCTTGCGGCCCAGACACATCACCAGCAGCAGCAGGGTCAGCCCCATCATGATGCTCCAGTCACGAGTGAGCACCTCCGGCGCCACATCGAGCGGGTGGATGCCCGCCGCAATCCCCACCACCGCCAGGGTGTTGAACAGGTTGGAGCCGAGCACGTTGCCAAGGGCCAGATCATGCTCGTTCTTGCGAATGGCGATAAGCGAAGAGGCCAGCTCCGGCAGAGAGGTCCCTACCGC
Organism: Aeromonas sp. 61P; assembly: GCF_051919545.1. Lineage (NCBI taxonomy): Bacteria > Pseudomonadati > Pseudomonadota > Gammaproteobacteria > Aeromonadales > Aeromonadaceae > Aeromonas > Aeromonas sp. 61P. The sequence continues at coordinate 4,319,999 of NZ_JBQBEL010000001.1, forward strand.
GACTATGGTGAGACCAATCACCAGATCGCTGATACCTAGCGCCTGAGCGATGGTCACCGCCCCCCAGACCAGCAGACGGGAAGCACCGATCAGCAGCACCAGCCCGACCACCAGCCAGAAGATAGCGCTCTTGAGGGACATCCCCTCGCTCTCGATATCCTCGGCGGTCTCGGTATCCAGCGCATCTCCCTTGCCATTCATGCCAGCCCAGATGGACCAGCCCATCAGGGCAACGAAGACGGCCCCCAGAATGACCGCATCCATCCGGCCCAGATGACCATCGATCAGCAGGGCGCCGGAGAGCAGGGTAATACCGAGCAGGATCGGGATCTCCTTGCGCACAACCTGAGAGGCCACCGCGATAGGGCTGATCAGTGCCGTCAGACCCAGGATCAGCGCGATATTGGTGATGTTGGAGCCATAGGCATTGCCAAGCGCCAACCCGGGATTGCCCTGTGACGCCGCCAGTGCCGAGACCACCATTTCCGGGGCCGAGGTACCAAAACCGATGATCACCATGCCGATCAGCAGCGGCGGCATCCCCGCATAACGGGCGGTGGCGGCAGCGCCATCGACAAACTTGTCTGCACTCCAGACCAGCAGCGCCAGTCCGGCAATCAGGGCAACAAAAGCCAGGGTCATAGGATCTTCATCTCTTGTTATCTGCAACGAAGCGCCAGCCCAAACGGGCAGGCACCATGGGAAAGTGGCGCCAGTGTAGCTGTGCCACCTCCCATTTCAAGGGGAAATCAAACCGTGATTAACATTTCACAGTGCAGCCAGCAGGCTCGCGGCATCGGAGACCTCAAACTTGCCCGGCGCCTCCAAAAACAGCTGCTCGACCACACCATCATTGGCGATCAACGCAAAGCGCTGGGCGCGGATGCCGCCAAAGGCGCCGGTATCCTTGGCCAGGCCCAGCGCCCGGGTCCAGCTGCCATCGCCATCCGCCAGCATGGTGATCGCCTCGGCATTCTGGGCCGTCTGCCAGGCCCGCATCACGAAAGCATCGTTGACCGAGAGGCAACAGATGGCATCCACCCCTTTGGCCATAAACTGATCGGCCAGCACCACATAACCGGGCAGATGAGCATTGGAGCAGGTGGGAGTAAAGGCGCCGGGTACCGCAAACAGCACCACTTTTTTACCGGCGAACAGCGTCTGGCTATCCCGCAGCTGCTTGCCCTCGGCGGTGATAAAGGTAAATTCGCCAGCAGGCAGGGGGTGTCCTACAGCAATCATGATTTCTCGTCCTGAGTCGTGATGGGAAGTCGCCAGTTTATCCCAGAGTGATGATGCCGCCTAACAGCGGCTCTGAGCCTGACCATGGATAGCGGCAAGCATTTTCCCCTTGGGCAGACTACTCTTGAGCTGGTTTCACGGCGCCAGGAGGCCCCATGCAACACTATTACGATGGTCTGGAAATTCGTCCCCCCGCCATGCGCGAACAGCAGCAACTGGACCAGCTCAATCATCAGCTTACCCATGTCAGTCAATATTGCGCCGGTTACTCCAGCGCCTATCGCCAGTGCCGCCTCGAGGATCTGGCAGAGCTGGCCACCCTGCCACTGCTCGACAGCAAAGAGCTCTTTGCCGCCCAGCAGGCTCATACCCCCTTTGCCGGTCTCACCGGCCGCCCCGCCAGTCAGGCGTTGCGGGTCTTCTCCTGTCCGGGCCAGCTGGCCATCCCCGAATATGCCGGGGCAGACTGGTGGGGCGCCGCCCGGGCGCTGTTTGCCGCCGGTTTCAAGGCGGGGGAAGTGATGCTCAACGGCCACGACTATCACGCTGGCCCCACAGCCTTTATTTTCGATAACGGCGCCCGCCAGCTGGGGGCTCCCGTGGTGCCCTGCGGGCCCCACGATACCCAGCGCCAGCTGGAGGCACTGCTGCGCTATCAACCCACCGGCTACGTCGGCCCGCTGGTGACCCTGCTCGACCTGCTGGAAGCGGCCGAAGCGGCGGAGATCCCGAGCGACTCGCTGCGCCGCGCCCTATTGTGCGAAGCCACCCATCCCGAAACCGCGCCGCTGCGCGCCATTCACGGCATTGCGGCCCTCAACTGTCTGGTGTGGCAGGATGTGGGGGTGGTAGCCTACGAGAGTCAGCCCGGTCAGGGCTTTATCGTCAACGAGAGCTGCATCGTCGAGATCATCGATCCCGCCAGCGGCAATCCCGTGAGTGGCGATGAAACGGGCCAGCTGGTGGTGACCCGGCTCGATCTGGAGTATCCGCTGCTGCGTCTGGCCACCGACTGGCAAGGTCACTGGCTCGCCAAACCGAGCGCTTGCGGGCGCACCAACCGGCGCCTCAAGCTGGTGTAGCAGACCAAGTAAATGCACAAAGGCAGACGGGCAGCCATCAGGCTGCCCGTCTTGTCTCTGGAGAAGAGGATATATGAAGTTGGTCAGCGTCTCGCCTGCCAGGTGGCGATGGCGAGCAGGGAGTCGGGGGTAAATTCACTGGCGCGCTCAGCGATCTCGGCCAGGCTCATCCAGTGCACCGAGCTCACCTCTTCGGCCTGCAACTGCAGCGGCCCCTGATAGCGGCAACTGAAGAGGCCGCCCCAGACCCGGTAGCCCTCCCCTTCTGCATAAAAGCTGCCAAAGCCCTGCAGAGGAACATCCATAATCCCCAGCTCCTCGGCCAGCTCGCGGCGGGCGGAGCGCTCCATCTCCTCACCGGTGGTGACCACGCCACCGGCGCAGGCATCCAGCATGCCGGGGCAGAAATCCTTGCTGAGGGTGCGTCGCTGCACCAGGATCCGATCCGCGTCGTCGAGCACCAGAATATAGCTAGCACGATGGCAGAGATTCTCCCGCCGCACCTCGGCTCGCTCGGCCACACCAATCACCCGGTTGTTCCCGTCCACCACATCAACCCATTCCACGCACAGGCCCTTTTATTTGTTCCATTCAAACCCGCAGTATATCGGTGCGGTGGTTTGCCATGGCACAACTTTTTCGATGACGCCGTCAATTTGCCGAACTCACTGGCAAAATAAGGATTCATGCAAATCTTTATAAACCGTCATATCAGTGTCATCGACCGACACCATAGTGTGCCCTGTCCAGGCAATCAGGGAACCGTGTGATGAAGGTATTCAAGCAGTTATCCCCACGGCAGATCGCTCGCTACATCAAGAGCTTTCATCGAGGCTATTTTGCCATCGAGTCGCTGGGGACATTTGAATTCAACGCGGGCAGGATCAGCCTCCATGGCCTGACCTGCCGCCAGCGGCTAAGACTGGCTCGCCAGATCAATCTGGCTGTCAGACAACTTGGTCACCGCGACCCCTTGCCGGACATGTGAGTCAAAGGGTCTTGCCCTACTGTCTGTTGTGCATCCATGCTTTGCCCGCCGGCTACTGGCCGCGCGGGCCGTTTTCGATATCGGTAATGATGCCGTTGCGCACCGTCACAAAGCGCATGAACTCGTTCTTGCCGAAGTTGTAGGTCCAGCGTTCACCATATTTGACCTGCACCATGTTGCCAAACTGGTTCTCCTCGTTGCGGTTGAGCTCTTCACGCAACATCGGCTCACCGCACTTGAGCAGCATCTCGGCGGTGGTGTCTCCCTCGGTGATCAGGGCGTTCTTGCAGCGCATGGCATCAGCACTGGCCGGAATACTCAGCAGCAACAGAGCAAGCCCCGCTACTTTCTTCATCTTCTTGCTCATCGGGTTCTCCTTATCCTCTCTAATGAGTCGCAGTATGCCTGTTCCCGTTTCTGAAAAAACCAGTAAAAAGCGCAAAAGTGCCGCCCTTTTCTGCTCTCCAGCCCGCTGGTCGCGACAAATGCTGTCTATCACATAACCCAAAAACAAACGGCGACCCGAGGGTCGCCGTTTGCATCAAGCCAGCAGGATCACAGGATGTCCAGCAGCTCGACTTCAAATACCAGTGCAGAGTAAGGCGGGATGGAGCCCGCGCCACGGGCACCGTAGGCCAGATCGTGGGGGATGTAGAGCTTCCACTTGGAACCAACCGGCATCAGCTGCAGCGCTTCAACCCAGCCAGCAATCACGCCGGTCACCGGGAATTCAGCCGGCTGGCCGCGAGCGACGGAGCTGTCGAATACACCACCGTGGGTGAAGGTACCGTGGTAGTGCACACGCACGGACTGACCGGCTACCGGAACGGCACCGTTGCCTTCTACCAGCACTTCGTACTGCAGACCGGAGTCGGTCACCTTCACTTCAGCGCGCTTGGCGTTGTCAGCCAGGAAGGCTTCGCCGTCAGCAGCGGCGGCCTTGGCGGCAGCTTCCTGCTCTTCTTGCATACGCGCAGTGATCACCTGGAAGGCATCATTGATATCGTCACGGCTGACCGCGAACTCCAGACCATTCAGGGCATCTGCCAGACCTTGTTGCAGAGCCGGGATATCGAGACCGGCGAAGGCTTGCTGCGCCAGCTGATCACCCATGTTGCGGCCGATGCCATAGCTGGCCTTCTGTTCGATAGAGTCGTATTGGGACATTGAGATGTTGCTCCAGATCCATGTAGTAAAGAGGCGGGATAATATCAGACTTTTGGCCGGGGTGCTGCCGGGGGCGCCGCCCCTGATTTCCCCGTCAGTGGGAGGAACTTCACACAAGATGCGGATGAACGCCGCCCAACGGCGGCGATCTGCTTAACCGCGATCCAGCAAGGCTCTGACCGCAGCCACCCTGGCGCCATCGGTGATATTGACCCGACCATCATCCGAAGTGCCCATATTCACTCCGTGCGGCACCATGCCACCGCGCCAGCCCATGCCGGACATATGCACTTCGCTCACCCCGGTGAACTCGATGATGGTACGCACGTTGTCGGCATTGACCCCGGCCCCCGGCATCAGGCTGGCACGCCCCGCCAGCGCCTGCTGCATCTCCTGCAGGGTTTCCAACCCCGCCAACGCGGTCGGCGCATGGCCCGAGCTCAGAATGCGCTCGCAACCGGCAGCAACTATGGTCTCCAGATCGAGGCGCCAATCGGAGGAGAGGTCGATGGCGCGATGGAAGGTGACTCCCAACGGGCCTGCTGCATCCACCAGCTGTTTGAGCTTGGCGGCAGGCACCCGCCCCTCCTCATCCAGCAAACCGACCACCACCCCTTGCAGCCCCGCAGCACGTGCGGCCGCGATATCTTGCAGCATCATCTCGAACTCGCCGTCGTTGAAGCAAAAATCCCCGGCACGCGGGCGGATCATGGCATAAACCGGCACGGTGGCGTGGCGGGCTGCCTGCTGCATAAAACCGTAGGAGGGGGTCAGGCCGCCCAGACCCAGCGCAGAGCAGAGCTCGATGCGATCCGCCCCGGATTGCTGGGCAGTAAACAGGGATTCCAGGTTGTCGATACAGATTTCAAGACGGGTCATGAGGACTCCTTTTTCGGGGAGATCAGACCCCACATCTGATCTCATAGATTGAGCAAGGCTGCGCCGCGCACACCACCGGCACCGCCGAAGCGAGCCTGGCGGATCTCGGGCAGGGCGACCCCGGGCAACAAGTGACCGGGCAGACGCAGCGGCAGCTGTTCATAGAGGGCGGGCAGGCCGCTCAGGCCGCCCCCCAACACCACCACCTCGGGATCAATCACCGAAATGGCGGTGGCAAGCCCGGCAGCCATGATCTCCAGCCAGCAGTCGACCGTCTCGACCGCATGGGGTTCATGGGCCTCGAAGCGTCCCACAATCTGGTGACCCGTGGCGCGCTGGCCATGGAAATGGTGATAGAGACGCTCCAGACCGGTGCCGGAGGCATAGGTTTTCAAAACAGACCAGACGGCCGCAGCCGCAACGGGGACGGGGCAAATCGGGGTACTTCATCAGCATGGTCGCGGGCAAGGGGTAGTGACCAATCTCGCCAGCCAGCCAGTTGCGCCCCTGAATAAGCTTGCCCGCCAGATAAACAGCGCCGCCGATGCCGGTGCCGATGGTGACACCAAGCGCACTGCCTGCGCCGTCGGCGGCACCCTGATGCACTTCGGACCAGAGGAAGCAGTTGGCGTCGTTATCCACCTTGACCGGCCGCTCCAGCAGCTCGGCCAGATCGGCGCCCAGATGGCGACCATTGATGGAGGGCAGATTGGCCGCCACTATGCTGTGATCCTGGCTGTTGATGACACCGGGGAAACCGATGCCGACCGAGCCCCGTGCGCCGAAGCGGGCATCCGCCTGCTCGACCCGGGAGCGGATCAGCTGCTGCAACCCCTCGTAATCGTTGCCCGGGGTGCTCAAGCGCTCCTCGTGGCAGAGGTTCAATGCACCGTCATAGACCGCAAAGGCGATCTTGGTGCCACCGATATCAAAGCCGTAGTACATGCCAGCACTCCCTTGTCAGCCCGTGTTTATCCAACTCTGTTCCAAGGGGGACATTGTATTAATTCGCAAAAAAAATAAAGTGACCGAAGGCGAAAAACGGGAGAGTGATCAGAGCAAACGGCTCATTTGTCGCTGCAGGCAGGGCTGCCCGAGGCTTATCAGGGTGCGCTCTGCACCATCAAAGACAAAGCCGCGGCGCAGGTAGAATCCCTCACCGATGTGGTTGCCATCGAGCAGCCACAATTTGACGCTATGGCAACCGGCGCGGCGCATCTGCATCGCCACCGCCTGCCACAGCCGTTTGCCATAACCTTGTCGCCAGTGGTCGGGATGGAGGTAAAAAGCGCGGATCAGGGCGCTGCTCTGTCCCGCTTCCTGCTGTGGTTGCCAGTAGAGCAGGCCAATCACCACCTCATCGAGACAAAGCAGCATGGGCCTTGGGCCCGGCTCGGCCAGACGGCTCTGCCAAATCTGCAGATGGGCGGTAACGTCCAGCTGCTCCAGCAGGTCGGCACCGAGCACCTGGCCATAGGCAGCGAGCCAGCTGGCTCGCTGCATCACCGTCATGGCGGCGGCATCGTCGCTGCGCGCCATGCGCAGGCTTATGCCTTGCATTGGGGCACCAGACCATTGGCTCGGGCCTGCTCATAGAGCGGCAGCACTTGCGCCTGTTGCGCCTGCAACTCGGCGATCCGGTTCTCGTTGCTCGGGTGGGTGGAGAGCAGTTGCGGCGGGGTGTTGCCACCGGCGGCGGCACTCATGTTTTGCCACAGGGGGATCGCCTCGGCCGGATTGAACCCGGCGCGCGCCATCAGCTCAAGCCCCAGCCGATCCGCTTCGCTCTCCTGAGTACGGCCATAGGGCAGCATCACCCCCACCTCGACCCCGAGGCCAAGGGCGGCCATGGTGGCGCCGCGATACTCGCTGGTGCCCATGGCAATGTCCGCAGCCGCCAGACCGATCCCCGCCAGCTGGCTGCGCGAGAGTCGCTCGTTGGAGTGCTGGGCCAGCACGTGAGTCAGCTCGTGGCCGATGACGGTCGCCAGCTGATCCTGATTCTTGGCCACCTTGAGCAGGCCGCTGTAAACCCCGATCTTGCCGCCGGGCAGGGCGAAGGCGTTGACCTGTTTGGAGTCAAACACCACCACTTCCCAGTTGGTGATGCCATAGCTGGCCGGCACCTGGGCGGTCACCGCCTTGGCGACACAGGAGACATAGGCGTTGAGTTTGGCATCCTTGCTCACCTTCTCCTGCTTTTTCATCTGCTCGAAGGAGTCGGCGCCCAACTGGTTCATCTGCTGGGGAGAATAGAGCAGCATCTGGCTGCGGCCGGTCGGCGACTGGGCGCAGGCGACCAGCAGGGAACTACAGAGGGCTACCAGGCCAAACTTGGAGAGGGACGCAATCATGAAGGGATCCTTTGCCATAACGTTGCCCTATTCTCGGAAATGCCGTCCTGCTGCGCAAGGGAGCCAGCCCCCGGCTGGCGGAAAAATATCCATCCTGCGCTATTAACAAAACTGACAGCTGCCAAAAACAAAACGAGCCCGCTTGGGGCTCGTTTTATCAGGGCATGCTGACTGCGGGCAGTTACATGATACCCAGCTTTTTCAGGTCAGCCTGTACCACCTTGGCCGGCACCGGCACGTAGCCATCTTTGGCAACGATGTTCTGGCCTGCTTTGGAGAGCATCATCTTGACGAACTCTTGCTCCATCGGGGAGAGCGGCTTGTTCGGATGCTTGTTCACGTAAACGTACAGGAAGCGTGACAGCGGATACTTGCCGGTGATGGCGTTATCGGAGGTCGCTTCGATGAAGGTCTTGCCATCTTTGGAGAGCGGTACTGCACGCACACCGGAGGTGACATAACCGATACCGGAGTAGCCGATGCCGTTCAGGGAGGCAGAAACAGACTGCACCACGGAGGCAGAACCCGGCTGCTCGTTCACGCCGCTCTTGAAGTCGCCGTTACACAGGGCGTGCTCCTTGAAGTAACCGTAGGTACCGGATACGGAGTTGCGACCGAACAGTTGCAGATCCTTAGAGGACCAGTTGCCGTCCAGACCCAGATCAGACCACTTGGTGGCAGCCTTGGCTTCGCCGCACTTGAGGGTGCTGGAGAAGATGGCGTCGATCTGCGGCATGGTCAGCCCCTTGATGGGGTTGTCCTTGTTGACGAACACCGCCAGGGCATCGACTGCAACGCGGATGGCAGTCGGCTTGTAGCCGTAACGCTTCTCGAATGCTTCCTCTTCACCGGCCTTCATGGCGCGGCTCATCGGACCGAACTGGGCAACACCTTCGGTCAGGGCAGTCGGGGCGGTAGAAGAACCGGCGGCCTGGATCTGCACGTTGACGTTGGGGTACAAACGCTTAAATTCTTCGGCCCACAGGGTCATCATGTTGGCCAGAGTGTCCGAGCCGACAGAGGACAGGTTGCCCGAAATGCCGCTGGTCGGTGTGTAATCCGGCAGGTCTTTATCCACACCGGCAGCCAGGGCGCTGACAGAAAACAGGGTTGCTGCGGTGAATCCGATTACACCAGCCAGTTTGTTGAGTTTCATCCAATCTCTCCAAAGTTACAGAAGGTCCGTTCTTAAGACGGCGCCAGTATCTGACCTGGCAGTGACAAATTTATGGATTTAATGTGACACTTTAATGACATGGCGACAGATTTGAACAAATGAAAAGAGGGCCCGTTCAAAGGCCCTCTTTTTGCAGCTAACCCATTGCCATAAAAGACTATTTAATCACCACCATGCGACTCGGGATGAGAAAGCTGAAGCGGCTGCCAAGGCCGACCCGGCTCTCGATATCGAGCTGGCAGTCGTGATGACTGAGGGCATGCTTGACGATGGCAAGGCCCAAGCCTGAGCCGCCGGTGTGGCGCGAGCGTGCCTTGTCGACCCGATAGAACCGCTCGGTCAGCCGCGCCAGATGCTCGGGGGCAATCCCCTCCCCTTCATCGCTCACGGCAAACAGCGCCATCGCCCCCTGCTTGCGCCACTCCACGGTAATTTTTCGCCCCGCCGGGGTGTAGTGAATGGCGTTGTAGACCAGATTGGAGACAGCACTGCGCAGCTGCTCCTGATCCCCGCGCACCAGCAGATTGGGCTGCACCACAAATTCGAGCTGGTGGGCCCGTTCGCCCGAGAGCGCTCGCGCCTCCTGCTCCAGCAGGCCCAGCATGGCCGGCATGTCCACCAGATGGGAGAGATCCACGGTCGGGGCCGCCTCGATACGGGAGAGGGTGAGCAGCTGATTGACCAGATTATCCATCCGGATAGTCTGCTCCATCATCACCCGATGCGCCTTGGCCCACATGGCGGGCGGGGGCGGCTCCTCGGTCATCTCCAGATAACCCTTGAGAACGGTCAGCGGAGTGCGCAGCTCGTGAGAGACGTTGGAGACAAAGTGCTTGCGGGTTTTCTCGAGACTGCGCAAGCGGGTGACATCCCGCACCACCAGCATCGCCTGATCCGAGGCGTAGGGCATGATCCGAAACTCGAGAAACTTCTCCTCGTTGACCGGGGAGTGCATCTCGAGGGGCTCGTCATACGATCCCTTGCCCAGATAGGCGTTAAAGGCCGGATTGCGAATGAGGTTGCCGATATGCTGGCCGGCATCCTCCGGCCAGCGAAAACCGAGCAGTTGCTCCGCCAGCCGGTTGCACCAGAGGATGCTGCCATCGGTGCGAAACACCACAGCGGCATCGGGCAGCGCCTCGGCCCCCTCCCGGAAGCGGCGTCAGCCCCGCCAGCTCGCGGCGACGGGCGCGGTGACGCTGCTGCAGCTTGTAGATACCGTTGAAGATGTACTCCCAGCTGCCATTGCCGCTGGGGGGCACCAGGCTGCGGTCGTGCCACAGCCAGTCAGAGAGCCGCTTCTGGAAGCGATAGTGCCAGCCCAGATGCAACACGGCCGCCACCAACAGGCAGAGGGCAAGATGATCAATCAACCAGCCAACCAATGCGAAGGGGGCGTAAAAAAACGCCATTCGCCACAACTGTCGCCGCCAGGCGTAAGGTTGCAACATAACTGCCTCTAGAGACGGGTTGAGAAGCGGTATCCGGCTCCACGCACCGTCTGGATCAATCTGTCGTGCCCTGTCTCTTCAATCGCCTTGCGCAGGCGACGAATATGCACATCCACGGTTCTGTCCTCGACGTACACATTGGTACCCCAGACATTATTGAGCAGCTGTTCACGGCTGTAGACCCGCTCGGGGTGAGTCATAAAGAAGTGAAGCAGCTTGAATTCGGTCGGCCCCATGTCGAGCGCCTTCTCTTCGGCACTGACCCGGTGGGAGACAGGATCGAGTTTCAGCCCCTGCACCTCGATCACCTCGTCTACCGAGGTGGGCGACACGCGGCGCATCACCGCATGGAGGCGAGCGGTCAGCTCCTTGGGCGAGAACGGCTTGGTGATGTAGTCGTCGGCTCCGGCCTCCAGACCACGCACCTTGTCCTCCTCTTCACCACGAGCGGTGAGCATCACCACCGGGATCTGGCGCGTCACCTCATCCTGCTTGAGCTGCTTGATAAACTGGATGCCACTGCCGCCCGGCATCATCCAGTCGAGCACGATGAGTTCGGGGTAGGGTTCGCGCACCTTCGCCAGTCCATCGGCGTAATCTTCCGCTTCAATCGTCTCATATCCCTTCTGCTCCAACACGAAGCAGAGCATTTCGCGGATCGGTGCTTCGTCCTCGACCACCAGAATTCGCTTAGCCATTCCCTTCTCTCTCCTCTGTGAAGATGGGTGCGCCAATTATTAGAATTTTCTGTGACACTTTTATGACTTTATGACAGGCGGGATGATAAACGTTTTCAGATTCAGTTGGCAGCAGTACGTTGCAACAAGTCCCACCGGTTGCCGCTGATATCCTCAAACACCACCACGGTGCCATAAGGCTCGTCACGAGGCTGTTCACAAAAATGAACACCGTACGCCTGCATGCGCTGGTAATCCCCCCAGAAATCAGTGGTCTCGAGGAACAGAAATACCCGGCCACCACCCTGCTGGCCGATGGCGGCCTGCTGCTGCGCATTGGCCGCTTTCGCCAGCAGCAGTGCAGAACCGGAGGCACCTTTGGGGGCAACCCGCACCCAGCGCTTGCCCGGTTTGCCCGGCTCGTCGAGCCGAGTGTCTTCCAGGAGCGCAAAGCCAAGTCCCTCGGTAAAAAAGCGAATGGCCTGATCGTAATCAGCCACCAGCAGGGTCAGCGCCCCTATGTGTTGTGACATGGCAGAAAATCCTCAACGGATGAGTCAACGGGCGCAATGCCCCGGCAAGGGCGCATCATAGCGGCTGGATGGGCAGGGCTCCAGCCGTCATGTGCGTCTTGAAAACGACCGGTGAGGGGGAGTGAGCACTCAAGGGGCTTCGCGCAGCGTCCGGTAGAGGGTGGTGCGGCTGATCCCCAGCTGGCGCGCGGCCTCGCTCACATTGCCGCCGCACGCCACCAGCGTTTGCTGTACCTGCCGCCGGGTTTGTTCACGCAAGCTGGTCGCCTCCCCCATCGGCAAGGCGCCGGGCTCTGTGGCCACACTGGGCAGATGCAGGTGGGCGGGTTCTATCCAACCCAACCCCTCTGCCAGCACACAGGCCACTTCCAGTGCCTGCTTGAGCTGGCGCACGTTGCCGGGCAGCGGATGGGCCAGCAGCTGTTGCTCCGCATCGCGGGTCAGACGCAGGGTCGGGTCCATCTCCGCCAACAGTCGCTGGATCAGCTCCAGACGCTCAGCGGCAGGCCAACGGCGCAGCGGCATCAGCTGCTGGCGCCAGCCGCAGATCCGGTAATAGAGGTCTTCGCGAAATGCGCCACTCTGCACCATGGCAGCCAGATCCCGGTGGCTGGCACTGACCAGCCAGAAATCCACCGCCTCCGGCTTGTGACTGCCAACCGGTGTCACGCTGCGTTCCTGCAACACCCGCAGCAGTCGGGTTTGAGCCTGCAGCGGCAGTTCGCCAATTTCATCGAGCATCAGCATGCCGCCGTGGGCTGCGCGCAGATAACCCTGACTGCCCTGGCTGCGGGCACCGCTGAAGGCCCCGCCCACATACCCAAACAGCTCGGCTTCCACCAGATCTGCTGGTAACGCGCCACAGTTGACGCACACCAGTGGCTGCTCCCGCCGACTCGACGCTCGGTGCAGGGCCCGCACCAGATGCTCCTTGCCGCTGCCGGTCTCCCCCTCGATAAGCAGCGAAATGCCGCGCTCCAGCATCTTGAGCGGCACCTGCTGCGGATGTGGCATCGGGCTTGAGTGACCAGGCAGGACGGCGCGGGAAAAGGTCTCGTCCGCTTCTGGCACCAGCCGCAAGCCACGCCCCTCGCGCAGCAGTTGTCTGCCATCGAAAGGGTGCTGGCCGAGCCAGAGTCGGCCTGCCCGGTTGGCGCCGAGCAGTTCCCCCTCCTCTCCCAGCAACAGGCGAGCGGACCAGAGGCTCTGGGGATCGAGATCCACCAGCCAGCCCGGCTGGCGCGCCAGCAGCGCGTTTTCGAGGGTCATGGCCAACAGCCGCACTGTGCCCAGCATGTCGCCATCGTGATGGGCCGCATCGGTGGAGATATCGAGCACCCCCAGCAATTGCCCGTCCGGCCCGAGCAACGGGCAAGCGCTACAACTGAGAAAGCTGTGCTGGGCGAAGAAGTGCTGATTGCCGAGCACCTGCACTTCATTCTGCTCGGCCAGCGCGGTACCGATGGCGTTGGTACCCTTGCTCGCCTCCCCCCAGCGGGCGCCACTGCGCAAAAAGATACGCTCGGCATGACGGGCGAAACCCTCATCACCACTGGCGGCCAGAATGGCCCCCTCACCGTCACACAACAACAGGCGACAGGGGCGACCGGCCAGCAACTGGGCAAACAGCGGCAGCACGAAGCGCTGGAAGCAGGAAATCAGCGCCCTGTGCTGCTCCTGACGGGCCGACAGCTCCCCCTGGGGCAGCAAGTCCAGATCGGCGCTCTGCTGGCGGCTCAGCCCCTGATGCAGGCAGCGCTGCCAGGAACGCTGGATCGGACCGGGACCGGGTTGAAGTGACTCACTCATCACGCCTCCTGTTCACAAACAGCACGACTGTCTCGGCCACTGTCCAGAAACGGTACAGTTTTATCGTAATAGCCGTGGACATTGGTTAACCAAGATACGCTGCCACACCCCATTTGATAACGTTTTTGTAACCTTCTGTCTGCTGGTCAGACCCTTTGGCACGCCCCTTGCGATATCAGCTGGCAACCGGTCTGTCAGCCAGTCCGGTCAGGATCACACACATAAAGGATGATGAGATGATTTATACCGCTCCCGGTCAGGCAGGTGCCCTGGTCAGCTTCAAGTCCCGTTACGACAACTTCATCGGTGGTGAGTGGGTGGCTCCTCGCGCCGGCCGCTACTTTGAAAACATCTCGCCGGTGGATGGCAAAGTATTCTGCGAGGTCGCTCGCTCCGACGCCGCCGATATCGAGCTGGCGCTGGATGCCGCCCACAAGGCGTTCACCAGCTGGAGCAAAACCAGCGTCACCGAGCGCAGCAACCTGCTGCTGCGCATCGCCGATCGCATCGAGCAGAACATCGAACGGCTCGCCATCGCCGAAACCTGGGAGAACGGCAAGGCGGTGCGCGAAACCCTGGCCGCAGACCTGCCGCTGGTGGTGGATCACTTCCGCTACTTCGCTGGCTGCATTCGCGCTCAGGAGGGCTCGGCCGCCGAGCTGGATCAGAACACCGTCAGCTACCACTTCAAGGAACCCATCGGCGTGGTCGGCCAGATCATCCCGTGGAACTTCCCGCTGCTGATGGCTGCCTGGAAGCTGGCCCCTGTGCTCGCGGCGGGTTGCTGCAGCGTGCTCAAGCCCGCCGAGCAGACCCCGGTCACCATCATGCTGATGATGGATCTCATCAAGGACATCCTGCCCCCCGGCGTGGTCAACGTGGTCAACGGCTTCGGCGCCGAGGCAGGTCAGGCGCTGGCCACCAGCAACCGGATCCAGAAACTGGCCTTCACCGGGTCGACCGAAGTGGGCGCCCATATCCTGCGCTGCGCAGCCGACAAGCTGATCCCCTCCACCGTGGAGCTGGGGGGAAAGTCCCCCAATATCTACTTCGCCGACGTGATGCAGCACGAGAGCAGCTACATCGACAAGGCGGTAGAAGGGATGCTGATGACCTTCTTCAATCAGGGGGAAGTGTGTACCTGCCCCTCCCGCGCGCTGGTGCAGGCCAGCATCTATGACGACTTCATGGACCGGGTGCTGGCCCGCGCTCGCACCATAGTGCAGGGCAACCTCCTCGATACCGCCACTCAGGTGGGGGCGCAGGCGTCCCGCGAGCAGTTCGACAAGATCCTGGGCTACATGGAGATCGGTCGCGGCGAAGGGGCCAAGATGCTGATCGGCGGCGGCCCGGCCAAGGTGAGCGGACTGGAGGGGGGATTCTACATCCAGCCCACCATCTTCTCCGGTCAAAACAAGATGCGGGTGTTCCAGGAGGAGATCTTCGGGCCGGCACTCGGGGTCACCACCTTCAAGGACGAGGCCGATGCTCTGGCCATTGCCAACGACACCCAGTACGGGTTGGGAGCAGGCCTGTGGACCCGCGACAGCAATCTGGCCTGGCGCATGGGGCGTGGCATTCAGGCTGGCCGTGTCTGGGTCAACTGCTACCACGCCTACCCGGCACACGCCGCCTTTGGCGGTTACAAAAAGTCGGGGATCGGCCGCGAGACCCACAAGATGATGCTGGACCACTACCAGAACACCAAAAACCTGCTGGTGAGCCACGACATCAACCCGCTCGGCTTCTTCTAGCGCAAGCGAATGTCATCAGAAAGGGCGCCTGTGGGCGCCCTTCTTGTTTTGCTTCACCAGATGACATGTCCGGCGATTTGTTATCGGGCAGACTGTAGGCGATAGCGCTGGGGGGAGCAGCCCAGCTCCCGGTTGAACATGGCGATAAAGGCCGAGGTGGAGCCGTAACCGAGCCGCCAGCTGATCTCCTGAATGGGCATGTCCCCCTTGAGCCAGGCCAGCGCCTTGAGCAGCCGCAGCCGCGCCCGCCACTGACCGAAACTCATCCCCAACTCCCGCAGGCAGCGCCGCGCCAGGGTGCGCTCTGTGGTGTGCAGTTGTCCGGCCCACTGGGCCAGAGTTCGGGGATCGGCAGGATCGCTGTGTAACGCCGCCAGCATGGGAGCCAGCAGCTTGTCCTGACTCATCGGCAGGTAGCTCTCCTGACAACGGGTGCGCGCCAGTCGCTCCACCAGCAACTCGGCCTGACGCTGATCCCACTCATCCGCCATATGGCTTACCCGCCGTTCGCAAAAGTCGCTCAGCAGGGCGCGAATAAGTGGCGTGAGCAGCAGCAATCTGGGCTCTGGCGGCAGCTTGGCCGCCAGCTCGTGGCTGACGTAGATGGAGGTGTAGTCAAGGGTCTGCTCGTTGTAGGAGGTGTGGTCGAGATCCGCCGGTACCCAGATAAGATAGTCGGCAGGGGCCACCAGTCGCTGATCCCCCAGCTCTATCTCCATGATCCCCAGGCTGATCATGTTGAGCTGGCCCCAGGGGTGGGAGTGCAGCACGGTCGCGCTGTCGGCCAGCATCTGCTGGTAACTGAAAAAGAGCGGATTGGGAGCGGGCAGAACGACATCTACCGGCTGAAAGTGGTGAGTGGCCATCAGCGCCCCTTGTCAGCGAGAGAGAGGAGCAGGCTTGATACAACGCCCTGTTGGCTCGGTCTCCGGCACAGGCCAAAAGCAGCCATCAGTTGCGGGCAAACGCAGTCCGGGTGGGCCGGAATAAGGTGCATCAGAAAGAGTTGTCTTTTCTGCTGGGTCATCTGTCTGTTTTACGCTACTTGATAGTATAAAGACAAGGGTAGACTTGGCCCCCTGTTAATAAGGAGCCTCTGATGCGAATCTTTTCCCCTCTTCTCTTTCCGCTGATGGCTGTGCTGATCTGGGCTACCAATACCGTGGTGTCCAAGGCGGCCGCCAGTGTGCTCGACCCCGCGGCTATCTCCTTCTATCGCTGGGTGATCGCCGCTCTGGCGCTGACCCCCTTCTGTCTGCCCACCCTCTGGCGGCGACGCAGCGAGGTTCGCCCCTGGCTCGGCAAGCTGCTGGTGCTGGCGGCGCTCGGTATGGTGCTCTATCAGTGTCTGGCCTACTACGCCGCCCACAGCACCTCGGCCACCAATATGGGGGTGATCGGCTCCCTCATTCCGCTGCTCACCCTGCTGCAAGGGGCGCTCTTCTTCGGCCAGCGTCCCGGCAAACAGGCACTGCTCGGCATGAGTCTCTCCCTGTTCGGGGTGCTCTGGCTGCTTGGCAAAGGCGAGCCGCTCGCCCTGCTCCATAACGGCATCAACCCGGGGGATGGCATGATGCTGCTGGGTTCCGCCAGCTACGCCCTTTACGGCCTACTGATCCGCCGCTGGCACCTGCCGTTTGGCCCCTGGCTCAACCTCTACATGCAGATCCTGCTGGCCGTATTGCTGCTGGTACCGCTCGCTCTCAGCGCCGACTCGATGGCGGTGCCAGCCGAAGGGTGGGGGCTGGTGCTCTTCGCCGGGCTCGCCTCCTCCCTGCTGGCGGCTTACTGCTGGATGCGCGGCCTCGCCTGCATGGGCGCCGAGCGCACCTCGGTCTTTATGAACCTGATGCCGCTCTGTACAGCGCTGATCGCCGTCGTCGGCCTGGGGGAACCGATCCATGGCTACCACCTGCTGGGTGGCGGGCTGATCCTGGGCGGGGTGATGACCTCCCAGCTGAAGGGGCGTGCGCCGGTGGCCGAACGGGAAGCCGCCTGAGAACCAACATCGTCCGGAAACAACAAGGGAGCCCATGGCTCCCTTGTTGTTTCTGCAATGCACGTCAGTGAGCATCTCAACCGGCCCGGCGCCAGCGGTAGCGCCGCTCCGGCCGCCCCCGCTGACCATAGTTGAGATCCACATCGACCCGGTCTTCCGACTCCAGATACTCCAGATAGCGGCGCGCCGTGGTGCGGCTGAGGGAGAGTCGCAACGCCACCGTGTCGGTGGAGAAGACGCTCTCCGGCTCACCCGCCAGCAGATCCAGCACCTGACGCAGGGTGATGCTGTCGATCCCCTTGGGAGTGACGCGCATCTCCTTGATCTGGGAGCGCCCTCCCTTGCCCAGCAGCTTGTCGAGATCTTCCTGCTCCAGCCGACCCCGCTCGCACAGACGGCTGTGCAGTTGCAGGATCTCGTCCAGACTCTGCTGGATGCGAAACAGCCGCAATGGTTTGATGACGTAGTCATGAACCCCCAGGTTGAGGGCCTGCTGGATGGTCTCCACATCCCGCGAGGCAGTCACCATGATGACATAGGCTTCGCGGTTGTGGCTGCGCAGGCGGCTCACCCACTCAAGGCCGGAGCCATCGGGCAGGGAGACATCCACCAGCAGCAGTTGGGGCACCACACCGGCCATCATGGCATCGGCCTGGGCCAGGGTGCCAGCCCGCCCCAGCAGGGAGAAACCGGGTGTCGCCGCCACCAGTTCTGACAAGATGGCACCGATCCGATCGTCATCTTCAATAACAAGCGTGATTATTGGGTCCATGGCTCACATTAATTGGTTTTTATTCAAGTAGATACCAAACAGGGTGGTCTGCTCGGCGGTTCGCCGCCATTCTATCACACCCTCGTGCCGACCCACGGTCTCCTTGACCAGGAATAGACCCACCCCGTGATCGCCGCTCTGGCGACTCACTCCGTAATCGAACAGATGATCGGCCAGCTCCTCGTCGACCCCCTCGCCACTATCCTCCACCTCGATCACCAGCCGCCGCCCCACATCGCACAGGGACAGCAGCACCCTGGGCGGCCGCTGCTGGCGGTTGCGCCAGGCCGCCTGCAGACCGTTGTCCAGCAGGTTGCCAATGAGGGTGATGAGATCGGCCGAGACCGAAGCCGGATACTCCGCCAGCGCCGAATCGGGATCGAGCTCCAGAGTCACCCCGAGCTCGCGGGCCCGGCTGAACTTGCCGAGAATAAGCCCCGCCACCGGCTTGTTGTCGATCAGCCGCAGCAGCTCCTGCAGCATGGTCTGGCACGCTTCGTTCTCCTGCTGGATCAGCTCCACCGCCTGATCCACATGGCCCAGCTGCAATAGGCCGGAGAGGCTGCTGAGCTTGTTGGCGAACTCGTGGCTCTGCATCCGCAGCATCTCGGCATACTGGCGCAGGTGGGTCACCTGTACCCCCAGACTGGCAGCCACCTCCGGACGGCTGAAGATCAGCAGCCGCCCCGGTGCCTTGCCCTGCACCGCCTGCCAGCGGCCGACAAAGGACTCCCCCTGAATGGTGAAGCTCACTTCCCCACCCTCCTGCTCCAGACAGGGGGCAAGGGGTGGCACCAGCTCCGCCAGCGACTGCCCCTGCAGGGCATGGCGCCCGGTAACCGGCAGCCGCAGCTGATAGCTGGCGGTGCTGTTGATCATGTTGATGTTGCCGCGGCCATCGAGGGCAATCACCCCTTCGGTGATGTGCTCCAGCACCAGATCCTGCAGGGTGAAGCGGCGCACGATCGCCTCCGGCTCCAGATCGAGCAGGGTCTTGCGCAGCAGATATTGCACCCAGAGTGCCAGCAGCAGGCCGCACCCCAGCACAGCAACGATGGCGCTGATGAGCAGGGCTACCCGCTCCATATAGATGCCCTCCACCTGCTGCATCAGGTAGCCCACTACCACGGCCCCCATGACGCGCCCATCCCCTCCCACCACCGGGGAGAAGCAGCGGATCGCCGGTCCCATGGTGCCCCGATCCTTGGAACAGTAGCTGCGCCGCTCCTGCAGTGCGGGCCAAATATCCTCGCCGCGGAACTTCTGCCCCACCAGCTCGGGGTTGGGGTGGCTGAGGCGGCGACCATGCTCGTCGGTCACCACCATATAGGTGGCGTCGGTGCGGTTGCAGACGGCCTCCACGTAGTCGCGCAGGGTAGGATCACTCCCCTGACGCAGAGCTTCGACCACCCGGGTATCCGCCGCCATGACCCGAGCCAGATCGCTCCCCTTATCCTGCAGATTGCTCTCCAGCAGATGACGGATAAAGAGGGCCAGCAGGCTGCCCAGAATGAGGATCAGCAGCAGGGAGAGCCCAAGAGAGAGGGTGACAAGCTGGTGGCGAAGTTTCATGCACATACCTTAAAACGTCAGGACGCTGCCCAATAGTGCGGATGCCACCAGGTCTGGTCAATCAAAGGTGCCGGATCGCCGACAAAATCGGCCAATCCTTCCTCGCGGGCACAGAGCGCCACCGCTCTGGCGACGGCGCGGGCCACCTCTCCCACCTGTTCGATGGGGGGTAGCAGCCGACCCGCCACCAGCGGATAGGCGCCAACTGCCCGCACTGCGGCCAGCAACATGCCATCGCTGATGCGGCGCGCCTTGACCGCGCAGGCCCCGAGGCCAATCCCCGGAAAGACATATACGTTGTTGCACTGGGAGACCACCCGCCGCTCCCCCGCCACCGTTACCGGCGCAAAGGGGCTGCCGGTGGCAAGCAGAGCGCGGCCATCTGTGGCGGCCCACACCTGCTCGGGGGTGGCCTCGGCGCTGCGGGTCGGGTTGGAGAGTGGCAGGATCACCGGCTGATCGCACACCTCCCCCATCGCCTGCAACACCTCGCCAGTAAAGAGGCCGCCCTGACCGCTCACACCAATCAAGACCGCCGGGCGCACCTGCCGGATGGTCTCCAGCAGCGAACTGCTCCCCTCCTCCACGGCACGGCAAATGGCTGCTGGGCACGGGTCAACGCAGGGCGATCGCAGCAGACCACCCCATCCTGATCAAACAGCCAGACGCCATCGTGGCTCCCCGCAAGCTGGGCCAGCATGGCGGCGATGCCGCAACCGGCAGAACCCGCGCCGACGATCAGCACCGGGGCATCGCACAGGGCGGTACCCGCCTGCTGCAACCCGGCCAGCACGCAGGCAGAAGCCACTGCCGCCGTGCCCTGAATGTCGTCGTTGAACATGCAGAGCTCGTCGCGATAACGGGTCAGCAGGTTGGCGGCATGCTTGCCGGCAAAGTCTTCAAACTGCAGCACCACCTGCGGCCAGCGCTTGCGAATGGCGGCCACCACCTTGTCCATGAAGTGGTAGTAGCTCTCGCCGTCGATGCGCGGGGATTGCCAGCCGAGGTAGGAGTCATCCTCCAGCAGCTCGGGGTTGTTGGTGCCCACATCGACACAGAGCGGCAGAGTGCGCGCCGGATTGATGCCGCCAGCAGCGGAGTAGAGCGCCAGCTTGCCGATACAGATCCCCATGCCGCCGATACCGAGATCGCCAAGCCCCAGCACCCGCTCGCCGTCGGAGATGACGATCACGTCCACCTCCTGCTCCACCGACTCGAGGATATCGTCAAGATCGTCCCTGTCATGCCAGGAGAGGTAGAGACCGTGACTGCGCAGATAGAGATCGCTGTGGCGCTGGCACGCCTCCCCCACCACCGGGGTGTAGATGATCGGCAGCAGCTCCGGCAGGTGGTGACGCACCAGATCGTAGAACAGCACCGGGTTGTCCTCCTGCAGCTGGCGCAGCAGCAGATGCTGGTCAAACGGACTCTGCATGGCGCTGACCAACCGGTAGATCCGGCGCCGCTGCTGGGAGAGGGACTCCTCCTTGTGGGGCATACGCCCCCGCACGCCCTGACGCTTGCGTTCGGCATAGGGCAGGCTGGTGCCCATCATGATGTCGTTCATTTTGTTTGTTCCTCAATCCGGTATCAGGCGAGCAGGGAGATAAGAGCAGTAGCCAGGATCAGCATCACGGCGCCGCCGAGACGGGAGGAGATCTGGGCAAAGGGCATCAGCTTCATGCGCTGGGCCGCCGAGAGCACGGCCACATCGCCGGTCCCCCCCATGTTGGCCATGCAGAGCCCGCCGGTGATGGCCGCCTCGATGGGATAGAAACCGATCATCCGGCCCACCAGCGCCGCGCCGAGGGCGCCACCGATCACGGTGACCATGACCAGCACGAAGTAGCTGATGGAGAAGGCGCTGATGAGCTCCGGAATACTGGTATAGGCGACGCCGATCCCCACCAGCAGGGAGGGAGTGAGGTTGCTCACCACAAACTGATACCAGTCGGCCGCCGCCTGCTCATAACGGCGCGGCAGCAGGCCGCTCACCTTGATAAAGGCGACGGCCAAAATCATCAGGGCGAAAGGGTGCATGGGGATAAAGTTGCCAAGCAGGGAACCCAGCACAAACATGCTGGAGCTGATAAAAAGCCCCATACCCAGACTCTGCAGGGTCGGCGCTTCGGCCTGCTCATCGGCAATGCTCTGGCTACTCTCTTTAACCATCAGCTTGCCGTTGCCAGTCAGGGAGGGGTAACGGCGACCGAGCCGCGCCAGCAGAGAGCCCACCAGAATGGCCAGGGTATTGGCGATCACCACCGCCGGTACCATGCGTGACAATAGATCTGCACTGGACATCTGCATCGGGCCGGAGAGGATCTCCACCAAGGGCACCGCACCAGCCCCCATGCCACCGCCCATGATGGGCAGGCCGATCAGCAACACCGCATTCTTGAAGCCATACCCCATCAGGGAGCCGACCAGCCCCACACTCAGCAGTGCCAGTGCGACGCCACCAAGAATGACCGGCAGGTAGCGCATGGCGGCATTTTTCAGCAAAGCGCCGCTCATGCCGAACACGGAGCCAGTCACCAAGCTGGCGATAAAGAAGTTGAGAAACCCTCCCTCCTTCATGAAGTTGGTGATGACCTGCCCCGCCTGCACCGGCAGCAGCTGATATTCGAACAGAGCGGCGCCGCCGAAGATGGCGAGGATGGTGCCCCCCCCCAGGTATTCGCGGATCGGCATGATCCGCTCCCCCAGCTCGGTCAGCAGGGTGCCCAGCACAAACATCAGTGCCAGCGCACCGACCATGCCCAGCGGCAACGAGCCGTTCCAGCCGGAAAAGAGAACGCAGGTCGCCAGCCCCAGAAATATAAAGAGCGGCATACCGGCAATTTGTTGGCCGCCCATAAAGGCGGCCTTTTCTTGTGTGGTTTGTAGGGGGGAGAGGTTTTTCATTGTTATGTACTCTGCGTGTGATTGTGGCCGCTACTTTATTGATCCCCCTCGCCCCTGTCGGTTAGCCAGACTGCAAAGCCATATAAAAACATTAAAAACTTAAACATCATGGTGCCGCCAGCGCGTGCTGCACAATAGAACACCAGACATCCGATACCCGACCAAGTCAGGAAATAGGGTGATAAAACGAGCGACCATAATGGCGGATATTTGGGTGATCAGCAGTAATAACGATGCGATGATCTCCCCCCTTCGGGGAAATAACAGAGCCAGATGACAAGCTCTGCGGCCATTTATCGCCACAGATCCTGTGAGTGATAATCAGCGGGCAACGTCATCGCCATAACGCGAGTGCCACGGCTTGCCACATCAGGGTTTAAGTCGGCGTGCAGGAAGCACCCACGATGAAGAATGGTGAGAAGAAAGATGCAAAAAGGGGAGATTGAAATAGTGATGAGTCAAGCCAGCGAATACCAGAGCACTGGCTTGAACTCACAAGGATCACACACGGTCAGGTCTATTCTGCCAACAGCAATGGAATATTGGCGGGGTCAAAATCATGACTGATATCGGTACTTCTGATTGCGCCTTCCCGATTCACGCCATGGTGTGACTCTGCACCATATTCTCCATCACTCAACAGCGTTTCAATTGCCAGATAAACACATCCACTGTCATATCCATCCACAACCCGTTTCCCCCTTGTTTTATAACCCCATCAATATTAGCGGATAGAAAAAGAGCTGCTCGCTGAAGCTGAAAATTTCATGAAAATAACCACCGGATATCCTCCATTCACGGCGCAATATCCGAATCGGCAAGAGAGCCTCGAGTGGATCAGCCCCGAGAATAATATCAGGGGCTCGAACGATGCTAACTCGCACCAGCGAAAGATCCGACCAGAAACATGATCCGAATCACACTATTTACTTAGCCTGCTAAACAAGTATGATACTTAGCAGGCTAAGTACATTGAGGATGAGAGGATGACGGATCTGGAAAGGTTGCGCGAGCTGTCGCTCGCCGAGCAGATAGCGCGGATGCACCGGCTATGGCGTACTGCCGCCGATCTGGAGCTGGCCCCCCTTGGCCTCACCCATCCCCGCTGGACCGCGCTGTGGAAACTCTCCCGCATGGGGAGCCATGTCAGCCAGAAGACCCTGGCCGAAGCCCTCGAAATAGAACTGCCATCCCTGATGCGCACCCTGGGCCAGCTGGAAGAGCAGGGACTGATTGAGCGCCACTGCTGCAGTCAGGACAAGCGGGCCCGCATCGTCTGCGTGACCCCGGCCGGCCAGACCCTGCTCGATCAGATCGCCGACCGCATCATGAATATCCGCCGGGAGCTGCTGGGGGGCATCGACGAGCAGACCCTGCAGCTGTTTGAAGCCACGGTGCAGCGGATCTCGGCCAACGCCCTCAGCAAAATTGAACAACACCACGACCGACAAGCCGGAGGCGATACAAGTCCTCCCGAGACCGACACAGAGAGAGAATAAGATGACCCCGGATCAACAATTTACCCGCTGGATCAAATGGTCCATGGCTGGCTTTGCCACCTTGTTTGCCTATTTTCTGATAGCCGACCTGCTGATGCCCCTCACCCCTCAGGCGATGGCGACTCGGGTGGTCACCAAGCTGGCCCCCCAAGTCAGTGGCAAGGTGATCGAGGTCACCGTTCACAACAACCAGCAGGTCAAGAAGGGGGATCTGCTGTTCAGGCTGGATCCGGCCCCTTTTGAACTGGCAGTGGAGCAGGCCCGCCTTGCGCTGGCGCAGGCAGAGCAGCAGAACAGTGAACTGGATGCCGCCCTGACCGCCGCCGTTGCCGAGATCAACGCCAAGGAGACCCTGGCCAGCCAGAAGTGGCGCGAGGCTGAGCGGATCGATGCGCTGTACCAACGTCACATGGTTTCGCTGCAACAAAAAGATGAAGCTGACAGCGCCCTGCGCAGCGCCCAGGCCAACCTGCGCGCCAGTCAGGCCAAACTGGCCCAGATCAAGGCCAGTCGTGGCGTGACCGGTGAGGATAATCTGTTGCTGCGCCAGGCCCGCAACAAGCTGGCGCAAGCACAGCTGGCCCTCTCTTACAGCCAGGTTCACGCGGATCAAGATGGCAGCATCACCAACCTGCAGCTTAAGCCAGGCAGTATCGCCAGCGCGGGCAGCCCGCTGCTGGCGCTGGTGTCGGAACAGGTGGACGTCATTGCCGATTTTCGGGAGAAGAGCCTGCGCCATGTTGGCGAGCAAACCCGCGCACTGGTCGCCTTCGATGGCGAGCCGGGTCAGCTCTATCCTGCCCGGGTAAGCAGTCTGGATGCCGGAGTGAGCGCCGGTCAGTTTGATGCCAATGGTCGACTGGCAGCACCGGTGGAGTCGGATCGCTGGGTAAGAGATGCCCAGCGGATGCGGCTGCACCTCGAGCTGGACCAGCTCCCCGACCATCTGCCAGCCGGGGCGCGGGCCACGGTGCAACTGCTGCCGGACAATGCCCTGACCGCCATGCTGGCACGGGGCCAGATCCACCTGCTCAGCCTGCTCCATTATGTCTACTAACCACACCACTCACCCGTCGGCCAATACTGCTCCAGCCCACCCCGTCGGTGGTGCTGCCACCCACCTCTGGTATCGGCCCCTCACCGGCAACGAGCTACGCCAGTGCTTGCGCATCGCCTTTGGCTGCACCACGGGCTTTCTGCTCTGCAAGCTGTTTGGCTGGAGTTACGGGGTCTTCTATACGGTCACACCGGTGCTACTGCTGGGAATGGTGCCGGTGATGAATGGCCATGCCGCACGCCAGCTGATCGCGGCTGCGGTGGTCTGTGGGGTGGAGGTCGGGCTGCTGGGGGGACTGTTTGGCAGCCATCCGGCGCTGATGACCCCTATCGCCTTCATGCTGTTTCTCTACCGTTTCGCCGCCATGTCGCGGGGCAGCCTGTTTCTGTTCGGGGCCAACGGGGTGCTGAGCCTCAGCATCATGCTGCACTTTGCAAGCTATCCGCAGACCGACCTCAACGACCTGATCCTCAACAATATCTGGGCGAGCGTGCTGTCGGTGCTGATCGCCTACCTGATGACCATGTTGATCCCGGATGTGGAAGCCAGACCCAAGCCCGCCTCGGCCCCCAAGGCGTCGCACCGGATGCGCCATGAAGCTCTGCTGGGGGCCACAGTGGCCACCCTGTCGTTTCTGGTGTTTCAGGTGTTTGACCTGCGCGACTCCATGTCTGCCCAGGCCACGACCCTGCTGGTGCTGTTCCCCATGCACTGGAACGGTGCGCTGAGTTATGCCCGTAAACGGGCGATGGGTACCTTGCTGGGGGTCACCTTCGGCCTGCTCGGCCAGCTGTTGCTCTATGACTGGTCAGGGCAACTGCTGCTGGTCGCTCCACTGCTGTGGCTCGGCGCCATGCTGTTCAGCCATGCTCACGTCAAGGAGGCAGGCGGCTCCGGGGTCGGCTTTGGTGCCCTCACTACCCTCGGCATCCTGTTTGGCCAGTACCTCACCCCTGGCAACGATCTGGTGTTCAGCGCCCTCTACCGGGTGAGCAGCATCCTGTTTGCCATCGTGGTCACCCTGCTGGCCTGCTACCTCGTCCACCGGTTACTCAACCGCTTCGAGGCGACCCGCTTCGGTTATTGATCTCCTTTTGTAAGCACTGTTGTCAGCCCATGGATGAGCTCTTTTTCGCCCCGTCGCCTGCCGGGGCTTTTTTTCTCGCCCTCGTTTACCTCCCTCACCAATACTCCTGCCACTACAAGTCAGCGCAGAAGTGTGGCTATGCTTGTAAGGCTGCTGTCGATGAGGTGTACCTATGGTTCCGTTGTTAAAAAAATGGCTGGTTTGTCTGATGCTGTTAGCTACCAGCCCGCTCGGGGCCACCCCGCTCGTCATTGGTGCCGAAGATGACTGGGCCCCCTACTGCGAGCGCGACAAGGACAATGAGGATGACCAGCCCCACGGACTGGCGCCTGAGCTGGTCAAGGCGGTGTTCGCCGCCGAAGGGATCGAGATTGTCTTTCGCACCCTCCCCTTCGCCCGCTGCATGCACGATGCGAAAAGCGGCAAACTTGCGGGGTGCTTCAACGCCACCATCACCGAAGAGAACCGCTACCAGTACCATTGGCACGATACCCCCATGTTCGAGGAGGATCTTGCCATCTTCGCCCTCGCCAGCGAGCCGCAACGGGATCTCAAACTCACCTCGCTGGAGGGCAAGCGGGTGGGCATCACCCTCGGCTACACCTACCCCACCGATTTTATGGAGAACCCCAGGATCACCCGCTTTCAGGCCAAATCCGATGCCCAGATCCTCGAGATGCTGGTACGTGGCCGGGTCGACTACATCCTGATGAACGGTATGCCGGGCTACCTCAAGATCCAGCAGAAGCAGCTGACCGGCAAGGTGGTCAAGGTTGGCAAGCTCTCCACCGATGGCTTCTGGCTCGCCTTCTCCCGCCACCACCCGCAAGGGGAAGCGCTGGCCAAACAGTTCGAGCAGGGGCTGCAGAAGATCAAAAACAACGGCATCTATGAGACGCTGATCCGCCAGTTTGAAACCAGACTTGGCCTCTACTGATGGCGATACCTTCCTGATTGCGCCCCCTCATACTCACGCGGTATGACGGACAGCCAGCGACGCACCGAATGGCCACGCTGATTGCACAATAACGGCAACCTGTTAGGCTCACGCCCGTATGACACCAATGGAGCTGTAATCATGAATAAGGCACATATGATGGCCGCTGGTGCGCTGGCCCTCGGCCTGCTCGCCGGCTGCAATCAGGGCAATACCCTCTCAGTCACTGGTGGCGAACCGGTCAGTTACCAGTGCGAACAGGGCAAGAAGGTGCAGGTACGCTACTTCTCCCTCTCCGACGAGAGCCTCAACTTTATCAAGCTGTCTCTGCCGGACGGCAAGGATTACACCCTGCCCCAAGCCGTCTCGGCCTCCGGTGCCCGCTATACAGACGAACACGAGGCCGTCTGGTGGAACAAGCGGGATGAGGGCTTTGTCGAGCTGCGGGATCAGGATGGCGAGTGGCAGACCGCCTACAACGACTGCAAACAGCAATAGACGTGACCCCGGCCTGACCGGGGTCTCTCTTTGTCTGGCATCAGAGTGGTGGGGGATCAGTTGATCTCGATCTCGAAGCGGTTGGTCACCTCGACCGGAATGGCATCCGGGTTGCCCTCTGCCGGGCTGTAGCGGATCTGCGAGAGGGTCGCCAGCGCACTCTGCTCCAGCTCGCCGGGGGGCTCGGCCGCCACCACTTCCGGCTTGACCGGCGTGCCGCTGGCGTCGATTTGATAGCGAACTTCCACATACCCCTTGACCGGTTTGGCCGGCAGGGCCGGCTCGTCATTGCCAAGCCATGACCACTGCTTCTCCTGAACCCAGTAGCTGGACAACTGCTCGAGAGGGATAGCGATCGGAGCGCGCTCGTGCGCCACCTCCTGACGGGATGAGCACCCCAGCAACAGTGTCACTGCCAGACCTGACCATACTGCGACTTTCCAATTCATGTAACGCTCCTTGTTCTTTGCCGGTGCTTGTTGCCGGACTGCAGGGCGCTCAACGCCGCCCGCTTGGTCAGTCACCCATCCTAACGAAAAAGTATTCGTATGAACATGAACAAAAGGGCCAACCCCGAGAGGTTGGCCCTTTTATCGTCAATGAGCTCACTAACCAGCCGAAGGTATCAGCCGCGCTTGTCACTCACCACCAGCCAGAGCGCATGGACCATGCCCGGCAGACCGCCCATCAGGGTCAGCACTATGTTGATTAAAAAGTGCAGGCTAAAGCCCACCTGGATAAACGCGCACACAGGGGGCAGGAAAATGGCCAGCAGGATCTTGAGCAGATTGTTCATCTCGGCTCTCCTTGTCAAAAATGTCGTCAGGATTGGAATGGGCTAACCATAAACATCCCTGGCTTCAACTGCAAACCAGACAGGGAATTCGCTCACCCGCATCACGCCAGGCGTTGAGGTCGTGGATCTGCTGATTGCTGCTGCCACGCCAGAGCAGGCCCGGGTCTGCTAACGTCTTTTCAAACTTGCCATCCACCAGCACATCCAGCAAGGCCACCAGCTCGCGCTGGGCCTCTGACAGCTCGCCGAGCCGGTAGCCGGTCCAGCACCAGATATCCTTGCCCGGACACTCGGCGCGCACCCGTTTCACCAGCGCCAGCACGTGGGGAACGTTGGCCGGGTGGAGCGGATCGCCGCCGGAGAGCGACAGACCTCGCCGTTTGATGCGGCTGTCGTTGAGATCCGCAATGATGCGATCGCTCATCGCCCCATCGAACGGCTTGCCGCCATCGAGCCGCCAGGTGCTCTGGTTGTAGCAACCCGGGCACTGATGCTCACAACCGGAGACAAACAGGGTGGCACGGGTGCCAGGGCCGTTAATCACATCGACCGGGTAGTATTGGTGGTAGTGCATCGCTTGTTTCCTGCCTCGTTCACGGGAAGGCGGCATGGTTGCCGCCCTCCAATGAAAATGGCCCCTTGCGTCAGGGGCCAGCTCTTCATCGCTTGTGCGCTTACATATGTTTGACGCGGCGCTTCACCTCTTCCTGCTTGCCCGCATTGAAGGGGCGCGCATCCGGGCTGCCGAGGTAGCCGCAGACACGGCGGGTCACCGACACCTTGGCCGGGTCGTGGTTACCGCAGCGCGGGCAGGTAAAGCCCTTGGAGGTGCACTCGAATTCGCCCGTGAAGCCGCAGTCGTAGCACTCGTCGATGGGGGTGTTGGTACCGTAGTAAGGCACCTTGTCATAGCTGTAATCCCAGACGTTTTCGAGCGCTTCCAGATTGTGCTGGATGTTGGGGTACTCGCCGTAGCAGATGAAACCGCCACTGGCGATGGGCGGATAGGGCGCCTCAAAGTCCAGCTTGTCGTACGGGTTGACCTGTTTCTCCACATCGAGGTGGAAGCTGTTGGTGTAGTAACCCTTGTCGGTCACACCGGATACCACGCCAAACTCCTTGGCATCGATGCGGCAGAAACGGGTGCAAAGGTTCTCGCTCGGGGTGGAGTAGAGGCTGAAGCCGTAGCCAGTCTCCTCTTTCCACTCGTCAATGGCTGCCCTGAGACGGGCGATGATGGCGATGGCCTTCTGTTGCAGCTCGGCGCTGTCAAACAGGTGCACCTTGTCACCAAACAGGGCGTTGATGGTCTCGTGAACCCCGATATAACCGAGGGAAATGGAGGCACGACCGTTCTTGAAGATCTCGCTGACGTTGTCGTCCGCCTTGAGGCGCACGCCGCAAGCCCCTTCCATATAGAGGATCGGAGCAACCCGTGCTTTCACCCCGTCCAGACGGGTGATGCGGTACATCAGCGCCTTCTTGGCGACCCGCAGGGAGGCATCGAGACGATCCCAGAAATCCGCTTCGTCACGGGATTTCAGGGCAATGCGCGGCAGGTTGAGGCTCACCACACCCAGGTTGTTGCGACCTTCGTGGATCAGCTCGCCATTCTCCTCGTAGGCACCGAGGAAGGAGCGGCAACCCATGGGGGTCTTGAAGGAGCCGGTCACTTTCACGACCTGGTCGTAGTTGAGGATGTCCGGATACATCCGCTTGGAGGCACACTCCAGCGCCAGCTGCTTGATGTCGTAGTTGGGATCGCCCTGCTTGTGGTTGAGGCCATCCTTGATGGCGAACACCAGTTTCGGGAACACAGCGGTCTTCTTGTTCTTGCCAAGACCAGCGATACGGTTGCTGAGGATGGCGCGCTGGATCATCCGCGACTCCCAGCTGTCCCCCAAGCCAAAGCCAAAGGTGACAAAAGGGGTCTGACCGTTGGCGGTGTGCAGGGTGTTGACCTCGTACTCCAGCGACTGGAAGGCGTCGTAGCACTCTTTCTCGGTGCGGGCCATGGCGTAGGCTTCTACGTCGGCAATGCCCCACTCTTCGGCCACTTCACGGTGCTTCTGCCAGCTGATGGTCACATAGGGCGCCAGCACTTCATCGATGCGGTTGATGGTAGTGCCGCCATAGATGTGACTCGCCACCTGAGCGATGATCTGGGCGGTCACGGCGGTGGCGGTGCTGATGGATTTCGGGGTGTCGATCTCCGCATTGCCCATCTTGAAGCCGTGGGTCAGCATCCCTTTCAGATCGATCAACATGCAGTTGAACATCGGGAAGAAAGGTGAGTAATCGAGATCGTGGAAGTGCAGATCACCACTCTCGTGGGCCTGAACCACATCACGGGGCAGCATGTGGCTGGTGGCATAGTGCTTGGCGACAATACCGGCCAGCAGGTCGCGCTGGGTCGGGATCACCTTGGAGTCTTTGTTGGCATTCTCGTTGAGCAGGGCAGCGTTGGTCTGCTCGACCAGACCGCGGATCTCCTGCGCCAGACGGCCACGCGCCTCGCGGGCCTGATCCCGATCGTGACGATATTCGATATAGGCACGGGCGATGGCCTTGTCGTCGGAAGCCATCAGGTGGTTTTCGACCCGGTTCTGGATCTCGTGGATATCAACTTCACCACGCCCTTCCAGCTCCTGACTCACCGCATTGGCAATGCGGGAGGCGAGTGCCGGATTGGCCTGATTGACCGCTTCCGCCGCACGGCTGACCGCCTCTGCAATCAGCTGGGCATTGAATGGTGCGCGACATCCGTCACGTTTGATCACAACCGGTTTCATGAATTTTCCCCGTTAAAAGGGGCATTTGCCTCTGGCTCACCCTTGTTGGGCCCCCCTCCCGGCATCTCGTCCTGGACGCAAATAAATTCAGCCGAGGCTTGACAAGCCTGGGCTGAAGATAGGAGGGGAACAGCTTATACACAGCTTAATAACACAACATATAGGGATTAAAAACGAATGCGTCCCTATATGTGGTGTCTATTAGGCACCAAAGCGCAGCCTCATTTCTTGATCCAGAACAGGTTTTTCAGCGAGCGGGACAGTTCACGACCAACCTAAAAAAGCCCCATTCAAATCCAACCTCAAGCAGGGTGCGGGCTGGCGTCCGATCCGCCCACCCGAAAAAAATTGCCCCCCGCCGCACCGGTTTCGAGATGACAGCGCCAACCAAAACCGCCCATACTGAACAAGAACTCTCTCCCCCTCGACAAGGGACAACCCATGCGCACCTCCCTGCTGTTGCTACTGTTATCAACCCTCTCTCTGCCGCTCTGGGCCGCCAACATTCTGGTGATCAGCAGCTACCATCCCGAATACCTGTGGGACCAAAGCTACAACAAAGGGCTGCTAGATGGCTTGCAGGGGGAGCACAAGATCACTCACTTCTATATGGATACCAAACGCCATCCACGGGAGAAGTTCGACGAAATCGCCCAGCAAGCCATCGCCTTTTATCTCAAGAGCAAACCGGATCTGGTGGTACTGGGGGATGACAATGCCATCAACTATCTGGCCAACGAGATCGCCTCGCTGGGTACCCCGGTGGTATTTCTTGGCATGAACGAGAATCCGCGCCTCAAGGGCTTTGTCGGCCACCCCAAGATCACCGGCGTGCTGGAGCGCCCCCTGCTCAAGCGCAACATCAGCGAAATAAGCCAGATGATGGGGGTGCTCGACAAGGCGCTGGTGCTGTTTGATTCCAGCAATGTGGCCCTCACCGCCATCGAGGATGAATTCAAGACCCAGACCGAGCTGCGAGTCGGCCAGACCAGGATCAACAGCCAGCTGATGGGGGATTACAGCCTCTGGCAAGAGGCGGTGCTCAACGCCAAGAAGAACGGCTATCAGGCAATCTTCCTCGGCCTCTACCACACGCTGGTCGATGACAATGGCAAGCATGTGAGCGAAAAGACGGTGCTGGAGTGGACCAGCGCCAACACGCCGGTGCCGCTCTTCTGTTTCTGGGAATTTACCGTCGGCAAGGATATGTCCATCGGCGGGCTGGTGCTGGACGGCCACGATCAGGGGATACAGGCAGCCAGCCTCATCAATACCATTCTGGCGGGCACCCTGCCCCGTACCATCTCCCCGCGAGCGGCCTTACGCGGCGAATATGTCTTCAGCAAGAGCGAGCTGGCCCGCTGGCAGCTCACAGTACCCGACAAATGGCGCCACAAGATCCTCTGGCGTGAGTGACCGCCGAAACAAAAAAGAGAACCCGGCCATGCCGGGTTCTCTTTTATCGGGTGCTGCGGTTAGGATTGGTGAGGGCTATCAGCCCTGCAACGCCTGTTGCAGCTCCTCTTCAGTCCAGATGGTGATGCCGAGCTCTTGTGCTTTGGTCAGCTTGGAACCGGCCGCTTCCCCCGCGACCAGCACATCGGTCTTGGCAGATACCGAACCCGCCACCTTGGCCCCCAGCGCCTGCAGCGCAGCCTTGGCGTCGTTGCGCGACAAGGTGGTCAGGGTGCCGGTCAGCACGAAGGTCTTGCCGGCAAAGGGTTGCTCCGCGGCCTCTTTCTTCTCGATGGCCGGCCAGTGGATGCCGGCAGCCAGCAAGGCTTCCAGCACCTCCACGTTGTGGGGCTGACGCAGGAAGTAGTAGACATGCTTGGCCACCACATCACCCACATCGGCCACTTCGAGCAGTTGCTCCACCGAGGCCGCGCGCAGGGCATCCAGCGTGAGGAAGTGGTTGGCAAGGTTGAGCGCAGTCGCCTCCCCCACTTCGCGGATCCCCAGGGCAAACAGGAAACGCGGCAGGGTGGTACTGCGCGCAGCATCGATGGCGGCTACCAGATTGAGGGCCGATTTTTGCCCCATCCGCTCAAGACCGGCCAGCTGGATGGCGTTTAGGCTGAAGAGATCGGCAGGAGTCTTCACCAGCCCCTTGTCCACCAGCTGCTCGACAATCTTGTCGCCAAGGCCGTCCACATCCATGGCGCGACGGGCTGCGAAGTGCTTGATCGCCTCCTTGCGCTGCGCCTCGCAGAACAGGCCACCGGAGCAGCGGGCAACCGCTTCCCCTTCCAGCCGCTCCACCGCAGAGCCACAGACCGGACACTCGGTCGGGAAGAGGATCGCGCGGGCATCGCTTGGGCGCTGCGCCTCCACCACGGCGACGATCTGCGGGATCACATCCCCTGCCCGGCGCACGATCACGGTATCGCCAATCATCACGCCGAGGCGCTCAATCTCGTCGGCGTTGTGCAAGGTGGCGTTGGAAACAGTCACGCCGCCGACAAACACCGGCTTGAGCTTGGCTACCGGGGTCACGGCGCCGGTGCGGCCGACCTGGAACTCGACGTTCTCAAGCAGAGTCATCTCCTCCTGCGCCGGGAACTTGTGGGCGGTCGCCCAGCGCGGGGCGCGGGCCACAAAGCCGAGCTCATCCTGCAGGGCGATGGCATCCACCTTGTAGACAACGCCGTCGATCTCGTAAGGGAGCTCGCCACGGCGGGCCAGAATGTCGTCGTGGAACGACTGACAACCGGCGGCCCCCTCTTTGAGCTTCACCTCGGGACTAAGCGGCAGCCCCCACTCCTTGAGCTGATTGAGGCGACCAAAGTGAGAGTCACCGAGCAGCTCGCCGCCAACACCGACACCGTAAGCGTAAAAGCTCAGGGGACGGCTGGCGGTGATACGTGAATCGAGCTGACGCAGGCTGCCAGCGGCGGCGTTGCGCGGGTTGACGAACACCTTCTCGCCCGCTGCCAGCGCCTTGGCGTTCATCGCCTCGAAACCGGCCTTGGGCATAAAGACTTCGCCACGCACCTCGAGCCGCTCTGGCCAGCCAGTGCCGCGCAGCGCGAGCGGAATGGCCTTGATGGTGCGCACGTTCTCGGTGATCTCCTCACCGGTGGCGCCATCGCCCCGGGTCGCGGCCTGCACCAGCTGACCATTTACATAGAGCAGGCTCACCGCCAGACCGTCGAGCTTGGGCTCGCAGCAGAAGGTGAAACGCACGTCACGCTTGAGGCGATCGCTCATGCGCTGTTCGAACGCCTGCAACTCTTCGCTGCTAAAGACGTTATCCAGACTGAGCATGGGGATCTCGTGACGCACCTGACTGAACGCCGTCAGCGGCTGACCGCCGACCCGCACGCTGGGTGACGCCGGTGTTTTCAGCTCGGGATTCTCGGCTTCCAGCGCAATCAGTTCGCGCATCAGGCGATCGTATTCGGCATCCGGCACTGTGGGGTTATCCAGCACATAGTACTGGTGACCATATTCGGTAAGCAGTTCACACAATTGACGGTGGCGGGAGAGGGTGTCGCTCATGAAAAAGTCTCGAAGTGTGATTGAACATACGGCCGGGGTAGAAACAAAAATGCGGTACCAAGGTACCGCACTTTTTCTTCACTCGACCCGCATGGCGTATTAGTCTCGACTGGCCTCGTAGGCAGCCAGCTCGTGACGGTAACGGGCAATGGTCTCGTCGCTCAGCGGGCTGCGATCCATATCTGTCAGCATGGCATCGAGATCGCTGGCTAGCTGATCGGCAGCCTGCAGCATATCCTCGAAGGCAAACGCGGCATTGCTGCGCAGCGGCAGTTGCATGAACAGGGAGACACCCGGCGTAGTGAACTGTTCCATCCGGTACGGGTTGAAGGTACCCGGCTTGACCATATTGATCATGGAGAAGAGCACTTCACCCTTGCCGTTGGGATCTTCGTGACGGTGGAAAATATCCATCTCGCCAAACTTGAAGCCCAGCGCCATCAGGGATGAGAGCAGGGTTGCACCTTGCAAGTCGTGACCCGGACGGCCCATCAGGTTGATGACATAGACATCCTGCCAGATCTTCTCGACCGGCTGGGGCGCCATGCGCGGCTCTTCCACCACCGGTGCAGGTGCCACATAGGCCGGCTCTTCATAAACAGGCTCGGGAGCAACATGACGGGGCTGCGGCTGATATTCTGGCTCGGGTGCACGCACCGGTTCGGCACGCACTGTGTCGGCGGTACGGGCTGTCTCTGCACGGGCACCAAAAGTCGGGGCGGTCGCGTAAGCGGGCTCGACCAGCGGCTCGTCGTCCAGCGACTGCATCATGGGCTCGCGCTGAGGACGGGAACGGTAGACCGGGGTACGGCGATTGACCTGAGCAGGTTTGCGCACCGGCGCGGCGGGCGCCTCGTCGGTCTCCTCGGGAAGCGGTTCGTCGAACGCTTCCTCCTCTTCATAGACAGGAGGCGGCGGAACCGGGCGGGCAGCAGGCTTGCGCACTACGGGCGGCGGCAGATCGTCCTCGTCATCTTCATCATCAAAGGTGGGGACGGAAGGGCGACGACCGAGTTCCGGCTGGCGGCTCTCTTCACTGCGCAGCTTGGGCTCGGCACGACGGCCACCACTGACCACGCGTACCTGGCCGATGCCATCGCTGTCGAAGGCGTCGTTATCACGATCCCGCGACTTGGAGTCCATCCGTCCAATCGGTTTCTCTTTGATCGGTGCCTGACGATTCTTTTTGTTGCTCCACAACCCGTGAATGAGCAATGCCGCAATAGCAATACCGCCCAGGGCAACCAAGATGTAACGCAATTCCTGCATTAGCTGCTTCTCTTTCTAGTTTTGCTCAGCCAAAGCGACGGCTTCACCGATATCGACCGACACAATGCGAGAAACCCCGGGCTCTTGCATCGTGACGCCAACCAGCTGCTCAGCCATCTCCATGGAGACCTTATTATGACTGATGTAAACGAACTGTACTGTGCTCGACATCTCTTTGACAAGAGAACAGAAGCGACCGACGTTCACTTCATCGAGCGGTGCATCCACCTCATCCAGCAGACAAAAAGGTGCTGGGTTGAGTCTGAAGATGGCAAAAACCAGCGCAAGCGCGGTTAACGCCTTCTCCCCCCCGGAAAGCAGGGCAATGGTAGCATTCTTCTTACCCGGAGGTCTCGCCATGATGCTCACTCCGGCCTCCAAAAGATCATCGGAGGTAAGCTCAAGCCAGGCACTGCCCCCACCGAACACTTTCGGAAACAGGGATTTTAAATCTTCGTTGACCTTATCGAAAGTGTCCCGGAACCGTATTTGTGTCTCTTTATCAATTCTTTTAATGGCTTGGCTCAAGGTTTCCAGCGCTTGCTCGAGATCCTGACACTGATTTTCAAGATAGGTTGCCCGGGTTTTCGCCTCTTCGTACTCCTCCAGCGCCGCCAGGTTGATGGCGCCGAGCGCCTCCACTTGCCCCTCCAGGGTCTGGATCTCCTGCCGCAACTTGCTGCGATCAGCGGCGATGAGCACCGCCTGATCGAGATCGACCAGTCGAACCCCCAGCTCTTCGAACTGCTCGTGCAGCCCCTGTCGACGGGTGAGGTTGCGTTCGCGCTCAAGACGTAGGGTCGCCAGCTTCTCTTGCAACGTCACCAGCTGCTTGTGATCGGCACTTCTGGCCTGTTCCAGCTCACCGAGCTGGCGCTCCAGCTCCGCAAGCCGTTGATGGCAGGCAAGCTGCTGCGCCTCCAGATTGCGCTGCTCGGCCAGCAGGGGCGCCAGATCCGGCACTGCCTCGCTATCCGGCCCTTTCAACCCGGCCAGCTCCAGTCCGAGCCTCGCCAACTCCTCTTCGCCCAAGGTAATGAGTTGGCGCAGATTGCCCAACTCCAGTTGCAAACGCTGGCAGGTCGCTTGTTGCTGTTCGCGGCGCGCACGGGCCTCGTCGACCGCCCGCTCGCAGCGAGTCAGCAGCTCCTGCGCGAGCTGCACCCCTTGCGTCAGCGGCTCCCCCTGCTCCTGCAGCTCGGCAAGGCGCGCCTCATCGAGTTCCAGTTGTTCGCGGGCGCTGGCCAGTCGCTCTGCCTCTTCGGCCTGCTCCTGATCAAGCCGGATCAGCTCTTCGCCGAGCTGACCGAGCCGCTGCAACCGCTCCTGCCGCTGACCCTGTTGCAGACTCCAGGCTTCGCGCAGTTGTTGCCATTTCTGCTCTTGCTCGCGCAAGGTTCGCTGCGACAACTCCTGCGCACTGGCAAGCTGGGCACGCCGGGCATCGGCAGCCACAAGTTGCTCGCTCAGCTGTGCCAGCCCCGCGGCAACCTTCTCCTGCTCGGTATGCAACCGCTCACGCTCACCCAGCAGCGCCATGGTGCCAAGCGCCGCGCCATGCCCCAGATCTGCCCAGTTTGGCCCCAGCCAGTCGCCAGCAGGAGTCAGTACCGACTCACCGGCCGCAAGGCTTGGCTGGCGGGCCAATGCGGCCTCCCGGCTCTCGACCAGCCAGATGGCATTGAGGAAGGCAGGAATGTGCTCGCCGCCCAGTTGCGCCGCCAGCGTACCGGCAACCGCCGGTTGCGCCGGGCCAATCCAGAGCCCATCTTGCATCAGATCGCACTCGTCCGCCGGCGTTGCGGTGAGCCAGCGACCCAGCACCTTGTCGAGTGCCTGTGCCCACTCGGGGGCAACCTGCAGTCGATCCGCCAGGGTCGCCCCCTCCATCTGTTCGCCGAGGATCTGATCCAGGGTCGCCAGCCGCGCCTCCAGCTCCCGTTGCAGGCTCAACTGCTGGCCATGCTGCTGCTTGAGTTGTTCATGGGCGTCGACCGCCTGTGCCAGCTGCTCGGTCAGCTCGCCATTGGCCGCCCGCGTCAGCTCCAGCTCACCACTCAGGGCATCGAGGGCCGGTTGCAGATCGTCGGCCTCTGTGCCGAGGGGGCCAGCGCGTTCATCTTCCAGCTTGAGGCGGGCCAGCCGGGTCTTGGCCTGCAGCTCCTGCAGACCACCCAACCGGGTACGGGTCTGGTTGAGCTGCCCCTGCACCCCGGCCAACTGTTGCTGCCACAGCTGCTGGCGCAAGCGGGCCTGTTCCAGCTGCTCGCTGGCGTGCTGGCGGGCCTCCTGCTGCTCGGTGAGCAACTGCTCACACTGCTCCAGCCGGGCGCTCTCCTGCTCGGCGCGCAATACCCCTTCGGTCAGTTGATCCTGCTGGCTGGCAAGCTGCGCCTTGCGGGTAGCAATCCGCTCACCGAGCGCCTCTGCACGGGCCTGCCAGTCGCGCCCCAGTTCACTCTGGTGCAGTTGCTGTTGCTCGAGACGGGCGATGGCCTGCCCGCCGAGAAAAATCTGTTGCTGGCGGCTCGCCTGCTCGGCTTGCGCCTCTTGTCTGGCGACCGACAGGGTGACGTGGCGCCCCTCATCAGCGGTGCGCTTGGCATCGAGCGCCGCCAGCGCCTGCTCGGCCTGCGCCAGTTCGGTTTTAGCCTCGCCAAGGCGCGTCTCCAGCGCCCACAACTCGGAGCCAATCAGCTCGGCACGAGCGGCGCGCGAACGACTCTTGAGCTGTTTATAGCGCTCGGCCGTTTCGGCCTGGGCTTTGAGGTGGTCAAGGCGCGAACCCAGCTCGCCGCGAATATCGCCGAGGCGCTCCAGGTTCTCCTGAGTGTGGCGAATGCGCTGCTCGGTCTCGCGGCGCCGCTCCTTGTAGCGGGAAACCCCGGCGGCCTCTTCCATAAAGAGCTTGAGATCGGCCGGACGTGACTCCACCAGTCGGCTGACGGTGCCCTGTTCGATGATGGCGTAGCTGCGGGGGCCAAGACCGGTGCCGAGGAAGAGGTCGGTCACATCCTTGCGGCGGCACTTCTGGCCGTTGATCTGATAGTGGTTGGAGCCGTCGCGCAGCACTTCGCGGCGCACCGAGATCTCGGTAAAGCGGCCGAACTCGCCGGGCACCCGGTTATGGGGATTGTCGAACACCAGCTCCACCGAGGCGCGCCCGTGCGCACTGCGATTGATGGAGCCGTTGAAGATGACATCGGTCATGTTCTCGCCGCGCAGATGGCGAGCGGAGCTCTCCCCCAGCACCCAGCGCACCGCGTCGATGACGTTGGATTTGCCACAGCCATTGGGGCCCACCACGGCGGTCATGTCTGCCGACAGTTCGATGCGGGTCGGCTCGACGAACGACTTGAAGCCGGCGAGTTTGATCAGTTTCAGACGCATGGCGACCTGTATC
Organism: Aeromonas sp. 61P; assembly: GCF_051919545.1. Classification (NCBI taxonomy): domain Bacteria; kingdom Pseudomonadati; phylum Pseudomonadota; class Gammaproteobacteria; order Aeromonadales; family Aeromonadaceae; genus Aeromonas; species Aeromonas sp. 61P. The sequence continues at coordinate 4,359,201 of NZ_JBQBEL010000001.1, forward strand.
AGTGGCTAAATAAAGAGGATGCGGGCAGGTGACTTTACCAAATCCAGACCCGGCTTTGTTTGTAATATGCAGGCATCATCCCCATTCATGCCCGATTTTTGGTCGCCACGGCACGAAATAAGGAATAGTCGGCGACTTTACCAAATCAAAGGCTTGTTTGTAATATGCTGGCAGTTCTCCCATGCATAGATGGAGCTCACATGAGCCAATCACCCCATATGGTCAAAGATTCAATCAGCGGTGCAGACTACTTTCTGCGCGGTTTTTCCCTTATTCGCCAACCGGGCATCCGCACCTTTGTGCTGATCCCCCTGCTGGTCAACTTCGTGCTGTTTGCCGGGGCCTTCTATGCCCTGCTGCTGCAACTGGACGGCCTGTTCGCCTGGCTCCACCAGCAGATCCCCGCCTGGCTCGACTGGCTGGACTACCTGCTGTGGCCCATCGCTCTCATCACCATACTGGTGGTCTTCTCCTTTATCTTCAGCTCGGTTGCCAACTGGGTAGCCGCCCCCTTCAACGGCCTGCTGGCGGAGAAGGTGGAGCAGATCCTCACCGGTCAGCCCGCCAATGACGGCAGCATGCTGGATATCGTCAAGGATGTGCCACGCACCTTCGGCCGCGAATGGACCAAGCTGAAGTATTACCTGCCCAAGGCCATTGGCTGCCTGATCCTGTTCCTGATCCCTGTGGTGGGCCAGACCCTGGCGCCGGTGCTCTGGTTCCTGTTCAGCGCCTGGATGATGGCGATCCAGTATGTGGATTATCCGTTCGACAACCACAAGATCGACTTCATCACCATGCGCGACGCCTTGAAGCAGCGCCGCGGCAAGTGTCTGAGCTTCGGCGCTTTGGTGACCCTCTTCTCCGCCATTCCGGTGGTGAACCTCTTCGTGATGCCGGTCGCCATCTGTGGCGCCACCGCCATGTGGGTCGATCACTACCGGCAGGAGCAGTTGGGACGCTAACCCTTGAACATTGATTAGAAAAAGGCACCCGAAACGGTGCCTTTTTCGTATTTAGCATGAATTAAATTAATGCATGCATTCGATATGCTTGTCCCATATGACACGAGTTGGTAGGATTCTGGCCTTTCTCGTTCCCTGGGATATCTCATGTTACATACACTCTTCTTGGTGGGCCTGGTGGCCGAAGGGATGACCGGCGCGCTGGCCGCGGGTCGGCGACGGATGGATCTGTTTGGTGTGGTGATCATCGCCTCGGCGACGGCCATCGGTGGTGGCACCATTCGCGATGTGCTGCTGGGCCACTATCCGCTGCTCTGGATTGAACATCCGGAATATGTGCTGCTGGTTGCCGCAGCCGCGATGGCAGGTGTGGTCTCCGCCCCCCTGATGCGCTACCTCGGCAAGCTGTTCATGGCCCTCGATGCCCTGGGACTGGTGGTCTTCTCCATCTTCGGTGCGGCCCGGGCGCTGGATATGGGCCACGGCGCCGGTATTGCCTGCATCATGGCGGTAGTGACCGGGGTCTTTGGCGGGGTGCTGCGGGATCTGCTCTGCCAGCGGATTCCACTGGTATTTCGTCGCGAGCTCTATGCAGCCATTTCGCTGATCACCGCAGCGCTTTACTGTCTGGCGCTGGACCAGGGCTTGCCGACCAACTGGGCCGCGTTCGGTTCCATCGGGATCGGCTTTGTACTGCGGCTGCTGGCGGTTCGCTTCAAGTGGGGTCTACCCACCTTCAACTACCAGTACGCGACCCACTGAGTACGCCAGCTTCTGGCGAGGCGGGTTGGATTGCGAGCAACAAAAAAGCGCCCGAGCGGCGCTTTTTTCATGGACGGTCTGCGACTCAGTTAATCCCTTCCGAGCTGAAGAAGGTCGCCTTGTCGGCGATAAAGCGGATCTTGATGTTCTTCCCTTCCCCGCCCCAGAGGCAGCTGGTGGTGCCCAGCGCATCATCACAGCGCTCCGCCTTGCCCAGAATGGTGCTGGCCTCGGCGTAACTCATCCCCATCTTCAACTGGTCGTAATTTCCACGGTTGAGCTTGCTGCAACCGGTCAACAACAGGGCGATCAGGCCGCCAATCACTATCTTGTTCATCGCAATCTCCTCTCTGGTGGGAAGAGCTTGGCAGTTTGCCAACCCCTTTACCAGCTGCGCACCGGGCCGGTATCGAGGTGAACGAAGTTGTCACGAGGATAGTAACCAACCCCACCCACCTTGAGCTGGAGCGCCGCCTTGCGCAGATGGGCCAGCTGTACGCCGGGGATCCGCACATCCACCGCCTGCCCCAGGGTGTGGTAGCTGTGCTTGGCCACGCCGCGGCTCTTGTGGCGCTTTTGGCGATTTGTGGCCGGGGCGCGATAGCCGGAGATCAGCTGAATTTCGCTGCGCCGACCCAGCTTGTGCTGCAACAGAAACAGCTGATCAAACAGCTTCTTGTCGATGTTGAACACTTCATTGCGCCGGTAATCGCGGAAGATGTGGTTGAGCTCGGCCAACCCGTCGCTCAGATAGTGGCCGTTCTCCCAATAGCTGGCGCGCACCCGCTCGCCGGTATTGAGATTGAAGAAACTGAGTTCACGCCCGGTGGTACTGCGGCTGGCCAGTGCAGGGAAGGAGATCAGCGAGCTGCCCAGCAGGCAACCGGCTCCCAACAACAGGCGACGTCGACTTATCTCTTGTTCCAGCATAAGGGGTTCGTCCATCGCAGATTCAAGCGAAAATAGTTGAATAAGATCACTGATTGAATGTGATACAGGCGCTTGAAACTACCCTCCGGCGGGGCGCCCTGTCAAACCTCAATCGCCCATAGAAAAGCCCGGCACAGGCCGGGCTTTTCACTCTGTGGCAGGGATCACAGCAGGCGGCTCTGGAAGCTGACCCGATCAAATCCGTAGATGTCGTTACGCAGTTGCTGGCGACCATTTTCGTCGATCCAGCTGCTCCAGTAGACGGTAAAGACCGGGATCGGCGTGGTGAGCGGCAACCATTTGGTCTGGCTCTCCTTGAGGATATTGGCCACCTTGTCCGGCTGATAGCGGGAGTCCGCCAACAACAGCTCGGCCAGATCGTCCGCATGTTCCACCCGGATGCAGCCCGAACTGAAGGCGCGCGCCCCCTGTTCGAACAGCGCCTTGCGCGGGGTGGAGTGCAGATAGATGGCGTCATTGTTGGGCAGGTAGAACTTGTAGCGCCCCAGAGCATTGTGATCCCCCGGCTTTTGCCGCAGGCGATAGGGGAAACCGGCGGCCAGCGCCTGATGCCACCCCTCTTCGGTGAACTGGACCGGATTGCCCTCGCTGTCGATCACCTCGAACTGCTCGCGACTCAGATAGGCGGGATCGCGACCCAGCTTGGGCAGGATGTCCTTGCTCAGGATGGAGCGCGGCACATGCCAGGAGGGGTTGAGCACGATGGAGCGAATTTCGCTGGCCAGAATGGGGGTGGCGCGCTGCTCCTTACCGACGATGACCCGGCTGGTAAACACCTCGTTGCCGGACTCCACCACGCTCAGGCGGTAGTCGGGAATATTGACCAGCACGTAGCGGCCACCGGCGAGTTGATCCACCAGATCGCGACGCCACAGGTTGCGCAGCAGCAGGCTGGCGCGCACTTGCGGGCCGGTATTGAGCCAGGAGCGGGTCTGACGACCGATAATGCCGTCCGCGGTGAGACCATGACGACGCTGGAACTGCTTGATGGCCTGCTCGGTATCACCATCGTAAATCTGATCACCATGGCTCGGGGCGCTGTCGCCCAGCTCGTTGAGCATGGCGCGGATTTGGCCGAGCTCGGCGGAGCTCTCTCCGGCACGCAGGGTCGGCATATCGAGGGTTGGCCACTTGCTGGCCATCGGCATCGCCAGCAGTTTGTGCACCTTGGCCCGCACCGCCTCGTATTCCGCCACCTGAGGGCGCAGGGATTTCACCTGGGTGAGCAGGTCATCATCGCTGGGTTGGGTCACTACAGGGCGGTTCAAATCGAGCTTGAGGGTCTTCATCTGCTCGCGAGAGACCAGATCCATCCCCCGCCAGGCGTGCTGGAAACGACTGAGCTTGGCAAAAATGTCGTCATAGATGGCGCCACGCTTGTCTGCTGGGGTGGCCTGCAGGCGCTTCCACAGCGTGAAAAAATCGGGATGCAGCTGGGCCAGCACAGCCTCTTGCAGCTGCTGCTCCAGCTCGACACGGGCCTGTTCGGCCTGACTGCCCTGATACCAGTCGTGTCCGGTTTCACTGGCCGCCACCACGACTTGTGCTTCGGTCGCATGTACCGCGCCAGCGGGCAAACATCCCAGCCACACCAGATTGGCAAGGGCCAGCCAATACTTCATCCCCATGGGTACCTCAAAACGGTTTGTTCACTCTGTCGGGCCTGACAAGCAGACCCGATGCTCAGGCCGCTCATGATGCGTGAACGGCCAATACTTTGCTAGCGCCCGGGGGCATAACGCTGCCAGATAATGTCATACGCATCTGTCTCCTTGAACCGCGCCAACGCCTGATTGAATTGTTGCAAGAATTGCGGCGAAAAGCTGCGCTTGCCCAACATAAAGAAGCTCGGCGATTCAGATACCACCATGGGATGGCTGGTGAACAGACCGCTCATCCCCTCCTTGTTAAGGGCGCTGGGGGTAGCCAGCATGTCACCAAGGAAACCGTCGATCCGGCCGCGGGCCAGCTTCTCATAATTTTGCTGGTCGCTCACCGCACTCACCTGTTTGGCATAGCGACCGAGCAGCGACATCACTTCATCGCCATAGAAGTACTCTTTGGTGACACCGAGGGAGTAACCACTGGCCAGCCAGCTCGCCAGATCCTGCTCGGGGTAGTGGCTGCCCTTGCGGATCCACAGCAAGGTGCGACCCGGATTGTAGGAGTCGGAAAACCAGGCATAACGAGCGCGCTCATCATTGATATTCGCCTCCATCGCCATGTCTATCTCGCCATGCTCCATTTCGTGCAGTACCCGCTTCCAGGGCAGCTCCACATAGTTGACCTTGCAGTGCATGGAAGTGAGCACAGCCGTCAGCACCTCGGCGGCATAACCGCGCACCTCTTGCGGTGAGTCGGCTTCGTAATAATGGTAGGGGGGCCAGTTATCGTAACCGACCTGAATGGGCTCGGGACACAGGGCCTTGGCCAATGCCATTGGCGCCCATAATCCAAGCAGCAGACAGCAAGAGAGCCACTTCATATGTCATCCTTGACGAATAGGTGAGTCATCATAAATCGCCCCCTGCAAAATGGCGATAGAGGCCAGATGACTATCGCATCCGCTAGAAAATGACGCAGCAAAGCGCTTCTATTTACCAATTGCCCTGCCGGAGCGCCACTGGCAACCTGCGCCCCGCCAGACCTGTTTAACCGGGAAACAGCAACGTTTGGAACAGGGGTAAAAAGGGGTTAATATGTGACCAAATATTTTTTTGTGATCCACTATGCTTTTTTTGCAATTGGATTAGCATATGCGCGACATCGGCCTACCCATTCTGTCAGGCATAGAGAGTGATATGACGTACAAAAAGTTCGGTTTTTTGACTGCCATTCTGGCGTTAAGCGGTTTTTATCTTTACACCCTCTATCTGGCTGCTCACCCCAACGTGAGCCTGGCCTACAAACTCTATTATCTGGAAGGCAAGACCCGCTTCTGGGAACACAACTCCAGCATGACCTATCAGCCGGGTAACGAGCTCAATCTGACCAAGCCAAGCCGCTTTCTATCCAGCGAAGGCTGGGCCAAGAAGCCGAGCGACGAAGGTACCCTGCTCAGCGGTCAGGGCGGTCTCTACTTTGTGCTGCCCAAGCAGGCGGCCAATCCGGATCAGCTGACCGTACAGGCCCGCATCAACAGCCCGGAAGCCGGTGCTCTGTTGAAAGTGGCGCTGGGTCACGACTTCACCACCACGGTGAAACTGGCCAAAGCGGGCATCAACGAAATCCGCCTCAGTCTGCCCGGCGACTCGCTCACGGCAGATCCCAAGCGCCCCAATTTTCTGGCGCTCTCGGCACCTACTCCCATCAATGTGCAGTCGGTACGTTTGACCGTAGCCCAGTGATCCTTGCCCCGAATACCATTTTATAAAAACAACTATCCCAAATAAGGACGTTCTTATGTCGCATCCAGATTTTCGACTCTCTCTGGTCGTTCCCGTTTACAACGAGGAAGAGAGCATCGATGCCTTCATCAACGCGATAGACAACGAACTGGCCCCGCTGAAAGACCAGCTTGAAATTGTATTCGTCAACGATGGCAGCCGTGACCGCACCCGTGAAGTGGTCGAGCAGGCCATCGCCCGCGATCCGCGCGTAACCCTGGTCAACCTGGCACGCAACTTCGGTAAAGAAGCGGCCCTGACCGCCGGTCTGCATCAGGCCAAAGGGGATGCCATCGTGCCGATGGACGTGGATCTGCAAGACCCGCCCGCCCTGATCCTGGAGTTCGTCAAACTGTGGCAGACCGGTGACTATGACACCGTCTACGGCATCCGCGTCGATCGCAGTGCCGATACCCCGATGAAGCGCCTGACTGCCGGTGGCTTCTACCGCTTCTTCAACGCCCTCTCCACCAGCACCAAGCTGCCGGAGAACGCCGGTGACTTCCGCCTGATCGACCGTCGCGTGGTCGAGGCGATCAAGCTGCTGCCCGAGCGCAACCGCTTCATGAAGGGTCTGTTTGCCTGGGCCGGTTTCCGTGCCGTTGGCGTCCCCTACGAGCGCCCGGCCCGTCACGCCGGTGAAACCAAATTCAACTACTGGAAACTGTGGAACTTCGCGCTCGACGGTCTGCTCAGCTTCTCCAGCTGGCCGCTGCGGGTCTGGAGCTATGTGGGTGTCGGCGTCTCCTTCGTCGCCTTCCTCTACATCCTCAAGATCGTGACCCAGGTGGTCTTCTTCGGCATCGACGTGCCCGGTTACGCCTCCCTGATGTCCGTAGTGCTGTTCCTCGGCGGTATCCAGCTGCTGTCGCTCGGCATCATCGGCGAGTACATCGGCCGCATGTTCGTGGAAGTGAAACAGCGCCCGGTCTACCTCATTGAAGGGGTCTATGGCCAGTATGCCAAGCAGGATGCGGCCAAACCGCAGAGCGCTGACAGCAACCCGCAAGATCAGCAGGAGCAGGCGCCTCAATGATCTCCCGCGAGGAATTCTGGCGGCTGGTACGTTTCGGTTTTGTCGGCGGGGGTGCTACCCTCGTCGACCTTGGCACCTCCATCGCACTGTTTCATACCTGGCCCACCATCTCGGAGCACCTGGTTACCACGCTGGCTTTTGCCATCGCATTCTGGTTCTCCTTCTTTGGTCACCGCTACATCACCTTCCAGAAGCAGGGAGCCGCCAGCAAGTTTCTGCTGGTTGCCCTCTTCTCGCTGGCGGTGTGTAACCTGATCCTGAGCGGCCTGCTGTTTGCGGGGCTCTCCGGTCTGCTGCCGGTGGTCATCGCCACCCTGACCGTTACCGTCCTCACTTACGTTCTCTCTCGAGTCTGGGTTTTTGCCTGATGAATGATATGACCAATACTGCCCCGCTAACCGGGGCTGCACTCCCCTATCGCCCGTCACTGCGCATCAGCGGTCGTGACTGGCTGATGATCATCGCCGCCTTCATGCTGAGCCGGGTGACGCTGTATGGCATGGGCTACTTCGGTGTCCAGCTCTATGGCTCCCCCGACATCGGCCCGCTGCAGGCCTATTGTCAGTTCGACTGCGTCTGGTTCCAGCGCATCATCGAAAATGGCTACGATCTCTACCCGCGCTGGCTGAGCAAGGGCAATGCGGCCAACTGGGCCTTTATGCCGCTCTATCCGATGGTCTCCGGTGCCATCTCCAACCTGTTCAATGTCGAGAGCCTGATCGGCCTCATTATTGTTACCAATATCTCCTTCTTCGCCAGCCTGCCGCTGATGCTGCTGGTGTTGCGTCAGCTCAAGCTGGGGGACGATACCGCCCGCTTCGGCGTCTGGCTGCTCGCCTTCTCCCCCTTCTCCGCCTACTTCGTCTCCGGTTATACCGAGTCGACCTTTATGGCGCTGATGCTGGGGATGTTCCTGTTCGCCTATCGAGAGCAGTGGCTGATGGTGGCCGTGCTGGGGGTCTGTATCTCCGCCACCCGCAACCTGGGGGTGATGATGGTCTTCCCGGTGCTGATCCTGGCGCTGCAGGCCTACGGCTGGCGGGAATTTTTCCGCTTCACCGAGCGCGCCTTCAAGGTGGTGTTCACCCTCTGGATGATCCCCTTTGGCCTGTTCGCCTACATGGTCTACCTCTATCACCTGACCGGTGATGCGATGGCGTTCAAGCACATTCAGGTGGCCTGGGGTCGCTACATGGACAGCCCGCTGGACTGGTGGCTGAGCGGTTTCGAGCTGGGCGGCCGCAAGGCTTACCTCTCCATCATGGTGATCTTCGGCTGGTGCCTGAACGGCTACCTGTTCAGCCAGAAGCGCTGGGCCGAAGCGACCCTGATGTTCATCTGCTGCACCATCCCGCTGATGACCGGCCTCAACGCCATGCCGCGCTATATGTTCGGGCTCTACCCGACCCTGCTGGCCATCATTCTGCTGACCCATCGCTGGCCCGCTATCCGCCCTGCTGTGCTCTGCATCAGCGGCATGGTGGCCTCCTTCATCGCGGTGGCCTTCGTCAACTTCAAGTTCTTCACCGTCTGATGTGACGACGATGCCTGACACACCAAATGCCGGTCACCTGACCGGCATTTTTTTATGGCCGCTATTTTTATCGACAGAGCGTCCCTCTCCTCTCCGTCACACTTTCCTCGGCTTGAAAACGTAACCATTTGAACTGATGTCACAAATCGGCATTTTGCCGATCCAAGGCGCGCTTTGCTGCTCCTAGAATGGGCCCTTGTCCGAACTGCCCTGCTCAAGGAATGGCTTATGCGTCGTGCTCATCACTTATCCCCTCTCTGGCTCGCCCTGCTGGCCGCCCCTCTGTTCACCCAACAGGCGCTGGCCGCTCCCGAGGTTCGCCTCTATGTGGATGGTCAACCGGTCGCGACCCCGATCGCGCTGGACAAGGGCACGGTGGAGCTGACCCATCCCCTTGCCAAGGGGAGCCACCAGATCCGCATCAGCGACGCAGGCAACAGTTGCGGCACCAGCTTTGGCCCGAACGAGAGCAAGCCACTCCCCTTCGGCACCGCCCAGCCCATGGACAAATGCAGCAAGGATCAAAGCTTTACCCTGCGGGTGATGCTGGCCGGGGAGTATCAGTTCAGCTTCAACCCAGATACCCCCAGCCTCAAGGTGCTGCGGGCGACCAAGAAGAGCGAATTCAAACGCCAGCCACCACAAGAGCCCTGCATCAGCTGGGATGGCGGCCCGGTCACGGTGTCGCTCAAAGGGGTCTGGCCCGACGGCACCCGACTGCGGGATGTCTACTCGAAACAGGAGGCGGTGGTCAAACAGGGCAAGCTGACCCTGACCCCGAGCAAAGAGAGCGGCGGCCTGCTGCTGCTCGAGCCGGTCAAGGCAGCCAAGCCAGCACCATTTAGCTGGGATCAGGCGAGCGTCTATTTCCTGCTGACCGATCGCTTCCACAATGGTGACCCCGCCAACGACCACAGCTTCGGCCGCCAGAAGGATGGACAGGATGAGGTGGCCACCTGGCACGGCGGCGACTTCAAGGGGCTGACCGAGAAGCTCGACTACATCAAGAGCCTCGGCATGAACGCCATCTGGATCACCCCCATGGTGGAGCAGGTTCACGGCTTTATCGGCGGTGGCGAGCAAGGCAACTTCCCTTTCTACGCCTACCACGGCTACTGGGCGCTCGACTTCACCAAGATTGACCCCAACTACGGCGATGAAGAGAGCCTGAAAACCCTGGTGGACGAGGCCCACAAGCGCGGCATGCGGATCATCCTCGACGTGGTGATGAACCACGCCGGTTACGCCACCCTCGCCGATCTGCAAGATCTGGGGCTCACCGATCTCACCCAGAACAGCGGCAAACTGCCGACCGTCTGGAACCAGTGGCGACCGAGCGGCGGCCTCAACTGGCATGGCTACAACCAGTTCATCGACTATCAATCACCCGCGTGGAACAAGTGGTGGAGTGGTGACTGGGTGCGCGCCGGTCTGCCCGGCTACCCACAGCCAGGCACCGACGATGTGACCGGCTCGGTGGCGGGTCTGCCGGACTTTCTCACCGAATCGACCAAACCGGTAGGGCTGCCGCCGTTGCTGGCGGCGAAAAAGGATACACTCGCCAAGGCACTGCCCGATGCTACCGTGAGCGACTACCTGATCGCCTGGCACACCGACTGGGTGCGCCGCTTTGGCATCGACGGCTTCCGCGCCGACACCGTCAAGCATTTGGAGCCCGAAGTGTGGGCCAAGCTCAAGCAGGCGGGCACCGCTGCACTCAAGGAGTGGAAGACCAACAACCCGAGCAAGGCCCTCGACGATCTGCCCTTCTACATGGTGGGTGAGGTGTGGGATCACGGGGTGGCCAAGGATTTCTGGTATCAGAACGGTTTCGACTCCCTGATCAACTTCGACTATCAGCGCGAGTTCGCCCTGCCCCAGGCCCAGTGCATGGCCAGCGCCGAGCCCACCTATGCCAGCTACGCCAGCCGCATCAATCAGGATCCCGAGTTCAACGTGTTGAGCTACATCAGCTCCCACGACACCAAGCTGTTCTTTGGCGACTATCAGGATGTGCCGCTACAGCGCCGGGTCGCCAACAGCTTTATGCTGCTGCCGGGCGGCATCCAGCTCTACTACGGCGACGAGTCCGGCCGCGGGCTCGCCAAGGATGGCGGGGTGTTCGATCAAGGCTTGCGCTCCGACATGAACTGGCAGGAGCTGGCCAGCGGAGACAAGGCCGAGTTGGTCAAGCACTGGCAGCAACTGGGCCAGTTCCGCGCCGCCCATCCGGCCATTGCGGCAGGCAGCCACCAGAAACTCTCGGATGCCCCCTACGCCTTCGTGCGGGAGAAGGGGGATGACAAGGTGGTGGTGGTCTTTGCCGGTCGGCAGAAGTAACTCTTGGGCCATATATACCAGCAACAGAGAGGGGAGCCACTGGCTCTCCTCTCTCGTTTATCTATCTGCCAAGGTTCACTGTGACTGGCGCGCCGCCACCGGCCACTGCAACCGCGCCTTGAGCAGGGTCTCCTGCCACAGAGGCCAAAAGAGCAGCGCCTGCTGATAGGCTCCGGACTGACCGGGCAACAGGATGCCGTAGCTGGCCAGCCGATAGGCCATCACGGCATAGAAGGCGTCGACAATGCCCGCCTCGCCAAAGTAGAAGGGGCCCCGCGCCTGCGACCAGATCTCCTGCAAGCGAGCCAGCTCACCGACCGCCTCCACCGGGGGATCGATACGGGTTGGCGCCCCAAGAAAAAAGGGGAGCAGAGAACGGATCTGCCGAAATCCCGCGTGCAACTCGGCGCAGAGGCTGCGAGCCAGTGCCCGCTCGGCCAGGAAAACGGGATAGAGCTGACGGTCGGGACAGAGCTCGTGAACATATTCGGCGATGGCCAGCGAGTCGTGAACCCGCACGCCATCGTGTTCGAGCCAGGGCACCAAACCGGCCGGTGCCAGCCGCTTGAGCCGCGCCAGCGACTTGGCATCCTCCAGATCGAACACCTGCTCCTGCCATGTCAGCCCGCTCATGGCGAGCACCAGTGCTGCCCGCATCGCCCAGGTGGAGCCGGTGCCCACCGCCAATACCAAGGATCCCATCTGTTGCCTCCTGCATGAGTTGCCTGCGACCGGCCGGTCTGCCCTTGATGGCAAAACATCCGATGGTCGCTTCACATTTGCACACCGGCGGGTTTGACCCTCTTGGTGAGCGATGCTAGTTTGATTTTTCAAAACAATCAGTTAGCAACAATGTGAGCCATTAACCGAAATATGGACAGCCAATTTACCATCGTCATCGCAGATGACCACCCCCTGTTTCGGGGCGCCCTTTACCAAGCGGTGCACATGGCCATCAACGACGCTCAATTGCTGGAAGCGGACTCCATCGACAGCCTGACCAGCCTGCTCGGCGAGCACCCCGAAGTTGACCTGTTGCTGCTCGATCTCAAGATGCCGGGGGCCAACGGCTTCGAGGGGCTGGCCCACCTGCGCGGCCAGTATCCCGACCTGCCCATCGTGGTGGTCTCCGCCTCGGAAGATGCGGCCATCATCCAGCAGGTGTTGCGGCTCGGAGCGCTCGGCTTTATTCCCAAGTCGGTGCCGATGAAGGAGCTGGTCAACGCCCTCAATACGGTGATCGGGGGGGATAACTGGGTGCCGGAAGGCATCTCGCTCCATCCCGAATCGGAAGATGGCCCCGATTTCGCCAGCAAGCTGGCCAGCCTCACCCCCCAGCAATACAAGGTGCTGATCATGCTGCGCGACGGCAGCCTCAACAAACAGATCGCCTGGGAGCTCAACGTCTCCGAGGCCACCATCAAGGCGCATATCACCGCCATCTTCAGAAAACTGGGGGTCAAGAACCGCACTCAGGCGGTTATCGCCCTGCAACAGCTCGATATCAAGGAGAGCTGAAACCCGCGCGCAATGACACGCACGAGACGACATAGCCAGCCATGCTGGCTATTTGTTGCTCGACAATTAGCACGATCGTACTTTATGCTGCCAGCATCAACGAGGAGAGAGTGATGAGCAAGGGGCGCCTGACCCGGGAAAACATTTTGCAGACTGCCTTTGAGCAGGCGAGCCAGCAAGGGCTGGAGAGCCTGACCATCGGCTCGCTGGCCAGCGCCTGCGAAATGTCGAAAAGCGGCCTGTTTGCCCACTTTCAATCCCGCGACAATCTGCAGATCGCCGTGCTGGAGTACGCCGCAGAGGTGTTCCGGCTGCGGGTGATCCAGCCGGTACGCCAGCAGGAGCACCAAAGCCAGCACGACAAGCTGATCGCCCTGCTGCGGGCCTGGCAGGCGTGGAACCACTGCTTCGCCGGACGCTGCATGTTCCTCGATGCCTGGACCTCGGCGCAGGATGGCCATGAGCAAAAGAGCCTAGTGCAGCAAGCCGCCCGGCAACTGGTGCGCTTCTGGCTCGACTATCTGGCCCGTCAGGTGGAGCAAGGTCAGGCCGCAGGCGAGTGGCGACAGGGGATGGATCCCTGGCGCGCCGTTTACCGTCTCTATGGCCTCTATCTGGCGGATCAGGTGTTCAACGATCTCGAACTGTGTCAGGATCCGGCCCGCCACTTCTGGCCCGAGGTGGACGCTCTGCTGAGCAGCTGGCGCTGATGTTTTGGCATCCGTTCAACACTAATTTTTAAAAACCGACAAAAAAGCACGACCGTTCGCACATAAAAACCACAGGATGACCATGAGCAGCAAGATCTACTTCAACACCCGCCGCTTCAGCCCGAGCAAATGGCTGCTGGGGATAGGCACCCGGTTGTACCACAGACTCGCCCCCACCCATGCCAAGCGTACCGCCAGCAAGTTGCTGCTCACCCCCCAGCGCAACCAGCGGGATGACCACGAACCTGCCGGTCTGGTGAAGCAGGCCGTCCATACCAGCGAAGGGGTATTGATGAGCTATCGGCTCGGTCAGGGGCCGCTGTGGCTACTGATGCACGGCTGGTCCGGCAGCGCCAGCCAGTTCTATCCGCTGATGAGCCATATCGCCGCGCAGGGTTTCACCGCCATTGCCTACGATCATCCGGCCCACGGCCAGAGCGCAGGCAACACAGGCCACCTGCCCCGCTTCGTACGCGCCTTCGACGAGCTGGCAACCAGGCTGGCCAGCGAAGCAGGTCAGCTGCACGGGGTCATCGCCCATAGCATGGGGGGCACCGTCACCCTCTCCAGCCGTCAGCCGGGTATCGATACCCTGCCGCTGCTGTTGATTTCGCCGGTGCTCGACTATGTGCCCCAGCTCTACGGCATGGTGGCGCGCTCCGGCTACTCCATCCGGTTGTTCGATGCGGTGGTCAAGGAGATTGAGCAAGAGTACCAGCACCCCTTGAGCACGGTCGACCCGCTGGGTCGCCTCGCCAGTCGCAGCGGTGCGGCAATAATCGTGCATGACGAGGAGGACAGATTTGCCCCGCACGGCGATTCCTTGCGGGCCAGTCAGGATGGTCATACCCGGCTGGTAAGCACCCGGGGTCTGGGCCACGGTCGCATTCTTGCCAGTGCCCCGGTATTCGCCGCCTTCGATCAGCTGGCGCGGCCGGAAAATCCTCACCAAGCCCTTTGACATGGGGCCATGAAAAAAACGGGCAAGCGCCCGTTTTTATATTTGATACAGCGCCTTATAGTTAACTTGTCAGTGGGAACATTCTTGTCAGAACACGATAAGGCGCCAGCATATGGCCAGACCCAATACAGCGTTGTTGCTCACCGGTGGCGGTGCTCGCGCCGCCTACCAGGTCGGCGCCCTCAAAGCGATTGCGGAGCTCTACCCGCGCAATCTCGGCATCCCTTTTCCCATCCTGTGTGGCACCTCGGCGGGGGCCATCAATGTCACCGCACTGGCCTGCTACGCCTCCTGCTTCCATCTGGGGGTGCGCAAGCTGGAGTGGGTCTGGCGCCGCTTCGAGACTCACCACATCTTCGATTTTCACCCGGGGCGCCTGCTGTGGCGGCTGATGTACGAGGGGTCAGCGGGGCTAATCAATCCCCATACCAACCACGCCTTTCACCTCTTTGACAACGCGCCGCTGCACCGCCTGCTGGATCAACTCATCGACTATCACCGCATCGATGACAACATCCTCTACGGCAGTCTGGAGGCGCTGGCCATCACGGCGTCGGATTACGATGACGGCCTATCCACCACCTTTTTTCAGGGGCGGGCCGACCACCATCCTTGGGAGCGGGCCAGACGTCGCGGGGTGCGCACCGTGCTTACATCGGAGCACCTGCTCGCCTCCTCGGCGTTGCCCTTTGTCTTTCCGGCCACCCGGATCGGCGAGAAGTTCTACGGCGACGGTTCCATCCACCAGCTGAGCCCGCTCAGCCCCGCCATCCATCTGGGTGCGGAGCGAATCCTGCTGATCACCCTGGATCCGCCAGCGCACTCGGCACCGACCCATCACCACGGCCATCTCACCAGTTCCAATATCGCCAGCCATCTGCTCGATACGGTCTTTACCGACACCCTCAACTCCGATCTGGAGCGGCTGTGGCGCATCAACCAGACTCTGGATCTTATCCCTGAGCGAGAGCGCAATCGCCTCAAGCTGAAACGGGTGGAGACCTGCGTGCTGAAACCGAGTCAGGATCTCGACACCATCGCACTGGCCTACCTGCGCAAACTGCCGCTAAAGTTGCGCCGCCTGTTGCGGGTGCTGGGCGTGAAGGGGGATGAGACCAGCAGTCTGGCGAGCTTTCTGATGTTCTATCCGGGTTATTGCCAACAGCTGATCAAGCTGGGCTATCAGGACACTCTGAGGGAGCGGGAGAGAGTCGTCGCCTTCCTCGATATCGAAGGGCTACCAAAAGAGCGGGAGTAAAGGGGGCGGCCGATGAGTGCGAGGGGACTCAGCGCCCCTCCAGCAAACGCTGCTCCGCCTGCTCCATCGCCACCACGGTACCAAACAGGATCAGCCGATCACCGGCCGCCAGCACCAGCTCGGGTCTGGGTTCCAGACTCTGATCCCCGCGCTGCACCTCCTTGATCCGCACCTCATCAAGCGGCAACTCGCGCACTTCACGGCCTACCGCCCACGCCTGATCGTGCAGCAAAAGCGGATGGAGGCGTTCGAGCAGCTGATCTGCCTCCAGATTACTGGCACTCTGATCCCCCCAGTAGAAGCCGTGCAGGAAGCGATACTGGCTGCTGCGCTCCAGCTCCATCCGGCGGATCACCCGACCGATGGGGATATCGCAGTTGAGCAGCAGGTGGGAGACCAGCATCAGGGCCCCCTCTTGGGATTCGGGGATCACCTCAAACGCCCCCGCCTGCTTGTACTGCTCCAGAAAACTGTCATCCCGGGTACGTACCAGCACCTTGAGATCCCCCGCCAGTTCGCGGATCAGTGCCAGCATCGCCTCCACCCGCTTGCGATCATCGAAGGTGATGATCACCAGCCGCGCCCGCAGCAATCCGGCGGCCAGCAGAATATCGCGGCGGCTGGCATCGCCGAAGGCCACCTGCTCCCCCGCCAGCTTGGCCTCGCTCACCCGCTCGGGGTCGAGGTCTAGGGCCAGAAAGGGGATCTCCTCGATCTTGAGAAAGCGGGCACAGGTCTGCCCCGCTCGGCCAAAGCCGGCGATGATGACATGCTGGTTTTTGCTCAGGCCCGACTGTGCCACCTCGGAGCGAGTCAGCAGCGCCGGATCGGTCAGGCTGCGGGCCAGCGAATGGGCCTGGGTCACCAGCCAAGGGGTCATGGCGATGGAGATGATGCCGATGCCGATCAGCAGGGAGACCAGTTGCTGATCCAGCAAGCCGTGGTGGAGCGCCAGCGCCAGCAGCACGAAGCCGAACTCCCCCACCTGACTGAGCATGATGCCGGCGGCCATGCTGTCGCGCTTTCGCTCCCCCATCAGCCGCCCGGCCAGCAGTACCAGCAGGGATTTGCACAGCACCAGCAGCACCACGCAGATCAGCACCTGCCACCAAGCCCGCGCCACCAGCTCCCACTCCATGGCCATGCCGATGGTGATAAAGAAGAGACCCATCAGCACATCGCGAAAGGGCTTGATGTCTACCTCAAGCTGATGACGGTAGTGGGACTCCCCCAACATCATCCCCGCCAGAAACGCCCCCAGCGCCATCGACAGCCCGAGCGAATGGGTCATGTAGGCAGCCAGCAGCGCCACCAGCAGGGCACTCAGTACAAACAGCTCGTCGGAGCGGGCCCGCGCCACCTCGTGAAACAGCAGCGGCAGCAACCACTTGCCCACCGCCAGCAGAGTGAAGAGAGCAAACAGCCCCTTGAGGGTGGCCCAGGCGATCTCGGCGGCCAAAGCGCTGCCCTGCACTTCCGGCTGGGCGAGGATAGGGATCATCACCAGCAGGGGCACCACCGCCAGATCCTGAAACAGCAGCACGCTCACCCCCAGCTGGGCGCGGCGGGTATGGAGCTGCTTCTGCTCGCCGAGCTGCTTGATCACCACCGCCGTCGAGGAGAGCGCCAGCGTCCCCGCCACCACCAGCGACTGGGCCAGACCCAACCCCCACCACCAGCCGATGGCGAAGAAAAGCAGTGACGTGAGCAGCACCTGCAACATCCCGACCCCCAACACCAATCGGCGCATCGCCAGTAATTTCGGCAGGGAGAACTCCAGCCCCAGCGAGAACATCAGAAAGACGATCCCGAGCTCGGCAATGGTCTGCATGATCGACTGGCCGGTGATCACCGCCAGCCCGTGGGGGCCGAGCAATACGCCGGCAATCAGGTAGGCGAGGATGACCGGCAAGCCGAGGCGCCGGAAAGTTGCCACCAGCAGGACGGCGGCGAACAGCAGGATCAACAGGTCGGTGTACAAATTTCCCTCTCCTTTTATCGACTTAAGCTTAGTCAGCCGATCTGGCGGGCAGGAAAGATATATTGGGCATGCCAATTGCAGGGAGGAGACAGTAGTCAGGTGTTACAGGTGGAAGACCATGGAAAATACGTCGTCACTTAATGGCTTTAGCCATGGCATCGAGCAGTGGGTTCGCCAGATGGAGCGGCTCACGCCGTTGCCCAGCGTTGAACGCAACCAGTTGCTCGAGCAGTTGTTGGGGCAGAGCGATCTCGGCGATCTGCTGACAACTTTTGCCGATCGTGCGGCAAGAATTGTCAGGATCCACGGTCTCTACCTCGATTGTGGCCAGCCCCATGTGCTGATCCAGCACCCGCCGCTGGCCACCCTCAACCTGCACAACTATCCGTTCGAACTGCGCGGTCAGCATGGCCAGCTGCTCGGCCAGCTCCACTACGAGCTGGAACATCCGATGAGCGGCAGCCAGCAACGGGTACTGATGCAATACCATCAGCTGCTCTGCCTGCTGCTCCCCCTCTATCTGCGGCTGGAAAAACTGGATCAGCTGGTCCGGCTCGATCACCTGACCGGCCTTGGCAACCGCTCCTACTTTGACGAGGCCATCGGTCGCGCCATCGAACAGCACAGCCGCGAGCCCCACGGTCTGGTGCTGGTGCTGCTGGATCTCGATCGCTTCAAGCAGATCAATGACACCTGGGGTCATCCGGTGGGGGATCTGGTGCTGAGCCGCTTCGCCCAGCTGCTCAAGGGGTGTATCCGCAGCACGGATCAAGCCTTCCGGCTCGGGGGAGATGAATTTGCCCTGCTGCTGCAACCGGCCGAACCCGAGGCGTGGCGCCCGGTCTGGCTGCGACTGCAGCACATGTTGATGACCAACAAGGAGCTCAGCACCTTCTCGGTCGGATGCAGCCTTGGCGCCGCCAGCTGGCAATCCGGGGTCGATGTGCCGAGCCTCTACGAGGCGGCCGACAGTCACCTCTACGCCCGCAAGAAAGCAGGCAAGGCCAGCCCTAACGAATAATCCCGAACTCTTCTTTGCTCCGGCACATGCGCGCCATGTGACCGGAGCTTCTTTTTTTGGGGTCCCCGCTCACACCGATCACCTCAGGAAAGATCCTGCTCGGGCAAAACCGGGGCGGCACCGCTTCCCTGCCAGTGGCACACCAGCCCGGCCCCCTGCGCCATAAAACCGTCGCAGACAAAGAGCCCCACTACCGCCGCCGCCTGCTCGCCATAGTAGAGGATGGGGATGCGCCCCCGCTGCCACGAAGGCACGCCATACTCCTGCAGCAGCTTCTTCATCCGCCGACTACCGCCCCGTCCCACCGGTTTGAGGGGGATCCCGGGCGCCACCTGAAAGCGCACCGAGAGCGGCTCGTCCGCTCGGGGGGAACGCAACAGCCCATCGCCGCACTCCGCCATGCGTACCACCAGCTCACCCAGCCCGTCCGGCAGGGTCAGCGGCTCACCCACGGTCAGCGGCAACACCTGATGACAGGGTTGCAGGTCAGGGCTCACCAGATAAAGCCGCTCCTGAAAACGGCGGCAGCTCTGGCGCCCCCAGTTGAGCCGGGGATTGGCATCGCCGCGCGCCAGCGCTACCTCCTGCCACAGCCGGGCAAGCTGCTCACGGGATGGCATCTCGCCCCCCTGACGGCGGATCCAGTAGCGCAGCAGGTTGTTGCGCCGAGTCGGTGAAAGGGCGTGTAAGGGGCCGATATGGAGCGCCTCCCCCTCGCCCGCCAGCTGCCAGTCGCTCTCGGCCAGCTCATCCAGCAGCGCCTCCTGCTCGGCGCACAGGGCCATGCTGCGCGCAGCGGTCTGGGCCATGGCTGGCCAGCGCGCCTTGAGCTGGGGGATAAGTGTCTGGCGCAAAAAGTTGCGGTCATAACTCACGTCCAGATTGCTCTCATCCTCCACCCAGCCAAAGGGGAGGCTCGCTGCCGCCTCGGCCAGCTCGGCGCGACTCATATCGAGCAGCGGCCGCAGCAACAGGCCGCCAGCAAAGGGCTGGCTTGGCAAAATCCCCGCCAGCCCGCGCAGACCGGCGCCGCGCTTGAGGGCCAGCAGTAGGGTCTCCAGCTGATCGTCCTGATGGTGGGCGGTGAGCAGCCACTCCCCCTCCCGCATCCGGGCGGTCAGCCGTTGGTAACGGGCGGTGCGGGCCTGCGCCTCCAGACTCTCGCCATTGCCGCGGGCCAGAGTCACTCGCTCGACCAGCAGCTCCACCGCCAATTGCTGACACACGGCTTCACAATGAGCGACCCACTCATCGGCATGGGGGCTGAGGCCGTGGTGCACGTGCAGGGCGCGAAGTGGCAGGCTGTGCTCGCGGGCATACTGCGCCGCCAGTACCAGCAGCAGGGTGGAGTCGAGGCCGCCACTGAAGGCCACCAGCAGACCGGTGGAACCTTCCGGCGCTGGCATAGTCAGACAAAAGCGAGAATAAAGATGAGAAATCATAGGCTTCCCCAAAACGGACCGGCCGATCTTAGCAGAGTCGGGCTTATCAAGCTGCAACCCTGCTGCTAGAGTGAGGCTCGCCCGCCCTCTCCACCAAGCTGGCCGCAAGGCGGTCGCACAACCGGTTGGAGCAAGGAAGATGGGCAGGGAAGCAAACAATCCGAATTGGAATCAAACAAGATGAACAATAAGAAAAGCTTACTGGCCGGCCTGATTGGACTGGCACTGCTGGCTGGCTGCAGTCAGGCACCGCAAGACTCCCCCAAACACTCCGGGCTGGCGCTGGCCAATATGGACACCCAGGTCAAACCCGGCGATGACTTCTTCCGTTACGTCAATGGCAAGTGGCTCGCCACCGCCAAGATCCCCGACGATCGCCCCGCCGATGGCGCCTTCTACATGCTGCGGGACAAATCCCTCGCCGATGTGCGGGTGCTGGTCGAGGGGCTGGCCAAGCAGGAGGCCGCCACCGGCACGCCGACCCAGCAGATCCGCGATCTCTACGCCAGCTATCTGGATCAGGCAGGCCGTGACGCCAAGGGGCTCACCCCGCTGGCAACGGCGCTGACCGATATCGACCGGATCGGTGATCAGGCTGCGCTGGCCCGCGCCTTTGCCCAGTCGGGCCGCATGGGCGGCGGCGCGCCGTTCGGCATCTGGATCGACGCCGATGCCAAGTCCCCCGACCGCTATGCGGTCTACCTCTATCAGGGGGGACTGGGGCTGCCGGATCGGGACTACTACCTCAAGCAGGATCCCGAGAGTCAGGCCCTGCGCCAGAAGTACCAGCAGCATATCGCCGCCATGCTGAGCCGCCTCGGTGAGTCTGACCCGAGCGGCAAGGCCAAACGGATTCTGGCCCTCGAAACCCGGCTCGCCACCATCCAGTGGGACAACGTCGCCCTGCGGGATCGGGAGAAGAACTACAACAAGCGCCCCGCCAGCGAACTGGCAGGGCTCGCCCCCCATCTCGACTGGCAGGCTTATCTCAATGCCGCGGGCATTGCTGGCCAGCCGGAGCTCATTATCGGTCAGCCAACCTATCTGAGCGCGCTGGATCAGGTGATGGCCCAGACTCCCATCGCCGACTGGCAGGCCTACCTCAAGTGGCAACTGCTGACCGATTACGCCCCCTATCTTGACAGCGAGACCGACCGCGCCAACTTCGCCTTCTACGGCACCACATTGAGCGGCACGCCCAAGCAGCGGGCCAGCTGGGAGCGGGCGCTCGGGGTGCTGAACGATCATCTGGGTGAAGCGGTCGGCCAGCTCTATGTGGCCCGCTACTTCCCGCCTGCGGCCAAGGAGCGGATGGAGCAGCTGGTGGAGAACCTGCGCACCGCCTACGGCCAGAGCATCAAGGAGCTCGACTGGATGTCGCCCGAGACCAAGGCGCAGGCCCTTGAGAAGCTGGCCAAGTTCCGCCCCAAGATCGGCTACCCCGACAAGTGGAAGGATTACAGCGCCATCACCATCAAACCGGATGATCTGGTGGGCAACCTGCAACGCTCGCAAGCCTTTGAATACGCAGACAGTCTGGCGCGCCTCGGCAAGCCGGTCGACCGGGACGAGTGGCACATGTCGCCGCAAACAGTGAACGCCTACTACAACCCGAGCAACAACGAGATCGTCTTCCCGGCGGCCATTTTGCAGCCCCCCTTCTTCGACATGACGGCGGATGATGCGGTCAACTACGGCGCCATCGGCGGGGTGATCGGCCACGAGATGGGCCACGGTTTTGATGATCAGGGGGCCAAATCCGACGGCGACGGCATGATGCGCGACTGGTGGACACCGCAGGATCTCAAGGAGTTCCGCTTCCGCACCAGCCGTCTGGTGGCCCAGTACAACCGCTTCGAGCCCATCAACGGCCAGTTCGTCAACGGCCAGTTTACCCTGGGGGAGAACATCGGCGATCTGGGCGGCCTCACCATAGCTCACAAGGCCTACGAGCTGTCGCTCGATGGCAAGGAGGCGCCGGTGCTGGATGGCTTTACCGGCGAACAGCGCTTCTTCCTCGGCTGGGCGCAGGTGTGGAAGGGGATGTATCGCCCCGAGCTGATGCAGATGCTGCTGCGCTCCGACCCCCACTCGCCGCCCGAGTACCGGGTCAACGGCGTGGTGCCGAACATTCCCGCCTTCTACGAGGCATTCAACATCCAGCCGGGGGACAAGCTCTATCTGCCGCCCCAGAAGCGGGTGAAGATCTGGTAGCAACATCACGGCAGGCTCCCCGGGAGCCCGCACTCAAGAGACAGCAAGAGGTTGCAAGATGAACAGAGCATTGATGATGGCAGGGCTGCTGACCCTGCCGCTGGCGGCACAAACACAAGCCGAAGAGGGATTTAGCAAGCAACTGACCCTCCCCTCTGGGCAGGTGATCAGGGTAGCGCAGGGGGCCGGTGAGCCCGCCTCCATCGGCAGCTATGACGTGCGACTCTATTCGGGTCAGAACGCCCAGTTTCCACTGGATGAGTTTCAGGATGGCAAGGTGATGTCTCGCAACGGCTTTATCCGGGAGCTGAAACTGGTCGATTTGAATGGCGACAAGCAGCCCGAGCTGGTGGTCATCATCGAGAGCGCGGGCAGCGGCAGCTATCAGGATGCCGATGCCTACACTGTCAGTCCGCAAGGGGAGCTGGAGATCTTCAATCAGGTCAAGGAGCTGGAGCCCAAAGAGGATGTGGTCAAAGCGCTCAAAAGCCCGCAGGACTAAGCCCTCTCCCCGAATCTGAAATATAAAAAGCCCTGATGATCAGGGCTTTGTTGTTTCTGCTGTTGACGCAAATAGCCTAGAGGCGGGTCGCCCGAATGGAGACCTGTGGCAGCGCCATCTCGTGCTGGGCCGCCACCAGTTGCAGCTCGTAGGCCCCCGCCAGCCAGGTGCGAGCCAGCACGGCATCCACGCTGGCGTTGGTAAGCTCGAACGCCGCTACCGGGGTACAACCGGCCAGCAGATTGGCCAGCAGGGTGGCGCTCAGCAGATCCCCCACCCCGATGGGATGGCGAGCAAAAGGGTAGAGCGGGCGGGAGAGGTGAAAGGTCCCCTCATCGCACACCAGCAGCATCTCGAAGCGGTCCATGGCAAAACCGGCCTTGCCCAGATGCTTGACCATCACCAGCTTGACCCCTTGCGCGCGCAGCTGCTGGCACGCCTCGATGGCCTCCGGCACATTGCGGATATCGCGGCCGGTGAGCTGTTCCAGCTCCAGCAGATTGGGGGCCAGCATATCGGCGCAGGCCAGTGCCCTGGTTTTCAGAAAATCGGCGACGCCGGGTGCCACTATGCACCCCTTGTCGGGGTGACCCATCACGGGGTCACAAAAGTAGAGGGCGGCCGGATTGAGCGCCTTTAGCCGAGCCATCGCCGCCAGGATCTCCTCCCCCTGTTCGGCTGAGCCGAGGTAGCCGCTCAGCAGCGCATCGCACTCGGCCAGCACACCGATCTCCGCCAGGCCGTTTACCAGCTGACGGATATGGCCGCCGGGCATCACCATCCCCTGCCAGCCTTCGCGGTATTGGGTGTGGTTGGAGAACTGCACCGTGTTCATCGGCCACACCTCGATCCCGAGGCGACGCATGGGAAAAACGGCGGCGCTGTTGCCGGCACAGCCAAAGACTACGTGGGATTGAATGGAGAGCACTCGCTTCATGATTGGCGACTCACGCAATAAGAACAGGAATTCCGGAGGGAAAAACGGGCCTTGCGGCCCGTTGTTGTCACTTTCGACTGTTGTCACTGTCGATTAACGCAGCACCTTGACGGTGTAGCTGCCATCGGCCTGACGATAGAGGCCGTGGATGTCGGTCTCGAAACCCGGGTAGTGGGCACCGATCTCGCACAGCATCTCGAGGAACTCGAGCACCGGCAGAGAATCCTGGGTCACCATCTCGCCCGGCAGTACCAACGGAACTCCCGGCGGGTACGGCAGGATCATGTTGGCGCTGATGCGGTCAACCATGTCACGCAGCGGCACTTCCACCACGTTGCCGGCCAGCTCCTGCTGCCATGCGGCGTGCGGAGTCATCTTCATCTCCGGCAGTACGTCGAACGCCTTGAACATCAGCTCCGGCAGACGGTACTTGCTGGTCAGCTCGTGAATGCGCTGGGCCAGCTCCTGGATACGCATCCCTTCGTAGAAGCTCGGGTCTTCACGATAGAGGCTCGGCAGGATGCTCTTGATGGTCAGGTTCAGGTCGTAGCCGCGCTTGAACTCGGTCAGGGCGCGCAGCAGCTGCATCGCCTTGGACTGATCGATACCGATGGAGAAGAGGAACAGCATGTTGTAAGGGCCGGTCTTCTCGACCACGATGCCGCGTTCGTCCAGGAACTTGGAGACCAGAGAGGCAGGGATGCCCTTCTCCAGCAGCTGGCCGTCACGACCCATACCCGGAGTCAGCAGGGTGACCTTGATCGGATCCAGGTACATGTGGTTGTCATCGATGTCCTTGAAGCCGTGCCAGTCATCTTTCGGATCCAGCTTCCAGCACTCGACGGTGTCGATGTTGTCCGGCTGCCATACGTCGAAGAACCAGCCTTCGCTCTGATCACGCAGACGCTTGATCTCTTTGCGGAAGGAGATGGCGCGATCGATGGAGTCCTTGATCAGACGCTTGCCGGTGTTGCCACGCATCATGGCAGCGGAGATCTCGGTCGATGCCACGATGCCGTACTGCGGCGAGGTGGAGGTGTGCATCATGAAGGCTTCGTTGAAGGTCTCTTCCTCCACGTCACCCTTGATGTGGATCATCGAGGCCTGGGAGAAGGCCGCCAGCAGCTTGTGGGTGGACTGGGTTTCGTAGAACACCTTGCCCGGCATCGCTTCACCGCTCATGCCGCACTTGCCTTCATAGATCGGGCTGAAGTTGGTGTAAGGCACCCAGGCACTGTCGAAGTGGATGTAAGGGGTATCCAGACTCTCCTTGATGAAGCCGGTGTTGTAGAGCAGGCCATCATAGGTGGAGTTGGTGACGACGGCGTAACGGGGAGCCTGGGCACCCGGTGTCGCGGCAACCTTGGCGGCGATGGTGTCGCGGCTGAATTCGCTCTGCGGGATACCGCCCAGAATGCCGTAGGCGTTGCGGGTCGGACGGAAGTAGATCGGGGTCACGTCGTTCATCATCATCAGGTGAGTGAGCGACTTGTGGCAGTTGCGGTCAACCAGCACAGTGCTGCCTGCTGGCGCGGAGAACATGCCGACGATCTTGTTGGCAGTGGAGGTGCCGTTGGTGACGATATAGGAGCGATCGGCGTTGAAGGTACGGGCAATGTACTCTTCGGCTTCCTTGTGCGGACCTGAGTGATCCAGCAGGGAGCCCAGCTCCGGCATGGAGATGGAGACGTCAGCCTTGAACGCGTTCGGGCCGTAGAAGTCATAGAAGATGCTGCCGGCCGGGCTCATCTGGAAGGCGGTACCGCCCATGTGACCCGGAGTACAGAAGGTGTATTTACCCTCTTCCACGTACTTGAACAGCGCCTTGGTGAACGGCGGCAGGATGGCGTCCTGATACTCCTGAGTGGCCTGACCCATCTTGAGGGCGATGTCATCGGCCATGCCGAGACGGTACTCGAAGAAGTGCACGTTCAGACGCAGGTCGGTCAGGTGAATATCGAGGGTGGACTGGTCGTTGGCGAAGGCGAAGATCGGCAGCTTCTCGTTGCGATCGTGGATCTCCTTGCACAGGCCCAGAGAGTATTTGTCCCAGTCGAAGATGGCGCCGCAAACGCGGGGGTTCTTCTCGATCAGTTTCAGCAGGTCGGCCACATCGACCGGATAAACAACCTCGAAACCCTTGCGCTCGAGGGAGGCTTGCAGCTGGCGAATGGGTTCTTCTTTAAAGAAAACGCCCAGGTGGTTGAGGATGGCAATGATATTCATCGTAATGCTCCACACGTAAAGGGGCGCTCTCCATCAGGGATGGTGAGTGAAGAGCGCTTGGAAGATAAAAGGGGGAATTAGTTGCTGGGTTGTTCGCTCAGCAGGGCGTCGTGCTGACGCAGACCCTGTTTTTTGGCGTAGAACATCAGGATGATGAGCGACACCACGAAGGTAGCTGTGAGGTTGGAACCCTTGGCGCCCATCAGGGCCACCAGACAGAAGACGCAAGCCACACCGGAGAAGATCATCGCGCCGATGCTGCGGGAGGTCATGCCCTCGAAGCGGATCAGGTTAATGCTGGAGTAGAAGTAGGGCAGCATGGTCAGCAGCACTGCATCTGTGGTCAGCACGTTGAAGAGATCGGCAGCATGAGCGGACTGGGAGGTGAAGGCGGTCAGGCCAACCATCAGGGCAGTCATCTTGAGGGAGCCCAGGATCAGACCCTTCTTGGCTACGCCGTTCTTGTCCACTTCGCCATAGATTTTCGGGAAGTTGCCGTCGTTGGCGGCACGCTTGCCCGCCTCGCCCACCAGCATCATCCAGGAGCCCAGCGAGGTGAAGCAGGCCAGGGCGGTGAAGGCAGAGACAAACGGTGCAGACCAGCTACCGAAGATGGCGGAAGAGGCCATGGCAAACGGGGCGCCGGAGGCTGCCACTTCACCGGCCGGGAACATGCCGCTGATCACCTGGGTAGAGAGGATGTAGATAACACCCGCGATACCGGTACCCAGCATGGTAGCGAGCGGTACGGTGCGCTTGGGGTTCTTCACCATGCCGGAAGAGACGGCGGCAGATTCAACACCGACGAAGGACCAGAGGCAGATCAGCACGGCGCTGATGACCGCATGCAGGTCGCTGCCGCTGGTAGTGTTCCAGTTCTGGCTGTAGACGGTGGCATCAAAATGACCCCAACCCATCACCGCAGTACCGACAACCGGCAGCAGGATCAGCACCAGACCCAGGGTACAAAGTCGGCTCACCCAGCTGCCGCCAAGCAGGTTGACGAAGGTGAAGATCCAGACGGCAGCGATGGTGGCTGCGGCGGCCGGAATTGGGCTGTTGAGAATGGGGAAGAAGACCGAGAGGTAGGAGACGCCGGTAATGGCGATGGCCAGGTTACCGATCCAGTTGGCGTGGTAATAAAGCACACCGGTCTGGAAACCGAACACCGGAGAGATCTCGCCAGCGTAAGCAATGGGGCCACCCTCTTGCGGGTTCTTGGTAGCCAGGCGGGCGAAGACAAAGGCGAGGCCCATGGCGCCTACCAGACAGATTGCCCAGCTAAAGACAGAGATGGAGCCGATGGTGGCCAGTGCCGAAGGCAGCAGCGCAATACCACTCCCCATCATGTTGCCGGCCACCACACCTGTACAGGCGATAAGGCCAATCTTCTTGCTCGTATCTAGGGACATAAGATCTCCGGTTCTATAAAAGGTCGGGTCGTCACATACACATTTGGCGGAACGCCCCGCCAAAGAATGGGCACAGACTAGGCCTCTCATCCCCGGAAAACATAAAGACCAGCTAACGGATAAAAATATGAGCCAACTTTTTTCGCTGTCTCATCGATTTTGATAAAAACCATTTAAAAACAGTAAATTGACATCACATCACACAGCCATCTTGATAAAACCTTGATATCCTTCCGCCCAATTTTTTCCCCTTGATAACCCCCTTATCTCGCCGTCTTGATATTTTTGGCCAGATAAACCCGGGATAAAGCAGCTTCCATTGCGCCCCCTCCCCTTGCGGCCATTTGGAAGCCCTGCTGATCATCACCCTGAGTGGCCGCTCACCTCCTGCTTTCCCCTTCGCTCGGCTCATCACAATCCAAACTCAGAGGTAAAGCGCAACGGCGATAACCGGTCAGCAATGAGAAATGGGTCGTGACGGACAGCTTATCCCGCCGCCAACCATGAGCAGATGTCAGAAGCTGCGTGCGCGGCGTGAAGCCGAACAAACGCGAGTGCAGCGAATGCCGCGGGCAAGACAAAGGCAGATGTAGATAGTGGGGAGCTGCGGGGGATAAATCGGGCCGTACCAGAGCGGCTATCCCCGGTGGCAAAGAAGCAGATTGAGACGAGCAGAAACAGCACAGGCCGCCCGAAGGCAGCCTGTGGATGAGGTCGGCAACCGCACCGACCGGGGGAAAACCAACACTGCGGTGTTAGAAGAGCTTCACCTTGCTCTGGCCCAGCGCATTGAACAGAGCCGGGGTGAGGCTCTCCATATTGCTGTAGAAACCGAGCTGCTGGCAGAGCAGATAGGTCTGCTCGGTCGCCTCCATCAGGAAGGCCTGACTGTAGGCATCACCCGCCGCCTCGGGGCGACCGTCCAGCTCCGCCAGCTTGCCCTGCAGTATGTAGTAGAGCACCGAGCGGCCGCGACTCGCCGCCTTCTCCAGCAGATAGTTGGCCTGCTGTTGCTGGCCGTTGAGGATCGCCTGCAGGGTCAACGCCTCCCACACCCGGGCTGGCAGGGCGCCGCTGTTTTGCACCACGCTGGCGAGATGGGTGCCAATCCCCTGCAGCCGCTCGCTCTCGGATTTGCCCGCAAGGGTGGCCAGCGCCTCGCCCGCCAGATAGCGCTCCGCCAACAGCAGCGGCTGATCCGGATGGGCAATCAGCGCCTGCTCCAGCAGATCGATGCCGCGCTTGAGGGCGACCGGATCCCGGCTGTTGATGTAGTACTGCGCCTCCATCATCGCCATCAGGGAGGCATCATCGGTCGGCCAGCCCATCCCCGGCTCGGCATCGGGTTGGTCGAGGGCGCGCAGCAGATCCTGGCTGCTCGCCTGCAACACGCCGTGCACACTGTGGCGACTGAGCTGGTACTGATGGCTGAACAGCACCCGGTTGGTGTTGATATTGCGATACTCCAGATCGAGATAGGTGCCGCGGGGCTGGCGGGTGACCCGCACACTCAGCTCCTTGCCGGGCATGATGCCCCCCATCAGAGTGGTGGCTCCGTACTGCACCCGCAGCGGCGTAGCCACCGCCACCTCTCCCATCAGGGCGCGGGTAATGCCATCGGCGAGGCGCACGTTCTCGTTGTTGTCATCCATGCCGGAGTGGAAGCGGAACACCAGCAGATTGGGATCCAGCATGGCATGCACCTGGGGGCTGGTGTGCTGGTAGCTGAGCATGCTGACAATGGCGATCAGCACGATGGCAACGAAGATATCGAAACTCACCATCTTCCAGCGGCTGCGGGCATCCTTGGCATGGGTGGAGATGGCGCGGGTCAGGGGCCCGGCGGGAAAAGGGGCGACATTGGGCAGAGCATCATCGTCGTTATCAGCCGTGGGCGGGCTCAGATCAGAGAGAGTCGGGTTGACCGCGGACGCGGGCTGCTCGTCCGCCATCACCACAGCAACCACCTGCTGCGGCCGCACCGGCGCCACCAGCTTGTAGCCGCGCTTGGGTACGGTGACGATATAGTCGGTCGCATCGGTGCGACCATCTTTGAGGATCTTGCGCAGTTCAAAGATGGACTGGGTCACTACCTGATCGGTCACCTCGGCGCCATCCCACACCTCGTTGATCAGGGCGTCGCGGCCAAACACGGTGCCGGCATTGCGGGCCAGAAACCGCAACAGGTTGACCAGCCGGGGTTCGAGGTAGACCTCGCGGTCGGGACGACAGAGCGTGTTGTCGTCAACGCTCAGGGTCCAGTCATGGATCTCAAAAACCGATTCGCTCATGATTCACTCGCAGCAGATGGAGACAATGCTCGATGAGAGTGACGCAGGACCTGGGCTGACTGAACGGAACGAAGCGCTGTCACGCAAGGGCGACAGAGAAGAAGAGAACCGAAGCAGTAACATCTCTGTGAGCCAGTCTGGCCAGGCCATCCTGTTGACGTCTGAAGGGCATCCTTGCGGGCATTCCGACCACCGGGATCGGAAGGGATCACTTTAAGCAAAACGGGAGCTGGATCCCACTTTTTTTGGCTATAAATCGCCGTTGAGTTGATCCGACACCGCACTTTTCGGCAAATAGCGTGCCAACCAGTATTCATATGAACATCCCATATGCCGGAATCAAAAAGCCCTGAACATCAGGGCTTTCTCATTTCTTCGACCATCGGGGAGACGTTACTTCGCCAGCGGGAGCGCATCCTGCTGACGACTGCGGCGCAGATGACGCCGCCACAACGAGAAGCCGCCGTAGCCAAGACTCAGCGCCACCGCATAGAGCACCTGAGTGGCGAGGGCCACCAGCACCAGAGCACAGAGCAGCACGCTCACCCCCGCCAGCCCCTTGCCCACACCGCCAAGCAGACGCCAGCCCGCCGCCATGCAGAGCAGGTAGACCAGCACGAAGTTGCCGTTGGCGTAGCGGATCAGCTCATCAAGGGGCAGTCGCAGCCAGATGATCAGGGTGATGCAGAGCAGACAGATAGCGAGCACCAGAGTGAGCGCCCGCAGCGGTGCGCCGCGGGCTGTGAGCACGGCCAGCGAAGCGGGCAGCTTGCCTTCCCGCGCCATGCTCCAGATCAGCCGGGCAAAGCCCTGAATGTAGATGTTGATGCTGGCAAAGCAGGAGAGGTAGCCGAGCACCGCCACCAGCCACTTGGCGGTGGGGCCGAACAACAGCGCCAGCAGGGAGGGGATGGCAGTGGCGTTTTTCGCCTCATCGCCGTAGAGGCCATATTTGAGCACCACCAGCGAGTGGATCCAGTAGATAAGCCCCGCCAGCAGCACCCCACCAAGCAGGGCGATGGGGTAGTCCCGCTCCGGCCGCTTGAACTCCTCCCCCATGTGGGCGAAGGCTTCCAGCCCGACGAAACACCAGAACATTACCGCCAGCGCAGTGGCCATGGCGGGCCACTCATCCGCGCTCGGTAGCGGCCGGGCCGCATCGCGCCAGCTCACCTCCCCCTTGAACCAGATCAGCAGGGTCAGCCCCAGAATGGCGAGCGCTATCAACAGTTGCAGGTTGCCGGAGGAGCGCGCCCCGCGCAGCCCCAGCAGAAAGACCCCGAGCAGGGTGAGCAACTGGATGGCCCAAAGGGTCCACTCCCCCATCTCGAACAGGGCGTGCCAGAAGCCGGCGGCAATCATCAGGGCGGCGGGCAGCCCCACCGGCAGCACAGCCAGAAACAGGAAGGCGGAGAAGCGCTCGGCGCCGTTGCCAAAGGCGAGGCCAATCAGGTGCGGCGCACCGCCCGCATGGGGATAGCGACGGCCGAGGCGAGCGAAGGTAAAGGCGATGGGCAGCACCAGCGCAATCAGCAGCAACCAGGCCCAGAGCGAGGCCCCGCCCGCCAGCGAGGCGGCGGTCGCCGGTACCACGAAGATCCCGGTGCCGAGCAGCGAGGTGGCGAGCAGCCCCATCCCCTGCCAGAGCCCGAGATCCTTTTTCAACCCAGACATATCCTTTTGTCCCGACTAGAAAAACATCCCGCCATGTTAGGCCTGCTCCGCCCCTTTGTTAAGCACGATGGTTAAGCGCGGCGGCGAGAATATGCAGCCTTTTATTCAGGCTCGGGCTCAGCTTGCAGGGATTCGGCCAGAAAATCCCCCAACAGGGTGATCTTGAGTACCTGCCGCCGCGCCGCCGGATAGATGAAGTAGAGGGTCTTGGCCGGGCTCTGATAGCGGCCAAGCAGCGGCAGCAAACGCCCCGCAGCGATATGGTCACTCACCTGTTCGGCTGGCTGCAAGGTGATGCCAGCCCCCGAGAGCGCCGCCGTCAGCAGCGCCGGCCAGTGGTTGATGCGCAGGCGCGAGGCGACCCGCACCTCCTCGCTCTGGCCATCCTCGCCAACAAATTGCCAACGCTCGTGCTCCCCCCAGTTGCCGTGCAGGCACTGGTGGCGAGCGAGATCGGCCGGATGACGGGGTACGCCGTGGCGATTGAGGTAGTCAGGGGCAGCGCAGAGGCGGTAGTGCTGGGTCAGCAGCGGACGGGCAATGAGTGCCTCATCCTGCGGGCGCAGGGTGCGGATGGCGGCATCGAATCCCTCCTCCACCAGATCAACCCAGCGTGGGGTGAGCTGCAGATCCAGATCCAGCTTGGGGTAGCGGTCGAGAAAAGCGGGCAGCAGCGGCACCAGCCGGTGGTGGCCAAAGCTGAGGGGAGCGGCGATGCGCAGCCGTCCGGCCGGCTCGGCCAGCAGGTTCTGGGTGAGCGACTCGGTCAGTGCCAGCTCCTCCAGCACCCGCTGGCAGCGAGCCAAAAACAGCTGGCCCAGTTCGGTGAGAGTCTGCTGGCGGGTGGTCTTGTGAAACAGCTTGCCCCCCAGCCACTGCTCCAACCCCAACACATGCTTGCCCACCATCTGGGCGCTGATCCCCTCTTCGCTCGCCACCGCGCTGTAGGAGCCGAGATCCACCACCCGGGTGAAGATACGCATGCTGGTCAATCGGTCCACAACCCCTCCTTTTTGCCCGTTTCAAGGCCGTTTGGCCCGCGACCAGGGCCCTGATTCACAACCAAAAGTTTAGTAAGAAATGGATTTTAGCCAATTTATTCAGCTTTTAGTTACCAATACAGTGATGCCGTCCCTTCCCCACAGGATAAATTCCCATGAAAAGCACCTATCTGGCCGCCCTGCTGGTCGGTCTGCTGGCTACCGGTGTCAGTCAGGCTGCCGAGAGCAGTTTTATCAGCAACCACGACCATGCCCCTGCCTCAGCAACTCAGGCCCGGCCCGATATCTTTCGGGTCAGCCTGCTCGGCACCGGCACTCCGGTGCCCCAGATCAGCCGAGGCGGCTACAGCACTCTGGTCGAGGCGGGCAACCAGAAGCTGGTGTTCGATTTTGGCCGCAACTCCGCCACTCGCCTGTGGCAGCTGCATATCCCCATCGGCCGGGTCAACGCCTTCTTCCTTACCCACTTTCACTCAGACCACACCAACGGGCTGGCGGATCTCTGGCTGACCGGCTGGCTGCAACCGGCCTATGGCCAGCGCCACGCGCCGATGGAACTCTACGGCCCCAAAGGCACCACAGCTCTCGCCCGTGGCTTGCAGCAGGCCTACGCCACCGACATCGCCACCCGGGTCAAGGATGAGGGAACGCCGCTGGACGGGGTGGAGATCAACAGCCACGAGGTCACCGCCGGGGTGGTCTACAACCATGACGGGGTCAAGGTAACCGCCTTTGACAACGACCACGGGGTCAACATCAAGCCGTCATTCGGCTATCGCATCGACTACCACGGCCACAGCGTGGTGCTCTCCGGCGATACCCGCTACAGCCCCGAAGTAGTGAAGCAGGCCAAAGGGGCCGATCTGCTGGTGCACTGCGTCTCCATGACCTCTGCCGAGCAGATGAAGGCCAACCCCGGCTACAAGGCGATCGCCGGTCACCTCGCCTCCCCCGAGCAGGCGGCCCGGGTAATGAACGAAGCCAAACCGGCGCTGACCGTGTTCAGCCATATCGGCCTCAACGGCAAGATCAGGGTGAAGGATCTGGCGCAGGATCTGCGCGCCCGCTACTCGGGCACCTTTGTCCTCGGCAACGACCTGATGCAGATTGATCTGCCCACCACGGCCTCTGGCAAGGGCTATGCCCTCTGGCAGTCGGAGAATATCGACAATAAATAGCTGGCACGGATGCCGGTCAGCCATGGCTGGCATCCGCAATCGACACCGGGGGCTATCTTTAAGGGGTGTTTGACCACAAGGAGTTATCTCTATGAGCCTGAAATGGAAGCACCTCGCCCTGGCCACTCTTCCCCTGCTCGGCATGTCGGCCGCTCAGGCGGTGGTGTTGACCAGCCTTGAATGGCCCCCTTACACCAGCGCCAGCCTGCCTGAACAGGGCAAGAGCAGTCGGGTGGTGACCGCAGCCTTTGCCCTGGCTGGCGACCCGCTGACCATCAAGTTCTATCCCTGGCAACGGGCCGTGGACGAGGCGACCAACAACCCAGAGGTGCTGGGTTATTTCCCCGAGTATCTCGACCCCAAGAGCAGTTGCCTCTTCTCCGACCCCATAGGTAACGGCCCCCTCGGCTTTGCCCAGCGAGCCGATCAGCCGATCACCTGGCAGAGCCTTGATGACCTCAAGGGCAAGAAAATTGGTGTTGTCACCGGCTATGTGAATACCACCGAGTTCGACGAAAAAGTGGCCAGCAAGGCGCTCTCGGCTGACGCCACCAGCTCGGACAGCCAGAACCTGCTCAAGCTCGGCAACGGTCGGCTCGATCTGGCGGTCATCGACCAGAATGTGATGACCTATCTGCTGGAGAGCGATCCCCAACTCAAGGACGTTGCCGCCAACCTCGGCTTCAACGGCAAGATCCTCGAGGACAAGTCCCTCCACGTCTGCTTTACCAACTCCGCCAAGGGGAAAGAGGCGCGGGACAAATTCAACAAGGCGCTGGCCAGCGACGAGGTGAAGAAGCTGATGAAATAGCGATACCGCATCCGCTCTGCGCCCCAAACAGCCATAAAAAAAGCCGCCTCTTGCGAGGTAATACAAGTCAGTTAAGAGAATTTGAGTCCCAACCCGCGGGGTATAAGGGCTAACGAGTGAGGGAGGCATGATGCCTCCCTCTTTTATTGCATGCCAGTCAGAGCAAGGGTTGGAGCCAACTTGACTCCTTAATCATGGAGCTACTTTTGATATTCAATATCTCGAATATTTAGTCATAAGAGTGCTTAACTGACTGGCATTACCTCTTGCGAGGCGGCTTCTTCATTCAACTGTCCCGTCCTGAATATGGTTTACACCTTTCCCCGACATAAATGGAGAACCCGATGGGACAAGGTGTGAAACGGACACAGCGCGATTACTCGCTGACTTTTAAATTGGTACTGGTCGAGCAGATTGAAAAAGGCGAGCTCACCTACAAACAGGCTCAGGTGCGTTATGGCATTCAGGGCAGCTCCACCGTTCTGGTATGGTTGCGTAAACATGGTCGGCAAGATTGGAGCCAGGGGGCTTCTGTACGTGCCGGCAGGAACATCACCATGCCTGACCCCGACAACCAGACGCCCGAACAGCGTATCAAAGAGCTCGAGCAACAGCTGGCGCTGATGAGTCAGAAGGCCCAGTTCTTTGAGGCCGTCGTCGATGTACTGAAGAATGACTACGGCGTCTCCATCGTAAAAAAACGACCCGGCAAGTCCTCTCGCAGCGGCAAGTCGAAAGGCTGACCATTGTCAGGGCTTGCCTGTTTCTGGGGATAAGCCGGCAGGCTTACTACAAGCGCAATCGGGTCGCCGACGAGCGCCATGCACAAGGGCTGCAGGTGGTGCGCTTTGTGCGTCAGGTTCGACTGCGACAACCGCGGGTGGGCACTCGCAAGCTGCATTATCTGCTGCAGGGTCAGGAGGATGGCGGGCTCAAGGTAGGGCATGACAGGCTGTTTCGGATATTGGCCGAGCACCGCCTGCTGGTGCAGCCCAGACGTGTAGTGGTCAACTAAATCCGGACACTTGGTTAGGCCGATCTTCGGCTTTTGCTGGCGGCATCCCGTCATTGTGGCAATGTGGACGCCGCCAGTTGTAGTAATCCATCAGGTAATAACTGATATCTCGTTTCGCTTCTCGCAAGCTCATATATCCCATAGCCGGCAGTCACTCTGACTTCAGGCTCCTGAACAGTCGCTCCATCGGGGCGTTATCCCAGCAGTTTCCACGCCGACTCATGCTCTGGGTTATGCGATAACGCCACAGTCGTTGCCGAAATGCCCGGCTACCATATTGGCTGCCCTGGTCGGAGTGAAATAGCACACCGGATGGGCAACCCCGCTGCTGATAGGCCATCACCAGTGCTTTGATGGCCAGCTCTGCATCAGGCTTGTCAGACATCGCCCAGCCCACGACCCGCCGGGTGTGCAGGTCAAGAACCGCTGCCAGGTAATGCCAGCGACCACCGGCCCAGACGTAGGTGATATCGCCACACCACACCTGATTGGGTTGCTGGACATCAAATTCGCGGGCCAGCAGATTGGGTATATTCGGTCGTTCTGACCGTGCCACCTTATAACGTGTGTACGCCCGGCTGTTTGGATGCCAACCCGCCCTCCTTCATCAGCTTACGTACTTTGAATCGACCAATCTGATACCCCAATTCCCGCATCATCGACATCAAGGCACGGCTGCCCGCTGAGTTCCGGCTCGCTTTGAACAACCGGCGCAACTCAAAGCGTTGCTGCATGCGCTCACGGTTAATCGTCCGCCTGCGAGCCAGATAATCGTAAAAACAGAAGGTGGGAACATCGAAAGCGCAGCAGACCAAGGTGATGGGGGCTTGCTCCCTTAATCGGTCTATTCAGCGCGTACGTGTGAACTCGTCCGCCATCAAGAGAGCAGTAGCCTTTTTTAGAATGTCCTTTTCGCGCTCGAGCCGGTTGATGCGGGCTTCCAGCTCCTGAATTTTTTACTGCTCCGGAGTCAGTGCTTTTCCGGTGGGGGTTGTACCACCGCGTTCGGATTGCAGTTGCTGAACCCAGCGGCGCAGTACGGTTTCACCAACGTCCAGTGAACGGCTGGCTTCAGGGACAGAATATCCCTGGTCGAGCACCAGGGATGCGGCTTCGAGTTTGAATTCGGCAGTAAATGAGCGACGTAATCTTGTCATTGGACACCTCAGGTCATGGTGGCGACTGTACCACCTAAAAGGGTCTCCGGGATGATTAGACCACTACAGGATATTTACAACGAGGAGCGACCGCATCATGCGTTGAAATACAGAACCCCCGATGCGGTACATAGGGGGTTCTGAGTGGAGAAATGCTAGTTGAAAATGTGTAAACATATTTCAGGACTAGACATATCTCATCCACATTGATGGTATGACTCAGGGCGAGAGCGGCTCGCGGTGATACTCGGCGCAGCCGCATTCGGGGCAGGTATCGAGCTGCTGGGGATGCAGCACGGTATGGCGCCAGCCACACTGGTCGCACACCATGACCCCGAGCCCCACCCAGTCACCCGCCTCGTAAACACCCTTGTGCTCCAGCTCGTCGGCCAGCTCGCGCCACTCCACCTGGGCGCGGTCGGTCACATCCGCCAGCCAGGACCACGCGGTGTCTTTGAGGGCCAGCATAAAGGCAGACTCTTCCACCTGCGCACTATCGTCATGGCGCCCCTCGTCATAGTTGCCCAGATCCCGCTTCACGTACTCGGCGATGAGCGCCAGTTCGTCCTGAGTGAGGTCGCTGGCCGCCTCCAGATAGGCCTGCACCTTGGCAATCATCCGGTTGAGGCGCTCCCCCTGGAACTCTTCAGTCTCTTGCCACTGCTTTTGCAGCTCGGCAATGAAGGCTTCGTACCCTTTTTGACGTTTGTCCATGGCTCTAACTCCTCTACTAAACCCTGATCTGGCCCGGCTTAAGGCCCAAGGGACGCTGGCGGTTGTTGCCGCCGCAGGATATGGGTATTCTATTGCGATTTCCCAGCTGATTTATCTATTCATTTCACAGATCCGGATGTCACCAATGCAAGAGCAATACGTTCCCCAATCAATCGAACCAGCAGTGCAAAAGCACTGGGATGCCAAGAAAACCTTTAAGGCCGTGGAGAAGGTAGACAAGGAGAAGTTCTACTGCCTGTCCATGTTCCCCTATCCGTCTGGTCGACTACACATGGGGCACGTTCGTAACTACACCATAGGTGATGTGATCTCCCGTTATCAACGCCTCAATGGCAAGAACGTGCTGCAACCCATAGGTTGGGATGCATTCGGTCTGCCGGCCGAGAACGCCGCGATCAAAAACAATACCGCGCCGGCGCCCTGGACCTACGAAAACATCGAATACATGAAGAACCAGCTGAAGATGCTGGGTCTGGGTTATGACTGGGATCGTGAAGTCGCCACCTGCAAACCGGATTACTACCGCTGGGAGCAGTGGTTCTTCACCAAGCTCTACGAGAAGGGTCTGGTCTACAAGAAGACCTCCTCCGTCAACTGGTGCCCGAACGACATGACCGTACTGGCCAACGAGCAGGTGGTCGACAACTGCTGCTGGCGCTGTGACACCCCGGTGGAGCAGAAAGAGATCCCCCAGTGGTTCATCAAGATCACCGACTACGCAGAAGAGCTGCTCAGCGACATCGACAATCTGGAAGGCTGGCCGGAAATGGTCAAGACCATGCAGCGCAACTGGATTGGCCGCTCCGAAGGGGTCAACATCAGCTTTGCCATCGAGGATCAGGCTGAGCAGCTGGAGGTCTACACCACCCGTCCGGACACCTTCATGGGCGTCACCTATGTCGGTATCGCTGCCGGTCACCCGCTGGCGCTGCAAGCAGCCCAGAACAATCCGGAGCTGGCCGCCTTTATCGAAGAGTGCAAGAACACCAAGGTCGCCGAAGCCGAGCTGGCCACCATGGAGAAGAAGGGCATGGCCACCGGCCTCTATGCCATTCACCCGCTGGATGGCCGCAAGGTACCGGTCTGGGTCGCCAACTTCGTGCTGATGAACTACGGCACCGGCGCCGTGATGGCGGTTCCGGCCCACGATCAGCGTGACTTCGAATTCGCCACCAAATATGGACTCGACATCAAGGCGGTCATCAAGCCGGTTGATGGCGACGTCGACGTGAGCGAAGCCGCTTATACCGAGAAGGGCGTGCTGTTCAACTCCGGCGAGTTTGACGGTCTCGACTTTCAGGGCGCCTTCGACGCCATCGCCAGCAAGCTGGAAGGGCTCGGCAAGGGCAAGCGCACCGTCAACTACCGTCTGCGTGACTGGGGTGTCTCCCGTCAGCGTTACTGGGGCGCCCCCATCCCGATGCTGACCCTGGCTGACGGCACCGTGGTGCCGACGCCGGAAGACCAACTGCCGGTGCTGCTGCCGGAAGATGTGGTGATGGATGGTATCCAGAGCCCGATCAAAGCTGATGCCGAGTGGGCCAAGACCACCTACAACGGTCAGGAAGCGTTCCGCGAGACCGATACCTTCGACACCTTTATGGAGTCCTCCTGGTACTACGCGCGCTACTGCTCCCCGGACTACGACAAGGGCATGCTGGATCCGGCGGCTGCCAACCACTGGCTGCCGGTGGATCAGTACATCGGCGGTATCGAGCACGCCTGTATGCACCTGCTCTACGCCCGCTTCTTCCACAAGCTGCTGCGTGACGCGGGTCTGGTCAACAGCGACGAGCCGTTCAAGCGCCTGCTCTGCCAGGGCATGGTGCTGGCTGACGCCTTCTACTACAAAGACGAGAAGGGCGGCAACGTCTGGGTCAGCCCGACCGACGTCAAGGTCGAGCGTGACGAGAAGGGTCGCATCACCAAGGCCATCGACAACGAAGGCCGTGAGGTAATGCACTCCGGCATGACCAAGATGTCCAAGTCCAAGAACAACGGCATCGACCCGCAGCTGATGGTCGAGCGTTACGGCGCCGATACCGTCCGTCTGTTCATGATGTTCGCCTCTCCGGCCGAGATGACCCTGGAGTGGTCCGACTCCGGCGTAGAGGGTGCCCAGCGCTTCCTGCGTCGCCTGTGGCGCGTCACCTTCGAACACGTTTCCGGTGGCGCCGTTGCCGCACTCGATGTAGCTGCTCTCACCAACGAGCAGAAAGCGGTACGCCGTGAACTGCACAAGACCATCGCCAAGGTAAGCGATGACGTGGGTCGCCGTCAGACCTTCAACACCGCCATCGCCGCCATCATGGAGCTGATGAACAATCTCTCCAAGCTGGGCAACGACGAGCAGGACCGCGCCCTGATGCAGGAAGCGCTGGAAGCTGTGGTAGTCATGCTCTACCCCATCACCCCGCACATCGGCTTCGAGCTGTGGAAGATGCTGGGCAAGGGCGACGACATCGATCACGCTGCCTGGCCGGTGGCCGATGAAGTGGCCATGGTCGAAACCGAGAAGCTGGTGGTGGTACAGATCAACGGCAAGATGCGCGGCAAGCTGACCGTGCCAGCCGAGATCAGCCAGGCCGACGTCGAGAAGCTGGCGATGGCCGATGCCTCCGTCCAGAAGTTCACCGACGGGCTGACCGTGCGCAAGGTGATCTATGTACCAGGCAAGCTGCTCAATATTGTCGCTAACTGATCGGTTGCCAACTGATGTCATACCATTTGGCGACCTTGGCTGACTGTGTGGCCACTCATGGGTAACGACGTACCGGCCCATGACAGCTCAACATTGTCGCTAACTAATTGGCTGCCAACTGATCATTGCCAATCTGTAACAGCAAACGGATGATAACGGCGGGCCCTGCGCCCGCCGCTTTCCCTTAAT
Source organism: Aeromonas sp. 61P (assembly GCF_051919545.1). Classification (NCBI taxonomy): domain Bacteria; kingdom Pseudomonadati; phylum Pseudomonadota; class Gammaproteobacteria; order Aeromonadales; family Aeromonadaceae; genus Aeromonas; species Aeromonas sp. 61P. Next base: position 4,399,109 of record NZ_JBQBEL010000001.1, read on the forward strand.
GCAAAGAGGATTTTCTATGGGCACCATCTTCACCCGCTGGATGGCCATCGTGCTGGCAGGTCTGCTGCTGCAAGGCTGCGGCTTTCACATGCGCGGCAACGGCATTCCGAGCGAGCTGATGACCATGAAGGTCGTGGGCGACAACAAGAGCGACTTCTACCGGATGGTTACCACCCGTCTGAAGGCCTCTGGCGTGACCCTGGCCGACAAGGAGGGCATTCCGGTGCTCACTCTGGGCGGCGTAGGCAGCACCAGTCAGGTCGCCTCGGTCAACGCGCTGGGGACGGACACCGAATATGTGCTGGGCTTTGGTACCCAGTTCACCATCTCGGTACCGGGCAAGCCAACTCAGGTCTTCCCCATCAACTTCAACCGCAGCTTCCTCAACAAGCCGGATGCCGCGCTCGCCTCCTCCCGTGAGCAGGAGCAGCTCAACCGAAATGCAGGAGCAGGCGGCCAATCAGGTGATCCGGCAGTTGAGTCAGGTCAGCTTCTGATGCGGATCTACCCGGAGCAATTTGGTGACCACCTCAAAGCAGGGCTTCGGCCCTGCTATCTCGTTTTTGGCGACGAGCCCCTGTTGCGACTGGAGGCCATCGATGCCATCCGTCAGGTCGCCCGCAAGCAGGGTTTCGATGAGCGCCACACCTTCGTGGTGGAACAGGGGCTGGACTGGAATCAGGTCTACGATGCCTGTCAGGCCATGAGCCTCTTCTCCGCCCGCCAGATCATCGAGCTGGAGCTGCCCGCCAAGGTGGACAAGGATCTCGCTGCCCGTATCAGCGAAATCGGCAAACAGCTTCATCCCGACCTGCTGCTGGTGCTGAGTGGCGGTCGCCTCAACCAGACCCAGATGAAGGCAGCCTGGTTCGACAAGCTCTACCAGATTGGCACCTATGTGCCGGTCAACCATCCGGAGCCCAAGTTTTTCCCGCGCTGGATGAGCGCCCGCTTTGCGCGTTTCGGCCTCAAGGCGCTGCCGGATGCCATCAACTTCATGTGCCACTCCTACGAGGGCAACCTGCTGGCCGCCAGCCAGGAGATCGAGAAGCTGACCCTGCTCTCGCCGCCCCAGCCCATCAGCGTCACCTATCTGCAAGAGACCATTATCCGCCACGCCCACTTCACCCCGTTCCAGCTGGTCGATACCCTGTTGGAGGGCAAGGTGAACCGGGCCCAGCGCATTCTGGCCGCCCTGCGGGCCGAAGGCACCGAGCCGGGGATGCTGGCCTGGACCCTTTGCCGCGAGCTGGAGCAGCTGACCGAGCTGTCGCTGGCGATGCGCAACGGCCAGCCGCTGGGGGAGCACTTCAGCCGCCTGCGTATCTGGCAGAGCCGCCAGCAACTGATCCAGCAGGCGCTGACCCGACTTCCGTTTGCCAAGTTGCAACAACTGTGGCAACTGATGGCCCAGCTGGACGATGCCCAGCGCCGCTTCGATACCGAACAGGCGTGGCTGATGCTGCAGACCATTGCCCTCGGCTTTCGTGATGGCACCCCGCTGCCGCTGGTGATGGAGAGCAGCCCGTGCTGAAGGCGCCTGTCGGTTTGCTTGGCGGCACCTTCGACCCCATCCATATCGGCCATCTTCGCCCGGCCATCGAGGCGCGCGATGCCCTCGGGCTGGCCGAGATGCGGCTGATCCCGAACCATATCCCGCCCCACCGTGCCAATCCGTTCTGCTCGAGCGAACAGCGCCTCGCCATTGTCAAGCTGGCGGCAGCGGAGAACCACCACTTTGTGGTGGATGAGCGGGAGCTAAGACGGGACAAGCCCTCTTACACCATCGATACCCTGATCGAGCTGCGTCATGAACTGCCCGATACGCCGCTCTGTTTTCTGATGGGGATGGATTCCCTGCTGAGCCTGCCAAGCTGGCACCGCTGGCAGGAGCTGCTCGACCATGCCCATCTGGTGGTGAGCGTGCGGCCGGGCTGGCAACCGGATTATCCGGCCGAGGTGGCACAGCTGCTGGCGCGCCATCACACCACGGATGCCAACGCGCTGCATCAGCGTCTGGCCGGTCATATCTGGCTGGCGGACAACCAGCCCATCGAACTGTCAGCCACCCGACTGCGGGCCTTGCTGGATGCGGGGCAAGACACCCGCTACCTCTTGCCCGAGTCGGTTGCGCACTATATTGATCAACAGGGGCTCTACCGCGCCAACCGCCGCTAGCCCCTGTCGTAATCCCGCCCCACCCGATGGGAAACGGGAGTGACCATGATATAATCCGCCGCCCTGACGCAAACGCTGCGCGCCGGAATACAGGAGAGACTCATTGCAAGGCCAAGAATTACATGCCTTTATCATCGACAAGATCGATGACATGAAAGGCCGCGACATCATCACCCTCGATGTACGCGGCAAATCCAGCATTACTGACACCATGATCATCTGTTCCGGCAACTCCAGTCGTCACGTCAGCGCCATTGCCCACCATCTGGCCAGCGAGGCCCGCCACGCGGGTCTGGATCTGCTGAGCGTGGAAGGGCAACTGAGCGGTGAATGGGTGCTGGTAGATATGGGCTCGGTGATCGTGCATGTGATGCAGGATGAACATCGTGACTTCTACCAACTGGAAAAGCTGTGGAGCGGTGCCGCTCAAATGAATACGCAATAAGAGCACAAGTGTAACGACCATGAAGATCCAGTTGATTGCGGTGGGCACCAAGATGCCCGCCTGGGTAGAGCATGGCTTCGAAGAGTATCGTCGCCGCTTCCCCAAAGACATGCCGTTTGAACTCGTCGAGATCGGCGCAGGCAAACGAGGCAAAAATGCCGACATTCCCCGCATCCTGCTGAAGGAAGGGGAAGCCATGCTGGCGGCTGCGGGGCGCTCACGCATCGTCACCCTCGACATTCCGGGCAAGCCCTGGACCACGGAGCAGCTGGCGACCCAGCTGGAGGCGTGGAAACTCGATGGCCGTGACGTTGCTCTGCTGGTAGGCGGGCCGGAAGGCTTGTCCCCCGAGTGCAAGGCTGCCGCCGAACAGAGCTGGTCACTGTCACCGCTCACCCTGCCCCATCCGCTGGTGCGGGTGCTGGTGGCAGAGAGCCTCTATCGGGCCTGGAGCATCACCACCAATCATCCGTATCATAGAGAGTGAGCCATGCGTCTCTGGAGTCTCACCTCTCATATTCACCCCTATCACAGAGAGTGAACAATGCAGTTCCTGCTCTTATTGCCCCCAAGGGTCTTGAGGTAAAGGCATGCTGAAACAACGCATCGAAATGCGCGATCACAGTGCCGAGGGCAATCTGTTCTTCCGGCGCACCCTGGTAGCCTACATCGGCATCGTCGTGCTGATGCTGGTGCTGCTGGGCAATCTCTATTATCTGCAGGTCGAGTCCTACGACACCTACCAGACTCGCTCCAACTCCAACCGAATCCGCGTGGTGCCGGTGGCACCGCCACGGGGCCTCATCTATGACACCAACGGTGTGCTGCTGGCGGAAAACCGCCCGGTCTACAGTCTGGAAATCGTGCCGGAAGAGACCAAAGATCTCGAAAAAACCGCCGACCAGCTGATCACCCTGCTGGGTCTGCCGGAAGGCACCAAGGAGAAGTTCCTCGCCGAAGTGAAGCGCCAGCGCCGCTTCAAGCCGGTCGCCCTCTACGAGAAGCTGACCGAATATCAGGTAGCCCTCTTCTCGGTCAATCAGCATAACTACCCCGGTGCCAGCATCGAGGCCTACCTCAAACGCTACTACCCGTTTGGTGACACTCTCACCCACGCTTTGGGCTATGTGGCCAAGATCAATACCCGTGACGTGGAGCGCCTCGAGAAGGAAGAAAAACTCGCCAACTATGCGGCCACCAAGGATATCGGCAAGCAGGGGGTTGAGAAGTATTACGAGGATGAGCTGCACGGTGTGGCGGGCTATCAGGAGGTCGAGGTGAACAACCGCGGCCGGATTGTCCGCACCCTCAAGTTCCAGCCGCCTATTCCCGGCAAGGATATCTACCTCAATATCGACGTCCGGATGCAGCTCAAGGCCCAGCAACTGCTGGCCGGCCAGCGCGGTGCCATCGTGATGATGGACCCGAAAACCGGCGCCATCCTGGCCCTGGAGTCGAGCCCGAGCTATGACCCCAACCTGTTCGTGACTGGTATCTCCAGCGCCAACTACTCGGCGCTCCTCAACGATCCGGCGCGGCCACTGGTGAATCGCACCACTCAGGGCATTTATGCACCTGCCTCCACCGTCAAGCCCATGATGTCCATCATGGGTCTCAACGAGGGGGCCATCACCCCGGGCTACCGCTATTTCGGCGGCCCGAGCTTCTCCATTCCCGGTACCACCAAGAAGTTTCGCGACTGGCGCCGCTGGGGTCATGGCTGGCTCGATGTCTATCGCGCCATCGAGGTCTCGGCAGATACCTACTTCTACGATCTCGCCTATCGGGTCGGCATCGACAAGATCCACAGCTACATGACCAAGTTTGGCTTCGGTCAGTACACAGGGGTCGATCTTTATGAAGAGACCAAGGGTGTCATGCCGTCCCGTGACTGGAAGATGGCCCGTTGGCGCCAGCCCTGGTATCAGGGTGACACCATCTCTGTCGGTATCGGTCAGGGCTACTGGAGCGCCACCCCGCTCCAACTGGCCAAGGCGATCAGCATCCTGACCCAGAACGGTCACGACGTCACCCCGCACCTGCTCAAGAGCACCGCCTCCCAGGCGGGGGTGGTCGATGCCCCCATCAACCCTAATATCGCCCTCAAGCTCAAGAACGACAGCTTCTGGAAAGTGGCGCAGGATGGGATGTGGCGAGTCAACCATGGCAGTGAAGGCAGTGGCCGTCACTCGTTTGCCAAGGCGCCTTACTCCTCAGGCGGCAAATCGGGCACAGCCCAGGTAGTCGGTTTGAAGGAAAATCAGGTTTACAACATCAAGACGGTCAAGGCGGAGCATCGCGATAACGCTTTGTTCGTTGCTTATGCCCCCTTCGAGGCACCCAAAGCGGTGGTAGCTCTGGTACTGGAAAACTCCATCGGAGGTGGTGGTGGTCGAGCTGCATCGCCCATTGCTCGCCAGATGCTGGATGCCTATCTGCTGCCCCCTGATCCGCAACTGCCACCGGCACCGGAAAAGCCGTCCCAACCGAGTGAGGTCGCTCCCAATGAGTAATTCTGCCCGCCAGCAGAGCATCTGGTACAAGCTGCATATCGACTTGCCCCTGCTGCTCGGTCTGCTGGCCGTGATGACCCTCTCCATGGTGGTGCTCTACTCCGCCTCCGGTCAGGATATGGACTCCATCGTGCGCCAGCTGGTGCGCGGCGGTCTCGCCTTTGCTCTGATGATCGGCCTGGCCCAGCTGCCCCCCTCCCTCTACGCCCGCTGGTCGGTGCCGCTGTTCGCCGTGGTGGTGCTGATGCTGATTGCGGTGGACGTATTCGGCCACATCGGCAAGGGGGCCCAGCGCTGGCTCGATCTGGGCTTTATGAAGTTCCAGCCCTCCGAGGTGATGAAGCTCTCCATGCCGATCATGGTGGCCGCCTGGCTCAGTCGCCACTCGCTGCCCCCCAAGTTCAGCCATGTGGTGATCGCCCTCATCATGGTGCTGCTGCCCACCCTGCTGATCGCCGCGCAGCCTGACCTTGGCACCTCCATTCTGGTGGCCGCCTCCGGCTTCTTCGTCATCTTCCTGGCGGGGCTCAGCTGGTGGCTGATCGGCTTGGCGGTCCTGCTGATGCTGGCCTTTATGCCGGTACTCTGGTTCTTCCTGATGCACGACTACCAGCGCCAGCGGGTGCTGATGCTGCTCGACCCGGAGAAAGACCCGCTCGGCCGCGGCTATCACATCATCCAGTCCAAAATTGCCATCGGCTCCGGCGGCGTCTTCGGCAAGGGGTGGCTGCAAGGGACCCAGTCCCAGCTGGAGTTCCTGCCCGAGCGCCATACTGACTTCATCTTCGCGGTATTCAGCGAGGAGTTCGGTCTGGTGGGGGTTGCCCTGCTGCTGGTGCTCTACCTCTACGTCATCAGCCGCTGCCTGTTTATCTCGATGCAGGCCCAGAACAGCTTCGAGCGACTGCTGGGCGGCGCCATCACCCTCACCTTCTTCGTCTATGTGTTCGTCAACATGGGCATGGTGAGCGGCATCTTGCCGGTGGTAGGGGTGCCCCTGCCGCTGGTGAGTTATGGCGGCACCTCCATGGTGACCCTGATGGCCGGATTCGGTATCCTGATGTCCATCCAGACTCATAGAAGACTGCTCGCCTGATGAGACGGGTTGGATTGCTGCTCTCCCTCGCCACCACGATGGCGACCGCCGCCGTGGCGCCGGATCGGTTGGCCCTGCTCGCCGACCAGCAGCAGGTGCCGCTGGCGGAGCTGCAGGCGGCCGTCGCCCGCGCCCAATTACGGCAGGAGGTGCTCGACACCATCAGCAAGCCGTGGGAAGCCAAACCCTGGCATCGCTACCGGCCGCTGTTCGTTACCCCGGATCGGATCCGTGACGGCCAGCAGTTCTGGCAGCAACATGCCGAGACACTGGCCCGCGCGGAGCAGACCTATCGGGTGCCCGCCTCGCTCATCGTGGCCATCATCGGAGTCGAGACCTTCTACGGTCGCCAGATGGGCCGTCATCCGGTGCTCGATAGCCTCTACACCCTGGGGTTTCACTACCCGGAGCGGGCGGACTTCTTTGCCAAGGAGTTTGCCCAGCTGGTGGTGCTGGCCAAAGAGGAAGGGTGGCAACTCGATACCCTCAAGGGCTCCTATGCCGGCGCCATGGGGATGGGGCAGTTCATGCCCTCCAGCTACCGCCACTACGCCGTCGACTTTGACGGGGATGGCAAGCGGGATCTGTTTGCCAACCCGGTCGATGCCATCGGCAGCGTGGCCAACTATTTTGCCAGCCACCAGTGGCGCTGGGGCGAATCCGTGGTAGAACCGGCCCAGATCGGGTTGATGGCAGTCGAACCTCTACTCAGGCCTGAGCCCGAGTTAACACAACAGTGGTCAGAACTGGCGGCGGCAGGGATTGAGCTCGCCACGCCGCTGGCCCCACAGACGCCGGTCAAGTTGCTGGCGTTTGCCCAAGCCGATGGACCGGAATACTGGGTCGCACGGCATAACTTTTATGTGATCACCCGTTACAATCGCAGCCCACTCTATGCGATGGCGGTGTATCAACTTAGCCAAGCCATTCAGGAAGCGTATGCATCTTCGTCACAAACTCCTCCCGCTCAGCCTGAGCTTGTTGCTGGCCGCCTGTAGCAGCCAGCCGGAACAGAGCGCCCCCGTCGAGCCGCAAGCACCGGTCAGCAAGCCACCCGTTATCGAGATCCCGCAAGCCACCGGCGCCATTCCGCGCCCCGAGCCCCTGAGTGCCAGCGGCAACCGGGACTACTGGATCGGCAAGCAGAAGCATGAGGTGTGGCGCGACATCAAACACTACAGCGAAGAGGGCACCGCCAGCTGGCTGTCGCCGGATCTGGACGGCCAGAAGACCGCCAACGGCGATGTGCTGGACAGCAAGCTGTTCAGTGCCGCCCACCGCAACCTGCCCATCCCGAGCTATGTGCGAGTCACCAATCTGGACAACGGGCTGGAGACCATAGTGCGGGTCAATGATCGCGGTCCCTTCAACAGCCCGCGCCTGATCGATCTCTCCTACGCAGCGGCCAAGCAGCTGGAGATGGTCGATAGCGGTGAGGCCCGAGTACGGCTGGAACTGATCAGCGACACCCCGGATCAGATGGTGATCATGGAGCCGATGAAGCCCATCGAAATGACTCCGACCACCCCAGCTGCGGCCTCCAACACACTGTCGCAAGATGGTTTTCTGGGTGAACCGACTGCGCTGGCGATGGCCACTCCCACTGCCGAACCGACTCCCGTCAAGGCGCCCGCGGCCACGCCCGCCAAAGCGGCACCTGTCAAGCCAGCGCCAGCCAGCAGTGGTGATGGCAAGATGATCCAGGTACTGGCCAGCGGCTCCCGGGATCGGGCCGAGGCGATGGGCAAGGTGATGACCCAGCGTTACGGCGTGCCTTACCGGATCGATTCTCATGGCGCCATTTTCCGGGTGCTGATTGGCCCGGTCGCCGCCGACCAGCAGGCAAGTGTGCTGGAAAAAGTACGTCAGGGCGGGCTGGAACAGGCCTTTATCGTGCCCTGATCGCTCCCCTTTGCTGCGGATGTGACTAACCGCTTACTCACTGTCATCACGTCGTTTTATGGCGTGATGACAGGGAGTGATGGATAAAAAACCAGTTCTGATCGCCATCTCGGGCTATAACCTGCGGGCGCATCTGGTATAGTTAGGCCCGCATTTTATCCCCATCTGGCTCGCAGGAATTTCAAGATGTCCAAATTTGCCCGTTCAGTTCTTCTGGCCTCACTGATCAGCGTAACCGCCCAGGCCAATACGCCGGTGCCGACACCGACCCCGAATGCCATGCCCATGGTGGTTCCCGCCGCGCCGGAGATCTCCGCCAAGGCCCATATTCTGATCGACTACTACTCAGGTCAGGTGCTGGCCGAGCAGAACGCCGAAGAGCGTCTGCCGCCCGCCAGTCTGACCAAGATGATGACCTCCTACATCATCGGCCAGGAGCTGCTGAAGGGGAACATCAAGCGCACCGACATGGTGACCATCAGCCAGAACGCCTGGTCCAAGAACTACTCCGACTCCTCCAAGATGTTTATCGAGGTGGGCAAGCAGGTCTCCGTCGATGATCTCAACAAGGGCATCATCATCCAGTCCGGCAACGATGCCTGCGTCGCCATGGCCGAATTCCTGGCGGGCAGCACCGACTCCTTCGCCAGCCTGATGAACAGCTGGGCCGCCAAGCTTGGCATGAATGACAGCCACTTCATGAACCCGCACGGCCTGGATGCGGAAGGTCACTACAGTACCGCTCACGATATGGCCCGTCTGGGTCAGGCGCTGATCCGCGACCTGCCGGAGGAGTACAAGATCTACTCCCAGAAATCCTTCGTCTTCAACGGCATCACCCAGCACAACCGCAACCGCCTGCTGTGGGATCAATCCCTGCAAGTGGATGGCATCAAGACCGGCCACGTCAGCCAGGTCGGCTATAACCTGGTCTCCTCTGCCACCAACAACGAAGGCATGCGCCTGATCGCCGTGGTACTGGGCGCCAGCAGCGAAGCCTCCCGCGCCGCCGAGAGCAAAAAACTGCTAACCTATGGCTTCCGCTTCTTCCAGAGCCTGACCCCGTACAAGGCAGGCACCGAGCTGGTCACCCAGAAGATCTGGATGGGCGACAAACCGGAAGTGAAACTGGGCGTAGACAAAGATGTCTCCGTGCTGGTCACCCGCGGTCAGGGTAACAACCTGAAGGCTGACTTCCAGCTCGACAGCGAGCTGAAAGCGCCGCTGGCCAAGGGGCAGCGCGTCGGTACCGTGTTCCTGAAGCAGGGCGACAAAGAGATCAAGCAGGTGCCGCTGGTCGCCCTGGAAGAGGTGCAGGAAGGTGGCTTGATGAGCCGTCTGTGGGACTACCTGGTACTGCTGGTCACCAGCTGGTTCAAGTAATCCAACGCACAATCCTCACCAAACAGCGGCGCCAACAGGCGCCGCTGCTGTCTGTGACGGACAAAAGCAGTGAATAACCCTGTAAACTGCAGGTTCCGCCTTACCCTGATTTGTGGTAAAAAGCAGCACTTCCATCCTTGTCTGACCGATCCTGGCCTTGATCCCGGTCCGGGCCGCGCCCATATAGTTATGAGTCGTGCCCATATAGACTTGAAATGGCGGCCTCCACGGGCCATCGGCCACTAGCCATCCAAGATGAAGTCATCCCGGTGATGACGCAAAAGGTGAGTAAATGAATACCAAGTTTGATGAACTGCTGGAGTTTCCCTGCAAATTCCCGTTCAAGGTACTCGGCGTTGCCGACCCGGCACTGCCGGAAATGGTGGTTGAAGTGCTGCAGCAGCACGCCCCCGGCACCTACAGCCCGACAGTCCAGCCCAGCTCCAAGGGCAACTACCACTCGGTCCGCGTGACCGTGACTGCCCAGAGCAAAGAGCACATCGAAGCGATGTACCACGCCCTTGGCAAGATCGAGCTGGTGAAATACGTACTGTAATTTCTCTCTCGCCCCGTTCTGCGGGGCGACTGTTTTTGGCCGCAGCACGCCGCGAGGACGCCATGTCATCCCAGATCCCCGCCCAGTCCAGCCTGATTGTCAGGCAGCTGGGTCGCCGCCCCTACCAGCCGGTATGGGACGCCATGAAAGCCTTCACCGACAACCGCACCAGCGATACCCCGGACGAGTTCTGGGTGGTCGAGCACGATCCCGTCTACACCCAGGGCCAGGCCGGCAAGGCCGAACACCTGCTCAATCCGGGCAATATCCCGGTGGTGCAGAGCGATCGCGGCGGTCAGGTGACCTATCACGGCCCGGGCCAGCTGGTGCTCTACGTACTGGTGGATGTCCGCCGCTGCAAATTCTCGGTTCGCGAGCTGGTGACCGCGCTGGAGACAGCCATCATCAACACCCTCGCCAAAAGCGATATCCAGGCCTATGCCAAGGCCGATGCCCCCGGGGTTTATGTGAAAAATGACCTTGGCATGGAGGCAAAACTGGCCTCGCTGGGTCTGCGCATCCGCAAGGGGTGCTCGTTCCACGGGCTGGCCCTCAACATCAACATGGACATGACCCCCTTCCTGCACATCAATCCGTGCGGCTATGCGGGCATGGCCATGACCCAGACCAGCGCCCTGGGCGGCCCGCAGAGCGTGGCCGAGGCGCAATCCATTCTGGTGGCCGAGTTGGCCCGCCTGATTGGCTATCAAACAATAACAAACACCGAGAGTGAATCATGAGCAAACCCGTTCGTATGGAGCCGGGCGTCAAGCTGCGCGATGGCGACAAGATGGCCCTGATCCCGGTGAAATTCATGCCGGATCCCAACGAAGAACTCCTTCGCAAGCCGGACTGGATGCGGATCAAGCTGCCCCCCTCCAGCCAGAAGATCGAACACATCAAGAGCACCTTGCGCAAAAACAAGCTGCACTCGGTGTGTGAAGAGGCCTCCTGCCCCAATCTGGCGGAGTGCTTCAACCACGGCACCGCCACCTTCATGATCATGGGCGCCATCTGCACCCGTCGTTGCCCCTTCTGCGACGTGGCCCACGGCCGCCCGCTGGCACTCGATCCGGAAGAGCCGAAGAAGCTGGCGCTGACCATCAAGGAGATGAACCTCAAGTATGTGGTGATCACCTCGGTGGACCGCGACGATCTGCGCGACGGCGGTGCCCAGCACTTCGCCGACTGCATCCGCGAGATCCGCGAGCACAGCCCGCAGACCCGCATCGAGATCCTGACCCCAGACTTCCGTGGCCGGATGGAGCAGGCACTGGAGGTGTTCCGCGAGACCCCGCCGGATGTCTTCAACCACAACCTGGAAACCGCGCCGCGCATGTATCGCGTCGCCCGCCCGGGTGCCGACTACAAGTGGTCGCTGGAGCTGCTGCGCCGCATCAAGGAGATGCACCCCCACGTACCGACCAAGTCCGGTCTGATGATGGGCCTTGGCGAGACCAACGAAGAGATCGTCGAGGTGCTCAAGGATCTGCGCGCCCACGGCGTCAACATGCTGACCCTGGGTCAGTATCTGCAGCCGAGCCGCCACCACCTGCCGGTCAAGCGCTACGTACCGCCAGCAGAGTTTGACGAGCTGAAAGATGTCGCCATGGAGCTGGGCTTTACCCACGCCGCCTGTGGTCCTTTCGTTCGCTCTTCCTACCATGCTGATCTGCAAGCCAAGGGCGAAGAGGTCAAATGATCTCGCACGACAGAGTGGCCAAGTAACCGCCACCCTCACAATAAAAAAGAGCGCCTATTGGCGCTCTTTTTGTTGGTATCACTGACCGTTTCGGCTTGATGTACTCAGTAGCCGTGGTCGAAGATCCCCTGCTGATGCCAGCGTTGCAGCTGGGCCAGCACCCGGGTCTCTCGCGCCGTCCACTGGGGACAGGGCCCCGCCAGCTGGGTCTTGTTGGTCTGCAACGCTTCGTCGAGGGCAAACCAGCCGGGCACGAAGCCAAGGCGGATCTCGTAGGGCTGCGGCTGCGGGGCCACCAGCTGATCGCCAATCCGGCACAAGTAGTAGAGCGAGCGGATACAGTAGGCATCAAACCCCGGCTCGCGGGCGGCGCGATATTCACGGGTCTCGCCAAGCAGGCCCCCCACTTCCCGCAGCTCGGCACCGCACTCCTCCAGCAGCTCGCGAGCGAGTGCCACATGGTGGCTCTCCCCCGCTTCAATGCCGCCCCCGGGGAACATCAGATCGCCATTGACCCGGGAGTGCACCAGCAGCAGCTCGTCACCACGGGGCACCACGGCGCGCACTGTGAGGCGCTCCAGAGTACGGCCATCGGTACGTACCTCGCCATGAACGAAAGAGAGATCGAACGGATTGGGCCAGCAGCTGGCCGGAGAGAACGTCGTCATCACTGCATCAGGGCCGGTAGTTGCCATGCTTGAGCTGCTCGACAATTTCGGCAGCCCGCACATCGTAACCATCCTGCTCTGTCTTGCTCAGGGTGTGGTAGATGCCAAAACGCTTGGCTGAGACCTCGGGGCTATCCTGAAACGACTCGCTCACCTTGCCCCACAGATAGGCCAGCCCATACTGTTTCTGGCCCATATAGAGGGTGCTGAGGGAGGTGAATATGCGGCTGTTCACCTTGTCCCCCTCCTGATAGAGGGAGAGCCCGTGCTGCAGGGTGGCAATGGCCTTTTCGGGGTCGCTCTTGGCGTAGATACCGCCGAGCGCCAGTTGCAACTCGGGTTCATCCAGCGCCTTGGTGCCTTCCAGCGCCATAAACTGCTGGCGAGCCAGCTCGTTGGTGTTGTTGGTCCAGTGCCAGAGCAGCAGGTAGGGATCTTGTGAATTGCGGGTCGCCGCATCGAGCTGGGCCAACTGATCCCCGGCCGCCAGCATGCCCTCGACCCGTGGACTCTTCTGCTCACGGGCATTCTTGTACTCGATGTTGGTGGAGCGCTCGGCACATTTGAGATAGCGCTCAAGGTTACGCATCAGCTCATACTTGCGCCGATCCGTCCCCTCTTCCTTGAGATAGAAGCGACTGCGGATCACATCGGTACGCTCGTAGCGGCACCAGCCATCGTCCACCAGATCCTGACAGAGCTCGGCATGGTTGCTGCAGATATTGTGGATCCGATCGTCATTGCAGCCAGCCACGGCAAGGCCGACTGAAAGCATGATGAAGGTCTGTCGCAGGGGGAAATTGGCCATGGTTCACATCTTGTTGGTAACGCGGGCTGGTAACAACTGGCACCTTTACGGGCCACCTCCGGCTAGCAAACCGGTTACATATCCATTACAATGCGCGCGCCATATAAGGCCGCGATTGCAGAATAATATAACGAAATATACACCCCTACACTGATCTGCATTCGACGAATTTTCTATTTACACCAACAACGTGAAATAAAGGATCTGGTCAATGACCCACGAGCACTACTTGCAAGCGTGGCAGGAGAGCCAGGAGCTCGCCGAAGCCATGCAGCCCTTGATTGGTCGCCTCTACCGACAACAAGGGGTCGAGATCACCCTCTACGGCCGCCCGCTGCAAAACGCCTCCACCATCGATATCCTCAAGGCCCACCGGGTCGTCCGCCGCCACCAGGGCGCTCCCCTCCCCATCCAGCAAAGCTTCCCCCTGCTTCAGGCCATCGTTGCCCTCAAACCCACCGCCGCCGAGGTAGACCTTGGCAAGCTGGCAGTCGGCTACTGGCGGGATCATCAGGATGAGGCGGGGCTCGAGGACTATCTGCAAGCGCGACTGGCACCGGCCCTTGGCCGCAACCAGATGCCGCAGCCGACCGACGTGGTGCTCTACGGCTTTGGCCGTATCGGCCGCCTGCTGGCCCGCCTGCTGATCGAGCGCACCGGCGCCGCCAATCCGCTGCGCCTGCGCGCCATCGTGGTACGTGGCGGTCGCGACGGAGATCTGGAGAAACGTGCCAGCCTGCTGCGCCGCGACTCGGTGCATGGCCCCTTCAACGGCTCCATCGAGGTGGATGTGGAGCGCAGCGCCATCATCGCTAACGGCACCTTCATTCAGGTGATCTACGCCAATAGCCCGGCCGACATCGACTACACCGCCTACGGCATTCACGATGCGCTGATCGTCGACAACACCGGCGTCTGGCGTGACGAGGCAGGCCTCTCCGAGCACTTGAAGGCGCGCGGTGCCGGCAAGGTGCTGCTGACCGCTCCCGGCAAGGGGGAGATGAAAAACGTGGTGTTCGGGGTCAACCATGAAGTGATAGGCCCGGGTGACAGGATCATCTCCGCCGCCTCCTGTACCACCAACGCCATCACCCCTGTGCTCAAGGTGATGCAGGAGCGTTACGGCATTCGCCACGGCCACGTGGAGACGGTCCACTCCTACACCAACGATCAGAACCTCATCGATAACTATCACAAAGGCGAGCGCCGCGGTCGCAGCGCCGCCCTCAATATGGTGATGACCAGCACCGGCGCCGCCAAGGCGGTGGCCAAGGCGCTGCCGGAACTGAAGGGCAAGCTGACCGGCAACGCCATCCGGGTGCCGACCCCCAATGTGTCGCTGGCAATTATCAACCTGTCGCTGGAGCAGGCCACCGATCGGGAGAGCCTCAACGCCTATCTGCAGCAGATGGCGCTAAGCTCGGCCCTGCACCGCCAGATCGACTTCAGCGCCAGTACCGAGCTGGTCTCCTCCGACATGGTAGGTTCCCGTTATGCGGGCATCGTCGACTCCCAGGCGACCATCGCCGAGGGGGATCACTGTGTGCTCTACGTATGGTATGACAACGAATTCGGGTACAGTTGTCAGGTAGTGCGGGTGATGGAGCAGATGGCTGGCGTAGTCCGCCAGGATCTACCGGCATAGCCCGCCAGGATCTGCCGGGCTGACCCCGAAGTTTATGGCTCAATAGTTCAAGGAGAGGCCAAATGTCGTTTCAACAGGGTGAGTTTTTGCAAGCAATCAGGCAGATGCCACAAGAGGTGTACGAGCGGCTCAAGACCGCAGTCGAGCTTGGCAAGTGGCCCGATGGCAAGCCCCTCACCGACGAGCAGAAGGCCACCTCCCTGCAAGCCGTGATGGCCTGGCAGGCGATGCATCTCGACAACCCGGAGCATATGAACATCGGCCGCGACGGCGAGATCGTGATGAAGAGCAAGAGCGAGCTCAAGCGTCAGTATCGCGACGAGGAAGAGATAGTGCGGGTCGACCTCAACCACTGAACCTGACCCGGCAGGCCGCTCGCAGCTACCACAGCAAAGAGGGGAGCCATGATGGCTCCCCTCTTTTTCCACTCTCCCCATGGTAGGGAGGTCAGAAGCTGTTCACGACCTGTAGCGAGAAGACGTCAGCAAGGTGAAGAGCAGCGCAGGAACCGGAGTGTATATACATACATGAGGATTCCGAGCAGCACATGAGCCTTGATCACGGCTTCGCAGTAAGGTCGCGGACAGTTTCTCAGGGCGTCAGCTCCCCGCGCAGGGACTGCTGCATCAGCTCGCGAATACGGTGGGAGGGTAAGTCTTGGCTCAACAGGAAGTGGAGCTTGGTGAGCGCAGCTTCGGCGGTCATGTCAAAGCCCGAGATCACCCCGGCCCGCGACAGGGCATTGCCGGTGGCATAGCCGCCCATGTTGACCTTGCCGTGCAGGCACTGGCTCAGGTTAACGATGATGACGCCGCGGGCCGAAGCCTCGGAAAGCAGCGCCAGCATGGCCGGGTTTTGCGGTGCATTGCCGACCCCGAACGAGAGCAGGATCAGCGCCTTCACCGGTTGTTGCAGGATGTTGGCGATCACCTCGCTGGAGATCCCCGGATAGAGGGTCACCACGCCGATGGGCTGGGGGGTGATGTCGTGCAGCACCAGCGGCCGCTCGGAGGGCACACCCAGCTCACCCGCTTCCAGCGAGATGGCGATCCCGGCATTGAGCAGCGGCGGATAGTTGGGGGAGTCGAAGGCGTGGAAGCCGTCGGCGTGCACCTTCTTGCTGCGGTTGCCGCGATAGAGCTGGTTGTTGAAGAACAGCGTCACCTCGTGGATCGGGTAGTTGGCCGCGATGTAGAGGGCGTTGAGCAGATTCTGCTGGCCGTCGGAGCGCAGCTCGGCCAGCGGGATCTGGGAACCGGTGATGATGACCGGCTTGTGCAGATCTTCCAGCATGAAAGAGAGCGCCGAGGCGGTGAACGACATGGTGTCGGTGCCGTGCAAAATGACGAAACCGTCGTACTTGTCGTAGTTGTCGCGAATATCCTCGGCGATGCGCTGCCAATCCGCCGGGGTCATGTCGGAGGAGTCGATGAGGGGCGCATACTCGTGGATATGGTAATCCGGCATCTCGGGGCGGTGGAACTCGGGCATCCGCGCCAGACAGTCTTCCATAAAGCCCGCCATCGGCACGTAGCCGTGATCGGAACGCTGCATCCCAATGGTGCCGCCTGTGTAGGCAATGTAGATAGACTTCTTCACACCCTCTCCTCTTGATGAAGTGAACACCGCCGGAACATGAACCATGTCGGGGTGAACCACAATGTCAACGCCCGCCAGCGCCTCTGCGTGCAGCGGAAACCGGCGAATTATAGAGACTGGCGCCCTAAATGACAGCCGTTCCATGCACCCTTTTCGGCTTTTCTGCCCTCTACCTACATAGTGTTAAATGTCACAATAAACCACTAAAACGAGCATTAATACGACGAAGATGGAATTAAACGATGCTTTTTGCTACAATCCGCCGGATTTTACTAAAATCTCATCTGGATGCCTGAGCATTTCAGGCCCGCACAAGCCCCATCTTTCCTGGGGCGGGGAGATGTTTCCCCTTCTTTGCTGGCACATAAGCCACACTGTTTTCATCCCGGCTGAATCTGTAAGTCTTTTGCTATGAAAGACACAGCCAATCAACATGGGAGTACTGAATGTTACAACTTGATTCCTACGCAACGCTGGTCGCTGCCACTCTGGTATTGCTGCTTGGCCGGGTGTTGGTTACCCGAGTCGGGCTGCTGCGTACCTTCAACATCCCCAAACCGGTAGCCGGCGGCCTGGTGGTCGCGCTGGTACTGCTGCTGCTGCGCTCCACCCTGCAGATGGAGCTGCAATTTGATACCAGCCTGCAAACCCCGCTGATGCTGGCCTTCTTCGCCTCCATCGGCCTCTCCGCCGATCTCGCCAGCCTGAAACGCGGCGGCAAGGCGGTGGTTACCTTCCTGATGGTGGTCACCGGCCTGCTGCTGGTGCAGAACAGTCTGGGCGTCGGTCTGGCGACCCTGCTCGGTCTAGATCCCCACATGGGACTGCTGGCCGGCTCCATCACTCTCTCCGGCGGCCACGGCACCGGGGCGGCCTGGAGTGCTACCTTCTCCGAGAAATACGGCGTGCAATCCGCCGCTGAGCTCGCCATCGCCTGTGCCACCTTCGGTCTGGTGCTGGGCGGCCTGATCGGTGGTCCCGTCGCTCGCTATCTGGTGAAGAAAGTGCAGGTGCCCGGTGAGGAGCACAATCAGGATGAGGCCCCCCAGGGCTTCGAAATGCCCGATATGGAGCGCCCCCTCACCACTTTCAGCGTCATCGAGACGCTGGCGCTGATCGCCATCAGCCTCAAGGGAGGCGAGCTGCTCTCGGCATCGCTCAAAGGGGGCGCCTTCGAGCTGCCGATCTTTGTCTGCGTGCTGTTTGTCGGCGTGCTGCTGCGCAACGTCCTGACCCTGCTGAACTGGCATGAGGTGAGCGATCGCGAGGTCTCCCTGCTGGGCAACGTCAGCCTGTCGCTGTTCCTCGCCATGGCACTGATGAGCCTGAAATTGTGGGATCTGGCTAGCCTTGCTCTGCCCATCTTCATTCTGCTGGCCGCCCAGACAGTGGCGATGGCGCTCTACGCCATCTTCGTCACCTTCCGGGTGATGGGCAAAAATTACGATGCGGCCGTGCTGGCGGCAGGTCACTGCGGCTTTGGCCTGGGGGCCACCCCGACCGCGATTGCCAACATGCAGGCCATTACCCAGCGCTTCGGTCCCTCCCACCTGGCGTTTCTGGTGGTGCCCATGGTGGGCGCCTTCTTTATCGACATCATCAACGCCATGGTGATCAAGCTGTTTATGGCGATGCCATTCCTGTAATTCCCTTTCAGTCAGACGTATATGATTAGAGCCCACCTTTCGGTGGGCTCTTTGTTTGTTCTCTACTCGCCAGCTGACGCAGGCAGAGCCGGGGCTCGTATCCGGCACCGGGGTGACCCGCGAGCAACTCAGAAGACCCGAAGTCCCCACATCCCGTACTCCTCCGAACAACAAAAAGCCCCGCACTCGACAGAGGGCGGGGCTTGTTTACGTCAGCCGGAACAGGCCGATAATTGCACCTTACAGGATAAAGGTCGACACCTGCTGGTTAAGGTCAGCTGCACGCCCTTTGAGGCTGTGGGCCTGATCCAGATCGCGCATGGCGGCGGCGGTGATCTCGTCACTCACATCCTTGATGGCGGTGGTGTTCTGGGTGATCTCGCCGGTCACCTGGGTCTGCTCCTCGGCGGCAGTGGCGATCTGACCCGCCATGTCGGAGATGAGGGAGATGGCGCTGGTGATCTCTTCCAGTGCGCGCACCGCCTGATCCGCATCCTGCACGCTGTTGTCCGCCAGCCCCTGACTGGTCTGCATAAGGCTCACCGCACGAGCGGTGGTCTGTTGCAGGGTCTCGATGGTGGACTGGATCTGCTGGGTGGAGTCCTGGGTACGGCGCGACAGCACCCGCACCTCGTCAGCCACCACCGCAAAACCACGACCCTGCTCACCGGCGCGGGCCGCTTCGATGGCTGCGTTCAACGCCAGCAGGTTGGTCTGCTCGGCAATCCCCTGAATGGTGGAGAGGATGCTGGTAATGGCCTGCGCGTGACGGCTCAGCTCGCCGATCACCTCGGTCGCCTGCCCTACCTCTTCAGCCAGACCATTGATGGACTGGCGGGTCTTGTTGACCAGCATCTTGCCCTGCTCACTGCTCTGGGCAGATTGCTGGGCAGCAGCGGCGGTGTTCTCGGCGTTGCCGGCGATCTCCATGGTGGCGCTCGCCATCTCGGTGACCGCAGTGGCGACCATGGTCACCTCCTGCTGCTGACGCTGCAACTCGTCCACCGCGGCCTGGTTGGTCACCAGACTGCGCTCGGCATCGGCGTTCAACTCGTTGGCCAGCTGACGGATATTGCCGATCAGCTGATGTTGACTGCCGACGAAACGGTTGAAGCTGTTGGCCAGTTGACCCACTTCGTCGTTGGCGTCGATCTTGATGCGCTGGGTCAGATCACCGTTACCATCGGCAATGCGGGCCAGCGCCTGGGAGACCTTGGTGAGCGGGCCAAGCAGCATGCTGACCAGCCAGGAGATAGCGAGGATGCTACCCACCAGCACCAGCAGCGCCATCCCCAGCTGGGTCATCAGCAGGGAAGAGAGCGGCGCTTCCAGCGCGGCCTTGTCCAGCACCAGCACCAGCTCCCAATCCGTGTCGGGGATATCAGCCGCCCACAGCAGCTTGTCGCGACCTTCGTTGTCGAAGTAGGCCGGAACCAGATCCTTGCTCGACTTGCTCTGCTCGATCAGCGCATTGGTCAGATCGTTGTCGATCTCGCTGGCAGGTTTCATCGCCTTGGCGGCATCCTTGTAGGCGATGATGGTGCCATCCTTGTGCATCATGATGGCGAAACCGTCGGCAGGCAGCTGCATCTTGGTCACGTCTTCCACCAGCGAGGCGATGGAGAGGTCACCACCGACTACCCCGCCAGAAACCGGCTGGGCCAGGGTCACCACCATGATGTTGTAAGCCACGTCGAGATAGGGTTTGGTGACAATCAGGCCACCTTTGCTCATCGCCTCCTGATACCAGCCGCGGGAGCGCGGGTCGTAGCCATCGCGGTTGATGGAGGGATCGGAGTCATTCATCTTGCCGCTGCTCTCACCGAAATAGGTGAGCTGGAAACGGCCGGAGACTTGTGCCTGTTGCAAGGCATTGAGGGGTTCGGCACCGGCCTTGTTGCCGAGCGCCTGGATCACGTCACGACGGGCTGCGAGCCAGTCGCTGACACGCTCGACCTGCTGGGTACCCAGCCGTTGCAACTGCTCCTGGCTGCCTTGCAGCAACAGGGACTTCTGGCTGCTATAGCTCTGCCAGGAGAGCAACAAAATCACCAACGAAAGGGCGATCACCACTGACAACAGTATCTTCTGCTTGAGTGACAGGTTTTTCATCATGTGTTCTTCTTATTGAGGTGAGGAGCGGGTTTTTCCCTAAATTGCACAACACTACACGTAGTCATTAGCGACCCGAATGGCCAAAACTGAACCTGAAAATGGGTCTGCGGGCGATATTTTCTACCGAGGTGGAGAAAAGTGCACCAGAAATTGACGGCATGAGCCGCACAAGCCAAGGCAACCCTGTTTATTCCTTCCACAATTGGCTAGAATATCCCGTTTTTAAATCACATCGACCCTGAGAGTTTTCACGATGTTCGAAGTTAATCCCGTATTAAATAAACTTAAGGAGCTGTCTGAGCGGACCGAGCTTCTTAGGGGGTACCTTTGACTATGACGCCAAGAAAGAGCGTCTAGAAGAGGTCAACGCCGAGCTGGAACAGCCGGACGTATGGAATGAACCCGAGCGCGCACAGGCGCTGGGCAAAGAGCGCGTTGCGCTGGAAAACGTGGTCGGCACCATCGACACCCTGACCCAGGGCGTGGATGACGTCGAGATGCTGGTGAGCCTGGCCGTGGAAGGGGAAGACGAAGAGACCTTCAACGAAGCCATCGCCGAATCCGAACAGCTGGAAGCCAAGCTGGTGGATCTCGAGTTCCGTCGCATGTTCTCCGGTCAGCACGACGGCTCCGACTGCTATATCGACATCCAGTCCGGCTCCGGTGGTACCGAAGCGCAGGATTGGGCCAACATGGTACTGCGCATGTACCTGCGCTGGGGCGATGCCCACGGCTACAAGCCCGAGCTGATTGAATGCTCCGAAGGCGACGTGGCCGGTATCAAATCCGCCACCATCAAGTTCACCGGCGAATATGCGTTCGGCTGGCTGCGTACCGAAACCGGCGTTCACCGTCTGGTTCGCAAGTCCCCGTTCGATTCCGGTGGCCGCCGTCACACCTCCTTCTGTTCTGTGTTCGTCTACCCCGAGATCGACGACGATATCGATATCGAGATCAACCCGGCGGATCTGCGGATCGACGTCTACCGCGCCTCCGGTGCCGGTGGTCAGCACGTTAACCGAACCGAATCCGCGGTGCGTATTACCCACGTTCCGACCGGTGTCGTGGTACAGTGCCAGAACGACCGTTCCCAGCACAAAAACAAAGACCAGTGTATGAAGCAGCTGAAAGCCAAGCTCTACGAGCTGGAAATTCAGAAGCAGAACGCTGAGAAACAAGCCCTGGAAGAGACCAAGTCTGATATCGGTTGGGGCAGCCAGATCCGTTCCTATGTGCTGGATGACTCCCGTATCAAGGATCTGCGCACCGGCGTCGAAACCCGTAATACCCAATCGGTGCTCGACGGTGACTTGGACAAGTTTATCGAAGCCAGCCTGAAATCAGGTCTGTAAACAAGCAGGAATCACCATGTCTGAACAAACCATCACTCCGGAAGTCGACCAAACTCTCGAACTCAACAACGAGATGACCGAGCGTCGTTCCAAGCTGGCCGCCCTGCGCGCCCAGGGTAATCCTTTCCCCAACGACTTCCGTCGCGACAGCCTCTCTGGCGATCTGCACGCAGAGTTCGACGACAAAAGCGCCGAGGAGCTGACGAGCCTGGGTAAACGGGTGAAGATTGCCGGTCGCATCATGACCCGCCGGATCATGGGCAAGGCTTCTTTCGCCACCCTGCAGGACATGGCCGGCAAGATCCAGGTCTACGTCACCCGTGACGACCTGCCGGAAGGTTTCTACAACGAGCAGTTCAAGAAGTGGGATCTGGGCGACATCGTGGGTGTCGAAGGTACCCTGTTCAAGACCCAGACCGGTGAGCTCTCCGTTCACGTTTCCGATATCCGCCTGCTGACCAAGGCGCTGCGTCCGCTGCCCGAGAAGCACAAAGGCCTGACCGACCAGGAAGCTCGCTGCCGCCAGCGCTACCTGGATCTGATCGCCAACGAAGAGTCTCGCAAGACCTTCATGATCCGCACCCAGGTGGTTGCCGGTATCCGCAAGTTCTTCAACGAAAAGCGCTTCATGGAAGTGGAAACCCCGATGATGCAAGTCATCCCGGGTGGTGCCTCCGCGCGTCCGTTCGTCACTCACCACAATGCGCTGGACATCGACATGTACCTGCGTATCGCTCCGGAGCTCTACCTGAAGCGTCTGGTGGTTGGTGGTTTCGAGCGTGTCTACGAGATCAACCGCAACTTCCGTAACGAAGGTATCTCGGTTCGTCACAACCCCGAGTTCACCATGATCGAGTTCTACATGGCCTACGCCGACTACATCGATCTGATGGACCTGACCGAAGAGCTGCTGCGCACCCTGGCGCAGGACATCCTGGGCGACACCAAGATCCGTTACGCCAAAGAGGGCGAAGAGGGCCTGACCATCGATTTCGGTCAGCCGTTCCAGCGCCTCACCATGGTCGAGTCCATCCTGAAGTTCAACCCGGATGTAACTCTGGACGATCTGGCTACCCTCGAGAGCGCCAAGGCCGTTGCCAAGCGTCTGCACATCGAGCTGATGAAGGGCTGGGAGCTGGGCCACGTGATCACCGCGATCTTCGAAGAGACCGTGGAGCACATGCTGCTGCAACCGACCTTCATCACCGAGTACCCGGCTGCCGTTTCTCCGCTGGCCCGCCGCAACGACGTGAACCCGGACGTAACCGACCGCTTCGAATTCTTCATCGGTGGCCGCGAGCTGGCCAACGGCTTCTCCGAGCTGAACGATGCAGAAGACCAGGCCAAGCGCTTCCAGGATCAGGTTGATCAGAAAGAAGCTGGCGACGACGAAGCCATGTTCTACGACGCCGACTTCGTCACCGCGCTGGAGCACGGCCTGCCGCCGACTGCCGGTCAGGGTATCGGTATCGACCGTCTGGTGATGCTGTTCACCAACAGCCACACCATCCGTGACGTCATTCTGTTCCCTGCCCTGCGTCCGCAGAAGTAAGGCCCACAGAAGCCAGCTAAATCCCTTGGGTCAATCCCGAGCGTGATAGCCCATAAAAACGCCCCGCGACTGCGGGGCGTTTTTTTATAATGCTCACAACAATTGACGAATGCTTACCGCTTATGAGGCTGGCGGTAGCAGCCACTCTCCCTGCCACAAGGTGACGGCCTGACCGGCCATCAGTACCCGCGCCTCCTGCAGTTCAAGCCGCAACTCACCACCACGGGCCGAAATCTGACGGGCCCGCAGTTGCCGTTTACCAAGCCGTTCGGCCCAGAAGGGCACCAGAGCGCAGTGGTTGGAACCAGTAACCGGATCCTCATCGACGCCCACCCAAGGGGCGAAATAGCGGGAGACAAAGTCATGGTTCTGGTCGTTTGAGGGCGCCGTCACTATCACCCCCCGTCCCGGCAAAGCACGCAGAGCATGAAAATCAGGCGAAAGCGTACGGATCTCCTCTTCACTTGCCAGTTCCAGCAAGAACTTGGCTCCGGCCGCTAGGGTTTGTCTTGGTTGGCAGCCGAGCGCGGCAGCATAGGCTAGGTCCAGAGTCAGTGGAGCCAATGCGATACGTGGAAAATCGAGCCAAATCCACTCATCTTCGCGCTGGGCCAGCAGCTCACCACTACGGGTCTCGAAGCGGATAGTCTCGTGTGCAGCTACCGCCCCAGTCTGCCACAACACATGAGCAGCCGCCAAGGTGCCATGACCGCAGAGATCAACCTCGACTTTCGGCGTGAACCAGCGCAACTGATAATGGGCTCTGCCAAGTTGTACCAGAAAGGCTGTCTCGGAGAGGTTGAACTCGGCCGCCATCGCCAGCTGGCTGGCATCCGGCAGGGCGGGTCCCAATACAACCACTGCGGGGTTGCCACCAAGGGGCTGCCGACTGAACGCATTGACATGAAACAATCTGATATTGGACATGGCACTTCCTGTGTTATCAAGTGGCTCTCATTTAACGCCCTTTATACCACGCCCCTCTTTTGCTGCGGGAACAGGCGTACCTCTGCCCCTTTAATGCATTAATAGAATAAAGAAGACATTTTTATTCTTTGTTGTTATCCAACACGCCCTTTAATCTGGCCAAAAATCAGACCATGGAAGACGCGTGTGATGCAATTGAAGGATTCCCCATTCAACCTCTCCCCCCTCTCTGACGAGCAGCAACGTCAGC
This sequence comes from Aeromonas sp. 61P, assembly GCF_051919545.1. Lineage (NCBI taxonomy): Bacteria > Pseudomonadati > Pseudomonadota > Gammaproteobacteria > Aeromonadales > Aeromonadaceae > Aeromonas > Aeromonas sp. 61P. The sequence goes on from NZ_JBQBEL010000001.1 coordinate 4,423,446, forward strand.
TGGGTCAGGTACTCTCGACCCTCAATACCCAGCAACTGGCCTGGGTGAGCGGATATCTCTACGGCCTCTCCCAGAGCGGTCACCAGAACGTTGCTGCCAGCGCCGCCGTGGCTGTGCCCAGCGGCAGCCTGACCATTCTCTACGGCTCCCAGACTGGCAACGCCAAAGGGGTCGCCACTGCCATCAAGGCGCAGGCCGAGGCCCGCGGCCTCCCCGTCACCCTTTCGTCGATGGCCGACTACAAACCCAAGCAGCTCAAGAAAGAGAGTCACCTGCTGGTGGTAGTGAGCACTTACGGGGAGGGTGAACCGCCGGAGAGCGCCGTCGATCTGTTCGAGCAGCTTAAAAAAGGCAAGATTGGCAAGCTGGACGGGCTCAAGTTCGCCGTGCTGGGGCTGGGTGACAGCTCCTACGAATTTTTCTGCCAGACCGGCAAAGATTTTGACGACTTCCTCGCCAAAGCAGGGGCCGAGCGGATTTATGAGCTCGCGAGCCTCGATGTGGATTATCAGGATGCGGCCAAGAGTTGGGGCGAACAGGTGCTCAACGCCATTGCCACGACCCTCTCTACCGGTGCGGCCAGCAGCAGCGTAGCCAACGCGGTGCAGCAGGCGGTTGGCCACAGCCAATACAGCAAGGAGAACCCCTTCCCTGCCCGCCTGTCAGTCAATCAGAAGATCACCGGCCGGGATTCCACCAAGGATATTCGCCACATCGAAATCAATCTGGCCGACTCCGGCCTCACCTATCAGCCGGGGGATGCCCTCGGTGTCTGGTTCGACAATGACGCCGAACTGGTGGACGAAGTGCTGGCCCTGACCGGCCTCTCTGGCGATGAAGCCACGGCCCACGGCACCTTGCGCACCGCACTGACCGGTCACTTCGAACTGACTCGTCTGCACGGCGGCTTTATCACAGGACTCGCTGATATATCGGACAACGCGGCGCTGAAAGACTTGGCCGGTGACAAGGCCCAGGTCAATGCACTAGTGGCCTCCGCTCAGGTGGTGGATGTGCTGAAACGCTTCCCGACCGCCCTCACGGCCGAGCAGCTGGTTGGCCTGCTGCGCCCCCTCACCCCACGCCTCTACTCCATCGCCTCCGCCCAGAGCGAAGTCGAAGAGGAGGTGCACCTGACCGTCGGCGTGGTGCGCTACCAGCAGGAAGATGGCACAGTGCGCAGCGGCGCCGCCTCCTCCTATCTGGCGGATCGGCTCATTGAGGATGGCGAGGTGCGGGTGTTTGTGGAGCACAACGACAACTTCCGCCTGCCGCAAAACCCCGACACCCCCGTCATCATGGTGGGCCCGGGCACCGGCATCGCCCCGTTCCGCGCCTTTATGCAGGAGCGGGAAGCCCAAGGTGCCGAGGGCAAGAACTGGCTCTTCTTCGGCAACCCCCACTTTACCCAGGATTTCCTCTATCAGGTGGAGTGGCAGCGTTATATGAAATCGGGGCTGCTGTCGAAGATCTCCCTGGCCTTCAGCCGGGATCAGGCCAACAAGATTTATGTGCAGGACCGTTTGCGTGAAGCGGGCCAGGAGCTCTACCAGTGGCTGGAAGCAGGCGCTCACTTCTATGTGTGTGGCGACGCCAACAAGATGGCCAAGGATGTACAGGAGGCCCTGCTGGATGTAATTGCCGAACACGGTCACAAGAGCCGTGAGGAAGCAGAAGAGTATTTGAGCGAATTGCGTCGTGCCAAACGTTATCAAAGGGATGTCTATTGATGAGCAAACAACCTCTTTCTCACCCAAAAGCGGGACCGGTCGAAGGGCCGCTGGCCGACAACGAGCGCCTCAAGCGCGAGAGCAACTTCCTGCGCGGCACCATTGAGCAGGATCTGCAGGATCCACTCACCGGTGGCTTCAACGGCGACAACTTCCAGCTGATCCGCTTTCACGGCATGTACCAGCAGGATGACCGCGACATCCGCCCGGAGCGCGCCGCCCAGAAGCTGGAGCCGCTGCACAACGTCATGCTGCGTGCCCGCCTGCCGGGTGGGATCATCACCCCGGCCCAGTGGCAGATCATCGACAAGTTCGCCGAAGAGCACAGCCTCTACGGCAGCATCCGCCTGACCACCCGTCAGACCTTCCAGTTCCACGGGGTATTGAAGCGCGACATCAAGCTGATGCACCAGACCCTCAACAGCACCGGCATCGACAGCATAGCCACCGCCGGCGATGTGAACCGCAACGTGCTCTGCACCAGCAACCCGGTGGAGTCCGAGCTGCATCAGGAGGCCTACGAGTGGGCCAAGAAGATATCCGAACACCTGCTACCCAAGACCCGCGCCTACGTGGAGATCTGGCTGGACGGTGAAAAACTGGGGCAGGACGAGGAGCCGATCCTGGGCTCCAACTACCTGCCGCGCAAATTCAAGACCACTGTGGTGATCCCGCCTCACAACGACGTGGATATCCACGCCAACGATCTCAACTTCGTGGCCATTGCCGAGCATGGCAAGCTGGTGGGCTTCAACGTGCTGGTGGGCGGCGGGCTGGCCATGACCCACGGCGACACCAGCACCTACCCGCGCAAGGCGAGCGATTTTGGCTTTATTCCGCTCTCCCACGTGCTGGAGGTGGCGGCCGCCGTGGTCAGCACCCAGCGCGACTGGGGTAACCGGGTCAACCGCAAGAACGCCAAGACCAAGTACACCCTGGAGCGCGTTGGCGTCGAAGCCTTCAAGGCCGAGGTGGAGAGCCGCGCCGGCATCCAGTTCGGGCCGGTTCGCCCCTATGAGTTCACCAGCCGTGGCGATCGCTTCGGTTGGGTCGAGGGGATCGACGGCAAGCATCACCTCACCCTGTTTATCGAGAATGGCCGCCTGCTGGACTTCCCTGGCAAGCCGCTCAAAACCGGCATGCTGGAGATCGCCAAGGTGCATCAGGGGGATTTTCGCCTGACTGCCAACCAGAACCTCATCATCGCGGGCGTGCCTGCCGGCGAGAAGGCCCGCATCGAAGCCCTGGCGCGCCAGTACGGCCTGCTGGATGACGGCGTGAGCGAGCAGCGCAAGCAATCCATGGCCTGTGTCGCCCTGCCCACCTGCCCGCTGGCGATGGCCGAAGCGGAGCGTATGCTGCCGGCGTTTGTCACCGACATCGAGGGCTTGCTCACCAAACATGGGCTGGCGGATGACGCCATCATTTTCCGGGTCACCGGTTGCCCCAACGGCTGCGGCCGCGCCATGCTGGCGGAAGTGGGTCTGGTGGGCAAGGCGCCCGGCCGCTACAACCTCCATCTGGGTGGCAACCTGGAGGGCACCCGCATTCCGCGCCTCTATCAGGAGAACATCACCGAGCAGCAGATTTTGGCCGAACTGGACGCGTTGATCGGCCGCTGGGCCACCGAACGAAATCAGGGTGAGTGCTTCGGCGACTTCGTGATCCGGGTTGGGGTGATTGCCCCCGTTATCGATTCTGCGAGGGACTTCTATGCCGCTTAATCTGCCGCTTAATGTCACTGAAGATGGCCGCCTTGACCTGCAAGCGCTGCTAGCCCTCGGCCGTGAGGAGCAAGTCGAGGCGCTGGTGCCCCTCAACCGGGAGCTGGATACCATGAGTGCCCCTGAGCGAGTGCGCTGGGCCCTGGCAAATCTGCCGGGGGAGCATGTGCTCTCATCCAGCTTCGGCATTCAGGCGGCGCTGATGCTCCATCTGGTAAGCCGCGAGCGGGCCGACGTACCGGTAGTGCTGACCGATACCGGTTATCTCTTCCCGGAGACCTACCGTTTCATCGACGAGCTGACCGAGCGCCTCGCACTCAACCTGAAGATCTATCGGGCCGAGTTGTCACCGGCCTGGCAGGAGGCGCGATTTGGCCTCCTGTGGGAGCAGGGGGTAGAGGGGCTCACCCGCTACAACCAGCTCAACAAGGTGGAGCCGATGGACCGTGCCCTGCGTGAGCTGGGGGCCCAGACCTGGTTCTCCGGCCTGCGCCGGGAGCAGTCCGGCAGCCGTGGCAAGCTGCCTGTGCTGGGCATCCAGCGCGGCCGCTTCAAGTTCCTGCCGGTGATCGACTGGAGCAACAAGGATGTCTTCTACTACTTCAAGGAGTTCGACCTCCCCTACCATCCGCTGTGGGAGCAGGGCTACCTCTCGGTGGGCGATGTCCACACCACCACCAAGTGGGAGCCCGGCATGAGCGAGGAGCAGACCCGCTTCTTCGGCCTCAAGCGCGAGTGCGGTTTGCACGAGGAAAATGGCGAGAACGACGGTTCAGGCATCTAATCCCGTCTTGAAAACCCAACAGAACAACAAGGGCATCCGAAGATGCCCTTGTTGTTATTTGCCCATTAGCATTCGTCCGTCAGCGGCGCTGCCAGGTCTCGAAGCTATAGGGGTGCGGGTTCTTCTCATCGGCAGGGTGGCTCTCGCACTCAATCCGTTGCCACTGGCCATCGTCAAAAGCAGGGAAACGGGTATCCCCCTCCACCGCCAGATCGATGCGGGTCAGGTAGAGGCAATCCGCGCTCGGCAACATCTCGGCATAGAGATGACCACCACCGATCACCATCAACTCCTCCACCGAGCTGCCTGCCAACAGAGCCAGCGCCGCCTCGACGGAGCCCACCACCTCAATGCCCTCGGCCTGATAACCGGGATTGCGGCTGATCACCAGATTGCGCCGTCCGGGCAGCGGTCGTCCGATGGATTCAAAGGTCTTGCGCCCCATCAATACCGGTTTACCGAGGGTGACACGCTTGAAGTGAGCCAGATCGGCAGGCAGATGCCAGGGCATCTGGTTGTCCTTGCCGATCACCCTGTCGTGGGCCATGGCGGCAATCATGGAAATCTTCATGGGGCCTCTCACCGTCTGTCAGATTATGGGGCGGTTACGGTACACGACCAGAGACGGAATAGCCAAACCGAAACTGAGGGCACCGACGATAAACAGCGCCTTGAGGCCGTTCTCCACCGCACTCTGGATTAACTCCATGGTCACGCCATTGATGTTTAGCTCTACCACCGCAATCATGGTCTTGAAGGCATAGCTGCCCGGGATCATCGGAATAATCGAGGCAACGCTGAACACCGGACGCGGCGCCAGCAGACGGCGAGACCAGTAGACGCAGACAAAGCCGACCGTGGTCGCCGCAGCCAGCGTCGCCCACTCGATGGGCATACCATAGTGGATCAGCAGGGTCCGCAGACTGTGGGCCAATGCGCCGCCCATGGCGCAATACTTCAGCATCCGTGGCGGCACGTTGAACAGCATGGCAAACCCCACCGCCGGGATGGAGGACCAGAAGGCATCCTTGGCCAGTAGCCAGAGCAAATCCATCATACTTTCCACCCCCAGATACCGGTGACCGACATGGCCAAAATGATACCTATGGCGGCGCTGATGGTCAGCAGGGTCGCGGTTCCCCAGCGGGCCAGCCCCATGTTGAAGTAGCCCTTCACCATGTCGGAGACCGCATTGATCAGCGGAAAGCCCGGCACCAGCAGCAGCACGCTGGCCGCCATGGCGAGATAGGGCTGGTCACCCCAGTTGAAGAAGGTGGCGCTGGAGGAGAGCAGGGTGGCAATAAAGCCGGTGGCGGCAAAGTTGATGAGCGGGCTATGGTGATGGCGGGCCATCAGCTGGCGCACCCGCATCGCCACGGCAGACGAGAAACAGGTCACCAGGAAGATGGGCCAGTCACCGCCAAACAGCAGGCTAAAGGCACCACATGAGAGCCCCACCATGGGGACCACCAGCCAGGGGTGATAGTGAAAGGGGACGATGGCCTCGAGGCGCTGGCGCACTTCACGGGCACCGATCAGCTCTTTTTCCGCCATGATGCAGATCCGCTGGATCTCGCACACCACCTGCATGTTGATGCCATGTTCACGCACCCGCCGGGTAGTAGTAACACAGCCCCCCTGATAGAGGCTGGTGAGCACGATGGCACTGGAAGAGATGGCCATCTCGACACTCTCCAGCCCCAGCGCCATTCCCAGCCGCACCGTGGTCTGCTCGATGATCCTGCTCTCCGCCCCGAACTGGGCCAACATCTGACCCACCTTGACGATAATGCGGGTGATCTCTGTCTGTTGCTCCCGCGACAACACCCGTCTTGGTGTGATACTTCTCATAATCCCTTCGAGTCGTAGCAATAAAAATTTCGGCCATATTAGCCTAACTTTTATTGTTATTCATCCACCCCTATCACAACCTGACTAATTAGTTATTACAAGAAGGAGAAAAGAGGTTACATCACAAATACATTACGACTAACATTAAAAACCATAACAATCAGGTCGCCAGCAATTCCCTTTATTATGGCCTCACTGATTTGGCTGAAATATCAACCAAGGGGGTTATTGCAGATTATTTGCGACGTTGATAGTCCGCCAGATGGATTATTTTACCACTGCCATCGCTTTCAGGCGGAGGGTCCCCCTCTTCTCTGAACTGGCTCATTTCGCTGCGCATCAAATAAAAAGATTCCCGCATCATGTTGGTAATCCGGATACAGCTATCAAGATTGTTTTTCGCCAGACGGCGCTGACCATCAATCTTGAACTGCAACCCGCGCAGACGGCGCTGCTGATCGGGGCTCGCACGGGCCATCAACTGGTCGATCTGCTGCTCCAGAATCGCATCCAGCCGGGAGGGCTCACTCGCAGCCAACTCCTTCAGGGTGTCAAAATCAGGCAACTCCATATGCCCTCCTTGGCGACTATTGCTGGCAACACACTGCGGTACCACACCATCACGTCCCAGCCATATAAATCTGTATATACGATGCGGCGAAAAAGGGTTCAATCCATCCACTGGCGACTAAACCGGACAATGGTCACTACGAGGGTGTCTATCTATTTTAATTGTGTTTGGAAACAAGCGATTGTTTTCAATTCAGGCGAGATAAAACACTTATACATTTTAGGTTGTGATTTTCTGTTTTTTATTGCAAATAAAAATCCGGGTGGCCTTATTTTGCTTCATTCGACACTTTATTCTTCCCTCACCGACCCGCGTCATCTCCTGACGGTTTAACATATCTCACTGATTATGTTATTTTAATTGCCACTTTTATCGGACATTCAAGAGCAGACCATGAGCAAGGCAAAAATCGGTATCGTCACCGTCAGCGATCGCGCCAGCGCGGGCATCTATGAAGACCTCTCCGGCAAGGCCATCATCGATACCCTGAACGTCTATCTGACCTCGGAGTGGGAACCTGTCTATCAGGTGATCCCCGATGAGCAGGATCAGATTGAAGCGACCCTGATCCGGCTGGCGGATGAGGAGCAGTGTTGCCTCATCGTCACCACAGGCGGCACCGGCCCGGCCAAGCGGGATGTCACGCCGGAAGCGACCGAGGCGGTGTGTGATCGCATGATGCCGGGCTTTGGCGAGCTGATGCGGGCCGAATCCCTCAAATTTGTGCCGACAGCCATTTTATCGCGCCAGACTGCCGGGCTGCGCGACGATACCCTGATCGTCAATCTGCCGGGCAAGCCCAAATCAATCCGCGAATGTCTGGATGCAGTCTTCCCCGCCATCCCCTACTGTATCGATTTGATGGAAGGGCCGTATCTCGAGTGCGATGAAACTGTCATCAAGCCGTTTCGGCCGAAAAAATAGCGAACCCGACCATAAAAAATAATGGCGAGCCACGGCTCGCCATTATTTTTAACTCATCTGTCTGCGCAGAAAAACCGCATCAATTATTTGCGGCCGAATACTTTTACGCCCGCTTTGCTGCGCTCTGAATTACCGTACACTTCGATTTTTTTCACACAGCGGCGCGAGCCCAGTGATTTCCACTCGGTCTCTTTATCACTGCTCATTTCCCGATCGAAACGAATGGTCTTGGTACGATCACCACCATAGGTCACCACCACCCGATCCAGGGTCAAATCACGCTCCGCCTTCACCTTGATATATTTGGTCTGACGGCAAACCACCAAAGGAATTGTCGCACCATGATCACCGGCTCCCAGCAAAATAGTCCGCCCCAGCGTGAACTGATCGTCACCGGCATGGCTGGCTGACGCCACCACCAGCAAGGCACCCCCCAGCAAGCTGCGTGCAGAAAAACGGGAATTCCAGATAGACATCAAGGACATAACACCTCCAATAAAAAATGGAGTGTGATGATAAGGGTTAAACCATAACGGAAGCTGTATCACGGCTGAATTTGCTGCGAATATGCGGGGATCAACAGAGAAAACAGCGCGACTTTTCAGCAAAAAGAGAAGAGCCGCAGATAGCGGCCCTCGCGGCAAGAGAGCGCTTAGCGCTCCATGATTTGGGTCACGTCATCTTTCTTGATCATCACCTCGCGCCCTTCATGATCGTAATAGCGATACATGCCGGTGCTCTCATCCAGCTTGGGTTTGCTCTCTGTGGTGATCATCTTGCCATCCTTGGTGCTCATGATGTATTGGGAGCTGCATGCCACCAGCCCCAGGGCACACACCAGGATCATCATCAGTTTTTTCATTGCGGCCTCTTCTGCGATCATCCTCACCACGAGGATGTTTCTTGAAGCCTAGTTCAATCGCACGGCACGGGATGGCGCGATGAGCAAAGCGGGATCGCCGTCAATAATCAGCGACTTAGCCTAGTTATCTGGCCGGGTGGCGAGCGCAATGAAAAAGGCCGGACATCTCTGTCCGGCCTCTTCTGTTCAGAGCAAGTACGCAATCATGACTTGGCAGGCTGGCGCTCACCGGTCACGGTCGGGTTCTTGGGATCGGAACTCCACTCGTACCAACCGCCGTCGTAGACGCTGATCTGTTTCCAGTCCATCAGCCAGGCGTAGAAGAAAGCCTCGGAGGCGCGCCAGCCGGTACCGCAGTAGAACGCCGCCTGCTGGGTTGGCTCGATATTCCACTGGTCCCACATGGCTAGGATCTCGCGGGCCGGCTTCATGGTGCCGTCCGGGTTGTGGAAGTCGCTCATGCTGTTGGCATCGACGCCACCATGACCCCACTTGGCCCCCGGGATATCGCCCTTCGGCTTGATGTAGCTGTAACCTGAGGTGTTGCCGACAAACTCGTCCCAGGTACGCACGCTGACCAGGGCGCTATCGGGCTTCTTGAGCAGCTCTTTCGCCTGACTTAGCGTGGTGTAGTACTCGGGGTGAGCAGGAATGGCCACGCCAAACTCCTTCACTGGCTCATATTTGTTGGGCAGGCCGGTTTCGGTGCGCAGGTGCTGGATAAACCAGGCATCCAGACCACCGTCCAGCAGGCGCACATCTTCCACCCCCGCATACATCATCAGGTGCGCAGCACGGGCGGCCGCCATGGTGTTGCGACCATAGAGGATGACGGTGGTGTCGTGACGGATGCCGTTATCCAGCAGCAGCTTCTTGAGCGCTTCGTCAGAGACCTTGTTCCACAGCGGCTCCTCTTCGAGGCTGTTGGTATCGATATAACCGGCCCCCGGGATGTGGCTGATGAGGTATGCCTTGGGTGAACCCCAATCCACTTCAAACAGCTTCCAGTCCCCCTTGGGCGCCGCGGCAACCGGCTTGCCCTCTTGCAGATCCGCCAACCAGCGCGGATAGACCAGCTGCTGCCAGCGTGCCAGCGACTCGCGCGGTGCGGCTTGCCACCCTTGCAGCTCGAACAGCTGCTTGATCCCCTGCTTGCGCAGCAGACGGGCCACCTCGGCCACTTCGCGGGACGCACCGTAGAGGGCAACCGGACGATCGGCCTTCAGCCCCTTGATCTCGAGGGCCTTTGGCCACTCTTCATCGCTGTATTTCCACTCGGCAGAGAGGTTCTCGGCGCCCGCCACATGGCCGCCCTGCTTCTCCCCTTCCATCGGCCACCCCTGATAGAAGTAGCTGGCGCGGGTATCCAGGATGACAGCCTGTTTGGCCTTGGCATCGGCCAGCGAGAGCGGTGGCAACTCCCCTGCCACGGCGGGCAGGGCACACCAGAGCAGTAAGGTCGCCAGCGCGGCCTGCAGGAAGCGAAGATGTCGTTTCATGGTGATTTCTCGATTCATAGTGAACAAGGTTAAAAAATGGAGCGACCCAGCCGCTCGGCCAGCAGCTCCAGCGCCGCCGTGCCCGCCAGCGAGTTGCCGGCTTTGTTGAGCTCGGGCGACCAGACACAGACGCAGAGCTCGCCCGGGATCAGGGCAATGATACCGCCGCCGACACCCGATTTGCCCGGCATGCCGACCCGATAGGCAAAATCGCCCGCCTCGTCATAGAGGCCGCAGGTGGCGAGCAGGGCGTTGACCTGCTTGGTGGTGCGGGCAGGCAGCAGCGGCACGCTCTCGCCCAGTGGCACACCACGGTTGGCCAGATAGATGAATGCCCGCGCCAGATCGACGCAGCTCATGCGAATGGCACAGGCATTGAAGTAGCTTTGCAGCACCTTGTCCACTTCGTTTTCGAAGTTGCCATAGGCCTTCATCAGATAGGCGATGGCGGCGTTGCGGGCAGAGTGCTGATATTCGGAGCGGGCGACGACCTGATCCGCCATGATGGCCGGATTGCCGGAAAGGCGGCGCACCAGCTCAAGGGTACGTTGACGCGGCGCAGTGAGGCGGGTCTCCAGCAGATCACTCACCACCAGCGCCCCGGCATTGATAAAGGGGTTGCGGGGGATCCCCTGCTCGAACTCGAGCTGAACCAGCGAGTTGAAGGGCTGGCCGGAGGGCTCCTTGCCCACCCGGGCCCAGATCTCCTCCTCCTGATAGAGGGTGAGTGCCAGGGTCAGGCTCAGGGCCTTGGAGATACTCTGGATGGAGAAGGGTTCAAAAGCGTCACCGGCGGTGAACAGCTCCCCCTCGACGGTACAGACTGCGATACCCAGCCGATCAGCCGGTACCTGAGCCAGTGCCGGAATGTAGTCGGCCACCTTGCCTTGTCCCAGCAACGGGCGCACCTCTTCAAGGATGCTGGCCAGTAATTCGGATGACAACACCATAAGCAATAAGCGATTCCATGACTAAAACAGCGGTGGAGATCCCATCCCCACTGACAAAAATCCCGCCAGCGGCGGGATTTTTCAGTTACCCACAACAAGGCGCCAGATGCGGCAGCCTTGTATCAGGCCGGTTCACCGTACCAGAGGTCGAACAACTCGGTAACGACCACGGCTTCCATCCCCTTGCCTTCCAGCCAGGATTTGACGGCAGCGCGGTCTTCTTCGGTACACTTGCCCAGTTGCTGGGTGCAGATCATCCCTTCCCAGGCCAGGTGACCGGAGCCGGCAAAAGCCAGTTTACGGGGTTCAACAACCTCATCGATCATCGCATCGACTACCGCATCGATGGTCTCTTCGGCAGTGCCGACCGGGAAGTTGAAACTGATGTCGAAACCCATTTCCTGGAATTCATCGACGCGCAGTTTCTTGCGCAGGCGGCGGCTACGATTGGCCATGATAGCTCCTCAAGTTAGTTGATACGCTAGGTGTGTTGACGTGCCAGCTTAGCTGACACGCTTGAAAATCAGATCCCAAACCCCGTGGCCGAGACGGTGGCCACGTTGTTCAAATTTGGTCAGCGGACGCCAGTCCGGACGCGGCACCCAGTTACCGGTGGCAGAGGTGTTCTCGTAACCCTCGGCGGCGCTCATCACTTCCAGCATGTGCTCGGCATAGTTTTCCCAGTCGGTCGCCATGTGGAACACGCCACCGATGGCCAGCTTCTGGCGAATATCCTGGGCAAACGCAGGCTGTACGATGCGGCGCTTGTGGTGACGGCTCTTGTGCCAGGGATCCGGGAAGAAGAGCTGCAGGCAGGAGAGTGAACCGTTCGGGATCATGTGCTCCAGCACCTCGACCGCATCGTGGCAGATCACCTTCAGATTGGTGACGCCCGCTTCCTGAGCGGTACCCAGACAGGCACCCACGCCCGGGGAGTGCACTTCGATACCAATGAAGTTCTTCTCGGGGGCATTCTTGGCCATCTCCACCAGAGAGGCGCCCATGCCAAAGCCGATCTCCAGCACCACGGGTGCCTCGCGGCCAAACAGTGCGACCAGATCGAGCTGCTTTGGCTCGAAATCGATGCCCATGACCGGCCAGAGCTCTTCCAGGGCCTTCTCCTGCCCTTTGGTCAGGCGGCCTTCGCGACGGACAAAGCTGCGGATCTTGCGCATGAACTTGCCGTCTTCGTTAAATACATCTTGGGTCACAAGCATAATGGTCTCGTTATTTCATCAATCCGGGTAATACATCTTGTGTTCGGTCCCGATCGGGACCGCTCGCGGCTCGGCATTTCATCGCCCCGCGAAAACAGGGGAGCGAATTATCCCAAGATAGGCCCAAGGCGCAAGTGTTTCGCGCAACAAATATTCCGGCCAGCCGCTCCCCAGCTACCTCACTGGCATCACCATACCGACTAACCGTCCAATATAATCCGCAGTAGAGTCGTTCCAGCCCTTTTTTGGCGATTTTTGTGACAATCATTGCCTCATTTCTGAAATCTGATACAAACGGATAACCTGGCGGTCGAATGGAGCGACCGCCCACATGCCGAGAGAATTGTCTATGCAGCCGTTTTTTGCCCAGCGCTTCGAGAAGGTTGAACCTTCCTTTATCCGTGAAATCCTCAAAGTTGCCGCCAATCCGGAGATCATCTCCTTCGCCGGTGGCCTGCCCAATCCCCACCTGTTTCCGGTCAAGCGATCGATCAGGCCTGTCAGGATGTACTGCGCGAACAGGGGGCTGCTGCCCTGCAATATGCGGCGACCGAGGGCTTCGCCCCGCTGCGCCAGTATATTGCCGACCGCTATCTGGCCCGCCACGGCATGCAGGTCAATCCGGACAACATCCTCATCACCAGCGGCTCCCAGCAGGCGCTGGATCTGCTGGGCAAGGTGCTGATCGACGAGGGTCAGGATCTCATCATCGAAGAGCCGGGTTACCTTGGCGCCATTCAGGCTTTTTCTGTCTACCAGCCCACCTTCAAGCCGATCACCCTTGAAGAAGAGGGGCTGGATCTGGTGGCGCTGGATGCGCTGCTGGCAAACGGGTCCAATGCCAAACTGCTCTACGGCGTGCCCAACTTCCAGAACCCGAGCGGTGTCTCCTATAGCCGTGCCAACCGCGAGGCACTGGCCGAGCGACTGATGCGCCACGAGCTGTTGATGGTGGAAGATGATCCCTACGGCGAGCTGCGTTTCGAAGGGGAGCATCTCCCCCCGATTGCCAAGCTGGCGCCAAACAATACCGTGCTGCTCGGCTCTTTCTCGAAAACCGTGGTGCCCGCCTTCCGTCTGGGCTGGATGGTGATGCCGGAGTGGCTGCGCAAGAAGGTGACCATCGCCAAGCAGGCGACCGATCTGCACAGCAACGCCTTCAGCCAGCAGGTGCTGCACCGCTTCCTGACCGACAACTCCCTCGACGCTCACTTGGAGAAGATCAAGGAGGTCTATGGCCGCCAGCGCGCTGCCATGGAGGCCGCTTTGGCCCGTCACTGCCCGCCCAGCGTCAGCTACACCCGACCGGAAGGGGGCATGTTCCTCTGGCTGACTCTGCCAGCCCACATCAGTGCCATGGCGCTGTTTGACGAGGCGATCAAGGAGAAGGTGGCCTTCGTACCCGGTGCCCCCTTCTACGTGCGCCCCGAGATCAAGAACACCCTGCGCCTGAGCTTCTCCTGCGTCGATGAAGCGACCATTGAAGAGGGGGTCAAACGCTTGGCCCGCGCCCTCCAGCGCATGCTCTGAACGCCCAAGCCAAACCGTACCAACAAAAAACCAGCGAGCGATCGCTGGTTTTTTTATGCTCCCCATTCAACCGTTCAGCCAAACAAGGTCTTGCAAAACTGCTTCATCGGGATGGGGCGGCTGTAACGATACCCTTGCAGATAGTCAACGTGGCGCGCCCGCAGGTAGTCCGCCTGCGACTGCTTCTCGACCCCCTCCGCGATCAGGATCAATTCAAGTCGCTTCGCCAGATCAATCACGTTTTCAACGATATGGCTGGAGAGTGCATCCGTGCCGATCATCTCCACAAAGCTCCGGTCAATCTTGAGTGCATCGACCTGAAACTGTTGCAGATAGGTGAGACTGGAGTGACCGGTGCCAAAGTCATCGATAGAGATCAAGACGCCCAGTTTGCGCAGTTCGGCAAACATCTGAGCGGTTGTCTCATCAGCCACCAGCAGTTCACGCTCGGTCAGCTCCAGCCCCAAATCAACGGGATTGTCTTTAAATGCGTCAAGAAACGCCTTGCAGTCAGCCAACAGGTCAAGGTCCTGAAAGTGCTTGGCGCTGATATTGAAGCAAAAATGGAACTTGGCCGGCAGCTTGCGGGCATAAGGGGAGAAGTGGTCGCGCACCTGGGCCATCAACAGGCTGGTCATGGGCACGATCAGCCCGCTATCTTCCGCCAGCGGAATAAAGCGATCCGGCGAGATCATCCCCTGCTTGGGATGCTGCCAGCGCATCAGCACCTCGCAGCCACGCCACTGCTCATCCTCACCGGAGACCACCGGCTGCAGGTAGGGGATAAACTCCTCTTCGATCAACGCCCGCTTGAGCTCCTCCGCTGGCGAACTGCTACGCCCCATCAGCCTGAAGGTGCCGAATCCAATCAGCAGCGCCAGCAACGGGGAGAGGAACAAGGTATATCTGGAGTATCGCCATGCGTGGCTCCAGTAGTCATGCACCGTGACCCGGGTGACAACCTGATAGGGGAAATCAGCCGAAGCGAGGGCAATATAACCCTCTTCTGTCGGAGAGGGCGCCGCCCCGACCTGACCTGAGCCAAACAGAGCTCTCTGCCCCACCACCAGAGCCATCGGGGAGTTCTTGCTGGAGATCTCCAGGGTATTGCGCAGGTAGTAGCCATCTACACCGATCAGCACACTCCCCTTGTCCGTTTCATGACGCAGCACGATCAAGGGGCGATCCGGTGTGACCTCATTGCCAGGCAGCAGTTGCAGCCTGCCATCCACATAACTGTCAGGATTGAAGGGGCCATCGTAGTCACCATAGAGCGAGGTGCAGTAGATGTGGCTGCCGACAGCCAGATTGGCGGAACGGACATCAGGCACCGTGGCCACCTGTTCGCGCAGCAGTTGTGCCGCCTCCTTGCACGAGTGACCTAGCATCCCCTCCACATTGATGGCCGCCTGCCGGGCATGGCCGATGGAACGATCAAACATCATACGGGCATGCTGCAACCGTGAATCGGCATCACGCTCTATCTCCGTCACCGTCTGCCAGATAACGGCAATAACCCCCAGCAGCAGGATCCCGCCCCCCATCAGCAGCGCTACCAGAATCCTCGAGTAAAGCTGGCGAAGTTTCAAACGACGAAATGGCATGGCGGCCTCTTTGATGCTCGGATGATGGGTGACAGCCTCGTTGGACAGGCGAAAAGGGTCGCCATAATAGCGATTGATCAACAAATCTCCACCCAACAAAAATCAATCAATTCAAACTATTGTTGAACAATATCTGGTAAGAAAAAGATAGAGTTAAAACCAGTCTAGTGAACAACACATGCCAAGCTCGTCCACTTGTTGCAGGAGGACGACGTCATTAGAGTAGAGCAAACGGCAGCAGGAGCGTGCAGCGATGAAGATTCTTATTACCGGAGGGACCGGCTTTATCGGCCGCAAGCTGGTTGCCCATCTCAAGGTCAATCACGAGGTCGTGGTATTGAGCAGGCAGGGGAGCCGCGCTTACTCCCTGTTGGGCCACGATATCAAGGTATTGGATAACCTCGACCGGCTTGATGACCTCAATGACGTGGATGCGGTGATCAATCTGGCCGGTGAACCTATCGCCGCCGGACGCTGGAGCGAGTCGCGCAAACAGCTGCTCTGCGATAGCCGCTGGCTACTGACCGAGCAGCTAGTCGATCTCATCAAGCTATCCAGCACACCGCCCAAGGTGCTGATCAACGCCTCCGCCATCGGCTGGTATGGCAGACAGGGCACCGAAACCCTCGACGAGCAGTGCCGCTCTCCCAACGACGAATTCACCCACCAGCTCTGCCAGCAGTGGGAGACCCTGGCGCAGGAGGCCCAGAGCCGCCAGACCCGGGTCTGTATCGTGCGGATCGGGCTGGTGCTTGGCATGGATGGCGGCGCCCTGCCCAAAATGCTCCCTCCCTACCGACTCGGGCTCGGCGGCCCTATGGGGTCAGGCAGCCAGATGATGAGCTGGATCCATGTGCAGGATCTGATACGCGCCATGCTGTTCCTGCTGGAACACGAGGAGTGCAGCGGCACCTTCAACGGAACCGCCCCCCATCCGGTCAGCAACCGGGAGTTCAGCCAGACCTTGGCTACCACGCTGCACCGCCCGCACCTCTTTTTCGTGCCCGCGCCGCTGTTGCAACTGGTGATGGGGGAGGCGGCAGATCTGCTGCTGACCGGACAAAAGGTGATACCAGCACGGCTGCAACAGGCCGGTTTTCACTTCAGCTATCCCGAGCTGCCGAGCGCCCTCGCCAATCTGCTGCGCGAGCCCCGCTAACTCACACCAGCTCGCTGCCTCCGCTCGTCAGCACCTCGCATAACAAGCAGCCCGGCCAATGGCCGGGCTGCTTGTTTATTGTGGCTGCGCTATTGCACCTTGTATGCATCGGCTCGCGCTGGCAGGATTACAACAACCCCTGACCCAGACCCCGCAGCCGATCGCTCAGGGTGCCAGCCAGCAGCTGGCGCTGCATCCCCTGCCCCGCCAAAGTCACCAACAAGGCTCCCAGCGTCGGCAGGCCGAGCCAGATAGCCCAGTGGAACTGCCACTGCCCCTCGAACCACCACCACTGCAGGCCAAAAGAGCATAGCTCCACCACCATGGCGGCACAGAACCCCGCCAGCGCACCACTGGCCACCAGCTCCCAGCGCAGCATCTTTTTCAGTAGTTCGCTGCTGGCACCCAGAGTGCGCATCAACAGCAGCTCGCGCCGACGCTGGGCCATGCTGGCCTGGGTCTGGGTCAGCAGCACCAGCAGCGCCGCCACCGTCACCAACCCCAGCATCAGCGCCAGCGCCCGGCTCACCTGCTCCGAGACCTGCGTAAGCCGCGCAATCAGGTCATCCACATCGATAAGACTCACCGTGGGGTGGCGGCGGATCAACTCCACCTCGGCAGTGCGTCCCGCCTCGGGCAGCCGGTAGCTGCCAAGCCAGGTTCGGGAGAAGGGTGCCAGCAGATCCTCGGAGAAGATCATGTAGAAGTTGGGGCGCATGTTGTCCCACTTGATGCTGCGCAAACTGGTGACCCTGGCGCCGAAGCTGCGCCCCTCGATGGTAAAGGCGAGCATGTCCCCCAGCTTGATATCGAGTCGCTTGGCCAGCTCGCTATCCACCGACACCTCGCCGGGCCCGGCAAGCCATTTCCCGGCCACCAGCTTGTTGTCGATTGGCAGGGTCGCCGTGGTAGTGAAGTTAAGCTCCCGATCGACCCCTTCACGACCACTACTCGCTCCCTCGCCCACCGCCTCACCGGCGATATGAGTCAGCCGGCCGCGCACCATGGGATAGAAATCGGAAGTGGTGGCCCCGGCTGCCGCCAGCTCGCTCAGGATCCCCTCCCGCTCGTTCTCGGCCACATTGACCAGAAAACGGTTGGGCGCATCGACGGGGAGACGTGCCGAAAACTCATCCAGCAGATCGACCCGGGCCGCCCAGAGCAAGCCAAACAGCATCAGCGCCAGCGCAAAGCCCGCCAGCTGAAATAGGCCGCTACTGCGCTCGCGCGACAGGTGGGCCAGCGCCAGCCGCAAGGCATGAGGTCCGCTCACTCTTGCCCCCAACCGCAACATCAGCGCCGCCAGCAGGGCCAGCAGGGCCATCAGCAAGCCCATGCCACCCACCAGACCCAGCGCCAGCCGTACATCGGCGGTAAAGCCCCAGACCAGCGCAAACAGCCCGAGCAGACCGACAGGCAGGGCCAGCCAGGGGGGAATCCCCGCCTCCAGCTCCCGGCGCAATACCCGCAGCGGCGGCACCTTCAGCAACCGCAAGAAGGGCACAAAAGCGAGCAGCAGGGTGATAAAGAGCGCCACCGCCACCCCCAGCGCAAAGGGGCGCCAGGAGGGGAGCGGCAGATCCGGCGGCAGCAGGTCCCCCAGCAGTTGCAAGGTGATCCACTGCATGACGGTGCCCGCTACCAGACCCAGCAGCGCACCGATCAGCGTCAGCGACAGCAGCAGGGTTCCCATCAGTTGCCAGAGCGAGCGACGTGATGCCCCCAGCGTCTTGAGCAGCGCCACCATATTGGTCTGGCGCTCGGCAAAGTGGCGCACCGCAATCCCCATCGCCAACGCCCCCAGCAACACCCCGCTTAGCGAGGCAAGCCGGAAGAAACGCTCGGCATTGGCCAGCGATCGGCCCACTTGGGATTCGCTGTCATCCGGTTTGATCCACTTCTGTCCGGCCTGCAATTGCGGCAACAACCATTGCTCGTAACGGGCCAGCGACTCTCGCGGCCCCTTGAACAGATAGCGCCACTGCTGGCGGCTGCCGGGAAGCAGGGCGCCGGTCGCCTCGATATCGGCACTGTGGATCAGCGCCCGCGGCGCCAGCAGGAAGGGGCTGAAGCCCTGGTCCGGCTCCTCGCCAAGCAGGCCTGCCACCTTGAGCACCGTATTGCCTACCTCCAGCTCATCCCCCGTTTTGGCCTTGAGCAGCTGCATCACCCGGGCGGAGAGCCAGATCTCGCCGGGAGCCGGGGCACGGGCAGGTTCCAGAGTGAGTTTGCCATAGAAGGGAAAACCATCGGGCACCGCCCGAATGGAGGCAAGCTGCAACGCATCACCGTGAAACAGCATGCTGTTGAAGCTGACGGTGGTCTGCACCGCCAAGCCATCCTGTTTCGCTCGTTCCAGCCAACCATCCGGCAGAGCAGCGGCAGTACGCAGCACCCGATCCGCCCCGATAAAGTCGCGGCCCGACGCCTTGAGTCCGGCATCGAGCCGATCCGCCACCAATGCCACACTCAAGACACACGCCACGCTAAGCGCCAGCGCCAGCACAAACCAGCGCAGCTCGCCGCTGAAACCTTCCCGGCGCAGCAGTCGCCATCCCAATCGCCACTGCATCATCCCTTGCATCTCCCGCCTGACCCGCAGCTCACCCCGTTACACCACATCATGGGCCACCTCGCGATCCAGTCTGCCCGCCGTCATGACCAGTTGCCGCTGGCAGCGTTCGGCCAGCTGATGGTCATGGGTTACCACCACTAGCGTGGTGCCGTGCTTGCGATTGAGTTCAAACAGCAGCTCGATAACCTTCTCGCCGGTCTTGCTGTCGAGGTTGCCGGTCGGCTCGTCCGCCAGCAGCAGACTGGGGCGGGTCATAAAGGCACGGGCGATGGCCACCCGCTGCTGCTCACCGCCGGAGAGCCGTGGCGGCAGATGGTGCAACCGCTCGCCAAGCCCGACCGCCGCCAGCAGCTCGCGAGCTCTTGGTTCGCAATCGCGCTCGCCGCGCAGCTCGGCGGGCAGCATCACATTCTCCAGCGCCGTCATGGTCGGGAGCAGCAGGAATGACTGGAACACAAAGCCGATCTGCTCGGCACGCAATCGGGCCCGCCCCTCCTCATCCAGCTCGCCAAGGGATTTGCCAAGGATCTCGATCTCCCCCCGACTCGGCAGATCGAGCCCGGCCAGCAGCCCCAGCAAGGTGGACTTGCCGGAGCCGGAGGCACCAACCAGCGCCACCGTCTCGCCGCTATTGACTTGCAGATCGATCCCTTCAAGGATGGTGAGGCTTTCCTGGCCGAGGCGAACCGATTTGCCGAGGCCCTTGACGACAATAATGGGGGTTGAACTCATGCTCTGTATCCTTTGTTCCAATTCCTTGATGACAATCCATAGCGGGAGTTGAATTGATGGTGCGTATTCTGTTTGCCTTGTTGGTTGGCCTCGGCAGCCTGCTCTCGTCGGCTCAGGCCCAGACCCTGCTGGTGCTGGGAGACAGCCTGAGCGCCGGCTATCAAATGCAGGTTGAGCAGAGCTGGCCCGCCCTGCTCAACCAGAAATGGCAGGAGGAGGGGGGCAAACACACTCTGCTCAATGCCAGCATCAGCGGTGAAACGACCCAGGGGGCGCTGGCCCGTCTGCCCGCTCTGCTGAAGGAGCACAAGCCGGATTGGCTGCTGATCGAACTGGGGGGCAACGATGGCCTGCGTGGCTTCGCACCGACCATTACCCGCCAGAATCTGGCCAGCATGATCGCGCTCGCCAAGGAGCAGCAGACCCGTGTGGTGTTGACCCAAATCCAGCTGCCCCGCAACTACGGTGCCCGCTATCTGCGCCAGTTCGAACAGATCTTTCCCGAGTTGGCCCAGGCTAACGATCTGCCGCTGCTCCCCTTCTTTATGGATGATATTGCGCTGAGCCCTGAACTTATGATGAACGATGGTATTCATCCCACCCCGGCGGCCCAGCCACAAATCCGCGATAAAGTCGCCCGCTTTATGGAGCCGCTGCTCAGCCAATAAGCCCGCCGTCTATCACCAATATCCCATAACAAAATATCCCGCCAAAATCGGATGTTTTGAATGGTCGACGATCTCTGCGTGGCACCTTGATTCAACCAATCCATCGCCAATACCCAATAACAACACATCCCGCCGAAGCGGGATGTGTTGTTATTGATTTAGCATAACCGGCAGGCAACTTCTCAGCTTTCCAGCACCTGACGCAACCGCTCCTGGGCCACGCCGACCAGCAAGTCGGGCTGAAATTTGGAGATAAAGCGGTCACACCCCACCTTCTTGACCATGGCTTCGTTGAAGTTGCCGCTCAGGGAGGTGTTGAGGGTGATAAAGAGGTCGGACATACGCGGATCGCTGCGTACCTCGTGGGTCAGGCGGTAGCCGTCCATCTCAGGCATTTCGGCATCGGTGATCATCAGCAGGATCTCGTCAGTCACCTTCTTGCCAGCATCGCACCACCCCTTGAGCAGGGTCAGCGCCTGCAAACCATCCTGACACTCGATCACCTCAAGCCCAAGCTGGCCCAGGGTCTCCCGCACCAGATTGCGGGCGGTGCTGGAGTCATCGACGATCAGCACTTTGCGGCCATGCATCTCGGGCAGGATCTCCCGATCCAGTACCTCTTCGGAGATGCGGATGTCATAGGTGATGATCTCCGCCAGCACCTTCTCCACATCGATGATCTCGACGATCTGCTCCACTCCATCTTCGGGAATGCGGGTGATGGCAGTGAGGTAGTTGGCGCGCCCGGCGGAGCGCGGCGGCGGCAGGATATCCTTCCAGGTCATGTTGACGATATTGGCCACCTGCCCCACCAGGAAGCCCTGAATGGTGCGGTTGTACTCGGTGATGATGAGGTTGGATTCACTGTCGATGGGCATGGGGCGCATACCGATGGCGCTGCGCAGGTTGATCACCGGGATCGAGGTACCGCGGATATTGGCTACCCCGCTGATATTGTGATGGGAGCCCGGCATCTTGCTCAGATGGGGCAATTTGACCACTTCCCGTACCTTGAAGACGTTGATGGCGAACATCTGACGGGTGCCGAGACGAAACATCAACAACTCGAGGCGGTTTTCACCCACCAGTTGAGTTCGTTGATCAACGGAATCCAATATACTCGCCATACGCTGATATCCATCTGATTATTAATCGACTCTATTATAGAGGCTGCCCGCCAGGAAAGGCAGGCGCATTTTCAACCAGAGCGACCAACCAGACAAAAAAAGTGAGGCCGAAGCCTCACTTATCTCATTGATTTTAAAATCAATAGCTACAGACAGACTTCCAGCTGCCATCGGTTGCCTTGGGCTCGCTGCTGGTCCACCAGTTCGCCTGCCACACTACCTTGTTATGGGTGATGCGATCGCCGCCATTGGCATGATCCCCCTGCGGCCAGCTCGGATAGGCCTTGTAGGCCGCCGGATTGACGTTCTGGCTGCTGCAGCTGGTACCCGGATTCTCGCCACCACCCGAGCCCAGCACGGCCTCCGGCAGGGTCGGGAACTCGGCCTTGAGACCAATGGTCTGGCTGCCGCTGATGATACGCATACCGCTCGGCACGCCAGCGGCGGGCAAGTAGTAAGTCATGGCGACTTCAATCTCGGCCCCCGGCGCCAGAGTCTGCCAACCCGGCAGGTTCATGGCGACCTTGTGGAAATCCTTCTCATTGGCAATACCTTCCGAGTTGTCGTTGCCACCGCTCTCCACCACTTTCAGGCCCATGCCACTCTGATCCGTGATGGTGTCAGAGGTAGAGGTGGGCACCAGAAACTCGATGCGCGCGCCGCCCGGAATGGTCTGGGTCGACTTGTTGATCAGCTTGAGTTTCGGGTTGATCGGGTAGTTGGAGTCCCCTTCCTTGAAGCCGGAGAGGCTGACCTGGATGTCGAGCTGGGCGCTCGGCGCGGCCAGATCATTCTGCTTGTTGTTGTACGGGGTTGCCTTGGCAAACTTCTCGTAAGCCAGAGTAGTCAGGGTGCTGCCCATGCCGTACTCGTTCTTGGCCGGATCGAAGGCGTAGTCACCCGCCATCTCCCAGAACATCACGCCACCCAGACCGCGCTTGATGATGTAGTCCAGCTTGTGGCCCATGGACTCTTCATCTTCGGTTGAGAGGAACACCTTCTTCTCTTCGTTCCACAGCCAGGGCGCGTGGGCCTTCTCATCGTAGTAACGCACATACTTGCCCTGCATCACGTGAGCCGGATTGTTGGGATCCAGACCCCAGGCAGTGCCATAACTCGGCAGCGTGGTGATGCCGAGGCTGGCTGCATGCTCCAGGTTCTTGGCATGCCACATGGGCACGGCGCCACCGCCGATCTCTTTGCCGTTCTTGTCGAGATCATGCCAGATGTTGTCGATGCCGACCGCCCCGTTGCCGCACGGAATGGTGCTGCCACCTGTGCCCGGCTGGCACTCGTTCTGGCTCGGCAGGGCTGCCTTGCCACCCAGCCCGTGACTGCCACCGCTCACCCCCTGCCAACCGCGGGTGTAATAGGGCACGCCAACGTTGATCTTGCCAGCCGCCAGCGCACCGCGGAAGTAGTGGGCAGACCAGGCCGCGTTGAGGTAACCGATACCGCCAAACTGGGTCTGGGTATAGACGCCCCAATGGGAGAGCTCGGGGTCGGCATTGTTGTCGAACAGGGCCGCGTTGTGACCGACAAAGTGGTTCCAGGCACCGTGGAAGTCATAGGTCATCAGGTTGACGTAATCGAGGTACTGGGTGACCTGGAAGTTCTCCATCCCGCGCAGCAGATAGGCAGAAGCCGGTGAGGCGATGGTCAGCATATACTTGCGGCCATCTTCGTTACCTGCGTTGTCGAGCCGCGCCCGCAAGGTCTTCATCAGCACCTCGTAATTGGCAAACAGCTTGGCCCGGCACTGGTTGGAGAGTGGGAAATCGTTGGGGTTGCCCGCATCCTTCATCGAGGTGGGGTATTCGTAGTCGATATCGACCCCGTCAAAACCGTACTGGCGGATAAAATTCACCGCCGAGTCAGCCAGGGTGTTGATACCGGCAGTATTGACCGAGCAGTCACCCTTGGTAGTGGCAGTGTAGAAACCGCGGGTATCGGCCCAGCCGCCGACCGAGATGAGGGTCTTCACGTCCGGATACTGCTTCTTGTACTTCGACAGCAGGTTGAAGTGGCCCTTGTAGGCGAATTCAGGATCCATCTCGGCACCCGGTACGCCATCCCAGGTCATCTTGGTGGCTGCATCGTCCACCTTGATGGTGTGGCTCTGCTCATCCACCGCCGCGAAGGCATAGTTGATGTGGGTTATCTTGTTCCATGGAATATCGCTCACCAGATAGGCGGGCAGGCCGTTCTTGCCAGTGCGCCAGGAGGTGAAGTAGCCGATAACCCGACGGGCATGGTCATCCCCCATGCACTCGTAACCATCCGGACGATAGACCTGGCGAATGTCACAAGAGAGGTTGCCACCGGTGGGCGGCAGCGCGGCCTCCTCGACATTGACGGTCACCGCCGCCGACTCGCCGCTCAGATTGCTCTTGTCAGTGGCCACCAGCTTGAGGGCGGCACTGCCTTTGGCATCCGGTGTCCAGTTCACCTGCCAGGGGGCAGTGGTATCTTCGCCCACCTTCTTGCCGTCGACATAGAGCTCGACTTTGGCCACATCGTTGTTGGCATCGGTGACGTTGCCGCTCACCGCCACACTGCGACCCAGCGTCACCTTGGCGCCGCTGGCCGGGCTGCTGATGCTCGCCTTGGGCGCCTCTGGCGCGACCACGGCGGCGACGTTGAAGCTCGAATCCGCTTCGCTCAGCACCTTGCCATCTTTATCCAGCGCACGAGCTTTGAGGGTATGGGCCCCCACTCCGGCAGCGCTCCAGCTGGCACTCCAGGGGGAGGAGCTCGCCGTGGCGACCAGCTTGCCGTCGACAAGATATTCCACCTTGACCAAGGCCGTTACCGGGCCGATCAGGCTCACCGCCAGCGCCACGCTGGTACCTTCGTTGAAGCTGGCACCGGCAGCCGGCGAGCTGACTGCCACACCGAGTGCAGGAGGAGGCACCTCGCCACCATAGGGCTTCCAGGCATCAGCCCAGACCACACCTACCCCCGGCTCATAGTGATAGGGGGATGCCCCGCACCAGCCTGAATAGGGGAATTCTTTGCACTCGTAGAGGGCGCCGACGTTGCTGACAATATCGCCAGCCTTGTAGGCAGTACCGGATTTATAGGCGGGATAAGCGGCCTGAGCCCAGGCGGGCGCAGCCGCAAGGGCGACCAGCATGGCAAGCCTGCTGGGTCTGAAGAGCTGTTGCATATTGTTATCTTCCTTGTTTTGTCTTGGCATTGGTCACCAAGGCAAAGAACAATCGCAACCTGCATGATGGGCGCAGACAACTGGCAATGGACCTGCCACAAAAACCACCCCTCACCCAGGGAAACCCCGCTATCTGGATCCACGATCGAGACCGGAAGCATTGCGCCCCGACATCACTGCAGGTTTGCCCTTTACCTGGGTTCCGTGAGGAACGAACCCAGTATAGGAAGGCGACAAGATCCCCTCAATCTTTATTCTCAAAGAGAATTATCCCCTGCCACGAAAGCGTCATGATCTCAGGGTTAAAATTGATTGAATTATCAAAAAAATCATATCGTTACTGGGATCATAAAAACGCTTTCCCGCACCTTCCCAGATTCATTTAATGTGCGTTGGCTCACTGGTATGACATGCCAGAAATGTGACAATGCGCGCCCTTGGTCAACGAGCCAAGGCTATGGAATCACTGGCAAAAATAAAAAAGGAACACCTATGAAAGGTACTCGTACCCTGCTGTCGCTGGCCGTGGGGCTGGCACTTGCATCCTCAGGCGCCCATGCGGCATTTGTCTGCCCGTCCGATCCGGCTCAACTCACTCCCATCCCGACCATTCAGGGCACAGGCTCCGCCAGCGCGCTGGCCACCCAGACCGTGACCGACAAGAACGGCAATGTGACCGGTAAAATCAGCACGGGCACCTTCAACGTTCGCGGTATCGTGACGACGCTGGGCCAAAGCCTGACCAAGGGGTTCTATCTGACCGACCCGGTGGGCGATGGCAATCCGGCCACCTCTGATGGCATCTTTGTCTATCTGAACGACAAGGACTTCGCGACCAAATATAAAGACATCAAACCGGGGGCTGAACTCTGCCTCGAAGCCAAGGTCGAGGAGTACTACGGCGGCACCCAGCTCAAGCCCACCTTCGAATCCAGCAAAGCCCGCCTGCAAGTCACCGCACAAGGGCTGAATGTGCCGACCAGCGTACTGCTGGTCAATGAAGGGGAGACGCTGGCGCAGGCGCTCAATCGCCACGAAGGGATGCGGGTACGTCTCGACAGCAGCAGTGACCTGCACCTGACCCGCAACTACGGCTTCGACTACAAGGTCTATCGCAACAACGTAGAGTTGGCCCACAAAACCCCGCTGATCAAACCGACCCAACTTCATGTTGCCAACAGTGCGGACGCTGTCGCCTTGGCCACCCAAAATAGCAGCAACCGTCTGGTGGTAGAGTCCGATAACAACAAAGTACCGGATGGCGTACTGCCCTGGTTCCCGAGCTGGGATGCCGATCAGGGATATCTGCGCATCGGTGATCAACTGACCGGGCTGGAGGGAGTGATCGTATACAACAAGGATGCCTTCCGTCTGGTGGTACCGAGCGATGTCACCCTGACTGCCGGCGCCCTGCTGCGCAGCCCTGAAGAGGATCGTCAAGACGCGCCGGCTCGCCTCTCTGGCAGCGATCTGCGGATCGGCAGCTTCAACGTGCTCAACTACTTCACCAGTCACTCCAGCATCGGCGGTGCACTCAATATCCTGTGCAAGGATCAGGCGGATGCCGACAACGCCAAAGGTTGCAACCGGGGTGCCAAGAGCCAGCCCGAGTTCGAGAAACAGCGCACCAAGATCGTCAATGCCATTACCGCAATGGATGCCGATCTGCTCGGCCTGATGGAGATGGAGAACAACGGCTTCGAGGATAACTCGGCCCTCCACAATCTGGTGACCCGCCTCAACGAACAGCAGAAGGATGCGAGCAAACACTACGCCTACGTGCGCCTGCCGGTCACTGCCCTTACCGATGGCAAGTTCTTCGGCGGCGACGCCATCATGGTGGCGATGCTCTACCGTCCTGCCCTGCTCACCCCCAGCGGAGATGCCAGCGTCATCAAACTGCCGGAGCAGCGCTACACCACTGGTGGTGTAGCCAAGACAGCTGGTCAGCGCGATTCTCTGGTTCAGACCTTCACCCTCGCCAAGAGCAAGGAGCCGCTGACGCTGGTGGTCAACCACCTCAAATCCAAGGGGTCAGGCTGCTACGAAAATGGCGATGGCAAGACAGAACCGGCCGACCTGCAGGGCAAGTGCACCGAGTTCCGGGTCTCTGCCGCCAAGGTGCTGGGTGAGGCGGTCAGCAAACTGCCGGGCCAGGTGCTGCTGGTGGGCGACTTCAACTCCTACGCCAAGGAAGATCCGATCCGGGTGCTGACCGACTACAACCCGGCCACCAGCGAGCGGAAGATCGTATCGGCCTCCCACACCTTTATCGGTGAGCAGCCCTATGAACAGCTCGGTCGCGAAGTGACTCGCAGCTACGGCCTGATCGATCTCAACGTCAAATTCAACAAGGAGAAAGCCATCTCCTACAGCTACGACGGGGAGCTGGGCACCCTGGACTACGCCCTCGCCAACCCGGCGCTGGCCAGCAAGGTAGCAGGTGTCGCCGACTGGCACATCAACTCCTTCGAAAGCTCCCTGTTCGAGTACGGCAGCCAGTACACCGGCACATTGCTCAAGTCTGACAACCCCTTCAGTGCCTCCGACCATGACCCCATCATCGTCGACCTGAGACTGGAGAGCGATGCCACCAAACCGGACACCTCCTCAGGCAGCGGTGCACTGGGACTCGGCCTGCTGGCCCTGTTACCGCTGGCCTGGCGACGTCGCCGTTAACCACAGGCGCATTTGAATAGTGCAAGCAAAGCCCGCGACTCTCGCGGGCTTTTTCATTCAGGTCATTGGATTTACAAATGAAAGGCGCGGACGTATGGAGAAAATAAATGATGGAGAAAACAAAAGGCCACCGCGATGCGGTGGCCTTTTGCTTCTTGTAACAAGAATTTGGTGGAGCTACGCGGGATCGAACCGCGGACCTCTTGCATGCCATGCAAGCGCTCTCCCAGCTGAGCTATAACCCCGATTTTTGTGAATGACAGGCAGTCACTCTGAATTTGGTGGAGCTACGCGGGATCGAACCGCGGACCTCTTGCATGCCATGCAAGCGCTCTCCCAGCTGAGCTATAACCCCAAATTCGGTACTAAATGAATGGTTCTGGCGGCCATTCATCCTAAATAATGGTGGAGCTACGCGGGATCGAACCGCGGACCTCTTGCATGCCATGCAAGCGCTCTCCCAGCTGAGCTATAACCCCACAAAGGTCGGCTTGGGTGATACACACCACACTGCCCTGGGTATTCAATACAACAATCAAGAATCTGGTGGAGCTACGCGGGATCGAACCGCGGACCTCTTGCATGCCATGCAAGCGCTCTCCCAGCTGAGCTATAACCCCTTTGATTCCAGATTGTTCGAGGAGAATTTGGTGGAGCTACGCGGGATCGAACCGCGGACCTCTTGCATGCCATGCAAGCGCTCTCCCAGCTGAGCTATAACCCCAACTCACCTCGGCGCCACCGAAGTTATCTCCGGCAACGGAGGCGCATGATAGGCATCACCCGCTTTGCTGTCAACCCTAAAATAACCGCGACTGATTCGTTTAGTCAAAATTGCAGCAGTTCGCTGTTTTTACCAGCAAGACGCGTGCTATCTCTCTGTTTTATGTCACAAATCGGCTCAAGCACCTATAAAGGAGAGGCCGTGCAGCAAGCCTCTTTCCCCGTGCAACGCCCCCGCTCTCAGGCCCCTTTTGCTAGCTGATCATCAGCTTCTCCCCCGTCACCTCGGGAAAGCCTTTCCATAAAGGGCATTGCATTTGAAAACCCTTTCCATGATTTTTGTAAATTTACAACACAGAAAGTTGATCTAGCTCACAAATGACCATAGGATCAAACCGTGACCCAGGTCACACACCATAACCATAAATGACAGAGCGATGAGGTAAACCATGTTTGAGAATCTGGCAGTCCTGTTCCACCTGCGCGGTGCAACTACCAAGAACGGCGTTGTAGAGAAAGATGCCTATGCCCCCTCCACCCGTGAATACTACTTCCGCTACGGCAAGTAATTGCTGAAAGCCTTTCACGGAAAATGTAATAAAAAAACAACACACATCATTACACAGCCCTTTCGAGGCGCTGTCCTGTCCGGGCCAGATGTTCCACGGCCAAACCTGAACTCCACCAAACAAGAATGGGGCCCGCAGGCCCCATCTTTTATTGCACCAGACTGTGATTACACCAGATAGTGCGCTGGCTAATCGGTAAGCCTTGTAACCCTGAAACGGCTCAGAGCTTGATCCAGGCATCGGCCCAGGCCGTACCCTTGCCCGGCTCATAGGCCCAGGCGGCACCGGCACACCAGCCGGTGTAGGGATGCGGTTTGCACTCGTAGCTGACACCGCCATTGCTGACCCGCTCGCCCGCCTTGTAGGGAGTCCCCTCTTTATAGGCCGGATAGTCAGGCGGCGTTACGCCCCCCTCCTCTCCTTTCACCAGCAGGCTATGGGTGGTGCTGCGGCTCAGATTGCCTTCATCTGTGACCGTCAGTTTGATATCCAGCTTGGTATCGCTGGCCGGCTTGGTCAGAGTCAACTCCAGAGTGACCTGATCCAGTGCCGGGGCAGAGGCTCCAGCCGGGATAGTCCAGGCATAGGAGAGCGGCTTGCCTTCCGGATCGCTAGAGTGCTGGCCAGAGAGAGTCACCTTGCTGCCACCTTCGGCCTGCGCCGGGCCAGTGATATTGGCCACCGGCGGCAGGTTGGTGCCACCGCCGTTATCCTCGATCACCACCTCCGGATAGAAGTGCTGAACGCAGCGGCTGTAATCCCCTGCCTTGAAGGCGCTGAAACGGGTCTGGTAGCCCACCAGCTTGCACGCATAGCTCTTGCCACCGTTGGGGTTCTCTGCCACATAGCTCCAGTCCTGCTCCCAATAGATGGGCAAGGCACCGGCGCCATTGTCATCAAACACCTTCATATTCTTGCAACCCAGCACCTCGTCGGATGGCACCGCCACTCCGAGGTAGTTGGCAAACTCGCGGTAGTAGTTGATGCGATTCTGGGACTGGGCGTGCTCGACCGGACCGCCGCACTCCACCCCGCCGTTGATGATCTGGGTAGTGACCCCGAAGCCCGGCACCAGACCGTTCTGCTTGTCATGGTCATTCGGCTGCCAGGTGCCATCGATGACATGGAGCATGGAAGGCTTGGGCGGCTGCGGATAGGTATAGAAGAACACCGCACTGGCGAGGTTCAGCCAGGTGTCGGCCACCAGATCGGGGCGGTCGAGCAGGGTGCGCACCGTGCCGAACATCGCCTCGGAGAAGGGGCCATAGTTGTAGTTGTAGGAGAGCTGCTTGGCACCGCGGCCAAAGTAGCTCTTGAACTCGCCATTGTCGAACGTACCGCACGGCCACTGCTGACCCTGCCACACATCGGGACGGCACTCGGCGTTGTAACCGCCGCGCATGGTCTCATTCCATCCCATCTCGCGCACGTAGACCAGCGCCTGACGCCTCGGCCTCCGGGCGCCAGTTTTCATGGCCACCGGTCTCCTGGGCGAAGTGGGCGAACATAGTTGCCAGCGTCTTGCGGCAGATGGCGTCAGCATCGCGGCCGTCGCTGTAGTCGCTGCACAGGGCCGGGAACTTGGCCGCCGCCTGCAACAGGCCACGATAGGTGTACTCGGGGGCGCGTAGCGGGAACAGGTAGTTGAACTGGCTTTCGCTCAGCAGGCTTTCGACCCGCTTGACGTTGCCCGGGTTGTCGGCACGGCCCGGCTGCACCGCCTCGACCACCAGATTGTCCCGGGTAGCGATGGAGGCCTTGACCGCTTCCATCGCCGGGAAGTCGGTCAGCGCCTTCTCTTTGGCATCCAGCTCGGCCTGACTCATATAGACGGGGGTGGTGCTGCCATCCGGCGGGGTAGGCGTCGGCGGATTGGGCTTGTCATCGCCACCGGTGTCCGGCGGGGTCACTTCCCCTTCGCCGACAAGCTTCCACGGGGTATCCCACTCGTTGGCGGCCGCCATGCCGGGAGTCTGACCCGGGTTGACCCACCACTTGGCCTCAAAAACCTGGCCGTTGTAATTGACCTGGCTGCCGCCCGGATAGGATTTGTTGATGTCATATGCCTCGGCCGCCCACAGGTGGCCGCTCAGCATCATGCTGGCAAGCAGAAGGGTGATGCGGTTTTTTTTCATTATTGTTGCTCTCTATGGTTTTGTGGCAAAAGGCGGAGCCCGCCTGAACAGGCTCCGCCATCTTCATCATGGACTCAACCTAGGGGCAGCTTGCCGCCCCGACATCCAGCCAGACGCCGTGCTTGCCCGGCTCGTTGCCTTGAGTCCACCACTTGGCCTTCCACTGACGGCCGTTGTGGTTGGTCAGCTCCCCGCCGTTGTAGGCAACAGCGGCGCTCCAGCCCAGATCAACCTGACTCGCCAGTGCCCACTGATCGGCGGCGCGGCTCGGTTCATTGCCCTGAGTCCAGTACTTGGCACGCCATACCAGCTGGTTGTGGCTCACCTTGTCGCCACCGTTGTAGACCTTGCTGACCTGCCATGCGGGAACATTCGCCGCTTCCGGATCTGTGATGTTGCAAGAGCCGTCGACCACGGGCGCCAGCGTCAGCACGACGCGCCCTTCGCTCTGATGTACCCCGTCCGAGACGCTCACACTCAGCTCATGCTGCTCGCTGGTGGTGACTGCCGGCGGCAGCAGACGCAGGTTGGCGCTGGTCTCGCCCTCCGCCTGCCAGCCCGCCGGGAAGTGCCAGCGGTAGCTGAGCGCATCGCCCTCGGGATCGCTCGCCTCGGCGGTGACGGTCAGCCACTCACCGCCGAGGCCGCCGAGCTGCGCCGGCACGGTCACCACCGGAGGCTGGTTCTCAACCACGCCCTGCTCCAGCGGCCGCCCGTTGACGGTAAAGGAGAGGGTCTGCTGCGGTGGCAACAAGCTCTGCTGTACCAGTGTCTGGCCACGGCACTGGATGGTGGCGCGGCCGGGCTCGCTGGCGGTGGGCAGGTTGATGTGGAACTTGTTCATGACGCTGCTGGCCGCCCGGTGATTGGCCAGCCTGAAGCGCTGCAGACCATCGCGGGTCTCCACCTGCAACTGGCAGTCATTGACTGACAGGGTGTTACTGTCATCCGGATAGGTGAAGCCGTAGGCGCCGTGCAGCGCCGGATAGATGTAGCTGGGCAGGCTCCCCTGCGGGTCGTAATAGCCCACCAGAGTGGTCACCGGCACGCCGAACTGCTCGGGCTTGCGCGCAACCTTGGTATCGATGGGGGAGACCTCCACCCAGCTCTGGCCATCCGAGGTGAAGCTCTTCTTGAAGCCCCGGTTCACCAGCATCTCCTTGCCGTTGATAAAGAGGCGACTGTTGTAACCGGCCCCGTGATCGATGGTCAGACTGCGCCCACGGTTGTCCGCAGAGGCAACCGGCACCCGGATATCACGGGTCCAGCGACCATCCCACATGGCGACCCTGACCAAGCCGTAATCCGCCAGCAGGGCACTCAGTCCGGCCTCGCTCAGGGCATCCATGGGGGCATCGACCTTCTCGATCCCCTCGATTGTGTGCTGATAGGGTTCCATCCTGGCCGTAGCACTGTTCCACTTGCTAAAGCCGGTGGCCGAGTTGGCATCGAACACCGCCTTGCTCTCCAGAAAACGCTGGATGATGGCGGCCGAATTGGGGGTATAGAGGGTGAAACGGTTGGCGCCGGAGAGAGGGCGACCGCCCGCCATCGCATCGTGGCCAAACTTGCGGCCATCGAACGGTGGCTGGCACTGGCCATCCAGACAGGCATCCTCATTGGTGCGGGTCGGCGAGAAGTTGGGGATGAAACGGTGTTTGTCACTGTCCCAGCCCCAGCTGGAGTTGAGCTGATCGGCACTGCGATGAACCGAGCCGCGGAAACCATCCACATAGTGGCCAAGGCCGAAGTTGTGGCCCACCTCGTGGCTGAACTCGTTGCCCAACGAATCATCCAGCGTGACGATGCCACCGCCACCGGAACCTCCGTGCACCTGAACTCCATTGGCATACTTGCCGCGACTGTTGTGCGCCGTCAGCTGGGCCGCAACAAAGGGATGGCTTCCCTCCCCTTCACCGGCACTGCTGTTGATGCCGTAGTTGGCATTGTCGATGCCGTGGGAGATAAGCTCCTTGCCGATGCGCTGACGCATGGTGCCGCCATGCCAGCCCCCTTCGCTCGGGTCAAAGTCGGTCAGCAGGGTGCCGTTGGGCAACATCACCTCAGGCAGGGAGAGCGGTGCATACTGACTGACAATCATCCGGCTGGCCGGGATGGTCTGGAAGTATTCGCGATGGGCCTCCTTGTCATTGGCAAAGGCAAAGCGATCCCGTGGCGTGGTGAGCATGCCGATGTCGATGGTGTGCAGCAGCAGCTCGCCGGGGGCGCCGACCTTGATATCACGCAGTTCACCACTGAGATTGCCCTGACGAACGGAGAGGGTCAGTCCGGGCTGGATCCACTCGGCAGGCAGCTCGCCGCTCCAGGTATCCGCTGCATAGGTGATGCGGTTGTTCTCCAGCTCCCCCTCACGGAACCACTGCCCATTGGCAAACTTGAACTGCAGGGTCTGGCCACGGGAGACGGTCACCTGTCGCTCGCCATAGAAGGCCGTCGAGTTATAACCGGCGCTGGAGCGGATCCGCACCATCTTGCCCTCCAGCTCCGGGCTCACGGGCAGGTAGATATCCCGAACCCAGCGGCCATCGGCGGTCTGGATCTCCACCAGCGCGCGACCAGTCAGCCGTTCCTTGAGGAAGGCGCCGCTCTTGTCGTTCAGTTTGGCCAAATCAGCACTGCTGCTGATGATGGCAGTGGTGCCGCTCTCCGGGATGAAACTCACACCCCCTTCTGGAGCCCCCGCGAGGTGGTAGGCAGTCTCTGGCAGCGCCGATGGCGGCGACAAGGTCAGGGTGCCCAGCAGCTCGCCGCTGCCGTCACGGGCCTCCACCGTCATGGGGGTCACCCCGTCGGCCTGGAGC
This sequence comes from Aeromonas sp. 61P, assembly GCF_051919545.1. Lineage (NCBI taxonomy): Bacteria > Pseudomonadati > Pseudomonadota > Gammaproteobacteria > Aeromonadales > Aeromonadaceae > Aeromonas > Aeromonas sp. 61P. The sequence continues at coordinate 4,457,050 of NZ_JBQBEL010000001.1, forward strand.
GGTTTAACCAGCAGCAGGCTCTTGCGCAGGCTGGTCAGGATGGGTTGGCGATCCCCCTCTTTGGGATGGGAAGGCAGGATCTGGCTCTGGGCAAACTGCACGCTGGCAGCCAGGCTACCCGCCAGATCGCTTTGCGGGGTCGTGTCATTGAATATCAGGGGCGAGGTGGTGGCAGACAGGGGGCCAGCCGCCAGGGTTGCCATGATGAGGGCAGCGATTCGGGTCACATTTGTGGTCATTGTCGGGTTCTCGTTCATATTGCTACCGGGAATGAGGAGCATGTCGCCATGCCCCGTCATCGGTGAGGAGGCCTCAGTTACAGCTTGCTGCCCCGATATCCAGCCAGACATCGTGCTTGCCCGGCTCATTGCCTTGAGTCCACCACTTGGCCTTCCACTGATGGCCGTTGTGGTTGGTGAGATCCCCGCCGTTGTAGGCAACGGCTGCGTTCCAGCCCAGATCAACCTGACTCACCAGCGACCACTGATCGGCGGCGCGGCTCGGCTCATTACCCTGAGTCCAGTACTTGGCCTGCCATACCAGCTGGTTGTGGCTCACCTTGTCACCGCCGTTGTAGACCTTGCTGGCCTGCCATGCGGGAACGTTGGCCGCTTCCGGATCTGTGGTGTTGCAGGAGCCACCCTCACCGCCTTCGTTGATTGGCGTGACGGTGAGGCGGGTTGCCGCGTTGGCATCGAGTGCGCCATCGGAGACGGTCACAGAGAGGTCATAACCGGTTTCGACATCCACCGCCGGGCCGGTGACCACCAGGGTGGCGCTGTTCTGGCCGGTCGCCGTGATACCGGCAGGCACTTGCCATTGATAGATCAGCTCGTCGTCGTTGGGGTCGGATGCCTTGGCAGTGATGGTCACCTGCTTGCCCTCTTCCACCTTGACGCTGGCAGGCAAAGTCACCACCGGAGGCAGGTTGGGCTGCGGCGCCTTGTTGGTCACCACCACCTGATCCCTGGCGGTCAGTTGATGGTCATCGGTCACCGTCAGCTCGAACACCAGATTGATGTCGGCGGACACGGCATCGAGTACAACCTGGGCCTTGGCCTGAGTGGCATCAAGCAGAGCAGCCTGCGGGCCGGAGACCTGCTTCCAGCTGTAGGTCAGGGAGCCTTTTTCCGGATCATGGGAGGCTGAGCCATCCAGCGTCAGGGTAGCCGGGCCGGTCACCGCCACATCGCTGCCCGCGTTGGCTACTGGCGGCTTGTTGGCTGGCGGAGTGACCCCTTCACCGTGACCGAGACCTTCATGCATGGCGTTGAGGATGTCGCCGTTGTCGGCATCGATCTCCCAGGAGAAGAGCCCGCCCAGCTTGTTGGCCAGCACGTATTGGCCTTTCGCCTTGACCGAGCGCTCGTCGTCATAGGTGATCAGCTCGCCGGTGGAGGGCTTGAACAGGGTGGCCGCTTCGGCAGTCTCGTCGTAGTTGTACTCCCAGCCTGCGCCCATATGGCTGTTGACGATGTGGCGATAATCCAGCACGCCATCTTCCCAGGTGCCCTTGATCTTGCCGGTGGCGGTGCCGGTGAAGGGATCGTTGCCCTGATAGCCGCTCACCCCTTTCCAGCCGCGACCGTAGGCGGCGGCACCGATCACCAGCTTCTCGGAGTCGACCCCCTGCGCCAGCAGTTGCTGCACCGCTGCATCAGTGTTGTAGCGCTTGTTGGCCGAGCCGTTGGTAGCCTGATAGAGGTTGGCCTGATGACCCAGGGAGGTATTGCTCCAGGCACCGTTGTAGTCGTAACTCATCACGAAGAGGTGGTCCATGTACTGCTGGGCAGCCTTGTAATCCACATCCTCAATCTTGTCGTAACCGGCACCGATGGCGGAGGTGAGCTGATAGGTGCGACCGGTCTCGGCCTCCAGCTCGTCGAGCATGGCGCGCAGATCCTTCATGATCAGCACATAGGTTTCCCCATCTTTGGTCTTGTCCCCCAGATTGGGGTTGGCACCGTCGCCGCCCGGGAACTCATAGTCGATATCGACACCGTCGAAGAACTTCCAGGTCTGCAGGAACTCTTTGACCGAGGCGACGAACACGTCACGCTTGGCCTTGTCATGCATGAAGAAGAAGGGGTCGGAGAGGGTCCAGCCACCGACGGAGGGGAGGATCTTCAGGTCCGGATAGGCCTGCTTGAGGGCCATCAGATTACCGAAGTTGCCCTTGTAGGGCTCATCCCAGGCGACCAGTGACCCCTGCCCTTTTTGCAGCGCGGCCCAGGGATCGTGAATGGCGACCTGGAAATCCTTGCGCCCGGCGCAGGCTCGTTGCAACGCCTGGAAGCTGCCGGCAATCTCTTTGAGGCTGTCGTTGAGGCCATCACCGCCACAGATCGGGGTGAAGCCATAGAGGATATGGGTCAGGTTCTGGGCCGGCAGCTTGTCCACGGTGAAGTTGCGATCATAGACCCCCCACTCCACATAGTAGGTGCCGACCACCTTGCCGGACTTGTTGACGTAAGGCTTGTTGTGCTCCTGCAGGGCAGGCTTGAGCGGTGCGAGGTGGCTGCCGTCGGTATCGGCGACCACGATCTCCTTGGCATCAGACAGGGTACAGCCATCGCCGTTGCACAGCGCGACCTGCATCTGATAGCGGCCCCCCTTGTGCACCTTGAAGGTGGCGGTACCCGCGGCGGAAGAGGGACCTGACCACACCTCCTTGCCATCCAGCAGCACCTTGGCACTCTGGCCGATATCGCCGTTCCAGAGATTCCAGGTGACGGTCACATCGGCGCCATCCTTCACCTTGACCAGCTCGTTATAAGCGGTCGCGGACTGGTTGACTTCGACGATGGCAAACTTGGTGGGGCCCCAACCGATGGCGGGTTTGCCGGGAGCTGCCGCATAAGCGGCGGAGGAGGCGAGCAGGGTGCCGACCATCATGGCCAGCAGTGCAGGTTTTGGACTTAGCATATTGCTTTCCTTTTCGTTATGGGAAAAACGAAAGGGCAACGCAACACGACAGGTGACACAAAAACGGCCACCCCTTGGCAAGGGCAGCCTGCATTCTACTGTGGTGGCCCCGCTATCCTAGGTCGTCTTGACCCTTAGACCGGAAGCTTTGCGTCCCGACTTTTCAATCGGTTTGCCCTTGTCACAACGTTATTTCTGGCGATAAATAATCGCCGATTGACTGTAGGGTAATTCTGATAAGTAAGCAAATCGGACCATTGCCAGCCCACCAGTTACCAACCCCGACAATTACCCACTTTCAAGAAATTAATGTTTAAAAAACAGCCGGATATGCAGACCTAATCTCATCACCTCCAACCAGATACCTCACACCATTTTTTTGATCTGCATCACACCAAATTGAGAAAAATCAATGAGTAAGAACAATATGCGACAAAAGACCCATCTGTATCGCAACTAATGAATTTATAATCGCCGTTTTGCATGGCCAGCAGGTGTCTTCATGCCCAGCGAACTGCCCTCACGCACCCGGTTATCCAGATACGACAAATTTGTTCGTTTGACGATTTATGCCTTGCCACTGGCCGGGATGATCTGGCTTATCAACAGCCTCAATGGCTGGCAAAGGGCGCCGCTTGCCAGCACCTTGCTAGTCCAGAGCTACCTTATCTGCACCTTCTGGCTCTATCGCCACTACCGCTACCATCTGCACCGCCAGTGGCAGCATCTGAGTGAGGCGCTCAAGATCAACGAAACCACCGCCGAACTGGCCCGCAACTCGGCGCAATACCAGACCGAAGAGGCCTTTCTGGAAGATCTGCTCAGACGAGCCGTAATGTTGATCCCGGGGGCCGAAATGGGCTGCCTGATCAAGCTGCTGCCGGGCACAGGCATGTTGAGGTATGAAGCAGCCATCGGCATGGATCTGGTGAAACTGCGGCGGATCAATCTGCCGCTGGAGCACACCTTTCAGTACAAGCTGACTCAGGGGCGTTGCAACAAAACCTTGCTGATCAACGACCTGTCGAAGATAAATGCCACCATGCCCCTGTCCGAACAGGACAGAGAGCTGCTGGTCAACTGCACCGACCTACCCATCCAGGCCACGCTGGCGACCCCGATCCATATCGATGGTCAGCTCTACGGCATGATCAATATGGACAGCAGCAAACGTCATGCCTTTACCCGCTACGACAGCCACCTGATGGCGATCCTGGCGCGAGATATTCGCCACGCCATCACCATCTATCAGCAATCCCGCCGCATCTATCAGCTGGCCAATACCGACCAGCTGACCGGGCTCGCCAATCGCCAGCAATTCGAACTCGCTCTGCAAGCACAGCCGGAAGGCACACTGCTGCTGATCGACATGGATAATCTCAAGCAGCTCAATGACAGCAGTGGTCATTTGGCGGGTGATCAGGCCCTGCGCCTTATCGCAGATGGCATACGCCAGCACTTCGGTCAGGGGGTGATTGCCGCCCGCTTCGGCGGGGATGAGTTTGTGCTGCTCACCACTCTGACACCGACCGATCTGCAACAGGCGATGGCCAGGCTGACCACCATGCTGGCCAGCGCCTCCCCCACTATCTCGTGCAGCATGGGGATGGCCCCCTATCGCGGCGACTTTGCCGCCGCGTTTGCCAGAGCCGATGCCGACATGTATCAACACAAGCGGCACCACAAAGAGCAGCGTGCGGCACAGATGCCAGCTATCGGGGAGAGCATTAATCACTAGCCCGGAAGGGCTGCTTTGCAGGCACAAAAGAGAAGCTGGGTGGGGAAACCGATTGGCAGACCCGCAAGAATGTGGCGAAGCGGGGAGAAAAAACGGGGCATGACCGGCATGCCCCGCCACCATTCAATGCTTATTTACAGCTGGCGGCTCCCACATCCTGCCAGACGTCGTGTTTGCCGGGCTCATTACCCTTGGTCCAGTACTGCGCCTTCCACTGACGGCCGTTATGGGTGGTGATCTCGCCACCGTTGTAGGCCACATTGGCATCCCAACCCAGTTGCACCTTGCTCACCAACAGCCACTGATCTGCGGTGCGGCTCGGCTCGTTGCCCTGGGTCCAGTACTTGGCCTGCCATACCAGCTGGTTATGGCTCACCTTGTCGCCGCTGTTATAGGTGCTGGCCGCTTTCCAGACTGGCCAGTTGGCCGCATCCGGATCGGTCGCCGTGCAACCACCGCCGCTGCTGGCCGGTTTGACCGTCAGACGGGTTGCCGCACTGGCATCCAGCCCGCCGTCGGAGACGGTGACGCTCAGGTCATAGCCGGTGTCGCTGGTGACGTTCGGGCCGGTGACCACCAGAGTGGCGCTGTTCTGACCCGTCGCGGTGATGCCTGCCGGCACGCTCCACTGATAGGTCAACGGATCACCGTTCGGATCGGAGGCGGTCGCCTTGATGGTCACCTGCTTGCCCGCCTCCACAGAGGCCGTGGCAGGTAGACTCACCACCGGCGCCAGATTGGCCTGCGGCGCCTTGTTGGTCACCACCACCTGATCCTTGGCACTCAACTGCTGGTCATCGGTCACTGTCAGCTCGAACACCAGATTGATGTCGGCGGACACGGCATCGAGTACAACACGGGCCTTGGCCTGAGTGGCATCGAGCAAGCCAGCCTGCGGCCCGGAGATCTGCTTCCAGCTGTAGCTGAGCGCGCTATTTTCCGGATCGTGGGAGGCCGAACCATCCAGCGTCACCTCGGTCGGACCGGTCACCTTGAGGTCACTGCCCGCGTTGGCCAATGGCGGCTTGTTGGCTGGTGGAGTCGTCCCCTCGCCGTGGCCCAGCCCTTCATGCATGGCATTGAGGATGTCGCCATTGTCGGCGTCGATCTCCCATGAGAAGAGGCCCCCCAGCTTGTTGGCCAGCACATACTGCCCCTTGGCCTTGACCGAGCGCTCGTTGTCATAGGTGATGAGATCGCCGGTCGAAGCCTTGAACAGATAGGGCGCCTCGGCCACCTCGTCGTAGCCCTTCTCCCAGCCAGCCCCCATCCGGTTGTTGACGATGTCGCGGTAATCCACCACCCCGTCCTCCCAGGTGCCTTTCACCTTGCCGGTCGCCTTGCCGGTGAAGGGGTTGTTGCCCTGATAACCGCTCACGCCAGTCCAGCCACGGCCATACATGGCGGCCCCGACCACCAGCTTGCCCGGTTCAACCCCCTGCGCCAGCAGCTGATTGACCGCCTTGTCGGTGGTGTACTTGGTTGCGGGGTCCCAGCTCGCTGCATAGAGGTTGGTCTGGTGGCCCAGCTCGGTGTTGCTCCATGCACCGTTGTAGTCGTAGGTCATCATGAAGATGTGGTCCATGTAGGGCTGGGCCGCCTTGTAGTCCACATCCTGGATCTTGTCGCCCCCCGCCCCGATGGCCGAGGTGAGCTCATACTGGCGACCGGTCTCGGCCTCCAGCTCGTCGAGCATGGCCCGCAGCTCCTTCATCAGGGCCACATAGGTGGCACCATCGCTCGGGCTGCCCAGTTTCGGGTTGGCCCCCTGTCCGCCCGGGTACTCCCAGTCGATATCCACACCGTCGAAGAACTTCCAGGTCTGCAGGAACTCTTTCACCGAGCCGACAAACACATCGCGCTTGGTTTTGTCACCGAGGAAGTAGAAGGGGTCGGAGAGGGTCCAGCCGCCGACCGAGGGGAGGATCTTGAGGTTCGGATAGGCCTGCTTGAGCGCCATCAGGGCGCCAAAGTTGCCCTTGTAGGGCTCATCATGGGCAGTGAGGTTGCCTTGCGGCATCTGGATGGCGGCCCAGGGATCGTGCATCGCCACCTTGAAGTCGGCGCGACCGGCACACGCCCGTTGCAGCGCCTGGAAGCTCCCTTCGATCTCCTTGAGGCTGTCGTTGAGGCCATCCCCGCCGCAGATGGGGGTGAAACCATAGAGGATATGGGTCAGGTTCTGGGCCGGGATCTTCTCCACCGTAAACTTGCGGCCATAGACCCCCCACTCCACATAGTAAGTCCCCACCACCTTGCCGGACTTGTTGGCGTAGGGCTTGTTGTTCTCCTGCAGCGGCGCCTTGAGTGGCGCCAGATGGCTGCCATCGGTATCGGCGACCACGATCTCCTTGGCATCAGAGAGGGTACAGCCATCGGCGTTGCACAGCGCCACCTGCATCTGGTAGCGCCCCCCTTTCTTCACCTTGAATTTGGCGCTGCCCGCCGCGGCCGAGGGGCCGGACCACACCTCCTGACCATTGAGCAGCACCTTGGCACTCTGTCCCAGATCGCCGCTCCAGAGGTTCCAGTTCACCTCCACATCGGCGGCATCCTTTACCTTGACCAGATTGTTGTAGGCAGTGGCCGCCTGATCGACTTCAACGATGGAAAACTTGGTGGGGCCCCATCCGATGGTCGGCTTGCCGGGCGCCGCAGCATAAGCGGACGAGGCGCAGCACAGACCGACCGCGAGGGCCAGCATGGTAGGCTTTGGACTTAGCATTTTTATATTTCCCTATTTCGTTATGTTGGCAACGAAAAGGGCTACGCCCTGACAGGTAACGCAGACGGCAGTGCGGCCTCTTGGCAAAGGTGCACAACAACCTGTGGTGGCCCCGCTATCTCAAGTACGGCTCATCCCTGGACCGGAAGCTTTGCGTCCCGATCTTGCGATCGGTTTGCCCTTCGGTTACTTCATTTGCGATGCAAAAAATCGCATCCCGACTATAGAGTGAGCCAATCCGGTCTGCCACTGTCGGCGTTCACCGACAGTGGCAAGCCAAAAGAGTAACTGGCAGCCATTACGCAGGAAGATGAAGAGATCTTCGCCAATAAATCTCTGTTTTCAGCATTTATCCATGACCAGGGTCCACGGGATCATTGCACGGTTTTGTGAGCAGGTTCACGGCTAGCAGCCCCGGCTGCGGCTAGCGCAGCAGCAGACTGTTCATCAGGGCCCGCAGTTTGAGTGGTTTGACCGGTTTGCTGATGTAGCCATACCCCCGCTCGCGGATCTGCGCCTGCAACTCGCTCTTGCGATCGGCACTGATGATGATGCCTCCCAGCTCGTCGCCACACACTCGTTGCAGGGCAGCGAGCGCCTCCAACCCGGTCTTGCCGTCGTCGAGGTGGTAGTCAGAGAGCACCAGTCTCGGCACAAACCCTTGTGCCACCAGCTCCTCGGCTTCGGCCAGATCGACGGCGCAGCGCACCTCGCAGCCCCAACGGCCGAGCAGGGTGTTCATGGCGGTCAGAATGTCCCGCTCGTTGTCGATGCAGAGCACTGCTACACCTTCCAGCTGGCTGTCGCGCGCCACTGGCGCCGCCCACTGATGGGCCGTGACCGGCCGGGTCGCCAGATTGAGGGTCACCGCAAAGACCGACCCCTTGCCCGGCCAGCTCTGCAATGTGAGCTGATGACCGAGCACCAGCGAGATGCCGCGGGCGATGGCAAGCCCCAGACCCAGCCCCTGCTCCTTGGCGGTACGGGAGTGATCGAGACGGGAGAACTCGTCGAAAATCGCCTCCTGCTTGTCTTGCGGGATGCCGGGGCCGTTGTCCCATACCTCGATGCGGACCTTCTCACCCATCCGGCGGCAACCAAGCAGCACCCGGCCCCCCGGGTTGTAGCGAAACGCATTGGTGAGGAAGTTCTGCAGCACCCGGCGCAGCAGCCGCACATCGCTGTGCACCGCGTGCTTGCTCTCCACCACCGAGAAGTGGATCCCCCCCGCCTGGGCCAGCACGCCAAACTCCGCCTTGAGGTTGTCGAGCAGATCGCGCAGGGCAAAGTCGAGCTTCTTGGCCTTGAACTTGCCCGCTTCGAGCCGCGAGATATCGAGCAAATCGGTGATGAGATCCTCGGTCGCCCCCAGCGCATCATCGATATGGCGGGCGATGCGGGCCTGCTCGCCAGCATCGGGCAACATCTCCAGCAGTGAGGAGGTAAACAGCTTGGCGGCATTAAGGGGTTGGGTCAGATCGTGGCTAACCGCCGCCAGAAAACGGCTCTTGGATTGATTGGCCCGCTCCACCTGCTGGTTCACCAGCAGCAGTTGGCGGTTGAGTTCGGAGAGCTCACGGGTACGCTCGGCCACCCGTGCCTCCAGATGTTCGTTCGCTTCGCGCAGCACCCGCTCCGCATCGCGAAACGGCGTGATGTCGGTAAAGGTCATAACGAAACCGCCGGCGGGCATGGGGTTGCCCTGCATCTCGATCACCCGCCCGTCCGGGCGCTCCCGCGCCGAGATATGGGCGCTGCCCCGCTTCATAAAGGCGACCCGCCGCGCCACATGATCCTCGATATCGCCGGTGCCACAGAGCCCCTGCTGGGCGTTGTAGCGGATGATCTCCTCGATGGGACGCCCTGCCTGAATAAGCCCCGGCGGATAGTGGAACAGCTCGATGTAGCGGCGGTTCCAGGCCACCAGCCTAAGCTCCCTGTCCACCACCGAAATCCCCTGCCCGATATGCTCGATCGCCCCCTGCAGCAGGCCGCGGTTGAAGCGAAACACGTCGGAGGCCTCATCGACTATGGTGGCGATCTCCTCGAGCTGCATGTTGCGCCCCTGCAGGGCAGAGGCAAGCACCAACCGCGCCGACGAGGTGCCAAACACCCCCGCCAGCAGCCGCTCGGTGTGGGCAATCAGTTCGGCCGAGGCCTGCATCTGGGGCGCCAGGGTGCCGCCCCGCTCACCGGCGAAACGACCAAAGGCGCGTTTGACCCGGCTTGAACCGACAAAGCGGGCCGCCAGCATCTCCAGCTCCTTGACCGAGACCCGCGCCTGATAGAGGGCGGCGGTATCGCGGCTCGGCTTGCCGACGAAGTTGGCCGCCTGCAGCCGCTCGCTCACCGCAGGGCGCGACAACAAGGAACCGGCCACATAGCCGAGCAGGTTGAAGAGCAGGCTCAGGAAGATGCACCAGGCCCCGAGACTCAGCTCGCGAAACGCAGGCCAGTCCGGCGGCGCCAGCAGCTCAGCCAGCGGTGAACCGGCCAACAGCCCGCTCTCCACCAGCAGGGTGACGAACCAGAGACTCACCCCAAGGAAGAGACCGAGATAGACCCCCTTGCGATTGCCGTGACGCCAGTAGAGACCGAGCAGCAGGGCCGGCGCAAACTGGGCCACCGCGCCAAAGGAGAGGTAACCGATGCGCGACAAGCTGGTGAGATCGCCGAGCCAAAGGTAGAGCCCCCAGGCCGCCAGCAAGATCAGCAGGATGGCGCCACGGCGCACCTGCAACAGCAGCCGTACCAGCCGCTCGTCACGCCCCTGCCGCCAGAAGCGGCGCAGCAGCACCGGCAGCACCAGATCGTTGCTCACCATTATCGCCAGTGCGATGGTGCAGACGATCACCATGCCGGTGGCCGCCGAGGTGCCGCCGAGAAACGCCAGCATCGCCATGCCATCGAACCCGAGGGCCATCGGCAAACTGATCACATAGGTGTCGGAGGCCATGTCGGCCCCCACCCACTGCTTGCCCGCCAGCGCCAGCGGCCAGATAAAGAGCCCCATCACGAACAGGTAGAGCGGGAAGATCCAGCGCGCCCAGTGCAGGTCCTGCCCCTGATTGTTCTCCACCACAGTCACATGAAACTGGCGCGGCAGGCAGATGACGGCGCACATCGCCAGCACCGTATAGATGGCAAGCTCCAGCAGGTTGCCGGGGCTCACCGCCACCACCTGCGCAAAAAAGTCACGGGTCACCTGTTCGTGAGCCTCGCCCGGTTTGCTCAGGATCAGCCAGAGGGCAAAGCCCCCCACCGCGATAAAGGCCAGCAATTTGACCACCGACTCGAAAGCGATGGCCACCACCATCCCCCTGTGGTGCTCGGTGGCATCGAGATGGCGGGTACCGAACAGGATGCTGAACAGCGCCAGCAGCAGAGTAACCCCGAGCGCCAACTCGCTGGTATTGCTGGTCGGGCTGATGCCGCCGCTGTTGACCATCAGCAGATCCAGCCCGGTGACGATGGCTTTAAGCTGCAACACCAGATAGGGGAGGATCCCCATGATGGCGATGAGGGCGATCACCATGGCGAGCCGCTGGGATTTGCCGTAACGGGCGGCGATAAAGTCTGCGATGGAGGTGATGTGCTCGCGCTTGGCCACCAGAATAAGGCGGGCCAGCAGCCGCCAGCCAAACAGAAAGACCAGCATGGGGCCAAGGTAGATGGGTACTGGTGACCAGGGGGATTCACTCGCCTGCCCCACGGTGCCGAAGAAGGTCCAGGAGGTGCAGTAGACCGCCAGCGACAGGCTGTAGAGCAGCGGTTGCCCCTTGAGACGGTGCCGTTTGTGCTTGTCTGCCACGAAGGCGATCAGAAACAGCAGCCCCAGATAGGTGAGCGACAATCCGATCAGCAGCCATCCCTGGTGCATCGATAACTCCTTGTCCATGTTGAGTTTTTGTATACAACCTCGCCAGTCTAGAGAGGCTGCAGCCAAAAGTCATCCCCTTCGGACAGATTGAAATTATCGTTTTTCAATAAGTTTTATCTTGACTGTATATCGTAAAACAATAAACATTGCCGATGTAAATATTGATAAACGATAAACTTTACCTTTCAGATAAAACCATCACAGTGAGGAATGAGATGATCTCCAACAAACTCGAACGCTCGAGCATGCTGATCGAATGGCTGCTACTGTTGGCACTGCTGGCTACCCCTTTGATCACTTTGCTGGAGGTGTGGACTCCCTTCGGTGGCGCCGATTTTCTGCAGGATAAACTCAACACCATCTTGAGCCGCCCCGGCATCAATCCTGCCGACTATCCCCTTCACTTCTCCACCCGGCTGCTAGGCACCCTGGTACAGCTGTTGCCGGATCTGGTCTTTATGATGATGCTCTGGCAACTGCGTCAGCTGTTTCGCGGCTACCGCGCCGGTCTGCTCTTCACCTTCGAGCAGATCCGCCGCTACCGCCAGATCGGACTGCTCCTCTGTGCAACCTTCCTGGTCGAGTTGATCCTGACCCCCTTGCTGGATACGGTGCTCACCATGAGAGGCCCGGAAGTACTCGGTACCATAGCGCTGAGTACCTCCGATTTCCGGGTACTGCTGGCGGGACTGATCGTACTGGCGCTGGCACTGGTCATGCGCGAGGCAAAACTGCTGGCTGATGAACAGCAACTGACGGTGTGAGGAACGTATGCCCATTATCATCCGCCTCGATGCCCTGCTGGCAGAGCGCAAAATGACCGCCCGCGAGCTGGCCCAGCGCATCGACATCACCGAGGCCAACCTCTCGATCCTCAAGAATGGCCACGCCAAGGCGGTGCGCTTCTCCACCCTGGAGGCCATCTGCCGTGAACTCAAATGCCAGCCCGGCGATCTGCTGGGCTACGAGCAGGAGCGCTAACCCCCTTATGAGTCGTCATATCACCCTGTTTGCCCTGTGGCTGCTGCCGCTGTGGGCCTGCGCTGGCAATGACGCGAACGGCCCCCGCTACCTTATCGAGCAGGGCGCCAGCGCTAATGTGCTGCAAGTGCGCCTCACCATGCAGGGCAAGCCCCCTTTTATCCTGCTCCCCGCCCGCCAGTTGCCGGGCAGTGTCGCGCCGGTTTCCCCCGCGCTGATCTGCCTTGCAGACAACCAGCCGGTTGCCCTCAACCAGCCCTTCTCTTGCAAAGAGATCGGCTGGCAGATCACGCTCACACCGGCTCCGACAGTGGGTGCTGATGCCTCGGCCCAACAGTCGCTTCTGTTCGCTCCCAACCAGTGGCTATTGACCGAATGGGGTAACTTTGTGCGCCAGATGGGGAACCACCGAGGGGAGGTCTGTCTGCCGGATGGCAGCTGCCAACCACTGCCGGATGTCAACCAGCCGCCGTTGATCCTGTCGTTTGGTCTGGACACAGTGCCCGTCACCAAGCCGGATCCGCGGCTGGTGCTGAGCCATGACGAGACCGCCAATCAGCTCGATCTGCCGACCTTGCAGCAGCAACTGAATGAGATCATCGACTATCTGGCCTTCCAGCTTGATGTGGATCCGCCCACTCATCCATGGCAACTGGTGTGGCTGGGGCGGGATGTGGCAACCCGCTCCCTCGGCGGTGCCGCCGGAGATCAGGTGTTTGTCGCCAACTACCCCACCCAGGCTGGCAAACCGACGCCACAGGCCCCCTTGCGCCTGCTGCGCACCTCGGCCCACGAGGCGGTGCATATCCTCAGCGCTCACCGCGCAGCTCCACAGCCCACCTGGGTCAACGAAAGCCTCGCCGAGTACCTCGCCATCAAGGCGCTGCGCCGCTTTCGGCTGCATCAGGTCACGGCGGTCAACGAGCTGGCCGAGCGGGGCAAACTGCTACCTCATAGCGAGAGCGGCCTCTATCGGGCAGCTCGCGAGGTGCTGGCGGGCGATCACTCCTACTACCCGCTCTTTTACGTCAAGGGGAGCGCCTTCTGGGAAGCGCTGGAGCGGGAGCTGCAGCACAATGACGTGACGCTGGCGCAACTGCTGCCCCAACTGGGCTGGCAGCCGGATGGCCGCTTTGATGCCGCCTCCAATGAGCTGCTTGCCGGCACCATCGGCTCGGACACCTGGCGCCGCCTCAGCCGCCTCTATCTGGGCGAGCAGCAGTAACGCCGCAAACCGCAGCAACGAAAAAGGGAGAGCCGTGGCTCTCCCTTTTGTTAGGTGATGATTCAAATAGACAAATATCAGGCTGGAGCCCTCTCCTGCGCAGACGGCGCAAAGGGGCGCAGCCGCAGGAAGAACACCGGCAAGACCACCAGCACCATCAGGAAGAAGATGCCGCCGCCGAGAGGCTCGAACAGCACGCCGCAGAGTGCCATCAGAGCCGCCACCGTCATGCCGAGGCCAAGGGCCGCATAGAGCGCCTGGGTCGGGATCAACTGCTCGGCGGGCAGCTGGCGAGTCATAAAACGCACAGCCCCGAGATGACTCATGCCGAACGTCACCGAGTGGAGCAATTGCCCCAGCACCAGCACCCACAACTCGCTCGAGGCACCCAGCAATACCCAGCGCACCACACAACCGATGGCACCGGCGATAAAGAGACTCTGGGCGCCAAAGCGCTGCAAGAAACGCTTGTCGGCGGCAAACATACAGATCTCCGCCACCACCCCGAGCGCCCAGAGATAGCCGATGATGGTGCCGCTATATCCTTGCGCCTTCCAGTAGATGGCGCTGAAACCGTAATAGGCGGCGTGGCTCCCCTGCAGCAGAGCTGTCAGCAGCAGGAAACGGCGCACCGGTGCGCTGCGCAGAGTTGCCAGCAAGGATGCTTTGGCCCGCTCGCCCTGACTATCCTGTGGCGCCGGATAGAGCGGCAGCCAGCTGAGCAGCAGCATCAGCGCCAACCCCGCTACCATGGTGTGCAAAATCCAGTCGCTACCAAAATTCCCCACCAACGCCCCCACCAGGGTAGAGGCAACGATAAAGGCAAAGGAGCCGCACAGTCGCACCTTGCCGTAATCGAGGTGCGCCTGCACCACCATGCGGGTCGCCAGCGCCTCCCCCACCGGCATCAGGGTCGGATAAATAAAGTTCGCCAGCAGGGTCAAGCCCACCAGCCACCAGAGGTTATGACTGAGATAGAAACCGAGAAACGCCAGCAAACTGAGCAGGGAGAGCAACCGGGTAACCGGCAACAGATGGCCCGCCCCCTTGATCTGCCCCATCACCATCAGGTTGCCGGCAAAGCGGATCGCCATCCCCGCCCCCAGCAACAGACCAATCATCTCGGCGCTGACGCCCACCCCCTCCAGCCAGAGCGACCAGAACGGCAAGTAAGCACCGTAGACAAAATAGAAGGCGCCGAAAAAGAGCGCTAACCAGGAAAACGCGGGCATAGATCCTCTGCAACCGGATGACGGGAGCAGAATGATAACCCATCCGCCACCGCAGATCCCGATGGAAACCCTGCGCAGAAAATGAAAAAACTTCAATAAAATTGAACTATTACCGAAGAGGTGGGGTCTACCTGGTAACACCTCCTCCTGGTTAGTGTTGCAATCCTTCCACCCGCCCACGGCGGGTTTCTTTTTTGTCCCCTAATCACTTTTTCTCATCACCTGGATCTGCATCTCGGATTCAAATTTAAATCCATCCTCACAACGAAAAATCATCTGGATACAACAAATCTTCGAGCTATCCTGCACCAAAACTATTTGTAGCGATAAAAAACACCGGCGTTAAGCCGGCGTCAGGTGATAACTATGCCTGTACATTCCAAAAAATAAATGCCCCTATCTTCCCTTGTCAAAAATAATTTCCACTTGGAAAGTTATACACAAGCCTAATTAGTTGCAATTAATCAAACTTACTTCTCATATCATCTAACAGCTTCCAGTTAAAGAACAAGGCATCCAGCCAGAATATTCTCGTCCTTTAGTTGATTTATAGACAACATAATCCCAACCTGACTCATGTTTTTTCCTCAGGACAACATCACCTTCGACAAGATAAGACTTAGCTCTGTTAATTGGCAGTGGTTCAGGAAAAAAATAACTCTTCCCTTTTATTTTTAATTTTACATCTTGCCCTTTCATCCATGCATCAAATTCAGGCTTAGACACTGCTTGTAAAATCCTTTCCTTTTTATAATATGGAAAGGAATAGGTTATGCTATTAGCGCCATTAGGGTTTACAATGTCTCCACCAGAGCCAAAATATGACGTTAACTTTTCATCTTTAATCAACTTACCATTGAGATAAGAAAAAACAATGACATTAAAATAATTAGACCAATTCATTCCTGTGTCTGAGTCTATTTGTGACTCCTGAACAACAAAATATTTACTCGTTAAGTTATCAGTGTTTAAGTAGAAGGAATCCTGTATTTTACCCTTAGAAGACAAATAAGGAAGGTAATCAACAAAATACCTCCCCCCATTATTGTCATCAAAAAATGCCGCAATAACATCGTCGCCGATGGTATCATCAATCCTGTCTACGAAAAATAGTTTCCCCTCATGACCCTGAATGGAAGCCTCTGCCTCTGATTGTGCAGCACAAGAAAACGACAACAAAAATAGAAAAAATAAAGCTGGCATTAATTACACTCCCCAAACAATCTAACATGAAGCTCTCTTGCCTCTGCTGTAAATTCAACCCGTTCCTCAAGGCCCTTTAGACCAGGGTTTATGATCTTTGTAATCTTTTTTACTTTATCTAAGTTACTTACACTACTATCCGCTATAGTACCTAATCTGTTCGATTTCCAGAACCAAAACCCAGACAATACTATGGATGGCATGTCACTTTCAACCAGTTCTGGGTTAGAGTATATATTCAACCCCGTCGCTAGAGCACATAGTCTATAGTTTTCCGCATGAGTTAAATGCAACAGGCCACGTCCTCGATAATCTTTTCCTGGAAATTCATTACTCCCAAAAGCATGCTCGCCATATCCAGCATCATTATTCAAAAGATGGCGTTTTATATAATCCATCTTTTCCTCTCTGGATAAATTCAACCCTTTTCGTGCGAAGCCATTATTGATGGCAGTTGGGGCCATAGAGTATAAAGACTCTGCTGTGTAACTTCTATAAACTAAAGATTCCCTGAACGCAGTAAATCTTTTTGTTTCATGTTTCCCCTGCCCCAGTAGATTAATGGCTTGTTCACAAGAACTAATGCCATAGTCAATTGCGTGCTCATTCCATCTAGCAATAAAATCATGAAGGCGAGAATCAGAAACTGATGATGGCGTGAAAGTTCGCATAAATTCAAAAGACAGTGATATATCTTTTTGGCATTTATGGCATTTTATGGCTGTTAAAGTCGCAGGTGCTAATAACCCTATCATCCCCGCAGGATGAATAAACCAAGGTTGGGTATCAACCAATATCGCGCTGGCATCTTCCATCCACGCCATATTGTTGTGTACCTGCATCGCATATTCATAGAGCTTCGGCTGCTCAGCCAACTCCTGTTTTAAGCGGGGCCACTCCTTGCCTGGCTTTACCCATTCACTTTTGTGCTTGATAAACAACATCCGCAACTTGCCCGCCAACTCCTCATCGGCCAACGCGGCCTTGATGTCATTGCCGCTCAGGGTGCCATCGTTGTCTCCGTCTATCACCAGCTTGTCATAGAGGGTACTAAAAAATTTGCTCGCCTCTTTCTGCTGCGGCTCTTCACTCTCGGTATCAGCCTTGTCCAAAAATCCATCGTCATCGCTGCTGCCATCGACCAGCTTGACGCCCAGCTTGTGCCAGTCGTGCTGACTGATGACTTCGACATCACCACCCTGCAATACGAACTCGCCAGCCAACTCCCCGTCCGCAGCAGTCCGCTCACGTACCTTCACAAAGTTGTTGGCACCGTGAGTGACAATATCAGACTCTTTCACCGCCAACGGTAAGACCAGCGGCCCAAAATTGGCAACCTCGTGAAAACCATGCTTGCTATCGCTGGTGAGACGATAGGTAGTGACCTTTTTCTTTACCAGCAGGTAGCCTTGGCCACCGGTTACTCGCGCCTTGTTATTGATGCAATCTTCAAGCACCTGTTTGTCGCTCTCTGCCACAAACACCTCAAAGTGCACGGCTTTGCTGTCTGCGTCTTTCTCGAAACCGCTGGCACCGGCAGTGGCTAGCTCATGCTCACCCCAATGACCGATGATCTCTCCGGCCTGCACCGGTATCGGATTTGCACTGCGGTTAACAACCGGCGCATCGTCTTTGAATTCGACGGGGATAGTCGGTTCGGCGGCCAGTCTGGCACCCATCTTGCCTTTTGCCAGCCAACCAACGGCACCTTTGCCAGCATTGGTCATCACCTGATTGGCACTGTCTTTGACAGTGCCGCTGCCCACCTTGAAAACCTGTACTTTACGAAACTCAGTCGTGCCGCCATTGATGCTTATCATTTGTGCCGGCTCACCAGATATCACGACCTCACTACCTGCAGGCAACCCCAAGCACTCAGCTGTGGTGTCAGCGCTTTTACGTAGCCATGTATTACCAGGGATCTTACAGCGAGCTGGCTTGCCTTCCGGTGGCGTCATCCACGTCGGCTTTTGTGGAAATTCCTGATGCAATTGGCTTGCCGCAATATGGAACAGGCTGTCAGGGTCATCAACGTAGTGCACCAGATAGTAATCGTGGTACTCATCTTTGTGGTTAAGCAGGCTCTTCACTTCCTGGTCGACCAACTTCACTTCAGCCCCCCTTTTCGCATAGACAGGTTTATCGCCAGACAGCCGACGTATCAGCTTGGGAGGTGTTCCCTCTACCACAGGTTTATAGGTGGACACACCTGTCCCCTTGACCGTTACTCGCGCAGCCTCGGGACTGTTGTAGCTGTTCTCACAGGCGATGTGCATGTAGAGGCTGTAGAAGGTCAGCTGATTCTTGCTCTGCTCACCGGCTTCGTAGCGATGACGTACCAGACAAAACGAAGGGGAGGTATACAAGTCAATCTTTCCCTCTGGTTTGCCCTTTTCGGAGCTACGGGTCGCCTTGGCTGGTTTAGTCGCCAGTCGGTAGGCCACAATCTCCCCGTCAGCAATCGCGCGCACTGCGCCGCTCGGGTGCCAGCCTCCGCTTTTACTGAAGTGGATACCACCGTGCCAGATACGGTTGCGGCCTATCGGGAAGGTACCGCTCTTGAGGCCGTTGATCTTCTTATAAACTCATCGAGAGATGCAATCTCGCTGGAGCCGTTCTCACCCGCCAGTTGCATGGGATAGACGATTTTCATCTTTGTCATTCAATCCTAAGTTGTTCGTCGAACATCAAGCGGAGGGCTGATAATCGCTATCGGGCTCCAGCACCTTGAGCAACGCCTCCATCGCCTTCTCGGTGGCAATCGCCTTGACCAGTTCAACCAGTTCTGGGGCTTTGACCACCTCAACCCCTTTGGGAGTAACGGGAGCCTGACCAGCCCAGCCAGAGCCTGATCCCGGGCTGCCGCCGGCATTGAGCTTGATGGCGGGGCCGACCAGCTTGATGCCACTCGGGTCAACTTTCACAAAACTACCGCCGCCCTTGAGAGTGATCTCGGAGCCCGCCTCCAGCACCAGCTTGTCACCCACCTTGATATGCACCTCTTCACCCGCTTCCACCAAGAGAGATTGGCCTAGCTTCTGATGCAGGGAGGTATCAACTGTCAGCGAATAGTCCGCCTTGATGTGGTCGCGTTTTTCACCCTCAACTGTCAGGTGGTCATTACCGAGGCTGGGCGGAGCGCCATCCTTGCCCGGCACCTTTCTGATGCGAGTGACCCGCTCATTGTCGATATCGGTGTGCTGGTCGTGCTTGATATGCCACGCTGCATCGTTTTCAATCAGCACATTCAGGTCTTTCTGACCGTGGATATAAATCTCTTCCTGCCCCGCCTGGTCTTCAAAACGCAGCTCGTTGAAACCCTCGCCCTGGTGAGTTTCGGTGCGCAGCACGGTGCGAGTCTTGTTGGCTGGCAGCTCATACGGCGGCCGGTTGGTGGCGTGGTAGGTGCGACCGGTGACGATGGGCTGGTCGGGGTCACCTTCGAGGAATGAGACGATAACCTCATGGCCAATGCGCGGAATCGCCATCATGCCGTACTGGCCACCGGCCCAGCCCTGACTCACCCGCACCCAGCAGGAGCTCTGGTCGTTGGAGCTGCCATATCTGTTCCACGGGAATGCAGCTTCACCCTGCCATGTTCGTCGCAGTAAATCTCCTCCCCCTCGGGGCCGACCACTATCGCGATTTGCGGGCCGTCCACCATCGGCTTGTGAGGTGCTTCGGGGCTGCCGATACGGGCGCGCCAGGTGGTACTCGCCTTCACTACGCCAAATTCGTTGTGGTAGACGGTCGGGCCGCTGCCGCCTTCTTCTTCCAAGGCTTGTGGCTGCTCACCGGTGTGGCGGATATGAACGATTTGCCAGTCAGTGTTGAGGCTACCATTGGGATGTTCGGTCAATGAAAAGTGCTGGCCCGGCAACAAGGCGGCACTGCTGGACTTGCCACTGCCCGCCACCGCGTCATTGCGCAGGGCATCGAGCCGATGCTGGACAAACGCCTTGCCGCTCGGGTCCTGCTTGTAGCGACCCGGATAGTCGAAGTGCTGGTAGGTATCCCGTTGGTGCTCGAGCTCTGCACCCTGCTTTTTGTGGGAGAGGCCATAAGCTGGCGTCTTGAAGCTGTAATCTTTCAGCTCTACATCCGAGGGGCGCACCGCCTCGCGGTAGTGGAACTGGCGCACGTAGGGACCTTGTTCCAGCGAGCGGTTGCCGAGGTTGAAAAATAGCTCGGGGCCCGCGGTCAGGGCTGCCGCATCGTCAGCAAAGACGATGCGGTGCTTGCCTGCTTCAAACTCGTGGAAGTAGAACAAGCCCTCTTCGGCAGCGAGGCGATTCACGAAATCGAGGTCGGTCTCGCGATACTGAACGCAATATTCCCGCTGGGCGTGCTCATTCTTGAGCGCAAAGGCGTAATCGGTGATGCCGTGCTCTTGCAGCAGGATACTGAGGATTTCGTCGGGCTTTTGCGCCTGAAAGATGCGGGAGTTCTGGCGAAGACCCAACCGCCACAGGGCAGGTTTGACTTGCAACTGATAGCGGGTACGACGAAAACCGCTATCCCCTTGCGCAAACTCGCTCACTACCCCGCAGACGCGGCGTTGCAGCTCACCGTTGTACCACACTATCAGCTCGCATGGCTGGTCCAGCACGGCGCCAAAGTCAACATCAGGCTGGCTACTTGCCACCTCCAGCTGCAGGTTGAACGGCCGATTCAGCCCCTCATCCAGCTGGAAACTGGCCACCACGAAGGTGCTCTCGGGCAACGCCCCCACCTTGACGGTAAATTGCAATCCGGTTTGATTAGCCATGGCTTTCCCCTCTTGTCACGGCCAAGCAGTGCCTGAGCCATTGCCAACTCTCGCGCCCATACAATCCCTCACCGCGCAGCCACGCTACCGCCCTCTCCGGTGCCGCAAGGGCCACCAAAGATAAAGGGGTTAACAGGTTACGAGCGGTTCGGGTCTGCATCACAGGACACCCTTTAGTGCTTTGCCATCCCTCCGCACTCACCGGCAGGGCATCAAACCCCGGCAGGGGGATGGCAAAACAGAAAAGCTCCAGCCAACCCGTTGGCCAGGCTGGAGAAAATGCACAGTACAAGAAGCCGGTTGAACAACCGGCTCAAAGACACATTACTACTTACAAGGAATACCAAAGTACCGAAGCAAGGCTTACGCCTCGATGGGCGCGCGCCAGTCGTCCGCACCGGAAGTACCGGCAACGGTGTGCTCCCAGTCAATCTTGCGGTAAGCCATGGAGACCTGGATAAGCTGGGTGAAGTCAGACTTCGCCGGGTCCTGGCAGTGCGGCATCTGGCAGTCGATGTCAACGATGGTGGCATCGGTCAGCACGGTAGAGAAGAAGTGCTCCTGCTTGCCCTCAACGGAGGTGCGGTACCACTTCAGGGTCACTTTCGGCAGCATCTCGCCGGAAGCCAGAGAGTTGTACATCAGCGGCACGGCTTTGTTCAGCGCAACGGTGAACTTGAACGGCTTGTGGACACGCTGACCGGCAGGCTGACCGGATTGCGGGTCGGTCGGGACGGTGACAACGTGCTGGAACTCTTGTACCAGCATCTCGTCTTCGTGACCTTGTACGAAGATGTTGCCGACGGAATCGGAGGTGAAGGCACCGGCGGTGATATTGCCCTGGGTTTTACCTTCGATGCTGATATAACATGGAGTTGGCATGTGTATGCTCCTAAATAGGTTGGTTAAACGAGATAGCACTCGACCAACCTTTAGCAGCGTCCATGCCATTTTTTTATTCCTTATTTATCAAACAATTACCTTTCACCAGTTCTTATTCAATGCACAAGCACGCAATAAATTGCCTAGAGCAGTGCATTTAATCGTGATTGCTTGCCCAATCAGTATAAATAACCAGTCAACGAGCAAGAAGTTGCTCCAAATAATCATTTCCTCTTTGCAGGGCAAGCTTTCAATTCCTTGCCGGTGCTAATTTTCCACTGGCTAAGCATTCTCGGACAGAACAACTAACTTGCAAGTCATCGCTCGCCTCGAAACTGTTTGTCGGTTGTCACTCTGTTAGACTGCACAATTTTCTGTTGCTCATTCATCTTGCAAAGGAGTGTTGGATGTCCGGATGTACTTGGTGGATAGATCCACCGGTTTTGCACTGCTGACCATTGTGCTGTGGGCCTCGCTGGCGGCGCTGACGTCACGGGTCACCAGCGTGTCACCACTGGTGCTGGTCGGGCTGGTGCTGTTTTTCTGCGGGGGCGGGGCTTTGCCGTTTTGGCGCCAATGGCGCGCTCGTCCTATTACCTGGCTGGTGACGGTTACGGCATTGCTGCTCTACCATCTGCTGCTCTTTATGAGCTTTCGCCATGCCCCGGTGCTGGAGGCCAACCTCATCAACTACCTCTGGCCGCTCTGCATCATTCTGTTCACCCCGCTGTTGTTGCCCGGCCATCCACTCCATGCCCGTCACCTGCTGGCTGGCGCCTTTGGTCTGGCAGGCTCCATGCTGGTGATGGTCAACGGCGAGCTGCAACTGCAACAGACCTATCTGCCGGGATACCTGTTGGCGCTCGGTGCAGCTGTCGTCTGGGGGGCCTATTCGGTGCTATCACGCCGTCTGCCGCCAGCCCCCGCCGTGGTCACTGCGGCAGCCTGTCTGCCCGCGGGTTTGCTGGCGCTGCTGCTTGCCCGTCTGCTGGAGGGGCCCCTGCCGCTCGTGCAGATCCCCACCAGTGACTGGTGGCTGATCATCGGGCTGGCGCTGGGGCCCATGGGGGCGGCCTTTGTGACCTGGTATCTGGCACTGCGAGACGGCGATCCACGCCGGATCGGTGCCCTTGCCTACCTGACCCCTCTGCTGAGTACTTTGCTGTTAGTGACATTGAACGGAGAGGAACTGACCTCTCGCCATCTGCTGGCCGGGGCACTTATTATGGGAGGCGCCCTGCTCGGTATGCTGGGCCAACACAACAGCGCTCAAGCATCCCCAGCCAGTTAAGTCGGTAAAATAGGGCCACCTGACCATGCTGTCATAAAAACGCCATCATCCCTGTTTAGGCTCGGGCCACGCTCCCCCATGGTCTGTGCTGACAGGAATTACCCCGTGAAAATCGCCCATTACGCCACCCTATCCTCCCTTGTTTTGCTACTGGTTGCGGGAGGACAGGCGCTGGCCCTCTACCACGGCTGGCAACAGCTTGCACATACCAATCAGGCACAGCATCAGCACGAGACGCTGCAACAACTGGTGACAGTGACCCTGCAAAACAGTCTGCGTGACTACCTCAACAGCGGCGATCCGCAACAACTAACAGCTGCGGAGAAGATCCGCCAGCAAGCGCTCTCCTCGCTGGCCGCTCAGGATGATGCCGTGGCGGCCCCGCTCAGGCAGCAACTCGAACAGATGGCGCAGCGCATCGCGCACGACTATCAGGCCGCAGGCAAGCTCTCGGGCAACAGCCAGTTGCTGCTACAAAATGCCGAGAGTGAGCTGGGCAGCCAGGCCATGGCGCTGATCCGCTATGGGGAGCAAGGCGCCAGCACGGAACAATCTGCCGCAGCACAGCAATATCGCAGCGGCGCAGCCGAGATCCTGGCGAGCCTGCCGCGCCTCGCCCATTTGCGCCAAAGCTATATGGAACAGGGCAATGAGAAGCTGCTCGAAGGGATCCGCTTCGAGCTGGAGGCACTGCAAAAACAGGCCCAAGCGCTGCAAGCCTTGCCACTGCTCGGCCTGTATGAAGAGGCGCCCGCCGATGAGTTCACGCTGGGGGAGCCGGTACGCAAGGAGCTGGGAGATCAACCGCGCAGCGAATTACGCTCGCTGCTGGGCCGCTATCCACAGGAGCTGGCCAACAGCCGTGCGGCGCTGCAACAGCAACAGGCTGGCCGCCAGACCGTGCAGCAAGACATCATGGCGATGTTGCAAGCGACCAGACAGATGGGGGAACAACTTGCCCGCGAACGGCAAGCCGTCAATCAGGAGCTGGCCACCATCCTCGGCACGCTGGCGCTCTGTCTGGTGATAGTCGCCCTGCTGTTTGCGCTGGTGCAACGACGTTGGCTGCTCACCCCCTTGTTGCGACTGCGTGGAGCTTTTATGCAACTCGATCAGACGGGGCAGGCCGAGCCGTTGCCTACCGGGCGCGATCGCAACGAGCTGGCCGATATTGTTGCCAGCTACAATCGGCTGATCGGTCGTCTGCAACTGGACCAACAGCAAAAAGAGGGGCAGCTGTCAGCGGTATCCCTCAGTCTGCAAGGGATGGTCAGTCAGGTTGACGAGATCCACCACAGCACCCGCACCACCGAACAGGTGGTCGACGAGAGCGGTCAGATGATGGATGAGCTGAACCAGCTGGCCGGAGAGGTCCATCAGGTCGCCGCCGACATCGCCCAGCATGCCCACCATAACGAACAGGCGATGAGCCAGAGCGAAGATCTGGTGGGGAGCATGCTACACGCCACTCATCAGACCGGACTGGCGATTGACGAAAGCGATGAGGCGCTGCAAGCCCTCACCCGCTCGGTTGCCGATGTGACAGCCATTGTCGATGTGATCGGTCATATCGCTCAGCAGACCAACTTGCTGGCCCTCAACGCCGCCATCGAAGCGGCCCGCGCAGGGGAACAGGGACGCGGTTTTGCCGTAGTTGCCGATGAGGTGCGCCACCTCTCGGCCAATACCCAGCAATCCCTCAACCAGATCACCGATATTCTGGGACGTCTGACCCAATCCGGTGAACAGCTTGGCACTGTACTGAACCGGATCACCAACGAATCAAGCCGCCAGCGGGCGCAGGCGGAACAACTGCGCCAGACCACCCAGGCAGTGAGGGAGATCGCCCGCAACACCGCAGTGATCGCCCTGCAGGGCGCCGACAACGCCAAAAGTCAGGAACACAAGCTGGCCAGTTTTGCCGATCTGATCACCCGTATCCATCAGCATGCCCGTCAGGTGAGTCAGCTCTCGGTGCAGGTCTCCTCCCATATCCACCATCAGGCGCAGCAGATCCCCCGCATCCTCGGCCAGCAAGGCTGAACCCTATTCGTCCCATATCCTCACCAGATCACTTTCCCTCAACCAGAGGGAAAGTTTTTTTGTAACACAAAATTATCTGTTATCGGCAGGTTAACTGACACCTTTTCCCCCGTACCGGATGAAAACCCGTACTGGCGCTGGCTGCGGCCTCAAGAAAACGCTCTCATCACCGTGATACCTGCCATGAGGCTGTTTACGACCTTGCCCATGATTATTTGCACTCGGTCATACTTTTGAAACGTTGAGGGAACTTTTCATTGATATTTCGCACCGCGAACGTACTCTTGGGGTTGTCCGATAGCCAAGAATCGGAACATAAAAAAACAACATGTGATGATCAGGACTGCCAACTACAGATGTGCCAAGACATCCGGGTTTGCAGGTAGCCAAGACAAGATTTTTTGCCCTTCGGGGTTTTGATTGCAATGCCAATACCGAGCGGTAGGCCGATGCCAACTGCCGGAAAAAAAGCTAAGTCCATAAAATCAGGAGCAATAAAAATGGAAAAAGTGATCTTCAAGCGCGCCGCTTTGAGTGCCGCTGTGGTAGCCGCTCTGGTCGCCCCCGGTATGGCGTTGGCTGCTCAGGATATGATGAGCCCGGAATACGGCCAGTCCTATGAAACCTTCGTGAAAGACTCCAAACTGACCGGTGGTCTGTTCTACTTCCAGCGTGATCGCGCCCGTGTTGACTCAGGTGTAGTACCTGCAGATAACACCGGAAAATATCGCTCAAACCTGAGCCATGCGACCGCTCAATTAGCTCTTAACTTCAACTCGGGTTATGCATGGGACGTGGTTGGCTTGGACTTGGGCGGATACACTGCCTATGACTTAGCCATTGATGAAAGTAACCCGGTCAACGCCGAGAATGAATTCTCTTTCTGGGGGCGAGCTTGGGGAACCAGCAACACCGAATCAGAAAATGGCGCAAGCCTGACCAACGCAGCCCTTAAGTTGAAGTTGGTTGAAGGTCTTACTGCAAAAGCTGGCTATACCCAATTGTATGTTCCTGGCCAGATTGGCGTTAACTGGTCCTACCAACCAGGTACTTATCGTGGTGGACAAGTTGAAGGTAACGTAGGTGGTCTCTATTTGACCTACGCTATCGCAGATGAATACAAAGCTCCCTGGTTCAAAGAAACCCAAGGCTTTTATAAAAGTAAAGCGTGGGGCGGAGCTTGGGGTAATACCTTCGATAAAGAAAACGAGATCGACTACATCCATGCCGTCGCCGCTCGTTACACCTTTGAAAATGGCACAGCCATTACTGGCTCTTTCGGCCAATCAGCCGATTATATGGATAGCTACCACTTCAAACTGGCTCACAAGTTTGACGTACTGGGCGGCCTGTCAACCAGCTACCAATTCTATGGCTCCGAAACAGAAACGTACAAAAACGCCTCTGGTCGTGATGTAGAAACTTATGATGGCCTGGCATGGCAACAAGCACTGACAGCTGCGTGGAACTATGCGCAGTACGGTTTCCGTCTGGAAGGTATGTGGACCAAAGCTGAGGGTGTTGAAGGCAACTACCTGCCCCGTCTGACCCGTGGTTACGGCAACTCCCAGGGCGCCAACGAAATTTGGTGGGACTCCCGCTCTGACTGGAACGCCAACAACGAAAAAGCGCTGTTCTTCGGTGTAACACGTTCTCTGGATGACCTGGTTGGTGCTCCTGGCTGGTCTGTAGGCGTATCCGGTGCTTACGGCTGGGATATGGAGAAAGGTGATGGAACTAAAGTTGCTGAAGGCGATACCGAGTGGGCAGCCAACTTCGATGTCAGCTATACCGTGCAGGATGGCAAGCTGAAAGGCACCCTGTTCAAACTGCACTACACCGACTACAACAATGACCTGCCATCAACTTGGAAGGGCTGGACTGACTATCCGAACGTGTTTACCTCCGAGCGTGACGTCAAGTTCCACATCATCATGCCGTTTACCATCATGTAATCAGGCAATACGATGTCAGCAAACCGGGCCACTTGGCCCGGTTTTCTTTTTACCGGTTGGCAAGCTAACATGCGAACCGGATAAGGGTTTTATCCACTCACCCGCCCGCACGCTTTTGTCAGCAGTCACAAGGACGCCATCATGCCCCGTTTTGTTCTGATCACCGGTTGTTCCAGCGGCATTGGCCTCGCCGCCGCACAGGCGCTCGGGCAGCACGGTTTTACCGTGATCGCCTCGGCGCGCAAGGCGGAAGATGTGGCCCGTCTGCAGCAACAGGGATTGCTGGCGGTACAGCTGGATCTGGCGGATTCTGCCTCTATCGAGCTGGGTGCCAGTGCGGCGCTCCATCTGGCGGGCGGGCGCCTCTATGGCCTGTTCAACAATGGCGCTTATGGCCAACCCGGGGCGCTGGAAGATCTGCCCACCGAAGCGCTCAGGGAGCAGTTCAATACCAACCTGTTTGGCTGGCACCATCTGATCCGTCAGGTGCTGCCGCCGATGCTGGAGGCCAAAGAGGGACGGATAGTGCAGAACAGCTCGGTACTGGGGCTGGTTGCCATGAAGTATCGCGGCGCCTACAACGCCAGCAAATTTGCGCTGGAAGGTTATAGCGACACTCTGCGCCTCGAACTGGCGGGTAGCGGGGTATATATCAGCCTGATTGAACCGGGCCCCATCGATACCCGTTTTCGTGCCAATGCCCGCAGCGCCTTCTTGCGGCACATCGATCCGGCCCAGAGCCGTCATCAGTCGGCCTACCGCCAGACCCTGACACGGCTGGAAAAAGAGGGGCCACCAGCGGCTTTACCCTCCCGAGCGAAGCCTGCATCCCGCCGCTGCTCCATGCGCTGACCCACGCCCATCCCAAAGCGCGCTATCCGGTGACCACTCCAACCCGGCTGTTTGCCTTCCTGCGACGGGTATTGCCCACTCGCTGGCTCGATAAACTGCTGGCAAAATCGGCCTGATCCCGTAATTGACGGTGGGCATCAGGTGGCCCATGTAGAGTTAGCTGCGTAACGGCATCACCCGTCCCGCCAACCTGGTTTGTCCCTCTCTTCAATAGTGCTCGCCATTGCTGTAGTAGGCGCTCTTGACCAAGGGAATCACCTGCACCACTACATAGGTCTGCTCCCCCAGCACCCGTTTCAAATGGCGCGTGATAAGGCGCGCGGCCGCGTCCTGCATCTCTTGTGGCCGCTCGAACCAGTGCAGCTCAACAAACGGAAAACCCGTCTCTGGCTCGCCGTTGCGTATCCAGCAGCTATCAATCCGCTCCATGGTGACAAACTCCGGCTTGCCGCCGGTCAGCTCGCAAAGCTCGGCCAGCAGTGGGCCGCTCACCTGTTGCAGGGTATCTAGCGTCACGGCGCGAAAACGAAGATGGGGCATGGCAAACCTCTTGGTTATCAGAAATGAGGACTTATCATAGGAGTTATTGTCAGCAAGAGAAGTCACCCGGCGCATATTAAGGATCCCCATGAGATTTCATCGCACCCTCTTTGCCTTCCTGCTCTGCCTGCTGCTACCGCTGCACGCCTTTGCCGATCCCGCCTTCTATCGGGTGAGCAAGGGCAACCAGCAACACTGGCTGCTGGGCTCCATCCATGCGGGCAAACCAGCCCTCTATCCTCTGCCCGAGCCGGTCGAGCGTGCCTGGCTGCAGAGTCGCGCACTGGTGATGGAGGTGGACATGAACAGCATCACGCCGGATCAGTGGCAACAGACCGGCTCTCTCACCCGACTGGTGGATGGCAAACCGCTCAAGGATCATCTGCCTGCCGAGCTCTATCAACGCACTCTGATGGCAGGCGCCCGCTATGGCATCGACGAGGCGACCCTCGCCACCCTGCGCCCCTGGTTTGCCGCCATTACCCTGACCCAGGCCGCCATGGCCCGCTCCGACTTCAAGAGTGAACTCGGGATAGATCAGCACTTTGCCACCCGGGCCGCCAAAGAGGGCAAACCGGTGGTGGGCTTTGAAACCCTGCTGGAACAACTCGGTTATCTGGCCAGCGTGGGTGACAACCAGACCCTGATGCTCGCCAGCACCCTGGATGAGCTACCAATGCTGGAGAGTGGTTTCGCCGCCGTGATGAAGGCGTGGCAGCAGGGAGATGAGGAGACACTGATCAATCTGCTCAAGGAGGAGATGGCCCCGCCTGCGCTACAAAGCTGGATGGAGCAGACCCTGCTGGCCGAGCGCAACCACAACTGGCTGAAGAAATGGTCCACCCTGCCCAACGAGAGCTTTATCGTGGTAGGCGCCCTGCACCTTTACGGCGAACAGGGGTTGCTGGCGTTGCTGGAACGGCAAGGGTGGCGCATTACCCCGCTCACCACACCGGGCCCTGTGCAGGCTCGGTCGCAAGGAGTCCAGTGAGAACGATCACAGATTGCACTGGTTATTAAACAACCTGCAAGGGAGTTGATCGGGATCATCCCGGACGGGGCAAAGAGGTATTTATCATGCCTGTCATCAACCGGGTGACAGGAGCAATAAAATGGATTTTTGGCTGGACCTGATGTTTGGCAACAGCGTGGGATTGATGTCGATGCTGGTGATTATCGGCACCTTCTTGCTCATCAGCTCTTACGCGGCCTACTTCATCTACAAGGTGATGCACTCGCAACCGCCTCATTCACAGCAACCCCATTCTCAACAACCCAAAGAGGGAAAATAATCCTCTGACCACAGGCGGCAGTTCACACTGACCGCCTGTGCTGTTTTATGGTTCGCGACTGTGATTCCCGAGCCAAGCTGCACTGGTATCCATGCTGGGCCTCCCTTATCCCCCTCCCCCTTTCCCCGTTTTCTGTGCCGGTTGCGACCGTTATAATGGCCCCCACTTTTTCTTATGGGGAGCCTGCCGTGTCTCATAACGACGAACTCTCGCTATTTATGAATGAAGTGGCCGACGTGCGGCCCATTCGCAGCGACAACATCCATCCCCATGCGGCCAAATCCGCCCCGACCGAGGCGCAGCTCGCTCGCCGTCAGGCTGCCACCGCCGAGCAACTCGCCCTCGACCACCTCACCATGGAGGCCATCGAGATGCGCGATCCGCACGAAATCGTCGGCTTCAAGCGTGATGGGGTGCAGGAGGGGGTCTACAAGAAGCTGCGGCTCGGCAAATACGAGCTGCAGGCCAGCCTGGACTTGCACCAGAAAACCCTCAATGAGGCGCGCCAGACGCTGGTGCAGTTCATTGCGGATTGTGAAGCCCGGGATATCCGCTGTCTGCTGATCCTGCACGGCAAGGGGGAGCGCAGCACCCCGCGCGCCCTGCTGAAAAGCTATGTGAGCGCCTGGTTGCCACAACTGCCCGCCGTCATGGCGATCCACAGCGCCGAGCGTCGCCACGGCGGCAGCGGTGCCCTCTATGTGCTGCTGCGTAAAAGCGAACGCAAAAAAGCGGAAAACCGCGAACGGCACCAGAAGCGGCTCGGCTAATCCGCGTTTCGCCCCCACGCCTTTGGCCCGCCTGCGTGAAGGTGGTCAACTATACAGCGGCGGTGTTAGCATCGAACGGCCCCGAGCATGCCAGGTACGGGGCGGCATACCATCAGGGACGATAACAAGGACAATCCCATGTCATATCAAAAGCTTGAACAACATCAGCAACAGATCCACCGCTTTAGCCACCTCGC
The DNA here is from genome assembly GCF_051919545.1 of Aeromonas sp. 61P. Taxonomy (NCBI): domain Bacteria; kingdom Pseudomonadati; phylum Pseudomonadota; class Gammaproteobacteria; order Aeromonadales; family Aeromonadaceae; genus Aeromonas; species Aeromonas sp. 61P. The sequence continues at coordinate 4,487,549 of NZ_JBQBEL010000001.1, forward strand.
CGCCATCTGTGGCTGGGATCAGGCGGCCATGATGCCGGAAGGGGGCAACGATGCCCGCGCCGAAGCGATGGCCGAACTCGGTCTGCTGATCCACCAGAAGCGCACCGCTCCCGAGCTGGGCGACTGGATTGCCAAGGCCGAGAGCGAACCGCTCGATGAAGTGCAACGGGCCAACCTCGGCGAGATCAAGCGCCAGTGGCAAGATGCAAGCCTGCTGCCCGGTGAGCTGGTCGAAGCGCTGTCGCTCGCTGGCAGCAAGTGCGAGCACGCCTGGCGCAGCCAGCGCAAGAACAACGACTGGGCCGGTTTTGCCCCCAATCTCGAGGAGGTGGTGAAACTCTCCCGTGAAGTAGCGCAGCTGCGGGCCGATGCGCTTGGCGTGCGCCCCTACGACGCCATGCTTGCCCTCTATGAGCCGGGCATGACCAGCGCACGGCTCGATCAGATCTTCGGCGATCTCGCCAGCTGGCTGCCGGCTCTTATCCAGACCGTGAGTGAACAGCAGAAGGGCGATGCCCTGCTGCTGCCGCAAGGCCCCTTCCCCATCCCGACCCAGCAAGCGCTCGGTCAGGAGGTAATGGGACTGCTCGGCTTTGATTTCGCCCACGGCCGGCTCGATGTGAGCAGTCACCCCTTCTGTGGCGGCGTGCCGACCGACGTGCGGATCACTACCCGCTATAACGAGCAGGAGTTTGTCTCCAGCCTGATGGGCATAGTGCACGAGACCGGTCACGCCCGTTACGAGCAGGGGCTGCCGCGCCATCTGCTGGGTCAGCCGGTGGCCGAGGCGCGCTCCATGGCGATCCACGAGAGTCAGAGCCTGTTTTGTGAAATGCAGCTGGGGCATCATCCAGCCTTCCTCGCGCTGCTGGCGCCACGTATTCGTCACCACTTCGGCGAGCAGGCGGCGTTTGCGCCGGACAATCTGGCCAAGCTCTACAGCCGGGTCGAGCCCGGTTTTATCCGGGTTGATGCGGATGAGGTGACCTATCCTGCCCACGTCATCCTGCGCTACGAACTGGAGCGCGACCTGATAGAAGGGCGGATCGAAGTGGCAGACATCCCCGAACTGTGGGATGCGAAGATGCAGCAGTGGCTGGGACTCTCCACCACGGGCAACTACCGCAATGGCTGCATGCAGGATATCCACTGGACTGACGGTTCGTTCGGCTACTTCCCGAGCTACACGCTGGGCGCCATGTATGCCGCGCAGCTGCGCTTTGCTCTGGAGAAAGAACTCAGCAGCATGAGTGAGGTGATCGCCGCAGGCCGCCTGCCGGAGATCTTCGCCTGGCTCGGCCGCCATATCTGGTCGCAGGGTAGCCGCTACAGCACGGATGAGCTAATCAGCCGCGCTACCGGCGAAGCGCTGAACCCGCACTGGCTGCGCCAGCATCTGGAGCAGCGCTATCTGAAGTGATCCGTGCAATACGGGTAAAACATGACGGGGCCATGACAGGCCCCGTTTTTTTATTGGTAAACGATCCGTGTCAGAGCGGATCCTGCACGCTTAAAAACTCGCGCAGTTGCAAGATATTGCCCTCTGGGTCAAACGCATTGCGCACCACGAAACCGGGCCCTGACCACTGCTGCGGCAGCAGGCCGCCACCGAGATCCGCCGCTTTCGCCTCTGCCCACGCAAGGCTTGGCACGGTAAAGAAGAGCTTGATGGCCCCCTGTTCACGCAGCGCTGGCGGCGTCGTGACAACGACCTGTCCGATATAGGGCTCGGGGATGGCATGCACAAGCAGCTGGATGTCGCCGTTCTCCAACACGATCAGCTGCTCGCTCTGACTGCGGATCTCCATCTGCAGCAAGGTTCGGTAAAAGTGGCTCAGCAAGCCCGGCTCCCTGGCGTAGATCAGGGCGCCGGCACGGGCGGGACCTGGCATAGTGCAATCCTCGGTGATAAAGGCTCATCCACCTTCGCACAGTTGCGCATGACCTTCACCTTTTTCAGCGCACATTCCGCGCAAACTTAATTGCTATCCCTGTCCGTTTCTGGCTAGTCATCCCTCGCGATCCTGCTTAGTCTCTCACTCATCCCTTTTGTGCCGCATCAGCACACACCCGGCACCTACCAGCAAGAGAGCCATGCCATGACGCCGCAGCACGAGCGTGACCAGCAACAGGATCACCAGATCAACGCCCTCAGTCGCGAGCAGTGCCACGCCGCACGGCTCGCCCGCGACGCTCGCTTTGATGGCCGCTTCTTTACCGGCGTGCTCTCGACCGGCATCTACTGCCGGCCAGTCTGCCCGGCACGTCCGCCGCACGAGCACAATGTACGCTACTTCCAAAGCGCCGCAGCTGCCGAGCAGTATGGGCTGCGACCATGCCTGCGCTGCCGCCCTGAGCTGGCCCCCGCCGCCCGTGGCGATCTGCCGGTTGAGCTGACACGGCTGCTGGCGCGTATCGATCGCGGCGAGCTGGCAGACAGCACACTCGCCGAACTGGCGGCCGAGAGCGGTATCAGTGAGCGCACGCTACGCCGCCAGTTCGAGGCATACCTTGGCGCCTCGCCAAAGCAGGTGGAGCAGACGCGCCGCCTGCTACTCGCGAAACGGCTACTGACCGAGACCCGGCTCCCCATCACTGATATCGCGTTTGCCGCCGGTTTTGCCAGCATCCGTCGCTTCAATGACGCCTGGCTCAACGCCTATGGACTGGCCCCGCGCACCCTTCGCCTGCAGGAAGGTTGTGACGATATGGCCGACCACAGTGTTTCAGGCCAGCGTGGGGCAAGGTTGACGCTGCAACTGCCCTACCGCCCTCCGTATAACGTGGCGGCCATGCTGGCGTTCTATCGGCTGCGTGCGATCCCCGGGCTGGAGCGGGTGGATGGCGAGGTGTATGAGCGGCGCTATCTGGTTGGCGATCAGGTTGCACTGGTGCGCATCGCACAGGGCAAGGGGCACTGCCTCCAGCTCACCGTCCATGATCTGCCGCTCGCGGCGCTGCCTGATCTGCTCTATCGGGTGCGCCGGATGTGGGATCTCGATGCCGATATGCAGCGGATCGGCGATCTGCTCGGTCAGGATCCGCTACTGGCCCGTTTGCAAGCGCGCTGGCCCGGCGTACGGCTGCCGGGTGGTTGGGACGAGTACGAGGTGATGCTGCGCGCCATCGTCGGCCAGCAGGTCTCGGTCAAGGGGGCCATCACCATACTCGGGCGACTGGTGGCGCGCACCGAGGCCCAATTCGGGGTGGCGCAACTACCGACCCCCGCCCAGTTGTGCGAACTCGATCTCGACGGCATCGGCATGCCCGGCAGCCGCATTCGCACCCTGCGGGGCGTGGCGCAGGCACTGGCCAGCGGCGAGCTGACCCTCACTACAGCCAGTGATGAACAGTTGCTGGCGCTACCGGGCATAGGCCCCTGGACGGTCGCTTACTGGCGACTGCGCTGCGGGCTCGATACCGATGCCTTCCCCGCCTCCGACCTGGTACTGCAAAAAGCGCTTGGAGGCGGTGCCAAGCTGCCGGTGAAGGATGTGTTGGCGCAAAGCGCCGCATGGCAACCGTGGCGCAGCTATGCGGCAAGCTGGCTGTGGCACGCCATGAGCGAAGCGCCTGCCTTGCTTACTGATACCGGTAACAACGAAGTGCAGTCCGGCAACCAACAACAGGAGATAACATCATGATCCGCTACGATATTCTGCCGACCCGCTGCGGCGATCTGCTGGTTGCCATCAACGAGCATGGTCTGGTGCATGTGGATTTTGTGGCGGGCCTGCGGGCACTGCCCGATATGAGCGGCTGGCTGCAAGACCCCGCAGCGCTGGCCCCCTTCCTCGCCGAGTTTGACGCCTATTTTGCCGGTCGCTTGCAGCGTTTCTCCCTGCCCCTTGCCGCCCGTGGCACCGCCTTTCAGCAAGCCGTGTGGCAAGCGCTGTGCGAGATCCCCTACGGCGAGACCCGCAGCTATAGCGATATTGCCCGCGCCATCGGCAAACCCGATGCGGTGCGGGCAGTGGGCGCGGCGACGGCCGCAATCCGCTCTCGATCATCGTCCCCTGCCATCGGGTGATCGGCCAAAACGGCAGCCTGACCGGCTATGCGGGGGGATTGGAGATTAAAAAAGCGCTGCTGGCGCTGGAGAGGGGCAATTAAAGGGAGGTGGGCGATTAAAGGAGTCTGAGTAGAGCGCCTGCGATAAAAAATTGCCCCTTTCCTGACTGAGAAAGGGGCTGTTTGATCAGCGTTTCAGGCTGCCCATCACATGCATTTCACAGCGGTTACAGTCAAAACGCAGGCGGAAGGTGTCTTTACCCATCTTGAGTTCCAGCGGCTCGGCCTTGAGACCGGGTACCTCGTTCGGACAGAGGTTCTGGCTGTAGCGGATGCAATGCTTGGTGATCATCAGCACCACTTCCCGCTCCTCCTTGTTCGCCTCATAGGCGGGAGCAATCCGCTCCACCCCGTGTTCGCGGAAGAACTGCTCGGCCGCGCTGTTCAGCACATTGCCAAGGTAGGAGAGACGGTGCTGGGGATAGTTGATATCCCGCAGGGCAATCCGTCGCTCGGGGCGCTGGTAGCTGGCCACGCGAGCCGCCTCCAGCGCGGCGATGCCGTCCCGACGCAGCCCGTTGAGCTGTGATGCGGCGATAAATAGCGGGTGAGTGAATACCAACTCAATCTTGCGCGCCACAAACAGGGTATTGCCGAGTTTGCCAAGCTGATCACGCGCCTGTTGCAGCGCCCGCTCCGGGTTGTCGGCAGGCTGTTTGTCGCAAGGCAGGGTCACCGCGGCGCTGATGCCCTGCTCGTCGGTGAGCGTGAGGCGCAATCCCTCATCACACTCAGCAAGCACCATATCGACCCGGATGCGGCGATCCGCGCTCGCCTTCTCCAGCATCTTGCTGAACGCCTGATCGTGGTTGCGGTAGATTTCGGTGCCCACCTTCAACCCCGGCATGCGTTCTGATAGAAGTAACTGCTTACCTTCGACCTTGTTGAGGCGCATCCCCACCAGCTCGTTGTTCGGCTTGAAGAAGCCCAAACCGTCGCCGTTGTTGAGGGTGACCTGTTTGCCATCAATCTCGATACCGTCACGGGTCACCCTGGTAACCCGCCCCAGCGGTTCGCCCACATATTTCGGGCTCTTGGTGGAGTCGATCCCCTGCTGGCGACCATGGAGGAAGTAGTCGGTGCTGCCGCGGTTGAAGCTCTTTTTGGGGTCAGGCGTGAAGCTGTAGCTGCAACGGCCAGCAGAGGCGGCCACCAGATCGGAGCGACTATCCAGAATGGCGTCCAGCTTCTGCCGATACCAGGCGGTAACGTTCTTGACGTAGTCGAGCCCCTTGAGTCGCCCTTCAATCTTGAAGGAGCGGATCCCAGCCTCGATCAGCGCCTCCAGGTTGTCGGTCTGATCCATATCCTTGAGGGACAACAGGTGGCTGTCGGCCACCAGCACTTCGCCATCCGGCTTTTGCAGCGAGCAGGGCAGACGGCAGAGCTGGGCACACTCGCCACGGTTGGCGCTGCGGCCGGTACGGGCATGGCTGATGTTGCATTGGCCGCTGTAGGAGACACAGAGCGCGCCGTGGATAAAGAACTCCAGCTGCACATTGGTCGCCGCGCTGATCTCGCGGATCTGCGCAAGGGACAGTTCGCGCGCCAGCACCACCTGAGAGAAACCCACATCCTGCAGAAACTTCACCTTCTCCGGCGTGCGGTTGTCGGTCTGGGTACTGGCATGGAGCGCGATGGGTGGCAGATCGAGGGCCAGCAGCCCCATATCCTGCACAATCAGCGCATCGGCACCGGCTTCGTAGATCTGGTGGGTCAGCCGCCGGGCCTGCTCCAGCTCGTGATCGTGCAGCAAAGTATTGAAGGCGACAAAGACCTGGGCACCGAAACGGTGGGCGTGGCGCGCCAGCGCCTCGATATCCTCGAGGGAGTTGCCCGCCGCACTGCGGGCGCCGAAGGCAGGGCCACCCATGTAGACGGCATCGGCACCATGGTTGATGGCTTCGATGCCGTAGGCGAGGTTCTTGGCCGGAGCCAGCAGCTCCAACCGGTTGTTGTGGCTTAACGGGTGCTTGTTCTGGTGCATGGTCTCGGGATCAGGGCGGACAGCAAATGGCCGCTACTCTAGCCCATTCACCACCCGCGTGCCTTGATCCCGCTTAAGGTATCCAAAAAATGCAGGATTAGATAACCACCTTAGGTGCCAGCAACAGATCGTCCGATAGAGGACTAAAGCACCACCTTCAAGGCCAATCCCAGCAACACCAGGCCGCTCACCTTGTCGATCACGAAGGATTTGGCTTTGAGCCACGCCAGCACCGGCCCGCGCGAGAGTACCAGCGCCACCAGCACGTACCAGACCGCATCGATCCCGCCCGCGGTGAGCATCATGATGCCCCCTTCGCTCCAGCCGGTATCGGCTCGCACAAACTGGCTGAACAGGGCTATAAAGAAGACCGCCAGCTGGGGATTGAGGAAAGCCACCATAAAACCTTCAAAGGCCCCCTGCCGACCGCGCAATTGATGCACCTCTTCACTCGCTTCGCTGCTGGCTGGTTTTGCCAGCAAGGCTTTCACCCCGAGCCAAGCAAGAAATGCGGCGCCGCCGTAGCGGATCAGATCAAACAGGATCGGGGTCTGGGTGATCAGAATGGAGAGGCCAAGCGCGGTGACCAGCGCATAGATACCGACCCCGAAGCCGTGGCCGAGCGCAGTGGCGACGCCGTGCCCCTGCCCTCCCTGCACCGTGTTGCGGATGATCAGCGCCAGACTCGGCCCCGGGCTGATGGCGCCCATCACGCAGATTGCGGCCAGTGCCAGCCAACTCGTCAGTTCCATGCATTTCCTCTTTATATGCTCGATATGATGACCTGCATTCAGGGTACGGGCTGAGCCATTATGCCAGTAGTGAAAATTATGAATAGATTCCATAACCAATGGCTATGGCACCACACAACTGACTGCGGCTAACCGCCGAGACCGAGCAGCTTGCGACTCTCGCCGACGGTACGTTGCAGGTGATCCCGCAGGAATGGGTAGGCCAGCTCGCGAAACCAGCGGTGGGCCGGATCCTGATGGTGGCGCTTATGCCACAGCAGATGATACTGCTGGTCGCGGGTAGCAAATGGCAGATCGACAAAGGTGAGCTCATGGCCGCAGGAGAGCTGCCAGGCGATATGGGCCGGGGTTGTCATCAGGCAATCGGTGCGCAGCAACACCTCCACTGCCGCCTGAAAGAAGGGGACTCTGGCAAACCAGCGCCGACTCAGTCCCTGCGGCGCCAATACCTGCTCCACCGGGCTGTCCTTGTCGCCACCGCCACTCACCTGCAGGTGAGGCCAGGCGAGATAGTCATCGAGATTAAGCGTCTTGCCTGCCAACGGGTGGTGACGTCCCATCAGCACCGCCAGCCGATCTTCCCCCTGATGCAGACCGCGTATCTGCTCCGGTACCTGCTCGGTGATGGTAGAGACCAGATCCAGCTCGGACTGCCACAGCTGCGGCAGCTGACGTTGTCCCACAGGCTGTACTCCAGCGCCGCCAACGGCGCCTGTTTGGCGAGCGCGGCACAGATATCGGGCAGGATATGCTGGGCCACATAATCGGAGGAGGCGAGCCGAAATACCCGCTCGCAGCGGCTCGGGTCAAACCCGGGGGCCTCGTAGAGCCGCTCCAGCGCACCGAGAGAATCCGCCAGCTGGGCGGCCAGCGCTTCGGCACGCGGCGTCAGCAGCCAGCGTTGCCCCTCCCGCACCAGCAACTCGTCGTCAAACTCGCTGCGCAACTGGGCAAGCTGCTTGCTGATGGAGGGCTGACTCAGGTGCAGCAGCTCGGCGGCGCGGCTGATATTACGGGTCTCCAGCAGTACCTTGAGGGTCGGCAACAAGTTGAGATTGGCTCTGAGCAAGGAGATACCCTCATCGGTGGTGAAACGCCTATCTTAGGGCAGAGGAGTCCCGCGTTTTAAGCAAAATTTCCAGCCATGCTCAGCACGTTGCAGCCCTTTGCGACCAGATGGCACAGCTGAGCCCCCCGCACATAACCATGACCACAAGATGACAGTGGTTGTCTCGTACGGCATAATTGCACGATTTTCCGCCCGCGGGCGATCCACTTTGAGAAGCGGTAACAAGATGAAATACGCCAATATCACCGGCTGGGGCAAATGCCTGCCTCCCTCTGTGCTGACCAACGACGACCTCAGCACCATCATGGATACGTCAGACGAGTGGATCTATCCGCGCACCGGCATCAAGGCCCGCCGGATCTCCCATGTCAGCACCTCGGATCTCGCCACCCTGGCCGGTCGCCGCGCACTGGCCTGCGCCGGTCTGGAAGCGAGCGATCTCGATGGCATCATCCTGGCTACCGCCACCCCGGACAACCTGCTGCCAAGCGCCGCCTCTGCGGTGCAAAAGAAGCTGGGCGCAGTCAACGCTGCCGTATTCGACCTCAACGCGGCCTGCACCGGTTTTGTCTACTCCCTCTCCGTCGCCACCTCGCTGGTGCAGACCGGCATGATGAAGAAGGTGCTGGTGATCGGCGCCGAGCGCCTCACCTACCTGCTGGACTGGGCACGCCGCGATACCGCCGTGCTGTTTGGCGACGGGGCAGGTGCCGTGGTGATCGAGGCAAGCGAACAGGAGTGTGGCCTGATCGCCAACAAGCTGGGCTGTGACAGCGAAGCCCGGGAGATCCTGCACGTACCGAACTTCGGTACTGATCGGGTGCGTTTTGCCGATATCGATGGGCTGTTCACCTTCAACTTCGAAGGTCCGGAGATCTTCAAACGCGCCGTACGCGGCATGGGTGAAGCCACCAGCACAGTGCTGGCGCAGGCCGGTATTGCGCCGGAGCAGGTCGACCTGATCGTGCCGCACCAGGCCAATATCCGCATCATCGAGACCCTCGCCAAGCGGATGAATGCGCCGATGGAGAAGGTGATGGTCAACATCGAAAACTATGGCAACACCTCCGCAGCCACTGTGCCCATCGCTCTGTGCGAAGCGCTGGAGCAGGGCCGCGTCAAGCCGAACTCCTATCTGCTGACCGCTGCCTTCGGTGCCGGTCTGACATGGGGAGCCGCCATCATCAAATGGGGCGATCGCGTCACCCCCATCAAGGCGTGCGATGCTGAACTCCCCCCATGCGACAAGAGCGCGCTGGAGCTCATCGCCCACGCCGTGGAAGGTTGCCAGAAGGCTCACGCCAACGAGGCGTGATCCTCATCAGGAGCCTGAATCCTCAGGCTCCTTCTCTCCTTTTCATCCCCACCTGGCTCTTCCCCCCACTTCGCAAGCCACTTGATACGGCAATCGCTGATACAAACAACTCCGATTTGCAGCCAATTAATTTTTTCCGCTAACCTTATTGTGCCAACTATAAATAAAGAAAAGAGCGTCAAGGGGCACCATGACTGTTTCGGTCCTGCGCCTTTACCTCTTACCAAATAATTGCACAGGGATAAGCTACGTATGGCACAACACAAAAGTGGCGTGAACACACCGCTTTGGGAACCGGTTTGCTGGATTTGCTGCATCGGTCTTGCTCTGCTGAGCTGCCTGTTGCTGCAGCTTGCCGATGCGCTGTCACCTCTCTACCTGCTGCTCAATGTGCTGGTTGGTATTGCCGCCGCGCTCTGGACATCGAGTAACTTCCATCAGCACACACCCCGACATCGTGCAGGAGAGGAACAAACCGTCGCAACCGATCCTCTCGCCCACTCCATCATCGGGCTCGAACAGGTGTGTGAGAAGGCACTCCCCATCTGGTCCCAGCAAATTGAAAGCTCTCGTCAACAAACCGAAGCCGCGATGATTGACCTGACTCAACGCTTCAGCGGCTTGGCCAACAAGCTGGAGGAAGCAGTCAATGCTTCTCATCTGGCAGCCGGAGAACTGGGTGATGCCAATTCCCGTGGCATGGCTGGAGTCTTGAGCGAGAGCCAGCAGCAACTCAATGAGGTAGTGGCCATCCTGCACTCCGCCCAGGCCAATCGGGACGCCATGCTGGGTGAGATAAAAAGCCTGACCACCTACACCATAGAGCTCAACACCATGGCCATGGATGTGGCCAAAATCGCCTCCCAGACCAACCTGCTGGCCCTCAACGCCGCCATTGAAGCGGCTCGTGCAGGGGAAGCAGGCCGTGGCTTTGCTGTGGTCGCTGATGAAGTGCGCAACCTCTCCCGCCTCTCCAGCGAAACCGCCCAGAAGATGACCGACAAGGTGGATACCATCAATACTGCTATCGGTCGCGCCTTCCAGATTGCCGAAAATGCTGCCGCACGGGATCACGCCTCGGCGCTCAATTCGGAGCAGACAATCGAACAGGTGCTGGCCCGTTTTCGCCATGCCACTGACAGCCTGGCGGAATCCGCCTCCCTGCTGCAAAACGAGAGCACCGATATCCATCGCGAAATCTCCAGCGTCATTGTCTCGCTGCAATTTCAAGACAGGGTCAGCCAGATCCTCAGCCACGTCAGACAAAACATGGAGAGCCTCTCCAGCCATCTGGTTGCTTCGGAGCAGAGCAGCAATGCGACAGGGCCAATCCAGATCGATGCCAATCGCTGGCTGGCAGAGATGGAACTCTCATACGCCACCGACGAACAGCGCAATATTCACCATGGTCGCACCACCCGTTCTGTCAACGCGCAACCAAGCAGCGCCGACATCACATTTTTCTAGGAGAGAGATATGGGCAAAACGATCCTGATCGTGGATGACTCGGCAACTATTCGCCAAGTCGTGGGCATGACCCTCAAGGGAGCCGGTTATGAGGTCATGGAAGCCTCTGACGGCAAAGATGCGCTCAACAAACTAGATGGCAAGAAGATCAACCTGATCATCAGTGACGTCAACATGCCGAACATGGATGGCATCACCTTCGTCAAAGAGGCCAAAAAGCTGGCCAACTACAAATTTACCCCTGTCATCATGCTAACTACCGAGTCTCAGGACAGCAAGAAGCAGGAGGGACAAGCCGCGGGAGCCAAAGCCTGGGTGGTCAAACCCTTCCAGCCCGAACAGATGCTGGCCGCAGTCGCCAAGCTCATCATGCCGTGATCCGGAGCGCATCATGCAACTACAGAGTGAGCTACTCGACAACAAGGTAGTGGTGACCATGCCGGATGAGATCACCATTTATACAGTCAGCGAGCTGAAAGATGCTCTCTCGCCCTTATTGCATCAGGGGAACGAACTGGAGCTGAATCTGGCAGCGGTATCCGAGATAGACAGCGCCGGGCTGCAACTGCTGCTGGCAGCGAAGAAGACCGCTCTGCAGCAGGGCTCCTCCCTGGCGCTGGTCTGGCACAGCCATGTTGTGCTTGAACTGCTGGAGCTCTGCCAGCTCTCGGCCTTTTTTGGCGACCCCACCCTCATCACCCATGGCGAACGGCCCTGAGCCCCCATGACAAGGAGTCACCGTGAGCATCGATCTTGATCAGGCTTTACAAACCTATATCGCCGAGGCACGCGAGTTGCTTGAAGAGATGGAGTCAGCCCTTCTATCACTGGAATCTGACCCTGACAATAGCGAGCTGATTGGTGCCATCTTCCGTGCTGCTCATACCATCAAGGGGTCAGCTGGCCTGTTTGGTCTGCAACCCATCGTCGGGTTTACCCATATCGTCGAGGATCTGCTCGACCAGATCCGCAATCAGCAGCTCACCGTCACCTCTCCTCTGATCAAGGATCTGCTGGAGAGCTGTGACCACATCCAGACGCTCATCAGTGTCGTTGCAGAACAGGGCAGCACCTTAAGCGAGGGCGATGCCAACCAGGATGAACGGCTGAGGCTCACCCTCACCCGTCATCAGTGCGTCCCCCATGCCACGCTGCCAGATACTGTACATACGCCGGAACCCAAGATCGAAAAAGAGGGAGGGATTACCAGCTCCGCCTCCCTGTGGCATATATCCCTGCGTTTTGGTCCCGATGTGCTGCGCAATGGCATGGATCCGGCCGCATTTCTGCGCTATCTCGGCACACTAGGAATCATATGCTCGGTGGAGACCATCCATCAGGCGCTACCGGATTGGGAACAGTTCGATCCGGAGAATTGCTACCTCGGCTACGAGATAGACTTCGACTCGCAGGCAGATAAGGCAGCCATCAGCGATGTCTTTGAATTTGTCAGAGATGACTGCCAGATCACCATCTTGCCGCCCCACAGCAAGATCGCCGAGTTCATCAACCTGATCGAGTCGCTGCCTGAAGATAGCTCCATGTTGGGGCAGTTGCTGGTCAACACCGGCGCCCTGACGGCAGAGGAGTTAGCAAGCGGTCTGCAGGCACAACAAGCGACCCCGGCAGAACAAGCGCCCAAACTCGGGGAGATCCTGATTGCGCAGGGAGCTGTCAACGAAGCCGTCGTCGATGCCGCCCTGAAAAAACAGAACCAGACCAAGGAGAGCAAGAGCAAAGAGGGCCGTTACGTCAGGGTGCATGCCGACAAGCTGGACGATCTAATCAATCTGGTCGGGGAGTTGGTAGTCGCCAGTTCAGGAGCCAATCTGCTGGCCCAACGCACCCGCGAAAGCCAACTGCAGGAAGCCACCTCGGTCATTGCCATGCTGGTGGAAGAGATCCGCGACAGTGCACTGCGCCTGCGAATGGTGCCTATCGGCGATACCTTCAACCGCTTCCAGCGGGTGGTGCGCGATGTCAGTCAGGAACTGAACAAGGATATCACTCTGGTGATCTCCGGAGCCGAGACTGAACTGGACAAGTCGGTGGTAGAGAAGATCGGCGATCCGCTGATGCATCTGGTCAGAAACTCGATGGATCATGGCATTGAATCGGCAGAGCAACGGCTGCTGGCAGGCAAATCCCCCCGTGGCACCCTGAATCTTAATGCCTATCACGACTCCAACAGTATCGTCATCGAAATTCGGGATGACGGTGCAGGTCTCAACAAAGCCAGGATCCAGCAAAAAGCCATCGAGCGCGGTCTGATCAACCCAACCACCACGCTGACGGATCAGGAGATATACAACCTGATCTTCGAGCCGGGGTTCTCTACCGCCGAGGCGATAACCAACCTCTCCGGTCGCGGGGTTGGCATGGATGTCGTCAAACGCAACATCACAGCCCTGCGCGGCACGGTCGATCTGGACAGCATCCCGGGAAAAGGAACCCGTGTGCAGATCCGCCTGCCGCTTACCCTTGCCATCATCGACGGCTTCCTGGTGCGAGTCTGCGACACCCACTACGTCATTCCCCTCGATATGGTGATCGAGTGCGTTGAATTGACCCAGAGTGCACTGTCCGATACCCAGGGTCGCAATTACATCAATTTGCGTGGCGAGGTGCTGCCCTTTATCCGCCTGCAACACTACTTCGATACCAATGGCAGCAAAGGGAGGCGCGAGAACATTGTCGTGGTCAGCCATGCAGGCAAAAAATCCGGACTGGTAGTGGATGAACTGCTGGGAGAATTCCAGACCGTCATCAAGCCGTTGGGGAAATTGTTCCAGCGCCTGCAGGGCATTAGTGGTTCAACCATTCTGGGGGGGGGGGAGGTCGCCCTGATCCTCGACATTCCTTCGCTGATCCAGCACGCAATCACTCAGGAATCCTGTCAGCTCAACAGGTTGACAGTGTCGCGCAACCTGCCTCAATCCAGCATCAACTGAGGGGACCATCATGTTAAAAAATTCCACCATCAAATTGCGTCTTATTGTACTGCTCTGCATGCTCTGCCTGCTGCTGCTGGCCGTTGGCAGCCTCGGGTTATACAACATGCAGAGCAGCAATACCGGGTTGCAGCGCGTTTACAACGACAGGGTGGTTCCCCTCAAGCAGCTGAAGACCATCTCCGACAGCTATGCCGTCTCGATCATCGACAACCTCAACAAGGCCAATGCGGGACTGATCCCGGCAGAAGAGGCTTTGAAGCAGATACAACAGGCCCAGCAGACAATCAAAAACGAGTGGCATCACTACCAGTCCACCACTCTCACACCAGATGAACAGCGTTTGTCAGCCGAGGCGACAACCCTGTTCAACGCGGCCGATACCGATATTGGCAAGCTGGAGAAATACCTAGCCACCCAGCACGGCATGATTACTGGCATGCTGAACAATTTTGACGGTGCCCTCTATGGCTCCATCGACCCGATAGGCAACAAAATCACCGAGCTGGTCAACCTGCAGCTCAATGTGGCCAAGTCGGAATATACCGCAGCGCAATCCTGGTATGACGTGATGCTGCTAACCATGGCGGTGGTTATCGCGGTCGGCATCGCACTCGCAGCCTGGTTTGGCACCCTGCTGATCAAAAGCATCATCACCCCCATCGAACAGGCTCTACGCGTGGCCAATAGTCTGGCCGATGGCAATCTGGATGTATCGATCCAGATAGAGTCCAACGATGAAGCGGGTCAGCTCTTGATGGCGATGGATAACATGGTCAAGAAACTCGGGGCCTTGATCACGGATATCGAGACCTTGGTTACTGCCGCTGTCGAACAGGGCGACTTCAGCCACAAGATTGCGCTGGAGGATCGTCAGGGATATATCAAGCGGGTATCCGAGCTGCTGAATCGCCTCTCCCACGTGACAGATACCAGCCTGGAAGATGTGATGCGCATTGCCACCGCGCTCTCCAAGGGTGACCTGACCCAACGGATCGATGAGCCCTATCCAGGAATTTTTGGCCAGACCAAAGACGGCCTCAACCGGACCATCACTGCGCTGACCAATATCATCGAAGAGGTACGCAACGCCGCCGACAACCTGACCAATGCCTCCAATCAGGTGAGCAACACGGCGCAGGCATTGAGCCAGGCCACCAGCGAGCAAGCGGCCAGCGTTGAAGAGACCAGCGCCTCTATCGAGCAGATGAGCGCCAGCATCAATCAGAACACCGAGAACGCCAAGATCACCGACAGCATGGCCAGCAACTCGGTGCTGGAGGCAACCGAAGGGGGCCAATCCGTTCAACAGACGGTGACCGCCATGCAGCAAATCGCCAAGAAAGTCAGCATCATCGACGACATTGCCTACCAGACCAACCTGCTTGCCCTCAACGCCGCCATCGAGGCGGCTCGCGCCGGAGAGCATGGCAAAGGCTTCGCGGTGGTTGCTGCCGAGGTGAGAAAACTGGCAGAGCGCAGCCAGATCGCAGCGCAGGAGATTGGCGAGCTCTCCTCCGACAGCGTCAGCAAGGCAGAGCGGGCTGGCAACCTGCTGGAGAGGATCGTCCCCTCCATTCGCAAAACCTCTGATCTGGTACAAGAGATCAATGCCGCCTCAGGTGAACAGGCCAGCGCAGCCAACCAGATCAGTCTGGCCATGAACCAGCTTAATCAGGTGACACAGCAAAATGCGGCCAGCAGCGAGGAGCTGGCGGCCACGGCCGAAGAGATGAGCTCGCAAGCCAGCGAACTGCAGCAAACCATGGCCTTTTTTGCTCTGGAGAAAAGTGCGCAGCTCAACACCAGGCCCAATGAAACCGGCCACAAGGGCATGCCTCCCAGAGGCAGTTTCATCGCCCCCCCACAACGGGCCAGCCAGCCCAATCAACCATCATCCCATTCCATTGATGACGCGGATTTTGTCCGCTTTTAACCGGAGGCGACCATGCATACATCCACCGACATCACGGTGCCATCAGCGGCCGCTGACGAGAGCAGTGGCGATGCCCAGTACCTGACATTTCTGATCAACAACGAGATGTTCGCCATCAATATTCTGGGGGTCAAAGAGATCATCGAATACGGCAATATCACTCCGGTTCCGATGATGCCGGGTTTTATTCGTGGCGTAATCAACCTCAGAGGAGCGGTAGTGTCGGTCGTAGACTTGAATGCCCGCTTTGGCAATGCACCTTCGGTCATCACTCGCCGCAGTTGCATCGTCATTATTGAGGGGATGGCCCCGCAGGGCGATGAACCTGTAGGTCAGGATATTGGCGTTGTGGTGGATTCTGTATCGGAAGTACTGGGTATCCCACAAGCAGATATCGAGCCCCCACCCAGTTTTGGTGCCCGCATCCGGGCCGATTTCATCAGCGGCATGGGCAAGGTCAACGGCAAATTCGTCATCCTCATCGATACCGGGAAAGTGTTGTCACTCGATGAGATGGCTCAACTCAGCGAACTGGCCCAGCCACAGGCAAGGTTGCCACAAGGCAACCTGCAACCCTCCTGAACAGGCCTCCATACTCCACGACATGCAGCATAAGGAAACGCTCATGACCCAATCACTCTTAGGAAAACTCTTCGGAGACAATGCCACCGAAGTGAGGCAGCGGACCCAGTTACTCGACGCAATCGGCCAGCTGCAACACGCAGTCCTGGCAGAGCAGGCTCCAGCACCACTCGATCTTTCCGGTATGGATAGCCCCTTGCGTGAAGTAGGACATGCCATCAACGAGGTGGTCACCTTGCTCAGTGACAAGCTGGAACAGAGCCGCAACGACATTAAAAAGAACCAGATGTTGCTCCATGAGAACCAGCTGGTTCGCAAAGCCCTCGACTGCGCCAGCACCAACGTGATGATTGCCGATACCAACCTCGACATTATCTATATGAACGAGGCTGTGACCGGCATGCTCAATCAGGCTGAGACCGACATCAAGAAAGAGCTATACAGCTTCAACGCCAATCAGCTAATGGGCGCCAACATCGACAGCTTTCATAAAAATCCCGGCCATCAGCGCGCCATGCTGGCCAAACTCAACAACACCTACCGCACCCAGATACAGCTGGGGGGGCGCACCTTCTCCCTGATCGCCAATCCGGTCTTCAACGATACCGGAGAACGGTTGGGATCCGTGGTCGAATGGGCCGACAGAACCAAGGAGGTAATGATAGAGAAAGAGATGTCCGACATTGTGCAGGCCGTGATCAATGGCGAGCTGCACCGCAGGATGGAACTTGCTGGCAAGAGCGGCTTCTTTCAGGCGATGGGAGAAGGGATCAACCAGATTGCCGAAGTGATCGACAGCACCCTCAACGACGTCATCCGGGTCGTGCAATGTCTGGCAAAAGGTGACTTGACCCAACAGATTGAGGCGGACTACCCCGGCGTGTTTGGCACCACCAAGGATGCGCTCAACAAAACTATCGCTTCGCTCACCAACATCGTCACCGAAGTGCGCGGCGCCTCTGACAACCTCTCCAGTGCCGCCGAGCAGGTAAGCGCGACCGCCCAGTCGATCAGCCAATCCAGCAGTGAACAGGCCTCCAGCATGGAGGAGACCAGCGCCTCCATCGAGCAGATGAGCGCCAGCATCAACCAGAATACCGACAATGCCCAGGTCACCGATGGCATGGCCAGCAAAGCAGCCAAAGAGGCCGTAGAGGGAGGAGAAGCGGTCAAACTGACTGTGGATGCCATGAAACAGATCGCCAGACGGATTGGCATCATCGATGACATCGCCTACCAGACCAATCTGCTGGCACTCAACGCAGCCATCGAAGCGGCGCGGGCAGGCGATCACGGCAAAGGCTTTGCCGTAGTGGCGGCGGAGGTGCGCAAACTGGCCGAACGCAGCCAGGTGGCAGCACAGGAGATTGGCGAGCTGGCCTCCAGCAGTGTCGAGATGGCGGAAAAAGCAGGTCGTTTGCTGGATCAGATGGTTCCTTCAATCAACAAGACCTCGGATCTGGTGCAGGAGATCAGTGCCGCTTCGGTTGAGCAATCCACCGGTGTCAGCCAGATCAATCAGGCCATGAACCAGCTGAGTCAGGTTACCCAGCAGAATGCCTCTTGCAGCGAAGAGCTGGCTGCCACAGCAGAAGAGATGAGCAGCCAGGCTGAACAGCTGCAGCTGGCCATGGAGTTCTTTACCCTCGAGGCCCACACCAAAGAAGGTAAAGCAGCCACCTCGCATCTTCACCCCAATACCCGAGGTCGCTTCATGAACGAGAGCAATGCCAACAGTCGGGAACGAGCCGCCACAGTCCAACGCCCCACGGGCGATGGCGATTTTGTCCGGTTCTAGTCACGGGAGAGGCGTTGCCTCTCCCATCTCCGACAACACAGGTAGAGGGACAGTTTTTTGTATCAAACCCAGCTGCATGATGATGAGTTCTCCCGTTTCCAACGCTGGCTTCATCAAACGGCGGGGATAGAGCTGTCTCCGGCCAAGAAGGCGCTGGTAGCCAGCCGCCTGGCGAAACGGCTCTGCCACTATGAGCTGGATAGTTATGACGACTACTTCCAGCTCATCATGAACGATCGCAGCAGCGAACTGCAGCTGGCGCTCGATCTGCTGACCACCAACGAAACCTACTTTTTCAGGGAGCCCAAACACTTCGAGTTTCTGACACGGGAGATAGTCTCAGCGCACCCGCCCGAGCAATCGCTGCGGGTCTGGAGCGCTGCCAGCTCATCCGGCGAGGAGCCCTACAGTCTGGCCATGACCCTCGCGGAAAAACGCAGCACCTTCAACTGGGAGATCCTGGCCTCCGATATCTCGTCCCGGGTGCTGGAACAGGCGATGAGCGGTCGCTACCCCATCGAGCGGGCGCAAAATATTCCACTGCCCTTTTTGATGAAGTATTGCCTCAAGGGTGTGGGCCTGCAGGAGGGCATCTTCATCATCGATCGCAAGTTGCGGGACAAGGTGCAGTTCATGCAGATCAACCTCAATCAGGATCTGCCGGACATCGGCATGTTTGACGTCATCTTCATCAGAAACGTGATGATCTACTTCAACAAGGAGACCAAAGGGCAAGTATTGCAGCGGCTGGTACCCAGACTCAAACCAGGTGGCTACCTGCTGGTAAGCCACGCCGAGAGCCTCCATGGCCTGCACCACGGTCTGCAGCTTGTCTCGCCTTCCATCTATCAGAAGAAATAAGTCATGACTCGGGAGGTGATCCTGCAACCGGGAGAGCTCTTTTTTGGCAAGGAGGATGTGGTGGTCAGAACCGTACTGGGCTCCTGTATTGCCATCACCTTGTGGCATCCGGAGCAGAAACAGGGAGGAATGTGTCACTACATGCTGCCAAGTCGGCGCAATCCCTCTGCCAAGCTGGATGGGCGCTATGCCGATGAGGCCCTTGCCTTGCTGCTGCAAGCGGCCAGTCACTATCCCGCCCCTATCCATGAATATGAGGCCAAGTTGTTCGGGGGTGGCAACATGTTTACCGAACCTCAATACGCACAGAGCGACAACAATGTCGCCACCAAAAATATTCAGGCAGCCTGGCAGCTGACCCGACACCTTGGCCTTGATATCAAGGCTCATCATCTTGGCCATAGCGGCCACCGAAGCTTGCTCTTTGAGCTCAGCAACGGCAGTGTCTGGCTCCGCCATCATCGTCTGCCACATCAACGGGAGTCGCGAGAATGAAGCAGATCCGGGTCATGCTGGTGGATGATTCCGCCGTGGTCAGACAGGTATTGCAAGCGGTGCTGGAGCAGGAGCCCGATATCCGGGTGATCGCCACAGCATCGGATCCCCTGTTTGCCCAGGAAAAACTGAAGAAAGAGTGGCCTGACGTCATCGTGCTCGATGTGGAGATGCCCCGTATGGATGGCATCACCTTTCTCACCAAGATCATGGCAGAGCATCCAACCCCGGTGGTGATCTGCTCCTCCCTCACCGAAAAGGGGGCCGAGACAACCTTGCAGGCAATGGCTGCCGGCGCGGTGGACATCATCACCAAGCCGACCATGGGGATAAAAAGCTTTCTGCAAGAATCTGCCCACGACCTGGCCATGGCGGTACGTGCCGCGGCCCAGGCCAACCTCAAGCGCGTGGGCAAGCCCTCCTCTGTACCAGTCAGCACCAAACTCAACGCGGATGCTATGCTGGCGCCCAACCAGCACGCCATGGCACAAACCACAGAGCGGCTCATCGCCATCGGCACCTCGACCGGCGGCACCCAGGCGCTGGAAGCCGTGCTGACTGCCTTGCCCCGGGTCAGCCCCGGTATCGTCATCGTGCAGCACATGCCAGAGAAATTTACCGCCATGTTTGCCGAGCGCCTGAACGGGGTCTGCCAGATAGAAGTGCGGGAGGCGAGGAACAATGACCGGGTGATCCCGGGGCTGGCGCTGATTGCCCCCGGAGGCAAGCATATGCTGCTCAAACGCAGCGGTGCCTACTATCACGTCGAGGTGGTCGACGGGCCGCTTATCAACCGCCATCGCCCCTCGGTGGATGTGCTGTTTCGCTCCGTTGCAAAATATGCCGGCAAGAATGCCACCGGCATCATCATGACCGGCATGGGGGATGACGGAGCCCGGGGATTGCGCGAGATGCTGGATGCGGGTGCCAACACCTATGCCCAGGATGAGGCATCCTGCGTGGTCTTTGGCATGCCCAAGGAGGCAATCAAGCTGGGGGCTGCTCGCCATGTGCTTCCCTTGCAAGAGATGCAGTACGCCATCCTCGGCAAGTAATCCCTTATTGCTCGTTTTGACCATAAAAAAGTCCGGCTCCCATTGGGGAGCCGGACTTTTTACATCAACCGGAACCGATCCGGTATCAGGCGAGCAGATTACTCTGCAGCAGGCGCTTCTTCTGCGGCCGGAGCGGCATCAGCAGCAGGTACAGTTGCTTCGGTCGGGGCGTTCGCCTCCTTGATGGAGAGACGTACGCGGCCCTGACGGTCCACTTCCAGTACCTTCACCTTGACTACGTCACCGATGGTCAGGTGGTCAGCCACGTTCTGCACGCGAGCGTCGGTGATCTGGGAGATGTGTACCAGACCATCTTTGCCCGGCAGAATGTTGACGAATGCACCGAAATCGGCCAGACGGACAACTTTACCTTCATAGATGCGGTTCACTTCGATCTCGGCGGTGATGGCCTCGATGCGACGGATCGCTTCCATGGCGGCTTCGTTGGCCACGGCGGAGATACGTACAGTACCGTCATCATCCAGCTCGATGTTGGTGCCGGTCTCTTCGGTCAGCGCACGGATCACGGAACCCCCCTTACCGATCACATCCTTGATCTTCTCAGGATTGATCTTGATGGTGTGGATACGCGGTGCAAAATCGGAGATCTGGGCACGGGGAGCCTGGATAGCTTCGTCCATCACTTTCAGGATGTGCAGACGAGCGCCACGAGCTTGCTTCAGCGCAATCTCCATGATCTCTTTGGTGATGCCTTCGATCTTGATGTCCATCTGCAGCGCGGTCACACCTTCGGTGGTACCGGCTACTTTGAAGTCCATGTCGCCCAGGTGATCTTCGTCACCCAGGATGTCGGACAGCACGACGAAACCTTCTTCTTCCTTCACCAGACCCATGGCGATACCGGCAACGGAGGCCTTGATCGGCACACCGGCATCCATCAGCGCCAGAGAGGAACCACAGACAGACGCCATGGAGGAGGAACCGTTGGATTCGGTAATTTCAGAGACCACGCGCACCACGTACGGGAACTCGGCGGCGCTCGGCATCACGGCAGCAACCCCGCGCTTGGCCAGACGGCCGTGACCGATTTCACGACGCTTCGGGCTACCCATCATGCCGGTCTCACCGACACAGTATGGCGGGAAGTTGTAGTGCAGCATGAAGCGATCGGCACGGTTGCCGGTCAGCTCGTCGATGTTCTGGGCGTCACGCTCGGTACCCAGAGTGGCGACCACGATGGCCTGAGTTTCACCACGGGTGAACAGGGCAGAGCCGTGAGCACGGGGCAGAATACCGGTACCTACGCTCAGGGCGCGGATCATTTCCGGATCGCGACCATCGATACGCGGCTCACCACGTACTACGCGACCACGAACGATGCGGCTTTCCAGGCTGTGGAACTCTTCGCCGATCTTCTTGGCATCTTCTTCCACACCGGAAGCGATAACTTGCTCAACCACACGACCCTTGATGGCCGCGATAGTTTCGTAACGAACAGCCTTCTCGGTGATGCGGTAGGCTTCACCCAGCTCGGCGCTCGCCAGCTCGGCAACCTTGGCTTTCAGCGCTTCGTTGACGGCAGGCGGAGTCCAGTCCCACGGCTTGGTGCCGACGGCAGCGGAAAACTCGTTGATCGCATTGATCACGGTCTGCATCTGCTCGTGACCGTACACCACGGCGCCCAGCATCACTTCTTCGGAAAGGATGGCCGCTTCGGACTCAACCATCAGCACGGCATTGGCAGTACCGGCAACCACCAGATCCAGATCGCTCTGCGGCAGTTCGGTAGTGGTCGGGTTCAGCACATACTGACCGTTCATGTAACCCACGCGAGCAGCACCGATCGGGCCGCCAAACGGGATACCGGAGATGGCCAGTGCAGCAGAGGCACCGATCATGGCAACGATGTCGGGGGATACGGCCGGATTCACGGACATTACGGTCGCAACGACCTGAACCTCATTGAGGAAGCCTTCCGGGAACAGCGGACGAATAGGACGGTCGATCAGACGGGAGATGAGGGTCTCGCCTTCGCTCGGACGGCCTTCACGACGGAAGAAACCACCCGGGATACGACCAGCAGCATAGGTACGCTCCTGGTAGTTGACGGTCAGCGGGAAGAAATCACGGCCGTGATCGGCCTCTTTCTTGCCGACTACGGTCACAAATACGCAGGTATCGTCCATGCTGACCATAACGGCCGCAGTGGCTTGACGGGCCATCACACCGGTTTCCAAAGTGACGGTGTGTTGACCGTACTGGAATGACTTTACAATAGGATTCACGTGAATTTCCTTTTTACAATTTGGCTCTTTAAATTCGCGCACAAGTATACTTGATTCGATGCAAAAGGTAAGCGGCGACGCGAATTCTGTGAGGCAGGCAACGGCTTGAAGAGCAATAAAAAAGGGGAACCTGACGGTTCCCCTTTTTCGCGAAATCTGATGGTCGATTAACGACGCAGACCCAGCTTGGCGATCAGAGCAGCATAACGCTCGGAATCTTTACGCTTCAGGTAGTCCAGCAGCTTACGACGCTGGGAAACCATGCGCAGCAGACCGCGACGACCGTGGTGGTCCTTGGAGTGCTCTTTGAAGTGACCTTGCAGATGGTTGATCTGGGCAGTCAGCAGGGCAACTTGCACTTCGGGGGAACCGGTGTCGTTGGCGCAACGAGCGTTGTCAGCAACGATTTGAGCTTTGATCTCAGCATTTAGAGACATGGTAATACTCCAGTAGAGTGTTTAAAGGTTCACAGCCAATCTCTAATTCAGCCGTGAAATGAGGGCGGTATCATAATCGTCCCCGCCCCTTTTCGCAACGATAAAGAGGCGAAATGGGAAAGACGCGCTGATACCGCCTGAGGATCACTCCTCGTCGTGATAACGCACCAGTCGCTTGGGGGCGACGCGGCCATCATCATCAATCTCGCCAACCCCGATGAACTCGCGCTCCGGGCCGACCGTCATGCGAACCTGACCGCTTTGCGGCGCACCCGCCACCTGCACGGCCTGGCCCTGATTCACATAGGCAGCCACAACCGCCAGCATGTTCACCTCGGGCAAACTTGCTACGGCGGTGTCCATCGGCAGCAACAGCGGATCCAGCTGCTCGCGCGGCGGGATGCTCTCGGCCTTGGCCTGCTCGAAGATGCACTCGAGTTGCTCCAGCGTCAGCATCCGCTCGTACGGATAGCTGGCCACCTGGGTACGGCGCAACTGGGTCACGTGGGCGCCACAACCCAGCACTTCACCCAGATCATCCACCAGAGAGCGGATGTAGGTGCCCTTGCTGCAGTGCACTTCAAGGCGCACCTCATCACCTTCAAAGCTCAGCAGTTTGAGCTCGAATACGGTGATGGGACGGGCTTCACGCTCAATCTCGATGCCTTCGCGGGCATATTCGTAGAGCGGACGGCCGTTGTGCTTGAGCGCGGAGTACATGGAGGGCACCTGCATGATGGGGCCACGGAACTGGTCCAGCGCCTCGATCAGGGTACCGACAGCCACGTTCACCGGACGAGTAGAGACAACCTCACCGTCGGAGTCGCTGGTGTTGGTGCGCTCGCCCAGTTTGGCGGTCACCTCATAGCGCTTGTCCGCTTCCAGCAAATACTGGGAGAACTTGGTGGCCTCGCCGAGGCAGATCGGCAGCATGCCGGTCGCCAGCGGATCCAGTGCGCCGGTGTGACCGGCCTTGGCGGCGTTGTAGATGCGCTTGACCTTCTGCAACACATCGTTGGAGGTCAGGCCGGTCGGCTTGTCCAACAGCAGAATGCCGTGCACATCACGGCCCTTGAAACGACGTCTTCGGGTCATCTCAGGCTTTATCCTCAGTCGTGTCATCCGGTGCGGATTCAGCTTCTTCGTCACGGCCGGATTCGGCCATGCGGCGCTTGTCTTCACGCACAGTGTTGGTCACCAGGTTGGAGAGACGCATCCCCTCGACCAGAGTCTGGTCGTAGTAGAAACGCAGCTCGGGCACCACGCGCAGACGCATGGCACTGCCCAGCAGACTACGGATATATCCGGCTGCTTCGGTCAGCCCCTGCAAGCCTTCCTTGATGCGCTCGGCATCATTTTCCAGCTGCAAGAAGGTGACGTAAATCTTGGCATAGTTGAGGTCACGGGACACTTCCACATCGGAAACGGTCACCATGCCGATGCGCGGGTCTTTCACCTCGCGCTGCAGGATCAGCGCAATTTCACGCTGGATCTGCTGTCCGACCCGACGGGTCCGGCTGAATTCTCTGGCCATATTCTATCCTGCGATAAAAGGGGGCCGCGGCCCCCTATTTTGTCTAACTCTCGGCTTACAGAGTCCGTTGGATTTCAACAGTCTCGTAAACTTCGATCTGGTCGCCTTCGCGCACGTCGTTGTAGTTCTTGACCGCGATACCACACTCGTAGCCGTTGCGAACTTCGTTGACGTCATCCTTGAAGCGGCGCAGGGATTCCAGCTCGCCTTCATAGATAACCACGTTGTCACGCAGAACGCGGATACGGTTGGAACGCTTGACCACACCTTCGGTAACCATACAGCCGGCAACGGCGCCGAACTTCGGAGACTTGAAGACGCTACGCACTTCAGCCAGACCAATGATCTCCTGACGATACTCAGGGGCCAGCTTGCCGCTCATGGCCTGCTTCACTTCGTCGATCAGGTCATAGATGACGGAGTAGTAACGCAGATCCAGGCTCTCGGATTCGATGACCTTGCGCGCAGATGCGTCGGCACGGACGTTGAAACCAACCAGGATGGCGCTGGAAGCAGCAGCCAGGGTCGCGTCGGTTTCGGTGATACCACCTACGCCGGAACCCACGATCTTCACCTTCACTTCGTCGGTGGAGAGTTTGACCAGCGCATCGCAGATCGCTTCCACAGAACCTTGTACGTCGGCCTTGATCACCACGTTCACTTCGGACACTTCGCCCTCGGTCATGTTGGCGAACATGTTTTCCAGCTTGGCCTTCTGCTGGCGAGCCAGCTTGACTTCGCGGAACTTGCCCTGACGATAGAGCGCCACTTCACGGGCTTTCTTCTCGTCACGGACAACGGTGGCTTCGTCACCGGCAGAGGGAACGCCGGACAGACCCAGAATTTCCACCGGCAGGGACGGACCCGCTTCCTTGATCTCGCGACCCAGTTCGTCACGCATGGCGCGAACACGGCCGTACTCGAGACCACACAGAACGATGTCGCCCTGACGCAGAGTACCTTCTTGTACCAGTACGGTCGCAACCGGGCCACGACCTTTATCCAGGAAGGATTCGATCACGACGCCGTTGGCCATGCCATCAACCACCGCTTTCAGCTCCAGTACTTCAGCCTGGATCAGGATGGCTTCCAGCAGGTCGTCGATGCCTTCGCCAGACTTGGCGGACACATGCACGAACTGGCAGTCTCCACCCCAATCTTCGGACATGACGTTGTAACGGGCCAGTTCGGTCTTGACGCGATCCGGATCCGCTTCAGGCTTGTCGATCTTGTTGACCGCAACAACCAGCGGCACACCGGCCGCCTTGGCGTGCTGGATAGCTTCGATGGTTTGCGGCATCACGCCGTCGTCAGCTGCAACAACCAGAACAACGATATCGGTCGCCTTGGCACCACGAGCACGCATGGAGGTAAACGCCGCGTGACCCGGGGTATCCAGGAAGGTGATCATGCCACTGTCGGTCTGGACGTGGTAAGCACCGATATGCTGGGTAATACCACCGGCTTCGCCAGCAGCAACCTTGGCTTTACGAATGTAGTCCAGCAGCGAGGTCTTACCATGGTCAACGTGACCCATGATGGTAACGACCGGTGCGCGCGGCTTGGCTTCGGAGGTCTCGTCACGATCGGACAGTACCGCCTCTTCCAGCTCGTTCTCACGACGCAGCACAACCTTGTGACCCATCTCCTCGGCGACCAGCTGAGCGGTCTCCTGATCGATCACCTGGTTGATGGTGGCCATGGCACCCATCTTCATCATCACCTTGATGACTTCAACGCCCTTGACGGCCATCTTGTTGGCCAACTCGGCCACAGTGATGGTCTCACCGATGACGACGTCGCGGTTCACCACGGCAGCCGGCTTGTTGAAGCCGTGCTTCATGGCGTTCGGCATGGCGACCTTGCCGCGCTTGCCTTTACGGGCACGCGGGTTGCGAGAGTCACGATCATCTTCACGACGACCGGCTTTCTTCGGTG
Source organism: Aeromonas sp. 61P (assembly GCF_051919545.1). Lineage (NCBI taxonomy): Bacteria > Pseudomonadati > Pseudomonadota > Gammaproteobacteria > Aeromonadales > Aeromonadaceae > Aeromonas > Aeromonas sp. 61P. The sequence goes on from NZ_JBQBEL010000001.1 coordinate 4,514,043, forward strand.
CCTTGGCAGCTGCGGCAGTGCGGCGGCTGGTCTCTTCTTTCCGATCCAACTCGTCTTCTGCGGCTTGCGCATGCTTGTTGGTGGTCAGATGGTAGTCGCTACTCTCTTTGGCGCGAGCGGCCTCTTCTTCAGCCCAGCGGGCTGCGTTCTGTTCCGCCATGAGACGAGCCTCTTCGGCTTTCTTCGCGGCGAGTTCTTCAGCTTTTTTCAAAGCTGTTTGTTCCTGTTGGCGCTTCAGTTCTTCTGCTTCGCGCTTGGCCATCTTTTCTGCCTCTTGCTGAGCTGTGCTACTGGCTGCTTTGGCGGGCTGTGAAGCCTGTCGAGCCTTTGATTGTGCCTCGATCCGCGCCTTTTCCTCAGCTTCACGACGAGCCTGCTCAGCCTCACGGCGAGCCTTCTCTTCAGCTTCGAGGCGAGCCTTTTCTTCGGCCTCGCGACGAGCTTTTTCTTCTGCTTCCAAACGCGCTGTTTCCTCGGCTTCCGCCTGACGCTGTTCATCTTCCAGCGCCGAGCGTCTTACATAGGTGCGAGACTTGCGCACTTCTACCTGCACTTCCTTGTTCTTGCCGCCAGTCCCCTGAACACTGATGGTGCTCTTGGTCTTGCGCTGCAAGGTCATGCGGGCAGGAGCGGCGACCTCGTCACCTCCATGCTGTTTCTTCAGGTGTGCCAGCAGAGCCTGTTTCTCAGACTCGCTGACCATGTCGTCGGCCTTGCTCTTGCTGATACCGGCATCGACAAACTGCTGGAGAAGACGATCAACCGGTGTGTCGATGTCAGTGGCAAGTTGTTTGACTGATACTTCTGCCATTCATTTTCCTCCGTTTGATCTTACTCGGACTGCTCTTCTCCGAACCAACAGATATTGCGAGCAGCCATAATGAGCTCACCTGCCTTCTCGGCAGTCAGCCCTTCAATATCAGCAAGGTCATCGATACCTTGCTCAGCCAAATCTTCCAGGGTGCCCACGCCACGGCCCGCCAGAGCGTAAGCCAGTTCGCGGCTCAGACCGTTCAGATTGAGCAGCTCTTCGGACGGCTCAACGCCATCGAAAGACTCTTCTTTGGCCAGTGCCTTGGTAGTCAGGGCATCTTTGGCGCGCTTGCGCAGCTCTTCGACCATGTCTTCATCCAGACCGTCGATAGCCAGCAGCTCGTTGACCGGTACAAAGGCGATCTCTTCCAGGGTAGAGAAGCCCTCTTCCATCAGCAGACCGGCGAAATCGTCATCGATATCCAGGGTGCTGGTGAACAGGTTCATGATGCGGTCGTTTTCGGCCTGGTGCTTGGCACGCATGTCCTCAACGGTCATCACGTTCAGCTCCCAACCGGTCAGCTGGGAGGCCAGACGCACGTTCTGACCATTGCGACCGATGGCCTGAGCCAAGTTGGCAGCTTCCACGGCGATATCCATGGTGTGGTTGTCTTCATCAACGATGATGGAGGCCACATCGGCAGGTGCCATGGCATTGATCACGTACTGGGCCGGGTTGTCATCGTACAGCACGATGTCGGCACGCTCACCGCTCAGCTCGGCGGAGACTGCTTGCACACGGGCACCACGCATACCGATACAGGCACCGATCGGGTCGATACGACGATCGTTGGTCTTCACCGCGATCTTGGCGCGGGAACCCGGATCACGGGCAGCGCCCATGATTTCGATCATCTCTTCACCGATCTCCGGTACTTCGATACGGAACAGCTCTTTCAGGAAGTCCGGGCTGGAACGGCTGACAAACAGCTGGGAACCACGGGCTTCCGGGCGTACTGCGTAGAGCAGGCCACGGACACGGTCGCCCGGGCGGAAGGTTTCACGCGGCAGCATGTCATCACGGAAGATCACGGCTTCAGCATTGCTGCCCAGATCCAGGATGACGTTGTCGCGGTTGCTCTTCTTGACCACACCACTGATGATGGTGCCTTCTTTATCTTTAAACTGATCAACTACTTGTGAACGCTCGGCTTCGCGCACTTTCTGCACGATAACCTGCTTGGCGGTCTGGGTAGTGATACGGTCGAAGGTCACAGAGTCGATCTGGTCTTCAACATACTCACCGATCTGGATTTCCGGCTGATCAATTTGTGCCGCTTCCAGGGTGATTTCAGCATAGGGGTTCTCCATCGCGGCTTGATCCGCAATGACTACCCAGCGGCGATAAGTGTTGTAGTCACCGGTCTTGCGATCGATTTCGACCCGAACTTCAATCTCGCCTTCATATTTCTTCTTGGTCGCAGTCGCCAGCGCGGTTTCCAGAGCCTGGAAGATCTTCTCGCGGGGTACCGCTTTCTCGTTGGATACTGCGTCAACGACCAGCAAAATCTCTTTATTCATATCCGATAGCCTCGTTAACCAAAGTTCGGCACTATGTTCGCTTTTTGGATATTGGTGAAAGCCAACACGTCGTCCTTACCATCTACTGTCAGGGTGATCATGTCGCCTTGCACAGCTTTGATTACGCCTTTGAACTTGCGGCGGTTGTTTGTTGCCATCCGAAGCGTTACCGCCGCCTCTTGGCCAACGTATTTTTCGAAATGGGCAACCTTGAACAGGGGACGATCCAGGCCTGGGGAGGACACCTCGAGGTAGTACTCCTCGGTGATGGGATCTTCGACGTCCATGATGGCGCCAACCTGATGGCTGACCTCAGCACAGTTCTCGACAGTCACACCCTGCTCGCCGTCGATATAGACACGCAAGGTGGAGTGTTTACCCGCACGGATAAACTCAATACCCCAAAGTTCAAAACCCAAGGCAACGACCGGAGCCTCGAGCAGATCGGTCAAACGTTGTTCCAACGTAGCCAAAGTCACCCTCCGAAAAACAAAAAAAGGGCATAAAGCCCAGATAGATATCGATTCAGAGTAAATTGCACATAACAAAAAGCCCCGATGTCAAATCGGGGCTTGGCGCTTTACCCTGATTGTCGCCTCGCAGCGACCGCCTTCCTGAGCGTAGGAAATGCGTGAAATTTGGTTGCGGGGGCCGGATTTGAACCGACGACCTTCGGGTTATGAGCCCGACGAGCTACCATGCTGCTCCACCCCGCGTCCGAAATCGTGCGAGATTATAGCCACTTCACTCTCTCGATACAAGACTGACTGGCTATAATACACTCGGTTTCCCGAGCTCACTGCTTAATTGGTGCCGTGGGCGGGACTCGAACCCGCACACCCTAGAGCACTACCCCCTCAAGATAGCGTGTCTACCAATTCCACCACCACGGCAAAACTCTTACTCGGGAACGTCAGTATCTTTCTTCACTGGCGCTTTGGTCTGCTCAACCTGTTGGGTTTGTTGCAGATTTTCCCACTCACTACCCTGCTTGACCTTGTTGCTGGACATAGATCCGAGCACCAAGCTGATAACGAAAAACAGAGTAGCCAAAATTGCTGTTGTTCGGGTCAGGAAACTGCCTGAACCACCGGAGCCGAATACTGTGTTCGATGCCCCTGCGCCGAAGGAGGCGCCCATATCAGCCCCTTTACCTTGCTGAATCATCACAAGACCAATCAGGGCCAGTGAAACCAGCAGATAAACGACTAAAAGAATCTCGTACATTTAACTTGCACCCTTTGCCGCTTCAACAATTCCTAAAAACGCATCGCTATCGAGGCTTGCTCCGCCAATCAGTCCGCCATCAATGTCGGGCTGTGCAAACAAATCTCTCGCGTTGCTTGGCGTTACGCTCCCACCATAGATGATTCTAACTTTCTCACCTATTACCGGAGTATCCTCCGCCAAGCGACCACGTATAAAGGAATGAACCTCTTGTGCCTGCTCGGGTGTGGCGCATTTACCTGTACCTACAGCCCAAATCGGCTCGTAGGCGATGATAGCATTATCGAAAGCCATCGCGCCATTTTTCTCTATGACGATATCCAGCTCTTCAGCGATCACCTCAAAGGCTCTTCTCGCCTGCCTCGCCGCACCTGATTCACCTAAACAGAGGATGGGAATCAAGCCTGCCGCTCTGGCTGCCGCAAACTTCTCTGCGACTATAAAACTGGTCTCACCAAAGAGACGCCTGCGCTCGGAGTGCCCTACCAATACGTAACGACACCCTGCCTCAACCAGCATCTGACACGAGATTTCTCCAGTGTAAGCGCCAGTAGCGTGCTGACTCACATTCTGAGCCCCCAACTTTATTACCTTCTGCTCATTGAGCAGTGAAGCACTAAAGTCGAGATGTACATGGGAAGGACAGAGAACCACATCTACTTTTCCGTCAACACCGTTTAGGCACTGACTCGTAAACTGCTCTAACTGCGACCTACTACCGTGCAACTTCCAGTTGGCTGCTACAAACGGCTTGCGATGTCCCATCGGCAACTCCCTTGCGAAAGCGGGGCTGATAATATCCAGAGGATGTTCAGCTGACAAGTGCTATTTTTAAATTTTTGAATCGTTTGAACAAGATACAACCAGGGCGGCTAAAAAGTCGCCCTGGTTGTTCATTAAAACGCCGATTCAACCTGCTTGGCGATGCGCTGAGCCATGTCACGCACCTGCTGTTCATGCTCCCCTTCGACCATGACCCGGATCAGCGGTTCGGTACCTGATTTACGCAACAGTACGCGACCACGGCCAGCCAGCTCCTGTTCCACCTTGGCAACCTCAGCCATGACAGCATCAGCGGCCAGCGGATCCTTGCCTTCGGCAAAACGAACATTCACCAGCACCTGCGGGAACTTGCTCATGCCGGAGCGCAGCTTGGCCAGCGGCATCTCGGCACTGCGCATGGCGGTAAGTACCTGCAAAGCGGCCACGATGCCATCACCCGTAGTGGTTTGATCCAGACAGATAATGTGGCCGGAGTTCTCGCCACCGATACGCCAGCCCTTCTCTTCCATCATCTCCAGCACATAGCGGTCACCCACCTTGGCACGGGCAAACGGAATGCCCAGGGTTTGCAGCGCCAGCTCCAGACCCATGTTGGCCATCAGGGTGCCGACGACACCGCCTTTGAGGCGACCATTGCGCAGGGCATCGCGCGCGATGATATAGAGCACTTCATCACCGTCGATGAGATAGCCGGTATGGTCAACCATGATCAGACGGTCGCCGTCACCATCAAAGGCAACCCCCAGATCGGCCTTGCACTCCAGTACCTTGGCAACCAGAGCGTCAGGCGCAGTCGAACCGACACCATCGTTGATATTGAGACCATCCGGGGCACAGCCCATGGTGATCACTTCAGCGCCCAGCTCGCGGAAAACCGAAGGCGCAATGTGGTAAGTGGCGCCGTGGCCACAGTCGACCACCATTTTCACCCCATCCAGATTCATGTGGGAGGGGAAGGTGCTCTTGCAAAATTCGATATAGCGACCGGCTGCATCATCAATGCGCACCGCTTTGCCAAGTTCGGCCGACTCGACACACTTGAGCTCGTGATCCAGCTCGGCTTCGATAGCCAGCTCGACATCATCGGGCAGCTTGGTGCCATCGGCGGAGAAGAACTTGATGCCGTTGTCGTAGAAGGGGTTGTGGGAAGCGCTGATGACGATGCCAGCTTCGGCACGGAAAGTGCGAGTCAGGTAGGCAACCGCCGGCGTGGGCATGGGCCCCATCAGAATGGCTTTAAGGCCTGCTGCGGAGAGCCCCGCTTCCAGCGCGGATTCCAGCATGTAACCGGAGATGCGGGTATCTTTGCCAATCAGCACCTTTTTGGTGCCCTTCTTGGAGAGCACCTTGCCGGCAGCCCAACCCAATTTCATTACAAAATCAGGGGTGATCGGGTATTCGCCAACCTTGCCGCGTACCCCATCGGTACCGAAATACTTTCTTGCCATTGTCTGTTCTCTTTATTATCTGGAAATAAAATCTTGTCCCGTCATTGCCAGCCAACCGACGCGCAATGCGTCCATGGTCTCCCGTACATCGTGTACCCTGATGATGCGGGCCCCATGCTGCATGCCGATAAGGGCGCATGCCAGACTGCCCGCCAGACGCTCATCCACCGGACGGCCCAGCAGGTTGCCTATCATAGACTTTCGCGACATCCCCACCAATAGCGGCAAGCCATAATCAAGCAGTTCCTTTTGAGCCTCCAACAGCTGATAGTTGTGTGCAAGGGTTTTGCCAAAGCCATATCCCGGATCCAGCAACAGCTCTTCACGACGGATCCCGACCGCCAGACAAGCCGCAATACGCTCATCAAAGAAGGCGCGAACCTCCCCGATCAGGTCCTCATAGTGCGGCTCGACCTGCATGGTTCTCGGCTGCCCCTGCATATGCATCAGACAGACCGGAACCCGAGCTTCGGCCGCGGCTTGCAGTGCTCCAGGTTCTTGCAGTGCCCGCACATCGTTGATCAGATGGGCACCCGCCTTGCAACCCTCCCGCATCACAGCCGCTTTGGAGGTATCGAGTGAGATCATCACATCCAGCTCACGGGCCATCTGCTCTACGACAGGAATGACCCTGTCCAGCTCCTCTTGCTCGCTCACATCGGGCGCACCAGGGCGGGTTGACTCGCCACCGATGTCGATGAGGGTCGCACCGTCAGAGACCATCTGGCGCGCATGGGCCATTGCCCGTTCAAACTGGTTGAAATTACCGCCATCGGAGAATGAGTCGGGCGTCACATTGAGGATCCCCATCACATGGGGACGATCGAGGGAGAGGCTGAGCCCCTTGCTGGTTAACTGCATTTTCATGTCCATCTGATAAAGAAAAACCCCGGGCAAGCCCGGGGTTTGGAGAGTCACGATTATTTGGCCGGCACGTCGTTGGCTTTGTCGATAGTGACATCCGCCACCGGTGCAGCCTCATCGGCAGGCTTGGCCTCGGCAGCCACAGTGGAACCGCCTTGCGGGGTATCACCGTGCTCGTCATGCCAGTTGCTCGGAGCACGTACCTCGCGACGCGCCATCAGATCATCGATCTGTTTGGCGTCAATGGTCTCGTACTTCATCAGCGCATCTTTCATGCTGTGCAACACGTCCATGTTATCCAGCAGGATCTGCTTGGAACGGGCGTAGTTGCGGTCGATGACCTGCTTGACCTCGGCATCGATCACGCGAGCGGTATCGTCGGACATATGCTTGGCCTTGGCCATGCTGCGACCGAGGAACACCTCGCCATCTTCTTCCGCGTAGAGCATTGGGCCGAGACGCTCGGACATACCCCACTGGGTCACCATCTTGCGGGCGATGTCGGTCGCTCGCTCGATGTCGTTGGAAGCGCCAGTAGAAACCTTCTCGGCACCATAGATCAGCTCTTCTGCCAGGCGACCGCCATACAGGCTGGAAATCATTGACTCCAGATGCTGCTTGGAGTGGCTCCAGCGATCCTGCTCCGGCAGATACATGGTCACACCCAGCGCACGACCGCGCGGAATGATAGAGACCTTGTAAACCGGGTCATGGTCAGGAACGAGACGACCAATGATGGCGTGACCAGCTTCATGATACGCAGTCATCTCTTTTTCGGACTCTTTCATCACCATGGAGCGGCGTTCCGCACCCATCATGATCTTGTCCTTGGCCTTCTCGAACTCGGCCATGGAGACCACTCGGCGGCTCTCGCGGGCAGAGAAGAGGGCTGCTTCGTTGACCAGGTTGGCCAAATCCGCACCGGAGAAACCGGGGGTACCACGGGCAATCAGCGCCGGATTGACATCATCCGCCAACGGAACTTTGCGCATGTGCACTTTCAGGATCTGCTCGCGACCACGGACATCCGGCAGACCGACCACAACCTGACGGTCGAAACGGCCCGGACGCAGCAGTGCCGGATCCAGTACGTCAGGACGGTTGGTGGCTGCGATGACGATGATGCCTTCATTGCCTTCAAAACCATCCATCTCGACCAGCATCTGGTTAAGAGTCTGCTCACGTTCATCGTGACCACCACCCAGACCGGCGCCACGCTGGCGACCGACCGCATCAATTTCATCAATGAAGATGATGCAGGGGGAGGATTTCTTGGCCTGTTCGAACATGTCACGCACCCGGGAGGCACCGACACCGACGAACATCTCCACGAAATCGGAACCGGAGATGGTGAAGAACGGCACTTTGGCCTCGCCCGCAATAGCCTTGGCCAGCAAGGTCTTACCGGTACCGGGAGGACCAACCAGCAGCACACCGGTCGGGATCTTGCCACCCAGTTTCTGGAATTTGCTCGGGTCGCGCAGATAGTCGACCAGCTCCTTCACCTCTTCCTTGGCCTCATCGCAACCTGCAACATCAGCAAAGGTAGTCTTGATCTGATCTTCGCTCATCAGGCGAGCCTTGCTCTTGCCGAACGACATGGCACCTTTGCCACCGCCGCCCTGCATCTGACGCATGAAGAAGACCCAGACACCGATCAGCAGCAGCATCGGGAACCAGGAGATGAAGATAGAGGTCAACAGAGACGGCTCTTCCGGCTTCTCGCCCATCACTTTGACATTGTGATTGAGCATGTCGTTGAGCAGCTGGGGATCCGGCGCAGGTATGATGGTGGTGAATCGTTCACCAGTACGCTTGACGCCATTAATGACCTTACCGTCCATCCGCACTTCACGGATCTGCTCTTGGGTCACCTCTTTAACGAAGCTGGAATAGTCCAGCTGGCGACTGGTGGTATCGCTGGGGCTGAAGCTATTGAACACCGACATCAAAACGACGGCGATGACCAGCCACAGGATTAAGTTTTTCGCCATGTCACTCAAATCAGTAACCTCGCAGACTGACAGTTAACGATGAAGGTTAGGGTACTACAGTTTAAAACCGGTAGCCACAATGTAGACTTCCCGTGATCTGGCGCGGGATGAGTCTGGTTTACGAATTTTGACAGCGGAGAAAAGTTTACGAATTTCATTGAGATAGGCATCAAAGCCCTCACCCTGAAACACCTTTACTACGAAACTGCCGTCACTACGCAATACCTGATTGCACATGTCCAGCGCCAGCTCGACCAGATAGATGGCGCGAGCCTGATCCACCTGCTGGGTACCGCTCATGTTGGGCGCCATATCAGACATCACGACATCGACCTTTTCGGGACCCACTCGCTCCAGCAAAGCGCCGAGTACAGTTTCCTCCCGAAAGTCCCCTTGCAGGAAATCGACACCAGCAATGGGATCCATCGGCAAAATGTCACATGCGATGACACGACCCGAATCACCAACCTGTTCAACCGCAAACTGGGACCAACCACCGGGGGCAGCTCCCAAATCCACTACTGTCATGCCATGTTTCAGCAAGCGATCCTTGCCCTGGATCTCGTCAATCTTGAAAACAGCACGAGAACGCAGGCCCATTTTCTGGGCTTTTTTGACGTATTGATCGTCGAAATGTTCTTTTAACCAGCGAGTTGAACTGGGGGAACGTTTTTTCTGGGTCATGATAATCGACTTTAAAAAACCACAAGGGTTATTAGTATTAAGGGCTAAGTGGGGGTAGAATACGCCCCTTTCAACCCTGACTTATGAAGAAATTGCGATGATTCTCAACAATAAACAGAAACAGTACCTCAAGGGCCTTGCCCATAGCCTCAAGCCTGTCGTCCTGCTGGGTCAGCATGGTCTGACCGAAGGTGTACTGGCCGAGATCGATCTGGCGCTGAACCATCACGAGCTGATCAAGGTTAAGGTTGCCTCTGAAGATCGCGAAATGAAACAACTGGTTATGGATGCTATCGTCCGTGAAACCGGTTCAATCAAGGTGCAAAGCATGGGTCATGTGCTGACCATTTATCGTCAAGCCAACGAACCCAAAATCCAGCTGCCCCGCAAGTAAAAGGAAAGAGCATCGCTCTTTCCTTATTCCACTTCTTCCCGAGTCGCTTGCCAAAGTAGTCGCAAAGCCCTTAACCTGCGATGAATACTTCCGGACACGCATTATGGCTCACCCTCCTATTCTGACCGACGATGAGCTGGCCATGCTGCGGGACTTGGGGAGCAATCAGGACACCCATGTTCTGAGTGGTCACCTCGATGCCCCCATGCTTGGCTTGCTGCAAAAAGCCGAACACCTCGTACTCGAAGCCCGCTTCGCAGGCCATCAGCTGCGTTTTCCTCTGAGCTTTACCCAAGGGGAAGATGGCTTCGTCGAGCCCCGCTTATCTGCACCGGTCATCAGGGAACTGGGGTTTGCGCAACCGCGCGCCTGGCGTCTTACCCAAAAAGCCAAGCTATGCAGCGAGCTGGGCCTGTTTCAGGTACTCAGCCTCTCCCTCAACGGCCTCATCGTGGAAAATTTGCCAATCGACATGGTGGCCGATACCCCCATCAACGGCGAGCTCTGCATCGAGCAAGAGCCCCCTCTTCCACTACAGGGACGACTGGTTAGGCGCATTAAAGCCAATGCCGACCATGCCACCTGGGCACTGAGCTTTCAAATGAGCGAGAGCAACATCGAACGGCTGCGCCACTGGTTGTTTCAGCGTCATCAGGACGCCTTTACCGAGGCGTATCTGTCCTGATTTTTATCAATAATCATATAGATAAAGACAAACAGGGGAGCGCCAGCCCCCCTGTTTCATCGTCTGTAGCATTCGCTTAGATATAAGCGACTTCCAGTACTTCGTATTCCACATCACCGCCCGGCGTCTTGACGATAGCGACATCGTCCACTTCCTTGCCAATCAGGGCGCGGGCAATGGGGGAGTTGACAGAGATGAGGTTCTGTTTGATATCAGCCTCATCGTCACCCACGATGCGGTAAACCACCTCTTCCTCTGTCTCGCTCTTGAGCAGAGTCACAGTCGCGCCAAAAATAACGCGGCCGTTGTTGGTCATCTTGGTGACATCGATCACCTGCGCATTGGAGAGCTTGGCTTCAATCTCCTGAATGCGGCCTTCACAGAACCCCTGCTGCTCGCGAGCGGCATGGTATTCGGCGTTTTCCTTCAGATCACCGTGCTCACGGGCATCGGCAATCGCTTCGATAATCTGGGGACGAAGCTCGGTCTTGAGATAATCGAGCTCTTCGCGCAGCTTCTCAGCGCCGCGAACAGTCATCGGAGTATGATTCATAGTCGAAACCTGGGTTGCTTGAAAATAGAAACTGCGGCCATCTGCAAGGAGGCCGCAGCAATCGGTTCGGATGAGGCATCTTAATATGAAGCCAACACAAAATCCACGTCAGCCCCCTGATGCAGATCCCACTTGCGTCATCGACATTCCCTTCACTTACTTCCCTTCCGGTACGGAAATGGGGGCCGAAACAGTCGGTTTGCCCTGCATGATGGCGATCTCCACCCGCCGGTTCATCCGACGATTTTCCGGGGTCGTATTGGGCACCAATGGTTGGGAGTCCGCCATCCCCTGCACCACCAGTCGCCCCTGATCAAAACCGGGGACCTTCAGCATCTGGTGCGCCACCGCAACCGCCCGTTGCGACGACAGCTCCCAGTTGGACTGGAACAGCTCATCTTCGGTCGCCACGTTGTCGGTGTGACCGGAGATGGTGATTTCACCCGGCACATCCTTGAGCAGGGTCGCTACCTTGCGAATGACCGGCCAGAACTGTGGCTGCAGAAATGCCGAACCGGCCGGGAAAGATGCTTTTTCCCTGATCCGGATGATGATCTGCTGGCCCAGCGCCTCAATTTCGATAGCGCCATCCTGGATCTGATCTTTCATCTGTTCGGCGAGTGCTTTGGCCAGGGTATTGGACTGTTCTTGCGCCTTCTTCGCATCCTGCGCGGTATCGCCCCCCGTCTGTTTGCCATCACTCTTGTCCTGACCACCGGCCTGATCCGACTCGCCGGGCAGAAACTCCAGTTCGGTCTGGGTCAGATCGATGGTCTGCTGCATCACGGTATCAATCGGCGTGGGTTCCGGGCGACCGGGCCTGAACTCCTGGGCAATCACCGAGGTTCCCTTGGGAATATCTTTCACCTCAAGGATGTTCTGTACCCCGAATGCCTTGTCCATGGAACCGGCTATCTGCTTGAACTTCTGCACATCCATCTCGGCAAAGGAGAGCAATAGCACGAAGAAGCACATCAGCAGTGACATCAGGTCGGCAAAGGTTCCCATGTAACCAGGAAGACCTGGTGGTGGGCACTTGCAATCAGACATAGCGCCCCCTATTCGGTGCCAGTATTACGTTTGGACTGGTTCAGATAGTTTTGCAGCATGGACTGGATCACCCGCGGGTTCTGGCCATCCTGAATCCCCATAATGGCATCAAGGATCAAGGTACGACTGAGCTTCTCCTCCCCGCTGCGCAGCTCCAGCTTGTCGGCAATCGGGATCGCCAACATATTGGCCTCTATCGCACCGTACAGGGTGGTCAGCAAGGCCACCGCCATCGCCGGCCCGATCGACTTGGGGTCACTCATGTTGGCCAACATGGCCACCAGACCCACCAACGTACCTATCATCCCCATGGCTGGGCCCAGATCCCCAAGGGTACGGAAGACCTTGATGGCAATGACATGGCGCTCGGCTGTCAGGTCGATATCCTTTTCCATCACGGCACGCACCACTTCGGCATCGTGACCATCCACCAGCATGTCGATCCCTTTTTTCATAAATGCATTGGGGATCTCTGCGGCCTCCAGCGCAAGAAAGCCACCTTTGCGAGCCGCGTCAGCCAGTTCAACGGCTTTGGTAATCAGGTCTTCAAGCTTGTCGCCCTTGTACATAAAGGCTTTGCCCGCCACCTTGAATGCCATCAGGAACTGGCCAAGGTTGAACTTCATCATGGCGATGAAGATTGAGCCCAATACAGTGATGTAGACCGATGGCATATCAACATACATGCTCATGGGGCCACCCAGCAGCATGCCGTACACCACCACCCCGAAACCCAGCACTATCCCTATCAGACTGCCTAGATCCACGTCCCTACTCCTGTCACCGGTTCTTATGTCTATTTATAGTCTGTTGAATTTTCTGCTATTGCGACCCATGCGGCAAGCATGCATCCACTGAGAATGATGGCTCATTATCGGCCAGTTTAGCGAGAGTTTGAGAGGGCAATGCTTTTCTGCCTCCCCCCTGTGGACGGTCGATGTTAATATAAGCCGTTTTTTTCAATCCCCGAGGATGGACATGGCCAGTAAAAAAATCGACCGTCTGAGTTTTGATGCCACTCTGGAAGAGCTGGAAACCATCGTTCATCAGCTGGAACAAGGTTCCCTACCCCTGGAAGAGGCACTCAAGCAGTTCGAGCAGGGCGTTCATCTGGTACGGGCCGGTCAGCAGAAGCTGGAACTGGCCGAACAGAAGATCCAGATCCTGCTCAGTCAAGCCGATGGCAGTGACCAGCTCGCCCCCTTCCAGCCAGAACAAGGAGAGGAGTGAGTGGCGCTGGACCATTTTTCCCGTCTGCATCGTCAGCGTATTGACGACTGTTTGTCAGCACAACTTGAATCCTTGCCCGCCATGGCGCCGCGCCTGCGCGATGCCATGAGTTATGGCCTGCTGCTGGGCGGCAAGCGGGTTCGCCCGTTTCTGGTCTACGCGGTCGGCGAGATGCTGGGCGTCAAGAGCGAACTGCTGGATGGCCCTGCGGCTGCCGTGGAGTGCATCCACGCCTACTCCCTGCTGCACGATGACCTGCCCGCCATGGATAACGACGACCTGCGTCGTGGTCAGCCAACCGTTCACAAGGCGTTTGACGAAGGAACCGCCATTCTGGCCGGTGATGCGCTGCAGACCCTGGCGTTCTCCATTCTGGCCGATCACCCCATGCCCGACTCCTTGATGGCCAACCGGGTGCGGATGCTGAGTACCCTCGCTCGCGCCTCCGGCTATCTCGGTATGTGTGGCGGTCAGGCGCTGGATCTGCAGGCCGAAGGGCGCCAGATCTCGCTCGCCGAGCTAGAGCAGGTACACCGCCACAAGACCGGTGCACTGATTGAATGTGCCGTGGCGCTCGGCGCCCTGTGCAAAGCCGATGTCGATGACGCCACGCTGGCTGCCCTGCAAACCTATGCCGCCGCGATTGGCCTCGCCTTTCAGGTGCAGGATGACATCCTCGACATCACAGGTGATACCGCCACCCTGGGCAAGCCACAAGGTTCTGACCTGGCGCTGGAAAAAAGTACCTACCCGGCCCTACTCGGACTCGAAAATGCCCGTGAGCTGGCTCGCGAACTGCATGGGAAAGCCTTAACAGCCCTGCAATCCTTGCCCTACAATACCGACATTCTGGAAGCGTTTGCCGATTACATCATCGAGCGAACCCACTAAACGCTGGATAACAGTAACAATATGAGCGTTGATATTAGCAATTTCCCCAACCTGGCCCTCGCGGACACTCCGGTCGAGCTGCGTTCCTTGCCCAAAGATCGGCTGCCGGTGCTGTGCAACGAGCTGCGCGAATATCTGCTGCGCTCTGTCAGCCGCTCCAGCGGACACTTTGCCTCCGGTCTCGGCACGGTCGAACTGACCGTCGCCCTGCACTACGTCTACAACACCCCGTTCGATCGGCTGATCTGGGATGTGGGCCATCAGGCCTATCCCCACAAGATCCTGACCGGGCGCCGTGATCAGATCCACACCATCCGTCAGAAAGACGGTCTGCACCCCTTCCCCTGGCGTGGCGAGAGCGGTACGACGTGCTCTCCGTTGGCCACTCCAGCACCTCCATCGGTGCCGCCCTTGGCATGGCGGTCGCCGCCGAGAGCGAAGGGCTGGGTCGCAAGGTCGTTGCAGTGATCGGTGATGGTGCCATTACCGCAGGGATGGCCTTCGAAGCGCTCAACCACGCTGGCGATGTGCACAAGGACATGCTGGTGATCCTCAACGACAACGAGATGTCCATCTCCGAGAATGTCGGGGCGCTGAACAACCATCTGGCCCGGGTCATGTCCGGCAAGCTCTACACCACCATCCGCGAAGGCGGCAAGAAGGTGCTGGCGGGTTTGCCACCGGTCAAGGAGCTGGCCAAGCGGGCCGAAGAGCACCTCAAGGGGATGGTGGTACCCGGCACCCTGTTCGAGGAGTTCGGCTTCAACTATATCGGCCCCATCGACGGTCACGATATCGAGGCACTGGTCGAGACCCTGCGCAACATGCGCAACCTCAAGGGCCCGCAACTGCTGCACGTCAAAACCAAGAAGGGCAAGGGTTACGAGCCGGCGGAGAAAGACCCCATCGGTTATCACGCCGTGCCCAAGTTCAATCCTGACGATTGTTCCCTGCCCAAGGCGAGCAGCGCCAAACCCACCTTCTCCGCCATCTTTGGCCAGTGGCTGTGCGACATGGCCGCCAAAGACGAAAAGCTGGTCGGCATCACCCCCGCCATGCGCGAAGGTTCCGGGCTGGTGAAATTCAGCCAGCAATATCCGGATCGCTACTTCGATGTGGCCATTGCCGAGCAGCATGCGGTCACGTTCGCCGCAGGTCTTGCCATCGCCGACAAGAAGCCGGTGGTGGCCATCTATTCGAGCTTCCTGCAGCGCGCCTACGATCAGGTGATCCACGATGTAGCGCTGCAAGATCTGCCGGTGCTATTCGCCATCGACCGGGCAGGTCTGGTGGGCGCCGATGGCCCGACCCATCAGGGGGCGTTCGACATCAGCTTCCTACGCACCGTGCCCAACATGGTGGTGATGACGCCATCTGACGAGAACGAGTGCCGCCAGATGCTCTATACCGGCTATCTCCATCAGGGCCCTGCCGCCGTGCGCTACCCGCGCGGCAGCAGCCTGAGCGACGCCCCCATCTCGTCAGAGATGCAAGCGCTGGAGCTTGGCAAGGGACATGTCCTGCGAGAGGGCAAGGGCACTGCCATTCTGGCGTTTGGCACCTTGCTGCACCACGCCAAAGCGGCCGCCGAAGTGCTGGATGCCACCCTGGTGGACATGCGCTTCGTCAAACCGATGGATGAAGCGCTGGTGCTCTCACTTGCGGCCAGCCACGATCACTTCGTCACTATCGAAGACAAGCCGGTGCTCAACCTCGGCCTGCCGGATCGCTTCGTGGAACAGGGCACCCAGCAGGAGATCTATACCCTGCTTGGTCTGGACGATGCCGGCATCCAGCGCAGCATCGAAGCCTGGCTGCAAGCCTGACCTGCTGCGAGTTAAAGAGCAAATACAAGAAGGGCGCCTGATGGCGCCCTTCTTGTATCTTCACTTCTGACCGGAGTTAACCCTTGTAAATCTTCGGGTTAAACACATCCCGCAGCCAGTCACCCAGCAGGTTGATGACCAGCACCAGCACCACCAGACAGATCCCCGGGAAGGCGGTGATCCACCAGGAGCCGGAGAAGATGTAGTTGAAGCCGACGCTGATCAGCGACCCCAAAGACGGCTGGTCTACCGGCATCCCGAGCCCAAGGAAGGATAGTGCCGCTTCACTCATGATGGCGTTGGCCACCTGCACGGTGGAGATAACCAGAATGGGCGACAAACAGTTGGGCAGAATGTGGCGGAACATGATGCGCGGGGCGCGGAACCCCATCACCTTGGCCGCTTCCACATACTCCTTCTTCTTCTCCGCCAGCACAGAGGCGCGCACGGTACGGGCGTACTGCGGCCACTCGGCGATACCGATGATCACCACCAGCATCATGATGGCGAACTTCGAGTAGAACTCGGAGCCAAAGGTTGCCTGAAAGATGGCGGAGATGATGATCGCCACCATCATGGTGGAGAACGACAGCTGCACATCGGCAAAGCGCATCAGCAGGTTGTCGATACGGCCACCGAAGTAACCGGCAATCAGACCGATGACGATACCGAGCACCAGCTGCAGCGCCACCGCAAACAGGCCGATGGTAAGGGAGATACGGGCGCCATAGAGAATGGTGCTCCAGATATCCCGCCCCTGGTTGTCGGTACCGAGCCAGAAACGCTCCTCGCCGCCTTCGAGCCAGGAGGGGGGCAACTCGGCATCCATCAGATCAAAACTGGTCTGGTCATAGACGTTGTGCGGGGCGAGCCAGGGCGCCAGCAGCGCCGCCAGCACGAACACCACAAACACCGCAAAGCTGAACATGGCTACCTTGTCCCGCAGGAAGTAGTAGACGATGTCAGAGTTCTTGAATCGTGCCCAACGGCTTGGGCTTGCAGTTACAGCATTAGTCATCTGTTACCCCTTGGCGGTCAGGTTAACGGTCGGGTTAATCAACCCGTAGAGCAGGTCGACCAGGGTATTGGTCACCACGAAGATCAGCCCCACAAAGATGACATAGGCGGTGATGAGGGGCGTATCGACCCGGTGGATCGCCTCGAGGAACAGGAAGCCGGTGCCCGGCCACTGGAACACGCTCTCGGTCAGAATGGTGTAGGCCACCATGGTGCCGATCTGCACCCCACCGACGGTAATGACCGGCAGCATGGTGTTCTTCAGAGCGTGCTGATAGTAGACCTTGTTGTTGTCCAGCCCCTTGGCGCGGGCGAACTTGACGTATTCGGAGGAGAGCTGCTCCAGCATCTCGGAGCGCACCAGCCGGATAAACAGCGGCAGCATGATGGAAGAGAGGGACACCGCCGGCAGGATCAGGTGCAGGATGCCATCCCAGGTGAAGAAGCCCGACTCCCAGCCCAGCAGGTTACGGGTCTCGCCGCGGCCATAGGCAGGCAGCCAGCCCAGCTGGATGGAGAAGAGGTACATCAGCATGATGGCGGTCAGGAACACCGGGATCGAGATACCGATACTGCTCCCTGCCATGATGATCTTGGTGGGAATGCTGCGCGGGCGGATCGCCGAATAGACACCGAGTGGAATGGAGACCACCACGATGATGAGCGCGGCGGCAAACACCAGCTCAAGGGTAGCCACCAGCTTGTCGAGGATCACCTCGAGAGCGGGTCGCTTGAAGAAATAGGAGGTGCCCAAATCCCCATGCACCGCATTTTTCAAAAAGCGGCTGTATTTGATGAGGAAGGGATCGTTAAGGCCCATCTTCTCGCGCAACTCGTGACGCTGGGCTTCGGAGACGGATTGTCCCACCAGCTCGCGCAACGGGTCACCCAGGTTGTCCTGGATGGAGAAGGCGACCAGGCTGATGACGAACATCACTATCACGGCCTGATAGAACCGTTTCAGCAGGAATGTAAACATGCTTGTCCTTCTACGTGGCCTGTGTCGTGGCACAGGCTTCTGTTAGTGGGCGGAGTGGCCAGCTGACCACCCCGCCCCGTCCTTCCTTGCGACGTTCTCTTACTTGCTGACCACCAGGTCACCCAGGTAAGGGAAGTTCATCACGTTGACCACCGGCTTGATGTCGACGTTCTTCTTGGCGCCATAGGCCAGATCTTCCCAGTGCAGCGGCACGTAGGCAGCATCTTCGATCAGCATGGCTTCGACCTTCTTGAGCATCTCGGCACGCTTGGCCGGATCGGTCTCGGCGTTGGCATCCATCACCAGCTTGTCAGCTTCGGCGTTGGCATAACCGGCGCAGTTGTACTGACCCATACCGGTCTTGGCGTCCTTGGTGAAGGTCAGGAACTCGAAGAAGTTCGCGGTATCTTCGGTGTCGGAGTGCCAGCCGATCATCTGCATGTCTGCGGCGCACTTGTCAAACTCGGGCCAGTACTGGGCCACCGGCATGGTCTTCAGATCCACCTTGATGTTGATCTTGGCCAGCATGGCGGAGACAGCCTGGGCAATCTTGACGTCGTTGACGTAGCGGGCTGCCGGGGAGATGAAGGTCATCTTGAAGCCTTTCTCGTAACCGGCCTCTTTCATCAGCTCCTTGGCCTTGGCCAGATCATACTGGGGTACCAGCGCCTCGTTGTGACCGGCATAGCCTTTCGGGCTCAGCTGACCAGCAGGGGTACCGAAGCCCTTGTTGATCTTCTCGACGATACCCACCTGGTTGATGGCGTAGTTGATCGCCTGACGCACGCGCTTGTCTTTCAGCGCCGGGTTGGTGTTCTGGTTCAGCTCGATGATGATGGCACGGGTACCGGACAGGGTGACCAGCTGGGAGTCCTTGCCATTCTTCACGCGCTCCAGATCGTTCGGCGCAACCGGATAGATCATGTCCACGTCGCCACCCAGCAGGGCTGCAACACGGGTCGCATCTTCCTTGATCGGCACCACGGTCAGGTTCTCGACGTTACCCTTGGAGGCTTTATCCCAGTAGTTGGCGTTACGGGCATAATCCAGCTTCACACCCTGCTCGCGGAACTTGACGGTGAACGGGCCAGTACCGGAGACGTGGGTAGAGGCGTAGGAGTCGCCGTTTTTGACGATCTCGGCCTTGTCTTTGCCCGCTTCGGTCTTGCCGGTGTAGAACTTGGAGTCCATCGGGAAGATGTAGGTGACGGTCTGCAGCACCAGCGGGAACGGCTTGGCGGTGACGAGATCCACGGTGTAGTCATCGACCTTCTTCACTTCGCTGATGGGATCGAAGATCGCCTTGAAGTCGACGGAGGATTTCAGGCGGTTAACGGTCCACACCACGTCGTCAGCGGTGAAGTCGTTACCGGAGTGGAACTTGACCCCCTTGCGCAGGTGGAAGCGGACGGTCTTATCGTCAATACGCTCATACTTCTCGGCCAGACGGGGCTCGAACTGCAGGTCCTGGGTGTAACGCATCAGGGGATCGAATACCAGGTGCGACATCTCCAGGGTCTGACCGGAGAGCTGCTCCTGCGGATCCAGCGAAGTGGCGTCAGAGGCGACACCCACCTTGATATCAGCGGCTGAGACACTGAAGGCGAAACCGGCGGCAAATAGCGCCAGGGCAATCTTGGACAATCCTTTCTTCATCTTGTTCTCCATGCTTTTGGCTTTCTTATGACACTTTTTTGACAAGCAGACCGGCGCACCGGCGCTCTCCTAGCTTGCGATTTCCAGCCCCTCGCGGGACATTCCCTTGAACTCCGGCATGAGGGAGATCAGCTTGCGACTGTACTCATGCTCGGCATTGGTAAAGAGTTTCTCGGTCTCGGCCACTTCCACCAGATGACCGTGCTGCATCACCCCGATGCGGTCGCACATCTGGCGGATCACCGGCAGATCGTGGCTGATAAACAGCATGGTGAGCTTGAGCTCCTGCTGCAGATCCTTGAGCAGGTTGAGGATCTGGGCCTGCACCGACACATCCAGCGCCGAGGTCGGCTCGTCACAGATAAGGAAGCGCGGGCGAGTGGCCAGGGCGCGGGCAATAGAGATGCGCTGACGCTGGCCGCCGGAGAATTCGTGGGGATACTTGACCCCGGCACCGCGGCCAAGGCCCACGTGATCCAGCAGATCGCCGACGATCCCCTCGATCTGGCTCTCACTGCTCGCCAGCTGATGGAAGCGGATCGGCTCGGCAATGATGTCGCGCACCTTCATCCGCGGGTTCATCGAAGAGTACGGGTTCTGGAACACCATCTGCATCTGGCGACGCAACGGGCGACGCTCGCGCTCGCTCTTGAGAGCGGTCAGATCGATCCCCTCGAAGAAGATCTTGCCGGTATCAGGCGGATAGAGACCGGTGATGGCGCGGGCAATGGTCGATTTGCCGGAGCCCGACTCCCCCACCAGACCGAAGGTCTCCCCTTCGAAGATCTCGAAGCTGATGTTGTTGCAGGCGCGTACATACTGGCGGCGGCTCGGGAAGATGGAGTCCTTGGTGACGAACTTCAGATCGACGTTCTCCACCCGCAACAGCGCCCCTTCATAGGCTCGCTCGTCCTGACTCTGGCCGAGCCAGTGGGTCTTGAGGTCGATATTGGTATCCGGCGCACTGGCATCCTCGATATAGGAGACCAGCGGGAAGCGCACCAGCTTCACATCGGAGCGGGGGACCGCCGAGATGAGGCTGCGGGTATAGGGGTGATTGGGGCTGCCCAGCACCTGTTCGGTCAGACCGAACTCCACCAGATCGCCGCGATACATCACCGCCACCTTGTCGGTAACGTTGGAGACAACCCCCATGTCGTGAGTCACCAGCATGCAGCCCACCTGACGCTCTTTGCAGAGGGCGCGGATAAGCTGGAGGATCTGATCCTGAATGGAGACGTCCAGCGCCGTGGTCGGCTCATCGGCAATGATCAACTCAGGATCGCAGGAGAGCGCGATGGCAATGACCACCCGCTGGCGCATGCCGCCGGAAAACTGATGCGGATACTGCTTGATGCGCAGCTCCGGCTGCGGAATACCCACCGCCCCCATCAGCTCCAGCGCCTTGGCAAAGGCCGCCTCGCGGGAGAGCTTGGTATTGGCCAGAATGGTCTCGACCAGCTGATGCTCAACGGTGAACAGCGGGTTGAGGGAGGTCATGGGATCCTGGAAGATGAACCCGATACGGGAGCCACGAATGGCCCGCATCTCGTTCTGGCTCTTGCCGGAGATGAGCTCGCCATTGAGGTAGATATCGCCACGGGCGATGCGACCCGGCGGGCTCAGCAGATCGATGACGGCGTTGCCGATGGTGGACTTGCCGGCGCCGGATTCACCGACCACCCCGACAATCTCACCCTTTTCGATAGAGAAAGAGAGATCCTTCACCGCGGCCAGCACCCCGTAGCGGGAGGGGTACTCGATCCGCAAGTTCTTTACTTCGAGCAAGGACATGTTTACCTCTGCGGGGGACATCCGTCCCAAATAATTCGTCCGTAAATCAGCCGCAGATGCCGGTTGTTACCTTGGGCAATATTTGCTCAATCCATGAGGCAGCGAAACCAGCGATCCGGGCGGGTTTTTTGCATTTTTTTGGAATAACCCGCGAGTAACTTAGACGGTTTGACCACGGGTGTAAATGATTGAGTTATACAATTCCGCAATGTTTTGTGCAGATAACCACCAATTCGGCAGCGTTAAATGATGATTTTCATCACACAAATGGCCGGTGCGTCCGTACATCTATTGGTATCATTACTTTAATTTCAACAACAACGCAACAAGCAGCATTTATCACTATTTCAAAAACGATCACGAGCCCCGAATGAGTAGTGAATATTTATGTGAAATGGATGATAAACGGCAGCATATGCCGATGAATGAAAATTAAGCAGATATAAATCGGGGGATGCCAGAACGGTCATCCCCCGGAAGGTGGCATTCAGCCAAGCCAGAACGCCAGTAATTGCATACAAAACAGGGCGAACAGGCCGGCGATCAGATCGTCCAGCATGATGCCGAATCCGCCGTGAATGCGGCGATCAAACCAGGAGATGGGCCAGGGCTTGAGCACGTCAAACAACCGGAACAGCGCGAAGCCCGCCACCACCCACTCCCAACCGGCTGGCGCGGCGATCATGGTGACACCAAAACCGATCACCTCGTCCCAGACGATGGCGCCGTGATCCGGCATGCCGATGGCATCGGTGGCGCTCTGGCAGATACGGATCCCCACAACAAAACCCACCGCCAGCAAGGCGATAAACCAGTGGGTCGGCAGCCCGCTCACCAGCAGATAGAGCGGAATGGCCGCCAGGTGCCCATGGTGCCCGGCGCTTTGGGGCTGAGACCGGAACCAAACCCCACCGCCAAAAAATGAAGCGGATTTTTCAGATCCAGTCGTGTCAGCTCGGGCTTTATTCTGAACAAACTCATGCGAAGTGATCCCACCCTTTCAGTTGCAACTCGACCGCTTGGTCGCCACGCAGGTAATCAATGCCCGGCTCGCCCGCCACGATGCGGCCGATGCGGCTGAACTTGACCCCGCTGTGGGCCAACGCCGTATCGAGCGCGCCGCGGTGCTCCTCCGGTACGGTAAAGCAGAGCTCATAGTCATCGCCACCGGCCAGCGCCAGTTGCCACGCCTCCTGCTCGCTCACCGCATCCTGCAGCACCGGCGAGAGCGGTAGCAGATCGAGATCGATCTGAGCACGTACACCGGAGGCCTTGAGGATATGGCCGAGATCCGATGCCAGCCCGTCGGAGAGATCCAGCGCACTGCCCGCCAGCCCGCGCAGTGCCTGACCGGCCAGAATGCGGGGATGGGGATGGTCGAGCCGTGGCAGCACCGCAGCCAGCTGGTTCTCATTGAGGGTGCGTTTGCCCAGCAGATGGGAGAGTGCCAACGCGGCATCCCCCAGGGTACCGGTCACATAGATGCCATCACCGGCTTTGGCACCGCTGCGCATCAGGGCGCGACCGGCAGGCACCGATCCCTTCACCGAGATGGTGATGGAGAGCGGCCCGCGGGTCATGTCTCCGCCCACCAGCGCCACATTGTAGTACTCGGCCAGCTCCAGAAACCCTTCGGCAAAACCGGCGACCCAACCTTCGTTAATGGCAGGCAGGGTCAGCGCCAGCGACACCCAGCGCGGCTCAGCCCCCATGGCGGCGAGATCGGAGAGATTGACCGCCAGAGCCTTGTAGCCGAGATCCACCGGATCCATGTCGGGAAAGAAGTGTACGCCGCTCACCAGAGTGTCGGTGCTCACCGCCAGCTGGGTATCGGGGGGCAGGGTCAGCAGGGCACAGTCATCTCCAGGGCCCATCACCACGTCCTTGCGGGCGTGGGGGACCTTGAAGTACTTATCAATCAGCTCAAATTCACCCATACAGTAAAAAGCCAGCAATAAGCTGGCTCCTCTCTTAGATGCTGACGGACAGCAGGATCAACGCTTGTTCAGCGACTTGATCACCTTGTCCAGTACACCGTTGACAAACTTGTGGCTGTCATCGGCAGCAAAAGCTTTGGCCAGCTCGATCGCTTCGTTGATGACCACGCGCGGCGGTACATCATCACGACGGGTCAGCTCGTAGGTCGCCAGACGCAGGATCGCCTTGTCCACCATGTCCACTTCTTCCAGCGGACGGGAGAGGAAAGGTGCAAACACCTTGTCCAGCTCGCTGCAGTGGAGGGCTACCCCGAACAGCAGATCGCGGAAATAGTTCAGGTCTACACCCTTGGTGTCCTGATCGATCTTGAACTGCTCTTCGATGTCACCCACGTTAGCCTTGGTCATCTGCCACTGGTAGATGGCCTGGGTGGCGCAATGGCGGGCTTTACGGCGCTCAGACGGTTTCAATGTACTTCTCCTCGTTACACGTCCAGTTCTTTCAGGACGTTGATCATTTCGAGCGCTGCCAGTGCAGCCTCTGCACCCTTGTTACCCGCCTTGGTACCTGCACGCTCGATGGCTTGTTCAATGTTTTCAGTGGTCAGCACACCGAAGGCAACGGGAATTTCATATTCCATCATTACCTGGGCCATGCCCTTGCTGTTCTCGTTTGCCACCAGGTCGAAGTGGTAGGTGCCGCCACGGATGACAGTACCGACCGCCACGATGGCGTCGTATTGACCACTCTTGGCCAGCTTCTTGATGACCAATGGCATTTCAACCGCGCCCGGCACTTTTACCAGTGTCAGGTTGCTGTCCTGCACTTGACCTTGACGCTTCAGTACGTCCACCGCGCCGTTCACCAGACTGTCGTTGATGAAGCTGTTGAAACGGGCAACAACAATAGCAATGCGCGCCTCAGGAGCGGCGATATTTCCTTCGATAACCTTCATTGGAAATCCTGTATCTGTGCAATCAAAAGGGCCGGAGTCAAAAGTGCGCACATTCTAGCACAACAGACCCACGACAAAAACCATGGCCGCAATAGACGGCCATGATCGCGATGTAACCAGTCCGGCGCACTTGCTCGCCGGTAAATTCCACGACTTCCAGACCGACACCACCCGGAAGGGGATGGTACTTCTCTGGTGGAGCTTTACTCGCCGACGTACTCAACCACTTCCAGACCGAAACCACCGAGGGCATGGTACTTCTTCGGCGAGCTCAGCAGACGCATCTTGCTTACACCAAGGGCCTTGAGGATCTGGGAACCCACACCAACCCGGCGCGAGGTGCCCTGCCACTTGGCTCCTTCCGGCGCCAGCCCCTTGTCGGCGGCTTCAAAACCCTTGACCCTAGCCAGCAGCTCGGCGCCATGGGATTCCGCCCCCAAAATCACCAGCACGCCGCCCTCGTCAGCGATGCGGGCCATGGATTTGGGCAGCGGCCAGCTGCGGGCGGCGTGGCGGTCGGTCAACAGCAGATCGCTCAGCACATCGTGCAGATGGACGCGCACCAGGGTCGGCTGATCGGCCTGCACCTCACCCTTTTTCAGGGCAAAGTGAACCTGATTGTCGATGGTGTCGCGGAAGGTGATGAGGTCGAACTCGCCAAACTCGGTCGGCAACTTGCACTCGGCCACCTTCTCGACCGTGGTCTCGTGCTGGTTGCGGTACTCGATCAGGTCGGCGATGGTACCAAGCTTGATGCCGTGCTCCTCGGCAAACACCTCCAGATCCGGACGGCGCGCCATGGTGCCATCCTCGTTGAGGATCTCGACGATGACGGCGGCAGGCTCGAAACCGGCCAGACGGGCCAGATCGCAACCGGCTTCGGTGTGGCCGGCACGGGTCAGCACGCCGCCATCCTGCGCCATCAGCGGGAAGATGTGGCCCGGCTGCACCAGATCGGCCGCCTTGGCATTGGGCGCCACAGCGGCCTGCACGGTCACCGCGCGATCCGCGGCTGAGATACCTGTGGTCACCCCTTCTGCCGCTTCGATGGAGACGGTAAAGGCGGTGGAGAACTGGGCATTGTTGCGATCCACCATCAGTGGCAGCGCCAATTGCTTGCAGCGATCCCGGGTCAGGGTCAGGCAGATGAGGCCACGGCCGTAGCGGGCCATGAAGTTGATATCCTCCGGACGGACGCAGGAGGCGGCCATGATGAGGTCCCCTTCGTTCTCCCTGTCTTCGTCATCCATCAGGATCACCATCTTGCCAGCCTTGATATCGGCAATGATTTCCTGGGTTGTGCTCAGCGCCATGGGCTACTCCATCAGTGTGCTTGGGGGTTGAGCCAGCAGGCTCAACGCAAATGCGAGTGTATGTTGCTCTAGATTGGGGCTAGCGGCTCCATTTCAATCAGAGCGGGATCACAGAAAATCGTTTTGGTGGCAAGACTCAGCGCACACCGTCAGAGAAAACCGGCCTTGGCCAGCTTGTCCAGAGTCAGGGTGGAGGCGCTGCTCTCCTGACTCTTGCCCATCATCAGCCGCTCCAGATAACGGGCGATCTGATCGACCTCGAGGTTGACCTTGTGACCCGGCTTCCAGCTGGCGATGGTGGTCTCCTGCGCGGTGTGGGGCACGATAGTCAGGCGGAAAAGGTCCCCCTGCACCGCGTTGACGGTGAGGCTGATGCCATCCACCGCAATGGAGCCTTTCTCGGCGATGTAGCGGGAGAGTTCCCCCGGCGCCTTGATCCAGTACTCGATGGCGCGGCCGCTGCTGGAGACGCTTTTCACCTCCCCTACCCCATCCACATGGCCGGAGACCAGATGGCCGCCGAGGCGGGAGGTGGGCATCAGCGCCTTCTCGAGGTTGACCCGATCGCCCACTCTGGCGGCGGCAAAACCGGTACGGGAGAGGGTTTCCAGCGACACGTCGGCGGTATAACTCTTGTCGCCCAGCGCCACCACGGTGAGGCAGACGCCGTTGGTGGCGATGGAGTCGCCCAGTTTGACGTCGCTAAAATCCAGACCTAGTGCGTGGACGGTGAGGGCCATGTCATCGCCCTGACGGCGCAGCTCGGCCAGGGTTCCCACCGCTTCGATAATTCCGGTAAACATGCAGATCACCTTGCTGATGACGGGGACTGATTATGCCCCCTTGAACATTGATAAATCAGGCTATTTTGGCGGTAATGCGAATATCCGGCCCCACCATGCGCACATCCTTGATGGCAAGCTTGGGCGCCTGGAACAGCCGGGTCAGACCCGGCAGATGGAACAGGCCGCGCCCTTCGTCACCCATCAGTTTGGGAGCCTGATAGAGCACCAGCTCATCCACCAGCCCTTTTTCCAGCAGAGCGCCGCAGAGCCGCGGGCCCGCCTCGACCAGCACCGAGTTGACGTTCTGTTTGGCCAGCAACATGAACAGGCTGACCAGATCCAGCTTGCCATCCAGCAGCGGCAGCTCCAGCTGCTGCACCCACTCGGGCCACTCGCCGGACGCCTTGTGACGGGCCAGCAGCACCGGACTCTCGCTCTGGAACAGCGGCAGATCCGGGGTAAGGCGGTTTTGCGAATCGACAATAACCCGCAGCGGCTGGCGCAGGGTCTCTTTGGGATAGCTCGCCTTGACCGAGGGGGAAGCTCGTCCCAGCGCACGGTCAGGGAGGCACCATCGGCCAGCACGGTTTCAGCGCTGGAGAGTACCGCATCGTGGCGGGCCCGCAGTCGTTGCACATCGCGGCGCGCATCGGGGGAGGTGATCCACTGGCTCTCGCCGCTCGCCATGGCGGTGCGGCCATCGAGGCTGGCTCCCAACTTGACGGTCACCCGCGGGAAGGCGGTACGCATCCGCTTGAAAAAGCCCGGGTTGAGCGCTTCGGCTTCGCTCGCCAGCAGGCCGAAATCGGTCTTGATGCCCGCTTCGGAGAGCATACGCAGGCCACGTCCGCCCACCTGGGGATTGGGATCGACCATGGCTGCTACCACCCGGGCCACGCCGGCGTTGATCAGCGCCTCGGCACAGGGTGGGGTGCGACCATGATGAGAGCAGGGCTCCAGGGTCACGTAGGCGGTGGCGCCGCGGGCCTCTTCACCGGCAGCGCGCAGGGCGTAAACCTCGGCATGGGGCTCGCCCGCCTTCTGATGCCACCCTTCGCCAACCACCACGCCATCTTTGACCAGCACGGCGCCGACGCAGGGGTTGGGGGCCGTGGTGTAGCGGCCGCGGCGGGCCAGTTCGAGGGCCCGACTCATCCATTGGTAATCATCTTGACTAAACATTCGGGCTCCTTTGACAACACATCTCGGCTTTACGCAGTATCGTAGGTTCGATTAGCGCAGCGTAATCGGACGCGGCAACATGGGTGAGAATGGCGGTTTACTTCTCCAGCTTGGCAATCTCTTCGCCGAACTCGCGAATATCTTCGAAGCTGC
Organism: Aeromonas sp. 61P; assembly: GCF_051919545.1. Classification (NCBI taxonomy): domain Bacteria; kingdom Pseudomonadati; phylum Pseudomonadota; class Gammaproteobacteria; order Aeromonadales; family Aeromonadaceae; genus Aeromonas; species Aeromonas sp. 61P. The sequence goes on from NZ_JBQBEL010000001.1 coordinate 4,541,778, forward strand.
GATAGACGGAGGCAAAGCGGATATAGGCCACCTTGTCCAGACTCTTGAGCTCATCCATCACCAGATTGCCCACCAGCTCGGAGGCGACTTCGCGCTCGCCGGTGGCACGCAGGCGGGATTTGATATGGTTGACCGCTTTTTCGATGGCCTCCATGCTCACCGGCCGCTTCTCCAGCGCCCGCAGAATACCGGCGCGCAGCTTGTCTTCATTGAACGGCTCGCGGGAGCCGTTGGACTTGATGACGCGGGGCATCACCAGCTCGGCCATCTCGAAGGTGGTAAAACGCTCGTGACAGAGCAGACACTCACGACGGCGGCGCACCTGATGGCCTTCTGCCACCAGACGGGAATCGATCACCTTGGTATCAACCGCACTACAGAATGGGCAATGCATCGGACCTCCGGCGTTAATGGAACAGGGACCGGCCCGGCGGGCCAGGATCTAGGTCGGCCAGTGTAACACGGCCATCCAACCGTGGTAAAAAGCGGAAAAGCGTGATTTTTCTGTTCGTTATCACTAATGGGCAACTCACTCGTCGTAAGGCAGAGTATCAGGATCACAACCCAGATAATCGGGGGCTGGGTCGACCGTAAACTGCACCGCATCGATATAGTCATGACCCAGCATCAATGCCTTGCCTATCCGGTGCATGCCATCCATCACCCGACCGGCGCTGTCGAGAATGATCGGGTAGGCGAGATCCGCCGCCATGATGAGCTGGCAGTGCTCGACTACGCTGCGCACCGTAGGAGTGGCGCTGCCATGGCCATACCAGTGATCACGGTCAAGCTCGGCAATGTCGCTCAATGCCACCGCCTGCAGCGGCAGATCACAGCTCAGTCGCACCAACCGCCGTACATCCCATGCCAGCAGCCCCTGCTCACTGGCACGAAAGTGATACTGGGCGCGGATTGCCAGCCGAAGCTCCGCCTCCAACACCTTGCCCCGCTCTGCGCAGGAGTGTGCCTCTTCGCTCGGTATCTTCTCTTCGTGGTTCAATCTCATCCCTCTCGTGTTGCCCAACGCCAGAAAAAACAATGCCACCCGCAGGTGGCATTGGTCTTCAAACCGGATGGTCTGACTTATCAGCCATAAACCGGGAAGCGGCGGCAGATATCCAGCACCTTCTCGCGCACGGTGGCCAGCACGGCATCGTTGTCGTGGTTGTCCAGTACGTCGCAGATCCAGTGGGTCAGCTCGATGGACTCGGCCTCCTTGAAACCGCGGCGGGTGATGGCCGGGGTACCGATCCGCACACCGGAGGTGACGAACGGGGAGCGCGGGTCGTTGGGCACGGAGTTCTTGTTAACGGTGATGTTGGCTTTGCCCAGTGCGGCGTCAGCATCCTTACCGGTCAGCTCGCGGCCGATCAGGTCAACCAGCATCAGGTGGTTGTCGGTACCGCCGGAGACGATCTTGTAACCGCGCTCGATAAAGGTCGCAGCCATCGCCTTGGCGTTTTTCACGACCTGAGCCTGATAGGTCTTGAACTCCGGCTCCAGCGCCTCTTTGAAGGCAACGGCTTTACCGGCGATAACGTGCATCAGCGGGCCGCCCTGACCACCCGGGAAGACGGCAGAGTTGAGCTTCTTGTAGAGCTCCTCGTCGTCAGCGGCAGAGAGGATCAGACCACCGCGCGGACCGGCCAGGGTCTTGTGAGTGGTGGAGGTGACCACGTGAGCGTGGGGAACCGGGTTCGGGTAGACGCCAGCGGCAATCAGACCCGCCACGTGGGCCATGTCGACGAACAGGTAGGCACCGACCTTGTCGGCGATTTCGCGCATGCGGGCCCAGTCAACGATGCCGGAGTAGGCAGAGAAGCCACCGATCATCATCTTCGGCTTGTGCTCGACAGCCTGACGTTCCATGTCGTCGTAGTCGATCTTGCCGGACTCATCGATACCGTAAGGCACGATGTTATAGAGCTTGCCGGAGAAGTTGACCGGAGAGCCGTGGGTCAGGTGACCGCCGTGGGCCAGGTTCATGCCCAGTACGGTGTCGCCCGGCTGCAGCAAAGCCATGTAAACGGCGCTGTTGGCCTGGGAGCCGGAGTGCGGCTGCACGTTGGCGTAAGTGGCACCGAACAGCTCTTTGGCGCGCTCGATAGCCAGGGTTTCGACCACATCCACATACTCGCAACCACCGTAGTAACGCTTGGAGGGGTAACCTTCGGCGTACTTGTTGGTCAGCTGGGAGCCCTGGGCTTCCATGACACGGGGGCTGGTGTAGTTCTCAGACGCAATCAGCTCGATATGCTCTTCCTGACGACGGGTTTCGTCTGTGATGGCCTGCCACAATTGCGGATCATAATTGGCGATGGTCATGTCACGTTTCAACATCCGTTTCTCTCCTGAAAATCGTTTGCGCGTTAGGTGAAGTGGGCGCGGGCATTGTAACGTGAGCTGGATCAAAGAGACAGTCCAACCACCTAAAAAAATGTTGAATTTATGTTGTAAAAAACAAGATTCCCTCCCCGTTCAATACCCTGGCCGCCCCGCCAAACGGCACATTTTTCATCCCGCCGCGGGCGGGCAAAACCCGAAGGGGATCACAACGCCCTCTTTATCCATCCTGTAACATATTCATTCGAAACAAATTTAATGATGATGGAGCTGATTGCAGCCATGCATCCGAGGGGCTGCACCTAACCGGAGGAGTTCAAGATGGACCATCTGCTGACATTCGTGATCCTGGCGGTATTTTTTCTGTTCTACTGGGTCTACTACACCAGCCAACGCAAGCATGTCCACACCACCTCGTGGGATCAACTCCCCACCAAAGCCGACTATCTGGCGGCCCACCCTGAATCAGTCGATGGCGACATCATCTTCTGTTATCACTGCGGCCACCACGAGTTGCTGGAGGTAGGCATGGTGCACCTGACCGATTTTCGCCGGGAATGGGTCTGTGCCAAGTGCAAGCAGGTGCTGTTTCGCGAGAGCGAATAACGGCGCAGGGGCTGGCCCCCTCTGAACGTTGTGCATCGCCAGCAGGGCTCAGAACGGAGAATCCCTGTTGGCCACCAGCCACTGCTGCAACCCGCTCACCGCCGCGTCAAATTGCGCCCCGATTGCCGCAGGTTCACCACCTCCCGCCTCAAGAGCCGCACAGTGGTTGGCAAATTCGGTCAACCCAAGCGCCAGCGCACTCCCCTTGAACTTGTGCGCCAGCTGACGTTGCTCACTCCCCTCCCCCTGAGCCAACTTATCCACCAACACCCGCCCTTGCGACTCAAACAGCGCGACCAGCTGGCGGATCCGCGCCATGCCGAGCAGGGGCAGATCGGCATCCAGCACCGGATTGGCCCACTCGGGCTGGTTAGTCGAGGACGCGGCTGCAGATAATTGCACCTGTGGCTCGATAGAGGCCCCTTCTTGCCGAAACAGCTGATCGATGGAATTCGCCAGCACCGCCAGCCGCACCGGCTTGCCGACAAAATCGACAAACCCGGCGGCAAGGCAGTGGCGGATATCCTCCGGATACATCTGGGCCGAGATGGCGATGGCGGGCAGCGGCCGTTCATGCATCTCCTCACTGATGGCGGCCAGATCCTCGCGCAGAGTCATGCCGTCCATATCGGGCAGATTGATATCGAGCAGCGCCAGCTCGAAGGGGCGCTCGGTCACCAGCGCCAGTGCACTGCGACCGTCCTCCGCCAGGGTGACGCGATGGCCGAAGCGGGTCAGCATGCCGTGCGCCACCAACCGGTTGATCTCGTTATCCTCCACCAGCAGAATGTCGCGGGACTGACCAAGGTGCAGCGGCTGAACCTCGGCAGGCAGCTGGGCACTCGAGCGCTGCAACGGCAGGCTGAAGCTGAATTCACACCCCTTGCCCGGTTCGCTGGCAAGGATAAGCTCGCCCCCCATGGCGGTCACCAGCTTGCGGCTGATCGCCAGTCCCAGCCCGGTGCCGCCCTGATGGCCTATATCACGCTTGCGCTGGCGAAATGCCTCGAACACCGCCTCCTGCTCATCGGCCGGAATGCCGGGGCCGGTATCGCGTACCACAAACCGGATGCAGGGCTCGGCGCAAGGGCCGTGACAGACAAGGGGCGCCACCGTCAGGGTAATCTGGCCACGGGCGGTAAACTTGACTGCATTGCCGAGCAAGTTGCCGAGCACCTGGCGCAGCTTGCCCAGATCCCCCTCGACCACAGGCGCCAGCCCGGGCGCATATTCCAGCGCCAGGGTGACCCCCTTGGCCGCTGCCTTTGGCCGAAACAGCGCGCTGAGCTCATCCACCAGCTGGAACAGGGGGAAGGGCTCGCGGCGCGCTTCCACATGGCCCGCCTCTATCTTGGAGTAGTCGAGAATGTCGTTGAGGATCTCCAGCAGGGATTCGCCGCTATGCTCGATGGCGGCCAGATAGCGCTGCTGGGTATCGCTCAGGTGGGTATCTTCCAGCAGCGTCAGGCCTCCGAGAATGCCGTTCATGGGGGTGCGGATCTCGTGGCTCATGGTGGCGAGAAACACCGACTTGGCGCGGTTGGCCTGTTCGGCCTCGGCGCGGGCCTGCCGCTGCTTCGCCACCTCCTCATTGAGCCGCTCGTTGGCGTGGCTGAGCTGGCCGGTGCGCTCCTCGACCCGCGACTCCAGCTCGCGCTGATAGCGGCCCAGCTCCACTGCATTGTCACGAAACACCTGCAGGGCACGGCCCAGCTCCGCCAGCTCATCACGGCCCGCCCCGGCGATCGGCTCAAGGGGGGCCAGATCCCCGCGCGCCAACCGGCTCATCCCCGCCACCGCCCGTTGCAGCGGCCAGACGATCCGGCCGTAGACCATGCGCCACATCAGCAGCATCAGCAGTAGCAGGGTAAGCAGGCCAATGCCCATCAACGCCTGCTCCAGCAGCCTGAGGCGCTGGCTTAGCGCCTGCTGGCTCTGCCCCAGCGAATCGCGGGCACGGCTGACCAGCTCACCGACCTGCTGGTTGAGGCTGCTCATCAGGGCCTCATTGGCATTGGCCAGCACCCGCAGCGCCTCCCCCTTGCCGAGCCAGTCGCTGCGCAGTTGCACCAGCTTGTCGCTCTGCGCCAGCACGGTCAGCGCCTGCTCCACCGCCTGCCGGCGGGCAGGATCGGTCACCGCCCCGGCCCGCAGTTGCAAGATGGCCAGCTCCCGCTGCCCCTCTTGCAATAGCGTTTGCAATTGTTCCTGCCGTTCGCTGCGCCACATCTCTTCGATGCGCTGCTGCTGCATCAGGGTGCGATGGCGCAGCTCGGTCATCTGCTCCAGCCAGTCGAGATCCTGCTCCAGCAGGCGGTCGAGCGTCCGGGCCGCCTGCGTACCTTGCTGTTGATAGAGGGAACCCAATCCCGCCACCATCACGGTTTCGGCGTTCTCCATCTGGCTGCGCGCCAGCTCGGCGATCTGCCCGGCCGCCGCCACCAGATGGGCCCGCTGCGCCTCCCCCTGCGCCATCAGGGTCAATCTTTCCCCCACCAGCCAGCCCTGCTGGCCCAGATTGCCGATGATGCTCTGACTGAGCTGATCGAGGCTTGTTGAACCCTGCCCACGGCCAAGTTGCGCCAGCACCTGTTGCAGCTGTTGCCCCTGCAGAGTGAGCAAGCGCCCCTGATGCTCCCGCTCCTGCTCGCTGGTTGCGGTGGCCAGCAGCCGCGACGCGCTCTGGATCTCACCGCTGAGGCGAGAGAGCGTGCGGGCCAGCTCCTGATCGGCCAGAGTCTGCAGCACTCCTTGCTCCAGCTGGCGCAGATGGCTAAGCCCCACCCAGCCCAGCAGGGAGGCACTCAGGGTCAGCAACGCCATCAGGGAGAAGGCCAGCAGCAACTTGCCACCCAGGCCGGAAAAGATTCTCACGGGAAGTCCCTTGGTTGTGGTCGGCTTTGACCGGATAATATGGCCCAACACTTTAACAAAACCCCTGACCATGCGAAGCGTCTATCTCTCCCCGTTGTTGCTGATCTGGTTGCTAATGCTTCCCCGCGCCGCCCTCGCATTTGCGGTCGATATCTGGCCCGGCGGCGAATTAAGCGGCCAGCCGGTGCTCCAGCAGTGGCCGGAACCCGCCGCTGCAACCAAACCGCTGACCCTCTGTGCCCTCTACCCCCATCTGCGCGACGCCTACTGGCTTTCGGTCAATCAGGGCATGGTGGACGAGGCGAAGCGGCTGGGAGTCAAATTGCAGATCCACGAAGCGGGGGGTTACGGTGCCCTCGCCGAGCAGCGCCAGCAGTTGCAGCGCTGCGTGCAGGAAGGGAGCGACGCCATCTTGCTCGGCGCGGTGAGCTATCAGGGCTTGCGCGAGGCCATCAAGGCCACGCCGCTGCCGCTCTTTGGTCTGGTCAACGATCTGCCCAGCGGTCTGGTGCAGGCCAAGGTGGGAGTCTCCTGGTACCAGATGGGCTGGCAAATCGGCCACTGGCTGGCGCAGCGCCACCCCGCAGGCAGCAAACCGGTCTCGGTCGCCCTCTTCCCCGGCCCGAAGGCAAGTGGCGGCAACAACTTCGTCGAGCCGGGCTTTGCCGATGCCATCAAGGGGAGCGCCATCAAGCTGGTCACCACCGAGCGTGGCGACAACAGCCGGGAAATCCAGCGCACACTGGTGCAGCAGACGCTGGCCCGCTATCCCAACCTCGACTATCTGGTGGGAGGCGCCATCGCCGCCGAAGTGGCCGTCAACGAGCTGGCGCAGCGCCATCTCGACAGGCCCCAGGTGCTGAGCACCTACTTCAGCCACGGGGTACAGCGGGGACTGCGCCGGGGCAAGATCCTGGCCGCCAACAGCGATCAGATGCGGCTGCAGGGGCGCCTTGCGGTCGCTCAGGCGGTCTGCCTGCTGCAACACCCTGATGCCAATGCCGAGCAGTGCCCGCGGGTGATGGGGCCACCCATTCTGACGCTGTCTGCGCCGCTGGCCGATCCCGCCGATTCCCTCTCGGAGGGCGCTTTTCGCCCCGTCTATCGGGTCGAATAGCCGTTCCAAATCCGATCAGCACACTCAAGGAGAAGAGATGAAAGAGTTACATGCCAGCTGCCTGTGCGGCGCCGTCGCCCTGACCCTGCCGGATCAGTTCGACTATATGGGGAACTGCCACTGCAGCGAATGCCGCAAGTTTTCAGGGGGAGATTATGCCTCGGTCGGCGGACTGGATGGCAACAAGGTCACCATAGTGAAGGGAGAAGAGGCCATCGGCCGCTACCGGAAATCGGCAGAGACCACCCTGGCCTTCTGTCGTCACTGCGGCTCCAGCCTGTTCAGCCAGAAGAGCAGCAGCGGCAAGATCAACCTGCGCCTCGGGGTACTGGACGATGTGCCGAGCCAGCGGCCCGCGTTTCACATCTTTGTCGGCTCCAAGGCGCCCTGGCACCAGATTGGCGACGACTGCCCGCAATTTGATACCCGCCCGCCGGTCTGACACCCGGTCAAACAGGTCAAGGCCACCGTAACGGGGTCAGGAGGCTATCTCGCCGGCAAACAGATAGCCTTCCCCATGGACGGTGACAAACAGCTGGGGATCCCGCGGATCCGCTTCCATCTTGCCGCGCAGCCGCCGGATCAACACGTCTATGGTGCGATCGCTCGGGCCATCGCTGCGATGGCTGATGAGGGTCAGGATCCGCTCCCGACTGAGCACCCGTCCGGCATGGGCGACAAAGGCCACCAGCACTTCATATTCGGCCTTGGTCAGGCGCACCGGCACCCCGTCCTTGCTGAGCTGGCGACGGGGAATATCAAAACGCCAGGGACCAAAGCGCACCGCATCGTCAGCCACCGCAGGCTCGCTCGGCGCGGCGGCCGCCAGCGAGATCCGCCACAGCAGATTCTTGACCCGCACCAGCAGTTCCCTGAGCTCGAACGGCTTGGTGACATAGTCGTCGGCCCCCATCTCGAGGCCAACAATCCGGTCCACCGCATCGCTGCGGCCAGTAACCAGAATGATCCCCACCGTGCTGCGCGCCCGCAGTTCACGGGTCAGCAGTAGACCATCTTCCCCCGGCAGGTTGATATCCAGCATCACCAGATCGACCCTCTGCTCCGCCAGCACGGCGCGCATCTCCTGGCCATTTTCGACCGCCGTCACCCGATAGCCCTCCCGCTCGAAATAGCCGGTCAGCTTCTCGCGGGTAACCGCATCATCTTCAACAACCAGAATGTGGTAGCTCATGGGCAGGGTTCACGATGGTCGACAAGGGAGGATTATTCTATTCACATTTTGTCATAAATACCCCTATTTCATTAATTTGTGGCGGCAGCCCTGTTCACAACGCCTCCCTATCATGGCTCCCATCAAAAAAGTGATGTGAGAGAGCATGATGAAAAAACTGTGGCACTTCCTGCGCCCCCCCAGCCGTCGCTGGTCGGTACTGGCGCTGCTTCTGGTGGGCGTCGGCGTCACCCTCGCGGGCACCGTCGGCCTGCACTACGGCTTTGAGAAAACCAGCAGCCTCGAATTCTGTATCTCCTGCCACTCCATGAAAGACACCGTCTATCCGGAGTACAAGGAGTCCATCCACTTCAAGAATGCCTCAGGGGTACAGGCGGTCTGTACCGACTGTCACCAGCCGAAGGATTTCGTCGGCAAGGTGGCCCGCAAGATGGAGGCGGCCAACGACCTCTATCAGGAGTACATAGGCCACAGCATCGACACCCAGGAGAAGTTCGAGGACCGGCGTCTGCATCTGGCCGAGAAGGTGTGGGCGCGGATGAGCAGCCAGAACTCCAAGACCTGCAAGTCCTGCCACAGCTACGACAACATGGATCACGCCAAGCAGTCCCCGGCGGCTGCGCTGGCGATGAAAGATGCGGCGGCGAAGAACATGAACTGCATCGAGTGCCACAAGGGCATCGCCCACGAACTGCCCAACATGGCGGGCGGCTTCCGGGCCACTTACGCCACCCTGGTCAACGACGCGCAAGAGGCGCCAGCCACCGAGACCCTCTACAACCTGAGTGAAAAAGATCTCTACGCCAGCGAACAGAGCAGCGACCCGGTCGGCAAACTGCTGCCCGCCTCCCGCATCGACGTCGTAGACCGCAGCGGCGATCGCCTCAAGGTGACCATCGAAGGGTGGCGCGAGAGCGATGGCAAAGGCCGGGTGCTGAGCGAATACATGGGCAAGCGGGTCTTCGTCGCCACCATCCGTGACGAACTGAAAGCGAGCGAGAAAGTGCTCAAACAGGAGACCGACAGCGCCACCCATATCAAATGGGAACAGGTTCAGGTGCAGGCCTGGGTCGATGGCAAGGGCTTTGAGTCCTCGCTCAAGCCGATCTGGGATTACGCCGGCGAGATGTACAAATCCACCTGCAACTCCTGCCACGGCGCGCCGGATCCCGCTCACTTCACTGCCAACGGCTGGATTTCGGGACTCAAGGCGATGTCTGCCTACTATCGCCTGAGCAAGGAAGAGGAGCGCACCCTGCTCAAATACCTGCAAAACCATGCCGCCGATACCGGTGGTCAGGGCAGCCACTAAGTCCGGATTCGAAAGAGGAATAACAAGATGATCAATATTTCCCGTCGTGGTTTTCTGGGTGGCTTGCTGGCCAGCGGTGCCTCTGCCCTGATCGGCCCCTCCCTGCTCGGTCGCGCCGTGATGGCCGCCGAGTCTGGTGACAAGCTGGTGCAGTCCGGCTCCCACTGGGGCGCCTTCCGTGCCCGGGTGGTCGATGGCCGCTGGGTCGAGACCCTGCCGTTCGAGCATGACAAGCACCCCACCGACATGCTCAAGGCCTTGAGTGAAGTGGTCTACAACCCCTCCCGCATCCGCTACCCCATGGTGCGACTGGACTGGCTGCGCAAGGGCCACCAGTCCGACACCAGCGAACGCGGCCAGAACCGCTTCGTGCGGGTCACCTGGTCCCAGGCGCTGGACTTCTTCTATCACGAGCTGGAGCGGGTGCAGAAGACCTATGGCCCGAGCGCCCTCTATGCCGGCCACTCCGGCTGGCAGTCGGTGGGCAAGCTGCACTCCGCTGGCGCCATGCTGGGACGCGCCATGAACCTGCACGGCACCTATCTGGCCAAGGCCGGTGACTACTCCACCGGTGCCGCCCAGGTGATCCTGCCCCACGTGGCGGGCGCTATGGAGGTGTATGAGCAGCAAACCTCCTGGCCGCAGGTGCTGGAACACAGCAAAACCATCGTCATCTGGGGCTCCGATCCCATCAAGAACCTGCAGGTGGGCTGGCTGGTGCCGGATCACAGCGTCTACGACTACTGGGCACAACTGAAAGAGAAGGTAGCCAAGGGTGAGATCCGGGTGATCAGCGTCGATCCGGTCAAATCCAAGACCCAGAAGTACCTCAATTGCGATCAGGTGACCCTGAATCCGCAAACCGACGTGCCGCTGATGCTGGGCATCGCCCACACCCTCTACAGCGAGAAGCGCCACGACGAAGCGTTCCTGAAGAACTACACCACCGGTTTTGACAAGTTCCTGCCCTACCTGCTGGGCACCAGCGATGGTCAGGTGAAGGACGCCGAGTGGGCCGCCGCCATCTGTGGCGTACCAGCCGAGACCATCCGCGAGCTGGCCCGCGCCATGAGCAGTGGTCGTACCCAGCTTATCGGCGGCTGGTGTGTACAGCGCATGCACCACGGCGAGCAGTACGCCTGGATGCTGGTGGTTCTGGCCTCGATGATTGGCCAGATCGGCCTGCCGGGGGGCGGTTACGGCTTTGGCTGGCACTACAACGGAGCGGGCACCATCACCTCCAGCGGCCCCATCATGTCCGGTTTCAGCTCGGTCATTCCCGGGGTCAAGCCGATCCATGACGGCGACTGGAAGGGCTACTCCAAGTACATTCCGGTGGCCCGTTTCGTCGACTGCATCCTCAATCCGGGCAAGCAGATCGCCTTCAACGGCCAGACCATCACCTACCCCCACATGAAGATGGCGGTGTTCTGCGGCAACAACCCGTTCCACCACCAGCAGGATCGCAACAAGATGGTCGCGGCCTGGCGCAAGCTGGAAACCGTGGTCAGCATCGATCACCAGTGGACCGCCAGCTGCCGCTTCGCCGATATCGTGCTGCCCGCCACCACCACCTACGAGCGGGATGACATCGAGCAGTGGGGTTCTCACTCCAATGCGGGCATTCTGGCCATGTACAAGGTGGTGGAGCCGCTGTTCGAGGCACGCGATGACTATGACATCTTCGCCGATCTCTGCCGTCGCTTCGGTCGCGAGGCCGAGTTCACCGGTGGCAAGAGCAAGCTGGAGTGGATCCAGAGCATTTATGACGACGCCCGCCTGCAGGGCCGCGGCATCGGCATTCGTCTGCCCCGTTTCAGCCAGTTCTGGCACGGCGAAGGCTTCGTCACCTTCCCGGCAGGCCAACCCTGGGTGCGCCACGAGTCGTTCCGTCAGGAGCCGGATCTGGAACCGCTCGGTACCCCGTCCGGCCTTATCGAGATCTACTCCAAGACCATCGCCGACTACGGCTATGGGGATTGCCCGGGCCACCCGGTCTGGATTGAACCCTACGAGCGTTCCCACGGCGGGCCGGGCAGCAAACAGTACCCGCTGCACCTGCAATCCTGCCACCCGGACAAGCGGCTGCACAGCCAGCTCTGCTCCTCCGACAACTACCGCGCCACCTACACGGTGCAGGGTCGCGAACCTGTCTATATGAATCCGCAGGATGCCAAATCCCGCGGCCTCAAGGACGGCGATCTGGTGCGGGTGTTCAACGGCCGCGGTCAGGTATTGGCCGGTCTGGTGGTGAGCGATGACTACGCCCCTGGGGTGGTGCGCATTCAGGAAGGGGCCTGGTATGGCCCGCAAGAGGGCGGCAAGGTAGGGACTCTCTGTACCTACGGCGATCCCAACGTGCTGACCGCCGACATCGGCTCCTCCAGCCTGGCGCAGGCTACCACGGCCCATACCGCGCTGGTGGAGATCGAGAAGTTCCGCGGACAGGCACCCGCCGTCACTGCCTTCGGCGCGCCGAAATCGGCAAAGGGCATCGACCCCATGTTCCCGGCACTCTGACCCCGGGGGGACGAAAGCGCCCCCTTGAGTTTCCTTTATTTTTAAAGTCGTTAGAATCGGGAGCCATCAAGGCTCCCGATTGCCATCCACGGAGGAAAAATGCAGGAATTTATGGCTACCAGCGAACGCCGGGCCGAACTCTACTGGTGGTTCTCCACCCTGTTCGCCGCCGAACTCAGTGATGAGCAGATCGCCGAATATGACACCTATGATGTGCGAAGCTTCCTGAAAAGCCTCTCCACCCTGGATCCGATGCGCGAAGCCGTGGCCGAGCTCAACGATGCCATCGCCCGCCTGCTGGTGCGCCCGGATCGCCAGCTGGAACTGGCCGCCGACTTCGCCGGGCTGTTTCTGGTGGATCCCAAGCAGGGCGCCCTGCCCTACGAATCGCTCTACCGTGGCGATGCCAAGCTGCTGATGCAGGCCCCGATGGCCGAGATGCAGGCCCGCCTCGATCGCCTTGGTATCAATGTCAGCGACAAATACAAAGAGCCTGCGGATCATCTGGCCATCGAGCTGGATCTGATGGGCAATCTCATCATCCGTGCGGCGGAAGCCAAGAGTGCAGCCGAGCGGGAACGCTGGCTCGACGAGCAGGAAGCGCTGCTGCACGGCCATCTGCTGGGCTGGTTTGACAAGTTCGAAAGCGCCTGTCGCGCCGCCGACCGGTTTGGCTTCTACGGCGCCAGTGCCCGTCTGCTGGGGGTCTTCCTCAAGATGGATGCCAACTACCTCTCTCTGGTCAAACCGGCACCGTCCGCCGACTGAGTCCGCGATGAAGACAGCCCTGCTTCTGATTGCATGCTGGCTGCTGGCCCTGATCCCGCTGGATCAGGGCATTACTCCCCTGATTGCGCTGCTGTTCAACCCGGATCGCGAGCTCTACGGCACAGCCCAGCTCACCGGATTTGCCGGCATCCTGCTCACCCTCTACCTTGCCAATCTCGGCGTCGAGGTGGTGTTGCGCCGCCGCTTCCAGATTGCCGGCATGCTGGCTCTGCTGGCCGCCTGGATCGACTTCATCAACAGCAGCGGCAGCGAGTCGCACTTCCTGCTGCTCTATCTGCTTGCCCTCCCGTTCCATCTGATCGGCTGGCTGGTACTGGTGCGCGGCATTCAGGCGTTTGGTCGCCAGAAGGGATAACCACTCGCCCCTTTTTCCATCCTTTTTATCAGGTTTTTCTGCCTATTCTTGCCGTCAAAACAACCAGATAACTCCGCTTGACTCCCGACCAAACAGTTCGTGCCATACTGACAACTGATGCAAGTGATAAAACAATCAATGCCGAGGTCATCATGGATGGGAAGCTTTTCAACGCCGACACCGAGGCAATGTTGACCCAGCTGTCAGATCACACCGTCCTGGAACAGCTGATGGATAATGCCCCTCTGGGCATCGGCGTCTTTGACTGCGAATTTCGCTACCGTAAAGTCAATCAGGTGCTGGCCGACATCAATGGCAAAAGCATCGAGGAGCATCAGGGCAAGCACCTCAGAGAGGTGGTTCCCAAGCTGGCCCCGACCCTGGAGCCCATGTTTCAGCAGATCATGCGAAGCGGCATGCCCTACGTGGATATCGCCATCACGGGCCAAACCGCGGCGTACGACAGCAGCTCCCGCCGCTTTCAGGCCACCTACAGCCCGATGCGTGATGAGAAGGGGGAGCTGAATGGCATCCTCGCCATCGTGCGTGACATTACCGAGCAGTACGAAACCGAACAACGGCTGCAGCTGGCAATGCGAGCGGCCCAAATCGGGGTGTGGGAGTGGCACGTGGCGGAGGACAGATTGCTGTTCGACGGCCAGATTGAGCCGCTGCTGGGCATCGAGGCCAACCAGTTCCACGGCGGGCTACAAGCGTTCGTCGACTGTTTTGAACCGGAATCCGGCAGCCAGCTCAAGGCCGCCCTGCAAAGTCATGACCCCATCCATCTCACCCTGAGCTACCTCACCGCTCTCAACGAGCGCCACTGGGTCGATATTCATGCCGACCATGTCCCCGCCACCGAGTCGGTCGGCCACCGGGTCATGGGGGTCATTCACAATGCCACCGCCCGCCGCCGTCAGGAGGAACGACTCCATCAGGCCAACGTGGTATTCGATACCACGGCCGAGGGGATCATCATCCTCGACAGCGAGCACCATATTCTGTCGGTCAACCCGGCCTTCACCATGCTGACCCAATACAATGCCGAGGAGGTGATAGGCCGTACCCCGGATATCATCATGCATCCCAGGCGCTACACCGACCTCGACTATCCCTGGTATCACCTGCGCCCCGGCAACAACGCCTGGCATGGCGAGATGGTTTGTCTGCGCAAGGATGGCAGCTACTTCTCCTCCTGGCAGCAGATCAGCGCTGTCTATGACAACTTCAACAACACTACTCACTATGTGATCGCCCTTTCCGACATCAGCGCCATTCGCAAGGTGGAGGCCGAGCTGAATCACCTTGCCTATCACGATCCCCTGACCGAGCTGGGCAATCGTCATCTGTTGCAGGAGCGGCTAGCCCTTGAGCTGAAAACCGCGCAGCTCAATCGCAAACGGTTGGGGCTGCTCTTTATCGATCTGGATGGCTTCAAGCTGATCAACGACAGCCTGGGCCACGGAGTTGGCGATGAGCTGCTCAAGCGGCTGGCAGAGCGGATCCGCGGCTGCCTGCAGCACAACGATCTGGCGACCCGCCTCGGGGGAGACGAGTTTCTGGTGCTGATCCCCTATCTGGAGGAGCCTGACGAGCTGGCAACCCTGGCCAATACCCTGCTGACCGTGTTGCGTGAACCGGTTGAGCTGGCTCATGAACTGGTGGCAATCTCGGCAAGTATCGGTATCGCCATCTATCCGGATCATGCAGACAGCCCGGAAACCCTGGTCAGCGCCGCCGACAGCGCCATGTACGAGGCGAAAAGTCAGGGGCGCAACGGCTTCCAGTTCTATACCCCCTGCATGGCGGCTCGAGCCCGCGAGCGGATGCAGATTGAGCAGGGTCTGCTCAAGGCCCTTGAGCTCGAACAGCTCTGCATCTTCTATCAACCCATGACCAATCTGGCCAACGGCCACCTGAGTGGACTGGAAGCCCTGCTGCGCTGGCAGCATCCCAATGAGGGGATGATTGCGCCGACCCGCTTTATTCCGGTGGCAGAGGAGTGCGGCCTGATAGAGAAAATTGGGGAATGGGTGATGCGCAACGCCTGCGAGCAGGGACAAAACTGGCTGGCCGCCGGACTGCCAGTGCCCCGCTTGTCGGTCAATGTGTCGGTGCGGGAGATGCGCTCCCCGGGCTATGTTGAACGGGTCGCCGCTATTCTGGCCGAGACCGGATTTCCGCCAGAACGGCTCGAGATCGAGGTGACGGAGAGCATCATCCAGCGGGTCGAACAGAGTCTGGATCTCTTTACCCGCCTGAAAAATCTCGGCGTGCAGATTGCCATCGATGACTTTGGTACCGGCTTCTCGTCACTGAGTCTGCTCAAGACCCTGCCGATCGATCGCATCAAGATCGACCGGGCGTTTGTGCAGGCATTACCGGAAGACAAGAACAGTCGGGAGCTCTGCCGCACCATCATCAATCTGGCCGACAGTCTGGATATGGAGGTCACCGCCGAAGGGATTGAAACCAAGGCACAACACGCCTTTTTGCAGTCACTCAACTGCGGCGAAGGACAGGGTTATCTGTTCAGCAAACCACTGCATGTCGAACATATGGGAGATCGCCTGCATCAACGCTACGTCTCATAGCGGCAGGCAATCATCATCACCAGCCGGGAGGCATCCGCCTCCTGGCTGCCGACCGGATTACCACTCAATCTGCAAGCGGGATTCCCAACCATCATCACGATCATTGAGCATGCGCGTCAGCGGTGATTCGCCAGCATAACGGGGAGCTGGCTCGCTGAAGGTTAGTCTGGTACCGAGCTCTTTGGCCTGCCATGCATGACCAAGCTGATCAGCCACCCGATCCCGCAGCGCAGGTGAGGCCTCCTGATGGGTGATCGCAAACTCTTTCGGAGGTTCGCCAGCGGGCACTGGCGCATCAAACTGCCACAGGGATGCACAGAGCAACAGAGAAAACATCATGACCTCCAATTAATCGACCTCCCCCCTTTTACTCAACCACTGATTAATTGTCACTCTTTGTCCTGTAACCAACTGTTGCCGCCTATCCAAAAGTCTAATTGCCCCCCGCCACCAAAGGTATAAGTTGTTAAGAAACCATTAAAAGATCTATTCAAAGGAGTGACAGATGAGCGAGAGCAAGGTCTACCCGGTCAAACCCCACATCAGCAGCAATGCACTGCTAGACAAGGGCGACTACGCCGCCATGTATCAGGCCTCCGTCGAGGATCCCGATACCTTCTGGGGAGAGCAGGGAAAAATTCTCGACTGGATGAAACCCTATAGCAAGGTCAAGAACACCTCCTACGATCCGAGCCATGTCTCTATCAAATGGTTTGAAGATGGCCAGCTCAACGTCTCGGCCAACTGTCTCGATCGCCATCTCGCCGAGCGTGGCGACAAGGTCGCCATCATCTGGGAAGGGGACAACCCCGCCGAAGATCGCAAACTCACCTACCGCGAACTGCACAGCGAAGTGTGCAAGTTTGCCAACGTATTGAAAGCACAAGGGGTTCACCGCGGCGACGTGGTCTGTCTCTATATGCCGATGGTGCCCGAAGCCGCCATCGCCATGCTGGCCTGTACCCGCATCGGCGCGGTACACAGCATCGTCTTCGGCGGCTTCTCGCCGGAAGCGCTGGCTGGTCGCATCATCGACTCGGGCTCGCACATCGTCATCACCGCCGACGAGGGGCTGCGTGGTGGCCGTCCGGTGCCGCTCAAGAAGAATGTGGATGAAGCGCTCACCAACCCGGAAACCCAGGTCAACAAGGTGATCGTCCTCAAGCGCACCGGCGGCAATGTCGCCTGGCACAACCACCGCGACATCTGGTGGCATGAAGCGACCGCAGCCGTCAGCAGCGATTGCCCGCCCGAGGCGATGAACGCCGAAGATCCGCTCTTTATCCTCTATACCTCCGGCTCCACCGGCAAACCCAAAGGGGTGCTTCACACCACTGGCGGCTATCTGGTCTATGCCACCCTCACCTTCAAATATGTGTTCGACTACCACGAAGAGGATATCTACTGGTGTACCGCCGATGTGGGCTGGGTCACCGGCCACTCCTATCTGGTCTACGGGCCGCTTGCCAATGGTGCCACCACCATCATGTTCGAAGGGGTGCCCAACTACCCGGCCACCAACCGCATGAGTCAGGTGGTGGACAAGCACCAGGTCACCATCCTCTATACCGCCCCCACCGCCATCCGCGCCCTGATGGCCAAAGGCAACGAAGCGGTCACCGGCACCTCGCGCCAGAGCCTGCGCATCATGGGCTCGGTGGGTGAACCCATCAACCCTGAAGCCTGGGAGTGGTACTACCGCACCATTGGTGATGAGCGCTGCCCCATTGTCGATACCTGGTGGCAAACCGAGACCGGCGGCATCCTGATTACGCCGCTGCCCGGCGTCACCGACCTGAAACCGGGCTCGGCGACTCGTCCCTTCTTCGGGGTGCAACCGGCGCTGGTCGACAACATGGGCGAACCGCTGGAGGGGGCTACCGAGGGCAACCTGGTGATCACCGACTCCTGGCCTGGTCAGATGCGCACCGTGTTCGGCGATCACGAGCGCTTTGAGCAGACCTACTTCTCCACCTTCCCGGGCCGCTACTTCACCGGCGACGGTGCCCGTCGCGACGAGGACGGCTACTACTGGATCACCGGTCGGGTGGATGATGTACTGAACGTCTCCGGCCACCGCATGGGTACCGCCGAAATTGAATCGGCGCTGGTGGCCCATCCCAAGATCGCTGAAGCCGCGGTGGTGGGGGTGCCCCACGAGATCAAGGGTCAGGGTATCTATGCCTATGTCACCCTGATCGCCGGGGAAGAGCCAAGCCGCGAGCTGCATAAAGAGGTGAAGGAGTGGGTGCGCAAGGAGATTGGCGCCATCGCTACGCCAGATGTCATTCACTGGGCAGAGGGGCTGCCGAAGACCCGTTCCGGCAAGATCATGCGTCGCATCTTGCGCAAGATCGCCACCGGCGAGACCGACAGTTTGGGTGATATCTCCACCCTGGCGGATCCGGGGGTGGTAGACAAACTCATTCGCGAGAAGTCGGAAGCTGCCTGATCTCGCTTCGTTTGTAGCTCGATAAAGCCGGCCCTGTGCCGGCTTTGTCGTTTCTCATCTGCCAGCAAACAGCAAGGCGGTAGCTACGAAGCCTTGCCGACCGAAACGTGCAATAAATAGCCAGATGTAGAGATTAGACCAGTAAAATGCTGCTAATTTTCACGAAATCAATATAATTGCGAAATCTGTGTGCCAGGGCACACCGATTTGCGCAGAAAATGGCTAGATTTCTGGTAGTCCACAAGATAGCTGATAGATAGCAGCATTATCATCGAGGATGTACTCAATATGTCGCAAAATCACCGCATTCTCCTGCTCAACGGACCGAACCTGAATCTGCTGGGCAAACGGGAACCAGGTATCTACGGCAGCAAGACGCTTGATGAGATCGTCGCCGATCTGAAGCTTAACGCCAGCGAACTCGGTGTCACTCTGGAACATCTGCAATCCAACGCCGAACATGAGTTGGTCGGCCGCATCCATCAGGCCATGGGCCAGGTGGATTTTATCATCATCAATCCAGCCGCCTTCACCCACACCAGCGTCGCCATTCGCGATGCGCTGCTGGGTGTCGCCATCCCTTTTATCGAGGTTCACCTGTCAAACGTCCATGCCAGGGAGCCGTTCCGTCATCACTCCTATCTGTCTGATGTCGCTAAAGGGGTCATTTGTGGTCTGGGGGCCGATGGCTACCAATTCGCTTTAACCGCGGCCGTGCACCATCTGCGCGCGGCTTGATAATCACTGATCAGATAAAGAAGAAAGAGAATGCTAATGGATATCCGCAAAATCAAGAAGCTGATTGAACTGGTTGAAGAGTCCGGCATCGCCGAACTGGAGATCTCCGAAGGTGAAGAGTCCGTTCGCATCAGCCGCAACTTCTCCGGTCAGGTGACCACCGCCATGCCGCAGATGATGATGCAGCAAGCCGCTCCGGTTGCCGCACCTGCCGCTGCCGCCCCGGTTGCCGCCGCACCGGCCGCAGATGCCGCCCCGAGCGGTCACCTGATGCGCTCCCCGATGGTTGGCTCCTTCTACCGCTCCTCCAGCCCGGATGCCAAGCCGTTCGCGGAAGTGGGTCAGCAAGTCAATGTCGGCGACACCCTGTGCATCGTCGAAGCCATGAAAATGATGAACCAAATCGAGTCTGACAAGGCCGGTGTGATCAAAGCGATCCTGGTTGAAAATGGTCAGGCCGTCGAATTTGACGAGCCGCTGTTCATCATCGAATAAGGGAAATCGCCACCCATGTTGGACAAAGTAGTCATCGCCAACCGCGGTGAAATAGCCCTGCGGATCCTGCGCGCCTGTAAAGAGCTCGGGATCAAGACAGTGGCCGTTCACTCCACCGCCGACCGGGAGCTCAAACATGTGCTGCTGGCCGACGAATCCATCTGTATCGGCAGACCGGCCAGTACCGAATCCTACCTCAACGTCCCGGCCATCATCGCCGCCGCCGAGGTAACCGGTGCCGTGGCCATCCACCCGGGTTACGGCTTCCTCTCCGAGAACGCCGATTTCGCCGAAGTGGTCGAAAAATCCGGCTTCATCTTCATCGGCCCGCGCGCCGAGACCATTCGCCTGATGGGTGACAAGGTCTCCGCCATCGAAGCGATGAAGAAAGCGGGCGTACCGTGTGTACCGGGCTCCGACGGCCCCGTCGATAACGACGCCAAGCACAACGCCGCCATTGCCAAACGCATCGGCTATCCGGTGATCATCAAGGCCGCCGGTGGCGGTGGTGGTCGCGGTATGCGCGTGGTGCGCAATGAAGCGGAACTGGCGGGCGCCATTGCCCTGACCAAATCCGAAGCGGGCCAGTTCTTTAAGAACGACATGGTCTACATGGAGAAGTACCTGGAAAACCCGCGCCACATCGAAATTCAGGTGTTGGCAGACGGCCAGGGCAACGCCCTCTATCTGGGCGAGCGTGACTGCTCCATGCAGCGTCGTCACCAGAAAGTGGTGGAAGAGGCGCCGGCACCCGGCATCACCGCCGAAATGCGCAAGTTCATCGGCGAGCGTTGTGTGCGCGCCTGTATCGAGATCGGCTACCGCGGTGCGGGTACTTTCGAGTTCCTGTACGAGAACGGCGAGTTCTATTTCATCGAAATGAACACCCGTATTCAGGTTGAGCATCCGGTCACCGAGATGGTCACCGGTATCGATCTGATCAAGGAGCAACTGCGCATCGCCGCCGGTCAGCCCCTGTCGATCACCCAGCAGGATATCCGCATCCGTGGCCATGCCATCGAGTGCCGGATCAACGCCGAAGATCCGGCCACCTTCATGCCCTCTCCGGGTCTGGTTCAGCGCTTCCACGCGCCGGGTGGTCTGGGCGTGCGTTGGGACTCCCACATTTATGCCGGTTACAAGGTACCGCCCCACTACGATTCAATGATCGGCAAGCTGATCTGTTACGGCGAGAATCGTGACATTGCCATCGCCCGTATGCGTCATGCGCTGGACGAGCTGGTGGTGGAAGGGATCAAGACCAACGTACCGCTGCAAAAAGAGATCATGAAAGACGAAAACTTCCAGCACGGTGGCACCAATATCCACTATCTGCACAAGAAGTTGGGTCTGTAAGGATCGCTGATAGAGACCGGACTTCCGATGGAAGTCTGCTCCGCAAGGAGCCTCTGCTGAAAAAGGGCCATGGCGACATGGCCCTTTTTTGTTATCCTTGCGCCCCTCAAATTTGTCGGAGGCCAAGGTGAACCGTTTTGCTCTCGCCCGCCGGGAAGCAGCTTTCTGCCTGCTGCTGACCCTGTTCTACTTCTTTGCCTGGTATGGCACCGCCTATTTTATCCCGCCCCAGCTGGAGTTGTGGGGGCTGCCGTTGTGGTTCCTGCTCAGCTGCATGCTGATGCCACTGCTCATTCTGCTCTGTGCCCTGATGGTGAACCGGCTGTTTGTGGAGATCCCCCTCGATACCCACTCCCCTTCCGGCAAGGAGTCATCCCATGAATCTTGAGTTGATGCTGCCGCTCGTCATCTATCTGGTGCTGGTGCTGGGGGTGGGTTTCTGGGCCAGCCGCCATCGCGCGCAAGGCAACTTCGTGCAGGAGTACTTCATCGGCAACCGCAGCATGGGCGGGCTGGTGCTGGCGATGACGCTAGTGGCTACCTACACCTCAGCCTCCTCCTTTATCGGCGGACCGGGCGCGGCCTACAAGATCGGTCTGGGCTGGGTGTTGCTGGCGATGATCCAGCTGCCCACCGTCTGGCTCACTCTGGGGGTGCTTGGCAAGAAGTTCGCCATCATCGCCCGCCGGGTCAATGCGGTGACCATCAACGACATGCTGTGGGCCCGCTACCAGAGCAAGGCTGTGGTGATCCTCGGCTCCATTACTATCATCCTCGCCTTTATCGCGACCATGGTGGTGCAGTTTATCGGCGGCGCTCGCCTGCTGGAGACCGCCACCGGCCTCTCCTACCAGCAGGGGTTGATGCTGTTTGCCAGCTGTGTGCTGCTCTACACCATCATCGGCGGCTTCCGCGCCGTGGTGATGACCGATGCCCTGCAGGGGATCATCATGCTGATCGGCACCGGCGCCCTGCTGGCAGGAATTCTGATTGCCGGTGACGGCCTGCCGAACCTTATCCACCAGCTCAGGGAGATCGATCCCAAGCTGGTCAGCCCGCAAGGGGCCGGCGACATGCTGACCCAGCCCTTTATGCTGAGCTTCTGGATCCTGGTCTGTGTCGGGGTGGTGGGGCTACCCCACTCGGCGCTGCGCTGTTTTGGCTATCGCGACAGCAAGGCGCTCCATCGCGGCATTCTGATCGGTACTGTGGTCAGCGCCCTGCTGATGTTCGGCATGCATCTGGCGGGCGCCCTTGGCCGCGCCATCCTGCCCGGCATGGACAGCCCGGACAAGATCATGCCCTCCCTGATGATGGAAGTGCTGCCCCCCTGGCTGGCCGGGGTCTTTCTGGCGGCGCCGATGGCGGCCATCATGTCCACCATCGACTCCCAGCTGATCCAGGCTTCCGCCACTCTGGTGAAAGATCTCTACCTCAACTATCTGAGTCCAAAGCAGGAGAAGCTGGAGGTGCGCATCCCCCGCCTATCCCTGCTCTGCACCCTGATCTTGGGCACCCTGGTGCTGCTGGCGGCACTGCAACCGCCCGAGATGATCATCTGGCTCAACCTGCTCGCCTTTGGCGGTCTGCAGGCGGTGTTCCTCTGGCCACTGGTGCTCGGCCTCTACTGGTCACGGGCCAACGGCCCGGGCGCACTGGCCAGTATGGTCAGCGGCATCGTCAGCTATGGGGTACTCAGTCAGTGGGGGATCAAGCTGGCTGGCCTGCACGCCATCGTGCCAAGCCTCACGCTGGCGCTGGTGGTCTTTATCACGGTCAGCCTGCTGACGGCACCGCCCTCGCGGGAAGTGCGCGAGCTTTTCGGGCAGAAATAATAAAAATATAAATTAGGGGTTCCAAAACTATCCCCAAATAGGTGTTTTCCGGTTAAACTGTGCGCCAAGTCACAGAACGTAGCCGCTGTATGCCCGTTAAAGCCACTCGACAAGTCGTTACTCAAGCCCTGCAGCGGCTCGGTTATGCCCTGCTGCTGCCCGTCTCCATCCTGCCGATGGCGGCGTTGATCTACCGGCTTGGTCAACCCGACGTGCTCGATTTGGCGGTGCTCTCCCTCACTGGTCAGGCGATCTTCAGCCAGATGCCGCTTATCTATGCGGTGGCGATCGCCTTTGGCCTGAGTCGGCAGGAGCTGGGCGGACAGACGCTGGCGGGTGCGGTCAACTTCCTGCTGCTCAGCACCGCCTTCAATACGCTGGCCCCCAACCTGCACGCCGACATGATCTGCGGTCTGCTGGCGGGGCTCACCACCGCAATCATCTACCCCTGGGTACACCAGCAAACCCTGCCCCGCTGGCTGCAGATCGCCAGGGGGGAGTTTCCCAGCCTGCTGGTGTCGGCCTTGGCCTGCCTGCTGATCGCCATCCCCCTTTCGCTGCTGTGGCCGCCGCTGGAGCGCGGGCTGACCCTGCTCACTTCCGAGCTGCTTATCACGCCGTTTGGCGCCTTCTGCTACGGCACCCTCAACCGCTTGCTAATCCCGCTCGGACTCCATCAGGTATTGGGCAGCGTCATCGGCCTTGGCGAGAGCAACCTGCAGGCGCTGGCCACCGCCCAGCCCCTTCATGAAGGATATGTAGCCGGTCTTTACCCCATCATCATGTTCGGCCTGCCGGGCGCCTGTTTTGCCATCTGGCTGCACCGCCAACGGATGCAGCGGCTGCCACAGGGCGGGCTGCTGCTCACCCTGGCGCTAACCTCGGCACTGGTGGGTATCACAGAGCCTATCGAATTTTTGTTCGCCTTTACCGCCCCCTGGCTGTTTCTCGCCCACGCCCTGCTGACCGGGCTATCGCTCGCTGTCTGTAGCGGGCTGGGGATCAAGGTGGGCAGTTACTTCTCCGCCGGTCTGCTGGATCTAGTGCTGAGCTATCAGGCAGGGGAGCACAGCTTCTGGCTCATCCCGGTCGGTATCCTGTTCTTCGTTGCCTACACCCTGCTGTTCTATCAACTTCTGGAGCGTGCCCCGCTCAGCATGCCGAGCAAGCCCATCGCAGTGGAGCATCCGCGCCTTGCCAGTGTTGCCCCCTCAGACCCGCAGATGCTGGCGATCCAGTACCTCAAGGTGCTGGGCGGGATGGACAATCTGGTGGCGATGAGTGTCTGTATCACCCGCCTCAGCCTGCGGGTGCGCGATATTTCACTGGTGGATGAATCCCGCCTACTGGGCCTGGGCTGCCTCTCCTGGATCCAGCTCAACGACCACCAGCTGGTGCTGGTGCTGGGCCCCAGTGCCAGCCTGATTGAAGGGCAGATCCGCATGCTGGCGGAGCGCCAGTCGGTCCCGCTCGGCCTCAAACCAAATCAGGAGTCGGCCAGCCAGAGCAGCTGGTAACTCAGGCAAACGGCAACCGCTCGGCCACGAAATCCATCAGAGTGCGTAGGGCGGGAGCCAGATGCTCCCGGCTCGGATAGATAAGGTAAAACGGGTTGGCCGGAATGGGCTGATCCGGCAACACCTTCTGCAATCGCCCCGCCGCCAAATCCCCTTCACAGACATGGTGGGGCAACAGGGCAATCCCCCCGTCATGAAGCGCCATCTCCCGCAGCGCCAGCAAGCTGTTGCTGACACAGGCCCCCTGTGGCCGCCAGCCCCCCTCCTGCAATGGCCACACCGGCATGGCCGAGTGCACCAGACAGGCATAACGACCCAGCTCGCTCAGCTGTTGCGGCATGCCGTGGGCCGCCAGATAGGCGGGCGCCGCCACCAGATGGCGCGCCACCTGACCGATGCGCCGACAGATGAGGCTGGAGTCTTTCAGCGGCGCCGCCCGCAGCGCCAAATCATAACCTTCCCCCACCAGATCGAGCTGATCGTCACTCAGGGTCAGCTCCAGCACCACCTCGGGATAGAGGGCGCGAAACTCGGCGAGGATCCGGCCGAGCAGCAGGGTGCCGGTCGCCTCGGGGGCGGTGATCCGCACCCGCCCCGCCGGGGCCGAGCGCAGCCGTGCCATCGCCAGATTGGCGCTGCGGGCCAGTGCCAGCAGTCCCTGACAGTGCTCCACATAGAGTTCACCCTGCGGAGTCAGGCTCAACCTGCGGGTGGTGCGCTGCAACAGCCGCACCCCGAGCTGGGATTCGAGCCGCGAGATCTTCTGGCTCACCGATGACTTGGGCATACCAAGCAGCTCGGCGGCCCGGGTAAAGCTCCCCTGCTCCACCACGGTGGCAAACAGTCCCATCAACTCCAGATCGACATTGTTCATATATTCAAACAGTCTTTACCGATTACCCATCTTAATCTTGATAATCAACCAGACTAGAGTGAGTGGCAATCCCGAACACAGCAATTTGAAAGGAAAAACCATGAAAGCCATTGCCCTGACTCAGTATCTGCCAAGCGACCACCCCGACTGTTTCATCGCCGCCAACCTGCCCGATCCGGTTCCGGGTCCGCGGGATCTGCTGGTGCGGGTCACCGCCACCTCCGTCAATCCGGTAGATACCAAGGTGCGCTCCCCCAAGGCCAAAATTGAAAGCTCGCCCCGGGTACTGGGTTGGGATGCGGTGGGGGAAGTGATCGCCACCGGCAGCGAAGTGACCCTGTTCAAGGCGGGCGACCGGGTCTGGTATGCCGGCGATATCAGCCGCCCGGGCAGCAACAGCGCCCTGCAACTGGTGGATGAGCGCATCGCCGCGATCGCCCCCACCAGCGTGAGCGATGTGGAGGCCGCCGCCCTGCCGCTCACCGCTATCACCGCTTGGGAGACCCTGTTCGAGCGCTTCGCTCTTACCCGCGAAAGCCGTGGCAAACTGCTGATCATCGGCGGCGCCGGTGGCGTGGGCTCCATCGCCATCCAGCTGGCCCGCCAGCTCACCGGTATGGAGGTGATTGCTACCGCCTCCCGCCCCGAGAGCCGCGATTGGTGCCTCGAAATGGGCGCCCATCAGGTCGTGAACCACCACAAGTTGCAGGAGGAGCTGACCGCCCTTGGCATCACTCAGGTCGATGCCATCTTCTGCACCAACGCCACCGCCGAGCACTGGGCCACCATGGCAGGGCTGATCCGCCCGTTTGGCCATATCTGCACCATCGCCGAATCGAGCGAGCCGTGGGATCTCTCCCTGCTCAAGAGCAAGAGTGTCACCTTCAGCCAGGAGTTCATGTTCACCCGCTCCCTGTTCCAGACGCCGGACATGATCGAGCAACACCGCCTGCTCGGCCGGGTGGCGGCACTGGTCGATGAAGGGGTACTGCAGACCACCCTGACCAGAACCATCCCTTCGCTGACCCCGGTCACGCTGGCTCAGGCCCATGCCGAGGTGGAAGCAGGCCGCATGGTAGGCAAGCTGGTGATCGACATGAGCGGCTTTGCCAACTAAGCCCTCAAACGCACCATGATGGGATAAGTTCACCAAGGAGATGCCCCAAACGGGCACAATCAGCGGCACTCATGACAGCCTGTGGC
The DNA here is from genome assembly GCF_051919545.1 of Aeromonas sp. 61P. Classification (NCBI taxonomy): domain Bacteria; kingdom Pseudomonadati; phylum Pseudomonadota; class Gammaproteobacteria; order Aeromonadales; family Aeromonadaceae; genus Aeromonas; species Aeromonas sp. 61P. The sequence goes on from NZ_JBQBEL010000001.1 coordinate 4,567,953, forward strand.
AGACCAACGTCCGACAATCAGCCAAAAAAGAGGCCATTTCGCGAGAAATGGCCTGAATACCTGAACATTGGGGTAACAATCACACACATATCCTTATGCAGGACATATTAGTCTTTGCATCTGGCGTGCCAACAGCAGCATGAATGCGCCAAAACGGCGTCAGCCCATCCTTGAGCAAGGTTTCGACCTTGCTCTTTTTTTGTCTGGCAGACTGTTTACCAAGCAAAGAAGTGCAGATAAAAAAATGCCACCCGAGGGTGGCAGTGAAAGATGACGGAACTTGAGCAAAGCGTTCAGCGAAAACCGGTCGTCTTCGCCTGCATAGTGCAATACAGGAACCGTGCCAATCCGGCAAAAGCCCCCGTATCCCTCCACGTCATGGGCAAACCACGACAGCACTGCCCCATGATGGTAGAATCTCGCGGTTTCACATTTATGAAGAGTCGACGCCATGCCCTGGATACAAATTCGAATCAACGCCACTGCCAAGACCGCAGACAAGGTGAGCAACATGCTGCTGGGGCGTGGAGCCCAGGCGGTGACCTTTATGGATGCCAAGGATGTGCCCGTCTACGAACCCATGCCCGGTGAAACCCCGCTCTGGGGCGAGACCGAAGTGATGGGTCTGTTTGATGCCGAAACCGATCCGGCCCCCACCATCGCCTTCTTCCAGCAGATCTTCGGCGAAAATGTCGGCTACAAGGTCGAGCAGCTGGAAGACAAGGACTGGGTGCGAGAGTGGATGGATCACTTCCACCCGATGCAGTTTGGCGAGCGCCTCTGGATCTGCCCGAGCTGGCGCGACGTGCCGAACCCCGATGCAGTCAACGTCATGCTGGATCCGGGTCTGGCCTTCGGTACCGGTACCCACCCCACCACCGCCCTCTGCCTGCAGTGGCTGGACGGGCTGGATCTGGCCGGTAAAACCGTGGTCGATTTTGGCTGTGGCTCCGGCATTCTCGGCATCGCCGCCCTGAAACTGGGTGCTGCCCGCGTTATCGGCATCGACATCGACCCGCAGGCCATTCAGGCCAGCCGCGACAACGCTGCGCGCAACGGCGTCGCCGACCAGATTGAGCTCTATCTGCCGGCCGACCAGCCGCAAGATGTCGAAGCGGACGTAGTGGTCGCCAACATCCTGGCCGGCCCGCTGCGCGAACTGGCACCGCTGATCGCCGGTCACGGCAAGCCGGGCAGCCTGATGGCCCTCTCCGGCGTGCTGGAGAGCCAGGCCCCGGAGCTGGAAACTACCTACGGCCAGTGGTTCGAGATGGACCCGACCGCCGTCAAGGAGGAGTGGTGCCGCCTCTCCGGCCGCAAGCACGGCTAAGCGCGGGCAACATAGACGCCAACCTCATGCCATCAGGGCTCCCATTCGGGGGCCCTGATTGTTTTGGCCTGTCAGGCTCTTCCCGGTCCGTGGACATGGGCTTGATCGCCCTCCCTTCTGATTGTGCTCGTTTGAAAACAACAGACACCTTTTATTCCGGTAAGATAGCGGTCCGAGCCAACGCAACCGAGAAGGATTTCTTATGCGGATTGCCATTCTGGATGACTATCAGGATCAGGTGCGCCACCTCCCCTGCTTTGCCCTGCTGGCGGGTCATGACGTCACCATCCTCAACCAGAGCGAACCCGATACAACACGCCTTGCCGCCCTGCTGGAAGGAATGGAAGCACTGGTGCTGATCCGCGAGCGTACCCGCATCGACGAACAGCTGCTGATACAGCTTCCCACCCTTAAACTCATCAGCCAGACCGGCAAAGTCAGCCAGCATATCGACCCGGCACTATGCCAGCAGTACGGCGTTGCTGTGGCAGAAGGGATCGGCAGCCCTATTGCTCCCGCCGAGCTGTGCTGGGCGCTCATCATGGCAGCCTCCCGCCATATACCTGCTTACAGCCAGGCGTTAAGCCAAGGCCAATGGCAGCAATCTGGTGACCTCGGTTTGGGACGCACGCTGCATGGGCTGACGCTCGGCATCTGGGGCTACGGCAAGATAGGCCAGCGGATCGCCCGCTATGGCAAGGCATTTGGCATGTCGGTACTGATATGGGGCAGTGAGGCTTCGCGCAGGCAGGCCGAGCTGGATGGCTATGCCTGCGCCTCCAGCAAGGAGGCTCTCTTCAGTCAAGCCGATATCCTCACGCTGCATCTGCGCCTGAGCGAGGCAACCCGCGGCGCTGTTACCCGCGCAGATCTGGCCCGCATGAAAGTTGACTCTCTGCTGGTCAATACCAGCCGTGCCGAACTTATCGAGCCGGGCGCCCTCTATGCAGAGCTCAGTAACCATCCTGGGAAACGGGCCGCGCTCGATGTATTTGACATCGAGCCGGCGACACAGGAAAGCGAGCCCCTGCTGCGTCTGCCCAACGTATTGGCGACGCCTCATCTCGGCTATGTGGAGCAAAACAGCTACGAACTCTACTTTCGCGTGGCGTTCGAGAATGTGCTGGCCTTTGCCGAAGGCAGACCTGCCAACCTGGTTCTGCCCATATCGGGTGGGTGATCACGTTACTTCTGCCGTATTGGCGCCAATATCCAAATCCCTGGCAGATAAAGGAAAGCAACCTTCATGAGCGAATACCAGAAGATGATTAGCAGCCAACCGTACAACTGCATGGCACCCGAGCTGGCCCAGTTGCGCCGGGAAGCGGCACGGCGCTATCACCGTTTCAATCAGGCGGAAGAGGAGGCAGAGCCGCGGGCACTACTGGCGGAGCTAATGGCGAACTGGCAGAGAACGCCTTTATCTGCCCGCCCCTCTACTGTACCTATGGCCGCCACATCCACCTGGGCAAGGACTCCTACATCAATATGGGAGCGACCCTGCTGGACAATGCCCCCATCCGCATCGGAGCCAACGTGATGATTGGGCCAAACGTGCAGATCTATACCGCAGCCCATGCGCTGGAGGCCGACGAACGGATTCAGGGAACAGAGACGGCGCTGCCGGTCACCATTGAAGACAAGGTCTGGATTGGGGGCGGCGCCATCTTGCTGCCCGGCGTCACCATAGGGCGGGAGGCGATCGTCGGCGCGGGCGCCGTAGTCACCAAAGATGTACCGGCCGGTGCTCGGGTAGTCGGCAACCCGGCCCGGATCCTGCCAGCCAAAAACAGGGCATAAGGCTGCCAACCGGGCTGCATGACGATGCTGCCATCAGCTCACAGCAACCCCGACACCCCATAAAAATAAAGCCCAATGTCACGAAGACGTTGGGCTGTTAAAAGGTGCTACGGAATTGCGACTCTCATCGCAGAAAAATTAGAAGGAGTGCCCTTCTAAACTGGCAGGGAGATATTAATGAATGCGCAAACGTTTTACATAGTGAAATACAACAGGATTGCGAGGTACATCGCACTATTTAAATAATTACCTGCTATGGCGCGCGAAGCCTCTTTGACCCATTTATTTTCCCCAATTTCTCTGGTTACTATTCACGGTTAAACAGAAAAGCCCCGATTTCTCGAGGCTTTGCTTCTCTCAACCGCAACGTGGCCGAAAAATCAGAAACGGCGGACAAACTCATCGAGCGGCAGCTCGCGCAGTTTACGCGCTTCCAGCATGGGGGTACCGAGATAGAGGAAACCCACCAGCTGATCCTCTGCCGCCAGTCCCAATCCTTTGTTGATCTGCTCATCGAAGATAAACCAGCCGGAGCGCCAGATACCGTTGAAGCCCTGCGCCTGCGCCGCCATCTGCATCGCCATCAGGGCACAACCGGCAGAGAGTTCCTGCTCCAGTTTCGGCACCTTGGGGTGATCCTGATAACGGGTTGCCACGGCGACGACCAAGGGCGCCCGCAGTGGCGCTTCGCTGCACTTCTTGATGCTCTCTTCATCTTCGCCACGAGCACGGGCGGCGTCCGCCAACAGCTTGCCCAGCCGCTCGCGCCCCTCTCCTTCAAACAGAATGAACTGCCAAGGGGTCAGGGTGCCGTGATCCGGCGCACGCAGGCCCGCCTTGAGGATATTGTCGAGCACCTCACCGCTCGGGGCGGGATCGGCGAGACGGCCACAGGAGTGGCGATTGAGCAACAGGGTGAGGGCATCCATGGGCAATTCCTTCTCTGGGGCAATGATGGCGCTACCTTAGCACAGCACCGAATGAAGAAAACCCCTGAGGCTCAGGGGTTTATCGCACTATAAAGGGCAGGATGGCACTGTTGGCTAGATGATCGCAGCCAGCTCGGCCCCTTGCCGGATGGCGCGCTTGGCATCCAGCTCGGCGGCCACGTCGGCTCCGCCGATGATGTGCACCGGCTTGCCTGCCGCCTGCAACCCGGCCTGCAGCTCTTTAAGGGGCTCCTGCCCGGCGCAGACGATAACCTGATCCACCGGCAGACACTGCTTGGTCTCGCCGACCTGAATGTGCAAGCCCTCGTCATCGATCCCCAGATATTGCACCCCGGAGAGCATCTGCACCTTGCGGTTCTTGAGCACGGTACGGTGGATCCAGCCGGTGGTCTTGCCAAGTCCGTCACCCACCTTGCTCTCCTTGCGCTGGAGCAGCCAGATCTGGCGCTCGGGGGCGTCGATTTCAGGAGCCGTGAGGCCACCGCGCTCGCCAAGCTGTTTGTCGATGCCCCACTCCTTGAGCCAGTGATCACGGTGCCCATCGGCATCCATCTCCACTTTCTTCTCGACCAGATACTCAGCTACATCGAAGCCGATACCGCCGGCACCGATCACCGCCACCTTCTGGCCGACCGGTTTGTGATCCCGCAATACATCGAGATAACTCATCACCTTGGCATGCTCGATGCCCGGAATGTTGGGGGTGCGCGGACGAATACCGGTAGCGAGGATCACCTCGTCAAAACCGCCGCCGAGCAGGCTCTCGGCACTCTGGCGCTGGCCCAGATAGAGCTCGACACCGCACTTCTCCAGCCGTTTGGCGAAATAGCGCAGGGGTTCGTGAAACTCCTCCTTGCCCGGGATCTGCTTGGCGAAGTTGAACTGGCCGCCGATTTCGCTGGCTTGATCGAACAGGCTCACCTGATGACCGCGCTCGGCAGCGTAGCAGGCAAACGCCAGCCCGGCCGGGCCCGCCCCCACCACCGCCAGCTTCTTGGGCTGGGGCACGCGGCCAAACGTCAATTCGGTCTCGAAACAGGCTCGAGGATTGACCAGACAGGAGGCCCGCTTCTGCTTGAACACATGGTCAAGGCAGGCCTGGTTGCAGGCGATACAGGTGTTGATCTCGTCCGCCCGGTTCTCGGCCGCCTTGATGACAAATTCGGGATCCGCCAGGAAGGGGCGCGCCATGGAGACCATATCCGCCTCTCCCCCCGCCAGAATCCGCTCGGCCACCTCCGGGGTGTTGATCCGGTTGGTGGTAATGAGGGGCACCTTGAGGTGTTTTTTCAGCTCGGCAGTGACCCAGCTGAAGGCGCCGCGCGGCACGCTGGTGGCAATGGTGGGAATGCGCGCTTCGTGCCAACCGATGCCGGTGTTGATCAGGGTCACCCCCACCGCTTCCAGCGCTTTGCCAAGGGCGATCACCTCTTCCAGGGTCGAGCCCTGCTCCACCAGATCCAGCATGGAGAGGCGGAAGATAATGATGAAGTCGGTGCCGACCCGCTCGCGGATGGCGCGGACAATCTCCACCGGGAAGCGCATCCGCTTTTCGCTGCTGCCGCCCCAGCCATCGGTGCGCTTGTTGGTGCGCTCGCAAATGAACTGGTTGATGAGATAGCCTTCCGAGCCCATCACCTCGACGCCGTCATAACCGGCCGCCTTGGCCAACGCTGCTGTAGCCGCGAAGTCGCGGATGGTGCCGCGGATCTGCCGCTCGCTCATGGCGCGCGGCTTGAACGGGGAGATGGGGGCCTTGAGGGCGCTCGGCGCCAGACTGAACGGATGATAGGCGTAACGACCGGCATGGAGGATCTGCAGCGCTATCTTGCCCCCCTCCTGATGCACGGCGCTGGTCACCTTCTTGTGCTTGCTCACCTGCCAGGGAAAGCTCAGCTGGGAGCCGTGAGGCACCAGCCGACCGCGCAGATTGGGGGCTATACCACCGGTGACGATAAGGCCAACGCCACCACGGGCTCGCTCGGCGTAAAAGGCGGCCAGCTTGTCAAAACCGCCCTTCTCCTCTTCGAGGCCGGTATGCATGGAGCCCATCAAGACGCGGTTGCGCAGCTGGGTAAAACCAAGGTCGAGCGGGGTCAGCAAGGTCGGATAGCGGCTCACGATGCCTCCAGTTAATTTTTTGTTATCAAACTGAGGCTAGAGTAAAGAATCGAAAATTCTTTTTCAAACAAATGTTTGGACAATTTTTCAGCGAACAGCCGTGCCCTGAACGAAGATAGGGGGGATCCGCCAGTCGGAAATGGCAATTTCGCCCGCAACTGGTTAATAATGGCTCTTCTCTACCCATTAACAGGGCGATAACGCGACTATGTCTATTTTCAAAGGTCTGGGTTGGTTGTTCCGCAGCCTGTGGCGCCTGCTCAATTTCACCCGGCTGATGCTGGTCAATCTGCTGTTTCTCATCGTAGTGCTGGTCATCGTCTTCAGCGTCAGCCAGAAAGAGGCACCCAAGGCGCCCATCGAAGGGGCGCTGACCCTCAATCTCAACGGCGTGCTGGTGGAGCAACGCTCCCAGACAGATCCCACCGTACAACTGTTGCGTCAGATGGACAGCAGCGATGAGCAGCCGAGCGAGATCGTCCTCTCCGACCTGCTATGGGCCATCAAGAGTGCCAAGGATGACGAGCGCATCAAGGCGTTGGTGATCAAGCCACAAGGGCTGCAGGGAGCAAACTTCACCAAACTGCAGGAGGTGGCGAGTGCCATCGACTCCTTCCGGGAGAGCGGCAAACCGGTGATCGCCATGGCCGACTTCTACACTCAGGGGCAATACCTGCTGGCGGCCCACGCCGATCACGTGCTGCTCAACCAGAGCGGCGCCGTGGTGATCGAGGGGCTTGGTGTCTACCAGACCTACTTCAAGTCGGCGCTGGAGAAGCTCAACATCACCCCGCATGTATTCAAGGTCGGCACCTACAAATCCTTCGTCGAGCCCTATACCCGCGACGAGATGTCCCCCGAGAGCAAAGAGGCGAACCAGCGCTGGCTGGATCAGCTGTGGCAGTCCTATGTGGCTGACGTAGCCGAGCAGCGGGAGATCGAACCCGATGCGGTCGCGCCGGGCAAGGAGCGCTTCCTCGAGCTGCTGCGCAAGGCCGGTGGCAATGCCGCCAACTACGCCCTCGACAACGGTCTGGTGGATCAGCTGGCCACCCGCGACGAGATGACCCAGGCGGTCATTAAAGAGGTGGGTGAAGCTGACGATCACGGCTGGAAAGGGGTCGGCCTGAAAGAGTATCTGGCCGCCATTTCGGATCAGTATCCCCAGAGCGGCAAGGATGAGGTGGGTCTGGTGGTCGCCAGCGGCGCCATCATGGATGGCGTACAGCCTGCCGGTACCATCGGCGGTGATAGCCTCTCCGACCTGCTGGCCGATGCCCGTCGCGATGACAAGGTCAAAGCCGTGGTCCTGCGGGTCGACAGCCCGGGCGGCAGCGCCTTCGCCGCCGAGCAGATCCGCGCCGAGCTGCTGGCCCTGAAACAGGCAGGCAAACCGGTAGTGGTCTCCATGGGCAGCTATGCCGCCTCCGGTGGCTACTGGATCTCCGCCGATGCGGACAAGATCTTCGCCTCCCCCACCACCCTCACCGGCTCCATCGGGGTATTCGGCATGTTCGCCACCATCGACAAGGCGTTGGCTCAGTTCGGTGTGCATACCGACGGGGTCGGCACCACAGATTACGTTGGCGTCGGCCCGACCCGCGCTCTGCCGGATCACGTCGGTCAGGCTATCCAGCTGAGCGTGGAAGATACCTACCAGCGCTTCATCGGTCTGGTCAGCAAAGGTCGTGGTCTGAGCCCGGAAGAGGCCGAGAAGGCGGCCGAAGGCCGAGTCTGGACCGGCGAAGATGCCAAGGCCCTGGGTCTGGTGGACGAGTTCGGCAATCTGGATGACGCCATCAAGGCCGCCGCCGAGCTGGCCAACCTCAAAGAGTGGCAGGTCACCCCCATCGAGCAGGAGGAGTCCACCAAGGACAAGTTCCTGCGCCAGCTGTTTGACAGCAGTGCCCAAGTGCTGGCCCCCCAGTTGCAAAGCTGGCTGCCGGCTGGATTTGGCAAGGCATTGGTGGAAGTGAACCGCAGTCTCGACCCGCTCACCCGCTTCAACGATCCGCAAGGCACCTACGCCTTCTGCCCGGTCTGCGTGCAGTAAGCAAGCGGTGACTCCCCCATAAAAAAACGGCGACCAGATGGTCGCCGTTTTCTTTATTCAGCCAGTGCGCGCGGCACCGCCAACTTGCTCAATCAGGGATTGAGGCGGGTCGGCATACCGGTACGCTGCTCCAGCACCTGCTTGACCACGTTGGAGTCAGACTCGGCGTGAGCGATGAAGCGGGTGATAGCCGGTGTCATCGGGAGCGGCACGGAGGCGGTGGAGTTGAACTCCTCCTCGGTGCGCGACAGCGGCTCGTGTACTTCCATGTAGCGACCGCCATCCGGCTCGACCGTGGTCTTGACCGGCTGGTTGACGAACTGAACGCGGGTGCCGACCGGCACGTTGTCGAACAGATACTTGATGTCGTCAGCACGCAGACGCACGCAACCGCTGCTCACCCGCAGACCGATACCGAAGGTGGCGTTGGTGCCGTGGATGGCATAGAGGTTGCCGATATAGAGGGCGTGCAGACCCATGGGGTTATCCGGACCGGCTGGCCATACTGCCGGCAGAGTCTTGCCCTGGGCGGCATAGCGACGACGGATGTTCTCGGTCGGGGTCCAGGTCGGGTTGGCGCGCTTGCGCTCTACCTTGGTGATCCAGTTCTCCGGGGTGTTTACCCCCAGTTGACCGATGCCGATGGGCAGTACTTCCACCACGTTCTTCCCTTTCGGGTAGTAGTAGAGACGCATCTCGGCAACGTTGATGACGATCCCTTCGCGGGGCGCGTTGGGCAGGATCAGCTGGTGGGGGATGATCAGGGTGCTACCCGCTTTCGGCAGATAGGGATCAACGCCCGGGTTGGCTTCCATGATGTTGGTCAGACCCAGCTGGAAGTCAGCAGCGATCTGCTCCAGCGGACGGTTGTCCGCAGGCACCACGTATTCCTGATTTTCACCGATCAGGCGGCTGTTGGCCGCAGGCAGACGGTACTCGACGGCGGCAGCCTGCTGGCTGACCAGCGCAAAAGTGCATAAAAGGGCCGAAGCGGCAGTGCGAAGGGGATTCATAAAATTCCTGTGTGGTTTCCTGTACCAAATGGGCCGGGGGCCGTCTCATCCTCGGTCTGCCGGTGGCGGGTCAACCTGCCCCACGACGCCAATAACCGAGCGCGCATTCTTTCCTGAGTCGGCCAAAATTTCAACTTCCATATGTTGCTTTTCTTGTTAAAAGTAGCCGTTTTCGATGTGACGCTTATCAACAGGGCAAAAGCCACACTGGCAAGTCGCAGCTGAGTGAAAGATGAATGGCACGGCCCGCCTGTCAGCGAGCCACCCGAGCCCCCATCAACCACAACGCAGCGCCACCTTGCTTCACGGTTGCAGCCCTAGCTAAAACGTTTGTCGCATCGGGGGAGATAAGCCAATGTCGAGGGAGGCTTTGTATTGGCATGAAGAGGGATAAAACCGTGCGTCGGCCACCCGCCGGTGCCGGTTTCAGCTATAAAAAAACCGCTCCGAAGAGCGGTTAATGGAGCCACCAGGCAACCATAAAAGGGACTACAGGTAGTTGTCATTGGAATTACTGGACGGCTGCCTCTCCGGTGCCACTCTGCTCTTTGAGGAAGCTGATCCACGGAGATGCCCGACCGCTGACGTTACCATTCTGAGCCGCCTGGGTGAAGGCGTTGAGGGCCTCCTTCGGCTTTTGTTGCTCAAAATAGGCGACCCCGGTCAGGAACTTGAGATCAGCACGCTGTTCACCATTGGCATTGGCTGCCGGTTTGGCGGCCAGCGCCACCAGATCCTGATAGCGTTTGCTCTGGATCATCATGCGTGCCATTTTCAGCTGCAATTCAGCGCTCGGGGCCAGCTGGTAAGATTTGGCCAGGGTGTCGATGGCCGGATCCAGCTCCTTGGCCTGATGCCAATAGTTGGCCAGGGTCTTGTAGTTGCTGGCGCTCGGCTCAATCACCCCATCCTTCATCCCCTTCTCCATCACCCGTGCGGCGCGATGGGGAATGCCGGTGAAGGCGAGGTAGTTGGCCAACCGCTGCAGCTCGGCGGCCTCGGTCAACATGCCGAGGTTGTAGGCCGACTCCAGCGCCGCCAGCGCCTTGGCATCGTTGCCTGCCTGCATATGCATGGCCGAGAGCTGGGTCCAGTACTTCTTCTTCTCCGGGAACATGTTGACCAGAGAGGTCAGCACCTCGGTCGCCGGTTTGTACTGTTTCAACTCGTAGTGAGCCCCCATCTTCAGCAGATACCAGGACTCCGGCGCTTTACCTGCCGACAGCTTGATCGCCTGATCCACTGCCGGGATCGCGTCACGGTACTGCTTGAGCTGCACGTGGGCGTTGGCCAGCGTGATATAGGCATGGGAGTTGGGCTTGTCATCCTTGCCCTGGTTGGCAAACCACTCCTTCATGGTCTTGATCGACCCCTGGTAATTGCCCTCAGCCATATAGAGCTGGGCCAGGTTGTAGCGCACCTGCTGGGCCACCGGTGGCGGCAGGCCGCCTGTCGCGATGGCATCGGCAAAGTACTTGGTCGCCTGACCGTATTTCTCCTGCTGGGCGGCTACGAAACCGAGAGTCTGCAATATGACCCCCTTGTCGTAGACCCGCTCGCCCGCGCTGGAGAGTGCCTCCTGCAATCTGGCATTCGCCAGACCGTATTGCTTGTCAGTGATCAGCTCCTGCGCCTTGTTGACCGCCCGATAAGCCCGATCCGACAGGGCCGGCTGCTCGGCGGCCCAACTGGCGGTGCTGAGCAGCACCGCCATGGCGACCGGGGCGAGGATCATCTTGTGTAACTTGTTCATCGCCACCTTCCTTAGTTGACCGCAAACTCGATCTCTTGCTGCATACGGCTCGCCTGCGGCTTGCCATCCACAATGGCCGGTTTGAACGTCCACTTGGCGATGGTTTTGCGCGCCTCTTTGCCGAGGTCATAGCTGCGCGGCTCTTCCTTGACGATCCGCACGTTGCTGACGGTGCCGCGCTCGGTGACGGTGAACTCCACCAGCACCTTGCCGGAGGCCAGCCCCGCCAGTGCCGCCTTGCGGGGCATCATGGGCTCGAAGGTTGCCAGCGGAATGGCGCCGTTGTTGCCACCGACGCCGCCACCACCGCCGCCGGTGCTGTAGGCACCCAGGGCGTTGCCACCACCGATATTGACCGGGATGTCGAGCTTGGGCATGTCCATCGGTGCGCTCTCCATCTTCGGCCGATCCGTGCTGGCCACCTCCATCTCGGGAGGCGGCGGCGGACGCTTGGGCGGCGGCGGTTTGGGCAGCTCCCGCTGTTTCTCTTGCAGGGTCTCCTGGGGCTTGAGGCGGATGAAATCGGTCATGGTGACGTCATCCTTCTCCACCAGCTCCCGGTGATCCGGTGTGATCAGCTTGTTCATTCCCAGAAACAGAAAGAACACCACCACACAGGAGACCGCCAACGATATCAGGTATCTCATAGGTCTCTCTCCGGCATCAGCTGCTCTTGTCTGCCGCGATGGAGATGTTCTGGACACCGGCCATGCGGATCTGATCCATGACCTGCACCACCAGACCGGAACGGGATTCGTTATCGGCCTGGATCACCACGGCGCTCTCCGGGTTTTCGGCCCGCAGCCGCTCGATGTTGGCGCGTACCGCCCCCACCTCGACCACCCGCTTGTCGACCCAGACCTGACCGTTTTCGCGCACCGCGACCATGATATTGCCCTTCTTCACCGTCTCGGCCGTGCTGGCACTGGGACGGTTGATCTCGACACCGGACTCCTTGACAAAGGAGGTGGTAACGATGAAGAAGATCAGCATGATGAACACTATGTCCAGCATGGGGGTCAAATCGATAGCCGCCTCGTCAGCACCGCTGTCGCTGTAACGTTTTCTCATAGCAGAAACTCCTTGCTTGTTCTGTGCCCCCGGCAGGCCATGCCTCGCCGGGGGTATGCATCCTGCATCAACCGTGTTTCAGGTTGTCTTCCAGCTTTTGCACCGCCAGTTTGGCCTTGTGATCGAGCTGGTTGACAAAAAACAGGCCGGAAAGGGCGGCGATCATGCCCGCCATGGTCGGTACCGTTGCCTTGGATATCCCCGATGCCATCGCCCGCGGCGAACCGGTACCGGTGATGGCCAGGGTGTCAAACACCTGCACCATCCCCACCACGGTCCCCAGCAGCCCCATCAACGGGCAGAGAGCGATCAGCACCTTGATGACCGGCATCCCCTTGTCCACCGCCATGGCGACCCGTGAGACCAGCTCGCGCCGGATCTGCTTGGCAGACCAGGAGAGATGATCGGTGCGGGCCAGCCAGGTGGCTTTGGTCTGCTTCACCTGCTTGGGGTAAACCGCCATGAAGTAGAACCAGCGCTCCAGCAACAGGGCCCACATCATCAGGGTCAGGAAGAACAGGGCGACCAGTACATCGCCCCCCAATCCCAAAAACCGGCGGACCGACTCGACTTCTTCAATCAACCAGAACCACATGGGTGACTCCTTACGCTGCGGCTTTGGAGGCGTGCAGACGTTCCTGATAACGGGCGACGAAACCGGCGCTCTGCTCTTCCAGCACCTGGATCAGACGACGGCTCTGGGTCTGCACAATGGTGTAGAGGAACAGCATGGGCACCGCGACGACCAGACCCTGCATGGTGGTCACCAGCGCCTCCGAGATACCGCCCGCCATCAGCTTGGGATCGCCGGTACCGAACAATGTGATGGCCTGGAAGGTGGCGATCATCCCCACTACGGTGCCGAGCAGGCCCAGCAGCGGCGCGACGGAGGCGATCAGCTTGATGATGCTGATACCCTTCTCGAACTTGGGCACGTTGCGCAGGATGATCTCGTCGAGCTTGGACTCCAGATCCTCGATGTTGTCACCGCGATGGCTCTGGTAGGCTCCCAGCATGTCACCAATGGGGTTGCCCTTGATGATCTGATCGGATTTCAGCTGCTTGCGCATGGACGAGCCGATCAACGACAGCCGGATACCGCAGAAGATGGCCAGCAGGGTACCGAGCACACCGAGCACCATGATGACGTAACCCACTTCACCACCCTGATCGATCCGCTCCTTGAGAGTCGGTGACTGCACCAGCAGAGAGAGGATCACGCCGCGAGACGGGTCGATAAAGATGGGTTTGACCCCGTCACCACCCTGTTCAAACTCGGCGATCGGTTCCAGCACCCCCTTGTCAGGTTGACGGGAAAGCTGCTCGAACTTGCCGGTCTCCGGCACGAAGGTGAGGTACTTGCCTTCGGAGACAGTGTTGAACTCACCGATCTGGGTGACCGTCTTCTCGGCTTGGTTGCCTTCGCCGTAGACCACGGTCGCCGGGATCTGGCTCACCTTGCCACCGTCCACCATGCGGCTGAGGGTGGTGGTCCAGAACGCTTCCAGATCGTCGCTGGAGGGGAGCTCTTTACTCTCGGCCAGACGGGTCAGCAGCGCGGTCTGTTCCGGATGCTCGACCCGACGGGCGGAGGCATTGAAGATCCCCTTGAACTCACCGGCGAACTGACGCAGTACGCCGAACATCTCGCCCATGTTGCCGGAACGCTGGCGCAGGGTTTCGGTCAGTTCGGTCAGCTGCTTGTCGTTGGCATCAAAGGTCGCCTTGAGCTGCTCGCCCTTGGCGGTTTCGGCAGCCAGCTCGGCCTTGGCCTTGGCCAGCAGCGCCCCCTGCTCGTTCTTGTCAGCCAGGAAGCGGGCTTCCCGCTCCTTGTTGAGTTGGGATTCGCTCAGGCTGGAGGCCTTGACCTGATTCAGCAGCGCATTGAGATCCACCGGTTTTTCGGCGGCGGTCACCGGCAGGGTGACCAGGGTTGCTCCCGCAATCAGGGAGGCAATAGCAAGTTTGATTCCTTTCATGATGCTTTCTCCGCAGTTTGAACCGGCAGCTTGATCAGCGCGGGAGGCGCCTGCTTCTTGGCGATGCGAAGGCCCTGTTCAACCGCACTGCGATACTCCTGGGGCAACTCTTCCCACTGGCGAGTCTTCTTGTTCCACATCCCGGTCTCATTGCCATCCGGGGATTGATAGAGCAGCGCGATGCGGCCAACCCGCAGGAACTCGTAGGTCTTCTCGCTGCCATCCTTGTCCAGGCTCGCCTTGTAGGATTCGATGGTGCGGCTGAAGCCCTCCTCGATCTGGTAAGCCTCCAGGATCTTGCGGTACTTCTCGGAGATGGTGACATCAGCACGGTTCATCAGGTCGGTCAGAGCCGCCACACGGTCCTCGCGCTCGACCTTCTGGAACGGCAGATCCAGCGCCACAAACTGCTCGAGGGAGTCGATCATCTTGAGCATCAGGGGCACCACTTCGGTGCTGGTCTGATCAATCTGGGCGATCTGCTTTTGCATCGACGCCAGCTCGGCACTCTGGGACTCGACCATCTTGCTCACCTGCTCGTTGTAGGTTCGCAGACTGTCGACCTGACGCAGGGCGGCCTTGTACTGGGCCAGTGCGGATTCTGCAGATTCGGCATAGCTGTCGATCTTCTGCTGGGAAACTTTTGATGCGTTGTCGGTGGCGGCTTGAGCGTCCACGGCCTGACCGGCAGTGGCGGCACTCAGATTGAAGCTGGTCAACAAGGCGGCCGAAACCAGGCTGCCAAGGAGCGCTTTCTTCATTGTAATGGTCCTTGTCTTCATAGGATTACCCTATCTCCGTAACTTCCTTGGACGTTGGGCACAGCCGGCCCGACCGGGCCGGCTGAGGTTGTATATCAACAGGGTTGATTAGAACTTCTGGGTGTAGTCGATGTAGTAGACGCGACCGTCGATGCCGTAGAGGTATTCATCGTAAGTGAAACCATCGTTGGACAGGGAAGGCCCACGGTTGAACATGTTCTTCACACCGGTCTGGATCTTGCCATTCCAGCTGGTATCAACCGCCACGTTCAGGTTCCAGATTGTGTTGGAAGCGATATGGCCCTCTTCCTTGTCATCCACATAGTCCTGACTCTGGGAGTCGATATAGTTGGTGCTCAGGTAGGTATCCAGATTCCACAGCTGCGGGAAGTTGGCACCGATCCCGGAGTTGAAGCGGAAGTCGGGTTTGCCATTCCAGCCCTTCTTGTCGACCATTGGGCCACCAGCAAACAGACCTTCCTCATATTTCAGGATGTAGCTGCTGCCAAAGTCGTAACGCAGGGTGAAGGAGTTGAAGTCGTACTTGTAGTCCGCCTTGAAGTCGATACCACTGGTCTTGAGCTGCCCCAAGTTGACCATGCCGGCATAGACCTTCTCGACATCGCCGTTGGCATCACGGATGACGTTCGGGTTGCTGCCGGTATTGAGCTCCTGATAGAACTGGGTCTGGGTGTTAGCCAGCTGGATCACGTCATCAATCTTGATGTAGTAGTAATCGAGCGACAGGTTCAGGTTGTCCAGCGGGTTGTAAGCAGCACCGATGGTAAAGGTGTCAGCCGTCTCTTCCTTCAGGTTCTTGTTGGATTGACGTGTTGTCTCGTACTGCGCTTCGGAACAGTTGGCAATGCCATTGGCCTGGCAGTAGACATAGTCCTTGGCAAAGTCCGCTGACTGGGCATCCGCCGCATAGAGATCGTTCAGACCCGGCGCGCGGAAAGACTGGGACCAGGAGGTACGGAACATCAGCTGGTCGAGCGGTTGATAACGCAAACTCGCTTTGGGCGAGAAGGCGCTGCCAAAATCGCTGTACTTGTCGTAACGACCCGCCAGGTTCAGCTCGATCTGCTCGGTGATGGGGATCAGGCTCTCGATGTAGGTGGCAAACACATCGCGCACACCGCCACCGGAGTTACCGGATGAGCCCAGTACGTTGCCTGCTTCGGACTGGCTGTCATAGGTATCGGAGTAAACCCAATCGTTATACTCGGCCCCCAGATACCAGCTGACCGGGCCAGCGGGCAGTTCACCCATCTCCCAACCCACGCCACCGTACCACTGGAAGAAGTCCATCTTGGAGTTGCGACTGGTGGTATAAGAAAGATCCTTGGTAGCCGCATCAGAGAAGCTGCCATTAACGAACTTGCCGGTATTGACCTGAGTTTCCACAGCGGGGGCCAGCACATACCCATTACCAGTACTCTGGTTATCTGTTTTGGAATACATGTAACCGGCATTCCATTCCACATCGCCTACCGCTTCGGTCGGCACCACCCCTTCAAAACCCAGGTTCAGGGTACCGGTCAAGTCAGTCACATCGTTGTCACGGGGGCCGACGTTGTTAAAGCGGTAGTACACGGTCGCGGCCTTGGCGGTGCTGAAGTTGTTGGCAGACAGAACTGCTGCGCTTTCAGGGGTGGAACCATCCACGGTGAAGGCACCGGCAGCTGGCGCGAAGCGGCCAAAACTGGTGACGCGGGAGCCAATCATCTGTGGCACGAAATCCACATTGTCGTTGATATGGTAGCGCCCGTTGAGATAAACGGTATCGCGGGTACGAGAGGCAGTCTTGGCAGCGACCTGGGCAAAGTCGAAGCGGCAAGCCGTGCCCTTGGTGACGAAACCGGTGCCGGTACCTTCACAGTCAACTCCCTTCAGGGTACGGGTAACCGTCTTGCCGGTAGTGGCATCCACTCCCTTGATATTGCGGCCATAGAGACTCGGAGCAGTTGCCCCCTCTTTCGCCAGATAGTCGCGATCCTTGTAATAGATCTCGTCTTTCACATCGTGCTCGTAGACCATCATCAGGGAGCCTTTCTCACCCGAGATGCCGCTAACGATGGAACCACTCTGCTCGTCACCACCCTCTTCGGTCGGTGAACCAATACGTCCCTGGAAAGTCAGCCCTTCGAAACCCTCTTTGAGGATCACGTTGATAACGCCGCCGATGGCATCAGAGCCATACAGGGCGGAGCCACCGTCCAGGTTCACTTCCACCCGCTCAACCGCCGCCATGGGGATGGTGTTGAGGTTGATGGCAGTGCCGCCCATGGAGGGAGAACCGGCGATACGCTTGCCATTAAGCAGCACCAGCGTGCGATCTTCACCAAGACCACGCAGCCCTACTGTGGCTTGTGATTGGGCGGAACTACCGGAGGATGGGGAGAAACCACCAAAGGAGTTATAGGAGGCCTGTTTCAGATAATCGGCCACAGTCTGCTGACCAGACTGTTCAATTTGGGCTTTGCTGACAGAGACAACCGGAGTCGCCCCCTCAACATCAACACGGGAGATACGAGAGCCAGTGACTTTGATTTTCTGCAGTTTTTCGACGTTCTGCCCTTCTTCGGCAGATACGGATGGGGCCGCCGCAAGGCTCGCCAAGGCGAACGCAATCGCAGCAGAGATTCTGCTCTTCCTAAGCATCGCTTATATCCTTCCTGGTTGTTTATTGTTTGCTTCCTGATACCGCCCTCTTTGGAGCGATGTGTAAGGCTTATCAATCTTTGACTAGCGACGTCAATGGAGCTGGGGGGCGGCGAGGTCGGACGTAGAATAAGCGGAGTGTATTAATTTTGACCGGCATAATTAGTGAATAATTCTGCCAAAAACAACCCGCACAATGTAAAAACATTGTTAAATGGCGTAAATGGCGCTGAATTAAAATTTGATGAACTTATTAGTTAACGTGCTGTCCGTTTATATCTTATTTTGATTTATCGGCCTTAATAAGAATAAAACACTAACTTCATGAGGGTTGAACCTGACCGCTCCCATGGGGATAACAGTTAAAATCGTCGAGATGATATCGTTTTCCTTCAATTTCACCGCTCAAACAAAAACGCTATCAATCAACAACTTAAAAACACCAAAAACTCAAACAAACAGCTGTTTATATTTTTTAAAATAATGTTGAGCAGTAGCGTTTTGTTTTGATTTTCACTTTTCAGATAAAAAACGTCATTTTTCGGTGCTTTTGGTCTCAGCGGGTCATTTGTCCCAGTTTTCCATTTCCTTGTACTTGATTTTTGTTGCAGAGCTTTTACAGTGGCCAAGCGGATTGTCTGCTGTTTGGCAACCAATCCAGCGCGTAATGCCAGGAAGGACAGGCCCGTCACCGGATTTGACTGGCCGCAAAAAAGAACAACAAGGACGAGGTTCCACCATGCTGTCGTATTTCCTACGCCGGATGCTTTTGATCATTCCGACGTTTCTCGGTATCACCCTGCTCGTCTTCACCATCACCCGTTTCGTGCCGGGCGGACCGGTCGAGCGCATGCTGCTGCAAGCCCAGGTTCCCAGAATGAATCTGGCCGCTCCAGCGGCAGCAAGGGGGCGCAGGCCCTCTCCGATGAGCAGATCGAGGAGCTCAAGGCCTTCTATGGCCTCGACAAGCCCATGCTGGTCGCCTACTGGGAGTGGCTGCAGAAGCTGGCGGTGATGGATCTGGGCGAATCGACCCGCTACTACGAGCCGGTGTGGGATCTCATCAAGGAGCGACTCCCCGTTACCGCCTTCTTCGGGCTGGCAACCTTTCTGCTGAGCTATGCGGTCTCCATTCCGCTCGGGGTGGCGAAGGCGCTCAGGCACAACAGCCGCTTCGACTCGTTAAGTTCCATGCTTATCTACATGGCCTATGCCCTGCCCGCCTACGTGGTGGGGATCTTCCTCATCACCGTCTTCGCCTTCCATCTGGAGTGGCTGCCGATGGGCGGTTTTCCGGGGGATGATTTTGAGTACATGGAGAGCAGCTGGGATCAGATCCGCACTGTCTTTGCCCACGCCCTGCTGCCGCTTATCGCCTACGCCATCGGCGATTTCGCCATCCTCACCATGACCATGAAAAACAGCCTGATGGAGAACCTGTCGGCCGATTATGTGCGTACTGCGGTGGCCAAGGGGTTGCCGTTTCGCAAGGCGGTCACCGACCATGCCATGCGCAACAGCCTGATCCCCATCGCCAGTCACCTGGGGTCTGTGCTCACCGTTTTCTTTGGCGGCTCCTTCCTCATCGAGACCATCTTCAACATCGACGGCATCGGCCTGCTCGGTTACGAGGCTATCGTCGAACGGGATTACCCCACCGTCATGGGCATTCTGGCCATCACCTCCATGCTGATGCTGATTGGCAATATCGTCTCCGATATCTGCGTTGCCCTGGTTGATCCGCGCGTGCGGTTTGGAGATTGACCATGAACCAGACCTCTATTGCCATGCCGATGCTGATATCACGCCATATCGTCTCCGATATCTGCGTTGCACCTTCTGTTGATCCCCGCGTGCGGTTTGGAGACTGACCATGAAGCTTAATCCGGTTACCTTGAAAAAACTCAACCGCTTCAAGTCGATCAAGCGCGGTTACTACTCCTTCATCATCTTCACCACCCTGGTGCTGCTCTCCCTGTTGGCAGAGCTGCTGGTCAACAGCCGGGCACTGATGGTGAGCTATCAGGGCCAGCTGCACTTCCCCACCTATGGCGATGTGATCCCCGGCCAGCAGTTCGGGCTCGATTACGAGTACGAAACCAACTACCGCCAGCTCAAGGCCAAGTTTGCCGCAGAGGGCCAGGGCGACTGGGTGCTGCTGCCGCCAGTACCCTGGAACCCCTACGAGCAGGATTTCAAAGAGGATGCCTACCCGCCTTACGCCCCCAGCGCGGCTGAGCGCCACTTCCTCGGCACCGACACCAGCGGCCGAGACGTGCTGGCGCGACTGGTTTACGGCTTTCGCATCGCCATCGGCTTTGCCTTTATCGCGCTGGCGGCCAGTTACGCCATCGGAGTCACCATAGGCTGTCTGATGGGCTTTCTCGGCGGCCGCTTCGACCTCATCCTGCAACGCTTTATCGAGATCTGGTCCCAGGTGCCGTTTCTCTACGTCATCATGATCCTGGTGTCGCTGGCCAAGCCCAACTTCGGCCTGTTTGTCGCCATCAACGTGCTGTTCGGCTGGATGGGGATCACCTGGTATATGCGCACCCTCACCTACAAGGAGCGGGCGCGGGACTATGTGATGGCGGCGCGGGCGCAAGGGGCGACCACCGGGCGGATCATCTTCAACCACATCCTGCCCAACACCCTGATGATGATCGTCACCCTGGCGCCGTTCGCCGTGGTGGGCAATATCTCGACCCTGACGGCACTCGACTATCTGGGCTTCGGGCTGGCACCGCCGACCCCGAGCTGGGGGGAACTGCTCTCCCAGGGCATCAACAATCTGGATGCCATCTGGATCGTCAGCTCAGTGGTGGCAGCGGTGAGTCTGGTGCTGATCATGGTCTCCTTTATCGGTGAGGCGATCCGCGAGGCGTTCGATCCGCGCAAATTTACCCGTTACCAATGAGCCAGCCGATGCCAGCGCATCGGCAGGCGCCGGGTAACGAACAGTGATTAATGAAGGACGGGCCGCCGCCATCGGCGGTCCCGGGAGCAAGGGATAATCCCGTTATCAATCAAGACCCCCAGTGCAGGGGCCAGACCTGGAAGTCAAACATGAAAAATAAAATCAAATGGATAGGTGCTCTCTTTGTGCTGGTAAACGGATCCTGGGTCTGGGCGGCCAGCCTGCCCGCGGATCTCAAATGGGAGACCAACGACACGGATCCTGTGTTCGCCTCCCCCAAGGCGCTGCCGGGCGGCAGCCTCAATATGTTTGTGGAGAGCTTTCCGCTGACGTTTCGCACCGTGGGGCCTGACTCCAACGGATCGTTCCGCTCCTTTATTCTCGATAACCAGTTGCGGCTCATCAGCTTCCACCCCAATACCGGCAACCCCATCCCCTCGCTCGCGACCCACTGGGCCATCGCGCCAGACAGCCAGACCGTCTACTTCAAGCTGGATCCCCGCGCCAAATGGTCGGATGGCAAGCCGGTCAATGCTGACGACTACACCTTCGGCTACGAGATGATGCGCTCCAAACACATCAAGGGGCCCTGGTTCAACAACTACTACACCACTGAAGTGGTAGCGGTAGAGAAGATCGATGATCACACCATTATGGTCAAAGCGGGCAACCGCAAGGCCAAGATGGACCTGCTCAACACCACCGAGCTGTGGCCCCAGCCCAAGCACTACTACAAGCTGACCCCCAACTGGGTGAAGCAGTACAACTGGTCCGTGGTGCCCACCACCGGCCCCTACGTGATCAGCGACGTCAAGAAGGGCAAGTCGGTCACCTTCAGCAAGCAGAAGGATTGGTGGGCAAAGGATGATCGCTACAACCAGCACAGATTCAACATCGACACCATCAAGGTACAGGTGATCCGCGACCACAACATCGCCTTCCGCCACTTCCTGAAAGGGGAGATCGATACCTTCGAGATGATCCTGCCCAACTGGTGGCATGAAAAAGCGGTCACCCCGGAGTACAAAAAAGGCTACGTGCAGAAGGTAATGGCCATGACCGACACCAAACAGGGCGGTCAGGGGGTGCACCTCAATGTGGCCAACCCCAAGCTGGCGGACGTGAACGTGCGCCTCGGCATCCAGCACGCCTTCAACATCGACAAGATGATCGAGACCGTGCTGCGCGGCGACTATGACAGAGCCACCACCTTTGACTCGGGCTTTGGCGAGTTCACTGACATCACGCTGCCGGAGCGGGCTTATGACATCGGCAAGGCGCGGGAGTACTTTGCCAAGGGCGGCTACAACAAGCCGGGGCCGGACGGCATCCTGCAAAATGAGAAGGGGGAGCGGCTGACGCTGGCGCTCACCTACACCAGTCAGGAGCACTCCAAGCGCCTGACCGTGCTGAAAGAGGAGGCCAAGAAGGCGGGGCTGGATCTGGAGCTCAATCTGGTGGATGGCGCCACCGGTTTCAAGGTGATGCTGGAGAAGAAACACGAAGCGGCTTGGCTCGGTTGGGGCGGCGGCGGTCTCTATCCGCAATATTGGGAGTTTTTCCACTCCGCCAACGCCAACAAACCGCAGACCAACAACCTGTTCAACGTGGCTGACAAGGAGCTCGACGCGCTGATCGACGCCTACAACGTCGAATTCGACATGGCCAAGCGGGCCAAGCTCTCTCAGCAGATCCAGCAGCGCATCTATGATCTCGCCATCTTCGTGCCCGGGGTGCAGCTCAACTATGTGCGGGCCAGCAGCTGGCGTTATGTGATGCTGCCGGAGGTGCCTGCCACCAAGAACACACCGGATCTGCTCTACTGGCCGATGGATGGTTATCCTCACAGTAGCGGCGGTTTGCTCTGGCTCGATCCCAAGGTGAAGGAAGAGACCCGCAACGCCAAGGAGGCAGGGGAGGCGCTGGCGCCCATCAACCTGCTCGACAAGACCTATGCACGTCATTGATATTCAGGCCATTGCGAAGGGAGCAGCCGTTATGCCCAACACTCAGGCCCCCATTCTTGACGTACCGGATAACGGGGGGGAGTTCGCCGTTGATAACGGCCAGCACCCAGCCCCAATCCTCGAAGTACGCGATCTTGAGGTGGAGTTCGCCGTCGATGACGGCAAGATCAAAGTGCTCGACGGGGTCAGCTTCAAGGTAGCCCCGGGTCAGACACTGGGGATCGTCGGTGAGTCCGGCTGTGGCAAGAGCGTTACCTCGCTCGCCATCATGGGGCTCTTGCCCAAGCCCCACGGTCAGGTGGTGGCCGGTTCCATCCGCTTTCAGGGGGAGGAGCTGCTGTCGCTTGCGCCGGATCAGATGTACAAGGTGCGCGGCAACCGCATCTCGATGATCTTTCAGGAGCCGATGACGGCCCTCAACCCGGTGCAGACGGTGGGGGAGCAACTGATGGAGGTGTTTCGCCTCCATCGCCCCGAGTATGACAAGGCCCAGCGCAAAGCCGCGGCCATCGCCATGCTGCAGAAGGTGGGGATCCCGGAACCGGCCCAGCGCTTTGCGGTCTATCCCCACAACCTCTCCGGCGGCATGCGCCAGCGAGTGATGATCGCCATGGCGCTCTCCTGCGAGCCAGACCTGCTTATCTGTGACGAGCCGACCACGGCGCTGGATGTCACCATTCAGGCCCAGATCCTCGAATTGATGAAAGAGCTGCAGGCCCAGACCGGGATGGCCATCATCTTTATTACCCACGATCTGGGGGTAGTGGCGGAGCTGTGCGACGAGGTGGTGGTGATGTACGCCGGGCGGGCGGTAGAGCAGGCCGACGTGTTCGAACTGTTTGACCACCCCCGTCACCCCTATACCCACGGCTTGATGAGCTCAATCCCGCGCCTTGAGGATGAGCCCAAGAGCCTGCTCAAGACCATCAAGGGACAGGTGCCAGCCCTGCACGAGATGCCCGCTGGCTGCCGCTTCTCCAACCGCTGCCCCCATGCAACCGATCTCTGCATCAGCGCCATTCCGGCGGTGGAGCAGTTAAATCTGCGCCACCATGTCGCCTGTCACTACTGGAAGGAGTTGACCGTATGAGCACTCTGTTATCGGTCAGGGATCTGAAACAGCACTTCCGGCTGGGAGGCGGGTTCCTGCGCAAGCAATATACGGTTCACGCGGTGGATGGCATCAGCTTCGACCTGAAACAGGGGGAGACGCTGGGGCTGGTGGGTGAATCGGGCTGCGGCAAGTCCACCCTCGGGCGCAGCCTGCTCAAGCTGTTCGAGCCGACCGCGGGCACCATCACCTTCGAGGGGCGTGATATCACCGCCCTCAGCCCGAAGGAGATGCGCTCCCTGCGCCAAGAGATGCAGATGGTGTTTCAGGATCCTGCAGAATCCCTCAACAGCCGCCACACCGTGGGCCAGATTTTGGAGGAGCCCTTTATCATCCACGGTAAAGGCAACACTGAGCAGCGCCGCGGCTGGGTGCAGGAGCTGCTGGCAAAAGTGGGCCTGCCGGGCAGCGCGGTGGATCGCTACCCCCACGAGTTTTCCGGCGGTCAGCGCCAGCGGATCGGCATCGCCCGCGCCATCGCCCTCAAGCCCAAGCTGCTAGTGTGCGACGAGGCGGTCTCGGCCCTCGATGTCTCGGTGCAGTCGCAGATCGTCAACCTGCTGCTCAGCCTGCAACGGGAGATGAACCTCTCCATCATCTTCATCGCCCACGATCTGTCGGTGGTCAAACACATCTCGGATCGCATCGCAGTGATGTATCTGGGACGCATCGTCGAACTGGCGGATGCCCAGTCACTCTATCTGACGCCGCGCCACCCCTATACTCAGGCGCTAATCTCCGCCATTCCGGTGCCGGACCCGCGCAGGCGCAGCCAGCGCATTCTGCTGACCGGCGATGTGCCCTCCCCCATCTCGCCGCCAAGCGGCTGCCACTTCCACCAGCGCTGTCCCCATGCGACCGATCTGTGCAAAAGCAAGGCGCCAAGGCTTGAGGCGTGTGATGAGTCCCATCATCAGGTGGCCTGCCACACCCCGCTCGCCGTCGGTAGTCACGCCATCAGCGGCAGCGCCATCAGTGGCAACGCCATGAGCGGCGACAGCAGGCTGGAGCAGGCGAGCTAGGCGCAGCGCACAAACCCCAGGGTAGAAATAGACGAGGCGGCTATCAGGCCGCCTCGTGCTATCGGGTCACTCTTGTCTTATCGCGTCACGGCTGCCGCTCGTCAGGCAATCTGGTAGCGGCCCGGCTTGTGGTTGAGTGTCAACACCAGATTACAGATGACCGCCGCCACGATGGAGAGCGCCAGAATCCAGGGCTGCACCACGAAAAACGAGGCAACAACAATGGCGCAATCGAGCCCCATCTGCAGCTTACCCGCCCGGATGCCAAAGCGATCCTGAATAAAGAGCGCCAGAATGTTGAAGCCCCCCAGACTCGACTTGTGACGGAACATGATGAGCAGCCCCATGCCAATCAAGGTACCGCCGATCAGCGCCGCATAGAGGGGCTCTATCTTGCCGATCTGCAATACACCGTTGAGGTGATCGGTCATGTAGGAGACCGCCGCCACCGAAACGAAGGTGTTGAAGGTAAAACGTGGTCCCATCCGCAGCCATGCCAACGCATAGAAGGGCAGGTTGATGCCGAAAAACAGCAGGCCGAAGCTGATGCCGGTCACTTTTTGCAACAACAGTGCCAGCCCGGCAGTCCCGCCGGTGAGCAGGCCAACCTGATGAAACAGAAAGATGCCGAGGGAAACAAAGCCGGCCGCCGTCAGCAGGGCCAGCACATCCTCATAAATAGGATGAGCAGTGCGAATCGAGGTGTTGTCCATAACCTGTATCCAAGCGAAGTAAAGAGAGAGTGTCTGTCGCCTGCCGTTGCGGGCGGGCTGCGAGCCCTGTCCACAGGGCTTCGTTATGGGGTCCAGTCTATTTTTTGTGAAAAGGATCACAACAGTCAGGCTGAACGCCCCATTCTGGTGCCTGTCATCTGGCATTGACACTCGCTGCACCAAGATGCAGCATGCCGCGGTTTAAGCGCGCCATCACCCCATTCACAGCACGAGGCACTTTTCATGAAGGTCACCATTTTTGGCACAGGCTATGTCGGGCTGGTGCAGGCCGCCGTTCTGGCTGAGGTGGGCCATCAGGTCTGCTGCGTGGATGTGGATGATGAGCGGATCGCCGCCCTCAGGCTGGGGCAGATCCCCTTCTATGAGCCGGGGTTGGCCCCGCTGGTCGAGAGCCATCTGGCCAGCGGCCGCCTGAGCTTCACGGTCGATCCCGCCATTGGCGTGGCACACGCCGACCTGCTGCTGATCGCCGTGGGTACCCCGGCTGACGAGGATGGCTCGGCCGATCTGCAACATGTGCTGGCGGTGGCCGACACCATAGGCCGACTGATGAGCAGCCCCAAGCTGGTGGTGACCAAGAGCACAGTACCGGTCGGTACAACGCAGCAAGTAAGGGAACACATTGAGCTACAGTTGGCCGAACGGGCGCTGACCCTCGCCTGCGAGGTGGCGGCCAATCCCGAGTTTCTCAAGGAGGGAGCGGCGGTCAACGACTGCATGCGGCCGGATCGCATCATCATCGGCTGTGACAGCGAGCGGGCACTTGAGCAGTTGCGCGCCCTCTACGCCCCCTTCAACCGCAATCACGACCGGATCGTGGTGATGGATCTGCGCAGCGCCGAGCTCACCAAATACGCCGCCAACGCCATGCTGGCCACCAAGATCTCCTTTATGAACGAGATGGCGGCCCTCGCCGAGCAACTGGGGGCCGATATCGAGGCGGTGCGCCAGGGGATGGGGGCCGATCCCCGCATCGGTTACCACTTTATCTACCCGGGCTGCGGCTACGGCGGCTCCTGCTTCCCCAAAGATATCAAGTCGTTGCGCCATACCGCGGCGAGTGTCGGCTGCGACGCCCCGCTGCTGGCAGCGGTCGAGCAGGTCAACCAGCGCCAGCAACAGAAGATGGCGCAAACCCTGCTGACCCGCTTCGGCCCGGATCTGCGCGGCCGCACCTTTGCCCTGTGGGGACTGGCGTTCAAACCCGGTACCGACGATATGCGCGATGCGCCGAGCCGCCCGCTGCTGGCCGCCATCTGGGCTGCCGGTGGCCGGGTGCAGGCCTTTGATCCCAAGGCGATGGGGCGCGCCCATGAGCTTTACGGCGAGCGGCCGGATCTGCTGCTCTGCCCCACTCAGGAATCTGCACTGGAAGGGGCCGATGCCCTGCTGATCTGCACCGAGTGGCAGGCGTTTCGCGCCCCCGATTTCCAGCAGCTAAAGGCCCTGCTCAACCAGCCCGTCATCATCGATGGCCGCAACCTCTATGAGCCACGCCAGCTCAGCGAGATCGGGTTTGACTATCACGCCATCGGGCGGCCACATCTTCCCGCCAAAAAGCAGCCTGCCAACACCAGCTGCAACCCGGAGACTCAACCATGATCTATCTGGTTACCGGCGTCGCCGGTTTTATCGGTTTTCATGTGGCCAGCAAGCTGTGCGCCGCAGGCCATCGTGTGGTGGGGCTCGACAACCTCAACGACTACTACGCGGTGAGTCTGAAAGAGGCGCGGCTGGCCCAACTGGCCAGTTTCCCCCATTTTCACTTCGAGCGGCTTGATCTGGCGGATCGCGAGGCGATGGCGGCTCTCTTTGCCCGTCACGGTTTCGAGCGGGTGATCCATCTGGGGGCACAGGCGGGGGTGCGTCACTCCATCGACAATCCGTTCGCCTATGCCGACAGTAACCTCACCGGCATGCTGACGGTGCTGGAGGGGTGTCGTCACCACGGGATTCAGCACCTCATCTACGCCTCCTCCAGCTCGGTCTATGGCATGGGGGATCAGATGCCCTACTCCACCGCGCAGCAGGTAGATCACCCCGTCTCCCTCTACGCCGCCACCAAGAAGAGCGGCGAGCTGATGGCCCACGCCTACTCGGCGCTCTATGGCCTGCCCACCACAGGGCTGCGCTTCTTTACCGTCTACGGCCCCTGGGGCCGCCCCGACATGGCCATAATCAAGTTCACTCGCGCCATCCTCGCGGGAGAGCCTATCGACGTCTATAACAACGGCGATCTCAGCCGCGACTTCACCTTTATCGACGACATCGTCGCGGGGATCCTCGCCGTCGCCGATCAGCCGCCCCGCCCCAATTCCAATTGGCACGCCAGCGAGCAGAGCGCGGCCGAGAGCGCCGCCCCCTACCGCATCCTCAATATCGGCAACGGCCAGCCGGTGCGGCTGCTCGATTTTATCGAGGCGCTGGAAGAGGCCATCGGCAAACCCGCCATCAAGCGGATGCTGCCGATGCAGGCAGGCGACATGCACGCCACCTGGGCCGACAGCGAACCGCTACACACCCTCACCGGCCTGCGCCCCGCTACGCCTCTCAAGCAGGGGGTTGCCGAGTTTGTCCGCTGGTATCTCGACTACTACCGACCCGCCCGCTGACGAGCGCGGGTAGCCCCTCGGTCATTGATGAGTTAATCAGATACCACTGATGCTCCGCGGGTTTTAGGATGGCTGAACGCACTGTCTGCGCACCATAGCGAGGATTTGAGATGCAATCACAGGAACAGGGTCTGATCAATGGACTGTTCGACCGCCTCAAGCAAGCGCAAGCCAGGGATAGCAAGCGAGACCAACAAGCGGATCAGCTGATCCGCCAGCATCTGGCCCAGCAGCCCGATGCCCCCTACTACATGGCCCAGGCGCTGCTAATTCAGCAGGCTGCCCTTACTCGCCTCAACGAGCGGGTCAAGGAGCTGGAAGCCAGCCAGAGCGCCCCAAATGGCGGCAGTTTTCTCTCCGGCCTGTTTGGTAGCGAAAGCAGCCCGCCCCCGCGCTTTACGCCGCCACCGGCATCCGCTCCTGCCCAGCTAGCACCCCGTGCCAGCTCCTTTTTGGGCGGCGCCCTGCAAACCGCCGCCGGTGTGGCCGGTGGCGTGATGCTGGCCGATATGATCGGCGGACTGTTTCACAACAATCGGCCCGAGGAGATCATCGACATCATAGAGCCTGCCCCCATCGCCAATCCGGTCGATGCGGAACCGGTGCGCTGGGACGGCTGGGATTCACCTCCCGATGCTGGCAGCAATTTTCTCGACGACGATAACCTGAGTGGCGGCTGGGCCGACAGTGACGATAACAACGGCGGTTTCTTCTGACCGTCAAACCATTACTGGCCCCGCATCTGGCGGGGCCCAACTCGATACGAAACCCATGACTATGGAAAGTGTGATGACACCACGGATCGGCAGCGGCATGACGCGATATACTCAGCGCGCTTCGTGCCACCCGGGAACAACTCCCGACCCCAGGCGCTCTGTCCGTGGCCACGCAACACCCCCATGACGACAAGGAGCCACCTCATGATCCGAACCCTGCTTTTGACCGGTGCCGCCATTGCGGCCTATGCCCTGACCCAGAGCCACTCTCTGCTTCCCCTGCTCAGCCTGCTGGCCCTGCTTTCGCTCTGGGTTGTCAGCGAAATTGGCAGCTTCTATCGCGCGCTTCCTCCCGCCGTGCTGGATGAGCAGGAGTATCACCACGACTTTTAACCGGATGAAAAATGGTGTGAAACTGTCGAGATGCCGTTAGTTCCATACCGTTTTGCTCTCTGAAATCCCCCCGCTATAACAACAGGATCCACTGGGTTCGTGGCGATAGCAGCCATGTTCCTCTATATCTTCTGTACTCAAACAGGAGATAACCCATGAGGCACATCAGCGAAAACGGACTGTTTTTGCTGCTTTTTTTGTCGTTGTTACTGGCAGGTACGCCGCGGGCGATGGCACAGGGCAGGGATTTCAGACAGGCCCCCAAGGCGCTAACGGCGATCAAGCAGGGTCAAGTGGCCCAGCAACACGGCAATCTGCAAAAGGCCATCGCCCTCTACTGTGTCGCCGCCAGCACCGGCAACCCTGAAGGATATTTCCGGATCGGTCGCCTGCTCGCCACCGGCCCCGCCTCGGTGCGCAGCGCGAAAATGGCCAACAGCTATCTCGCCATGGCGATGCGCCTGGGTAACCAACAGGCCGCCCGTTACTACAACGCCCGCATCGGCAATGCCCCCATGGGTGATCAGTGCGGCATTGGGATCCGTGGCGGGCAGGGTAGCTATCTGGCCGGGCTCCCCTCCACTCCCTTCAATGTCGACACCTGGGTTGCCCGCCAGCCCCCGGCCAAGCAAAAGCTGGTCACCATGCTGCGTCACGCCGCCAAACACCATAAGGTGGATGCCCGGCTGGTACTGGCGATTGCCATCGCCGAATCCAATCTCAACAGCCGCGCCGTTTCACCCAAGAATGCTCAGGGGCTAATGCAGCTGATCCCCGAAACCCAGCAACGGTTCGGGGTAACCCGGCCATTCGATCCGGCCCAGAACATCAAGGGTGGCGTCAGTTATCTCAAATGGCTGGATCGCCGCTTCGATGGCGACTGGGTACTGATCTCGGCAGCCTACAATGCCGGGGAAAAAGCGGTGGAACGCTATGGCGGGATCCCGCCCTATGACGAGACGCAGGAGTATGTGAAACGGGTGCTCTACTTCGCTGGCCACAAGCAGCCCTGAGCGGAAAATCAGGAGCTCGCCCGATCGGAAGGCGGCACACGCCTCTTTCTGCGGCCACTGTGGCGGCCACGCCCCCAATAATCGAAGCCATAGTGGCGGTAGTAACCCACCAGATTGCTGACCAGAAACAGCCCCTCCATCAGCACGGCGACCGGAGAGCCCACCAGCAGGTTATTGCCAAGCCAGCAGAGGGTGCCGAGCAGCATCCAGCGCCGCAACAGGCGATCATCCGGGCAAAACGCGGCCCGGGTTTGCAGCAGGCTCGCCAGCAGCCCGATCCATGAGAGCAGGCCCTGATAGGTCGCCAGCGCCGCCGCACAGGCCAACCCAATGAAAAACCACATCAAGATGCGGCGAACCAGCCAGATGCTGACCAGAAAGCGTACGCTGGCCAGCAGCAACAGGCTGGCCGCCGACCACTGCCCGAGCAGGGCAAAGTGACCGGCATTAAGGGCGCAGGAGAGGGCCAAGCAGGCCAGGATCCTGCGGCGATCCCGCAACTGAAACGACAACAGATCGAGCAACAAGGCCAGGCTAACCACCAGTTGCGACCACAGAAACAGCGACATCATCCACCCCTCATCCGTCATTTGGATGACGCAGCATGAAGTGGCAACCAGCAGGTGGCATTAACCCGTGTTAATGCGCCTGCGGATCCGTGACAGGGTAACCGGGCTGATGCCGATGTAGTTGGCGAGCTGTACTTGGGTCAGTCGTGCAGGCCAGTGGGGGAAGGTGTGGCAGAGATCCCGATAACGCTCTTCGGGGGAGTGGAGCAGCAAAAACGCCTCCTTGCGCTCCTTGTAACCGAGCTGCTGACGCAGCAGGGCCATGCAGACCGGCTGCCAGACGGGCTCATCCAGCAGGGCGATTGGCACCCGCACCACCTGCAGCTCCGTCAGCGCCTCCAGCTGATAGCGGGCGGGCGACCCAGTGAGCCAGCTGTCGTAAAGCAGGCAGAGCTCCCCCTCGAAGTAGAACTCCTTGCAGCGCTCCTGCCCATCCCGGGTGTAGTGGCAGGCACGGGCGATGCCCGTTTCGATATAGAAGGCAGCCTCCTGTTTGTCCCCTTGCGCCAACAGCACCTGACCGGCGCGCAGCGTCTGCCGTGGCAAGCGCAGGCTGATGGCTTCGCTCAGCACAGCGTCCAATCCCATAGTGCAGAGAAAGGCGGCCAGTGAGGGGGCTTGAGGAGATGGGTTCATGACGGCTCCGGAACAAAACGGCAGCCCACATCATGCCCAAATTGCACGGCTGATGCAGCAAGGCGTGACCACAGCGGCAAAGGGGGGACATAGCCGGGTGCCACCTTTGCCCCCCCTCGTCCGTTGGTTTACAATCGACGGGTTTTTTGGAACCCGGTTGACCTGTGTCGACCTGGCCCCACCACGACATCAGTCTGTTAATGCCAAGACATTAACCTGCTGAAAAGGAAGAGAATTAGCCAATGGCTCAATTTATTTACACCATGAACCGGGTCGGCAAGGTAGTGCCGCCCAAGCGTCATATTCTCAAGAACATCTCCTTGAGCTTCTTCCCGGGCGCCAAGATCGGCGTGTTGGGTCTGAACGGCGCCGGTAAATCGACCCTGCTGCGCATCATGGCGGGCATCGACACCGAGATCGAAGGGGAAGCCCGTCCGCAGCCCGGCATCAAGATCGGCTACCTGCCGCAGGAGCCGAAGCTGGAGCCGGAGCAGACCGTACGCGAAGCGGTCGAAGAGGCCGTTGGCGAGGTGAAGCGCGCCATGGCTCGTCTGGACGAGGTCTATGCGGCCTACGCCGACCCGGATGCCGACTTTGACAAGCTGGCCCGCGAACAGGGCGAGCTGGAAGCCATCATCCAGGCCCAGGGTGGCCACAACATGGAAAACCAGCTGGAGCGCGCGGCCGATGCCCTGCGCCTGCCGGCCTGGGATGCCAAGATCAAGCACCTCTCCGGTGGTGAGCGCCGCCGTGTGGCGCTCTGCCGTCTGCTGCTGGAAAAGCCGGACATGCTGCTGCTGGACGAACCGACCAACCACCTGGATGCGGAATCCGTGGCCTGGCTGGAGCGCTTCCTGCACGACTACGAAGGCACTGTAGTGGCGATCACCCACGACCGTTACTTCCTCGACAACGTGGCAGGCTGGATCCTGGAGCTGGACCGCGGCGAAGGTATCCCGTGGGAAGGCAACTACTCCTCCTGGCTGGAGCAGAAGGACGCCCGTCTGGCGCAGGAAGCCAGTTCCGAAGCGGCCCGTCGCAAGTCCATCGAGAAAGAGCTGGAGTGGGTTCGTCAAAACCCGAAAGGCCGTCAGGCCAAGTCCAAGGCCCGTATGGCTCGCTTCGAAGAGCTCAACACCAACGACTACCAGAAGCGCAACGAGACCAACGAGCTGTTCTTCCGCCCGGACCGCGCCTCGGCGACAAGGTGGTGGAAGTGGCCAACCTGCGCAAATCCTACGGTGATCGTGTACTGATCGACGATCTGTCGTTTGCCATTCCGAAGGGTGCCATCGTCGGCATCATCGGCCCGAACGGTGCCGGTAAGTCGACCCTGTTCCGCATGATGTCGGGTCAGGAGCAGCCGGATTCCGGGGCCATCACGCTAGGTGAAACCGTGATGCTGGCCTCCGTCGATCAGTTCCGCGACAGCATGGATGACAAGAAGACGGTCTTCGAAGAGGTCGCAGACGGTCAGGATATCCTGCGCATCGGCAACTACGAGTTCCCGAGCCGCGCCTATATCGGCCGCTTCAACTTCAAGGGTTCCGACCAGCAGAAGCGGGTTGGCGAACTCTCCGGTGGTGAGCGCGGTCGTCTGCACCTGGCCAAGCTGCTGCAGACCGGCGGCAACGTGCTGCTGCTGGATGAACCGACCAACGATCTGGATATCGAAACCCTGCGCGCCCTCGAGAACGCCCTGCTGGAGTTCCCGGGTTGTGCCATGGTCATCTCCCACGACCGCTGGTTCCTCGACCGTATCGCCACTCACATCCTGGACTATCAGGATGAGGGCAAGATCGAGTTCTTCGAAGGTAACTTTACCGAATACGAAGAGTGGAAGAAGAAGACCTACGGCGCCGAGGCGATCCAGCCCCATCGCGCCAAGTACAAGCGCATCGCCAAATAAGGCTGACTGCGTGTTGAGGGGAGCTTCGGCTCCCCTTTCTCTTGCCTTTTGACTTACAATCCTAGACGGATGCCTTTGCATGGATGTAGCACGATGACGACCCCCATAGAGAAAAAACTCACCATCCAGATCCGGGTTGAACCGGGTTGCCTCGGGCCGGATGGCAAGGAGCACATAGAGACCTTCTGTGCAGCTGCCGCCAAGATTTTTGCCGCCGTGGAGCCCGAGCTGGTGAGCTGGGTGCTGCTCCCCCGCTACGACAAGCAACTGCCTGAGCAGGAGTTCTTTATCGAGGGGCGCAAGCTGACCGAAGAGCAGGCAAGCCTCTTTCTGCGCCGCTTCGGCCGTGAACTGGGTGAGGTTCAAGACCGGCTCGACTCGGTGCTGGCCCAGTTGGTCGAGCGCTACTTCAAGACCCTTTAAGCCCCAATTTTCGATAAAAGGTTCTCTGCTGAGAACCTTTTTTCACGCTCAAAAAGCAAACGTTTGAATTTTTACTCTATTCATTGATCTGCTTCGCAGATCCGGGGTTTGTAAACGGCGCCGCCTGTGTAAAAATGTGCGCGCTGTCACGGTATCAGGACGAGTCTGGTTACTTAACCGCCAGAAAAAGGGCAATTTACCCCGCATGGATGGGATAGCCCGTTCCCCTGCTGCTTATTTCACGTCACCTATTGGAATCCAACATGAATCAACAACACCAAGCTGCCAATCAGGCCGCCGGGCAAGGATTGCTTGAGCGCCTGTTTGCCCTGCAAGGCCATGGCACTACCGCCCGCACCGAAGTGATCGCCGGTATCACCACCTTCCTGACCATGGTCTACATCGTGTTCGTCAACCCGCAGATCCTCTCTGCGGCGGGCATGGACACCCAGGCCGTGTTCGTCACCACCTGCCTCATCGCCGGTATCGGCAGCATCCTGATGGGCCTGTTGGCCAACCTGCCGATCGCCCTGGCTCCCGCCATGGGCCTCAACGCCTTCTTCGCCTTCGTGGTCGTCGCCGGCA
Source organism: Aeromonas sp. 61P (assembly GCF_051919545.1). NCBI lineage: Bacteria > Pseudomonadati > Pseudomonadota > Gammaproteobacteria > Aeromonadales > Aeromonadaceae > Aeromonas > Aeromonas sp. 61P. The sequence continues at coordinate 4,602,055 of NZ_JBQBEL010000001.1, forward strand.
TGGGTTACTCCTGGCAAGTGGGCATGGGCACCATCTTCTGGGGTGCCATGGGTCTGTTGATCCTCACCCTGCTGCGGGTGCGCTACTGGCTGATCGGCAACATCCCGCTCACCCTGCGGGTCGGCATCACCGCCGGTATCGGCTTGCTGATCGCCCTGCTCGGCCTGCACAACGCCGGGATCGTGGTGGCCAGCCCCGCGACTATGGTGACCGTGGGCAACCTCACCTCCCTGCCCTGCCTGCTGGGTCTGCTCGGTTTCTTCCTGATCTGCATTTTCTCCGCCCGCGGCGTCCACTCCGCCGTGCTGATCGCCATCGTGGTCACCACGGGTCTGGGCTGGCTGTTTGGCGATGTCACCTTCAAGGGCTTTGTCTCCATGCCCCCCAGCATCGAACCGGTGTTCGGCCAGCTGGATCTGATGGGATCGCTCGATATCAGCCTCGCCGGGATCATCTTCTCCTTTATGCTGGTCAACCTGTTCGACTCTTCCGGCACCCTGATCGGTGTCACCAACCGCGCCAAGCTGGCCGATGACAAGGGCCACTTCCCGCGCATGAAACAGGCGCTGATGGTGGATAGCGTCAGCTCCGTCGGCGGCGCTTTCATGGGCACCTCCTCGGTCACCGCCTTTATCGAGAGCAGCTCCGGCGTTGCCGTCGGCGGCCGTACCGGTCTGACTGCCATCGTGGTCGGCATCCTGTTCCTGCTGGCTATCTTCTTCTCTCCGGTCGCCGCCATGGTGCCGGCCTATGCCGCCGCTGGCGCCCTTATCTATGTGGGCGTGCTGATGTGCTCCGAGCTGACCCGGGTGAAGTGGGAAGATCTGACCGAAGCGGTACCGGCCTTCATGACTGCGGTGATGATGCCGTTCAGCTTCTCCATCACCGAGGGGATCGCCGTCGGCTTTATCTCCTACTGCGTGATGAAGGCAGGCACCGGCCGCTGGCGCGAGATCAACCCCTGCGTGCTGGTGGTGGCCCTGCTGTTCGTCCTGAAGTTCGTCTGGGTCGACAGCCACTAAGCGGCACTATGTCCCAATAAAAATGCCAGTCAGCTGACTGGCATTTTTTTATCCAAAGTATTTTCGACCTGTGCGCTGGCCATAAAAAAATCCGAAACCAGTGGTTTCGGATTTTTGCTATTCAGTATGTGGCAGAGCGGGGTAATCCCCTCGTCTGCCACATCGGCAGAGCTTACTCGGCAGCCATGCGGGCTTCGATGTAAGCCAGTGCGCGGTCGATACGCGCCAGAACACGCTCCTTACCCACCAGCGCCATTACGGCGTCGATGGCAGGGGACTGACCCAGACCGGTGACGGCCACACGCAGCGGCATACCAACCTTGCCCATGCCCTGACCCAGCTCGGCGGCGGTCGCTTCTATCAGCTCGTGCAGCGCTTCGGTGGTCCAGCTATCCAGTGCAGCCAGCTTGGTCTTGGCCAGAGCCAGCGGCTCGGCAGCAACGCCACGCAGGTGCTTCTTGGCTGCCGCTTCGTCGATCGCCTCAAAATCTTCGAACAGATAGCGGCTCTGGGCGGCCATCTCGACCAGGGTGTTGCAGCGCTCGGCCAGCAGGGTGACCACGTCGGCCAGCGCCGGGCCATTGCTGGTGTCGATCTTCTGGTTTTCCATGTGCCATGCCAGATGCTTGGCCACATAGGTCGGATCCAGGCTGCGCATGTAGTGGTTGTTCAGCCACAGCAGCTTGTCGGTGTTGAAGGCAGAGGCGGACTTGGAGATGGCATCCAGGCTGAACAGCTGATCATCTCGTCCAGGGTGAAGATCTCCTGATCGCCGTGGGACCAGCCCAGACGTACCAGATAGTTCAGCAGCGCTTCCGGCAGATAGCCGTCGTCGCGGTACTGCATCACAGAAACGGCACCGTGGCGCTTGGAGAGCTTGGCGCCGTCGTCACCCAGGATCATGGAGACGTGGGCAAACTCCGGCACCGGCGCGTTCAGCGCCTTGTAGATGTTGATCTGGCGCGGGGTGTTGTTGATGTGGTCTTCGCCACGCACCACGTGGGTGATCTCCATATCCCAGTCATCGACAACAACACAGAAGTTGTAGGTCGGCGCGCCGTCGGTACGGCGGATAATCAGATCGTCCAGCTCGGTGTTGGCGAACTCGATGCGGCCACGGACATGGTCATCGAACACCACGGAACCTTCGGTCGGGTTGCGGAAGCGGATGACGTGCGGCGCATAGGCCGGGTGATCGTGGGCGTGGTCGCGGCACTTGCCGTCGTAACGGGGCTTCTCGCCGTTGGCCATCTGGCCTTCGCGCAGTGCTTCCAGACGCTCTTTGGAGCAGAAGCACTTGTAGGCGCGGCCATCAGCCAGCATCTCGTCGATCAGACCGTTGTAGCGATCGAAGCGCTTGGTCTGGTAGTAGGGGCCCTCATCCCAGTTCAGCTCCAGCCATTCCATGCCCTCAATGATGGCGTCGATCGCCTCCTGAGTGGAACGTTCCAGGTCGGTATCCTCAATACGCAGCACGAACTCACCGCCCTGGTTCTTTGCAAACAACCAGGAATAGAGTGCGGTACGGGCACCGCCGACATGCAAAAAGCCGGTCGGGCTGGGAGCAAAACGGGTTTTGACTTTCATCTTTAAGCCTTGTGTAGAGGGCCTTGGGCCAATTCGTTAGAAAAAACCGTCGCATTTTAGCACCGACAATCACGGATGGGAAAACCATGACGCCATTGCGGGCTAAAGTAGGGGATTAAATCTGTCGCCATTTGCATCTGTAGCCCGATATTTGAAGAGGATCGCAAAACCGAAGCCCCGTTTCCGATTTGCTATGCACAATGCTGGAGAGCTGCCTCCTCCGGTCGATACCCAAATAACGCTCACCACACTTCTCACGAACAAGGAAGAGACGATGCAGTTCCGTTCTATCCAGAATCGCATTCTAGTGATGGCCGGGATCGCCATGACCGCAGCCCTGGTCATCCTGATCCTGCTCAACCAATACTCCGGCAAACAAACCCAACAACTCACCATCAGCTCCAGCCGTGAAGCGCTGCAGCAGGAGGCATGGCAGAAGGTCAGCGCCAATGCCCGCGCCGAGGCGGCCACCATCACCCAACTGCTGCAAAAAGGGCTCTCCTACACCCAGCAGATGGCCAGCGCCCTCGCCCTGCAACAACAGGGCAAACTGCCGCTGGATCGCCAACAGGCCACCGACCTGCTCAAGGCACAACTGGCGCTGGAGCCCCAGCTTTATGGCGCCTTCGCCGGCTTCGAGCCCAACGGTTTCGACGGGCAGGATGCCAGCTTTGCTGGCCAGAGTGCGCTGGGCAGTGATGACAAGGGGCGCTTCGTGCCCTACTTCTATCGCGACAAGGATCAAATCGGTACCGATCTGCTGCTCTCCATCGAAAAAACCGACCCGGACGAATTCGGCAATCCCGCCAACGACTACTACGCCTGCCCGAAGCGGGAAGGACGATCTTGCCTCATCGATCCCTTCAAGGTGGATATCAACGGTCAGCAGGTGCTGGTGAGCACGATCACCACCCCCATCATGGTGGATGGTCAGTTCAAGGGGATTGCCGCGCTCGATCTGGCGGTGGACTCCATCAGCCGTCAGGCCAAGAGCCTCAACAGCAACATCTATGATGGCCAGGGGGAGACCCTGATCGTCAGCGCCGCCGGTGTCATCACCGGCACCAGCGGCGATGCCAGCCTGCTCGGTAGCAGCGCAAGTAAGGTGCTGGGCAACCAGTGGCAGCAGTACCTGAAACCGGAAGTTCAGCGTCAGGAGCTGGACGAGTCATTCCGTATTTCCGTCCCCATCATGGTGCCGGGAATGAGCCGCAACTGGGCCATCATCGTCACCCTGCCCTACAAGGTGGTACTGGCGGGCGCCGATCAACTGGAAAAACAGCTGAGCGACATGAACCAGGCAGCCATGACCCAGCAATTGGTGGGCGCCTTTATAGTGCTGGTGCTGGCGCTGGCCACCATGCTGGTGATTGCCCGCAGCATCACTGGTCCCATCCGTCAGATGGTCAGCTTGGTGGATGACATCGCCGATGGTGAAGGGGATCTCACCAAACGTCTCACAACCCGCTCGGTGGATGAGCTGGGGGAGCTCGCCAAGGGGATCAACCGCTTTATCGACAAGCTGCAAGGGCTGCTCGGGGATGTGCTCAAGACTGCTAGCGAGGTGAACCGTTATGCCGGTGACACCGATCGCATTGCCGGTCAGACCGACAACAATCTGCAGCACCATCAGGCCGAGATGGAGCAGATGCTGACCGCGGTACAGGAGATGTCCTACGTCAGTCAGGAGGTCGCCACCCACGCCAACAACACAGCCGACTCGGCCAAACAGGCGCAAAGCGCTGCCGATCAGGGCAAGGAGCGCTTCCAGCAGGTGATCCAGTCGATGCACAAGGTCGCGGCAGAAGCCGGTAAAGGGGCCGAAGTGGTGGAAGGGCTGGCTCACGACAGCGCCCAGATCACCAGCATCCTCACCGTCATTCAGGGGATTGCCGACCAGACCAACCTGCTGGCCCTCAACGCCGCCATCGAGGCTGCCCGGGCTGGCGAACAAGGCCGCGGCTTTGCGGTGGTGGCCGACGAGGTGCGTAAACTGGCGGGCAATACCCAGCAGGCGGTACAGAACACCCAGGAGTTGATAGAGAAGATCCGCCTCAGCTCCACCAATGCAGTCAACGCCATCACCCAGAGCCAGCAGCTGACCCATCAGGCGGTGGGCGAGGCGGATCTGGCGGAAGAGGCGCTCGGCAGCATCTACCAGGCCATCTCCACCATCAACGACATGACCTATCAGATCGCCTCCGCCGCCGAAGAGCAGAGCTCGGTCTCAGAAACCGTCTCCGGCAACCTGTCAAAAACCAACGCACTGGCCAACGACATTGCTCAGGATGCGACCGAAACGGCCAAAGCCAGTCAGGCATTGCGTCAAGCGGCCGACAAATTGCAGCAATTATTGGGTCAATTTCGTCTCAGCTGATAATTTTCCGCATCAGGACTCTCCCCCTCGGGGGCGAGTCCGTTTACCATAGGCGACGAATTTGCCTGATGGCAGGCAATGTAGTGAGAGGTAAATGCCGTGCCCACCCCGGACCGTCGCCCACGAGGCCATAACAGACGAGCCCAGCAGCGTCGCCAAGACGAATCACAAGGATCCCTGCTCCATCGCATCAATGCCGCGACCCTGTCCCTGCGCCAACGTTTTGGCCAAGGGATGAGCAACCTCGGCCAACGTCGCCAGGATGCCAAAGCAGGCAAATTCAAGCTGTCCAGCCCGCTGCCCCGCAAAAACACCATAGGTCTGCTGATCCTGATCCCGCTCTGGCTGCTGGTGCTGGCCTGGGAGCCGGCACCATCCGCCCCCAAAGCCGCCCCTTCCGGCTCTCTGGAAGTGCCGCTGGCCGTGCCTGCTCAAGCTCTAACTGTCGGTAATGGCGCGGCAGGCAGTGCGCCCGCGGCAGCCAAGCCGGTCGAAGAGAAGGTTAACGGCACCTGGCTGCAACACGATGTGCAGGCGGGTGAGACCCTCTACTCCATCTGGCGTAAATTCGAGTTGCCGGGTGCCGAGCTGAGCCGCCTGATCGCCATCGAGGGGCCGGATCGCCCCCTGACCCGCCTGCAATCGGGCCGCTCTATCTTCATCCTGGTGGACGACACCCGCCGCATCCAGCGGGTGGAGATCCGCTCCTACGGTCAGGCAGTCTACCGCTACGACCGGCAAGGCGAAGGCTTCGCCCTCAAGGAATAACAACACGGGAGGCGCTGGCTTCCCGTTTTTTTCAGTCAAATATCTTCAAATAAGCTACTGACTTCACAATATTTTTAGCTTGTTCAAAAAACGAAAGGGGTCAAATTGACAAGGATCGGCGCTAACGTACAATCGTTTGTGCTTTAGACAGGGATTGTTCTACGTGCTACTGGGACAAAGAGACGTGGTCAGTCATGAGCCAACCCCTGCTTGCAAGGCAAATGCAGCCCAGCACGGGCTTAGTTTCATTTTGTTATTGATAGGATTTAGCACATGTCTGACATTCGCACCGGCCAGGTAAAATGGTTCAACGAAACCAAGGGTTTTGGCTTTATTGAACAATCCCAGGGTCCGGACGTATTCGTTCACTTCTCCTCCATCCAGAGCACCGGTTTCAAAACCCTGGCTGAAGGTCAAAAAGTCCAGTTCACTGTGACCCAGGGCAAGAAAGGCCCTCAGGCTGAAAACGTTACTCTGGTCTAAGCCCGCGCCAGTGAATCATGCAGGAGGAGCCAAGGCCCCTCCTCTTTTTTGCCCGCAATTCTCGCCTCCCACCACCTGTCACAACCGCTTGCCTCGTACAATCCGCACCATGAGCCCACATCCCCTTCCTGTTGGCAGGAGGTGGTAGAGACGCGCTGAGTAAACGCCAGATACGACAAAGCATCGCAGCGCGATGTGAAGGGCAATTCAAAGGGATTATGAAAACTTCGAAGAGAGATTGGAGCGGGAAACGAGACTCGAACTCGCGACCCCGACCTTGGCAAGGTCGTGCTCTACCAACTGAGCTATTCCCGCAACAGAATGTCATTTACAAGTGATTGGAGCGGGAAACGAGACTCGAACTCGCGACCCCGACCTTGGCAAGGTCGTGCTCTACCAACTGAGCTATTCCCGCAACGGAATGTCACTTACAAATGTTTGGAGCGGGAAACGAGACTCGAACTCGCGACCCCGACCTTGGCAAGGTCGTGCTCTACCAACTGAGCTATTCCCGCAACAGAATGTCATCTGCAAGTGATTGGAGCGGGAAACGAGACTCGAACTCGCGACCCCGACCTTGGCAAGGTCGTGCTCTACCAACTGAGCTATTCCCGCATCGGAATATCACTTACAAATTTTTTGGAGCGGGAAACGAGACTCGAACTCGCGACCCCGACCTTGGCAAGGTCGTGCTCTACCAACTGAGCTATTCCCGCAACAATTTGGTTGTCTTGAGGCTGGCTGATGATTGGAGCGGGAAACGAGACTCGAACTCGCGACCCCGACCTTGGCAAGGTCGTGCTCTACCAACTGAGCTATTCCCGCATCGGGCTGGTTTGCACCAGTGTCATCATCAGATTTTTGGAGCGGGAAACGAGACTCGAACTCGCGACCCCGACCTTGGCAAGGTCGTGCTCTACCAACTGAGCTATTCCCGCAACTACCTTAAAACAGGCCGTACAGCATTTGGTTGCTTGCGCTACTGTACGGGAGCCGAATTATAAGAGCAGTCATTCCAATTGCAAGGGCTTTTTTGTCTGGTTGCGCGCGTTCGCTCAAAAGCTGGCCGAACTGTCGATTTTAGCAGCCAGCGCATGACAACCCCTTGCCGGGGAATCAGATCTTGAAGACGTGGCTGCGATAGAACTGCAGCTCGGCGATGGATTCGCGGATATCGTCCAGCGCCTGGTGGGTGCCGCTCTTCTTGAACTGATCCAGCAGTTCCGGCTGCCAGCGGCGTACCAGCTCCTTGATGGTGCTGACGTCGACATTGCGGTAGTGGAAGAAGGCTTCCAGCTCGGCCATGTGCTTGACCATGAAGCGGCGATCCTGACCGATGCTGTTGCCGCACAGCGGGCTGGTGCGCTCCGGCACCCACTGGCGAATGAACGCGAGGGTCTCGGCAATGGCTTTCGCCTCGTCGTGCTGACTCGCCTTGACCCGGGCCACCAGACCGCTCTTGGTATGGGTGTTGACGTTCCACTCGTCCATCTTGGCCAGCTCTTCATCACTCTGATGAATGGCGATGACCGGCCCTTCGGCCAGTACGTTCAGATCCTTGTCGGTGACTATGGTAGCAATCTCCAGTACCACGTTCTCTTCGGGGTCGAGACCCGTCATCTCCATGTCGATCCATACCAGGTTCTGCGCGCTGACTGTCATGATTGCTCTCTCTATTGGGAGGAATGGCGGAATTTTGCCAATTTGCATGTATCATACTGGCTTTGGATCTGTTCATAAACTGGCGAATCGAGTGGCAAAGAAAGCAAAACTCAATCTGGGTCAACAAAGGCGCGTCCAGGCCAACCGCGAACGGCGGCTGCAAAAAGATCACACCACAGTGGTGGATGACACCCTGTTTGGCCCCGCCATCGAAGGGGTGGTGATCAGTCGTTTTGGTCAGCACGCAGACGTGGAAGCGGTCGATGGCACCATCCACCGCAGCAACCTGCGGCGCAGCAGCATCAGCAGTCTGGTGTGCGGCGACAAGGTGGTGTGGCGTCCCGGCCTCAATGCCGCGGCAGCGGGCGTCATCGAGGCGGTGCATCCGCGCCACTCGGTACTGACCCGGCCGGACTTCTACGACGGGGTCAAACCCATCGCAGCCAACATCGACCAGATCATCATCGTCTCGGCGGTGATGCCCGAGTTCTCCACCAACATCGTCGACCGCTATCTGGTGGCCGCCGAGGATGTGGAGATCCGCCCCCTCATCGTGCTGAACAAGGTCGATATGCTGGATGATGTGGCCCGCGCGCGCATCGAACGCCAGCTCGAAACCTACCGCAAACTCAATTACGAGGTGCTGCTGGTGAGCTGCGAGAGCGGTGAAGGGCTCGATGAGCTGAAAGCCGCTCTGACCGACAAGATCAGCATCTTCGTTGGCCAGTCCGGGGTGGGCAAGTCGTCGCTCACCAACGCCCTGATGCCGGGGCTGGATGTATTGACCGGCGAGATCTCCGAAAACTCGGGGCTCGGCCAGCACACCACCACCACGGCGCGACTCTACCACTTCCCGAGCGGTGGCGATCTCATCGACTCCCCCGGGATCCGCGAGTTCGCCCTCTGGCATCTGGAAGCCGACCGTATCACTTGGTGCTTCGTCGAATTCCGCGACTATCTGGGTGGCTGCAAGTTTCGCGACTGTACCCACAAGGACGATCCCGGCTGTGCCCTGCGCGCCGCGGTCGACGCGGGCGCCATCAGCGCCGATCGCTTCCACAACTATCACCGCATCCTGGAAACCATGCAGGAAGCCCGTCACGGTCGCCAACAGGCGCGCCTGTGACCCTGTTTAACCTACGTTGATGATGAACATGAGCATTACTGACAACCTGAAAATTGCCGGTCAATACTGTCTGCCCAAGCACGCCCTCTCCCGTCTGATCGGCAAGTTTGCCGCCGCCGAAGCGGGCAACATCACCACCAAGGTGATCGAGGCTTTTATCAAGCAGTACCAGGTCGACATGAGCGAGGCGCTGCACGAGAGCCCGGCCCACTACAAGAGCTTCAACGAGTTCTTCACCCGCGAGCTCAAGCCCGGTATCCGCCCCGTGGTAGAAGATGCCATGACTCTGGCCCTGCCGGTGGATGGCACCGTCAGCCAGCTCGGCCCGATCCAGCAGGGTCGCATCATTCAGGCCAAGGGCCACGACTACAGCGCCCGCGAGCTGCTGGGCGGCTATGAGGATCTGGTTGCGCCGTTCAAGGATGGCGACTTCGCCACCATCTATCTGGCGCCCAAGGATTACCACCGCATCCACATGCCGCTGGACGGCGTGCTGGAGAGCATGGTGTTCGTGCCGGGGGATCTCTTCTCCGTCAACCCGCTCACCGCCGAGAACGTGCCCAACCTGTTTGCCCGCAACGAGCGGGTGGTCGCCACCTTCCGCACCCCGCACGGCCCCATGGCGCTGGTGCTGGTCGGTGCCACTATCGTGGCCAGCATCGAGACCATCTGGGCCGGCAACATAGCGCCGACCAAAGAGAAGAAGGTGGTACGCTGGGACTACACCGGCGACGAAGCCATTACCCTGCAGAAAGGCGCCGAGATGGGCCTGTTCAAGCTGGGCAGTACCGTGGTCTGCCTGTTTGGCCCGGGCATGCTGGCCGGTTTCGAGCCCCATCTGGCCAATGGCGTCACCACCCGTATGGGTCAGCCCTTTGCCAAGCTGGCGGAGCAGGCATGAGCGAGCAACCGAACGCCTCGCAGAAGAACAACCCGCTGCACGGGCTGACGCTGGAAGCCATCGTCACCGCGCTGGTCGAATACTACGGCTGGGAAGAGCTGGGGCAGCAGATCAATATCCGCTGCTTCACCGATAATCCCAGCATCAAGTCCAGCCTGAAGTTCTTGCGCAAGACCCCCTGGGCTCGGGAGAAGGTCGAAAGCCTCTACCTCTACGTTCAGCGCAAGCAAGCCAAATCGAAGAAGGAAGGGCAAGATGGCCTTTAAGATTACGTACACCTATAAAAAACAGGCCAAAGAGATCGGCTACGCGAACGACAAGTTCCGCAGCATCTACGACGCCATCGCGGCAGCCGAAGGGCTGGATCTCACCAGTTTTCACGCCATGGAGGTCCAGCTGGCTCAGGTTTGTCGCCGTGACAAGAAAAGCGTGAAGGATTACCAGGAGAACTACTTCAAAGAGTTGGGATTCTCCAACATCGTCATCGAACGAGATCTGCAGGAGTAACCATGCGCACCTTGACTCTGATGGCCGCCTCTCTGCTGCTGGCGGCATGCAGTACACCGGAACAACATCTGGTGGGCGGCGATCGTGACAGCCACGGCTGTATCGGCAGTGCGGGCTATCAGTGGTCAGCGCTCACAGGCAAATGTGTGCGCCTGTTTGAAGAGGGTATCCGGCTCAATCCAACCGATGCCAGCCAGACCAGCAGCGCCTTCGTGCTGTTCAACACCGACCAGACGCAGGCCGAACTGCATCTGCCAAGCGGCGAGCTGCTTGCACTGACCCGTCAAGGTGCGGAGGGCAACTGGTCGTGGCAGGGTAGCGGCTACACCCTCTTTATCTGGAAAGGTTATGTGCTCAAGCACGGTGACAAGGCGCTCTATCACGGGGAATAACCCGATCGCCTGATATCTTCGCGATATCCACCAAATAAAATGCCGACCCAAGAGTCGGCATTTTTGTATCTGAGACAACAGGTTATCAGGCACGGCTGAGGTAATCGGCCTGTCCCACCCACTTGTAGCTGGTAAGCTCGGTCAGCCCCATGGGGCCACGGGCGTGCAGCATCTGGGTCGACACCGCCACTTCAGCGCCCAGACCAAACTGGCCACCATCGGTGAAACGGGTGGAGGCGTTGACATAGACAGCCGCCGAACCGGCCCCGTTGACGAAACGCTCGGCGTTGGCCAGATCGTTGGTCAGGATGGCATCGGAGTGGCCGGCGTTGTGTTCGCGCATATGGGCCAGCGCCTCGTTCACATCCGCCACCAACTTGACCCCCAGGGTCAGCCCGAGCCACTCGGTATCGAAATCCTCCGGCCCCGCCTCGCACAGGTTATCGGCACCCGCCAACTGCGTCATGGCGTTGGGCGCGGCCACCAGCGTCACCTTGCGCTCGTTCATCAGCGTCACCAGCTGCGGCAGGAAAGCCGAAGCGACTTTCTCGTGTACCAGCAGAGTATCGAGGGCATTGCAGGCGGAGGGGCGTTGCACCTTGGCGTTGTCGATGACCGCCAGAGAGCGCACCAGATCGGCACTCTCGTCGACGAAAATATGGCTGATACCGAACCCGCCGATGATGACCGGGATGGAGCTGTTCTCCTTGCACATCTTGTGCAGGCCGGCACCGCCGCGGGGAATGATCATGTCCACGTAGCGGTCGAGACGCAGCAACTCGCCGACCAGCGCACGATCCGGGTTGTCGATGTACTGTACTGCTGCCTCGGGCAGGCCGGAGGCCGCCAAGGCATGCTGGATCACCCGCACCAGCTCCAGATTGGAGTGGAAGGTCTCGCGCCCACCACGCAATATGCTGGCGTTGCCAGTCTTGAGGCAGAGGCTGGCGATATCGATGGTGACGTTGGGGCGCGCCTCGTAGATGACGCCGATAACCCCGATGGGCACCCGACGACGAGAGAGCCGCAGGCCATTTTCCAGCACCCGGCTATCCATTTCGGCGCCGACCGGATCGTCCAGCGTGATCACCTTGCGCACATCCGCCACAATCCCGGCCAGCCGCGCCGGATTGAGCAGCAGGCGATCCAGCATGGCTTCTGACAAGCCAGCCTCACGCCCTGCCGCGATATCCTTGTCGTTGGCCGCGAGGATCTGTTCGCTTCGCGCCTCCAGCTCATCAGCGATGGCGGCCAGCGCCCGATTCTTCTGCGCCGTGCTGATGGTAGCCAGCTGATAGGCGGCTTCACGGGCCGCCTGCCCCATTTTCTCCAGACTCATCTCGGTTCCCTTTGTTCATGCCGTGCCGCCCTGATTAGAGCAGCACCATGTCGTCTCGATGGATGGCTACTGAACCATATCCATAGCCCAGTACCTGCTCAATCTGATCCGAGTGGACGCCGCGCAGCTTCTCCAGCTCCAGATGGTCGTAACGGCAGATACCGCGCGCCAGCTCGGCGCCTTTGGGATCAAGAATGCGCACCACATCGCCTCGAATAAAGTCGCCCTTGACCGCGACGATCCCCTTGGGCAGCAGGCTGGAGCCTTTCTCCTTCATGGCGGCGACAGCCCCCTGATCCACATGGACTTCGCCGTGAGGGGGCGGGCCTGCCAGGATCCAGCTCTTACGCCCTTCCAGCGGGGACGCCAGCGCCGGGAACAGGGTGCCAATCCGCTCGCCCTTGGCAAGACGGCCAATCACCTCCGGCATCTGGCCGGTCGCGATCACCACGTTGACACCAGCTCGACGGGCCACATCGGCGGCCTGCAGCTTGGTAGCCATGCCGCCGGTGCCAAGGCCGCTGACACTGTCACCCGCCAGCGAGCGCAGGGTATCGTCGATGGTCTGCACCTCTTCAATAAGCTGGGCGTCGGGATTGGTGCGCGGATCGGCGGTAAAGAGCCCCTTCTGGTCAGTCAGCAGGATCAGCAGATCCGCATCCGCCAGAATGGCGGCCCGTGCGGAGAGGTTGTCGTTGTCGCCGACCTTGATCTCGGCGGTCGCCACCGCATCGTTTTCGTTGATGACCGGAATAATGCGGTGGTCGAGCAGGGTGCGCATGGTGTCGCGGGCATTGAGGTAGCGCTCCCGATCTTCAAGATCGGCGCGGGTCAGCAGCATCTGGCCGATATGCAGACCGTAGAGGTTGAACAGATCCTGCCATACCCGAATCAGCTGGGTCTGACCAACCGCCGCCAGCATCTGCTTGTTGGGCAGGGTTGGCGCCAGTGGCGGGTGACCCAGATGTTCACGCCCGGCGGCGATAGCCCCTGATGTGACGACCACGACCCGATGGCCGTGACGGTGCAAGGCCGCACACTGTCTGACCAGCTCGACCATATGGGCACGATTGAGCTGGGAAGACCCCCCTGTGAGCACGCTGGTGCCCAACTTGACGACTATGGTTCTGTTTTCCATGGGAGCATAAAGGCTAAAAAGTAAGGAATATCTTTATACCCACGGCCATGGTGCCCTGCAAGGCAATTAACGCCGGGGGTGAGGAGATGAAGCAAAGGCCCGGATGATTGCGGTCGGAAGGGGAGATGGCTGACTGATGGCCCGGCAAACAGCGGGATGCTGCTCGCCGGGCATCAGGGATCAAGCCGCGGTCACGGTCAACTCATTGGTGACCTGATCCGCTGGCGCTAACTGGCACTCCAGTGCCGTCAGTTTGTCGCTGATGAGCTTGTAGAAACGGTTGAGGGTCCGTTCCACTTCTACCTGGTGCTTCTTGGGGATCGGCTTGTCCAGCCACTCACCATCAGCATTGTAGAAACCGAGCTGATAGTGGTAACGGAAATGGTGATCGTCCTGCTCCAGCACCAGCCACCAGCCCCAGAACTCCCGCTTGTCCGGCGCCGGCTTGGCGCTGACACAGACCGACAGGCAGTCGAAACGATAACGCCCCTCTTCGCAGAGATCTTCGCGTAAATAGGGGCCAATGGCAGCAAACTGCCTTAGCAGTCGCTTGTAGGTCACTCTTTCAGACATGTTAACCTCCCTGTTAAACAAGCCGCACCACCTCGGGATGGTGTCAGTTCTTTAGCGCAATGTCAGGTACACAAATGCTGTTTCAGCCACTCGACGATTTCGTCCAGCGCCTTGTCATACACCTCCAGCAAAGGCTGTTTGTCGAATACGATGGCCTTGCCGTTACGACTGGCCGCCGCCAATGCCCGTACATCCTGCTCGGGACAAATAAAATCTCGCTTGTGTCCAATACTCAATATCGGCACTGAGGTGCGAGTCCCCAGTAATCCTTGTGTTTTAAGTGAAAATACCTGGCACTTGGTACGCATGCCGTCCCACTGCGCCGCATCAGCCCCCAACCGGTTGGCCAGACTATCCCGCATCATGCGCGGGCACTTGGCAAACAGCTCCTGATTGGTAAACACCTGATTGACCCCGGCGCCGACACAGACCACGGTCCGCAGCTTGAACGGTTCGATAAAGGCCAGTCTGGCTGCGATATTGCCCGCCAGACGCATCCCCACCATGGCGATACGCTGATGGTCGACCCAGGCCACTTCGGAAAGGTAATGGAGCACCGCCTGATGAAGGCGGCTGGTATCCTGCACCAGCGGCCAATGCTCGGCATAGCCGACCCCGGGCATATCGAGGGAGAGCATGCCGATACCGTTGGGCTCGAGCCGTTTGAGATAGAAGTTGAGGAAATCGAGCTGCAGGGAGTCGATCCCGCCGCTGATGATCACCAGCGGCACCGGTTTTTCGGTCGTCGGCAGGTGGAGATAACCCTGAATATGCTTGCCGCGAAAAGGCACCTGGATCTCTTTGAGCGGCACCTTGAACAGGCGACCCGCCTCGCGATAGGCCATGTTGCCGAGCAGCTGGGCCTGATCCGCCAGCTCGTCATCCTTGAGATGGGGATAGCTGGCGATGGAGTAGTAGCGCACCGCCTTGAGCAGCTGTTTCAAGGCGCCAGAAGGATCACCCTTCTCGCGCAGTTCGCGGCCCTGCTTGAAATAGTTGCCAGCCACCTGGCTCCACTCGTAGATCCAGTTGCCGGGCACATAGCCCTTGATGGTATCGAGATAGCAGTCATGGGTACGCTCGCCGGGCGCCATGGCGATACGGGCCAGGGTCTGCTCCACTTCGATGGGATCAGCACCCTGCCAGGTCCAGGAGGGGCGACGCAGCAAGCGATACCAGCTCTTTGACATGGAGCCGTCGATAAACATCTCGTCTGACTCGGCTTGCGCCAGATCAGCCGCACTGGAGTTGGAGATCTCGGATGTTTCCAATACCTTCTTGACGCGGGTAAAGAGCTGTTCGGTCAGGTTTAGGTCTTCGTTCAAGTCCAAGATAGTGTCCCATTCATATCAGGCAATAGCTCATCTTAACCACTTTTACTGCCCATCAGCCACCCTGCAACAGATTGATACACAAAAAAACAGGGCTCCAAATTGGAGCCCTGTGAAACCATTATTGCCGGTTGCAACCAATGGACGCAGCGAGCATCACATCCCGATCCCGTTACTTTTCGTCGCAGATCGGTGTGGCGAACTCCAGTGCCATATCCCACGGCTGTTCAATCCAGGTATCCTGCGGGATCGCCACTTCGAAATCGTCCAGCAGCGCTTCGCCCATCGGCTTGGCAAAGATCGCGATGAACTTGGCTTTAGGGTAGAGCTCGCGGATCGCCTTGGCGGTAGTGCCGGTGTCCACCAGATCTTCCACCACCAGCCAGCCTTCGCCGTCACCGGCGGTGGTGGCAGCCTTCACGACTACCAGCTCGCGCTGGCTGTCATGGTCATAGCTGGAGATGCAGAGGGTTTCCACATTACGAATGCCAAGTTCACGGGCCATCAGGGCTGCGGGCACCAGACCACCACGGCTGACCGCGATGATACCTTTCCACTGGCTGACAGGCAGCTGACGACGGGCCAGACGGCGAGCTTCACGTTGCAGGTTGTCCCACGACACATAGAACTTTTTCGGCATGTTATCGATCTCGAATAGTTATTTAAAAACAATCACTTAAAATAACAACATCCGCAATTATCCCTGCGGATGCCAGTAAATGGCGGCCCTTGCCCGACTGAATTCAGATTGCACTTCGGCTGCCTCAGGGCTAAGCCTCGGCAGCAAATCTGATAACAATGGAAGCAAGATGGGCTTATCCGGCGATCGGTTAGATGATGTGTCCAAACCGCGGACAGGCTGTTGGGCCGATATGATAGCACCGTTTGCAGAGAAAATGCCTGGCAAACGTATGCCAAAAACAGGAAAAATCGGCATCACCCTCTCCATTCGGCACATCTCGAGCGCCAAACGACTAACCTGCCGTCCCTGCTGCCGAGTCCAAATGGGCTGTACGGCAAATCGCAGATAAAAAAATAGCAGGGGGAGGATTTACCTCACGCACCTGCTGCTTTCTCGCCTCTGCCTGGTTGGGCAGCTCGTCTTAGCGACGAGTGACGAAGGGGTTAGGGTAGCTGAAACCCTGGGTATACAAAGAGGGGGCAAACCAATAGGTTGAGTTGCTGCCTGGCATATTGAAACTCCTGATTGCTTAACAAGTTACGTACCTTTATGCGGGCTCAAATCCTTGAACGAACACTCGGTTCCATGGAGGCGCACTTGCTTTGCTTCGGTTCCCTGGAGGCTTTCATCGTCATCCTGACGGGTGGCGAACCACGGGAGCTAATTTACCAGTCGGTGCGTTAAATTCAATATTTTTGTGAGATCGGTCACACATTTTCTTTTCTATCGGTCAGCGTCGTCCGAACCTGACGATCGTACTGCCTGGTTGCCATCAGCCAGCACAAGCTGCCTGCGATTTGCGCTGATTGCTCACATTTTTGTGTGATTGACTGTATTATCGTTATCCACTTTCCAGGCCCACTGACGGGGCCTCTTTCATTCCGTGCTGGTAAGGAGTCCTGACGTGGCACAACTAAGTTCCTTGTCCCCCCAACTGATTTGGCATTTCTTCGAACAGATCTGCTCCATCCCCCACCCTTCCAAGCATGAAGCCAAGCTGAGCGCCTGGATCGTCCAATGGGCGCAAGAGGAAGGTCTGGCGGTCAAACAGGATAACGTCGGCAACATCATCATCAAGAAACCGGCCACCCCGGGGATGGAAAACCGCAAGGGCGTGGTGCTTCAGGCCCACATCGACATGGTGCCGCAGGCCAACGCAGACACCAAACACGACTTCGCGACCGATCCCATCGATGCCTATGTTGATGGCGAGTGGGTTACTGCCCGTGGCACCACGCTGGGTGCCGACAACGGCATCGGTATGGCCGGTTGCCTGGCAGTGCTGGCTGACAAGACCATCAAACACGGCCCGCTGGAAGTGCTGCTGACCACTGACGAAGAGACCGGCATGACCGGCGCCTTCGGTCTGGAAGCGGGCTGGCTGGAGGGCGAGATCCTGCTCAACACCGACTCCGAAGAGGATGGCGAGGTCTATATGGGCTGCGCCGGTGGGGTGGATGCCAATATCCGTTTCCCGCTCGAGCTGGTTGATGCTGCGGAAGGCGAAGCCCTCGAGCTGGCCGTCAAAGGGCTGCGTGGCGGTCACTCCGGTTGCGATATACATCGCGGTCGTGGCAACGCCAACAAGCTGCTGGTGCGCCTGCTCAAAGCTGCCGAGCCGCTCGGTATCCGTCTGGCCGAGATCCACGGCGGCACCCTGCGCAACGCCATCCCACGCGAAGCCCGTGCCACTCTGCTGGTACCCGCAGCCAGCGTAAACGAGTTCAAGGCGCTGGTTGACCGCTATACCGGTATCTACCAGACCGAGCTGGCCGCCACCGAGCCGAACCTGGCTCTGCTGGTCAACAGCGCCGCCAAACCGACCAAGCTGATGAGTGTCTCCCTGCAGCAGCGCCTGCTGGATGCCCTGATGGCCTGCCCGAACGGCGTGATGCGCATGAGCGATGCCATGCCCGGCGTAACCGAAACCTCCACCAACCTGGGGGTCATCAAGACTCAGGATGGCGAAGTGTATGTCCAGTGCCTGATCCGCTCCCTGATCGACTCCGGTCGCGAGAGCATCGAGCAGATGACCCGCTCCCTGTTCACCCTGGCGGGTGCCAGCTGCGAATTCACCGGTGCCTATCCGGGTTGGGCGCCGAACGTGGACTCCCCCGTCATGGCGCTGGTGCGCAACAGCTACCAGACCCTGTTCGGCACCATGCCCAACGTGATGGTGATCCACGCCGGTCTCGAGTGCGGTCTGTTCAAGAGCGCCTATCCGGAGTGGGACATGGTCTCCTTCGGCCCGACCATCCGCGGTGCCCACTCCCCTGACGAGAAGGTACACATCCCGGCAGTCGAGCGTTTCTGGCAGCTGCTGGTGCACGTACTGGAAGCCATTCCGGCCAAGTAAGACAGCCCAACGGCAAAACAAAAGCCCCGCACTGCTGCGGGGCTTTTTATTGTCTGTCCCAGCCTGACTTTGGCGCTTAACGGATACCGCGGGCCTCGCGGATCCACTCCCAGGCTTGCTGGATCTCCTGGGTCTTCTCCTTGGCCATCTCCATCATCTCCGGCGGCAACCCCTTGGCAGCCAGCTTGTCCGGGTGATGCTTGCTCATCTCCTTGCGGTAGGCGCGCTTGATATCCTGATCGCTGTCGCTCTCGCTCACCCCCAGCAACTGGTAGGCATTCTTGAGGCGATCCGCAGAGGGTGCCGCCTGCCGATACTGCTGACTACCGGAATGGCCCCCCTGATACTGGCCATGGGCCTGATTGAAGAAGTTCATCTGCGCTTCGGCCATCGCCAGAATGCGGGCCAGCTCGATGCGGCTGAAGCCCAGCTCGTCGGCAATGGTGTGCAGAATGGCGCGCTCGCCCTCCTCTACCCGCCCGTCGGCAAAGGCCGCCTGCAGTTGTACCTCGAGGAAGAAGCGCAGAATGTCGCGCTGCCCCAGACTGGCACGGCGGAACTCGGCCAGGGTCTCGCGCAGCGGGAAGTCAGCCTCCTTACCGAGACGAAACGACTCCTGCGCTCGGGCACGCTGTTCGCCCGCCAGCCGCATACGATCCATCAGGTTGGAGGCAACCCGGATCTCCTGTTCGGTCACCTGACCGCTTGACTTGGCGATGTGACCCATCACCGAGAAGGTGGCGTGGAAGAAGACGGCTTGCTGCTCCTGACTCGGACCGCGACGAAACGCCCCCTGCAGCCCCATGCCACGGTCGAAACGATGGCCGATCCAGAGGCCAATCAGGGCGCCGATGATATTACCGAGCAGAAAACCGAAGAAGGCGCCCAGCACCTTACCCCAAATACGCATGGTTCAAGACCTCTTGAAGTTAATGAGTGCGGGTCTGGAGCTGGTCATCCAGCTCGCGCAGTCGATCGACCGTGCCGATATCGCGCCACTCGCCAGCGAGCAGGCTGCCGCCCACCCGCCCTTGCGCCATCCAGTCACGGAGCAGGGGCGCCAGTTTGCGGGCGCCGCCCGCGAGATCGGCAAAGGCTGCCGGATCATATAGTCCGACCCCGCTGAAGGTAAACGCTGGCGTATCCACGACTCGCCCTTCTTGCAGGGCAAAGTCCCCGCTCGGGTGCTGGGGCGGGTTGGGCACCAGCCAGAGGTGGGCCAGATCATCGCCAAGGGGCTGGCTGACCAGAGTGTGATAATCGAGATCGAGCCAGGTATCGCCGTTGATCACCAAAAAGGGTTCAGAGCCCAGCAGCGGCAGCGCCTGCACAATGCCGCCCGCGGTCTCCAGCGCGCTCTCCTCGGCTGACCACTGGATGGTCACGCCAAGCGCACGGCCATCACCAAGGCTCTCGACCAGCTTGTGGCCGAGCCAGGCGTGGTTGATGACCAGCTCGGTCACGCCAGCGGCTTTGAGTTTTTCGATGTGATGAACGATGAGCGGCTTGCCCCCCACCGCCAACAGTGGCTTGGGCAGCAGGTCGGTCAGCGGGCGCATCCGCTCGCCACGGCCAGCGGCCAGGATCATCGCCTTCATGGTTTTACCCCTGCATTGGCGATCCCCGGCAACACCACCTGCTCCAGCCACTGACCAAAACGGGCCAGTACCGGATAGGCACTACCATGAGAGCGACAGACATCCACCACGTAGCCAAGAGTGCGGGGAATATCCTTGAGATAGCCGGACTTGCCGTCGCGATGATAGAGCCGGGTAAAGATTCCGGCCGCTTTGAGGTGGCGCTGCATGCCGGTCAGGTCGGCATCACGACGGAAACTGGCATAATCGAGCTCGCCAAGCAGACCCGCCTGTTGCAGGGTGGCAAAGCCGTGGCGCATCCCTTCATCGATCACCTCGTCCGGCCAGCGCACGTAACAATCTTTCAGCAGGGAGACCAGATCATAAGTGAGCGGCCCGATGACCATATCCTGAAAATCGATGATGGCCAGCCGGCTGCTCTCGGGGGTATCACCGCCACACACCATCAGGTTGCGACTGTGAAAATCTCTATGCATCACCCCCTGCGGCTGGGCCAGATTGCAGGCGGTGAGACAGGCAAAGGTCTCGGCCAGCAGTTGCTGCTCTTCGTCGCTCAGGGTCAGTTTTAGATGGTGGCCCAGCAGCCACTCGGGAAAAATGCTGTTCTCCCGCGCCATAAAAGCGGCATCGAAGGGTTCAAGCGCCAGTTCAACCGCCCCCAGGCGGGGCAGCAAATCAATCGCCTTGCCATACCAGGCCAGCACGTTGTGCTCGTTCAGGCAGCTGATCAGCTGGGTATCACCCAGATCACTGACCGCCAGCAGACCCTGTTCGTAGTCCACCGCCTTGACCTCTGGCGCCAACAGCTGACGCGCTTGCAAGGCGGCCGCATTACGAACAAATTCATGATTTTTTTCGGTTTTCGGATTGGCATCCACCCACACCAGACCACCACCACGAGAGTAGCGGCGGAAGCTGGCATCACCGGAAATGAGGGTAAGCGTGAGAGTGGCATCACCGGAAATACGGCGTGCCCACTGCAATAGCAGGGAATCGCGATCGTGCATAAGTAGAGGACCAAGGTGGAAAGCAGCACTTGGCTGTTAGCCCTGGCCGCAATAATGCTTTATCATTGCCGGCTAACATAAAGCAATGACATGCAATGTCAACTCGATGAAACCTGTCGTAAAATGCATGCCTTGGATCAACCGTATCTATCACGGATTGCACGAGTCTTTCACATGACAAAATGGACACTGGGGTACCGCTATCCCATCGCCCTGACTATCAGCCTGGCCCCCGCACTCACCCCTATGATGGTGCAGGCGGCCCCGTTCGAAGCGCCGCCAGCCACCGGCATTCTAGATAGTCTCTGCTATGACTATGTTCCCAAGATAGAGAAGCCTGCATCGGATCAGGATGCCAACGCACAGCCGGTCGAGGTTGATGCTGACCGTCTCGAGGCCAAACAGGGCGGCACCGCCGTCTATGAAGGCGACGTCAAGGTTCGTCAGGGTGTTCGCAAGTTTGACTCCGACTATGCCCAGCTCGATCAGAAGAGCCGGGATGTCATCGCCATCGGCAACATCTATTACAACGACGGTCAGGTAACCGTCACCAGCGACAAGACCCTCAAATCCAATCTGGATACTAAGAACTCCGAGCTGGAAGAGGGCAAGTATCAGGTGCATGGCTCACCGGTGCGCGGCTTTGCCAAGCGCGTGGTGATGACCAACAACAACCAGAACATCACCATGGAGGGGGCCCAGTACACCACCTGCCCCCCCGGTCAGGAAGTGTGGACCCTCAAGGCGGGCAGCATCGACATCGACCAGAAAGAGGTGTTTGGCGAAGCCTGGAACGCCAGCCTCTGGCTCTATGACTACCCGGTGTTCTACTTCCCCTATATCAACTTCCCCATCAAGGATGAGCGGAAGACCGGTCTGCTCTACCCGGGTTACAAGCAAAGCTCCAGCAACGGCATGGATATCACCCAGCCCTTCTACTGGAACATAGCTCCCAACTACGATGCCACCATCACCTCCCGTTTTATGGACAAACGCGGCCTGATGGAGCAGGTGGAGTTCCGCTACATGCCGGACCCCGCCCACACCGGCACCCTCTATTTTGAAAGCCTCAGGGATGACAAGCAGTATGATGCTGGCAACCCGAGCTTTACCAACCCTTCGACAGGGACTCCGTACCTCTCCGATGGGCATCGTTACCTGATGAACGTCCGCCACAGTTCCACCCTGATGGACGGCTCCCTGCGTCTGGGCATCGACTACACCCAGGTGCGCGACAAGGATTACAACTACTTCAACGACTTCAGTCCAACGGTAGGTACCCAAGTCGACAGTCAGTTGCAGCAATCCTTTACTGCCGGATATTACCAGCAGAACTGGAACCTCACCTCAGAAGTGCGCCGTTATCAGATCCTGAGCCCCTACGCGCTGCTGCCTCACGAGATGCTGCCGCGTATCGACTACAACTACTACCAGCAGGGCAAGTGGTTCGATCTGGCCTGGAACAGCGAACTGACCAAATTTGGTTATGACAGCGGCAGCGCCAGTGCCCAGCAGGCCGGTGAGCGCTATACCACCACCCGACTGCACCTGGCTCCGACCCTGACCGTGCCTCTCATTGATGCCCCTGGCTACTACCTCACCAGCCAGTACAAGCTGATGTTTACCTCCTACAACCAGGAGGTACCCAAGGATCTGGTCTACACGGATCGCTCGCGTTTTACCGACTCCAGCACTGGCCTGCTCACCCTGAAGGATGGCACCGTCAATCGTACCCTCCCCTCCTTCCGCCTTAAGGGGGGGCTTAACTTCGATCGCCCGGTTGACTGGTATGATGGCAAGGGTACCCAGACACTGGAGCCGGAGTTCCAGTATCTCTACGTCCCCTATCGGGATCAGGACGATATCGGGATCTACGACTCCACCACCACCCGTCAGGATTACTACAGCCTGTTCAGTGATCGCCGCTTTGCCGGTCTCGACCGCATCAGCGATGCCAATCGGGTCACCGTTGGCCTGACCAGCCGGGTCTATGACAATGTGGGTGATGAACGGTTGCGTCTGGCGGTGGCCCAGGCCTTCGAAATGACACCACCTAAGGTGCGCCTCTACCCTTCAAATCCGGAAAGCACCAACGCCCGCTCCCTGCTCTCGTTTGAGGGGGATGCACGGATCACCGATGAGTGGTTTGCCCACGCGGGGACCCAATACGATACCTCAGAGGGTGAATTTACAGCTGGCAATGGTGCGGTCGAGTACCGGACCGGCAAGCTGACCACTCAGGCCAACTACCGCTACATCAAGGATGGCAACCTGGACTATCGCTATCCGACCAACACGGCGCTGGCAGAAGATCTGAGCCAGGCGGGCCTGGTGATGATGGCGCCGATCGCCGACCAGTGGCAGATGTATGGCGGTTACTACCGTGACATCAAACAGGATGTGAACATTGACCGCAAGATCGGTGTCAAATACGACTCCTGCTGCTGGAGCATCAACATGAGCCTGGAGTGGCACAATCAGCCGGACAACGTCACCCTGAAACCCACTTCGGAAAAAGTCATTGGTCTGCAGTTTGAAATGAAGGGACTTGGCAGCGTGGGTACAGGTGGCCGCAGCGTCACACTGGATACCGAGCTGTTGCCCTATGTTCGCCCGTTTAATCTGAAAGGCCAGCAATGATGCTGGTCCAGCCTTGAGAGATGGATATGAAAAAGACCCTGATTGCCCTGCTGACCGCGGGAATGTTCGGTGCCATGAGCCAGGCCGCACTGGCTGCGCCCGAGCTGATGGACAAGGTTCTGGCCGTGGTCAACAAGGACGTGGTGCTGTCCAGCCAACAGGACGCACTGGTCAACAAGGTAAAACTCTCCGCCCAGGAGAGCGGCCAGTCCCTGCCTGACGATGCCACCCTGCGCAAACAGGCGCTGGATCGCCTGATCCAGGAGAGCCTGCAGTTGCAACTGGCGGAGCGCCAGGGGCTGAAGATCAGCGACACCCAGCTGGAACAGGCTATTCAGGGCATCGCTGCCGACAACAAGATGACCCTGGATCAGCTGCGGGCCCAGCTCGCCCGTGAAGGGATGACCTATGCCCAATATCGGGAAGAGGTTCGCCGCGAGATCCTGATGAACGAGGTGCGCCGCAACCAGGTGCGCCGCCGTATCAACATCTCCGAGCAGGAGGTGAAGCAGGTGGTGGAGATCCTGAAGAAACAGGGTCAACAGCAGAACGAATACCACGTCGGCCATATCCAGATTGCCCTGCCGGACAACCCCACTGCCGCCCAGCTGGATGCCGCCAAGAGCAAGATCGAGCGCATTCTGGCTGCCCTCAAGCAAGGTGCCGACTTCCGCAAACTGGCCATTGCCGAGAGTAACGGTCCCAAGGCGCTGGAAGGGGGCGACTGGGGCTGGATGAGCCCGCAAGAGATGCCGACCCTGATGGCGGAAGCGGTACAGGGCGCCAAGAAGGGCGACATCGTCGGCCCGCTGCGCTCCGGCGCCGGCCTGCACATCGTCAAGGTGTTCGACACCAAGGGTCAGCAGCAAGTGATGCAGACCGAGGTGAAGGCCCGTCATATCCTGATCAAGCCCTCCATTATCCTGAGCGAAGAGAAAGCCAAGGGAATGCTGGATGGCATTCTGCACGACATCAAGAGCGGCAAGGCAAGCTTCGCCAGCATGGCGGAGAAGTACTCCGAAGATCCGGGCTCTGCGGTGCAGGGTGGCGAACTGGGCTGGTCTGATCCCAACGTCTATGTCCCCGAGTTCCGCGACATGGTCAACCGTCTGCAACCGGGCCAGATCAGTGCCCCGTTCCGTACCAGCCATGGCTGGCACATCGTGCAGGTGGAAGATCGCCGCAGCCAGGATGCGACCGACAAGGCTCAGGAACAGCGCGCCTACCAGCTGATCTACAACCGTCGCTTCGTGGAAGAGTCTCAGGCGTGGCTGGATGAGCTGCGTGACGAGGCCTACATCCAGATCGAAGGAGCCGGTAGCTGATGAGCTGCCGTCGCCTTGCCGTTACCCCGGGCGAACCGGCCGGGATCGGCCCGGATCTGGTGCTGCAGATTGCCCAGCAGGATTGGCCCCACCAGTTGGTGGTGATCGCCGATCCGGCGCTGCTGCGCGAGCGGGCAACCCTGCTGGGGCTCAGCATCGAGCTTGAGCCCTATGACGCAACCGCCCCTGCTCATCCGCAGCGAGCGGGCACCCTGACCGTCTGTCCGGTCACCCTCGGCGCCCCCGTGGTGCCGGGCGAGTTGAACGAAGGCAATGGCGCCTATGTGCTGGCAACCCTGCAGCGCGCCTGTGATGGCAACATGAGCGGCGAATTTGCCGCCGTGGTGACCGGGCCGGTGCACAAGGGGATCATCAACCAGGCCGGGGTCTCGTTCAGCGGCCACACCGAGTTCTTTGCCCAACAATCCAACACCGCCGATGTGGTAATGATGCTGGCAACCGAGGGGCTGCGGGTCGCACTGGCGACTACCCATATTCCGCTGGCCTATGTAGCGATGGCCATCACCGAAGATCGCCTCGGCAAGGTGATCCGGATCCTCAACGAGGATCTCACAACCAAGTTTGGTATCGCCAAACCCCGTATTTACGTCTGCGGACTCAACCCCCACGCCGGGGAAGGTGGCCATCTTGGACGTGAAGAGATTGACGTGATCGAACCTGCTCTGGCCACCCTGCGCCAGGAGGGGATCGATCTGGTCGGCCCGTTGCCGGCCGACACCCTGTTCCAGGAGAAATACCTCAAGGATGCGGATGCGGTACTCGCCATGTACCACGACCAGGGGCTGCCTGTGCTCAAATACAAGGGCTTCGGCAGTTCGGTCAATATCTCCCTGGGGCTTCCCTTCATCCGCACTTCGGTGGATCACGGCACCGCGCTGGATCTGGCAGGCAAGGGCCTGGCCGATCCGGGCAGCCTTGTCACCGCGATTAACCACGCCATCAAGATGGTAGAGAAAAAAAGATATGAGCAGTAAGGTGCACATGGGCCACACGGCCCGTAAGCGTTTCGGTCAGAACTTCTTGCACGACCGGTATGTGATCGATCAAATCGTCGCCGCCATCAACCCGCAGCCGGGTCAGAATCTGGTGGAGATCGGTCCGGGTCTGGCCGCGCTGACCGAGCCGGTCGCCGCCCAGATGGACAAAATGACCGTGGTCGAGCTTGACCGGGACCTGGCAGCTCGCCTGCGCGAGCACCCGACCCTCAAAGACAAGCTGACCGTCATCGAAGCGGATGCCATGCGTTTTGACTTCGGCACCCTGATGGGTGAAGGCAAGGGGCCGCTGCGCATCTTCGGCAACCTGCCCTACAACATCTCCACCCCGCTCATCTTCCACCTGTGCGAGTTCGCTGATCGGGTAGAGGACATGCACTTCATGCTGCAAAAAGAAGTGGTGTTGCGTCTGGCCGCCGGCCCGGGCAGCAAGGCTTATGGCCGTCTGAGCGTGATGACCCAGTACTACTGCCAGGTGGTGCCGGTGCTGGAAGTGGGCCCGGGCGCCTTCAAACCGGCACCGAAAGTGGACTCTGCCGTAGTTCGCCTGATCCCGCACAAGAATCCGACCATAGTCGCAAAAGACATTCGTTGTCTGAATCGCGTCTGTACCGAAGGCTTTGGCCAGCGTCGCAAGACCATCCGCAACAGCTTCTCCAACTTCATCACCGACGCCCAGCTTACCGAGCTTGGTATCGATGGCAACCTGCGCCCGGAGAATCTCTCCCTCGAGCAGTTTGTCATGATCGCCAACTGGCTGGCGGATCAGCAACAGGCCTGATCCTGTGGCACTCCCGCACATCGAGATCCGCCCATACCCCGTGTATGTGGCGGGCTCCAAAGACCCTTACCAGTTTCACTATCTGATCGAGATTGAGAATCTGGGGCCCGGCCCGGTGCAACTGCTGCATCGGCGCTGGCTCATCACCGATGCCAATGGCAAGATGCTGGAAGTGGCAGGCTCGGGCGTAGTCGGGGAACAACCCGTCATTGCCGAAGGTGAGACCTACCGCTACCAGAGCGGCGTGCCGCTGGCGACCCCGCTTGGGGTGATGGAAGGGAGCTATACCCTGCAAGATGGCTCTGGTCAGCAGTTTGAGGCGCCCATCGCCCCCTTCACGCTGGCCATCCCCAATATTATCAACTGAGGTTTCATGGCGAACTGTTTTGTCGGTGACATCCAGGGCTGTTACAACGACTTGCGCCGTCTGCTGGATCTTGCCGCGTTCGATCCCGAAAATGACGTGCTCTGGCTCTGCGGCGATCTGGTCGCCCGCGGCCCGGACTCCCTCAATACCCTGCGTTTTGTCAAAGGGCTGGGCAACAGTGCCGTTACCGTGCTCGGCAACCACGACCTGCACCTGCTGGCGGTCGCAGATGGCGTTGCACCGCTCAAGAAAAAAGACAAGCTGCAAAGCCTGATGGATGCCCCGGACCGGGATGAACTGCTGGAGTGGCTGCGCCACCGCCCGCTGCTGGCCGAACATCCGGACCTGCCCATCATGATGGTGCATGCCGGGATCTCCCCCGCATGGGATGTCCGCACCGCGCGCAACTGCGCCCGCGAGGTAGAGAGCCTGCTACGCGGTGACCAGTACAGCTGGCTGCTGCACAACATGTACGGCGACCAGCCCGATGGCTGGAAAGATGATCTGGTCGGGATCGACCGCTACCGCTACATCATCAATACCTTCACCCGGATGCGCTTCTGCTATTTCGACGGTCGTCTCGACTTCAAATGCAAGAAGGGGCCCAAGGAGTCGACCCCGGGCCTGCGGCCCTGGTTCGAACAGCGCGAGCATCACGTGGATGACCCCATTCTGGTGTTCGGCCACTGGGCCGCCCTGATGGGCAACACCGGCAAGAGCGATATCAAGGCACTCGATACCGGCTGCGTCTGGGGCAACAGCCTCACCCTGTGGCGTTATGAAGATGATGCCCTGATCGCCACCCCCTGCCCGGTTCACGCCAGCTAGGGGGAGCACTGCAATCAGGCGGTCGCGATCGCTGCCGCACGGATGGCCACAACTCGTTCCAATAACAAAGCCCGGCAATCTGCCGGGCTTGCTGTTTTAGGCTCCCTGTTTTCCGGCGAATGAAGTTACAACTTGCGCCCCAGCCGCTTCTCGATCTGGCGCCGCTCCCACTCGGGGCCAAACAGCTTGAAGGGCTGAAACACCCGAACAGCATGGGAGGCAAGTCCCAGCCCCCAGCCCAGGGTTGGCCACCAGGCCCAGATATACTCCGGATTGCTCAGGTAGTTGATGACAAACAGCCCGCAGATCACCACCACGTAGCTGGCGGCATGGTGATAGAAGCCCTTGAGCTCCTCCACATAGCGCATTGCCGCCCGCTCCTCTGCCGATACCTGCACCGCATCCTGACCAATAGTGTCACTTCCTCTCATCTCGCGCTCCTGTTGCTCTGATCCATCCAGTTGAGCCACATCGAGTTCAAAGACGGCGGCCAGGGCCTTGAGAGATTCCAGTCCGGGTTGCTGCCCCTGCTCGATCCGCTGGATAGTGCGGACACTCAAACCAGTCAACGTTGCCAACTGATCCTGAGACCAACCCCGTTGCAATCTCAACTTCCTGACGATCATCTCGAACTCCTTGTGGTAATTGACAGGGCCAGCATAGGGCTTGCGCCACGAAAGGTGACACGACAGATAGCCGACATACATCTGACAGTCCTTTAAAATCAGATGGTTAAGATTTTGATCTTGTCAGTCAGCCGCTCGTTCCCCCAGATATTGCACAAACCGTAACAGATAACCATCGGGATCCTGCAGCAAAAATTCGCGCTGCCCGGCCAGCATCTCGCCCACTGGATACCAGACCTCAGTGGGCTGCCGGAAAAGTGCAATCCCGGCGGCCTGCAAGCGGTCAAGTAGCGGCTGGATCTCGGTCAGCTCCATCTGCAGATTGATCCCCCGACCGAACGGTGGCTCCAGCGCCCCGACCTGCCAACCCGCCGGATGTACCTGCTCCAGCATCAGCTGTATCTGTTGCTGCTCAAGATAAGCAAAAGGAGGGTCATCGCGCCGATAGCGGACCGAGAAGCCCAACAAACCGGTATAGAAAACCAGAGATCGAGCCAGATCGGTAACCGACAGCTCCGGTACCATGGGATTCCAATACGGCCCATCCACCGCGACAGTAGGGTTCGTCATGGCTTACAGGCTCTGCATCAGCTCGGCGGCAATTTCAAAGGAACGCAGTCGGGCCTGATGATCGACGATGGGGCCATTGAACATCAGCTCATCGGCGCGGGTTTCCGCCAGCAGCGCCTTGAGGCCGTGACGAACCTGCTCCGGGTTGCCCACCAGAGAGCGGGCAAGGGTCTGCTCCATCGCCATCAGCTCACGGGGCGCCCACTCGTCGCCAAGCTGGACGACCGGCGCGGGCAGCTTGCCCGCATCACCGCGATGAAGGCGCAAGAACTGCTGCTGCACGGTAGTGAACTGGAAGCGGGCCTCCCGCTCGCTGTCGGCGGCGATCATGTTGATGCAGACCACCGCATGGGGCTTGGGCCAGCGCGCAGAGGGGCGATACTGGCTGCGGTAGATCTCCAGCGCCTGCAGCAGCATGGCGGGCGCGAAATGGGAGGCAAAACCGAACGGCAAGCCCATCGCCGCAGCCAATTGGGCACTGTAGAGGCTGGAGCCCAGCAGCCAGATGGGCAGATGCAGCCCCTGCCCGGGTACCGCCTGCACCGCACCAATCTCGTCGCCAAAGTAGCTCATCAACTCGCGCACATCGGCCGGAAAATCATCCACCTCGCCGTTGCGCATTCGCCGCAGCGCCCGCATGGTGCGTTGATCGGTCCCGGGGGCGCGACCAAGGCCGAGATCGATGCGATCCGGATAGAGCGAAGCCAAAGTGCCAAACTGTTCGGCAATCACCAGCGGCGAGTGGTTCGGCAACATGATGCCACCCGCCCCGATCCGCAGGGTGGTGGTGGCTTCGGCCAGATGGCCGATCAGCACCGAGGTGGCGGCACTGGCAATGCCCGGCATGTTGTGATGTTCGGCCAGCCAGTAGCGCTGGTAACCCCAACCCTCGGCATGGCGGGCAAGATCCCGCGAACGGCGAAATGACTCGGCAGGCACGGAACCTTCGGCAACAGGCACCAGATCGAGCACGGAATAGGGGATGGCAGACATGGGTCACTCCATTGATTTACAGGCCAGTAACAAGTGGGGCAATGTAGCACGGGATACCTGAATGAATCACTATCTCCTGCCACACTCTGCCTGCCAAGCGGCAGCAATCGAACGGAACAAATCTCAGGCAAGTATTGTTTGAACGCTAATCCAGCTGGCCGCGCATGCACGGGGGTGGATCATATTTTCTTACATTTGCGGGCTGGCCTGAGCGCCCCCGGCTGGTTATAACGGTGCCCCTATAGCGAAGGGGGAGCAATAGATCCCCCTCACTCTTTGTCACACCACACTGTTCAGGTTATCTATGTCAAAACATCTCGTTCTGCTGGGCGCGCTGACGCTCTCCGGCTGCGCCCTGTTGTCTCCCCCCGCCCCCACTGTCACCCCGGTGCACCTTGCCGATACCAGCCAGCGCGGCTTCTACATCGAATGCAGCAGCATGAAAGCCTGCTTCCAGCAGGCCAACCAGACCTGCCCGCAAGGTTACAAGGAGACCGATCGTCGGCAGCAGACGCTCTACAGCACCCAGTATCTGGGGGGAAGCTATGACAAGGAGAAGAAAATCTACCAAGCTGCCAAGCCCTATCGCATCGCCAACACGGTCCACTCGTTAACCATCCAGTGTCCGATCTGAGCATAACGTCACGCTAACCCATAGGGCGGCCGGCGCGGGATACCAAGGGTCCGGCCGGCACGCGCCCCCCTTTTCTTGCCCCACAGAGCACGCGCCTTTTATGTCACAGAGAATTGTCCTGCTGGGCAGTATATTGCTGTCCGGTTGCGCCCCCGCCACTGTCACTGAGCTCACCTCCGCAGATTCCTCGCTGCAACGATTCCAGATCGAGTGCAGTGCGCCGGATGATTGCCAGCAACAGGCAAGCTTGAGCTGTCCGCAGGGCTATCAGGAAACCGATCACAGCCAGCACACCTTCACCAAGGTTCAGATGAGCATGGGGGGCACCGACCCGATGAGGGGATTTAGCCCGAGCTTCCCCCAGATCAGCACCTTCACCATCCATACCCTGCTGGTGCAGTGTCCCCGCAAGCCGGCACAGCCCCACCCGCAGGGACACTGATGAGCAAGGGCCCGCAGGCCCTTCTCTCTTGTTACCCACACTCAGCCCACGGCGAATGACCCACACCTTGCAAGGCAGGACGTTTTGCGAATAACCCGCGTCATCCATCAAGCCCGGAGAAAAGAGGAAAAGCCATAAAAAAACGGTCAACCGAGGTTGACCGTTTTTCACTACGTTGCGTCCTTAGAACAGCAGATGTGCCACCCCGGCGATAACCGGCAAGGTGACCAGAGTGCGCAGCAGGAAGATAACAAACAGCTCCCACAGCTTGACCGGGATCTTGCTGCCCAGCAGCAGGGCGCCCACTTCCGACATATAGATCAGCTGGGTTACCGACATGGCGGCAATCACGAAGCGGGTCATGTCACTCTCGATGGTCGAGGCCAGCACCGCCGGAATGAACATATCGGCAAAACCGACCATGATGGTCTTGGAAGCCGCTTCCGCCTCCGGCAGTTGCAGCAGCTCCAGCAAGGGGACAAACGGGGCGCCAAGCCAGTTGAAGATAGGGGTGTGCTCGGCCAGCATCAGCGCACAGGTACCGATCGCCATCACTACCGGCAGCACGCCAAACACCATATCCAGTGCATTCTTCACCCCTTCCCGCGCGACGGCGCCGAGATCAGTCATGCTGTCAGCCTTGGTCAGGGCACGCTCGAAACCATAGCTCATCACGCTGTGCTGGTGCGGCACTGCTTCCTGCTTGCGGCACAGGGGAGTGCCATCGGCATAGATGTCCTTCTTCCAGCAGAGCGGCGGCAGACGCGGCACCACGATGGCGGCAACCACCCCCGCCAGACAGACGGTCAGGTAGAAGGGAACGAACATGTGCTCCAGCTTCACTTGGGAGATCACCACCAGACAGAAGGTGATGGAGACTGCAGAGAAGGTGGTGCCAATCACCGCAGCTTCACGCTGGGTGTAGAACTTCCCTTCGTACTGCTTGCTGGTCAGCAGGATGCCGACGCTGCCATCGCCAAGCCAGGAGGCAAAGCAGTCCACAGCCGAACGACCCGGCAACCGGAAGACCGGACGCATGATGCGGGTCATCATGGTGCCGACAAATTCCAGCAGCCCGAAATCGAGCAGCAACGGCAGCAGCAGGCCAGCAAAAATGAAGACTGAAAACAGCACCGGCAGCAGATCGTTGAGCACCAGTCCACCGGTTGCGCCGGAGTAAAGCACCTCTGGCCCCACCTGGAAGAAGGTCAGCAGCACGAAGATACCGCCCAATACCCGCACGCAGGCCCAGAAAGGGGAGACATTGAACAAACTGTTGAGGAAAGGACGACGCACCAGAATCGCCGGCTTGAACAGCCAGGCAATCACCGTCATCAGCATGGTGGTGGTGATCACCGCACTGACCATGGCGACCAGATAATCGGCAAAAATGCGCTGTACCAGCTTGGCCAGCACGGCCACCGGGATGGTGACGTTACCGTCATAGACGACCGGCGTCATGAACAGCAGGATCCCGATAAGTGACGGAACCAGAAACATCAACAAGTTACGGCGAGTATTGACCGCAGGTGCTTCGAGACTCTTTTCCAACATGATATGACTGCCCTAATGTTACTTTTCCCTAGCCCGGCTAACCTGCGTATTCATGCATTAACCGGCAAAACGGGCGCAAGAATACTCTAAAAAAATGCACAAACAAGCCCTTAAGGCAGAAATCTGCGCATAAATATTTCCACAGGTAAACCTTCCATTAAAACAATAAGATACAGCGGCGCATATCGATTCAATCGACATCGCCAGATGATTGTTTCGGCATTGTTAATTTTGGTGGGCAGTATAATCGGTTATCAGTAGCAGGCAATAAGTGACATCACAAATATACCTAATGAGTTGCTGCTCGATAGACATAAAAAAACCGGAGCCTGTTCAGGCTCCGGTTTTCAATGAGAGTGACGGGGATCAGTCACGGACGTAGATGACTTCAACGCCATCATCTTCGTCGTCATCCCAATCGTCATCATCAAGCCCTTCATCGAAGGCAAGAGAGGCAGCCAGTGCTTCCGCTTCAGCCTTGGCCAGCTGGTTCTTGTGGTAGTCATCCCACTTGAACTCCACCTTCTCGATGGCGTCTTTGGCATCTTCCGCCAGCTGACGGGGCATGGTATCCAGCAGATCCAGAATGTCGTAGCAGACCTTCTTGGTGCCTTCCTTGCTGATGGCAGTGATAGCATAGACCGGACCTTCGTGGTTCAGGGCCGCCTTGACGCGATCCATCACCTCCTGGGCTTCTTCTTCCAGGATCAGGTCCATCTTGTTAAACACCAACCAGCGCGGCTTGCCAGCCAGTTCCGGGCTGTACTTCTCCAGCTCCTTGACGATGGTCACGGCATTTTCAGCAGGATCGGAGCCATCAACCGGGCAGATATCCACCAGGTGGATTAGCACGCGGCAACGCTCGAGGTGTTTCAGGAAGCGGATACCCAGACCTGCACCTTCAGCAGCGCCTTCGATCAGACCCGGGATATCGGCGATCACGAAGGAGCGGGAGTTTTCACCACGCACCACACCCAGGTTCGGTACCAGGGTAGTGAAGGGGTAATCAGCTACTTTCGGGCGAGCTGCAGAAACGGCGCGAATAAAGGTAGACTTGCCTGCGTTGGGCAGACCCAGCATGCCGACATCGGCCAGCAGCAGCAGCTCCAGCTTCAAAGTACGCACTTCACCCGGAGTACCATTACTCTTCTGGCGGGGAGCACGGTTGACGGAGCTCTTGAAGCGGGTGTTGCCCAGACCATGGAAACCACCTTTGGCAACCAGCAGTTTCTGCTCGTGGTGGGTCAGATCCCCCAGCAGTTCACCGGTATCCTCATCGGTCGCTCGGGTACCGACCGGCACACGCAGGATCTTGTCCTTGCCGCGGCGACCGGTACAGTTGGCGCTCTGGCCATTCTCACCGCGCTCGGCAGCATGGAAGCGCTCGAAACGGTAGTCGATCAGGGTATTGAGGTTCTCGTCGGCGATCAGATATACGTCGCCACCGTCACCGCCGTCACCGCCGTCCGGACCACCGTTGGGAATATATTTTTCACGGCGAAAGCTTACACAACCGTTACCACCGTCACCGGCATCGACTCGAATCTGGACTTCATCAACAAACTTCATAGGTAACCGTCACCTTAATTCGAAAAACCGATACGCAATTATAGTGGTACAGACCCCTGCGGGCGATACGCATCTTGCCAATCATGCCCGTCAGAGCCAAAGTCAGCTGCGTTCCGTTTTTTCGTCAACGACATCAGAAAGACGTCAGAAAAACAAAAGCCCCGCCTGTTGGCGGGGCTTCGGATCCTTGCGGTCCGTAATTACTCAGCAACGATGCTAACGTACTTACGATTCAGCGGACCTTTAACTTCGAACAGGATTTTACCAGTCGCGGTTGCGAACAGGGTGTGATCCTTGCCCAGACCAACGTTGGTGCCAGCGTGGAACTTGGTACCACGTTGACGAACGATGATGCTGCCAGCCAGAACTGTTTCGCCGCCGAAACGCTTCACGCCCAGGCGTTTAGCTTCAGAATCGCGACCGTTGCGGGATGAACCGCCAGCTTTTTTGTGTGCCATTTATCGGACTCCTCTAATTAAGCGCTGATGCCAGTGATTTTGACTTCAGTGAACCACTGACGGTGGCCCGCTTGCTTACGATGGTGCTTACGACGACGGAACTTGACGATAGTCACTTTCTCGCCACGGCCGTGAGCCACAACTTCAGCTACAACCTTGCCACCTTCAACGAAAGGAGCACCTACTTTAAAAGTGTCGCCTGCAGCAACCATCAGAACTTCGTTGAAGTCGATGGTAGCGCCAGTCTCAACGTTCAGCTTTTCCAGACGAACGATTTGACCTTCGGCCACACGGTGTTGTTTTCCGCCGCTTTGGAATACCGCGTACATTTGATTAACTCCGTAAAGGCATGTCTTTTGCTCAAGGCTAGACATGCGCAAAAACCTATAACAATGGGCGGGCATTCTACGCAAATCGATCTGCTCAGGCAAGGCCAATTTAGCAAAAAGTTTATTTTGTGCGCATATCTGCCGCCGTGGATAAACGCCTAACTGTAACCCATTGTGAAATCGTGTAGAATCCCTGCCATTACTAAAATCGCAGTTATTGCTGCTGTCACGTTACGAGACTTATGGACCAACAGACTATCCGTGCGCTCTGTGCCGCCGACATGACGGCGGTCAATGAACTGATCCTGGCCCGACTCCAGTCCGACGTTAGTCTGATTAATCAGCTGGGTTTCTACATTGTCAGCGCCGGCGGGAAACGGATGCGCCCCATGCTGACCGTGATGGCTGCGCGTGCGCTGGGCTATGAGGGTGAGGATCACCTGAAACTGGCCGCCATCATCGAATTCATTCACACCTCTACCCTGCTGCATGACGACGTGGTCGACGAATCCGACCTGCGCCGTGGCAGGGAGACCGCCAACGCCATGTTTGGCAATGCCGCCAGCGTGCTGGTCGGTGACTACCTCTATAGCCGCTCCTTCCAGATGATGGCCGAACTCTCCAACCTGCGGGTGATGGAGATCCTCTCGGATGCCACCAACACCATCGCCGAAGGGGAAGTGTTGCAGCTGATGAACTGCAACGACCCGGATACCACCGAAGAGAGCTACATGACGGTCATCTACTGCAAGACCGCCAAGCTGTTCGAGGCCGCCTCGCCTTGCAGCCGTACTGACTCATCAGCCCGAGCCCGTCGAGCAGGCCATGACCGATTACGGCAAGTATCTGGGCACTGCGTTCCAGATCATCGATGACGTGATGGACTACTGCTCCCAGAGCGAAGAGATGGGCAAGAATGTCGGCGACGATCTGGCCGAAGGCAAACCGACCCTGCCGCTGCTGCGCGCCATGGAAGTGGGCACGCCGGAAGAGCGCCAGCTGGTGCGCGATGCCATCGAACACCGCAACGGCATGGAGCATCTTGAGCAGATCCTCGGCATTCTCGACCACACTGGCGCGCTGGAGTACTCCCGCATGCGTGCCAGAGAAGAGGCCGACAAGGCCATTGCCGCCCTCGCCATCCTGCCGGACTCCCCGCACAAACAGGCGCTGGAAACACTGGCCCACATGGCCGTGCAGCGCAGTGCCTGAGTAAACGGGATGCATGAAAAAAGAGGCCTTCGGCCTCTTTTTTATTGTCTGCTATCTGCTGAACTGTTCATTGCGACAGACTCAGCGACTCAGCCTCCAGAGGATCACGCTACCTGCCACCACTAGCGAGCCGCCGATACGGCGCAACTGCTCCGGTGGCTGATCGCTCAGCAGCCGCAACATCTGCTGCCATGCCCTGGGCATCAACAACGGGCCGAGCCCCTCGAACAACAGCAGCAATCCCAACCCCATCAGCATGGATGTCAGCATCCGACCTCCTTCAATGCAACCAGCCCCTCGGGTCAACGGCTGGCGTTGGCACCAAAAACAAAAGGGTCTGACAATGCAGACCCTTTGAATGTGACCTCGTGGCGATTACTGCTTGGTGCCGTGAGGAGACTTGAGGTAACGGAAGAACTCGCTGTCCGGCTTGAGCACCATCAGGTCGTTACCACCGGCGAAGCTCTTGCGATAGGCCTCCATGCTACGCACGAAGCTGAAAAACTCGGGGTCTTTCTTGTAGCTGTCGGCATAGATCTTGGCGGCTTCCGCATCCCCTTCACCACGCAGTTGGCGAGCGTTACTCTCGGCGTCAGCGATCATGACGGTCACCTTGCGGTCGATATCGGCACGCAGGATTTCAGCCTTCTCGCGACCCTGAGAGCGGTGCTCACGGGCGACTGCGGTACGCTCGGCGCGCATCCGCTGGTAAATGGAGTTGGAGACTTCCACCGGCAGGTTGATCTGCTTGATCCGCACATCCACCACCTTGATGCCGAGCTCGGAGGAGCGCGCCATCTTCTTCAGGGCATCTTCCATCACGGTACTACGCTCACCGGAGACGATGTCCTTGATGGTGCGGTTACCGATCTCGGAACGCAGACCGTTGTTGATCTTGCGCTTGAGCAGATCTTCCGCCTGCAGCTTGTTGCCACCACCGGTTGCCAGGTAGTACTTGGAGAAGTCCTCAATCTTCCACTTCACGTAAGAGTCGATGATCAGGTCTTTCTTCTCGGAGGTGACAAAACGGTCGGCCTGGCTGTCAATGGTCTGGATGCGGGCATCCATCTTGCGAACCTGGTCGATGAGCGGCACCTTGAAATGCAGGCCCGGCTCATAGAGGCGGGGTTCACCGGAGTCAACCCGCTTCACCTTGCCAAACTGCACCACAATCCCCTTCTGACCTTCATCAACGATAAAGACAGAGGAGAAGCAGACCATGGCCGCGACAGCGATTGCACCAATAGCTAGCTTTTTCATCTATCAGTTTCTCCCTGAGCTGAAGCGGTCACCGCTACGCAGCGGCATTGTCGGCGTAGAGTTGGCACCCTCGTTTGAAACGGGGACCTGCTCTGTGACCGGGGCGACAGTGGCACGATCAGACTGGGCAGCCTTCGGCTTGCCAGACAGCTTGTCGAGCGGCAGGTAGATCATGCTGTTGTTGCCAGCCGGCATGTCGACCACCACCTTGTTGGCCTGCTGATAGAGCTCTTCCATCGTTTCCAGATAGATACGCTCACGGGTCAGCTCGGGGGCAGCCAGATACTGGGGCAGCAGCTCGTTGAAGCGAGCAACTTCACCCTGGGCTTTCAACACGATCTGGGACTTGTAAGCTTCCGCTTCCTGCTCCAGACGCTTCACCTGACCACGGGCCTTCGGCTCCACTTCACGGGCATAGGCTTCTGCTTCACGAATGAAGCGCTGTTCATCTTCCTGAGCGGAGATGGCGTCATCAAAGGCGTCTTTCACCTCTTCCGGCGGACGCGCCGGCAGGAAGTTGACGTCGACGATCTGCAGACCCATCTGGTAAGGCTCGATGATGCCATCGATCACCTGCCAGGTCTCCTGACGCACCTTCTCACGACCGGTAGTCAGGACGTCATCCATCCGGGTATGACCCACCACGTAGCGCAGGGCGCTATCGGTGGCCTGACCCAGACTCTCGTCGGCATTGGTCACGCTGAACAGATACTGCTCGGGATTGACGACACGGTACTGCACGTCCATCTCGACCCGAACCACGTTCTCATCCTGAGTCAGCATGAAACCGGAGGCAGGCAGGGAGCGCACGGACTCGACGTCCACCGGGATCACCTGATCGATAAAGGTTGGCTTCCAGCGCAGGCCCGGCTCGACAATATGGGAAAACTTGCCAAACCGCAGCACGGCACCACGCTCCGCTTCGCGAATGGTGTAGAAGCCGCTGATGACCCACACCACCACAGCCACAACCAGCGCGATGGAGATACCAAAGCGACCTACATCGCCGCCAGATTTGCCGCCACCAAACAAGCCACCGAAACGGCGACTCACTTTGCGCAGCATTTCATCCAGATCAGGGGGTCCCTGATTCTTGCCGTTATTCCCCCAAGGGTCACGGTCTTTGCCGTTGTTACCAGGCTCATTCCAAGCCATCAGCGTCTCCATTAATACATGCGGATGGATATCATCTCTATCGGGCCGTCATACGTTGAGAAGCCCCTAAGGGTTCACCTTCATCAACGAATCAATGCCTGATAAAGCGTTGTAAACTCTCACCTTCCTGTTTCACGAGGCGGTTCCAGTCGGCCAATTGCAAGCGGACTTCCAGCACGAAATCCCCCTCCTCGCTAAAACCTTCCTGCTCAATCCCTTTCAGCTGATAGAGCGCACTGCGCAATCTCGCGGCAGAAGGAGGCAACTGCAGGGTGTGATGCACCATGGAGCCAGCCAGCAATTCGGTCAGCGCCGTAAACAGATGCTCACAACCTTCACCAGTCTGGGCCGACAACCAGACGCGCAACGGGCGCCCCTCATCATCTCGCTCCAGACCTGCCGGACGATCCGCCAGCTTGTCGATCTTGTTGCAGATCATCAGCTGGGGCCTGTCATCGGCTTCAATCTCGGCCAACACCTGCTGCACGGAGTCGATATTCTCCTGCATCTGCTCATCGGCACAGTCCACCACATGCAGCAGCAGATCCGCTTCACGGGTCTCCTGCAGGGTCGCCTTGAAGGCCGCGACCAGATCATGGGGCAAGTGTCGAATAAATCCAACTGTATCCGCCAAAATCACATCACCCACATCCCGGATCACCAGTTTACGCAGGGTGGGATCCAGAGTTGCGAACAATTGGTCGGCAGCATACACGCTGGCAGCTGTAAGTTGGTTGAACAAAGTGGACTTTCCGGCGTTGGTATAACCAACCAGTGACACCGTCGGCACTTCGTTGCGGTTGCGGGCGCGGCGTCCCTGCTCCCGCTGCTTGGCCACCTTGTCGAGCCGACGCAAAATCGCCTTGATGCGTTCCCGCAGCAGACGTCGGTCAGTTTCAAGCTGGGTTTCACCCGGGCCACGCAGACCGATCCCGCCCTTTTGACGTTCAAGGTGGGTCCAGCCTCGCACCAGACGAGTGGAAAGATGGCGCAACTGGGCCAGTTCGACCTGCAGTTTACCTTCGTGGGTACGGGCGCGCTGGGCAAAGATATCGAGGATCAGGCCGGTTCGGTCCACCACACGGCACTGGAACAGACGCTCCAGGTTGCGCTCCTGGGCGGGGGTCAGGGCATGGTTGAAGATGACGACGTCGGCATCCAGCATCTGGACTTGGGACGCGATCTCTTCAGCCTTGCCACTGCCGACAAAAAATTTGGCACTGGGCGCACTGCGACTGGTGGTAATTACCCCCAGCGCATTGACTCCGGCCGAGCTCACCAACATCTTGAGCTCTTCCAGATCCTCCCGCTCACCCTCATCACTGAAGTTGACATGCACCAGAACGGCCTGTTCGCCAGCTTCATAACGGTCAAACAAGCGCTTGCTCCTTAACAGGAATCATGATGAATCTGAGTTGGCGAGTCGACTCGCCCAGGGATATCACGCCTCGGCATCACCCTGTTCATCAGCCGCGCCACCCGGAGTGGGCTGGTGATGATTAACGGCACGTGCCGGTACGACAGTCGAGATGGCGTGCTTGTAAACCATCTGGCTCACGGTGTTTTTCAGCAGGATAACAAACTGGTCAAAAGAC
Organism: Aeromonas sp. 61P; assembly: GCF_051919545.1. Lineage (NCBI taxonomy): Bacteria > Pseudomonadati > Pseudomonadota > Gammaproteobacteria > Aeromonadales > Aeromonadaceae > Aeromonas > Aeromonas sp. 61P. The sequence continues at coordinate 4,642,258 of NZ_JBQBEL010000001.1, forward strand.
TCGATCTGACCTTGCAGTTTGATGCCGTTCACCAAATAGATAGAAACAGGAATCCGCTCACGGCGCAGCGCATTCAAAAACGGGTCTTGGAGAGATTGCCCCTTAGCCATTTTTCTTTTCCTTATAGTTTGTTGTTTTTAAACACCGGATATCAATATAACAACCTGATTATACAGGGAGTGTCAAGCCGCACCAGCGCGAGCAAGCACGCGGTCGAGATTGCCAGACTCACCAGATTCCAACCAGGTCACGTCGGGCCAGCCGCGCAACCAGGTCATCTGTCGTTTTGCCAATTGGCGTGTGGCAACAATGCCACGATAACGCATCTCATCATACCCCACTTCACCGCACAGGTAGTCCCACATTTGGCGATAACCCACACAGCGAATGGAGGGGAGATCCGGGGTCAGATCGCCGCGCGCCATCAGCGCACGAACCTCCTGTTCAAAGCCACCTTGCAGCATCTTGTCAAAGCGCTGTTCGATCCGCTGATGCAGCACGGCACGATCGCTCGGGGCGATGGCAAACTGCTGCACCCGATAGGGCAAGCCCCCCCCCTGCACTTGCGTCAGCTCGGTAAGGGTCTTGCCGCTGATGCGGTAGACCTCCAGCGCCCGGGAGAGTCGCTGCGGGTCATTGGGGTGAATTCGCGCCCCGGCCACAGGGTCGATGCGCACCAGCTCGTCGTGCAGCGCTTGCCAACCGAGGCGGGCAGCCTCTTCCTCAATCCCGGCACGAATGGCGGGATTGGCGGAGGGCAGCGGGGACAATCCCTCCAGCAGCGCCTTGAAATAGAGCATGGTGCCGCCCACCAGCAGCGGAATGCGGCCACGGTCGGCGATCTCTTTCATCTCCCGCAGGGCATCCTTGCAAAAATCGGCTGCCGAATAGCTCATGGCGGGGTCAAGAATGTCGATCAGCCGGTGCGGGGCACGTGCCAGTTCATCGGCGGTCGGCTTGGCCGTACCTATATCCATGCCGCGATAGATCAGCGCCGAATCGACGCTGATGATGTCGCAGGGCAGCGCCTGGCACAGTTCAATGGCGAGATCCGTCTTGCCGGAGGCCGTCGGCCCCATCAGAAAAATTGCGGTCGGCAAGTCACTCGCCATGTTCAAACTCCTCCAGCACAGTCGCCAACGAAAGCGGGCGCACCATGCGAATGTCTGCCAGTTGGTCACTGAAATCGGTCACAAGTTCCGTCAGCAGACGACTGGCAGTTGAAAAATCGTATATCTTCTCGCGGCTTATCCCCTGCTCCACCAGCCATTGGCATAATACTTCAGCCTGCTGACCAGCATCACTGTCAGATCCGCCCTCGATAATTTGCAGCAATTCGGGTAACAGACGCACCAGGTCGGTCTGGCGCAGCAGAGCCGGCACCCGAGTCAGGATCATGGTGTCGCGCCCCCCGCTTTTCAACTCCAGCCCCATCCGTTTCAGCAAACGTTCCTGCTCGGTCACCAGCGCGATCAAATTCTTCGGCAATTTGAAGGAGACCGGCAGCAACAGTGGCTGGGCCGCCAGTCCCTGGCCCCAGGTCTCCAGCAGCCAGTGGCGTAGCAGCACCCGCTCGGCGCGTACCAGCGAGAGCAGCGCCAACTGATTATCCCGCTCGATCAACAGGTAGGCCTGCTCCACCAGTGTCAGGGCGCGACATCCCCCCTGTTTAGGTGACGGCACTGTGTCGGTGGACTGTGCGGGAGCAGCCTCAGCCGCAGTTGCGATAGGCAGGGTAGTGAGCAGAGCGCCCATGCCGCGCATCGCCTCCCGGCTTGGGGGCTCGGGCGCTTGATAATTGCTGGCTCGGCCAGCCCCACCGCCCCCCTCCCGCACCTGTGCAGGTGCCCGGTAGCTGTGCTCGGCACCGTACCACTCCGGGCGTGGCGCCTGACCGGGATATTCAATCAGCGGACTGACCGGCAACTCGACCAGGGTTTCGGCCAGCGGCGCGTCCTGATGAGCGACGCTGACTCCTTCGCGGCGCAGCGCAGTAAACAGCGCCTGAAAGATAAAGTCGTGGATCAGTCGCGCCTGATGGAAGCGCACCTCATGCTTGGCCGGGTGGACGTTGACATCTACCTGACGGGGATCCAGCTCGATATAGAGCACATAAGCGGCGAAGCGGTCGGGAGGCAGCAGCTCGTCATAGGCCTGACGAATGGCGTGATTGATGAGCTTGTCGCGCATCATCCGGCCGTTGACATAGGTGTATTGCAGATCGTTTTGCGGTCTTGCCCCTTCCGGAGTCGCCAGCCAGCCCCACAGACGCACGTCGCTATGCTCGCTCTCCACCGCCAGCGCATGGTGCATGAAGGGAGTGCCGCAAACGGCGGCGAGACGTCGCTCCTGCTCCGGCACGGTATTGGCGGCCTTGTACTGGCGCACCACCTTGCCATTGTGGCGCAGGATCAGGGTGGCATCGAAGCGGGAGAGAGCGATGCGGCGCACAAGCTCGTCGATATGGGCAAACTCGGTCTTTTCGCTGCGCATGAATTTGCGCCGCGCGGGGGTATTGAAGAAGAGATCCACCACCTCCACCGTGGTGCCCACCGGATGGGCCGCCGGCTTGATGGTGACGCTCATCTCACGCCCTTCCGCCTGGGCTTGCCAGGCTTCGGACTGCTCGGCGGTACGGGAGGTGAAGGTGAGACGGGAGACCGAGCTGATGGAGGCGAGCGCCTCGCCACGAAAACCGAGGCTGTTGATCCCTTCCAGATCGTCCAGTGTGGCCACCTTGGAGGTCGCATGACGCGACAGCGCCAGCACCAGCTCGTCTTTGGCGACGCCACAGCCGTTGTCACGGATGCGGATCAGCTTGGCGCCCCCCTTGTCGATGTCGATCTCGACCCGGTCGGCCCCCGCATCCAGGCTGTTTTCCACCAGCTCTTTCACCACAGAAGAGGGCCGCTCCACCACCTCTCCGGCTGCAATCTGGTTAGCCAGAATGGGTGGCAAAATACGGATCGGCATCATTTACTCCTGAATTTCTATCTTGCGGATGGTCAGTCTCTTAAGGCTCCAGGAGGGCCGCTCCACCACCTCTCCACCAACCGGAATCTGGTTGGCCAGAATCGGGGGGAATATACGGATCGGCATCGCTGACTCCTGAATTTCAATCTTGCTGATGGTATTCGCTAACAGCGGGAGCGGCATCACCCGCTCCCGCGCGTCAGTTTTGCGGAATGTAGAGCACCTGCCCTACCTGAATATTCCGCGACTTGAGCTTGTTGATCTCTACCAGCCGTGCCTGACTCACCCCATGTTTCTCGGCAAGGCGGGAGAGACTCTCCCCCCGCTTGACCACATGGCGGATCATCTGCGACTTGTCGTCACTGCGAACGGGAGCAGCAGCGCGGCTCTGCCCTTGCTGGGGAATATAGATGGTCTGACCAATCTGAATATCCCGGCTGCGCAGCTGGTTGATCTCCACCAAAGTGGACTGACTCACTCCATGCTTCTCGGCAAGGCGAGAGAGGCTCTCACCCCGTTTGACCACATGGCGTAGCATCCGCGATTTGTCATAGTCCCCCACACTGCTGACCGGTGCACCGCTCTCCTGCGCTGCCGCCGAGTAAGGCTTGATCACCCCGGCGCCAGAGCCGCTCCCAGCACCGCCGTCGCGGGCAGTAGCGGGCATCTTGTTGGTCACTACCGGCTGCGACTGTGCCTGCCTGGGCTGGCTCACCGGCTGCCGGGCTACCGGTGCAGGGCGAGTAGCGGCAGGTTGGCTCACCTGCCCCTTGCCGGTAAGCATGGCCCCCTTGGTCGGGTGGGCGCGGTAGTAGTTGCGGATCCCCTCGAAGATGGCGCGGGCCAGCTGGTCCTGATAGCTGGCGGTAGCCAGCAGCTTCTCCTCCGCATGGTTGGAGATAAAACCGGTCTCCACCAGCACCGAGGGAATATCCGGCGCCTTCAGCACCGCCAGACTGGCGTGTTCCGGCGCCTTCTTGTGCAGTCGGGCGACCTTGCCCATGGAGCGCAGGATCTGGCGGCTGACGTCATACCCTTCGGCACGGGACTTGTCCATGGAGAGGTCGAGGAAGGTCTGCGCCAGATAGGGGTTGGGATCGGATTCTGCCAACACCTTGCCGACACCGCCCAGCAGCTCGCCCTGCTTCTCTTGCTTCTCCAGCCAGCTACCCATCTCGCGGTTGGCACGGTTGGTCGACAAGACCCAGACCGAGGCACCGCGCGGGGTCGAGTTATGAAAACTGTCTGCATGGATAGAGACCAGCAGATCCGCCTTGGCCTTGCGGGCGATCTCGGAGCGCTTGTTGAGATCGACGAAGTAGTCGCCACGACGGGTCATCACGGCGCGCATCCCCGGCTCGCGGTCGATCAGTGCAGCCAGCTTCTGGGAGACCGCCAGCGTGACCCGCTTCTCGTAGGTACGACGCGGGCCGATGGATCCCGGGTCTTCCCCGCCGTGGCCCGGGTCGATGGCAATCACCACCCCCTTGCCCTTGCCACCGACAGGCGTGGACTGCACCGCAGCAGCCGAGCGCTTCTCTTCATAAGGAAGGTCGATGACCAGACGGTGGCCATAGGGCCCGGCTGGCGCCAGCGGAAAGACCACCGGCTTGATGGCGGAGCTGAGATCCATCACCAGCCGCAGACCGCCCTTCTCCAGCGGAGTGCTCTGGCGGATCTTGCGCACCAGTTCGCTGTTGTTCTCGATCCGGGCCAGATTGGCGGCGTTGCTCGCCCCTTTCAGATCGATTACCAGCCGATCCGGGCCGGTGAGGGTGAAGTAGTTGTAATTGGGGGCGCTGCTCATGTCGAGCACCACCCGGGTGTTATCCGGTGATGGCCAGATTCGTACGCTCTTGAGCTGATTCGCCCAAGAGGGTAACGCCATCAAAGAGAGAGCAATAACAAGGATCAAGCGCACGTAGATGACAACCGTTCCAGAATGGCTTCGCCAATAGCAGTGCGAGCCTCTATCAGAACCTCGCGCTGCTCGCCTACATAGGTGAGGGTAATTTCCAGGTCGGGAGCCGGTAACCAGCCCTCGCCCTTCTCGGACCACTCCACCAGACAGAGAGTGTTGGCGGCAAAATAGTCCCGAATGCCCATGAATTCCAGCTCTTCCGGATCAGCCAGGCGATAGAGATCAAAATGGTAGACCTGCCAGCCATCGAGCTCATAGGGTTCAACCAGGGTGTAAGTCGGGCTTTTTACCTTGCCCTGATGGCCAAGGCCCTGCACCCAGCCGCGGGTTAGGGTGGTTTTACCGGCGCCAAGCGTGCCATGCAAAAACACTGTGGTCGCCTGCTGGCAGGCCTGTGCCAGACGGCCACCCAGTGCCACGGTTGCTGCCTCGTCCGGCAGTGTCATCATCAACTGTTTTGCCATGTTCTTCTTTTTAACTTGTAATGGTGTCGGGATTAACCAGTTTGCGGATCAGCGGCAGCAGATCTGACGCCAGCATGCCCCGCTCGCCGTCGGCGGCGGCCTGATCTGCAGCCTCGCCGTGGATCACGGCGCCCAGCCAGCTTGCCATGGTGGCAGACCAGCCCTGGGCCAAAAGGGCGGCGATTATACCAGATAACAGATCGCCCATGCCGCCACTTGCCATGCCTGGGTTGCCTTCACAACAGAGAGCGACCCGCTCGCCGTCATAAATAAGTGTTCCCGCCCCTTTTAACAACACCACACCGCCATAACGCCGCTGCAGTGCCTGCACAGCGGCAAACCGGTCGGTTTCAATCTCGGCAATGGAGCATCCCAGCAGGCGCGCTGCTTCGCCGGGATGGGGCGTGAGCACCCAATTATCCTGATGGCGGGGAGATTGCGCCAGCCAATTCAATCCATCGGCGTCCAAAACCAGTGGCAGCCGTTCGGTGAGATAACGGGTGATTTGTGCTCTTCCCCACTCATCCTGACCGAGCCCGGGGCCAATGACCCGCACCGACGCCCACCCCTCGTCATCAGCGGTAGTGAGACTCATCAGTTCGGGTTGATAGAGGCTGACCGGTGGATGATCCGGATGCTGACACACCCGCACCAGCCCGGCCCCCGCCCGCAGGCAGGCGCGGGCCGCCAGCACGATGGCCCCCTGCATGCCGCGATTGCCCCCCACCAGCAGTACCTTGCCATAAGAGCCCTTGTGGGAAGCGCGCGGGCGCGGGGTCAGCAGCGTGCTGAGCAGTGGATAATCGATACGCCAGGCGGCGGGCAGCATAGCGTCATCAGGCGTCACACCAAGGGGATCACAGTCTAGCTGGCCGACACAATCCACCCCGTCGCCGGTGAGCATCCCCTGCTTGATACCGATAAAGGTGAGGGTGCGAGTGGCCTGCACCACGGACCCCATGGCACGGCCGGTATCGCCGTTGAGGCCGGAGGGGAGATCCACCGCCAGCACGGGCACAGCCAAGCCATTGATTGTTGCGACGATCTTTGTCAGTAGTGGCGAGAGGGAGGTGTTGACGCCGGTGCCAAGCAGGGCATCGACCACCAGATCCGGGGTGGAGTGCTGGTCCCCATCAAACTGCTCGGCCAGCCAGACCCGGCCACCGGCCGCCAGCCACTCATCGGCGGCCCGTCTGGCATCCCCCTTCAGCTGGTCGGGTGCTCTGGCGGCAATCACCACCACCTCGATGCCAATCTGGCGGGCAAGGCGGGCCAGCACATAGCCATCACCGCCGTTATTACCGGGGCCGACGAAAATCCACCAGCAGCGACTGTCGGGCCAATGCAGGGTGGCATAGGTGCGCAGCGCGGCACCGGCTCGCTCCATCAGGGCATAGAGAGGTTGCCCCTCTCGCGCGGCCCAGTTGCGCTCCAGTGCGCGGATCTGTTCAGTCTGCCACAACCCCTGTGGTAAACTGCTCCCCTCTTTTGTGCCCAACGCGCCCCTGATGATCTCTACCATGACGGCTCCCGCCTCTTATCAATCGACCCACGCCAGCAAACACCGGCCAGGCCAAGCCGCATGAGCGCACCTGACTTCCACCAGCTGGCTCACGATATCAAGCTCTGGGCACGGGAGCTAGGTTTTGACCAGGCGGGCATCACCGACACCGACCTGCGTATCGAAGAGCCGAGATTGCAGGCCTGGCTGGATGCGGGCTATCACGGCAGCATGGATTACATGGCGCGCCACGGCATGATGCGCGCGCGCCCCCACGAGCTGCTGCCGGGCACGGTGCGGGTGTTGTCGGTGCGGATGAACTACCTGCCGTTCGAAGCGGGCTTTGCTGCCACCCTGCGCGATCCGACTCTGGGCTATATAAGCCGCTATGCCCTCGGTCGCGACTACCACAAAGTGCTGCGCAACCGGCTCAAACAGCTGGGTGATCGCATCGAAGCGCGCTGCGCCGAGCTGTTTCAAGGCACTGAAGAGACCTTGGGTGAGTGGCGCCCCTTCGTTGACTCCGCCCCCATCCTCGAGCGGCCACTGGCGGCCAAGGCGGGCCTCGGCTGGGTTGGCAAACACTCACTGCTGCTCAACGAATCGGCTGGCTCCTTCTTCTTTCTCGGTGAGCTGTTGCTCAACCTGCCGCTGCCGCTCGACCAGCCAGTGGAGAAGGAGCAGTGCGGCAAGTGTCGCCTGCATCAACATCTGCCCGACCGGCGCCATTGTCGCCCCCTATGTAGTAGATGGCCGCCGCTGCATCTCCTATCTCACCATCGAGAATGACGGCCCTATTCCGGAAGAGTTTCGCCCCCTGATGGGCAACCGCATCTACGGCTGCGACGACTGCCAGCTTATCTGCCCCTGGAATCGCTATGCCGATGCCAGCCCGGAACCCGATTTTAGCCCGCGCCCCAGCCTGCACCGCCCGCCCCTGCTGGCGCTGTGGTGCTGGAGCGAGAGCGATTTCCTCAAACAGACCGAGGGAAGCCCGATCCGCCGCATCGGCTATCAACGCTGGCGCCGCAATCTGGCGGTCGCCCTTGGCAATGGCCCGGCAACCCCCGAGGTGATCGCGGCCCTGCAACTGGGGCTGACCACCGCCGATCTCATGGTGGCCGAACATATCGAATGGGCGCTGGCCACCCTTGCTCGGCGTCAGGATGAAGAGAACAAGAAGACCCGTTTGCTGATCCGCTGCATCGAAAAAGGTCTGTCGGATCACGCATAAATGATCTGCCACTTGCCGGATTGCAGCACTTTTTTCATGCTCTGCCGACCTGCAGTGCCCATAACAGCGTGGTCACTGCAAACTGGTCGGCACACAACAAGGACAACACAGATGCATATGTTGGGAGTGGATATTGGAGGCTCAGGGATCAAGGGCTGTCTGGTCGATACCAAAACCGGCGAATTGATTGGCGAGCGCCATCGCATTGCCACACCGCAACCGGCCACCCCGGCCGCCATCGCCCATACCCTCAAGGCGCTGGTCGAACACTTCGACTGGAAAGGACCGGTGGGCTGCGGCTTTCCCGCCACCATCCACAACGGGATTGCCAAGAGTGCTGCCAATATCGACAAGAGCTGGATCGAAACCGATGCCGAGCATCTGTTTGCCGATGTCACCGGCAAGCCCTGCTATGTGCTGAATGATGCCGATGCCGCCGGTCTGGCCGAGATGCGCTTTGGCGCTGGCAAGGATCGCAAGGGGGTCATCATCCTCATCACGGTCGGCACCGGCATCGGCACCGCCATCTTCGTCAACGGCCATCTGCTGCCCAACACCGAGCTGGGCCATCTGATGCTGGAAGGAATGGTCGCCGAGCACTACTGCTCCGATGCGGCGCGCAAACGGGAGGATCTATCCTGGAACCGCTGGGGCAAGCGTTTCAACAAGTATCTGGCACGCCTCGAGTTTCTCTTCTCCCCCGACCTCTTCATTCTGGGGGGCGGCAGCGCAGCCAAGCTGGATAAGTTTGTCGATCGCATCGAGACCCGGGCGCCGCTTATTCCGGCGGCCAGCCTCAATCAGGCGGGCATTATCGGGGCCGCTCTCTACGCGGCCGAGCAGCAGGGCTGACCGACGCTCACTGCAAGTCAGCAGATACCAATGGAAAGGGCCCGGCACTGCTGCTGGGCCCTTTTGTTTTGCGGTCATCTTGCGTGTTTGGTGCTTATCACCCGTTACATGTCGTCGAGTCGGTGCACTCCGTGCACCAGTCGGGTCAGGCGGGTCTGCTCCAGCCTGGCCAGATTCTCGAGCAAGGCGGTGGTGGCCGGTGTCGGGCACTCCCGGGCCAGATGACTCAGCTCGCCCACCAGCTGCTCTTCCCAGCGGCATACCTGAGTGACGATATCCTGAGTCTGGACTGATGCCGGCAGCTCGAAGCGGGTAATGGCAGGCAGCATATCCTCGCTGAAACTCTGGTTCAGCCAGGTCTCCCTGACCGCCTCTCCCAGTTGAGCAGCATATTCGTGTAGATGGGCACTGGCCGCATCCTCACGCCCTTGCAGATAGACCAGCAACATCCGGCTGCGTTCGCTGTCCACCTGACTGGTCAAACGCCCGTAACAGAGTCCGAGCTGGTGATGAACCTGCTCAAGATAGTGCAGCAACTCTTTGATCTGTTGGAATCCCATCGCACTGCCCTCCATGCTTGTCAACATCATCAGTATAAAAAACCGGCGCCACCGACCCAATCCCTATCCGAGCCCCCCTTGCGCTGCATCAAGGTTGACGCCGACAAAGTGGCGATCAGGTGGTCCGGTCACGAATAGGGAACGATTTGTGCAGCAATTTGTGTAACGATGGTGGAGCATTAAGCTCGACAGCAGATGTGAACAGAAACGAGCTGACACACTAATAAAACCAGCCTTTACCCGATATAAACCATCTTTAATTCGGTTATGTACTGCAAGGACGAAACAGGATCTGGAAGAGCAACAATACCATTCTGATCGTTATCCGCCTGACAGAAATTCTTATCACTTTTTTAGACGTCTAGACGTAAAAACATGCGTTGACATGGCCATCCAGACATCTTAGCATCATCCTCCATGATGACAGAGTAACCCAGTGGAACCTCTGCCCAATTTCCCCGCCTGTAGCGCCCTGTGCTTTAAGGCTGTTAGCACGGAAGAATCCATGATTAAGTTGATCGGTCTCAACAAAGTCTACGGTACAGGCAGTGATGCCGTGCACGCCCTGCGTGATGTGAGTCTGCATGTACCCCAAGGCAAAATTTTCGGGGTGATCGGTGCCTCCGGTGCCGGCAAGAGTACCCTCATTCGTTGTGTCAACCTGCTGGAGCGCCCGACAGAGGGTCAAGTCATCGTTGATGGCCAGGATCTGGTCGCCCTGAGCGAACGGGATCTGACCCAGGCTCGCCGCCAGATCGGGATGATTTTCCAGCACTTCAACCTGCTTGCCTCCCGCACCGTCTCCGCCAACATCGCCTTTCCGCTGGAGCTGGCGGGCTGGAGCAAAGAGAAGATCCAGCAACGGGTTGCCGAGCTGCTGGCACTGGTCGGGCTGGAAGCCCGTGCCCAGGCCTATCCGTCCGAGCTTTCCGGCGGTCAGAAACAGCGCGTCGCCATTGCTCGCGCACTGGCACCGGCCCCCAAGGTACTGCTCTGTGACGAGGCCACCTCTGCTCTCGACCCGCAGACCACCCGCTCGATCCTGACCCTGCTCAAGGAGATCAACGTCAAGCTGGGGCTCACCATCCTGCTCATCACCCACGAGATGGACGTGGTGAAGGGGATCTGTGACGAAGTGGCCATCATCAGCGACGGCCGTCTGATCGAGCAGGGCGAAGTGGCCTGGTTCTTCAGCAACGCCAAAACCCAGCTGGCCCGTGACTTCATCCACTCCACCATCCATCTGGAGGTACCGCAGGAGTATCAGGATCGGATGAGCAGTGAGCGGGTGCCGGGCAGCTATCCGCTGGTGAAGCTTGGCTTTACCGGCAGCACGGTCGATACGCCGCTGATCTCCGAGGCAAGTCGCCGTTTCAATATCGACATCAGCATTCTGAGCGCGGACATCGAGTACGCCGGTGGCGTCAAATTCGGTTTCCTGCTGGCCGAGCTGTTCGGGGATGAGGCCCAGTGCGAGGCGACCCAGCAGTTCCTTATCGACAACCACATTCAGCTGGAGGTAATGGGTTATGTCCGAAGCCATGATTAATCTGCTCATCACGGCCCTGGGCGACACCCTGATCATGGTGTTTGCCTCCGCCCTGTTCGGCTGCCTGCTTGGCCTGCCACTCGGCGTGGCACTGCATGTGACCAAGGCGGGCCAGATCCTGGCCAACCCCTTGCTCAACCGTACTCTGGGCATGGTGGTCAACGTGGGTCGCTCGGTGCCCTTTATCATCCTGCTGGTCGCCATCATTCCGCTGACCCGACTGATTGTCGGCACCAGTATCGGCACCATCGCTGCCATCGTGCCGCTGACTGTCGGTTGCATCCCTTTCATTGCCCGTCTGGTGGAAGGGGCCCTGATGGAAGTGCCGGACGGCCTGCTGGAAGCGGCCAAGGCGATGGGCGCCAAACCGCTGCAAATCATCACCAAGGTGCTGCTGCCCGAGGCTCTGCCCGGCATCCTCAACAGCGTCACCATTACCCTCGTCACGCTGGTGAACTACTCGGCCATGGCCGGGGCCATCGGTGGCGGTGGTCTGGGGGATGTGGGTATTCGTTATGGTTATCAGCGCTTTGACCCGACCGTCATGCTGGTGACCGTGGTTATCCTGGTAGTACTGGTTCAACTTATCCAGAGCGCGGGTGAGCGCCTGGTCAACAAATGTGATCATCGTTAATCGTCGATTTCTGACAGGAGGTTTTATGAAATTTGGCATCAAATCCGTTGCGGCTGCCCTGCTGGCTGGTCTGGTTCTGGCCGGTTGCGGTCAAAAAGAAGAGAGCAAGGTTCTGAAAGTGGGCGCTATTGCCGGCCCCGAGACCGAACTGGTTGAAGTGGCTGCCAAGGTCGCCAAAGAGAAATACGGTCTGACCGTCGAGGTGGTCAACTTCTCCGACTATGTCACCCCGAACGTGGCGCTGAACGATGGCAGCATCGACGTCAACGCTTTCCAGCACAAACCCTATCTGGATGCACAAGTGCGTGATCGCGGCTTCAAGCTGGTTCCGGTTGGCAACACCTTCGTCTACCCGATCGCCGGTTACTCCAAGAAGATCAAGGCGCTGAGCGAGCTGCAAGATGGCGCCCAGATCGCGGTACCGAACGATCCGACCAACCTGGGTCGTTCCCTGATCCTGCTGGCCAAGCAGGGTCTGCTCACCCTGAAGGATGGTGCCGGTCTGGAAGCAACCGTGCTGGATATCGCCAGCAACCCGCGCAACTTCAAGATTGTGGAACTGGAAGCAGCCCAACTGCCGCGCTCGCTGGAAGATGTGGATCTGGCTATCATCAACAACACCTTCGCCGGTCAGATTGGTCTGACCCCGACCGAGAACGGCCTGTTTGTTGAGGACAAAGAGTCCCCCTACGTCAACCTGATCGTCGCCCGCGACAACAACAAGGATGACGAGAAGGTCAAACAGTTCGTACAAGCTTTCCAGACCGATGATGTCTACAAGAAAGGTCTCGAGCTGTTCAAAGGCGGCCTGGTAAAAGGTTGGTAATTGCTCACTCGGCAAAAAAGGCCACGCAATGCGTGGCCTTTTTTATTGGCGCCGCTATCATATCCGCGAGCACGGCAACACGAACATACTCATAACATGAAAAAATGGTATCTGGCCTACTGCAAGCCAAAAGAAGAGGCCCGCGCCCGCGCCCACCTCGATGCCCAGGGTATCGAATCCTATTACCCCATGGTGGAGATCGAGAAGCTGCGCCGGGGCAAGCGAGTTCCGGTACGGGAACCCATGTTCCCCAACTATCTGTTTATCTTCGTTGATTTGGAAGAGGTGACACCGGTCACCCTGAAATCGACCCGCGGCATCAGCCGGATCATCCACTTTGGCAGTGAATGGACCCCCATCAGCAGCAAGCTGGTCTATCAGCTGATGAGTCGCGATGACAGCGATGAGGCGAGAGCCAGCTACGCTAACCTGCCCTGCTCGGGCGACAAGGTGCTGATTGAAGAGGGGCCGTTTGCCGGCTTCGAAGCCATCTATATAGAGCCGGATGGAGAGAAACGGGCGATTTTGCTGGTCAGCCTGCTCAACCGGGAGACCACCAGCAGCTTCGACAACCACACCTTCAGGCGTCTGGACTAAACCCACGGGCCAGACGGCCCGGTGAATGGCAATAGCAATGGCGGGATAATCCCGCCATCTCACGCATCAAGATCAAAGCGGGCGATGACCGCCTGCAGCTTGCCGGTATCGCCAGCCAGTCTGGCTACGATCTCCTCCCCCTGCTGACTACGCTGACAGGATTGCCGACTGAGCGCGGCAATGTCGTCGACCGTCCCGGATACCTCGGCGGCCACCCGCGACTGCTGCTCGGTTGCCACCGAAATGGCCTCCAGCTGGCCCGACAGCGACTGCACCAGCTGGTTCATGGCACTCAGGGTATCGGTCACCAATCCAACTGCATCCCGCCCTTGCTCCACCAACCGGGTGCCGCTGCTGACGGTACTCACCGTCTGGCGAGTCTGCTGGGAGATGGCCGCAATAGTCTGGCTGATCTCGGCGGTGGATTGATGGGTGCGGGTTGCCAGCTGGCGAACCTCATCGGCCACCACCGCAAAACCACGCCCCTGCTCGCCTGCCCGCGCCGCTTCTATCGCCGCATTGAGTGCCAGCAGATTGGTCTGCTCGGCTATAGTGGCGATCACCTCGGTGATCTGCCCCACCTGTTCACTCTGATGCTCCAACAGCCCCATGGCTTCGTTGGCCTGTCCAATCATGGCGGCAATCTGCTGCATGGTATCGCTCATTCGTGCCAGCGCGGCCTCTCCCTGACGGGTCTGCTGCCGCACCTGATGGGCACCATCCGCCACACCGGCAATGTTGCCAGCCACATCACGAGCACTCACTGACATCTGATCGATAGCCGCCGCCACCGCATCGACCCGCTGATCCTGCTCCGTCAGATCCGCCACTATGGCTCTGGTGGTGCTGCCCACATCGAGACAGGCCACCTCGACCTGCCCCACTGCGCCCTGCAACTCCCCGACCAGATGATGTAACTGGGCAGACATCCGGTTGATGGAGCCGGTCAATTCTCCCAACTCATCCTGCCCTGTGATTGGCAAGGGCTCGGCCGCCAGCCGACCATCCGCAACCTGCCCCGCCCGGGTCACCAGACAGGCAATGTCACGGGTCAGACGGCGACTAAAGAACCAGGCGACCACCATGCCAAGCACGATGGCGCTGCCGGTAGCCAACAGCAGTGTCTGGTTGATAGCCCTCCCGGCTCCGGTCATCTGCGCCGAAATCTGATCCACCTCGGCACGGGTTTTCCCCACCTGCTGGACTAGCTGCTCGCTGAGGCTGGACTGCATCGGCTCGATGTCGGTGGCCATCAGGTAGTTTGCCTGATCCCAATCCGGTGCCTGGCGCTTCTCGATCACCTGTCCCACCAGCTCGGAGAAAGGGGTCGCCATCTCTTCAAACAGCTGCCAGAGGCTCTGCTGGGTGTCGGTAAAGAGCGCGGCTTGCTGTTTAACCTCAGCCACACGCTGCTGATGAAACTGGTAGTAATCCTGATACTTGCTGCGGTATTCGGGGTCGCCTGAGATAAGAAAATCCCGCAGGGCTGAGAGGGCGTTGGCGAGGCTGTTGTAGGCATCCCCCACCTGTTTGAGCAGCATGCGGCGATCGCCGGAGAGTTGATCCTGCGGAGTGCCAACTTCTTCATTGGCAAAGGATTGCAGCTGATCGAGCGCAGCCTCCGCCAGCGGCCCCGCCTCCTGCAGCATCAGGGTGTGAGCGGGCAGATTCTCTTCACTCTGGGCGATGGTCCACACCTTCTCCTGATGGCTTTTGAAGGTCTCGAGAGACTTGGCGAGCGCCGGACTGAAGGCCTGATGGGCAATGGCCTGCCAGGCCGACTCCCACTCCTGCTTGAGGCGGGAAGCCTGAGCCGGATCCTTGCCGAGGATAAGATAGCCACGCAAGGCGGAAACGGTGGCAACCAGCGCCTTCTGGCTCGTTTCATCCCGCTGCAGGGCGGGCAGCGCCTGCTCCAGCAGGGTGTGTTGGGCCTGATGGATCTGGGTCAGCCGGTAATAGACCAGCGTGGAGGAGAGCAGGATCAGCAGGTTGATAAAACCGAAGCTGAGCAGCAACTTGCTTGAGATTTTCATGAACATCCTTGTTCAAACGGAGGGATCCAGCCAACAGAATCAGATAGATATCAGTGTAGGCAATCTATCTTGCCAAGTCCGGTGCCAATTAGCCAATTCACTGCGCGGCATCGGGCGGGCAGAGAAAAATCCCTGACAGAGGTCGCAACCGAGTTGGGCCAGCACTCGCCAGGTCGCCTCATCCTCTACCCCTTCCGCCACCGACTTCAGCCCCAGCTTGCGGGCCAACTCGATACTGGACTCGATGATAGCCAAACGTGACGGATCGGCATGGCAGCGATCGACGAAAGAGCGATCCAGCTTGAGTTCGGTGAACGGCAACAGTGCCAGCTGCTGCATCGAGGAGTAGCCGGTACCAAAATCATCGATGGAGAGGCCAAAACCATGCATCCTTAGCCGGGTCAGCACCTCCAGAGACTTGCCCAGATCCTGCACGAATGCGCTCTCGGTCACCTCGAGGGTGATGAGCTCAGGATTGATACTCCAGCGCTTGCACTGATCAATCAATAAGTTGCAGAGGTCCCCTTCAATGAGTGAGGTGGTGAAGAGGTTCATCGACAGATTGAGTGACAACCCAGTTTCCTCCCATAAATGACCATCACTCAGAGATTTGCTGATGATCACCTCGGTCAACGGATCGATAAGCCCGTTGCTCTCCGCCAGTGAAATAAAACGCCCGGGAGGGATCAGGCCAAACTCGGGGTGTTGCCAGCGGGCCAACGCCTCCATCCCGACCCACTCGCCGGATGCAAAACTCACCTTGGGCTGATACCAGGGCAGCAGTTGATCTTGCTCGATCGCCCGACGCAACTCATCGAGTCCTATTCTGTGCCCCTCTTCCTCCCTGACGGGTTCCTGCCGGGGTGACCAAGCCTGGATAAGCCGCTGGAGCTGCTGCGGCGTTGAGGGTTTCTCTATGCGACCAAGCACCTGCAAGCCATAAGCGGTACTCATACGCAATACGGCTTCGACCACATCCCCCTCAAGCGCGCTGGAGAGGATAATGCCGCCCTGAAAACCACCCAGCGACAGGCGGCGCAACAGCGCCATGCCATCCATTCCGGGCATTCGCAGATCACAAAACAGGATATCGACGTTGTGTTGCTGGCTAAGCGCCAATGCCTCGACACCATCAACCGCTTCCAGCAGATTCTGGTAACCCAGGCTGCGGATCTGGTGCAGCAGCGCCTTGCGCTGAAATCCATGGTCTTCCACGACCATGATGACCAACTCATGTTGTGCTTTTTTCATCGAGCCATAATCCAATGTCGTGGGCAATCGCCGTCATCAACCTCTGCACAGTGCTGACCAGCTCGTCGAGCTCGTCGAGCCTCTTCAATCGCGCTGCCGATTCCAGCATGGCAGCCTGGCTGGCAAGCTCCTCCAACCCGACCATTCGGGCAGCCCCCTTGATCCGGTGGGCGGTCTCTACCAAGGCGCTGGCATCATGACAAATCAGTGCTGCCATCATGGCCTCGCCATCCTGCCGGTTGGAATCGAGATACTCCACCGCCATGGCTCGCGCGGTCAGCTCGTTACCAAAGAGCGCCAACCAGCGCTCAGCCTGAATGCCTGTAACCCCAACAACGGGCGCAACCGCGTTTCTGGTTGGCGTCCTCTCAGCCAGCCAATGGGCCAGCATCTGGCGCAAGATATCCAGCGGGTAGGGCTTCAGTAACATGTCACTCATGCCAGCCTCTACCATACGAGCACTCGCCTCTTCCGACGTATCTGCCGTTACCCCAATGATGGGGGCCGTCACTCCCGCAGCCCGCAACGCCTTGGTCAGAGCATAACCATCCATCACCGGCATATGGCAATCAGTCAGCAGCAGAGAGAATTGCTGTCCCTGCCAAGCCCGCAGAGCCTTCTCGCCATCTTCCACAACCTGAGCCTCGATACCAAGAATGGCTAACTGCCGTGCCAACAAGGCACGATTGACCGGATGATCATCGGCCACCAATACTTTGCCACCCAGCTTATCTGCAAGCGCAGGGAGGTGCGGTGTGACCCACTCCTGTAGCAATTCGTGGCAGCTCTCCAGCAGAAGATCCGGATAGAGAGGAGATAGACCCAGGCGCCACCATTTCTGTTCACCAATCCGACCCCGTAACGCCTCATCGGGTGACGCTATGATCCCCTTCAGCGCAGAGTGTTGCAGCCAGCTTTGCCATTCCCCCCCCAGCGCTTGCTCAAGCCACCGTTGATCGGCCAACAGCAACCCTTCCAGTGAGCGACTGAGCTCATTGGCCCCCAAGTACCTGAGCTTGGCCCCCTGCCGTACCATGGCCGCTTCGAGGTTGGTGTCATCGCTGAAAAACCACCATTCTGTATCAGCCAAAGCAGGGGAATCCCACTGCGGATTGGTTAGCGGCACGGTAAAGCGGAAGCTGGAGCCCTCTCCTGCCTTGCTGGTCAGTGTCAGTGCCCCCCCCATTTTGCACACCAGCTGCTCACAGATTGCCAACCCCAAGCCGGTGCCACCAAAACGACGGTTGATATCTGACTCCACCTGCTCAAAAGGCGTGAACAGCAGCGACTGCTTCTCTTCGGCAATCCCGATACCGGTGTCACTGACACTGATGGTCAGTTGCTCACTCAGATAGCTGACCCGAATCGTAATCCCCCCTTGTTCGGTAAACTTCACCGCATTGTTGAGCAGGTTGGAGATGACCTGACCAATACGCACCCCATCGATGTCGGCCCAATCCGGCACATGATGCTCCCACTCCAGCACCACGTGGAGCCCCTTGTTATGAGCCAGTGCCGCATGGCCACGAATGGCATCGCAGATCACCGTTTGCAACCGGCTGCTCTGGTAATTCAACTGCAACTGACCCGCTTCTATCTTGGAAAAATCGAGGATGTCATTGACCAGATAGAGCAGGTTGTTGGTCGAGGTGACCACATTGCGCACCATAAAACGCTGGTCGTCGTTGAGCTCGCTCATTTGCAGCAATTCGAGCATGCCATGCATGCCTGAAATGGGAGTGCGCAGCTCATGGCTCATGGTTGCCAAAAAGCGGCTGCGAGCCTGCATCGCCTGCTCGGCATAGGCGCGAGCTTCGCGCAGCTCGTATTCCTGTTGCTTGAGGGCCGTAATGTCCTGAATGACCCCATTGAGGATCAGTGCCTGCTGCTCCTGTCTGACAAAGTTGCCACGCACTTGCAGATAGCGATCTCCATCAGGTCGCTCCACCTTGACCTCCAGGTCGAGGGGCGCCAGGGTCTCGGCATGATTGGCCACCTTGCTGACAAAATCCTGCAGCGCCTCTTCGGTAAAGCCGAACACCTCACCACCCGATTCGGCATTGAACAGGTCCTGCCGGGAAGCCCCGAGGATCTCGCTGGCCCCCTGAGAAGCATACAAAAACCGCCCCTTGCCGGGTCCTTGCCACAAATACTGATAGACCACCCCAGGCATGCTGTCGGTAATCTGGGTAAGGCGATTTTCAGCCTGACGGGCGCGCTCCTCCGCCTCTTTGATCCGGCTGACATCGGTCAGTACTGTCAACACCCCCAGCATATTGCCATCGGGATCGCGATAAGGACGTTTGGCATAGATAACATGGCAGGGCGTACCATCAGCTCGCAGGTTGCTCCCTGCCCCCTCCAGATCCTGTCCGGTCTGCCACACCCGGCGCTCTTCTTCCAACACACTGTTTCTGAGTGTCTCGGGCATGTTTTGGAGCTCCTCACTGCTACTGCCAGCACCGAGGAAAGCATCGCGATAGGCCTGATTGCACAAGGTGATCCGCTGTTCGCTATCACGTAGCGCCACCATGGTTGGCAGTGAGTTGAGCAAGGTCTGCACAAACAGCAACTGTTCGTTCAGCTTGTCCTCTGCGATTTTCCGCTGCGCAATCTGGCGACGCAAACTGCGAGCCCAGAACATCACCAGCAAACCGCTGACGAGCAAGGCGCCCCCCCCTATGGCCAACCATTTGTAAATCAGGGTGTAATCAGACTCGATATTGACCGACACATTGAGCCAGCGTCGTTCCAGCAGTTGCCATTCCTCATCCGTGATGGTCAGCAGCAACTTGTCCATGATGCGGAGCAACTCGGGCTGAGCATTATCGACGGCCATACTGATAGGTACGGAAAATTCGGGGGAGCTCAGCACTACCTGATACTTATCATTGAAACCCTTCATTGCCTGCTGTCCCAGATTGGTCATGGTCAACAGCACATATTCGGCTCGCCCAGTATCAAGCAAGGTCAGTAAATCGGCATCTTTGCCTACTTCGATAATATCGGCGCCCAGCGCGTGAATGAGAGAGGCTTCGTAAGAGCCCGTCACACCACCAATCAGACGCCCTTTCAGCTCGACCAACGACTTCAGCGGGCGAGCACCGTGTCTGGCTACGACATAGCTGTCGAACTTCAGATAGGAGGAGGTAAAAGAGGCAAAGGACTGACGATCCTTGAGCGGTGTCATCAAGGGAATAAGGTCCACTTTATGCTCTTTCAGCATTTTAAGTGACTCCTGCCAGGTATTTGTCGACACCAGCTCAAAGCGGATCCCGGAGCGCAGACTCAATAACTTCATCAGGTCTGCCGTATAGCCATGCAATTCACCTTCGTCATCGATTTCGCTGATGCCGGCAAATCCGGGGGCAACGGCGAACTTGATGACCTTGTTTCTCTGCTTCAGCCAACTAGCCTCATCTGGTTCCAGCAACAGACCTGCGTTGGCGCGTTCATTTTTCTGATGCAACCGTAATCGTGAGTCTGCAACGGGTATCCGTTGATATGCCTGCCAAAGCTTCTCGCTCAGCTCTGGCTGGCGGGAGCTGGTCGCCATCGTCAGCGTGCTGCCAGAAAGCCACCCAGGAGCGACAACCCCCATTGATGCAGGCATTCTCTCCATCTTGAGGGAAACAATGGGTTCCAAATCAAGATATGCATCGACAGCGCCCAGCTTGACCATATAGGTCGCCTCGTCACGGCTCTCCAGCTCAGTTACATCAGAGATCCCCAAACGATCCAACTCATTGCAACTGCCAAACCCGCGAATACAGACCCAGCGTAACTTGCGCGCCTGCTCCAGGGTCAATCGCTGATCCGGGGTATGCATTAAAATGGAGCGAGTATAAGAACCGATACTGCCAATAGGGTTTATCCCCTTCAATTCAAGAGCATTACGTTCGACCCCGATTAATGCATCAATCTGGCCGCCTTGGAGAGCAATCTGGGCATCCACGTAGGAGTTGTAGGGGATATAACGCAATGACACGCCCATTTCGGCTGCAATGCGCGAGGCCAGCTCCTTGAGCGGACCGGCATAACGCTGGTTGGGGAGTTGATAGATGAAAGGGAGATAGCCGCCACGGGGAACCCCGACCAGCAGCTCCTTTTGTGCAGTAATTTCGTTACTTGTGCTCTCATCTTGCGGTTGGGGAGCCGCAACAGCCAACATGCCCGTAAACAACAGCAAAATAGGAAGAAAAAGCTGACGAAAGAGCGGCATAAGGTCTTGTCCTGATGAGTAAAACAGATAGGGCTGCCACCTCTAATCTTGCAGATCCTGACGACGCAAGGCGAGAAAACAATCGCAGCTGTTACAAAGAGGGCGGAGAGGATAATACTGAGTCACCAACATGTGAACCTGGAATCAACCATAAGATGGAAAAATGGCAGGCATGCAGCCTGCCATTTCACTAGCGAGGGGGATCTTATTCTCCCCCTCGCGATCAGGTTATTCGATTCCCGAGGCGGAAGCCGGTTTGATACTCCCGCTCGCGAACGAGGGCGATTTGACCCTGATATCCTTCCAGCCCGATATCCCTGAGCAGGGCGGGTGACAAATTGACCTGCACGAGACGACGCTCGACCCGGGCAATTCTTCTCTGGACCAGGGATTCAACACTGCGCAGTAAAACCAGTTCGATAGACATGACATTCTCCAGTTGAACATGCGGTTCTCCCGGAGAAAGTGGATATCACCCTGCGGGACGAACCGCGGGTGATAAAAAGACAGGGGTTACCTGTTTACGCCACGCGGTAAAAGAGCACGAGATTTCACGCCGCACGCAGTGCCGCGAGAGAATGCAATATTGAGCATCAGATGTTGCATTTTCGTCTCCTTACCGGATAAAAGTTGAACAGGTTGCAGAAGTCTAAAAAATATCCGAATTTAAAACAAGCCTCTTGCGACTCCTTTTTAAACGTTTTTACGGCATTTTATGCTGCCCGACAGGGAGCTTGGGGCATCAGATCCCCGAGAGTAGCCGGTACTCTTCCAGTACATAGGTATCCGTCATGCCGCTGACATAATCGAGCAGCAACCGCACCCGGTAATACCACTCCTGCTCGTTCTGGCAGGCAAAACGCGGATCCGGGGTGGCGATCGCCAATCGATAGGCCTTGAGATGGCGGGCCGAGAGGCGGTGATAGAGGCGGCGCGCAAAGAACAGCGCCTGGCTCCCCTCCCCGGCCAGCAGGCGGGCAAACTGTGGCGCTGGCAGCGACAACAGGCAGGCATAACTGGTCAGCACCCCGCGCAGCGCCGCATACCCTTCCAGTTCGAGAGCCTCGACTTCGGGGCGCATAAAGACCTGCTCGCGGGCCACCCGTTTGAGGATATCGAGCACCCGCGCCGCCGGCGCCTGGCCATGCAACAGCGCTTGCGGATAGGAGCCCTGCAAAATGGCCTGATGTTCGCTGACATAGCTCTGCGCCGCCAACGCCACCAGATCCCGGGTCAACAGCTGGCGAAAATGGGGGAAAAAGCCCCGACCACTGGCAAGCGCCTCATCCAGCAAGGTGCCCATGTAGTCACTCTGGTCAGCAGCTCGCAGTGCCGCCAGCAGTTCACCCTGAGTCAGGATCCTCCGATCTACCGCATCTTCCAGGTCGGCGATGCAGTAGGAGATATCATCGGCCGCCTCCATGATGTAGACCAGCGGATGGCGACAGCCGGGGGCTAATCCCAGACTCTGGCCGAGGGCACTGTAGAGCGGCTGCTCGCTAAAGAAGATGCCTCGTTTGCTGCTCCAGCCATGATGCTGGCCATAGCTCACCCCGGGTTGCGGCTGCTGCGGGTATTTGCAGAGCGCCGCCAGTTGTCCGAGCGTCAGGTTGAGCTCGTGCAGGCTGTGCACCAGCCGCAGACTCTGGGCGTTGCCATCAAACAGTTGCAGATCCTGACGCAATTCAGCCCACTGGGCCGAAGGTGGCTGCGCCAGCGCCTGCTGATAGAGGGGATCGAGCATCTCGCCGAGCCACTGGCTCATCACCTGCTCGCCAAAGTGGCCAAATGGCGGGTTGCCCACGTCATGAAGCAGGCAGGACATCTCCACCAGATTGATAAAAGCCCCTTCGCAGACCATCCCGACTGGCAAGGCGGCCAGAATACGACGGCTGATCTGGCGACCGGTCTCCTGCACCTCCAGCGAGTGGGTGAGGCGACTGCGCACCGAGGCCTTCACATCGAGCGGAAAGACCTGGGTCTTCTGCTGCAACCGGCGCACCGGCGCGGCCTGCACGATACGGGCGCGATCCTGCTCGGTCGCCTCCAGCAGATCCTCGTCCCCCCAGGGGTGGATGCGCGCGGGGGTAATCAAACGGCTATACATCTCGCAGCTCCTTGCCAGCAACTTCCATCAGACTCAAGACAACCTCCAGCATCAAGACAGCAACCAGCGCCGCAGACGGGCGATATCGCCCGGATATTCCCGGCGCAGCGTCTCAATCCAGTCTTCCACGTTTTCCCACCAGGCGGGATGATCCGGGCTCTGGATCAGCTGGGCCGTCTGCTGCAGACGGCGCAGGCCGATGGAGCCTGCCGCCCCTTTTATCTTGTGTGCCTCTTCCACCACCCCAGCTTGATCCTTGGCAATCATGTTGGAGTCGAGCACTGCCATGTAGTCCGGCATCATCTTCTCGAACAGATCGACGCTGGAGAGCAGCACCGGCTTGCCCACGGTATCGGCGTAATCGGTGAGGAAGGGGATATCCAGCAGGACATCCTGATTGCCCGCATCCGCCTGCTCGTCCGCTTCATCCTCGGCCAGATCGGCAAACAGGTGACCAATCACCTCCCGCACCGCTTTGGAGCCAAGCGGCTTGTTGATCACATCCTGCATGCCGTGATCCCGGTAGTACTGGCGATCGCCGGTAGAGTTGGCGGTGAGCGCCACCATGGGTGGCAGGCTGTCGCCATAACGCTCCAGCAGGGTTTTCGCCACATCAAAGCCGGTCATGTCCGGCAGCTGGATATCGAGCAAAATGAGGTCGAAATCATCTGGGTTGGCCATCGCCAACGCATGGGTGCCGTCCCGTGCCACCTGCACCTGATGACCCAGCTTGCCCAGCAGGGCGCAGGCCACCGTCACGTTAAGCTCCACATCCTCCACCAGCAGGATATCGAGGGAGGGCATCTCCTCCTCCTGCTCTGGCAACACTGGCTCGGCGCATGCTACCTCCAGCTCGGCGGTAAAGCAGGAGCCTTCGCCCGGATCGCTGTCCACATAGAGCTGGCCGCCCATCGCCTGCACCAGCTGACGGGAGACCGCCAACCCAATGCCGGTGCCGGTGGCGTGCTTCTTGCCCTGCACCTGATAGTACATGGCGAAGATCTTCTCCTGCTGAGCGCGCGGGATACCGATACCGGTATCCTCCACCTCGAAGTGCAGGGCCAGCTTGCCCGGCTCGTCGGCGGGATGGGATAGGCAACGCACGGTGACGCCCCCCTCATCGGTAAACTTGACCGCGTTGCCCACCAGATTCCACAGCACCTGACGCAGGCGGGTACCGTCAGCCATCACAAATTGCGGCATGTCGCCATCGCGATCGAAATGGAGATAGAGCCCCTTCTGCTCCGCCTGAATGCGCGACAGGGTCTCCAGCTCGTCGAGGAAGGCAGGCAGGTCGATACGGGTTGGCGCAATTTCGAGGCGACGGCGATCCAGTTTGTCCAAGTCGATGATGTCGTTGAAGATATTGCCAAGGGTCACCGCACTCAGGTGAATGGTCTTGAGCTGCTGATGCTGTTTGGGATCGAGGGGGGTATCCATCAGCATCCGGCTTAAGCCCACAATGCCGTTGAGCGGGGTGCGCAACTCGTGGCTGATGGTGGAGATAAAGGTGGTCTTGTCGCGACTCGCCTTCTCCAGCTTGTCCTGATACTGCTTGCGCTCGGTGATGTCGCGGCCAAAACCGAGCAGGCCGAGTCGCTTGCCGAAGCGGTCGAAGAAGGGCACCTTGCGTAGCTCGAAGTAAGCCTTGCGGCCATCGGGATACTCCAGCCACTGCTCGTAGGTGAGCGGCTCGTTGCTGGCAAAGACCTGCTTGTCGGTCTCCACCACCTTGTTGGCGATCTCCTGCTTGTAGACATCGAACGGGGTCAGACCGATCAGCTCGGCCTCCACCTTGCCGGTCAGCTCTTCCATGGCGCGGTTGCAGCCGGAGAACTGCTCATCCTCGTTGCGGTAGTAGACCAGATCCGGGGAGCAGTCGATAAAGGAGCGCAGCAGCGCGGTGCGCTCCCCCAGATGGAGCTGGGCTTTCTCCCGCTGGAACACCTCGTTCTCGAGATCCTCGATGGCCTGCAGACGCAGGCTCTCGGCCCGGTTGGTCTCGGCAATCTGGGCGTTGAGGCGGCTGATGTTCTCCTGCAGCTGGGTATTGAGCTCCAGATCCCGCTCGCGCATATCTTGCAGCTTGCGCACCATCCGGCTCAGTCGCTGACGGGAATCCTCCAGCTGATCCACCACGATGGAGAGAAAATAGACCGCCCAGGGGGTCACCAGCAGGCCAAAAAACACCGAGCGAACGAAGTCGATCACATCGATATTGCCGCGCAGGAACAGGGTCACCCCCATCTGGATGGCGACCGCCAGCACGATAATGCCCGCCGCCAGGAACATACTGAAGCGCACCAGTCCCAGCTTGGTCATCAGATCGACATAATATTGCGCCCAGGATTTAATCTGTTTCATCTTATTGTTTTCCCCCGATATTCGCGGTACAGAATACCAGCACAACCGAGTGAACTCTTCTTAATCTCGCACAATTAATTAACGATTCGCCGAATGAAATGAGTGGGTTAGGATAATTGGCAATATTGAGTCAGTTGCCATTAAGGTTTTTTCTTTATACTCACCGGCCGAAAAAATTCACCACCATTTAATTTAGGAGTTATCCGATGCGCAACACCACCTTGCTGGGCTTGGGCCTGCTGGTCGCAAATAGTGCTTATGCTGATTTGGGTGAAATTCCCAAGGAGTCTGGCTGGTCCGGTTTCCTGCTTGGCGGGGTCAATGTCATCAATTACGAATCGAATTTTTATAGTGGTGATGATGAAAACCGCCGCCTGAGCGGGCTGGGCAGTGCCGAGAGCAGCTCCGCCGTTGCCCCGCTGCTCAACGCCGATATCCGCTACACCTTTGCCGATACCCGCACCCAGGTCTTCCTCGGTAACCTGATCCAGGATGCCATCCGTTTCGACTTCACCCAGCAGCTCGGTATCCGTCAGGAGATGAGCGACAAGGGCATCGTAGCTGGCTCCGTGGTCTTTAATGCCATGCCGACCGAGCAGTGGAGCGATCCCTTCGCCGTAGGCGTTGATCGCCAGTCGACCGATATCAAGTCAAAAGGGGTGCGCTTCGCCTGGGACAGCATCTGGGGAAGCAACTTCAATGGTAGCCTGACCACCCGCAACATCGAGGTGGATGAGGAGCGCAGCGGCCAGCAATACGATAAGGATAACCAGACAAACTATGCAGCCAAGCTGGATCGCAACGGCAAGATCCACGCCCTCGACCTCTCCTACAAATGGCAACTGGCCCCCGGTCAGATGCTGGAGCCAGCCTTTATCTACCGTCAAGCCGATCTGGATGGCAGCGCCCAGAGCTACAAGAGCAACGGCCTCCAGTTGACCTACGGCATGCGCGCTTCCCAGTGGTCTTTCGTCAGCAACGCCTATCTGGGCCAGACCAAATATGATGAGGCCAACCCGATCTTTGGCCAAAACGCCGACTCCGACGAGTTTGCCCTGACCGGCACCTTCTTCTGGCACCGCCTGTTTGGTATCGCGCCGCTCTCGGCAACCTTTACCGCTGGCTATGCCAAGTCCGATTCCGACATCAACTTCTACGATTCTGAATCGGTGATGTTCAACACCGGCCTGCTCTACAACTTCTAACAACGGTTGTGCGCACGTATACAACAAGGCCACCCGAAGGTGGCCTTGTTGCTATCCGGCGTTTGACTTAAATACCCAGGGAGTCGAGCAGATCATCGTGATCGTTGGCAACCGGGGCCGCAGCCT
Organism: Aeromonas sp. 61P; assembly: GCF_051919545.1. NCBI lineage: Bacteria > Pseudomonadati > Pseudomonadota > Gammaproteobacteria > Aeromonadales > Aeromonadaceae > Aeromonas > Aeromonas sp. 61P. The sequence goes on from NZ_JBQBEL010000001.1 coordinate 4,668,680, forward strand.
GAGCCGGCTTGGCGGCATCCTGCTTGGCCTGGGCGATCAGCGCATCGGGATCCAGCTCCTCGTGCTCCATCCCCTCATTGTGGATGCGGATGAACTCGGTTTTGTCCATCGCCAGCTCCAGATAGAAGATGTTGTTGCGGGCGGTGAAGAAGGTGACGCGGCGGGATTCCGGGCTGTCGAGATTGGTATCGACACTCAGCATCACCTGCTTGTTGAGGGCCAGCATCTTCGGCTGGTTCTGGGTGATGTGGGTCTGCAGATCCCGGCCCACCTTGACGGTAAAGCTGCCGACGATCTGGTTCATCAGCTCGCCCATCACGTTGCTCACCTCGTCAGAGGTGTGGGAGATGGCGAGATCCTCCTTGGAGAGCCCCATGCTCAGCATGTAGCTCTCATACAGCTCCATGGCGGCGGCGGCGGAGAAGTTGATCACCACCAGACCGGAAAAACCGCCATCGAACAGCACGAAGCAGCCGATATCCGGCTTGAGGCAGGTCTTGCTGATCCGCTGCACCATGCCGGAAAACCGCACCTGACTCATGGTCGCGGCACTCAAAACGTCCGTCACCGAGTTGCACAGGCTGAGCAGCACATCCTCTGTGGTCAATACGGCATCGTCATCGGATCTTGTCACTATCATGGGACCTTCCTGAACATCGAAAATGGGCTTATCTATACCATAACTCTAACAGATGGCGCGGCCCGGAGACTGAAATAGCGACACGCCTCTCAGTTGACTACGTTATCAGCAGCCACTGGGGTGAAACCGCTCAGCTTGGCGAGCCGGGCACGCCATATATCGGCCTGCTGGACCAAAACTGGTGGCTCATAAGGCACGACCGGATGAGCCCCCCAGATGGGGCCTGGCCAGGCGCGATCCGTCGCAAAGCGGGCGACATGGTGAAGGTGGAGTTGCGGCACCAGATTGCCCAGCGCTCCGATGTTGATCTTGTCCGGGCTGAGGGCCTGTTCCATCAGGTTGGCGACAGCGCAGGACTCCTGCATCAGCTGTTGCTGCTGCTCCGGAGCCAGATGGTGAATTTCCCGCAGGTTGGCTACTCGCGGTACCAGGATCAGCCAGGGATACTGGCTGTCTTTGGCCAGCAGGACGCGGCTGAGCGGCAGATCGCCAAGCCAGCAGGTATCGGCCTGCAGGCGGGAATGCAATTCAAACATGAAAACCTCGTTGAGTACGATGAACAGAGCGCCTGAAAAAGGAGTGTCCACGTTACTGCAACGGGCAGAAAACTTAAAGCTGCGGCACGGCCCAACCGATAAAGCGCTTGCGCAGGGCCGGGTCGGCCTGGAGGAACAACTGCTGCAACTGCCCTTCCAGCTCGCTGGCAGCCACAACGGGTTGCGTCCCACCGGAGAGCGTAGCGGTTGGTTGTGTAGTCACAGCGACGGCCGTCAGCGCCGCCTTGCCGCCGCTGCGGTTGTATTCAGCCAGTTTGCCGTTCCAGTCCACCCCAAGCAGCATGCCGCTGGTCACCAGCACATCCTGCTGGATGGCAAGCGCGCGGCCATTCTCCTGCAACGCCACCACCGGATCCTTGGCATAGGCCTGCATCCCCCGCTCGTCTCCCGGTACGCTGGCCGTCAGCTGCAAATGCTGATTGCTGCCCTGATAGCGCACCACCTGTGGCTCGGAGCGTACCTGCCGATCATTCTCGCTGCTGCTGCGACTGGGGATCACCCCCTCGAAGCGCACCAGCAGTTGCTGCTCGCCATCCGCCAGAGTGGCATTCTGGTCATCCTGCAAGGTGCCGTTGCTCACCGCGAGGATGCGGAAATTCTCCGGCACCTTCACGTCCACCATGGCCTGCACACTGCCAGCCCCCAACACTGCACAGAGCAGCACAAATCCGGTCAACCCTCTATTACTCTTCATTCCCGCTGATCTTCCTGATGCCAATGATGGGCGCAGGGTAGCAGCCGAAGATGACAGAAAAATAACGCCGCTCAGAGCAGGTAGTGGGGTCGCTCGGCAAACCACTGGGCCAGCACCTGCTTGAACAGCCGGATCTTGCGTGGCACCCGCCGCTGCTGGGCATGCAGCACATGAAGCTGATGCAGGCCGCTCTGCCACTCATCGAGCACGGTCACCAGCTCTCCTGCCATCAGCTGCGCCTCCACCAGCATCAGCGGACACTTGGCATAGCCCATACCGGCACGCGCCAGTTGCAACACGGTACTGTAATGGTTGGCCCGCACCTTGCCCTGCACCAGAATGTGGGCCTCCTCCCCCTCACGGATAAAGTGCCACTGCTCCCAGGCCGGATTGTGCCCCTGCAACAGGCAGCTGCGCCCGCTCAGCTCATAGGGGGTGGCAGGACGCCCCTCCCGCGCCACCAGTCCGGGGCTCGCCACCACCACATCCTTGAGCCGCCCCAGCGGCAGGGCCACCAGATTGTCCGGCACTTCGCTCATGGCGCGCAGGGCGATGTCGTTCTCTCCCTGGCTCATGTCGACCATCTGGTTGGTGAAGTTGAGCTCCACCTCCACTCCCGGGCAGAGCGCGGCAAAGCTGGTCAGCAGCTCGCTCACCATCCGATCGCCGGTGCTGACCGGGCAGGTAAAACGCAGGCGGCCACAATCCTCTTCGGTCAGCGCCTGAATATCTTGCTCCGCTTGCCGCGCCAGCGCGAAGATCTCCCCCGCCTGCTGATAGAGGGTCTTGCCCGCCTCGGTCAGACTGAGGCGGCGGGTGGTGCGCTGCAACAGTTGTGCATTGAGGGAGGTCTCCAGCGCGCTGACATGGCGGCTCAGCATCCCCTTGCTGACCCCCAGCGTATCGGCAGCAGCCGAGAAACTGCCGCGCAGCACCACTTCGTAAAAGCTGGCCAGATGGGCGATATCCATCATTAGCTCCAATATGGAAACAATGGGTTTATTTTACGCGCTTTTTCGCATTTTCTGTTGCGCTAGAATCAACACATCCCAACCAGGAGTGATGCAGATGAAAATTGTGATTGTGGGTGCCTCCGGCACCGTCGGCTCCGCGGTCAGTGAACTGCTTGCCAAAGATCATCAGGTGATCCGGGTCGGCCACAGCCGTGGCGATGCCACAGTCGACATGCGCGACCCCGCCTCCATCAAGGCGCTGTTTGCCCAGGTAGGCCAGTTTGATGCACTGGTTGTCGCCAGCGGCAGTGTGGCCTTCAACGGCCTGACCGAGATGACCGACGAACAGTGGCAGGTGGGACTGGAGAGCAAGCTGATGGGCCAGATCAACCTGACCCGAGCCGCCATTCCCTATCTGACTGACAAGGGTTCCATCACTTTGATCAGCGGTATTCTGAGCGAGGAGCCGATCAACTGGGGCGTGAGCGCCAGCACAGTCAACGGCGCCATCGATCACTTTGTGAAAGCGGCCGCCTGCGAGCTGCCAAGGGGCCTTCGCATCAACGTGGTGAGCCCCACCGTGCTGGCGGAGTCGATGGACAAATACGCCGACTTCTTCCCGGGGTTCGTGCCGGTGCCAGCCGCCAAGGTGGCGCAGGCTTACAAGAAGTCGGTGTTGGGCATTCAGACAGGTCAGGTGTTCAGGGTCAACGGCTGATCGCCGCTCGCTTGCCGCCAGACCAGCAATAAAAACGGGCCCCGTAGCGGGGCCCGTCTGTTTCTCTGCCTATCTCCTTCGCTATCAGCAAACGTTTGTTTGTTGACGACAAAAAAAGAGCGCAACCCTTAGTCGATCAGACCGTACTGATCGCGCAGCACCTCGATGATCTCCTGCTTGGGATTGGCAGAACGCGCCAGCTTGTGGCCGATGATCTTCTCGGCGATCCCGACATAGGTGTTGGAGATATCCATCATCACTTCGGTAGGCAGCTTGTTGTCGCGGGCCAGGGCAAAACGTTCCGGCATACGGTTCTTGTTGAGCAGGATGTCCGGATCCGGGAAGTGGTTGAGCAGCCACTGACGGAAACCCTCTTTCGACTTCTCGACAATCTGACCGTCGCGCAGGGCCGCGCCATCCCAGATACGGGAGCTGTCGGGGGTGCCCACTTCATCCATGTAGATCAGCTTTTCATTGCCCGCCGCATCGTGGACGTAACCAAACTCGAACTTGGTATCAACGAAGATCTGATCCAGCCCGGCCAGCGCGTCGCTGATAACGTTGAAGCCCTCTTTGAGCAGCACTTCGTAGCGGTCGATGTCGGCCGGTTTGCTGAAGTTGAAGCCCTTGTAGTGGCGCTCGATATCGGCACGGGAGACGTTGACGTCATCGGCTTCCGGCACGCCATCCAGCCCTTTCAGCACGCCCTTGGTGGAGGGAGTGATGAGGATCTCCGGCAGTTTCTGATCCTTTTTCAGCCCTTCCGGCAGGGTGATGCCGCAGAACTCGCGCTCGCCATCCTTGTAGGCACGCCACATGGAGCCGGTGATGTACTGGCGGGCAATCGCCTCGATCATCACCGGACGGGCTTTTTGCACGATCCAGACGAAGGGGTGCGGAATATCCAGAATGTGGCTGTCAGCCAGTCCCTTCTCCTTGAACAGCTTGAACCAGTGGCTGGAGATGGCGTTGAGCGCCGCCCCTTTGCCCGGTACGCCGTTCAGGCCATCCACACCTTGCCAGATGCAATCGAAAGCCGAGATGCGATCGCTGATCACCATGAGGGCGAGGGGCGCATCGGCCGGCACATCATAGCCTTTCTCTTTTATGAGCCGGGCACTGTCTTCGGGGGTCAACCAGTAGACGCTGCGCACTTTGCCGGAATGGACAGGTTTATCGGTACGGATCGGCAAATCGTCATTCACCGCCAATACTTGATCTGCAAGACTCATGGCTAATAACACTTCCTGTTTGTGGGGGGTAAACATCGCGAGTTCCTCACCTGCGCGCTCTGTTTGCAACGGGCTGGCAAGGGGGCTCGCATCATCGAAAACCACTCTGAATCCCCGCGTTTTCAGGGGGATTCTGATAACAAAACAGGGGCACAAGGCCCCTGTATTTATTCTGCTTTTGCTGCTGCCTGATCGGCCAGCCCCTTGGCGAACGCCTCGGACAGGCTGATATACATCTGGGAGATAACCCCGGACGATACCGGCTTCTTGTCCTTGTCAAACAGGGTGATGGAGGTCTTGCCTCCCGCCATTTCGCCAAGCTGGAAGCGGTATTTCTCCTCCTCCAGTTTGAACGGCTCGCTCCCTTTCGCCTTCCAGAACTCGGCACTCGGCTCTTCGTACTCGACGTCGATCCAGCCCAGAGACTGCTGGGTATCCTTGATGGTGAAACCGTAAGCGGGCAGTACCTGGTTGAGGCGACGCCACACCTGATCAAAGGAGCCTTCGGCAATCCAGGCGCTCAGTTCGTTGTTGTCCAGACCCAGTTGCAGACCCATGCCATCGTTGGACTTGTGCTGCTCGCGGGCTTTCAGCTGGCTGTCGTAATAGAGCGAGAACTGGTTCAGCACTCGCGCGGCATAGCGCTGGGCATCGGCAGGGGTCAGCTTGTTGCTGGTCTCGCCGTCGATGGTCTCTTCGTGATCCAGCACCCGGACCGACATGTTGACGGCGTGGCGCTGGGCGTCGTTGCGTACGGTGAACTGGTAACGCTGACGGATTTTGAAGTCTTCGTCATCTTCACCCCAGCCATCGAGGGCGACTGTGTTGTCAAACCAGCCGGTCTGCAATACGCCATCCTGCTGATCCAGCTTCTCGGTGGTGACCTTGTATTTGGCCAGGAAGTTCATCAGGAACGACCAGGTATCGCGCTCCACGCTCTGGCTGGTGCTCAGGGCATAGAAGGCAACGGTCGGTTCGGTTGCACTCTGCACGACCTGACTGCCCGGTACCACGGTCAGCAGCTGGGCGGGTGGACGCACATCGACCTGGGCGCCGAGGGCACCTTCACGGCTGCTCTCGGGAAGCGGCGGGATGTCGTACTGGCTGTTGAAGGTGGGGGCACTCAATCCTGCGGGGATCAAGAACGCGCGGCCCTCGAGGCGGGCATCTTCATAACCGAAGTCGCGGTTGGCCATTTTGCGATCCTGGGGGGTGCTGCAACCGGCCAAGACGGCCACAGTCGCAACGCTCAGCACCAGACGGGCTCTATTTCCCTTTCCATTAGATTTAAACACTCGCCATCAACTCCGCTGTGGTCAGTGCTCGCGCCATCAGCTGCTCGCCCTCGGGGGTGAGGTCAACCAGCGGCAGGCGCAAGGTGGCTGTTGCAATCAACCCCAGTTGGGCACAGGCCCATTTCACCGGGGTGGGGCTCGGTTCGCAGAACAGAGTCTTGTGCAACGGCATCAAGAGATTGTTGATGTCATGCGCCTGCCCGGCATCACCGGCCAGCGCAGCACGACACATGTCGGCCATCTGGGCCGCTGCAATATTGGTGGTGACCGAAATCACGCCATCGCCACCTTGCAGCATAAAATCACAACCAGTGGCATCGTCGCCACTGTAGAGAGCAAACTCCGGCCCGCACAGCTCGCGCAGCAGCGGGGTGCGGCTCAAATCGCCAGTTGCCTCTTTCAAACCGATAATGCCGGGAACCTTGGCCAGACGGGCCACGGTCTCCGGTTTGAGATCGCAACAGGTGCGACCGGGCACATTATAAAGAATTTGGGGCAGACCACTAGCCTCGGCGATCGCACAATAGTGGCGATAGAGACCTTCCTGAGTGGGCTTGTTGTAGTAAGGAGTCACCGAAAGACCCGCCACCACGCCGGTTTTGGCCAGTCGCTTGGTCAATTCAATGGCATGGGCGGTATTGTTGGAGCCGCAACCGGCGATGACGGGAATGCGTCCGGCGGCATACTCAACGGTCTTTTCAACGACGGCGATATGCTCCTGCTCGCTCAGGGTCACCGATTCCCCTGTGGTCCCCACCGCAACAATGGCGCTGGTCCCGGCGCTGACATGATAGTCGACCAGTTTGGCCAGACTGGCCCAATCGACTTCACCTGAAGCCAGCATGGGGGTAACGAGCGCAACAATACTACCGCGTAACATGGACTTTTCTCCCGATTTTCAGGGGCGTAATGGTAAAGCTGGCCCCTTTGAAAAACAAGGGAGAGAGGGGGCAAGCCGTGATACCATCCGGAACAAAAAGCAATGGACGAAAGTCGGCAACGTCCCTCAGGGAGTGGTCATCAGGGCCGGAGGGTTGACTTGCCAGCGCGGCTTTCGCAACGAAATAACGGACGAGAGAAGATTTATGACTCACTACCTGGTCGTAACGGCCATCGGCACGGACAGGCCTGGCATCGTCAATGAAGTCACCCGCCACGTCAGTGGCTGTGGTTGCAACATTGTGGACAGCCGCCTTGGCATCTTCGGCAATGAATTTACCTTTATCATGCTGCTCTCGGGCGACTGGAACAGCATGATGCAACTCGAAATCAGCCTGCCCCTGCGTAGCCAGGAGTGGGATCTCATCACCATGATGAAACGCACCGAACGCCACCAGTCCCTGCAGTATGACGTCCGCGCCAGTGCCGACCTGTTGATCCGCGACGAGCCCGGCATCGTAAGCCAGTGCACCCAGTTCTTCAGCGAACATGGCTGGAACATTCAGGCAATGCAATCCATGACCCTGGAGCAGCAGCCGTTCAACCTGCTGAAGATCAGTTTTCAGCTCAATCTGGCCAGAGAAGGTGAAGTGGAAGGTTCGCAAACCGCCTTCGCCGAATTCTGTCGTCAACTGGGTGCCGAATCGTTCGAGTTTATCGTCAATCGCAAACACGCCTGAGGGCGTTTTACCCGAGGAGACCTCATGCAACCACTACAAGCTGGCAGCCCTGCCCCCGATTTCTCCCTGCCCGATCAGAATGGCAATCAGGTCAGCCTCGCTGGCCTGCGCGGCAAGAAGGTGCTGGTCTATTTCTACCCCAAGGCGATGACCCCCGGCTGCACCACCCAGGCCTGCAGCCTGCGCGATGTGAACGCCGAGCTGGCCGCCCTCAATGTGGTGGTACTTGGCATCAGCCCGGATCCGGCCAAACGGCTGAAAAAGTTTGAAGAGAGGGACCAGCTCAACTTCACCCTGCTGGCTGATGAAGACCACGCCGTCGCGGATGCCTTTGGCGTCTGGGGCCCGAAGAAGTTCATGGGCAAAGAGTATGACGGCATTCACCGTCAGAGCTTCCTGATCGACGAAGAGGGCAAGATTGCCCACCACTTCGACAAGTTCAAAACCAGCGATCACCATCAGGTGGTACTGGATTTCCTCAAGGGGTAACCCTCCCCTGCGTCATTGAAAGGCCTGCCATGCAGGCCTTTTTTGTCTGGTCAGCCGCCCCTTGCCAACGGATTTTTCTCACCAACTCCCCCGCCCAGATCAAAAAATTCATTTTATATATGGGTTAACGTGACCCCAGAATCATCTTCCAGCGAGATATCCCATGAACATGAGCAACACTGAACGTTTGATCCTGAGCAACCAGTACGAAATTCTGGCGAAACTCAATCCGGAGAAAGCGGACGTCTACCAGCGCGCCAGTACCATCATCGAACGCGGCTACTGCCTGCAGATCCTCGAGTTGGAGAAGAGCTTCGGCCATCTGGATCTGGCGACCTGCCAGGAGGTAATCGACACACTGGAGCTGCACCACGCACTGGCCATCTCATGGGGTAATCTGGATGCCGCCGATCAGGGCGAGATCAATGCCAGTCGGCTGGAGTTCAATGGCTACAGCCGCAGCCAGGAGCGTGAACTGGCCGACTATGTCTGCTTCCTGCTGGAGGTGGACAAGCGCTTCCCCGAGCTCAAATGCCCGTGCGACGAGCTCTCCAGCGACATCGCCATGCGCGACAAGTACCAGCGGATGCTGACTGTATGGCGTCAGTGCCCTCGTCAGTACAAGCTCTCCATCCAGGAGATCCGCAAGGTACTGGCAGCGTGATCCGCACACCGACCGCCACAAAAAAGGCGCCACTGGCGCCTTTTTGCATCTGAAACGGGTTATTCGTAGAGAAAGGATTTATCGAGCTGCTGGAAGGCCGCCTTGAGGGTATCAGCCAGCTCTTCATAGCGGGGCTGGGAGACCAGCTGACGGCGGCCGCCCTGCTCGTTCATCTTGCCGTTGATCTCCCGATACCAGCTCGCCAGCGACGGGGGCAACCGGGTGTCGGCCCGCTGACCGAGCCAGTAGTAACCCTGCAGCGGCAAACTGAGCAGAAACAGCACGGAAGTGATGACGGAGGGCCAGTAGTGCAGCTCCCCAAACTGGAACTGCAGCATCACGCTCAGCACTGCCAACGCGGGGATCACCTTGAGGGCGAACTCGGTCGCCTTGATCACCCGATTTTCAGGAAACATCGAATTGAGCTCGGGACGGCGCGGCCAAAGCGTCATATAATGGCGCCCTTGCTGTAACTTAGTTCCAAAAATGTTCATGCTCATACTACCTCCGAGCGCTTTTTGAACGTACTAACGGCAAAACCTCGACAAAATTTGATGCAAAGTAACAAAGGTTGAGGATGACTTTGTTATTTTTCAACAATCGGGTTATCCTTTGTACGCCCATTTTTGCGTCAAAAGCTTCTTGCTATTGACCTGTCAGGGACGTCTGGATTTCGGGTCTTGTATCACTATACAAGGGGCAAGCAACAGATTGCCAACCCTCATAAGGATAAGTTGAAAGTTTTTGGCCGCACCGCGTCCAACGCATCCGCCTACACAACCCAATCTGCGATAGGATTTATTCATGAGTAAGCTGGTTCTTGTTCTTAACTGTGGCAGCTCTTCCCTGAAGTTTGCCGTCATTGACGCAACCACCGGTGATGACCTGCTGTCCGGCCTGGCCGAGTGCTTCAACCTCGACGACGCCCGCATCAAGTGGAAACTGAATGGCGAGAAAGGCAGTGCCGATCTGGGCGCGGGTGCCGCTCACCAGGAAGCGCTGGACTTCATCGTCAACAAGATCCTGCCGCTCAATCCGGAACTGTCCAAGAACCTGATCGCCATCGGTCACCGTGTTGTTCACGGTGGCGAGCGCTTCACCTCTTCCGTTGTCATCTGCGAAGACGTGATCGCCGGCATCGAAGCTGCTGTTCCGTACGCTCCGCTGCACAACCCGGCTCACCTGATCGGTATCCGTGAAGCTCGCCGCGTATTCCCGGCACTGGCTGACAAGAACGTGGCCGTATTCGATACCGCGTTCCACCAGACCATGCCGGAAGAAGCCTTCCTGTACGCCCTGCCGTACAAGCTCTACAAAGAGAACGGCATCCGTCGCTATGGCGCTCACGGCACCAGCCACTACTACATCAGCCTGGAAGCTGCCAAGCAGCTGAACAAGCCGGTTGAAGAGCTGAACATCATCAACTGCCACTTGGGCAACGGCGGTTCCGTCTGCGCCATCAAGAACGGCAAATCTGTTGATACCTCCATGGGTCTGACCCCGCTGGAAGGTCTGGTGATGGGTACCCGCTCCGGCGATCTGGACCCGGCCATCATCTTCTTCCTGCACGACAAGCTGGGCATGAGCGTGGCCGATATCAACACCATGCTGACCAAAGAGTCCGGCCTGCAGGGTCTGACTGAAGTGACCTCCGACTGCCGTTTCGTTGAAGACAACTACGACAGCAAAGAAGAAGCCAAGCGTGCTATGGACGTTTACTGCTATCGCCTGGCCAAGTACATCGGCGCCTACGCTGCCGCCATGGACGGTCGTCTGGACGCCGTTGTTTTCACCGGTGGTATCGGTGAAAACTCCGCCCCGATCCGTGAAATCACCCTGAACAAGCTGGGCCTGCTGGGCTTTGACGTTGATCACGACGCCAACCTGAAGGCTCGTTTCGGCAAGGGTGGCGAGATCACCAAGGCTGGCTCTACCAAGGCCCTGGTTATCCCGACCAACGAAGAGTGGGTTATCGCCCACGACGCGCTGGAACTGGTCGGCGCTTAATTGACGCAGTAACTCGAGGCCGCCCACAGGGCGGCCTTTTCCTGATCCCAAAAAATGAACAAGGGGTATAAAGTGGCACGCACTATTATGCTTATCCCGGTCGGCACTGGTGTCGGCGTAACTTCCGTGAGTCTGGGCGTTGTTCGCGCCATGGAACGCCACGGTGTCAATGTCAGCTTCTTCAAACCGGTTGCCCAGCCGCGTCCGGGTGAAACCGGTGCCGAGCGCTCAACCGCCGTTATCCGCGCAGCTGCCAACATCAACCCGCCCGAGCCCTTCACCCTCTCCTACGCCGAGAACATGATCAGCTCCAGCAACACCGATATCCTGCTAGAAGAGATCGTTGCCCGCTTCGAAGAGCACGTGAAATCCAGTGGTGCCGAAGTGCTGGTTGTCGAAGGTATGGTGCCGACCGACAAGCAGCCCTTTGCCAACAAGCTGAACTACGACGTGGCCAAGGCGCTGGACGCTGACATGGTATTCGTGACCCATCCGGGCCATGACTCCAGCCAGAAACTGAAAGAGCGCATCGAGCTGGCCTGCTCCAACTTCGGTGGTGTCAACAACCCCCGCATCGTTGGCTGCGTGATCAACAAGGTGGGCGCGCCGGTTGACGAGCATGGCGTAACCCGCCCTGACCTGACCGAGATGTTCGAAGCCCATCACCACGCTTCTGACGCGGCCCACAACCTGGAAGTGCTGCAAGTGTTCGGCAAGAGCCCGCTGCGCATTCTGGGTTGCATCCCCTGGAACACCCAGCTGATCGCCCCGCGCGCCAAGGATCTTGCCAAGCATCTGGCCGCCAAGATCCTGCACAAGGGTGAGCTGGACAGCCGCCGCCTGCAGACCGTGACCTTCTGCGCCCGCTCCATCCATAACATGGTTGAGCACTTCCGTCCGGGCAGCCTGCTGGTCACCTCCGGCGACCGCTCTGACGTCATCGTCTCCGCTTGCCTCTCCGCCATGAACGGCGTCAAGCTAGGCGCCCTGCTGCTGACCGGTAACTATCATCCGGAGCCGCAGGTCATGGCGCTGTGCCAACAGGCCATGGCCACCGGCCTGCCGATCATGATGACCGGTACCAACACCTGGCAGACCGCCGTCAGCCTGCAGAACTTCAACGTCGATATTCCGGAAGATGACCGCGAGCGTATCGAGCTGGTACAGGACTACGTCGCTGGCCACATCGACAAGCACTGGATCGAGTCGCTGACCGTCAGCTCTTCCCGTTCCCGTCGTCTGAGCCCGCCGGCATTCCGTTATCAGCTGACCGAGCTGGCCCGTCAGGCCAACAAGCGTGTCGTGCTGCCGGAAGGCGACGAGCCGCGCACCATCAAGGCAGCCGCCATCTGTGCCGAGCGTGGCATTGCCCGTCCGGTGCTGCTGGGTAATCCGGAAGAGATCCGTCGCGTTGCCGAGCAGCAGGGTGTTGTTCTGACCGATCGCGTCGAAATCATCGATCCAGCCGTTGTGCGCGAGCGCTATGTGCCGCGTCTGGTCGAGCTGCGCAAGAACAAGGGCATGACCGAAGTGGTTGCCCGCGAACAGCTGGAAGACAACGTGGTACTGGGTACCATGATGCTGGAGCGCAATGAAGTTGACGGTCTGGTATCCGGCGCGGTGCACACCACTGCCAACACCATCCGTCCGCCGATGCAGATCATCAAGACCGCTCCGGGCTCTTCCCTGATCTCCTCCATCTTCTTCATGCTGCTGCCTGATCAGGTGCTGGTCTACGGTGACTGCGCGATCAACCCGGATCCCACTGCCGAGCAGCTGGCCGAGATCGCCATCCAGTCCGCCGACTCTGCTGCCGCGTTCGGCATCGAGCCGCGCGTCGCCATGATCTCCTACTCCACCGGTACCTCTGGCGCCGGTGCCGATGTAGAGAAAGTGCGTGAAGCGACCGAGCTGGCCAAGGCCAAGCGCCCCGACCTCATCATCGACGGCCCGCTGCAGTACGATGCGGCCATCATGGAGAACGTGGCCAAGTCCAAGGCACCGAACTCACCGGTTGCAGGTAAAGCCACCGTGTTCGTCTTCCCGGACCTGAACACAGGTAACACTACTTACAAAGCGGTGCAGCGTTCCGCTGACCTGGTCTCCATCGGCCCGATGCTGCAAGGCATGCGCAAGCCGGTCAACGACCTCTCCCGTGGCGCCCTGGTTGATGACATCGTCTACACCATCGCCCTGACCGGTATCCAGGCTGCCCAGGCTGACGAACAAGCCTAATCAGTGCCTGTCTGAAAAAACCGATCAAAGGCTGCTCACCCCAGGTGAGCAGCCTTTTTTATTGGTTCTCTTTTGAAGACCAGTGAAACATGCCATCAGTGCAGTGTTATGCAGAATAATGCCATGTGATGTGCCAGAAATGTCTCGAGCGTAGCGCTGTGGGAAAGCGTGCCCGCCACCTTAAAGATGTATCTAAAATAGATTCAAGATCATACGGTTGGATATATGAGGGCATTCATAGTGAAGCGCTTATAGCAAATATTTCGCCATCGGCATGAGGATTTGACCTGTTAGAAATAGCAGTGAAAAAGACCCGTTCGATACGCTATTCATCAATGTGCCACTCGGCAATATCCACATCATGGAGGAATGGAAATGCTGATGAAGAAGCTCTCTGCAATCATGCTGCTGGCCTGCTTGCCCCTGTTCAGCCAACCCGTGCTGGCCGCAGATAAGGCAGCACCCAAGCAAACAACCACGACCGAGGTCGCCAAGGAGACCGGTAAGCTGAACATCAATACGGCCACCCTTGCCGAACTCACCAGCCTGAAAGGGATTGGCGACAAGAAGGCACAAGCTATCGTCGACTATCGGGAAAAACAGGGAAAGTTCACCTCGGTCGATCAGCTGGCAGATGTCAATGGCATTGGCCCGGCCACGCTGGAAGCCAACCGTGACATGATCATCGTCAAATAACGTCCGAGCTCTGCATATACGAATGGGGTAGCCTGTGGCTGCCCCATTTTTCTTGGAGTATCATGGCCGCACTTTAATCCCGCTGGATAGTTTTCCATGAAAAAGACTCCTCTGACAGTTCGCAAGGCCGTGCTCCCGGTAGCCGGTCTGGGTACCCGTATGCTGCCAGCCACCAAGGCCATCCCGAAAGAGATGTTGCCGGTGGTCGACAAACCGCTGATCCAGTACGTAGTGCGCGAAGCCATCGCCGCCGGTATCAAAGAGATCGTGCTGGTCACCCACTCCAGTAAAAACTCCATCGAAAACCACTTCGACAAGAGTTTCGAACTGGAAGCGACCCTCGAAAAGCGAGTCAAGCGTCAGCTGCTGGAAGAGGTGCAACAGATCTGCCCGAAAGACGTCACTATCATGCACGTCCGCCAGGGCGAGGCCAAAGGTCTGGGCCACGCTGTGCTGTGTGCCCGTCCGCTGATCGGTGACAACCCGTTTGCCGTGCTGCTGCCTGATGTACTGATTGATGAAGTGGCCAGCGACCCGAAAAAAGACAACCTGGCCGAAATGGTGCACATGTTCGAAGAGAACCAGATCAGCCAGATCATGGTGGAAGCGGTTCCCGAGAGCGAAGTGGACAAGTACGGCATCGCCGACATCAAGGGCGAGGCCCTGAGCGAGGGGATGTCCCTGCCGATGCAGGCCATTGTCGAGAAGCCGCCCCGTGATGAAGCCCCCTCCAATCTGGCGGTGGTGGGTCGTTACGTCCTCTCCTCCAATATCTGGCCGCTGCTGGAAAAAACCCCTGCCGGCGCCGGTGACGAGATCCAGCTAACTGACGCCATCGCCATGCTGATGGAGCAGGAGCAGGTCAACGCCTACTTCATGAAGGGCAAGAGCCACGATTGCGGTAGCAAGCTCGGTTATATGAAAGCCAATGTGGAATATGGTGTGCGCCATCACGAGCTGAATGGTGAATTCATCGGCTGGCTGAAGCAGTTCGTCAAGCAGTTGTAATCGCTGATAAATCTGTTTTTTATAGACGTATTTAAGGGGCATCAAATGATGCTCCTTTTTCATTTTTGCAACAAAAAATCAATCAAGAGTAAATAAACTCTCAGCAAATCATAATGTTGTAATTTATTCACACATGCTCTATAAGGATTGAGGCGTGTTTCTCGCCCTTGCATAAAAAACTCAAAAAAATATAAGACACAGGTGGAAGTTCCAATGAATAACCCGTCAAAAGGGACCTTTTTAGGTCACCCTAAAGGGCTTTTTTTGCTCTTTAGTACCGAACTGTGGGAGAGATTCTCCTATTACGGCATGCGTGCCGTACTGGTGCTCTATCTGACCGACCTGACTGCCAACGGCGGTCTGGGCTGGAGTCAGGCAGATGCCCTCAAACTCTACGGTATCTATACCGGTCTGGTTTATATCACTCCGCTGATCGGCGGCTGGCTGGCTGACACCTTCCTGGGTCAACGTCGCGCCATCCTGATCGGTGCCGTGCTGATGGCCGCAGGTCAGTTCACTCTGGCACTGCCACACGCCATGTTCCCGGATATGGTCAACACCATGTTCTACGCGGGCCTCGCGCTGCTGATCGTGGGTAACGGCCTGTTCAAACCGAACATCTCCACCATGGTGGGTGACCTCTATGAAGAGGGCGATCACCGCCGTGATGGTGCTTTCACCATCTTCTACATGGGTATCAACCTGGGTTCCCTGCTGGCAGGCGTGATCTGTGGTGCTGCCGCTACGGCCTACGGCTGGCAAGCTGCCTTCGTCGGCGCCGGTATCGGTATGCTGCTCTCTCTGGTGATCCAGGCCACCATGGCCCAGCGTTTCCTTGGTGACATCGGTCGCGTCACTGCCGCCCAGCGCGCAGCCGCCCTGCGTACTACCGAGCAGAAAGCACCGCTGACCAAGCAGGAAGTGGATCGCATCAAGGTTATTCTGGTACTGGGTCTGTTCACCATCATCTTCTGGGCCGGTTTCGAGCAGGCCGGTGGTCTGATGAACCTCTACACCCAGGAGTATACCGACCGCATGATCGGCAGCTTCGAAGTACCGACCGCCTGGTTCCAGTCCCTGAACCCCTTCTTCATTATCACCCTGGCACCGGTCGTTGCGGCCATCTGGATCAAGCTCGGCAAGAAAGAACCGAACTCTCCGGTGAAATTCGCCATGGGTCTGCTGTTCTTGGCTATCGGCTTCCTGTTCATGGTCGGTGCCGTGCTGCAGCAGGGTGGTGACAACACCGTCAAGACCTCCATGTTCTGGCTGGTAGGTGCTTACCTGTTCCACACCCTGGGCGAGCTCTGCCTCTCCCCGATCGGCCTCTCCATGGTGACCAAACTGGCTCCGCTGCGTCTGGCTTCCCTGATGATGGGTGCCTGGTTTGGCTTCGTTGCCCTGGCCAACTACGCTGCGGGCTTTATCGGCTCCTTCGTGGGTGAAGCCGGCCCGATCGCCATCTTCGGTGGCATCGCCCTGGCTGCGATACTGAGCGCCCTGATCCTGCTGACCATGGCCAACCGCCTGGTCTACTGGATGCACGGTGCCGAAGGCCCGGCCAAAGAGCCGCAAGTTCAAGAGAAGAAACTGCACTCCGCCACCGTCTAAACGGTCAGGATTGTAAACAACAAACAGGGCGCCCATCGGCGCCCTGTTTGTTTTGGCCTGTTTATCAGGCGGCATCAGTGATGACGAACCTGCACATCCAGCGAGCCGCCGCTGTCGCTGCGAAACTGCAGGGCGAACGGTTCATGCCAGCTACGTTTGTGCAGGGCGTAGTGGCTACTGCGCATCAGGCCAAGGGGTAAGCCGCCTGAGCGCATCAGCCAATGGGGAGAAGTGAGCCCTGCGTTGGCAAACACCAGCCCATCATGCTGATCAAACAGCAGCGCCGCCATGGCAAAAGAGTGGCGAAGCCCGGACGCCATCAACTGATGGTTGAGGTAGTCGAGCAACCGGTGCGGCTGGCTCAGCAACCGGCTCTCGTTCTGCTGAAACTGGCGGTAGGGGACGTTCATCAAGGATCGCACCAGTGCCCCACAAAATGCCGCATCCGTCCCCATGATCGGCAGTTCCATCACCAGCACCAGCAGCTTGTCTTCCACCTTGAAGGTATCTGGAATAAACAACTGCCCCAGCCCCTTGAACGTCACCTGCCAGGGGCCCCACTCCTGCAAGCCCGGCGGCTTGAGCCCCGCCAGCAGGCGGCTGGCCGCCTTATCGTGGGCACTGAAATAGTCGATGTGACCCATCAGTTCCAACTGCTGCGCCCGGTTGCCGCTGCCGTTGAGACACTGTTCGATGCTGCGCTCTACCAGCGCGTAATCCTCAAGGGGTTTGAGCAGATAGTCCCGCGCACCGGCACGCAAGGCGCTGGCAACCGCCTCCATAGTGCTCTGGGCCGAAATAACGATAACCGGAATATGGGGATAGCGCGCAGAGAGGCAGGCGATCACCTCGTGGCCATCCATATTGGGCATATTGAGATCGCAGAGCACCACATCAGGATGGTAGAGGGCCGCCGCCGATAGCCCCTCAATACCATCTTCGGCCTGAAAGACCGTTGCCCCGTCCCGTGCGAGGTAACTCACTAGCGAGTGGCGAAAAACGGCTTCGTCCTCCACCACCAGGATCCGTAGCCCGGCTCTTAACATCTTGATAAAGCTCTTATTAGTCAATTGGTTATTTAGGTATTAAGACTAGTTCAAAAGTGAGGTATCCGCGGAAACGATGCGTCAAAAATAGACCCTGGTCAGGTTCTGAGCGACAGATTGCTCTATTAACAACCACATAGCAGCACAACCTCTCCCCACAATGTCGCTACCTCCATGCGAATTGTGCAAGCCCCTGCCATAGGGGATAATGGCCGCCACACAAGCGCATAAAGAAGACCATGACTCCAGCCGAATACAGTGCCCTCTCCCACCCCAGATTGTCCCACCCGGCCCGCAGCCTCTATACCCTGCAGCTGCGCCGACTGGTGCTGGAAAATCAGGCGGCAAGGCTCAACTATCCCGAGCTGGGTCGGGCGCTGGCGGTGGTCGATCCGGGTGATCCCAGCGGCTTCTCATTTCAGGTCAATGCCCGCCAGCTCACCGAGCTGTTCGATGAACTGATGGAGGCGGGCCTGCTGCAAGTCGAGGCTCAGCCCGAGAGTGAGCACTACCATCAGTGCCCGTTCCAGTTGCCACTGCTGACCCAGAAATTGCGCAGCCCGCTGCCGGAGCGCCCCTTCCAGATGCATCTGCAATGGCGCCCGGACGAGGAGCTGCCCGCCCTCGCCCGTCTGTGCGGGGTGATCGATGCCAGCTATAGCGAAGAAGATCTGGGGGAGTTTATCGCCTACTGGCTGGGGCGCCCCGAGGTGTTCGACTCCCAGCATCAATGGATGCTCAAGTTCATTCGCGCCCTCAAGACCCGCCGCTATACCCGTCGCAAACCGATGGAGGTGCAGGGCTACCAGCAGGTGACGCCGGCCCCGGCAGAGTCGGGCCCCAGCAAACGGGCCCAACAGATGATTGAAGAGGCCAAGCGACTGGCCCAACAGCAGACGCAAGAACCCGCAGCGCAGCAGGAGCCGAATAATGATTGATAGCGGCCCCCGCCTGCAGGCAGAATCAACCCCTTGTCTACCCATCCCTGATCGAGCAGAAGGAGCATTCCATGACTGACCCGCAAGATCCCCTGCGCCAGGAGCTGGAAGAGATCGAAGCCAAGCGCCAGAAGATCGCCAAGGCCAAGCAGGATCACCGCATTCACGACCCGGAATTGAGCCGCCATGTGGGTGGCCTGCTGGAGCGCATTCGTCGCCTGCAACAAGAGACCGGTGGCGGCCAGTATGACTACGAGACCCTGCGCAAGGAGTATGACGCCAAGGCCAACGCCGAGGTGCGCGAGCTGCAGAAAGCGGCCCGTCAGGAGCGGATCCAGAAGCTGATCGCCCAGGCCGACCTCAACCCCGACTGGGTATTTGACAAGATGGATGCCGGTGACCCGGCGCTGCAATACCCCATCGAAACAGCCCGTTACTTTATCAGCGGCTTCGAGCACTGGGAGAAGAGCGGTGGCGGCTGCATGCTGATCTACGGCGACTACGGCACCGGCAAGTCGACCCTGGCGGGGGCGGTAGCGCATGAGCTGATCGCCCGTCACCAGAAATCGGTGATCTTCCAGCAGTGGGCATCCATCGTCGATCGGCTGTTCTTCAACGTGATCCCCGATCAGGATGAGCGCAACCAGTACCGCCGCGCACTGGAAGAGGTGGATCTGCTGATCATCGACGAGGTATCGGCCAACCGCGCCAAGATGGCGGAGAGCCAGTCCAGCTTCCTCGGCCACCTGCTGCGCCGTCGTCGCAACCTGTCAAAAAGCGTCATCATCATCACCAACCACACACCCCAGACCCTGCATCAGGCGATCGGTGATTTCAGCTATGAGGCGATCAAGGCATTCAATCCGGTGGATATTCACCTGAGTGGTCCCAGCCGTCGCCCCAGCATCGGCAACTACAACGGCTGATCCCTCTCAAAGAGTGCGAGTCACTGACGGCTCGCACCTTCTCCTCCTTGCCGCCTCACAAATAGAAACAACTCTCATTTACAGCAGGCGAACAAGCCACTAGGCTAGCCCCTTTTGCCAAGGGAGCTCATCTATGCCAACCACACTGATTTTCGGAGCCAGCCGCGGGCTGGGCCGCGCCTTTACTCATCACGCCCTGAACCAAGGGCACCGGGTCGTTGCGCTGGTGCGCAACCCCGAGATGGCCATGGAACTGAGTGCGCTGGGAGTCGAGGTGATCGAGGGGGATGCGCTGGATCCGGCTGCGGTACAGCAGGCATGTGTTCTGGCGGGGCTAGAAGCACAGGTCGTCTCTACACTGGGCAGCTTCCGTCAGGCCGCGCCGGTGGACTATCAGGGCAACCGCCATGTAATCGATGCCATGGAGCAGGCAGACCTGAAACGGCTGCTGCTGGTCACCTCCCTCGGCTGTGGCGACAGCTGGCAGTATCTGCCGGAGCGGGCCCGCGCCGCCTTCGGTCATGAAGTGCGTCTCAAGAGTCTGGCGGAGAGTTGGCTGCAGACCAGCGCCCTCGCGTGGACCATTCTACGCCCTGCGGGCCTGCAGGATGGCGACGCCACCGGCCGTGCCGAACTGAGTCAGGGCAAGGAGGTGCACGGACTGGTACGCCGCGCCGATGTGGCCGCCCAAGGGCTGCGCCTGCTGGCGGATGATGCGGCGGTGGGGCAGATCTACGCCATCGGGGATCCCGAACTCCAGCGTGGCTAAAGCAGCAGTAAACCGCTTAACCCCACCACATAACAAAACGGTCAGCCCAAGGGCTGACCGTTTTCGCTTTACCGCACACGCTATCTCACGAGTGCTTGCCCTATCCCGCTTAACCGGCGGTCGTCTCACTCTGTACGACCGGCTGACTGGCCACCGGCAGTGACTGCTGCCGCCAACGCAGCAGCAGGCAGGCCAGCACGCCGTAGAGCAGCGCCAGACCCCATAGTTGCCACCAGTAACGGGAAACCTGCGCGAAGTCGGCCCCCATCTGGTTAAGGCGCAGAAAACCCTCGATGGCGGGGATAGTGGGCACCCACTGAGCCAGCCAGTTGAGAGGCGCCGGGATCAGCTCGAGCGGCCAGATAAAGCCCGCCAGAAAAACCAGCGGCAGGGAGGAGATCAGCACCACCTGAGTCGGCAGATCCCGCCGGGTAAATATCGCGCCGAGCACCACGCCAAACCAGCAGGTCGCCAGCAGGAATGGCAGGGCGAACAGCCAAAGCTGCACAGGGTCAGCATGGCGAGCGATGTTGAGTGATCGAAGCAGAAGCCGAGGAAGTAGCTCACCGGCAGCAGGAACAACCCCGCCAGCACCAGGGTTCTGGCCAGCAGCAGCTGCAACACAGGCGCGCTTTGCCAGTAACCATGTTCGCCGCGGCAGCTGCGCTGGTTCTGGGTCGCCCCCAGGATCCCCGCCCCCATCAGCAACACCTGATGGAGGATCAGCACGAACACCGCCGGCACCACGTAATTCACATAGCCCATAGTGGGGTTGAACACCGGCACCACGTTGAGGGCCACCGCATTCCAGCCCATGGCCGCTTGTGGCAGTGCCTCGCCGTGGCTCAACAGCCGCGCCACCTTCACCTGCGCGGCGAGAGAGCCACCGGCCTGCGCCAGTCCTTCGGCAATGGTGCCGTAGACCAGAAAGTAGGAGGCATCACCGGCATAGCTCAGGGTGACGCTCTTGCCCAGCATCAGATCCCGATAGAAGTGGTTGGGGATATGCAGGATGCCGCTCGCCTCCCCGGCCATCATCAACTGACGCGCCTCGGCCAGCGAATTGGCTCGCGCAACCAGCTTCACCTGCGGCGTGGCATCGGCCATAAACTCCAGCTGACGGGACAACTGACTGCCATCCTCGTTGACCACCACCACCGCCTCTTCCCGCGGCAGCTGATGCAGATAGGGCTGGGGATAGAGAAACGAGTAGAAGAACACCCCGCCAAACAGGGTGAGCATGATGGCGCGATCCGCCAGCAGGGTGCGCAGCTCTAGGCGCAACAGATCGACAAATCCCAACATCACTCAGGCTCCTTTTCGGCGCTCGCCACTGCGGCTGATTGACGGGCCAGCTCGGCCTGCTGCTTGTAACGGCGAACCACCAACAGCAGGGGGAGCAGGAACAGCAGCAGCGCCCCCAATTGCGGCAGAGCGGATGCGAGGGGCAAACCATAGTTGCTCTGGCCAATCTGCAGCTCCACATAGTGAGAGACCGGCAACAGGCTGCGCCAGAAGCGGGCGAAATCCCCCATGGCGCTCACCGGAAAGGTGACCCCCATAAAGGCAAAACCGGGCGCCGTGTAAGCCCCCGCCAGCGACAGGGCGCGGGCCGGATCCCGAATGATGCCGTAAAAGAAGGCCCCCATGGTGACGCAGGCGGCCGAGGCGAGCCCCAGACCCACCACCAGCACCAGCCAGCTGCCGTGCATGGGGTAGGAGAAGCCCTTGAACAGCAGTAGCGTCCAGACAATCCCCCAGCCCCAGCCAATCAGCACGTGGGGCAGCAGGGTGCGCCAGAGGCCAAACCAGACACCGCGAGTGGTCCAGTCCAGTCCCAGCCGATCGGTACGGGCCAGCGCATTGAGGCCGAACAGCACCACCAGGATCTGCCACACCGCAGGCAGAATGGCGCTCAACAGAAATTGGGCGTAGCTGGAGTTGAGGTTATAGAGCGCCGTCACCTGACTGCTGATGGGCACCGACTGCCCGAGCGCACCGGGCAGTGCCTTGCCATCGGCCATCGCCTCCAGCACGCCCACCTGACCATTGAGGGTGCCTACCACCTGCGCCAGCGCCGAGTTGACCAGCTTGGCGATCAGGATGAACTGGCCGTTGTTGAACACAGTCACCTGCGGCTGGGTGCCCTGACGGGCATCCCGCTCCAGATGGTTGGGGATCACCACCAGCGCGTAGATGTCGCCACCGCGCAGGGCTCGGGCACCGGCATCGATGGAGTCAAACTGTTGCGCCACCTTGAGCCCGGCCGAGCCATCCAGCGAGAAGGCGAGCTGGCGCGACAGCACGCTGTGGTCGAGATCCACCAGCCCCACCTTGAGGTCGCGGGCCAATCCAGCCGAGAAGATCCAGCAGAGGATCCCCATCAGCAGCAGCGGCACCCAGCTCATCAGGGCACGACTGAAGGGATCCTGCCACAGCAGCCGAAATTCACGTCCCATCAGAGTTCAACCAGCACACTCATGCCAACCCGCAGCCCCTCAACCGGTTGCAGCGGGCGAGCCTCCACCTGGAAGCTCTTCATATCGAAACCCTGACGGGTATCGGTGGCGCGCCAGGTGGCAAAATCCCCCATCACGGCCACATGGGTCACCTTGAAGCGCACCATTTGATCGCCAAGGCCCGGGATGCGGGCATCGAACTCGGTACCGACCGGGAAGCGGGGCAGCAGATCCTCGCGCACGTGGAACTGGGCCCAGGCATCACTCATATCGAGCAGGGTCACAACCGGGAAGCCTTGCGGCGCCAGCTCACCGCTACGCAGCAGCACCTGACTCACTTCACCATTGTGGGGACTGGTGATGCGGGTGTCGGCCAGATAGGCCTCTACCTCGGCCACCGAACCGGCCGCCATCTTGGCCTTCTCGCGGGCAGCGATCTTGGTCTCTTCCCGCGCCCCTTCCAACGCCATCTGGTACTGCTGCCACGCCATCCCTTCGCTGTAGCGGGCGGCTTGCCAGGCAGTCCAGGCTTCATCACGCTTTTGCAGCGGCATTACGCCGTCGCGGTGCAGGCTGGCCACCCGCTCATAGGTCTTGCCACGCAGTTGGGCGGCAGCCTTGGCTTTTTGCCACTGATCCTTGGCTGCGGCGATCTGCTGGGCACGAGCACCCTTCTCCACCTCTTGCGCCAGCGCACCCGCAGCAGCTTCACCCGCCTTGGCCTGGCTCAGCTTGGCTTCGATCTCGGGGCTCGCTAGGGTAAAGACCAGTTGCTCCTTGGTCAGCTGATCGCCCTTTTTCACCAGCACCTCGTCGATGCGACCCGGCACCTTGGAGGAGACCGAGTACTGCTGCGCTTCAATCTGCCCTTGCAGATGCACCGGCTCCGGCTGATAGGCGAGCCAGAAGCGCCAGCCGAGCCAGACCACCAGGATCACCAGCGCCAGCGGCAACAACAGCGGTTTACCCTGGCTCATCTTCTTTTTGATGGGGGGATGGCTCATCACTTCACCTCGACAAACGGGCGACCCTTGGTGGTCGAAACAGACATGAAAAAAGGAAAAGACAGGACCGGGATCATGAGTTCACCTCGATCACCTGACCATGCTGATATTGATTGAAACTGTTCATCTGGCCGGAGAGCGCCAGCAGGCGGGCCAGCGACACTACATATTGATAGGCCGCAGCTGCGCGCTGGGTCTTGACCCCCGCCAGCTGGTTTTGGGCATCCACCACATCAAGGGAGGTAGAAAGTCCCTGACCGAAGGCCTTGTCCCGCAGTAGCACGTTCTCCTCTGCCAACGCCTGAGTGGAAGAGAGGGATTGATACTCCTCCAGCCCCTGCGCCGCTTCGCGCCAGGTCTTCTCTACCAGCAACTCCAGATCCTGGCGGGTCTTGGCCTGCAGCAGATTGACCTGCAGCTCGGCGCTCTTGGCGGCCTGCACCGTCTCGGAGCGGCCATCGCGACTCACCAGCGGCATGCTGACCCCCACCCCCACCAGCCAGTCCGGCGCTGTCTTGGAGGCGAGAGAATCATCTTCATAGAGGTTGTAGTTGCCGAACAGGAACACCTCGGGGGCATATTTGCCCTGCTCGACCCGGATCAGCCCCTTGGCCTGCTCCTTCTTGGCGCTGAGCAGCTTGAGACCGGGGTGCACCTCCAGGGTCTGGCTCACCAACCCCTCAAGGCGCGGCAGCTCCTTGTTGACGAACAGGCCGCTGCCCGGCTGGGCATTTGGCAACTTCAGCATGCGGCCGAGGGCCAGTTCGGCGATCTCGAGGCTGCGGCGCGCCTTCTGGGTATCGATGCGCGCTCTGTCATAGGCCGACTGGGCGGAGAGGCGCTCCACCCTGGCGATCTGGCCCTGCGCTTCGAGCTTCTTGGCGTGATCCAGATGGTGGGCCAGCCCCTCTTCGATCTCCTGTTTGGTCTGCACCACCTGAGCAGCCAGCACCACGCCGAAATAGGTCTGGGAGAGGCTCTCGAAGGTGGATTGCTGCTTGAGCACCAGCAGCTGCTGCGCCTCGCTCACCTGCGCTTGGCGGATATCCTGCGCCGCATCGATGCGACCACCGGCAAACAGCGGCCAGAGCATCTTGACCGAGCTGGTCACCACGTTCTGTTTGGTCAGGGGGGTGACAAATGCGTTGGCCCCGACCCCGAACAGGCTGCCGAGCGCCAGGATCAGATCTTTCTGCTTGGCCAGCGGATTGAGATCGAGGGCATCAAGTTCAATCGGCTGATCAAGATGGGTATAGCTAGCCCCCAGATCCACCTTGGGCAGATACATGTCCTTGGCCGCCTCGCGCAGCTGCTTGGCCCGATCGACCCCGGCCTGTTCGGCAGCCAGCCCTTCATCCTGCTGGATGACCCGGGTCCAGGCTTCACCGAAACTGATGGTCTGTGCCTGTGCCGACCCCAGCACGGCCCCCATCAGACACGGCCAGAGTGATTTAATGAACCTTGACGTCATAGATCCCCAATCCGCTTTTGTTGCATAAATGTTTGGAGCATTTGCTCGACTTAAGCCCGCTATCATAACGCAAAGCGGGCCTGCAAGTGGACTGACAATTATGCAGGCGTCCGACCCGAATGGTACAGCACTCACTCTCCGGCAATCTGGCCGTTTTTCAATAACTCCAGAATTTGCAAGCCTTGGCGCGACGTTTTTTTCAGAAAAAAATGGCTGACGCTCAAATACTAACCTTTTCTCCTGCCTAAAAAATGCGTAATATACGCCGCCCTAAGCCGATGGTAACCGTGGAATGCAGATAGGTCCCCACACGCTTGAAACTCCCTTGATTGTGGCTCCCATGGCCGGTGTAACTGACCGACCATTCCGTGAACTTTGTTTGCGATTGGGGGCTGGCATGGCCGTTTCCGAGATGCTGCTGGCCAACCCGGATGTCTGGGATACCCAGAAAACCCGGATGAGGATGGATCACTCTGCAGAAGGCGGATTGCGTTCGGTCCAGATTGCCGGAGCCGACCCCGAGATGATGGCGTTTGCTGCCCGCTACAACGTGGAGCAGGGCGCACAGATCGTCGACATCAACATGGGATGTCCGGCAAAAGTGAATAAGAAGTTGGCAGGTTCTGCCCTGCTGCGTGCCCCCGATCAGGTCAAAGCAATTTGCCGGGCCGTGGTGGATGCAGTGGAGGTGCCTGTCACCTTGAAGATCCGCACAGGATGGGATCCGGATAACCGCAATGGCGTGGAGATCGCCCGAATCGCCGAAGATTGCGGTATCGCGGCCCTTGCCGTGCATGGTCGTACCCGTGCCTGCCTCTACAAGGGCGAAGCGGAGTACGACACGATCAGGGCGATTAAGCAGGCCGTATCGATTCCTGTTGTCGCCAATGGTGACATCAACAGCCCGGAGAAAGCCCGGTATGTCCTCGACTATACCGGTGTCGACGCCGTGATGATCGGCCGAGCTGCGCAAGGACGACCCTGGATTTTCCGGGAAATCCGTCATTTTCTTGAGACGGGCACCAAGCTGCCGCCTCCCGAGAGGGAAGAGGTTCGCACCCTGATGAACGAGCATGTAACCAACCTGCACCGGTTTATGGTGCATATCTGGGAGCGCGCATAGCCCGTAAACACGTGGGCTGGTATCTGGATGAAGAAGAGGCGGGCCGAGAATTCCGTAAGCACTTCAATGCCCTGGATTGCGCAGACGCGCAACTTGAGGCACTCGAAGCGTATTTCGATGGATTAGGTTAACAAGATAACTAAAGAGCCGACCGAATATGTTCGAACAAACCCTGACTTCTGATGCATTGGTAACAACTACTCACAATCACGCTGCCGAGCCGACCCAGCGCCCCCTGCGTGACTCTGTGCAACAGGCCCTGCGTAACTACCTGGCCCAGTTGAACGGTCAGGAAGTGATTGATCTGTACGATATGGTTCTCTCCGAAGTCGAAGCGCCGATGCTGGACGTGATCATGCAGTACACCCGTGGTAACCAGACTCGCGCTGCCGTGATGATGGGTATCAACCGTGGCACCCTGCGCAAGAAGCTCAAGCGTTACGGCATGAACTGATTGCTGGCCGCGAGCCGCGACGGCGGTTCAATGCAGATGCGAAAGGCGCCAGGTAGCAATACCTGGCGCCTTTCCTTTATGCTCTCCCCTCCATTTCACCATGACGACCCCGATGAACCGCACTCCCCTGCTGCTGATGGTACTGGTCACCCTGCTGGCCGCTGCTGGCTGGCTCTTCTCGAAAGAGGCGATCCGCGAACTGCCCCCTGCCGCCTTTATCGGCAGCCGCTTCCTGCTGGCGGCGCTGCTGTTGCTCCCCTTGGCCTGGTTGCGTGAACCGCCGCCGACTCGCGCCCAACTGGTGCGCGCTGCCGGTTGCGGCACATTGCTCGGTGCCAGCCTGCTGCTGTGGGTCACCGCCATCAGCCAGAGCGATGCGCTCGGCAGCGGCGCCTTTATCATGAGCGTCGCGACCCTGATGGCCCCGCTGGCCGCCTGGGGAGCCTTTCGGGCCAAGCCCGGCCGCCACTACTGGCTCACCCTGCCCATCGCTATCGCCGGTTTGCTGCTGCTCTCCAGCAGTACCCACTGGGGCATGTCGCTCTCGCTGTTCTGGTTTCTGGCGGCGGCCACTACCCTCGGTATCCAGCTTGCCGTCCATCGCCACTTTGCCCAATCCATCGCCCCCACTTGGCTCACCTGCATCCAGCTGGCGATGACCGGCCTGCTCGGCACCCTGCTCTCCCTGCTGACCGAGCAGTGGCCCGAGGCTGGAGTCAGCCACTGCATCTGGGGCTGGTTTGCGGCGAGCGTCTTGATCGCCACCACATTGCGCTACTGGCTGCTCACCCATGCACTGAGCAAGATGACCACCGCCCACGCCGCCCTGATGATGCTTTTGGAGCCGGTCTGGACGCTGATCCTGAGCACCCTCTTCTATAGCGAACCCCTCGGCGGCGCCAAACTGGCCGGTGCCGGACTGGTGCTCGGCGCCCTGGTGCTCTACCAACTGCCCCTGCTGCTGCGCAGTCGCACGCTGAAACCGGCACGCTAGCTGCCCACTGCAAACGCCTCTATGCGGATGAAACAACCAACGAAAAGGGGCCTGCAGTTGCAAGCCCCTTTTGTTGCATTGTCACGGCAAACTGCTTGGGCCATGCTATCGACTCAGCCCTGTGCGCCAGCTCCCTTCTTGAACGTCCCTTGGCAGCCAGTTAGCGGCTTGAAAAAGCCAGCTTGATCCCGAGTCCGACAAATAGGGTGCCGATGCCCCGGTTGAGCCAGCGGCCAAGACGCAGTGACAGCCGTACTTTGTGACTGGCATAGACGGTTGTAAAGACCAGCAGGTGACACCAGATGATGCCGCCCAGGTTGAAGATGCAGCCGAGCAGGATAAAGGCGAGCGCCTTGTCGGGGGCATCCGGTGCGATGAACTGGGGCACGAAGGCGAGGAAAAAGAGCGCTACTTTGGGATTGAGCACATTGGTCAGCACCCCTTGCCGGTAAATCTGGCCATAGGAGAGTGCAGGCAGAGTGGCCCCTCTCTCCATTGCACCCGTCGTTTGCTGGCGCAGCAGGGAGAACCCCAGATAGATGAGGTAGATGGCACCAGCCAGCTTGATAAGGGCAAACAACTCGGCCGAGGCGCTGAGCAGGGCCGACAGACCGAGGGCCGCCGCTAGCACATGCACCATGACACCTGTGCCGATACCCAACGTCGCGACCGAACCGGCACGCCACCCTTGCGAGCCGCTGCGCAGCATGACCAGCAGGGAGTCGGGCCCCGGCATGATATTGAGCAGCAAGCCCGAGACCATAAACAGTGCAAGATCATGAATACCGAACATCATCCCTCCCCTCGTAAAGCAAAACCAAACAAAAAGGGCTCCGCAGAGCCCTCTTTCCTTTCACTCTGCGGCAGCTGACGAGTCATCAGCTGTCCCGCCAGCCATCAGGGCCGCAACGCCTTGTCCGCCCGGGAGATACCGCAGACGCCTGAGCGCACCACTTCGATGATCTCGTTGGTCTGGGCGGCAGTCTTGATAAAGGCATCCAGCTTCTCGCTGGTGCCCACCAGCTGTACCGTGTACTGCTCGGGGGTGACGTCGACGATCTGGCCACGGAAGATATCTGCCAGCCGTTTCAGCTCGTCACGGGCCCCACCGGCAGCGCGCGCCTTGACCAGCGCGATCTCCCGCTCGATATGCTCCCCTTCGCTCAGGTCGCACACCTTGAGCACATCCACCAGTTTGTGCAGCTGCTTCTGGATCTGCTCCAGCACCCGCTCGTCACCCATGGTGACTATGGTCATGCGCGACAGGGTGGGATCCTCGGTCGGCGCCACCGTCAGGGTCTCGATGTTGTAGCCGCGCTGGGAGAAGAGACCCACCACCCGGCTCAGGGCGCCGGATTCGTTCTCCAGCAGTACTGAAATGATGTGTCTCATCAGGTTCTCTCCGTCTTGCTCAGCCACATCTCGTCCATGGCGCCAAACTTGATCTGCATCGGATAGACGTGCTCATCCGGGTCGACCGAGATATCCATGAACACCAGCCGATCCTTCATGGCGAAGGCCTTCTCCATGGCGCTCTCCAGCTCCGCCGGATCGCTCACCGCGATACCGACGTGGCCGTAGGCTTCCGCCAGTTTGACGAAGTCCGGCAGGGACTCCATGTAGGAGTGGCTGTGACGACCGCCGTAGAACATCTTCTGCCACTGCTTGACCATGCCCAGCGCACGGTTGTTGATGGAGATGATCTTGATGGGCACCCCGTACTGCATGCAGGTCGAGAGCTCCTGAATGTTCATCTGCACCGAGCCATCGCCGGTGACGCAGCAGACCACCGCATCCGGGTTGGCAAACTGGGCCCCCATGGCGGCCGGAATGCCAAAGCCCATGGTGCCGAGGCCACCGGAGTTAATCCACTGGCGCGGTTTGGCAAACGGGTAGTAGAGGGCAGCAAACATCTGGTGCTGGCCCACGTCGGAGGCAACGAACGCCTGACCCTGAGTCACCTTGTAGAGGGTCTCGATCACCTGTTGCGGCTTGATCTGGGTAGCCGACTTTTCGTAGGCCAGACAGTGACGGGAGCGCCACTGGTTGATCTGGCTCCACCAGTCCGCCAGCGCCTCCTTGTCGTTATCGAAGCCACACTCGCGGATCACTTCCAGCATCTGCTCCAACACGGTTTCCACCGAGCCGACGATGGGCACATGGGCCTGCACCGTTTTGGAGATAGAGGTGGGGTCGATATCGATATGAACCACGGTCGCATTGGGGCAGAACTTGGCCACGTTGTTGGTGACGCGGTCATCGAAGCGGGCACCGACGGCGAAGATGAGATCCGCGTTGTGCATGGTTTTGTTGGCTTCGAAGGTGCCGTGCATCCCCAGCATGCCGATAAATTGCGGATGGACGCCGGAGAAGGCCCCCAGCCCCATCAGGGTGGTGGTCACCGGCAAGTTCAGCAGCTCCGCCAGTTTGGTCACCAGATGGTCCGCATTGGCGTTGATGGCGCCACCGCCCACGTACATCACCGGGCGCTGGGCTTCTACCAGCAGCTTGGCTGCCCGCTTGATCTGCCCTTTATGGCCAGACTTGGTCGGGTTGTAGGAGCGCAGGGAGACCGTCTCGGGATACTGGTAGGGGAATTTTTCTTTCGGGTTCTGCACATCTTTGGGCAGATCCACCACCACCGGCCCCGGGCGGCCGCTGGCGGCAATGTAGTAGGCCTTCTTGATGGCCTCGGGAATATCGCTCGCCTTCTTGCACAGGAAGCTGTGCTTCACCACTGGGCGGGAGATACCGATCATGTCGGTCTCCTGGAACGCATCCTCACCGATCATGCTGGTCGGCACCTGGCCGGAGAGGATCACCAGCGGAATGGAATCCATATAGGCGGTGGCAATACCGGTAATGCAGTTGGTCGCTCCCGGGCCTGACGTTACCAGCACGGTTCCCACCTTGCCGGTGGAACGGGCGTAACCGTCAGCCATGTGAACCGCGGCCTGCTCGTGCCGCACCAAGACATGCTCCATCTTGCCGTTTTCGAAGAGAGCGTCATAGATGTCGAGCACTGAGCCACCAGGGTAGCCGAAGACGTGCTCAACTCCCTGATCTTCCAGCGCTCTAACCACCATCTGGGCGCCTGATAACATCTCCATGATAAAGCCCTCCAGGCTTTGCTCCGTTTAGCGAATCCCGCCGACGATGTCGTGCTTCCCGGCACGGCCCGATCCGTTTCTTGTTGTTATCTGAATGCAGATCGGCCCAATTCAGCCCCGTCGACAGTAGAAAAAAAGGATTTTTCCGTCATTCACCCGAAAATAGGGTGAAAAACCAACTTAACCCGCTTCATAACGCTTGTCCACGGCTTTATCTGACCAGAACAGTCATACATTTCAACCGGCTATTAACATTCAATGACTTGCCGTAGCGACCATGAGACAAAAGGGAAGGAAGTCGGGGAATGGCCAGCGGATCATTCCGCAGAGGGGAAAAACAGCCAAAAAAAAGCCCACCGCTCAGCGATGGGCTTGATGCCGAATGATGACTCAGTTCTCCTGATCCGGCTCCGCCAACCAGATCTGCTGATCCGGATCGGTCTCTTCACTGACCGAAATGCTGACACCCATATCGAGCAACTCGTGCAGGGTGAGATTGTCAGCCAGGTTCATGACTTCGCCGTTTTCATTGGTAAAGCGCATTTGCTCCGTCCTCTCCTTGGTGGGATCGCCTTTCAGTCTAGTCAACAACGCTCACTTGCGATAACCAGCAACTGGATAAACAGTCGCCCCCATCCAGCTCGCTCAGGCGATCACTCACCTCCTCCGGAAACAGGGTGCGCGCCCAGAGCCGACGTGACAGAGAGGCCACGCTCTCGTCAGCGCCCGCCGCCAGCCAGCGGGCCAGCTCCCCCGCTACATCGGGGTAGCAGACCGCCCCCAGCGAGGCGCTGTCGAGCCAGCTGCGCACCAGATTGGCATCGAGCACATCCATCAGGGTCGCCAGTCCCATCATCTCGAGGGTCTTGCCGTTGGTCAGCTGCTCGAACTGGCCGCCGAGGGGCTTGACCAGCAGCTTCTTGCCGAGGGTGAGTGCCTCGGAAGCCAGCTCGAAACCCGCGTTGGAGATGACGCCGCGACAACCGGCCAGCACAGCGATAAACCCGTGCCGTGACGGCGGCTCGAAGCGCAGGTTGCGCCACTGGCTGGGGGTGCGAATGGCGGGGTGAAAGCAGACGAAGCGCTGCTGGCCAAAGCGCGACAACAGGGCAGCGATCGCCTCGGTTTGCTCGAACGGCAGATAGACCAGGATCTCGCCGTTATCCGGTGCGGCGGTGATGGGGTCGATCACCGGCGGCAGCAAAGGGTGACCGAAGTGAAACCAGTGCAGCCCGAGCGGCTGATCCACCGGGGCAAAGTGGCGCATCAGCTGGCGGCTGACCCCATCCTCCCCCCAACGCGGGATGGGCCAGTTGAAGCTGGCCTGATGGCTGACGGTGAGGCTCGGCTTGCTATAGCGGCGGGCGGCGTGGGCGGTCAACGGCTCAAAATCGCTCACCACCAGATCGTATTCGCTGCAATCGAGAGCCCGCAGATCCCGCCAGAAGGTGAGCGGCGAGGCGGCTTGCAGGGTGCGCCACGGAGAAACGCGCCCCTCGTGACTGACAAAAGTGAGGCCGGGAAAGGCGCGGTAGGCGCCAAACTCTTCCATGTCGAAGTAGCGGTCGGCAGGGCGGCCGCTGAAGAGATAATCCACCTCGACCCCTGCCGTACGCAGCGCTCGCGCTAAAGTGCGACTGCGACTGATATGACCGTTGCCGGTGCCTTGCACCCCAAACAGTATCCTCATGAGTGGCTCCAGCTGAGCGCCAGCACGGCGCAACCGCCCCCCAGCAGGGCACCGGCAACCAGATCGCTCAGGTAGTGTACCCCGAGCAGCAACCGGGATGCCCCCACCAGCGCCGCCCAGCCAAACAACAGGGGCGCCCAGAGCGGAAAGCCGGTGGCCAGTATGGTGGCCATCAGAAAAGCGGCGGCGGTGTGGCCGGAGGGGAGGCTGTAACGATCGGAAGGAGTGATGAAGACCGGCAAGCCGACCGGCCGTTGCCGTTTCAGGCTGTTTTTCAGCAGCAGATAGAGGGGCAGTTCGATGGCGAAGGCTAGCAGCGCCAGTCGCACCAGCTCCCGCTCTGCCTCCCCCTGCCACCAGAGCAGGGCGGCCAGCACGGCGTAAAGCGGGCCATCGCCGGTGCGGGAAATGAGACGACTCACCCTCGCCTGCTGCCGGTTGTAGCCGTGAAGCAGGCAGACCCGGCACACCTGCAGGTCCCATTGCTGGATCTTGTTCATATCCCCTCCTTCCCTGAATTCTGCTTGCAGAGTAAGAAAGCGGGATGACGTTACGTTGAACAAGGGATAACAGATTTATGAAAAAAGGGCCGAATGGCCCTTTTTAATCTCGATGTTGCGGCAAAATCAGTGGCTGCCGCGCAGGCCGGTCTCCATCAGACGGCAATTGTGGTCCGCCAGACGGGCCATGAAGTGCTCATCCACTTTCAGGCCAAACACCTGCTCGTAGAGATCTTTCATCACGAACGGCTGCCACATCATGCTGAGGAAGGAGATCTTCAGCATGTCGGGATCCAGGTTGTCACCCAGCTCACCGTTGGACTTCATGGTTTCCAGCAGGGCATCGAACTGCGGCAGCTGACGTTCCAGCAGGCGGTTCAGCACAAAATCCCGGCCCGGGCTCTTCTCGGTCGACAATGCGCTGGAGATGGCAGAGGTCAGCTCGCTGTTGGGCGCCATCACCTGATAGTAGGTGTTGAGCAGCTCGTTGAGGCTGTGATTGCTGTGTTCATCTTGCCAGGCATGGTCGAGGGGCTCGGCGACATCGCCCAGCACCGCTTTGTAAAGACCCTCTTTACTGCCGAAGTAGTAGTGGATCATTGCCAGATTGGAGCCAGCAAGCTCCGCGATTTCGCGTGTAGTCACCTTGCTATAGGGAGTATTGAGAAAACGCTCACGGGCGGCAGCAAGCAACTTGTCACGAATGTCAGAACGTCCGACCGGACGACCAGGTCTACGTTTTTCCATTTAACACCTCAGATAATTCAGCCAATGCTGATAAGTCGATCTGGTTGTGCAGAGAATAGAGCACAGCAGGAATGACCAGATAATCGGTCATGGGCCGAATATGGGACAAGGAAATTTGCAATCCTTTACAATCCGATTAAATACGCCAGCAGATTGCCCCTGACCTTCCGTGTTGACACAGCATAAAAATCTCGATATTGGTAAAAGCGTTATCGACTGGAAGGAATAACAACGTCATGCGTATCGCCACCCCGCTACTACTAATCTCCCTAATCGCGTTAACTCGCGCGGGATCCTTGTAGCCGGGCTAAGGCATAGCCGGAATTTACAAAAACCCGTGCACCCTGCACGGGTTTTTTTATGCCGCCGCAGGATGCACGTTACCGAACTTAGGAAGAGGGAAGTCACATGTCAGATCGGGTCATCATATTCGACACCACCTTGCGTGATGGTGAGCAGGCCCTGGCGGCCAGTTTGACAGTCAAGGAGAAGCTGCAGATCGCCCAGGCGCTGGAGCGGCTCGGTGTCGACGTCATGGAGGTGGGCTTCCCGGTCTCTTCTCCCGGCGATTTTCAATCGGTGCAGACCATCGCCCGCCACATCAAAAGCAGCCGGGTCTGCGCCCTCGCCCGCGCCCTGCCCAAGGATATCGACGCCGCCGGCGAAGCCTTGCGGGTCGCCGAGGCGTTTCGCATCCATACCTTCATCTCCACCTCCTCCATCCACGTGGAGAGCAAGCTGAAAAAGAGCTTCGAAGACGTGCTGGAGATGGGAGTCGGCGCCATCAAGCACGCCTTGCGCTACACCGATGACGTGGAGTTCTCCTGCGAGGATGCGGGCCGCACGCCGATCGATAATCTCTGCCGCATGGTGGAGGCCGCCATCAAGGCGGGGGCCCGCACCATCAATATCCCTGATACCGTGGGCTACACGGTACCGACCGAGTTCTCCGGCATCATCCACACCCTGTTCAACCGGGTCCCTAATATCGACAAGGCGATCATCTCGGTCCACTGCCACGACGATCTGGGGCTCTCGGTGGCCAACTCCATCGGCGCGGTGCAGATGGGGGCACGCCAGATTGAGTGCACCATCAACGGCATCGGCGAACGGGCGGGCAACTGCTCGCTGGAAGAGGTGGCGATGATCCTCAAAACCCGCGCCGACCTGCTCGGAGTGCAAACCAATATCCGCCACAGCGAAATTCATCGCACCAGCACCCTCGTCAGCCAGCTCTGCAACATGCCGGTGCAACCCAACAAGGCGATCGTCGGTGCCAACGCTTTCTCCCACAGCTCCGGCATTCATCAGGATGGGGTGCTCAAGGCGAAAAATACCTACGAAATCATCACTCCCGAGAGCATCGGCCTGACCCAGAACAACCTCAACATGACCTCCCGCTCCGGCCGCCACGTCATCAAGCACCGGATGGAGTCCATGGGCTATGCCGAGAGTAGCTACGACCTCGACCACCTCTACGGCAAGTTCCTGACCCTGGCCGACAAGAAAGGGCAGGTGTTCGACTACGACCTCGAAGCGCTGGCCTTCTTCAGCCAGATCCACGAAGAGCCGGAGCACTTCAAGCTGGAGTACCTCGGGGTCCAGAGCGGCAGCTCGGTGCTGGCCACCGCCTCGGTCAAATTGAAGGTGGGGCAGGAGCTGATCTGCGAAGCGGCCACCGGCAATGGCCCGGTGGATGCTGTCTACCAGTGCATCAACCGCATCACCGGCTATGAGATCCGCATCGATAAATATGCCCTCAAGAGCAAGGGCGAAGGGGAAGATGCCCTCGGTCAGGTCGATATCGTCGCCGAGTACAAAGGGCGCAAATTCCACGGCATGGGGCTGGCCACCGACATCATCGAATCCTCGGCCCACGCCCTGCTCCATGTGATCAACAGCATCTGGCGCGCCGATCAGGTGGCCGAGCAGATGGAACGCAATAACAGCATCAAATCAGAAACCGTCTGAGCAGGACTCGCAGCCACACAGACGGCATGGAATGACAACATCAGGACGGGGAACGTCTGAACCGGCAACCGCGCGCGGCGTTGGTAAAACCGGGCAGAGGGATCTCAAAGACAATATCAGGATGGAGAGTGTATGAGCAGTTATCGGATCGCAGTATTGCCGGGTGACGGCATTGGCCCGGAAGTGATGGCCGAGGCCGTCAAGGTGCTGGAGAAGGTGCAGGCCAGGTTCGGCCTCGCCTTCGAGTATGATCACCATGACGTGGGCGGCATCGCCATCGACAACCACGGCACCCCGCTGCCGCAAAGCACGATCAAAGGTTGTGAAGCGGCCGATGCCGTGCTGTTTGGCTCGGTAGGCGGCCCGAAATGGGAACATCTGCCCCCCAACGATCAGCCGGAGCGCGGTGCCCTGCTGCCCCTGCGCGCCCACTTCAAGCTGTTCTGCAACCTGCGTCCGGCCCGTATCTACACCGGCCTCGAGCAGTTCTCGCCCCTGCGTGCCGACATCTCGGATCGCGGTTTTGACATCGCCTGCGTGCGCGAGCTGACCGGTGGCATCTACTTCGGCCAACCCAAGGGGCGCGAGGGAGAAGGGGCGAACGAGAAGGCGTTCGATACCGAGGTATACCATCGCTTCGAGATTGAGCGCATCGCCAAGATTGCCTTTGAGTCGGCTCGTGTGCGCCGTGGCAAGGTCACCTCCATCGACAAGGCCAACGTGCTCGCCTCCTCCATTCTGTGGCGCGAGGTGGTGACGCAAGTCGCCAAGTCCTATCCGGACGTAACCCTCAACCATATGTATATCGACAACGCCACCATGCAGCTCATCAAGGATCCCTCCCAGTTCGACGTGCTGCTTTGCTCCAACCTGTTCGGTGACATCCTCTCCGACGAGTGCGCCATGATCACCGGCTCCATGGGCCTGCTCCCCTCTGCCAGCCTCAACGAATCGGGTTTCGGCCTGTTCGAACCGGCCGGTGGTTCGGCCCCGGATATCGCCGGCAAGGGTATTGCGAATCCCATTGCCCAGGTCCTCTCCGCCGCCCTGATGCTGCGTTACAGCTTAGGGATGGAGGCTGCCGCCCAGGCCATCGAGCAGGCCGTGGCCCAGACCCTGGCCGAGGGTTACTTCACCGCCGACCTGCATCAGGCCAGCGCCCGCCACCCGGTGCAGAGCACGTCCGAGATGGGTAGCCAGATCGCCGCCCGGATCTGAGCCGCATAACAGAGAACAAGGAAGAGAGAAGCAATGGCCAAGACCCTCTATCAGAAAGTATTCGACGCCCACGTGGTACGGGAAGTGGAAGGGGAGACCCCCCTCATCTACATCGACCGCCATCTGGTGCATGAAGTGACCAGCCCGCAGGCATTCGACGGCCTGCGCGCCATGAATCGCCAGCTGCGCCGCCCGGACCTGACCTGGGCCACCATGGATCACAACGTCTCCACCACCACCAAGGACATCGCCGCCTCCGGCGAGATGGCCCGCATCCAGATGGAGACGTTGGCCGACAACTGCAAGGAGTTCGGGGTTCGCCTCTACGATCTCAACCACAAATATCAGGGGATCGTCCATGTGATGGGCCCCGAGCTCGGCATCACCTTGCCCGGCACCACCATCGTCTGCGGCGACTCCCACACCGCCACTCACGGCGCCTTCGGCTCGCTGGCGTTTGGCATCGGCACTTCCGAAGTGGAACATGTGATGGCGACCCAGACCCTGAAACAGGGCCGCGCCAAGACCATGCGCATTTCGGTCAACGGCAAGCTGGCCGAGGGCATCAGTGCCAAGGACGTGGTACTGGCCATTATCGGCAAGGTCGGCCACGCCGGTGGTACCGGCTACGTGGTGGAGTTCGCTGGCGATGCCATTGCGAGCCTCTCCATGGAAGGGCGGATGACGGTGTGCAACATGGCCATCGAGCTGGGCGCCAAGGCGGGTATGATCGCTCCCGACCAGACCACCATCGACTACATTCGTGGCAAGGAGTTTGCCCCCAAGGGCGAGGTACTGGAGCAGGCCATCGCCTACTGGCAGAGCCTCAAGAGCGATGAAGGTGCCCGTTTCGATGCCGAAGTAGTGCTGGATGCCGCCGATATCGCCCCGCAGGTCACCTGGGGTACCAACCCGGGCCAGGTGATTGCCGTCAATGAGCCGATTCCGGCACCGGAATCCTTCAGCGATCTGATGGAGCAGCAGTCCGCCCGCAAGGCGCTCGCCTACATGGATTTGCAGCCAGGCCAGAAGCTCTCCGACGTTGCCATCGACAAGGTATTCATCGGTTCATGCACCAACAGCCGCATCGAGGATCTGCGCGCTGCCGCCGCCATCGCTCGCGGTCGCAAGGTAGCCGCTGGCGTGCAGGCGCTGGTGGTGCCGGGTTCCGAGCAGGTGAAGGCGCAGGCCGAAGCCGAGGGTCTGGACAAGATCTTCATCGAGGCCGGTTTTGAGTGGCGCCTGCCCGGCTGCTCCATGTGTCTGGCGATGAACAACGACCGGCTGCAACCGGGAGAGCGCTGCGCCTCCACCAGCAACCGCAACTTCGAAGGGCGTCAGGGCCGCGCCGGCCGCACCCATCTGGTCAGCCCGGCCATGGCCGCCGCCGCCGCCGTCACCGGCCGCTTCGCCGACATTCGCGCACTGTAAGAGGACATTTCGATGACAGGATTCAAACAGCATAAAGGGATCGTCGTCCCCCTCGACAGCGCCAACGTCGACACCGACGCCATCATTCCCAAACAGTTTTTGCAAAAAGTAAACCGCATCGGTTTTGGCAAGCACCTGTTCCACGACTGGCGCTTTCTGGACGATGCCGGCCAGCAGCCAAACCCCGAGTTTGTACTGAACCAGCCGCAATTCGCCGGTGCCAGCATTCTGCTGGCCCGCGAGAACTTCGGCTGCGGGTCTAGTCGCGAGCACGCCCCCTGGGCGCTGGCCGACTACGGCTTCAAGACCATCATAGCCCCGAGCTTTGCCGACATTTTCTACGGCAACGCCATCAACAATGGCATGGTGCCTGTGCGCCTGAAGGAGGAAGAGGTCGACGCCCTGTTCCAGCTGGTGGCCGCCAAACCGGGCATCGAGATCGAGGTAGATCTGGAAGCGAATCAGGTACGCGCAGGTGAGCTCAGCTTCGGTTTCGAGATCGACGAGTTCCGCCGTTACTGCCTGCTCAACGGCTTGGATGCCATCGGTCTGACCCTGCAGCACGAGGCCGCCATCAGCGCCTTTGAGGCGAAGCAGCCGAGCTGGATTTAACGCGCCAGTTGCAAAAAAACGAGTAGAATCAACAGGGAGCTTCGGCTCCCTGTTTTACTGTCCGCTACGCTTCCCACTTTGGGCCACCGGAACTGGCCCGTGCCACAGGAAAGGATGATGAAGAGACCGACGGCAATCCCTCTGCTCTGTGCCCTGCTGCTTGCCCTGCCTGCGGGGGCCAGCCAAACCAGCTTCAACAACAGCCTCGGCCAGATCAGCGTCGGCTGGCAGGATAGCGAAGGTAAACCCCAACAGCTCACCTACCGGCTCGAACAGGGCAAGTTGCCGCCTCTCATCGCCTATCGCCCGGCCAGAATGCAGGAGGAGGTGTTGCAGGTGTTGCTGCGGGAGGTGCGCCAGAACTACCCCGAGGTGCAGTTCACCCTCGCCCGTCCCTCGCTGGAGCTGCATCTGAAAAGCCGCAATCAGGACAAGGCGCGCGAGGCGATGGCCTTTCTGCAGTCCAAGCGGAGCAAAGAGGAGCAGGCGTGGCTGACCAAACACTACTTCCAGTACTTCAACACCCCGGACGGGCAGCTGGCGGTGAAGCAGGACCATGTGCGCATCGCGCTGGAGAGTCGCAGCGGGCTGGCTCCGCTGGCGGATCAACTCAAGCAGCAGGGCAGCACCGAAACGGAAGCGCGCCAGAAAACCGTGGCCCATATGCTCACCTTTATCCAGAGCATCCCCTATCAGCAGCTCGATAGCCTGAATGGAAGACAGGGCAAGGGCTTTCTCCCGCCCCGTCAGGTGCTGGAGCAGAACCGGGGTGATTGCGACAGCAAGGTAACCCTGATGGCCGCCATGCTGGCCCAGCTCTTTCCCGAGCTGAAACAGGCGATGGTGTTCGTCCCCGGCCATGCCCTGCTGGCTGTTGACCTGCCCGCCAAGCCGGGGGATGTGACCCTCAACTGGCAGGGGCAGAGCTACCTGCTGCTCGAACCTACCGGTCCAGCCACCTTGCCTGCGGGCCAAATAGCATCGACCAGCAAAACGCTGGTCGATAGCAAGCAGTTGAGTGTGCAGCCGGTTCAGGAGAAAGGTTAATCCCCTCCCTCTGCCGATGGGGAGAGAGGATTAACCCTGAGGCAGAAACTCTACCGCCAGCAGCAACCCGCTCTCCTCCTCCAGCACCCGGATAATACGGGCATGGGCTTCAAAGGGGGGCAACAGGTTGTTGTTGGTGGCAAGACTGATCCGGATGGGCTGATTGATGTCGAGCTGGTGTTCAGAGACCGCAATCCCCATGCCGTTGGCACTGAGATCCCGGCAGATCCCCTCCAGCACCAGCTGCTGCTGATAGACGGTGACCGGAGCATTGATGACCATGCGCGCAAAGGCACGCCTTTCCTTGGTATTGGTAAGCACGCGAACATCCTCTGTTGGGTGGGCGTCATCTCATGGGTATTGCACAATTGTGCTGGTCTACCCAAAAGAACGTTAATACAATGCGGTTCGTTTCTCAAACGGGGTGCGGTTTACCGCTGAGATTATACCCGTGCACCTGATCCAGATAATGCTGGCGGAGGAATTTGAGGCATGGCGCTCATTTTTTGCGCCCTCACCCGCTGGCACCTCGTTATTAACAAGTAATAGGGAGTGCCACCCATGAAGACCCTGCTGCTGGTCACCACCGGCCTGCTGTCGGCCAATGTGTTCGCCGCCGACACCCTCACCGTCTACACCTATAGCTCCTTCACTGCCGAGTGGGGTCCGGGGCCCAAGATCAAACAGGCCTTCGAGAAAGTGTGCGACTGCACCCTCAATCTGGTTCCCCTCGAAGATGGGGTCGCCATTCTCAACCGGCTGCGGCTGGAGGGTAACCACAGCAAGGCCGATCTGGTGCTGGGGCTGGATGATGCACTCATCAGTGAAGCCAAGCAGAGCGGCCTGTTCGCCTCCCATCCCGCCAAGCTGGATGGCATCAAGGTGCCGGGTGGCTGGCAGGATGACACCTTTGTCCCCTACGACTACGGCTACTTCGCCTTCGTCTACGACAAGAGCAAGCTCAAGACCCCGCCCAAGAGCCTGAAAGAGCTGGTGGAGCGCCCCGATCTCAAGGTTATCTATCAGGACCCCCGTACCTCGACCCCGGGACAGGGGCTGATGCTGTGGATGAAGTCTGTCTACGGTGACAAGGCTCCTGAAGCCTGGGCCACGCTTGCCAAGAAGACCGTCACCGTCACCAAGGGGTGGTCCGAGGCCTATGGCATGTTCCTCGATGGCGAGGCGGACATGGTGCTCTCCTACACCACCTCTCCGGCCTATCACCTGATTGCCGAGAGCAAGCCCCAGTATCAGGCTGCCGCCTTCGAGGAGGGTCACTACCGTCAGGTAGAAGTGGCCGCCAAGCTGAAGAGCGCCAAACAGGGGAAGCTGGCTGACCAGTTCCTGCAATTTATGGTGAGCCCCGCCTTCCAACAGGAAATCCCGACCGGCAACTGGATGTATCCGGTTATCGACACGCAGCTGCCCAAGGGCTTCGAGCAGATGATCACCGTAGCCAAGCCACTCGCCTTCAGCAGCGATGAGGTGGCCGCCAATCGCAAAGGGTGGATCCGCGAGTGGCTACAAGCCGTCACCCAGTGAGCCGTTATCTGAAACCACAGGCTCGTCCCCTCTGGTGGTTGCCGGGCAGTGCAGCCACCCTGTTGATCCTGTTGTTGTCCCTCGGGCCGCTCGCGGCCCTGC
Organism: Aeromonas sp. 61P; assembly: GCF_051919545.1. Classification (NCBI taxonomy): domain Bacteria; kingdom Pseudomonadati; phylum Pseudomonadota; class Gammaproteobacteria; order Aeromonadales; family Aeromonadaceae; genus Aeromonas; species Aeromonas sp. 61P. The sequence goes on from NZ_JBQBEL010000001.1 coordinate 4,710,252, forward strand.
TGTGGCAGGCCGGTTCGCTGGCCCCCCGCACCCTGCTCGCAGATCCTTATCTACGCCATGTGCTGGGCTTCAGTCTGGGGCAGGCACTGCTCTCCACCCTGCTCAGTCTCGGGCTGGCCATTCCGGTGGCCCGCGCGCTGGCGCGGCGCCGTTTCATTGGCCGAACCCTGCTGATCAAGATGTTCGGTCTCTCGCTGGTGCTGCCGGTCATCATCGCCATCTTCGGCATAGTAGCGGTACACGGCAAACAGGGGTGGCTGCCGCAACTGTTGCGCTCATTGGGGCTGGATCCCGGCAATTATCTCTACGGCCTGTTCGGCATCCTGCTGGCCCACGTCTTCTTCAACATGCCGCTAGCGGCCCGTCTGATGCTGCAGAGCATAGAGAGCATCCCCGAATCGAGCTGGCGCCTTGCCAGCCAGCTCGGCATGCGCTCATCCCACATCTTCCGGCTACTGGAGTGGCCGCTTATTCGCGGCATATTGCCGGGGCTGACCAGCCTCATCTTTATGCTCTGTTTCACCAGCTTCACTACCGTGCTGGCGCTGGGGGGCGGGCCGAAATCCACCACCCTGGAGGTGGCCGTCTATCAGGCGCTGCGCTTTGACTTCGATCTCGCCACCGCGGGCGGATTGGCGCTGGTGCAGCTGATCCTGACCGCCGCCCTGCTCGCCCTGCAGCACAAGCTGCAGAGTACCCCGGCCAGCAGAGTGACCCCCCGTCGTCCCTGCCTGCGGCCGGACCGTCATCAGCCGGGCACGGCCGTGGTGGACCTGCTCTCACTCTGCATCGGGCTCGCCATCTTTCTGCCACCGTTGCTGGCCATCGTGGTGGCAGGCCTTCACCCCGGCCTGCTGACGGCGCTCACTTCCGCCAAACTGTGGCAGGCGAGCGGCCAGTCGCTGCTGATTGCACTGGCGGCGGGCACACTGGCGACCCTGCTTGGCAGCGGCCTGCTACTCACCAGCCGTCACCTCAAGGTACGCACCCGCCAGCGGCGAGCTGCCGCCCTGTGGGAGGCCAGCGGTTCGGTAATCCTTATGATCCCGGCCGTGGTGCTCTCTACCGGTCTTTTCATCCTGTTTATGCCGTTCGCCGACGTGTTCGCCCTCGGCCCCTGGCTGGTAGTACTGGTCAACGCCCTGATGGCGCTGCCCTATGTGATGCGCCCCCTCTCCGCCCCCATGCAACTGGTGGTGCGCCAGTATGACCGGCTGGCCGACAGTCTGGGGGTACGCGGTCTGCATCGCCTGCGGCTGGTAGAGTGGCCCCTGCTGCGCCGCCCGCTGGCACTGGCGATGGCGCTGTCGATGATCCTCTCGCTCGGGGATCTCGGCGCCATCGCCATGTTTGGCAGTCAGGAGCTCACCACCCTGCCCTGGCTGCTCTATCAGCAGCTCGGCAGTTACCGGCTAACCGAGGCGGCCGCCACCGCCCTGCTGCTGCTCACGCTCTGTTTCTCCCTATTCTGGCTGGTGGAACGGGGGCTAGGAGGAAAAAATGGCGAGCATCATTGAGATACAAAAAGCCTGGCGCCACTGCGCTAGCGTTTCTGCGGCTGTTTTGGCTGGTCGAACGGACCCTTTGAGGAGGAAAACATGCTGAACATTGATACGCTTGCTACCAGCTACCCCGACTGGCGCGTCAGCTTCAGCGCGACCCTGCCCAAGGGGGAGATCACCGCGCTGATTGGCCCAAGCGGTGCAGGCAAGTCGACCCTGCTCGGGATGATCGCCGGCTTCGTGCCGGTGGAATCTGGCCGCCTCAGTTTCGATGGTGAAGATCTGCTGCAGCTGGGCCCCGCCGAGCGACCGGTCACCACCCTGTTTCAGGATCACAACCTCTTCCTCCATCTGTCGGTGTTCGACAATATCGCCATCGGTTTGCACCCGGGGCTGCGCCTGAGCGCCGCCCAGCGGTCACAGGTGATCGATGCGGCCGGGCGGGTTGGTCTTGGCGAGATGCTAAGCCGCCTACCTGAACAGCTCTCCGGTGGCCAGCAGCAGCGGGTCGGGCTGGCTCGCGCGCTGGTGCGCGGCAAACCGCTGCTGCTGCTGGATGAGCCCTTCTCTGCCCTCGATCCCGCCCTGCGCCGGGAGATGCTGGCGGAAGTGGCGAGGCTAGCCTGCGAACAGGGCATTACCGTACTGATGGTCTCCCACAATCCGGAAGATGCCCAGCTGATTGCCGATCAGGTGCTCTTTGTCGACGAGGGCCGCATCGCCCTGCAAGGCAAGCCGGATATTCTGCAAAATAGCGGCCACCCGGGGCTGCTGCGCTACCTTGGCCAATAGCCCTTGGGAGTAAAGACTGCGCCATGATCAAAAAGGGAGGCCGATTGGCCTCCCTTTGCATCTGGAAATATTCATTTAAATCAGAGGTTTTCCTCGGCGAACGAAGCCAGTCGGCTGCGCACCACACCATTGAGGAAGATGTTGGCACTGCCGTCAAAATCCTTGAAACGCTCGACGATGGTGAGACCGGAGGTCACCGGGCTCAGGTAGTTGGAGTCGATCTGTGCCAGGTTACCGGAGCAGACGATCTTGGTGCCTTCGCCGCAACGGGTGATGATGGTCTTGATCTGGGAAGCGGTCAGGTTCTGGCACTCATCCAGCAGCACGAAGGTGTTCTGGATGCTGCGCCCGCGCATGAAGTTGACCGATTTGAACTGGATATTGGCCTTCTCCATGATGTAGCTGAGCGAGCCGCTCATGTTCTCGTCCTGCTTGTGCAGCACCTCCAGGGTGTCGGTCACCGCCGCCAGCCAGGGCATCATCTTCTCCTCTTCGGTGCCGGGCAGGAAGCCGATGCTTTCGGCAATTTCCGGGGTATTCCGGGTGACGATCACCTTCTCGTAAATGCCCTTCTCAATCACCAGCTCCAGCGCAGCAGCCATTGCCAGCAAGGTCTTGCCGCAACCGGCCGGGCCGGTCAGGATCACCAGATCGATGTGCGGATCGAGCAGTGCATCCAGCGCCATCCCCTGATAGACATTCTTGGGATGAACCCCCCACGCCTTGCGGGACATCAGTCGCTCGCGGCCCAGATCCTTGATGCGGATCTTGCTGCCATCGTGGCTGAGCACCCGGGCGGCGAAGAAATTCTCCTCATCCACCAGATACTGGTTTACGTGAACTCCCTCCAGCAGGTTGGCATCAATCACATGGATGGTGTCGCGGCCGTGGGTCTCGCTCTCGCACTCGCCGACGCGCTCCCAGAAGCTGCCGGGCACCACCTGAAAGCCCTTGGCCAGCAGGCGGATATCGTCGATCAGCTGGTCGCTGCGGTAATCTTCAACGTGAGCAAGCCCAGCCCCTTTAGCTTTGAGGCGCATGTTGATGTCTTTGGTGACCAGCACCACCTGACGCTTCAACTCGTGCTTTTGCAGATAGAGGGCCGCGTTGATGATGCGGTTGTCGGCCTCCTTGTCGGTAAAGACCTCGGCATCCTGCGGCAGATGGTGATCGCTGAAGATGCAGATATTGCCGCTCGCTTCGCCAGCCAGCGGAACGCCCTGGGTGATCTGATCCGGGGTTGCATCGCGGAACACATCTTCCAGCGCACGAATGGCAACCCGCGCGTCGCGGCTGACATCCTTGTTGCGATCCTTGATGTTATCGAGCTCTTCCAGCACCGTCATGGGGATGAGCACGTCGTGCTCTTTGAAGGAGTAGATAGCGAGGGGTTCGTGAAGCAGAACGTTGGTATCCAGGATAAACAGCTTTCGGTCCGTATTGTCCATAAGCATCCTCCTTGGCACTGAAGGGCCACGTGTGTGAATCTCAGATGTCATTGAAACCACACGGCCGTGACAGTTTTATTACCCTCAACGCTACGCCCGATTTTACTATCGCGCAACAAATCACTGGGCCGTCTGATTTGATTGAGCATAAAAACAGCAATAAAAAGACCGGCACTGTGGCCGGTCTTTTTTCTATCATTCAACTACTTGGGCCTGTCTGTCAGCCGCACTTGGAGTCGCCACAGTTGAGGCAGGTCATGCAGCCATCCTTCAGCACCAGCGCCTTGGTGTGGCACTTGTAGCAGAGCGCGGCATTGGCCGGGAAACCACTGCCAGCCTGCTGCTCTTCGGCCTCCTGAGCGGCTTTCAACTCGGCCTGTTTCTCGGCCAGAAACGCCTGCTGATGCTCATCCAGTCCCGGCGCCTTGAGCATGCCGATCTCGGTGAGATGGCTCTCGATCACGTTGCCAATTTCGGCGATCAGCGACGGCACATACTTGCCCTTGTTCCAGTAGCCGCCCTTGGGATCGAATACGGAACGCAGCTCCTCCACCAGGAAGGTGACATCCCCACCCTTGCGGAATACCGCCGAGATGATGCGGGTCAGCGCCACGATCCACTGGTAGTGCTCCAGACTCTTGGAGTTGATGAAGATCTCGAACGGACGGCGGGTTTCGTGCACCGTGCCCTCGTTGAGAATGATGTCGTTGATGGTGATAAACAGCGAGTGCTCGGAGACATGCTCCGGCGTCTTCAGCTTGTAGGTGGTACCCATCAGCCGCTCCGGGCGCAGCACGGTTTCGTGCATGTGCACCACGTCATCCTGCGCAGAGAGATCTTCTTGCGGCTCATCCTTGGTACGCACCTTGTAGGCGACGATTTTCTTGTCGATCTTCTTGACCATAATGTCGTTCTCAGAATTTACCGTAATAGCCTTCTTTCAAGGCATCGTAGAGGTTGGCGGCCGTATGCAGCTCGCCATCGTATTCGATCTCTTCGTTCCCCTTGACGGAGATGACGGAGCCATCCTCCAGGGTGAAATCGTACAGGGTGTTCTCCAGATCCTTCTCCTTCACCAGCACGCCCTGGAAGGCCTCCGGATTGAAGCGGAAGGTGGTGCAGCCCTTGAGGCCGGAGTCCGAGGCATACATGTAGATGTCCTTGAACTGCTCGAACGGGAAATCGGTCGGCACGTTGGCAGTCTTGGAGATGGAGGAGTCAATCCAGCGCTGGGCCGCCGCCTGAATGTCCACATGCTGGGCCGGGCTGATGTCGTCAGCAGTAATGAAATAGTCCGGCAGACGGCTCGCCTCATCATCGGCATAGGGCATGGCGGCCGGATTCACCAGCTCGCGGTAGGCCAGCAGCTCGAAGGAGTAGACATCCACGCTCTCCTTGCTCTTCTTGCCCGGCTTGATAACGTTGCGGCTGTAGTGGTGGGCAAAGCTCGGTTCGATACCGTTGCTGGCGTTGTTGGCCAGAGACAGGGAGATAGTGCCGGTCGGCGCAATACTGCTGTGGTGAGTGAAACGCCCACCCACTTCGGCCAGCTCGGCGACCAGCGCAGGATCCACCTCGGCAACCTGCTGCATGTAACGGCTGTAGCGTGCGTGCAGCACCTTGCCCTTCACCTTGTCGCCCACCTTGATGCCATCAGCCGCCATTTCCGGGCGCAGACGCAGCATCTTGCCAGTCACTTCAAACTCCTGCTCCATGATGGGGGCAGAGCCTTTCTCCTTGGCCAGACGCAGGGACTCCTGCCAGCCGGTCATCGCCAGCTCCTGGGATACCTGCTCGGTAAAGGCGACGGACGCGGCAGAACCGTACTTGATCTGCAGCATGGTGAGGGTCGAGCCAAGCCCGAGGAAGCCCATGCCATGACGGCGCTTGGCTGTGATCTCCTCGCGCTGCTTGGCCAGCGGCAGCTGATTGATCTCCACCACGTTGTCGAGCATGCGGGTGAAGATGGCTACCACCTTGCGAAACGCCTGCCAATCGAACGCAGCGTTTTCAGTAAAAGGGTCGCGCACAAACTTGGTCAGATTGACCGAACCCAGCAGACAGGCACCGTAAGGCGGCAACGGCTGCTCACCACAGGGGTTGGTCGCGCGGATCTCTTCACAGAACCAGTTGTTGTTCATCTGGTTGACCTTGTCGATCAGGATGAAGCCGGGCTCTGCATAGTCATAGGTCGAGGTCATGATGACATTCCACAGCTTGCGGGCTGGCATGGTCTTGTAGACCTTGCAAGCGACCTGCCCCAACTCGTTGAATACAACCCCTTCCTTGTTGGGCCAGTCAGCCCAGAGCACCTGAGCGGGATCGTCCAGCGCAATGCTATCCTGCTCCACCTCTTTGGCGGTGTAGGGGAAGAGCAGCGACCAGGGTGCATCCTCTTTCACCGCCTTAACGAAATCTTCGGTGATGAGCAGAGAGAGGTTGAACTGACGCAGGCGGCCATCTTCGCGCTTGGCCTGAATAAACTCGATCACATCGGGATGGCGGATATCCATGGTGCCCATCTGGGCGCCGCGACGGCCACCGGCTGACGAGACGGTGAAACACATCTTGTCATAGATATCCATAAAGGAGAGCGGACCGGAAGTGTAGGCACCGGCACCGGAGACAAAGGCACCGCGCGGGCGCAGGGTCGAGAAGTCATAGCCGATACCGCACCCGGCTTTCAGGGTCAGACCGGCCTCGTGCACCTTGCCGAGGATATCGTCCATCGAATCTTCGATGGTACCGGAAACAGTACAGTTGATGGTCGAAGTGGCAGGCTTGTGTTCAAAAGCCCCGGCGTTGGAGGTGATCCGGCCCGCCGGAATGGCACCATTGCGCAGTGCCCACAGGAAAGACTCATACCAGGCCTCCGGTTCCAGCTCCTGCTCTGCCAACGCACGGGCTACCCGCTGGTAAGTCTCATCGATAGAGCTGTCGATGGGAGTGCCATCCTTGCTCTTGAGGCGATACTTGCTATCCCAGATCTCGAGGGACGTTTCCTGCATGGGGATAAGGCGGGAGCCAAGCTCACTCTCCAGCACCGGGTTCGATTTAGCCATTTTCAATCAACCTTATGTGAATGCATCAACATCATGACAACAGCAGAAAACACAACCAATGGTGCCATCTAAAATTAATGGCACAACATATAGTACACCTGATGCCATGAGGGCGCCGATTCTAACCTAAAAAAATGCCCCGGCCAGCAGATTTCTGGGCCAGGGCACTTAACTGATTAATTTGCTGATAGATTTAACACGCAGAGTGTAGTGGTCAACTAAACCCGGACACTTGGTTAGGCCGCTCCTCGGCTTCTGCTGGCGGCATCCCGTCATTGTGTTGATGTGGACGCCGCCAGTTGTAGTAATCCATCAGGTAGTAACTGATATCCCGCTTCGCCTCTCGCAAGCTCATATATCCCATAGCCGGGAGCCACTCTGACTTCATGCTCCTGAACAGTCGCTCCATCGGGGCGTTATCCCAGCAGTTGCTACGCCGACTCATGCTCTGGGTTATGCGATAACGCCACAGTCGTTGCCGAGATGCCCTACTACCATATTGGCTGCCCTGGTCGGAGTGAAATAGCACACAGGATGGGCAACCCCGCTGCTGATAGGCCATATCCAGTGCTTTGATGGCCAATTCTGCATCAGGTTTATCAGACATCGCCCAGCCCACGACCCGCCGGGTGTGCAGGTCAAGCACCGCTGCCAGGTAATGCCAGCGACCACCTGCCCAGACGTAGGTGATATCGCCACACCACACCTGATTGGGTTGCTGGACATCAAATTCGCGGGCCAGCAGATTGGGAATGTCCGGTCGTTCAGACCGAGCGACTTGATAGCGATGAGCGCCCGGTTGCTTGGATACCAGACCGGCTTCCTTCATCAGGTTACGTACTTTGAATCGACCAATCTGATACCCCAACTCCCGCATCATCGACATCAAGGCGCGGCTACCCGCTGAGCTCCTGCTTTCTTTGAACAACCGGCGCAACTCGCTGCGTTGCTGTATCCGCTCACGGTTAATCGTCTGCTTGCGGGCCAGATAGTCGTAAAAACAGGAGGTGGGTACATCGAAAGCGCAACAGACCAAGGTGATGGGGGCTTGCTCCCTTAATCGGTCTATCAGCGCGTACGTGTAAACTCGTCCGCCATCAAGAGAGCAGTAGCCTTTTTTAGAATGTCCTTTTCACGTTCGAGCCGGTTGATACGGGCTTCCAGCTCCTGGATTTTCTGTTGCTCCGGAGTCAGTGCTTTACTAATCGGGGTTGTGCCAGTTCGTTCGGATTGCAATTGCTGAACCCAGCGACGGAGCACGGTTTCACCAACGTCCAGTGAACGGCTGGCTTCGGGGACAGAATATCCCTGGTCGAGCACCAGGGATGCGGCTTCGAGTTTGAATTCGGCAGTAAATGAGCGACGTAATCTTGTCATTGGACACCTCAGGTCATGGTGGCGACTGTACCACCTAAAATGGTGTCCGGAATGATTAGACCACTACAGGTGAGAACTTCATGTCCTCATACTTGGAGCAGGGGTTGACCGGCACCGCCTCACCACCCAACACGGCAATACCATCACTCGGGCTCTTGTAGCCAAAGTTGGAAACATTGGGGGTCAGTGGGCAAAAACCGCCATAGCAAAAAGGCCTTCCCATCTGGGAAGGCCTTCAAATTAGTGGCGGAGCGGACGGGACTCGAACCCGCGACCCCCGGCGTGACAGGCCGGTATTCTAACCGACTGAACTACCGCTCCGCATTCGGTTAGCTTGCGCTAAATCATTTGCCGCTTCTTATGAGGTGTCATCCTCGCAGCCAGTGACGTGATTCTTCACATCACCGTTT
>NZ_JBQBEL010000002.1:0-3616 GCF_051919545.1 Aeromonas sp. 61P
GCTTACGGTTCACTACTCACGACGATGTTTTTTTTGGTACCTTTTTTTTCACCGGAAAGGACCCGTAAAGTGATAATGATTATCATCTACATATCACAACGTGCGTGGAGGCCATCAAACCACGTCAAATAATCAATTATGACGCAGGTATCGTATTAATTGATCTGCATCAACTTAACGTAAAAACAACTTCAGACAATACAAATCAGCGACACTGAATACGGGGCAACCTCATGTCAACGAAGAACAGAACCCGCAGAACAACAACCCGCAACATCCGCTTTCCTAACCAAATGATTGAACAAATTAACATCGCTCTTGAGCAAAAAGGGTCCGGGAATTTCTCAGCCTGGGTCATTGAAGCCTGCCGTCGGAGACTAACGTCAGAAAAGAGAGCATATACATCAATTAAAAGTGATGAAGAATGAACATCCCGCGTTCTTCCCTCCGAACAGGACGATATTGTAAATTCACTTAATTACGAGGGCATTGCAGTAATTGAGTTGCAGTTTTACCACTTTCCTGACAGTGACAGACTGCGTGTTGGCTCTGTCACAGACTAAATAGTTTGAATGATTAGCAGTTATGGTGATCAGTCAACCACCAGGGAATAATCCTTCATATTATTATCGTGCTTCACCAACGCTGCCTCAATTGCTCTGAATGCTTCCAGAGACACCTTATGTTCTATACATGCAATTACAACATCAGGGTAACTCATAGAAATGGTGCTATTAAGCATATTTTTTACACGAATCAGATCCACGGAGGGATCATCAGCAGATTGTTCTTTATTCATTTTGTCGCTCCATGCGCTTGCTCTTCATCTAGCGGTTAAAATATTACTTCAAATCTTTCTGTATGAAGATTTGAGCACGTTGGCCTTACATACATCTGTCGGTTGTATTTCCCTCCAGAATGCCAGCAGGACCGCACTTTGTTACGCAACCAATACTATTAAGTGAAAACATTCCTAATATTTGACATAAATCATCAACAAAACACAAGGAGGTCAGACCAGATTGAAACGATAAAAACGATAATGCAAACTACGCGCCCTCGTATCACATGGAAGGTTTTACCAATGGCTCAGGTTGCCATTTTTAAAGAAATATTCGATCAAGTGCGAAAAGATTTAGACTGTGAATTGTTTTATTCTGAACTAAAACGTCACAACGTCTCACATTATATTTACTATCTAGCCACAGATAATATTCACATCGTGTTAGAAAACGATAACACCGTGTTAATAAAAGGACTTAAAAAGGTTGTAAATGTTAAATTCTCAAGAAACACGCATCTTATAGAAACGTCCTATGATAGGTTGAAATCAAGAGAAATCACATTTCAGCAATACAGGGAAAATCTTGCTAAAGCAGGAGTTTTCCGATGGGTTACAAATATCCATGAACATAAAAGATATTACTATACCTTTGATAATTCATTACTATTTACTGAGAGCATTCAGAACACTACACAAATCTTTCCACGCTAAATCATAACGTCCGGTTTCTTCCGTGTCAGCACCGGGGCGTTGGCATAATGCAATACGTGTACGCGCTAAACCCTGTGTGCATCGTTTTAATTATTCCCGGACACTCCCGCAGAGAAGTTCCCCGTCAGGGCTGTGGACATAGTTAATCCGGGAATACAATGACGATTCATCGCACCTGACATACATTAATAAATATTAACAATATGAAATTTCAACTCATTGTTTAGGGTTTGTTTAATTTTCTACACATACGATTCTGCGAACTTCAAAAAGCATCGGGAATAACACCATGAAAAAAATGCTACTCGCTACTGCGCTGGCCCTGCTTATTACAGGATGTGCTCAACAGACGTTTACTGTTCAAAACAAACCGGCAGCAGTAGCACCAAAGGAAACCATCACCCATCATTTCTTCGTTTCTGGAATTGGGCAGAAGAAAACTGTCGATGCAGCCAAAATTTGTGGCGGCGCAGAAAATGTTGTTAAAACAGAAACCCAGCAAACATTCGTAAATGGATTGCTCGGTTTTATTACTTTAGGCATTTATACTCCGCTGGAAGCGCGTGTGTATTGCTCACAATAATTGCATGAGTTGCCCATCGATATGGGCAACTCTATCTGCACTGCTCATTAATATACTTCTGGGTTCCTTCCAGTTGTTTTTGCATAGTGATCAGCCTCTCTCTGAGGGTGAAATAATCCCGTTCAGCGGTGTCTGCCAGTCGGGGGGAGGCTGCATTATCCACGCCGGAGGCGGTGGTGGCTTCACGCACTGACTGACAGACTGCTTTGATGTGCAACCGACGACGACCAGCGGCAACATCATCACGCAGAGCATCATTTTCAGCTTTAGCATCAGCTAACTCCTTCGTGTATTTTGCATCGAGCGCAGCAACATCACGCTGACGCATCTGCATGTCAGTAATTGCCGCGTTCGCCAGCTTCAGTTCTCTGGCATTTTTGTCGCGCTGGGCTTTGTAGGTAATGGCGTTATCACGGGTAATGATTAACAGCCCATGACAGGCAGACGATGATGCAGATAACCAGAGCGGAGATAATCGCGGTGACTCTGCTCATACATCAATCTCTCTGACCGTTCCGCCCGCTTCTTTGAATTTTGCAATCAGGCTGTCAGCCTTATGCTCGAACTGACCATAACCAGCGCCCGGCAGTGAAGCCCAGATATTGCTGCAACGGTCGATTGCCTGACGGATATCACCACGATCAATCATAGGTAAAGCGCCACGCTCCTTAATCTGCTGCAATGCCACAGCGTCCTGACTTTTCGGAGAGAAGTCTTTCAGGCCAAGCTGCTTGCGGTAGGCATCCCACCAACGGGAAAGAAGCTGGTAGCGTCCGGCGCCTGTTGATTTGAGTTTTGGGTTTAGCGTGACAAGTTTGCGAGGGTGATCGGAGTAATCAGTAAATAGCTCTCCGCCTACAATGACGTCATAACCATGATTTCTGGTTTTCTGACGTCCGTTATCAGTTCCCTCCGACCACGCCAGCATATCGAGGAACGCCTTACGTTGATTATTGATTTCTACCATCTTCTACTCCGGCTTTTTTAGCAGCGAAGCGTTTGATAAGCGAACCAATCGAGTCAGTACCGATGTAGCCGATAAACACGCTCGTTATATAAGCGAGATTGCTACTTAGTCCGGCGAAGTCGAGAAGGTCACGAATGAACTAGGCGATAATGGCGCACATCGTTGCGTCGATTACTGTTTTTGTAAACGCACCGCCATTATATCTGCCGCGAAGGTACGCCATTGCAAACGCAAGGATTGCCCCGATGCCTTGTTCCTTTGCCGCGAGAATGGCGGCCAACAGGTCATGTTTTTCTGGCATCTTCATGTCTTACCCCCAATAAGGGGATTTGCTCTATTTAATTAGGAATAAGGTCGATTACTGATAGAACAAATCCAGGCTACTGTGTTTAGTAATCAGATTTGTTCGTGACCGATATGCACGGGCAAAACGGCAGGAGGTTGTTAGCGCAAAAAAAATTCCAAAAAAAAAATTCCAAAAAAAAAAAAAAAAAGCGACTAACAAACACAATCTGATGGCAGGTGCTGTAGAGAACGGACAATGAGAGGCTCTTAACCTTAGCAATACGTA
>NZ_JBQBEL010000003.1:0-7613 GCF_051919545.1 Aeromonas sp. 61P
ACTCTGGGGGAACAGGGATGCCATGAAACGGGCCACACTCGAAGGGGTCATGAACTGACCGAACTCGGATTTATGTTTCTGAGTTGTTCGTGGTGCTATCGCGCGGCGAACGTTATCTGCTATTTCCAATCGCTGGAGCAACTTAAGCCTCATGTATTTGAGAGTTTTAACTGGAGTGGGATAAGTTGTTTGATGCTGTAAGTTTGCTGTAACTTATGGCCCAGAAAAGACAAACCCCGAATCTCTAAGTGCAATCTTGGCGGATGGCTTAGAGAGTTCGGGGCCGTGACTTAATCACAGGAACAAGAATACCACATGGATCACATCAAACAACCCAACACCGCCAATAAGCGCGGTGTCCGATGGTAAAATCAGCGCTTCACGCTGCTGCTTTTATTGAACGTCTCCCCCACCGTCCCTACTGCACTGATGATCCGGCGCAGGGGCTCCTTATCCGCCCGCAGGCGACCGCGCTGGCCTATCGCCATGTCCAGCACAATCCGCCTCCGCATGTCTCCTGCATTGTGTTTGATGTGGACAGGAAGCCCTATGAGCAACGGCGAGAGGGGTATCAAGAGTGGCGAGATCGTGGCTTGCCTGCGCCGCATTGGATCGCCATCAATCCCGAGAATGGCAATTACCACCTTGGCTACCTGTTAGCCGCGCCCGTGGCTCGCACCAGTGCCGCAAGGCTAAAGCCGCTGCGCTATTTGGCGGCCATAGAACACGTTTTGGCTAAAAAGCTGGACGCTGATATGGGGTATGTTGGTCTGATCACCAAAAATCCCGTACATCGCGATTGGTGGACGGTCTGGCACAACCATGCGCCTTATTCCCTCGACTACCTCGCGGAGTTCTGCCCCGATGAGGATTTAGCGGCCTATAACCGTCGCAGTCGCAAAGAGGTTGGCGGGCTGGGGCGTAACGTCACGGTGTTCGATAACGTGCGTGAATGGGCCTACAGCGCCGTTAGAGCGTACTGGCGACCTAACGGGTACGAAGCGTGGGCCGATGCGGTGAGATCGGCTTGTGATAGCGCCAATGCGTTTGGACGGGAGCAGGGCGGCCCGCTACCCGTGTCGGAGATCAAGGCCACGGCCAAGAGCATAGCCCGTTGGGTGTGGAACCGATTCACCCCCGCAGGGTTTAGCCAGGTGCAAGCGCATCGAGGGGCCAAGGGCGGGCGTATTGGTGGCAAGGTATCCAAGCGCCCAACCAAGAACGGCAAGGCTCGGGCGGATTTGTTACCCGAGGTTATCAGGCTCAAGGCAATGGGTTACAGCAATCGCGATATAGGCGAGGATCTCGGAATTGGCTCTGCTACTGTTAGCCGCTATCTCAAACGTGATCCAGAGTGATCCAATAAAGCCTTATCAGATAACAGCGCCCCGTTAGGGGCGTTCTCATTTCAAAAAGCATTTCAGAGAGAGAGGATCGGTGCGAGGTGGTTAAGGCCGCTCCCGAAGGGCTGTCCATCAGGCCGTGTGTTTGGCCTGTGGGCAGTAGGGCTTATCCACGGAGCGGGTTTGTTTTTTTCGTACGTACGAAATTTGAGGAGCTAGGGCAGGATTCGCAAACTGCTGGCGTTTGCCGCCGCTCTTGCCCTAAGACAGTTCTCGCCCATTCTCCGGCAGCCTTCATCTCCTCCCGTAGCTCTGCCATTTCCTTTGTCGTCAATAGGCGATATGTCACTGGCTGTCTCCTTTGCTCTGCCGCGCTTCGAGTCGGTGAATGTCCTCCATGACCGCTGCAAGAAGGGATGGATCGTTCTCTTCCTTGGCGGCCTCTAGGTATGCCGCGATCTCGACACGGCTAGTCAAATGGTCCGCAACGTCGTACTTACTGAATTGCTCCTCTGGAATGCTCTTCAAATTTTCTTTTTGATTCATCAAATTAGCCATCCGATTTTGTGGGTTTTTTAGTGGGCCAATGTGTGGGTCGCTTGGGTGGTGTGTGGGTTATCTTGTAGGTCTTTTTGTGGGCTCGCCACCTGTCATCCGTGAGGCATTCCGTAGGTATGTAGTAGGTGTTCTGTGGGTGAACGGTAGGGCTTTAGTAGGCTTTCTGTAGGGGATCTGTAGGGTTTGGCGGTTGAGCTGTTTTTTCATTCCCTATGGACACTTTCTTTTTGGATCTCCCTCATACAACCCCGCAAGTCTTGAATGTGCCCCATTGTGTGCCCTGTTTTGTGTCCAACTCACTGATTTTTTTCCATTTTATGTGTCTCTTTGTGTGTCCTGCGCTTTCTGGTGTGTGTCCTTTTTTGTGTCTCTTTATGTATCCCACTGCCCGCCCGTTAGAAAATGATTCACTGCCTTCAGGCACGACACCGACTGTATACAGGCACGAGACCGAGCGTATACAAACTGCGTTTGTACCGTCGGCGTGCCTGCATCCTATCGGCGTGCCAAAGGGTCGCCCCTTTGAAACCCGAGTGCGGTTCTACGAACCTGAGTAACGCCAATCAAAATAAGAGTTTGATGGTTCGTAATTCTAATTTGATGTTTGGCTGCGTTGGTGTCATAACGTAGATATGAATCATCAAAACAGGTTTTTGATATGGAAGAGATCAAGGCGAAGTGGGTATTTGAACAAGGGGGTTTTGCCAAGGCGGTGATCGCCCCGACCCCGATGGGTGCCGGCTACCATCTTCACCTGGTGAAGTTTGGCCGCAATGCAGAAACGGAAGTGCTGGAACGCCAGCGCGGAGGCTGGCGGGTCTTTAAGACCATCGATGCAGGGGTTAACACGGCGCACACCATCGGTTTTCGCCGCATCGAGGTGGATCTAAGCAGTCGTTAAGGCTGCCGCGCTGCGCTTACCGACTCCCGAACGGGGCGCGACAGACTGCGCTAGTCGCTCCCGTTCGGGAGTGCTGCCCTGCTCTCCACAGGGTGGGGCCAGTGGCCCCACCCTGATGGACTCCGTTTTGCTTCACCTATTGCCCCCGCAGGCGTTCGCCGGACGCGCTCGATGTTCCGAGCGATTTGTTCCTCTGGGGGGGCAACCATAAAAACAGCATTAAGATCATGCTGTTATTGTAGGAGAGGAATAAAGTTTCATACTAAGCAGTCAAGTAACCCTGTTTGTACCGTTCTAAATGATACTCACCCAGAAATAAAGATTCATACTAATTCCTACTACAAAATCTGAGTCACGCTACAACTGAGTAATAAAGTATCATACTGGTTGTCTTGAGCATCCACAGATTGATTGGCCCCATTCAAACACGTTTCTGGACAAGAATGAGCTAGAAGTATTGATCTAGCTCTGGTGATTTGAATTAGAAAATGTATTAATGTTGTGTATAGTTTATCAGCAGGTATTCGTAAGCATCTAGTCAGGAAAAACAACAATACCCAACGCTTCGAGAAGCTGTTCTTGTTGCCAGCTGGCAATTTTGATACCTGATGTATCGACTTTTCGAGGATCTAAACCGTCGAGTTCGGCGTGACATAAATTAGCACCCTGTAGGCTAAACTGTCCCCAGACATCTTCAGAAAAAACACCTCGACTTAAGTCTGACTCTTTCAGTGATGCGCCCGCGAGGTGAGTCCCTATCCAGCGATTTTCAAACAGCTCACATTTTTCTAAACAGACCCGCTCCATATTGGCATAAGACAGGTTACATCCAGTAATAAAGGCTGAGCAAAAGTACATACGATTACTCACTTGATTGGCAAAGTTTGCTCGGGAAAAGTTGGCCCCTTTTAAATCACACTCACGTAACTCAATACCGTAGCAATTGGCGTTACTAAAGTTTGCCATCGCAAGCTGGCATTGTTGGAAACTTGCATCGCGAAGGTCTGCGACATCAAAATGGCAACCTTCGATATCACCCTGTTCAATGAACTTGCAGTTAATAAATGTCGCATCACGCAAGTTAGCACGTCGAAAATCGCATCGGATAAAGGTGCAAGCAGTGAAAGTAATATCACTTAGATCTTGATGTGAAAAACTGTGGTGTCGATATGTGTGACGGTAGGTTTCCATGTTGACTCCTATGATGAACTGGACGCAACACTACCATCAAAGCCACATCACATCACCAAAATAAAAACACTAAAAATCAAGATCTTAAAAACCCTCATTTTGCCTATTTTAAGGGGGTAAAATAGCGCCCTGAGCCTCTATGTTAACGTTCAAAGTACGCGGCACCATTGAAAAAAGTTATCCGCTTAAAAAGCCACAGAGAAAAGGAACCCAATAGATTACTGATGTCCGCCATTAGGTAAAGTAACCTTAAACGGAAGCCTGCAATTTGAAGTAGATACAAGGTCTAAGAAGGAATGGGGCATAAACGTTTTAGAAATGGCAGTGTACTCTGATCGCTGCCATTTAAGTATGAATCTTTAATACTCAGTATGATTCTTTATTACTTAGTAACGAAACTTTATTCTACTCACACAGTTATGGCGTTTTTGCCACCATTTTCACGACACGCCTCTGATTAAATACTCCTTTTATTTCAATGAGTTACACCAGTCTTGCTGGTGCGTAATGTGTATGGCTGTGGACCACCGTTTTTA
Source organism: Aeromonas sp. 61P (assembly GCF_051919545.1). Taxonomy (NCBI): domain Bacteria; kingdom Pseudomonadati; phylum Pseudomonadota; class Gammaproteobacteria; order Aeromonadales; family Aeromonadaceae; genus Aeromonas; species Aeromonas sp. 61P. The sequence goes on from NZ_JBQBEL010000003.1 coordinate 4,530, forward strand.
AGGGAGGAATGACGGCGTGAAGAGTGGCTATGTCGTTAAGGGCTGCACTGTTCGGGGGTACTGGAACACCGCGAAGCGGATAGCGGTACAGATCCGGTACAAAAGCGGTACAGATCCGGTACAAAAGTGGGACAGAACCGGTACAGAACTGGGACAGAACTGGGACAGAAGTGAGGCATTTGCAGGGCGAGGCGGGGGGCGAAAAACTGGGGCCAGCGGCCCCACTTTCCCACCATCGAGGCGGCTTATCTGATCGGGTGCACCTCGAAGGGTGGGGCAAGATACCGAAACAAGCCGCAGGATGCAAAAACAGGCCGAAACCATACCCCGCAGGATCCTGCCCTCAAACCGCCTCAGAAGCGTTGCAAACTTTCATGCAGTAAACGCCCTGCCTTGTGTGTCGAAACGCCCCAAAACGCGATACAGGCGGCCTGTTTGCCGCCAGCGCCCCGTTTTAGCTGCTAAAAATCGCAATTGAACATAAAAGGCGTTATGCGCACCTCAAAACACCCTTCGGTTCACCACTTTTGGGCCGGGGGGGCTTAGGCTGTCTGGTTGATCTCGTCGGCCACCTGTCGGCACATGGCCCGCATGTCGAGCGTGCCCGCTGCAATGGCCTCAAGGGTCGTATCATCCAGCGCCTGCACGATACTGGTAGCCCGGCGCTCTAGTTCCTGCCGGGCGATTCGCTGCCAGTCTTGAACGTTCATCAGGGATGCCAGCGCGGCCTCGCTGGTGCGTCCGTAGCCGCGAAGCACCTCTTTTGCTGTCTCGGTGGTGGGTGTGGTCATGGTTGGGCCTCTTGTGCTCATTCGGTAGGGTAAGGGCCAAGGAACCGCACCCCGTTGAAGTGGATTAAGTGAGAGGGCGCATCGGCCACCCATACCTCAGTTTCCCATGCGATTTCCCCAAGGTAGCGGCCCATGAGGGCTCTGTTCGGGAAGGCCGTCACATAGACCAGCCCGAGTCGATCCGGCAAACAGCTTGGCAAGTTCGGCGTACCGCTTTCCATCGACTGGCCCGTGACTGGTGACGGACTCCACCAGTAGCAGCCAGTTTTTCGCGGTGAAGTGCAGCACCACGTCAGGCATCTTGCCGTGTGAATCCACATCGACACCCAGCCCGGCCAGCAGGGCCGCGTCGAAGTAGCCCCATTTGTCGCCCGTGTCGCCGGCATAGACCAGCACGCTACCCGGCGCAAAGCGCGGGGCGAAGTCCTCGATGATGGCCCGGATCAGTTCGCTATGCTCGCCGGGACTGAGGGTGATTTGCTGGCCCGGTGCAATCTCAACCGGGATGAGGTTCTGCTCGCGCTCCTTGGCGTAGCGAGCAACCAGAGTTTCACGCTCGGCCAGATAGGCGGCGAGGTTGTCATGCCATGCCGGAGTGCCGAAGGTGCGCAGCAGAGCCCGCGCGGCTGGTTCGATCTGATAAACCGCCTTCGGGCTATTCACCGGACGGTCGGCTTGTCCGGGTTGTAGAGGGCCACGCCAGCGTCGCAGAACTGGTGCATGGACTGACGGCGGAATGTCTCGCGAGTGTTTGGCGCATATTCCTTGCCGTAGTGCTCTCGTGCCCAATCCATGATAGGCGTGATGCCCACAAGCGGGTTTTCCGCGTCGGCCCATGTCTTGCCGGGCGTGAGGTTCAGGAGGGCCAGTAGGCATAGTGCGGAACGTTCATTCTGCTGCGCTCGGGGTAGGCCCAAGGATATGATGATTTGCTGCGCGGTCTCGATGTGGTCGTTTTGGTTGTTCATGCGGTCAGGGTTCCTAGCTTGGCGTCGATCTGTTCTTGCGTGAGCGTTCCTTGCTGCATGGCCCACTTGCCAAGTTCTGTCAGAGTGTCACGGCTCGGGTACTTCATCTGCTTGAGGTCGGTTGCATTGACCTGTGTATGGCCGTTGAAGCGCCGGAAATGCTCATCTACTGCGGTTGTGTTCAGGAACACGACCAGTCCACGAGCCAGCTCTTCGGGCAAGCCGTGTTTATTTTCGTGAAACAGGTTCATATGATTCTCAAACCCCAGCACGGAATGATCGCCAAAGGCGGTAGGATCAACCACGCTTGCCACCACGCGCCGCTTTTCCTCCTTCGATGAGAAACGGCGCACTAGGCAATAAAACCCGTTTGGGTAAAGCCACTTTTCCGTTTCGTCGTTGCGCATGATTGCGTTGGGCTTCTTCAAGCCCGCCACGGGCCAGACGGTGCCGGTCATACTCAGGTGGCCGGGGTAGATCAGTGGGACGGTGCCCGGCTCGGGCATGTCGCGCAGGTGCGCTTTCAGCCGGAAATCGACAACCGGCCCGGTCGATACCTTCACGCCAATTTCGGCCAGCGAGTAGCGCACGGCGGGCGATAGCTCGATGGTGCTTTTCTCGGTGGTGGTCGGCACATGAATGAACCGCTCCGGGTCATCAGGGAACACGATCCGGTCGAACGGGTGTTCGTGTGTGGTCAGGTCGGAAAAGCTGTCATCGGTCGAAGTCGTGACCGTGACTGGCCCCTGCTGGCCGCCACGCTCCAAGCGGATGATGATGTTTTCTTGCAGCACCTCGTCATCCTTGAAAGCCTTGTTGCGCGACTCGAACAGGTGCATGTGGCAGATCGCCGCCCGCTCAAGGATGAAGTCACGGAACGGGCGGTAATACGGCCCGTTGCAGAAGCTGCGCGGGATGATGGCCACGATCTGCCCGCCCAGTGCTGCCTCACCCACTGCCAGCGCGACAAAGGCGGAATACAGATTCACTGTCTCGATGCCGACAGTGCGCAGGGCCAGACGGTGGGCTGATTGGCTGTTGATCTTCTTATAAGGCGGATTGAGGATCGCATGGGTATAGCCTCGATCCTGCAGACCTTCGGCGGTCGCCTGCTCGATGTAATCGCCCGCGATGATGCGTGGCGTCACGCGGCTGTATCCGGCCAAGTGCTGCGCAAGGTGGCCGCGCAGCTTCTCGTCGATCTCGTAGGCGGTCGCATCGACAGATTCAAAGCTAAGGTCGCCCGTCACCCAGCGGTCGAGAAAGGCGCAGGATAATGCGCCAACGCCTGCTCCAGCATCCAGTAGGCGGCAGGTTTTAAGGGG